>CBDFKP010000004.1:0-1727538 GCA_965248865.1 Dehalococcoidia bacterium | reverse complement strand
TAGTCGACGTAGTCCCCCGCTTCAAAGGCTACTGCGCTAATCTTACCCGCACGTTCGTGGTCGGTCCCCCAACCCCGAAGCACCAGGAGATGTTCGACACGTATAGGAGAGCGCAGGCAGCTGGTATAGAGGCAATCAAGCCAGGCGCACGGAATCGGGACATCGATGCCGCAGCCCAATCGGTCTTTTCTGAAGCTGGTTACGGAGAGTTCTACGTCTCTGGAATCAGCCACAGCATCGGTCTCGACTTTGAGGAGATGCCTAGACCAACTATCCATCCTGCCGACTCCCGCGTTGAACTCCGCAACGGGATGACCCTTACGGTTGGACACTCCGTGTTGTCGGTACCGGGCGTGGGTGGGGTTCGCATCGAAGACACGTTCCACTTGAAGGAGGGGAGCGTAGAGCCACTGACGGTTTTTGAATCGAGTTTTGAACTCCCTGCGGATCGCGCCGGATGATCCAACGGCAACAGCTCGTCAAGAGACGGTGGCAACAGCCACATCTGCTCTCGGTCCATATCTCGAAGCGGCATCTGATTCGCTCCTGTCCTAGTGTTGGACTACAGTCTACACTCTGGCATCCTCGCCGACTTTTGAGACAGGCTCATATATGGATAGTCAGAGGCAGCCCCCGTCCTCAGACGATGGCTGGCCCGTAGACTACTGCTTATCACCCTGCACTAACTGTCTCCTCCTCCCGTTCCTGCTCTAAGCTGAGCGCCCACTCAAACATAGAGAGGGTGGCGTGCTTCGGCCTCCCACTGATCTTGGCTGGCTTCACTGGCTCCTCGGCCATGAACTCAGGCTAGGAGGACAGCGACTGCTGGGTCTCCGTATCGTCGGGGGCTGTGAGCACCGCCTCGGCCTCATCGGGGAAGAGGCGGCGCACCAGACCCACAAACCAGGCGTGGTCTTCGGCATTGCCGACCAGCACGACCAGCTCCCGCAGCGACGGCGGACGCCGCAGGAGCAGGTCGGCAAGTTCGATCAGGTGCGGCGGGGCTGCGCGAGGTTGTTTTCGGTTGGAAAATCGATGTCGGGCGCCGCCTTGACGACCTCATCGTGCCCAGCGTGCGCAAGGCTGTGAGGTGGAACTCGCCATGGTATGGCATCGAGGGCGAGGGTTGGTTCGTGAGTTACCATGTTTTCACCCGTTACATAAAGGTGAACTTCCTCAATGGCACGTCGCTGCGACCCGTCCCACCCAGCTCAGGCAACGACAAAGACTCGCGTTGGATCGACATCTGCGAAGGCGAACTCAACGAGGAGCAGTTGGCGGAGTGGACCAGGCAAGCTGCTGCCCTGCCTAGCTGGGGTGGGTTTTGACATCTCTTGAACTTAGATCCCCCCACCATCAGCAATGGAGCAGCCACTACACCATACTCATTTCTCAATCGACAACAAAAACTTCGGTACTCGTGGGCAGTGGACCTGAGCGATGGACAGCCGACGAGAAGGGTTGCTTCTTCCCTGTGATCGCAACCAACAGCCCCAATACGACCAGGCTAACGCCCCGCGGGTCTCCTGGCCCCACTCTCACTCCGGGATGGAGACCTTCAGCGTGTACAGGTGTCCATCGGTTGACCCAATGTACATGACTCCACCAACCACCGTCAGCAGGTAGAGCCCAACATCGCTCGATTAGGGCGTCACAGAGCGCCAGAGCAGCTCTCCCGTGGAGGCGTCCGGTGCGTATAGGTGGTCATACTCTGAACCTGCGTTCACTACTCTGTTCGCCACAGTTGGTCCCACGTGTATCGTACTACAAACTCTTCAGCTGACGGTGGCGATTTGAACCCCGGGCGAGGCGTGCTCCCGCCAGCGTCATGGCTGGGGGTAACCTCATAAGTGTCTGCATCCCGGGAGCCACATTGCTCTGGGAGTGCCCCGTGCCACTCCAAGGCAATCCCCACGGATTGCAGCATACCCAAGGGAACTGACTATCCGACTTACATGCCAGCACGGGGCTGTCCTGGACACCGGCAGGGCGTGGGAGCCACGTCCATTCAGCTCAAGGCTCCTAACGCCAATCGTGCCTCTAGTGGTTTCGCCTCACCATTCGAACCACACCTCGGACTACGGTTGCCACGTCGTGAGCTATGGATGTGAGCGCACTATCCAACGCCCATCGCACCGCTGTCCGCACGGCTGTAGCTACGGTGCGGGCTATGGATGTGAGCGAACTATTCAGCCAACGCACTGCCGTGGCTACGCCCCGGGCGATCACTGCTGGGGGACTGTCGGCCCCCCATAAGAAGCTCGTCCAGCCCCATCGACGGTATACCCCAGCTACTACGATGCCTCCAGCAATTGCTCCGATCGCCAACCCTCCAATAACCATCAGCGCCACTGCTAGGGCCGAAAGCTGTGCCCCTCCTTTGTCCGTCTCCGGGGGCCTGGGGTTCACGGCTGGTTCCGCCACAGCAACAGGCGTCCCTGCCTCCGTAGAGGACCATGGGCCTTCCGCGACACCGTTCACCGCTCGTACCTGCACCTCGTACACAGTACCGTTAGTGAGCGACCGTATTTTGTAGCTCAAAGGCGGCGTTCCGGTCCCTCGAGTCCAGGCGTCGTCCACTAACTCCCACTCCGCGCCTCCGCTGGGCCGGTATCGCAGGTCGTAGGCGATGATCGCAGAGCCGCTGTCTCTGGTGGGCGCGCTCCACGGCACCGTCAATTCTTCATTCCCTATTGTGATCGTGCCGATGATGGGCTCGGAGGGTAAGGCGATAACGCTGATAGTGACCGAAATGATGGCGGAACCACCGTAGGAGTCATCGGCCCTCACGGTCACCGAATAGGAGTCCTTGGTCGCCCTGTCCAGTGCAGCCTTTTTCTTCAGCTGCCCGGTCGACGAGTCGATTCCGAAGGATGCCGCGTCATTCCCCAAGAGAGAATAGATGAGTGAGTCGTTGTCGGCATCGGTCGCTTCGACGGGGTTTCCGATGTCGTGGTTGGTGTTCCAGTTCTCGACAACGATCCGGGTAGCAGGGCCACTTTCACTGAAGGTGGGACTGGCGTTGAATGCGCTGCCGCACATTTCATCGGTCGAGGTAACCGTGACTCCGCCAAGAGCCGGCAGGGGTTCGGTGAAGTGGTTTCCACCGATGGTCAGTGTAGTGAGGAAGGCAGCGTTACCCAATTCAGGTGGGACAGCGCCCGTCAACGTGTTGCAATGGAGATTGAGAACCGACAGTTTGATGAGGTTGCTCAACTCTGGTGGGATGGAGCCGGTGAGTTCGTTGCCGTTGAGGTAGACCTCCGTCAGGACGTTCAAGGCACCCAGCTCTGAGGGGATGGAGCCGCTGAGTTTGTTGCCGCCTAGATTGAGAACCGACAGTTTGATGAGGTTGCTCAACTCTGGTGGGATGGGGCCGGTAAGTTCGTTGCCGTTGAAGTAGACCTCCATCAGGACGTTCAAGTCACCCAGCTCTGAGGGGATGGAGCCGCTGAGTTTGTTGCCGCCTAGATTGAGAACCGACAGTTTGATGAGGTTGCTCAACTCTGGTGGGATGGGGCCGGTAAGTTCGTTGCCGTTGAAGTAGACCTCCATCAGGACGTTCAAGTCACCCAGCTCTGAGGGGATAGAGCCGCTGAGTTTGTTGCCGCCTAGATTGAGAACCGACAGTTTGATGAGGTTGCCCAGCTCTGGGGGGATGAGACCGGTGAGTTGGTTGTCGGCGAGGTTGAGGATCGTCAGGTTGGTGAGGTTGCCCAGCTCTGGGGGGATGAGACCGGTGAGTTGGTTGTCGTGAAGGTTGAGGCTCGTCAGGTTGGTGAGGTTGCCCAGCTCAGTTGGGATTGGGCCGCTCAGCTCGTTGCCGGAGAGGTAGAGCTGCGCCAGGTCGGTGAGGTTGCCCAGTTCAGTTGGGATTGGGCCGCTCAGCTCGTTGCCGGAGAGGTAGAGCTGCGCCAGGTCGGTGAGGTTGCCCAGCTCTGGGGGGATGAGACCGGTGAGTTGGTTGTCGTGAAGGTAGAGGATTGCCAGGTCGGTGAGGTTGCCCAGTTCAGTTGGGATTGGGCCGCTCAGCTCGTTGCCGGAGAGGTAGAGCTGCGCCAGGTCGGTGAGGTTGCCCAACTCTGGGGGGATGAGACCGGTGAGTTGGTTGTCGTGAAGGTAGAGGATTGCCAGGTCGGTGAGGTTACCCAGCTCTGCCGGAATCTCGCCGGTGAGCTCGTTGCCATAGAAATAGAGGCGGGTCAACGCGGTCAGATCGCCCAGCTCGGGCGGGATGAGACCGGTGAGTTGGTTGTCGTGAAGGTAGAGGATCGTCAGGTCGGTGAGGTCGCCCAGCTCTGGGGGGATGGGACCGGTGAGTTGGTTGTCGTGAAGGTAGAAGATCGTCAGGTCCGTGAGGTTGCCCAGCTCTGCAGGGATGGGGCCGGTGAGCTTGTTGCTCTGAAGATAGAGGTGGGTCAGGTCTCTGAGGTTGCCCAGCTCGGCGGGGATGGGGCCGGTGAGCTTGTTGCTCTGAAGATAGAGGTGGGTCAGGTTGGTGAGGTCGCCCAGCTCTGCAGGGATGGGGCCGCTGAGCTTGTTGCTCTGAAGATAGAGGCGGGTCAACGCGGTCAGGTTGCCCAACTCAGCGGGGACGGGGCCGGTGAGCTTGTTGTTGGAAAGATAGAGGATCGTCAGGTTGGTGAGGTCGCCCAGCTCAGTTGGGGTTGGGCCGCTCAGCTCGTTGCCGGAGAGGTAGAGCTGCGCCAGGTCGGTGAGGTTGCCCAGCTCTGGGGGGACGGGGCCGGTGAGCTTGTTGTTGGAAAGATAGAGGATCGTCAGGTTGGTGAGGTCGCCCAGCTCTGCAGGGATGGGGCCGCTGAGCTTGTTGCTCTGAAGATAGAGGTGGGTCAGGTTGGTGAGGTCGCCCAGCTCTGCAGGGATGGGACCGCTGAGCTTGTTGCTCTGAAGATAGAGGCGGGTCAACGCGGTCAGGTTGCCCAACTCAGCGGGGACGGGGCCGCTGAGCTTGTTGTTGGAAAGATAGAGGCTCGTCAGGTTGGTGAGGTCGCCCAGCTCTGCAGGGATGGGGCCGCTGAGCTTGTTGCTATGAAGATAGAGGCGGGTCAACGCGGTCAGGTTGCCCAACTCAGCGGGGACGGGGCCGGTGAGCTTGTTGTTGGAAAGATAGAGGATCGTCAGGTCGGTGAGGTCGCCCAGCTCTGGGGGGATGGGACCGGTGAGTTTGTTGTTGTGAAGGTAGAAGATCGTCAGGTTGGTGAGGTTGCCCAACTCTGCAGGTATGGCGCCGCCGAGTTTATTGCCGGAGAGGTTGAGAATCGTCAGGTCCGTGAGGTTGCCCAGCTCCGACGGGATCGAACCTGCAAGCCCTTTCCCATTGGCGGTGAGTCCAGTGACCCGGCCATGCGAGACGGAGATGCCTTCCCAGTCAGTGATAGGCGTGTTGACGTTCCAGTCCAACACATTGCCGGTGTCAAGAGTTGCTTTGGCGTCAAGCAACGCTTCGCAATCGGCGATTAGGCCGGAATTGGCGGAAGGGTCGGGTACGGCAACGCTGTCGTCGCACCGCGACTGCGCCTGTGCCGTACTAGGTGATGCAATGGCAAGCGCCAATGTCAGGAAGAAAACAGCGATGAGCAAGACCCGTCCCCGGCTGGGGTTGGGTTTGCCGAGGCCAAACTCGGGGAGGGTAGGTATGTTACAACTTGTCACCAAGGTCTTCCTGTTCCGTAGTTTCACTCCGACGGATGCGACAGTAGCTTCCTCTCCTATCTCCGGCTACGTCGCACCACAATTATGAGAACGACTCCAGCGACTACCCCAATCACTACCACGACGATAGCCCACCAGGGGAATCCTTCGTCCCCGCCGTCCGCCTCGGACGGCGCTGGCTCCGCCGTGAGTGTAGGCGCTGGCTCCGCCGTGGGTGTAGGCGTAGGCTCCGCCGTGGGTGTAGGCGTAGGCTCCGCCGTGGGTGTAGGCGTAGGCTCCGCCGTGGGTGTAGGCGTAGGCTCCGCCGTGGGTGTAGGCGTAGGCTCCGCCGTGGGTGTAGGCGTAGGCTCCGCCGTGGGTGTAGGCGTAGGCTCCGCCGTGGGTGTAGGCGTAGGCTCCGCCGTGGGTGTAGGCGTAGGAGTAGGTGGGGGCGGCGCTTCTTCAGTTTCGCCACTGCCTGATTCCGACCAAGGGCTGACTCCCTCGGCGTTGATAGCCCGCACCTGCACCTCGTAGCCGGTCTCAGGCTTAAGATTGCTCAGGGTCATGGATATGCCGGTGCCGCCGTACCCGACGTCTTTGAACTCCCCGTCAGCTTCACGGTATTGCAAGTCGTAATCCGTGATCTCCGGTCCCTGGTTATCGGGCGCCGTCCAGTTTACTGCCAGGGTAGAGTGGCTGGTGGCCTTGAGGTCGGGTGCTGCTGGACGTGCCGGTGGCTCATCAACGTTCTCAACGCTGATGGTAACTATGATCCCACCGACACCCCCTCGGCGGTCCCGGGCGCTCACCCGCACCGAGTATTCGTTCTTGACCTCGTAGTCCAACGCTGTCTTGGTGGTGAGCTGCCCTGTGCTAGGGTCCACGTCGAAGGAGGCTCGATCCATTCCCCACAGCCAGTACTCCAGCCGGTCACTATCCGAGTCCCTGGCGTTCACTGGGTCCCCCACAGCCATGCCCACTTCTGCGTTCTCCGGGACGGTGCGGGTGGTGTTGAGGCCCTCGTTGAACCTAGGCGAGCGGTTGGCAGGTTCGTCGTCCACCGCAGTGACGGTGACGGTGACCGTACCGGTGTCCGTACCCCCGTTCCCGTCGCTCACTGTATAGGTGAAGGAGTCGGACCCGTGGAAGCTGGAGTTGGGGGTGTAGGTGACGGTGGCCCCGGCGTTCCTGATCGCGGCGCGGCCATTGCTAGGTACGCTCACCGCAGTTACGCTGAGGGCGCCCCCGTCCGCGTCCGTGTCGTTGTCCAACACCCTAATGACGATGGCCCTGTCTTCGTCAGTCGTGGTGGAGTCACTCACCGCCACAGGCGGGTCGTTAACTGAAGTGACGATGACGGTGACCGTAGCGGTGTCCGTACCCCCGTTCCCGTCGCTCACCTTGTAGGTGAACAAGTCGGAACCGTGGAAGTTAGCATTAGGAGTATAGGTGACGGTGGTCCCGGCGCCTGTGACCGCGACGCTCCCGTTGCTTGGTGTGCTCACCTCGATGACGCTGAGGCTGTCACCGTCCACGTCCGAGTCGTTGTCCAACACCCTAATGACGATGGCCGTGTCCTCGGCAGTCGTGGAGGCGTCATCCACCGCCACTGGCGGGCCGTTGGCTTGAGGGATGGCTTCCCCTTCTGCCTGGGGCCCTGGGCTGCGGAGGTTCACCGCGCGGACCTGGAAGTCATATACTCGGCCATTAAATAGGTTTTCCACCGTGTGCTCGGTGGGAAGTTGGCCTTCGATTCCGGGGACGGACTCCCAGTCATGGATGTCCAGCACGTGGGCCGAGCCTGCCCCCACCAAGGCGGTGTGAGCGGCAGTGTCCACCGCTACGGAATACCCGAACCAATCGCCCGCCTCGCCGTCTTCGTCGGTCAGCTTTTTCTTCTGGCTCCACTCACCGTTGGAATCCCTGGTGAAGACGTAAGCCGAACCTGAAGCAGAGCCGTTGTCGTCGTCCCCGTACGCACCAACCACCACGGTATCAACGTCCACCGCCACCGAATACCCGAAGTAGTCGAGAGCATCGCCGTCGTCTGCAGTCAGCTTTTCCCCACCGTCCCACACGCCTCCCGAATCTCTGGTGAAGACATAGGCCGCACCGGCATCCAGAAGGTACAAGGGTGAATCGGGGTCTGAATGGGGGTCAATGGGGTCGTGCTGATACGCTCCCACCACGACGGTGGCAACTTCCACCTCGGCACCACCAACCTCCACGGTATCAACGTCCACCGCTACGGAATACCCGAAGTTATCCTGCGCCTCGCCGTCGGAGGCGGTCAGCTTGTCGGTCTCATTCCCGTCGGCCCAGGCACCGGAGGGCTTCACGAACACGTAGACCGAGCCCGAGTCAATGCCTTTGTCATCGTCCCCGGACGCCCCGATCACAGCGGTTTTGCCGTCCAATGCTACGGAAACCCCGAACCAGTCGTCATCGGCGCCGTCGGAGGCGGTCAACTTGGCCGTCTCAGCGTCTTCCATGGGGTTCCAGTCGGCCCAGCTGCCACTGCTGTTGGGTTTGGTGAATATGTAGGCCGAACCAGAATCTTCTGAGTCGTTTTCCTCGTCGTCGTCCTGGTACGCTCCTACTAGGACGGTGTCACCGTCCACCGCCACGGAATACCCGAAGTAGTCGAGGGCCGCGCCGTCGGAAGCCATGAGCTTGGCGGTCTCAGTACTGGTGGCCCAGGCCCCAGTGGGCTTCACGAATACGTAGACCGAGCCGGAATCAGCGCCGGCGCCGTCGTTCCCAGGCGCCCCAACCACGACAGTATCACCGTCCACCGCCACGGAAATCCCGAAGTTGTCGTAGGCCGCGCCACCGGAGGCGGTCAGCTTTACCCCATCGTCCCACACACCGTCATTCCTGGTGAAGACGTAGGCCGCGCCGGAATCAGCGCCGTTGCCATTGTCCTGATAGGCCCCGATCACCGCTGTGTCACCGTCCACCGACACCGCATACCCGAACTTGTCGCCCCCCACGCCGTCCAGCTTGCTGGTCTTCAGCAGGTGCAATACCTCGTATCTGAGTATGGTCTCTTTTGTCTCAACGTGGGTGTAAGCCCATTTCAGCTTCACCTCACCATTGCCCTCCTCCGGGGGCTCCAAGGCCGGGCGAACTAGTTGAGGCGGCAGAGGCTTGGCGTCGATCGCCGCCGAGGCAGGGCCAACGCCGGTTGCGTTCTCCGCCGAGATTTGGAACGTGTACGTGGTGCCGTTGGTGAGGCCGGTAATGGTGTATGTGGTGGCGTCGGCACTGATGTTGGTTGAGTTCGTGACTCCGTCGATGCTGTAATGGTATTTATCGATCGAAGCGTCGACGGGGTCGCCCCAACTCAGACGCACCTCTTCGTGGCCCGGCTCCGCCGCGAGATTCAACGGCGAGTCTGGTAGCGTACCCGCCGGTGTCGCGGTGACGTCCGAGGCATCGCCGTATGGCTGAAGAGCCTGGTTGTCCACCGCGCGGATATGGAACGTGTACTCGGTGTCGTTGGTCAGACTGGTAACGGTGTAACCGATGGTGTTCGCGACGCTGTAGTCGATGTCGTCGGCGTCGATGTCGATGAAGCTAGTGCCGCCGTCGGTGCTGTACTGGTATTTATCGATCGAAGAGTCGTTGGGGTCGGCCCACTCCAGCTTCACCTGGGTGTCGCCCGCGGTTGCGGAGAGGCCCGGCGCGGCCGGTGTCGCACTTGCGGGCGTGGCATCTTTTGTGGCCGAAGGACCCTCTCCGATTACGTTCACCGCCCGCACCGCAAACGTGTACGTGGTGAGGTTGGTCAGGCCGAGCACCGTGTAATTGTCGGTGCTCGGCCCGCTGTCGGGAATACTCGTGAAGGTCGTGCCGCCGTCGGTGTTGTACTCGTACTTCGTGATAGGGGCGATAGTGGCGTCAGCGGTGGCCGCAGTCCAGCTCAACGTCACCTGGCCGTCGCCCGCCTGTGCGCTCAGGACGGGCGCGACCGGCTTCCCCAACGAAGTGGCGCTGGCTCCGTCCGAGGCAGGACCAGCGCCACTTCGGTTCAGCGCCCGGATTTGGTACGCGTACTCTGTTCCGTTGGTCAGGCTGGTCACTGTGTGATTTGTGGTCTGATGGTCGCTGAGGCCAATGTCCATCCAATCGGGTATGCCCAACACATGGACCGAACCAGCATCCATGCCAGTTGCGATGTCGTCACTGTACGCCCCAACCAGTGCGAGATCACCGCGTTGATCATCCAGGTCCACTGCCACTGACCATCCGAACCTGTCGTTGGCCGCGCCGTTAGGGGCGGTGAGCTTGAGGGTCTCAAAGGTGCTGGCCCAGCCGAGGTCAGGCTTCTCGAAAACATACGCCGAACCGGAATTGCGGCCGTTGTCGTCGTCTTGCCACGACCCAACTACGACCGTGCCATCCTCTACCGCCACGGACACTCCGAAGTTATCTCCAGCTGCGGCGTCGGAGTGGGTGAGCCTGGCTTTCTCGCCCCACACACCCGATTCCCTGGCGAAGACATAGGCAACACCGGAACCGGCGCCGATTTCGGGGTCGCTGTGCTGACTTGCTCCGATCACCGCAGTGTCGCCGTCCAGAGCTACGGAAAACCCGAAGTAGCCGCTCGGCTGGCGGTCGGAGGCGGTCAGCTTGGCAGTCTCATTTCCGTCGGTCCAGCCTCCGGGAGGCTTGTCAAAGACGTAGGCTGAACCGCTTCCTAACTCACCGAAGACCGTGTCGTCCCCGTACGCCCCTACCAATACAGTGTCGCCGTCCACCGCTAACGAGTACCCGAGATAGGCGAGTTGCAAGCTTGTGGAGGCGGTGAGCTTGGCCGCTTGGCTCCACACACCGGTACCCGAATCCTTGGTGAACACATAGGCCGCACCGGCGCCCAAACGGCCCCCGGCGTCATAGAGGCGAGACCCAATCGCCAGGGTGTTGCCGGCCAGAGCTACGGAACCTCCGAAGAAGGCGTACTCCTCGGGGACAGTGGGGGCCAGCTTGGCCGTCAGCCCAGCCCTGCCATCGTCATCCAGAGAGTTCCAGTCTGTCCAGTCTGTCGAGCCGTCGCCGTTGGCGTCGGTGTCGGGCTTGGTGATTACGTAGGCCGCACCGGAATTTACCAGGGTAGTATTGCTAGCGTCTTCGCCGTCGTATGCGTGGGCTCCAACCACTACGGTGTCCCCGTCCACCGCAACGGACCACCCGAACTGGTCGCCCGTCTCTTCGCCGTCGAGCTTGACCTGCTGGGTCCAGTCACCGGTGGAATCCCTGGTGAATATATAGGCCGAACCCCTCCTATCATTTGCCCGGTCCGCCCCTACTACGGCCGTGTCGCCGTCGATTGCTACGGAAATCCCGAAATGGGCACCGGCCGCGCCGCCGGAGGCGGTGAGCCAGTCCTCCGGGATCACCTCCGCTAGCTCGTACCCGGTTATCGTCGAGTTGCCGGGGTTATCCCAGCTCAGCGTCACTCGGGTGTCGCTAGCCACCGCTCCCAACCCGGTCGGCTTGGCTGGCTTCGGAGCCCTGGGAGTGGCGCTGGCGCTGTTTGAGGCCGGCCCTTCGCCGGAGGCGTTTACCGCGCGGATTTGGAACGAATACTCCTGGTAGTTGGTCAGGCCGGTGACGGTGTATGCAGTGGTGGCCGAGTTGCTGCCGCCGTCGAAGTCCGAGAAATTCGCCCCCCCGGCGGTGCTGTACTGGTACTTCGTGATTGTGGCGTTGCCGGGATCGGCCCAGGAGAGCGCAACCTTGCCGTCACCCGGCGCGGCCGACAGATTCGCGGGGGCGACCGGTGCCATCAAGGCGCTTACGGTGGAGGGCGCGCCGTTGCCGAGATCGTTCACGGCGCGCAGCGCCAAGGTGTGCGTGACGCCGTTGGTCAAGCCGGTCACGGTGTAGGTGGTGGTGGTAGCGCCGCTGCCACCGATTTCCGCGAAGGTCGTGCCGCCGTCTGTGCTGTACTTGTATCCCGTGATTGTGTCGTCTTCGGGGTCGTCCCAGGACAGAGCGACCTGCCCGTTCCCTCCCGCGGCCGACAGGTTGGTCGGGGCGTATGGTACAGCCTTGGGCGTGGCGTCGAGCCTGTCAGAGGCCAGGCTGTGGCCGCTGGAGTTCAACCCGCGGAGCTGGAAGGTGTACACGACGTCATTGGTCAGGCCTGTCACCGCGTAGGAAGTCGCGTTGGCTTCGCCGGGCGCGCTGTTGGAAATGTCAGTCCAGGACGGGATGCCCATAATATGGGCTGCCCCTTTATTACTGCCGTCCCCGTACGCGCCAACCACGGCGGTACTACCGTCCACCGCTACCGACCACCCGAAGTGGTCTTCCGCCGCGCCATCGTGGTCGATGATTTTGGCCGTCTCAGTACCGGTGGCCCAGTTGCCGTTAATGGGCTTGGTGAAGAAGTAGGCCGAACCGGATTTATCCCCGTTGTCGTCGTCCAGGTGCGCCCCAATCACGACGGTGTTGCCGGACACCGCCACGGAAATTCCGAATTCGTCGCCTCTCGTCCCGTCGGAGGCGGTAAGCTTCGCTGTCTCAGTACCGGTGGCCCACGCGTTGCCAGGCTTGGTGAAAACGTATGCCGCACCGGAATCGGTCACGGTGTTACTTTGGTCGTGTTCGTTCGCGCCGACTACAACGGTGTCACCGTCTATCGCCACGGAAGTACCGAACTCATCTCCCGCCGCAGCGTCGGAGGCGGTGAGTGTGGCCGTCAGAGTGGCCTTGCCATCGGCATCCAGGGAGTCCCAGTCTTCCCAGTCTATTGAGCCGTCGCTGTTGGCGTCGGACGATGGCTTGGTGATTGCGTAGGCCGAATCGGCCTTGCGGGCCCCGACGACGATGGTGTTACCGTCTATCGCCACGGAATTACCGAAGTAACCGCCTGCCGCAGCGCCGGGGGCGGTCAGCTTGGTCGTTAACATGGCCTTGCCATCGGCGCTCAGGCTGTTCCAGTCGTCCCATCCGTTGTCGCCCGAGGGCTTGGTGAAGACGTAGGCGGAACCGGATTCAGCGCCGTCGTCGTCGTCCTGGTGCGCCCCAATCACGACGGTGTCGCCATCCACCGCAACGGAATAACCGAACTGGTCTCCGTCTGCAGCGTCGGAGGCGGTCAGCTGGGCCGTCTGCTTCCACATCCCCTGGGAATCCTTGGTGAATATGTAAGCCGAACCGGTATTGGTGACCTGGACCTCGCCCGGTTCGCCCTCGTCGTTTTGGTAGGCCCCGACCACGGCGGTGTCGCCATCCAATGCTACGGACCGCCCGAACCCGTCGCCATTGTCCCCGTCCGAGGCATTCAGCGTGGCGTTCTTGGTCCACACCTCGGATACCGAATTCCAGGTGAATACGTAAGCAGCACCCGGGCGATTGCTGAAGTCAGCGTTATAAGCCTGCAACGCCCCAACCAACGCGGTGTCACCGTCTGCCGCCACGGCCATCCCGAAGAAGTCGTCATCCCTGCCGGCGCCTCCGGCGGTAAGCTTTCTCGGCGCAATCTGCAACAGTTGGTACTTGGTTATGGTGGAATCGTCGGGGTTGTCCCAGCCCAACTCCACTTGGGAGTTGTACTCGATCCCGGTGAGTCCGGTGGGCTTGGCCGGCAGTATCAAGGCGGTCACGGTGGACGCCTCGCCGTTACCCGAAGGGTTCACAGCACGCAACGACAACGTGTACGTGGTGCTGTTGGCCAGGCCGGTGACGGTGTAGGAGGAGGAGGTCGCGTTGCTGCCGGGAATGTCGATGAAGCTGGCGACGCCGTTGTTACCGTTCCCACCGTTGATGATGTAGTCGGTGCTGTACTGGTATTTCGTGATTGTGTCGTCTTCGGGGTCGTCCCAGGTAAGCGCAATCTGGCCGTCGCCCGGCGTGGCCGATAGGATCACGGGGGCAGCTGGCACGGGCATGGGCACGCCGGGCACAGTTGATGCCGGACCGTTGCCGGAAGCGTTCACCGCACGCATGGCAAATGTGTGCTTGATGTTGTTGGTCAGGCCGGTTACCGTCTGGCTCCTGATCGCGGCGGCGGTATCGGGGATTTTGGCCCAGCCCGATGTCCCGATGACGTAGGCAGAGCCGGCATCGGAGACATCGTTGCCGGTGTCGTCGTCGTCGTCATTGGCGTCGTTCCTGGGCGCAGCCACCAATGCAGTGTCACCGTCCAGCGCCAGCGCGATTCCGAACCGGTCGCCCGTCGCGGCGTTGGAGGCGGTGAGCTTGACCGTGCCAGTAGTGTCGGTCCAGCCGTTCGTGGGTTTGATGAATACGTAGATCGAACCGGAGTCCGTGCCGTCGTCGTCGTTCTGGTGGGCCCCGACCAAGATGGTGTCGCCGTACACTGCAACGGACCGACCGAACTGGTCGGTATGGGCGGCGTCTGTCGCGGTGAGCTTGGCCGTCTCGGTGCCTGCACTGTTGGTCCAGCCGTTGTCAGGTCTGGTGAATACATAGGCCGAACCGGTGCTGACCTCAGTGCCCCCAACCGTGTTCCGGTCTCCGGACGCGCCAACCACCACGGTGCTCCCGTTCACGGCTACGGAACGACCGAAGTTGTCGTTGGCGGCGCGGTCGGACGCCCTGAGCTGCACGGTTTCAGTGCTAGCGTTGGCCCAGCCGCCGTCTGCTTCGGGCTTGACGAACACGTAGACCAAACCGGAATCGGCGAGGCTGTTGCCGTCCTTACCGTACGCCCCGACTGCGATGGTATCGTCGTCGACCGCTACGGAGATCCCGAACTCGTCGCCCGTCGCGGCGTCGGTGGCGGTAAGATTGGCCGCCTGGCTCCACACACCGGAGTTCTTGGTGAAGACGTATGCCGATCCTGACCTGGCCACGCCGCCTGAAACCTCAATTTGGTCTCCGGGCGCACCGACCACGATGGTGTCACCGTACAACGCCACGGGGGCTCCGAACAGGTCGTCCGCCTCGCCGCCTGTAGCCGTGAGCTTCGTCTCGGTAATAGTGGAGGTCCAGTTGTCATCTGCCGGCTTGCTGAACACATAGATTGCGCCCTTGTCGAGGTCGTCCCCGCGGGCCCCAACCACGACGTTGTCGCCGTCCACCGCCACGGAGATTCCGAACTCGTCACCATCCGCGCCATCGGAGGCGGTCAGCTTGGCCTGCTGGCTCCACGCACCGTTGGAATCCTTGATGTAGACGTAGGCCGCGCCGGGCCTGCTAACGTCCAGACTGGTGTCGGGATCCGTATAGGTGGGTTGGAAGGCGCCGACCACGGCCGTATTGCCGTCCACCGCCACCGAAACTCCGAACCTGTCGTTTTTCGCGCCATCGTCGGCGGTCAGCCCGCTCTCCTCAGCGAGCTGCATTAGCTGGTACTCGGTTATGGTCGTATTCCCGGGGTCATCCCAGCTAAGCGCAGCCATGCCGTCGCCCGGCATGGCCGTGAGGTTGGCCGGGGCTGCCGGTATCATCAAAACGGTCACGCTGGATTCATCGCCCTCGCCGGAAATGTTCTTCGCGCGCACTGCCAACGTATGCGTCGTGCCGTTGGACAGGCCAGTAACGGTGTATGCGATGGTGTCCTTGTCGCTGCCAGGAATGTCAATGAAGGTCGTACCACCGTCGGTGCTGTACTGGTACTTCTCAATTGTGTCGTTGCTGGGGTCGCCCCAGGAGAGGGTAACCTCGCCGTCGCCCGGTGTAGCTGAGAGGTTCGCCGGTGCACCGGGGACGGGCGGAGGGACAGTATTAATACTGATCTTTAATGCATTTGATGAGGAAAACCAATTCGCGCCCGAGCGATAGTACCGGAAATCGTCCATCCTCCACCCGGTGGCCGTGCCGGAATCCAAAGTGTCGGATTCCGTAGTCAGCAATCGGGGTGTAGTTCCGCTGCCGCTAAAAGTCAGGTGTAGGAAGTAATTGATGTTTGCATCTAGCTCAGCGTCGGCAGGGGCGGTGAACCGTTGGATTCCCGTCCCAACGGTGGTGGGGTTGGTCAAGGTGTGCACCGTGCTGCCTGGTTGGCCCGATGCATTTGTGTTCCGCACCGATACTGTCAGGGTCCCACTACCCGGAGCGCGTTCAAGGTACACATCGATGCTTCCGAAGAGATAATCCAGCGCATTCGCGCCGGTGGAGAAGCTCTGGGCTTGGTCACTAGACAAGTCGGCAAAATCAATTAAGGAGGTAGTTTGGCCCATGTTGCTCACATACACGGGCACGGCCGGCGGAGCCGTCGGCGTGGCCGTCACGGTGGATGCCATGCCGGCGCCGTAAACGTTCACCGCGCGCACCGCCAACGTGTACTGGGCGCCGTTGGTCAGGCCGGTAACGACGTACGCGGTGGTGGCCGCACCGCTGCCGCCGATGTCGGTGAAGCTCGTGCCACCGTTGGTGCTGTACTGGTACTTGGTTATTGCGGAGTCCGTCGGATTCGCCCAGGTAAGCACGGCCTCGCCGTCACCCGGTGCGGCCGCTAGGTTTGTTGGGGCTGCTGGCGATGGCATCGGCGTGGCTTGCTCGCTCTCCGAGGCAGGGCCATATCCGCTGCCGACCACCGGCCGAATCACGAAGGTGTACTCCACACCGTTAGTCAGGCCGGTCACCGTGTGGGATGTGGTCCCCGGTCCGCTTCCGGAGATGGCGGTCCATGTGGGGATGCTGAACACGTAAGCCGCGCCAGTCTCGCTATCGTCCCCGGGCGCCCCAACTATGGCCGTGCCACCGCCGGCCGCCACGGAATATCCGAATTCATCACCCGCCGCGCCGTCGGGGGCGGTCAGCTTCACCGTCTCGGTGGCGTCTACCCAGCTCCCGCTGGGCTTGGTGAACAGGTATACCGAACCGGAGTTAGCTCCTTTTTCGTCTTCCCAGTAGGCCCCTGCCAGGACCGTGTCGCCATCCACGGCGACCGACCACCCGAGGCGATCATTCATCGCGGCGTCGGAGGCGGTTAACTTGGCGGTCAACGCATCCTTCGCAGTGGATGACAGGCCGTTCCAGTCGCCCCAGCCGTCGGTGGTATTGGGCTTGGTGAACACGTACACCGAGCCGGACTGGGAGGCGACGTCGTCGTCCCCCCGAGCCCCAACCACGATGAAGTCGCCGTCCACCGCTACGGTGGACCCGAACGCGTCGTCCCCCGCGCCGTCGGGAGCGGTCAGCTTGGCCGTCTCGGTGTCGGCTGCCCAGTTTCCCGCGGGCTTGACGAATACGTAAGCCGCGCCTCGGTCATTGGTTTCACCTTCCGCCCCCACCACGATAGTGTCGCCTTCCACCGCCACTGCCCAGCCGAATCGGTCATTCGCGTCCCTGTCGGAGGCGGTGAGCGTGGCCTCTTTGCTCCAGTCATCTGTGATATCTGAGGAATCTCTGGCGTACACATAAGCCGTTCCCACGTTCCCCTTGGCGACCGGAGTGAGAACGTCGGTGTTGGGCGCACCCACAACGGCGATACCGCCGTCCACCGATACCGAGTTCCCGAACTGGTCGCCCGCCGCCTCGCCCCTCGGATCCGCGGTGTAGCCCCAATTATTTCCTTGCGCATTGTGGTAAATGATCATCCTACCGATATCAAAATGAGTGACGCTATTGGACTCCGGGTAGTCGAACTCGGGGACTCCAGCCACTACAGTACGGCCGTCCACCGCTACGGACGCTCCCGTGTTGTCATCGGCCGACGCGGCGATGAAGGCCCGTTGGGTTAAGTGGCTCCACCCACCGGAACCCCTGGAGAACATGTGGACCTGTCCGACGTTGGATTCGCCCCCAGTGTCCTGGAAGGGCGCTCCAACCGCAGCCCGTCTGTTGTCCACCCCTACGGCATCTCCGAACCTGTCGCCGGCCCCAATGGGGTCTGTAGCAGTATTGGGAACGGCCAGCTTGTCGATTGCCACCTGCAATACCTGGTAGCCGGTGATCGTAGCGTCGTTGGGGTTATTCCAGGTTAAGGTCACCTGGGTATCACCCGCGGTCGCGGTGAACCCGGCCGGCGCAACGGCCGCGTTGGCCGGCGCTGTAATGACGATCAGCAGCATGGCAACGGCGAGAAGCGCGCCGATGATTGTCAGCCGCGGAAAGGTAGTTATATGGACTGCCCTCATATAACGTCCTGCTTGTCGGCATCGGATGCGGTTAGCTTGGCCGACAAGGTCCACCTACCGAATTCCGAACCCCTGATAAACACGCCAGCCGTACCGGAATCGTCGCCGTTGTCGTCGTCCCTGTACGCTCCTATCACCGCTATATCTCCGTCCACCGCTACGGTATACTCGGATTTATTATGCTGAGTTGGGAAGTCGGCCGTCAGCTTTGCACACTTCGCGAGCTTCCATAGCTGGTAGTTGGTTATGTATGGCGAGTCGGCGGTAGGATCGTAACAACTCGGCCTCGGCTGGGTGTAGAGCGCCTCCGTGGACAGACCGATCCGCGGGCCCGGAACCTTATCTGGGGTTTTAACTCTCGCGAATGTGATCATTGGCACAGTAGGCCGGAAGACCATGCCCAGATTCAACAGAGTGGACAGCACCAGCGGCAGGGGTTGAGCTGCCACTGGGTCCAGTGTGTAGAAGCCGTACAGGTCCATGCCAGGTGTGCCGGTAAAGATCAACGTCACGTTCAGCATGAACAGCAGAGAGATGAGCAGCAGGCCACCCAACCATGGCGCGGGCTTAACGCTACCACCCGGTCCGGCCCTAGTAGACCTGCCTCCACCCTGGTGGTCCTCTGTGCGAGCCGATACCCAAAACCCTGATGACTTTTGAACCATCCCCGCCAGACGACGCCTCATAGCACCCTCCACCAGGGCGCAGCCAGCACGTCTGGCGCCAGCCACTCGAAGGTGGTTCCAGCGTGGAGCAACAGGCCTGCCCTGGCCCTATCGCCATACTCGGCCCGGAAGGTGCGCAGATGGGCTATATCTCGGAGACGCGGCCGCTCCGTCGCCTTGACTTCGATGGGCAGCAGCCGGTCCCCAGCCTCAATCACGAAGTCCACCTCCTCACCGATGGCCGTGCGCCAGTAGAGGACCTCAACCCGGTCGAGCCGTGCGTCCCGCCAGGTCAGCAGATCGTGAAGCACCAAGTTCTCCAGATGTGCCCCTCGGGGCTCCTCCTCCTGGGTGAGATGCAGCGCCACCCCGGTGTCGCCCCAGTAGAGCTTGGGAGATTTGATCAGCCGCTTGGTGCGGTTCACTGCGTAGGCGGGGAGCCGGACGAGGAGATACGACGTTTCCAGCAGGTTGAGGTAGCGGCTCACCGTCGGCTGAGGCAGCGCCACGTCACGGCCAAGCTCCGCCTGGTTGACAAGGTTGCCCATGCGGAGGCAGGCGGCCCGCATCAGCCTGCGAAAGTCTGGCAATGCCGAGATGGAAGAGAGGTCCTGGAGGTCCCGTTCCAGATAGGTGCGCACGTAGCCGTCAAACCAGACGGCCCTGTCCTGAGCGGCCTTGAGGTGGATGGCCGGTAGCGGGAAGCCACCGCGAAGCGCCAGCGCCCGCCAGTCCTCCGGCTGGTCAGGTTGGGCAGCCACCAGGTCGAGCCATTCCTCGTCGCGGGCCTTCAGCAGCTCCTCCCAGATGCCCCCACGTCCGAGACCCAACTGCTCTCGCCGGGTCATCGGCCAGAGGGTCAGATAGCTGGCCCGGCCAGCAAGGGACTCGGAGACCTGTCGCATCAATAGCAGATTGGCCGAACCGGTGATGAGGAACTTCCCCGGCTGGCGCTGCTGGTCTATGGCCCGCTTCACCGCATGCAGAAGGTCCGGCTCTCGCTGCACCTCATCGAGGGTCACCTGCTGGCTGCCCCCCAGGAGCGCCTCGGGATCGCGGCGGGCTGCATCTACCACGTCGAGGTCGTCCAGGGAGAGGAAGCGCCGTCCGCCCGGCATAAGCTCCTGGGCTAGGGTGCTCTTCCCCGTCTGACGGGCTCCGGTCACCACCACCGCAGGCATGACTCGGAGACGGTCCTGAAGGCTTGGCCCAACGAGGCGGGGGAGTGTAGCGTCCATCATGAGTACAATGATAGTCATTCGCGATATGTTTCGCAATGGTGAGGCACCTTCCACAGTTTTCCTTGGGTTTATCCAGCCGCAGCGTCAGACAGCTGAGGAAACGGTGGTTGGCATCGGACACATGAAGGGGGACCTCGATTTGGTCTCTTCCCGTGCTCCGTATTCGTCATAGACCGAAGCGTTTCTGCCGACCACGCACTCTGATGGACAACAAAAAAAGACCTCACATATGGATAGGCAGGGGCAGCTACCGTTTGAGGACGCTAGCTGCCCCTGTTTTGCACAAGTCAGCGCCCTGTGCCGACCATCTCCTCCTCTCTCTGCTGCTTCAAGCTCAGCGTCCACTGGAACGGCGAGAGCCACCGCGACCGTGGTCGCTCTCGCTGTCCCTTCCACTTTGCAGGCCGTTCTGCGAAAAGCTCCACCCAGGCGCTTAGAACAGCCTCGACTGGGGCTGGCCTTGGGCTGCCTCTTCCTCCGCTGTTGAATCCTGCGCCGACCCCTGCTCACGCCGGGGCCGACGGCGAGTCGAGGCAGCGGGTCGCTCGTGAGCGGGATACTTGGGTTCGTCTTCCCACTTGGCTCTCGCCCTTTCAACTACCGCCAAGACCTCCTGTGTCAGCCCGGATAGGTCCAGGCCATCCACCGGCTCGATGTGGGGGTCCGACGAGGGTCGTTGCACCCCTATGGTGGCCCTGCCGTCCTTGATCGACACGACCACCTTCAGGTCCTCTGGCGGAGCGGTCTCGTCTCCGCCGGTCTGGTCCTCACCGATCTCCGAATCTTGCTGGGCCTGTTCGGTCTCGTTCTTGTCGGCTTCTTCGTTGGCAACCGTGACAGTCTGGTCGGCTGACGTATCGCCGAAGAGACTTTCGTAAGTGTTCAGGGCATCCTCCCGCGTTGCTTCCGTATCGTTCTCGTTAGGCATGATCTCTCCTCTCCTTTCGTTGGTTCTTCGTTCCCCCTCTGGTCGCGTCCATGAGCGTCTTGCTGTGCTGCGAGTCTCATCTCGACTGTTTTCTGATCTCGCCGATGGTCTTCGGCTCCCAGTACAGGTCGCGCTCCACGGCGGGAACGTTGCCGAGCACGGTTGACTCCGCCAGCTCGGTGAGGTCAAAGTAGCCCAACTCCACTTCAAACCCTTCGACGAGGCCGAAGCATGTGCCGGTCTCCGGGTCCCACTCGGTGATATACCAGCGCCAGCCGGTGTAGGGGCAAAACAGCTTGGCGCGGGCGAGGACGTCGTCGTAGTCGTCGACATCCTCGTTCGCTCCGATCTTGGGAATCTTGTTTCCGAGCTCCTTGGTCATGAGCTTGTGTCTGCGGTATCCACTGTGGTTGTCCTGCCAGGTTGTGGCGGTCATGGCTCTTCCTTTTTCGTCAAACATGGTTTCTCTCCTTGTTAGTTCTCTGGGTAAGTCGTGAGCGCCAATCATTAGGGCGCCATCCTGCCGTCCAGGGCGTCAAACTATCCTCCGCCGTCGGTTCGACTTCATCACCCGCTTCACCCCCTCCTGGGTCACATAGGTCGGGGTGACCGTGCCCTGCTCCATGTCCAGGTAGAGCCCCATGAAGGGGCACGTGCCCGCCACCATGCGGCGCACGACCATGAGCACAAGCGAGGCCATCATCTGGTTGATGGTGGGGTCCTGGTCGGTGAGGTCGAGGGCCGCCGCGCAGTCCACGTCCGGAGCGGTGTCCGGCACGGTGGTCAACAGGTCCGGCCGCTGGAGCGTTGGCGCGGGCAGCAGGTAGCAGGTCTCGCCGTCGAGGGCCGATTCGTACCGGTACTGCGGGTCGGCCACGTTGCCGACGAGCACCTGTCCCCAGTTGGCGTCGTTGCCCGCGTCGATGAGCCACTGTTGCCGCCCGCCCCGCAAGCACGCTGCCATAGCCCTGCGTGCGGCGGCGTTGTCGGTGCAGCCGATGAGCAGGCAGTTGCCGTAGCGGGGAAGACCGGCGTAGCGGTGGCCGTAGGAACCGGAATCGCCCTCGCGGAAGGCATGGACTGAGTAGCCGATGGGCCGACCGTAAGCCCGCGCCAGCCGGTCGGCGAGGGCCTGGCTTTTGAAGTGGCCCACATCCTCGGGGTAGAAGTTCTGGCGCAGCAGGTTGTGAGGCTCCACCCGGTCGTGGTCGACCAGGACGATGGTGGCCTCCCGCCCGGTAAAGAGACGGCAGAGGCCCTCGGCCACGTATCCCCCGGTGCCGCCGCAGCCGACCACGGTGATCCAGGGGTTGTCCTGCAGGAATGCGTTGTCCAGGTAGTAGCGCATGGCTAATCCACCTCCTTATATGTAGATGTAGCTTTATCGTGGTCAGGCGTCGTAGTGAACAGCTCGACGTCGGGCGCGAGGCCGCCAAAGACCTGGGACCAGCAGAGCGGGGCGAAGTGGCCGTAGACCCCCACCCGGAGGCTCAGCTCCGGCAGAGGGGTGTCCAGGCGTCCCACGACCCCGTAGATCCGGAAGCCCTGTTCATCTCTATGGTCGGTCTTCGAGAAGAAGGCCCGTCCCTTTCCGTGGGAGTGGAACTCGGCCACCACACCGGCAGGGGGCCGGTAGGTGAGGGATGAGGCGGTGCCCTCCTGCTGCGGCACCACCGGACGGTAGGCGCCCCCGTCCCATCGCACCGCGAAGAACCGCTCGGTGCTTGGGGTCTCCTGGAACCAGCGCAGCCCCACCTCGAACAGGTATACCGGGATGGGACCGTGGGGCAGTGTCAGCTTCTCCGAGACTGGAGCGAGCCCGCGCACTGTAGCGGGACCGACCAGGACGCGGGCCACCAGGTGGGCACTCCGGGACTGGACGTAGAGACCGCCTGCGCCCAGCACGTAGTCGTAGCCGATCCCCTGGCCGCCGGTGAGCCCGGCGGGGTGGTTGATGAGGTATCCCACCGGGCTCGTTCTTGCGTTAGCGTTATCCCCTTCGCCCTTCGGAGACCGCCATAGCCTGGGCCACCGTGCATTGGGGAACCAGGTCCTTGAGCGGGTACTTCCTCTTTCCATCGAGCTCCTCCCATAGTGCGTGCAGGTTGTCGGGGTGTTTCTTGGAGCGGTCCCGGGTGTCCCCCGTCATCGAGAAGAAGGACTGGAAGAAGGAGTCGGGTATCATCCCGACCTCTTCGGGGAACGTGTGGCTGCCGGGACAGACCCGCCCGTCGCCGAAGACGTTGAAGGCCGGAGCCCGGTAGAGCTGCTGCTCTGCTCCGGTGGGCCGGCTCTTGGCGGCGTAGACCCAGGGCGCCCGGCCCGGCGAGCAGACGAAGAGCAGGCCGGGCATGGGAATCCGAAAACGGACGGGCGGCTTGAACGCCTCCCGTTGCAGGGCCACCGGCCACACCTTCGGCGGCCGCCACAGGGCGACCACCTGCGCCGTTTCGCCCTGGCTCCACCAGAGGGCCTCCTTCGGCAGAAGCCCCGAGGAGAACCCCAGGTGCTGGGTAAGGGCGTTGGCGATGCCGTCCGCCGAGACGGTCCTGACCCAGTTGGCCCCGCCCTCGAAGCCGCGCAGGAGGATCGTCTCGACGTAGACCTCCATCTGTATCTTGAGCTCGTCCCTGGGCACGTCCATCTGGCCCGGCAGGGACCATCCAGTAACGTTGGTGTCTTCACTCATGGTCGCTTTCCTCCGTAGTTGGGTTTGAGTTGCCGAGGCGTTCCAGGATGAAGTCCAGCATCTCGGCGAAGCGTGCGGGCAGGTCTCCCTCCAACCATTCGGCCAACCTGTTCACCGATTCGATGACAGCGCTGGCCTTTCGCCACTCCTCGGTGGCCTGGTCGATGACTTCGTCCTCCCAGGGGTCGGCGAAGCCGTCGTACATTCCATCGTCGTAACAGCTGTCTAGAAAGAAGTTGCCCGTTTCGGCCCAGACCCAGGAGGCGGCGTGGGACGCCCCCTCGAACCTGGTCCCCTTGACCGCCTCGGTGAGGTCGTCTTGGGGTATACCGCCTTCGGGTATCCTGAGCAGCGTGTGCTGCGGGATCTGGGCAGAGGCCGACTCCAGCCAGGCCACCCTGATCTCGTCGGACTCCGTGTAGAAGGACTCGGGGGGCTTGACCAAGAGGGCCAGGGCCGAGAGCCCATCGCGGTAGCCGCCCCACATCTCGTGCAGGCCCTCGTAGCCGATGCCCTGTAGATCGTAGGGGATGCCCCTCCGGAGTACGGTGAAGGGAGGCTCATCTCCCTCGTCTAGGTAGAAGTCGAAGTACGGCGCATAGAGGGGGAAGTGGCGCTCCTCGAAGAGCCGGGCGAATCGCTCCACCCTGTTGCGTACGTCGGGAGCCGAAAGCGCCGCCTCCGCCTCATCTGGAAAGAGGCGGCGCACCAGCCCTGCGAACCATTGGTAGTCGTCAGAGTAGCCGATCAGCGTGACCAGCTCCCGCAGCGACGGCGGACACCGCAGGAGCAGGTCGGCAAGTTCGCTCAGGCGCGGCGGGGCTGCAACTGCCACCGCAGCACCTTGGCCAGGCGGACGGTGGCCGCCGCGTAGTCCTGTGCCTGGGCGCAGGCCAGCTCCAGCTCGGTGCTCCGGGAGGCCGCCTCCTCCTGGTCGAGGGAGCCGTCGGGCCGTGTGAGCTCCGCCGTAAGCTCGATGAGTCTCAGGTCCGCCGACGGCACCGCCGCCAGCAGACTCGCAAGGGTCTTGCTGTCCATCATGCTCCCTCCTTACGTCCAAGAGCGGGTGAGCCCTTGGTGCCCACCCGCCGCTGGAACTCGTAGATGGCGTCGTCGCCTCTGGTCGTCTCTTTCACAGAGGCGTTGGCGATCTCTCCGTAGAAATCGCTCAAAGTGCTCTTCACCTGGTCGACGCTCATCTGGGGGTCTGGGTCGGGGAACTCTCTGTCGTCGTATACGAAAATCCTTGTCATTGGTTCATCTCCTTTTGGTCGCTTTGGTCTTAGCTTCGTCGCCAGTTGCGGCGCCCCCTTCAGGACACCGTTTGAGCCTCCTTTTCCTCCTCCAGGCTCAGCGCCCACTCGAACATCGAGAGGGTCGCGGGCTTCGGCTTCCCGCTCTTCCTGGACAGTTTTGGCGGCTCCTCGGCCATGAACTCGGCCCAGGAGAACATCGACTGTTGGGTCTCTTCCACCACGTCAGCATGACCGTTAGCCGCCGCAGTCTCGACGACGATCCCGTTGCCGTTCCGATGCACCTCGACCGTCTCAGGTTCCACCTCCACCGCGTGCCACTCCTCGTCCACCAGCAGCTCCTCGGAGACGGCCTCGGCGTTTCGCGCCTGGGCGAAGGCATCCTCCACCGACTCTCCTTCCTCTTCCTCCTCTCCGTTCACGATCTTCCTTGCCAACGCCAGCATGATGTCGTCGCCGTCGTCGCCGTAGGCCGCCAGTCCGTCCTCGGGCAGCTCACCCTCCACCGCCAGGGAGCTTTGCAGCTTCTGGGCCACCAATTTGAGCGCGTCAGCCTGGAGGGTGCCCCGGTAGGCCATGAACACGACCTTGACGGGCCGGGTCTGGCCGATGCGCCAGGAGCGGCGCGACGCCTGCCGCATGGTGTAGACGCTGTAATCCGTCTCGAACCAGACCAGGGTCGGGAAATCGATCAGGTCCAGCCCGGTCTGCACCAGCCTGGGGTGGCAGACCACCACGTCCACTCCCTCCTTGACCCGCTGCTCCATCCACGCCTCCCTCCGGTCGGGAGGCACGGTATCGGCCTTCAGCACCGAGGTCCTGAATCCGTGGCGGGTGAGGATGTCCTTGATCCTGCCCGTGATGTCCCGCGTCCCGGTATGGGTGACGTAGACCAGCACCCTCCGGCCCTCAAGCCTCTCCGCCGCCACCAGGTCCAGCAGGGCCTTCTCCTTTGGGTACAGCTTCTCCTCGGAGAGCGGCGGCACCTGGACGATGACGTCCTGGGAGTCCGGGTCGAAGACCGTCTCACCCCGTGTACAGCCGTCGGGATAGGCCAGCAGCGATTGAAGGTAGGTGGACAGGAGCTTCCGTGACCCCTTGGCCAGCGCATCGGCGAGGGCGGCCCGCAGCTTGTCGTACAGCGTGCCGTAGGCTCCCTTCTGGGTGTACCCGTAGCTGTCGGGCTCGGAGTCCATCGACGAGAGGAGAATCTGCTCCTCGTAGGAGGGCAGCCCCGACGCCACGTCGGAGAGCCGGAGGAACACCGAGTTGCCGATGAGGTGGAACAACGCGGCTGGTGCGAGCCCCGGCCGCTCCCGCACCACCTTGCGGTAGCGCCTGCGCCGGCTGAACCGTCCATCCTCCACCGACTCGTCGTCGTCCTTGCCGATGGTGTGCTCCTCGAAGCCGTACCGTTGTATCCACCTTCCCTCCTCGGAGCGCCCGAACTCCGTCCTGATGGCCGGGCTGAACCGGTACAGCAGGTGGAACAAAGTGCTCGAATAGCCACCTGTCAAAGTTCCTGTCAGGGTGAGGGAGCGGCCGCAGGAGTCGGCGAGGACGCCCGCTGCGATGCCCTGGGCGGAGCCTCTTCCTTTGTATTCGTGCACCTCGTCTGTTACGAGCAGCTCGAAGAACCCCTTCATCCGCTTCTTGATGTAGTCCGCGAGTGGATATCGTTTCGGCCCCCTGGGGTCGGCCTGCCACAGGGCGGAGCCGCAGTGGGCGCAGGTACGGCGCTTGCGCCCCATCTCCTCGGCGGTGAGCGGCACACCGTCCTTGTCCACGATCTGGCTGGCGCAGACGGAGCAGCAGGGGACCCGGAAGGGCTCCCCCGTCTCCTCGTCCCGGATGAGCCCGCCCCTGGATGTGGCCCACCGCTCGGTATATGCCGCCTGCCAGCGATAGGAGAGCTTCGCCCGTTCCCTTGACATGATGGCGAAGAGGGGGCCTGGGCCGGTGGAGAGGCGCAGCTTCTCCAAGTCGGTGATGGAGGCGACGATGGCGGCGCGGGCCTTGGGCACCGTCTGCTCCACCTCACGCTTCCACTTCCGGGTCAGGTGCGGGGGTGTGAGGACGAGCACCCGCTGGAAACCCGCCGTGTATGCGGCGCTGGCACCGAGTAAGGTAGGCCGCCGGCGAGTTACTCCGTGTTAGCGGAGCACTTTTCCGTCGGCCCCCTTCCGAACCGGACGTGCGGCTTTCACCGCATCCGGCTCTCCAGTGTCGATGTGGGTAGTGTCGTTGGCTAGGCGTGGTGCCGAAGGGCACCACGTGGTTGGCAGTATGAGCCTACGGGTTGTAAGCCCATTTACCTGCGCTCTTTTAGATGGGAGAGGACGCTATGAGCCATCCATCCACCAAAGAACGTTGCTGTCGCCAAGCCACCGTAGAGGATGGTGAGCAAGGGGACGAAAAAGAGTGGTTCGGAATCATACGACGCTTGGCCGTAGATGGCCGTTTCGACGGAGAGTCCGACCAGCATACTGGCGGGGAAGAACGCTACGTAACTGGGGTGGGGTGATAGCCAGCCAGCGAGGAAAGGAGGGACCACTAGCGCGGTTCCTCCTACCACCATGGCACGCCAGGGGTCGTCTGGTCTATCGAGTACAGTGAAGGCCAGGACGAAGCCGACGCTCGTGACCAAGGATAGGCCGAGCGTTGCTAGGAATTGGCGTTTGGCGGGATACACCTTTACCCGGTGTAACATCTACCCGATTACCTCCAGCGGGCATAGGCCCAAACCCCGGCAATGGCTGTTCTCTGAGTGTACCATGCTGGGGGAGGAGGCTGTTATTGGGGCCGTATTCAATGGTGGGGCTGACACTACCTACTGTTGCTTGCGCGGTTTCCAACTGCCGTCGTGGGCGTTCAGGTGACACGTCCGGCAAACCACGAGGGTCTTGCGTTTCCGCGCCGCCATGATTTGTACCCACTTGGGCTTTTCCCGTTGGCCTTTCACGTTCAGGTCGCGAAGTGCACGGACGTGGTGGACTTGGATGTCCACCGTTGACCCGCACATCTCGCATTCGTCCGCTTCGAGCCGTTTGATAAGCTCGTTGCGGCCGCTCCGGTACCGTTGAGGCTGTTGGTCTACTAGGACGGCCTGCCGTTGCCGTTTCAGGGGGATGCCACCGAAATATGCCACGCGAGGTGGCTTGCCGTTGTCCCGGTGCTTGACGACCTTGAGACAGACACGCGGCCCGTGCTCGGTTTCCACGACGCTCTTGTACTGGCGTCGCATCTTCCGTGCGGTGGACTTGTGCTTTGCCGCAAGGGTCCGTGCCAGCGACATCTCCATGACCGATTGCAGTCGCCCGAAATGGGAGACGTTGTAGGCCAGAAGGTAGTAGTTGACGACGCCCCGGAACTCCGACTGGTACTGTGCCACGATGGAGTAATCCTCGTCGTGAAGCAGGTAATTGCGGTGTGCCGGTTTGCCTTTGCGCATGTAGGCTTGGCAGTGTTGTTCGATGACGTCGGCGGGAACCCGCAATCCGATTTGGCCATTGACCCTGCGCCGACCGTTGCGGTCGAACTGGTCGTTGGCCTGTTGGTTCACGAATTCATAGCCGAGGAACCGCGCCGCCTGGCTGGTGGCGTGGGTTATGAGAGTTTTCTCCCTGGATAGCTCCAGCTTGAGCGAGTCGCGCAGGAACGTCTCCAGGGACTCCTTCACCTGTTGGGCTTCGACCTTTGGCCCGATGAAGCCCAGCACGAAGTCGTCCGCGTAGCGCACGTACCGTAACCGGCGGTAGCCGGGGTCGTGGGGGTCACGTGACGGCAGTTGCTGCATTTGCTTGCGCAGTTGCAGTGCCTCGGCGTGGTTCCCACGCTTCCGCTGGCGGGCCGCTTGGTTCAGCAAACGTGTGTACTCGCGGTTGTCTCTCCGGTCTGAGCCACGGGTGTGGGCTGGTATCAGCACGTTCTCGACAAACTTGTCCAACCGGTCTAGGTAGATGTTGGCGAGGATGGGACTGACGATGCCGCCTTGCGGTGTCCCGCTCAGCGTGCGGCCATACTTCCAATCCTCAACGTAGCCCGCTTTCAGTAGGTACCTCAGCAAGCGTAGGAATCGGTTGTCGTGGAGCTTCTCGTCGAGTACCGACAACAGGACATCGTGGTCGATGTTGTCAAAGCACCCTTTGATGTCGCCCTCGACGAACCAGCGGACACCAGTCCAGTGGGTGGTCACGTTGCTCAAGGCGGTGTGGCACCCCCGGTTGGGCCGAAAGCCGTGGGAGCGGTCGGAAAACTGCGGCTCGTAGTAGGCTTCCAGGATCATCCGGATGACCTCTTGCAGCAACTTGTCCGTCCACGTCGGAATGCCCAAAGGACGGGTTCCCCCATTAGGTTTGGGAATGTTGACCCGTCTGACCGGCGTCCACCGGAACCGCTCGTAGCGCAAGGCTTCGATGATGCGGTCGATTTTCGCCAGTGACATACCGTCCACGGTCTCTGCGGTAGTTCCCTTGGTCGTAGCTCCCTGGTTTGAGTAGATACGCCCGTAGGCCCGCAGGTAAAGGTTCCGGTTGTAAAGCAGCCGATAGATGTTCTCCAGCGGCAATCCTCGTTCTCCGCGTTCGCGTATGACGTTCAGTACAGTTTCGGCTTCTTGCATTATGCATACCTCTCTGTGGTTGTTCGTCGTTGACACCTGTCCTCCTTCGCCATGTGCCGGGCTTTCCCCGGCTCGGACTACTACGAGGACTCCGTGACCATAGGGGTCTCCCCCCGTAGGCCATCCCGCGTTCCGTTGACATAGGACGTTCTAGCGCGACTGTAGGTGCCCCGTTCGTTCCCTTGAATGACCACACTGGTCATCGTCCACTCATCGGAGTTGCATTGTTCCATTCATCAGACCAGTGCAATGAGCGGCGTCGGGTTACAAGCGTTCTACCGACGGGTGGCAAGAACACCAACTGGGAACTGGGGTTCAGGCAATCAAGCTTTCACCGTATCGCGCGGGCCTTGCGGAACCAGCCTTACAACGCTTTCAGGCTGTAGCCGCTTTACCGACATGCTGTTGTCCCCATCGGCTTTCGCTTCAAGGTGGGTCGGTTGGCCCAAGAACTTTCTCCGAGTTCTTCCCGACTAAGCCGGGTATCCTATGCCGCGTTACGCGGCGCACTGAAGGTCTTGCCGGTGCCCATCTCCCCCACGAGGTTGGTGCCCTGGTGGGCTTTCAGGGAGAGGGTCACGCCCCGTATGGCGTCGGCCTGGGCTCCCAGGGGGGAGCGGAGCAGTTGGGGCAGGCCGTGGCCGTTCTGGGAGGGCCGGTAGAGGGGCGGGTAGGACTCCACCACCCGTTGGGCTATTGCATCTCGGTACTTGTCGATGAACTGGGCGAGGTCCATTGGTCTGTCTCCTTCCTTCTATAGAGGTATCGCTTCTGGCTGCTTCGGTCCTGATAAAGGGCGAGGCCCCGTGGTCCTGGAAAGAACCAGCGGGGCCTCGTGATGCGGCTCTGGGGTAGAGTCGTCTATGCGGCGATGTCGGTGATTACGCCGTCCCCGAGGTCCAGAGCGACGACGGTGGTGCGGAGCCTCTCCCTATAGGTCTCCTTGTCCGGGGTCTCCTCGACCAGCACCAGCTCCTTGGTGGTCTTCCCCTTGACCAGAATGCGCCGACCGTCCGCTTCGAGCTGGAGGTTGTCCAGGAACCCGGCGGCGATGAGCATGGCCATGTGGCCCCTCCTCAGGGGCATCAGGGGGCGGGTCCTCTGGTCCTTGCTGGGCCAGAGGGTATCCGTTACTTCGGCGCTGGCCCACAGGCCGGAGCGCCGGGCCTCCTGAGCCGCCGCTACCGGGTCGACGGTGCGGGTGGCGAACAGGATGTCCCCCGCATCCGAGGTGATGGCGGTGTAGATGGGGTAGCCTTGGGAGCACAGAGGCTCCGGCTCTCCCTCGGCCCAGGCCAGCACCTGTCTCTGCGCCTCCTCGTCCAGACGGGGCTCCGCCATCCGGTAGCCCATGACCACAACCTGGTCGAAGGCTTCTCTTTCGGGGTGTGGGAAGGCCCAGCACCTCAATCTATAGTAATAGGAGGCGAGGTACTTGGCCGAGACCGCGAGGCGCTGGCGGGGCACGATGAACACCAGGAGCCCGCCGTCGTTCAGGTAGCGGGTCGAGTGGGTCAGGAATGCGTGCTCCGTCCGCTTGCTTTCCGGGTCATGGTCGTATGGCGGGTTGAGCAGGCAGATGCCGAACGCCTGGTTGCCTATGGAGGTCTGGAACAGGTCTGCGGCCAGGGTGCGGTGCAGCCGGGATGCGGCCTCCTCAGCCCGGTCGGTATGCAGCTCCACCCCGTAGGTCTCTATGGGCATGGTGTTGTCCTGGGTAAGCCGCTCTCCCAGCTGGGCCACCGCCCCCCCGGCTCCGCAGCAGGGGTCGAGGATGCGGACCACCTCCCGGTTGCGGTAGTAGTAGCCCGCAGGCGCCCGTATCAGCGTGGCGATGAAGTCCACCACCTTCTCCGGCGTCGGGTAAAACCCCCCTTTGGCCTGTGCTGCCAGTCTCATGATGTCTCTCCTTCCTCATGGTCGGTCGATGTTGATGGGCCGAACTTGCAGGATTCGGGGCTGCAGAAGTAGCAGTCCCGCCTCGCCCTGGGTGGCGGGACGTAGTCCTCGGCGGACAGGGCCTGGAATATCACCTGCACGCCGCAGGAGTTGCAGTGGTAGATCTCTCCTGTATGGACATCCCTGTCCGGCTCCTCTATCTGGGCGAACCGCTCCTCGCAGTGGGGGCAGGTGAAGTAGATGGTCTGGTTCGTGGTCATGGCTTATCTCCTCTCATTGGCCGCCGCCTTCAGGCAGCGAGCCGGTTATCTGACTTGATACCCACCACCTCTCCGGTGGCGCGGCTCCTCTGGTAACAGAGCACCTGAGCCGTCTGAGCGGCCTCGGCGCGTAGGGTAGGCCGCCGGCGAGTTACCCCGTGTTATCGGAGCACTTTTCCGTCGGCCCCCCTCCGAACCGGACGTGCGGCTTTCACCGCATCCGGCTCTCCAGTGTCAGTGTGGGTAGTGTCAGTAAAAGCAAGCACCACGCTGGGGGCGTGGTGCGTAGGTCGGTGTTGGCGGCGTAGGACGGCGAGGCTGGGAGGCCTGTTCGTCCTTGGGCCGTGTGCCGCTAGGGTCGTGAACGCGGTCAGTCTGGGGAGTACGTAAACGGATTTGGGTCGCCGTCGACGTATGCATTGGTTCCGATGACTTCCCCGGTACGGGCGTCCAATGCCAACGTGATATTATCGAACGTTTTGCCGCCAGAACTGGGCAGGGTCAACTGCACGTGGCCTTGGAATGTAACCACCCAGACCGGTTTGTCTGGGTGCAAACCGACGGCGTCCGCGTCGGAGCCCAACTGCCCCGTTCCTTTGCTGGAGGTCTTGATATACTCTGCCAGGTTCATCAGCTTGGTAAACGTGCTCGTTGGCTCGCCTACCAGACCAGCGGTCCTGGCCTGAACTAAACCCTCCGTTTTTGCCTGCTCGGCCGTGAGTAGGTCATCCTGTTCCTGATTGGGATTGTCCAAGAATAGGAACATCAAGGACAGGGCTATTCCTATGACCATCAGGGCGGTCAATCCGCCCCAAAGAGCCGTTCTCTTTGCCGTCATCGTACTGCTCCTTTCCGCACGATTGAGGCTGGATGGGGGAGGGTGCGTTACCTATTCGTATGCTCGGATTCAGAAGTCATGCGACATCCTCCCCATGCAGGGATTAGCTGGCATCATACCAGAGTACGGCGCTACTGAGCGTATCTTTGCCGTGTGTGTTACCTGCGGGGGTAGGACGTAGCGGGGGCCGCATTCGTCCGAGTCGTGACACTACCTACTGTTGCTTGCGCGGGTTCCAACTGCCGTCGTGGGCGTTCAGGTGACACGTCCGGCAGACCACAAGGGTCTTGCGCCGTCGCGCCGCCATGACCTGTACCCACTTTGGCTTTTCCCGTCGGCCTTTCACGTTCAGGTCGCGAAGTGCGCGGATGTGGTGAACTTCTATATCCACCGTTGAGCCGCACATCTCGCATTCGTCCGCTAGGAGCCGTTTGATAAGCTCGTTGCGCTCAGTCCTGTACCGCTGAGGCTGCTGGTCTACAAGAACTGCCTGCCTGTTCCGCTTCAGGGGTATGCCACCGAACCGTGCCACCAGTGGGCGTTTCCCTTCGCCCTGCTGTTTTACGACCTTAAGGCAAGCCCTTTCCCCATGCGCGGTCTGCACGGTGCTCTTGTAGCGCCGGAAGATTTTCGCGGATGTGGTCTTGTGCTTGTTGGCTAAGGTCTGAGCCAGCGATTTCCCCATGACCCATTGCAATCGCCCGAAGTGGGAGACGTTGTAGGCCAAGAGGTAGTACTGAACGATGCCCCGGAACTCCGCTTGGTACCGGCTGACGATGGTGTAATCCTCGTCATTGTGGAAACCTGTGCGACGCACCGGCTTGCCGTTGCTCATGTAGGCGTGGCAGTGTTGTTCGATGACTTTGGCGGGAACTCGCAGACCAATTCGGCCATTGACTTTTCGCTTCCCATTGGAGTCGAGTTGGTCGTTGGCGTGTTGATTCACGAGTTCGTAACCGAGGAACCTCGCCGCCTGGCTGGTGGCGTGGGTAATGAGAGTCTTTTCCTTGGATAGCTCCAGCTTGAGTGAATCGCGCAGGAACGTTCCCAGGGACTCCCGTATCTGCTCGGCGTCGGCCTTTGGCCCGCTGAAGCCCAGCACGAAGTCGTCTGCGTATCGAACGTACCGTAACCGGCGATAGTCGGGGTCGAGGGGGTCTACGGATGGCAGGTGTTGCATCTGCTTGCGCAGTTGCGTTGCCAGTGTGAAGTCGCCCTTCTTCCGGTAGTAGGCCGCACGGTTTTTCAGTCGTGTCCACGCAGGGTTTTTCTGGCGGGCTGTGCCGCGGGTGTGGGCTGGTATGAGCACGTTCTCGACAAACTTGTCCAACCGGTCTAGGTAGATGTTGGCGAGGATGGGGCTGACCACGCCGCCTTGCGGTGTCCCGCTCAGTGTGCGGCCATACTTCCAGTCCTCTATGTAGCCTGCTGTCAGTAGATACTTGAGCAGGCGTAGGAAGCGGTTGTCGTGGAGCTTCTCGCCGAGCACCGACAACAGGACATCATGGTCGATGTTGTCAAAGCACCCTTGGATGTCTCCCTCGACGAACCAGCGGACACCGGTCCAATAGTCAACCACGTTGCTTAGAGCGGTGTGGCAACCTCGACCGGGCCGAAAGCCGTGGGAGCGGTCGGAAAACTGCGGCTCGTAGTAGGCGTCCAGAATCATCCGGATGACCTCTTGCAGCAGCTTGTCCGTCCACGTTGGTAGGCCCAGAGGACGGGTTCCCCCATTTGACTTGGGAAGGTTGACCCGTCTAACCGGCGTCCATCGGAACCGCTCGTAACGAAGCTCGTCGATGATGCGGTCGATTTTCGCCAGTGACATGCCGTCCACGGTCTCTGCGGTGGTTCCTTTGGTCGTAGCTCCCTGGTTTGAGTAGATACGGCCGTAGGCCCGCAGGTACAAGTTCCGGTTGTAAAGCAGCCGATAGATGTTCTCCAGCGGCAATCCTCGTTCTCCGCGTTCGCGTATGACGTTCAGTACAGTTTCGGCGTGTTGCATTGTGCATACCTCCCTGTCGTATTCCGTCGTTGACACCTGCCCTCCTTCGCCATGTGCCGGGCTTTCCCCGGCTCGGACTACTACGAGGGCTCCGTGACCATAGGGGTCTCCCCCCGTAGGCCATCCCGCGTTCCGTTGACATAGGACGTTCTAGCGCGACTTAGGTGCCCCGTTTGTCCCTTGAAAAGACCTATAGAGGCCCTCGTTCACTCATCGGAGTTGCTCTGGTCTCGGCACGGAACCAAAGCAATGAGTGACGCCGGGTTGCAAGCGTTCTACCGGCGGGTGGGACGAAACACCACTTGGGGACTGGGGTTCAGGCAATCAAGCTTTCACCGTATCGCGCGGGTCTTGCGGAACCAGCCCTACAACGCTTTCAGGCTGTAGCCGCTTTACCGACATGCTGTTGTCCCCCTAGGCTTTCGCTTTGAGGTAGGTCGGTTGACCCAAGAACTTTCTCCGAGTTCTTCCTAGCTGAGCTAGGTATCCTATGCCGCGTGACGCGGCGCACTGCCGACGGTCCCGTAGGGGATGCCGCAGCGCTCATAGCCACCGCTGAGCGCCATCCCATCCGCGCCCTGGATGAGGTGGGCGACGTCGGGCGGTTGCTTGAGCAGGGAGGCCCAGATCGCCTTGAGCGCCGTCTGGGAGCCCACCATCGAGACGAACCAGAGGCCGTCGGTCGCCTCGTCGCGGGCGAAGGCGTCGGCGGTGGCCGAGAAACCCCCGGCGTTGATGGTGTACAGGGCTTCGGGGTCGAGGGTGTGTTCGGTTGCAAGCATGGGTATGTCTCCTTTCGGTAATTGGAATGCTGATGCGCGGAGGTGTGGTGACTCCGTGGGGGCCGGTAAGGGTCGTTGCTGGGCTGCCTGGGTTTTCCTATAGGATTAGAGGGCGGTGATGAGGCCGCGCTCCTTGAGGCTGACCGCCTTGTCCCCGCCGATGACCAGGTGGTCCAGCAGGGCGATCTCCAGGAGCTTGCCCGCCTCGATCAGCTTCTTGGTCAGGGCCACGTCAGCCGGGCTCGGTTCGGGGTCGTTCGAGGGATGGTTGTGGATCACGATGATCTTGGGCACCGCCTCCATGACAGCGGGCCGGAACACCTCTGCCGGTCTGACGGTGATGGAGCTCACGTCCCCCTGGTAGATCACCCGCTGACCCACGATCCGGGTCTTTGTGTCCAGCAGGAGGACCCGGAACTGCTCCTGGGCGAGGTGGGCCATCTCCGGGGCTAGCAGCAGCAGCACCGCCTCGGGCGAATAGACCGCCGGAGGGTCGGCGGGGCGCGGTGGATGGGTCTCCACCCCGTAGCGTACGGCCAGCTCCCCCAGGATGCTGACGTTGCGCCGGAGGGTCTCTAGCAGTGTGTCGTTGTGCTGTGCATTGGTCATAGGAACCTCCCCTAGATGTGGATGGTCTGAAACGAGAAGCGGGGCCGCCCCGAAAATGGGAGCGGCCCCGTGCTGCGCCTGCTGGCAGGCGGCCGTATGACGATTGGGCTAGAAGGGTGACTTGGCCTTCACCGGCTCCTCGGCGCTGGCAACTGCGGACTCTTCCTCGGAGCTACCCCCGTTGCGGGAGTCGAGGAATACCACCTCGGAGGCGTGAATCTCGGTGCGGTGCCTGCGCTGGCCGTCCTCGGTTTCATACGAGTTCTGGACCAGCTTGCCTGCGACGTACAGCCTGTCCCCTTTGGCGACATACTGGTTCACCGCTTCGGCCATGCCGGACCAGCAGGTGATACTGTGCCAGTCCGTGCTCGTCTCTCCGTTCTGGCGGTGTCGGTCGGTGGCCAGCCGTAGCTGGGTGATGGCGGTGCCGCCTTGCGTGTACTTCATTTCGGGGTCTGCTCCCACCCGTCCCAGTAGCTCTACCTTGTTGATTGTGCGTGCCATTTCAGTTCTCCTTTGTGTGTGTAGTAGTGCGGCGTTGCCGCACTCGAATGGAAATGCAGCGCCGCTCCCTTCGGAGGGAAACGGCCTTGTCCATGCGCTCCCGTTGCGGAGCGTCTAGCTGAACTCTGAGTCTTCGGGCTCGTGAGTGTCCGGCTCCGCCTCTGGGAAGAGGTTGTCGGAGTCCGGGGGCCCTACCGCGCTCCTGAGCCAGCTCAGCCCGTCCCTTCTGACGCTGCCGTGCATCTCAGGGTCGTCGAGGGCCTGGACGTAGTGCAGCGCGGCGTTCACCACGTTGGCGTGAGCTCCGTTGTTGCAGAACACCCTCTGGGAGGCGCCCGCCATCATCTCCATGCTCGTGAGGCGCTCTACGCGGTTGGCGAGCCGGGTCTGGACCGAGGCAAGCTCGTTTGCGAGCCTTGCGATCTCCCGCGTTGTGGGCGGCATCCGCCGCAGGGTCTTGGGCGCGAATCTGCTCATGTGTCCTCCTTTTCCTGTAGGGATGCGATTCCTGGGATGAAGCGGGTCCACCACCTGGAGGGGAGGTAGCTCCGGTCCGGCGCTCCCGTTACGGAGCGTCTAGCTCACCCGGACGTACTGAGACACGGCCTCCGTCACGATGTCGGCGCGGGTGTCCGGGTCCAGCAGAGCGTTCAGCTTGCGGTAGTCAACGGAGAAACGCCTGGTCTGCACCAGGCTCACCGCCCTTCCCTCGACGCTTGCTTTGGTCATCCCCCGCTGCCGCATCCACGCCTTGAGGGTGTCCAGCGCCCGGCGCTTGGCCTGTTCCGGCTCCCTCAAGGCTTCCTGCGCTTCCAGATATGCCCGCACCGCAGCCCGCACCTCTTCGGTGCTCACCTCCCTTCCTTCTATGTCCGGTGACTCGTCTGTTTCTCCTCCTTCCTCGGCTGCCCCGGGCTGGCACGTGTCCAGGAAGGGGCAGCTCCGGCACCGCCAGTTACCGGCGCGGAAGTCCCGCCCCGGCAGCTCGTCCGGGTCCTGTCCGTGGGCGGCGTAGTGGTCGGCAAGCTCGCCGAGCCGGAATGTAACGGCCTCCATCGCGTCCTCCACGCGTTCGGCGGGAATCGTCTCCGCATCCCAGGCTCGGCTGCCCGTGTCCATCGTGGCTATCACCACATCGCGCTTCTCCCCGAATAGCCCATAGGTGTAGAGAGCGGCCTGGGCGACCGATTCGGGGTGACTCCGCTCTGCGCCAAGGGTTTGCCACCGCTTGTAGGCGTCCGGCCCCCTGGTCTTGACCTCGACGATCACCTCCGGCCCTCCGAAGAAGGGCAGGACGCCGGTGGCGTCGGGGTGTCCGGTAACGCGGAGGTTCGGGGTGATCTGGACCGTCACCTCCCTGGGGTTGTTCGGGTCCACCGGGATCACGTCCCAGCTCGCCCGCTCCATCGCTCGCAGCACCACCTGCTCAAGGGCCTGCCCCGCCTCCATGACGGTCAGGGACTCGCCGCTGGGAGGGTTGGTGGGCTGATGTTCAGTGGCGGCATACCACAGGGCTCTGCGGCAGCTCCTGGCGGCGGATGCCCGCACCACCAGCGCCCCGTCTCCGTCGAAGTAGGCCGAGGGGCGTGAATAGACCTCCGACCGGTCGTTGGTCAGGTCTTCGTTCTGGCTCATGGTCACTTCTCCTTTGCTCCTGAATATGAAGAGCGGAGCCGCCCCCGTAGAGACAGCCCCGCCTTTGCGCAACGCTCGGTTGTCTGTGCAGCTCATGCGGCTGCCTTAGCTTCGGTTCCTTCTTCCTCTCCTCTCTGCTTCTCCTCTCTCTCCTGCCTGGCCTTTAGGAAGCCCCGCAGGATGTGGGCGATAGCGTCTCCTAAACCGAGCACCCATATGCTCGACCCATCCGACAATTGATTGGATAGAGTAGGGACAGCGCCGCCGATGGCCGGATTACTCCGGCTGGTTTGCGCCATCCCTCTCACCGAACCGGACTTGCCCCTTTCAAGGCATCCGGCTCTCCATTAGACGGTTTGTAGTTAGGTTGAACGGTGTGTGGCTATATGGCACGTCCGGCAGAGCGTTGTCAGGTTACTGAGCGCGTGTGACTTCATGCCCTTGGTGTGGTGGACATCCAAACCTGTCCGCGTGCCACACTGTTGACACTTCATGCCGTCACGCACCTTTGCCCTGAGTTTCCTTTCGACGATTTCGAGGGGTTCGCCGCGATTACCGTTGCTGGCCCTTATGGTCGCCGTGTAGATACGCTCGTCTGGGCCGGCTTCTCCCTGGGGGTGGGCACTTGCTGACAGCTCCGTACCTGACAAGTAGGGGTGCGGGTATTCCGCATAACCCTTCCGCAGATAACGTTGCCGGGCAAGCTCCTTTGAGGTTGGGAGCCATTGGTACGCTTCCAGCTTGTTATCGCCTTCCCGCACCTCTGCGTGCCAACGGGTTCTGCCGTGGAGCCTCCTGGTCTTGTCCCACATGAGTTGTCCCTTGCGACTTCCCTTGTGCTTCTTCCGCAACCAGTAGAGGTAACGGAACCACGCGAAGCGCGTGATGTCCTCGATGTCTCGTACGAAGCTCGTGTACCGATAGTATTCGGCCCAACCCCGCACGATAGCGTTCAGGGTCGTCAGTCGGGTGTACTCGTCCAGCCAAGTCCAGTTCCTGGAAGTCAGGTCTTTGAGCTTCCGCGTCACTCTCTCCTTTGCCTTGGCCGTCGGTCGAAGATGCACCGCCCACTTGCCGTTGACCTTCTTGCGCTGGATATGGAAACCCAGGAAGTCGAATCCGTCGTTGACGTGGGTGATGACTGTCTTTTCTTCCGATAGCGTCAGGTGGAGTTCGTTCTCTAGAAACTGCTGTATGGCCTGTTTCGTGGCCTTGACTTCCGCTTTGGTGCCGTTGCTGACGACCACGAAGTCGTCCGCATAGCGCATCATCTTGTGGTTGCCGAGGCCCGCCTTTCGGCACCTTTGTCGAGCGGTGGGGTTTGGGTCCCACTGTGCTGCTGCCCACCGGTCAAACTCGTTGAGGTAGACGTTGGCGAGCAGCGGGGAGATAACCCCTCCCTGTGGTACACCGGAGTCGGTGCGAGCGAAGAGGCCCCCTTCCATCACGCCCGATTTCAGGAACTTCCAGATCAAGTCCATTAGCGCCCTATCCTTCAGCCTTCTCCGCAGCAGCTTCATGAGCGTCCGATGGTGGACGGTGTCGAAGTAGCTTTGGAGGTCGCCTTCAATCACGTAGAAGTATTTGGCGTTGGCGTAGAACAGGGGCATCAGGTTCCCGATGGCGTCCATCGTGCGACGACCTTTTCGGAAGCCGTAAGAGTGTTGGTAGAAATCTGACTCGTAAATCGGGTCGAGGATGGCCCGAAGTGCTTCCTGCACGATGCGGTCTCGCAGGGCGGGGATGCCCAGCGGGCGCTGTTTGCCATCGAGCTTTGGTATGTAGACTCGCCGGACGGGTTGCGGCTTGTACGTCTTGCGCTTCAGTTGGTCGATGAGCATCTTCATTTGACGCTCGTAGTCCTCCTTGAACGCAAGCCGCGTTTGGCCGTCCACGCCGTCGGTCTGGCTACCCGGTCGTGCCAGTACCCTTTCAGCCGATATGTGCATCCAGTAGTCCCAGTGCAACAGGTCGTACAGGTTGGTGAACCTGTGGTCTGGATGCTCACTGGCCGTCCTTGCCAAGAACCTTTGCTTTTCTGCCATCTTTGTCGGGTTCATACATCCCTCCTCTGGCTTAGTTCGCTTGTGTTCTGCACTCGTCTAACTGCCCTCCTTCGCCATGTGGCCGGCTTTCCCGACCTCGGACTACTACGAGGGCTCTGCCCCACGTCCGGCATTGGCCACAAGCTGGCCTATTCCGGTTCTGGCTCCTTGTTGACCTGCAAGTGTGGGTGTGCCACCATGCTTTGTATGACTGCCTTTTGCCGATGGTTCAGGGAATACCCGGTTTTCGGCGCGGTGCTTGTCGGGGTCATTGCCGGACCACTCATCGCGGTCGGGCACACCTACTTCACCCTGTGGTGGGATAGGCGGAATGCTCACCCGATGCTCCTTATTACGGGCCCGAGTTACCTCAGCGTCCTTGTAGTTGGAGCCGTGGTCGGCCTATTCCTGGGCATCGTAGGCGGTTACCTATACAAGCACTATGCTAGGAAGCCCTAGCGGGTGCATGGTGAATACGTCACCGTGGCTTGCAAGCCCTTTTGGAGTAGCTCCTTTACCGGGGAGCCGAACGTGGTTCCCAAGTTCACGCAGATTGCGTCGTCATGCCGTCTTAGGCCCTGCCTCTACGCCTGGCTTGGCTCGTTGCCTCGCTCGTCATCGGGGAGCAACCGGTTGTCGTGGAGTGCGGCGCTCCTGCTAGTGGTAAGCGCCCCTGCCCATTCGATACAGGGGTCCGACGACTCCACCCTCGCCCTACCGTGAGGGGGTGGTTAATGCTTCGACGCTTCAGTCGGCAGTTTCTTTCGTGACCGTAACGGCACTCTGGCTAGCAGCGCGCGGCGTAGTAGGGTGGCCGCCGCCACATTGTCGGGAAGGCTTCAGACACGGTTCTGCCTCTGGCCCCCGTGCCTGCTTCCCTAGCCACCGGCCCACTCCTGGCCGGGTTCCATACCTGGTACTCTCAATCTACGCGCTTCTTGGCGCACCGAAGGGCTGCATTTCCTGAATGCCTTGAATCTGCTCCACGAGTAGGGTAGGCCGCTGGCGAGTTACCCCGTGTTACCGGAGCACTTTTCCATCGGCCCCCCTCCGAACCGGACGTGCGGCTTTCACCGCATCCGGCTCTCCAGTGGTTAAGTCTGCTTTCGCGGTTTCCAACTGCCCTCATGGGCGGCAAGGTGACACGAACGGCAGACCACGAGAGTCTTGCGCCGCCGCGCCGCCATAACCTGTACCCATTTGGGCTTCTCGCCTTGGCCGTTGCCGTTCAGGTCGCGAAGCGCGCGGACATGGTGGACTTCAATGTTGTCCGTTGATCCGCACATCTCGCATTTGTCAGCTAAGAGCCTTTGGATCAGCTCGTTGCGTTCAGTCCTGTTCCGCGTGGGCGTTCGGTCTGCGAGGACAGCCTGCTTGTTCCGCTTCAGGGGTATGCCACCGAACTGTGCCACCAATGGACGTTTCCCTTCGCCCCGCTGAACCACAACCCTGAGACAAGCCCGTGGCCCGTGTTCGGTCTGCACCGTGCCCCTATAGCGTGGTAACAGTTTCCGGCGTCGGGTCTTGTGCTTGGCCACAAGGGTTTTGACCAGCGACTCACGCATGACTCCATGCAGCTTCCCGAAATGGGAGACGTTCTGGGCCAGCAGGTAGTACTGGATGACACCCCGGTACTCCGATTGATACCTGCTCACGACGGTGAAGTCGTCTTCGTTTAGCAGTTCGGAGCGGTGGGTTGGTTTGCCTTTGCCCATGTAGGCGCGGCAGTGCTGTTCGATGACTTTGGCGGGAACTCGCAATCCGATGATGCCGTTGACTTTGCGCCGCCCGTTGCGGTCGTGCTTGTCGTCGGCCTGTTGGCTTACGAGTTCATAACCGAGGAACTTGGCCGCCTGGCTGGTGGCATGGGTTATGAGAGTCTTTTCCTTGGATAGCTCCAGCTTGAGTTTGTCGCGCAGGAACGTCTCCAAGGACTCCTTTATCTGCTCGGCTTCAGCTTTTGGCCCGATGAAGCCCAGCACGAAGTCATCCGCGTAGCGGACGTATCGCAGCCGCCGGTATCCGGGGTCGTAGAGGTCAGTTGATGGCAACTGTTGCATCTGCTTGCGCAGTTGCGCTGCCAGCTCGTGACGCCCTCTCTTCCGGTGGTTGGCAACTTGGTGACCCACCGTGTAGTACGCAGGGTTGCGGCGTCGTGCTGTGCCTTGGGTGTGGGCTGGTATGAGCACGGTCTCGACGAACTGGTCCAACCGGTCCAGGTAGATGTTGGCGAGGATGGGGCTGACCACGCCGCCTTGCGGTGTACCGCTCAGCGTGCGGCCATACTTCCAGTCCTCCATGTAGCCCGCTTTCAGTAGGTACTTGAGCAGGCGTAGGAATCGGTTGTCGTGGAGCTTTTCGCCGAGCACCGACAGCAAGACCTCGTGGTCGATGTTGTCGAAGCACCCTTTGATGTCTCCCTCGACAAACCAGCGGACTCCCGTCCAGGTGCGGGCCACTTCGCTCAAGGCTGTGTGGCATCCCCGGCGGGGCCGAAAGCCGTGGGAACGGTCGGAGAACTGCGGCTCGTAGTAGGCTTCCAGAATCATCCGGATGACCTCTTGCAGCAGCTTGTCCGTCCACGTCGGTATGCCCAAGGGACGGGTTCCCCCATTAGGCTTGGGAAGATTGACCCGTCGCACCGGCGTCCACCGGAACCGCTCGAAACGCAGGGCGTCGATGATGCGGTCGATTTTCGCCAGTGACATACCGTCCACGGTCTCTGCGGTGGTTCCCTTGGTCATCGCTCCCTGGTTTGAGTAGAGACGACCGTAGGCCCGCAGGTAGAGTTCCCGGTTGTACAGTTGCCGATAGATGTCTTCCAGCGGCAATCCTCGTTCTCCGCGTTCGCGTATGACGTTCAGTACAGTTTCGGCAGTTCTCATCACGAGTACCTCTCTGGTTTGATTCGTCTAAACCACCTGCCCTCCTTCGCCATGTGCCGGGCTTTCCCCGGCTCGGACTACTACGAGGGCTCCGTTGCCATAGGGGTCTCCCCCCGTAGGCAATCCCGCGTTCCGTTGACATAGGACGTTCTAGCGCGACTGTAGGTGCCCCGTTCATCCCCTTGAATAGACCTCATCGGTCATTGCCCACCCATCGGAGATGCCTTGGCCAAGAGATCGGGCCAGTGCAATGGGTGGCGCCGGGTTACAAGCGTTCTACCGGCGGGTGCCCTCGTTTCACCACCTGGGAACTGGGGTTCAAGCAATCCAGCCTTCACCGTATCGCGCGGGCCTTGCGGAACCAGCCCTACAACGCTTTGGAGCTGTAGCCGCTTTACCGACATGCTGCTTTCCCCCTAGGCTTTCGCTTCGAGGTAGGTCGGTTGACCCAGGAACCTTCTCCGAGTTCCTCCCGACTGAGTCGGGTATCCTATGCCGCGTGACGCGGCGCACTCTCCCCTAGGGGAGTGCCACGGCGCAGGTGAAGGGAGATGAGTCGGCAGGCCAACTCCGTCACCCCGGAGGTGAACGATCCCGCCTTGCCGATAGAGCCAAAGACCTCGAAGGGCTCACCGTCCTCGTCCAGGGAAACCGTGATGTAGAGGTTGCCGTGCTCGGTATGGAGCTTGGTGGTGCTGCTTGGCAGCGTCCGGGGCCTGGGCCGTGTCGCCGGGGTCATGGCCCCTCCCCCTTCTCAAGGAGATAGGGAAGCGCTGGGGCGTAGCGGTCGAAGAATTTGGCGACCTTGAGGGCACACTCCCGGTCCCTCTTGTCGCCGATGCCCAGCAGCGTCTGGACGATGACCTCTTCGCAGTCCTCTTCGGCGTAGGCCGGGGTCAGCAGCGTCTCTTGGACGGCAGGGGGAAGGGAGTCCCACCGCTCCCGGCTCAGCTTCAGTCCGCCGTGACTGGCCGTTTCAATCCGCACCACGCCCTCGGCCAGCGCTACGACGTCCTGGGGAGGTCCCCACGGGGTATACATAGTGTTCACTTTCATGTCGTCTCCTTTCTGTCCTGTAGATGAAAACGGGGCTGCCCCGGTGTGGAGACAGCCCCGTTACGTGGGCTCGCTATGGCGCGTTGGGCTCATGCCGCTTCCGCCGCCTCTGCTTCCCGCGTCTGCTGGAGCTTCCGGGTCGCCCCTTGCACCAGCGGCGTCAGCTCCGATGCCGATACCGCCTCAAGGTCCTTGCCCGTCTTGCCCTTGACCGCAGCCCGCACCTGCTTCTCGTCGAATCCCTGCATCGCCCCCAGGTCGATCAGCGTCGCCCGCAGCGACGGAGCAAGGGAGTCGGCTGCGCTTTCCTGCTTCGCCGGTTGCCCGGTGGCCGCCTGGTCCCCATAGAGGCAATTCCCGAACTGGTCTCCGAAGCTGCGCAGGGCGCGTTTGAGACCGTCGGTAACCGACCCTTTGCAGGCTGTGTCGTGACCCTCCGCCGTCTCCTCCGCCACGGCGTGGAACCCGATGTCCGTGCGGGGCGGAGCGCCGGGGACGGTGACCCGCACGGGAGCGCTGTAGGCGCGGATGCGGCTGATCTCGCCCGTCTTGGGGTCGACCTGCTCGATCTCTCGCAGGGTCACGTCGCCCACCACTTCATATCCCCAACCCGCTAACCCGAAGATACGGTTCGCCTGGTCGATGACGGTGTGGCCCTCGATGTACTGGTATGTGCGCCCGGCCCGTCCCTTGCGCTGGGAGACCAGGCTCGGGTCGAGGGGCTTCTCCAGCTCGCTCACCACCCTTGGGGACAGGCTGTCCCAGAGCAGGTCGTGCTCCGGAGTGATGGCAGCGTCCGGGTGGACGCCGTTGCTTCCGTTCTTTGTCGCTGCGTTCGTCATTTGTGCTTCTCCTTTGTGATGTCTGTGATGTGCTGACTGCTGTTTCTCTAGTCGGTGCAGGGTTCCCCGATGGGAAGCCCGTAGGCGGGGCAAGCCCCGTCATTCATTGGGCATAGCGCCTCCTTGGGTAATGCTGTGGGGTTTTGATGGCGCAGGGCACAGAGCCTGCAAGACGGTGGGCTGGCGTGGGCACAAGAGCGGGCGGGAAGCCCGTGTGGAAGGGGGCCTGTGCTACCTAGCGGTGCGGGCCGCCCTGGCAAGCAAGCCCAGGAAGATCGCCCGCCCGTGGGGATGCGTGGCAAGCTCCGCCACGTCCGCCACGCCGTCAAGCAAGGACCCGACGACGGCCCGCCGTCCAAGCAAGCTCTCAAGCCGCTCGGCGGCCTCGCGGCCCGCGTCGTCGGCATCGAAGGCGAGGAACACGCGGGAGCAGCCAGGCAAGCTGGCAGCAACCCGCTCCATGCCCTGGGTGCCCAGGGCTGCGACGGCTGGCAAACCCCACTGGGTCAAGGCAAGCCAGTCGAACACCCCTTCAGTAAGGACCACCCAAGACGTCGCAGCCCCAAGCCGCCCAAGTCCAAGCACCGGCTTGGGTCCGGGCAGCGCCTGGAACCTCGGCGTCCGCTCCGGGTCAATGGCCCGGCCCACAAGCCAGCGGACACGTCCCGAGGCCAGGTCGGGAACCACCACCATCCCAGCGAACCGCTCGCCCCGCTCGGTGAACAAGCCCGAGGCCCGTATCCGCTCGCCGCCGAATCCGGCGGCGCCAAGGTACTGGCGCAGCCCGTCCCCCGGTGCGAAGCCAAGACCCAGGCGGCAGGCGGTATCGAAGCCGATGCCCCTGGAGCCCAGATACTCACGCGCCTCGGAGCTCTGGAGCATCGACCGGAGGTAGAACCTGGTTGCCGCCGACAGCGCCGCCGGGTCCCGCTCGGGCACCACGGGAGCAGCGGTACGCCGTGGCGCGGCCTGCGTCCTCGACCGGACGGCTGGGCTGGGAGCCAGCCCAGTCCCACCACCCAGCCTCTGTATCGCCTCGGGCAGGGTGAGGCCCTCGGCCCGCTGGATAAAGTCCAGCACGTCCCCACCAACTCCACAGCCGAAGCAGTAAAACCTGGACGTGTCGGCGTACACCGTAAAGCTGCCTTCCGACTCCTGGTGGAAGGGGCAGACGCCCTGACGGACGCGGCCCCTTCCCCTCAGCTGCACGCCCGCAGCCTCCACCACGTCGGCCAGGGAATGGCGGCTCTTGAGCGCCTCCAGGTCCACCTGTCTGTTGGCTACGACCATGACCCACCTCCTTTCAGGGGCTTCACGCCCCGCAGGCTCCTCGCGGAGACCACCTTGCCCGGCTGCCACCCCATCCCCAGCACGGCCAGGACTTTCACGGTCCCGTCGCCGTGGGGAGCGAGTGCCGCAGCTCTGCCGGCGCCCTGGCTGTACACCAGGGTCTCGCTTTGCCCGAACCGTCGTCGCACCAGGTCCTGCCACTCGGCGAAAGCCCAACGCGCCTCGCGCGCATCCGCCGTGGCGGTGTCCAGGTCGGCTATGAGCGTCAACGCACCGTCGAGGTTCCCCGCCTTCCGCAGCCGCCGTGCGTCGTGGACGCTCTTGGCCACGCTCTGCGCCGTTGACTGCTCACGGTTGCTGGCAAAGAGGGCATCCATCACCCGGTCAACCAGCTCCTCCAGACTGCGCCTGGGCCTTTCACCCACTACCATCGTTCCGTTGTTCATCACTGCCGTTGTCATCGTGTTCTCCTTTCTACTTTCGATTGCCGTAGTGCTTGTATCGCCTGTTTCCTGTTCCTTGCGCCCATGAACCGCCGGAGCATCAGCGCCCCGCATCCAAGGGCCAGAGCGTTGACGGTGAAGGCGTCAACGCCTGAACCGGTCAACAGGGGCGTTACCAGGAGCAACGTCACGTCTGCCGCCAGCGTCCTCCGCTTGTGCCGCCGCATAGCTCTTGCGGTCCCGGCGACGGCGGCCAGGACCCGTGGGGACTGTTCCTTGCTGTGCATTCGCACCTCCTTCTGTATTGCCCGCACCGGCATCCACAGCACGGGTCGTGGCTTATGGGTTGGTTGACGATGGACACACTCCGCCCACGGTGGGATGCCTCACGTGAACGCAGCGTGACTTGTCCCCGGCCTGGTCCGCGCATCGAACGCAGAGGGGCCAGGGTGGAAAAGACGCAGCTCGGCCAGGGTCTCTTCGTCGCAACGCGAGTTCTGGAGAGCTACGAAGACGCGGCGCGGCTGCCCTACGACGTGGTCACGGAACAGACGCGGGTGTAAAAGGGCGCAGCTCGACCAGGGTCAATATGGCGTACCGACTCTGGGGAAGCTGCGAAGACGCGAAGCGGCCAGCCTGCGATGCAAATGGCAGACCGGCGCGTGTCGAAGCTGCGGCCTAGCTGTCTGAAGAGCTATGCCGCAGGCATGGGGGGACGGTCAGAGGGCATGGGCACTCCAACCGTCGTATCGAAAGGTCGAAACGCAGGACGCACTCCGGCCTTTGTGGAAGCATCCCTCTTGGGCGACCGTTGGGAGAGCATGGCTCGATCCCTCTGGTACATCCCGGGCTCAGGGAAAGGACCCCCAGGTTTCTAAGGCAAAGAAACACTGGAAAAGCCTGATAACAATCTCAGTATTACGCCCCATCTCCCCTTTGGCAATACCTTTTGGGTCTCACCGCCCAAAGTGTTCACTCTAGGTCGACAAAAGTTCCACGAAACCCTAACCACCACCCTGAAAGCGTCTACTTCCGCCACAGGCCCACGGTGAGGATCCGGCGCACCCACCTGAGCAACTCCCGCTTGACCCGCGCCCTCTGGGTGTCGTAGAGCGCCGTCCAGCGCCAGGATAGCTGCCTTCTCCTCCAGTGCCCCGTGAGCGGCATGGGCTCAGGGGGCAAGGTCAGCCCGTGCTTCTCCAGCATGGCCAGCTCCAGCTCCAGGATACGCTCGTGCGTCACCAGCCACGACAGACTCTTGCCCCCGATGGGATGACTCGCTCTGAGCGTGCGCCACTCGTCGATCACCGGCCACGCCGCACCGAAGACCGCCTCGTCATCGAGAGCAGGCTCGACGGTCACCAGCTCGGGATACCGCCGCCGGGTCACACCCGTCGTCACGGGCTGTTTCTCTGCGCTGGCCGCTGACGCTCCGCCGTATCCCGCCTCCACCTGGGCCAGACGCCGTTCCCACTGCCGCAGCGCCCCCGCGTGTTCGTCTTTGAGCGCCTTGATCTCGCCCTCCATAGTGGTCCGCATCTCTCCGAGGCCGCTGGTGATCTGTTGCTCGAACGCCTCCATGCGCTGCTCCAGGGCTTCGATGCGCTCCTGCTGTGCCGCCATCGCCGCTTTCTCCCTGGACAGCAGCTGGGCTTCCAATGCGGTCCGCATCCACTTGGAGAGCGCTCCTTGCTCCAGACACGCCTTCACCGTCCGGGGATCGACGCCCAGCATCTCCCCCGCCCCTTTGCGCTGATGCTTCCTCACCAGGTCGTGAAGCAGCGCCATGAGCCTTAGCTCGTGCAGGTCCTCGATGCTCCTCGTTCTTTCCAACGGCCTTCCTCTCGAACTCATAACAAACCCCTCCTTCCCTGCAACGATGTCGTTTTGACCCGCTTTTCCTGCAATGAGGCCCGTTTCCACGCCTCGCAGGGATGTCGGTCCCCACTACGGACTCTGCTGCCACCCCCTGGAACCAGCCCTTTCGACAAAGTGTTCACTGTTTCCGTCCTGTAGGGGCTGATTTACCCCTGATTCAGCTTGCTCAGGACCCCGATTTCCCTTTTTGGAACAAACTCAAATCTCTGTACACGGCTATGACATCACAGACGGCCCCCTCTTGGGAGGGTCTTATAAGGGGGTTCATGGGTGAACACCCCTATAGGGGATTACGCCCAATCTCCGGGGCGCTCACACTGAAGGAGAACGGGCGTTCGCCCAAGAGGGGCAAATACCCAGGAGATGAACGAAAGGCCAGCGGTCCAGTGCGACTACGCGACATGAAACATACGAGAAAGAACCAACGCAAAAGAGGAGAGAAGCCCGCCGAGGACGAATCCCTCGCCGAGCTGATGTCGTCCTACACTCCCGAGCAGCGCAGGGCGATCCGCAAGGGGCTGCGCATCCTGGCAAAGGTCGCCGTCCGCGCCCACATGCGGCGGCAGGCGGCCGCTACCTCCGAGCCGGAAGCCCAGCCGGACGGCGGCGGCGACGAGGAGGTCTGATGGCCTCCTCTCCAGCCCTCACCGTCATCAGCCTGGGCGGTGGCGTCCAGTCCTCGGTCATGGCGCTCATGGCCAGCGACGGCGCATTCGACACCGAACCTGACTGCGCCATCTTCGCCGACACCCACTGGGAGCCGCCCAGCATCTACACCCACCTGGATTGGCTGTCCAGCAATCTGAGCTTTCCCCTGTACATGGTGGACAACGGGCGCAGCCTACGGGAGGACGCAAAGGCCCTGACCAATCACTCAGGGTCCCGCAGCTTCGTAGACCTTCCCGTCTACCTGAAGGGGCGCGACGGCGAGGGCGACGGCATCGGCAGACGCCAGTGCACCGAGCACTACAAGATCGCACCCGTGCGCCGCAAGATACGCGAGCTCCTGGGGCTAAGGAAGGGACAGCGCGTCCCAGCCGGCACGACCGTCGAGCTGTGGCTCGGTATCTCCACCGACGAGGCCGTCCGCATGAAGGACTCACGAGACAGGTGGATGACGAACCGCTTCCCGCTCATAGAGGCGGGGATGTCCCGGAGGGACTGTATGGACTGGTGGACGGCCCGCTACGACAGGCCGCTGGAACGCTCGGCCTGCGTCGCCTGCCCCTTCCAGTCACGCCAGCGATGGGTGGAGACCAGGCGCAGGTGGCCGGAGCTGTTCGCCGAGGCGGTGGAGATCGACGCGAACATGCGCCGCAGGCTCGCCTTCGCCAAGGAGCCGTACCTCCATCCGCGAAGGATTCCCCTCGACCAGGCCGTCAACCGCGATGAGGTACGCCTGGGACACGATGGGGAGAGAGACGGTTTCGGAAACGAGTGCGAGGGACACTGTGGGGTGTGAAAAGGCGGCTATCTGCGGGGAGAAAGTGCGCGGCGAGCGCCGCAGCGTGCTAGTAGAGGATCATGTGGGTGGGAACCAGCCGTTGAGCTTCCGGGTCCACCGCCAGGGCCAAGCCCTCCAGGGTGTAGGCCCCCAGCAGGGGAGGGGCATCCTCCACTCCGAAGACCACGATGGTGACTACGCTCTCGCCGTCAATGGTAGCCCACGCCTGTCCGAACTCCATCTCGACGCGCCGCCCGTCGGCCACCAGAAATCCGCGCTTGCCTGTCGGCTCGATGCCCAGCTCCCGCAGAAGGCTGGAGGGCAACGTGGTGAACGATGCGCCGGTGTCCACCGTCGCCTCTATGTCCTGTGCCTGCTGGCCGTCCATGCTGGAAATGCGGAGCGGCCACTTGAAAGTCCCCATAGAGAGAACCCCTCCGTCGCCAACGTATATCATGCCATTTTACTCCAATTCAAGTGCTCGTTACAGGGGGCGCGCCCCTTGACAGGGGTAGGCCGGTTCGTCCATGATAAGGGTATGACCCAGTATTACTATAAGAGGTAAAAAGAGAGATGCCCAGGACGACTAAGGTCATCACCTTCTCCCTGCCCCCGGAGATGGCCGAGCAGGTCAAACAGGTGATGGCCGAGGAGGACCGCACCATGAGTTCGCTCATCCGGGAGGCCCTTCGCCTCTACATGGATGACCGCGAGTGGAGAAGCCTCGTGCGTTACGGACAGCGCCGCGCCCGAGAGCAGGGCATCGCCCCCGAAGACGTGGAGCGCCTGGTGGAGGAGCTCAGGGCCAAACAAGCAGAAGCACAAGGAGGACGCACAGATGAGTGAGCGACAAGACCCCACACCGGCTGCCCTCTACGCCAGGGTCTCCAGCGACCGCCAGGACGTGGACCTGTCCATTGCCGCACAGCTTCGGGCGCTTCGGGACTACGCCGACAAGAACGGCTACCTTATCGCCCGCGAGTACGTGGATGAGGCCCAGAGCGGACGCGTCGCGGACAGGCCGGAGTTCCGCAAGATGATCGACGAGGCCAGCAGACCCGAGTCGCCTTTCCATGAGATTCTGGTCTGGAAATTCTCCAGGTTCACCAGAAAGCGCGAGCACGCCGTCGCTTTCAAGTCGATGCTCCGGCGCAAGGGAATCCGCGTCGTCTCCATCACCGAGCAGGCTGAGGACACCTCCACCGGCAGACTACTGGAAGGCATCATCGAGTCCGTTGACGAGTTCTACAGTGAGAATCTTGCCCAGGAAGTTCTCCGGGGTATGCGGGAGGCGGCCTCCAGAGGCTTCTGGGTCGCCAGCAGGACGCCCTACGGCTACAACCGGGTCATGGTGCAGGACGGTCCCAAGAAGCGCCCCACCCTGGAGCTCGACCCGACAACCACACCCATCCTCAAGCGCATCTTCGATATGGCCGAAGCAGGCAGGGGGATGACTGACATCACTCGCACCCTCAACGACGAGGGCATCGCCAGCCCCGCAGGAAAGCTCTGGGGCAAGACCAGCGTCCACGCCGTCCTCAAGAACGAGGTCTACACTGGCGCTCTGGTCTGGGGCGCGAAAGCAAAGGACAATGCCGAGCCGGTGCGCGTAGACAAAGCGTTCCCAGGCATCATCTCCAAGGCCCAGTTCCGCCGCGTCAACAAGCTGATGCGCTCCCGCGCACCCAAGGTCAGCCACCCCCGAAGGGTGGGAAGCTCCTACCTGCTCAGCGGACTGGTCAAGTGCAAGACCTGCAACAGGGCGCTCTCAGGCCAGGACTCCAAGAGCGGCCAGTTCTCCTACTACGTCTGCCAGTCGATCATGAAGCGCGGCAGCGGCGCCTGCGATTCCCCCAGGCTCAACGCCCGCCGCTTCGAAGAGCTTGTCGTGGGGAAGATTCGCTCCAACATCCTCACCGAGAGCAGCATCCGCGCCCTGGTGAAGGTGGTGGACGAGGAGATGGATGGCGTGGCCAGCGAGCAGCGCAAGAGGCTTGAGACCATCGACTCGGAGCTTGCCGACGTAAGGCGCAGGTTGGACCGGCTCTACAATCTCGTCGAGACCACCGAGCTCGATATGGCCGACGTTACCCCGCGCATCCGCGACCACCGGGAGCGGCAGGGCCGCCTTGAGTCTTCGGCTCAGGAAGCGAGAGCAATCCTCTCCCGGCGCAGGGAGGTCCTGGACGACGTGCAGACCATCACGGCCTACGCCCAGGACATGAGCGAGTTCCTGAACGAGAGCGAGTTGACCGAGCGCAGGGCCTTCATCGAGAGCTTCGTCAAGGAGATCGTGGTCATGCCAGGCAACGCCCTTATGCGCTACACCGTTCCCATGCCCGACGATAGCTCCATACCCGGAGGAGTCGCCGAAAAGGTGGCCCTGAACGGCTCGGTACTGTCTACCGTACAAAATGGTGGGCCATACGGGATTCGAACCCCAATGACTGGCCCTATGCGGGCCAAGACCATCAAGAGCCGTTCGCCCTGTCTCGATAGCCCCGGCCAATCGGGGCGTATCGGAGAGCCCGCCTGTAGTGAACGGCTCACTCCGGTCCGCGTAGCGCCCTCATCCTCCTCGGCACCTCCCGCAGCAGGTCGCTGGCCACCATGCCTGCATCGCCAAGCTCCGCGCGTAGCTCCTCCGCAGCCGCACCGTGCAGGTAGACGCCGCACGTTGCCGCGTCCAGGGACGATAGCCCCTGGGCCAGCAGACCACCGATGACCCCCGCCAGCACATCCCCCGTGCCCGCGGAGGCCAGCGCAGGGTTGGCGTAGGGGCTGAGCCGGGTTGGCCCCTCCGGGGAGGCCACCACGGTGAACGCACCCTTCAGCGTGACCACCTGCCCCCACCGCCGTGCCGCATCCCGCGCCGAGTCCAGTCGAGACGCCTGCACCTGTGCCGTGGTGCTCTCGATGAGCCGTGCCATCTCCCCCGGGTGCGGAGTCAGGACCGCGGGTGCCTTCAGGCGCTTCCACCAGCCGGGTTGCCGAGCAAGGATGTTCAATGCGTCCGCATCCAGCAGCATGGGCAGCTCTGGAAAGGGCTCCCGAAGCAGCAGCGCCTCAACGAGCTTCTGCACTGATGGCTCCTGGCTCAGCCCGCATCCCACCAGCAGCGCGTCGTACCCGCTCAGGGCCTCCTGCACCATCGGTGCCGACTCATCTGTCATCCGACCATCGGAGCGCTCCGGCAGCGGGAGGTGCGTCGTCTCCACCATCCCGCTCGCGACGATGGAATCGACGCTGGCGGGTGCAGCCAGGGTGACCAGGCCTGCCCCGGCGCGGTAGGCCCCGTTGCACGCCAGTACGGCGGCCCCCAGGTAGCGACGCGACCCGGCCACCGCCAGCAGCCGGCCGAAGGTGCCCTTGTGGGCCTCAATGGGCCGCCGGGGAAGGAGTGAGCCCACCAGGTCGGCGGTGATCAGCTCCAGCTCAATGTCTGCGTCCAGCCCCGCCGGAATGCCTATGTCCACTATCTGAAGCCTGCCGGTGGCGGAGGCCCCGGGGAAGGTGTAGTGCCCAACCTTTGGATGGCCCAGCGCCACGGTCACATCCGCGCCCAGGCAGGCCGGGTCCACCGCGCCGCTCTCGGCGTCCAGGCCCGTCGGCAGGTCCACGGCCAGCAGGCTCAGCCTTTGTTCGCTCCTGGCCTGGGCCACGCGCTCCAGCACGTCCTTTAGCCGTCCCTCTATGGGCCGGGCTGCCCCCGTGCCCAGCACGGCATCGATGATCAGGGGGTCGGTGGCCAGGGAACGTTGCAGGATCCCGTAGTCCGGGTCATCCTCCACGTCGGCTATGGGGATGCCACGCTCATCCACCAACTCCAGCTTTGGGTCCGGCCCCTTGCGGGGGGCGCATACGTAGACCTGTACCCGCGCGCCCCACTGATGGAGGTGGCGGGCGGCCACCAGCCCATCGCCGCCATTGTTGCCGGGCCCCACTAGCACCAGGACGCGAGCACCCCGGGGGCTCTCCAGACGCCTGGTGGCCTGGGATGCCACGGCCAGCCCCGCGCTCTCCATGAGGGTGTCTATGGATACGCCGGCCTCCACGGAGGCGGCCTCCAGCGCCTGCATCTGCTCCACCGTGACGATCTTCATGCGGTCACTCCGGTCTCTATCACCACCGATGCCACGGCGTACTCACGGGAATGGGAGAGGCTCAGCGCCGTGTGGCCCACCGCCAGGCGACGGGCGATCTCCAGGGCACGGTCGTGCAGCCGGATGGTCGGAGGGCCGCCGCGACGTCGCACCACCTCGATGTCCCGCCAGCCGAGGCCGCGCACTCCAGTACCCAGCGCCTTCATCATCGCCTCCTTGGCGGCGAACCGGGAGGCAAGTTGTGGCGGCCTTCCCCGGCAGTACGCCAGCTCGTCGTCAGTGTAGATCCGGCGCACGAAGTGGTCACCCCACCGCTCGACGGCTCGGGCGATGCGGTCGATCTCGATGATATCGATGCCCACGGCGTGCACGGAATTCGGTCCCCTCCCGACTATTGGCAGCGTGTCGGATGGGTGTCTATGCGGGAGATGCCTATGCTATCATAGCTCGAAAGTTTTGCGTTGAGGGTGCTATGACAGCAAAGGTTATCAACGGCACGCAGATTGCCGAGCAGGTGCGGGCGGAGGTCGCCCGCGACGTTCAAGGCCTCCTGGACGAGCACAAGGTGACGCCGGGCCTGGCGGCGGTGCTCATCGGCGACAACCCTGCCTCCGCATCCTACGTCCGCAGCAAGAGCCGCGCCTGCCAGGAGGTGGGCATCCTCACCGAGACCTTCCATCTGCCTCAGGACACGCCAGAGGCGGAGGCACTGGACCTGCTCGGTCGCCTCAACAGGGACGGCCGGTTCCACGGCATCCTTCTCCAGATCCCGTTGCCTCCCCAGATCAGCGAGGAGACGGCGATCCGGTCCCTGGACACCGCCAAGGACGTGGACGGCCTACATCCCTACAACATGGGCCTCCTGGCCCAGGGCGCTCAGTCGTTCGTGCCCGCAACACCCCTGGGCGTGCAGCAGCTCCTCCTCCGTGAGGGGCACGACCCGGCGGGCAAGCATGTGGTGGTCTGCGGCCGCAGCACCATTGTCGGCAGGCCCATGGCCATGCTGCTGGCCCAGAAGCGGGAGGGGGCAAACGCCACGGTGACCGTCTGCCACACCGGCACGTCGGACATCGGCGGATTCACCCGCCAGGCGGACATCCTTATCACCGCCATGGGGAGCCCGCGCGCTATCAAGGCGGACATGGTGAAGCAGGGCGCAGTGGTCATCGACGTGGGCCTCAGCCGGGTGGACGACCCCAGTAGGCAACGCGGCTATCGCCTCGACGGCGACGTTGACTTCGAGGCGGTCTCAGAGGTTGCGGCGGCCATCACACCGGTGCCTGGCGGCGTCGGCCCCATGACCGTCGCCATGCTCCTGGTCAACACGGTTAGAGCGGCCCGATCCAGCATTGAGAGGTGACCCATGGACTTGGACTGGTATATGACCATTCTGCGATACGTGCATATTCTTTTCGCCATCGTCATTCTCGGCAGCGTTGCGTACAACGTGCTCTTTCTTCAGCCCGCTCTGATGAGGCTGGACCCAAGCGTCCAGCGCCCGGCCATGCTGGCCATCGGGCCGCGCGTGGCGGTTGGAATACTGGTCAGCGCGGCCGTCGTGTTGCTCACCGGCATCCTCATGGTGCTCGATGTGCTGGGCACCAGCGATCTGGACAGGCTCTTCAATACGGACTGGGGACTCGCCGTTTCCGCGGGGTTTCTGATAAGCGCGGTCATGTTCGGCATCGGCCTCATCTACGTCATCCGCAACATCTTCCGCATGCGGTCTATGGCCCTGGCCGGGACTCCTCCCACGCCGGAGCAGGCCATGCGCATGCAGAAACAGATGCGATACGGTAGCATGGTCGCCCTGGCCTTCGGCATCGTGGCCGTTCTCGCTATGGTGATGGCCCGTGGCTACAATCCGTGACGGGTGGTAGCCGTTGCGCACCGACGACTTCGACTACCCGCTGCCCAAGAAGCTGATCGCCCAGCGGCCCATAGAACCCCGCGACGGCTCACGCCTGCTGGTGCTGGACCGGAGCACCGGCGAGCTTGTCCACCAGCGCTTCGACCAGCTACCCTGGCACCTCCAAGCGGGCGACCTGCTGGTGTTCAACGATAGCTGGGTGATCCCCGCGCGCCTCCACGGCCACCGAGCCGCCACCGGAGGCCAGGTGGAGCTTCTCCTCCTGCGTCGCCACGCCCCACGGCAGTGGTGGTGCCTGGCCCGACCCGCCAGGCGGCTGCGTCCCTCGGATGTTGTGCGGTTCCCCATGGGACTGGTGGCCACGGTGCTGGACGTGGGCCAGCGCGGCATGCGGCTGGTGGAGCTGAGCGATGAGTCGCTGGTGGAGAGGGTAGGGGAGGTGCCCTTCCGCCCTACATCCGCGAGCCCCTGGCCGACCCGGAGCGCTACCAGACGGTCTATGCGCGGGTGCACGGGAGCGTCGCCGCGCCCACGGCGGGGCTTCACTTCACGCCGCAGCTGCTGGCGCGGCTGGAGGAGATGGGTGTCGCCTCCGCCTACGTTACCCTGCACATTGGGCTGGACACCTTCCGCCCGGTGGAAGAGGATGACCCCCGACGGCACCATATCCACACCGAGTATTTCGAAATGCCCGACGCCACGGCGGAGGCCATCGGTCGCGCCCGCGCCCAGGGTCGGCGCATCGTTGCCATGGGCACCACCAGCGTCCGGGTGCTGGAGCAGGCGGCGCTCCTCAGCGAAGCGGCCGGGTGCACCGAGCTGCGCGCCGCCTCCGGCTGGGCCGACCTCTATATACTGCCCGGCCACCGCTTCCGGCTGGTGGACGCAATGGTCACCAACTTCCACCTGCCCCGCTCGACGCTGCTGATGCTGGTCTCCGCCTTCGCCGGACGCCAGAATGTGCTGGCCGCGTACCAGGCAGCGGTGCAGCAGGGCTACCGATTCTACAGCTTCGGGGATGGTATGATGGTTCTGTAAGACTGCTTGATGAGGTGTAGCCGATGGACCAATCAATGCTCATATCGCCTAAATATTGCGTCAGGGACTGGGAAAACTTGAACCTTACAACTGAAGATGACTGGCAAAAGGCTGTGGACATGTTTGAAGACCGTATCTGTGGTCGGTTTCTCTCCATCATCGCTGGAATGCAGAAGAAGAAATTTGCTGGGTTCGCTGTTTTGGCCTTGGACTGTTTGCTTATAGAGACCCTTCAGCAATTTCGTGAAGGGAAAAGAGAAACCCCACAAAGAAAAGCAGAACGATATTTCGTCAACTTTCTAACTGGACCATCTTTTGGGAAGTGGTTCGATCAGGATATGGCCAAGAAGTTCTACGACCAAGTCCGCTGTGGAATTCTACACCAAGCCGAAACGAAGGGGACGACACGAGTCGTTAGAGCTTCAAGTGCTCCTTTAGCAGAGAAGACACAAGATGGTGAAGGCCTCAATATCAACCGCAAAGTATTCCACGCTGAGTTAATAAGAGTGTTCAGCGAGTACGGCAAGGAGCTCAGGGATGGGACAAACGCTGCACTCCGTGCGAATTTCCGAAAAAAGATGAACTACATTTGTCGCGTTGGCCCAATCGACTAAACAGTACAATCGCCATGTGTCATGTGTGCCAATTCGGCGTTACTTTTCGTGTCATAACCGCAGCACCGCTGACTCGCTGCTCATCGTGTAGAACCCGCTTCGCAACGTTCCTTTCCCCGCTGGTGGTGAGCTCCGACCACAGGTCGAGAGTCTCGACAAAGTCGGACCTGTCGAACCATACGAGCGGAGTCGGTCGGTCACAGACGAGCCCTTGCGGTATACACGGAGCTTTGGTAGTATTACTCTTGAACAGAGTATTACTTATATGAGAGGTAATGATGGCCGAGTACGTTACTACCGTCACCCAGAAGGGGCAGGTCACCATCCCCGGTGAGCTGCGGAAGGCACTCAATATCAAGCCCAGGGACAGGGTGGCTTTCGAGCTTGTCGATGGGGAGGTTCGCCTGCGGCCCTTCCGGTCACGGCTGCTTGCTGGCTACGGCTCGGTTCAGCCACGCAGCCGGCCTGAGGACTTCAAAAGAATACGCCAGGAGATAGAGGAAGAGATAGCCGAAGAAGTCATGAAGGAAGCGTGATGGCTCGCTTCTTGGACACCAATATCCTGCTGCGCTATCTGACTGGCGATGACAAACAAAAGGCGAGCGCCTCGTTTGGCCTCTTGCTCAAGGTGGAGCGGGGCGAAGAGGTTGTGGTAACCTCTGACCTGGTCATCGCCGAGACCGTCTTCACCCTTCAATCCCCTCGACAGTATCGCTTCTCTCCCGACCGTATTCGCCAGCTTGTTGAGCCTATCATTGGATTGCGTGGCCTTCGACTTCCCAACAAAAGCCTCTACAGGAGGGTCTTTGACATCTATTGTCAGAAAAGGATCAGCTTTGCCGATGCCTACAACGTCGCCTACATGGAGGCGCGTGGCCTCACCGAGATCTACAGCTACGACACCGACTTCGATGGCTTGGAGGGAGTGCGGCGGGTAGAACCGCAGGTTGAGCTCTAAACTGTTCTTCCGTCGCCTCATTTCCCCTTGCCATCCGCCCCTCGCCCATCCCCGGCTGCTGCGCTATCCTTGCGTTACGACTGCTACTCCGCATATCCCCTCCTGCACACCGGCAACCCACGGAGTTGTTTCCCCGAAAAAACCTTTTCGCCAGCTAGGGGCCAGCTTGAGTTACTTGACATAACATGGAAACGAATCCCTGGTCTCTGCACGCATCGGGGGGAGGGCAGAGCGGAGGTTCTTGTAGGGGCGATTCACGAATCGCCCTGGCCCCATCGATGGGTGCTCCTGACGCAGCGCCGCTCCTGTAGTATGGTTACTCCCGTGAAAGAGCTCTATGACATCGGTGAAATGCCGCCTCTGGGCCAGGTGCCCACCTATATGCATGCCCAGGTGGTGCGTCAGGACCGCTACGGCGACCCTGAGCAGGCCTACCAGGTGGAGCGGGTGGAGGTGCCGCCCATCGGCCCCGGCGAGGTGCTCATCTACGTCATGGCCACGGGCATCAACTACAACGGCATCTGGGCGGGCCTGGGCTATCCCCTGGACATCATCCAGGTGCGACAGCGCCAGGGAGAGCCGTGGGACTTCCACGTAGGCGGCAGCGATTGCTCCGGCGTCGTCTACGCCGTCGGCGATGGCGTCCCCGGCGTGAAGGTGGGCGACCATGTAATCACGCACCCCGGCTGGTGGGACTCAAACGACCCCCTGGTGAAGGCGACCGGCGACGGCACCCTGAGCAGCACCATGCGGCTCTGGGGCTACGAGACCACCTGGGGCACATTCGCCCAGTTCGCCAGGGCACAGGACCACCAGTGCCTTCCCAAGCCCAGCCACCTGACCTGGGAGGCGGCGGCCTCCTACATGCTGGTCGGCTCCACCGCCTATCGCATGCTGACCGGGTGGCCACCCCACACTGTCCAGCCCGGCGACGTCGTCCTGGTCTGGGGCGGAGCGGGTGGCCTCGGCTCCATGGCCATCCAGATCGTCAGGGAGATGGGTGGCCTCCCCGTGGCCGTGGTCTCCAACCAGGAGCGGGGCGAGTATTGCAAGCGACTGGGGGCCGTGGGCTACATCGACCGCGGCGGCTTCGACCACTGGGGCATCATGCCCTCCTGGACAGACGAGGAGGCGTATGGCACATGGCTCCAGGGCGCCCGAGGCTTCGGCCGTGCCCTGTGGGATGCCGTCGGCGAACGAAAGAGTCCGCGGATCGTGTTCGAGCACCCTGGGCAGGAGACCCTGCCCACCTCAGTCTTCGTCTGCGACACCGGCGGCATGGTGGTCATCTGCGCAGGCACAACAGGCTACAACGCGACGCTGGACCTGCGGTACCACTGGATGCGCCAGAAGCGTCTGCAGGGCTCCCACGCTGCCAGCGATGCGCAGGCGGCCGCGCTGAACCGGCTGGTGATGGACAGGAAGATCGACCCCTGTCTATCGCATGTTTTTGGATTCGGAGAGATCCCCCTGGCGCACCGGCTGATGCAAGAGAACAGCCACCCCTCCGGCAACATGGCGGCGCTGGTCGGTGCACCACGGGAGGGGCTCACCGACCTGCCTGGCTAGCGGCTACCTCTTCTCACGGCTGAATGCGGTGGATTCAAGCGATGTTGTGACCGTAACTAGGCAGGTAGGCGCAGCTTGTCTTCAGGCAGCAGCCACGATCTTCTCTGGCTGGGCCCTTAGAGGCCTCGCCAGAGGCTTTTCCGAGAGGAGAAGCATGGTTACCCGGGCGTCCGTCAGATAGTATCCGCACTGGAGGCACCTCACGTAATACCCGTACTCATCGGTATTCTCACGCAGGTCTCCACCGCAGCGAAGGCAGCCCTTGAGCCATAACATTGCCCACCTCCTTTTCTGTCCGTACTTAGGATAATGGCCCAGCGGGAAAGAGACCTGAATTTAAGACCAGAGCCCTGAGTATTTCTTGAATAAAACCGCAGCGATTTAACCAGAGGCAGTAGAAAGCGGTGACGTGTTTCCAGTTAATCCACGCTATGTGTGCACAGCGTCGCAAAAAGAGACCCCGAAGCACCTAGCAAAGGCGCTTCGGGGTTCGGTGCCTGCTGGCATTCCATAAACGGAACCCAGGGCGACATTATCCGGTGCCGTCTACGTTACAGACACCTCACGAATCGGTCTTTCTGAAATCAATGAATCACCTCCTTTCATCGTGTACCGATACCATACACCCTATCCGAGCATTCGCACAAGAGGTTTCACGGAGAGAAAGATGGGTAACCTGGGATTTTTCGGTAGTGGGTCTTCGTCACACTGGGGTGGCGGCGCTGTAGAAGAGGGAGTTGAACAGGATCCTGTAGGTACCCCTGGCCTGGGCCCGGAAGTGGACCTTGAAGCCGATGAGGATGACTCGCCCTCTGCCCACGGGCACCTCCACTAGAGCGGCGCGACCGTACAGCTTCTCTGGTCCCAGGAGCCAGCCGCTCAGAAGTGGATTAGTCATGGGGTAACGGCCTACCACCACACCCTGATGCAATTCGTAGGCGGGGCCGCGTTCGAACACCACGGCTGTTTGCTGGGGCATACCGTAGGCAATGGGATGGGACGTATCCAGCACTACCCGGAAGAAACTGCCCGGGCCGTAGAACTCGGCCTCAGGAATGCCGGCCAGGACATTGGCCACGGGCAGGTTCAACCGCCGCACGGCATACTCGGCGGAGCCGTCCCAGGTGATCAACGTGCCGCCCGCCTCCACGAAGGCTCGGAGGGTGGCGGCGCCCTGATCGCCCAGGCCGCCGGTGTACTCGGGCGGATACTGGCTGGGGCTGAGGCCCTGGTCGATGCGCTCCCATTGCAGGTGGGGCAGGACCACGGCGTCGAATCGCTCCTGGAGCCCACCCTGCCGGATGTCCGCGTCCACCAGTGATTTGTAGGGGAACTCGTACTCCTCAAGGACCTGGCGAGCGAATCCTTCTTCCACCGTTGGGCAGAACCCGAACTGGGGGTACCAGCTCTTGTAGAGGCCGACTCGAGGAGTCCGTAGCTGGTAGCGGCTGACTGAAGGGAGGGAGGGCAGAGCATCAAAACGCATGTGGTTGTCACGAGCCAGGGAAGTCACCAGCCGGGTGGCTTCCCTGCCGCCCTCGATCAGGAACATGCCAGGCTGGAAATAGGTGTCACCTATGGTGAGGGCCTCCCGGCTCCAGGTTACCTGAGCGCCTGCCGCAAGAAGACGGTTTACTGCCCTGGCGCTGGCGTTGGTCTCTGAGCGTAGGAGGTATCCACCTGTCGAGCTTTGTCCAAGCTTCGTGACTTTTCCAGGAGAGAGCTTCAGGTCATCTGCTAGCTTAAGACTAGCCTGAAAGGGGTGCTGCACTTCTGCGGCACTGACGCCCATCTGCAACGGTAGGCTGTGCGCCGTGGTGTCATAGGGGCGCTTTGGGGGGCCGCCAGCGAAGTATCGCATATCGGGGTAGTGCTGCGTTTCCAGCATCGTCTTTGCAAAGGCTCCGTTGGGCTGAGCGGTGAGGATCACCCTGGTTCCAGACGGATACGTGACGCCGTCCGCGGTGAACTGCCGTGTTGCCACATGAATCTCAACCGCGCCCGTTCGCAGTATCTGGAGCATCTCATTGGCGGTGACTGGGTCCCGCTGCTCTGCTGGTACCAAGAAGGCAAAGGGTTTCTTGGGGCCGGAGATGGCCCGCCGGGCAATCTTATAGGTGTTCCGCAGCCAAACGTCCCGCAGCCGTGCCATGGCGCTGAGCCCCGCCAGCGCGGCAGCCAGGTTGTAGCGGGCCTCTTCTGGAAGCCCCCAACGGCCGCCGGTCCAGGGCATGGGATTGTTCCAGGTCTGGACGGTAGGGTCGATGTCTCGCTGAGGAATCAGGTCCGCGGCCTTCACCTCGATGGGCGTAGCGGTGCGGGCGGAGGCGACCTCGGTGAGGATGCGGATGGCGTTATGGTAGTGCTGGTAGCTGCGTCCGGGCGTCCAGGCGTCGTAGTAGCAGTTGATGGCCACCCCGGCCAGCCCTTGGGCCATCATTTCACTCAACATAGTGCCACCCATCATGGCAAGGTTTGCCTGGAGTATGGGGTCTACGTTGGGGTCAATGGGGTCGATGAAGGGTGGCACGGACATGCGCACCCCGTAGGGCCCCATATCGTGCATATCAAAGCCCACCTGGGGATGCCAGGTGTTGTAGCCGTGCTCCACCATCAGCCGGGTCTCGTTCTGGGTGAACATGAACCAATCGCGATTGAGGTCGACGCCGCGCCACTCCATCAGAGCCACAGGTGGCGTCACCCCCTCATACCGGGTGCCCAGGGTAGAGTCGTACCACTGCTTGACCGTTCTCAGCCCGTCAGGATTCTGGCACGGTGTAAAGATGATGATGACGTTGTCCAGGATACGGTGCACCTCTTCATCTTCGCCGACGGCCAGGCGATGGGCGATGAGTAGAGAGGCCTGGGTGGTGCTGATCTCGTTGGGGTGAATGCCGCAGGTCAGCATGATCACCGCTTTACCCTGGGCGATCAGCTCCTCAGCCTCGGCATCGCTGCTGAGAAGGCGCGGGTCGGCCAGCTTCCGCTGGATTTCGCGGTAGGAGTCGAGGTTGGCCAGCGTCTCCGGTGAGGAGATGATGCCCATGAGAAAGGGGTTTTCTCCGGTAGATGTCCTGCCTACCTCGTGGATCTGAACGCGGTTCGAGGTACGGTCCAGGGCCCACATGTAGTCCACGATCTGTGGCCAGTCGATGAGTATGCGGTCTTCCCCGACCTTCTTGCCCAGGAACTCGGCGGGGCTTGGGACCGAAGCCTTTTTACGTGTTGCCATTCCAATGCATCATTTTACCATCTTTGGATAGCGCGTGGAACTGAGCGGAGGCTCAGGTTTGGGCCGCTGAACCTTTGGAGGTGACCTGTATTGTGGAGACCTAAGGGACTAAGCGGGACATAATGCCGGCTCTGGTCCCTTGCCGCGGTATGCGTCCGCGAAGGACTGGAGACGCGCCTCGTCAAACTCCTCCAGCGTGTCTCGGACACCCCATGCGGTAACGGCGATGACGAAGGTCATGTCTGGGTTTGGGGCCAGGACCAGGTGGCAGGGGGAGTCATCCTGGCCGCGGACGAACTCTTTCAGCTGGGATATCATCTCTTCGTCTTCGGTGTTGTACTGGATGATGACGCCTCCTTGGGCCAGGTTGGCGACCTGGCGCTCATAGGCGATGGGCGAGGAGTAGATGCCCCACGGCGCCGCTCTTTCCCAGTAAGGCCCAGATGTCGGCGGAATGGTGGTGTATTTGGTATAGATCTCCTCATCTGGGAGTAGCTCTGAGGCGGGGTCAATAGGGAAGTGCTCGCCAGGTGCCTCTTCATCGGTTTCCGGCAAGACGGTGGCGCCGGCGACCAGCGATTGCACCGGGACTTCTGAGATAGGCTGCCACTGGGGATACCCCGCTAAGACCATACCCTCAGTAATAGGGCTCGGGTTCCGGCCGTCGGCGTCCATGACCCAGACCTGCTGGTCAAAGCCGTTGATGAAGACGATCTTGGTGCCATCTGGTGAGAAGGCGGAGAGGTCCTCCGCAATGCGCGGAGTGTTGGTGAGTCTGCCTATATCCGAGCCGTCCGGGTTGATGGTGTAGAGGTCCAGGTCATCCTGACCGTCGCGGTCGGAGAGGAAGAGTATCCGGCTCCCGTCCGGGAACCAGCCAAGCCCCACGTCGGTGTCCTGGTTATCGGTGAGCTGCCGCTTGCCTGTACCGTCGGCGTTCATCACCCACACTTCCAGGTCAAACTCGGATCCCTCATCGCTGGTGTATAGGATGGTGTTACCGTCTGGCGACCAGTAGGGCCGTACGTCCGTGTCCAGGCGGCGGTTCTCAGTAAGACGGGTTGGATTGCCACCATCGGCATCCATCACGAAAATATCGTAGCCACCGATGACCCTGGCGGACGTGAAGGCAATACGGTCTCCCGATGGTGACCAGCTTGCCCATCCATCGAAGGCGGCCTCGTCCGTGAGGCGGACCTGGTTACCGCCATCGGCATCCATGACATAGATTTCGGCGTTGCCGTCACGCCAAGTCGTAAACACAATCTTGCTGCCATCCGGGGACCAGGCGGCGTGGTGGTTGGTGGTCTGGTCATGGGTGAGGCGAGTCATATTGCTCCCGTCCGGGTCGATTTGGAAGATGTCCACGTCCCCATCGATGATGGCGTTGAAGACGATCTTACCAGGGAGGTATCTGGAAACCACCACGGTGACCTTGGAGCTTGCGCTGGCCCCTTGGTGCTCGGCCTCCACCAGGATGGTATCCTCAAAGGTGTCCAGATCCTCGCCAGCGGTGAACATGCCATCCTCATCTATTATGCCGCCGCCACGGAGCACGGACCAGGCGACCGTTGCATCGCGTATCTCGTTTCCGTACTGGTCAAGGACGGTGGCGGTGAACGCCTGGGTCTGGCCGCGGAGTAGGGTGACCGGGTTGGGCCGCACCTCTATGCGAGACGGGGGTCCAGGGTCAACGGCAACGGTGACCCTGTCTACCTTGGCGACCGAGCCCTCTATGGCCTCCACGGCCACGGCGTCTGCGTGCATCCCCGTTTCGGTGCTGGCTGAGAGGAGACCCAGAAGGCCTATCTCCCCAGCCTCCTGCCGGGTTCGCCAGCGGAGCGACACATCCGGGATCTCGTTGTCGTACTGGTCGTAGGCGGTGGCGGTGAACTGCTGGACGGCCCCCGCGGTGACTGTTGCCGGCGCGGGGGATACGTGGACCCGGTCAAGGGTGCCGGGCTCAACGGATAGGGTGGCGGTCCCCCGTATGGTCTGATCTCCGTTGCCCAGAGAGCTCGCGGTCACCTGGTACTCGCCAACCTTTGTGCCCGCGATGAGGAGGCCGTTGGTGCCGATGGTGCCGGCCTCGGAGGGCACCTCCCACCTAAGTGCCGGCTCCAGGATCTCATTGCCGAACTGGTCGAAGACCGTGGCGGCAAGTCGCTGGCCCGTGCGGACGCGCAGCAGGATGGTGGATGGGCTGACCTCCACGCGGGAAGGTGACCCTTGCATGATAGTTACCGTCGCGACGTCATTCTTGGAAACATCGTCCTCGGTGGCCTCGACCACGATGGCATCGATGTGCTCTCCCACCTTGGTGGCGGAGAACCTGCCAGCCGACGTGATGCTCCCGACTTCATCATTGAGTCGCCACAGGAGCTCGGTTTCGGGGAGCCGGTTCCCGAACCGGTCGTAGGTGACGCCGGTGAATTCTCGGGATTCCCCGGCGGAGAGGGTCACCGATTGCGGGGAGAGTTCAACCCTGTCCAAGGGACCGGGCAGAACGATAACCGAGGCGCCGACGCTCCGAGTTGCGAGGCCGTCGCTGACCACCGCTTCCACCGCCGCTGGGAAGTCGCCTGCGTTGGAGTTCGCCACAAAGTTTCCCTGGCTGTCCACGGAGCCTACCGCCACATCCACGCTCCAGCGGGTGGTGAATGCGGGCACCGAGTTGCCGAAGGCATCAAAGGCGCGAACGGAGAAGGCCTGCTCCTCTTGAGGCCCCACCTGGACCTCTTCCGGGGTAACTTCTACCTGGTCCAAGATGCCGGCATCTACGGTGATGCTGAGAGTCTTGGGGGCCTGGCTTACGTCAGTGTCTTTTGCCGCCAGAAGAGTGACTTGGTAGGTGCCGACGATGGTATATGTGTGCGTGGGACTCTCCTCGGCGCTGATTGTGCCGTCGCCGAAGTCCCATTCCCATGTGGTGGGGTCGCCCGTGGAGAGATCGGTGAACAGTACCTCTAAAGGGGCGCGACCGACAGTAACACTGGCGGAGAAATTCGCCACGGGCTGTGGTGAGCTGCAGCCGGATGCAAGGAGGGCCAATCCGGCGAGGAGGCCCCACCGTGCTCTGCGCAGTGCGGGTGTTCTACGTGGTTCCAACCGTAACCTCATTGGCACCGGGAGTGCCCATTCCACTGTAGCGGAGGAAGCCTGTTTCTACAAGAACTGGCAGCGGAATTGCATGCTAACCCCCAGACATTCGCCTTCGTTGCTATGCATAAGGGGCATACTTTATAATCTGGCAATGGTAAGAAAGAGGGTGCATCAGTGCTAAAGACCATTTCGTGCGGTGATCTCAGGGAAAAGCATGCGGACACCAGGGTGACGCTGGCCGGTTGGGTGCACCGGAGGCGGGATCATGGCAATCTGGTATTCATAGACCTCCGAGATACCAAGGGTATTGTGCAGATAGTGTTCAACCCGGACGAATCGCCGGAATCCCATGCGATTGCGGAGACCTTGCGCAGCGAATGGGTTTTGCTGGTAGAGGGGGACGTGAGGGCACGACCCACAGGGACGAATAATCCGAACATCCTCACCGGGGAGGTTGAGGTTCACGCTACGAGGGCAGAGGTGCTCAACCGTTCGAAGACGCCACCTTTCGACATTGCCGCCGACGAGCAAGTGGATGAGCTGCTCCGCATGCAGTACCGCTACCTGGACCTCCGCAGGGCCAGCATGCACGATAACATCCTTCTTCGGCACAGGGTAGTCAAGCACATACGTGACTTCCTTGATGCCAGAGGCTTCGTGGAGGTAGAGACTCCCATCCTTATCAAGAGCACGCCGGAGGGAGCCCGCGACTACCTGGTCCCCAGCCGGGTGTTCCCGGGAAGCTTCTACGCCCTTCCCCAATCTCCCCAGCAGCTCAAGCAGCTCCTGATGGTGGCTGGGTTCGAGCGTTACTTTCAGATCGCCCGCTGCTTCCGGGACGAGGACCTGCGGGGTGACCGACAGCCGGAGCATACCCAGCTAGACTTGGAGATGAGTTTTGTGGATGAAGATGACGTCCTAGGGCTCATTGAGGAGCTGTACACCGGAATCGTAGAGAATGTGATAACCAACAGGACGGTGGTGAAACCCTTTCCACGACTGCGCTATGACGACGTGATGGCCAGGTACGGAACCGATAAGCCGGACCTGCGCTTTGGGTTGGAGCTGGCGGACCTCTCGGACGTGGCCCGAGCATCGGACTCCCACGTGCTCCGCGGTGCGGTTGAGTCAGGCGGCATCGTCAAGGGGTTCGCAGCGCCGGGCTGTGCTGCGTACTCGCGTCGCCAGCTTGAGGAGCTTACGGAGTTCGCCCGCAGCAGAGGCGCCGGAGGTGTGGTGACCATTGCCTTGGACGAAGGGAGCGGCTCTCTGGACGAGTTGACCATGGAGAAGGTTCATTCGGTTGTCGCCCGGTTCCTGACCCTGGAGCAGGTGAAGGAGATGGCCGAGAGGGTAGGAGCCAGGCCCGGTGACCTGCTTCTGTTGGTGGCTGGGCCTGCAAAGGTGGTGAACACTGCCCTCTCTCAGCTGCGTAGTGAGATAGGCCAGCGGCTGGGCCTGACCGATCCGACGCGCCTGGTGTTCGCCTTCGTGACCGAGTTCCCACTCTTTGAGTGGGACGATGAGAGCGAGCGGTGGGAGCCTTCACACCATCTTTTCACGGCACCAAAGCCAGAGCAGTGGGGCCTCCTGGACACCGACCCGGGGGGTATCAGGGCCAGGCACTACGACCTGGTCTGCAACGGGAGCGAGCTTGCCAGCGGTAGTATCAGGATACATGTCAGGGAGGACCAGGAGCGGATTATGCGCTTCCTGGGCTATACGGAAGAGGAGATGGAGGAGCGGTTTGGCCAGTTGCTTGGAGCCCTGGAGTATGGTGCGCCCCCCCATGGCGGCATAGCGTCGGGGATCGACCGTTTTGTGGCCTTGCTGTCCGATCACGCCGATTCCATTCGTGATGTTATTGCTTTTCCCAAGACTCAAAGCGCCACTGACCCGCTCTTCCAGGCGCCGGCGCCGGTCCCCCAGGAGCAGCTCGATGAGCTGCATATCCGTGTTGTAGAATAGCCAGGTGTGCCGAAAGCCTAGGCGAGAGGCTTGGCATGCTATAATCGTATTGTCGTGTCGTATAGCGCCGAACGTTTCCGGAGCGTGCATTGAAGGTAACCAAGGAAGATCTACCCGAAAGAGAGGCCGTCCTCAATATCGAGCTGGAGCCTGAGGATTTAGAGCCTCATCTCCAGCGAGCATACCAGCGGGTGGTCCAGCGGACCACTATCCCAGGTTTCCGAAAAGGGAAGGCGCCTCGGGTGGTTGTAGAGCGTTTTGTGGGGCAGGATGCTCTGCGACAGGAGGCTCTGGACTCTCTGCTGCCGGAGGCAGTGAGCCGTGCCGTTGAGGAGCAGGAGCTGGAGGCCGGTGGGAGGCCCACGGTTGAGGTGGTCCAGGATGATCCGCCTGTGCTGAAGGCTACCGTACCCCTGGTGCCCTTGGTGGAACTTGACGACTACAGGGCCATCCGTGTGGAGGAGGAGCCGGTGAAGGTAACGGATGAGCAGGTGCAAGAGGTGCTGGATCAGCTCCTGCGGGACGAGGCCCCGTGGGAGCCGGCGGACCGCCCGGTGGCCCTTGGAGACCAGCTTATTCTGGATGTGCGAGGTGTAGTGGGTGATCGAGAGATACTGAGCCAGAGCGGCGTGGACTACGTTGTCGCCGAGGGAAACCCAAACCCTATACCAGGATTCTCTGAGGCGTTGGTGGGCGTAGGCGCGGGCCAGGAGGAGGAGTTTACACTGACCATTCCAGAGGACTACGGGAATACGGATCTCGCGGGCAGCGAGTGTACCTTTCACGTAGTAGTCCAGGAGATCAAAGAGAAGCGCATTCCAGAGCTGGACGACGAGTTTGCCAAAGGAGTGGGGGAGGGATACGATAGTGTAGAGGCATTGAGGGGAAAGGTGCGCTCCGACCTTCAGCTCCAGGTTGAACAGGTGGCCCGTCGCAGCTACGAGGACAAGGTTGTCCAGGAGCTGCTGGAGCGTACCACGGTCTCTCTCTCCCCTCTGCTGGTTGAGCATGAGATAGACCATCTCCTGATGGATGAGGAGGAGGCGTTGAGGCGACAGCAGGTGGGAATGGAGCAATACCTTCAAAACGTCGGCAAGACCTCGGAGGAGCACAGGGAGGAGATACAGCCCGTAGCTTTGTCTCGGCTTACCAGGAGCTACGCGCTGCGGAAGGTTGCTGAGTTGGAAGGCCTGGAGGTCTCTCCCGAGGATATAGAGCAGGAGTTGGACACCATGGCGGAAAGCGCCGGGACCCAGGCGAGTTCCGTGCGCCGTACTTTTGATACCCCGGAAGGCAGGCAGTCCCTCTCAGGGGTGATCCTCAGCCGCCGGACATTCGACAGGCTGGCGGATATCGCCAAGGGGCGGGAGCCCGCTCCGGCTGCCGCGCTTGGTGAAGAGCAGAAAACAGAAGAGACTAGTCAGGGAGGTAGTGAAGATGCTGGAACGGCCGGATAGGTTCAGGGACATAATTCCAATGGTTGTGGAGACCTCTCCCCGGGGAGAGCGCGCGTTCGATGTCTACTCGCTGCTCCTCCGTGAGCGTATCGTCTTTCTCAGCAGTACCATTGTGGACCAGGTAGCCAACCTTATCATTGCCCAGCTCCTCTATCTGGAGCGGGAAGACCCAGATAAGGATATCCACCTCTACATCAGCAGCCCGGGCGGCGTAATCAGCGCTGGGCTGGCCATCTATGACACTATGCAGGTGGTCCAATGTGATGTCTCCACAATCTGTGTGGGGATGACGGCGAGTATGGCAACGGTACTTCTGTGTGGGGGGACCAAGGGTAAACGGTATGCACTGCCAAACGCCACCGTTCATATGCATCAGCCCATGGGCGGAGCGCAGGGCCAGGCTTCCGACATAGAGATCGCTGCCAGGGAGATCCTTCGTTTGCAGGACAAGGTGCGGACTATCATCGCAGACCATACGGGGCAGACGTACGAGAAGGTGGCGCGGGATACGGACCGTGACTACTACCTTAGCGCGGAGCAGGCCAAAGAGTACGGCATAGTGGACGAGATTCTAACAGGGCAGCAGGAAGAGCAGGAGAAGAAATCCAAATCTGCGTAGGAGGAGCTCTTGACCACACCGTCTAAAGGCAGGGGGGAGCATGAGTGCTCCTTCTGTAGTAGGAATCAGGGCCAGGTCCACAGGCTCATTGCCGGCCCCAAGCAGGTGTTTATCTGCGATGGGTGCGTGCTCCTCTGTCAGCGGGTGATAGAAGAGAAGGTGGATAACGTTGCAACCACCTCTGAGAGAGGTTCCCAGACAGTGCCTCCTAAGGAGATGTATCGCCTCCTTGGGGAGTACGTCATTGGCCAGGAGCGGGCCAGGAAGGTCCTGGGTGTTGCCGTCTACAACCATTACAAGCGGGCATCTCAGGACAATAAATCGGAGCAGGTGGAGCTTCAGAAAAGCAACATCCTTCTGATTGGGCCCACCGGGTGTGGCAAGACACTCCTGGCCCAGACGCTAGCCCGTGTGCTGGACGTGCCCTTCTCCATCACCGATGCCACCTCCCTGACGGAGGCAGGCTACGTTGGTGAGGACGTGGAGAACATTCTCCTACGCCTGATCCAGGCCGCTGAGTATGACATCGCTCGCGCAGAGCGCGGCATTATCTATATAGACGAGATCGATAAGATCACCCGGAAGTCGCCCAACCCATCCATTACCCGGGATGTCTCCGGGGAGGGAGTGCAGCAGGCGCTTCTCAAGATCATGGAGGGGTGCGTGGCCAACGTGCCGCCTCAGGGCGGCCGGAAGCACCCCCACCAGGAGTTCCTTCAGATCAACACCCAGGGCATCCTGTTCATCTGTGGAGGGACCTTTGAGGGGTTGGAGGAGATCATTGAGAAACGGGTCGCCTGGAGCCAGCGGTCTATCGGGTTCAAGACAGACCGAAGGCAGTCAGGGAGCGACCCCGCAGAGATTCTGAAGCAGGTGACCACGGACGACCTGCTTCAGTACGGGTTTATCCCAGAGTTCATCGGCCGCCTTCCCATGATCGTCAGCCTGGAATCCCTGGATAAGGATGCGCTCATCCGTGTGCTGACTGAGCCCAAGGATGCCCTGGTCAAGCAGTACCAGTATCTGTTCAAGCTGGACAACGTGGAGATCACCTTCGCTCCGGACGCTCTGGAGACCGCCGCCGAGGAGGCGCTGAAGCGCAAGACGGGCGCACGGGGGCTGCGCTCCATCCTGGAGGAGGCGCTCTTGGACACCATGTATGAGATTCCCTCCATAGAAGGGGTGGGCCGGTGCGTCGTGGACGCCGACACGATCAGGGGCATAAAGAGCCCGTTGCTTCTTACCACCGCGGGAGCACCTATAGGGCCGGGGCAGGAGAAGACGGCGTAGTCCACTGGCCAGCTGAGAGAGGCCGTTTGAGGCGAAGGAAAGCGCCGGACGTTAATTCCTCTCCAAAGCCTTCTGGATCTGGTCGTTTAGGCAGTAGGCGGAGATGGGCCTCCCCTCGGTATCGGTCACCTGTCGTTCGGTTATCCTGACCGTTCCCTGTGCAATGGCCCTGATGGTCTCCAGGAGTAGATAGGGCTCCCGCTTGACGCCCTCCTCACGGATACGTTTGAAGAGAGGTAGCTCCTCTCCCTGGGTGGCCTGAACCTCCTCGATTGTGCGACTACCAAGCGCCTCCCATAGAGGGTCGAAGAGGGGCCCGGCCAGTGGAAAGGAGACGTAGGTGATGGCCGGCCCGCGATCCCACTCCTCGGTGGCCAGGTGGATCATAGCGCCGGTTTCCTTGGCGTGCTGCTCGATAAGCTGCCAGATCACCTGCTGCCAGGTGCCGATGGGGCCGTCAGGTAGCGCAGGGTGCATATTGATCATGCTGAAGCGTCGGCACAGCTCATCGGCTGTATAGAGCATGTAGCCAGCCAGGACGCACAGCTCTGGGTGGTACTCCTGTAGCAGGTGTATCACCTGGCTATCGAACTCCGGGCGCACTTCGGCGAAGGTCTTGGCCCCACGCTCCCTACGAAATCCCTGCGACGAGAGGGTCACCAGTGGAATGCCGTGAGAGCGCACCAGGTCCTGGAACTGATCGCTGCCCTCCGCCTCTCCTCGGTCACGGTTTTGGAACACGAAGTCTATGGTGGCTGGGAGGTCGCCTCTGGCGATGCTCTCCTGCACCAGACCCAGCAGTGCACGAGAGCCCTCACCTCGGCCTGTCGAGAACCAGCCCAGCCTGAGCATTGCTACCCTCCTCGGAGACGGCGGCCTAGCTTGGTGAAGGTGGTGGCCAGATGGATCAGCGGGGTGATGTGGCGGGTTACCAGCCGCCCCTGCCGCAGCGACTCCTTGAACCCCTCCGCCGTTCCGTCGAACTCCGGCATCTCTACGTAGGTGCGGCCCAGCTCAATGAGCGTGTGAGCGTCGCTGACGGCGGAGATGAGGAGGCCATGCTCCTGGGCCAGCTCTAGTGCCATGGTGTTGGCCTTCTTGAAGGTATTGCGAGCGTTGAATGCCTCGATGATATCGGTGTGGGGAAGGACCTCCTTCAGGGCGGAAGCGGTGATGACCGAGCGCCGTAATCGGTCGAAGGGGTGAGGGATGGAGACGACCCCCCCCTGTTCCTTAATTCGCTGGACCGTTTCCAGAGGGGAGAGTCCGGCGGGGATCTCCTCCTTCAGAAACAGGCCGGTGATCTCACCGCCGTTACTTTTGACCTCCTCCCCGATGATGATAGGGAAGGAGGCTAGCTCTTGGGCGGCCAGGGCACCTTGAATGGTGTTGTGGTCCGTGATGGCGACGCAGTTGATGCCGACCTTCTGGCAGCGGGCGAGCAGCTTCTCCAAGGGCGTGGTGGAATCTGGGGAGAAGAGGGTGTGAACGTGGAGCTCCGTCTTAAGCACTTTCCTCCTGGGAGGGCTCCTCCTGGCCAGGTAGGGTCATCTGCTCGCCGAAGGAGCGCTGAAGGTGGGTGATCTTCAGCTCCGTGGCGCTCAGATGCTGATGGCAGATGCTGGCCAATTGCATTCCCTGTTCGAAAAGGCGGGTGGCCTCCTCCAGGGGGACGTCGCCGGCCTCAAGGGCTCGGACCGTCTCCTCCAGCTTCTCGTACGCCTGTTCAAAGGTGGGTTCTTTCATGGTGTGGTCACGGCGCCCGCATGTGCCGGTATTGTTCCCTTCAGCGGGTTTCTTCTCTCCAAGCCCGCCCTGGACTGTCGTCCGAGGTAGCCGGGGTCTTATTATACAGCCCGCGCCCCGAAGCTCCCCTTGCGAACGGTTATCTTTAGCGGGTCGTCTTGCTTGACCTGGGCCGAATCCGTTACCGGGGTGCCGTCATCGACCCGCTCCACCACAGCGTAGCCGCGGTCCAGCACCGCCGTTGGGTTCAGGGATTGGAGGCGCTGCTGGAGTCCCGTGAAGCGCTCTTTGGAGAGGGCCAGGTGGGTAGTAAGAGCGCGAGCAATGCCTTGGGACAGGTCGTCAACCCGCTGTCGGAGGATGTCTACGTGCGGCGCTCTGCCCACCAGGCGTTGCGAGGTGGCTTCTAGCTCTTGCTTCCTCTGGGCCAGGAGGAGGTGCATGACGTTGAAGGCGGCTCGTTGATAGCTCACTACCTGAGAATGAAGCTGTGTGGCATCGGGCACGGCAAGCTCCGCCGCCGCCGATGGTGTGGGCGCTCGCTGGTCCGCCACCAGGTCCGAGAGGGTGGAGTCCGTCTCGTGGCCTACGCCGGAGATGACGGGAACGCGGCTTCCGTAGATGGCCCTGACGACAAGCTCTTCATTGAAGGGCCACAGGTCCTCAAGGGAGCCGCCACCCCGAGCCACGATGATTACATCGATGTCACCCAGGTCATTGAGGGCGTGCAGCGCCTCCACAATGCCCTGGGCCGCCTCCGCACCCTGGACGGGGGTAGGCGAGAGGAGCACCTGGACCAGCGGGTAACGTCGTTCGATGACGTTGCAGATATCGTGGAAGACGGCCCCGGTAGGGGATGTCACGACGCCGATCCTGTGAGGGAAGGCGGGCAGGGGACGCTTCCGTGTAGGTTCGAAGAGGCCCTCCTCCTCAAGCTGCACGCGCAGACGTTCCAGCGCCAGGGCCAGGGCGCCGGTGCCTTCCGGTTGGACCAGGTCCACGTAGAGCTGGAGCTCACCGCGGGCTGGGTAGAGAGAGACCTTGCCGTGGGCGATGATTGCGATGCCGTCGGCCAGGGCATCGCCGCCACGCTGGGGACGGAACATGACGCAGCGCACCTGGCCCTGCTCATCCTTCATGGTGAAGTAGAGGTGCCCAGCGGAGGAGCGGGAGACGTTGGAGATTTCGCCACGCATCCACAGGTCGTTGAGGAAGGGGTCTCTGTCCAGGGAGTCCTTCAGGTATCCGACCACCTGGCTAACGGTATAGACCACCATTTAGCCGACCCGTTCCAGGTACTCGCCGGTGCGTGTGTCCACGCGGACAACCTCACCGTTGTTCACAAAGAAGGGCACGTTGATGGCAAGGCCCGTCTCCAGAGTGGCGGGCTTGGTGCCTCCCTGAGCGGTATCGCCTCGGACTCCAGGAGGGGTCTCCACTACCTCTAGGTCAACAAAGGTTGGCATCTCCAAAGCGATGGGCTTTTCACGGTGAAAGACCATCTCCAACTCCACCTGCTCCTTGAGGTAAGGTTGGGCATTTCCCAGTTGCTCCTTGGAGAGTGGGTATTGCTCATAGGTGCGCGTATCCATGAAGTAATAGAACTCGTCGTCACTGTAGATATATTGAGCGGGCCGTTGCTCCACCTGGGCCAGGCTTAGCTTGACATCGTAGCCGCTGAAGGTGCGGTCCACGGAGCGACCCGTGCGCAACTCACGGAGGCGGAGTCGAATCACGGGAGCCCGCTGCTGCATCTTATGGGAGCTGTATTCGATGACCTGGTAGGGCTCGCCGTCCAACTCGATGGTGACGCCCTTGCGGAGGTCGCCGACACCGATGACCATACTCAGCCTCCCATGCGCTCCCGTTTATGGGCCTTACTCAGGGCCCGCGCCCCATTGCTCTCCAGGACTACGATGTCCTCTATGCGGACGCCGCCCCAGCCGGAGAGGTATATCCCCGGCTCTATAGTGAACACCATCCCCTCTTCCAGGGTCTCCGTGGCTGACGGCCCCACTCGCGGGTGCTCGTGGACGGCCAAGCCCACGCCGTGCCCCAGGCTGTGGCCGAAGTTGTCGCCGTGGCCGGCCTCTTCGATCACCTTGCGCGCGAGGTTGTCGGCCTGGGCGCCGGTCATCCCCGGCTTGACCGTGGCCATGGCGGTCAGTTGTGCGCCCAGGACCACATCGTACACCCGCCGAAAGGTGTCGTCCGGGGTGCCCAGGACGGTGGTCCGGGTCAGGTCGCTACAATACCCATTGTACTTGGCCCCCATATCAATGACGATGGGTTCGCCCTCTTGAATGGGCCGGTCTCCGGCCCTATGGTGCGGCAGCGCGCCGTTGGGGCCCGAACCCACGATGGTATCGAAAGACGGCCCTTCGGCACCCAGCTCCCGCATCGTCACCTCCAGCCGCCACGCCACGGAGGCCTCCGTTTCTCCAGCCTTGATAGTGGGCGCTACTCTATTGAGAGCCTCGTCGGAGATGTCTATGGCTCCTTGGATCAGGGCCATCTCCTCCGAGTCCTTCCAGCCCCGCAGCGCCTCTACCATCCCGGAGGTTGCCACCAGCCTGATGTTGGCGTCCGACGCGTGCTCCTTGATGACCCGTGTGAGCCGCCGATGCTGGGCCACGCTGATGTCCTCGCTCTCAAACCCAAGCCGCTTCACGCCCGTCTCCTGGAGGAGATCGGGGAGCCACTGGGAGTTACCGCCGATGCGGTGGACACGGAAGTGGGGTGCCTGATGGCCCGCCTGCTCAACGTAGCGGAAGTCAGTGGCCAGCACGGCATCTTGGGGCGTGACCAGGAGGTATCCGGCGGAGCCGGTGAATCCAGAGAGGTAGCGCCGGTTCTCAGGGGTGGAGACCAGAATGCCGCCCAGCTTACTCTTCGCCAGGGCGGCACGCAGGTTGTCTAGCCGTGGGGTCATGGATCATTCCTCCCAGTCAGGAGATGCAGAGGCGGTCTTTAGACGGCCTCTGCCTGGCTTGCAACAAGGTACTCCAGGGCGGCGATGTACCCTCTCCAGCCCAGGCCCGCAATGATGCCTTCGGCCACCTCAGCCGTGACGGAGTGGCGTCTGAACTCTTCCCGGCCGTAGATGTTGGAGATGTGGACCTCGACGATGGGTACACGGAGGTTGTCCAGGGTGTCCCGCAGCGCAAGGCTGTAGTGGGTGTAGCCTCCCGGGTTGATGATAACGCCCTGGGAGCCCGGAGCGTGCTGCTGGAGGTAGTCGATAAGCTGGCCCTCTCCGTTGGCCTGAAAGAAGTCCACCTCTACGCCAAGCTCCTGAGCCCGCCTGCGCACCCTCTCCTCGATCTCGGGTAGGGTCGTTGTGCCGTAGAACGTGGGATCTCGCTGGCCCAGCAGGTTCAGGTTTGGACCGTTGACGACCAGCAGAGTCACGGCTCCTCCTTCTCCGCCCGTGGGTGGGCCGCAAGGTAGACCTTTCTGGCCTGGGCCTGGCTCACGTGGGTGTATATCTGGGTGGTAGCCGGGCTGGAGTGGCCTAGAAGCTCCTGGACCACCCGCAGGTCTGCGCCGCCATCCAGCAGGTGGGTGGCGAAGGAGTGCCGGAAGGTATGGGGGTGCACACCGTGGGTCAGACCCGCCCGAACGGCGTACAGTCGCACGGTCTGCTGGATGCTGCGTGTGGAGAGTCGGCCACCGTACCTGTTCAAGAGGAGCGCTTGGGTGCGGGCGCTGGTGGCCAGCAGGGGGCGGCCTCGTTCCAGATAACGCTGGATGGCCTGCATGGCCAGGCGGCCAACGGGAACGATTCGCTGCTTATTGCCCTTGCCGACGACCCTGGCCGTGCACTGATCGACAGAGACGCTGTCCACGTTCAATCCGGCTAGCTCAGACAGGCGGAGGCCGGAGCCGTAGAGGAGCTCCAGCATGGCACTATCTCGGAGGCGCAGGTGCTCCGGGCGCACCTCGTCCGAAGAGCTGAGGGGGTGTTCAAGCAGGGCCGTGGTTTCCTCACGGTAGAGCGTCTTGGGGATGCGTTGCGGAAGCTTGGGTATCAGCCGCTTCATGCCCAGGGAGCCCCGATTCCAGAGGGGGGCTTCCGGAATGAGGCGCTGGGATATCAGGTAGCGGAAGAAGGAGCGGAGGCTGGCAAGACATCGAGCGGCACTGGCCCGAGCGTGTCCCTCCCCTTCGTTTCGGTTGCCTGGATTCGTCGGTCTCTCCTGGAGGAGCCAGGATATGTAGCTGCGAACCAGCCGGCGATACTCTTGATTGGCCTTCTCCACGCCCTTTCTGGCGATGAAGTCCCGTAGCTCGACCATCGTGTCCGAAGGGCCAAGCCTCTCGCTAGCGAGGAATTCCATGAAGGGCTTCAGGTCGTCGATGTAGTTCCGGATGGTGGCGGGCGCGAGGTTGCGCTCACCTCGAAGGTGGTCTCGGTATTTGCTGAGCAGCACATCCACGAAGCCGCTTCTGGAGGGAGAGACCTTGGATAGTACGGAGGTCATACCGCCGCCTCGGTTGTCTCCAGTTCGGTGAGCGGGCCACGGAAGGCGCATGAGGTGCAACGAGCGCCATCACGACCGGCGGCTACCAGCAGGGAGCCGCACTCAGGGCACGGCTCCGGCAGAGGCCGTTGGCGCACGGTGAACTTGCATTCGGGATAGTTGGTGCAGCCGTAGAAGGTGCGGCCCTTCCCGTGGCGCTCTACAAGCTCTCCGGTGTTGCACTCAGGGCATGCGGCTCCGGTCTTCTTCAGCAGTCGCTTGCTGCCGCGGCATTCTGGAAAGCCGGTGCACGAAAGGAACCGACCAAACCTGCTGGTCTTGATCACCATGGGGCGTCCGCACAGGTCGCACACCTCTTCGCTGGGTTCCTCCACTTTGACTCGCGGCATCTGTTCCGTGGCGGTGGCCAGGGCCTCTTGGAACGGGCCGTAGAACTCCTTTAGCACCGGCACCCACTCCATTGCACCGCTTGCTATCTGGTCCAGGCTCTCCTCCATCTGGGCGGTAAATCCCAGGTCCATTATGGTGGGGAAGTGTCCGGTCAACTGGTCGCTTACGACCCTCCCCAGTTGTGTTGGCTTGAAGCGGCCCTGGTCTTTGACCACGTAGTTGCGGTCCTGGATGATGGAGAGGATAGGCGCGTAGGTACTGGGACGCCCTATTCCCTTCTCCTCCAGGGTCCGTATCAGGGTTGCCTCCGTATAACGAGGCGGCGGTTGGGTGAAATGCTGCTCAGAGGCAAGGCCCACGCAGTGGAGCACCTCTTTATCTGATAGCTCAGGCAACGGCATCCGTCCCTCATCGTCCTCTGAAGCGTCGTCTCTGTCCTCGGTGTAGAGAATACGAAAGCCCTGGAACTTGACCACCGAGCCGGTGGCGCGAAACAGATAGGTATCTCCGTGGGTGTCCGGCCCGCTGGCCTCAACGTCCACCCTGGTGGAATCAGCCACTGCGTCCGACATCTGGCTGGCCAGCATGCGCTTCCAGATGAGATCGTAGAGGCGTCTCTGGTCAGGTGAAAGGTAGCTTTGCATCGCCTCCGGGTCTCTGACAATGGAGGTAGGGCGGATAGCTTCATGGGCCTCTTGAGCACCCTTGGCTTTTTTGGTGTACACCCGTGGTGCCTTTGGCGCGAAGGTCGAGCCGTACCGTTGCTGGATGTAGCTTCTGGCCTGGTGCAGTGCTTCGGGGGCTACCTGGGTGGAATCGGTGCGCATATAGGTGATCAACCCTACGGACCCCTCAGGCCCAATGGGAAGACCTTCGTAGAGTTGCTGGGCCAGGAGCATCGTCTTCTTGGAGGAGAACCGTAGCTTGCGCCATGCCTCTTGCTGGAGGGTGCTGGTGATAAAGGGCGGTGCGGGACGATAGTGGACCTCTTTCTTCTGTACACTGGAAACGGAGTAGGATGCGCCTTTGAGGGCGGTGGTCACCTTTTGGGCTGCCGTTTCCGACGACAGCTCCAGTTTGTCCCGTTGGCCTTTGATTCCCTGTATAGCGGCGGTGAAGGTAACGGCGGCTTTTCCCTGCCGAGTCTGTGGCTGGAGCAATGCTGCTATGGTCCAGTACTCTCTGGCGGTGAAGGCTTCGATCTCACCCTCTCGGTCTACAACCAGGCGCAGCGCCACGGATTGGACGCGCCCCGCGGAGAGGCCCAACTTTCGTCCACCGCTGACCTTTTGCCACAGTAGGGGACTCAGTTGGTATCCCACCAGGCGGTCCAAGACCCTCCGGGCTTGCTGTGCGTCCACCAGCCTCATATCGATCTCTCGGGGATGGCGGAGGGCCTCCTCGATGGCGGGTTTGGTAATCTCGTGAAAGACCACTCGCTTGGTATCGCGACGGTCCCATCCAGCGGCTTTGACCAGGTGCCAGGAGATGGCCTCGCCTTCCCTATCGGGGTCGGTTGCCAGGTAGATGGTGTCGGCGTCCTTGGCGGCCTTCTTGAGATCGGTGACCACCTTCTGTTTCTCCTTGGGTATGGCGTACTGGGGGGCGAAACCATCGGTGACCTCCAGCCCAAGCTGACCTGGCGGGAGGTCGCGCACGTGGCCCAAGGAGGCCTTGACCAGGTACTCCTGGCCCAGGAACCGCTCTATTGTCCTGGCCTTTGCCGGGGATTCTACGATTACCAGATTCTTTGCCATATCAAGCCCACACCGTGCTGCTGTGTACTAGGAGGACTTCCATAGCCAGCGGGGACCTCCCTTGTCCGCACATAGTTCATGGCTCCTATCTGTTTTAATAAGCCCTTGATCTCCATTATAGCCAGGGTGCTGCTTACCGTTGACATGGGGAGCCCCGCTAGGCGCCCCACGTCGTCGATATGGATCGGGTCGTAGGAGATGTGGTCGAGCATCGCTGCCTCCGTGTCATCGGCAGGGCGGAACAATGCCTCCATAGGGATCTGTTCGCCGACTGCGGTGATATTCATCTCCTCAAGAACGTCACGGTAGTCAATGACCAACTTGGCTCCCTGCTGAATCAAGAGATTGGTCTCAGAGCTATTGGGAGAGAAGATACTGCCGGGCACGCACAATACCTCTCGGTTTTGTTCCAGGGCGTGGCGCACCGTCCATATGGCGCCGCTGCCCCGGGGTGCCTCGATAACCAGTGTGCCCAGGGTCATGCCGCTCATTATCCGGTTGCGCCGCGGGAAGTTTTGAGCCTGAGGTCGCATGCCCAGGGGATACTCGCTCACCAGGACTCCGCTCTCAATGATCTGGGATGCCAGGGGAGCATGCTCTGGCGGGTAGATGATGTCCAAACCGCTGGCCAGAACGGCGATTGTTCGGCCGCCGGCCTCAAGGGCAGAGCGATGGGCGATGGCATCTATGCCCCGAGCCAGACCGCTGACGATGGTGACTCCCGCGCGGGCTAGGTCCGTTGCCAGGTGGGTGGCCGCCTCACGTCCGTACGCGGTGGCCTTCCTGGTGCCCACGATAGCGACGGAACGCTCGTCCTTTGGAAGGAGCGTTCCTTTGCAAAAGAGGACAGGAGGCGGGTCATAGATCTCCTTTAGCGTTGGCGGGTAGTCCGCGTTGTCCCAGGTGATGGCCCGGATCCCCGCCTTCTCCAGTCGTGCTATTTCAGCACTGGGATCGATCTTTGGACGTGCGGCGGTGACGGAGGTGACGATGGACTGGCCAAGTCCGGCGGCCTTGAGCATTTCAGCCGAGGCTCGCCAGGCCTCCTCCAGGGTACCGAAGTGCCGTTGCAGCATACGGAACCTGGCGGGGCCAATGGCCGGGAGACGGGTGAAGGCCACCCAGTATTGCAGATCGTTCGTATTCATTGCTCCGTCCAAGGACGCAACATTCTAGCATGAGTGGTGAAGCCCAACAATGAGGTACAGGCGATCAGGTGCCTTTGGCGGAGAGGGTGGGATTCGAACCCACGGTCCCGGTTACCCGGGACACGCGCTTTCCAGGCGCGCCTGTTCGGCCACTCCAGCACCTCTCCGTGTAGCAACCGCCAAGAGATTAGGCCACTGCACCGTCGGCCTGATGACGGGCGGGAGATTACCCCTCACCAATGGCCTATGCTTAGGGTTCACCACTGGATGGCGGAGAGGGTGGGATTCGAACCCACGACCCCGATCCCTCGGAGTACCGCTTTTCGAGAGCGGCGCCTTCGTCCACTCGGCCACCTCTCCCATCTGTCATTATAGCACGGTGGGCTTAGCTTGGAGACCTTGGAGGCTCTATGAGTAAGAGGTCTATCTCCCCTTCGTCCTCTGATGGCCAAACGCTACCGAAATACGTCATTGATTTTCTCTGACGTTACGCTTCTTTCATCATCTCTTGACGTGCTTCCCACTTTCTTGTAGTATTGCGATGGAAGCTTATGGAGCTTCCTCATGGTGCCTGAATCTGAGTTAGCTACCTGCCCATTATTCCTTGCCTCGCAGGTGAGGAGAGGGTAGGTATTTTCTTTTTCTGCATATCACATGAACCAGTGGGCGGCGGTTGTCCTTGCGGCAGGAAAGGGAGTTCGAATGAACTCCCAGCTTCCCAAGGTGCTGCATACGGTGTGTGGCAAGGAGATGCTCCGCCACGTGGTTGAAGCTGTCCAAAGGGTCATAGACGGCCCGGTAGTTGTGGTTACCTCCCCGGATGCACACCAGGTTCGCCAGTGCCTGGGGGATACGGTGGAGTACGTGGAGCAGGCGGAGCCCAAGGGTACTGGCCATGCCCTGCTGGAGGCGGAGCGAGTGCTGGATGGCCGCGCCTCCCATGTAATGGTCCTGTATGGGGATACTCCGCTAATCCGTCCCGCAACGCTTGCGCGACTGAGAGAGGAGCATCAGACTGCGGCCATTACCTTCCTGACGTCGGACACCGTTTTCACGGATGGACTGGGGCGGGTGGTTCGGGACGCGGCTGGCAAAGTGACGGCGGTGGTTGAGGAGGCTCAGGCTTCTGAAGAGCAGCGGGCCATTGCCGAGGTGAACGCCGGAGTGTACGCCTTCGAAACGGCGTGGCTTTGGCCGGCCTTACTGGAGCTGACCCCGGCACCCGTGGGCGAGTACTACCTCACCGACCTGGTGGCTATGGCCGCCGGGTTCGACATGACTGTGACCACCATAGCTTCAGACGAAGCTATGGAGACCCTGGGGGTTGATGACCGTGTGCGGCTTGCCCAGGCGGAGAAGGCGATGCGACAGCGCATACTGGACGCTTGGATGCTGGCCGGCGTCACCATAGTGGACCCAGCCACGACCTACATCGATACGGCGGTGACTCTGGAACGGGATACTGTCATCTATCCCAACACGACGTTGAGTGGCCAGACCCGTATCGGCTCCCGCTGCCACCTGGGACCGGGCAGCATGGTGTATGACTCCGTCATTGAGGATGATTGTAAGGTGGCCTCTTCCGTGTTGGAGGGTGCATACCTGGAGCCGTTCGTTGATGTTGGCCCCTTCAGCCATCTACGTCCGGGTGCCTATTTGGAGCGAGATGTCCACATTGGAAACTATGCCGAGGTGAAGAGCAGCCGCATCGGACGTGGTACCCAGGTGGGGCACTTCAGCTACGTTGGGGACGCTGAGGTGGGTCGGGGAGTGAATATCGGCGCTGGGACGATCACCTGTAATTTCGATGGGGTCCAGAAGCACCGGACCGTCATAGAGGATGGTGTGTTCGTTGGGAGCGACACAATGCTGGTGGCTCCGGTTCGAGTTGGTGCTCGGGCGAAGACCGGCGCGGGGGCGGTGGTAACCCGAGATGTTCCTCCCGATACACTCGTCGTTGGTATGCCTGCTCGGGAGCAGCGGCGTGATAGAGATGCAGCGCCTTGAAGGAGGACCGCGTTCCGCTCATGCGTGTAGCGGATGGTGATCGAGATTGGACAGCGATAGCTCACTAGCCTCTCTGGCGCTTATACTCTTCCTTGGAGTCTATGTAGGGGTTAACCTTGCTGAGGAGGCCCTTCGCCGCGTCCGAGCGCTGGGGAACGGCTCTTCACTTGGTGGTGCTGCCAAGCGCGTATTATCCCGCTGGGGGCAGTTTGCCACACTCTTGCCGCGCCTGAGGCTGGTGTCCGTCATAGGCGTAGCGCTTTCCACGGTGGCTCTTACTATGAGCATCGCCGATTCGGCCTGGGTCGTGGTCATAGGAGTTACGGTCGTTTTTTCGGTTCTTCTCGCCCTCAGGTTTGCCCTGGTGGGACTTGGAACCAGGTTTTCCTCACCAGTGTTGAGAGTTGTGTCACCCATGCTACTGGGAGTCGAATGGGTCTTCCGGCCACTCCTTCTTGCCTTGAACAGGGTGACTTCACGCTCCACCCCAACGAACGGTGGCCGGGCCATGACCGCCAACGGTGGTGAGACACCGCCGTTGCTAAGCGAGGATTCCATGGATGTACCGTTGGTGCAGGAGGCGGTGGAGGCAGATGAGCAGGAGCAGCGGATGATCCGCGGAGTTCTCCGTTTGGAGGATGTGACTGCTCGCGAGGTGATGGTTCCGCGAGTAGACATCGTTGCAGTCCAGGCCAGCGCACCTTTGTCGGGAGCTACTGACCTGATGTCCGATGGTGGGCACAGCCGGATCCCTGTATTTGAGGAGACCATTGACAGGGTCGTTGGTATAGTCCATGCCCGGGACCTGCTCAAGTACCTGGGTTCAGAGACTGCATCTGCGACGCTAATCTTGAAAGATATTGCGAGGCCGGCGGTCTTCATTCCTGAATCCAAGCCCCTGGACGAGTTACTGCGTGAGTTTCAGGAGCGCCGTGTAACTATAGCCGTGGTGGTGGACGAATATGGTGGCACTGAAGGACTGATCACCATGGAGGACTTGCTGGAGGAGATTGTTGGAGAGATTGAGGACGAGTTCGAGCGTGAGGAACCCGACGTTTCACGGATCAGCGACCATGAGGTTATCGTGGATGCTCGGGTGTCCCTGGATGAAGTAAATGAGCTATTCCAGGCTAACTTGGAAGGGGATGGGTTCGATACTCTTGGGGGCCTCCTGTATACCCGTTTCGGGAAGATACCTGCGTCCGGTGATGAGCTTACCTTGGAAAACTTGCGAATGCAGGTACTTTCCACTGCGGGGCGAAGGATAAGGAAGGTGCGTATCCAACAGCAACCCTCCGACCAGGCGGGGGACTGAGTCTGGTTGTGAAGATATGGGGCGGTCCTAAATAAACGTCCTGGTTTGGGTGAGACAACAAAGAGCGGGGCATCCTAGGATGCCCCGCTCTTTGTTGTCTCTTCTGGATAGCTCCTGGGAGCTGCTGCTTCCCTGTTCCTATGAGATGTTGCCGCAGGAGGTGTAGTTCCCAGGATTGCCCATCTCATGCAGGTTGATGGCGTGATTGCCGTCCTGTAGGCTGGCCAACGAAGCGGATACCACTGTTGTGGTTGCGCCACCGTTGGTGTTGGTGAGTCCGTATGCTACACCAAGCAGGGTATCGGTACCGCACTGCCCGGTGTGGATGTGGTTGAGCTCGGAGATACCCCCAGTCACCTCAACGACGACCGTTGTGGTATCACCGCCGCGGCTCTTGAGGGTGGCCGTCCCTGTCTGCCCGGAGGAGTTCATCTCATCAAGCGCAACGGTGACGGTTTTCTCAAGGATAAGGATGGTGCTCGCCGTGTTGTTGGAGGCGTCTGTTGCTATTAAAGTGTACATGCCAGCAGGAAGGGTTCGTTCTCCTCGCCTTCCGACCGCAGCTATCCACGTCTCCGTGAACGTGCCGTTGGCGGTGACGGTGAGATCGTGGGGGTCTGTTGGGTTCTTGAGAACAACAAAGGACTCCAAACCATCTATTATTACTGAGAGCGTATATGGATCACCCGGAGTAAATCCAGCACCAAACAGGTTCAACACTCCTCCACCTCCCCTACACCTTGATCTGCTTGGTGAGCAGGTGTCAACGACGGTCTCTTCAAGGACTATGGAACTCACCGACGACGTGGCCGGGTCACCCACCGATCCCTGGGGGCCTTCAGGGCCCTGTGGCCCTTGCGGTCCCGTTGGACCTGGATTGCCTGGGTCTCCGGGGAGGCCGGCAGCCCCGGGGTTGCCGGGGAGACCCGGATCACCCGGTGAGCCCTTGGACCCTGCAGGGCCTTGCGCGCCGCTTGCGCATGCGGCTGCAAGGAACATGGCGATGAGGGATACAGTTAGGAGGATCGGAAACGATCGCTTGCCTTGCCAGAGACTCATGCAACTACTCCTTATAAGCCCGCTGAGGAGAGGTAATCCGGCGTTGCCAGATTTCCACCTCTAAGATATGGCGGGGAGCTGTTTTGAAAATCCTTAATGGCCTCCATAATAGTCCCAGAGTTGCCAGTGCATGAGCACGGCGATATATGAAAGCGTTCCACTACTTTGCAAGTCCCAGGATGACCAGCGGTGCGGTGGCCATCACCCCGCTGTCGTCTTTTACCACGATGGTGTAGATAGCGGGTGTGATCTGGTCCGAACCGCGTCTGGGAGTTGGCCATCGCCAGCTGCTAACGATGGCGCCGTTCTCGTTGACTACGAGATCACTATCGTCGCGCTGTTGCAGGAAGTATTCGTTACCGTTCCAGACGAGCTGCACGAAGTAGACGTCACCCGGAGTGAAGTTGCTGCCCCAGATTGAGAACTGCTCCCCCGCGTTTCTGCCTGGTTGTACTACCACTGTGTACGGGTCAAGAGCTATAGAAGCGCTGGTTGCAGTGGCGGGGTTTCCCTGTGGGCCCTGCAGGCCGATGGGACCCTGGCGTCCCTGCGGGCCTGAATTGCCCGGACTCCCGGGTTCACCTGGATTACCAGCGTTGCCTGATAAACCTGGCAGACCTGGGTCACCCTTAGGACCCACCAGGCCACCTGAGCCTCGAGAGCCGGTACAGGCTGCGGCCAGGACGAGTGTGAGCAGGGATAGTGTTAGAAGAGTCCAGAGAGAGCGTTGGGTGAGCAACTGATTCATGCAACCGCTCCTTTAGCAGGTTCTATTATCGGCCCTTCGCTCGCAACAAACCTGCAGCACTAGACGCTGATGAAATATGCCACAGACAAACGAGTCACGAATAAATCCGTCCTTTTCCATACGTAAGCGGGGCTTATCATAGGGAACCATTTACGGGATGTCAAGCCCTTTCAGGAGAGCAGATGAGAAGTTCCATCCCTATGTGATGGTGAATTATGCCGACCAACCTTTCGGGAGAAACAAGGCTTGCCCCTGATGAAATTCCCGAGTATAGTGAAGATTGTTCCGCCCCTGTAGCTCAGAGGATAGAGCACTGGCCTCCGAAGCCAGGTGCGGGAGTTCGAGTCTCCCCAGGGGTACCATTCGATACGGTAGACAAACCGGATACGTCCTCCCGCGTAGTTCCCTTAGGTGCTATGGGCCGTGTGTCGAATCACGGCTCTTTCGGGCCACAAGTCGATAGACTGCACGAACGACTTCACAAAGGCCTCCCTCTCTGCGAAGGAAGCGGATTCGAGAACCTTGCGCAAGTCCTGTACATGGTTGCGCACCGTCGAGAGCTCTGCCGCAACTCGCTCCCCTTCGGAGGCGCTGCGCCGCCTCCACCGGGAAAGGGAACTGGCCACTATCGCTTCAGGAACGCGGCTCCCTAGGCGCTGGTGAGCCGGGGTGCCAGGGCTACCACCAGCTTGCGGGTGAACTAAGTGCCCTGCTATGCTCCATAGTATCCTGTTAGTGTTCCACTCTGGATATCTCGAATGTTATACTCAAACATCACCAAATTTGGAGCCATTTAGCGGCAGGCCGCAATGACCGGGGTATTGTTGTGCGTTAACCCAATAGCTTCTGTTTGGTAAGCCTGCTCGTCAAGGAAAGATATGGCAATAACCGATACGAACGTTCCTCGTGCGGATGAGGGGATGCTGTCCCCCTACAGGGTTTTGGACCTCACCGAAGGAGGCTGTAACCTCGCAGGGAAAATGCTGGGCGATCTTGGGGCGGATGTTATCAAGATAGAGCCACCGGGCGGCTCGGAAACTAGGCGTATAGGACCTTTCTGGCACAGCCAAATCCACCCGGAGAGGAGCTTGTTCTGGTGGGCTTATAACATCAATAAGCGCGGCATCACTCTGAATATCGCGTCCGCAGACGGGGCAGCTATTTTCCGTAGGCTGGCCGAAAGCGCTCACTTTGTGCTCGAGTCGTTCCCGCCAGGATTCATGGATGACCTGGGCTTAGGCTACGAGGCGCTGAGCCGAATCAATCAGTCGGTCATCGTTACCTCCATAGCGCCGTATGGGAGTAGTGGGCCCAAAGCGAAAAACGCTTGGAGCGACTTGACTGTTTGGTCAAGCGCAGGGCCCGTATATCTGACGGGTGATATGAAAGGGCCGCCGGTGGCCATAAGCTTCATGCATCAGGCCGCTCTGAACGCTGGGGCAGAGGCAGCAGCCGCCTCCATGATTGCACACTACTACCGGATGAACACCTGGCAGGGCCAGCATGTTGATGTCTCCATGCAAGAGGCCGCCTATTGGGTCATGACCTCGTGGCAGGAGTTCTGGGAGGTTGAGGGGGTGATTCCCCAGCGTTTTGGTGGCGCACCAAAGCCACTGACTGAGGATGGCCTTCGGGAGCGGCGGCTGGTCTATCCGGCCAAGGATGGGTACGTTGCCTTTTTGGTCTTAGGTGGTGGAGGCGCCGGAAGCAGGTCAACGCGGGCCGTTCTCAAGTGGATGAGCGAGGAGGGAGTGGCCCCGGAGTGGCTCCTCAAGTTGGACTGGGATCATGAATTCAATGTGACCTCCGTTGCCCCTGAAACCCTTGACGCAATCGAGCAGTACTTTGTGGACTTTTTTCGAACGAAAACCAAGGCGCAAATCTCCGAACGGGCACTTTGGGACCCAATCATGATCGGTGCCATGAATTCCTGTGAAGATGTGGCAGACCACCCTCACTTGAAAGAACGAAACTTTTTCCAAGCGGTTTGGCATGAGGACCTAGCGGAGATGGTGACCTATGGTGGCCCCTGCCTGAGAGGTGAAGAAGCACCCCTTAATCTTCGACGACCGGCACCCGCGATTGGACAGCACAACCAGGAGATCTATCAGCATGAGCTGGGACTATCGGTTGAGGAGGTCGTCGCCTTGAGAGGAGCCGGCGTGATTTAGGTGAACGACGATAGCGAGACAAATATCGTGAGAACAGCGATACCGGCAGGAAGGGAATGACTGACCAGCCCAAAGCCCTGGAGGGAGTCAGGGTCGTAGCTATGGGCAGCGCGGTAACTGCCCCTCTCACCGCACGCTACCTGGCTCTCCACGGTGCCAATGTGGTCCGGGTGGATAGCCACGTTTATTTAGATGTGCTCAGAACACAGCGGCCTTTTGACCGGGAAATGGAGGGGAACCCGGATGGAAGCATATGGTACGCCAATATAAACAGTGGCGCATATGGTATAGCGATAGATTGGACCAAGCTCAAAGGGATGGACATTATGAGTCGCTTGGTTCGGTGGGCCGACGTGATAGTAGAGAACTATGCTCCGGGTACCCTGGCTAAATGGGGGCTGGACTACTCCAGTGTTTGCAAGGCGAAACCCGATATCATCTACCTTAGCTCCAGTCTCATGGGTCAGACAGGGCCTTGGTCAGGGCTAGTGGGTTATGGCCAACACGCAGCGGCCATCTCTGGGATTTACAATCTGTGTGGCTGGCCAGAGGATGTGCCCACTCCCATCGAGACGATGTACACCGATTTCGTTAGCCCTAGATTCGGTGTAACGGCGATCATGGCAGCCTTGGACTTTCGGAGGCGTACGGGTCGCGGGCAGTACTTAGAGCAATCCCAGGTAGAGGTAGGTATCCAGCTTATGACCCCGCTCATGATGGATTGGACCAGCAATGCCCATCTTGCCCACCGCACAGGGAATAGGGTCGCAGGGGCAGCGCCCCATGCAGTTTATCAATGTGCCGGAGACGACAGGTGGGTGGCCATTGGCATATTCACCGATGAGCAGTGGGAAGGACTTGGTGAGGTTGAGGGAGCGCCGCCTTCCCTTAGGCAGGACAAGTTCAAGACCCTCCTGGGGAGGAAGCGCCACGAGCAGGAGCTGGACACCGTGATACAGCAGTGGACTCAAGAGCATACAACCGAAGAAATAGAAGCGGGCCTTCAGGCCAAGAACGTCCCTGCTTCAGTCGTGGCGAACTCCAAGGATACCAGGGAGGATGTCCAGCTAAATCACCGAGGGTTCTTTCGAAAAATCAGGCATAGTGTTATAGGCGAGCACACGTACAGGGGACCCAGCTTCCGGCTTTCAAAGACCCCGGACAGACAGTCTCAAGGCCCAGCCCTAGGGGAGCACAACTACGAGGTATGCAGGATGCTTGGCCTGAGCGACGACGAGATCTCTGACGCTATCGTTGAAGGGGCGCTGGGGTTTGAGCCCGTCCAGGATTAGAAACGAGAACGGATCTGTATTTGCGGGGGATCAGCGGTCTTGCCGCGGCCAGCTATCTCCCGACTCCAATGCACCAAAACAAGCAGAGACGATGGTGTCAACATCAATATGGTATTCACGATAAAGGTCCTGGATGCTGCCGGATTGACCAAATTGCGACACCCCTAGAGGGAGCAGCTTGGTAGCCAAGGCACCTCCGAGCCATGCCAGCGTATGAGGGTGGCCGTCCAGGACCGTGACCACGGGTGTAGCCCGTTCGTCTGACCGCAGCACATCTCCCAGAAAAATGAACGGATCGTCCTGTGCTGCCATTACTGCGCCAGCCGACTTCTGATATTGTCGGAACAATAGATCAGGAGAGGTGACGTTGATGATGTTGGCAAAGATACCCTCTTGCTTAAGCCGCTCGCTTGCCATAATCGCTTCGACAACCATGACACCGCTGGCGAAGATATGGACCGAGTTCTCCCCTGGCCGGTATCCGGGCTCACGGCTGAGATCAACGAGCCGATAGGCACCCTGCAACACCTGCTGTCTAAGATGCTCTTTTTGAGTGGCATTTTCTGGGATAGGAAAAAGCTCCTGATCCACCCGCTTGGTCGTCAGCCGCAAATAAAATGATTCTTTTCGAAGTCTGATTTGCTCCATGCCGTGAAACACAATCCACTCAAGCTCCTGGCCAAAGCATGGCTCGTAATAGACGACATCAGGCAGCTGAACACCGATGGAAGGCGTAATGACAGATTGGTGTGCTCCACCTTCGCGGCTCAAGGTTATCCCCGAAGGTGTTCCAAATACCATGAACCGTGAACCCAAGTAAGAGTTGTACAGAAACGACTCCAAAGCACGGCATACGAAGGGGTCATAGAGGGTTCCAATGGGGAACAGCAGCTCGCCGAAGGTCTCAAATGCAAGGCCAAGCTGTCCCAGAAGCATGAACAGATTGCTCTCAGAAATCCCCAGTTCAATATGCTGCCCCTGTGGACTCTCATTCCACCTCAGAGACCTGAGGATTGGGTCATCCGGAAGGGCCTCTTTCTCTTTCTCGTTCCACACCCCCACTTTGTTGATCCATCCGCCAAGGTTTGTTGAACTTGCCACATCTGGGCTCACCGTGACAATCCTCTTTGCCAAGGCAGGAATTTCTCGAGCTATATCAGTAAGGAGCAGGCCGAACACCTGTTGGGTCGACACGGTTCCCCGGTAAACATATCCCAGTGTGGTTGGTATAGTGAGATCTGCGGGAACGGCCACAGGATTTAAGGTTGAGCGGAGGCGCTTTCCAGTCTCGGCACAGAAGCGGCCCACACTGCTTTGAGGATCAAACCCCGCCCAGATATCTTTTCTGCTCACGCCCAACTCTGTCCGCAACGTATCCATCTGATCCTGGGAGAGCATCACGGTATGGTTCTGGGGGTCACCTACTATTGGCAACCGCCATCCCTTCAGGGTATAGGCAAACACAACGCTCGGTCGCTCTACGCTATCCGCTTCTGAGAAGGCCTGGCGCAGCACAGAGAAGTCATGGCCGCCGAGATCCTGGAGGAGAGCCACAAGCTGCTGATCATCCCATTGGCTGATGAGCCGAAGCAGCTCTTTGGGAGACCGACTATAGCTCGGCAACAATTCCCGCAACGCACCCGGGGGCAGGCGCAATAGTCGCTGGTAGGCATCGTTGGACATATCGTCGATGCATTCGCGCAACAACTGTCCCCGGGGCTCCGCAAATGCCGCCTCCAGCCGCCTCCCATACTTAGCATCTATGACGTGCCAGTCATTGGCCGAGAACATGTCTCGCCACACCTTAACCCGCATCCCCGGAATGACTCTATCCAGACTTTGGCGATTGAGATCAACCACCCACAGCACCTTGCGAATGCCCCTAAGATGTGGCTCGACGATAGTCTCCCATACCGTTCCTTCGTCAAGCTCTGCATCTCCAATCACAGCGATGTATCTGTGAGCAAGCTTTGAGGGGTCTTGCTGTTTGGTCAGTACGTACTGTTCGGTCAGCGCCGCAAAATTCGGCGCTATGGCTCCCAGACCGACAGACCCGGTGGAAAAGTCCACCGAGTCCGGATCTTTGGTGCGGCTGGGGTATGCCTGCAACCCGTGGAATTCTCGCAGTGTCTTCAAGTATCCTTGGTCTAGATTACCCAACAGGAATTGAATGGCATGGAACAAGGGAGAAGCGTGTGGCTTGATGGAGATGCGGTCGCCCGGATTCATGTAATCGAAGAATAGCGAGGTCAGAATCGTAACTACTGAAGTGCTGGATGCCTGGTGTCCTCCCACCTTCACGCCATCGGGATTCTGGCGCACACTGTTGGCGTAGTGGATCATCTGCATGGACAGCCACAGGACTCGCTCTTGAACCTTTTCAAGGAGCCGGGCGCGGCTGCGGCTGAGGGGGGATTTTTCCTCTATTGCGGAGAGTGCCACCATATCCCCTTAGATTGAGGCAAGGTACAGGGATTGTAACAAACTGTCATACCTGAGACCATTCATTGACATGTGCACAGTCAGTTATTATGCTGCCGGGTACCCTCGAAAGGCCAACTACCGATCCTGGTACTCTCGGCGCATTATATCAGCGCTAATATAAGTGAAGGAAGGGGAAGGATGAAGAACAGGCGGGCGGTAATTGAGCCCCGAGTGGACGCGTACGACAAGGTGACCGGGCGGGCCCTGTATACGGAGGACCTCCAGTCCCCATATGGAGTAGCCTACTGTGCCATCCTGGGCAGCCCCCACTCACACGCCCGTATCCGCGCAATCAACACTGAAAGAGCTGAGCGTCTGCCCGAGGTTCTGGCCGTGCTCACTCGAGATCACCTGGATGGCATGGATCCTTATCTACGTGGAGCTGGGTTCGGAGGCAAGGTCTTAGTAAATCAGTCCTCCATCGCCATAGACAAGGTTCGTTATGATGGCGACCCCATAGCTGCCGTCGCGGCTGAGAACCTGGCCCTGGCAGAATACGCGTTAAAAATCATCGACGTAGAGTACGAGGACTTGCCAGCGGTCTTTGACCCCCAGGAATCTACCGTGCCAGGCGCACCATTAGTGCATGATGCGCTGGAATTCAACGTTGTGGGGGAGTACAGATGGGACTGGGGAAACTTGGAGCAAGGATTTCAGGAATCCGATCACATATTCGAGGATGTGTATGTGTTCCCATCCGTGTTCCATTGCCCTATAGAGAACATCGGAGGGTGTTGTGCACAGTTCCGCGATGACCGAGTCGAACTGGTCGCACCGGTTCAGCATCTTTTCCACGCCCAACACGAGATCGCTGAGTTCTTCGGGCTTGAGCCAGAGCAAGTGAGGGTGCGCATGCCCTATGTCGGTGGCGGTTTTGGGGCCAAAGATCTGAAGCCTTCCCACCTCATCGCTTTGTGGCTAGCTCGCAAGACGGGACGCCCCATTGCCACTATCCCCTCAGCTGAGCAGAGCATGCGGAGCGATAGCCGCCACCAGGTAGTTTACAAGGTCAAGACAGGCGTCAAGGCAGATGGAAGACTCTGGGCCCAGGATATTGAACTGTTAGTCGACGAAGGTGCCTATGCTCGCCAGCTGGGGGTGACCCGGCTGACCATCGCGGGTGCCTGGGGCCCGTACCGTATTCCTCACACACGGATGATAGGGCGAAGTATCTTCACCAACCGCGTTCCGGCAGGCGCCTTCCGAAGCTTGGCCAAGGCCCAGGTCACATGGGGCTACGAATGCCATTACGACATGATCGCTCGGAGCATCGGAATGGAACCCATGAAGTTTCGTATTATGAACCTCATGCACCGGGGCGACACCGTGACCGAAGGGGCCTCGCCGCTTGATGCCGACTATGACATGCTCCGGCAAGAAGCTGCCCATTCGATCGGTTGGGACGGGCGCTCGAAAAGGGTAGGACCGGACGCTGTAAAGGCCAAGTTGGGCACTAATCCTCTGCGCGGTCGGGGACTCAGTACTACCTTTCGCCACGGGTACTTTGCGTCGGCGAATACCCTTGCCACAGTTACAATGGATAAACATGGGAAGGTGAAGATCTGGCACTCTGGAGCAGAGACTGGAGGAGGGGTCTACACGGTAATGGCCTTGGTGGCCGCCCAGACGCTGGGGCTTCCCGCGACCCAGATCGAAGTGAGCCACCCGGATACCCAGCACCCCTATTCCGAAGGCATTGGCAGCTCCCGCGATACGGTATGTATGGGCATGGCCGTCCAAAACGCTTGCGAGGACTTGAAGCAAGAGCTTTGCCGTACCGCTACCTTGAGCAAAGGGGGGACCTCAGAAGAGTGGCGCCTTGCCGAGGGAGAGCTATGGCGCGGAGAAGAGCACTATAGCATAGATGAGATCATTTCTAATGTTGCCCTTTCCCCTGGAGCGGTCGTCATGGGCAAAGGCTCCTATGTAACACGACTCAAGGACAACCCCTTTATGGGAACCGTTCCCCATTGGGAGGTGAGCGTTGGTGCCGCAGAGGTAGAGGTAGACCCCGAGACAGGAGAGGTGCACTTGCTTAAGTATGCAACCGCATGCGACGTAGGCAAAGCCATTAATCCCTCAGCCTGCAAAGGGCAGCTGGATGGTGGCGCAGTTATGGGGCTGGGACATACATTGTACGAAGAGATGGTCTATACGGATGGCCAGTTTCTCAATGGGGACCCAATGCTATACCGGCTGCCCGTCATGGGCGACATCCCCCGCCGATTTCACTCGATTCTTGTAGAAAACGGTGACGGCCCGGGCCCTTTGGGCTCCAAAGGCATGGGCCAGACCGCCGTCAGTCCTATCGCTCCTGCTGTTGGGAATGCCATCTTTGACGCCATCGGCGTGCGGGTCAAGGGCCTACCCATCACTCCAGAGAAGATCCTCCGTGCCCTCGGGAAATTCTAGATCAGAAGCCGTTGCAGCAACGAAACATGTCTGCTCACGTTGCATCCACTGTCCGTTATTGCCTCGTAGCTCCCTATACCTAGGGAGGTGGCCGCTCTCCTCAGCCATGGCGGCGAATGACCTGACGCCAGCCCTCCCGATTGTGGGAGTGCATTCGGGATAAGGTGATAAGGCCAGCTTGAGAGACGAGATGCGATCCTGAACTTGTCCCTATCCCGGTAACTTTCTGCAGGTCAGGCACCAGGCCTACTTACAAATTTCGCCAATGTCCGGATGTCCTCAAGCAACAACTCCCCGGCATCGGTGCCGGATCGCGCGGGGTAAGGACAAACTAGTGCCACGCCCGCTTTCCTTAACCTGGACATTCGACCTTGCCAGGTAGCCGGGGACCCGGCCAGCACTAGGGCATCTAACAGCCTGTCAGAAACAGAAGAAGCCGCCTTCTCTAGGCCATCTTCGTGTAAATTGGCGAGAACGGGTTTAACGTCCGAGCCGAAACCGCTGAGCCGAAGCATGTCCCGATAAAATGGCATACCTATATAGGTGGCAATGCGCCGGCGGCAGACCACCTCTTCCGACAAGTCTCCTGCGCACGTCAAAATCAGACATGCGACATCCACCTGAAAGGGATCACGCCCAGCTCGGCGAGCGCCATCCTTCACATGTTCGATAGCTTCCCTCAAGTATTCAGGTGGGCACAGGTTGAAAAGGACGCCATCTCCAATCTCGCCCGCCAAAGCCGCCATGTGAAGGCCCAAAGCCGCTAAGTAGATAGGCACCGGACCTTTTGGGATGGGAAACCGCCACGTCATTCCGGGCACCGTGACTACGCCTCCCTGGTAGGACAAACGCCCATGCGCAAGGGCCTCTCTTACCACCTCTACGTAATCTCTCATCCGCTGGAACGGCCGGGCGAGCCTGATGGAGTGCTCTTGGAGCAAGGCAGGCCCATGACCTGAGCCGAGGCCCAGGACAAAGCGCCCACCTGTTACCTCGGTAAGGCTGGCTGCCACCTGCGCTATGAGGACGGCGGGGCGAGTGTAGATGGTAAGAATGCCGGTGCCCAGCCGTATAGCCGTGGTTCGCTCTGCCAAGGCAGCCAGGAGCGAAGGGGCTTCCTTGCCACCCTCGCCCTCTGGCAACCACAGTATCTCGTACCCGGCCTTTTCGGCAACTTGCGCGGCCGCCCGTAGGATGTCTATGGGGTAGTAGTTGTCCAGCATGAGTCCCAAGCGCTGCATCTCACCTCCCCTGGGTGATGAGTAAGAGAAGGGTCCCAGACTTTAAGCCTGGGACCCTTCACCGCATCCAATGCTCCAATGATTAAAAGGAATGCGTCATTTCTTGGCTGCCTTCACCCAAGCATCTATCTTGCTCCTGTTTTCCTCTTGCCACGCCGTAGCCGCCTCCTGAATCGTCTTACCCTCATTGATGAGCCCCAGCGCCTTCTCCACTTCCGCAACGGGTGACTCAAAGAGCTTGAGGAACTCGTATACTTCGGGTGCCCTTTCCTGCAGCTTGGTGCTGACAATGGTCCAAGTAGTACCAGTCGGAATTCCGCACTGATAGCCGGGATCATCCTCCAGGTCGCCGGCGTAGATTTCCTTGAAACAACCATCTGTAAACGGAGCGGGCTCTTCGATCTGCACCAGGTCGAGATCGGCGAATATCCAGTGGGGCCGGTACATCATAAAGAGGACCGGATCTCCTTTGTCGTACGCCGCTTTAACACGGGCTAGAAGGATTCCTTCTACTTGATTGGTTTGCTCAAACCTGAGGTCATATCCTTTAATCCTTGAGTTATTTTCGGAGGCGGTGACAAACTCGGCATTGGTACCGGCGATCTCACCGACTCCTGATTTCTCGGGGTGCCGGAACAATTCCCAATAGTCGTTGAGATGGTCCATACGGCGAAGACCAGGAGCGGCCGCCTGAATCCCGCGCGACGCATCTCCCTCTATGACGTAGCGAGGCACAAACCAGCCTTGGACTCCTTGGTTAAAGACTGGATTAGCTTGCTCCACACACCCTTGCGCGGCAAATTCCGCGATTTGCTCCTTGCGGGCAGGGAACCAAGTTTCGGTTACGATGTCCGCGTCTCCTGTACACATGGCTGGCCAGGTTGCATCTACCGATAACTGCACTCGCTCAACGGTGTATCCGAATTCGTTGGTAATAACATCATCCAAAACCTGGGTTAACATGTCTTGAGATGGCCAGTTCCACTCTGTGAGTTTGAGAGTGGGTTTCTCATCCTCTCCGCAGGCTGCGGCAACCACCGCCAGCAATACTATCAATCCCCCAAAGGCCAATAACCGCGCAGTCCGAAATCTTGCGTAGCGCATCATGTCAGATCCTCCAAGGTGATATACCTGCCCAGCTGCCGGATAGTAGCACGGGTGAAATGCAGGTGTCAATTCCACTTGATTTCACCGCAGCGTGGCAGAACTTGCTATTGATGCGCCACGGAAGGCGTGTTGGATTCCTTAGGGTCGCAAGACCACGTGTCTTTGTGACGGCATGATTCGGGACCAAGCCAACATCTCCTACCCTTATTGTGCGCTCAATCATCGAGTCCTTTGCGTTTCACGGGTTGGCCGATCTTTCCCAAGGCCTGGGTGAGTCGATCAAGGACGATAGCGACCATGAGAACAGCTAGCCCTGCCTCGAACCCCATGCCCACTCTGACCCTGTTTGTAGCGAAAAGCACGTCATAGCCCAACCCGCCGGCACCAATAAACGCTGCGATGATGACCATGCCCACGGCCATCATGGTGGACTGATTGACTCCCGCCATGATGGTACGTAGTGCCAAAGGGATTTCCACTTTGACAAGGAGCTGCATGGCGGTAGCTCCAAACGCTAGGGCCGCCTCTTTCGCTTCTGGGGAGACTTGGCGCAACCCCAGGTTAGTGAGGCGGATAGTCGGAGGTATAGAGAAGACCAGCGTGGCCAAAATAGCGGGGACTTTCCCCACACTGAATAGCATTACCGCAGGCAACAGGTAAACAAAGGAAGGAACGGTCTGCATCGCATCCAGAGCCGGGCGCATGATAGTCTCAAGCCTGTTGCTTCGCGAAGCGGCGATGCCCAGCGGAATGGCTATGATTACGGTGAGAATCATAGAGGTACTAACCAATGCGATTGTAATCATGGCGTTCTCCCACACGCCCATCAATTGGACCAATAAGAGGCCACCCGCTAATAACAAGCCGATACCAGGGGAGATCACCCTGAATGCTAGAAGTCCGATTGCCACCACCCACACAGGCCAGGGGATCCAAAGAAAGACATACGTCTCCACAGCGTTATAAAGTTGACTGATCGCACGCCTAATGGTGTCCAAGACTGGGGAGAGGTTGACCACGCTCCAGTCCACTACTGCCTCAGGGACATCGCCCACAGGGACATCAGGGGTGTTCAACTCAACCCGCCGGAAGATTACTGCAGCTACAGCCAGAGCCAACACCATGACGATGGTGCTATATCTGATATGTAGTACCTGGGTAATCCTTTGTAGCATCGCTTCCTCCAAACTTCGAGCTAACCTGCTCTTTCCTCTGAACCAACATTACCTTGGAAATCTTCGCTCTGATAAACAGGCCGTTCGCTGTCTCCAAGGTTGGATAGGAGATTTGCATTGGTAATAACACCCAAAAGACACCCCTTCTCATCCACTACGGCAACAGGAGCATCATGGGTCGTTGCGACGGTGATGAGATGGTCGATCGACGTGTCCAGGGTTGCGATAGCGGGCGTCTCCAACGGCACGTCAAGCAAGGAGGTCTTACCTTGTCGGTACAATCCAACGGCTGCACGCCTGTTTATGATACCCAGCAGAATTCCACCATCTCCCAGAACAAAGGCGTGGTTTACGGCGGCCTGATCGATTGCCTCAAGCACTGCCTCAGGTTCCTGCTCTTGAGTTACCCTTGCGGCCGGCTGAGACATGATGCGCCGCGCCGTGAGCACCTTGCTACGCGAAACATCCTTGACGAACTCCCGGACGTAGCCGTCTGCCGGAATCGTAACAATATCTTCCGGCTTTCCAAGCTGGATTACACTACCGTCCCGCATAATAGCTATGCGAGACCCTAACTTCAAAGCCTCGTTCAGGTCATGGGTTATGAATACTATTGTTTTCTGGATCTGCCCCTGAAGTTGTATCAACTCGTCCTGCATCTCACGCCGAATGAGAGGATCTAGTCCGCTGAAGGGCTCGTCCATCAGCAGAATGTCTGTGTTTACGGCCAGGGCTCTGGCAAGCCCTACACGCTGCTGCATGCCGCCTGAGAGTTCCTGAGGGTATGCCCACTCCCATCCCTTGAGGCCTACCCGATCGATAACATCCAGAGCGCGTTCGTACCGGTCTTCTTTGCGGACCCCCTGAAGTTCAAGGCCAAAGGCAACATTGTTCAGAACAGTCCGGTTCGGTAGAAGCCCAAAGTGTTGAAACACCATGGACATTTTTTTCCTCCGCATCTCCACTAATTGCTGCTTGTCGTAATCTAATACCTCATCGCCGTCTAGGCGGATACTTCCGGCCGTCGGTTCAATCAAGCGGAGGAGGCATCTTATTAGCGTGGATTTCCCGCTTCCTGACAATCCCATAACCACAAAGACCTCTCCAGGAAAGATCTTGAAGGAGATGTCCCTGATGGCTATAACACACCCGGTCTTCTCCAGCACTTCACTCTTGCTGCCTGTCGCTAACTGCGGGGTCTCAATGACCCTCCGGGGGTTGCTGCCAAAGACCTTCCAGAGCCCGCTCACTTCCAGACGTGCCTGCTGGGACTCTGAAACTGGTTGAGCGTCGTGGGTCATTAATTCCTCTCGCCAAGGAAAACAGCCAGAGAGCTTCTGGTGCGGCAACTTGGAAGACGCAAAATGATAGTGCCGTCGAAGATGGGTGTAAAGGTCGCAGTCTGTGGGCGCGTCTATGTTAGCATACTGTGGATGACGTTGAAGTAGATGGACTGTAGGGGGTCTTGCTTTCTTAGTGGCCTCAGAATCATCACAGCCACTATGCCCAATCTCGTAATGGGCCGGGCTGGGCGAATGGCGACCGGATGCCTCCCGGGGCGACCGTCCCGGTTGGGAGGAACGCCAAGTCCAGAGGTGTTGGCATTCTCAATGTAGTGGCATTCCTTGCCGAAAGTTGGTGTTTTGATAGAATTTGATCGACAAGGTCTTGGGTAGGAGTACCCATGAGAAAATTCCGAAAGCTAAGAAAGGGGTAACCTATGTCAGAGGAGGACAACAAAACCCTGGTGCGCACTGCGTTCGATGAGATCTTCAACAAGGGCAATTTTGAGGCAGCGGACAAGTTCTTTAGTGCCCATTACGTAAACCACACTCCGTTTCCCGGACATGTGCCCGGCCCCGAAGGGGTCAAACGAGCAGCTATCCTGCTTCGTGACGCCTTCCCCGACTTTCATGTCGCTATCGATGATCTGGTTGCTGAGCGGGATAAAGTAGCTGTACGGGTTACTGAACGAGGCACTCATTACGGTGAATACATGGGTATAAAACCGACTGGCAAACAGGTTATCTTGACGGGGATCGACATATTCCGCATCTCTGGGGGAGAGTTCATAGAAGGGTGGTTGTGTGGGGTCCAGGAGGGCATTCTGAGGCAGCTTGGTTGACGATGGATGGGTCTACCTGGGTTGCTATTGGGTGATGGTTCTGGATAAAAACAAGACGGGTTTCTACATCTCTCCTGGCAAGCACGGACGGATACATCATGATAAGTGGTTCGCTCGGGGCGAGCCCATGCTCGTTCGGTTGCTTGCTGCATTTTCCTACTTATCGGGAGTTTTCGCGAGATCCTACATGCCTACTCCGGACTTCCTAACAGACTGCCCGAGAAGTCAAGCATCTACAGCAAGCCGAACACAAAGATCTCATGAGGGCCAGGTAGAGAGATCATTCGTCTGGGCGGCAAACCAACGGTGCCACGAGCACCGGCAGCTTGCGTTTCAGGTGTAGTTCGCCTCCTCCCCCCCCCCCGTCTCCACCACAAACACGGAATCGACGGATCCGCTTTTGGAGGGAGGGCGGGAGACGGGTCTTTGACCAGCACCACGTCCGAGCCTTCCCTCGTCGTAGTCACCTGGAAGACCGGCTGAAGGGTGCCTTTGGCTTTATGGCTACGACCCGCTTCTCCTCGTTCGTGTCCACGTAGACCGCTTCCAGCATGGGCAACAGCAGTGTGCGGCGTTCCTCAAGGTGTTGCCGACGTCCCCTGATCCTATCGACCTCGTCCTTGACCTCGATTTGTGTCAGGGCACTATCGAGCCAGTCCTGCTCCAGGCGGATGGCTTCGACCAGTTTGCCGACCTGTTCATCTGCGGCATCACAACGGATGGAGCCGCCGTGGGCAGGGCATTCGGGAAATCCCCTCGTGGCTAGCTGGGCGCGAACAAGATCTGCTAGGCTCCGTATGACGCCGCGCCGTTTAAATCGCCAAACAAGCCTTACTATCCACTTAACCAAGCCATGAAGCTCGTCATTGATCAATCTTGATACCACAAGATTTAGTCGCTGTTCGGCTTCCTTTACATGCTCGTTACAGGCCCGATGTTTCCTAAGCCCAGAACTGGCATGGGGACAGCGTGATTGTAACCAGGGGTGAGCAAGGGTCAAGCTGAACTTGCCAGAAGGCCAGGTTCGGCAAATTCGCATGATCTTGGGGAGGATACTCTGTAGAGAGTATCGTGCGACTATCCGTTACCCTGGGAGGAGGATTGCTCCCGCTTAGCATATGACATAGCGTGGTACTGACCTAGATCCAAGGCGGATTCCTGCTGGAAGACCGGAGTTTGGTCTATCATCTCGCCAGGGGTACCACCTTCCGTTATAGTCAATCCATCCTTTGGTTCGCTCTGACTCTGCTTGGCATTATTGCTTTTTACCCTTGCCGTAGTCTTGGAACGGCGCGTTCATGAACTCAAGGGCGGCGCGAAGGCCTTGCTCTTTGGAGATTCGCTGGAAATCTCTGACCGCTGTAGACTGGTGAGACACGGCGTCCACCTCACCGGCCAGCATCTCCAGCGTGTCCCGGCCCATCAGCTCGATGGCCTTGTTGCAGATGGACTTACTGGCCGCCAGCATCTCGTAGCTAACCCGAGCGATTCTACCAGCTAGCTCATTAACTGTGTCTTCCAGTTGATCGGCTGGGACTGCTTTCATCGCCCAACCCATCTCCACGGCCTGCTTGCCGCTGAAATTGTCCCCGGTGAACATGGCCCACTTGACCCACTGAATTGGCATCAGATAAGGCCACATGAAAACACCCGGGGTACCCAGGTTGCGGACCGGCGGGAACCCGATGGTGGCCTCCTCGGCGGCGATGATGATGTCACAATGTGTGGCCAAGGATGTGCCTGCCGCCAGGCAGTAGCCGTGCACCTGGCATAGGATGGGCTTACTGATGCTCAGCAGGTTGTTCCACCGCTTTCGACTCCGTTTTGCGTTCTCTATGTCCCACCGGATGTTGTCGCGGCGAGTGACCTGCTGGTTTCTGTCTGGACTGGGGGTCAGATCGGCGCCGGCGCAGAAGGCCCGCCCCGCTCCCCGAATGATGATGCACCGCACGTCCCAATCGGCGTCGGCCTCCTGAAGCGCCTCCCCAAGGTCGCGCTGCAGGGCGGCGCTCAGGGCGTTGAGCTTCTCCGGCCGGTTTAAGGTGATCCACGCGATGTTGTCGTGGGCGTCGTATAGGACGGTCTCGTACTCCATGGCCTCCCTCCCCGTTGGTAAATGCTCCGGCAGAGGCAAGGGTAAAGAACTGCTTCCGATGTGTCAATGGACAAGAAGAATGCCCCTGGCATCTGCCAGGGGCATTCTTCTTGTCCGATAAGCGACCAGGCTACGCTGGAGGTTCACAATCTGTTGCGTTGAGGCCTCCGTCTCCGAAACCAAGCGGTGAATTACCAACGTCTTTAGGGATTAGGCCCTTAATGGGATCCCCCTCTGCAGCCTCGGCGCCCGAATTCGCGTTGTCCACGGTACACGAAAGCAGTGGAGTAATCGCGTGAACATGTGCAAATGCCGGCACTGCCGTTGCCGCTAGCAAAAGCATAGCCAGTGTCAAGCCAATAACTAGTTTCCTCATGTTTCCCTCCTTGTCGGTTTGGTCTTGTCAGAGCCCCAATTGAGCTACTATTACTTTGTAGCCGTATGGGAGGCGGTTCCTCTTTATCTTTCCCCTTGTATCTTGGTTTGGGTGTGTAACAATCACTTCACTTAGGTGGATCGGGGTGCGGCAGACCGGTTTCTCCTTGGTTATGGAAGACCGCCAGAAAGCGAGGGTCGCCGCACCCCTTCCGAATAGAGCCCGAACAGTTGCCTGGGCCAACGGAGCCCGCATCTTGCAAGGACGGGCCAATAATTCGCAGGAGGTGCTGATGGAACAGGAAGCGATCTACGTAGGCATCGATGTAGCCAAGGCCCAGCTGGACGTTGCCATCCGTCTCCCACGGAGGACAGATGGGAGGTCTCCCATGACGATGCAGGGGTCCGGCAGCTGGTCTCGCGGCTGAAGGCCATTGAACCGGCGATGGTGCTGCTGGAGGCTTCCGGCGGCCTGGAACTGCCGCTGGTGGCTGCCCTGGCAGCCCACTCGGTGCCGGTGGTCGTCGTCAACCCCCGCCAAGTGCGGGACTTCGCCAGGGCCACCGGGAAGCTGGCCAAGACCGACGCTCTGGACGCAGCGGTCCTGGCTCACTTCGCCGAAGCAGTCCGCCCGCCCGTGCGCCCTCTTCGAGACACCGAGACTCAGGCCCTCAACTGCCTGGCTGCCCGAAGGCACCAGGTGATGACCATGCTGGTCTCGGAGAAGAACCGCCTGAGCTCCGCCACCATTGCCGTCCGTCCCCGCATCGAGGCTCACATTGCATGGCTCGAGCAGGAGCTGGACGATCTGGGCGAGGGCCTGCGTCAGACTCTCCGTCAGAGTCCCGTATGGCGGGAGAAGGACGACCTCCTGCGCACCGTCCCCGGCGTGGGAGAACAGCTCTCCCTCACCCTCCTGGCCCACCTGCCGGAGCTGGGCGCGTTGGACCGCCGGGAGATCGCCGCCCTGGTGGGTGTGGCTCCCTTCAACCGGGACAGCGGCACCCTGCGGGGCAAACGCACCGTCTGGGGTGGACGCGCCCGGGTCCGAGCCGCCCTGTACATGGGAGCGTTGGTAGCCAGCCGCTTCAACCCCCTCATACGGGACTTCTACCAGCGGCTGCTGGCCGCTGGTAAGCCGAAGAAGTTGGCCCTCACAGCCTGCATGCTCAAGCATCGCTCCCCCTGGTGCGACCTGACTCCGACAGTCGCCGGCCATTCCTCTTGACTTTCAAGACAGTTGCTTTCTGAAGTTTGCCTCACAAGTTATGTACGCAAGAAGCCACCACTTGGATTCCTCGGGATTGATATTGTAAAGAACCCCTTCAGAGGCTCAGCCGTAGTTGAGGGAAAGTGTGTTGCTGACTCTCAGAGGTGCCCTGTAAACTAACCTGAAGGTATACCTGGAATTTGAATGGCAGGAATAAAGGGGATTGACGGGGGCATAGGAGAGCACATACGAAAGGAGGAAACGGCGTATGATCACGAAAGAGAAGAGGTTTTCCTTCCATTGGGGCTCCGGTGTGGTGGCTGAGGAGGCGCAGGTGCAAGGCCCGTATCATCTTCCAACCTTGCAGCTACTGAAATACACGGAAGGAGACGCGGCCGGAGAGGTGAGCGTGCGGTTCTGCCACTATAGTCACCGGGGAGGATTCCGGAGGTCTCCCTTGATCATGGGCCCGGAGGAGATGGAGGCGATGCGGGAAGCGCTCCAGGAGACGCCGGAGCTGCTTGCGTTGCTCAGACAGATGGTAGGTCAGTAACGCCACGCGCTCGCGGCACGGAGCCGATAGAACGGCCGATGAGGTGCTCAGCCGTTTTGCTGAGGCAACATCGGTGATCTTCATGATGACGCGTGGCATATCTCATGTAAGATATGACCTATGCAGGCCGTGAAGAATACGGGCATGGGAGGTTGCTGTGGCATCTACCAAGCTTCAAAGGAATAGTACGGACAAAATGCTCTTCGGCGTGGCAGGTGGTGTGGCCGATTACTTCAACGTTGACTCTGTGCTGGTGCGTCTCGCCTTCGTCATCACCTGTTTCTTCGGTGGCCTCGGCTTGGTGGCCTACGTTATTCTGGCCATCATTATGCCGAGCGGGGAGACGAGCGCCACAGGGCCGAGGGATGTAATACGGGAGAACCTTCGGGATATCCCCGAAGAGGCCGCCGAGGCCGCCCGACGTGTTGGCGACGCCGTTAGGGGAGCATCGGAAGGCAAAGAGGGTAGCCGGGAGTCAACCGGGCGGGCAGAGGATGAGCGTCAGATGAACTGGCTGGGGATTATACTGATAGGCGTGGGTGGGCTCTGGCTCGCGAGCAACTTCGGCCTCTTCTCGTGGTTTAACTGGGGTGCGTTGTGGCCCTTAGTCCTCATCGGAATAGGCGTTGCTACTATTGCCGGACGGTTCAGAAGGGCGTGATGGCGTCAGTCAGCCCACGGGCCGGAAGCCGAGCATCATCCGCTTCCGGCCGTCCCGCTCATCTTCCAGGAAGACGGCGCTCACGGGCGTACCGATGGCCACTTCCTCCGGTCTGGTCGCATTCATCTCCACCAAACGGCCGCTGACGCTGGGGCCCTCGGCAAGCTGGACGACTCCGGTGAGGTAGGGGTTGTCCCTTCCATATCCTTGCTGAGCCATAAAGCCAGGAGCTATTGCGATGGAGGTGAACCCGGTGATCTTGCCCTGGCCCCGCAGCTCTTGCCAGGACATCTCTGCACGGTGGCATTGGATGCAGAGGGACCGAGGGGGCACGTAGAGGGTCTCACAATGCTGACAGCGGGAGCCCATGAGCTTCCCTTGCTCCAGGAAACGGTGGAATGAGTTGACCGTGAACTCGCTCTGCTCCGTGGACACCGCTACCCCCGTCTTAGAATATGGACCACGCAAGTCCCACCGGTGCCGCCTATGTTATGGGTCAGGCCAAACTCCAGGTCTCGTCCGGGGACCTGCCGTTGGCCGGCCTCCCCCCTCAGCTGTTTCCAGACCTCAGTGATCTGAGCCGCGCCGGTGGCACCCACGGGATGACCCTTGGCTTTGAGTCCGCCGGACGTGTTGATGGGCTTTGCGCCATCACGGGCGGTCTGACCCTCCGCGGCAGCCAGGGCACCCTGGCCTGGCTGGAAGAACCCCAGGTCCTCAGTGGCGATGATCTCTGCGATAGTGAAGCAATCGTGGACTTCCGCTACGTCTATTTCCTGGGGGGTGATTCCCGCCATTTCATAGGCCTGACGAGCCGCAACCTGTGCGGAGGGGATGGCGGAGAGGTCTCCCCACGTGGCCAGAGCGCCACCGCTGGCGTGTGCGGTGGCTGCGATGTGCACAGGGCGGTCGGTGAAGGTGCGGGCCATCTCCTCAGAGGCCAGTACCAGGCAGCTTGCGCCATCGGTGACGGGGGAGCAGTCGAAGAGGCTCAGGGGCCAGGCTATCATGGGGTTACTCTGAGGATCGTTGAGGAAGTCCAGCTCGTCATGCCAGTCGGGAACGGGCAGTCCCCGCTCTTGTAAGCGCTGGCGCCGGGAGTTCATCATGTCGGCGACCGTGGCGGTGAATTGGGCTTTTGGGTTGAGGGCTCCATTCTGATGGTTCTTGATGGCCACCCGCATCAGGTGCTCTTTGGTTGCCCCATACCTGTCCAAATAAGCGGACGCCATGATAGCGAACACGCCGGGGAAGGTGAAACCGGCCTGGCTGAACTCGTAGACGGCGTCGGCGGCCGTGGCCAGAGCGTCGGTGACCTGATCCGTGGCCAGGGAGGTCATCTTCTCCACGCCCGCCACCAGCACCACGTCGTACATCCCGGAGGCGATCCCCATGATGCCCTCTCGGAAGGCTAGGCCGCTGCTGCCACAGGCCCCCTCCACCCGAACGGCGGGCTTGGGCACCAGGCCGAGCCAGTCGGCCACGAGCGGGCCCATATGGCCCTGATTCTCAAACAGGTCGCTGGAGTAGTTGCCCAGGTAGAGGGCCTCGATACCGCTGGGGTCGATCCCCTTATCCACGGAGGCGGTCGCCTCGCCAAAGGCCTCGGCGAGGAGATCGCGGCTGGTCTTTTCGGGAAAGGCTCCGAACTTGGATACTCCCGCCCCGACCACAACCACGTCCCGGGCCAGCTTCCTCCGCTTTGTCGTCATGATTGGGTCTCCTGATGCTGAGGCGTATGGCCGTTGAGCAGGATCGTAGTGCCTCGTAGGGTATCGCCACCGTACGTTAGCTATCGCCAGTAGGCTCGATACTATCCGTAGGGTAAGGCGCTGTCAACGCATGGGGCGTTTCGAGGCTTCTTGGGTGGCTAAGAGGGCACCGCGAACAGAGGATTGCTGCGCTGTGGTGCTTGTTGCGGTATCCGTGGGTTGCGGAAAAACCTGTAGAATGGCGTTGAGCACCTCCGGGGCTCAATCGTTCATCACTCGATACGTACTAACCAGAGGGAGCGTAAGAATGCGGTTTGGCCTGTTTGTCTCCGGTCAGTGGCTTCCTGAGGAGGAGATGGCCCAGAAAATCCGGGATGCCCTGGACCAGGTGCGGGTAGCCAGGGAGGCGGGGTTCGATCTGATTGGCGCGGGCCAGCACTATCTTGCGTACCCGTATCAGATGCCGACCCCTTTGACCTACCTGGCCCGCCTCATGGCGGAGGCTCAGGGTATGCAGGTAGCGGCTACGGTGCTCCTCCTTCCGCTGCTCCAACCGGTGGATATAGCAGAATCGGTGGCTACGCTGGACGCCATGAGCGGTGGGAGGTTTATCCTTGGTGTAGGGCTGGGCTATAGAGAGGAGGAGTATACCGCTTTTGGTGTTACGGCTAAGGAGCGGGTGCCCCGGATGTTGGAGTGCCTTCAGGTTTTGAAGATGCTGTGGTCCGAGCCGGAGGTAGAGTTCAAGGGTAGGTTCTACACCATTCCAAGGGTCAAACCGGTGATGCGGCCCCTCCAACGGCCCCATCCGCCAATATGGATGGCGGCGAACAGCGACGCTGCAATCCGCCGGGCAGCCAGGCTTGGGTATGCGTGGCTCATCAACCCCCACGCTACGGTCCCTGTTATTGAACGCCAGCTTGCGATGTACCAGGATGTCCTGCGAGAAGAGGGCACAGTGGCTCCTGGGGACCTTCCGATGATGCGTGAAGTGTACCTGGATACCGACCGACGCCATGCATACGCGCAGGCTCGTCCCTATCTGGAGTCCAAGTACCAGGCCTACGCCGCATGGGGCCAGGACAAGGCGCTTCCAGGAGAGGAGTCGTTCAACGTACCCTTTGAGCAACTGGCCAGGGAGCGGTTCCTCATAGGCACACCGGATGACCTTATCGCTGAGGTTGAGCGGTATGAGCAACTGGGAGTCAACCAGATGTTGTCTCGTATGCAGTGGCCCGGCATGCCCCAGGACCAGGTAATCCGGCAGCTTGAGCTTTTCGGCAAGTACGTCATACCCCATTTTAAGAAACGAAGCTAAGGGCCAGCAGGGTCGACGCGGCCCGCTGGATGATCGAGAGACGAGCGTAGGCCATCTTGGTGGAATCGTCTGGCGTGATACAATCCCATTGGTTCGTGCTCTGTAAGCTATGGACGGAGGGAGCAAAGTCGTGACCGTGTACGATCGGAGAGACCATTTTGGGCGCTACCTGGAGGAGTTCCAAGTAGGGGACATCTACAGGCACTGGCCGGGCAAGACCATCACCGAGATGGACAATAACCTGTTCTGCCTGCTGACCATGAATCACCAGCCCCTCCACCTGGACACCGAGTTCGCCAAGGGCCAGCAGCATGGTCGTATCCTTGTGGTGGGCACCCTGGTCCTGAGCCTTGTTGCGGGCATGAGTGTGCCCGACACCAGCGGCAAGGCTATAGCCAACCTGGAGTACGAGCGCATTACCCACGACGGCCCGGTGTTTCTGGGCGATACCATCCACGCCGAGAGCGAGGTGCTGGAGGTGAGGGAGTCGCGCAGCAAGCCAGATAGAGGCGTGGTATACATTGAGACCCGCGCCCGCAACCAGCGGGACGAGCAGGTGCTCACCATGCGGCGCCGGTTCCTGGTGCCACGCCGGCCAGAGCAGTAGGGAGGGTCCATGGCTCAGCTTACGGAGGCCCAGAGGGGCATAGTCGCCACCATCCGTGACTTCGTACAGAGGGAGGTCATGCCGGTGGCCACCGAGATGGAGCATGCCGACGAGTATCCCGTGCACCTGGTGGAGCGGATGAAGGAGCTCGGCCTGTTCGGGGCCATCATCTCGGAGGAGTACGGGGGCCTCGGGCTGGATACCACCACCTACGCACTCATCATCGAGGAGCTCTGTCGTGGCTGGATGAGCCTCACCGGTGTCCTCAACTCCCACCTCATCATGGCCTACCTGGTGGACGTCAACGGGACACCGGAGCAGAAGGAGCGGTTCCTTCCCCTGATGGCCAAGGGAGAGAAACGCGGTGGTATCTGCATTACAGAGCCGGACGCCGGGAGCGACGTTCAGGCTATCACGACCCGGGCGGTGCGGGACGGCGATGAGTATGTGGTGGATGGAACCAAGACGCTCATCACCAACGGGCGTCACGGGAACACCTTTGCCCTGGTGGTGAAGACGGACCCCCAGGCGGAGCCGTCCCATCGCGGCATCAGCGTGTTCATCGCGGAGAAGGGGCCGGGGTTCACCGTGGCGAGGGACATTCCGAAGCTGGGATACAGGGGGGTGGACACCTGCGAGCTGGTGTTCGACGGCTACCGGGTGCCGGCGTCGAACCTGGTGGGAGGCGAAGAGGGCAAGGGGTTCTATCACATCATGAGTGGCCTGGAGGTGGGACGGATAAACGTGGCCGCTCGTGCCGTGGGCGTGGCGCGTATAGCCCTGGAGAGGGCCATTACGTATGCCCAGCACCGAGAGACCTTTGGCAAGCCCATAGCCCAGCACCAGGCTATCCAGATTATGCTGGCCAATATGGCAACCCAAGTCCAGGCGGCCCACCTGCTGGTGCTGCACGCCGCGGAGAAGAAAGTCCGTGGCGAGCGAGCCGACCTTGAGGCGGGGATGGCGAAGCTGTTCGCCACGGAGATGTGCCTGCAGGTAGCCACCGATGCGATGCGCATTCACGGTGGCTACGGCTACACCCAGGACCTGACGGTTGAGCGGTATTTCAGAGATGCGCCCCTGATGATGATAGGGGAGGGCACCAACGAGATCCAGCAGATCGTCATCGCTCGCAGCCTGCTGAGCAACTATCCGTCCGGGGACTTCATATTTGATGCCGGGCTGTAGGGCTGTTGCGCGACGAGTGGCGCGCTCAGGATTTGGGCTCGCTCATGTTCTGCGGTAGGCCCAGGGCGATTCGTGAATCGCCGCTACAAGGGAATGAGTGGTGAGTTGTTTCCATGTTATGTCAAGTAGCTGAAGCTGGGCCCTAGCTGGCGGAAAACTTTTTTCGACGAAACAACCCCGGTCTCCGCTGGGGCGGAACGGTCGGCGGACGGTTGGGTGTGGCACCATGACAGGGACAGGATAGGTCCTGGAGGTGGGGATAGGGAAGAGGAGGATGGCAGGGTGAAGAGGGGTGGCTTGCGTACGGCACTATGATGCCGTATACTCGTGTACGTACGAGGTGATGCAATGACCGTTGAACGTTTAGATGTACGTCTGGATCAGGAGCGGCGGCGCAAGTTGCGGGAGTTGGCGGAGGAACAGGGCGCGCCCGTGTCCGAGATGGTGCGGCGCCTCATCGACATGGCCTACGAGGACACCCTGGGAGTGCGCCGCAAGCGCGCAGCCCAGGAGTTGGGCCGGCTGGAGGTAGAGGACGTTCCCGACCCGGCAACGCTCAAACGCCAGTTGGAGGCCACCCATGAGCCCGGCGGCGTTCGTTGATGCCAATGTGCCCATCTACGCGGCTGGCCGCAGTCATCCGTTGAAAGAGCCTTGCATCCAGGTCTTGCTGCTGGCAGCGGAGCATCCTCAGTCCTTCGTGACCGATGCCGAAGTCCTGCAAGAGCTACTCCACCGTTATCTTGCGCTGCGGCTATGGCCGCAAGGGCGGGAGGTCTTCCAACGGTTCAGTGAGGTGATGCAGGAGCGTATCGAAGCCGTCCAAGCTGACGACGTGCAACGGGCCGCTGGTCTTGCTGACAGCCATTCGGAACTGGATGGCCGTGACCTGTTGCACGCGGCGGTGATGCAGCGGCTGGGAGTGTACCGTATCGTCTCTGCCGACACGGGTTTCGACCGGTTGCCGGACCTGGAGAGGCTGGACCCAGCCAAGGTAGCTGATTGGCGGCGTTCTGTACTGGCGTAGGAGGTAGGCAACGGGAGGGGAGGATGGCAGGGAAGACAGGGGGTGAGAAGCTTGCAGGGCGCCAGCTTTTTAGCTCCGGCGGTAGCGACACCGGACTTATCTCTATCGCAAGAAGGATTCAGTGAACGGCGGTAAGGCTTCTCTATCATATGCACGCTCTTACAACTGAACGCGCCAAACATATCGTTCAGGCAGCTGCCCCCGGCCATCAGCTCTTGTCGGTGAAGCCCGCTTTTGGTAGCTTCACCAACGACGTCAGAATCCTTGATTGCCGAGCACCTTCCGGGAGCCATGGGCGATTTGTGGTCAAGTTCATGGTCGACCAACCGGCTTACTCAATCCGGGCTGTTGTGGCCCATTATCACGCTCTGAGGTTGGTTAGAGAACACGAGATTCCAGCACCAGAGCCGATTTTCCTGGACGAGACCGGTAAGATCCTGGGCGCACCTGGATTAGTCATGCGATTCATTGCAGGCAGGCAGGTCGCGAATCCAGTCGACCCAGAGGCATGGGCGCGATCTCAGGCTCGAATGCTTCTGAAAATTCACTCGATTCGTCCTAGCCAGGTATACCGTGACAAGCTGTTCGACGGCAATCGCCAGACGTTGTACTTCCTCGATGGAGATATGCCTGAGAGCCTAGGCGGGCACCCGTTATCCGCTGACATATTCAAAACAATAACGAAGTTGAAATCAAGCCTCGTACCAGTCATTCCTGTGCTCGTCCACTTGGATTACTGGCATGGAAACGTGCTTTGGGAAGACGATGTAATATCAGGGATAGTAGACTGGGATTTCGCTGGCTACGGTGATCCTGCAATCGACGTTGCTTACTTCAGGATGAATATGTATTTGCGAGGTATAAAACCGGCTGCCGACATCTTCCTCGATGAATATGAAGGGGGCTCAGGCCAAAGGGTCATGAACCTTGGATTTAGGGAGTTGGCAGCAGCAGCCCAGCCTTTGCCGAACCCAATATCTTGGCTACCGATGACCCGTGAAATGGGTGACGCAACAGCCACTGATGAACGAGCATGCACTGACTACTACGAGTTCGTGGCCGACGCCAAGCGTCGTGCCTACGCCGGACGCTGAAATCCGGCTTAGGCTGCTCCCGGAGGCTCTTCATCCCTGCTGATTGCGGTCATGTCTACGGCAAATAGCCACTAAGACGAGTTCAAAGTCCTGACTTCTGTACGGTTGGCTCACCAGAGGGGTTTCGAACCGGTAATTGCGTCGCGTTGGGCTTTGAAATTGAGTGCTCTTGTCGGCAGGGAGAAGGGCTGCGATAATCGCCGGGGGTGAAGTCAATCAATAAGGAGGAGAGATGGCGCAGGTGACTAGCAACGGAGGCATTACGCAGACGCTGGCGCAGTTTGTCGCAGAGCTTTCGTATGAGGAGCTTTCCCCGGAGGCGGTGGACCGGACCAAGTACCTCTGTCTGGACTTCGCGGGCGTTACACTCCGTGGCTCTATGACTCCCTCCGCGAAGGCGGTGGTCCAGGCCATCGAGGGCGTCGGTCGTTCCGGGCCTGCGGTGATCATCGGTACATCCAGTCGGGCGCTGCCGGAATATTCAGCACTGGCCAATGGCACCGCCTTCCACAGCATTGAGCTGGACGATGTGAACAATGAGGCGTCGCTTCACCCGGGGGTGGTGGCGTACCCCACGGCGCTGGCCATGGCGAATGTTGTCCCGGTAGACGGCAAGTCCTTTATCACCGCGGTGGCCGCGGGCTATGAGGTGATCGTCCGTCTGGGCAGGGCACTGAAGCCCGCCGAGCACTACAGTCGCGGGTTCCACCCCACGGGAACCTGCGGCACCTTTGGGGCGGCAGCGGCGTCGGCCAAGCTCATGGGGCTGAATGGGGAGGCCGTCACGTACGCACTGGGCATCGCCGGCAGCCAGGCGTCGGGGAGCATGGAGTTTCTGGCTCAGGGGGCGTGGACCAAGCGGCTTCACCCCGGCTGGGCCTCCCATAGCGGCATGTGGGCTGCTCTCCTGGCTCGCGAGGGATTTCTAGGGCCCACGACGATAGTGGAGGGCAGCAATGGCTTCCTCCATGCCTATTCAGGAGATGCCGACCCCGACCTGGTGCTAGAGGAGCTGGGAGAGGTGTTTCAGGTGACGCGCACCAGTGTGAAGCCGCACGCCTGCTGTCGCTACAACCAGGGGCCTATCGATTGCGTCCTGGACCTGGTAGCAAGGCACGGGTTGCAGGCATCAGAGGTGGAGGAGGCAAGGGTAGGCATCCTCAGCGCCGGATACGACATCGTTGCCGTCCCGGAGGAGGAGAAGCGCAGCCCCAAGTCAGTGGTGGACATGCAGTTCAGCATGCCCTTTGGCGCGGCGGTGGCGCTGCTGTATGGCCGGGCGTCGCTGGCGGAGTACGACGTGGCAGTGGCCCAGCGGCCGGAGGTGGTGGAGCTGATGGGCCGGGTTCACTGTGTCCGGGACCCCGCCCTGGACGCCCAGTTCCCCCGGCGGTGGCCCGCCTGGGCCGAGGTCCGCACCCGCGACGGCCGCGTGCTCCGGAGCGAGACCCAGTACCCCAAGGGCGACCCGGAGAACGCCCTGACGTGGGACGAGCTGAAGGAGAAGTTCATCGACCTTTCGTCACCGGTCATCTCCAAAGAGAGGCAGCGGGAGGTGATTGCGGCGGTGGAGGGCCTAGAGGATATGCGGGATGTGAGGGAGCTGGCAACCTTGCTGGCGGTGGAATAGAAACCCGCTCTCCCCGGCGGCTTTCACGGCCGGCTTGTGGCCTTTACCGTGAACCTCAGGAGGTAGCAGTATGGGCATGCCCTTGGAAGGGGTGCGGATACTCGAGTTTTCCCAGGCGCTGGCGGGGCCCTTTGCCATGCGAACGTTGGGTGACCTGGGAGCCGAGATCATCAAAGTGGAGCAGCCAGGGGTGGGAGACCTCTCGCGACGCCTAGGCCCGCACTTCCTTGGCGGGGAGAGCGCCTACTTTCTGAACGTCAACCGTGGGAAGAAGGGGATTACCCTGAACCTGCGGAATGACCAGGGTCGAGAGGTGTTCTACCGGCTGGTGGGCGTGTCCGACGTCGTGTTCGATGCCTTCCGGCCCGCGGTGTTGCCTCGGCTAGGGATGGACTACGATAGCCTGAAGCGGGTCAACCCCAGCATTATAGCGTGCTCCATCTCAGGCTTTGGGCAGGAGGGGCCGTACAGGGAGCGTCCGGGGTTTGATGGGGTCGTGCAGGCCATGGGAGGCGGCATGAGCGTTACCGGGAAGGAGGGCTGGCCCCCGGTGTTCATGGGGTTCCCGGTGGGTGACCTGGTTGGTGGCTATGTAGCGGCCCTGGGCATCTCGGCGGCCCTGGCAGGCCGGCGGAGCACGGGTGAGGGAAGACGGGTAGACGTGAGCCTGCTGGATGTGCAGATAGCCCTGCAGGGGCACTTGGGCCAGTTCTATCTGGTGTCCGGTGAGGTGCCCACACCCATCGGCTCCAGCCATCCATCGAATATCCCCTCAGGCGCCTACCAGTCCAGCGACGAAGGTTGGGTGCAGATCCATTGTCCCACCCAGGAGTTCCACGAGAAGCTGATGAGGCTGATGGCCGCCGAGGTCGAGGGTATGCAGGGGCTTCCCACCGATCCTCGGTTCGCGACCCAGAACGACCGCATAGCCCACCGCAATGACCTGGACCAGGTGCTGACAGACGCCTTCAGCACCAAGCCGAGGGAGGAGTGGCTCCGGCTATTCGTGGAGTGGGATATTCCCGGCGGACCGGTGAACACCATCGCCGAGGCGCTGGCCGACCCGCAGGTGCAGTCGCGCAATATGGTGGTGGAGATCGATCACCCGGTGGCCGGGCAGTACAAGACGGCCGGCAATCCCATCAAGATGGGGTATCAGGAGAGTTTCGGGCCTCCGCCTACCCTGGGCCAGCATACTGAAGAGGTGCTGGGAGGGCTGCTGGGGTACTCCTCCCGGGAGATTTTGGCCATGCAGGAGTCCGGGGCTATCTAATTGTGACGGTCGAAAGTCCTCTCAGAACGGGCGTCCAGGCCTGTGCCAGCTAAACTGAGGGCGGTCTCCATGTGGATACGCGACTGGCTGGGTTACAGGTCTGAGCGGAAGAGGTCGCCACCCTTCATCACCAGCTGAATCTTCTCACGCTTCTGGAGGATGGTGATGTCTGCCAGGGGGTCACCGTCCACCACGATGATATCCGCCAGCTTCCCGGGCTCCAGAGTGCCGAACTGGTCCAGGAGGCCGACAACGTCGGCACCCATCTTAGTGTTGGCGACAATGGCCTGCATGGGCGTCATGCCGTACTCCACCATCAGCTCCAGCTCCTTGGCTCCCTCGCCTGGCCGTCTACCGGAGCCGGGACCTGAGCCGTCGGAGCCGCCAACGACCTTCAACCCCATTTCCGTATACTTGGCGAAGTGCTCCCTGATGACGCTGGCGACCAGACGCCCGCGTGCCAACCGCCAAGCGGGGTAGTGCTGCTCGGCGTCCGGGGCCAGGTAGGCGTAGTAGGCGCACAGTGTGGGCACCATGAAGACGTCCCGCTCCACCATGGCGGCGATGCCCCGCTCGGTAACCATGCAGCCGTGCTCGATGGCGTCGAAGCCGGCCCTGGCGCACCGCTCCACGGAGTCATCCGAGTAGCAGTTGGCGCAAATCCGTACGCCCCGCTGGTGCGCCTCGTCCGCCGCCGCCTCCAGCTCTTCCATGGTCCATTCCTGTATATCCAAGGGAGTTGGGGCGTTGGAGCCAACGGCGCCGGCGGTCTGGGTCTCGATGAAGTTGGCGCCATTGAGAAGCTGCATACGTACGGCCTCTCTGGCTTCCCAGGGGCCGGTAAAGAGCCCTGGGTGGCGGGCGTATGCCTCCGGTGTTATCCAGGCGCGGGTGTTGCCCATGACGCGAAGCGAGTAGCCCACCGCGTGCATCCTTGGGCCTGGGACGATCCCCAGGTCGATGGCCTGTTTGAGGGCTACGTTGGCATAGTGGGCATCACCCATGGCACGGCAGGCCGTGAAGCCCATGTCCAGTAGCTTGCGTGCGGCGGCGACACCCCGAATGGGTGCGAAGGTAATCAAGTCCTTCAACGGATGCCCCGGATCAGGGTAGGGCTCTCCGGTGATGTGGTTGTGCCCGTCGTTGAGGCCCGGCATCACCGTTTTGCCCGCTGCGTTGATGATTTGGGCATCCTCTGGCGCTGGGGTCTGGGCAGAGGGTCCTACACGCTCGATTCGTTCCCCATTGACTATAATGATGCCATCGGGTATCGGCTGTCCACCGTTGCCATCTATGATGGTGCCTCCGACCAGTGCTATGGTCATGGTGTCCCTCCTGTGCGCTGAGCCGGCCTCCTAATGAGGCGGGCCACGGATGCTCTAGATAGCTTGCGCGATCCGTCATAAGAGACGTGCTCGGATTGTATCACAGGCGTGACGGTGCTCCTTCAGGCAGAGCTGGGAACGCCCTTGACGAAAGGAAGCGCCTGTGATATATGGCGTGCGAATGGGTACGCTACCAACGGAGCGTACCCCTGCACCCACAGACTATCCACGCCGGAGCGAAGGGAGCGTTATGGAAGAGATTCACATGTCCTTTGCCTGTAGCCGCTACGATAGGATTGAGGCGCTGGTTACCGGAGAGGTAAAGCCCAGAAATATTACGCTGCACTATGTGGAGGTGCCCTCACCGGATATCTTCTATCAGCAATCGAAGTTCAGCCGGTGGGACCTGTCAGAGATGTCCTTCTCCTTCTTTCTTATCGCCAGGTCTCGTGGCTGGCCGTATCGAATTCTTCCCGTGTTCCACAACAGGGCCTTCGCATATACGACCCTACTTGTTCACGCGGACGCAGGGATAGAGACGCCGGAGGACCTGAAGGGCAAGAGCATTGGCGCATTTGACTACCAGCAGACGGCGGCGCTGCACTTGCGGGGCCAGCTTGAGCATGAGTTCGGTGTGAAGCCCACGGACATGATCTGGTATCAGGAGCGGACTCCTGAGCACAGTATTGGCGGGGGTGTTGGTGGCTTCGAGCCTCCGCCGGGCCTGGACTTTCGCTACGCCCCGACGGACTTCGCCACGATGTTTCTGAATCGCGAGCTCGACGCGGGTAGCATACTTCATCATCCCGCCGCCTCTAGCCTGGAGCGGCCCAAGCAGGACCTTACAGGACACCCAAAGCTGAAGAGGTTGTTCCCGGACCCCAAGGCAGAGGCGATTCGGTATTTTCAGAAGCACGGCGTCTATCCCCATCATCACACCACGGCTATTCGGGAGAGTATCATTGAAGAGCATCCGTGGGTTGCCACCAGTCTTATGGAGGCTTTTGAGGAGGCCAAGCAGCTGGCCACACAGAGACTCTTCGGTCGTGGGGGGGGGGCGTCGCCGTCGCTACGTGTCTTTGGCCGCCATGACCTGGACGAGCAGCGCAGTATCTTTGGTGACGATCCGTTCAAGTATGGGGTCAAGGCAAACGCCAAGTCCATTGACGATGTCTTGACCTTCTCCGTTGAGCAGGGATTGACACCGCGTAAGCCGTCGTTGGAGGAGATATTCCCAGAGGAGGTCCTTATTGCTGAGCAGTCGCTGGGCTAGAGCTTAGGTAGCAGGGTAGAGCAAGAGAGCGCCCCGGCGGGGCGCTCTCTTGGCGTTAGCGTACTAAGAGGGACTATCTTCCGCGCAGGCGAGGATCCAGGACGTCCCGCAGGGCATCACCGAAGAGGTTGAAACCAAACACAGTGAGGGTCAAGGCAAGCCCGGGGAAGATGGCGAGCCATGGAGCTGCCTCCATCCAACGCCTGGCGGCGAACTGGAGCATGCGACCCCAGGAGGGATGAGGCGGTGGAACGCCCAGGCCCAGGAAGCTGAGGCCAGCTTCAGCGACGATGGCGGAGGCAAGGGCTCCCGTGACGATAATCAAGGTAGGGCCGAAGGTGTTGGGAAACACGTGCCGGAGCATGATGCGCTGAGATGTGAGGCCGATAGCTCTGGAGGCCAGGATATAGTCCTCCTGTTTTATGGACATTGCCGACGAACGGACCACTCGGGCTGTTCTCGGGATGGTACCTATGGCAATGGCAATGATTACATTTGTCAATGATGCACCCAGGGCGGTCACTATGGCCAGTGCCAGAACCAGCCCGGGAAATCCCATCATGGTGTCCATAAATCGCTGGACCAGGATGTCCAGCTTCCCGCCGAAATAGGCGGTGGTAATACCGATGGTGATACCGAAAAGCATGCCAATAGCCACCGACCCAAACCCTACTTTCAGGGAGACCTGTGCTCCGTGTACCACGCGGCTGAACATATCCCGCCCGTAGGCATCAGATCCAAAATAGAACTCCGCCCCTGGCGCCGCCAACCTGTTGGGGTAGTCCTCTTGGAGGGGGCCTATGGAGGTGATGAAGTCGGCAAAAAAGGCCATCGAAAATACAACGACGAGGATCACCGCTCCTATGGTCCCGAGCGGCTTTTTACGTGCGATCACTCCAAGCCTGTAGAGCCTTGATCTCCGGCGATACGGTATAACCGCTGGTTGTACTACTTCCGCCATCACGCTTCTCGTTACTGAAACTCTGTTCGGCGGTCCTCTTGCCTGGAGCCGTGGCTAGGCGTACTTAATCCGTGGATCAACAAATGCGTAGGCTAGATCGACAAGGAGATTGATGGATAGGGCGATGAATACCAGAAGCATGGTCAGGCTTTGGATCACCGGGTAGTCTCGGGCACTGGCAGCGGCCACGACGCCCTGGCCAATGCCGGGAACGCCGAAGATGTTTTCCAGGATGAGCGATCCGCTCAGGACGCTCTCTACTTGTAGCCCCGCCACGGTTATGACCGGAATCAGGGCGTTTTTCATGGCGTGTTGCCAGAGAACAACCCGCTCATTTAGGCCTTTGCTCCTAGCGGTGCGAATGTAGTCCTGACGAAGGGTTTCTAGCATGGTGGAGCGGGTCATGCGCGCAATAGAAGCGGTCCATCCCCACGATAGGACCAGGGCAGGCCAGATGATGATCTGAAGGTGCACACCCGGATCGTCCCAGAGGTTCTCGTAGATCACCGGGGGCGACCACTGGAAGTAGGTCACGAGGCCCAGGATCACCAGCAACGCCACCCAGAAGTTGGGCATGGCATTGCCTAGATAGGCGGCGGTCCGGACGACGTAATCGGCCCATTTGTCCTGCCGGACGGCCGCGACGACCCCCATGGGCAGTGACACACTGAGGCCTATGAACAGGGTAAGGGCACCGAGCTGCAAGGTGACCGGAACGCGCCGGGCGATCATGGACCGGATAGGCTCATCCGTTTGCAGGGACTCCCCACCAAACTCTCCGCTGACCATGCTCCATAGCCATTTGCCATACTGAACCGGCAACGGTTCATCCAGGCCCAACTGAGCGCGGAGGTTTTCATAGGCGGTGCCGGTGAAGGTCATAGACTCTTCTGCGTCGCCACCAAGGATGATCAGGGCGACATCGCCGGGGAGGTAGCGCATGATGCCGAAGATCATGAGAGAGGCCATGAGCAACGTGGGAATGTACAGGGACAAACGCCTTATGATATAGCGCTGCATGGCGGGTTGCTAAGGGTCCGGAGGGTGTTGCCTAGCTGCAATTCAACGATAACAGATGACTAGAGGTGCGTCTAGGGGAGGATGGCCCCGGGTACCCGGGGCCATTTCACACATGCTGTGGGTTGCGGTTATTTGTCCAGCCAGACCGTGGCGTGGGTGGTGTTGTTCGTCTGGACCACGGCCGGGGCGATGAACCCCTTTACGTAGGAACGGAGGGCCATGATCTTGTGCTCCTTGAAGACCTGAATGAAGTAGGCCTGCTCCAAGGTTGCAAACTCCGCGATCTCCCTGCCCAGGCGTACTCGTTCCTCAGCAGTCTTGGCGGTCTTAACGTCTGAAAACATCTGGTCCAGCTTGGGATCTATACCTGTTGGCGCGCCGCACGCACTGACGGAGGACAAGGCACTCTCATAGGTATAGGGCACGGCCTCGTCTCCGCCGATACCGCCATGGGCTGTGACGTCATATTGGAAGTTACAGCCGCGATCGGTGTTGGTGGCGGTATCCACAAGTTCCAACGTCACGTTGTCGTCACCCAGAAGTCCTCTGAGCTGCTGGTCGTAGAACTCGCAGTTGGCCAGCCAGACACTGCGGCACATCAAGGTGGTTTCGAATCCATCTGGGAACCCTGCATCGGCCAGCAGGCGCTTGGCCTCGGCGCGGTCCTGCTCCTTGGTGGCTGGGTTCATGCCAGGCCACTCTTGGACGGCCGGGTCATACCAGGGGGCACGGGGTGGGTACATGGGGACCACGGTGCAGTCTCCGCCCAGGATGACTGTGCACGCTGCCTGTCTATCCACCCAAAGGAAAAGGGCCTTGCGGACCCGTACGTCGTCCCAGGGTGCAGCTGTGGGGTTGGGCCGTATGCCCATATTTGTGTCGTCCCAGCCTTCGAAGTAGGCACCGTTTCCAAGGTCCTTGGTGATGGAGTCCCGTTGCTGGGGCGTGAGGGCAAACCCGGTGCCCCGGGCGGTGGCGTCGATGCGGCCGGCGCGGAAGGCGGCCACCATGGTGTTGGTGTCGCCGATGATGGGGAAATCGATCCCGTCCAGGAAGGGCAGCTGGCGACCCTGGTCGTCCTTCTCCCAGTATTGATCAAATGGCCGCACCCTGACAACGCTTCCGCGACGGTACTCCTTCATCTTGAAGGGCCCGGTGGCAACGAAGTCGATGTCTGCGGGGGAGACGGTGGCATTACCCGCTTCGATCTCGGGCAGCATCAGGTGCTTGGGGTGGGCGATGGGATTGCTTCCGAACCCCGTGCCGGCCAGGTAGGTGGGGACCCCTTGGCCTGGGGGCAGGGTGATCCGGAGCTTGTTGCCTGGCAAGACCTCTATGCTTACGACGTTGCCCCACCTGGATCCCGCCCCTACCGCTCTTCTGCCCTGCTCGGCGAAAGAACCACGCTGCATCTCTATCCAGAACTTGAAGTCCTCTGCGGTGACAGGCTGGCCGTCGTGCCAGAAGGCGTTGTCTCGGATGGTGAAAGTCCAGACAGTAAAATCGGCGCTGATCTCCCATTCAGAGGCCAGGTTGGGGCAGGTGAAGAAGACGTCTTCTCGGCAGGGCCTGGTCAGGTTCCCGACGCCGTACATGCTGCCGGCGTGGTTGTACAGGGAGATGGTCCCGACGAAATCAGGGTCCCAGCCCGGGGGGTCAGCACGGGTGGCATGAACAAAGATGCCACCGTATTTGGGCTCTCCCACGGGTGCGGCCGTGGGCTGCGGCATGGCCGTTGCCCCCGGCATGGCGGTGGCTGCGGGCATGGCGGGTGCGCCGGGTGCCGCTGTGGCGCCGGGCTGCGGCTGCTGTACGGGGGCCGTTGTAGGGGTTGGTGGTACGTCAGCCTCTTCCGTGGAGCTACAGGTTGCCAGCACTAGCAGGATTGCCGCGGCACCAAGCAGTGGAGTGAATCGCTTCAAAGGTACCATTGCCACAATCTCCTTACGGGTTCTGAGATGCGCTATGACGATTCTCTTAGGATGCGGCGAAGCTTAGCGTGGTGCATCCTACTTGTCAAGATTTACGCACACCGCATCGGAATGGATTTAGGCAATTGTACGCCGCTGTGAAAAGGCTTGCCAACAGTTGCCCCCAGGCGCGGCCATAAAAATATCGGGTGGCCCTGCTATGCCAGAGCCACCCGATGGGCGATCGATGGTGGGAGGTCTACTTGTCCAGCCAGATGGTGGCGTGGTCCAGGTTGTTGCCCTGACCGACGGCGGGTGCGAAGAAGCCCTTGACGTAGGTCCGGATGCCGATGTTCTTGACGGGCTTCCAGAACTGGGAGAAGTAGGCATTCTCCAGGGTCACGTATCGCTCGATCTCTCTGGCGACTTTGATTCTCTCTTCCAAGGTTTGTACTTGGGAAAGCTTTGCAAACAGGTCGTCTACATGGGTGTCGTCGTGCTTCACGTTAGCGCACTCGTTGGTGGTGATCATAGAGGAGGCGATGGTTTCTGGGAACTGGTCACCTCCCAACCCGCCATGGAGATTGACCTCGAAGTTGCCTGAGCAGAGCCGTTCGTCTCTGGTGGCATCATCCACCACGTCCAGTGAGACGTTTCCTTCACCCAGAAGGCCGCGGAGCTGTTGCTCTCCGAACTCGCAGAAGAAGACCCACGCCGCGCGGCACATGACGACGGTCTTGAACCCATTGGGGAACCCTGCGTCGGCGAGGAGGCGTTTGGCTTCGGCCCGGTCCTGCTCTTTGGTGGCCGGATTGAACCCTGGCCACTCCAGGAAGTCGGGGTTAAGCCAGGGGGAGTTCAGCGGCATCAGTGGCACGACGGTGCAGTTTCCACCGAGCACCGCAATACAGCCGGCATCCCGGTCTAGCCATAGGAAGAGGGCTTTTCGGACTCTCACATCGTCCCATGGCGGTTTCCGGCTGTTGGGGGCCAGCCCCTCCGCCGTGGACTGCCAGCCTCGGAAGTAGACCTTCTCTGGCCCCATGTCCTTAAGAATAGCCTCCATCTGCTGCGGAGAGAGGTCAAATCCACCACCCCGGGCGGTCTTATCGATTCGTCCCGAACGGAAGGCGGCCGTCATGGTGTTCGTGTCGCCGATAATGGGGAAGTCGATCCCGTCCATATAGGGGAGTTGCCTGCCCAGTTCATCCTGCTCCCAGTACCGGTCAAACTTGCGAACGCGGAAAACGCTGCCACGTCTGTACTGCTCGAACGCAAAAGGCCCCGTACCGACGTACCCCATGTCGGGTGGGGCAACGGTGGCGTTGCCCTTGTCGATCTCGGGCTGGGCCAGGTGTTTCGGGTGAGCGATCCGCCCGCTACCATCTCCTAAGGAGTCCAGGAAGAAGGTTTGGGATGATCCAAGGGTGATCTTCAACGTGGTGTTGGACGGCGCTTCAACGCTGACGACCCCACTCAGTCTCCCTGATATGCCGCCGGAAGACCTCCTGTTGGGCTCGGCGCCGTTCAAGGCTAGCTCTATCCAGAACTTGACGTCATCGGCGGTAAACGGCTGGCCATCATGCCAGACTACGTTGTCCCGGATGGTGAAGGTCCACTCAGTAAAGTCGTTGTTGACGTCCCATGAAGAGGCAAGGCCGGGGCAAACAGAGAAGACATCCTCCCTGCAAGGTTTCACGACGTTGCCGTCACCGTATATACCTCCGATCACGTTCACCAGGGAGATTGTGCCGGAGAACATAGGGTCCCATGAAGAGGGATCAGCCCGGTGGGAGAAGAGGGCGATACCACCGAACTTGGCCTGGTCTGCCGGCGCAACCGTTGGCCTTGGTGTTGCCGTGGCTCCTGGCATAGCCGTAGCGGCGGGTGCGGCGGGTGCTCCGGGCATAGCCGTGGCGCCGGGCAGTGGCTGCTGCACGGGGGCCGTGGTGGGTGTAGGCGGTGCCGTGACATCCTCTGTGGAGCTGCAGGCTGCTAGCAGTAGTACAGTTGCAAGACCGAACAGCGGTACGAGGCGGTTCACTCTTACCATAGCCTAAATCTCCTCACAATATTAAGATGTGGTGTGGGAATCCGCTGGGATGCGAAGAAAGCTTAGCTGGACTACTCCAGCATGTCAATATATACGTGAACCCTGCGGATATGGATTTCCTCCGTTGCGAGCACAGATGAGCTTAGTAGCGTTACTTCAGCAGCCTGACATGAAACTCCCAGGTGGTTTGATGTGAGTGAGGTGCGTTGTCTGGCTTCATAGACTTGACTTTCCCATCAACTAGTGAATAAATGAGTAATTTCACTGTCGTTCAGCTAGGGGGCGTACCATGACGAAGGGGTGGACAGATGCCTAGTAGGGCGGGGCTATTCGTTTTCATCTTCACCCTGGCGGCCCTGGTGTTCGCCGGGTGCACGGGTGATGATGAGGAGCCTACGCCTACTACGGCGCCGCCAAGTCCAACCGCAGCGGCCCGGCCCACGTCCACCGCAACAACCGTCCCCACGCCTGCCTTATCCCCAACTTCAGCGCCTACGGTACTGCCGGCGCCCACGCCCACGGCGATGCACACGGGTACGCTTGAGGTGCGCGTCACGGACCTTCCGAGTGCCACGATCACGGCCATAGAGGTCACCGTGGAGGACATAGAGGTCCATAGATCGTCAGATGGCGCCTGGGTGAGCGTGGTGGAGGGCCCGGTGACGTTCGATCTCATAGCCCTGGCTGGTGTGGAGGAGCTTCTTGGCTCCAGCGAACTGACGCCTGGCGAATATACTCAAATTCGGTTGAAGGTCATGTCAACCACGGTTACGGATGACGGAGAGATGCTCGACGCCCAGGTCCCCGGCGAGACCCTTCGGATAGTGCGACCGTTCGACATCGTGGATGGGGAGACCACCATCGCTACCTTGGACTTCGATGCGGAACAGTCCGTTGTGACGCTGGGCACAGGCACGTACCACCTGAGGCCGGTGGTCAAGCTACTGGTACGCAAGGAGGGAGAGCCGTTCCAGCCGAAGGTACGGCCCACGGCTACGGCTACACCAGACCCAACGTTGGAGTTCTTCCTGCACATAGAAGAGCCGGAAACGGTGGAGGCCATCGTGGCCGAGTCCTCTATTACCGTTGTTGGCAGGACGCGTATAGACGCTGCGGTGAGCGTCGGAGACACCTTTGCGGAGCTGGACGAGGAGGGGAGGTTCCGAGTGCCCGTGCAGCTTGAAGAGGGTCCCAACTTCATCGAGGTGATTGCGAGTCTGGAATCGGGCGAGGAGCTTGTAGAGATACTGGTCATCATATACTCACCCTGAATCACCCAGAGGCAGAATAGTGGACATTTTCCGCGGCACCTACGATGGAGGCGAGTAACGTGTCTGACAGGGTTTGGGGAGGGACGAGGCTATGAAGATTATCAATGAGCTGAACAGGTGGCTTGCGCCACCGCTGATAGCCGTACTGCTGGGGAGTAGCATGATTTCCGCCGTCTCCGCCAGCACCTCCCTGGCACCACACGGCGCTCCGGCGTGCTCCAAGGAGCGCGGTCGTCCAGCAGGCAAGCCCGCTCCTCCGGGATAGCTTGTAAGGCGGGGCGTGATAGGGACATTCGTTGGCATGAGCATGGATGAGAGGCAATCGACACGAAAAACTGCGCTACTCTTGGGCGGTTGCTTTAGATGCAGCGAACCGAGACGGTCGCATATCCTAGCTGGATTGGCGTCGCCAGCTCGTTGATCTGACGCCGAACCGCCTGATGACAGGTCCGAGTCCAAGGCGGTGATGTGGCTACAGGGTTCGTGGAGAAGATAGCAAGTGGCCAGCAATCTTTTGGATGGCTTCCCAGTCCTGGCTTGTGGGACTGAATCGCCTATCCACTTGTAGTGTCCATCCCTGGAACTCCTTGGAATAGCTACGGACTTCCAGGTTGCCGATGGCTGTTGCCAGAGCCTTCGAGGACTCATCGTTGGTAAGAGTGTAGACTAAGCCAGTACCGTAGTCTTCGCCTTTCCAGGTTACATCAACCACCTTGCCGAAGAGTGGGAAGGACTTTTTCCGCACGGTCCTAACCTTGAGCTCTTTGTGATTGACGACTGGTCTCTCATCTGGAATGCAGAGGTTGATCCACCATCTAGGTGGGCTGTCCTTTCCCCCATCCTTCTTGACGATGTTTATCCATCTGATGGGTCCCTCTGGCAGATCGATGACGCCCAAAGAACGCTTATACCAGGAGTTGTTGACTTTTTCTTCGACTCGTCCGCGCTCGGCCATCTCCGTCCTAACGCCCAAGGAGTTGAGAGCGCTGGCCAGATCGTCTCTTGTTTTGTCGCGGAGCTTTTCTCTCACCTGTTACCTGGCTAAAGCCACGGCGGCTTTGTCTTTTCTTCAACCAAGAAATTATACATCGCTAAGGCGGACGACGTCGTACTTTGGGGACTAGCTACGAGTGAGGTACAGGTTGCGGGGGTGGTGGGCCTACGTGTACGGTATTGAGCCTGTCTCAGAAGTCTGGGTTGGCGTTGGGTATGGGTCAGGTGTTCCTAGCAGTGAGCCCACAAAGGTGTTTACTGGAACATCCACGAGCCTTACAATCGGATGAAGGTTTACGAGACACCCCAGCGGTAGACTCTCTTATTTTAGCCTCACCGCTGTCCTGATGATGGGGTCCACTTGAGTTGTCACCATTACCAGGGTCAGCGGCACCGTGACCTACCCGGCCAACTTCATGTTGGTGGCGGCCATGAATCCATGAAGTTGTGTTGCCCTTCTGCCATCACTTCGGAGGTGGAAGGAAGGTAGGCCAGGTGAATGGTGACTTCCCCTTCGCCGACGATGATCTTCTCTGTGATGCTTTCAACGATTCTACGCTTCTCTTCTGGACTGAGGTCTTCCCATCGGGAGTAGAGGTCTTGTGCCTCCGTGAGTATCTGGTCGCTGGAGAGGTACTGTATTCTCAGAAAGTCGATCTCAGCTTGGAGTTGAGGGAGTTGTTCTTCGATCTGCCCCACTCTCTCTTCTAGGGGCTTGTACCGGGTTCCAAAGCCCTGAGGCGTTATCTGGTCATCTAAATATAACCGGTACACCTTCTCCATCTCTTGGTGAACCCGCCTCTGCTCTTCGGTCAGGGATCGCAGGAGGTCTTCCTTTTCTCCGATAGCCTCATCAGCTCTGTTCAGGTAGGTGTTGACTGTAGACCGTCAGCGATAATGGGACACGTGAGAGGGGTAGAAAACCCGAGAGTCTGAGAGTGGTGTGAGCTCCTGAAGTGAGGGTAGAGTACCTCATGAAAGGAGCAGCGATGTCCCAGTCAGACGTCAGCAAGGCCGAGGCCGCCGATCAGCGGTCGGAGCAGACTAGGTCCTTCGTTCGACGAGTTAGAGCGGCTACCCGGCGCAAATACACCCCGGAAGAGAAGATCCGTATCGTGCTGGAGGGCTTCCGCCGCGAGGTCACCGTGAACGACCTGTGCCGGCGGGAGGGTATCAAGCCCCACTCCTACTACTCGTGGACCAAGGAGTTCATGGAGGCGGGCAGGGAGCGGCTGTCCCGTGACACGGTGCGCGATGCCACCCGGCAGGAGATCCAGGATCTCAAGCGGGAGAACGGCGAGCTCAAGCAGCTGGTAGCCGAGCTATCCCTCGAGGTCTACCGTCTGAAAAAAACGGCCATACCAATGCCCCAGAACGGCGTCGGTACCAGCGGATGAGCGCCGTTGAGAAGGCGACGGTCCTGGCCAGTGTAGCCGCATCACCGCTGGCCAAGCGTCGGGTGCTCAGAGACCTGGGTGTTCCCAAGAGCACCTACTATCGGTGGTTGATGCGACAACAACATCAACAAGGTCTCGAGGACCGACCTGGAGCCAGCGCTCCACCGTGGAACCGCCTTAGACCTCAGGAGGAACGGTCGATCCTGGAAGCGGCCAGGGAGATGCCGGAGCTAAGTAGCCGCCAGTTGGCAGCGTGGTCTACAGACAACCTGGCCTTCGCTGTATCCGAGTCCACTGTGTATCGCATCCTGTGCAGAGAAGGTCTTGTGAAGTCACCCGAGATGCAGCTCAAGGCCGGCAAAGAGTACCATCGCAAGACCAGCGGCCCTCACCAGATGTGGGCTACCGACGCCTCCTACTTCAAGGTGATCGGTTGGGGCTACTACTACCTGGTCACCGTGATGGACGACTACTCCCGCTTCATACTGGCCCACAAGCTCCAGCGGGACATGACCACCGACTCTCTCATCGAGGTGGTCCAAGAGGCCGTGGGCAAGACCGGCATGACTGAGGTCCCAGTGGCCGACCGGACCAGCCTGCTGAGCGATAACGGCTCAGGTTATGTCTCCCGTGGCTTCAGAGACTACCTGCACCTGGTGGGAATCAAGCACATTCTGGCCGCGCCGTTCCACCCTCAGACCAATGGCAAGCTCGAGCGCTATCACCAGAGTATCAAGCGGGACGTCAAACAGGTCCCCTACGAGATGCCTTCTGCCCTGGAAGGAGCAATCGCCGCCTTCGTGGCCTACTACAACTACCGACGCTATCACAAGGCGCTGGGCAACGTGACGCCCGCAGACATGCTCAACGGAAGGCGGGAGCAGATCCTCCAACGGAGAAAGGAGGTGCAGGTCCAGACGTTAGAACGGCGAAGACGCTACAACAAGACCCTCAGGGAGCTCCCACGCAGCTCTTCATAATAATAATCTTCTCGGGTCCTAATCTGTCCCACTTGTGCTGATTGCCAACAAAAGACCCCGGTGAGCTGCGGGTCGTGAGCATCGACTTCAACCCCGGCCCCGACGCCCAGGACCGGCTGCGCCGCCTCTTCACCCTGCTCGTCAAGTACGCAACCGAAGACAAGCTCCCTGCACCGGACGCGGACTCTTCATCAGAGGACGGAAGTGAGGACGAAGGCTGATGCAGTCCACCCACTCGCTGACGGTCATCAGCCTGGGAGGAGGCGTCCAGTCATCGGTCATGGCCCTCATGGCAAGCGGGGGCGCGTTCGGCCAACTGCCGGACTGCGCCATCTTCGCCGATACCCACTGGGAGCCTCCCAGTCTCTACACTCACCTCGATTGGCTCGCCGAGCGTCTCGGCTTTCCCGTGTACGTCGTGGACAACGGGCGGAGTCTCCGCGAGGACGTCAATACCCTCACCAACCACTCAGGCAACCACAGCTTGGTAGACCTTCCCCTCTATCTGAAGGGACGCAACGGCCATGGCGATGGCATCGGGCGGCGTCAGTGCACCGAGCACTACAAGATAAGGCCGATTCAGCGGAAGATACGCGAGCTGCTGGGACTCACAAAAGGACAACGTGTTCCGACCGGCACCGCCGTCGAGCTGTGGCTGGGCATCTCCACCGACGAGGCCATCCGCATGAAGCCCTCTCGCGATAGATGGATACAGAACCGTTACCCCATCATCGAAGCTGGGATGTCCAGGAAGCAATGCATGCGTGGTGGCAGGCCCGCTACGACCGGCCGCTGGAGCGTTCAGCCTGCATTGGCTGCCCATACCAGTCACGGCAGCGGTGGGTCGAGACCAAGCGCAGGTGGCTGGAGCTGTTCGCCGAGGCGGTGGAGATCGACGCCAACCTCAGAGGACGGCTGGCCTTCGCCAAGGAGCCCTACCTGCATCCACGACGGGTGCCCCTCGCGCAGGCGGTCAGCCTCGATGAGGCGGATGTCGGAACCGACCGGCACCCGGACGGGTTCGGCAACGAGTGCGAGGGGCACTGCGGGCTCTAAGGGGCCGCATTCACGACGAGACGGCGGGGAGCCTATTTTCTAGTTGCCAAGGCGCTTCACTGCTGCGGAGAGGAGGGCGCTATGGCAGAAAGAGCGGAGGAACGGGTCATGAAAAAGACGGTCGCAGCTGGCGAGCTTGATGCTCCGTATCAAGTGGTCTTCGGAGATGTGTCGAAGATTGTCGATGCCGCCAGGGACTCGGCAACCCGTTCGGTGAATGCCGCCATGACTGCCGCGTATTGGTTGATCGGGCATCGCATCGTTGAGTTCGAGCAGTCAGGAGAAGAGCGGGCTAGGTACGGAACGGCGCTCATGGAAAGACTGGCGGCGGACTTGACCCAGCGGTTTGGACACGGCTTCTCCCGTCAGAACATCCAATACATGCGTCTCTTCTACGTCTCATATCCATCCGATCAGATTCGCCAGGTGCTGTCTGGCAAATTGGCTCGATCCCCTAGGCGTCGGATACGCCCCACGCCGTCTGGCGAATCCGACGCCACTTTCCTTGAAATACGCCTGGGCGAGCTTCTCGCGGCCTTTCCGCTGCCCTGGTCCGCCTACGTGCGGCTGCTATCGGTCAAGAACACAAGCGCCCGTGAATTCTATGGAGCAGAGGCGCTCCGAGGAGGGTGGTCGGTTCGCCAGCTCGACCGGCAGATCAATTCCCAGTTCTACGAGCGCACGGCTCTATCGAAGAACAAGGCCGCCATGCTGACGGAGGGGCAGAAGCCCCGTCACGAAGATCGCGTGGAGATTAAAGACCCGTTCGTCCTCGAATTCCTCGACCTCAAGGACGAGTACTCCTTGGAACTGGGCGGTGACTTCTGCTTCATGGGCCGCCAAAGGCGTCTGCGCATCGGTGACAAATGGTACCGGGTCGACTTGCTGTTCTTTCACCGGCGGCTGCGATGTCTGGTAGTCATCGACTTGAAGATCGGTGGTTTCACTCACGCCGACGCCAGGCAGATGCACCTCTACCTGAACTATGCGCGGGCGCACTGGGGCCGCGAGGGCGAGAACCCGCCCGTTGGACTGGTCCTCTGCTCAGAAAAGGATGAGGCGCTTGCGCGATATGCCCTCGAAGGCTTGCCAAACAACGTGATGGCAGCGGAATACCGAATTACCCTGCCCAAGGAGGAGATGCTTGCAGCGGAGATTGACCGAACGCGGCAGGTGATAGAATCGCGCGGCTCGATAGCGTCAGAGGCTCCGCCAAGTAGCGGCACGCTGACAGTAGAGAATCCGAAAGAGTGAGCGAGGCAACGCAACGAGCGGGAACGGCAGACTCATTAGAAATTGTGCCAATGGAACTCGTTGTCGATTCCGTGGAGCCTGCGATGCAACAAAGAGGGCCTGGCGTAGCGTATTTGAGAATGGCCCTTTGACGGTGCCCCGGCCACAGAGTAGAATGCTGGGTAGAAGTTGGCCCGGCGATGCTACTAACACCCCGGGCCGTGGCTCCACCTGAAAGAAGCAGGTGATGCGATGTGATTGTACTACTCGCAGACCCGCTCCCGACAGGAGGCGGGTTCTTTCGTTTTAGACAGGTACGAGCAGACAAGGAGGCACTCATGGTAAGAACCAAGGCACAGACACAGGAACACGGCAAGAGGGCGGCCATCTACGCCCGCGTCTCCGACAAGAGCCAAGACACAGAGGACAAGACCTCCCTTTCCGAGCAGACCACCGAGATGGAAGCCTACTGCGAGGGCAAGGGGATGGCCATAACCGCCCGCTACCAGGAGGTGGGCAGGGGCTGAACCAAGAAGCGCCCCGAGTTCCAGCGGATGCTCTCCGACGCCAAGCAGGGACTATTTGATACCATCGTCTGCTGGAAGTCCGATCGGCTGAGTAGAGGGATGTACCCCGCAGCCGCTCTGATGGAGGTGGTGGAGGCTCACCAGATACGGCTTGAGGCCGTCATGGATGCCATCGACATGAAAACTTTCGGCCTGATGGCGGCCATCGGGAAGATTGAACTGGACAACTTCCGCGAGCGGTCGTCGCTGGGCAAGCGTGGGACGGCCAAGCAAGGACGCATACCGTCCGGCGGCCTTCCCTACGGCTACCGCATTGGAGACGACGGCAGGCCAGAGGTAGACGAGGCCGAGGCGGAGATCGTCCGCCGAATCTTCCGTCAATACGTCCACGAAGGGATGGGCTCCCCCGCGATTGCATGGCAGCTGACCGACGACGACATCCCCACCGCCCAGGGCGGCCCGGCGTGGCGTCAGGCCCAGATACATAGCCTCCTGGGAAACGACAGCTACTTGGGCATCTGGGCCTACGGGAAGACCCGGCAAGTCTCGACCGAAGATGGAACGAAGGTATTCGACCAGCCGAAGGACGCCTGGATAGAAGTGCCGATTCCACCGCTGATAGACCAAGAGACCTGGGATATGGTCCAGATCCTTAAGAAGCAACGGCTCATGCGGTCCACGAGGAATACGAAGGTCTTTTATCTATTGCAGCATCTTCTGAGATGCAGCGAGTGCGGTCTCCACTTCGGTGGGAGGTCTGTTTGGAACGATAGCAGCCCCCGCAGCGGTAAGCTTGATCCGGCCAATCCTCGGCGCTACTACAAGTGCACCGGGATGCACTCGATGCGGCTACGCTGCCGGGAGCGACCCTACCTCAGGGCTGAGCCGTTGGAGGAGTTGGTGTGGAGCGAGGTCAGCCGTGTCCTTCAGAACCCCGACTTGATTGTGGCGGGGATCGACTCCCTCGACGCTCAGGACAGCGGTGCACTTGATGAGGAGATCAGCAAAGCGGAGCGCCAACTGAGGTCTGTCCAGATGGAAGAGGACCGCGCTATCAGACTGTATGTATCTGGGAAGATCACCGAGGCCCAACTTGACCATCAGCGCAAATTCATCACCGAACGCCTGGAACTCCTCCGGAGTCAACTCGATGACCTCCAGGCCAGGGCGGCGAGCGGAACTGCAAAGCGCGCTACGATGGAGGCAGTCCTGGCCTGGGCTGGAGAGGTTGGCGATGGACTGGACGACATGACACCCGAGCAACGTAAGGCCGTCCTCCAGTTGGTTCTCGATGACGCTATAATCGACAAGCACAACCAGGTGCGCATCAACCTGGCGATCCCTGTAGAAGTACCTGTGTCGATTGCATCTGCTTCATCAGTGAGGATGGAAACATCCTGGTGGAGACGCAGTTTGGTGTTGTGGAGCTGGAGGCTCCCGAGGGGCTTGACGTTACTACCCTGGAAGAGGGAATCCGTATAGCCGCTCTGACAGCCAAGGAGCCAGTATCCGTGGAGAGTGGCGATGAGACGGCGACCGACACGCCCTTCCGGACGGGGAGTGCCCTCAAGCTGAAGATTGTGCCCGGCAAAGTTACAGGCTCCCACCAGCGGGGCGTGGTTGTGGGCCAGGATGGCGATACCCTGGAGGTGGTAGACGTGGATGGCGAGGTGGAGGACCTGGAGCACACCGGTGACGGCACCGTTCAGGTAACATCCGACGGAGGAACGCCGGATCCTACTGCGACGCCTGATCCCGATGCTACGTCGACGCCCGAGCCGGAGGCCGTTGTTACGGCCACGCCGGAGCCAACCGAGACCCCGGAGCCCGACGCTACAACGACACCGGAACCAGAGCCTACGACTACGCCGGAGCCGACCGGGCACGAAGAGGAGCCGGACGGAGTTAGAGGAAGAGGTGATAGAGGCGGGAACCGATGCCATTCTCCTCACCGGGTGCTCAGGCCCAGGGGCCAAGGCGACGATTCGCAGCATCCAGCGTGCGGACAGGATTGCCGAGCGGCTGGTGCGGCTGGAGGCAAAGACTGCGGCGCGTGGTGAGGCCCGGGCAGCCAAGATCGCCGAGCTGGAGCTGCGCCGCGAGGAGCGCATCCAGGCCAGGCTGGAGAGGACCTCCAACAACGCACCGGCAGGGGCCCGAGGACACATAGACAAGGCGCAGGGTAAGGGGCGGAGCCAGCAGGACTGTCCCGATGGCGAGGATGACTGCCCCAAGGGCAAGGGCGGTGGCAACCAGGGCGGCGGCAAGAGCGACGATAAGGGTGGTGGTAACCAGGGCGGTGGCAAGAGCGACGATAAGGGTGGCGGCAACCAGGGTGGTGGTAACCAGGGCGGGGGCAAGAAGAGCTAGGGTTGCCTTATCAGACCGCTGCACTTGGCTTCTGAATATCCGGGAACATCTCGTGTAGCCGTGCCCATGCGCTAGCCGTGGCCTCCTGAGCGTTGTCCAGCACGTCCTCCTCATTCATAGTGAGGACTTTGCTGTTCTCCATGACCATCTGGCCTCCCACCATGACCGTTTCAACGTCACTGGCCTGCCCGTAGTGCACAATGTTGGAGAGCAGGTTGATTGTCGGCACCAGGTGGGGACGCTTCAGGTTCATGATGCTCAGGTCGGCAAGCTTGCCGGGTTGCAGGGAGCCGAGGTCCTGCTCGCGTCCCAGTGCCCTGGCGCCGTTGCGGGTGGCGCACTGTAGAAGCTGCGTGGGCCTGGGGTAGGTGCCGCTGCCCCGCTTGCCACGGTTGATGATGATGCCGATGCTGAGCGCCTGGAACATGTCCTCGGACATGTTGTCAGTGCCCAGGGCGACGTTCACACCGGCGTCGAAGATGTTGGGCATCCTGGCACCGCCGATGCTACCACGCCTGGAACCGGAGGCGGGGCAGTGGGCCATGTGGGTGCCGGTCTCAGCAAGTATCTCTATATCGCTTTCGGTGCAGAAGCTCCAGTGTGCGGCCAGCAGGTCGGGGCCCAGCCAGCCGTTGTCCCGTAGGTACTCCACGGGGGTGCCGCTACCAAGGCTACGAATCTGGTCCACCTCTCCTTGACTCTGGGCCAGGTGGATGGTGCGCCGAAGCCCGTATCTGCTCGCCATGTCCAGAAGCTGCTCCAGCATCCAGGGGGAGCAGTTGTCCGTTGCGTGGCCCGCAATGTGACATTGGACGCGACCGTTCTGAGTGTTGTGGAACTGCTCCACCAGGGTTACCGCCCGCTTAAGGAACTCCTGACCCCACTCCCTGGAGTACTCGTAGTTGCCGAACCGGAGGTTCAGCGTGAGGGCGTCGGCGCAGCTCTCGCTGAGGAAGAGGCGGAGGCCGGAGTCGGCCATGGCCTGGGCGTAGGTGTGCACGTGGCGCAGCGGGTCCACCAGGGTGGTGGTGCCGCACCGGATGGCCTCCAGGCAGCCGAGGGCAGCGATGGCGGAGCGTTCGTCTGGGTTCATGGCGAAGGTGATGGGCGTCATATAGGTATAGACCGCGCCCGCATCCAGGTCCTCCACAGTCCCGCGGAGCACGTTGAGCACCGTGTGGGTATGGGCGTTGATGAACCCGGGCAGCACCGCCTTACCCCGGGCATCGATGGCCTGCAGATGGTGGTACTGGCGCTCCAGATCAGAGGTGGCGCCTACGGCGGCTATCTTGTTGCCCAGGACTGCAACGGCGCCGTCCTGGATGATGGTGTCCTGGTCATCACACGTGACGACGGTCCCATTCTTGATCAGCAGGTCCATAGCAGTGTCCTCCGCATGGGGTTGGATGAGGGGATACGCTTGGCTGATTGTAGCAGAAGGAGTGAAAAGCCAGGCAAGAGGGGGGTTCGCCGTGGGGCTCTACTGGCGCCGGTAGACGGCGACCTCCAAGAGTCGAATCGGGCCGGCGGTGGCCAGGAGCACTCGCGTAAATCCCTCGGAGGTCAACGTGGCCGCAATCTCTTGGGGGTGATGTAGGAAGAGCCTGAATCGCTTTCTAAGCGGAGCCATTCCCGTGTTTATCATGAATCCGCCGGCGACCATCCACCACAACCGTCGGGGATAGGTCAGCGCATAGAGTCGCTGTGCATGACGCGCGGAGGCGGTCACCAGCGCTTTCATATTTGGGTAGCAGCAGACGATGCGGTCCAGGAGGACGATATCGGTGGCTGGGATCTCGCCTTCTTGCTCCACGAAGTCCCCCTGACGGTACTCGACGGTATCCTGAAAGCCCATACTCTCCGCCAGGCCGGTCGCCGCTTCCAGGTAGGCCGACGATACGTCGACGCCGATGGCCTTCCCGGCACCCTCTTTCAGCAACTCCAGGTGGAGCGCTCCGATACCGCTGCCGATCTCCAGGAGGGTGCCTCCTGCGATATCCTGCTCCTTCAGGAAGTCCACCAGTATCCGCGCCCCCTTGTGCAGGCCTTTCTTCCGGTAGGACTTCAGATCTTTCCTGGCGGTGGACTCATTGAACATGTCATCCAGGCCGTTGACGTTGCAGCACCCCATGGTCTACTCCTTATCCTTTGCTTCTGTACTGCTCAGCGTTGTCTTGTGGCTCGTAGCCCAGCACCTGGTGGGCATGTTTGATGTCGCGGAAGCCCCAGGTGTTGTTGGATACGCCGAAGAAGATGTCGAACCGGATGCTATCAGGAGCTTCGACGCATCTCTGTATGATCTGGGCTATATCCCGGTGGCTGCACCATATAGGCCACTGCCGGGGGAGCATGGGCCTATCCTCCGGGGTGACCGCGCCTATGCGGACAATGATCACGGAGAGGTTGTGTTCATCTGAGTAGTGACGCCCCAATGCCTCTCCCCATATCTTGGCACAGCCATACAGGCCTATGGGACGGAGGGGGGACTCGCGGGTGATCATGGGCCATGGCTTCTGCACCTCATCGTACCGCTCTTGGGCTATCAGGTAGTAGGGGTAGCCCGATTCATGATCGGTGACAACGACGCCGCTGTCGGTTACCCAGCCGGTGCTGGCGAAGATGATGCGCTTCACGCCGGCGAGCCGGGAGGCTTCGAAGACGTTGTAGGTGCCGATGACATTCGTGTGGAGGTGATCGTCCCACGTTGTGGAGGGCCCGAGGGCGGCGGCCAGGTGAATGACGGTGTCGATCCCTTCAAAGGCGGGTCGAATGGCCTCCAGGCTCACTATATCCGCCTGGTGGCAGGGGACTCCCGGCACATCGCTGCGGTTCAGGGCCCGCAACTCATGCGATCCCTCCAGTTTCTTCCTTACTATTCCACCGACCAGGCCACTCATGCCGGTGACCAAGATCTTCCGGTTCATAATTTCTTTCCAACTCCTGTGGCGGCGTACAGTCCTGCCACTGCGCACTACCCCGATGGGGAGGCTACCGGCTGGTCCGACGCCAGGGTAGGGCCATTATATACATTATGAGCGTCGCTGCGGTGAAAACCGTGGGCATCGGCCCCTACATGGCGGCAGGCTTCCATCTGTTAGCATAGCTAGAGGCCCTAATGGGCCATGGAGGAGTAGCCGGCGTGCAGGATGTTACCGTACAGGCGCAGAAGAGAGCCCGAGGAATTTTCTATGGCTGGTGGATAGTAACGGCAGGGTCGGTTCTCCAGGCTCTTCAAGGCGGATTCCTGTTTCACGGCTTTACCGCCTACTTCGTATTTCTGCAGAGGGACTTTGGGTGGAGCAGGACGGTACTTTCTGGCGGTTACTCCCTCACCCGGGTTGAGAGCGCATTTCTGGGGCCGCTCCAGGGCTGGCTGATAGACAGGTTTGGGCCCAGGGGAGTGACCATAATTGGGCTAATCGCCTTTGGACTGGGGTTCATTCTGTTCAGCAGGGTGAACTCCCTGGCCGCGTTCTATTTCGCCTTCTTATTCGTGGCCATTGGAGCGAGCCTTGGTGGGGTGCTGGCCATCACCACCAGCCTGGTCAACTGGTTCAGGCGGAAACGGGCCATGGCCATGGGTATCACCATGAGCGGTATGGCCGTGGGCGGCCTTGTACTGGTGCCGGTGCTGGCCTGGAGCATGACGACGTTTGGGTGGCGAGATACGGCTCTTGCCTCAGGCGTAGCCATTTGGCTGCTTGGAATTCCATCCGCGCTGTTCCTACGCCACCGGCCGGGGGACTATGGCTATCTAACCGATGGCGACTCTCCCCCCTTAGATGGGGCTGACTCCGAGGTAGGGATGCTGGGGGAGCCCAACGGGGCAGGCCTGAGCACTGCCGAATTCAACTTCAGCGCTCGGGAGGCGATGAGGACGCCGGCGTTCTGGCTACTGGGCATGGGGCATGGCTCGGCGCTTCTTGCCGTACCCGCAGTGAGTGTGCACCTGATTCCTCATATAGTGGACCAGGTGGAGATGTCTGTGAGAGGGGCAGCGGGGATCGTCTCCTTGCTCATGGGCATTCTCATTGCGGGCCAACTTGGAGGGGGCTACATTGGCGATCGAGTCAGCAAGCGGCTGATCATCATAGGGTGCATGTTTGGCCATGCCGTGGGGCTATGGTTTCTGGCCTATGCCACCTCTGTGCCCCAACTCATTCTCTTTGCTCTCTTTCATGGGTCGGCCTAGGGAATCCGGGGCCCTCTCACGCAGTCCATCCGGGCCGATTACTTCGGTCCCGGAGCGTTCGCTACCATCATGGGGTTCTCCTCCCTCCTCATGATGATAGGCATGACGCTGGGGCCCCTCATAGCGGGCGCCATGGCCGACTATTTCGGCGACTATCGAAACGCCTTCGTTGTTGTGGGGATCCTGACCGGGCTGGGGTCACTCTTCTTTGTGTTTGCTCGCAAACCGGACCTCCCAGCGCTGCATCCATCCGAGTAGATCGAGGTTTTCTCTCAGGACAGGTAGTGCAAGGGGCAGCCATGGCCTCTGCCACTATACGCTCTGTAGAGCCTTCCGCTGTGAGAACGTGGTAGAATATCGGCTATAGCTAAAAGCTCTTCTCAAGAGGGCACTGCGAGATGCAAATAACGGTTGATGTGGAGAGGCTGCGCTCAGAGATCCAGGATAAATATGCGGATGTTGCCCTGACACCGGAGAAGGGGTTCCATTTCCATACCGGGTATTCGTTGACGGAGATGCTCGAGTATCCCCAGGAGATCATCAGGCGTCTCCCGGAGTCGGCTGTGGAGGGTGGGCAACCCCTGGGCCGTAGGCAACGTCGAAGAGGGCTGGACGGTGGTGGACATCGGCTCGGGAGCGGGGATGGACACGCTGGTAGCCGCGGAGAAGGTAGGGGCCGCCGGCCGCGCTATCGGCGTTGACATGACGGACGAGATGCTTCAGAAGGCCAGGCGAAATGCCGAGGTTCGTTGATGTTGAGCAGACGGCCATGGTGGATGTCTTCTCCGGGTCGCCGCATGAGTCGGACGCCAGGGAATTTGAGGCGGAGGGACTGGCTTTTTCAGCAAGGAAGCCGGCGTAGCGCTGATTTTCCGTGCGTGGCAGCCCGTCGCCACTGATCCCGACGGTTCCGGAAGAGGAGGGCGAACGCTGGGCCTCCTCTTTCGTTAGACCTGACCACTTTATCTTGCTAGAGGCACTCGCCAAGGCGGCGCGCCTGCGTAATCTAAAGGAGACCCGGCATGGCCGATTCCGACCTGGTCTTTACACCGGCGTGGAGGTTGCGCCAACTCGTTGGTGAGAAGGCTGTATCCACCGTAGAGCTGACCGAGCTTTTCCTCCGTCGTATTGAGGAGTTGAATCCGAGGCTGAACGCCTACCTGACCATTGTGGCGGACCAGGCGCTGGCTTCGGCGCGTGTGGCTGAGGCTGCGGTGCAGCGTGGAGGGGAGCTTGGCCCGCTTCATGGGGTGCCCATTGGCATCAAGGACCTGGTAAGCACGAAGGGGGTCCGGACAACGCGGGGCTCGCTGGTCTACAAGGAGTTTATCCCAGACCAGGATGAGGTCATTGTGCAACGGATACGCAGTGCGGGGGCGATAGTTCTTGGCAAGACCAATACGCCGGAGTTTGGGCACCTGGGTACCTCGGAGAACCTGCTGGGAGACGCCTGCCGGAATCCGTGGGATACCACTCGCACGTCCGGCGGCTCCAGCGCCGGTGCCGCCGCCGGGCTGGCCGCGGGGCTGCATCCGCTGGCCCAGGGTGGCGATGGTGGCGGCTCCATTCGTATCCCGGCCAGTATGTGCGGTGTGTACGGCATCAAGCCGACCCAGGGCCGTGTACCGCGACCCTACCAGGTCCCCGGCGGCTGGGGAACGTTCACCCAGAATGGACCGTTGGCCCATACAGTTCGAGATGCCGCCGTGTTGCTTCAGGTGCTGGCCGGCCCGGACCCCAGTGATCCGACGGCTATCCTTGAGAAGCCCCCCGACTTTCTGGCCTCCCTGGACCATGGGCTGAAGGGGATGCGCATCGGATGGAGCCCGGACCTGGGCTCCGTTCCCGTGGACACGGAGGTGCGACGAACGACGGAAGCCGCGACCGGGGTCTTCTCAGAGCTGGGGGCAACGGTTGAGGAGGCCGACCTTGTGATGGAACACGAGCAGGTCCGAGAGACGTTCAAGACGGTCTGGTGGTCGGACTTTGCGGCCAACTTCGAGGAGATGGTGGCCGTTCGTGGTGAGGAGACGACCCCTACGTTTCGAGAGATGGTGGAGGGGGCGCTACAGTGGCCGGTGTCGCACTTGGCCCGCGCCCTGAGAGAGTTGGAGTGGCACCGCGGCAGGGTAGCCCGGTTTTTCCAGCGCTTCGATCTGTTGCTGACGCCGACACTGGCCACCACGGCATTTCCCGTGGAGGAGCGGCCGGATGTGATCGATGGGAGGCAGGTGGACCCCTATTGGGGATTTACTCCGTTTACGTTCCCATTCAATATGAGCGGCAACCCGGCGGCCAGCGTGCCCTGTGGCTTCAGCGCTGGGGGTCTGCCCATAGGGCTGCACATCGTGGGCCGGCGGGGCGAGGAGACGACGGTGCTGCGGGCCTCCGCCGCTTTTGAGGCGGCCCGCCCCTGGATGGACCGCCATCCGCCGGTATCGTAAGTAGGCGAAGCGCGGTCTTGTGTAAACGAGCGGGCGTGGTTTTCACAGAGGGCACCGTTCCTGTAAACTGGACGGGTCTCCGCACCGGCGTGGCGCAGAGGCAGCGCGCCCGGTTTGGGATCCTGTAGTTTAGACAGGATACAAGGATTGCGTGCATATCGGGGCGTAGCGCAGCGGTAGCGCGCCTGGTTTGGGACCAGGAGGTCGCCGGTTCGATCCCGGCCGCCCCGACCACTAACATGACCTCAACGTGCTGATCTACCCCCTGGTGCCGCCAATTGCTGAGGATTTGGTGGGCATTTGGTGGTAAAACTAGCCTAAGTAAATCATGTTATGACATTCCGCCGTTCGGCACCTGGCCACCCCTTGAGTGCGTGTAGATGACTTCGAGGGGAGTTCGGGCAGCTAAGCTGTCACCAACGTATAGATTGAACCAGTAGGGCCCGGGCTGTTTCAACTTACCTTTCATCCCGATGATTAGGTTGTGTCCCCTGGTGCCCCCTTCAAAGTGAATAGTCCCCTCCCAGAGCGGCTCAGGCTTTTCAAGACCCGATGGCTCAGTCTGAGTTACCTTGATAGACACTGGGCCACGTGCCTCCCCTGACTTGAACGAAAGATAGAGGGTCTGTTTAAGGGGGGTCTCAGGCATTTGGTCGGGGGCTCCCGGCCCTATCGCTTGCACGGTTATGCGGTCCACTATGCGGATAAGCGAATGGACGTTGTCCTTTTCGGTCAGCACATATTCGCATAGAAGCGCGGCGACGCAATAAGGGCCGGTCGGAGCGGCCTGGGAGGGCTCAGTCGACTTTTTCTTGCTAGTTGCCATATCCTTTTCGCACCTCGTTTGACTGTTGTGCGAGAATAGTAATACAATTGTCATACAACTTCAAGTCCCAATCAAAAACAGGGAACGGAGTTGCCCAAGCCGCGGTTCGATGATTTTGTCTTCGATGACGACAACGATGCCAAATTCGCGGAGCACGGTATCACGTCGCGGCAGGTCGCAGATGTACTATATGAGTCTGAGTTCACGGTTCGTCGGAACCGACGGCATCGCTCGGGTCTGTACCTTGTCATCGGCCGAGACCTGTCTGGGAACTGCATTGCCATCCCGATTGAAGCAACGATTATGCCAGCAGTATGGCGGCCAGTAACGGCCTGGCCCTGCAAAACAGCAGAGGAGGCACAACTCAAGCGTTAACTAATGGTTGCGCCCAAAAGGAGGACCATGGCAAGTAAAACTGTGAAACGAGATCTGAAAGCCCTCGAGGAGGTAGAATCCTGGGACCTTGAGACACGAGTGAAGGTCGAAAGGCCTCAGCGCAATCGCCGCGTTCTCGTCTCCGTGCCATTTCAGAAGGATGAGTTCAACCGAGTGTCCCGTGCGGCAACTTCGTGTGAGATGCGCCTATCAGTCTTCATCCGTAGCGCCTCACTAGAGAAGGCCGAATCCTTAGAGCAATCGGAGATTTTTGCTATAAAAGAGGAAGAACAGTGGCAGATTCTCGCAGGTGACAGGATCTTTACACAAAGGTACACGAGTGGCCCACCAGAGTACGACCTCCACATCGAAGTCAGAGAAGCCGCCAACTGAGAAACCTCATCGCTATTCCAGCAACGATGCTCTACGCCGCCTACAATCCCAGGAAACTCCTGTCGAACATCTCCCGTACCCACGCACAGTAGCGGCATGAAGGTGACGTTGTGCCAGGTTGGCGTGAAGGCTCACTGAGTGCGATGTGTGCGGGAGGGCATGGAAATTAGGGGGTTCGGGGTTCCAGGTGGTATCATGCGGACATAATAATGGGGCGTAGTCGATTAGATGGAGATATATGAGCACAACTGAATTGAATCCTCTCGCAACTAGCAATGAATACGTGGAGTTGAGGCGGCGTATTACCCAAAGAGGACTGTTGAATAAGAGACCACTCTACTACACGCACAAACTCATTGTTACACTCAGCCTGCTGGGGTTGAGCCTGGCGCTTGTAGTTGCAATCGATACATTATGGCTCCAACTTCTCAACGCCCTCTTTTTGGCCTTTGTGTTTGGACAACTGGGGTTCATAGGACATGACGCGGGGCATTACCAGGTGTTCCGTAAGGCGAAAAGAAATGAGATGCTTGGCCTGGGGTTCAATCTACTGCTTGCCGTGAGCCGCAGCTGGTGGGTTGATAAGCACAACCGGCACCACAGTAATCCCAATGATTCCGAGCTTGATCCCGATGTCGACTTTCCTATCTTTGCGTTCAGTGAAGCACAGGCCTCCACCAAAAAAGGCTTTGCGCGCCAGGTCGTAAAATACCAGGCTTTTCTCTTGTTCCCTCTGATGCTGTTTGAAGCGATCAACTTGCGTATCAGCAGCGTCAGATTCCTGGTTGGAAATGGGAGAAAGGCACGTTACGTGTACACAGAATCCGTATTTATTATCTTACACGTGGGGCTCTATGTCGCCTTCTTGCTCTATTTTCTAGGGCCTTTCCAGGGTGCTATGTTTGCCATAGTCAACCAGGCAATGTTCGGTCTCTACATGGGCATGTCCTTTGCGCCGAACCATAAGGGTATGCCGATGGTGGATGGTGAAAGCGAGTGGGACTTTCTTCACCAGCAGGTCATTACCTCTCGTAACCTTCTGCCTAACCGGCTCACCGATTTTATGTTTGGCCAGCTTGCCTGCCAGATAGAGCACCATCTGTTTCCCAATATGCCGCGGAAGAATCTTCGTGAGGCACAGAAGATCGTCAAAGAGTACTGCCAAGAGCGGTCTATTTCCTACTACGAGACGGGCCTGTTCCGATCCTACCGAGAGATTCTTCAACACCTGCACGCGGCCAGTGCTCCCCTCCGTGCCTGACACGACATACCTAGGGAGACACCACGGTGGCGTCCAGAGAGGAAATAGGGGCCAGCCAGGTCATGCGCTACTGTTTGTGGCTCAGCTAGGGTCATTGAAAATCGCTGAGGCAGTGCTCCCAAGCTGTGGTGACGGTTTGTGAGGTCGGCCCTCTTTCCATGTGAGGGACGCGGGTTACGGCGACCTCAACATCGGTCCGCCAGGCTCATTACCGTCTCCTTGAACCTCCCGGCAGCTGTGGCTGAAGCATGGAAGGCGATCAAGGAGAGATCCGGCTTCAGCGGCTGTCCCCATGCCCTACGAGCAGCTCACCGCCGCGGGCAACAACGAAACCGTTCTTGATGACCCACAGCTTACGGGCTTGAGTGATAATGGCCTGATGCCCGGACGTGGCCTCTAGAATGACCAGATCGGCACGCTTTCCCACCGCTATGCCGTGCTCCTGGGCGAGTCCTATGGCGCGGGCGGCACCGGTGGTTCCCATCTCAAACAGGTGGTCCAGCTCCTGACTGGTCCGCCAAGAGCCCAGCCGGCCAACGAATAGCGCGAGCTGAAGCATGTCTGCGTTGCCAAAGGATGACCAGGTGTCGCGAATGTTGTCGGACATGTAGGTAACGTTGACGCCGCCGGAGACCGGCTCTATAACGCGCTGCTGAATGCTGGCGAAGGGAGAAACGCAGATGCTCACCTGGGCCTCTTTGCACTTCTGGATAGCCCGCTGTCGGTCATCCGGCGTCACGTGCGCTAGGGCAAAACAGTGGCCGGCCAGGACTCGCCCTTGCCAGCCTTCGGCGATAGCCTTCTCTGCAATGTAGGGAAGAAGGAAGGGTTTATCTGCCGGAACCATGTCGGTATGGAAGTCGATGTCCAGGTCATACTCCCTGGCAAGGGCGAAGATGCGGTCGACATGCTCGATGCCGTCCGCGTCTGCCTCTGGGACACCGGCGATCAGCTCTGCCCCTAGATCCACGGCCTTCCGCATCAGATCCTCGATCTCGTCGGGTGCGTCGCCGAAGCCCCTTATCGGGAAAGGGGCCACCTGCATGTCTATCCAGTCACGACAGGCCTCCCTGGCGGCGAGCACGCCCTGCATGGCCACAAGGCCACCGGCCGTTGTGATATCGGCGTGGGTCCGCAGGGTCGTGGTGCCATTGACGATGCACATCTCGGCGACGCGGATCGCTCTCTCCCGTACGTCCTCCACAGAGATACCACGCCTTGGCTGAGCGGGCTGGGCCGCGGAGCTCGATTGCGGTGAGGCTTGGGCATCCCACCTGGGCCAGATGATGAGTGCTTTGTCTAGGTGCATGTGGACATCCATGAATCCCGGGGAGACCAGGAACCCCTGGGCATGGACCTCTTCCAGGCCACGAATTTCAATGTGATCGCTAATCTGGGTAATGAGGCCGTTGCTGATTCCGATATCTTTGACGCCCGGTTCACCGGCAATAGTGGCGTTGCGAATGACTAAGTCCATGCTCCCTCCTCAAGTATTCGTGGGTGAGGCTCAGGTGCCAGCGGACTCACTCCACGGTGAGCCGAGGCATGGCTGGACCAGACGTGCTGCTTCTGCGTTGCCTCATATTGGAGGCGGACAAAGGGATGGAAAGTACCGTAGTGCCACATTTGCGTCCCACGGGAAGGAGACTCAGGCAACGGGGTTAGCGGTCATTACTGGGCTGATTCCCAGGCGCGAAGGAACTGCTTGCCGTCCTCTACGACCGCGTCGTTGGAGGGCACGTACGGAATGACCAGACGAGTTACCCCCGCTTCCACATACGGGTTTAGTCGCTCCTTGATCTCTTGAACGGAGGTCCCCAGAACGACCGGTAGCTTTGCGATGTAAGCATCGGTAACCTGGGCCATGGCAGACTTGAATCCCCCTTCGCGATACGCATTCTTGACAGCCGTTACCTCCTCCTGAAACCCCTGGGCGATCAGCATGTCACCGTAAAACTCGGCGATATTGTAGAACGTCAGGACCTGGCGAAACCGGTCCTGGGCGACCGCACGATCTGAGTGAAGGGCGACCCGAACCTTAGCAACGATCTCCACGCCATTCGGGTCCTTGCCCGCCTTAGCGGCGCCCGCCCGGACACGGGTAGCCATCTCTCGAATCCTTTCGGGCGTGGCCATGTTGACCATGACTCCTTCACCGATGCGGCCCGCAAGCGTGGTCATCTGTTTCCCAAGGCCCGCGAGATAGACCGGAGGAGCAGGGTGGTCGGGCTTCCAGGCTAGCTTGAAGCCGTGACCTGTAGAGTAGACTTGGCCCTGGTATTCGACGCGTTCGCCGGCTGCCACGCGCCGGACGATCTCGATGTACTCCTGGGCACGACGAAGGGGGCGATCAAAGAGGCCGCCATGCCATGAAGCGATGGTCCGGTTGGAAACGCCGAGGCCGATCAACGTTCGACCGCCCGAGAGGTCCTGGAGGGTGGCCGCCTGGATGCCGAGCGTGACGGGACTGCGACCGTAGATATGGTAAGCGGCCATCCCCAACTGAATGGTGCTTGTGCGAGAAGCGATGGCGGAGAGCACTACAAGGGGGTCGGCGTTGTTGGATTCTCCTGCCCAAAAGGCACCAAAGCCGGCTGCCTCTGCTCGCTCTGCAAGCTCCGGTATGCTGCTAGCAGGGTAGTGGGCTGCCGAGTTGAACTCGACATCATACATAACGGACATCGCCCCTCCTTGACACTCAATTAGCTTTGCATGCCTGGGCTATGTCCGCGAGCTACCCGCTAACAGGGCAGGCTTGTTGATCAGCTTGCGGTCCGGGCATGCGGGTTGATCTCTTTGAGCGGCCAGCCACGATGGAGTAGGCTCTCATCCCCTTGGTCTGCTTCAGAGGCCTGCTTCAGAGCGCCGTCCCTGTTGGCAGGCTATCATCGGGGCAGGGGCCGGTCAACCGCGATATGTGGGGATGATACTCCTACCTTACCGCTGTCAAAGAGCCTATCACGCCCACCAGATGGCCTTTGCCATCCAGATTGCCAGTGGCAGAGACAGACTAGGATCTCAACCTGCCCTCTACCGCAACTCGGCCTACGGCAAGCTCCTGGTCAGTATCGCTTAAAGATGTCAGCGCCAGCTATCGTGTAGTATGTGGCTACACCAGGTTTGCACATTACCGGTAATCAGGTAGGAGGTAGCCATGAAACTGGTACTGTTCGACAATGGCCGCCCGGGTCTCCTGAGGGACGATGGCGTGATCGACATCAGCGACGTTCTCCGCCCGCTGGGCGTTCGCGACGGGCAAGAGGCCATGGAAGCCATTATCACCCACATCGGTGACCTTCGCGCTGATCTGTCGCGCTTGGAGAAGGAGGGAGAACGGGTGCCGCTCTCCAACGTCACGCTCCAAGCACCGCTTCCACGCCCCGGCAAAATTCTGAATATGGGCGGCAACTATCGCGAGTTTGGGGCCAGGGAGCCGGCGCCAATGTGGGGATTCAAGAAATCCTTGCAGACCATCATCGGCCCTGGCGGGACCGTCGTCCTTCCGTCTGAGGATGCCAACATCTTTCACCACGAAGCTGAGCTGGTCCTGGTATTCGGGCGAGGCGGCACGAACGTCAAGCAAGCAGAGGCTATGGACCACGTGTTCGGCTACATGTGCGGAGTGGACGTGTCCGCCCGGATTTTCAGTGGAACCGGAGCGAGATCTCCAAGATCTACGACCACGCTGCCGATCTCTGAACCCAAGTCCTTCGACACATTTGCTCCAATAGGCCCGTGCATTGTTACCAAGGAAGAGATTCAGGACCCACACCACTTGCAAGTTCGCCTCTGGGTGGAGGGTGAGCTGCGGGGGAATTACAACACCGACGACTTGGCCCACTCCATTCCTGAGTCCATAGAGTTCGTGAGCTCCATTGAGGCCATCAACCCCGGCGACATCCTGTTCATGGGGACCAACCATCAGGGCCTTGGCGCCATGCAAGACGGCGATGCCATCGAGATAGAGATTGAGAGTGTCGGTCGCTTTTCGTTCTCGGTGAGCGATCCGCTGAAGCGGAGATGGGCCAGGGGAGTGGACGAGTTGACTGCTAAGGACATACGCGAAGGGACCGGCGGGCCAGGCGCCAAGGTGCGGCCTCTCTAGGTATCATACATCAGGCCTTCCTGCTAGCCAGAGTGCCCTTTGGGAAAGTAGCGACCCTGGGATTAGTCACTCCGCCCCCTTAGCTTTGAATGCACCGAGGTGTGGAGAGTAGACCAACAGCGGTCCGAATTGAAAGTCTCCCTTGACAAATGGTACATTGAGGGTCGTAACGCGTCGAGTGCAACGAGCCCGCATAGAGATCGTCAAATCGGAGGGCTACCGCACGCGCTGGCAAGCAGGCTGGAACAGCCAATTGCCCGGAGGATTGAGGGAGTGGAACTCAAGGACTACATACGCAACATTCCAGACTTCCCCAGGCAGGGGATCCAGTTCAAGGACATCACGCCTTTGCTCAAGGACCCGGGTGCCTTCCGACAGGCCGTTGAGGGATTAGCTCAATACGACACTGAATTTCCTATCGACGCTATTGTCGGCATTGAGGCGAGAGGTTTCCTGATAGCGGCACCATTGGCCTACCGTCTTGGAAAGCCACTGATACCGGTCCGCAAACAGGGCAAGCTTCCCTTCCACACTACCAAGGTTACCTATTCACTGGAATACGGCAGCGACACGGTTGAGATGCACCAGGACGCCCTGGCCAAGGGTCAGCATGTGCTGATCGTGGACGATTTGCTCGCAACGGGGGGCACCATGGCTGCTACCGCTAGGCTGGTGGAGATGTCCGGCGCCCGCGTTTCTGCCCTGGTGGTCTTGGTAGAACTGGCCGACTTGAATGGAAGGGGTGCACTCAAAGGCTACGACGTGCATTCTTTGATGCAGCTTTAGAGAATACTCTCCCTGCCGTCCGCCCAATGGCGTGATCTCGATGCACGCAAAGTGGTTCGCAGCCGGATACAAGCCAGCACGCCTAGCTTCCGGTTCCCAAGGAGCCTCAGCCCGCCCGGCGTCGCCACGAATGGGTGGGTGAAGCCGGTCTACGTGTGCTGACGGCGTCGCCCCGATTGTTCCCCTGGGGTCGGGCCGCTGCATCGATAAGCTCGGATCGAGCGGGTCGGTTCGTGGGTCCGGGCCATGCTTGACGCGGGATCCGGCGTCCCAGCGCCCGCTCGATCTCGCGCCACTTCTTCGAATCTTCCACGGTGATGAAGGTGATCGCCTCTCCTTGTCGCCCCATGCGGCCCGTACGCCCCGTGCGGTGGGTGAAGAGTAGCTCGGAGTCCGGCAGGTCGAAGTTGATGACCTGTTCGATCCCCTCGACGTCCAACCCACGCGCCGCGACGTTGGTCGCCACAAGGATGGGGACCTTGCCGGAGCGGAACCGCTCCATCACCCGTTCCCGCGCGTTCTGAGTGAGGTTGCCATGGAGAGCGTCAACCGGATAGCCAAGGCCGGCGAGTTGCTTGGCCAGCCTCCTAACGCCGTGCTTCGTGCGCCCGAATACAAGGATCGTCCCTCCGTTGCGGTCCAAGAGCGTTTGCAGGGCGTCCAGCTTCTGGTCCTTGCCGATATCGTAGGCGATGTGCTCGATCTCCGGTGGTGCTGGGACATCCGCGTCCACGGCGGCCGTCTGCGGGTTGCGCAGGTGCTTATGCGCGGTCCTTGCCACCCAGTCCGGCATCGTCGCTGAGAAGAGCGCCGTCTGCCGTTCCCTGGGTGTTGCCGCCAGGATCGCCTCCACGTCGTGTGCGAACCCGCGGTCCAGCATCTCGTCGGCCTCGTCCAGCACGAACACTCTGAGGTCCCTGAGCACGAGGCTACCGCGGCGGATGTGGTCCAGTGTCCGGCCCGGCGTTCCGATCACGACCTGGGCGCCGCGTCGCAGCGCCTTGCTCTCTGGTTCCAAGGAGCGCCCGCCGTAGATGAGCGTCACCGTCAGTGGCCGACGCTCCGCCAGCCTCTGAGCAACGCTCGCCACCTGGATCGCCAGCTCGCGGGTCGGGACGAGGACGAGTGCTTGGACGGCACGGCGTGATGGCTCGCATCGCTCGATCATGGGGACCGTGAAGGCCAGCGTCTTTCCGGAGCCGGTCCGCGCCTGCCCGATCACGTCGCGTCCTGCCTGAAGGACCGGGATCGTCGCTTCCTGGATGGGCGTTGGCGCAGTGATCCCCATCTCGGCGATGGCCGCCCGGGTCGTCGGCATCAGCGTCAGCTCCGGGAAGACGTCGCCATGACGCGCTTGCTCCTCCCGCCTGATTGGCTTGGCCTGCTGGCCCCGCTGCTTGCGTGACCTGAAGCAGTCCAGGCAGTAGACGGCCTGGTCCGCCCGGGGCACGAAAGGAACGGTTGTACTGGCGCCACACGTGGCGCAGATCGCGGGGTGGACATTGCGGCGGCGGCTAAAGGCGTTGGCCTTTGCCCTTGGTTGAGAGATATCGGATGGCATAGTTGCGCTGACTCCTCGAGTATCTAGTATCGGAACAGGCCGGTCAGCGCGACGTGAACAATGAGGGAGAGCAGGGACCTAATGGGATTCTCTGCCGAAACCCAGCCGTCTTGGCGGGCCGCCGAAAGTGTGCCGTGCTTCTCACTATAGCAGAAACAGACGTTCGAAGTGAGGTTTGCGAAGGAATCAACGAGACTAAAGGGGTGGAACTAGTGGTGGGACCGAAGATAGCCATCCCTCGCTGGTTTCGTCACTCGGCGCTTTGCTGCAGGGCCGCGCCCGGCTCGCGCATCTGGAGCATGAGCAACGTTACGTGCTGGGTCGCATAACCCGCCTCTACGAGGCCCTGGAAACCAAAAAGGTAGACCTCGATGACCTGGCGCCACGGCTCCGGGAGCTACGGCAACGTGAAGAACAGCTATCCAGGGCGGCAGGTGAGGTCAGATATCCGTCGAGCGAGATGAGGTCCTTCTCATGGGCGCTCAGGTGATCATGGGGTACGTGAAAGACGAGGACGCCATCCTGGAGGTCGGCTCACCGGCGGAACGGCGGCAGTTCCTGAGGCCGTTCGTCAGAGCGCGTCACGTGGCCGGAGCCGGGGGTCAAGATCGAGTACACGCTGCCCTTTCCACTAGATCGAGCTGATGATGATAAGGCAGGAGTTCTTGCCTTCATTCATTGTGGTGGCGCAAATGAGACTATTCCACACTCCTCCGGCAGTTCCCGTGCCTCCGAAGGTACGCTGCTATGGGGTGGCCCACTCTTTGTGTCGTCAGATTCTCCATGACCCAGCCGGCACTTGACTCTCATGGTCCTTAAGTCCTCTGCGGGATACACTTCGATCCCCAGCTTGGTCACCACCTTTACCTTCTCCTCGAAGGTAGCCCTATCAAGGTTCCTGTCCCGCAACGCTCTTAGCTCCTGCTTGAGCTCATCATGGTTACTCTCTCCCGATAGAAGCATGCCACTGAATGAACTAATCCTTTTTAGTTCATTGCCGGCCTTGGTGATGGCATCGTGGTAAGAAGCTGTCCTGCGTTTGGCTTCTTCCAGATCATATAGACCACCCTCGAACCCCTCTTGGATCTTGGCAATCTTGGCTCTGGCCTGGATGAACTTGAACTGTTCTAGCTTGATAAGTTTATCGGCATCAGTTCCTGCGGACCGATGCCCCTTCATCTTCCTTTCGACCCATGTGTCGTCGCTCAGCAGTGCGCATACATCCATCCAAACGACCTCATCCCAGGTTCCTGGCACGAACTTGGAGTAGGTACATGGGTTATCGACCTACTTCTTGTAGTATTTCGAGCAGTCGTAGTAGACCCGATTCAGCTTGTCGTTTCTCCGCACTACCATTGGAGCAGTGCAACGTGGGCAGAATAGCCTGTTTCTGAGAAGGGCCTTGATGATCTTGCCTCTCTTGCCCCGACCTCTGCCTCTGGCCGTCACCTGCCGATTTGCCCGTTGCCACAAATCCTCATCTACGATCTTGGGCACCTCGTACCTGACCCACTCCGACTCGGTTTTTTGCTTCAGCATGGTCCTCTTGATCTCTGCGGTGATGTCAATAATGGGCTGTTCAGGATTGGCGACCAGCTCGTTTACGTTGTAGGCGTGGTGACCGGTGTAGCAGTGGTTCCGCAGTGTGTTGGACACCCGCTGGGAGTCCATCTACCCCCCAGAGGCGCGTTAACGCCCATGCTATTCAGGTTATCGGCGACCAGAACATGGTCCTGCCTTCGCTCCCTATCCATCTGAAGACCTGTGCTACGACCCACGCAGGGCTACCTTCCAGGACGGTGCCATCAGGCCCATTGATGTCTATCTCCCATCAGGCCCGCTTGATATGGACCCTGGCATCGGCGCCTATTCCTCTGTCCGCCATGTACCGATACTCATATGGTGCCCTGTGGGCAGGGACCCAGCCCTTCATCACCCTGCCGATCTGCCCTCCCCTGGCGTTTTTGTGATTCGCCTCTTTAGTTAGCTTGGCAGCGTAGGCCAGTATGGTGCGGGTGAACTGACTGCCAAGATCGCTGCCGTTGGGAGCATTTGCATAGTGGACTCTCACTCCGTGGTGGGATGCCTCAAGGTCGAATATCTGCTGATGGATCGATTCGCGAGACAATCTATCCAGCGCAGGGAATATGACCCCTGCAATCTTGCGTTCGGCTATCAGCCGACGAAGCCATATCATGCCGGGTCGTTCCAGGTGCTCACCGGTTACTGCATCATAGAGCACATACTCCTGAGGAACGACGACCCCTAGATCCTTCGCTTCGTGGGCGCAGGTGCGGAGGTAGTCCGGGAGACGGTTATTCTGAGACTGCTCCTCCAGGCTCTGACGGGCATACACTGCCCACCAGCTCGACTGGTTGAGGTCACAATCCCTCACGCCAAAGCCCTCTTCGTAACCGGCTTCCAGGGCCGATGCCGTGGTGTATTCATTGAGCTGCTCCAAGCTGACTATCACTCTCGCTTGTGGCATCGCCTACCTCCTTTTGAAGAGCAAGTCCATGATGTCCGCCCGTACTGGGTCGTTGGCATTCATATCAGCGAACTTCCAGTTGGCCACGGGCTCATCCACCTCCCAGCCACCTACTTCCGCGAGATCGAGGAACAGGAGGCGCATCATTAGGGCCGCATGAACAACCCGGCCGAGCTGGGGAAGGTGCTGGAGACGCTGGAGCAGATCCAGACGGAGTTCAACAGATCGCAGAGCGGTGGGAAGAGGGTCTCCCTAGCTGACCTGATCGTCCTCGCCGGGTGCGCAGGCGTCGAGCAGGCTGCGAAGAACGCCGGGTACGACGTGCAGGTCCCCTTTACGCCGGGGCGCACGGACGCGTCGCAGGAGTGGACCGACGTGGAGTCGTTTGCCGTGCTCGAACCCACCGCAGACGGGTTCCGCAACTACCTCCGAGCCGAACACCGAAAACCGGCGGAGGAGCTGCTGTTGGAGCGGGCAAACATGCTGACGGTGACCGCTCCTGAGATGACGGTGCTCGTTGGCGGTATGCGCGTCCTGAATGCGAACGTCGGGCAGTCTGAACACGGCGTCTTCACTAGGCGGCCTGGGACGTTGACCAATGAATTCTTTATGAACCTGCTCGACAGGAACACCGAGTGGCAGGCGTCCTCCACATCCGAGGACGTGTTTGAGGGACGTGATCGCGGGACCGGTGATCTCAAGTGGACCGGCACCAGGGTGGACCTGGTCTTCGGTTCAAACTCCGAGCTCCGAGCCATCGCGGAAGTCTACGCATGTGACGACTCGCAGCAGGCGTTCGTGCGTGATTTCGTGGCTGCGTGGGGCAAGGTGATGAATCTTGATCGCTTCGACCTTGCCTGATCTCAGCGAGGTGCTCGTAACGGTCGTCTCCTGTGCATCCGTCAAGTTGAGGTAGTTGCAGACTGCAAAGGCATCAGTGCACAGATACCGCTCTGGAACGCGGTCGGAGGAGCCACCACCTACACCTACTGGGACAAACCGAATGGCTCGCTCACCAACTTCGTCAAGACCGTCACCGATGCCACCGGCGCGGTGGAGCCGGTACTCTCCCGAGTCCTCGACTAGAGCGAGTGGGGAAGGCCGTCCGTTCCTAAGGCCCAGGAAAACCTGCAAAATATGAATTGAGATCAAGACTAGCAGCGCAGACTTCCGCCAGGAGCTTGGGAACCCGGAGAAACGTCGCGCCGCTCTGCGCCTGTGCCAGGAAGCGGAATGGACCGAAGGCACGGTGGAGGTGCTGCGGGTCGCGGGCGCAGTCGCCTGGTTCGAGGGTGAATTTAACCGCATGACGAAGTGCTTCGAGGACATATTGCCTCTTCTGGAAGGCGTTGAGCACACCCTGATGGTGGACGGTTTTATGGCCGTGGCTCATAGATTCCAGGGTTCGGCGGCCTGTTGTACCCGTTTGCCCATGCCGCGAGATACCTGTGGGCGCCGGCCTCGTCACCGGCGTTAAAGTGGATCCGGGCCAAGCCACCGATGATCTCAGGGACCCTCCAGGGAATGACCCGGCCGGGGAAGTCCGGCGTTGGTGCCAGCTCCAATGCCTGCTCATGATCGCCTGCCATCTCGGCCCGACTCGCCCGCAATACATATACAAGGGTTGCATTTACCTAGTCTCCGAGCCTTTCCGGGCTTGGCAACGTTGGAAAACGTTGCGCATTCGTTGCCGACCAGGAGACCGGGGATATTTTCGCACTGTATTATTTCAGAGTCCTACGCTTCCGTAGGCAGAGGTCCCAGCTTCTCCTCGGCAAGGAAGATCTCTTCGGGGAAGATTTCCTCCCAGGGTTGCTTGCCCGGGGTAAGCCCCTGCTCCACCGAGTATTTCTGCACCAGATTGATCTCCTTGGCGTTGGCGTGGAGACCATACCGAAAGGGGTCGTCGCCTAAGAGAGCGCGCATCTGATCCAGCCACGGTGCGCCGAAGACCATGAGGGTCGGTGGGCGCTGATACAGCGTCTCCATGGCCAATTTCTTGGCACGCTCGAAGGCGTCGAAGAGACTCGTGGCTACCCAAGGGTGCTGCTTCACAATGCTCTCCCTGACGACCGTCGTATGATGAGTGGGGAAGACCCCATGCTTCTTGTAAAAGCGAGTGGCCTCCTGCACAGGGTCATCGAAAAGCAGCATGAACCGGTCATCGTGCCAGAGGTCCGCCTTGGGCCGGTTAAGCTTGCCGCCCCACTGGTACGACATTGTGGCGTCCAGCTCATCCCGCAGGAACATAGTCCCTAAATTGGTGGTGGCGTAGTGGAAGTTTACGCCAGGTGGCGGCTGGAAGTTGGTGCCCCCGCCATGGCTAAAGTGCTCTGACCGGTCCTGGTACCACTCCGCGATGTCCGCTGGCGTGACCCCGAATTCGTGCTGCAGGATGCCTCGCCCCCAAAGAGCGGCCGTCTGCTGATAGTCCGCGGTTCCTATACGCTTTCCCTTTAGGTCTTCGGGATGGTTCTGACGAATGCCGGAGGCTTTCCTCACTAGAATGCGAGTGTATCCAAAGGCCCGCTGCTGAAAGACTGGTAGGGCTAGATAACCCCATCCCTGAGCGCGAGCGCGTAAGAAAGTGGAGAACGACATTTCTGAGATATCGAAACGGCTGAATTTAGGCTGGTCGTAAAACAGATCAATCCCGAATTCGATGCAACGGAGCGTGATCCCCTCCGGCTTGACCTCTCCCGTGAAGAGAGGTACGACCTTATCGTTCGCCTGAACCATGGCAAGGGTGAGATCTAAGTCGGCCATTATCATCACCTCTTTAAGAAGGATTGAAACGGGTTTCCCATTTGATGCTGGTCTTGACCCTGTGCCAGCGCGGAAATGGAGGATGGTGAGTGTATCACGGCCTCCAGATTTGTAAACCCGGGTCCCCATGTTTAGGCCGCCCTACTCGTTGCAGCCCCACCATCTTGCGGGAGGAACATACCAAGTCCGCTGTCTGCGGTCAATCCTTGTGATCAATGACATGATCTGCACCAATCGAGCGCAGCATGGTTTCAGCCGGCTGGTTGTCGCCTGATAGGGCCTGCCTCACCTCGAACACAGTCCTGGGCGCGGTGTCATCTTTGGATGAGCATCCGATTCGCAGGTTCATTGGACGTTGCCACATGAATGATCGATCTAACAGGCGGAATTGGACCAATGATGGGTCTAATACTTATCGGTGCAGCAATCCTGCGTTCGGCCTCCCCTTGGCGCTTGCGGTGGCTGCCTCTGGGGCTAGGAGCGGTCTACTTGCCAATGTTTTTTATTGGGGCAGCACTAGAATAGGTGGATGCACGCCTTTTGGAGTTACCGTTGGTTGCCCTAGGCATCGGCTGGGTGGTGTTGGGGTGGGCGACGCATCCCTGGCCGTGCGTACCACGATCGACCCTATCCCAACTCTGACACCGAATGTACAGCCAGTTCCGGTATCGTTTCTCGCACACGTGCCCTTTTGGAAAGTACCGTCACATATGATCCGTAGCTGATCTGCCCTTCAAACCAGGTGACTTTTGTCTTGCGAAGTGGCAAGTTCAGCCGTAGACTTAGGCAGATTTGGGGAGCAATATTGCTACTCCAAGGTGATGCATCGAAGTGGGAATTTCCTCCTTTAAGGAGTTAGACATGAAAGTCCTGACCCGGAACGATCTAACAGAACTGAAAGCCAATTTCGAGGCTGTCCCGTCGAACCGTCTCATGCAAAACGCTGTGGCACAATCCGATGTCAACGAAATCGCCTTGGACAGAGCCATAGCCAATGAAATGACTCATACAGTTTCCAATGTTTTGGATCACTGGGATCCGACTGATCAAAAGATGTCAGGCCGCTGCTGGTTGTTTGCAGGGTTGAACCAGTTCCGTGTAAATACCATGGAGATCATGAATATACGACAGTTCGAGTTTAGCCAGAATTTTCTGATGTTCTGGGATAAGATCGAGCGAGCTAATTTCCTCTTGGAGGCAATCATCGAAACTGCGGACAGGCCGTTGGACGACCGCACCGTGGCTTGGCTTCTGGATCGACCTCTAGCGGACGCTGGTCAGTGGGATATGTTTGTAAATCTTGTGAAGAAGTATGGAGTGGTGCCCAAGACAACAATGCCCGAGACCGAGAGTTCTGGCAACACCGGCCGCATGAACTTCATCCTGAACTATCAGTTCAGTCAGGGAGCCAAAAGGCTTCGCGAACTCTACGCCAACGAAGTTGGGCTAGACGAGATCCAACGAGTCAAGCGCGAAGTCCTCAAAGTTATCTATAACGTCTTATGCATTCACCTGGGCACTCCACTGAATCGGTTCGACTGGCAGTGGACTAACAGGGATGGCGAGTTTCATCGCGACGCCGGAATCACACCACTCGAGTTCGCAGACAAGTACGTGACAACGCCAATAGACGAGTTCATCTGCCTGGTCAACGATCCACGCAAAAACAACCCTATGGGACATACCTATACAATCGAATACCTTGGGAATGTAGTAGGTGGCTCACCGGTAACGTACCTCAACGTCGAAATTGAACTCATCAAGGAGATCACTCAGAATCTGTTATTGGAAGGGCAGCCAGTCTGGATGGGCTGCGACACCGGGAAGCAGGCGCATCGGAAACTCGGCCTGTGGGATGCAAAATTATTCGACTACCAAGGTGTCTACGGAGAAGATTTCTCTCTGAACAAGGCTGACCGTCTGGAGTACAACCAGACGAGAATGACTCATGCAATGTTGTTTACTGGAGTGGACTTGGTTGATGGTAGGCCCCGTCGCTGGCGTGTAGAAAACAGCCACGGAGATAACGTAGGGGACAAAGGGTTCCACCTGATGAACGACTCATGGTTCGACGAATACGTATTCGAAATCGCTGCGCCCAAGAGCTATTTGCCGCCTGGACTACTGAAGGCATTGGACGAGAAGCCGATAGTGCTGCCACCGTGGGATCCAATGGGTGCCTTAGCATAGCCGGACCGTGGCGCGATCCAGGGACGGCATACGAGGTGGGATATCCTGTGGCGTAAGGCTCAGCTCCAAACGATTCCCAAGACGACCCGGATCTACCGCGACGGTGCCAGAGAGTTGGAGTTCAGGCGATAACTGCCGACCGATAACTAGGCCACGTGCCTGTTCTGACACTTCCGCTTCCAATCTGTAGACCGTCAGCGATAATGGGACACGTGAGAGGGGTAGAAAACCCGAGAGTCTGAGAGTGGTGTGAGCTCCTGAAGTGAGGGTAGAGTACCTCATGAAAGGAGCAGCGATGTCCCAGTCAGACGTCAGCAAGGCCGAGGCCGCCGATCAGCGGTCGGAGCAGACTAGGTCCTTCGTTCGACGAGTTAGAGCGGCTACCCGGCGCAAATACACCCCGGAAGAGAAGATCCGTATCGTGCTGGAGGGCTTCCGCCGCGAGGTCACCGTGAACGACCTGTGCCGGCGGGAGGGTATCAAGCCCCACTCCTACTACTCGTGGACCAAGGAGTTCATGGAGGCGGGCAGGGAGCGGCTGTCCCGTGACACGGTGCGCGATGCCACCCGGCAGGAGATCCAGGATCTCAAGCGGGAGAACGGCGAGCTCAAGCAGCTGGTAGCCGAGCTATCCCTCGAGGTCTACCGTCTGAAAAAAACGGCCATACCAATGCCCCAGAACGGCGTCGGTACCAGCGGATGAGCGCCGTTGAGAAGGCGACGGTCCTGGCCAGTGTAGCCGCATCACCGCTGGCCAAGCGTCGGGTGCTCAGAGACCTGGGTGTTCCCAAGAGCACCTACTATCGGTGGTTGATGCGACAACAACATCAACAAGGTCTCGAGGACCGACCTGGAGCCAGCGCTCCACCGTGGAACCGCCTTAGACCTCAGGAGGAACGGTCGATCCTGGAAGCGGCCAGGGAGATGCCGGAGCTAAGTAGCCGCCAGTTGGCAGCGTGGTCTACAGACAACCTGGCCTTCGCTGTATCCGAGTCCACTGTGTATCGCATCCTGTGCAGAGAAGGTCTTGTGAAGTCACCCGAGATGCAGCTCAAGGCCGGCAAAGAGTACCATCGCAAGACCAGCGGCCCTCACCAGATGTGGGCTACCGACGCCTCCTACTTCAAGGTGATCGGTTGGGGCTACTACTACCTGGTCACCGTGATGGACGACTACTCCCGCTTCATACTGGCCCACAAGCTCCAGCGGGACATGACCACCGACTCTCTCATCGAGGTGGTCCAAGAGGCCGTGGACAAGACCGGCATGACTGAGGTCCCAGTGGCCGACCGGACCAGCCTGCTGAGCGATAACGGCTCAGGTTATGTCTCCCGTGGCTTCAGAGGCTACCTGCACCTGGTGGGAATCAAGCACATTCTGGCCGCGCCGTTCCACCCTCAGACCAATGGCAAGCTCGAGCGCTATCACCAGAGTATCAAGCGGGACGTCAAACAGGTCCCCTACGAGATGCCTTCTGCCCTGGAAGGAGCAATCGCCGCCTTCGTGGCCTACTACAACTACCGACGCTATCACAAGGCGCTGGGCAACGTGACGCCCGCAGACATGCTCAACGGAAGGCGGGAGCAGATCCTCCAACGGAGAAAGGAGGTGCAGGTCCAGACGTTAGAACGGCGAAGACGCTACAACAAGACCCTCAGGGAGCTCCCACGCAGCTCTTCATAATAATAATCTTCTCGGGTCCTAATCTGTCCCACTTGTGCTGATTGCCAACACAACCCTTGGTCGCGTTGTTGGCGCTCCAGCTGCTCGTGCTCCAGCGCCGCGATCAGAGCACTCCGATCCTCTTCAACATTATTGGCGGGGGGGGGGGGGGATTGTACGCTCGGCGAGGCTCCAGGTAGCATGAGCAACTCCAGGTCCTCAGGCTTGATCCGTCGGTGCCCGGAACCTCCGGCCTGGTAGAAGGGGATGCGTCCCGTCTCCATGTGAGTGTACAGGGTGCGCCGCGAGACCTTCAGGACCCGGCACGCTTCAGCAATCGTGAGCCACCCTCGATCAGTCATACCCTCCTGCCTTCTACCACGGGGACCTGAAGCCGCCGCATTTCTGATAGCGGAGGGCATCAAGGCTAGGCACGGCCTCTTCGAGAAGATAGCGGAGAAGATCAGCGAGATCCGCAGCGCCAAAGAGGAGCTCAAAAAGCTCCTCGAAGAATAACCCTATAAGCCGGAGCGTGAGGGCCCAGCCTTAACGTGCCGGATAGGCTGGTGGAGCTGAGGGGATTCGAACCCCTGACCCCCTGCGTGCAAAGCAGGTGCTCTCCCAACTGAGCTACAGCCCCACGGAACTCTGGGGCTTTCAAGTATAGGAATGGTAGTGGAGGGCGTCAATCACTGAGCCATGGCGGAGTAGTATGGGGCTCTTGACCGAGGAACAGGTCAAATGGCATTACAAAGAGGACCGCCTTATCATAAGGCGGGCCTCTTTGTTGACCGCTTAACCGGTGAGTAGTGGAAGGAAGGATCAGGTCCGATAGTTAAGACCTTAGACAGACGTGTTGGTAGAGGCGTGGTCAGTGCCACTACCGGAATGGAGGGGAAAGCGTCTGCCATCGACCTAGGATATCCCTGAGGTCGGGATCTCCCTAGAAAGGAGGTGATCCAGCCGCACCTTCCGGTACAGCTACCTTGTTACGACTTCGTCCCAGTCACCAGCCCCACCCTCGGCCGCTACCTCCCTTGCGGGTTGGCCCACGGACTTCAGGTGTTGTCGGCTTCCATGACGTGACGGGCGGTGTGTACAAGGCCCGGGAACGTATTCACCGCAGTATGCTGACCTGCGGTTACTAGCAGCTCCACGTTCATGCAGGCGGGTTGCAGCCTGCAATCCCAACTGAGGCCGATTTTTAGGGATTAGCTCCAACTCGCGCTTTCGCGACCCGTTGTCTCGGCCATTGTAGCGTGTGTGTAGCCCAGGGTGTAAGAGCCATGCTGACTTGACGTCATCCCCACCTTCCTCCCCCTTTTGTGGGGCGGTCTGGCTAGAGAGAGCAACTAACCACAAGGGTTGCGCTCGTTGCGGGACTTAACCCAACACCTCACGGCACGAGCTGACGACAGCCATGCAGCACCTGTGCTCGCTCCCCGAAGGGTCCCCTTCCTTTCGGTTGGGTACCACGAGCATGTCAAACCCTGGTAAGGTTCTTCGCTTAGCATCGAATTAAACCACACGCTCCGCTGCTTGTGCGGGCCCCCGTCAATTCCTTTGAGTTTTAGCCTTGCGGCCGTAGTTCCCAGGCGGGATGCTTATCGCGTTAGCTACGGCACGGAGGGGGTCGATACCCCCCATACCTAGCATCCATCGTTTATGGCGTGGACTACCCGGGTATCTAATCCGGTTTGCTCCCCACGCTTTCGCGCCTCAGCGTCAGGTACAGCCCAGAGAGCCGCTTTCGCCTCGGGTGTTCCTCCCGATATCTACGCATTTCACCACTCCACCGGGAATTCCGCTCTCCTCTACTGCCCTCAAGTCAAGGAGTATCCTCAGACCCATCCCAGTTGAGCTGGGAGATTTCACCAAGGACTTCCTTAACCGCCTACACGCCCTTTACGCCCAGTAAATCCGGACAACGCTTGCCTCCTACGTATTACCGCGGCTGCTGGCACGTAGTTAGCCGAGGCTTATTCCTGGGGTACCGTCCTTACTCTTCCCCCAGAAAAGGGGTTTACAACCCGAGGGCCTTCTTCCCCCACGCGGCGTCGCTGCGTCAGGCTTTCGCCCATTGCGCAAGATTCCCTGCTGCTGCCTCCCGTAGGAGTGGGGGCCGTGTCTCAGTCCCCCTCTGGCTGATCGTCCTCTCAGACCAGCTACCCGTCAATGGCTTGGTAGGCCGTTACCCTACCAACTACCTGATAGGACGCAAGCTCCTCCCCGAGCGCCACGGCAAGCCGCAGCTTTCAGGTCCAGCCATACGACCGGACATCTCATGCGGAATTAGTCCATCTTTCGACGGGTTATTCCCCACTCGGGGGCAGATTACTTACGCGTTACTCAGCCGTTTGCCACTCTCCCAGAGGGCCGAAGCCCAAGGGAGCGTTCGACTTGCATGCATTAGGCGCGCCGCCAGCGTTCGTCCTGAGCCAGGATCAAACTCTCAGCGTGTAACCTTACCTTCCTTCCACTATTCACTTGTTAAGGTGCTAAACAAACATACCGGCTTGCGCCGATACTCAATGAGATTGTAGGCGGCGTCCCTTCCGTTGTCAAGGGTTGGAGCTTGGGTAATAGTTGGGTTGCGCGTGCTAGAATAAACGCCGCAAATGCCGGTAGCTGTGGGAGGGCTTGCACAGGTGAGTAGCCGGGAAGAGGGCTCAATCCAAATACGAAACGCACAACTGGCCGATGCTGAGGCCATTGCGGAGGTGGAGAACCTTGCTTATCGGGACCTGGACCCGGAGCACCGTATGGAGGGCCATGCGCCTCAGACGGCGGAGCGGGTTCGGACGGCCATGGCCCGCAACAATGAGCGGGGCGTTGTTGTCCCCCATGGGGACGGACTGCGTGCCATAGCGATATGGCGGCCCTGTGGAGACCCCGTGGCCACCAGCCATCTTCACCTGCTCTTTATCCACCCGGACTTCCAGAGGGCGGGGCTTGGGGCCCGGCTGCTGCGACTCCACTGGGAACAGAGCCTGGCTGAGTGGCCCACGCTCCAACTGTTCACGCTGAACACCTTGAGAGAGTCCTACTGGTCTCTCTCCTTCTATGCAAAGCACGGCTACCATATCTACGCGCAGGGTGACGAGGGGCAAGTCCCGGGTGTCAGCCAGTATCTTGCCGTGCCGCCCAGCCCCGGCCGGCCTGCAAGAGCACCCTACTTTGCCCTTCACTATCTACCCGCGGAGGACGCCCGGAAGCGGCTCACCCAGGGTCCCTAGGGCTGGACAGACCTGTGGGGTCTATCCCCCTCTCACTTCATTATCGGTGATAGGCCAACACCACTTCTCTAGCGGTTATGCATGAGGATTGACGCCCCCCCCTTACCGCAACTAACATGGCACCTGCGGACCGCGGCGGTGCCATAGAAAAGAGGCCGCCATGACCATCCTTGCGCGACTTCGCTTTAAGGGAGGCCTGACTTATGACCGATCAACAAACTCCGTTCCAGCTTATCACTGCGAAGTACCTCATAGACGGGAATGGGGGTGCTCCCATAGAGAATGGTGCTGTTCTTCTGGAGGGGACGAAGGTCCGCGCCGTGGGTCCTGAGCATACCGTCACGGTACCGGAGGGGGCGGCCGTTGAGTCGCACGCGTTTCCAGAAGGTACGGTCTTGCCTGGACTGGTTGATGTCCACACTCACCTGAACTATCCGGGAGACGGCACCCATACGAACGATGTGATGAGCGAGGATGACGATATATTGCTGATGCAGTCCATCCTCAACGCTCGCAACTACCTGGACCTGGGCGTGACGACGATCCGGGATAACGGGGCTAAGAACAACACAACGCTATCGTTGAAAGAGGGTATCCGCCGGGGTCTGGCCGTAGGGCCGCGCCTAGTGCTCTGCGCCAACCCTCTCACCATTACCGGTGGCCACATGTGGCAGATGGGCGCCGAGGCGGATGGCGTGGACGGTGTTATCAAAGGGGTGCGCGCTCTGGTTAAGAGAGGCGCGGATTATATCAAGGTAGCGGTGACTGGGGGCACCACCCTGGGATCATATCCCAACCTTCCCGCCTACAACGTGGAGGAGCTCAAGGCAATCGTCTGGGAGGCGCATAAATTCCAGAGGCTGGTTGCCGCTCACGCCCATGCCACCCAGGGAATTATCAATGCCCTGGATGCCGGCATCGACATGATCATCCACTGCACCTGGCGAGAGCCGGACGGCACATCCATCTTCCCAGAGGATGTGGCTGCGAGGATCGTGGAGGCGGGGGCCTGGGTCAATCCCACCCTGGACCAGATCATCGGAGCACCCAGGGAGATACTCCTGGAGAAGGAGCGGGCAGGGGAGCTGAACCCTGCGGAGCAGACGCGCTTGGAGAATTTGAAGCGAGCCTATCCCCTACGCCTGGAGCAGATCCAGAAGATGGCGAAGCTCGGGGTGAAGTTCGTGACCGGGACCGACTGCGGATGGGGCCAGGTGCCGTTCAGTCGCATTCATAGGGAGATGCACATCTTTGTCCAGGCGGGGATGAGCCCTATGCAGGCAATCGTCTCGGCTACCAAGGATGCCGCGGATGCCGTGGGGCTTGGTGCCATCGTCGGGACCCTGGAGCCGGGCAAGGAGGCGGACGTGGCGGTTTTCTCGGGCGAGCCGCATCGTGATGTCAACGACATCGCCAAGGTAGCGGCGGTGTTCCAGGCGGGGCAGCGAGGAAGGTAGAGGGGGCGTGCCTCTGCGCCAAGGGAGGGGATATGGTGCGTGTAGATACACTCATAGTGGGAGGGCAGGTCGTCAGCCCCAGGGGTATCGAGGAGTTGGATGTTGGGGTCGTGGACGGCAAGGTGTACTGCCTGGTGGCTCCAAATACACCCATTGAGGCCGCTCAGAGCATAGATGCGCAGGGTCGCTACATCTTGCCGGGGTGCGTGGATGTCCACGTCCACACACGGGACCCCGGCCTCACCCACAAGGAGGATTTCGGCACGCTGAGCCAGGCAGCGGCGGTAGGGGGAGTGACGACCATTATGTGCCAGCCCACTACCGCTCCTCCTATCAACACCGTGGACGTGTTGATGCAGGTCCTTGAGGACTGGCCGAAGAAGTCGGTGGTTGACTTTGCGGTACAGGCCATGGCGGACCCAGACCAGATCGGAGAGATCCCGGGGCTGTTGGAGGCCGGCGCCATCTCGATGGAGTTCCTTGGCGCAGGGTCAACGGGGCCTCCGCTGATGGAGATGATGCGGTCTGTTCATGAGCACGGAGGTCTTTCCAGCCTCAGCGGTGGAGACGGAGGCTACTCCCAGTTCATGCGGCAGCGGTCGCAGGAGGAGGGGTGGAAGGACATGTCCGCATGGATCAACGCCTGGCCCAGCATCAATGAGGCGGTGGGAGTATCCAGGGTCCTACTGCAGACCGAGGATACACCCCTCCGCTTCCATTTCCATATGATAACGACACGGCGGGCCATTAATTTGATCAGGGAGGCCAAGCACGGCGGCAGAGATACGTTCTCGGTAGAGACGAGCCCGAAGTATCTGCTGCTCACGGAGGAGGACCACCTGAGGCAGGGGCCTTTCAGCACCGTGCTCCCCCGGTTCAAGACCAGGGACGACAACGATGCCGTTTGGGAGGGCCTCCTTGACGGCTCCATCGATATGATTGCCACGGACCACGCACCCCACGCCCGTCAGGAGAAGGAGGCGGGTAACGAGGACATCTGGAAGGCACCAACAGGCGTGCCGGAGGTGGAGCTCTCCCTTTCCTTAATGTTGACTCAGGTGAACCAGGGTCGGCTCACGCTTCCCAAGCTGGTGTCGGTGATGGCGGAGGTGCCCGCCAGGGAGTACGGCATCTTCCCACAGAAGGGCGCCCTTCAGGTCGGGTCCGACGCGGATATGGTTATCGTTGATATTGAGCGAGAGAAAACAGTCAGCGATGCGGACCTGGTTACAACGCCCAAGTACTCGGCCTTTCACGGGTACCCCATGAAGGGTATTCCAGTGATGACACTGCTCCGAGGCGAGGTGGTCATGGAGGAGGGGAGGGTGGTCTCGTCATCTCCTCACGGCACCTTCGTTCGGCCACGACGCTAGGCCGACATAACTAGACCGACATTAAGGGACTCAAGGTATGCCCCTGTTTCTACAAGAGGAGGATGTCCGGCAGCTCCTTACCATGGAGGACGCCATTGAGGCGGTGGAGGGAGCCTTTCGGCTGTGGGCGGAGGGCGGAGCGAGCATGGTGCCCAGGATGGCCAGCAGTCCGCCGGATATACCGGGCCACTTCTATCTCCGTTGGATGATGCCGGGGACGATCCATGAGCTGGGCGTGATGGGCGCAAAGATGCTCATCGTTGCGGCCCCTGGCACACAGCCTCCCAGGCGGGGGCGGTTCATCGTCCTGCTGTTCGATAGTAGCGATGGCTCTCTGCTTGCCCTGGTGGAGGCAGACGCTCTCTCCAGAATACGCACCGGTGCTGTTACCGCGGTGGGCACCAAGCATCTCGCCAGGGAGAGGTCGGCCACCCTGGGTATCTTCGGGTCTGCTGGCTACGCTCCGATGCAGGCGGTTGCCGTGTGCGCCGTGCGTCCCATCCAGAAGATCAAGGTGTACAGCCCCACGCCGGAGAACCGTCGCCGTTTCGCCGACGAGCTAGAGGGCCTCCTGAAGCGGGAGGTGGTGCCGGTGGAGAGCAGCCGGGAGGCCGTGGTCGGGTCAGACATCGTTGTGACCGTGAGCAACGCCGTTACCCCTGTGTTCGCGGGCGAACTCCTGGCGCCGGGGACTCATGTGACCGCCGTGGGCTCCAGTATCCCGGACCACCGGGAGGTGGACGACCAGACCGTCCTGCGAAGCAAGATCGTCGTCGAGTATATGGAGCAGGCGCTGAAGGAGGCCGGGGACCTGGTCATTCCCATAAGCAACGGGGTCATCACCGCCCAAAGCGTCTACGCTGACCTGGCCGAGATCGTGGGAGGGAAGAAACCGGGGCGGGTCTCCGACGACGAGATCACGCTGTTCAAGTTCAACGGTATCGCTATTGAGGACATTGCCTGCGCGCTGAAGGTATACCAGCGCGCCAGGGAGCGAGGGATGGGGCAAGCGCTCGCCTCTGGTTGAGGGCGAGCCTCGGCGGCAGTAGGGGTATTTTACGTTCCCAGGCGGGCCGTAAAGTTAGCCGGCCGCGGTGGGCTCCAGCACATCACCGGAGAGGAGCGCGCCGTAGCCCGGGACCTCGGGCGGGCCGTAAAGCTAGCCGGCCGTGGCGGGCTCCAGCACATCGCCGGAGAGGAGCGCGCCGTAGCCCGGGACCTCGGGCAGGATGCCAGCCAGCTGCAGCGCCTTCCACAGGATGGCCTGGTTGGTGCTGACTACCGGCTTGCCCAGGTCCTCCTCTAGCGCCTCAAGAATGGGGAACGACCTCAGGTCCGTGGCCAGAATGCAAATAGCGTCGGCCTCCGGGGTGTCCGCTTTCCTTGCCAGGCGGTATACCTCCTCGGTGGAGATGCGGTTGACGTTCCGCTGGTCGGAGACCTGGGCGCTCTCTATAGAGACGACGTCGAATCCATCGGCATGGAACGAGTCCCGCACCATCCCGAACCTGTCCTCGGTGTAGTGGCAGACCAGTGCCAGGGAGCGTGCGCCCACGGCCCGGAGCGCCTCTTTCACGGCGTTTGTGGCCGTGATCGCTGGGATTCCCGATTGCTCCGTGGTCTCCCGTTCCCACTGACCGGCATCCAAGAAGCTGGACGCCATGCATGCATAGACGATAACGTCCATGCCGGCTCGCTGGAGGGCCTCGACCCCCTCACCCTCATCCTGGTTTTTGCCGTCTCGCGGCCTGTTGAAGATGATCTTGGTGAAGTGGAATGACACTCCCTCCGGCACCACGTAGTAGAGCTCCGGTTCGATCACGGTGTTGTTTGACGGGACGATAAAGCCTATTTGACTGCGCCAGCCGTACATTGGTCTCCCTCCCTTGCTAGTCGATACTCCAGCGCTCCACCCCATTTCAGGGTCGGGCTATGGCCCGAATTATACCATGGAACCGCTCAGGGAACCGTATGTGATAGAATGACAACGCGAAGTTGAGGGCAGTGCCCGTGGGTGTTGGTTCCGTGTAGACCTCATAGGGGCAAGCTGCGGTTGTTGAATGCCAAAATCTCTGGATACGGTGTAGGAGGCTCACTATGGTGGACGTGACCCGGGCTACCGGCCTTGATGAGGCAGCCCAGCGCTGGAGGGATACGGATATCCGGACGCTGCTGGCAGAGGCGGCACTGGCCGTTGGCGCCGGAAGCCCCACCGATGCCGGCCTGCCGTGGACGCTTCCCACCTCTGACTTCAAGCCGATTGAGCTGGCTGGGGGAATACCCGACCCGTCGCGTCTGCCGGTGGATGATTTACAGGAGTCCTTTCAACGTGTCCTGGCTACTACTCCCGTGGAGGCGCTCCGGTACGGGGGCATACAGGGATTCGACGGCCTGCGGAATGCACTGGCCGAGCGTCAGAGCCGGCTAGAAGGCATCCCTTTGGAGCCGGAGAACTTCATTATCAACAACGGCAGCGCGGGCGGCATCAGCAATGTGTGCGACGCCTTCCTGGAACGGGGCGACGTTGTCATTGTCGAGGCTCCCTCGTTCTCGGGGTCTCTGCGCACCATTAGAGTGCACATGCCTGAGATATTGACGGCGGCGGTGGACGATGGCGGTGTTGTTGTAGAGCGGGTGGCCGAGGAGATAGAGAGGGTGGAGGCGATGGGCAAGCGGGTGAAGCTGCTCTACATCATCCCCGATTTCCACAACCCCACGGGGACGACCCTGGCTACGGAGCGGCGGTGGGAGCTGATAAGGCTGTGCGCGGACCATCAGGTTCTCATCCTTGAGGATGCGGCCTACGGGGAGATCTACTTTGGCCCCGAGGCGCCGCCCTCCTTCTACGCTCTGGCAGAGGGCCAGGGAGTCTTGAAGGCGGCCACTTTCAGCAAGATTATCGCCACGGGCCTGCGCGTGGGCTGGGTCCAGGGCAGGGCGGACTTCATAGATGCGTTAGTGCGGGTCCGGTTTGACATGGGGAACAGCCCGCTGCTCCTGCGCGCCATAGCCGACTATATGGAGGGGGGCAAACTGGACGCGCATGTGGACAAGATGCGGCCGGTCTACGCTGAAAAGTGTGAGGTGCTGTGTAAGTCTCTGGCAGAGCATTGCCAGCCGTATTTGAGCTTCAAGAAGCCAGATGGAGGGTTCTTCCTCTGGGCCGAATGCATTGGGGCCGCTGCTCAGGAGGTAGCCCGAGAGGCGGCGGCGGAGGGTGTTATCTTTCCCGTTGGGGCAAACTTTTTCATAGATGGAGACAAGGCCGATACGACCCATATCCGACTGGCGTTCATCACCGCGACGCTGGAGCAGCTTGCGGAGGTGGGCCCAAGGCTGCGGAGGGCCTTTGAGCGGGCGTTGGGAGAGAGGTGAGCTGGCCGGTTCTGCTGAATGTCTTACCGTTAGGGTAGCGTGATAACAGTGCTTGAGAAAGCGGCTGCTCTCGAGCAGCGGTACCGGGAGATCGAGGAGCAGATGGCCGATCCCTCCATCGCTACGGACTTCAACCGTCTGGCGGTGCTGGCCAAGGAGCGAGCCTCCCTGGAGCCCGCCGTGACCACCTACCGCGAGTATCTCAAGGCCCAGCGGGCACAGGATGAGGCGCGTGCCATCCTTGGCGAAGGCGGCGACCCTGAGATGGTTGCATTGGCGCAGGAGGAGCTGGATACCCTGGAGGAGAAGCTGCGTGCGCTGGATGAGACGCTCAAGTTGGCACTACTTCCCCGGGATCCCCAGGACGATCGTGACATCATTGTGGAGATTCGTGCGGCCGCTGGTGGCGACGAGGCGGCTCTGTTCGCCGCTGAGCTGTACCGCATGTACGCAAGGTATGCTCAGGTTAGGGGATGGACGGTGGATGTTATCGATACCCGTGATACAGGAATCGGCGGTTTCAAGGAGGTGGTCTTCGAAGTGAAGGGAGAGGGTGTCTACAGTCGCCTGAAGCATGAGAGCGGTGTGCATAGAGTGCAGCGCGTCCCCGCCACCGAGTCCTCCGGGCGGTTGCACACCTCAACCGTTACCGTGGCGGTGCTCCCGGAGGCGGAGGACGTGGAGTTGGACCTGAAGGAGGAGGACCTCCGCATCGATATATTCCACGCCGGCGGCCACGGAGGCCAGAACGTCAACAAGGTAGCGACGGCCGTGCGCATCACGCACCTACCCAGCGGAATTATGGCCGTCTGCCAGGACGAGCGATCCCAGCTACGGAATAAACAGAAGGCGATGGCCGTCCTCAAGGCGCGGCTCCTGGACAGAGCGATCAAGGAGCAGCGACAGGAGATCAGCGACGATAGACGGACCCAAGTGGGCAGCGGTGATAGGGCGGAGAAGGCAAGGACCTACAACTATCCCCAGGACCGTGTCACCGACCATCGTATTGGTCTTACCCTCCATAACCTCCCGGCGTTGCTCGATGGTGAGTTGGATCCGATCATTGAGCCGTTGATAACCCAGGAGCGGGAACAGAGGCTACAGTAGGCAGTCGGAGATTTCGTTTCTCACATCTCTACGACGACCTTGATGACGCTATCCTTTTTCTGGCTGTACATGTCGTAGGCCGTCTGGATGTCGTGGAAGGGCAGCCGGTGGGTGATCAGGAGGGAGGGGTCCAACCGGCCTTGGGTAACCAGGTCCACGCACTGTCTTACGTAGATTGCGGGGTCGTCGGTACGGGATCCGACGGTCACGAGGATAGTGGGCAACTTGCTCATCATGAGGTCGTAGCTGAAGGGGAACACATCCTCATGGAGCGGGAGCCCGAAGAGGACAGCTAGCCCCTGTTTCCGTATCACCTGGAACACCTGGTTGGCTGTTTCTGGACGACCGGCGGCCTCTACCACTACGTCTGCCATCTCTCCGCCGGTGATCTCTGCAACCGCGTTCGGCACGTCCTCCCGGGCCGCATCGATTGTGTGGGTGGCACCCCAGCGCTTGGCGGCTTCTAGCCGGTAGGGTAGGAGGTCGGTGACGATGACCTGCCGTGCACCCTGGGCGGCCAGGAAGTGGGTGAAGGCAAGGCCGACCGCTCCCTGGCCCAAGATGGCCACTCGCTTGCCCAGGACGCTTCCTATCCGCTGGCACGAATAGAGGACCGTGCCCACCGGCTGGCACATGAGGAGGGTGGCGAGGTCACCGTTCTGGGGAAGGGGAACGATACGGGATGGCCATTCCACCAGGTATTCCGCAAGACCGTGCTGAGGAAGAGGCAATACGATCACTCGCTGGCCAGCAGAATACCCCTCGACGCGGCTCTCCTCGATGACCCCAGCGCACTCGTGGCAAGGGCGGCCCAATTCAAGGGGATACTCCTCTTCAGGGAAGACGCGGTCGTAGGTGCGGAGATCGCTTCCGCAGACAGAGAGCCGCTGAATGCGGACAAGGACTTGCCCATCCTGCGGAACAGGGGGCTCTGCGTCTACTAATTCGAAGCGTTGAGGCCCGGTAAGGCGTGCCACCCGCATACTGCTTCTCCTCTGGCCACGAGCTTTGCTGGTACTGTACACCAGCTATGCCCAGGGGACAAACCCCCAGACGCCCCCTCCATTTGAATGACACCCTTCTCACCCAAACGAACCATTATCCCTAGCTTTCATCTCACCCTGAAGTCACCAGTATGCAGGATAGGCTCTGGCATTGCCCCAGAGTAGCCTAGAGCCAAGTCGGGAAGCTGGTGGCCAGACGGGAGGAGGACAAGAATGCAGGGTAGGATCGTATTCCTCAACGGCAAGCCTATGACAGATGACCAGCTAGGTGTCAGGATCAGGTCGACTCGGTGGTCGGACCTGGGTGTCAGGAGTGCAGAGCATCCTAGAAGGCCCGCCGTGGGGGTGATCGCCTTTCCGGAGTCCCAGTTACAGGGAGTTTTAGGCCCGAGGATGTTAGGAGCGGAGATGTCTCAAGGGAGGAGCATGAAATGGTAGCCGTTACGCAAGCGCAGCCCCGGCAGGATATTCCTGAGAAGCCTATTGCGTTGGAACCGCCGTTGGAGGAGATGAAAGCCTTGCCCTCCGGCTCGGCGGAGTATCCTGACGGCGAAGCGGACCATGGCGAGCAGGAAACCGAAGGTGCCGGGTCGGCTGAGTCAGGCGATGTAGCGGAAGAGGCGGAGCTTGTGGTGCATCCGTTCAATACGCCTATCCAGGTGATGGGGTTATGCCAGAGGCTAAAGCTCTACATGCATGCCGAGATCATCCATGTGGTGAAGTCCATTGAGGGAACCGTGATCAGGCTCTCTTGCCGGTCCGACCAGGGGATACTGGAGTTTCTGAAGGGGACGGATGAGGTTGCGGAGGTCTGGGAGGAGAAGATATCGGTTGACAGTCGTACCGAGTTGCTCTCTGAGTTCGTAGATTCCGAACCGGTGATGGAAGAGGGCCTAGCAAAGATGCTCTGCGTGGCCCTGAGCCCGGCATAGGGTTGTCAGCTGTTTCCCCGATATCCCAGACCTATGGGTGCGGAGCCGCCTGATATTGGGGCGGCGCTTTCTCCTATCCTTTCCCTGTTCCTCTGCACCGTTGTAGGCACCGCAGCCGCTTCCCTCCTCAGAATATGAGTTGAAGGAAGGTCTACGAGGGAGCTCCACATGTCTATGGAGGTAAGGGCAAGGCAAAAGCAGGAGGGTTGCCGTCTGACTGTCTTAAGCGTATGGAGTCTCAGCGATGGAACCCTTCAGGCGATCGATTGCTCGACCGTCTTAATCCCCAACAGCTTGGTGCAGGCGTACACCGTACTGGTATGCGGCATGGGCATGCCGAGCATCTTGCCGAGCTCGAGCACCGATCCGACCAGGCCACCAACCTCCAAGGGCTTAGCAGCCTCGACATCCTGAAGCATAGAGGTCGTGTGCTCCCCAACCTTCTCAGCGCCCGCCATTCGCTGGTCGATGCTCACCGGCATCTCGATGCCAAGTGCCTCGGCCACGGCATACGCCTCCTCCATCATGGCACGGACAATGGCCCTCGCATCTGGGTCGGTGGCGATCTCGAGCATACTCGCCTTGGTGAGAGCACTCACTGGGTTGAAGGCAATGTTGCCCAGTAGCTTGACCCACATCTCTTGCCTGATGTTCGACCGAATAGGCGCCCGCAGCCCGGCGCCCGTGATTGCGTTGGACAGGATTCGGCAGCGGCTCGAGGTCGAGCCATCCAGCTCACCGATGGAGAATCGGTTGCCCTCTGTGTGCTCGATGATGCCTGGTTCCGCAATGACAGCCGCCGGGTAAGCCACGCATCCGATCAGCCGATCAATGGGGATGTGGCTGGCGATTACGCCGCCTGGGTCGACACTTTCCAGGCGCATATTCTCCCAGGAACCGCCGTGGCGCTGGAAGTACCACCAGGGGATGCCGTTCTGGGCCGGGACTATTGCGGTTTGTGGGCCGATCATCGGCGCCAAGCGGGGTGCGATGGCGGTTAAGCCGTGGGCCTTGACGGTCAGGAAGAGAAAGTCGACCTCGCCGACCTCTGTTGGATCGTCCGTGGCCGTGGGATGGGCTTCGAAATTCCCATCGGGGCTCCGGACACGCACGCCACTCTCTTGCATGGCGCGCAGGTGTGCGCCCCTCGCGATCAGAACCACATCCTCACCGGCCAAAGCCAGCTTGGCACCCAGGTAGCCGCCGATAGCCCCCGCTCCAAAGATTGCGAACCTCATGCCTGCTTCGTGGGACCCTTGGCTCTAAGAGTTAGCGGCCTGTTTGGAGAAGGCCTCGGCGACAAAGCGGCGCTGGATCTTGCCCGTGGCACCACGGGGGATTTCATCGACGATGTGAATCACGCGCGGGCATTTGAACTCGGCCAGGCGTGTGCGGCAGTAGGCAACGAGCTCGGCAGGTGTTGCTTCGGCACCGAGAACGACGGCGGCAGATGGCTCCTCGCCGTGCGTTGGGTGCGGTACACCGAAGGCCACAGCTTCAGCCACGGACGGATGGTCCAACAGCACCTCGTCGATTTCACGCGGGGAGATCTTCTCCCCGCTGCGGTTGATGATCTCCTTGAGACGGCCCGTCAGCGTTAGGTAGCCTTCGGCGTCGATGATCCCCTCGTCGCCGGTGCGGAACCACCCGTTCGTAAAGGAACTGGCGTTGGCTTCGGGATTGTCCTCGTAGCCATGGGTCACGTTGGCGCCTCTGATGACCACCTCACTCTTCCCGCCCACTGACTGCAGGGTGCCCGCCTCATCCATAATGGCCACGTCTACGCCGGTGCCCGGCCCGACCGAACCGGGCAGCCGTTTCGCGGGAGGCAGCGGGTTGGAGGACATCTGGTGGGCCGCTTCAGTCATGCCGTAGGCCTCAAGAACCGGCACTCCGAATTGGTCCTCCAACTCCAGCATGACACTGGGCGGCAGTGAGGCACTACACGAGCGGATGAACCGTAGGGTGTCCGCCCCGCGCGCAGGGCCGTCTGCGCCACGGCTCTTGGCCCGGTTGAGCAGCGCCTGGTGCATGGTCGGGACTGCCGAGAACCACGTCACACCGTAGTTCTTCGCCACCGGCCAGAAATTGAGAGGGTTGAAGCGTGGCGGCACCACTACGGTCCCGCCCGACTGAAAGGTTGAGAGGGTCGAGGCGACTAGTCCATGCACGTGAAACAGCGGCATGATACAAAGGGATACATCACCTTCGCCGAGTTGGTAGGTGTCAACTACGTTACGCAGCGACGTGGTGAGGTTCCTGTGGGTAAGCGGGACTCGCTTGGGCCGCGAAGTGGTACCGCTGGTGTGCAGGACCAGGGCGACGTCGTCGGCAGAGGGTGTGCCACCTGAGGTGCCGCCGCTTGATGCAGGTCCTGAGAAGTTGATCTTGCCCTGCTTGTCCATAGCTACCGTTATGTGAAAAGTACCTTTGGGGGCGGCGTTCACCGCATCCTCGCCAGCCCGGGCCCCGGTGATCACCGCGCGGGCGTTGGTGTCCTCAAGGTAGAACCGGAACTCGTCCGGCTTGTAGGCGGCATTCAGGGGCGCCGCAGTGGCGACTCCGGAGACGGCGAGGAAGGAGGCGATGGCTTCTATACCATTGGGAAGCACGATGGCCACACGGTCGTTCCTGCGGATACCGAAGCTTCGGAGTTGGTCCATCAGGTGCCCAATCTGGGCTTTCAATCCGTCATATGTCAGCGCCGGACCGTCGGGCGTAACGATAGCCGGATGGGCTCCAGCGCCGTTCTCCAATACTTCGAGAAGGGTCTTGGCTCCCGTTGCGTCAGCCATGTTCCTGGCTCCTCCGTATTAATGATTCGAGATCTTGCCGGGTGACGGTCAGCTTGCGCAGTCTGCGCCTCGTTCTGCTCGATCGACTCCATGCCGAGCCGTCAGATACCGTCCGGTCCGGGGCCTCGGCGATCACCGATAGGTCGTTTCTCGTGTAGGAGCCCAGGCTCCTGAAGTCCCACACCGTGTAGCTCTTAATCCACTACATGGAGATCTTGGTGGCGCCGCGGTAGCGCGCCTTCCTCTCTTCGAGCATTCCATCTGCACCCTGGTGGGTGGGAGCATCTTCCCTAAGCCTGTGAACAATGTCTTCGATGACCGGATTGCGTAGCTCATCGGCCAACGGTGGCGCCTGCCAAGGCTTCCCATCCAGAAGAGACCGGCGGGCGTAGCGCAAAAGAGATGTCGACGGCCTTCTCGCCGCCGCGAATCCCACGGAAATTGTAGTCGCCACTGAGCAGAAGTCAAGCTAGCTTGCCAGCAGGCCAGGAGCAGAAAATCTGTACGACTGGGAACTCGCCGAGGAGACAAAATAAGGGGGTCTTGGCTCAACTACGCGTACTCAAAGCCGAGAGGCCGACCACAAATGTGGACATTTCCCTTGACATCGGCCCGGCCGGACTTGCTCCTTCTGGCCTAATGAAGATTTCGGGCAGGTTTTCTTGGAATCAAGGCTACCCGTCCAACAGGTTATACTTAACGGGGGTCGTACTTGACCGTCCCGTCGGGGTCAGATTGGCCGCTGACGATCATTTCACAGAGGTTGTCATCCGTGACATAGACACCGCTCTCAAAGCTGGTGGCAAATTGGGAAGTGACCGTCGTCATTTCAACGCCTGGGATTCCGGGAATGAGCCGGATTTCGTTCACGTGCGGCGGCATTGGCAATATTTGGTGGTCTAATTGTACGTCGGCAGAAGCGCAGAGGAGTATTATTGGTCTGGCACAGGAGACTTGAAGAGAGCTAGCTGCCAAATGCATACGCCAACTATCTTTGTCACTGGGATAAGCTCTCCGTCAGGTGGTGGAAAAACAGTGGTCACCAAACGGGTTGCGGAACTCTTGCCGGATGCAGTGGCCATATTTTTCGATGACTATGGCTTTGACACCATACATCCTGAGAGTTTCCTCAAGTGGCTAGATGAAGGTGCAAATTATGACGACTGGAAGACCCCGAAGCTCACAGACGACCTAAGAAGGTTGAAAGCAGGGCAGGCCATCGTTTCCCCGTTGATGGCCAAGTCGTCAAACCCCAGAGACACGTGATTTTTGATGCTCCGCTAGGATATGCACATTCCGAGACCGCAGGATTCATTGACCTGATGGTGTTCATTGATACGTCCCTTGACATCGCCATGGCGCGCAGGCTCCTTCGAGATTTCTCTTCTTGTTCAGAAGACAGTTTCGACAGCACGAAGGATGGCATTCGAGAGCAGTCGACCAATTATTTTGATTATGGGAGAAGAGCTGTCGTTGCTAGAAGCACTCAGGTCCCAGCGGTCAATTCGCCGATTCACGCCGGACCCTGTACCGGACGAAGCCATTCGGAAGGTCATCACGGCGGCCACGTGGGCACCCAGTGCAGGCAACCGCCAGCCATGGTATTTCATCGTGATTCGGGATCATGAAGTGAGACGCCGTTTGGCCGAGTACTGTTGTCAGGAAACCGTTATCGCTCGGGCTGATCCCGTGCAAGAGGCTCGACGCCTCAACAATCCGGGTTCGTACCAGACCGGAGAGGACTTCATGCGGAGCATTGATAAAGTGCCGGTGTTGATTCTGGTATGCGTTGCGTCAGATGTGGGGCCGCACGGCCCTCGCGTGGGCGGTTCCACCATATATCCAGCCATTCAAAACCTCATGCTCACTGCCAGGTCTTTGGGTCTTGGGACATGCCTCACGACCCGGTTCCAGGCCTTTGATAAGGAGATCAAAGAGCTATTGGGAATTCCAAAGGGCGTGGACACGGCCGCCCTTATTCCGCTGGGCTACCCTGCGGAGGGGGAACATTTCGGGGGTAGTCGCCGGAAGCTGGCGGAAGAGGTCACTTTCTACGATGGATGGGGGCAGACGGCAGGGAAGCAGTAGGGTAGCGGATAGCGTACGCATATTGGTCTCAAGATGGGAGGCATGGTTTGGAATACCGCAGACTGGGTCGCTCCGGTCTCAGTGTATCCGCGATAGGCTTGGGGACTAACAGCTTCGGCTCCAGAGTGATCGATTCTAGCCGACGGAACCGGTCTACCCAGGGGACATTGACTCTTACAAGGGGACAAGACTAGCCTATGCGAACCGAGGCACGGGGAGCAGCTGTGCAGAGCACCGGAGCTTTAGCCGACCTTCGGGTCATAGAATACGGTAACCTTGTGGCTGGCCCATATTGCGCACGCCTGTTGGCGGACGCAGGGGCCGAGGTAATCAAGGTGGAACCTCCGGCGGGAGATGAGTCGCGCCGAAGAGGCCCCTTCCCCAACGATATCCCCGACCCGGATTGGAGCGGCCTCTACCTTTATCTCAATGCCAACAAGCGAGGGATGACGCTCGACATAGAGAGCGGCAGGGGCATGCAAGTTTTCCGAGCCCTGCTAGCCGAGGCGGACGTCCTGGTGGTCAACCACCCATTCAAGCTCCTTGAGCGGCTGCAACTCCGGCGACATCACCTGCAGGAGCTGAACCCTAGACTCATCGTGACCGCCATCACACCCTTTGGCCTGACCGGGCCCTACCGAGATTACGCCGGAGACGATCTGATCGCGGTCAGCGCAGGCGGACTTGCACACGCCTCACCCGGGGTCCCGGACATGGTCAATGACCCCGAACGGGAGCCCCCTCTTCGCGCGGATACGTACATCGGTGAGTTCCTGGCAGGCATCCACGGGGCCACCGCTACCATAGTAGCAGCTATGATGCGCAGGTTCTCTAACGAGGGCTGCGAGGTTGATGTGAGCCAGCAGGAGGCGGTGGCCATGGTCATGATGTGGGAGGTGGCCCATGCCTCCTACGTTGAGCCCAAGCGCCGAGAACCGACGATATATGGAGCTGCGCCAAACGCATATCTGCCATGCAAGGATGGATACATCGTCGTGGTGGGCTTCATGGAGCACCACTGGAAGGGGATTGTGGAGTTGATGGGGAACCCCGACTGGGCCCAGTCGGAGGTCTTTGCGGATGCCTTTGAGCGCGCCCGTAACTGGGATGCGCTGGAGCCACTGATCCTGGAGTGGTCCATGGCCCATACCGGTGATGATATCGCGCGGTTGGCCCAGAGCACCTGCGTGCCCTGCTTTCCTGCCTATACGGTAGGGCAGATGGTCAATTCGGACCAGATGCAGGCACGAGGGTTCCTGCTGAACCAGGAGGGCCCAGGCGGAAGGAAGACCAAGATGCCGGGCTACCCGGTGCGGATGCAGGCCACTCCCTGGAGCCTACGCCGCCCTGCGCCAAAGCTGGGTGAGCACACCACCGAAGTGCTAGGGGAGTGGCTAGGATACTCAGTTGAAGAGGCGGCTCTATTGAGAAGCGCAGGGGCCCTCTAAAGGGGATAATGTCTACAACGCCGCTTCAAGGTATCCGTATCATAGACTTTGGGCAGATCATTGCCGTCCCCTTCGCCGCCCAAATACTCGCATGGCTGGGCGCGGAGGTCGTCCTCGTTGAGCCCCGCCTGGATAGGTCCAGGCGTAGCTTGCCGCCGTTTGCCGAGGGCATAAATGGCGTAAACCGGAGCGCGGTGTTCAATCTGGTCAACAGCAAAAAGCTGAACTGCTCTATCGATCTGACAACCCCCGAAGGAGTAGAGCTGGCCAAGCGTCTTATATCCATTAGTGATGTGGTGATGGAGAACTACTCTACCGGCACCATGGAGAAGTTCGGACTGGGGTACGAGACGGTCCGCAGGCTCCGGCCCGACATTATTTACCTTTCCCTTGCCTCTTTCGGAAGAACGGGGCCGAAGAGAGACTTGGTAGGGTTCCATAGCGTGGCCAATCTGTTCAGCGGACTGGCCGCTGTAACCGGCTATCCGGGTGGACACCCCAGGATACTGGGCGGCATCTTTCCGGACTTCTTCAGCGGTTGCTATTGCCTTTTGGCCGCTCTTGAGGCCCTGTATCATCGCGGTCAGACTGGGGAGGGGCAGTACATCGAAGTCACCATGACGGAGGCGGTGACCACACTCATCCCAGAGGCAGTGATCGACTACACGTTGAACGGACGTGAGGCGGAGAGGGTAGGGAACCGGGACCGGGCAAAGGCACCCCATAATGTTTACCCCTGCGAAGGAGAACAGAAGTGGGTAGCCATATCGGTCTCCACAGACGCACAGTTTGTGGCGCTATGCCAGGTCGCCGGACATCCTGAGTGGGCCAAGGACACCCGCTTCTCCGACGCCGCCAATCGATGGCGTAATCAGGAGACCCTGGACCTACTCATCGAGTCCTGGACGCGTACACAAGAGCCCACTGAGGCCATGACCGTTCTACAGGCAGCGGGAGTTGCCGCGGCACCAACTCTGAATTCCAGCGAGCTGCTGTCGAATCCTCACCTGGTGGAACGAGGCTTCGTGGCGTGGACGGATCACCCGGAGGTTGGGCGGCGGGCCATGAGTAACTTATCGTGGAGCATCGATGGGAATCGGCCAGTCGAGTATCCACCCGCTCCCCTTGCAGGTGAGCACAGTCGTTATGTGCTGGAGGAGCTGCTGGACCTCTCCCAGGATGAGATCAAGCGGCTAACTGACGCCGGTATCGTGGCGTGAGAGGTCGGCGTCGGAACGCGCTCACCAGGATCGGCAAACCCTCCTCTGTCCGTTGGAGTGACCGGCGGTAGTTCTTGCAGCAGGCCACTGGGCCTAGTCGCGTTCCCGGCTGTTCCCAAGAATGGCAACGCAGGACACTTGTGGAGAACCGCCAAGGGTATGGCACAACCCCCGCTGGGCACTCTTTACTTGCCGAGCCCCTGCCTTGCCCTGGAGCTGCTTGTAGATCTCATACGTGGTTCGTAGCCCGGTAGCGCCCACAGGGTGACCGAAGGACTTGAGGCCACCATCAGTGTTCACGGGTAGGTCCCCCTCCAACGTAAATGTCCCCGCTTCTACATCCTCCCATCCCCGGCCAGGCGGAGAGAACCCCAGGTCCTCGTAGATGACTATTTCGGTGATGGTGAAGCAATCGTGGACCACGGCCAGATCAATCTCGTGCCGCGGATCCTTGATACCAGCCTGGTCGTAAGCCTGGCGAGCGGCGTTGCGGTTGGCCTCAAAACCCAGATAGTCGAAGCCGGGACGCTGTGTGGGAAGCATGGCATCCATCGAGAGTCCAATGCCTTTGATGTACACGGGGTCTGAGCGAAAGCTACGGGCCAGATCTGCGCTGCACAGGATGGCCGCAGCCGCCCCGTCGGTGGTAGGGCAGCAGTCCAGCAGCCCTAGTGGCCAGGATATCATGGGCGCCTTCAGCACCTCCTCCACCGTCACCTCTCGCTGGAAGTGGGCCTTAGGGGACATGGTACCGTTGTGATGATTCTTCACCGAGACCTTGGCGAGGACAGTTTTGCCCTGCTCCTCGTCCCATCCATGGGCATGAAAATAGCGGGTTGCTATGTTGGCGAAGTAGCCGGGTGCGGTGGCGCCTGCCTGGTAGACCGGGGTGGTTCCCCGGCCAACACCAAGGCCTCCGGAACCGGTGTCCTTCAGCTTCTCAAAGCCCACCGCCAGCACTACGTCATACATGCCTGAGGCTATGCCGAATGCGGCGTTTCGCAACGCCTCATGACCGGTGGCGCACCAGTTTTCCACCCGCGTAACGGGGATATCCCGTAGCTTGAGGGGGTCGGCGATGGTTACGCCAGCCTCCCCACTGCGGAGGGTACCCACCCAGGCCGCCTGGATGTCCGAGGAGTCTATGCCCGCGTCCTCGTACGCCTCGTATGCAGCTTCAATAATCACGTCCTCCGGGGACTTATCCCAGAGCTCCCCAAACTTGCTGCATCCCATGCCGACGATGGCTACCTTGTCCTTGAGCGATTCCATGTTCGCCTCTGCAGGATCAATTTCCAGACCCGTATCAAGCCCACGTTTACGCGCTACCGTTGCCGCCGCGGACGGGGCGCGCCTTCCAGAAATAGTTATGCATGTCCGCGCCTTCATGCATGCGCCGGAAGGTCATCTCCACCGGGAGACCGACCGTGATCTCCTTGGGATCGCAATCGGTTATCAGGCAATCGATACGGGCCTGCCCTTCACCGGACTCGACCACGCCCTTCGCGACCGGTGGGTCCACACCGCCCGCCAGATTGTCTAGAGAGAACGTAAACACTGTGGCCGGAGCGTCGGCCAAGGATACCTCGGTGAAGTCGTCCAGGGCCCTGCACGTGTAGCAGACGCGCTGGATTGGAAAGTGAGTGGTGCCACACTGGTTGCAGCGGCTCCCGTGGAGGCCAAGGATGGAATCGCGTTGTCGCCAGGTGATAGTGGCTGCGCTGAAGTCGAACACGCGCAGGCGTGGCTCAGGCCTGAGGGGTATGAGGCCTCGGAAGGAAACGTATTTCTCATAGGCGTCCAACGTACGCTTACTGGCTAGGTGGCCCTGTACTCCCAGGCCATTCCTCCGCCGTCGTACCCGGTCCGTTCTGCTTAGGAGAAATGCATCGGCGCCATCCCCGTAGCTCCCCAACAGGAGCCTATCCCCAGGGGCGGAGTCTTCCAGAGCGGCCACCAGCAACAGCAGCGCCTGAGCGGCACCGCAAGAGCCCACACTACCGATAAGGCCATCCTGGAGCTGAGTGCTGGGGTCAAATCCCAGGGTTCGTGCTACCCCTACTCCACTTCGCAGGTCGGGGCTGTACAGCACGGCCTTAGAGATGTCCCGGGGCTTCAGTCCCTCCCGTTGCATAACCGAATTCAGGGCCGCCTGCATATTGGGTGTGTAGCCCCTCTCCATGCTGAAGCGGTCTTCCCAGGAACGGACGAACGTGTCGGTATCCCTGCGCCAGACGTCGTGGATCTCGTCGGCATGGGTGCTGAAGGCATCTATGGTAGCCTCTACGCTACCCGAACCGACCACCACGGCGGCCGCGCCGTCGCCGAAAAGCTGCTCGTCATTGGTTCTTGGGTAGCCCTGGCGAGAGTCCGATGCCACCACGAGGACCCGCTGGGCCTGCTTGCTTGCCACGGCGGCCATCGCCCCCAAAAGCCCGCTGGTGCCGGAACGCAGGCTGTGGGCGAAGTCGGCGGTGAGGATGTTGGCCGAAAGGTCTAAAGCCCTGGCAATAAGTGTGGCACACCCCTTCTCATGATAGGGTGCCGTTGTTGAAGCGAAGTAGAGACCGCCGATGCCGCTCCGGTCGATGCCGCGTAAGCAGTCCCGGGCCGCCTCCACCGCCATAGTGATGGAGTCCTCGTCGTAGTTGGCGACGCTACGCTCGCCGCCCAGGGAACGCCCTCCCCACGCCGCCGCGATGACGAACCGCGGCAGCCGGTAGAGGGGAAGGTAGGCACCGGTGCTTACAATGCCGACGGCTCCTCTCTTTTTACGGCGCGTTTCTTGCGTCAAGCTTTCTCCCTGATAGGAAACAATCGTAGGGGTTGCTACCAAGACGCGGCTCTACCGCTTCCAAGCCTGTGTCAATTGTGGGCTTCTTTCACCCTGGGCGTCAAGCGGAGCCTTGACACCGCCAAGAGGGCGAGACTAGGCTACGGCATCAAAGGAACGGCTCCCCGCTGAAGAGCACAACGGCTAGGCGCTCCAAGAGTCTCATACCTGAACTCTTTATGGAAGCTGCCCTGGTGGGAGGAGTTTACCATGGGCAAGAACATCGTAGAGGTAGACCCTCAGAAGTTCCCCTGGCTGGACCTGCGCCGGTATACCTTCTCTATGGGCGCTGAAAAGGACGGCATTGTGTTCACCTCCGGGCAAACTGCCAGCACCTATGACCCCAAGGCGGGCCGCGTCATTTGCAAGGGAGACGTGGTTGAGCAAATGAGGGTCGCCTACGAGAAATTAGGGGTGATATTGGAAGCGGCGGGGCTCGGTTTCCACAACGTGGTCAAGACGGTGGACTACATTGACCCCACGGCGCTACCTCAGTATCGGCACACGGCGGAAGTGCGCCGGGAGTATCTGGGGGCGACGCCCGTTGCCTCCACCGGCATCTGCGTGGAGCGGCTGTTACGTCCAGACGCCCTGATTGAGATCAGCGCCGTAGCGATGAAAGAGGAGAAGCGAGCCGTCAACCCTGGCTGGGAGCGGTACCAGCAGCTTACCTATGACCCCGCGGTGCAGGCCGGCGACGTCCTGTGGCTTTCTGGATTTATCGGCAACGAGGAGATTGAGGGAAGGCGTCACTACCCTCAGGACACGGCGCGGCAGGAGGAGCTGTGCTACCAGAGTATCGGGCAGGTACTGAAGGCCGCCGGAGCACAGCCTGGTGACATCGTGAACAGCGTGCACTACATCGCCCCCAGAGCCGTCCTCCAGTACCCCAACGTGGGGGAGGTACGCAAGGAGTTCTACGGCAGCGAATACCCGGCAGCCTCCGCTATTGTCGTGAATCGGCTGCTCCGCCCGGAGGGCCACGTTGAGGTAGAGACCGTTGCTGTAAAGGGGGGCAGCCGCCAGGAGATTCGCATCCCGGAGTGGGACAAGCTATATCAGGGATTGACCTATCGTCCAGGGGTCAAGAAGGGCCGCCTCCTGTACATCTCTGGGCAGGTGGGTGTGGACCATGCCACGGGCCAAAGCGTAGGGAGGTACGATATACTCGCTCAGGCAGAGCGAGCCTATGACAACATCGCCCAAGTGCTAGCCGCCGGTGGATACTCCACCGACGACGTGGTCAATACCATCGAATGGGTCACGCCCAACGGCATCACGGGATACCGGGACGTTCAGGAGGTACGGCGCAACACCTTCGGCGACCGCTTTCCCTCCGCCACGGGCGTGATGGTGCACGATCTCCTACGCCCGGAGCTGTTGATTGAAGTGACGGCTGTGGCCTTAGTGTAAATGTCGCCGTGCTGGATGTGGATGGAGGTACCCGGGGGCATGAAGGTGATGAGCCGACTGGACATGAATGATGTGCTGGGCGCACCCGAGGAGGCCCGCCGTCTTGAGGCGTTGGGGTACGACGGCCTGGCCGCCCACGAGCTGAGCCACGATACGCTTCTACGGTTGATGGCGGCGGCCAGCGCCACCAGCAAAGTGAGCCTGGAGAGCCGGGCCACCATTGCCTTTCCCCACAGCCCCATGGCGATGGGGCGTACTCCGCCTGGGACCTGCAGACGTACTCTAGGGGACGTTTCAAGCTTGGGCTCGCAACACAGGTGAAGGGCCATAACGTCAGGCGGTTCAGCCTCCCTTGGAGTGCTCCGGGCCCGCGTCTGCGAGAGTATGTTCTGGCGCTGTACGCTATCTGGAGCGCCTGGCAGGACGGGACGCCGCTGAACTTTCAGGGACAACACTATACGTTTACGTTGATGCCAGCTGCGGGGCCTATTCCGTATCCTCGGCCGCGGGTGTACATAGCCGGTGTGAATCCCTACAACCTGAGACTGGCGGGCGCCATAGGCGACGGGGCCATAGTACACACGGTGAACTCCGCCGAGTATATCCGCCAGGTGGTGCGACCATGCGTGGCCGAGGGGGCGAAGCGTGCCGGCCGGGATCCCCGGACGGTGAAGATAAGCGGGGGTGGGTTTGTGGTCACGGGTGCCCGGAAGGCGGACCTGAAGCAGGGCATGGAGAAGGCCAGGTGGGACATCGCCTTTCATTCTTCTACACGCACCTACCAGCGAATCCTCGCCGTCCACGGCTGGGAAGAGCTGACATCACACCTGCATGCTCTGTCGCTTGAGAGTAAGTGGGAAGAGATGGCACGCCAGGTTTCCGACGAAATGGTGCACGCCTTTGCCGTGGTGGGCCTCTATGACGAGGTTGCTCCGATGCTGAGAGAGCCTTTCGATGGGTTGGTGGACGAACTATGCAGCCACGTCTTCGCCAATCCGCCCATGGATGAGGCCCAGGAGCGTATATTTGTGGAGACGCTTAAGTCTTAGGCGTAGGGAAAGGGAAGGCATCTATGGCAAGGCCACTCTTGCACACCAGCCTCTGTGATCTTTTGGATATCGAGTATCCCATTATCCTGGCCGGTATGGCCTCCAAGGGGGACGCGACACCGCCCGTTCTGGTGGCCGCGGTCTCCAACGCAGGAGGATTGGGAGTCATGGGCGGCTCCGGGCTGAGCCTCCAGGAGCTTCGCCATCGGATACACGATATCCGCTCGTTGACTGAGAAGCCCTTTGGAGTTGACCTGCTCCTGCCCGCTAGCCTGGCTGAGGCGGAGGAGACCCGATCGGCGGTGTTCCAGCGGCTCCAAAGGGAGTACCCCAAGCACATTGAGTTCGTGCGCAACCTGATGCGTGAGTTCGATCTCCCCAATGCATATGCTGAGGACGAGATCGTGCTTTCGCCGCGGCACATCCAGGCACAGGTCCAAGTAGTGCTGGAGGAGAAAGTGCCTATCTTTGCCGCGGGACTCGGAGACCCCTCCTGGGTCGTGCCGCTGGCCCGGGAGCAAGGGATGAAGGTCATCGGCCTGGCTGGCTCAGCCCGGCATGCCGAGCGCCACGTCACGGCCGGGGTGGATATCGTAGTGGCCCAGGGCTATGAAGCCGGTGGCCATACCGGGAGGATCGCCAACTTTCCCCTGATTCCTCAGGTAGTGGACGCGGTCAGGCCCGTCCCAGTGGTAGCGGCGGGAGGCATCTCCGACGGCCGGGGGGTTGCCGCGGCCCTGGCCTTGGGAGCCGTAGGGGCGTGGATAGGCACTGCCTTCCTGGTGGCCAAGGAATGCAACATCCCCGAGCCTCACAAGGAGGAGATCATCCGGGGAAGATCTGAAGAGTTCGTCGTTACTCGGGCCTATACCGGCAAGACCGCCCGGGACTACCACAACGTCATCATCGACGCCTGGGACCGCTCAGGCCTGGACCCGCTGCCCATGCCTCTCCAGGGAGTGCTCATGGAGGACTTCGTGGAGGCGGCCAGGAGGGCTGACCGTTACGATCTGATCAATAACCCGGCTGGTCAGATTGCAGGGATGCTCAAGGAACGTAAGCCCGCCGCCCGGATCATGGCCGAGCTGGTCCAGAGCACCGTGGAGGTGACCCAAGGGCTCCAGCACTCCATCCCACAGGCAACTAGAGAAGGGGTCAGTGGTGTCTGAGGGTGGCGGCATAGCCGAGAGGTACCGCCACCTCATCGGTACAGAGTATGTGTTCATCGCTCCCGAAGAGGTGGGCCGGGCCTCCATCCGTAAGTTCGCCCTGGCCGTTGGCGACCTGAATCCGTTGTACGTGAGTCAGGAGGAGGCGGCCAGAGGGCCACACGGAGACGTAGTGGCGCCGCCGACCTTTATCTGCGAAACGACCCACTACTACCGTGGCCAGGTGGACGATGAGGGAGGATTCGCAGATCGCCTGCAGCTACCCCTTGGCCAGCAGATCCGAGCGAGTAACGACTATGTCTTCCACAGGCTCCTACACCCAGACGATCTCATCACAGCCCGTTGGAAGATTGAGGATATCTACGAGAGGGAAGGACGCACAGGTAGCTTGCTCTTCGTCGTAATCGATATCAGCTACACGAACCAACGCGACGAGTTGATGGCGGAGAACCGAGAAACTATGGTGTACCGCCAACCGGCTCCCATCAGTCCGCAGGAGGCTTGAGGCTAGGCACTAACACACGAAGTCAGCCTCTTGTGCTATCAGGATTACGAGGAGATAAACACCATGGTGCTGTGCTTAGAGGATGTGCATGAGGGCATGGAGTTGCCCCCGCTGACGAAGGAGATCACCGCCGTTCACATGATGATGTACGGAGCGGCCACCTGGGATTTCATGCGCCTCCACTACGATGCCGAGTATGCCAGGGAGAGAGGCTTCGAGGGACCGATCGTGGACGGTCAGATGCTGGGCGCATTCTTAGCACAGCTTGTTGTGGATTGGGCTGGCGACCCTGGTGTCCTGCGCCGACTCAGCTTGCGGTATCGCACCTTTGTTTTGCCCGGAGACACCGTAACGTGCAAAGGGTGGGTGAAACGAACGTCCGTAAAGGGGCCTGAATCTTGCGTAGAGTGCGAACTGGTCATTGAGAATCAGAAGGGGGAGGTGGTAGCGGGACCAGCGAGCGCACAACTCACACTTCCCAGGAGGGAATCGTGAAATCCGCTCTAGGTCATTCGTCAGGGGTTGGGCGGTCTACTCGCCTTTGAAGAGGGGCTTGCGCTTCTCCAGGAACGCGGCCAAGGCCTCCTTGTGGTCCTGGGTGGTTAGGGTGAGCACCTCAACCTCGGCCGCTTCCACCAGATGCTGTTCCAAGGACTGAAGCAGACCCCGACGTACCATCCCTTTCACCAACCGGTTGGCTACGGGTGGCTTCTCTGCGATGCGGTGTGCCAGGCCCATCGTCTCTTCCTCAAGCTGGGCCACCGGCACCAGACGATTCAGCACACCCAGCCGGTGAGCCTCTTCAGCCTCTAGCCAATCGCCGGTATAGAGAAGCTCCAAGGCCCTGTTGATGCCCAAGGCTCTAGGATAGAGCCACGCAGCGCCGGTATTAGAAACGAGGGCCATCTGCAAGAAGGCGTTCATGAAGCGAGCGTTCTCGCAGCCGATGCGGATATCACAGGCAAGAACCCAGTCGAAGCCGTCCCCTACCGCCAGGCCGTTGACCATTGCAATCGTAGGCTTTTCCATCTCATGCAGCTGCAGCGTTACTTGCTGCGGCCCGCTGCGAATGAAGCCCCACATACTGTACGGGCTCCGTTGATTCATCAGGCGGTCGCCTCCTTGCCCCATGTCTTTGATATCGGCTGAGGCGCAAAATGCGCGGCCTGCCCCCGTTATCACCACAACCCGTACTTCAGAGTCGTTGGCTACATCCTGCAGCGCGGTGTTCAACTCCTGGAACATACGCTCATTGACGGCGTTGAGACGTTCGGGACGGTTCAAGGTCACCTTGGCAACGTGATCATGTTTCTCCAATAGGATGGTCTGAAAATCCATGGTGCTCTCCCTCTGGTAGGCTAGCTGTCCCCGCTCAATGGCGAAATACAGATCCACAACGTCTCCACCACTGTAGCGATATGGAGGAAGTTGAGGAACGCGGTAATTATACCCCGGTACAAGGAACCGGGTGGTTCGGCCCATCGGCAATGAACGATACGAAGTATTGGCGGGCAATCAGCGCCTTCGTGTCCTTCGCGAACTCGACGTGGATTCCGTCCATTGCGTTGTCGTTGGCTTGGACGACGCCGATGCGAGGCTCCTCGCCCAGGCACTCAACCGCATACACGGCGATGACGACCTGGGGCTGAGGCCAGCGCGGATCTACCCTGGGAGGATATTGGGAGGCGAACAGAAGCTTCCCTGAGCAGCCATGAGAGCGGGTATGACCCGTCAGTGAGGTAAACGGGATTGAGCTTTTGCCGGGGGCTAATGCTTCTACTCTGGCCTACGGATGCAAACTAGCTCCGGTACGCCTTCTCCCCGTGCTGAGAAAGGTCTAGCCCCTGCTCTTCCTCGTCTTCCCTCACCCGCAGACCCAGCGTCAACTTCAAGGCGAACAGGATGACCAAAGTCATGGCGAACGCCCATCCCCACGCGACCGCTATGGCACCGAGCTGCCGCAACACTTGCCCACCCCGATTCACTCCGTCGAGGGCGAAGTCGGAGAACTCCAAACCCACGCCCAAGCCGACTCCTGCAAACAGTCCCGTTGCCAGCATCCCCCATGTAGACCCTATACAGTGGACTCCCCACACGTCCAAAGAATCATCCAGCCGGACCTTGTTTTTAAACCGGATTGCCAAATAGCAAAAGGTGCCAGCGCCCAGTCCTACGACCATGGCGGGCATTGGTCCCACGAATCCTGCCGCAGGGGTGATGGTAGCCAGTCCAGCCACAGCACCGGTGGCAACGCCAACGACGCTGACCTTCCCCGTGAACTTCCAGGAGAGGGCCGCCCAGGTCAGGGCAGCCACAGCGGCCGCGGTGTTGGTGGCCACAAAGGCCGAGGTGGCATTGCCACCCGATATCAGGGCGCTTCCTGCATTAAATCCAAACCACCCGAACCAGAGCAATGCCGCGCCCAGCACGACAAAGGGGATGTTGTGGGGCTCCATGGGCTCTGACCCATGGCGTAGCCGTCTCCCAAAAACAAGGGCTGCCGCCAGCGCGCCGACCCCCGAGCTGATGTGCACCACAGTGCCTCCGGCAAAGCCCAGGGCACCCCAGCCGTTCAATCCCAGCCATCCACCGTTCCCCCAAACCCAATGGGCCAGTGGAGCGTACACAATCGTTGACCAGGCTACGATGAAAATGATGAAGGAGCTGAACTTCATGCGTTCGGCGAATGCTCCTGAAACAAGGGCTGGTGTGATGATGGCGAACATCATCTGGAAGACCATGAAGGTCTGGTGAGGTATGGTGGAGGCATAATCGGGGTTGGGAGTCAACGGTAAAACTCCCCGCAGCCCCACATAGTCCAGGTTTCCGATAACACCTCCTACGTCTGGCCCGAAGGCCAGGCTATAGCCCCAGAGGACCCACACCACGCTGACCAGGGCGATGGCAATGAAGCTGTGCATCATGGTGCCAAAGGGGCTTTGCACCAAAAGTCTGAAATCTAACTGACTTTTGCATCACCAAGAGCTTTTGATGCAAAAGTCCTTCCACCCCGGAAATCTGGCTCAATCCCTAGGGCGTACATCGCCTGAATCAGAACGCAGATATTATGGCACAGAATCTTGACCAGAACCTCGTTCATCTGGGCGACCGGTGTCTTCGAGCGCACCGCGCCCCCGAACTTGGCCTTGATCATCGAGAAGGCCGTCTCCACGTTGGAGCGCTTGTGGTAGTGGTCCATGAATTCCTCGCGGAACAGGCTGAAGTAGTGGTAAGTCTTGGCCCACAGGGAGTCTCCGTGGGTGTGTTCCGGCTTGGAGTTGCTCTTGAAGGGAATGAAGGGCGTAGCCCCGGCATCCACGACGGCCCTCAGGTTCCTCCGGCTCAGGTAGGCTTTGTCCGCCGATACTTCACTCATGGCGAAGTTCTCTGCTGTCTTTTCCACCAGACCGGGGAAGGGCGGCGAATCGTGGACATTGGCCTCGGTGACCTCCACTGCGGTCACGACCTTGGTGTTCACCCCGCACATGATGTGAGCCTTGAGGAAGCGGGCCTGCTTCTTCTCTTTCCCCCACTTGTGGTCGAACCAACGGTCATAGACGCTGGTGGAAAAGCCGCTGGCATCGGCGGCGAAGTCGGCTTCAACTGCTCGGAGAGGCAGGGCACTCTGTTCGATCAGGGACTTCAGGATCGGGGTAACGGCGGGGTTCTCCATGCACCGGAAGGCGGTGCTGAGGGATGGGCAGGTGGAGAGCAGCCCGCTGGCCTGGGCGTTCCTGAAATCCGTCATGGCTCGACGTCCAGACATGGTGCTGTAGACCTTGAGCCCAACGGCGAACAACATATCGGAAATGGGGAGGCGGGGGCGGCCCTTGCCCTGTGGTGGCTGCGAGACAGTAGCACACAGCTCACGGAGCAGGGTCCCGAACAGTTCCTGCTCGTTGGTCTGAGCCAAGTTGTATGCCGTCCAGGAAGGACCGAGAGCTACCCGCACCGTTTCGAGGGTGTCGTCCGGTGCCTGATCCCGCTGGACGGTGAACTCGACAGCGTAGACGTGCTTGCAGCGTTCCTGACGTTGCTCGAAGTCCGGGCAGGTGCAGAACGGCTCATCTTCAACGCTCACCACGTAGGAGCCGTTGCCGGACTGGGAGGGAATCTGGTAGCCGAGTCGGTTTTTCTGGATGGGCACAACGGCGGCGATCGCCAGCCCGCGTTGCTGGCGTCCAGCGTCGCCGTCGTCGGGGTCGTTGGGGCCGAGAGCGGTAATGGTTTGTGTCCGTTGCCCGTTCATGTTCCTACCTCTGTTAACCGTTCCTATTTGTATTCACAGTACTATACACTGTATAGCTTTGTCAAGGGTTTGACGGCAATATACGTTGTATGGTACTGTGCCATTATGAACGAAGTGCAGACGTGCCTTGCGAACCTCCGGGACAAAGGCTGGACACTGGCGGCGATAGCAGGCGAACTGGGGGTCACCAAAAACGCCGTTGAGAAGTGGAACGTCGGCGACCGGACACCAGCGAATCGGAAGTCGACCCTAGAGCACTTGGGCCGGTTGCTTCAACGACAGCGCGTTCCCAAGAAACGGCGGTACTCGAAGAGTATTAACCAGCGCGACCGCGATGAGTGAGAAACCTCAAAACGCCGGGACTGCGAACAAATTCTGTTCTGTCTCCAACCTTAGGAACGAGAGTGATGTCGAACAGTTCTTTGTCGCGCCGCTCCTCGGCGAGCTGGGCTTTCCCGCAGACTACCTGCAAACCAAAAGGACAGTCATCGCTAGGCAAATCGGGAAGGGCAAACGGCGACGGTCCTACATCCCTGATTACGTTGGTTATCTGACCTCCACACAAAGCAGACCCGTACTGGTAGTTGACGCGAAGGGACCGGATAGGGACGCGGATGAAGGCGTGGATGATGCCCAACTATATGCCTCCGTCATTCGCCGTGGTATAGCCTCTCCGAAGCCCGAGCAGTACTGCGTTGGAATAAATGGGCAGACGTGCATCGTCAAGCATTTTGACAGCGACCAAGAACTTCACAGACTGTCCTTTGCAGACTTCGTTGACGGGAACCACAGGTTTGAGGCTTTCAAGGCCCAACTATCCCGTGCAGCCCTAGCGGCCACGATGTCAACGACAGTGGACAACGAGCCCTTCGAGTTCCGCAAGGTCACTCCCAACGACTTGCCGAGCATCTTTGAGGCGTGTCACAGCAAGATACGCAAGGCTGAAAAACGTCATCCTGCGCCTGCTTTTTACGAGTTCTCCAAGTTAATGTATATCAAGATTGATGAGGACAGACAGGTAAGGAGCAGAATGAGGGCAGATGTCCTAGACTTGGCCTCGTCAGACGGGACGGTTCCTCGCTCGTCGGTTCACTTCTCCAGCCACTGGATACTCGATATGGAGGAGGGTGGTAGCGAAAACCCAGTAAACACCGTTCTATTTGCGAGCCTAGTCGACAGACTGGAAGAGCAAATCAGCAGACGAGAGAAAAAGCGTATATTCGACGAACATGAGGGCATTGCCCTATCGCCTTCTACCATCAAGGAAGTGGTCAAGCTCCTAGAGCACCTTGACCTTGGAGCGGTGGATGAGGATTTGAACGGGAGGATGTTTGAAACTTTCCTAACCGCGACCATGCGAGGAAAGGACTTGGGGCAGTTTTTCACTACCCGTAGCGTGGTCAAGTTCATGGTGCAGTTGGTGGGACTTCAGGCCACGCGGAACCGGATGGATACGGTATTGGACGGGTGCTGCGGTAGTGGCGGCTTTCTGATCGAAGCAATGGCTGATATGAGCAACCAGATCGCGGGGAATACCTCGTTGAGCCAGTTGGAGCAAGAAGACCTGATGTCCAGGTTGCGGAAAGAAGCCTTATGGGGGGTGGACGCTGGCACAGACCCGCAAATCGCAAGGATCGCCAGATTGAATATGCTGCTCCATCGTGACGGTGGAAGCCGGATATACCAAGGGGACCTACTGGATAAGAAGCTGCTCATCGAGCCTGGCACATCTTTGGATTTGCGGCTAGAAACTGAGGAGTTGCAGACAGGGTTACTTGGGAGCACCCCGCAGAGATTCTCAGTCGTCTTGACCAACCCCCCTTTCTCCATGAATTATGAGCGGAAAGACCCTGCTGAAGCTAGGGTGCTTTCTGAATATCTCTTGTCGGCCAACGACGAGGGCAGAGCAGTATCTTCGCTGAAATCCTCGGTGATGTTCATTGAACGGTACTGGGAGTTGTTGGAGGGCCAAGGAAGGTTAGTGACCGTAATGGACGACAGTGTCCTCAACACCGCAACTGACCAGTTCGTGAGGGGTTTCATCAGAGAGAAATTTGTAATCAAGGCCATCATAGGACTGCCTAAGAATGCGTTCGTGAAAGCAGGGAGTGCGGTATCAACGTCGGTTCTGTACCTGCGCAAGAAGACAAACCCTGCAGAGCAACAACCTGCCATCTACATGGCCCTTTGCGCGAACGTAGGGCACAGTGATTCAGGCAAAGATCGACCAGAATTGAACCAGCTGCCATTGCTACTTGATGAGTACCGCCAATATGAAGAGACCGGCACTTTGCCGGCCGCTCACCTTGGCTTTATTGTCCAATCAAGTGAGTCGGACGAAGGCAACACGACACGCCGGCTGGATGCCGCATACTTCAACCCTGACTATTTTGCGACGCTTGCCAGATTAGATGAGATGTCTACCGAACGAGGATGGGAGGTTATCGTACTGAACAACCTGCTTGAGACTTCTAACCGGAAAGGGGCGCTCACAGGGGGTGCAACACCGCTGGGGGCGCGTTACCCAGACTACGGCCCAAAGTTCATACGGGTACAAAATGTCCGTCCTAACCGTCTGGAGTGGTCTTTAGAGTCGGATGCCTGTATACCCACGGACATCCACAACGGGCAACTCTCTAGGTCACAGCTTCAACCCGGTGATGTTGTCTTCACAATTACTGGGAGCTACGGCAACGCAGCGGTGGTTCCAGACAATTTCGCGCCAGCAAACATTAACCAACATTCTGTCAGGATCAGAGTAGACAGAAGCCGGGTCAAACCCGAATACTTGGCGGCCTTCCTAAATTCGTCCCTGTGTCGCCCACAGATGGACCGGGCGGCGACCGGCTCGTCCCGACCCGCCTTGGATTACCGCTCGGTACGGCAACTCCGCATCCTAGTGCCGTCGCTGGCAGAGCAAGACGAGATCATCAAGGAGGTCACGGCCAAGATTGAGGACTTGCGGCACTTGGAATCTCGGCTGGCCATGGTTGGGGATGAGATGCAGAGCATACTGGAAAGTCCAGAGGTTCCGTGATTTTCGCATCAACCGAGGGGTTTTTGCATCAACACCGACTTTTAGTGCAAAGCCGTGCCTAAGACATTTTCCCCTCGGACAAGGCCACCGTAGAAAAACGCCAGGCCTGGCGTCATGAGGAAAACTAGAGCAGATGATGCTAGTATCCAAGCCGTATCACCACTATCCATAACAGTAGCCTCTCCTTGCCTATCCGCCCTGGTCAACTCCTGAGGCACCCATTTACCTGGAGCCCCTCTGAAAGATCTGCTCGGGCGAAAGGTATAATACCTACTCTAATCAGCGTACGATACCTATTCTAGATAGGGGCGTCAACCCTGGGTGCTCATGGAAGCTGAGACCTCCTAGGCCTCCATCTCTGACGTGGGGTATGGCACCATCAGCTCAGTGAGTTCAGCGGTGTCCGTGTTGCCCGGTTCCAGGCCACTGGTCCTCGGCTTCCCTGGTCAGCATCACGGCATCCGGTTGTGGATGGGCTCCATGAGGGTGTTGGGCACGGTGGTGATGATGATACAGGGCTTGACCAGATCTTTGGCCCAAAACGGGATGAGGCCCACTCCATAAACTAGGCCTGGTTCTCAGTGCGGTCACGGGTAACGGTGAGCACCTCCTGGGTCGGCACCACGTTGTACCGTGGCTTGAAGGGCAGGTCCCCAGCCAGGAAGCGGAACCGCATCTGGAGCGTATCCCGGTCCGATGTGAATGAGTAGCGCCCGCACATGACGTAATTCCACGTTACATCATACTGAATGAGCCACCCAGGGGACCGCCGACAGGCGACGCCTCCGTATCCTCACATCTCCTATTGTTCCAAGAGAAGGTTGGTCCCCATGCCCCTGGCGATGAGCCTGCCTGTATGGTCGGTGACCTCGAACTCTCCCACAAACGTGCGTTTGCCCCTGTGAATGATCCGGCACTCCGCGATCAGGTCACCCCTGGTGGCCTGGGCGATGAAGTTCACTTTGAGTTCTATGGTCGCAATCAGGTGTCCGGGCGGGAGGACAGAGAAGGAGGCGTAGGTAAAGGCATGATCCGCTAGGGACACCACCATACCTCCCTGAACGCCACTGTCAGGCACTCCTTTTCTCCGGAGATGCCGTTGCCGGATGGGCATGCGCACACGGCTCCACCCTTCTCGACGCTCTTCCTCTACGATGCCCAAGGTCTCAGAGGCGTTGCCCGGTTCCTGAGGCACAGGCGGCTCGCTTGTATCAGTCATGCTGGGGGCGGGAGCCGGTAAGAGGTGACTTTTTAGTATCCAACCTTCTCTTTGACCAGCACCGCGGTGATCCTATCGGGCTGTATCTCGTTCTCAAAGATCATGAACTTTCCCACAATGCTCCCTGGCCCGCCGAGTTTCTTGACACGTTGGTCCTCCATAGGCAGGGAATATTCCCTCACCCGACGTATGGCATCCTCTAGGGTAGGGACAATTTTTTGTGTCCCCACTACCCATATAACGTGCTGCGATCCGAAGGCATAGGGAGCGATCTGGCTTCCGGTGCGGCTGGCCACGACTACCTCCCCGGTCTCGGCGATCGCATGGACGCTCGAGATGAAGTATTGTGCAGTGGCGGCCCGGCGGCGCAACTCCAGGCGACGTTCTGGGTCTGACTCCTCGGCCATGGCCTTCCCCAGTATGTTGTACCGCCCGGTATCGCTCATAAGGAAATCGATGTAACCGATATCCTGCAACGTTGTGGAGGTCCCAGTGTGCATTTCCGCCCCTTCAGGGACCAGCTCGATGAGTTTGTCCAGCGCCTCTTTGCTACTGCTCACTACAATGACCTGAACGTTCCGTTTTTCTAGGGCGGCGGCGACCCTGGCTACTACATCGTCACTAGCCAATTCTCTGTCATCCATGGTGGTTCCTCCTCTTTTGCCTGTGACATGGGAGATCATTATAGCCGACAATTCCCGTTTCAGCCGCTTGGCACCCCACCGTAGTCCGACAAGACGTGCTTGACCACACCGCGGGGCCTCGTGGCGGTGGCCTATGAGCGGCTATTGGGCCGTCCAGCCGCCGTCTATGACCAGCTCCGAGCCGGTGACAAAAGAGGACTCATCGGAGGCCAAGTAGAGGACCCCATATGCAACGTCCTCGGCCGTCCCAATACGACCCATCGGAATTTTCGTAATGATGCTGTCCCGCTCAGGTGCGCCGGGTGCCATACGGCTTTCGGTAAAGGGTGTCAGGATAGGTCCAGGGTGGACCGAATTCACGCGTATGCCGTCCTTGGCGTGACGGATGGCCGCGGATTTGGTGAAGGTGCGGACCGCTCCCTTGGAGGCCTGATAGGCGGGACTGCTCGTGTCGCTGCCGACGATACCCAGTTGCGAAGAGATGTTGATGATTGAGCCTCCCCCAGCCTTGCGCATCTCCGGAATGGCAAACTTGGTTCCCAGAAAGACGCCCCTGGCGTTCACCGCCATGATCGCGTCCCAGGTCTCCACCGTTGTGTCTTCTACACCGCCGGGCCCGCGTATCCCGGCGTTGTTGACCAGAATATCCAGCTTGCCGAACCGCTCTACTGTAGCGGCTATGGCATGGTGCCACGCCTCTTCACTGGCGACGTCAAGAGGGATGAACAGAACTTCAGCCCCCGCTTTTTCAATCAGGTCTCTCGTCCGCTGGCCCTCCTCCTCTAAAAGGTCGCCGAAGGCAACACTCGCACCCTGTTCGGCAAAGAGACGCGCGATGGCGGCGCCAATTCCTCTCGCACCACCGCTGATGAAAGAGACCCTGCCTTGCAATCGCATCGTACCCCCTAGATTTGGTAATAAACGACTTGGTGAGATTTGCGGCTGAGTCAACTATTGTAACGTGTACGTTGGAGATCATAGCAGCGACCGCAGGCTCTATGTGAATATACGCACCCCCCGTTTAGGGGCGGGGGGCTTTTATAGATGACCACCAAGGCCTGGAAGCCCCTGTGGGCAACCGCGCGACTCAGTTTTGGAGCAATGCCGTCAAATTCGACGGGGTCTCGACCCGATCAAAGTCGTGTATTAGCTGGAGGCTGTGCTCAATCTGCTTCGATGACAGCTTTGCAATGGGTACTAGGGTCTTATACTTGGCGTCCACATCGGCCCACAAGAGGCCTCTCGGGGGGGAGCCTTTGGGCCACTCCACAGTACTAGAGTATTCTTTGCCGGACTTAGTAGTAATCGTCACGGTTCCGCCCCGAATGGTTGCGGCACCATCCCGAACGGTAACGGAGCCACCGTCGAAGAAGTCTGCTTGACGTTTTCGAGGTATTGCTCTGAATCTCACCTTATCTTGGAGCATCCCTATGTCGGGGTCGCTTATCTTTTCCATGGAGACGTGGTGCCAGGAAAAGTCTTTGTCCGCCACGGAGGCTGCGATGAAGTAAGGCAGACTATGGATGGCGCCTACAAAATCTTTAGGGTGGAGCTGCCTTAGAGCATCTCTCCCCCGCCTTGGGCTTATCACCGTGATGCGCTTTACTTCCTCCGGAGAAACGCGACCGGCCTTAGCTGCATTGCTTGCTGCTTCCGCTAGGGCGTGGTTTTGGTGCGCTCCCGGCATGAGCTTCAGAGACATATCAGTGACGATGTGCCATTCCTCTCCTAACCGCTTGGTAACAGCTTCTACGTTCACCTTGCCACCAAATGTCTCGAAGAATCCTCTCCTGGCTTCCAGGGTGTTCTCAACAGCGGCGAAACCTTTGTGAGCAGCAAGAGCGGCATTGATTCCGGCCATTGCTGAGTTCCCCGCATGATACTCCCGGGCAGAGCTATTAGTAGAAAGCCCCAATCCTCCAATAGTAGTAGCAGTTAGGGCGATCGCGTTGGCCATCTGATTTTCGTTAAGATCCAATACCTTGCTCGCCGCTACGACTGCCCCAAAAGCAGTGATGACACAGTTATGGAACCCACGCCGACCAAGCATTGGAGCAATAATATCTCCTATTCTTCCGCTACACTCATAGCCCACTACGATCGCGCAAAGAACATCCTTGCCTTTGGCATGCATCCGTTCTCCCATACTCAAAGCCGTAGCTACGGTAACAGTGCCAATGTGGGCGAAGGCTCTCATGTGGCTGTCGTCAGAGGCGGCGGCATCACTCATCATTGCATTAACCCTAGCCACATCTAGGGCGTGAGCCTTAAGACCAGGCTCAAACAAGACCGTTGCCTCAGGGGGGCCACCGCTTTCCTTTACCAGAGAGCGGACAACTCGTACTGATGCCCTATCGAAGCCGTTGGCTGCGCTTGCGATAGTGTTCGCAATGGCGATCTTGGCACGCTCTACTGCTATTGGGGATAAATCTTCGTATGAAGTGCGTACGAAAAACTTCGCCAGGTCTCTCGCAACAGTCATGTACCTAATCCTCCAATCCATAAAGCTGTCTGTCTCGCCGGCCAAGCATACACCTCTTTTGGGGGTATGTTCACAATGCGACGGGCTCCAGGCGCTAGACGTAGCCGTGTGACGTGTCGCTTTCAAAGTGCCAAAGGATCCGGCTCCTGTCCCACCTACCAGAGAAACATTCCTCCAGGAAGGACGCCATGAGCAGCCAGGCCTCTCTGGCGGCCTCTGGGTGATACCTCTCCGGTGTCGTGTCATTGAGCCATGCGTGAGGGGCGTCACGAAAGACACGGATGTGGTAGCTCCTCCCACCTCTCTCCAGATGTTCCCGAAACTTGCGAACCTCTTCCAACGGGATGAGTTCGTCCGCTTCTCCAAAAAGGCCTAGCACTGGACATGACAGCCTTGGCAGGTAGCTGTCGATAGTAAGGGGACGCAAGGCATCGGCTTGCCACTCCCTGGGATAGACGCCCCCGTGGAACACCACCGCCGCTGCCAGATCGCTCCGTTGGGCCGAATAGACAAGGGGCTGTCTCCCGGTCTGACAGACTCCGACGCACGCGATGTTCTCCTCATCAACATTGGGTAGGGTCCCAAGATAAGCGCGAGCCTCCGCCAGGTCTGTTACCGACTCTTCGTCTGTAAGCTCGCAGCGAACCTCAGCACGACTCAACGCCTCCCGGTCGCCCGTGAAACGGTGAAAGAGGTCTGGAGCAAAGCCTACGTACCCCGCTTCTGCTAATCGCTGCGTCGTATCCCGGGTATGCTGTGTAATGCCATACCGCTCGTGCAAGAGCATGACTGCGGGACGCCTTTCTTCCGTGGATGGTCTTGCAATAAGAGCGGTCATGCCGCTGTTTAGCGTAACTTCCTCCAGCATTTTTATACCCCCTGTTTGCTTTGTGTCTCTGCGGTTCCCGTGTTGCCCGCACCGGCCCCGAGGTGATCCGTACCCTGTCGCCTCATTTGAAGCGGGTGTCTACCGGCCTGCCATCTGGAAGTCGTTTGAGGTAGTCAGGGATGTTGCGTTCCATGGGTGAAGCGCAAATGCGGCAACCTCGTTGGAGTGCTAATATAGCACCTACTGTTGGGAGGGATGAGCCATGGCTGGCACTATGCAAACCGAAGTAGAGGGTTTTGAGACAGCAGAAGACCCGGTTTGCCACATGCGGGTAGACGCCAAGAATCCACCCGGAGGAACCCACGGGTACGGAGGGAAGACCTACTATTTTTGTGGTGCAGGGTGTAGAGAGGGGTTTGCCATGGAACCGTATGCGTACATTTCTCGTGAAACAGGAATGGATATGTAATGATAACAGCATATGTTCTTATAGATGCTGCAGTAGGCACCAGTCCCAAGTTGGTTGGCCTTCTGAGGGCTATTCAGGAGGTCAGGGCTGCGGACCGGGTCACTGGCCCCCATGATGTCATCGTCAAGGTGGAGGTCATCGATGAAAGGGCTTTTGGTGGACTTATCGAAGACCAAATCGATAGCCTGCCGGGCGTCACGAAGACTGTTTCCTGTATCGTCCTGCGCGGTTAGGCAGTGTAGAGACGGTTCGCCGACGCCGATGCGCTCACACGGGCGGGAGGATGCCGACTAGAGTGGAATGTCGGCCAAATGTCGGCAAAAAGTGGTGCCGGGGGCGGGAATCGAACCCACATTCCCTTGCGGGAAGCGGATTTTAAGTCCGCCGCGTCTACCATTTCGCCACCCCGGCATGGATCCTAGGCGTCGGTCTCAGAAAGGCCGTTGGGGATGAGCGTTGGAGGCGACGGTGGGATTCGATCTTAAGCCCAGTTCGTAGCTAATTCCGCCCTGTTCCAAACTGCGCCTACCACCTTTCATACCACTAACGGGATTCAGCTATGGTGTCTCGTGCGGCACCCTTGGGCTGGCAAATAAGTTAGCGCCGATTACATCTGAGAATGTCACGTAATACTCAACCCCCTGCCTTATAGTCGTCTTTCCATTGACATGGTCGGTCAAATCGAGTAAGCCCACCTCCCTTGCTGCATCACCACGTTGCTCTGCGGGCATCGCAGGGTCCTCAATCGCCATAATCGTCGCGATCCCGCCCATGAGCACGTCGATGCCAGAGTCCAATGTACCCGTGCCTTGAGCCAAGTAGAAGATGTCCCGTACAGCGCGAGTTGAGCGACTCGTTGTTAGTATGAAGGCAATGTTCTTATTAGAATTCAACTGAATCGTAAGATACTCGCCATTATCGTCTTCATCCGCAATGAAGATCTGAATATCTTGCTCCAAGGCGTCGGCGGCTTTGTGGTCGCGTGAGATGAAGGACTCGATTGTGAACGAGAATTCGCATCCTGGTCTTGGCGGATATACACGGGGGTCACACTCAGAACCGCTCGTATCCGAACCGCAGGCCGCGATGCAAAAGACAAGGAGCGCGGACATCAACAACAAGAAGCGTATCATGTGCTCCGGTGCCCTTCGATTCGCCCGATTTCTACAATAATCCTCCCCATTCTTTACACGTCCCCTAAAACGTCCTCGCCGCCCACCGCACCTCGCCGATGATCTCGGCGTCCCTGGACCAAGGCACGGGTTCCCAATCTTCATTATCACTCTCGATCTGCCAGTTACCCTCGGCGTCCTTTCCGGCGCGTTTGACCACGAGGCCGTCCTCGGTACGTAGAACGAAGATGCGCCTATCTCGACGCCGCCTCCGGCCCTGACTGCGGTCCACCAGGATCGAGCACCCGTCCGGCAGCGTAGGCTCCATAGACTCGCCACGAACCGTGATGACGTTGCACTTCGCGGGGTCGATGGCGTTGCTGTCGAGCCAATCCCGTCGGAACCATAGACGCCCCACCACCGTCTCGTCGAAGACCACCGCTCCACCTCCAGCCGCAGCAGCCACCTCGACGACCTCTACCGGGCGTACCGCTGGCCTATCGCTGCCAGTGTCGTATTCGGCCCTCGTTTCGGCGACCGCTGACCGGACGTAGGACTCAAGCCGGTCGAAGCGCGCGCCGAACTCCTGTCGGACTTGAGCCAGGGAACCGATGACGCCCAATGCATCGGGCTCGGATTGGGTTGCGGACTCTGGTGCTTCGTAGTTCGGGGGTGGCGGGAGCCGTTGGGGTTTCTCTTCTTCGCCAAAGAACCACTCCACAGGCTTACCGTAGATCTGTACGCATAGCTTAAACACTGGTTCCGAAGGGCGAAACTTGCCCTTTTCATAGCACCATATTGTGTTGAGCCTAACGCCCACTCGTTCTGCGACTTGTTCCAGCGTCAGGCCCTTTTCCAGTCGGGCTTCTCTGAGTCTTTCACCTAGGGTATCTAAGGCCATCAATACACTCACTTTCTACGCCTCATTTCTATGTTAAGAGAAACTACTTGACAAAGTCTTCCTTGTGAGATAGAATACAGGCAGTTAATAATTCTATGCATAGTAGAAAAAATATTGAGATGTCCAAGACACCGACACAAGAAAAGCTAGAGGCCCAAAGAAGCAAGGGCATGGCGGACATACTCCGAGAAGCCCTGGAAGGCCGCCGCGGTCAGAAGCACATGGTCACCATTGCCGCTATGGACCTTGGAGTGACCGACGCCACCCTTTATCAATGGTGCCGGGAGTTTGGCATCGACATCGACGACTACCGGCGTCCGGCGGGGGAGGAGGAGAGCTAGGGATGGAGTTACTCTGGCTGGGGCTACGTTCGGCCTGCTCTCGGTGGGCCTGCACACGCGCAGGGAGAGTGAACATATAGATCAGGAGCAACTCGGTGAAGTCTCGCATCTGCGTGGCCTGTTGCTCCGTGAATACCTGGTCTTCCTCGTGGGCGGCCTCGTTTCCGTCCAAGCGTATGACGTGTGCCCAGTCCCGCATCGCGGGCGTCATGAGATGCCGCTCAGCGAGCATTTCTATACGAGCCAGCAAGTTGTGAGAGAGCGTCGCTTCCGAGCCGGCGATAGCTGTGGTTGCTCGCTGAAGAACCTTCCGAAACATCATTCCGGCGCTCGTCCAGTTTCTGCGGCGCAGGCTGTCCTGAGCTTCGTTGAAGTCCCGCGAGATGCCCTCTGGAACGTGATCCGGGGCCTCAAGCTTCTGAATCTTCGGGTGGATGGCAACAAACTCGTAGCCGCTCCGTCGAGGGTCGCCGAACAGCTGGGCAGGATTGAGAACTTCGGTACGACGATGGGGGCTTTGCATCTTAATCACGATGCCCTCATTGCAGAGTCGGCATATCCAGAACGTGTTCCATACTTTGGTGTGTTGCTGTTCTGGATTAGGCGAACTGGGATCCGCGTCGATCTCCATTTGGCTGACGAGCTCCGCAGAAACCTGCTGCGTGGCGCAGTGCGGACATTCTTCTAAGGAAATATCGGGCATGTTAGACCTCCAATCACATACCAGGGAAATCGGCAAAACCCTGGCTCCGGTGTACGGCCCGGAGTCGCCAAGCGATGCCGTAGATCGCCTTCTCGAATACTACTACAGACTCAGCGAAGCCGATAAGGATGCGTTCGTCGCTGCCCTGATCGGCGAGCTAGTGACTCTAAAGGCAGCAGCCAAGCATCGCCGCATCGACATGGACGAGCACCAGCGCCCGGCAGTTCGAGAGGAGGAAGCATGAGCGTTGTTGAAAAGCGGGCTCTGAAGCTGGAAGAAGTACTTGGGCTCGTTAGCCTGTCCAGTGCGACGGTCTACCGGATGATGTCGCTAGGCGAGTTTCCCCGTCCTGTGCGGGTCGGTCGGCGGGCAGCCAGATGGCACTCCGATGAGGTGGAGGAGTGGCTGGCCTCCCGCCCACACACCGTTCCCGAAAGCCCAGGGCGAGCGAAGGAGGCGCGTCGATGAGCTGCACGACTGTCAGGACGCACACGCGGAACGGTCACCAGGTCCGGGCACATAGCCGACGGACGAACGGCAGCGCCGTCACCGATGTGCTGGCTCGCGATCTGGACCGGGTGTACGAGGAGCTAGTCCAGGACGGAGCCACCGAGCGGATAGTCTGGGCCGATCCCCACTGCCCGCATCCAGGCTGGTACCCGGTCCGGCTGCTGCTGCTCGATACGCCATACGAGGACAGCCCGATATTGGCGTACTGCTGCACCCACTGTGCAGCTACAAGAGCTCCCAAGGAGCAGGTTTAGGGTCATGTCTGTCACCCCGATCACCCAGATAGACGCTCTGGCCGCTCGGCTGGCGAAAGCCCGTGCCCTAGTGGGCCAGGTGTCCCCAGCGGATGCAGAGTGCTATGACGTAGCCTCCGGGGACGACAAGCACTACCTCGTCAACGGTCAGTGCAACTGTCCCGACGCCCGCTTCAGGCGAGAGCTTCACAAGGGGTACTGCAAGCACCGCTTGGCGGTCTATCTGTATCGGGAATCACGTGACGAGCGGGCAGAACACGAAAAGGGGACCAAGGAGAAAACGCATGGATAGGGATACCCGTCTGGCCAAGAGTTCCTTCGTCATGATCAAGCTAACCCACCGGACGGCAGAACCAGCGGCAGCCGTAGGTCGACTCATCAACCGCGTCCCGGTCATCGAGCGGGTGTGGGGGCTAGGGAGTATGAGCGAGGAGCTCTACGAAATCCACGTCCCTATATCGGTCAACTGAAGAGGAGAGAGATATGACAGCAGAACCAACGACAGACATAGCCCTATCGAATCACGACTTCACGCTGCCGAGCCGAAGCCACGTGCAGGCAACGCTCCAGCAGGTCGAGGAGTTCCGCGCCCTAATTCAGAGCGAACTCAGGGAGGGGCCAGACTACGGCACCATCCCCGGCACCAGCAAGCCGACCCTGCTCAAGCCTGGGGCGGAGAAGATCACCAAGCTGCTGGGCCTGGCAGACACATACGAGATCACCGACAAGACGGCGGAGTGGGAGATGGGCCTATTCCAGTACGAGGTACGGTGCTCCCTCGTCTCGATCAGGACCGGGCAGATCGTGGCCCAAGGCGTCGGTGAGTGCAACAGCTACGAGAGCAAATACCGCTACAGGGACGCGAAGCGCAAGTGCCCTGAGTGCGGGGTCGAGGCCATCATCAAGGGCAAGGTCGAGTACGGCGGCGGCTGGGTCTGCTTCGGGAAGATCGGCGGCTGTGGAGCCAAGTGGGGCGACGGCGCTGCCGTTATCGAGTCGCAGACGATTGGCCGCGTGCTGAACGAGGACCCCGCTGATCAGGTCAACACCATCCTGAAGATGGCCAAGAAGCGATGTCTCGGCTCAACCACGCCAGTCCTCTTCAAGACGAACAGATCGGTAAGCCGATCCAATCTCTCCAAGATGTTCGATATCTGGGAGAAATCGCCGCACCCCCTGTACTTACCTGGGGTTGATGGCACCTGGCGGAAGGTGAAGGGAATGATTCGTGAGGAGGGCCGCCAGGTGGTGCGGATCGACCTAGCTGATGGTTCTCACATACGAGCCACGCCGGAGCATCGCTTCCCCACATCTAGGGGTCTGGTAGAGGTCTCCGACTGTAGACCGTCAGCGATAATGGGACACGTGAGAGGGGTAGAAAACCCGAGAATCTGAGAGTGGTGTGAGCTCCTGAAGTGAGGGTAGAGTACCTCATGAAAGGAGCAGCGATGTCCCAGTCAGACGTCAGCAAGGCCGAGGCCGCCGATCAGCGGTCGGAGCAGACTAGGTCCTTCGTTCGACGAGTTAGAGCGGCTACCCGGCGCAAATACACCCCGGAAGAGAAGATCCGTATCGTGCTGGAGGGCTTCCGCCGCGAGGTCACCGTGAACGACCTGTGCCGGTGGGAGGGTATCAAGCCCCACTCCTACTACTCGTGGACCAAGGAGTTCATGGAGGCGGGCAGGGAGCGGCTGTCCCGTGACACGGTGCGCGATGCCACCCGGCAGGAGATCCAGGATCTCAAGCGGGAGAACGGCGAGCTCAAGCAGCTGGTAGCCGAGCTATCCCTCGAGGTCTACCGTCTGAAAAAAACGGCCATACCAATGCCCCAGAACGGCGTCGGTACCAGCGGATGAGCGCCGTTGAGAAGGCGACGGTCCTGGCCAGTGTAGCCGCATCACCGCTGGCCAAGCGTCGGGTGCTCAGAGACCTGGGTGTTCCCAAGAGCACCTACTATCGGTGGTTGATGCGACAACAACATCAACAAGGTCTCGAGGACCGACCTGGAGCCAGCGCTCCACCGTGGAACCGCCTTAGACCTCAGGAGGAACGGTCGATCCTGGAAGCGGCCAGGGAGATGCCGGAGCTAAGTAGCCGCCAGTTGGCAGCGTGGTCTACAGACAACCTGGCCTTCGCTGTATCCGAGTCCACTGTGTATCGCATCCTGTGCAGAGAAGGTCTTGTGAAGTCACCCGAGATGCAGCTCAAGGCCGGCAAAGAGTACCATCGCAAGACCAGCGGCCCTCACCAGATGTGGGCTACCGACGCCTCCCACTTCAAGGTGATCGGTTGGGGCTACTACTACCTGGTCACCGTGATGGACGACTACTCCCGCTTCATACTGGCCCACAAGCTCCAGCGGGACATGACCACCGACTCTCTCATCGAGGTGGTCCAAGAGGCCGTGGACAAGACCGGCATGACTGAGGTCCCAGTGGCCGACCGGACCAGCCTGCTGAGCGATAACGGCTCAGGTTATGTCTCCCGTGGCTTCAGAGACTACCTGCACCTGGTGGGAATCAAGCACATTCTGGCCGCGCCGTTCCACCCTCAGACCAATGGCAAGCTCGAGCGCTATCACCAGAGTATCAAGCGGGACGTCAAACAGGTCCCCTACGAGATGCCTTCTGCCCTGGAAGGAGCAATCGCCGCCTTCGTGGCCTACTACAACTACCGACGCTATCACAAGGCGCTGGGCAACGTGACGCCCGCAGACATGCTCAACGGAAGGCGGGAGCAGATCCTCCAACGGAGAAAGGAGGTGCAGGTCCAGACGTTAGAACGGCGAAGACGCTACAACAAGACCCTCAGGGAGCTCCCACGCAGCTCTTCATAATAATAATCTTCTCGGGTCCTAATCTGTCCCACTTGTGCTGATTGCCAACAACCATGAGTTCGTCCGCTCCACCGTTGCACCCTTGGTGACGGACTACTCGAACCTAGTGGTGCTGAGAACCTTCAGCAAGTGGGCGGGGCTCGCCAGCCTCCGCCTGGGTTACGGCATCATGGATCCCGCGGTGGCGGAGCGCCTGATGACGATTAAGCTGCCCTATAACATCACCATCGCTTCGGAACTGGCGCTCTTCGCCTCGCTAGCGGATAAAGAGATGCTTCTCTCAAGGGTCCGGGCTATCACGGAGGCCAGAGAAGAGCTATTCCGTCGGTTGGCCCTGTTCCAGGAGCTGACGCCCTTGCCCTCCAGCGCCAACTTTATTCTCTGTCGCGTTCCCCAGGGCAAAGGCCGGTGGTTCTATGAGGAGCTGGCAAAGCGAGGGGTGTTTGTGCGTTACTTCAGTGCCCTCGATCTTCAGGATTTCATACGCATTAGCGTCGGCCTCCCTGAGCACAACCAGGCCCTTATTGGGGCGTTACAGGCGATTCTATCGTAAGGATGGTGGCTATGGTACAGAAGCAAACTACACGTAGAAGAAGAACCGGCAGATCTCCCCGGGGATTCGTTACCCTGCCCCGTCTCGCTGTCCCATACCCGGTAGACCGTGGCCTGCCCGCCTGCGGCGATCCGTTCGAGGATTCTTTACCGGCCTATCCGCTCCTGCGACAATCCGCGAGCTTGCCGTAGCTCCTTGATTCGGGAGGCGACTACGCTTCTGACCCTTTTGTACTCTTTGCTCGCTGGCCTGCCCATTTGGCCAGAAAGCTATAGCGATGTAGAGTCAGGGTCTACGGAATATCTTCATCAATCGCTTGGTGCACGGTATGCCTGGAGTAGGGGAAGAGATTGTCGGGAAAGGGGTCGGCACGGAGATGACCTTCCTGTCGCTTAACCTCTCCTCCGTACAGAGCTTGAGTTTATCCTAGAGTTACCAATACAGCTTCAATCAGCCGGTAGGGTCGGGCATGCCAGGGGTACGGACGCAGTTCGAGAGCCTGCCCTGAGCTTGCCGAAGGGGTGGATGGGCGGGCCTAAACAAACCGTTGCGGTGTAACCTCTTCGGTTACCGGTCGCATCGTTAGATAGGGCGCACGCGGTAAGTCCATTTCCGATGGTGCAAGAGCCTGCCCTGAGTATTGCCTGGTCGAGAAGGGGGTCGGCACGCGGATGTCCTGCCGCCTCGCATGCCGACTTTGACTTTTACAGGAGCCGCCCCCAATAATAGACACCTGGCTGGTATCTGGCTAGCCCCGCTGCATCCAACGGGAAGGAGTAATCCCAATGCGCATAGGTGCCCACGTCTCCTCAGCAGGCAGCCTCGACAAGGCCGTCGACCGGGCCGTCGATATCGGCGCGGAGACGGTACAGATATTCTGCTCCCCGCCGCAAGGGTGGGTCTTTAAGCCGGTGCCCCCGGAGCTGGCCCAAGCCTTTCGGGAAAAGGCCAAGGAGCAGGGCATCTGGCCGACCTTTCTCCATGGCATCTACCTGGTGAACCTGGGCACCGAGAACACCGAAAACCTCAAGAAGGGGATCGACTCTCTGACCAAATACATGGACGTCGCCTCCGCTATCGGTGCCGCCGGCGTCATCTTCCACCCCGGCAGCCACAAAGGCCTCGGCTACGACGCCATCTTTCAGCAAACGGTCGACTCCCTCAAACAGGTGCTGGACGCCTCCCCGGACAACGTCTGGCTGATCCTGGAGAACATGGCCGGCATGGGAAACCACATCGGCGCCCAGTTCCAGCAGCTCGGCCGCATCATAGAGGCCGTCGCCGATCCCAGAATGAAGGTCTGCATAGACACCCAGCACTGCTTCGCCGCCGGCTACAACATCGCCGATAGCCAGGGAGTCCAGGAGGCAATGGAGGAGTTCGACCGTGAGATCGGCCTCTCCAACCTGGTCGCCGTCCATGCCAACGACTCAAAGACAGACCTCGGCTCCGGCGTTGATAGGCATCAGAACATCGGCCAGGGCAGCATGGGCCTTGAGGGATTTGAGGTGATCATGGCCCACCCAGCCTTCAAAGACGTGCCTTTCCTCCTGGAGGTTCCCGGTATGGACAACAAGGGCCCAGACAAACAGAACGTGGACATTCTGAAGGAGCTTCGCTCCAAGGTCGGTCTCCAGGGATAGGTGGAGAGGGAGAGGTATGGTCAGACTCCCACGCCACCGGTTTGAGGAGCTGGTGCGCCAGGCACTGGATGGGCTGCCTTCTCCCATCAAGTCCCGCATGGACAACGTTGATATCGTCGTACGGGAGTGGGCCGGACCCTCGGACCTTGACGATGCCGGTCTCCACAGCCGCCGCGACCTCCTTGGGCTCTACCAGGGCGTTCCCCTCACCGAGCGCAGCGACTACACGATGGTGCTCCCAGACGTCATCACCATCTTCCACCGTCCCATTGAGGCGCGATGTGCCACCGCGGAGGAGGTCGTCCAGGAGGTTCGGGTCACCGTGGTCCATGAGGTGGCCCATCACTTCGGCATCAGCGACGATGCCCTGGAGGAGACCGCCTACGGCTAAAGTTGCCTGCATACGTTCTCAGGACAATTGCAAAACGGAGTTTAGCAACGCTCATTCGGGAGAGCCATGATACGAATGCGCCTTATGTTCACCACAGCGGTCGTTACCTCGGTCATGGCCCTCAGCGCCTGTGGCGGCGCATCTATCCAGACCTTTGATGTAGGCAACTGGCCCGTGGCCATGGCCTATGATGGCGAACACCTCTGGATCGCCAACCAGTTGGACAATACCGTCTCCAAGCTCGCTGTCGATGGCGCCATCCTCGGCACGTACCCTATGCCCTCGCCCATGGACATGGTCTTTGATGGTGAGGCCATCTGGACCACCAACGGTGCCGATGGTACTGTGACCAAAATGGCCCTTGACGGCCTTCCTTTAGGCACATTCCCAGTCGGCGTCGGCGTCTGGCCCCTGGTTTTCGATGGCCAGGCCATCTGGGTCGCTAACACGGAACTTGGCAACGTCACCAAGCTGGCCCTGGACGGCTCCCCTTTGGGCACCTTTAATGCAGGCAGCTATCCCGTCGCCATAGTCTTTGATGGTGATGCCATCTGGGTGGCTAACAACGACCTGATCTTCGGCCAGGGTGAAGACGCAGTGACCAAACTGGGGCTGGATGGCGCACACCTCGGTACCTTCCCCCTGAACCACCCGCCGCGAGACCTCGCTCACGATGGAAACGCCCTCTGGATTGCCAACCATCTGGATGACGTGGTCACTAAGATGGGCCCGGACGGCGTACCCCTGGGAAGCTTTCCTACCGGCGGCGGGCCGGAGGCCCTCCTCTTCGACGGACGCCACATCTGGGTGGCCAACAACGATGGCAACACCATCGAACATAGCGTATCTCGCCTCAACCTGGACGGTGAGACGGTGGATACCTACATGGTGGGTACCGGTCCCGTCTCCCTCGGCTTCGATGGCACGGCCATCTGGGTGGGCAACTTCTTCGACTCCACCGTGACCAGGATCAAGCCGTAGTCATCCCGCCCTGAAGGGCGGGACACCGATGCCGCACCGTGAACGGTGCGGTCGCTGAGATGCACCCACGCGAGTTGACACCCTGCGCCTCGCCCCCTTGACACCCTGCGCCTCACCCTTCCCTCATGTCATTCTTGTATATTGCGGTGGAGACAGGCCAGGGCAGGCCGATGCATTCTCGGTCCCAGGAGACCGTGACTCAGCGTGGTCGCCCTGGCCTCCACAAGAAAGAGCCCGGACAGTTGCCAGGGTCTGAGAGCCCGCATCCGCAAGACCGGGCCAAAGGAGTGTAATGGAACGCGGACCGGTGTTCATCGGCATAGATGTGAGCAAGGCCCATCTAGACGTGGCGGTGCTTTCCTCCGGGGAAACATGGCAGGAGCCCAACGACGAAGCGGGGATAGCCCACCTGGTGGGGCGCGTCAGGGCCCTCGGCCCTACCTTAGTGGTTCTGGAGGCCACCGGGGGGTTGGAGATGCCCGCGGCCTGCGCTCTGGGCCTGGAGGATGTGCCCGTCGCGGTGGTGCAGGTCCGGGACTTCGCCAAGAGCCTGGGGCTGCTGGCGGAAACAGACTCCCTGGACGCCCAGGTCATTGCCCAGTTTGCCCAGCGGGTGTGCCCCACACCGCGGCCCCTGCCCGATGTCCAGGCGCAAGAGCTCTCCGCTCTGCTGGCAAGGCGGCGCCAGCTCATCCAGATGCGCACGGCGGAGGAGAACCGGTTAGGAAGCACCATGATGCCTGCCCTTCGGCAGGAGATCCAGGAGCACCTGGCCTGGCTAGAGGAACGCCTCCAGCGGTTGGATGATGACCTGGGCAACCGCCTGCGGGAAAGCCCTCTGTGGCGGGAGAAGGAAGACCTGCTCCGTAGCGTGCCCGGCGTTGGCCCCGTCCTTTCCTCAACCCTGCTGGCCGACCTCCCAGAGCTGGGCACCCTGGACCGCAAGCAAATTGCCGCCCTGGTGGGGGTCGCGCCCATCAACCACGATAGCGGACGCCGCAAAGGCCAACGCCACATCCGGGGCGGAAGAGCCAGGTCCGCTCAACCTTGTACATGGCTACCATCGCCTCAACACGGTGCAATCCCATCATCCGCTTCTTCTATCTGCGCCTCTGTGCGCAAGGAAAGCCCAAGAAAGTTGCCCTGGTCGCTTCGATGCACAAGTTCCTGATCATCTTGAACGCCATGCTCAAACACAGGACCCCATGGAACCCTCACCCTACTCTTGACATGCAATACAGTTGCTGAGGAGCGAAGCGACGAACAATCCAAAGCCTTCCCCAGTGCCAGCTTATCCTGTCCGATGATGCTCTGCTCATCGAGACTCTCGATAGCCCTGGTGGCTCAGGGCGTATCGGAGAGCATAGCCGAAGGGATGGGGGTGTTTTCCTACCCTGCCCTGAAGGGCGGGACACCGATGCCGCACTGTTTACGGTGCCGGTCCCTGAGATGCACCTACGCGAGTTGTCACCCTGAGCCTCGCCCCTGACTACACCGCCACCGTCACCTCGTACACCTCACGCTCAGGCGGCCCGGCGAAGACAGCTGCGAACTTACCCACTTGCTCCTGGTAGAAGCCGCTCGTCATAACGTTGGCCACGTCAGCCTCACTCTCCCAGAAGCTCAGTCCTATAATCTTGTTCCCCGCTCTATCTAGGAGCAGATAGGCGCTCTTGAAGCCCTGCTGCTGTCGAGCGGCAGGTGCAACTGAATCCCTGAAGATAGCAATACCTTCATCGATCTTGTCAGGTTGGATGTTTGCCCTCACCACTTGTGCGTGCATCGCTCCTCCTCGTTCCCACCAGTAATTCGTAGCTGCGGTCGTAATCCCGGCAGGGAAAGGTACATCTAGGCTCGCGAAATTGTCAACGATGGCTATGGTGTCCCCCATTCTTCGACCGGCAAAATACGAGCCCTTGGCTGAACTTACCGCTCCTCTATGACCACCTCGTTCAGCGTGGTGCCCGGAAAATCCGGATTCTGTGATGGGTCCCTGGGCTTCAGCGCCTCAGCCACATCCATGCCGCTGATCACCTTGCCGAAAACGGTGTGGCAAGAGACGCCGGGAGTGCCGCAGTTCTTGTGGCTGCCATCGGGGTTGAGGGTGTCCAGGTTGTGCACATCCGCGTAGGTGATAAAGAACTGGCTCCCGCCGGAGTTGAGCCTGCCGGTGTTGGCCATGGAGATTACCCCTCTATCGTGTCCCAGGTCGGAGGGCTCGTCGGGTATCGTATACCCTGGGCCTCCGGACCCCGTCCCTGTGGGGTCCCCACCCTGGGCCATGAACCCGGGAAGCACCCGGTGAAAGGTGGACCCGTCGTAGTACCCCTTCCGCGCCAGGGTCACGAAGTTGTTCACCGTGATGGGTGCCTTCTGAGCGTTCAGCTCAATGACGATGTCCCCCACCTCGGTCTTCAGCATGGCGATGTAGCTCTTCGTCGGGTCTATGTTCATGGCTATCTCCGGTTGTGGCGTCGGTGTGGGCACCAGTGTCGCCGTCGGCGTGGGTGTTGCCTCCGCTCCGCAGCCAATGCCGAGCAGGACCAACGGCAGCAGTAACCAGGCCGGTATGGCGAGCCTCTTTAGTGCACGAGCCTGAAGTGTAGGAGTCTGGTTCATCGGTGGATCGTCCTCACATTGCGGGCCTGCTCAAGTCTCTCCTCGGCCAGCCGGTCGGCTGCCTCGGCTGTGGTAATGCCCTGGCTTTTGGAGATATCGATGATTCGTGTCACGGTGTCGTAGATACGCCCCGTCTTCTCCAGGGCGGCCTCTTCGCTGTAGGTGGTGCCCACCTCGCACGAGATGTTGATCACCCCTCCGGCGTTGACGATGTAGTCCGGCGCGTATAGTATATCCCGCTCCTGAAGGGCGTTGCCGTCCTCTTCCGTAAGGAGTTGGTTGTTGGCGGACCCGCAGACAATTCGGCAGGTCAGGCGCGGAATCGTCTCGGCGTTCAGCACACCCCCCAGGGCACACGGTGAAAAGATGTCGCACTCAGCGTCGTAGATAGCTTCCGGGGCCACGGTCTGAGCGCCCACCCACGTCCTGGCGCGCTCCAGTGCCTCCTCGTTCAGGTCGGTGACGATGAATCTGACTCCCTCTTCCCTCTCCAGCAGGTGCTTGGTCAGGAAGGTGGCCGTATGACCGAACCCCTGGAATGCAACGCTCTTTCCAGACAGCGAGTCGTTGCCCCACACCTCCCTGGCGCACGCCTTCAGCCCTCTATAAACGCCCCAGCCGGTCATCTCGGAGGTCTCGCCGCTGCCACCGCGGTAGAGCGGCAGTCCTGAAACGTGGGTTGTCTCCTCCGCTATCCACTCCAAGTCCTGCAGGGACATGCCCACGTCCTCCGTGGTGATGTACCGACCACCCAGCGTATCCACGAACCTCCCGAAGGCCCGCATCAGCGCCTCGCTCTTGTCCCTCCGTGGGTCCGCCACAATCAGTCCCTTTCCACCCCCGAAGTTCAGCCCGGCCGCCGCCGATTTGTAGGTCATCGCCCGGCCCAGCCGCAGCACGTCGGTCAGCGCCCCATCCTCGGTGGCAAAGGGCCACACCCGCACGCCGCCCAGAGCGGGGCCCAGGGTTGTGTCGTGAATGGAGATGAACGCTCGCAGCCCCACGCCCGTGTCCGTGTATACGCTGAGCTGCTCGTAGCCGTACCGCTCCATCTGCTCCAGCAGCTGCATGGCCTTTTTCCCCTCAGTAGGAACCCCGGGCAATGTGAGCGGCGTAGCGAGCAGCCACTCATCTCTATCCTACCATCCCTGTGACGAAATGCGTAGGGATGCCACCGCTCAGTAGTGGGTCATTCTGAACGGGTTAGCCCTCTAGTAGTCCAGGAGCAGAGATCGCCAGAAAGGCGGCCAAAGCCAGATGGGGAGGGCGCTAGTTGAGGTTTTGGGTAACCCCTGTGTAGGTGTATTCCTCAGTTGAATCTATCGGGGCGTTTGTCAGGCCCGATGAATATTGTTGTAGGATGCCTTGCGCTCTCTGATAGGAGAGACGCATCGCGGCGGCAAGCTTCCGAAGCCCATGAACTGGATCATATGTGAGTTCGACCATTTTCCTAAACACCCTCGGTTGTTCTACTGGGATATCTAGGTTCGCTGGCTCACGCTTTCTCCATCCAAGGGCGCCAGTCTGTTCGCATAAATAGCGATACCTCCGGTCAGTGATGATGCCTAAATCACGCGCCCGGCGGACGAGCAATTGAATTGAAGCGCCCCATCGGAGTTTCAGCCTAGCAGCGTTCGTTAGGCTGAAGGTTGGCGATAACACTTCCCGCATAGGTCTTTCTGGAAGTAAAAGCTCCTGGGCGAAGCGGTTAGCCTCATCCTCCATAGCGGCATAATCGCCTCGAAGCTGCTTATGCAAGACTATGTGCCCAAGCTCATGTGCTACGCTGAATCGAAGTCTGTCTCCCGTCTTTCCTGCTGAGACAACGATAACGGGGCGCTCAACGTCGATTGTTGCCCATGAGGAGAACGCGTCCAGTTTCTCTAGGTGAATTGGCAAGCCAAGCACAATCACTCCATTGCGCTCTATGGCATTGATAAGATGGGGAATCGGTACATCTTGGTCAATTCCTGTTGCAGCGCGAGTGGATCGGGCTGCTGCTGCTGGGTCTTCGCCCATAGCAGCAAGATTCAAATCCGGCAAATTGAGAGACTCCGCCATCCTGCGAATCTGCTCTATTGAGACACGTGCAAATTCATGGGCTTTGTCTCTTTCGGCAGCAGTCACAGACCTCCTGGCTCGATATACGAGAGAGCCAGGAGGTAGGTCATCCGGAGGCTCTAATTCGAAGAATGACTCGTGGACTCCTGTCGATTCGGCGATCGCCTGAAGTGTTGCTTTCGACGGCGTGACCCTGCCTGTTTCAATATGGGCAATCGTTGGCTGGGCAACACCAGCTCGGTCAGCTAGCGCCTTTTGAGTCAGTCCTTCGAGAGAGCGGGCCTGCCTAATACGCTGGCCATATATCATACTTTGGTTTTCTGCTCCTCTGCACTCTCGGTCCGTGTGGTGATTGGTGCCTTTCGGGTGACATCGGGCTCTAGTACGTCGGTGCTGAGCAGTGTGTGCGCAGGCTTCACCGTGGACACGGGATGAGGAATGGTCACAATGTAATGGTCTTGCACTGATGCTCTCGTGACATTTCCTGACCTGGGTACAGCTAGGAACAGTTCGGGCACGGACCCGTTTCGGGGGAAACGCCACAACAGAACAACGTTGGGGCGCAGGTTTCTTGGATCGCCGTTGAAGTCGAATAGCTGTAGCTGTTGCGCATAAAATGCCTGTCGCCGCTCAGATGGGCCAGGAGGCGGCAATGTCCCATCCGGGGACTTGAGAATCCTGAAATGATAACCCCTGTACGTACCAGCCAGCCCAAGAAGCGCCGCCTGGGCCAATGAAAAATCTGACGCAGCTTCTTCAGACTCATCCTCTACCTGTAATCCGCTCTCCCGGAACAACCGCCCCACTTCAAACCTGATCATGCACGACATCAGGGTTTCATTCACAGCCAAATCACGCTTACGGAAATACGGGAGGCCGATTGCCTTTGCCTCCGACAGGTACTCACGAAGTGGTGTTGTGAGCGGATACAGTTCCTGAAGTGCTTGGTGCGACAGAGGAATAGTTGGTATATTCATGCCATATTATTAGCATGTGCCATCTGTCTTGTCAAGAATCAGTCAACTGGTAATTTCCACCAGTTTTATTCAAGCATCACCTGACAATGCCAGTCCGCTCAGTCCGGTAGCCGCTCCTCCGCCAGCAGGATCTCCTCCGGGAACAGCTCCTCCAACGGCTGCTTACGCTTCGTCAGCCCCTGCTCCACGGAGAAGCTCTGCACCATCTCTATGGCCTTGGCGTTGGCCTTGATCCCATACACGAACGGGTCGTTCCCAAACACCCTTCGCTGCTCCTCCAGGTCCCTCCTGCCGAACACGAACATGGAGGGGGCGCCGCCTCCCACCCATGGGCTGTAGAGCCGTTGCAGGCACAGCTTCTTGGCCTCCTCGAATGCCTGGTAGAGGCTGGTGGCCACCCACGGGTGCTCCTGCAGTATGCTCTCCTTTACCACCGTGATGTGCTGGGGCGGAAAGACCCCCGTCTTCTTGTAGTACCGGATGCCCTCTCGCCGGTAGTCCCGGAAGAGCGGCCTGATAGCCGGGTGTTGTGAGATGTCCTCCTTGGGCCGGTCCATGGCGGAGCCGCTCTGGATGATGGCGGCGTCCAACTCTCCCTTCAGCATCATGCTCGCCAGGTCGCTCTTGGCGAAGTTCAGCCGTACTCCGGCCGGTGGCTTGAAGCCGGCCGCCGTGGCATGGCTGAACTTCTCCGTCCTCTCCTGGTGCCACTCCATATCCTCCGGGCGCACGCCGAATTCGTGCTGAAGGATGCCCCTGGTCCACAGCGCCAGTGATTGCGCATACTCGGCCACCCCGAACCGTTTCCCCTTCAGGTCCTCCGGCCTCCTGATGCCCGCCGCCTTCCGCGTGAGAATCAGGGTGTAGAAGAACCCACGGTTGTGGAATACCGGCAGCATCCGGAAGGGCCAGCCCTGCGCCCGTCCGATCAGAAATGCCGAGAAGGACATCTCCGATACGTCGAACTGGCTGAACTTCGACTGCCGGTAGAAGATGTCCGGTGATGGCATAGGGTCGTACTCAAGCGTTATGCCCTCCGGCTTCACCTCGCCGGTCATCAACGCCTGGACCCTATCGTACGGCGTCATGGAAAAAGTAAGGTGCAGGTCTGCCATCGGGTTGCCTCCTTGCGTGCCTACCTGTCTCAGCAACTACGGGAATCCAAAGGGAGAGGTTCCCTGTTCCGCACAACGTGCCTAGTTGGAGAGCCGCTCCTCCGCCAGCAGCACCTCCTCCGGGAACAGCTCATCCCACGGTTGCTTGCGCTCGGTCAGCCCCTGCTCCACGGAGTAGCTCTGCACCAGGTCTATGACCTTGGCGTTGGCCTTGATCCCGTAGACGTACGGGTCGTCCCCAAACACCCTTCGCTGCTCCTCCAGCTCCGGTCTGCTAAAGAGCAGCATGGAGGGTGGCCCGCCCAGAAAACCGATGAACCCGTGGTCCTCGTACAGCCGATCCATGCACACCCGCTTCGCCTCCTCGAACGCCTGGTAGAGGCTGGTGGCCACCCACGGATGCTCCTCCAATATGCTCTCCCGCACCACCGTCACGTGCTGGGGAGGAAGGATCCCCGTCTTCTTGTAGTACCGTGTGCCCTCCCGCTTCGGGTCTCGGAACAGCGTGCGCACCGCCGGATTGCTCCAGATCTCCCCCTTCGGACGGTCCACCGTAGCGCCACGCTGGATCAGCGCGATGTCCAGCTCCTTCCGCAGCAGCATCGTCGCCAGGTCCGTCTGCGCGTAGTGGAATTTCAGGCCCGGCGGCGGCTGAAACGCCGTAGCCCCTGAGTGGCTAAATCGCGGCGTCCGCTCCTGGTACCACTCCATATCCTCCGGGCGTACGCCGAACTCGTGCTGCAGAATGCCCCTGGTCCACAGCGCCGCCGACTGCTGGTATTCCGCCGTGCCGATCCGCTTCCCCTTCATATCCTCCGGCCGCCTGATTCCCGCCGCCTTGCGCACCAGGAGCTGCGTGTAGAAGAACCCGCGGTTGTGGAACACCGGCAGCATCCGGTACGGCCACCCCTGCGCCCTCGCGATGAGGTACGACGAAAAGGACATCTCCGATACGTCGAACCGGCTGAACTTCAGCTGCTGGTAGAAATTGTCCGGCGCTGGTATCGCAATGAACTGCAACGAAACGCCCTGCGGCTTCACCTCTCCGGTGATGAGCGCCTGGACCCTATCGTAGGGGGTCGTGGTGAAGGTAAGCTCCAGGTCGGCCAATCGTACACCTCCTCGTTCTGCGGACCCATAGCCAGTGGCCGTCGTCGCCACGCCTCCACAGGGCAAACGACCTCCGGCTTGGCGATGGTATCATACCAGCCGCCTGGATAGGATGAAAGGGCGGCCCACCCCTCTTCTGTCATGCTGAGGAGGTGGTCGAACTCCTGGGCACCCACTCCCCGTACTCCCCATCATCCGGCCTGCACACCTTGCACGCCCGGTACCCCGACGCCCTCGCCGCCTCCCGCGACTCAAAATACACCCTGTTCTGCGGCCTCGTCCGCCTCCCCGGCGGACAGTTGGGACGGCAGTATATCCGTGTCGTCTTGCAAGCGTTTATCGTTAGCATGCTCCATCTCAATAGAGACTTACCTGATCCCCATGATCCCTCTGTCATTCTGAGCGCAGCGAAGAATCTACTTCCCGCTCACCCTGAGCTTGTCGAAGGGCGTGAGCGGAGTGCCCATCCCCATGTCATTCCGGGTTCTCTTGCATTCATGTTGATGCTCCCCAGAGCCGTAGTTATCGAGCGGCCGCTAACCTTGATTGTCAATAGGAGATGGCCGCTGTAGGGTTCCCACGAGAAATGCCAATGCGAGGCCGAAGAGAGCAGCACCTTGAGACAAAACTACAACAGCGCTGATAGCGAGAGTCCATCCTAACCAGTCCGTATTTGGCCATACCCTTACGACTGGTAGAAGCAGCCCAGCCAATACCAGGAGCATTGTTGCTAGAACTGAAGATACGCCTACATCTATAAGGCCGTCGTTCTCCCTGACCACCCTACCTATAGCAGTGAATCCCGTTATGATCCCAGCAATCTGTGCTACCTCAAACGGCGATGGAGTATTGTCAGCATGGTTAGCACCAATGCTGACAATCCAACTGCCCCTATCATGCTGAGGGCGAAAATCGCAATCTGCAGCACAGATATTGGCAATTGTGTAAGTAGTTCCCATGTTTGCTTCTTCATATTGACTGCCCTCTCTTTCCCCCGCTCGTCCTTGTATCTTAATAATGGACGTGATAGACCGAATCGTCCTAGGTCCTCCAGAGACCGTGGCTCAGCAGGGTCGTCACGTCCAACCCAATCGGAGCCCGAACAGTTGATAGGGTCTAAAGAGCCCGTATGTTGCAAGGTCGGGCCCAAAGGGAGGGGAGAGTGAGAAAGGCTACTGAGATCTACGTGGGGATCGATATATCCAAGGAGAGCCTGGATGTGGCCCTGAGGCCCACCGAGAGAACCTGGCAGGTAACCAACACCCAGGATGGTATCGGGGAACTGGTGGTCTTGGAGGCTACCGGAGGCTTCGAAACCCTGTTGGTAAGTGTTCTGGTAGAGGAAGGGCTGCCCGTCGTGGTGGTCAACCCACGACAGGTGAGGGACTTCGCCCGTGCCACAGGGAAGCTGGCCAAGACCGACACCATAGATGCCCAGATCCTGGCTTTGTTTGCCGAACGGGTCCGGCCCACACCGCGGCCCCTGGCCGATGACGCTCTGAGGGAGTTGAGGGCCCTGACCGCCCGTCGGCGTCAGCTGCTGGAGATGATCACCCAGGAGAAAAACCGTCTCAGGATGGCCTCTCCACGGGTTCAAAGTCAGCTGAAGGAACATATCAAGTGGTTGGAGCAGCGATTGAAGGAGTTGGATAAGGACCTCACCGACTTCATCGGTTCCAGTCCCCTCTGGCAGGCCAAAGACGACCTCCTGAGGAGCACGCCGGGGGTAGGCCCGGTACTCAGCTCCACTCTCTTGGCCGACTTGCCCGAGCTGGGTAGCCTCAACCGCCGGGAGATCGCTGTCCTGGTGGGTGTGGCTCCCTTCAACAGGGATAGCGGGGCCATGAGGGGTAAAAGAACCGTCTGGGGTGGGCGCGCCCAGGTACGGACCACCCTCTTCATGGCTACCCTGGTATCCACTCGCTTCAACCCCGTGATTCGAACCTTCTACCAACGTCTGTGTGCTGCCGGCAAGCCCAAAAAGGAGGCCCTCACCGCCTCCATGCGCAAGCTCCTCACCATACTCAATGCGATGCTCAGACATGATCTTCACTGGAACCCTGATTTGTATATAGCTAAACCCTTGACAGCTCAAGACAGTTGCTGAGCTTATCGAAGCACATGAGCGGGGCCAGCGATTTGTTCCTGCCTCTGGAAACTTGCCGAGTCAATTGATCAAGGGTAAAGTCCCGTTTTAGCCACTGAATTAGCTTTGAAGCAGCTTGAACAATGTCTTAACCTGTTCTGGTCCCGACAGACGCCGATGATTGTAGCGCCAGACATACTCAGCAAGATAGAGGGGCAGCCGTTCTCGGCGGACTCCCCCTTTGGCTGCCAGACGCCGCTTGAGATAACCCCAGAAGCCCTCCAAGCCGTTGACGTGGCTCCCTTGCCGATCGCTGAACGCCTGGCTGTGGACCACAAGCCGGTGGACGTAGCCCCCCGCTGCGACGCCCGTGTAGCTGGTAAAGGTGTCCGAGCAGACGATGGAGCCACGTTGCACGCGTTGGTGCAGGAGCGGCAGCAGCGTCTTGGCTTCCACGTTAGGTACCACGTGCGCCCACACCAGGCCACCTCGACACAGGATCCCAAAGACAGCTTGCTTAGTGGTTCCACGGCCCCGCTTCGTGCCCTGAACACGCTTTGCCAGGCGCCTGTTGCGCCAGGAACCTCCCAGGTAGGTCTCGTCGACCTCCACCACGCCGGAGAAGACATGGGGAACGTCCCGGACCATGGCCTGGCGCACCACGATCAGGGCTCGCAGGACTCGCTTTCGCTCCAGGCGGGCCTCCTGGGCAATCACCTCGGCACTCTGCCCCAAGACGAACCAGCGCAACAGTCGCCGCCACTCCCCTGGCGACAACCGAAGCGGCAGCGCCCTGGGCACCCACTCGTAGTGGCAGGCTGCACAACGACTCTTACCTCGCCGAATGCTCCAGCTCTTGGCGTGTTGACATCGAGGGCACCCAATCTTCCGTCCCATGCCACCATTCTCTCACAGGTGGCTGTTTGGGGACTTTACCCTTGATCAATCCTGCGTGACCTCGTCTCCTCTTCTATTGCTCCTGTGAGTTAGCTATACTTTTAGCTTTCGCTATCGTATTTACGTAGCGGAGCTATCGTATGAGGCGTCCACGAAATGCAGCGACCCGGTGTGAAACTCACGGACCTCCCTGGTCTCGAACGTCTTATTCGAAGACGGAAGATGGTATGTAATAACGATCTCGGTGGTGATTTGGACCTGGGCGGAGATTGGCGGCAGGATGTTCCATGAGAGAGGTCCCTTTTGACCTGGCCACAGGAGCCAGCCTGACCGAATGACCACTTCGTGCTTGTTTTCGTCTTGGTCGTAGAGCGAGCAGGCAATCTCAGCGAGGGCTGGCAAGGCGCCATAGTTCGTGATGGTAATGCCAGCGTCAAGATGGAGCCCTTCTGAGCTCGTGAAGCGCGTTCCTGACGAGGTCCATTCGAATACGCCAATCCAAGGTCTTAGACGCGTGTTTAGTTCGCGTCGGCTAATGAAGGCGCTATAGCTAGCAACTAATGCGGCAAGAATGGCGCCAAGTGAAGTTGCAAACAAAACCCAGAGTTCCAAAAGACCTCCTAATCTTCGCAGGCAACTGCCTATCGCTGGTAGAAGAGGATACTTATCCCATGTCCTCCTCCTCCCACGGGTTCTCTTCCCATACCTCTGGGCATGTCATAGCCACCCACCCTAGCTCCTCTTCGGTCTCCGGGTGCTTCTGGTATCCTCGTATGTACTGCTCTTCTAGCGTTTTCCTATCTGCCATCCGCTCCTTCTCCATCCCTGCTTTATCTCCTATCCTAGCACCATGAGCACGCGACGTGACCCGGACGAGACCCGTCGGAAGAGGCTCCCCCTCGTAAGCGCGGCGGCCAGCCTGGCAATCGCAACGCCATGAGGCATGGCTTCTACTCGGACGCCTTCTCGCCAGAGGAGCGAGAGCTCCTCCGGCAGGCCCTGGAGATCAAGGGCCTCCAACCGGACATCGCCATGCTCCGCGTCAAAATCGTCCGCCTCCTCTCCTATCCGGATACCCCTTCAGAGCTCATCCTCCAGGCCGCCCGCACCCTCACCCGCATGGTAGACGTCCAAGACCGCATCACCCATGGCCGCTCATGACCAAAGCCTGCCGAAGGGCCTGCCCTGTCCGATGATGCTTTGCTCATCGAGACTCTCGATAGCTCGGTTCACCGAGCGTATCGGAGAGCACAGCCGAAGGGATCGGAGTCGTTTCCCGGATCTGCTTCTCCCCTCAGCTAGGAGCCAGCTTTGACGACTTTACATAACATGGAAACGAATCGGCCTCTCACCGCTCATCCAGAGCACGCCTGTGGTGGGTCCACCGAATCCATCGAAGGACATGAGCAGAACCCTCTTGTCATTCTGAGGAGTCCCGACGACTCGGGACGACGAAGAATCCGGGGTGGCCTCCAGCCCTCTTCATTTCTCCGTAGAGGCAATTCACGAGTCGCCCTCGATCCTTCGTCATTGCGAGGCCGTCTTCGGCCGTGGCAACCTGGTGGAGTGGGGCATGCCCTCGCCTGTCAAGAAGTTCCTCCCTTTCACGCCGCATCACCCGAACAGGTCCCGGGCGTCCTCCTCCGCCTGCCGCTGAAGCGATGCCGCGTCCCGGAACCCCAGTTCCCGGTAAGACTCCTCGCTCCCGTACTCCCGCGTCCGCACCACCACCGGCATCGGCAGCGCATGCCCGAACAGCAGCGCCTGCTGCCGAGACTCCAGCCGGCTCAGCACACGCCGCAGCTCCCGCGCTCCGGACGCCCCGGACAGCACTGCCTCCACGTCCTTCTCGTTGTCCAGCAGGTACGTCATCCGCGTGCCAAGCTGGCTCATCACCTCTCCGTCGATGCCGCTGGGCCGCTGGTCCACCACCAGCAGCGCCACCTTGAACTTCCGCATCTCCCTGGCTATGGTTCCGAAGATGGTCTGCGATGCCACCGCCGGCGTCAGGAACCGGTGCGCCTCCTCTATCGTGATCACCAGGGGACGGGGCTCTCGCGACCGTTCCCCCATCGCCTCCTCGGTCCGCTGCACGTACTGCTGGTGGATGCGACGGGTCAGCAGGTTGGCCACCAGGATGTATGCCGCCAGGTCGTTCCCGTACCGGCCAAACTCCAGGACAACGTGCTTCCCCCGGTCCAGATACTCCAGGATCCGTCGCACCGCGTCGTCCGGCGCCTTCGGTACCAGGAACTCCATCCGGCTCAACACCCGCAGCCGTCGGTGCAGCGTGAACAGCACCTGGAAAACCTCGGTGGTCTCGTCCGCCAGCGTCGCCAGCGCCTCCCGGCTCTCTCTCGACAGAAACTCCTCCAGCCATCTCTCCTGCCCGAATCGACGCACCAGGCTGTACACCGCCGACTCCCCCTGTGGCGTCAGGTTCAGCGTCTCCGACAGCGTCTGAATGTCCTCCGGCTCTATCTCGCCGAAGCCTATCTGCACCTCCGCGTCCGGCGACAGCCCCCGCCGCCGCGACGACACCGGGTCCAGCGAGAACACCGCCACCTCCGCGGGGAATAGCTGCTTCAGCCCCTTCACCGCATGGCCCTCCTCCCGCGTCCCCTGCCAGCCGTACTCGCTGTGCATGTCGAATACCAGGTTCACCGCCACGCCCTTCTGCAGTATGCCCGCCAGCAGTATGCGGGTCAGGTACGTCTTGCCCGTGCCCGTCTTCCCAAAAACGCCGTTAGAGCGCGTCACCAGCCCCTCCAGGTCAAGGCACACCCGCGTCTCCTCCATATCCAGCGGGCTGCCTATCCACAGGTGCCGGTCGTCCTCGCCTCCGAATATGGCGCGAACGTCCTCCTCTGACGCCAGATACACCGGTGCGAAGTGGGCCGGTATCGACCGCGCCGGCTTCGGGCCCTCCAGGATCGATGCGGCGTCGCTGCCCAGCGTCAGCTGCGGCGACACCGTGACGATTGCGTAGGCCCCCGTACCCGTTACCACCTTCGCGATAAACGGGTCGTCCACATCCGGCGGCGCTGACCGCAGCGTGCTGTCCGACGCCTCCAGCGCAATGTCGGAGACAATCCCGAAGAACCTGCTCTCCTGCCCCTGGATGGCCACAAAGCCACCCACCTTCACCTCTTCCACCGGGAAGCTCGCGTTCAGCCGCACCTCTACGCCACGCTCCACAGACCCCCCGACAACCATGCCCAGGAGCCTTGCTTCGGAAACGCCGTCGGTCATGGCCGCAGCCTCCTGAGGAGAGCGTTCAGGCGCTGTAGGTCGCGGCCAAGGAGCCGGCTTACCTCCCGCCCGGCGTCAACGAGAAAGGAGTCGCGATCGGGATGCGCCTCTGCCGCCTGTCGAAGGAATGCCGCGGTCACCTCGTCCGCCAGTGGCACCGAGCCGAGGAGGAGCAGGGGCAGGAACTCCAGCCGCTGTGTGAAGGGCTGTAGCTCTTCCGCGCTGCATGCCTGGACAAAGGTATGAAGCCTGGGTGGCAGGGCCGGCAGGTACTGGTGGTAGCCATCGCTGCTGCGATGACCCACAATGGTGGCCTGGAACTCGGTACGCAGGAGCTTGGCCAGCTGGGGGTTACTCCGGTAGACCGCCTCCCGATCAGGCTCATCCTGGCCCCGTGCCACGGGGCGCCGCGCCGGGTCGATGGACGCGGTGGCGATGTTTCGTACCACGGCGAATACCTGCTCGGGGTCCTCCGTTCTGACCAGACTCCCCAGAGGCGGGCTGGAGTACAGATCGTAGCAGTCGACGGTAAGCTCCACGCTGGAGGCCTCGACGACCCCGCCCAGGCGTGGGCCAATACGGGAGGATTCCATGGATAATGCCACCCTTACTCCTATTACCCTGCTCCCTGGCTTCAAGCGTGCAGAGCAGGACTGTGCTATAGCCAGCGGAGTCGCTTGGAGCGCGCTTTTTGGGAAGTGTAGACGGGGAGGTGTCGCTCCGCCAAGGCGTCCTCCAACATTCGTTGGAACAGTTCTCGGTCGCGGCCGGTGATCACCGCCTGCTCGTGGGCCTCCATGATGGCGGCGGGGTAGCCCAGACCCCGCTTGCACTGATCGAGGATGAGGGAGTGGCTCAAGCCCAGCAGCGTCTCGTCATGGGCCACCCAGGCCGGGACCTCGACTCGGCCTATCTCTTCGCCCACGTTCATCAGGTAAAAGGCTACCGCATGCTCGCCGTAGTGCTCTTCGACAACTGAAGAGGTGCTGAAGAAAATCTCTGAGCGTTCGCCGGGCGCAAGGATGCGTGCGAACAGCTCCCGGTCGAGCAGATCGCCAACGCTGTCGCAGGGGCGTCCACCTGGGCGTAGGTGTCCACAGTGCTGGTCGCAGTTTGCCTGCTCGTAGGGGCATACGGCCATGCGGAGAGCGTCCGCGATGCCTGTGCTGCCGGGGAGGCTAATGTAGGAGGCCAGTGTGAAGGGATGCCTTAAGGCGATGGCTTTGAGGCGGTCCAAGGCGGGAAGCAGCCCATTGTTGATGAGGGCCTTTCGCACATAGTCAGGGTAGGCCTGGATCGTCGCGCCCCATAGTACCAGGGACCCATCTAGTACGGCCAGAGTGGGGACCTGGTCCGTGCTCTCCTCCGCTAGCTCCGCTAGGGCTTCTACTTCGTCAACGGAGCGTTTGATACCCATCAGGGCACCGTCTAAGAGATGTTCTCGGGCGCTAGTTGGGTCGACCATAGCAAGACCATCGTCGCTGGTGTACAGGCGGGCAGTGCTCTCCAGTCTGGCGTCTGGCAGTGAGCCGTAGCGGAGGAGCACCTTGCTGATATTAACCAGGGCGCAGCGCACCGGAATATTGCGGTCCACGTCTATGTGGGATCCGTCTGTTGCCAGTACACGGTAGTTTTGTGGTGGCAGCGCAGGCGAGTGGTGGGCGGCAGGACTGGGAGGGAACGAGGGCACAGGCCAAGCAAGCCTTCCATCTGACCGTTTGTGGTTGATGGCCTCTCCGTTGGTGAAGGTAAGGGTTTCAACGGCGCGGGCTAGGCGAGCGTCGTGGTCTGCTCCCTGGTTTTGCAGGACCGATGCCAGGGTCTCAAGCTGAGCAGCGACGTTGTGCCAGTCGAGGGGCATGGCCTACCTCAGTACCCGCTCGTCGCCAACGCGGCGGGTAATGTGGCTCTGGTCCAGGTGCTCCATGAGCGCCAGAGCATATTTGCGGCTGGTGTTGAACAGGTCGCGTACCTCGGCTACACTGATCTTCCCGTTGCTTTTGAGGTGCTGGGTGATCTTGTCCACCATCTCCTGATATGCCGGTGCGCTGAAGACAACGGTGTCACTTACCTTCGCCACCTTCCCCTCAACCACCAGCAGGTTGAGCAGGTCCGGCTCCGGAGGCTCCGCCGTGGGTGGTGAATAGGGGTCCGACTCCAAAAGGTGAAGGTACTCATCCAGCAGCCGACGTTGCTCCTTGCTCGGGGCAATCTTGTGGTCAGGAAAACGGGCCCACGTCTCTTCAACTACCAGCACTCCATCTTCTTCAAGTCGCTGCATCACCATTCCCGCAATAGAAGGTCTCACACCTAGGCGTTCACGGATCTCCTCTCGTGGAGCACCGCGGCGGAGGGGAAATTGCCGGTGATAGGTTTCCAGGGCTGACCGCGCCATATCTTTCATAGTGGCCCATCTTGACGATGAGAGGACGACCGTCGTGGGGGTCAACGGCCCGTCGCCCAGGACGATCACGGTCCCCTGGTCTATGAGCTGTTCTAGCGGTGAGCGGATGCCATCCGTGGACATGTTGGTCTGCTGGGCCAGGGTTGCCAGGTCCAACGGTTCCTGACTCTGAAGGGCCTGGAGCACCACCTCCTCCGTCGTTCCCTCCTGGAGGACGGCAAGGCGAGCCAGGGTAGGGATGTGGAGCCGCCGATGCCGTTTGGCGTAGGGGTCGACGACATTGCCGCCACCTAGGGTGACCTCCGAGGAACGTATGACGAAAAAATCTCCTCTAATTAGGGCGATGGGATGCTCCAGCCGAAGCTGGACCCACCCCTCTTCTCCAGGGTTTAACTGATCGCGGTCCAGGAGGCGTACTCGGCCCAGGGTCTCACTGGTTCCCGCGTGGACAGAGACGGTGGTGTTGTGCTTCAGAGGCCGCGGCGCATCGGCTATGAGGCGCAGATGAGCGTCCACGGCAATGCTGGGACGAAGCCAGCCGGGTATGGTGAGCAGATCCCCTCGCTCTACTTCTTTGTGGGAGACCCCGGAGAGGTTCACCGCCGTCCTGGTGCCGGGCAGAGCGGTCTTGACATCCTTGCGGTGGGTCTGAAGGCCTCGAATTCGGGCTCGCTTCCGGCCAAGCACCAACTCCACCTCCTGGCCAACGGTCAAGGTGCCATCCGTGAGCGTCCCGGTTACCACTGTCCCAAAGCCGCTCATGATGAAGGAGCGGTCGATGGGAAGACGAGGGCGCCCTATGTCACGGCGAGGCTCTGAGATACTCAGCAGCTCGTCGATACGGGCGACCAGTTTTGGAAGACCTTGGCCTGTATAGGCTGACACAGTGTGGATGTGAGAGCCCTGGAGAGTGGTGCCTTGCAGGGTCTCCTCGACCTCGGCAGTTACCAGGTCGAGCCAGTCCTGGTCCACCAAGTCGCTTTTGGTGATGGCGATGAGCCCCAGGTTGATATGGAGCAGGTCCAGGATGGCGAGGTGCTCCCTGGTCTGGGGCATGATCGCTTCATCGGCGGCAACCACCAGGAGGGCTAGGTCGATGCCGCCGACGCCGGCCAGCATGTTCTTGACGAACCGCTCATGGCCAGGGACGTCAACGATGCTGACCTCTCGTCCGCTGGGTAGAGGAAGCCAGGCGAAGCCCAAATCGATGGTCATACCCCGCTCTTTTTCCTCTCGGAGGCGGTCGGGGTCGATGCCCGTGATGGCCTGGACCAGGGTGGACTTGCCGTGATCAACGTGGCCGGCTGTGCCGATGACAAACATTGAGAGGTGTTCTACCTAGGTGGGATTAGTAAGGCAGAATAGCACAGGGTCAGGGGGCCAGCAATGGACTGGATGGCTAGGTTTCGCTCCCTTAGGCTTATCGCGTTACGCAAGGAACCGCTGGAAGACCTCGTTACCCAAGAGGCGGCCCCGAGGGGTCAGGAGCAGACGACTGCCTTTCCACTGGAGTAGGCTGACCTCCTCCAGCCCGGCGATGACCGCACCATACACATCAGTCAGGCCGCGCCCGAAACGACCGTAGAAGTTCTCTTGGGTGATGCCTTCCGAAAGCCGTAGTCCAAGCATCATGGTTTCCCCCATCTCCAACCGCTTATCGACTACCTCCACCATGTCCACGGGCCCGAAGCTGAGTTCGGAGAGGTTGAGGGAAGAGGTGGTGGTCTTGGCCCAGCGATGGACCCGTTGGATGTACTTCTTGGGTGAACGGAGGTTGGCAAAACGGTGCCCGCGAAGGTAGGAATGCGCACCGGGGCCTACTCCCAGGTAGGGTTGGTTGCGCCAGTAGGTGAGGTTGTGGCGACATTCACGCTCCGGTAGCGTCCAGTTGGAGATCTCATAGTGGTGGTAGCCCGCTGTATCCACTTGTTGCTCGGCAAGCTCGTACATATCCGCCGCAAGGTCCGGGTCCGGGGTTGGCAGCTTGCCTTGCCGTACCCATGCCGCCAGGGGAGTGCCCTCCTCCAAGGTGAGGCAGTATAGCGATAGGTGCTGGGGGCCCATCTCTAGGCTCTCATCCAGCGTCCGTTGCCACTGGGCAAGGCCCTGATTGGGCAGGCCATACATGAGGTCCAGGTTGATATTGTCGAAGCCCGCCGTCTGGGCCTGGTGGAAGGCGTCGAGCGCCTCCCGGGCGGTATGCCGACGCCCCAGGAGTTTCAATAGACCATCATCCAAGCTCTGGACACCCATGCTGAGGCGGTTGATGCCGGAGTCCCTCCAGGCCGCCAATCGCTCCGGTTTGATGTCCCCTGGGTTGCTCTCTAGGGTGATCTCTGCATTGCTGGTGATGGCGAAAGTGGAGCGTACGGTATCCAGCAGCCGCTGGATATGCTCCTGTGGCAGGTAGGAAGGGGTGCCGCCACCGAAGAAGATAGTGCCGACGTCAGTGCTTCCCAGGACATCAGCCCACATATGTATCTCCTCCACTAGGGCATCTATGTAGGTAGGGATGAGGGTCTCAATGCCGGCGTAGGTGTTGAAGTCGCAGTAGGGGCACTTGGTCTCGCAGAAGGGGATGTGGACGTAGAGAGCCAGAGGCCCTTGGGGTTTGGAGACTGTTTGATTGTCTTTTCGATTTGAAGGGGAGTGGTTGATTGGATTTTTCATTATTTTGCTGTGGCTTAGCTTTGAATAGTAGCTGTGGCCAGTGCTCCGCGTCAGATAGCGCATGTTGATTGTGTTGTTATGGTCACATGCTTCCATAATCTGAGCATGAACGAGCTAAGCAGGCCTTCTGAAGAAAGAATAGCAGGGTTGGCTGGGATGGGGTAGGGTGGGGTGGCTCAGGATGAGCCGGACAGGGGGCGTCTACACGTTGAAGAGGAAAGTGATCACGTCGCCGTCCCGGACGGGGTAGGTGCGGCCCTCCGCCCTAAGGAGACCCTGGCGACGGGCGTCGGCGATGCTGCCGCAGCGGTTGAGGTCGCTATAGGAGACCACTTCGGCTCGGATGAACCCTCGTTCCATATCGGAATGGATACGACGCGCTGCCTGGTCTGCAGGTGTATCCATGGGTATGGTCCAGGCCTTTACTTCGTCAGGGCCGGTTGTAAAGAAGGAGACGAGACCAACGAGATGGTACGAGAGGCGGACCATTTTGGCTGCGCCGGACTCTCCAGCGTCCAGGGAGGTTCTGAACTCCAACTCATCTTTTGGGTCCATCTGAGCCAGCTCCATTTCCAGCTTGCCGCACATGGTTGCGATCCCTGCACCCGGGGCGTCGAGGCGTAAAGTCATCTCCTGCTCTAGGGAATCCACGTTGGGAAGCTGCTCTTCGTCAATGTTGAACAGTATGAGGAGGGGCTTGGCCGTGAGGAACTGGTAGGTGGCAATGGTGCGCTGCTCCTCCGATGAGAGACTTTGCTCTCGTACTGGAATGTTTGCTTCCAGGCCCTCCTTGAGCCGGTCGATGAAGGCGCTCTCCCGCTGTATTCTGTCCCGTTCCGTGGATTTGGCTCCTTTGAGATCCTTCTCTAGGCGCTGCGCGCGACGCTCCAGGATTATAAGGTCAGAGAAGGCCAACTCTAACTGCATGGTGGCGGCGTCCCGGTACGGGTCAATGGTCCCTTCCAGGTGTGGCACTGAAGGGTTCTGGAATGCGCGGGCGACCACAAGAAGGGCGTCCGTTTGCTGGAGAGTGTTCAGGAACAGGCCGCCTATGGCGTGGCCTTTGCCGGGAGTTTCGGCAGCACCAGGGATATCCGTATAATGGATCTCTGCGGGGATGGTTCTCTCCGGGCTGAACATGGCGGTCAGGGTATCAAGACGAGGATCAGAGACTTGGGCTACGCCAAGGTTGGGCTGATCGAACGCCTGGATGGATGCGGTGGTCTCGGCCCGGCCCCGGGTGAGGGCGTTGAAGACGGTTGACTTACCACTTTTGGACAGCCCGACGATTCCAAACAGCAAGAGGAAGACCTACTCAACAGCGTAGAGTGTGCCGTTTCCGGATGCAATGTACAGGACACCGTTGCCAAGCACGGGAGAGGCGACGATTTCTCCTTCAAGCGGGATGACCCAGAGTTGCTCGCCCGTAGCCCTATCTACCCCGTACACCTTGCCATCCGTAGCTGCCTGGATGATTGTGTTGCCACTGACAATGGGTGCTGAACGGAGAGGTGCCCCCATCGGGAACTCCCAAAGGGGACGGCCGTTGTTGATGTCGTGGGCCCGGAGCGTCCCGGAGAGATAGGCGGCGAACACACGCTCCCCGTCGGTTGCCAGGCTTTTGGTGATACCCTCCCGAGAACGGTACACCCAGACGAATCCTGGAGGGAGAGGTGGTTCTGGAGCGATGCCCCATACCCAGAAAGTGAACCAGGCCTTCCAGAGTCCTTTTTGGTAGGGGATGTCCCGTTTTTTCAGTTCGATGGCGTAGATATCTCCGCGGCCGCTGGGGGCGTACGCGATATCACCGACTACGGTCACCGCGCCGCCGATACTCCCGCCGGTGTTGAACTGAAACCGCAGCGTACCGTTATTGGCATTTACCAGGTAGAGCTCCCCATCCAGGCCACCCACCGCGACGATATCCTGGGATACGGCGGGGGCAGAGACGACCCAGGAGTTAGTTTCGCGTTTCCACCGTAGCTTACCGGTGGCGGCGTCCAGGGCATAGAGGTTGCTGTCCCCTGAGCCGATGTAGAGGGCACCGTCCACGACCACGGCGGAGGAGTAGATGCCGGCACCGGCATCATAGGTCCACTCCAACTCGCCGGAGCTCTTGTTCAAGGCAAGGATGTCGCCATCCCGAAGGCCCACGTACACCAGGTTCTCAGCTATGGCGGGAGAGGAGTTTACGGGGCCTGTAACCCGGTATTCCCAGAGGAGACCACCGGTTTCGGTATCCAGGGCAACGATCCTTCGGTCGTTAGTGGCTAGGTAGATCCGGCCCTCGGCGACGGCGGGGGTGGAGAAGATCGGGCCGTCGGAGTTGAAGGTCCACTTTATACGCCCCTGGGGAACAAAGGCGGGGCCTGAAATGGCGCCGGTACGGGTCTCGTTGTTCTGGAGCATCCGCCACTCGCCGGGAGCCGAAACCGAGCTAACGGTTGTAGTGGGCGAGGGGGTTGGAAGCCTGATGTCCAGCAGATTGTTGAGGAACAACCCGATGAGAAGCGCGTAGGCGGTTCCGATGGTGCCCCAGATCAAGCGTTTTCTGCGTCTGATAGCCGCCAGATAGCTTCGGACCAGGCGTTGCTCCTCCTCTTTAGTGACCACGGGCTCGGTTGTCAGAGATCCCCAGCAGGTGAAGCATCGCGGCGCTGTTCCCGGGTTGCCCGATCCGCAATAGGGGCATACGATCCGTGAGTCCTCCAGATAAGCTGGTTGCAAGACAGGCTCTTCAGTGGTGGGCTTGTTTGGGGTGGTGGGGGCCGCCAGTATCAAGGTGCGGACCGCCCGCTCTGCACCGTTCATCAACTCAGCCGCCGATCCGTGGCGGTCTTCATGGTGCCGGGAGAGGGCCTTGAGTACGACTGCGTCGAACTCGGCAGGAAGCTCTGGCTCAAGCTCCGATGGCGGAGTGGCGAACGTGGTAAGCTGCCTGACCAGGACGGTGTCTGGGCTTAGGGCGTCGAAGGGTAGGCCCCCGGTGGTGAGCTCGTAGAGGAGCGCGCCCAGGGAGTAGATGTCGTTGCCTGGAAGAGGAGGGTTGCCTTGGGCCTGCTCCGGGGCAGTATAGCTGGGGAATGGGGTGTTAACTGTGCTACGGACGAGGAGGTGTCCCCCTTCTACTAGGGTTGCTGTTCCGAAATCGGAGAGCTTCACCTGCCCAGTCTCTGGGTCTACGAATATATTGCCAGGCTTGATGTCCCGATGCACGACGCCCTGGCCGTGGGCGTAATCGATAGCCTCCGCTACTGGCCGGAGGGCTTGGAGTACCTCGGTCATAGGTAAGATATCGGTCTTGCGGTCCTTGAGGGTGGGCCAGGGGACGTAGTCCATGACCAGTACGATATTATCCCCATGACGCTCCACACCATGAACGGCGACAATGTTGGGATGGCGGAGGGATTGGACGCTCTGAATGAACTGCGTATAGCGCTGAAGAGCCTCCGACTCCTGAGAGAAATAGGAGCGGAATATCTTGACAGCTACTATGGAGTTTGTCTTTGTATCTCGTGCTCGGTAGACGGTGGCGAGGGCCGTGGTTCGCACGATATCAAGAAGCTCATACTTTTCAGCAACGAGGGTATGGGGTTGGCTTATGCTCATACTGTGCTTACGAAGCTGGGTGCATCCCTGGCGCGTAATCCTTCCACTGCGGCTTCACCTATTATATACTCAAACTCCCGATGATGAGAAATTCCCCACCATATTTGGCACGTGGGGTCGGCTAAATCATGCTCTATATTCTCTACGGAGAGGACGACTTTTCAGTTCACGAATTCCTGGGTCGGCTTCGAGCGCAGATTGGCCCCGAAGAGCTGGCGGACACCAATACCTCGACCCTGGACGGCGCTATGGTTACCACTGAGCAGTTGCTACAGGTGAGCTGTGTTGCCCCTTTCCTGACGGAGCGTCGCCTTGTGGTTGTGCGGGGGCTCTTCCGTCGCTTTGAGTCAAGAGGGGGGCAACAGCGTCAGGGCCGCTCGGCCCGGTCCCGCAACCGGGCGGCGGACGAGTGGTCCGACCTGGCAGGTATTCTTGTCAAGATACCGGAGACGACGGTAGTGGTCTTTGTGGAGGGGCCGCTTCGCCGAGACAACCCCCTGGTGCGGCAGGTTGCGTCCATGGTGGAGGCCCGGGAGTTTCCGGTGCTACGGGGCCAGGCGTTGAACGAATGGATCCACGGACGTGTGTCCGCTGCCGGAGCGGTAATTGACCGGCAGGCCATCAGGCTGCTCGTTGAGTACGTTGGCGGAGACCTGTGGGCCCTGAGCGGTGAGATTGAGAAGCTGGCGCTGTACAGCACAGGTGAGGAGATAGGGGAGGAGGCGGTGAGGCTGCTAGTGGGGCAGACGCGGCAAGTCAGCGTTTTTGATGCAATAGACGCTGTGCTAGCCTCTGAGGCCTCCATGGCTCTGCAGAAGCTGAGCCGTCTGCTTCAGGACGGTGCAGACGTCTCCTATGTGATCGCGATGCTGGCAAGGCAGCTGCGTCTCATCCTGCTGGTGCAGGAGCTCTTGGGAGAGAGAGTGCCGCGGGCTGAGCTCGGCAGGCGCGTGGGGATCACGGCCGATTTCGTCCTGCGGCGAACGGAGAGGCAGGCCCGCAGCTATGCACAGGAGCAGGTGGTGGCCATGCATCGAAGGCTTTTGGAAACCGATCTGGCCATAAAGCAGGGGGAGATTCGCGACGATCTGGCCCTGGAGACGCTGGTGGCGGAGCTGTGCGGCGGCGCTGCTACGGGTCTTCCTCTTCCCAGTCGTAGGTGACGGTGTTGTAGCATGCCACCTTGTGACCGCTGGCGACCTCGTCAAGGGGAGGCATCGGGTGCGTGCGGCACGTGCTTGTTGTCTTGGGACAGCGGGGTATAAAGGGGCACTGCTCAGGTGGGTCCAGCATGTCCGGTAAGGAGCCCCTCATGGCGACCAGGCTGCGCTGCACGTTATCCAGGCGTGGGAGTGCGCGGAAGAGGCCCCACGTGTAGGGATGATGGGGTCGCTTGAAGAGGGGCTTGGTATCGGCCTGCTCTACCACGTGGCCCGCATACATCACCGCTACTTCATCAGCCATCTGGGCAACCACCCCCATATCATGGGTGATGAGGAGGATGGCGGTACCGTATTCCTCTTTGAGCTGCTTCAGTCGTTCCAGGATTCCCGCCTGGAGTGTTGTATCCAGGTTGGAGGTCGGCTCGTCGGCGATAAGCACCTTGGGTCGCAGGGCTAGGGCTATGGAGAGCATGACTCGCTGGCACATGCCGCCACTGAGCTGAAAGGGGTAGCGGTCCAGGACCTGGGCGGCATCGGGAAGGCCCATCTCAACCAACAAGCTCTCGGCCCAACCCCTGGCCTCATGCTTGGAGACAGCGGAGTGTGCCAGCAGCACCTCTTCCACCTGGGTTCCGATGGTGATTACCGGGTTCAAGGAGCTGCGGGCGTCCTGGAAGACGATACCGATCTCCTTACCCCGGACGGCTCGTAGCTTCTCTTGGCTTAGGGAGGCGAGGTCGACACCGTTTAGGAGGATGCGGCCTTGCACCATTCTGCCGGGGTAGGGGATAAGTCCGAGTATGGAGAGGGCGGTAACGGTTTTGCCGGAGCCACTCTCTCCGACCAGGGCGAGGACGCTGTTTTCTCGCAGGGAGAGGTTGACACCGCTGACGGCCTTCACGGTGCCTTCCCTGGTGAAGAAGTAGCTGTGCAGGTCTTCCACCCGGAGGATTTCGCCCACTTGCTTCACCTCTCCTTGAATATCTGGGGCTGCCCCTCTTGGGGACCAGTGCCTTGACTCTTGTGATTGATCCGTTGTCAACACATTGTACTCAAGATTACGTCGGCTGCAATGGGGAATCTTTCATACCCATCCGCCCTTCCGAGACGCGGGTTCATGGATGGGCTTAGGTTATCCGGGGGTTGGTGTGGGCTCCTGTAACGATACTGCCCGGAAGCTGCCGTCCCTAAGTTCTTGGATCAGCGCCTCCAGCGTGTGGACGGGGCGCTCGAATTCGGTGGCGCAGCTTCCTACTTCCCCTGCTCCGTGGGCATCGCTGGCGCCAGTGCCTCTGAGGTTCAGGCGAGAGCTTATCTCCAGCGCAAATGCGTTCTCCTCTGCCGCCCCACGGCCATTGAGAACCTCGATGCCATCAGCAAGGGAGAAGTAGGGAGACTGGAGGGCCTGTTCCAGTGTGCGGTTGTAGGCGGTGGCGTTGTAGGTATCGTTCCTTCTGAACCTGCGCCTGTATGGATGGGCGATGATGATGGCCCCACCCAGCTCGTCGACCAGACTACGAACGAAGGCGGCGCGGTGCATTCCAAAGGTGTATCGGCACAGTCCGAAGACCAGGAGGTGCCCCTCCTCGGTGGTGACTTCGCAGCCGGGGAAAAGGAGAAAATCGTGATTTCGGCTCAGGGACTGGAGGCGGGCTGGATCCCAGAACCTGTCGTGCTCGGTAACACAGAGGCCGTCCAGGCCAGCGCGCTTGGCCTCGGCGACGAGGTTCGCCAGGGAGATGAAGCTATCGTCGGATTGGGGGAAGGTGTGCGTGTGGAGGTCAATGAGCACGGTGCAGGCAATGACGGAGTGTTGGGGTGGGATTCAGTTTGGCAGCGCCGCAGGCTCAAGTCAAGGGAGGCTATTTGTGTAAGATTTCACTTGAACGGGCATTTGCCCTATGCTATAGTGGGCATGCGTATTGAGAGGCCCGACGGAAGGTTATGCTCCAAGACTACTTCCAACACTACGGGCTCATAGTCATCCTCGCCATTGTTGCTTTCCTCGTTCCCGTTGGCATGCTTCTCATGTCATGGATGTTCTCCTTTATGCGGGTGCGACCCAAGAAGCCCAACCCGGTGAAGAGCAGTGTTTATGAATGTGGCATGGAGCCTATTGGCCAGGTTCGGTGGAGTCACTTCAACTTTCGGTACTACACGTTTGCTCTCCTGTTCGTGATTTTTGATGTGGAGACAGTGTTTCTCTATCCCTGGGCTATCAAGTTTCGAGCGCTGGGCCTGTTTGCGCTAATTGAGATGGCGGTCTTTGTGCTCATCCTCGTGGTCGGTTGGCTGTACGCTTGGAGGAAACGGGCACTGGAGTGGGAGTAGGAGGCTATGGGCATGGATAAGGAGGCTCCGCTTACTCTGCCACTATATGCGACGACGCATGACATGGACAGGCACGAGGGGCAGGAGATAGAAGCACTGAAGGCAAGTTCGGTGGAGGCTTACGAGGCGCCGGATATCGAGGTGCCCTCCGACATGGAGCGCAACGTTCTGGTAACCTCGGTGGATGCACTGCTGAACTGGGGCCGGCGCTCTGCTGTGTGGCCGGTAGCCTTTGGCCTGGCCTGCTGCGCCTTTGAGATGATGGCCAGCGCTATGTCCAGATTCGACATTGCCCGCTTCGGTATGGAGGTGTTTCGCGCCTCGCCGCGGCAGGCTGATCTGATGATTGTGGCGGGGACGGTGACGTGGAAGATGGCCCCAGCAATCAGGCGAATCTACGACCAGATGGCGGAACCAAAATGGGTCATTTCCATGGGGGTGTGCGCCACCAGCGGCGGCCCTTACTACCAGGGCTACAGCGTGGTGCCTGGGGTCAACCACATCGTTCCCGTGGATGTGTACGTGCCCGGATGCCCGCCACGCCCCGATGCCCTTCTCTACGGGATCATGCGGCTCCACGAAAAGATCAAGACATACAGCCTGGCCAAAAAACCCGCAGGAGCATAAATGACTAGGGCTCTATCCGGGGAGGAGCTGGCCAGCCATGTCCGTAACGTACTTCCGGACGCCGTGGAGAGCTGGTGGAACGAGTATCTGTGGATTGATCCGGAGACGATCCTGGAGGTGTGCCGGTACTTGAAGGAGACGCCGGGGCTGGAGTTCAACTTTCTGAGCTCGGTCTCGGCGGTGGATTATGTGGAGTATTTTGAGGTGGTCTACCACCTGACCTCTATGATTCATAACCACAGGTTCACTCTCAAGGCAAAGATCTATGGCCGGGAGGACCCTTGCGTGCCCTCTGTGGTGAGCCTCTGGCAGGGTGCCGATCTTCAGGAGCGAGAGGTGTGGGACCTGATGGGCATTCGATTTGGCGGGCACTACAACCTGAAGCGGGTGATGTTGTGGGAAGGGTTCCCGGGGCACCCGTTGCGCAAGGACTTTCTGGAGCCGCCCGGGTAGTCGGCTTTTGGTGGCCGGGCGTGGTGCGTCTCCGCTGAACAAACACGAGTAGCAAGTTGAAGGGAACTTCGTTACAGGCAAGACCTATGCCCTTACGCACAGAACCGGTGACCATCAACATCGGTCCTCAGCATCCCAGTACCCACGGGGTGTTTCGGATGCGGGTCACCTTTGATGGCGAAGTGATCCTGGACATGGAGCCGGTGTTTGGTTACCTGCACCGCGGCTCCGAGAAGCTGGCCGAGGAGCGGACCTATACGCAGGTAATCACGCTGACCGATCGGCTGGATTACGTGGCATCCATGACCAATAACCAGGCGTACGTGCTAGCCTGTGAGAAGCTGGCGGAGGTGCAGGTTCCGAAAAGAGGTCTATATCTTCGGGTTATCGCAGCGGAGCTGCAACGGATAGCCAGTCACCTGGTTGCCACGGGCTTCCTGCTTAATGACTTGGGTGCCTTCGCCACGCCGCTGATGTACTGCTTCAGAGAGCGGGAGAAGATCCTTGACCTGTTTGAGATGTTGTGCGGGGCACGCATCACCGTTTCCTATATGCGGGTTGGCGGCGTGTTTCAGGACACGCCAGAGGAGTTTTGGCCTGCCTTCAGGAGGTTCTTGCGGGAGATGCCACACGACATCGACGAATATGAACAGCTGCTCACGGAGAACGAGATCGTGCTGGTCAGGACCAAAGGGGTGGGTATGCTGACTACGGAGCATGCCATCAATGCATCGGTTACCGGTCCGGTGCTTCGCTCAACCGGCTACCCGTGGGACCTGCGGAAGGCCGATCCCTATGAGCTGTACGAGCGGCTCGATTTCGAGGTGCCGGTAGGGGTACAGGGTGACAACTACGATAGATACAAGGTACGCATCGATGAGATGCGCCAGAGCCTTCGCATCCTGGAGCAGTGCATGGAGCAGATTGAGCCGGGACCGGTGAAGGCAGAGACACCGATTCTGCTGCGTCCCCCGGTTGGGGACGCCTATGCCCACGTGGAGTCGCCAAAAGGGGAATTGGGGTTTTACCTGGTCAGCGATGGCGGCATATCTCCATACCGGTTCAAGATTCGGTCTCCATCCTTTATCAACCTGACGGTTCTTCGGGATATGCTGGTAGGCTGGAAGCTGGCGGACATGGTGGTGACGCTGGGCAGTATCGATATCAACATGGGAGAGGTTGATAGATAATGGCGTCGTTACTGGAGGAGAACGTCCTCTTCCGTGGCGTGTACTGCTGGCTGGCGGCGAACGAGGGCAACGCTGAGCATTGCACACCAGAAGGCCAGGCGCTGAGGGACGGCTTGCTGCCAGCGGGGTGGGAATGGGTTGCATTCCTGGTAGCGGCATTCGGTGTAGTCTTGCTGGTGGTCAACGTGTTCATGGTGCTGGCCACGCTGTACACCTATGTTGAGCGGCGTTTGCTGGGCAGATTCCAGCAGCGACTGGGGCCCAATCGGGCCGGGCCCTTCGGTATCTTGCAGCCGATCGCCGATGCCATCAAGCTCCTCACTAAGGAGGATCTGGTTCCGGCGGGGGCGGACCGCCTGATATTCAATCTTGCGCCCATCCTGATGGTGGTGCCGGTGCTGTTGGTGCTGGCGGTACTTCCCTTTGGAGCGGACTCCTTCATCGCCAACATCAATGTGGGGATCCTGTTCGTAGTTGCTGTGACATCGATCAATACCTTTGCGATATTTATGGCGGGGTGGGCGTCCGGGAACCGGTACGCCATGTTCGGGGGGATGCGGGCGGTGGCCCAGCTTATCAGCTACGAGGTTCCCGTAGTCTTGTCCATTGTGGGGATCCTGCTCTTTGTAGGCTCCTTCTCTATGGTTGATATAGTGGCGGAGCAACGGGTGCCGTTTATTTTGATTCAACCCCTGGCCTTCTTTATCTTCATTGCCGGCAGCTCCGCCGAGCTGAATCGGTCTCCCTTTGACCAGGTGGAGGCGGAGTCCGAGATCATTGCGGGCTATCACATCGAGTATAGCGGTATGAAGTTCGGGCTTTTCCAGCTCGCCGAGTTCGCGGCAATCCTGACGACCTCAGGCGTTATGGCTACCCTGTTCCTGAAGGGGTGGGAGGGGCCTATACTGCCCTCTCATGTCTGGTTTCTCCTCAAGGTATTTTTCTTTGCCTTCATAATGATCTGGTTGCGGGCAACGCTGCCCCGGTTGAGGATCGATCAGATCATGGGCTTTGCCTGGAAGTTTCTGTTCCCGCTGAGTCTTATCAACATATTTGTAACAGCGATAGAGGTGCTGGTGTGGGAGGAGCCCACGACGGTCCAGCTTTGGGCCATTGGGGGCATCAATCTTCTGGTTCTGGTGATAGGGATCGTGGTATTCTCCTACGTGCTCAGGCGACAGCAGGCAGGCGCTTATGCCAGGGTTGCGGTGCCGCCCGTAGCAGTGGAGGCAAGATAGGATGTACGGGTTAGGGGTACTCAAGGGGTTGCTGGTGACCATGAGGGTCTTTTTTCGCAAGCCGTTCACGGTCCGATACCCGGAGCAGCGGCTGATCCAGCACCCACGCTTCAGGGGTGAGGAGTTTGTGTGGTATGAGGAGCGGTGTACGGGGTGTGCTAGCTGCGCGAAGTATTGCCCGCTGGGGATCATCAAGATCGTGACCCAACCTGGAGACAAAAAGCCGGAAGAGGGCGGGCTGTACGACATCGACGTGTTCGATATCGATATCGGTCGGTGTATGTTCTGTGGGCTATGTGTTGAGGCCTGTCCCTACGACGCCCTGTTTATGGGTAGCGGCTTTGAGGAGGGGAAGTACCGTCGCGAAGACCTTGTTATCACCGTGGATCGGCTGCGGTCCGCCGAAAAACATCCCAGCACGTGGTTCCGTCCTCAATTGGAGAAACGTGGGTACAATCCGTATCGCGATCCACCCGCGCCGTGGCAGCTAGTCGGTCGAGAACACTGGCCCTTCCATCTTCCGGAACGGGCCGATGTTGGCCCAGCCTCTGACGAGGGTGCCCAAGGGTGATCCTGTTTCTACTCATCGGAGCCTTTCTTCTGAGCTGGCTTGTTCTGGTGAGTTTGGGATTTTTCGCTATCGTCGGTTTCCAGGACGGTGTTTTCTGGATGCTGGCGGCCGCCAGCATCGTGTCGGCGGTGGGTGTGGTCCTGATCCAGGACCTGTTCAAGGCGGCCCTTTCCCTGGTGCTCACCTTCCTGGCGGTGGCCGGAATCTTTGTTATGCTGGGCGCCGAGTTCTTGGCCGTGGTTCAGGTGCTGATCTATGCCGGGGCCATCTCTGTTCTCATCATATTCGCAGTGCTGCTGACCAGAGACGTGGGGCACGGGAATCCCTCCAATAAGCTGCAGGTGCCTGCGCTCATAGCATCAGGCTTGACCCTGGCAGCCGTTACCTTCGCGGTGCTCAAGACGAACTGGGTGCTGCTGGAGGATGTCCTTCCGGCGGCGACCATGGCCAAAGTTGAGGAGGTGCTGGCCACGAGTCCTCAATGGATAGCGGGGTTGCTGCTCAGAGAATGGGTGTTGCCCTTTGAGGTGGTGTCGGTTCTGCTGCTGGCCGCGGTGATGGGCGCACTGGCGCTGGTCAGGGATCGGTAATCATGAGCCTACCTACAAGCTGTTGCAAAAAAGCGAATGCCCTCTTCCTACTGGGACTCCCTGCCGGAGCCCCGACAAAGCGGAGTCTGTACTATCACTTGTGGGTTTTGAAATAGCCACTGGCGAGATGTGATGCTGGAGAGAAGCGTATGACGCTGGAATCGCTGCTCATAGTTTCCGCCATTCTGTTCAGCCTGGGACTGTACGGAGCTTTGAGTAAGCGTAACGCCATTACGGTATTAATGGCCATTGAGCTGATGTTCAATGCGGTGAACGTTGCCCTGGTCGCCATAGCCAGGTACGTGGTTCCACATACACTGAGGGCAGCACCGATATCCACCAGCGACGAGGTAGTGCAGTTTGTGTTGACTGGGCAGGTCTTTGCCATTTTCATCATTACCGTGGCCGCGGCGGAGATAGCCCTGGGTCTTGCCATTGTCATCGCGATCTATCGAAGCCGGGAGAGCATAGACGTGAGCGAAGTGAACCTGATGAGTCGGTAAGAATCAGCCATGTGGGTTGACTACATGAAGGCTCCGGACCTCATTACCGCCGAGATGTGGAAGGAGATTCTGGAAGGGGAGGGCCTTCCGACAAAGCTCCTACCTGAGGGAGATATTCTTGATTGGGGAGAGAGGGTTCCGTTTCGTATCATGGTGCCTAGGGGGCGGGAGCATGTTGCCGACGAGATCCTTAGGAAGCTGTAGCACGCTTGCTTAATATGTCCGGGACAGTGTTGGCTTGCTATCAGTCAATGGAGTGGCTCCCAGACTCCGGTATAGGGAAAGATGATATCTGAGCCGATAGCCTGGGCCATACTCTTCCTTCCCTTGGGCTCTTTTCTTCTCATTGCCCTTGTCATCCGCCCTTTCCTGAACCGCTACGCCCGTTGGAGCGGCTACGTGACCATCCTTGCCATAGGCGGGGCGTCGGCGCTGTCACTCTTAGCGCTAAGCGATACCCTGGGGCACTCGGAACCCATTGGCTGGGCGTCGCACTCCTGGGTGACCATCGGCGATCTGGATGTCCGTGTTGGCATCATCATGGACCCGCTGACCGCCATCATGCTGGTGGTGGTCACTGGGGTTAGCCTTCTGGTACAGGTCTACTCGCAGGGCTACATGCGGGGCGATCCTGGATACTCCCGATACTTTGCCTTCATGTCCCTGTTCACGGCATCGATGATCGGGGTTGTCCTAGCGCGAAGCGTGCTGCAACTGTACGTCTTCTGGGAGTTGGTGGGGGTATGCTCGTACCTCTTGATCGGCTTCTGGTACCGGAGGCCGGCGGCGGCAGCGGCGGCGAAGAAGGCGTTCCTGGTGACACGCATCGGTGATGTGGGTTTTCTGTTGGCCATCATCTACCTGTTCAGCCGGAAGGAACTTTTCCTTGCGCAAGGCCTCAACCCCTTTGAGATCTCGGATATCCATGCCATTGCAGTAGCCGGGGTGTTGAGTTCCGTGGCCATTACCTGGGTGGCCCTGGGTATATTCGCAGGCGCCGCCGGGAAATCGGCACAGTTTCCGCTGCACACCTGGCTCCCTGATGCGATGGAGGGTCCCACACCGGTGAGCGCCCTGATCCATGCAGCGACGATGGTGGCCGCCGGCGTGTTCCTTGTGGCCCGGTTTTTCCCTCTCTTTGAGGCATCAAAGGAGGCGATGGCGACGGTCGCGTTGATTGGTGGGTTCACGGTAGTTTTCGCCGCCTCCATGGGGCTGGTTATGTTCGATATAAAGCGGGTGCTGGCCTATTCGACGGTGAGCCAACTAGGGTACATGATGCTAGCTCTGGGTCTCGGCGTTCCGGCGGTAGCCATCTTTCATCTGTTTACCCACGCCTTCTTCAAGGCGCTGCTGTTCCTGGGCGCGGGGAGTGTCAATCACGCCACCGGAACCTTCGATATGCGGTACATGGGTGGCTTGCGTAGAAGGATGCCGTGGACCTACTGGACGTTTCTCATTGGCTCGCTCAGTCTGGCGGGCCTTTTCCCGCTGGCGGGGTTCTGGAGCAAAGACGAGATACTCCTCTCCGCGTGGCGAGATGGTGGCACCGTTGAGCAGGCAGTGTTCTGGATGGGGGTAGTCGGCGTGTTTATGACCTCGTTCTACATATTTCGCGTCGTGTTTATGACCTTTCACGGATCGTACAGAGGCGGCGCTGAGGCGGAGCAGCGAGAGGCGGAGGGAGTTGGCCCATCGGAGATAGCAGGGAGTCCCGGCCAGGACCCGGGGGCTGCTGAGACGCGCAGCCATCTTGCGGAATCGCCTGTGGTCATGGTGCTGCCGCTGGTGGTACTGGCGGTGGCGGCCATGGTGGCCGGCTACGCGGCCAACCCAACGGTGGACGTGCAGACTATCCCGGTTCACTGGTTTGTGGAGTTCCTCGGTGGTGAGGTGGAGGAGCCGAGCCTAGCCCTGGCCGGAGTATCGACGGCCTTGGTTCTCTCGGGAATCGTCTTGGCGGGGCTGATGTACCAGTTTGGCGTCATATCCCCGTCAGCGGTGGGCCGAGTCCTCCGTCCGCTCAGAGAGCTGCTGGTCCACAAGTATTACCTGGATGACCTCTACGAGGGTGCGGTGGTCAAGCGTGGTTTCTATGGTGGAGGAGTACGCGCTATCGATTGGGTGGACAGGGAGGTTGTGGATAGGGCGGTTGACGGCATCGGCTGGTTCAGTAGGAACATAGGCCGTTCTATTGCGAGGCTGCAGACCGGCCAGGTCCAGGCTTATGGGGTGGCTATCTCCGTGGGGATTCTTATTATCCTGGGAGCGTACCTTATCTGGGGGTAGGAGTATGAGTTGCTGAGCGCGACCGTTTTTCTACCGCTGACTGGCGCCCTGGTTATCGTCCTCCTCCTTCGAGGAGAGAGAGCGGTGAGGGGGTTTGCGGTTGCGGTTGTGATGGCCGATCTGGTCCTGGCCGTAGCGGTCTTTTTCATGTATTACCAGGACATGGAGGGCCTGCGACTGGTTGAGGAGTACGGGCAGCGGTTTGCTCTCGTCGAGCGATACGATTGGATAAGACCCCTTAACATCCACTATTACCTGGGCGTGGACGGATTGAGTGCGCCCATGGTGCTGCTGACGGGCCTGCTGGGATTGTGTGCCGTATTCGCATCCTGGAGCATCCGTACGCGGGTGCGGGAGTATTTCGTCTGGCTTCTCATACTGCAAACGGCGGTGATGGGGGTGTTCGTCGCCCTGGACTTCGTGCTGTTCTTCATGTTCTGGGAGCTGGAGCTTCTGCCGATGTACATGCTTATCTCCGTTTGGGGGAGCGGCCGCAAAGAGTACTCGGCTATGAAGTTCCTGATTTTTACGGTCTTTGGATCTGCCTTCATGCTGGTGGGGCTCCTGGTGCTTTACTTCTCTACGGGTACGTTTGACATGACGGCCCTCCCCATGGAGATAGGTAAGGCTATCGACGCAGGGAAGATGCTGATCCCAGCCGTCTCCGTTTTCTTCGCGTTCTTCCTTGCCTTCGCGATCAAGCTCCCAGTGTGGCCGGCGCACACGTGGCTACCGGATGCGCACACCGATGCGCCAACCGCAGTGAGTGTGATGCTTGCGGGTGTGCTGCTGAAGATGGGAGGCTATGGCCTGATCCGCATCTGTGTGGCCATGTTTCCAAGGGTGACACAGGACTATGGATGGCTTCTAGTGACGCTGGCGGTGGTTAGCATCTTGTATGGAGCCATAGTGACCTTGCGTCAGACCGACCTGAAGCGCCTCATCGCCTATAGTAGCGTGAGTCATATGGGGTTCGTGCTTTTGGGGATCAGCTCCGTTGTGGGAGTGGCGGGGAGCACCAGCGGCGTGGGCCTGAATGGTGCGGCAATGCAAATGTTCACCCATGGCACCATTACGGGCCTGCTCTTTGTGCTGGTGGGACAGGTCTATGAGAAGACACACACCCGCTATATCCCGGACCTTGGCGGTCTGGCGTCACGGATGCCGCTCACGGCGACGGTATTTGTGGTGGCTGGGCTCGCATCCCTGGGACTGCCCAGCCTCAGCGGTTTTGTGGCCGAGCTACTGGTGTTCCTGGGCACGTTCCCTGTCTGGCAGATTCCCACGGCTGCTGGCGTTATTGGGATTGTGCTGGCGGCAGGGTATATTCTGTGGATGATCCAACGGGTGTTCTTTGGCCCATCGCTGGAGAGACACGAGCAGGTGGGTGATGCCACCTTTGTGGAGGCGATACCCATGGCGATACTGCTGGTGGCCATTGTTGCCGTTGGGGTATACCCAGCGACCCTGATGACCACCTTCGACGTGGGGATAGAGCCTATTGTGAAGCTGCTAGAGGCGACGCGAGGATGACGGTAGAGGATCTGTACCTGCTGAGTCCGGAGATTGCCCTTGCGGGATTAGCTGTGCTCATCGTGTTGCTGGACCTGGTCGTGGCCAGGAAGGGGGTGCTCGTTGTGGTGGCCTCCGTGGGGCTGCTAGTGCCAGCCGCCCTGGCCCTTTTACTCTGGGGGGAGGTTCAGGCTTGCAAGGAGGGTACCCTGACCGGATCGCTAGCGGGGGCCTGTAGCGATGGCCATCTATCGGCGGCCTTCAACACGCTGGCGGTGGACGAGTTTGCGCTCTTCTTCAAGTTTCTGGTGCTGGGTATCGTCTTGCTGGTTGTCCTTGCCTCGGTGGACTACACCTCCAAGTTTCAACGGTTTCAGGGGGAGTTCTATGCGCTGGTTCTCTTTTCAGCATCTGGAATGAGCCTACTGGCGGCCACGACAGAGTTGGTTTCTATCTACGTGAGCCTGGAGCTGACGGCGCTTCCGTTGGTTGCCCTGGCCACGTTTCTCAGAGACGCCCGCTCCAGCGAGGCGGGCATGAAGTTTCTGATCCTGAGTGCTATGAGCTCCGCGGTTTTGCTCTACGGGATGGCGCTTGTTTTCGGCTTCACCGGCAGCACCGAGCTAACCCAGATAGCGGCAGCGGTTTCCGGGGGCTCTCTCCCCTTTGGAAGCTATGCACTGCTCCTAGGTGTGGTGTTTATGGTCGCGGGGTTTGGGTTCAAGATATCCATGGTGCCCTTCCAGATGTGGGTCCCGGACGTGTATGAGGGGGCACCGACGCCTATCACGGCCTACCTGTCGGTGGCGAGCAAAGCAGCGGGGTTTGCCGTGATCCTTCGGGTGTTCTACATCGCGTTTGGAGACCTTGAGGTTGACTGGGGCGTGCTCTTTGCGGTGCTCAGCGTGCTCTCCATGGTGGTGGGAAACCTTGTAGCGATGGTCCAGAACAACATCAAGCGGCTGCTGGCCTATAGCACGGTGGCACACGCGGGCTACATGCTTATGGGCCTTGCGGCTATAGCAGCCCGGGCACCGGAGCAGGAGACCCTGGGTCCAGGTGGGGTGCTCTTTTACCTGAGCGCCTACGCGACCACGAACCTTGCGGCGTTCTTCGCCGTGATCGTCATCACCAACAAGACCGGCAGTGATGACATAGATACCTTTGCTGGTATGGGACGCAGGGCACCGGTGGTTGCGGGGGTGCTGGCTTTTTCCATGGTCTCGTTGATAGGGCTACCGCCCACGGCGGGGTTCATGGCCAAGCTGTACCTCTTCAATGCCGCCATTGGAAGCGACCTGGTGTGGCTGGCGATTGCGGGAGTGATCAATAGTGTGATCTCCGCCTACTACTATCTGAGGGTGGTCAGGACGATGTACATGATGCCTGCTGAATCGGAGGATGGGCTCTCCTCCTCCGTATCCATGCGGCTGGCGCTAGGGTTGGCGGCCCTGGGTATCCTGGTGGTGGGGATTTTCCCCGGCCTGCTTCTTGAAGTTGCCGAAGGCGCCGTCGCTACACTGCTTCCTGCTGGCTAAGGGCGAGGAGCACGATAGCCGTCGTCAGCTTCGTTGACACCCCCTAGGGCCAATGGTAGCCTAGGCCAGCAATGACAGCCCAGCGAAGGATTGGCTTTGTCTACAACCAGCGAGTGCCCGTGGCAATTGACCTAGTGAAGCGGCTTATTGAGCGACTGGAGCTGGGTGACGGTGCGTGGGTACGCTCGACAAGTGATCTGGAGCAGGCAAGCGATGGCGATTCCGGTGTGGAGTTGCTCATCACGGTGGGTGGCGACGGCACGATCCTGCGGGCCGCTCACTTTGCCGCGCCTCACGGCATTCCGATCCTGGGGGTCAACATGGGGCGCCTGGGGTTCATGACGGAGCTACGGGTAAGCGAAGCGCTGACATCTATAGCAACGTACATGGGCGACGAAGCTCGGGTAGAGGAGCGGGCGATGATTCAGGCCCGTATCCTGCGTCCGACGGACGGTGAGGGCGAGGCTAAAAGCTTGGGTCCGTATCATGCCCTGAACGACGTTGTAGTTGGGAGTGGAGGGGGTTCGCGTATGGTGTCGATTGAGGTGGCAGTGGATGGCACGCTGCTCACGGAGTACCATGCGGATGCCGTGATCGTTGCCACCGCCACAGGAAGCACCGGATACGCGTTATCCGTTGGAGGCCCCATTCTGTATCCCCTGTCCCAGGACATGCTGGTGAATCCAGTTGCCGGGCACCTAGGGCTGGGAAATGCGCTGGTTCTGCCCCGGGACAGTAGGGTGGAGCTGGCTGTGGAGTCGGCACGGTCGGCCAATCTGTACATCGATGGCTTCGTGGGAAGGACCCTGGAGGGGGGGGCGAGGGTGACTGTAGAGGCCAGTCCTTATCGGACGTTGTTTCTCCGTAAGCACCCGCCGGAGCATTACTACGCTACTTTGACCCAGCGCCTCGGCCTTGGACGTGATGTGAGCAGCCCATTTCAGATGCCCTAGGGGCATCCTGTGATGGTACCCCGACACCTCGTTCGCGACATGCGAATCATCGATCTGTACGCTAAGGACGAGGAGGCCGTGCGACAGGCGGCAGCGCTGCTGGTTGATGGATTCCGGGAGAACTGGCCGGAGGCGTGGCCCGACATGGGTAGCGCGCTTGAGGAGGTGCATAGGTCGTTCGGGGCGGACCGGATCAGCCTGGTAGCGGTCGATGACAAGGGTCGAGTACTGGGATGGATCGGTGGTATGAGGCAGTACCGGGGGAGGGTATGGGAGTTGCACCCGCTGGTGGTACTGCAGGAGATGCAGCGGAGGGGGATTGGGCGGACGCTGGTTGCCGACCTGGAGCAGCGGGTGAGAGAACGTGGTGGTCTCACCATCTGGGTGGGCACGGATGATGAGGCCAATATGACGACGCTTGCGGGGAGAGAGTTGTACCCGAACGTTCTGGAGAAGCTTGGCGAAATCAGGAATCTGCGTGGCCACCCCTACGAGTTTTATCAGAGGCTTGGGTTCGTGATTGTGGGAGTAAGGCCGGATGCCAATGGTCCAGGGAAGCCGGACATTTTCCTAGCCAAGTCCGTGTGGAGATAACTCGTCTACCCCTCTGCCTTAGTCCTCCCCCCTGGCGGGGGAGGATCTCTCGATAGGCGCGATTTCAAGAAAGCGCGGGGGCAGCGCGTAGACCGGCTATGGGGCAGCCGCCGCAGGCATGCGTGACGCAGGAAGAACAGCCGCCGGCAGTCTGTCCTGTGGATGGGGGAGTTGCAGGCTGCTCTTGGAACAGGTTGAGCCTCATCTGCTTGGAGCGCTCAGGGCGGTACCCAGGAAAACCCACAAAGGCCTTGGCCCGTTTTGCCACTACGCCCATGGCCTGGAGGTCTCGCCAGGTGTTGATAGTGTGCTGACGCCTGTTGGCGACTATACGTTTGGCCGCTGTGGGGCCAATACCAGGCACTCGGAGGAGTTGACGGTAGTCCGCATTATTGATGTCCACCGGGCCGTCTTTCCCCTGCTCCAGAGCCAACAGCAGCTTTGGGTCAGCGTCTAAGGAGAGGAATCCGTCGGAATCAAAGGCTGGTCGAAGCTCCTGCTCGGTGTATCCATAGATCCTGCTTAGCCAGTCCATCTGGTAGAGGCGATGTGCCCGTAGCATGGGTGTGGGTGGGTGCTCTTCCAGAGGAGTGTAGCGCGCCGGGCGGAAGGGCTGATAGTAGATGCGCTTGAAGTCCCACTGGGTGTAGAGCTGATTCATCCGCTGATATATTTGCCAATCTGATTCATCGGCAGCGCCTATGACCATCTGAGTGACCTGCCCGAAGGCCCCCGTACCATCCTCCTGGGTGATTTGATGGATGGCGCTCATGGGGTCAAGGATGTCCCGATTGAAATCCTTCATTCGACTGATTCGCTCTAGGCCCTCCTGGGTGGGGGTCTCTATGTTGATGGAGAGCCGGGTGCCCAAGCGGTAGGCCGCCTCCACGTACTGAGCGGAGGCGCCAGGCATAACTTTCAGATGGATGTAGCCGGAGAAGCGGTGGTGGTGGCGGAGCAGCTCCACGACGTCAAGAAGCTTATCCATAGTCTTGTCCGAGCTTCCGGCGATGCCGGAGCTGAGGAAGAGGCCCTGCACAGTGTGTCGCTGGTAGAGCTGCATGAAGAGCCCTGCCAGCTCGTCTACTTTGAAGGCATATCGTTTTCTGGGGACCCAGGTGCTGTTGGGGCAATAGGCGCAGTCGTACTTACAAAAGTCGGTGAACATGACCCGCATCAGGGAGATGGACTTGCGGTTGGGCATGGCGGCGCGATAGACGCCCGCCGGCAGGTTGCGGTTACGTGGCTGTGCATGGCCGCGGACGTTGAAGCGTTGCTCTGTCTCGTTGGAGAGCACATCGTCGGTGGCCATGCCTCCAAGCAGGCGTAGCTTTTCATAGGAGTCGGGAGAGTGGCGGATGAGCATTGGTACCTCCTGAAAAGAACTAATGTTCTTATATGTAGCAGAGGAATGCATCTATGTCAAGGGGTGTGTCGGTTGATTTTGAAATCAGGTGGGCCAGCTAGGCCGTAGCGCTTGCACGGTTGAGGTTCCGACGGTAACCTGGGGGTGAGAAGCTATGAGAGGCGTCCTTCAGACCTCAGTCTGATCAATAGCTGTTGCCACCATGAGCAGAGCGAGGATTTCAGGTTCTTCGCTTCGTTCTGAGTGACATGGGTATGCTGCTAGCCGGAGTTCCAGGAGGAGAGGAGGTGTCTGAGATAGGACTTGAGCCGACAGTGGAAAGCAAGCGCATCTACCAGGGGAGAGTGGTGGGTCTTAGGGTGGACACGGTTCGGCTTGCCAATGGCAGGGACGCCACCCGGGAGATTGTGGAGCACGGAGACTCGGTCGCCATAGTGCCCGTAGATGCGGATGGGGGCGTGGTCCTGGTGAGGCAGTACCGGAAGGCGGTAGAGGGTACTCTGCTGGAGGTGCCGGCGGGTAGCGTGGACATGGGGGAGGGTCCAGAGGATTGTGCCCGCCGAGAGCTCTTGGAGGAGACGGGATACACGGCCGGTCGTGTAGAGCTTCTTGCCAGCTTCTATACGACCCCTGGGTTCTGTACCGAGAGGATGCACGCCTTCCTGGCGACTGACCTGACGCCAGGGGAGGCGCAGCCTGAGTTCGATGAGGATATTCAGGTGATAACAGTGCCGTTGAATGAGGCCATGGGTATGATACAGAGTGGAGAGATCAAGGATGCTAAGAGCATCGCCTCTCTGCTGCTGGTATTGGAACGGACGGGGCATTAGCATTCGAATCGGCTTGTAAGAGATTTCACATTCTGCTATATTCGGAGCCGAAGTCAGTCAGGGGAGTGGCATGGCGGTATACGAGCACGATGTTCTTATAGTTGGAGCAGGCCTGGCGGGCATGAGAGCCACTATAGCCGCCCAAGCCAGCGGCTCTGACGCGGCGATGATTACCAAGGTTCACCCTGTCCGCAGCCACTCCAACGCTGCACAGGGTGGCATCAATGCGGCGTTGACTAGCCGCGGTGACGAATGGGATGACCACGCCCTGGCCACCGTCAAAGGTAGCGACTACCTGGGCGACCAGGACGCCATCGAAATTATGTGCCGGGAGGCCGGGGACGCGATCATCGAGCTAGAGCATATGGGAGTAATTTTCAATCGAGACGAAGATGGTCGCCTGGGCACCCGCCGCTTCGGTGGGCAGGAGCGGGCGAGGACCTTCTTCGTGGCCGACATCACCGGGCAGGCTATGCTTCATGTCCTCTTTGAGCAGATAGTGAAGTCCGGAGTCCGCATTTACGAGGAGTGGTTCGTGATCTCTCTGGTGATGATGGATGGGGAGTGTCGTGGTGTGGTGGTCCTGGAGCTCATGACCGGCCAGCTTCATCTGATCAAGGCGAAGGCGGTCATCCTGGCCACCGGCGGCTGCGGCCGGGTCTATGAGCCCACAACCAACGGTATGATCGTCACGGGCGATGGATTGGCCCTGGCGTACCGGGCGGGGGCGCCCCTGATGGATATGGAGATGATCCAGTACCATCCGACGACCCTGAAGGGAAACGGAGTGCTGATCACTGAAGCGGCCCGTGGTGAAGGGGCCTACTTGCTCAACTCTGAGGGCGACAGGTTTATGGAGAAGTATGCTCCTAATATGATGGAGCTGGCCTCCCGTGATGTGGTGTCCCGGGCGGAGCAGATAGAGATCAGCGAGGGGCGTGGAGTGGACGGCTGTGTGTTGTTGGACCTGCGCCACCTGGGGAAGGAGCTGATTGAGACCAAGCTCAGCTATATCAATGAAGTGGCCATGGACTTCGCCAACGTGAACCTTGCGGAGGAGCCGATCCCCATCCAGCCCGGCAACCACTATATCATGGGCGGCATCAAGACCGATGTCTATGGAGCCACGTCTATTCCCGGTCTCTACAGCGCAGGTGAGACCGCCTGCGTGAGCGTTCACGGTGGCAATCGCCTAGGGGCAAACTCGTTGCTGGACACCATCGTCTTTGGGCGCCGGTCGGGAGCGGCAGCGGCAGCGTTTGCCAAGGAGACGGCTGCGAAAGCTTTTCCAGAATCGGCGGTGTCTACTGACCAGCAGATGATCCGCTCCTTCATGGACCGGAAGCCCAACGGGGATACTTGGGCCAAACTTCGCCGCGCGGTGGGTGATGCCATGAATGAGCACGTGGCTGTGTTCCGCAATGAGGAGGGGATGCAGGCGGCGCTGGTGACGGTTCGGGAGCTGAAGGAGCGATACGGGCTGCTGGCGGTCCAGGATAGCAGTCAGGTATTCAACACCAGCCTCCTCTTTACTCTGGAGCTTGGGTTCATTCTGGATACAGCGGAGAGCATCTGTGTTAGCGCGCTGGCCCGCCGGGAGAGCCGTGGGGCCCACTTTCGCACCGACATGCCGGACCGGGACGACGAGAACTGGCTGAAGCATACGCTGGTCTACTCCACGCCAGAGGGGCCAAGCATCGACTACGCTCCGGTCACCATAACCCAGTGGCAGCCGCAAGAGAGGACCTACTAATGCAGGTAACCTTGCAGGTAAAGCGATACAATCCTGAAACCCAGGAAAACAGGAGCTTCTACCAGGACTACACCATTGAGGTGGAGGAGTACTTCACCGTTCTTGACTCCCTCATCAAAGTCCGGGAGGAGGTGGATGAAAGCCTGACCCTGCGATGCTCCTGCCGCGCCTCCATCTGCGGTTCCTGCGCCATGCGGGTTAACGGCCATGCCACCCTTGCCTGCAAGACCAAGCTCATCAGTGTGATGGGCGACGACGGCACGGTACGGGTGGAGCCGATGAGCAACCAGCCGGTGGTGAAGGACCTGGTGGTGGATATGAAGCCCTTCTGGGACAAGATTCGAGCCGTGGAGCCGTGGCTTCAACCCCAGGGGCCGGAACCGGAAGACGAGTACGTTGCGCCTGACTCAGCTATGGTTCACCTAACCGGGGTGATGGGCTGCATCATGTGCGGTGCTTGTGTCTCCGACTGTACAGTTCTGGAGGTGGACTCCAACTTCCTGGGACCGGCGGCGTTGGCCAAGGCCTATCGCTTCCTGGGTGACCCGCGGGACGACGCGGACAAGGCACGTCTCAATAAGCTGAACCAGTATGCCGGGATATGGGACTGTACACGGTGCTACGAGTGCGTCCAGGTCTGCCCCAAGGGAGTTGCGCCCATGGATCGGATCATGGTGCTCCGTGACAAGGCCATCGCGGCTGGGTTCGATAGTACCTACGGGGCGCGGCACACCGAGGCGTTCAGCGACCTGGTGGAGCATAGCGGCCGCCTGGACGAGTTGCGTCTGGTGCCAAAGACCTTCGGGATGTTCAATCCGTTGAGTCTGCCTCAGTTGCTGGGGATGATACCGGTGGGTTTGCGGGCCTTGCGCCACCGGAAGATGCCGCCAATACGACACAAGTCCATTCCTGGGGTGAGGAACGTGCGTCGCATCTTCAAGAAGCTGGAGGCAGGGAAGTGATATTGCTCGTTATGCGTGCCATATCCTGCGAGGGTTCGTTTATACGGGAAAGTCGGAGGGTCTGACGTGAAGTACGCCTTCTATCCAGGTTGTGTTTCCCGGGGGGGCTGTCCGGAGTTGTATCCGGCTGCCACAAAGGTGTGTGAGAGACTTGGGATTGAGCTGGAGGAGATGATCGATGCCTCCTGCACCGGCGCCGGGGTGCTGCAGGAGAAGAACGAACGCCTGGGAGACACGCTGAATGCGCGGACCTTCGCCATGGCCGAGCGGATGGGCCTGCCCATCATGACCATCTGCTCCACGTGCCAGGGGGTGATGAGTCAGGCTAACAAGCGGCTGCGAGACGACCCCGACTATCTGGCACAGGTCAACGAGACGCTGGAGGAGGAGGGCTTACAGTATCAGGGCACCGCGGAGATCAAACACCTCCTGTGGATATTGGTTGAGGATATCGGGATTGAGGAGCTGAAGAAGCAGTTCGTCAAGAAGCTGTCGGAGCTAAAGGTGGCGCCCTTCTATGGCTGCTACATCGTGCGGCCGTCGTGGGCACTGGAGTTTGACCAGCATCCAGGACGCCGGGACTCCCTGGAGGCTTTGATAGAGGCGGTGGGAGCTGAAGTGGTGGATTTCTCAGGAAAGACCCGCTGCTGCGGATTTCCTATCCTCACCATCAACGAGAGGAACTCCGTGGCCATGGTGGCCAAGCACACCTCAGAGGCCCAGAGCCTGGGCGCCGATGCCATGGTGACGCCGTGTCCGCTGTGCCACCTGAACCTGGATGGCTTCCAGCCCAAGGCGTCCGCCCAGAGCGGCATCAGGATCCACATGCCCATCCTGCACCTACCCCAGCTTGTGGGCCTGGCGCTGGGCTTCACCTCTAAGGAGATGGGGCTGGAGCGACACATCGTTTCAGTGCGAGAGGTGGAGGAGAAGGTCGCCGAAGTGGCGAAAGTCTAGTCGCGGTCAGGGGCGGAAGATGAGCGGGATTGGGTGCCGTATCGTGGTATACGGGCCTACAGGCTCCGGCAAGTCCACTATCGCCCGTTTGATCGCCGAACGCATCGACATACCGGTAGTCGAGCTCGACGCCCTCTTCTGGCTCCCAAACTGGATTGAGAAGTCGCTGGATCGGTTCCGTGCCGATGTCGTCGCTACGCTAGAGGGTCTCAGGCAGGGTTGGGTATGCGACGGAAACTATAGCCAGGTTCGGGATGTCATTCTTCCCATGGCCGATACCGTGGTGTGGCTCCGTCCACCCTTCAGGGTAGTCTTCTGGTGGCTCTTGAAGCGGACCGTAAGGAGGGCCTGGAGCCACGAGACCATGTGGGGCGCCAACCGCGAGTCATGGCGGAGGGCGTTCCTAAGCCGGGACTCGATCTTGCTCTATCAGATGACCAGTTGGCGACGTCAGGCCACACGCACAAGGCAGGGGATCAAGGAGATTCCGCACCATGCGTCGGTCATCGAACTCCGTTCGCGGCGTGAGGCTGAGGAGTTCATCGCTTCGCTGAATACGTGAACGGGCTAGGGACGGCATCCCCATCCTACTCATTCGGCTGTGCTCTCCGATACGCCCCGGATCACCAGGGCTATCGAGAGTCTCGATGAACAAGGCATCATCGGACAGGGCACTCCCTTCCCCCATCAAGGGAGGAAGGGACGCACTCTCATTGCAGCGGCAGAGGCGGCTGCCAATATTTGCTAGTGTCGTTGACGCGGATGACGGTCACCCACTTCACCCAGTTGTAGCCCCGATGGCCCACGGCCACCAGCCGTGTGGGGAAGCCGTGCCGTGGGTGAGAGTCTGGCCACCCACCCGGGTCGCCAGGATGTAGTGCCTCGCCTCGTCTAAGGAGAACCTCCGGTAGTAGCCTGTGACCGATGTCACGGTAATACTGGAGGCATCCGGCCCTACCCCCGCCATGTCCAGGAGCTTTGCCATGGAGACCCCCTCCCAGGTCTGGGTGGTGTACCAGCCTCCGGTGCAGTCCAGGGTTGCCTCAAGGGTCTCTTCGCGTTCAGCCAGCCAGTCGTAGGATAGGCTGAAGGGCTGGCGAGCATGTCCTTCGATCTGCAATGTCCAGGTTGATGGATCAATGGACTGCGGGCGGTCGTTGAGCCAGGAGACGGTGGGGAAGCTGTTGCCGGGTTGAGTTCCTCTCAGGTAGGAGCCGGTGAACCTGCGCTTGGCTCCGGTGAATGCAAGGGCGTCGGTACTCCATTCGGTGACCCTCCAGAGAAGAAGGCCGATCGCTGAAAGACCCAGGAGTCGGAGGGCTGAGCGTCGCTCAACCCAGTAACGAAGGGGGAAGCGGGAGACCTGCATGATGGCGTGGTACACCATGAGGGGGACCAGTGCCACCCCCAGGTAGACATGCCAGCTCATACCGCTGAATCCAAGGAAGTAGAAGGGGCCCCAGAGGGCCCAGGCTACTCCCAAGGCCAGGACGGTGATCAGGAGGAGGGCGTTCAGTACCCAGAGCCATCTTATTGGGGCCATACGCCTTGGACTGCGTAAGGCGTGCACGACTATGCGGCCCTTCCACAGCAATAGTGCCAGGGTAGCGTAGGCGGCGATGCGGTGGGCCTGGAGGTAAACGGCCCGGTCGCTGCTTCCGGAGACCAGGCCAAAGAGGCCTGTAACCGCCTGGGCAACGATGAGCACCAGGAGGAGGGTGTTGGCCCAGGGATAGCGCATGATCTACTCCCGTTCCGCTCTCTAAGGGATAGGAGGTGGCAGTGGCCGCCTATGCTATAGCCAGCGGTGGCGTCATGAACTGGGCGTGCCTGCGGCGCTTGCCTTGGCCTCTATCGACCGGATGAACGCGGTCTTGGCCTCAGTGTAAGCATTCCGGTCGTCTCTGAACCGTATGGCCAGCGCCACTTTCAGCTCGTAGTATGCCTGTGCAACCTCCGGATGGGTGCGCAGGTAGTCACGGAATAGGATGTGTCGCCTCCAGAAATCGCTGGTGATCTCAACCATATGGAGGTGGTACGTGTGTCTCCCCTGAGCATCCTTATCGAAATACCGCCTCTCCGGGATACCGGCTATGGAATAGTGGACATATTCGTAGCCGATGCTCTGAAGCAGGGGGATGCACTGCTCGGCATCGGTGAGGCGCTCCCCGCCCGCTATGATGTCGATAATTGGCTTGGCTCCGAGTCCCGGTATCGCGGTGCTCCCCACGTGTTCGACGGTCGAGATGAGGTGGCCAGTGGTGGCAAGGATGCGCGTCTTCTCCCGCTCGTACAGGAGGGGCCATTGAGAGTCATAGTCTACAATGACGACCGGCTCGGCCATGCTGTTTCCACGTCTCAGAGGAACGCCCTTCGGTGTCGGTTGCTGCGTTACACCCTGGATTTGCGCATGGTATCGATCAGCTCCTGGACGGCGTCGGCAGACTTCTTGAGAGCTGCCTCTTCGTCCGGAGAGAGAGCGACCTGGAGGATTTCCTGGATACCCCCGGCGTCCAGCTTCACCGGCACACCGATGAAGAGGCCGTTGATGCCGTACTCACCCTCCAGGTATGCGGCACAGGGGAGGATACGGTGCTGGTCCAACAGGATAGCATCTACCATCTCGGCGGTGGCGGCCGCCGGCGCGGAGTAGGCGCTTCCGGTTTTGAGAAAGGAGACGATCTCGCCACCGCCGTCTCTGGTGCGCTGGACGATGCGCTCCAAGTCCTCCTTGGGCAGGAGCTCGCTGATGGGCACGCCACCGACGGTGGTGTAGTGGACCAGCGGGACCATAGTGTCACCGTGGCCGCCCAGGACGTATGCCTGCACGTCCCGGACGGATACATGCAGTTCCTGGGCGAGGAAGGTGCGAAATCGGGCAGTGTCCAGGATTCCCGACTGGCCGATGACGCGGCTCTTGGAGAAGCCACTGACCTGGTAGGCGTGCTGGGCCATGGCGTCCAGTGGGTTGGTTACCGTGATGATGATGCAGTTGGGAGAGTAGTGGACGACCTCTGTGGTGACTGCCCCGATGATCTCCATGTTGGTGAACAGGAGGTCGTCACGGCTCATGCCCGGCTTGCGAGCGATTCCCGAGGTGATCACGACGACGTCGGAGTCGGCTGTCTCCTGGTAGCCGTTGGTACCGACGATGTGGGCATCGGAGCCGATGATGGGACCGGATTCCAATATATCGAGGGCCTTTCCCTGCGGAAGGCCCTCGATGATGTCCGTTAGCACCACATCCGCATACCCGCGCTGGAAGATGAGCTGGGCGGTGGTGCCTCCAACCTGACCTGCGCCAACAACGGTAACCTTTCTGCGCATCCGCGTTCTACTCCTTAGGTGTGTGCAGGCAAAATGCTGGCATTGGCTAGACGTTCAGGTAGGTTTCCCAACGGGAGATGAGATCAGGGTCTTCCACGGTTTCCATGAGATAGTCACCGAACTCCTTGCTGGAGCCCCCGGTGCTACGGCCGGTCAACACTACCTTCCGTTCGTGCTGGCCACAGACATCCAGGGCCTTGTGGAGCCTGTCTCCCAACTCCTGGAAGCCGATGTGTTCAAGGAGCATGGCACCGGCACGCATGACGGAGCTTGGATCTGCAAATTGAGCTCGGTTTTCCTTTACCATGCGCGGGGCAGAGCCGTGGATGGCCTCAAACATGGCGTACTCTTTCCCGATATTAGCGCTGCCGGCGGTGCCTACTCCCCCTTGGATCTGGGCTGCCTCGTCGGTGAGGATATCGCCGTAGAGATTGGGAAGGGCCAGCACCTGGAAGTCGCTGCGGCGCGCTAGGTCAAGGAGCTTGGCGGTCATGATATCAATGTACCAACCTTCCCAAGAGATACCGGGATACCTGGCTGCGACCATCTTGGCGACGTCCAAGAACTTACCGTCTGTGGTCTTGATGATGTTCGCTTTGGTGACAATGGTGACATTGGTTTTGCCGGTGCGCTTGGCATGGGCGAAGGCGGCGTCTATGATGCGCTCCGAACCCTGTGTCGTGATGACCCGGAAGTCGATGGCCAGGTCATCGGTGACGTTGATTCCCTGGCTTCCCACGGCGTACAAGTCCTCTGTGTTCTCCCGGAAGAAGGTCCAGTCAACCTGTTCACTGGGTAACCGCACGGGGCGGACGTTGGCGAAGAGGTCCAGGGCCTTCCGCATGGCCACATTTGCGCTCTCAATGTTGGGCCACCCGTCACCTCTCTCAGGAGTGTGGGTGGGGCCCTTGAGAGTTACATGGCACTGCTTGATCTCCTTGAGGACATCGTCCGGGATGGCTTTCATGTGTTGTGCCCTATTCTCAATGGTGAGGCCATCGATGACCCGGAACTCAATCTTGCCGCTATCGACGTGCTCTTTCAGGAGGTACTCCAGTACCCGCTGGGCCTCCGCGGTGATGCTAGGGCCGATGCCATCGCCGCCGAGAACACCGATAACGATGGGTTTGATCACTGCGAAGTCAGTCCATTTCTGGCCTTTCTTGAGACGCTCAACGCGCTCCAACTGCTCCTTGACGACCTGTCCAAAGTGTTCCTTTGCTGCTTCTATGACCTGTGCATCGGCCAATTTTGTTCCCTCCTCCTGAGCGCTGGGTGATGTACATTAGCAAGGGACCGATCTATTGAAACGGCGAAAATTGACTAGGCCGTGGAACGGGTCTCAACGCCGAGGGCCGTCACTTCGGATTATAGCGGAAGGAGGTGGGCGCTACAACGGGTGAGAAAGGGGGTGAAAGTCACAGACCCAGGCGGCCCCATTCCATGGAGACACCCGTCTGAGTCCGTGCCATGTCGCTTCGGTGGGCGGCTTTCCAGGCGCTGGGTTTTGGCGTGGTGAGACTGACACCCTGACGCGCCAGCACCGATTCGACGATGGCGGCTACGGTGGCCATGAGCGAGGAGGACTCGTCTCGGTCTTTCTGGTCGTCATGCATGGCGTATAGGTCACAGGGGGATGTTGCCGTGCTTCTTGGGGGGTAAGGTATCTCGCTTGTTCTCAAGCATCTCCAAAGCCCTGATAATACGGGGCCGCGTCTCCGCGGGGTCGATCACGTCATCGATATAGCCGCGCTCCGCAGCGATGTACGGATTGGCCCAGCGCTGGCGGTACTCTTTGCTCAGGCGTGCACGGGTCTCTTCAGGGTTAGACGATTTGGCGATTTCGTTTCGGTAGATGATGTTCACCGCGCCATCGTGGCCCATGACGGCTATCTCGCCAGTGGGCCAGGCGAAGTTGATATCCGCCCGGAGATGTTTGCTGCCCATGACTACGTAGGCACCGCCGTAGGCCTTGCGTATGACGATAGTGATCTTGGGCACGGTGGCTTCTGCGTAGGCGTAGAGGAGCTTGGCACCGTGGCGGATGATCCCGCCGTGCTCCTGATCGGCGCCGGGGAGGAAGCCGGGCACATCGACGAGGCTGAGGACAGGGATGTTGAAGGCGTCGCAGAAGCGGACGAAGCGGGCCGCCTTGTCCGAGGCGTCAATGTCCAGGACACCGGCTAGGAAGGCGGGCTCCTGGGCGACGATGCCGACGGGACGGCCGCTGAATCTGGCGAAGCCTACGATGATGTTCTGGGCAAAGAGGCGATGAACCTCTATGAAATCACCCTGATCCACAATGCGGGCTATGATCTCTCGCATATCGTAGGGCTTCATGGGGTCGTCTGGGACGATGGTCTGAAGGAGCTCATCGGTGCGGCTCGGGTCATCGTAGGAGGGGGTGGTAGGGGGGTCTTCCATGTTGTTCTGAGGTAGGAAACTGAGGAGGCGTCGTACCTCTTCAAGGCATTCGGTCTCAGAGCCATGGCTAAAGTGTGCTACACCACTGTGAACTGCGTGGCTGTTGGCGCCGCCGAGCTCTTCGTGGGTCACATCTTCGCCTGTGGCGGCCTTGATCACATCCGGGCCCGTTATGTACATCTGCCCGATTCCCTGGACCATGAAAACAAAATCTGTGATGCCTGGCGAGTAGACGGCACCGCCTGCACAGGGTCCCAGGATGACCGAGATCTGGGGGACCACCCCGGAGGCCAGGGTGTTGCGGAGAAATATTTCGCCGTACCCTGCCAGACTGACTACACCTTCTTGAATGCGTGCGCCGCCGGAATCGTTGAGGCCAACGATGGGGGCGCCGTTCTTCATGGCCTGGTCCATCACCTTGCAGATCTTCTCAGCAACAACCTCGGACAGGGAGCCACCGAAGACAGTGAAGTCCTGTGCGTAGACGTAAACAAGGCGGTTATGGACCTTGCCATAGCCAGTGACTACGGCATCACCGTGATAGCGTTCTTCCTCAATATCCAGGTCGCGCGACCAGTGGGTGACGAAGGGGTCTAGCTCTTCGAAACTATCTTTGTCCAGCAGCAGGTCTATGCGCTCACGGGCCGTAAGCTTTCCCTTGTCATGCTGCTGTTTAATTCGTTCTTTGCCGCCGCCCTTCCCCGCCTGGTCTCTAAGCTGGTGAAGTTCAGCCAACCTCTCTTTGATCTTCTTTTCAACAGCCATAGTATCCTCGGAATAATGGAAATAATACTGACGAGGAATAGAATTTCCCGCTGAGCCGAGATGCTAGCAGATTTTTCTAAAACTGGCAAGTAAACCTCCAAAGCAGGAGCTTGGGACATAGGGCTGGAAGAAGGGAATGATAGAATGATGAGGGGTTTAGGGATGCAGCCTTCAGAGGAAGAGGACTTGGCTACCTTGGTTTCCCGCGGCCGTCGTTTCGCATGGGGAGCGCGCACCTATCTCATGGGGGTAGTGAACGTGAGCCCGGACTCATTCTCGGGCGATGGCGTTGGAGACGATGTTCGGGCCGCGGTGGACCAGGCGCGCCGGTTTGAGGAGGAGGGCGCAGATATCATCGATGTGGGGGGTGAGTCTACGCGAGCCGTTGCGGGGCATCCCCGGTACACACCAGTCTCTGAGGAGGAGGAGCTGCGCCGTGTGATACCTGTCCTGGAGCGCCTGGTGACACAGGTAACGGTGCCCGTGAGCATTGATACGTACAAGAGTGGCGTGGCCCGGCGGGCGCTGGAGGGGGGCGCTGGAATGCTCAACGATATCTGGGGGCTGAAGCGTGACCCGAGTTTGGCAGAGGTTGCCACTGCGTACCGAGTGCCAATCATTTTGGTGCATAACCAGCAGGGTACTCACTACAAGGATGTTGTCTCTGACGTAGTGGCTAGCCTGAAAAACAGCGTTGGCAAGGCTCTGAACGCAGGCGTATCGGAGGAGATGATCATCCTGGATCCTGGAATAGGATTTGCCAAGACACCGCAGGATAATCTGCAGATACTTCGTGGATTAGGAGAGATCAAGGAGCTGGGCTATCCGCTGCTCATCGGGACCTCTCGTAAGTCGTTCATTGGGCAGGTGCTCAATTTGCCGGTAGACGAACGGCTGGAGGGGACGGCGGCCACGGTGGCCTTGTCCATCGCCAACGGCGCCGACATCATTCGGGTGCACGACGTTCGGGCAATAGTGCGGGTGGCTCGCATGGCAGACGCCGTGGTACGAGGGTGGCATGAGCCTGCCGAGGGATAGAGGATGTCGAGTTCAGTAACCGTCTACCTGAGCCTGGGGAGTAACCTGGGTGAGCGTGAACGGCACCTAGAAAAGGGTACACGTCTTCTGGCGCGTGCCGTTGAGGTGACACGAGTATCATCCATGTACGTGACGGAGCCGTTGGGTTATTTGCAGCAGCCGCCGTTCTTGAATTTGGCGTGTGAGGCAAAGACGGGACTGACTCCGAAGGAGCTGCTGGCCATTGCCACGGAGGTGGAGCGAGAGGTTGGGCGTAAGCCCACCTTCCGATACGGGCCGCGAGTCCTGGATATCGATATCCTCCTGTATGGCGACCGGGTTGTCAGCAGTCCGGAGCTCACCATTCCTCATCCCAGGATGGCGGAGCGGGCCTTCGTGCTGGTGCCCCTGGCGGAGATTGCACCAGGGCAGGTGCATCCGGTACTGCTGCGGACGGTGGCAGAGCTTCTGGAGAGTGTGGAGGGCACGGACGGTGTGCTCCCGTGGGGCCCTCCGCCTGATATTGCCTCTGTTCGGCAGACGCCTGCTCTCTAGGAGCGTAGACTCGGCGGGAGCAGGTTGGGAATAGAGTCAACGATGGGATAGTCTTCCTGGCACTGGTTGCAGTGGAGGATGCCCTGTATGATCTCGTCTCCCTCCTCTTCCTGTACTCGAAGCTCCAGAGGGCCCTTGCACACGGGGCAGGCCAGAATGTCCATCAGGTCGCGTCGCATGAACTTCCTCGCAAGGTGGGTTGTCTTCGCCAGAGAGGCCGTTGTCTAGCTATTAAGTATCTCCCTTTCGAACAGCTCCCGCAAGAGGTCTGAGAGGAAGAAGATGGTCACTCCGAGAATGAGGAGCAGGTAGGTGGCGGAAAAAGCTGCCCGTAGCCTGCCCAGGACCGGGCGGCCGCCTGCTGCATCCTGGTCCGAAAGGGAGCTGGCACCCCCACGCTGGCGGAACCGCACCAAGTAGACCATCCACACGGCAAGGGCGATCTTTACTGCGAGGACAACACCGTAGGCCGATGTGGCGTATTGCGAGGTGACCCGGTTCAGGAACAGGACGGCACCGGTGACGACGAGCATCCAGAGAGCTATGTCCACGACGTTCTTGAACTCTTGCGCTATAAGCTGATTCACGGCGTTCTCGTATTTATGGTTTCTCAAGGCGGGCCGCAGGGCCAGGAGATAGAAGATGCCACCTCCGACCCAGGCCACAGCAGCAAGGGCGTGAAGCCAACGAGCGACCAGGATAAACAGGTCTGAGGGGCTCATGCGGGCCGGCGGGCCAACTCGGGTAGCCGGTGGGAGCGGCATGGCCCCGGGTGGCTTACACCTTCAGCAACTCCTCAATGATCTCGGTGAGGTTCTTGTCGTCTATCAGGCTGATCCACTTCCGATAAATCTTACCATCACGGGTGATAAAGAAGGTAGTGGGGAAGTTCAGGACTCCGTAGTCGATGGTGATCTGGCCATCCAGGTCAGGGCCGGTGAAGAAGGTTGTGCCCTGCTCGTCAATGAACTCCCTGGCGTCGGCCTCGGTATCCTGGACATCGGCGCCGAAGAGCACGAGCCCCTGTTCTTTGTACTGGTCAAAGGCACTCTGGAGGGCAGGGAACTCAGCGCGGCAGGGCGGGCACCAAGAGCCCCAGAAGTTGAGGACAACGGGGTGCCCCTGCTGGTCGGAGAGGATGAACTGGCCGGTGCCGCCGGAGTAGAGGCTTGTGGTGAAGTCCGGGGCAGGGTCCAGGTCAGCGGTATCGAGATTCGTCGCGTTCCCATCTCCCTGGCTGGCGGAGTAGACCAGGCCCAGGGCCCCAACCAGGAGCACGACAAGACCGAGCGTAATGGCGTACCGGCCAAGGATTCGCCGTGGGTTTGTCCGGGGCTGTGTGGTGGTGTCCATAGGGTCCTCAAAGTTAGTTGAGTTAATTGACCAAATGCGCTCTAGCGTCGCAGGCACTTTTCAATCTTTTGTCAGATCGTAAACTCTTGCTTTGTTTCAACAGGCTCAGGCTCGTTAGCATCACGGCGATCCTGGTTTTTCCCACCCAGCCCACCCTCGGACTGTGTCCGTACTCCCAACTTGGTTGTGGGTATTGTACCAATAAGATGCGGGAACGTGCCAAAGGGTACAGTCCTTCCGGGGCGAAAGTGATGGGTCTACGGCTCTTCGCCAAGCTCCTCTCGCATGAGGGAATCGGCGGCGGCGAGAAGCAGGTCGGCGCGCTGGGGGTCGGTGCTGCGGGAGTCCAGGTAGAGGCGAAGGGCCTCCCGCGGACCGAGGCCCTGGCTGGCCTCCGAGGAGAGCCGGGTGCGCCGGGAGCGGGTGACATCACGCTGAATGCCGGCGATGAAATGGGCGTCGGTCAGAGCGTCTCGGATGGTGGCATCGTTGAGGCGTGCTTCCGACTCCTCCGGGAGCTGGATACGCACGCGAACGATGGCGCCATGGATATGCTTGGAGGCGATGGCCTGGAGGACACGGTCGGTGGGGTCGTCATCCTGGGGGCGGACCTCGACATCGATGGTGAGGAAGGGCCGCGCCTGGACGGGGTGGAAGTCGAAGCCGACGAGTCGGCTGCCCTGGGGTCTGTCAGGGTCGATGTCGATCACGCAGAATCCCTTCTGCTCGGCCTCTTCTGAGAAGTCGACGCGCTGGAGGCTGCCCGCGTAGGCGACGAGGGGTCGGTTCGACGGGCTCACGATGGAGCTGTGGGAGAGGGTCTGGTGCTTGTGGACGTGGCCCAGGGCGACGTAGTCCAGGAGAGGGCTGGCGACGGTGGAGAGGAGGAGGACGTGGTCACGGCCCAGCATCATGGAGCGCTCAGAGCCGACGGTGGCGCCGGTGAGGGTGACGTGGCCGACCAGGACCGCGGGGAGGGCGGGGTCCAGCCGCTGGAGCTCCCAGGTGAGGGTGCTGGTGAGTCGCTTCTCAAGGCGCTTGTTGATCTCGTCCATGGTGAGGTTGCGGGTCTCCTCTTTGGCGAGAAAGGCACCGCGGCGGACCCAGGGGAGGCCGACGACCTGCAATGGGCCGGAGCGGGTGGTGATAACGGTGGTCTGGATGCGGTCGGCGACGGTGACGCGCTCCACGGCGAGGGTAGGGAATATCTCCACAGCGGTGGCGCGGCCCGGGATGGAGGGGAGATCATGGTTGCCGACGACCAGGTAGAGCGGGATGCCAGCGGCGGCGAGGCGGGCGATGCGCCGGGCGAACTCGCGCTGGTGGGTCTGAGAGGGGTCACGGGACTTGTAGGCGTCGCCGGCGAAGAGGACGGCGTCGACGGGGGTGTGGATGGCGAAGTCGACCATCTCGTCGAAGGTGGCGAGGAAGTCGAGGAGGCGCGTGGAGAGGCCGGTGTCGGGGTCGGTGCGACCGTAGTTCTCGACGCCGATGTGGAGGTCAGCGAAGTGGAGGAGTTTCATGCAGGGCGCGCCCTGCACCCACGTTTCTGGGGGGTGCGATCTATTGTTGGGTTCATAAGCATAGTGGGCTGTGATGTGAAGATGTGCGGAGGCTCAGGGCGATTGGTGAATCGCCCCTACAAGTGCCCCTGCTCTACCCTCTTTCCCGGTGCGTGCGGAGATCAGGGGAGTTGTTTCCATGTTACGTCAACTCATTGTAGCTGACCCCTAGCTGGCGGAAAACTTTTTTCGGGGAAACAACCTCGGGCCTCCGCTGCGGATTCGTTTCAACATTATGTCTAGTCGGCAAAGCTGGGTCCTAGCTGAGGGAAGGAAGAAATCCAGGAAACGAACCCGATCCCTTCGGCAGGCTCAGGGCAGGCCCTTTCGGCAGGCTCTCCGATACGCTCGGCGAGCGGAGCTATCGCGAGTCTCGCAAAGCTAAGCATCATCGGACAGGACAGGTTCTCGTCGTGGGCATGGTCCCCTCGGTATGGTGACTCAGAGGTAGGATAGCAGAGGCGGGTGGGATGGGGTAGGGGAGGATGGCGGGGAGGGTTAGAGGAGGAGACTACCGGCCTACAAATGATCTGATCATGTCACGATGTTCAGTAAAAGTTGAGTGAAGGCCCGCCACTTCTTCGGGAGTTAACACGGTAAGTTAACACGGTAATAGATGTCGCTATCTCGTGAAACACACCAGCGAGATAAGGGGCTAAAAGTTGACGTACCTTTTGCCTGTCCTTCTCACCGGTTATCACTATGAAAAGCCGGGATCCCCAAATATCTAGGGCGTGTTTCAACTTGGCTAAGGCTTCAACAACGTTTCCTCTGTGTTGGACTTCAAAACAATGTGTAACACGCGGAATATGCTCAGAGTCTTTCCACACAACGTCATATCGATAAATCATCTCCCGATATTCAGTAGTGGAGAACTTACCAAGAGTAGCACCAATTTCTTGTAGCTGGCTCTGAATAACAGTGTGGAGCCGTCGATCTTCCGGCGTCCCAGGTTCGCTTTGTGTAGACGTATTTGCTGGCGTTGTTGGGGTGCTGGACAGGCGTTGATGGAAGGCAACCCACTCTTTTTCTAAACGCTGCCGTCCTTCATCAGTTATTCTCCAGATCCCTTGACGACGAACTTCTCGCCAATCAGCCAGTTGGCCTTTTTGAGCAAGCCTAAGACGCACCCATTGGACACAGTTTTCCCAAACGGTGTTAGAGGCTCGGTTCCGCCGGACTAATTCTTCAGGTGTAAGCTGTGGGAAGTAAGCAGCCACTTGCCTATAGACCTCTCGGTTGGCGGTAATTACTTCACCTCCTGCATCAGCAATTACTCTGAGCAGCGGCAACTCGATTTCCCTGTTGCTTGGATATGACATCGCGGCATCTTGCTATGAACAATTGCCACGAGCTTATCATGGGATGTGAACTTGGTCCACCTACGATTCTGTACCCGAATCTACTGCTAGAAATGAGCAATTGGGAAGAAGGGATGAGACCTGTTTACCAGTTGAAGTGAAGCTCTATGAGGCCCCCATCTCTCTCCTGGTCGTGGTCGAGGACTGGGTTGTAGTCGCTGTCGTCAGTGGTGTCCTGCGGGGATAAGTTATCCTCCCAGCCGTCCCAAGGTAGCGACTTTACCCAGGCCAGGATCTCAGCCTTGGCAGACGCGTCAAGCTTCTGCCTTTCGGCGAAGTCATCCAGCATATGAAGCACCTGACGCTGGGTGAAGGCTTCCCAGTTGTTCCCCTCGCCGTGCATATACCCGAAGGCACTAGCCTCAACAGCAAGCTCCCACGCGAACTCATAAGCTCTGCCACGGGGGCGTTCCAGGTAATTGATAGAGATAATGCCAATGTCCAGACCCACGGGACACCTCCTGAAAATGGGGTCCAGGCATTGTATCGGACCGTGGGCGGTTTGAGAGGACCCTTCGATGGTTCGGCAAGCTCACCACGAACGGAGGAAGGGCTCAGGGCGAGCGGGTGGGAGAAGGCTGGTAGAGTTGGAGGCGGGGGACGCGCTGGGAATGGGCGTCGCGGGTGAAGACGGCGTAGCCGTGCTCCAGGGCGAGGGTGGCGATGAGGAGGTCAGGCAGTGGGAGGGTTATGCCCTGGGCACGGAGAGCGGCGGAGAGGCTACCAGCGTGGGCCCACGTAGGGCGGGAGAGCTCCAGGTAGGGCAGGCCCTTGAAGGCACTGTCGATACGGTCGCGGTCGCGGGCGGTCCTAGCGCCGGAGGAGAGCTCCGCAAGGACCACGCCGCAGAGGTAGGCCTGGGCGCGGTAAATCAGGGTGCCGACCGCCTCCCGAAGGCCCTGATCCCGGCCCCGAATGTAGTCTACCCAGACCGACGTATCAACGATAACGCCCGCGACGCTCTGCAACTCTAGCCTGCCCAGGTAGGGGTGTGTCCTCAACGGCGGTGGCCTCCTCAGACCCGCTCAGAAAGGGGCGGAGCTCAGCAAGCTCCGCCTCCTCCATCTCAGGCCTAACGTAGTCAATCTCCATAGTGCCGGGGAGCGCCAACAATGTGTCAATGCACTTGCGGGAGACATAGTCCTCCAAAGCCACACGCAAAGCATCCTTCTTGCTCCTTGCACCGGACAAGCTCATCACATCCTCCACCAAATTCTCTGATAACTCAACCGTCATACGCATGGCCCACCTCGCACTCGCACCATTTAATAGCACAGTAATTATACACAGAAAGAGGGCAGGTGTCAATGGGTACAACATAGCCACACACAAGGTGGTGGCTCCTCGCCCACATACGTGGGCGCCTCAAAGTGATACCTCGACATACTCAGAGTGAGGAAGTGAGGAGGTCACCACGAGTGGATTGCTTATGAAAACAGGCGTTCATGAAGGGAAGCGAGGAGGTCCGGAAGGGGGACACGGACCTGGGCCATGGTATCTCGGTCACGGATGGTGACGGCGTTGTCGGCGTCGATGGTGTCGAAGTCGATCGTAACGCAGAGGGGCGTGCCGATCTCATCCTGGCGGCGGTAGCGGCGTCCGATGCTCTGGGCGTCGTCGTACTGGGTCACGAATCCCGCTGAGCGGCACAGATCGTAGACCTCGCGGGCCTTGGGAACCAGGCGCTCATTGCGGGAGAGGGGGAGAATGGCCACCTTGACCGGAGCCAGGATGGGATGGAGCTTAAGAAGGACGCGCTTCTCCGTCTTGCCCTGGGAGGTGGGTGCCTCCTCCTCACGGTAGGCGTCTATGAGGAAGGTCAGGAGGATACGGTCGACGCCGGCGGCGGGCTCGACAACGTAGGGGACGATATGCTCCTGCGACTCCTCGTCGAAGTAGTCCAGGCGTGCGCCGCTGTGCTGGGCGTGGGCCTTGAGGTCGAAGTCGGTGCGGTTGGCGATGCCCTGGATTTCGCCCCAGCCCCAGGGGAAGGCGTACTCGATGTCCGACGTGGCCTTGGAATAGTGGGAGAGCTCTTCGGAATCGTGAGGGCGGACGCGGAGGTGGTCCTGGGGGATGCCGAGATCGGTGAAGAAGCGGAGGCAGTCGTCGATCCAGCGGCGGTGCCACTCCTCGTCGGTGCCGGGGACCACGAAGAACTCAAGCTCCATCTGCTCAAACTCGCGGGTGCGGAAGATGAAATTGCCGACGGTGATCTCATTGCGGAAGGACTTGCCGATCTGAGCGATGCCGAATGGGAGCTTGCGGCGGGTGGCGTTGAGGACGTTCTGAAAGTTGACGAAGATGCCCTGGGCGGTCTCCGGGCGGAGGTAGGTCTGGGAGGCCTCGTCCTCAATGGGGCCGAGGAAGGTCTTGAACATGAGGCTGAACTGGCGGGGCTCGGTGAGCTCACCGCCGCAGTCTGGGCAGACGTCGGGTGCAGTCGCATCACCTGCCTTGATAATGGCGTCACCTCCGTGAGTTGTTTCAGATAGCTGGTCGGCGCGGAAACGGTGGTGGCAGAGCTTACACTCGACCAGGGGGTCGGTGAAGCCGGCGGCGTGGCCGGAAGCGATCCAGACCTGGGGATGCATGAGGATGGCGGCATCGAAGCCAACGACGTCGTCACGCTGGTGGACGAAGGTGCGCCACCAGGCGTCCTTGATGTTGCGCTTCAGCTCCACGCCCAAGGGGCCGTAGTCGTAGGTGGAGGCGAGGCCGCCGTAGATCTCAGAGGACTGGAAGACGAATCCCCGGCGTTTGGCCAGGGAGACGATGGTGTCCATGTCAACCATAGTTTTACCCACCCACCCGCCCGTAAAGTAGTTTTACTGGGGGCACATCCCTTCGGCAAGCTCAGGACAGGCCCCCAGGCCCTCTGCCAGAGGGGGTTCCCCCTCTGGACTCCCCCAGCGCGTTCTTTGTTGCGGGTGCTGTGGAACGTTAGCAGGAATGGGTTGGGGAAGTCAAAGGGGATATGCTGACGTTCGGGTGGGAGTATGGTGTGTCAGGCGATTGGATTCGGAGGCAGGGCTTTCGTTGACAGGAGTGGGAGACGATAGCTAGGATGGGCTTGTGGATGTAGGAAGAGCTTCGGATGGAGGTGAGTCCATGACCACACAGGGGTATGCGCGTGCCGAACTGCTGGCGGAGACGGCGTGGCTAGCGGAGCATCTCTCCGACCCGAGTATTCGTGTTGTGGACTGCGATCCACCGGATGCCTACCTGCGTGCCCATATCCCGGGCGCGGTGAGCGTAGGCGACGACCACTATGTGAAAGACCCAGATAATAGCGTGTACGTGATGCCGGAGGAGAGGATAGGGGAGCTCATGGGGGCGCTGGGTATAGGGGATGACACGCTGGTGATCGCGTACGAGGGTAGGAACGCACCGTGGGCGGCGCGGCTGTGGTGGGTGCTCAACTACTACGGGCACACCAATGTGAAGGTGCTGAACGGCGGCTGGAAGAGCTGGCTGGCGGAGGGCAGGGCGGTGACGGATTCGGTGCCATCGGTGACGCCTGGGACGTTCACGCCGAGGCCGAACTCATCGCTGATGGTCACGGGCGATGAGCTGAAGTCGGCGATAGGGCAGGAGGGGACGGTGATCTGGGACGTGCGGTCGCCGGGGGAGTACACGGGGGAGACCAGCCGGGGCAACAAGAACAGAGGCCATATTCCTGGGTGCGTGCACCTGGAGTGGACCAACGTGGTGGAGGCGGACGGCACGGGCAGGTTCAAGCCCGCCGAGGAGATATGGGCGATGCTGGAGGAGAGGGGAATAACGCCGGAGAAGCGGGTGTACACCTACTGACAGGGGGGCATCCGTGCGGCGCACGGGGTGTTCACCATGAGGCTGCTGGGATACGACAGGACGGCGAACTATGATGCATCCTTCGGCGAGTGGGGGAATGCCGAGGGGTTTCCGATAGAGCGGTAGGAGCGAATTGTGCCGAGCTTTCGTTATGCGGACCACTTGAAAGAGCGCATGGTTCTTCGAAGAATACCGGATGGCCTTCCTGAAGCAGTGTACAATGAGGCAGATGCGTACTACAGAGATACAGCTACCGGAATGTACGTCGCCTTGAAACGGATGCAGTTTCAGGGTGTGACTCGCGATATAGCCTTGGTTTATACACGTTCGGGTGATGAAATACGCTTAGTTACGATTCATCCAATACGAGAAGGGCAGGCGGAGCGTAGGATTCAGATGGGAAGGTGGGTTTCTTATGACGCTGAGAGTTAGCTATGACGAGGAGGCGGATGTCCTTTATTTGGCGAGGGAAGGTGAGGAGGAAGTGGTGGAGGAGGTATATCCTGGAGTGAGTCTAGAATACGATCGAGATGGCAAGCTTCTTGGGATCGAAATATTGCAAGCATCAAAAGCCCTCAAAGATATATCGGAGCCACTGTTCCGTAAAGTTCGATCCTCTTGATACCGGCTTATCTGTCGAGTGGGGGAACGCCGAGGGGTTTCCGATAGAGCGGTAGGATAGGGGGAGACTTCTACACCTTACAGGGTGGTTAGTGCCGCAATGGTTTGTTTAGGCCCGCCCACCCCGACACGTCGGGCGTACTCGGTTCTGGCCCTACCCCCGGGGTCAGTCAGAAGGGGAAGTTAGACTCTGGTTCGAGTCACGTGTGCGCCACTAGTGCAAGCGATTGTATAATGCGTGCGAGCGGTTTCTGTGCCACCACACGGTGTACATGGCCGTTACGTGATGGAGATTACCATGGACCGCCTTGATGGTCTTCTACACGCCTCATACGATAAATCCAACCTTGGTTGATGGCTATACAGAGCTATGACAGTTAGCGGGCTGTTTGGGGAATCTGACAAAATACATGAGACCCAAACCGAGCTTGGTTTGGATGACGGCGCTGGGCTTCGTGTAGTGAGCGCCAGGTTCTTAAACGAGCAGAAGTTCAACTGGGATCTATTCGACGGTTACGACAGCCTGCGTGTTTTGACATATTCCGTCAGCGTCAGCGCCATCATTAAGATGCTGGACAAGTATTCGTTCACAGAATTTGAGTGCGTATTTGGATATGAGAGCATATTGCGTGATATAAAAGACATCCTGGCGTTCCAGAAGGTGGTTGTTGGGGATACGCGCGCTGCGATCATGGGGCTGAAAGATGAGCGACATGTATATATTCTAGAAAAAGTGCACGCGGGCCGGGCACACTTCCGCGTCCTCAGAAAGTACATCGCTCACGCAAAGCTGTATCTGCTATCGAACCCCGACGGACGCACGCGTGTAATCATCGGCTCCGCCAACCTGTCCGAGCGTGCTTTTTCAGGGAATCAGCAAGAGACCATACTCAAATTTGATGATGATGAGAAGGCGTGGCTTCACTACAACCGAATGTTCGATGAGATAAGAGACTTGGCCTCTGATGAGATCCCGTTACCTGAAGATAGGATATCCAACGCGGAGATTGAAATCTCGGAAACTCCAGTAATGGCCGACGCGTCGGCCACACTCGTTATTGAGCCACTCCTGGCTGAGGAAATGGAAGTAACAGTGCTGGCCCAGGTAGCACGCGTAGAAAAGGTTGTAGCGGTAATAGGACCGAGAATTTCCGCAGCTATTCCCGCGATTCACAACGGCAAGCAACGGATTACGCCTGAGATAAAGAAGGTAATAAGCCGTATACGCCTCGTCAAGTCAGCTGAGGAGGTGGACAGCCGCTATTTCTCCCTTGATAGGACGAACCGTTCAGCTCTGCTGTCGGGCGAGCGGTTTCCGCTGGAATGGGATAACGAATCAGTCAGGGTGGATGCGACACTGCTGCTGGACTACTTCAAGAACTATGAGGGAGCATTTGAGGGAGATGTGGCGCGCCTCCAGCACGACTACTTTACCCTAATGGCTTGGTTGTACTTCTCGCCGTTCATCTGTGAGATGCGCTCTCTGGCGTTGTTGCAGGATAGCGATGTAATCCGGTATCCCTCCTTTGCGATACTTTTCGGTAAGTCCAACGGTGGTAAGAGCGAGCTTGTGGATACGCTGATGACCTCTATGTTCGGCTATGCTCACACTGTAGATAAACGGAGCTTTACTACATCTCAACTTCGTGGGCTGCAACATGGCTACAAGAGATTTCCAGTGGTGTTTGACGACATCGGGCGCAGCGCCTTTAATCGCCATGGCAAGGATATGATCAAGGACGAGATGCTGCCTCTCGTCGCGGAGTACCCAGGTTTCATACTCTCCATGAATGCGGATCCCCAGTCGTTCCCCGACGAGGTGGTAAAGCGCAGCATGATGATATATACGACGACGGCGTTGCCACCGCACAACGAAGAGCTACGTCAGCGACTGCGGGGCAGGATACAGGAGATGCGCCGTAGGCTAACGGGACATCTCTATCGCCGTTACTTGACAGAGATCATGGATCGCATGGACGATGAGCGGCTACGGGAAGATTGGCTGGCGCTCTCGTCAGGCGTGCTGAGCAGCATCATATCAGAGGTCACAGGCGGAACGCCGCCAGACTGGTGCCAGGCCGTAACCTGGTTTGACTATGCCGAGAAGCGGTATGACCGGGTGAAAGCCCGCCTCAATAGTTTGCTGAGGGTATCGGCCCATGCCAAGGGCGAGGGCGACGTGCCCAACGGTTGGATGATTGAGGGCGATAAGATTATCGTATGGGAGCAACGGGACGCCTTTGGCAGACGTGAGTTTGATTGGGAGGATGTGCCCTCTACGTTAATAGACGAGGAGGCCAGCGGCGGTGGCAGGACAGTGCTGCACCGAGCCAGGTTGGAGGAATTCCTTGGGCGACGCTTGCGCCCGTTGCGCCGGTGGTGGAAGCTCTAGGAGTCGGCTCAATCACTATGTAACGCTTGATACCTGAAGCGCCACCTCAAAAGTTCTGCATATTGTTCCCAATGCGCCACCATACTGGATAGCGATAACAAGGAAAGCGTTCTCAGCTGCCGTTGCTCTCGCTCACCGAGCCGGAGTTCGAAGTCCGAGGGTAGACCCGTAGAGAGGAGATATGCCTGGGGTCCAGCAGGTCACGGAGCGTATCGCCCAGCAACGCTGAGCTGAGCACGGTGAGACTCAGTGCCAGCCCTGGAAAGAGCGTAGCCCACGGCGCAGCCTCAAAATAGTAGCGCACTCCCTCCTGAAGCATCCTGCCCCATGAGGGAAAGGGTGGGGGCACGCCCAGGCCGAGAAAGCTCAGAGCGGTCTCCGCCACGACGGCGGCCCCAAGATACCCCGTCACCTGAGCCAGCACCGGGGGGAAACTGTTGGGCAAGAGATGTCTCCAGATGATCCGGTAGGAACCTGCCCCGATGGCTCTGGCCGCCTCCACGTACGACTCTCCCTTTATGGAAAGAACGCTTGCTCTCGAAAGACGGGCGACCTGCGGGGCTTGCGCCAGGGCGATTGCGATAGCGACCGAGGTTGGTGATGTCCCCAGAGCGACAACCATGATCAGGGCCAGTACGAGGAAGGGGAAGCCCAGCAGGACATCCATCACCCTCTGGATTACAAGATCGAACGTGCCTCCCCAGTAGGCGGAGAACGCTCCAACCGCAATCCCAGCGACGGCCGCCATGCTGACCGCAAGCAACCCCACGTACAGTGACACCCGCGATCCATGGACCACGCGGCTGAAGACGTCCCGCCCGAAGCCGTCCGTTCCGAAGTAATGGTCCGATCCCGGCGGCCTCAGACGCTGGGCGACGCTCTGAGCAAGCGGATCATGCGTGGCGACGACATCCGCCAGGAGGGCCATAGTGACTAGCAATAGGAGCGTCGCCATGGCGAGTGCGGCCAGCGGCCTGGTCTGCACAAAGACCCGGATACCGCCAAAGGCCTCCGTGAGCAGTTCGGCGTAAGAGGCACGGGTAGGGTGTGCTCCGCGATGGTGATGTTTCATACGTACTCTTCGTCGTGTGGGAGCTTATGGACGGACATGCGTCAGGTGGCGTGGGAGATACGGGGGTCGATACGCGCGTAGATGGTATCCACGACCAGATTGACGCCCAGCGACAGAAACACTAGCAGCGAAGCAACGCTCTGGATGACTGGGTAGTCTCGGGCCAGAGCCGCATGGACGAGGCCCCTGCCGATGCCGGGCAATCCGAAGATGGTCTCCAGGATGAGTGCTCCGCTGAGCAGGCTGCCGAACTGTAGGCCGAGCATGGTGACGGCGGGGATCAGCGCGTTGCGCAAAGCGTGCCGCAGGACGACGATGCTTTCGGGTAACCCCTTGCCCCGGGCCGTGGTGATGTAGGGCTGGCCAAGGGCCTCCAGCATGCTGGAACGGGTTACTCGAACAAGGTTGGAGCTGTATTCCCAGGCCAGAATCAGGGCAGGCCAGGCTATCATCTGCAGGTGGTTCCATGGGTTGGACCAAGGCGTGGTGTAGATGATGGGTGGAGACCAGCCAAAGAGGAGCAGAAGGCCCAGGATAACCAGCAGGGCAACCCAGAGGTTCGGGAGAGCCAGGCCACCGAGGGTTGCCACACGGACAACGTAGTCCGGCCACCGGTTGCGGCGGACAGCGGCAAGAACGCCGAGGGGCAGCGAGACGAAGGTGGACAGCAGAATGGTGTAGCCGGCGAGCAGAAGGGTTACCGGTAGCTGCCGGCCGATAATGGAGCGGATGGGCTCCCTGCTCTCCAAGGAGCGGCCACCGAACTCGCCGCTCACCATGCTCCACAGCCACCGGCCATACTGGACGGGCAGGGGGTCGTTCAGGCCGAGCTCTTCCCGTAGCGCTTCCCGTGCCTCGGGGCTGACGGCAGACTCTCCCGATCCGCTCAGGATGACCAGGACGATGTCACCTGGCAGCACCCGCATGACAACAAAGACCAGGATGGAGGCAGCGAGAACGGTTGGGACGATGAGGGCGAGCCTCCAGGTTGTGTATCTACGCATGTCACTGAGGCTGAGGTCCTACACTTCCGAGGAGCTATCCAGGCACTCCACTAACCCCGCTCCCTTCCTCTTGTCTATTTGTCTATCCACACCGTGGAGAAGTCCGTGTGAGTGTGGCCGTCTTCCGTTGGGATAACAAGACCTTTGACATAGCTGCGGTACGGCACCACGTTGATGGATTCGGCGATGGGTATGACGTAGGTCTGCTCCACAAACAGATACCTCTCGATCTCCCGCCAGAGCTCGATCCGCCGGTTGAAGGTGAGGGTGTCTCTCAAGCGACGGTATAGTTTGTCCACTTGGGGGTCCTCATGTTTGGCGTAGGCATCAGGATTGCCGCTATAGCGCCCGTAGACTGCTTCCGTGCCCTCCGGTATTGGCGAGGGAGTGAGACGGCCCTGCTGGCTGTCGTAGTCCAGGCTTACCCGCGCTCTATTCCACTCTCCCTCGTCCACTATACGCAGCCGGAGGTCGATGCCAAGGCCGGCGAGCTGGGCTTTGAGGAATTCGCAGGGCGCGGTGTTCAGAGCACGGCAGAGATGCCCCATGGAAAAGCCATCCGCGTACCCGGCTTCCGCCATGAGGCGGGTGGCCTCTGTTCGCTTCTGCTCCAGCGGGCCCGCGTCAAACTTTGGCCAGTTGATGAACTGTCTGGGAATGGGGATGTTGGCCGGCCCAAGGTCCTGAGATGTCCAGCCGAACCCGCCCAGCGCTGATGGAATTGCCGCCCGCTTATCGATCCAGAGTGCCATTGCCCTGCGGACTCGCGCGTCCTGCCAGGGGCCCGATTTCAGGAGATTGAACGCGAGGCGGAAGTTGCCGCCCTCCATTTCGGCGAAGAGGACATTTTCCCCAAGGTCTCGGACGTAGCCCTGCTTTCGCTCGGAGGTGAGGTAGTGCCCCTGGCCGCGTGCGCCTCCATCCAGCCGCCCGGTGCGAAAGGCTACGTCCATGGCAAACGGATCAGGCATGACCACATAATCGATGCCTTCCAAATAGGGAAGGGTTGAACCGTCCACGGCCTCCTCCCAATACCGGGCGGACCGGCGCACGCGGACCACACTTCCCCTTTCGTATCTCTCCAGTGCGAACGGCCCCAGGCCGACGAGCCCGATATCCAAGGGGCTGACGCTCATCTCTCCTCGCTCTATGCGCGGCTGCAGGAGCTGGCTGGGGTGAGCTATCTTGAATCGGGGGTTGGCAAGAACGTCGAGGAAATAGGGGTTGCGATGGCGGAAGGTGATTCGCAGCCTGTTGTGCTCCAGGGTCTCCACCATTTCAACGTCGCCCAGCTCGCCTTTGAAGTATGCCGGAGCACGAACCCTGTCTCCCACTTGAGCTCCGAAGTGGGCCAGCTCAAACCAGAACCTGGCGTCCTCGGCGGTAAAGGGAGTCCCGTCATGCCAGTACACGTTGTCCCGGATGGTAAATGTCCATTCGGTGAAACCGGGGTTTGTCACCCAGCTTGTGGCGAGGTAGGGGCATACCAGGTACATGTTTTCACGGCAGCGCATGACCAGGTTTCCAGGCCCAAATATGGCACCGGCGACGTGGTGGAGGGCGATGCTGCTGGTGCGGAGCGTGTCAAAGCCAGCGGGAGGGTCGCCTCTGTTGGCCAGCACCAGGATGCCGCCGTACTTGGCTCCGCCTCCACCTACAGCAGGGTTGCCAGGAGACGGGCTGGGCGTAGCTAGCCGAGTAGTGGGTTGCTCGTTTGAGGGGGTGGCGGTCTCTGCTGGGCTGGGGGAGCGATCAGGGTTAGCGTCAAGGGGAGGCGCGGAGCTTCCGGTGCAGGAAAGCGCCAAGCCCCCAACGGCAAGTATCGCTAGAAGAGGTGTCAGCCGCAAGATGTATCCTCCCACAGATGGCGTCCTAGCAGCAGACGAGAGCGAGGCGCCGGTCCCGTGACGCGGAGATACCTACAGAATACGGCACACATCGACTGGAAGGCTATCCCTCCGGATAAGCCGGGGCCCGTGCGTTGCGAACTTGGCAGTTTTATACCGTTCGGCCCGCCAAAGGGGATTCGAGTCGCTCTATCAAGCCGGAAGGGGATGTGTACACCGCAGCCTAAAGGCTGCGGCATGGTGCCGCTCGTATGGTTCGACAGGTTTGCTTGTTATTATACGTGCCAATCAGCAATGACCCTGATCCAGCCTCGATTCCCTGCCGAATGCCGGATCGGCATCATCCCTGTTTCACAAACACCAGTATCGATTCCTGAGACAAGCGTTTGCTCAAGGGCGAGGTATTTAAACCGGTATTTCCCATATTGGGAGTCTTCAGGCTCAATGGGCAGCCCAAACTAGATGATGGCATGAGATTCGGGTCCTGCAAGGCCAGTCAATCTCCGGTCTATCCAATAAGGGATGGGTTTCTTGCCGTGAACCATGGTTCTTGTCCATCTTTGTCGTCTTCGGGCCCCCGCCAATGGGGTGAAAGCGCATTGAAGACAAGCCGACTCCCTGGAGCGCTCTCCCTCTTGGCAAGATCGTGGTTGTACCCTCCCTCAGCTTGGCGCCGGCGATAACCGGCCGATACGATCCAATACTTCCTGGAACAACCGTCGAGGAACCGACACCTCGGACAACTGAAAGATCAATCGCCGGGAGTGCCGCACCAGACGGCCTCCCATCTTGATCAGCTTAACCTGCACGCTCCGCAGCGACCAGTGCTTGACCGCCTTGGGCAGACACAGCCGCCGAAGGAAGTTCCCAAGGTTGTACGCCAGGACGAACAGAGACAGTCGCACCCGGTTGGCCACGAACCGATGGCACGACAGCCGAGTCCAGTTCAGCGCGTACTTCCCTTCCTTGATCCACTGCTCGGCTGTCCCACGACCATTGTAGAATCGCACCACTCCTTCGGGGCCAGCCGTCATGTTCGTGACGATGAAGCCCACCCGAGGGAACAGCTCTCCCCTATGCCACTCCACCTTCGCCACCACCCGCCGAGCGCGGTCCCAACTCTCAGCACGATACCAGAAGTCGTCGTATAGGATCACTGGACGTCTCGGCGGCCTCCCCACAGGTCGTATCAGCAAGGGAGCGATCTCGTATTGCAGCACTTTGTTGCTCGGCAGCCGTATTGCGTAGAAGACGCGCCGCTCCTCCAGGTACTCATAGATGTTCGGCTTGGCGAATGCGGCGTCCGCCCGAAAGTACCGGCGCACTCCTCTCGCCCCGTAGCGGGACAGGATCGGATCCAATACATCACGCCACCTGTGCGCGCTATGTACGTTCCCCGCACGCAACATAGCGCCCTCGCAGTCACCGAACTGGTTGAACACGAACAAAGGGTGATAGCACATGCTCCCAAAGTGACCGTTGTACGACGCTCCCTCCTGTTCTCCATGTACCGGACTCTCCGAACTGTCCATGTCCAAGATCACCCGCCGGTGCGCCGTGTGCCTCATCGCCCGATCCACCCACGCAGCGTTCAGGCGACCCAACCCATCCACGTTGCTATCTTGGGTAAGCACCTCGGTCTCGAACCGGCTCATGGTGTTGGTGCTGGCGGCCGGTCTTTCAGGACCACCTCGCCGTCCAACGATCACACGCATTGTCGGATCGTCGGCCAACCGTTCAGCGTCGTTGGTATCCTCGTAGCCCGCCAGACGAGTGTACACCGACTGTCTGAGAAGGCCCACCAATCGGTGCTGCACGTTGCGACCGCCCCGACTCTCCTGCAGACACTCATTCGCCGTCTCCGTCATTCCCAACGCATCGTCCAACTCGCGGCAGGCCAGCAGCCCAGCGTCCGAGGTGATGGTAGCGCCGAGAAACTCCAACCGTATACGTCGGTCGAAACGGAGCGTGGCGCGGGAGTTGGTGCTTTCACCCATCGGGTGCCTCCAGAGTGGGTACGTTATCAAGAGCTAACGTAGTAGATCACGACCAGTCTAGCACTCATGATAACCACGGTGCTTTACTATTCGGCTACATCAGGTAGTTCTGTTGCTGATTACGGCACACCCTGCAGAGTTGATATGGGAAATGTGGGTTAAAACGTAGCTGGGCGGTGGTAAGTAGCGTTTCGTATCCGGTATATGCCGGATTGATTCACCAGCGAATGCAAGCCCCATGGATGAAGCTAGAAGTCTAAATATGCCTGCCGTGTCAACGCGGATACCCTTCATGGATGGGCAACCAACAACCATGACAGCAGTCCCACCTGGGACCAGAGTGCGCGCGATTTCTTTGACAACCGCGCTCATATCGGCAACGTATCTCTCAATTACATTGTCAACAGATCTAGCTTGGGCTGGAGTGCTGATCGAGGCAGCCGCGATTTGCTTAATAGTTTTCGATGCCGCCCTTTTCGCTGGAGGAGCATTTACAGATCGGACTTGGGCAAGCGTGTAACCGAGCCAGACCAGCGAAAGCCGGTGACCACGAAGGTAATCAATAGCGCTCACGTAGGGAGGCGAAGTCACAACCACGTCTATGGACTCCGCAGGCAGGGGTAGTTTCTTCGCGTTGCACCGACGCACCGCCACAGACAGCGTCCTGTCTACACCTGGCGCGGTGCTGAGCGTTTTCGCGACCCATGTTGCTCGTCGCAAGAATGCGTCGATGGCTGTCACCGGTGCATTCTTATAGATCCTGTGTGGTCGGCTGTGTGAAACATCCGCCGCTAAGGACACTCCAATCTTCTTCGTTATTATCGTTCCGGATAGGACGGTCCATAGGGCTCTTTTCATTTCAGCGCCGGTACGGATCTTCCGAATGACTTCGGTCAAACCCACAAGTTCACGACGATTCGTTGGGTCGAACCAGAAGTTCACGAAATCCCGAGTCTCTTTGTCGGAACCTCTTGGAAAGGACGCGTCCTCCGACAATTCAGGGGATCGATCTCTCGCTACGTCTGCTACCCGACGCGCGATCTGAATCAATTCCGATGGATTGAGGTCCGAGCAATTCGTTCGGGCGACTAGGACTGCAAGGGGGTCAATATCGTATCCGATCACGTTGTGTCCACAAGCTCTGCCGACCTGAAGGGTTGTTCCAGAACCAGCCATAGGGTCGAGCACCCGCAAGGGCTTTTGGTACTCTTGAAGAACATCGTATGCGATCGCTGGCGCCATCTTAGCTGGATATGGATGTACCGAACGAATCGCGCTAGACCCAGTCATATCCACAATGCCTCGATTCGTTTCGACAAGGTTCCCAGGCGAAACTCGGTAGTGTTATAGGGCACCATTTCGTGCCGCCCTCAGGAGATCCTTGATCCATTCCTCAAATACACTCACGCCTGAGCCCGTGTCTACCATCAGAAATTGAGGTACGGATAGGTTGGCAGTCCCATATCTGACCAGCAAATTCCTATATGCCGATTCATTGCTGCCGTGAACAATATAGTTTCGCACTGTGTTGAGATTCCTCACTTCAACCGAAGCCCCAAGGCCCGACTGGATTTCATAGTCGTTGTCTGGCTTCAGCCGATCCGAGAGACGCACAACATACTCAGGATTGTGCCATATCGGATAATCATTTTGCCACGGTAACTCATGAGCCACTTCCCCCTTGAGCTTTCGAAAGTGGCTTATCGTGCTAGCCGATTCTGGAGGGATGGCGATTTCAGATAGATGCTTTCCTCCTAGCGTTGGTCCACTGCCGAATACCGACGACACAAGGAGATCTTCGCAGAAGCGCGCCCACGCATTTTGCAGTAGGACAACCAACATCAATCGGGAGTCTTCGTGCAGTGGCGGGCATGAAACAGAGAATGGGGGAGATGTAGGCATCGGCGATTGGAATCGAACTGCTAGTGCCTGAGTCTCAGCTTCGAACTCTTCATATGCTTGACTCACGCTTGCAGCGGAAGCCATCATAGCAACTCCGGCAGTAACGCCTTGCAGTAACGCCTTATAGAATGTGATGAACCTTTGGCTGCGGCTTTTCATACGATGGGTCGTGCCGGCTGAAGCGACGCGGAATTCGAAGAATGTCCGCGGCACATCATCCGCTTTGAGCTTGAGAATGCCCCCCAGTCTTGTGAGGTTCTGCAGGACAATCTCCGCGTCGGTTAGGGCGTTGTTACTTCGAGTAGGTAGGTTCGGGTTGCCACCTCGACCCATATCGCCATTCGGAATACCAATGAGTGCGTGCGCGGTTGCAGCGAAGAGCATTAGGAAATGTGGGGACCCTTTAAGCCTGGGCGTCAAGACCTCCATGAAATGACTGAACACGAACTCGATTATGCGATCCAAACGCTCTGACGTACCTTCCGGCATGCCTCCGTCGTACCTATCATATAGTCTGTTGATATTGGGCTGTCCGCCATCAGACACGCCATCTAGCAAGACTCCAAACATTTCTGCCACAAGCTGATCATCCGCCATTCTTAGCCGGCCACGGACTGAAACGACTTTGTGACGCTCCCAAAGCACCTGCCAACGCTGAGCTGCATCAATCACGACTGACCTGAAGATACCTTTGTATTTTTCCCCTAGATACTTCCCATGCCTGAGTTCTTGGGGGTTCAGTCTTAGGCCAAATGCATTTAGCCTATGAAACACGTTGATCACATGTTCATCGCTCGCATTCAGCAACTCATCGATGCCTAGAAGTGGCTCCGGAAATCTGAACAGGGGGATAAGTGGAATCGCTGCCTGATTGAGGGCATGATAGTGCTCTCGGAGACAGGAGCGAGAGATGAGCAGACGACCCCGCCGTAACCACTCGGCAGAGTTCAAGGCGAAGGTGGCTCTTGCCGCAGTGCGCGGCGACCGGACACTTTCGGAGCTGGCAAGCCAGTTCGATGTGCACCCGAACCAGATCACGCAGTGGAAGACCCAGTTGCTGGATCGGGCGGCGCAGTTATTTGGCGCCGGGACAGGGCAGGCTGAAAAGCCGGTAGATATGAAGGTCCTTCACGCCAAGATCGGTGAGCTTGCGTTGGAGAACGATTTTTTAGAGTCCGCGCTCACGAAGGCGGGATTGCCGGGCGCAAGGCGATGATCGACCGCGATCACAAGCTGCCTCTCGCCCGCCAGGCAAAGGCAGTGGGCATCAGCCGCGGGAGCATCTACTACCGGCCACGGCCGGTGGGCGAAGCCGGTCTCGGACTGATGCGCCGCATCGATGAGCTGCACCTTGAGTATCCGTTTGCAGGCAGTAGGATGATGCGAGGCCTGCTCCGCCAGGAGGGACTCTCCTCCGGGCGTAGACACATCGCCACACTGATGCGGCGGATGGGCATCGAGGCGCTGTACCGCAAGCCCAACACCAGCCGGCGACGGCCCGACCATACGGTGTATCCGTACCTGCTGCGCGGGCTTGAGGTGAGCAGGCCCAACCAGGTGTGGGCAATGGATATCACGTACATTCCGATGGCCAGGGGGTTCGTGTACCTAGCCGCAGTGATGGACTGGCATAGCCGCAAGGTGCTGGCCTGGCGGGTATCGGTCACAATGGACACAGACTTCTGCGTGGAGGCGCTCGAAGAATCCCTGGGACGCCACGGCGCGCCGGAGATATTCAACACAGATCAGGGAAGCCAGTTCACAGGTGACGCCTTCACCGGCCTGCTGAAAGCCAATGGGATCCAGATCAGCATGGACGGGAAGGGAAGCTGGAAGGATAATGTGTTCGTCGAACGGCTGTGGAAGAGCGTCAAGTACGAGGAGGTGTATCTGAGAGCCTACGAATCGGTCCCGGAAGCCAGAACTGGACTCGGGCGGTACTTCGAGTTTTACAATGCCGGACGGCCCCATTCGAGCCTTGGGGGAATGACGCCGGACCAGTTCTTTGACAGAGTGCCTGCCGAGTCCGCGGCGGCCTAACGCACGGCAGCGTGATTCCACTTATCAAACCGGGCAGCGCTGTTCAGACAAACGAGACCACCTCTCCTATAGGGTACGGCCAGAATCGCATTTGGTCTTCTGGATCTAGTTCTTCAAAGGTTAAGTCCTCGTATTCCCCTGTCCCCGAGTCGAGCCTCAGTTGATTCTGGCTGAATCTAAGAATTGCCTCTAGTCGCTGCTGCCCATCAACTACGTCTCGAATTGGGCGCTCAGTTAATGGGTCTATGCGGGGGCCTCAGATAGATGAGCGGAGACGGGTAGCCACGCAGGATAGTGTCAATGAAGTAACACTGAGCATGCTTGGGCCAGTTCGGCCTCCGTTGGAAGTCGGGCCGGATATTCAGCTTCCCTTGTTCGCTCAACTCGATAAACTGCTTCACGGTCAAAGTTTTTAACATATCACCCTACGTTTCTCTGCTCAGGATAAGTGGCAAAATGTCTTATCCTCACATGATCCAAACGTATTCTATCACCTACTCTGCCCTTGTAGCCGATTGCCTTTTCGCTTGCAGTTTACTTAGCCTACCCATCCTATCCGCCACCTTCGCGCGGAACTCAGGGGAGGCCAAGCTCACCACGAGCGGAACAAGAAATTTGCTCACCCTGAGCTTAGATAAACAGCGGGGCGAAGACTAGGGCGACGATGGACATGAGCTTGATGAGGATGTTGAGTGAGGGGCCGCTGGTGTCCTTGAAGGGGTCACCGACGGTGTCGCCGACGACGACAGCGGCGTGGACATCGGTGCCCTTGCCGCCGTAGTTACCCAGCTCGACGTATTTTTTGGCGTTGTCCCAGGCCCCTCCGGCGTTGGCCATGGTGACGGCCAGGAGGAAGCCGCAGGCGATGGCCCCAATGAGAAGGCCGCCCAGGGCCTCAGGGCCGAGGATGAGGCCGACAACAACGGGGGCGATGACGGCCAGGAGGCCGGGGAGCACCATCTCCCGGAGAGCGCCCTGGGTGCTGATGTCCACCGCCCGGGCGTACTCCGGCCTGGCGGTGCCCTCCATGATGCCTTTTATCTCCCTGAACTGCCGGCGCACCTCCTCAATCATCTTGTTGGCGGTGCGCCCCACGGCCTGCATGGTGAGGGCGGAGAAGACGAAGGGCAGGAGGGCACCTATCAGGAGGCCGATAAGGACATCGGAGTCCTGCAGGTTGAAAACGGTGATGCCGGTAACCTGCGCATAGGCGGCCATGAGGGCCAGGGCGGTGAGGACGGCGGAGCCGATGGCAAAGCCCTTGCCGGTGGCCGCGGTGGTGTTGCCCAGGGCGTCCAGGGCGTCGGTGCGCTCCCGGACCTGTGGGTCAAGGTGTGCCTGCTCGGCGATGCCGCCGGCGTTGTCGGCGACGGGGCCGTAGGCGTCGGTGGCCAGGGTGATGCCCAGGGTGGAGAGCATGCCGACGGCGGCCAGGGCGATGCCGTAGACGCCAGCCAGGTCGTTGGCCACCCAGATGCCGGCGACGACGGCGAGAAGGGGCACGATGGTGGAGAGCATGCCGAGTCCCAGGCCGCCGATGATGACGGTGGCCGGGCCGGTAAGCCCCTGGGCGGAGAGCCACCTGGTGGGTCGGTACTCGTAGGAGGTGAAGTACTCAGTGGCCGTGCCGATGACCTGGCCTACGACGAGTCCGACGACGACGACCCAGAAGAGCTTGAAATCTAGGTCCAGGACGGCGATGGCGATGATGGTGCCCACCAGGACAAGGCCGCCGGCGGAGAAGATGGCGATGCGCAATGCCCAGAGGAGCCGTCCCATGGTGGCCTGCTCACCGGTGCGGACCATGAAGGTGCCCAGGATGGATGAGAAGATGCCTATGGCGGCGATGAGGATGGGGAGAAGGAAGCGGTGGTCGTCAAAGAGGGCGTCTGGGTTGGCGCCACCGGCGAAGAGGACGGCGGCGGTGGCGAGGGCCATGGTGGCGATGATGGAGCCGACGTAGGACTCGAAGAGGTCGGCGCCCATGCCGGCGACATCGCCCACGTTGTCGCCCACGTTATCGGCGATGGTGGCCGGGTTGCGTGGGTCGTCTTCGGGAATGCCCTGCTCTATCTTGCCGACGAGGTCGGCACCAACATCAGCTGCCTTGGTGTAGATGCCGCCGCCGACGCGTGCGAAGAGGGCGATGGAGGATGCGCCGAAGCCGAACCCGGCGACGACGGTGACATCCTGGATGATCCAATAGAGGATGGTGATGCCGAGGAGTCCGATGCCGACGACGGTGATGCCCATGACCGCGCCGCTATTGAAGGCGACGCGCAGGGCACGATTGAGGCCATGCATGGCGCTGGCGGTGGTGCGGACGTTGGCTCGGACGGCGATGTTCATGCCGATGAATCCGGCGAGGCCGGAGCCCAGGGCACCCGCCAGGTAGCAGAGGGCAGTGATGGGGATGGTGCGGTCGTCACCGACGCGCTTATCCAGGATGTCGGCATCGATGAAGAGCCAGAGGATGACGAAGACGGCGACGACGAATATGGCGATGAATCTGTACTCACGACCGAGGAATGCCATAGCCCCCTCCTGGATGGCCCTGCCGATGTCTCGGATGGCGTCGTTGCCGGTGTCCTGCTTGAGCACGGAACGGGCCAGGTAGAGGGCGAAGAGAAGCGCGGTAGCCCCGGCGACGAGGGCGGTGATGATGATGGCTAGGCCGCTTTCAATGGAGTCCATGGATGAGCCTCGGTTTCGATTGATGCAGGTGCGTCGATTAATTATTCGCAGAGCGCGCGGGCCGTGGGACGGAGACGGGCCAGAATCCGCAGCGGACTGTATCACTGAGACGGAAGGGCGTCAACCGCAGGGAGGGGTCCAGTTTCACCCCCATCCTGACCCTTCGGCTGAGCTCAGGGCGGGCTCTTCCCCGGTGAAGGGGGAAGGGAGAGCTACCGCAGGTTTACCACGAATGTACCGTGAGCTGCATCCTGAAACGGCGTGCAGCAACGTCGTTGACAGGGGAGGAGGCGGAACGTACCATCCCATCGGCTCCGGACGGTAGCTCATTTGCTAGGGAATAGACTCACGAGGTAAAGGGGGAGAGATCATGGACCTGGTGATTCGCAATGCAACGATTGCCGGCGAGGCTGGGGTCAGGGACATAGGTATAGAGGCTGGCCGTATTGCCCAGATAAGCGAGCGAATAGAGGTACGGGGAGCGGAGGAGGTCCAGGCCCAGGGCAACCTGGTAGCCCCAGGGTTCATAGATGTCCACATGCACCTGGACAAGGCGCTGATCCTTGACCGGTACGACTGGTCAGGGCGGGATGTGTATGCAACGCCACGGGAGGCCTCCGTGGCAGAGTCCAACAAAATGAAGCGATCGTTTACGGTGGAGGACGTGCGGGACCGGGCGATACGGCTGGCGGAGATGTGCATAGTCAATGGGACGACGACGCTACGAAGCCATGTGGACGTGGACCCGATCATAGGGCTCACGGGCATACGAGGGCTCCTGGCGGCGAAGGAGGCCTGTCGCGATTGGATAGATATGCAGCTGAGCCCGTATGCAATAAACGGTTTCTCCGAGGCACCGGAGGAGACGGAGAGGCTGCTGCGGGAGGCCATAGAGCTGGGCGCCGACCTGATGGGGGGCGTGCCGGAGGCGGACGTGGACGGGCATGGGCACGTGGACAGGGTCTTTGCCGTGGCCAAGGAGTACGGCTTAGCTATAGATTTCCACACGGACCAGGCGCAGGTGGCCAGTCCCTTCTCGCTCCCGTACATCGCGGAGAGGACGATAGCGGAGGGTTGGCAGGGTCGGGTGATGGCGAGCCACTGCTTCGGCCTAGCGCACGTATCGCCGGAGGAGCGGCAGAGTGCCATTCAAAGGTGCAGCGAGGCGCAGGTATCCATCTGCGTTACGCCCTACACGACGATTGAGCAGCGGGTGATGGAGCCCGTGGCCGGTGGAGTCAACGTCACCTATATGTCTGACAACATTCGGGATACGTGGAACCCGTTCGGAAACGCCGATATGCTTCAGCTAGCGCTGTTCGTGGGGCGGCTGGGAACGTGGCGCACCAATCAGGAGCTGGACCACCTGCTGGAGATGGGGTCGATGGGTGCCGCCCGCGCGATAGGGGTTGCTGAGGAGCACGGCATTGCGGTGGGCAGGCGGGCCGACCTGGTCATCCTGGAGGCGAAGTCCGGGCATGAAGCGATTATTACACAGGCGCGAAGGCTGTGGGTGATCAAGAGCGGCCGGGTGGTGGCGTCAGAGGGCAAGCTGCTTGTGAGACCTGGCGGAGGGGGATAGCCCGGCGGCAATGCGAAGTGGGTGTCCCTGGAGAAGTGCCTAGGCTGCGTGTCTTCCTCATAGTGGTTCTGTGGGATCTCCGCTCCGTCTAGTTGCCATGTGAAGTCTTGACAAACAGACGGAGGTGCTATAAAAAGTATGTGCAAGCATTCGCAATAACTATTATCCGCATGAACAGGCACGATCAGGCATTGCAGACACTCAGGGATAAGAGGTGCCGCCTCACCCCACAGCGGCTGCTGATCCTTTCGGCGGTTGCCGAGGGGAGCGGGCACCTGGGGGTGGATGAGGTATTCCGACGGGTGCAGGCCTCTTATCCCTATATCGACATAGCTACGGTGTATCGCACCCTTCATCTGTACAAGAGCCTGGGCGTAGTAACGGAGCTTGCGATAGGGGACCGACTCCACTATGAGCTGACCGATCCAGAAGGGGGCCATCACCACATGGTATGCCGGGAATGCGGAGGGGCCTTTGATCTGAGTCCTCACTACCTGGAGGAGTTCCGCACAACGCTGGAGAGGGAGTTCGGTTTTGAGACGGACCTAGATAACTTTGCTGTCACCGGCGTATGCGCAGAGTGCGGTGGACGGAAGGCTGCCTCAGCAGAGCAGGCCTCTTGAAAAAAAGCTGGGCAAAGGATAACAAGTATGGAGGGAACGGTATAGATGGATATTGAATCGGGTGCTTTGATGGCCCTGGTCTTGGGTTTCCTGCTGGGCCTCAGGCATGCCACGGATGCCGACCATGTGGTGGCCGTGACCACCATTGTAAGCGAATACCGCAATGCGTGGCGGGGTATCTGGGTTGGGGGCTCCTGGGGTCTGGGCCATACGACGCCTCTCCTCATACTGGGGACCATCATCTTGCTGCTGAAGGAGAGGGTCTTGGAGCGGTATGAGACCATAGCTCCGGTATTCGAGTTTGGAGTGGGTATCATGCTGGTGCTGCTGGGGGTGCAGGTCTTTTGGAAGCTGCGGAGCGGCCGGATCCACGTCCACGCGCACACCCATGACGACCGCGCGCACCTCCATATCCATGCGACGCACGATGCGGCTGCCGACGCTCACGATGAAACCCCTCACGGCTTCTTCCGACCCGGCAAGCCCTTCTTCCGAGTGAAATCCTATGTCATTGGGGTGGTGCACGGCCTGGCCGGTAGCGCCGCCGTGATGCTGCTTCTGCTTCCCAAGATATCCTCCTTCTGGGTAGGGATAGGGTATCTGCTTCTGTTCGGCGTTGGGACGATGCTGTCCATGGGGGCTATCACATTGTTTCTGGGGATACCCTTTGCAATCAGCGGCGGGTTCGAGCGTGTGAACCGGGCGGTTGCGGGAGTGGCCGGGACGGCCAGCCTGGCGTTCGGCGTTGCCCTGATGTCCGATATCGCCCTGGGAACGACGCTGCTGCCCTTTTAGGGGCTGAGTGAGTGGCAGCGCAGGGGTAGTTTTTGACCCACCCAACCCACTCCGGGCTGCGTCAGAGCTCCGGTCTCCGCTTGCCCAGCCCGAATGCGCGGACATTCCTTGGAGCTGAGGTGAGCAGCAGCGCAAGGGTAGTTTTTGACCCACGGGGTCCATCCATGCACTGCATCTGAGCCGGCATCTATCCATCTGCCTTGCCCGTACAGCCTTTCTTCAGCATGGTAGGCCGCGGGGCACCTGATGGATAGACTCGGAACCGGCGGTGAAGGCCATGGTTTGCCTTTCCAGCTAGGGGAGATATACTGCGCCCAACGAGTATTTTGGAGAAGCCGCAGGGCGTTCAGTGTGCAGTTGAGGAGGGCAGCGTTGGCCGAGCCAGAGAGATCTACCGGGGTGAGTGGAGTGCCGGGGCGAGTTCAGAGGAGCATGGGCAGGCATATGCGGAGGACGTTTATAGCCGGTGCTCTCTTGCTGATTCCGGTGGCGCTGACGTACGTGATCCTGGTGTTTATCTATGACGTGGTGAACGGTGTCCTGCAGCCGGGGGTGGAGTGGCTGGCCGGGCAGTTTGGCCGGGAGGGATGGGCATTCAAGGGCGTGGGTCTGGTCACCGCGGTGATCCTTATCTATCTGGCCGGCATTGTGGCGGCGAGAGGGCTGGGCGTCACGTTGGTGCGGTGGACCCAGGAGGCGGTCATCCGGGTCCCGATTGTTGGGACAGTCTACTCCGCCTCAAAGCAGCTCATCGAATCCTTCTCCGGCGGGAAGATGACGGGGTTCAACCGCGTGGTGATGCTCCAGTATCCACGGCGTGGCTATTGGGCTATAGGCTTTCTCACATCGACGACAAGAAACGATGCAGGGGAGTCTCTGGCCGTTGTGTATATACCGACTGCGCCATTACCCAACTCAGGATGGCTGGCGCTGGTGTCCCTGGATGAGGTGTACGACACGGACCTATCGCCGCGGGAGGCGATGCAATTTGTGTTCTCGGGCGGCATCGTCTCTCCGGCGAGCATAAAGACGACGAAGATCACCGAGGCGAGTGGGCCAGCGGTGCCGCCGAGCACGACGGCATAGCGTCCCAATCCTGGCACGTTGGTTGTGCCCAGGCCAACACTCCCATCCCTAACCCTTCGGCTGCGCTCTCCGATAGGCCCCGGACCACCAGGGCTATCGACCCCGACAAGTCGGGGGACGATCAAGGCATCATCGGACAGGGTAGGCTCTTCCACTGCGGAGCCGGAAGGATTTAGGAGTCGGCGAGGCGCTGCTCCAGGGAGTGCTGTCGCAGGGCCATGGTCAGGTCGCCACGGGTGCGCTCCAGGACTCCACGAAGCTGGTCGGTGGTGCGTCGCAGGCCGCCGGTGACGGCGTCCGGGTAGTCGATGGTGACGAGCAGACTATAAACTTCGTCCATGGCGGACATCCACTCCTCACAGGGCTCGATGTCGTTTCTCCGGAGGGCGTCAAGGATGGAGCGTCGAAGCTCACTGGCGGCCTCGGCGAGGCCGTTGAGGTAGGGGGCGATCTCTACGCGGAGGTCGTCGGGGCCGGGCAGGGGAGCGCCGGAGACGAAGGCCAGGATGGCCCACGCTTCGGTATACTCCTTCTGGGCGTCTGCCACGTATCCGGTATGGTAGATTTCCCGGTGGTCTTGCAGCGAGGTCCGGGTCTCGTCCAGGATAGATTGCACCTTGCCCAGGGCTTCTCTGGCCTGGCCGAACTCCCTCCGGTGGATGGCGCGAATGGCGTTGGCACACAGGCGGATAACGTCACGGGTGGCGGGCAGCGCCTTCTCGCGGGCACCGTGGGTCTGGTCCAGGCGTGCGTGGGCCAGGTCCGAGAGGGAGTTGAGGGCGTTGGTGTAGTGTGACACTGTGTTATCTCCTAACTATTGTCAGTATGTGGTGGGTGGCAGATGCTTCGGTCGTCCTGGTTATGGTCGTCAGTTTGGCAAGTCGACATATTGCTCCGCTCGTATGGTTCGACAAGCTCACCACGAGCGGAGCAATAATCCCCTTCACCGCTTCGGCAAGCTCTCCGATACGCTCGGTGAACCGAGCTATCGCTAGTCGCGATGAGCCAGGCACCATCGGACAGGGCAGGCTCTTGGACTGCGTCCATACTCCCTGCTTCCCTCTCCACCCCCAACCTGAAGATTCCCATAAGCCGCTTTTTGTGCAGGAAGCCGTTGTACTGAGGCCGCTTGGCCTTTGGTGGACTCTGTCGAACTGGGAGCGGCCCATCACGGTGTCCGCTTATTTTACGTAAGGTCATCATCAAGCCCTCTCAGCATTGCAGGGGAGGGATCAGAAGAAGAGAGTGGCGGATTATGGTCACGGTAGGGAAGGCTCACGAGTGGCGTCACCGTGGTCACGCTGTATGCGGTGTGCAGCGGTGATGCGCTGGCTGAGTTGACGGGCCGCCTCCTCCGGGTCGTCCGCCTGGCAGACTGCGCCGATGACGCAGATGCCGTCCGCCCCTGCTTGGAGCACTTCGTCCACGTTGTCCATGGTGATGCCGCCGATGGCAATGATTGGGATGGTGGTGACGGCCTCTTTGACATGGCGGAGGGTCTGGACGCCGGCGGGTCGGGTGTCGGACTTGGAGCCGGTGGGGAACATGGCGCCGACTGCGATGTAATCGACCCGTTGGGCGGCGGCCTCTTCCGCCTCTTGGAGGAGGGCGTTGGAGGTGCCCACGAACTGCCAGGGATGGAGGATACGGCGGGCCTCGGCGGCGGGCAGGTCGTGCTGGCCGAGGTGGAGGCCGTGGGCGTTACTTGCTACGGCCAGGTCGGCGTGGTCGTTGGCAATGAAGACGGCGTTGTGAGCCTGGCAGAGGGCCAACAACCGGCGGGCGATGGGGAGCTGGTCACCCTTGCCGTTGAGCTTGTCTCGAAGCTGGATGGCGGAGGCTCCGCCGCGGAGGGCCGCCTGCGCCACGTCCACAACATCTCGCCCGCGGGTGGCCTGCGGGTCGACGATGACGTAGAGGCCGGAAACCCGCTGGGCGTTGGCGGCACGGATCTCAGTAGGGGAGGGCATATCAGGAGGGTGTCAGCCCTGAAGAGGGTCGATCTCCTTGGGCATTTTACCCTCACGAGCCTGATCGATGGTCTGGCGGATGGAATCGGGGAGGTCCATGCCCCGCTGCTTGAAGGTGTCCTCCACGTGCCGGCCGATGTTCCTGGGGTCTCGATAGTAGTCCATACGTGAGGCATCCTCGGATGAGCGGACGCGGGCGATGGTGGACACGGCGCGGACCATGTCATGGCTGCCACAGGAGCGGCAGACCGGCTCCAAGGCAGCGGTGAAGGAGCGGGTGAGGAAGGAGGAGAGCCGCTGGCAGGAGCGGCACCTGTACTCGTAGATGGGCATGCTGTGTCTACGCTGCCATTCGTATCGCTAGTAGTCGGAATCGTCCATGGAGCTGATCTCGGCCTCGAACTCTCGTCCGAACTCATCGCCCATGTCACGTCGCATGCCTTCCGTCCACTTTGAGACGCTTGCGGGGTCATCCTCGTCGAAGTCGCTCATGCTCTCGAAGGAGGGGATGTTCATGCCGGAGTCCCACGGGGTGTGGACGGCGAAGGAGGAGGGGACGCGTGCCATGTCCGCACCGCCGCAGTGGGGGCAGGAGACGTCCGTCACCTGGGAGATGCTGCGGAAGAAGCGGCTGCTCTTTCTACGGCACTGGGTGCAGCGGTATTCGTAGGTCGGCATGATAGGCTCGTGCTGGGTATCTCTATGGGCATTGTAGCACAGGGAGGTTCTTGCAAGGATGGGGTAGGCTGGGTCCGCAACTGGCAGTTGCTGTTGGCAAAGCGAAGAGCCTTCAGAATGACAGGTGAAGCGGCGGCTAGAAGCCCATGACGGCGTTGGAAAGACATTCCACGGACTCCACGCGGTTGCCGGGTCCGAGGTGGATGCCGATAACGTCTATGCGCCAGGGCCTGTGCTCCAGGCCGGTGCGCTGGAGGTAGTCCTGGGCGGTGAGGACCAGCTTACGCTGCTTGGCCCGGGTGACCGACTCCAGGGGTGATCCGAGGCGGTTGCTTCTGCGGGCACGGACCTCTACGAAGACCAGGGTTTCGGCATCCTCAGCGACCAGGTCAACCTCACCCCAGGGGGAGCGGACGTTGCGGTCCAGGACCCGGAGGCCCTGCCCGACGAGGAAATCGGCGGCGATACGCTCGCCCAAGCGGCCACGGCCCTGGCGTGGAGTCGGCATCGTCTGGGGCTGGGGTTGGAGGAGGGCGCGCACGGGGGCGAAGGAGCGCCGGTGGATGGGGCAGGGGCCCAAACGACGGAGTTGCTCCAGGTGGTGGCGAGTGGCGTAGCCCTTGTGCCGGGCGAATCCGTAGCCGGGGTGGACGGTCTCCTGCTGCCTCATAAGCCTGTCCCGGGCGACCTTGGCGACGATGGAGGCGGCGGCGACAGAACGGCAGCGGGCATCTGCTTTGATGATGGCCTGGAAGGGGAGACCGGCCTCCGGAAGGGGAAGGGCGTCGATGAGGAGGAAGTGGGGCTGCGTGGCAAGGGCGTCGACGGCGCGGGCCATGGCGGTTCGGGTGGCGTGGACGATGCCCAGGGCATCGATCTCCCAGTGCTCGGCGGAGCCGATGCCGATGCCGATGGCGACGTCGCTGATGGAGCGGGAGAGGCGCTCTCGCCGTCGTGGGGTCAGGGCTTTGCTATCGCGGAGCTCCTCGTAGCAGGGGATGTCGGCGTTGGGGTCGAGGATGACGGCGGCGGCGAAGACGGGGCCGGCCAGGGTACCGCGGCCCACCTCGTCGATGCCGGCGATGAGGCGGTAGCCCTGCTGGATGAGGCGTCGTTCTTCATCCCAGGTGGGGAGCATTGTCTAGCTCACTTATACCGTTGCTATAGCGGGCTCTCCGGTGCCTTCGATGATGCCGCCGCCGAGGAGACGGTCGCCCTGATAGAAGACGACTGCCTGACCGGGGGTGACGGCCCGCTGCGGGGTGTGCAGACGGACGACCGCGTGGTCGCCGCGGGGGTAGAGGGTGGCGGGTACCTCGGAAGCCTTGTAGCGTATCTTGGCGGTCACCTCTATGGCATTACCAGCATTATCGGGAGAGCAGGGAGGCACACCGGCGAGGTAGTTGACATCGGATGCCCAGAGGGAGTCGACCAGGAGCTCGTCGGCTGGGCCGACCACCACCTGGTGGCGCTGGGCATCGACGTGCAGGACGAAGAGAGGTATATCGGAACGGATGCCCAAGCCGCGGCGCTGACCGACGGTGAAGAACTCGATACCGCCGTGGGCGCCCAGGACGTTGCCGGCGGAGTCGACGATCTCGCCGGGCTGAGTGGTGACTCGCTCCGTGAGGAAGGCGCGATAGTCGCCAGAGGGGATGAAGCAGATCTCCTGGCTATCGGGCTTGTCGGCTACGGGGAGGCGGGCCCGCCGGGCCATATCGCGGATCTCCGTCTTCTGATACCCGCCGATGGGCAGGAGGGTGCGGGAAAGCTCCTCCTGGCGAAGGGTGTGGAGGACGTAGGACTGGTCCTTGGAGGCGTCGATGCCCTTGAGGAGGGCCCAGGTATCTCCCTGCCGGCAGACGCGGGCGTAGTGGCCGGTGGCGATGAAGCCGGCGTCCATGAAGAGGGCGCGGCGGAGGAGGAAGTTGAACTTTATCTTGTCGTTGCAGGCCAGGCAGGGGTGGGGGGTGCGGCCGCGGGTGTACTCCTGGACGAAGTAGTCGACGACGTGGGCCTGGAACTCGCGCTCGAAGTTGAGGAAGTAGTGAGGTACGCCGAGAATCTGGCAGACGCGCCGGGCATCCTCCACATCCTCGACCGAGCAGCAGCCGCGATGGTTGGGGGAGGCCTCTTCACTATCCGGGATGCTCCAGAGGCGCATGGTGACGCCGATGACATCGTAGCCCTGCTCTTTGAGGAGGAGGGCGGCGACGGAGGAATCTACACCTCCGCTCATGGCGACGACGACGCGGGGGCTAGGCATGGTCAGACCCGTTCTTTCCCACCCACCCGCCCTCAAGGGTTTTGGGGGTTGAGGGGGCACCTCCTCAAGGGCTAGCTAGCGGCAGTGGTGGAAACCTGTGTGTTTAGGAAGAGCGTAGCATGGAGGGAGGGGAGGGGGCAATGGCAATAAGGTATGTTAGGATTGTGCGCTGATACCGAGACGGAAGCAATAGGCGAAAGTAATGCCTGAAGTAGTGTTGATTATCCCCGGTGTACCCAGGTCTAAGCAGGCCAAATCCGCACGAGTGTACGAGGCCCGTGTGCGAGAAGTTGCCCTGCAACATATTCCAAAACCGCTGCAACAATCTGGCCTATCTATTGAGGTCCATCATTTCTACACCACAAGAAATCGTGTTGACCTTGATAACCTCCAGAAAACTCTATTTGACGGATTGAAAGAGGCTGCATATAAGGACGATGATCAAATTGACCACGTAACTGCCAGACGATACAATATAGATACGAGTACAAGAATTGAGAACGCTCGGGAAGAGTGGCTTGATTGGCTAGCGCAGAGGGCTGACTTTGTTTCAATAATCATTCAGTACTGATGAAGCGATCGGACATTTGAGTAACGGGGTAAGCCACCATGGCAACGGGTAAGACAAATAGAACACTATCAACGCATGATCGAAAAGTTCGACAGGTTGCTCGCGAACTTGAGAAGCAAGGTTATACCGTCCGGGCAGATATCCGTGGCAGGAAACAGCCCCATCCGGTTGGGCCTAGTAAACTGGTGCCTGATATAGAGGCCATAAAAGACGGAAGGCGTAAGATCGTTGAAGTCGAGACGCCGACAAGCCTAAAGACAGACAAGGAACAGCTCAAGGCTTTTGCAAGATATGCGAGTCAGAAGAAAGGTACCGCCTTTGACATCGTGGTGACTCAGCCGCGGAAGAGATAGTACGCGACCTTGGGGCAATCCAGTTCACGAGTCAGGCAGTAAGCATCAAGGGAGAACGTCTGAAGCCGGCGGAGTACGCTCGGAAAGCGGTGGATGTAGCCTCTGAGAAGCAGGCCTCGGATATCCTGATGCTGGATATTCGGAAGGTGAGCGGCTTCGCGGACTACTTTGTGATTATGAGCACGGAGAGCCGGCGGCAGATGGATGCTCTTGCGGATGACCTAGCCTACAGCTTGAAGAAGTCCGGTGTTTCTCTGCATCACAGGGAGGGCACGGTGGACTCCGGCTGGATCCTGCTGGACTTCGGCGACGTTATCCTACACCTCTTCGCTACCGAGTCCAGGGAGCACTACCAGCTTGAGCAGCTGTGGGCCAAGGGCAGGACGGTGGTCAGGGTTCAGTGATCCAGGGGTCTACGTTGCGGCGGTAGTCCAGGATATCTTTCGGGTCGAAGAAGAGGGCGATCTCCTGCTGGGCCGTCTCCGATGAATCCGAGCCGTGGACCAGGTTGTGCAGTATCTCCACACCAAGATCGCCACGGATGGTCCCGGGAGCGGCCTTTGCCGGATCGGTCTCGCCCATGGTACGGCGCACAACCTCCACCGCCTCCTTGCCCTCCAGGACCATGGCGACGACGGGCGAGGAGGTGATGAACTCCACGAGACCGTCAAAGAAGGGCTTGTCTACATGGGCCTGGTAGTGGCGGTGCGCCAAGGAACGGTCGACCTGGAGCAGCTTCAGAGCGACGATTTTGAGGCCACGCGCCTCCAGGCGGGCGATTATGGTGCCGGCCAGGCCTCGCTGAAGGACGTCGGGTTTTAGCAGGACGAGGGTACGCTGCATGGATGTTTTGCGCTGCTCCTTTGGTCTCTCACTGGGCTCAGGGGACCTGATGGAAATTCCAGAACGGTCGGCAGTGTACCATATTTGTCACGGGGAGTAGGTTCGGTGTGGGTAGGGCAGGAGTGAGGGACTGGCGGCATGGTACGCGCTAAGAGGGTGGGCGTGGTGCAGTGATTGTGGGGGAGCGCAGGTAGGATGGCTGGAGGGTTGCCGGGTCTTCCGTCTGGCCCGAAGCCAGGCGGGCATAGCCCAAGTGGGCGAGGGCGGAGACCCGGAGGCCACGCAGATAGGGGAGCATCAGTCGTACGCTATCGGAGTGCGGTGCGATGGCCTCCGCCAGGGCAGAGCCCTGGTGCTCCAGCCCTTCACCACAGAGGATTGCGGGGGAGGGCAGATAGCTGGCGAGCTTCTCCGGTTGTGAGATTTGAGGTTCGGTAGTTTGCTGGAATTCGCCGCCGGTATCCTTGAAGAGAGCCCAGGCGAGCTCGCCGCGGCCGGCGTCTAGGAGAGCAGCGATAGGCACTCCAACGGTGCGGAGTGAGAAGGCCTCACACCGGAGGGTGTCCACGGCTACGAGCGGGATGCTCCAAGCGAGGGCGAATCCCTTGGCGACGCTGAAGCCCACACGCAGGGCGCTGAAGCTGCCGGGGCCGCTGGCCAGGGCGATCCCCGATAGGTCCTGGGGCGTTGTGCCCTCTGCTTTCAACAGATGCTGGATTGCGGGTAGGAGCTCCACGGAGCGGTTACGCTGTGAGCGCCACTGGATGAGCCTTAGGAGGTGGCCCTCCGGGTCCACCAAGGCTATGCCGGCGTAGCGGGTGGAGGTGTCTATGGCGAGGAGCATCCCTGGCAGTATACACTCGGCGGAGTGGTTGCGCCGCTACGGTGTGTTACCCACCCACCTGGCGTGGTTGGATAGGGTCACCCCCATCTTACTCTTCCCCCATCGAGGGGGAAGAGGGGAGTACCGAAGCAGCTACAAGTGGGCGGTGCCGGGCCGTTGCCCTAGGGCCTTGAGGAGATGGGCGTAGCGGGTACCGTGGGCGGTGAATCTGAGAGTACGGGCCTCTGGGCCCTGGTACTCCAATTCAACAAGCAGGTGCTCCGCAGGGAAGAGGGGTGTCGCCTTGTCGGCCCATTCGATGACACAGACTCCATCGCCATCGGTGTACTCGTCGAGGCCAAGGTCCTGAGTCTCACGGAGGTCATCGATTCGGTAGAGGTCGATGTGGTAGAGGGGCAATCGGCCCTGGTATTCCGTGACCAGGACGAAGGTGGGGCTGCGGACATATCCATCGATGCCGAGGCCACGGGCGATCCCCTGGGTGAGGCAGGTCTTGCCGGTGCCCAGCTCTCCAACGAGGAGGAAAAGATCGCCGGGGCGCGCCGCCTGGCCCAGGAGGCGGCCCAAGCGCTGGGTCTGCTGGGGAGAGCGGGACTCCACGGCAAGGGAGGGGCTCTGTGAAGGGCTCATGACCGAAAGTGGTCCCACCCGCCGCGGGGTACCGAGACCTCCTGGCCCTCCTGGTCTACGACGGAGACGTGACCCGGCGTGCCCTTTACCACTTCGCCAATGAGTGTGGCATTGGGAAGGCGAGAGAGGGTGGCCTTCATGATGGTGGGTGAAGCGGCGAAGAGGAGCTGATAGTCCTCGCCGCCGGAGAGGGCCATAGCCAGTGCCCGGTTGGGAAAGGCACTGGTCAGGTGAGAGTGGACGGGGAGGCGCCACGCCTGGATGAGCGCGGCCTGGCCGCTGGCGGTCATCATCTTGGCCAGGTCTTCCACCAGGCCGTCGCTGATGTCCATGGCGGCTCGGACGCCCTGGTCTACCAGGACACGGCCCTCGGTGAGCCGGGGCATGGGCCGTCGGTGCGCCTGGAGAAGATACTCGCGGGCGTGCTTATCGATGCTTTTGCTTGGCCCTCCGCTGGATAGCAGAAGCTCCAGGCCGCCCTGGGAGGAGCCGAGAGGGCCGGTCACCGCCAGCAGGTCTCCCGTCCTTGCCTGGGACCGGAGAAGAGGGTCGCCGGTGTGGACACCGTTGAGGGTGACGGAGACGAAGGCGGTGGCAGATTCCACGGTGTCGCCTCCGGCGATGGAGAAGTGGTGCTCCCGGCAACTTTCGATCATGCCGTGGTAGAGCTCCTGGACGTCGGCGACGGAGGTGTCCCGAGGTAGGCCCAGGGTTACGAGGGCGTACAGGGGCGTTCCGCCCATGGCGGCGATGTCGCTGAGGTTGGCGGCCATGACCTTCCAGCCCAGGTCACGCCACGGGATGGTGTCTGGGGTGAAGTGGACTCCGTCAACCACCGTGTCCGTGGTGGAGAGGGTTACCGCGGGTCCGGTCTGCCAGACCGCGGCGTCATCGCCTGGGCCGACCAGGAGAGGGAAGCCGTCCGCGGCGGTGGCGGCTACCCCGGCTTCAAGGGCCATGGAGGTGAGGCGATGGATGAGGGCGGCTTCTCCGATGTCCGCGACCTTCATAGCGGCATTATAGCAGGGCGAAGGGGCGCTTCCGGGTTGGTATAATGCGCGTAGAACTTCAGAATGCAAGAGGAGGAACCATGCCGATAGTCAACGTACAGCTGTGGCCGGGGAGGACCCACGCTCAGAAGGCGGAGCTGGTCAGGGCGATCACGGATGCGGTGGTGACCATTGCCCATACGACGCCGGAGGCGACCTTCGTGATTATTGAGGAGGTGCCCAAGGAGCACTGGGCCCAGGGGGGAGTGTTGGCCTCCGACCAGAGCTAGGAGTGCTCCAAAACGTTGATTCGGGAGGCGTTCTCGGCTGGGTGCGGTGGAATGAGTTGACGCGAGCAGCGTGGGTCACTACGATAATGGCCACAGAAAGAGGCAACTGGCTCCGTTGACAGGCGGGTTGTGGAGTGCTAGAGTCCCTCCATCCTGTAGCTGTCAGTATGGCCCGCTAGCTCAATTGGTAGAGCAACTGACTCTTAATCAGTAGGTTCTCGGTTCGATCCCGAGGCGGGTCACGGGTGCCTGCGATGTGGGGAAGTGTCGGAATTGGTAGACGAGCATGATTTAGGATCATGTGCCGAAAGGCGTAGGAGTTCGAGTCTCCTCTTCCCCAGGGAAGTGCCGTGGACTGACGGAGAAAGCTCCTGAAGCAGTTGCAGTGCAAAAGGAGGGCCCGTGGCCAAGCTTCTTGAAGTCAAAGACCTGGCGACCTATTTCTACACGCTTGAGGGCGTGGTGAAGGCCGTGGATGGAATCACCTATGACCTGGAAGAGGGCGAGACGTTGGGTTTGGTGGGGGAAAGTGGGTGTGGCAAGAGCGTCAGCGCCCTCTCTCTGATGCGGCTCATCCCCTGGCCGCCCGGGAAGATTACCAGCGGAGAGGTTATCTTTCAGGGCGAGAACCTCCTGGAGTTGGATGACAAAGAGATGCGGAGCATCCGCGGCCACCAGATCGCCATGGTGTTCCAGGAGCCGATGACCTCTCTGAATCCGGTGCTCACTATCGGGCGTCAGTTGACGGAGACGCTGGAGCTTCATATGAGGATGGACAAGGAGACGGCACGGCACCGCGCGGTGGAGCTGATCCAGTTGGTGGGGATACCGGACGCCGATCAGCGGCTGGCACAGTATCCCCACCAGTTCAGCGGTGGCATGCGTCAGCGGATCATGATTGCCATGGCGTTGAGCTGCAACCCCAAGCTGCTCATTGCGGATGAGCCGACCACGGCATTGGACGTTACCATTCAGGCCCAGATTCTGGAGCTGATGAAGCGCCTATGCACGGAGTTTGGCACCGCTCTGCTGGTTATTACGCATAACCTGGGGGTGGTAGCCCGATACGCCGACCGGGTCAATGTGATGTACGCGGGTAAGATCATAGAGCGGGGGACGGCCAGGGATATCTACGGAAGTCCGCGGCACCCGTATACGCTGGGGCTGCTCAAGTCCGTGCCACGGCTGGATGAGCCGCGAAGGACGAAGCTGGACCCCATTGAAGGACAGCCGCCGGACCTGATTGGGTTGCCGCCGGGGTGCAGCTTCAGAGAGAGGTGTCGCTTTGCCGTGGAGAAGTGCGCTACGGATATTCCGCCCCTGATGGATATTGCGGACGGTCACACAGCGGCGTGCTGGGAATGGCAGGCGCTAGAAGAACAAGCCCGCAGGTAAGAGGAGAGTTCATGCAGGAACAACAGGAGCAAGGGGTTGCGGTTGCACAGGACCAGGAGGTCCTGATTGAGGTCAAGAATATGAAGATGTACTTCCCTGTAACGTCAGGGATCATCTTTCAGAAGAAGGTTGCCGATATCAAGGCGGTGGATGGCATCAGCTTCACTATCCGTCGTGGCGAGACGCTGGGCCTGGTGGGGGAGAGCGGCTGCGGCAAGACGACCACAGGTCGATGTATCCTGCAGCTCTACCGGCCTACGGAGGGGGAGGTGCTCTTTGAGGGGCAGGACCTCACGAAGATGAGCAACTCGGAGGTCCGGAAGTTCCGCCGCCGGATGCAGATGATCTTCCAGGACCCGTACAGCTCCTTGAACCCCAGGCAGACGTGCGGGAGCATTATTGGTGAGCCTCTGATAGTCCATAAGATGGTGAGGAGCAAGAACGAGTATCGGGACCAGGTGGGAGAGCTTCTCTCCGTAGTGGGGCTCAGCTCACATATGGCAAGCCGGTTTCCTCACGAGTTCAGCGGCGGCCAGCGCCAGCGGATTGGAGTGGCCAGGGCGCTGGCGGTACGGCCCAGCCTGATTGTGTGCGACGAGCCGGTATCGGCGCTGGACGTGTCGATTCAGGCCCAGGTGATCAATCTGCTGGAGGAGCTGCAGGAGCAGTTCAACCTGACGTATCTGTTCATTGCGCATGACCTGTCGGTGGTGCGTCACATCAGCGATAGGATAGCGGTGATGTACCTGGGCCATATCGTGGAGCTGGCGGACCGGTCTGAGATGTATGAAAATCCCCTGCATCCGTATACGAAGGCGCTTCTGTCCGCGGTGCCGATCCCCGATCCGGTCATTGAGTCTCAGCGGGAGCGGATCATTCTGACGGGAGACGTTCCCAGCCCGTTGAATCCCCCCGCTGGCTGTGTGTTCCATACCCGGTGTCCTATAGCTATTGACGAGTGCAGCCAGGGTATACCCGAGTTCCGCAACATGGGCACCGACCACTGGGTTGCGTGCATCAGGGCGTAGAGACCGGGAAAGTCGGGGCTATACCAGGGGTCTGCAGTGATGTAGACCCCTTTTCTTTGCGTCTGTTGTTGGTGCAGAGGGGGCATGCTACCATGGTATCGGTATGGACCCATCCTTTATCCGTAACTTTTGCATCATTGCTCACATAGACCACGGCAAGTCTACCCTTGCGGACCGCTTCCTGGAGCTTACCGGTACGGTGAGCGGCAGAGCTATGACGGCCCAGTTTCTTGACCAGATGGACCTGGAGCGAGAGCGGGGGATTACCATTAAGGCCCAGGCGGTGCGGATGGAGTATCGCCATACGGATGGCCGGGCGTACCAGCTCAATCTGATCGATACGCCAGGGCACGTGGACTTCAGCTATGAGGTGTCGCGAAGCCTGGGCGCTTGTGAGGGGGCTCTACTGGTGGTGGACGCCACGCAGGGGATTCAAGCTCAGACCCTCTCAAATGTCTACCTGGCCCTGGAGCGAGACCTGACGATTCTTCCCGTGGTGAACAAGATCGACCTTTCGGTGGCAGACCCGCAATCTGTGGCCCGGGAGTTGGAACAGGTCTTTGGGTTTGGCCCTGACGAGGTGCTCTTTGCCTCAGCGAAGGATGGTGCGGGTGTTGGGGCGCTGCTGGAGGCGGTGGTGGAGCGTGTGCCGCCGCCGCAGGGAGCAGGGGCGGGTCCCTTGCGAGCCCTCGTGTTCGATTCTGCATACGATTCATATAAAGGGGTTGTGGCCTACGTGCGTGTTTTCGATGGACGGCTTGGTCGTGGGGATGCGGTCCGCCTGCTGGGATCTGGCCGCGACACCACGGTGGTGGAGGTGGGCGCTTTTCACCCCCAACTGGTCCAGGTGGATGGCCTTTCGTCGGGAGAGGTAGGGTATGTGGCTACCGGCTTGAAGGATATTCGGGAGGCTCCAATTGGAGACACGATAACAACACGCAATAACCCGGCGAGAGAGCCATTACCAGGATACCAGACGCTGAAACCCATGGTGTTTGCGGGCCTGTATCCATCGGACGGGGAGAGCTACGAGCAGCTTGGTGATGCGCTGAACAAACTGCAACTGAACGACCCAGCGCTGCACTTCGAGCGGGAAACGAGTGCGGCACTGGGTTTTGGCTACAGGTGCGGTTTTTTGGGGATGCTTCATATGGAGATCGTTCAGGAGCGACTGGAGAGGGAGAACAACCTGAGTCTGCTGGCGACGGCGCCCAGTGTGGCGTACCAGGTGGTGCTGACCGATGGGAGTGAGGTGGCGGTGGACAGTCCGGCCAAGTTTCCTTCCGGGGAACGGGTAGAGAAGATATTGGAGCCGTGGCTGGAGGTGAGTATCGTGACGCCGAGCAGGTATATCGGCACGATCATGGACCTGGCCACGGGGAAGCGAGGCGAGTTCAAGAGGATGGAGTACCTTCAGGGAGGGGACATCTCCTCCACGTCGGAGGGCAAGCCGTCGGCGTCGTCAGAGGGGCGGTTGCTGATGGAGTTTCAGGTACCGCTGGCGGAGGTGCTGGCTGACTTCTACGATCAGCTCAAGTCCAGAACCCAGGGCTACGCATCTATGGACTACACAGTGGTGGAAAGCCGTGCGGCGCAGCTGGTGAAGCTGGAGGTGCTGGTGAACGACCAGCCGGTGGATGCGCTATCGCTGATCCTTCACCGTGACCAGGCGTACCATAAGGGCCGGGCACTGGTGGAGGAGTTGAAGAAACTGATTCCACGGCAGCTTTTCGATGTGCCGATACAGGCGGCGATTGGGAGCCGGGTGATCGCTCGGGAGACGATCCGTGCCCAGCGCAAGAATGTGCTGGCCAAGTGCTACGGCGGCGACGTGACGCGGAAGCGGAAGCTGCTGGAGAAGCAGGCGGAGGGAAAGAAGAGGCTGAAGCGCATTGGCCAGGTGGAGGTGCCGCAGGAGGCGTTCCTAGCTATACTGAATGTGGGGAGGTAGGGATAGGCGGGAGAGCAGGACTACTCTGTGGTGTCAGGATGAGCAACAAGTATCGCAAAGACAGGCATAGCCAAAGAGCCGCTTGACGCGGGTGGGCCGTACTGGATGCGGCAGGGCTATGAAGAGCGCTCCGTCTATTGAGTCATCGCCCTGTGGATGGAGAAGTATCGTGAGGGTTGCTATACTTCTCTCCATGCAAGCGAACAGGCGCAAGTTAGCGAACATGGGGATAGTGGTGGCGCTTATACTGGCTTTCCAGGTTGTGGGGCCGCTGCTGGACCACCATGTGCTTGAGCGGTTGCCCACGTACACCCATGTGTACCTGGGAGGCCTTCCACGGCCACACGAGCACGTAGGCGCTACGCCTCATACGCACGATCAATCCGAGGCTGGAGAGCCTGGGGGCATCGTTTTCCTGCCAAATCGGCAGTCGATGCTTCAGCTCTTGAGCCTGCCAACCCTGGTGCTTCCCGTGCTCCTCCTTGCCCTGCTGACGCCTCCGCTGCTGGTGCTTCTTGGAGCGCTATATGGCAGCAGCCGGGCGCAGGCGAGTCCTAGGCCCCTGGTCCCACCACCACGCATGCTCCTGTCCGCCGGATAAGGCCTGTCGATCTCTCTCCTGGCACTATGCGTGACCCTTTGTACGATAGGAAGGGAGTGCCAGGTGCCGTAGTCCTGTAGGATGCGAGAGGAGCGTACTATGGCTGCACGATTGGTGATCATTGCCCTGGCGCTAGTGATCATGGCGCTGGCAGCGGCGCTAGGGGTGGCGCTGGTGGGTGGTGGTGTGGGAGAGGGAGACCTACAGGCACGGGCGATTGAGGTGGAGATAAGGGAGGAGAAGATTATCCAGGGCGACCTGGAGGCTGAGGGTGGTGAGATCGTGACGCTGCGAGTCACCTCTGACGAGCCGTGGTTGGTGGAGCTCCATGGGATGGAGGTTGAGGGTCATGTGGAGCCTGGTGAGGTGCTGCTTCTCCCCTTTGAGGCGAGCACCGAGGGGCGATTCGAGATAGGGTTGCACCATGTTGACGAGGACGGGCATGAAGAGGGGGATGGTGGTGGGGATGAGGAGGAGCTTGTAGCGGGATACATCGACATCCTGCCTAAGTAACGACGGGAGGGCCTACAAACTATGCGTCGATCACTGATTGTCGCTGGAGTGGGGGCGCTGCTTTTGTGGCCGCTGGCCCTGGGACAGATGTTTGCCCATGGTTTCGGTGGCGTGGAGTACACACCACCGGTGCCGCTGTGGCTGTACCTGTACGGTGCGGGTGGGGTGGTCGTGCTCTCTTTCATCGTGCTGGGGGCGTTCGCCGGGGCGATACCCTCCACGTTCTCCTACCCGCGGTACAACCTGTTTCGCCACGGATGGCTGCGGTCGGTGCTGGTCAACCGATGGGTGCTGGGCGCGCCACGGTTGGTGGCCGTCGGCTTCCTGATGCTGGCGGCTGCGACGGGCATCTGGGGGACCGACTATGCCATAGAGAATATGGCGCCGGTGCTGGTGTGGATCATCTGGTGGGTAGGCATGGGGTTTGTCTCCGCGCTGGTGGGCAACCTGTGGGCGCTGGTCAACCCGTGGAAGACGCTGTTCGGCTGGGGGGAGTGGCTGTACCGGCTTGTGGGAGGGAAAGGCGGCCTCTCCTTGGCGCTAGCATACCCGTCCCGGCTGGGGGTGTGGCCGGCGTTTATCCAGTTCCTGATATTCGTCTGGGTGGAGCTGGCCTACGATAACGCTGACAGTCCACTGGCCATCGGCGTCATGGTGACGCTGTACACGGTGGTAACACTGCTGGGGATGTTCCTGTTCGGCAAGCATACGTGGCTACGACACGGAGAGGTGTTCTCCGTCTACTTTGATGTGCTGGCGAAGTTCGCGCCCACGGAGGTCCGGGTGCCGGACGCCTCGGTATGCCAGGAGTGCGGCGACGAGTCCGGGTGTCGTTTGGAGGGAGACGGGTGTGTCAACTGCTACGAGTGTGTCGAGCGTGCGGGAGGCGTGGTAGAGCTCAACCTGAGGCCGTGGGCCATGGGGCTATCCCGGAGCGAACGGATCAGTGCCAGCCGCCTGGTCTTCGTACTCTTTATGCTAGCCAGCGTGACGTTTGACGGTTACCAGAAGACCCTCAACTGGCTGGGCCCGCTGCGTGACATCCAGCAGCAACTGACGTTCTTGGGCGATATTCACTCCTTCACGGCGGCGGAGACGGTTGGTATCCTAACGACTCTTGTGCTGTTCCTGGCCCTGTACCTGGGCCTCTCCTACGTAGTACGACTCTTTGCCGGTGGAGGTGTGCAGTATCAGAGGGTTGTCTATGCGTTCCTGTACTCCCTGGTGCCCATAGCCCTGGTGTACAACATTGCCCACTACTGGACGTTCCTGGCGACGACGGGGCAGTGGTTCATCCCTGCTCTCTCCGACCCCTTTGGCTTTGGGTGGGACATTCTGGGAACGTCTGGATACATACCAAACTTCCGACCCTTCTCAATAGGGGTGGTGTGGGGCACGCAGGTGGTGCTGATTATGGTGGGGCACGTGGTTGCGGTATTCCTGGCTCACGTGCAGGGGGGGCGTCTAGTGGGAGACCAGCGACGGGCGCTCCTGAGTCAGGTGCCCATTCTGGGGCTGATGGTAATCTATACGGTGTCCAGCCTGTGGATACTCTCGCGGGACTTCGCTACGACTGAGGGGCCGACGTCGTGATGCCGATGTCGAATTGGGGCCTGCAAACGTGAGGGGAGGGACGTGCTCGATAGGCTACGGGCTGAGGTTTTTGAGCCACTGCCGGACCTCAGCCGCGGTGTCCTCATGCTGGAGGGCCAGGGCCAAGGAGGCATGCAGTAAACCAAGGGGGGTGCCGCAATCGTGGCGGATGCCGTCGAACTGGTATGCGTAGAGGGGCTGGTCCTGTAGCAGAAGGGCGATGCCATCCGTGAGCTGGATTTCGCCGAGGGCGCCGGGCGTGGTGCGCTCCAGGCAGTCGAAGATCCGGGGCTCCAGGATGTACCTGCCGACGATGCCGAGGCTGGAGGGCGCCTCCTCAACCGGTGGCTTTTCGATGACACGTTCCACCTGGTAGAGGCGCTCTTCCACAGCCGTTCCCTTGATTATGCCGTAGCCGGGGATGCGCTCCGGTGGGACCTCCTCCACTGCCAGGTAGTTGCCGGGTCGGCGCTGCCGGGCGCTGAGCATCTGGGCCAACGCGGGCTGGGCCGCCAGAATCAGGTCGTCTGGGAGGAGGACGGCGAAGGGTTGGGAGCCGACGGCTTCCTTGGCGCAGAGGACGGCGTGGCCGAGGCCCAGAGGCTCCTCCTGGACGACGTAGGTGAACGATGCCAGCTTCGCGAGGCTCCGTACCTCCTCAGCCTGGGCCGCCTTGCCCCGATTGCGGAGGGCCTGCTCCAGCTTTTGGTCGCTGCTGAAATACTCCTGGATGGTGCTTTTTCCAGGAGAGGTGACAACGACGATGTGCTGGATGCCAGCGTCCACCGCCTCCTGGACGATGTACTGAATGGCGGGACGATCCAGGAGTGGAATCATCTCCTTGGGGATGGCCTTGGCGACAGGCAGGAAGCGTGTGCCGAGGCCGGCGGCGGGGATGACGGCGGTGCGTACAGGGTCGCTCATGGGTGTGGCTATTGTACACGAGGAGAGCAGGGTGGAGACACGGGGTCGGAGAGTCAGAGCGCGGCTTTACGGTCCTCCTTTGATACCGAGCACGAATTGAGTGGAATTGGAGCTAGGGGTGAGTCTGAGCGGTAGAGACAGATCGTCGTTGACAGGGGATAGGGTGCGGGCTACGATAGGTTTGGCCGTGCTAGATGGGGAGATAGCGGTGCCCTGTACCCGCAATCCGCTTTAGCGGGATTGAATTCCTCCCCAGAGGCTCAACTTCAGGCCTCTGTTCCCGGTTGGGGTGTAGAGAGCTTGGCCCTGCGCGGCGGAATCCCGCGAACTCCGTCAGGTCCGGAAGGAAGCAGCGGTAAGAGGGCCATTTCGAGCGCCGCAGGTTAGTCTGGCTCGAGTCCCGCCGGAGGGCATGCTTTGAGGGGGCAGTCGAAGGGAGGTGCACGGCCTTTTCCATATACGCCGGAATAGAGAGGCCATGTAGGTGGACGCCTACTTTAGGGGCAACCTGGAGCACTGGAACGAGGTAACGCCGATCCACGAGAGGTCGGCGTTTTACGATGTGCGGGGTTTCAAGGCTGGGAAATCGTCGCTCATGCCCATCGAGCGGGCGGAGCTTGGGGACGTGGCGGGCAAGTCTCTGCTGCACCTGCAATGCCACTTTGGGCTGGATACACTGTCGTGGGCGAGGCTCGGGGCACGGGTGACGGGCGTGGACTTCTCGGGCGAATCGGTTGCCCTGGCCCGATCCCTGGCCGAGGAGCTGGAGATCCAGGCGAATTTTATCCTCTCCAATGTATGCGACCTTCCAAGCGCCCTTGACGAAAAGTTCGATATTGTGTTCACGTCCTACGGGGTGCTGTGCTGGCTACCGGACCTGGAACGGTGGGCACAGGTTATCGCTCATTTCCTGAAGCCCGGCGGTATCTTCTACATTGTGGAGTTCCACCCCTTTGCATGCGTCTTCAACGGTGAAGTGGATGCCACCGACTTGAGGATCAACTATCCGTACTTCCACTCGGTTGAGCCGACCAAGTACGAGCCTGACGGGTCGGGGACGTACGTCGACCGGAGCGCAACGGTTACCACGTCCACCTTTGAATGGGAGCACAGTCTAGGAGACATTCTCAACTCGTTGATCTCAGCCGGGCTGAAGATCGAGTTTCTGCATGAGTTTCCGTATGCGATAGAGCGGCTCCTTCCGTTGATGGAGCAGGGTGAGGACCGGTGGTGGCGGCTCAAGGAGGGGAAGGACTCCATCCCTTTGACGTTCTCGCTCATGGCCACCAAAGGAGATCAGAACGGATAGCACAGGTCAGGTACGCGCCATCCTGGGCCGGTTGGGGCGGTCGCCACGGAAGGCGCTGGGCCAGCACTTCCTGGTGGGAGAGGGTGTGGTAGCCCGCATCCTGAAGGCCGCAGAGATAGGGGTAGAGGATACCGTTGTTGAGGTGGGGCCTGGGCTTGGCGTGCTGACTCGGCAGCTTGCGAGGCGGGCGAAACGGGTGGTGGCGGTGGAGATGGACCGGGCGCTGGCCTTGGCCCTGGAGGCAGAGCTAGGGTCCTACGATAACCTGCGGATCGTCTGCGCCGATGCGCGAGAGGTCGCGATAGAGGAGCTAGTGGGGGAGCAGCCGTACAAGCTGGTGGCCAACCTGCCGTACTACGCCGCAAACCCCATCCTGCGCCGGTTCCTGGAGGCCGTGCATCCCCCGGTGCGGGCGGTGGTGATGGCGCAGCGGGAGGTGGCGCGAAACATGTCGGCGGAGCCTGGAGGCATGTCGCTGCTCTCGGTGGCGGTGCAGCTGTACGGCCGCCCGAAGATTGTGGGGGATGTGCCACCATCGGCCTTTTACCCACCGCCGAAGGTGACCTCCGCCATCGTACGCATCGACCTATACCCACGGCCGGCGCTGGAGCTGGACGACCGGCAGTCTTTTTTCGATCTGGTGCGAGCGGGGTTCAGCGCGCCGCGCAAGCAGCTCCGCAACTCGCTGAGCCATGGACTGGGTATTCCGACGCCGCAGGGGGAGGCGCTGCTGGCGGGCGCTGGGATAGATGCCAGGCGGCGGGCGCAGACGCTGAACATGGAGGAGTGGGGGAGGCTGTACGGCGTGTACTGCTCGCACCCCCAGCCTAACCCTTCGGCTGCGCTCAGGGCAGGCTCTTCCCCGTCAAGGGGGAAGGAGGGCTAGCCGTGGCCAGGAGAATCAAGGCCTGCGCAAAGATCAACCTGGCGCTGGAGGTGCTGGGCCGTCGTGAGGACGGGTATCACGAGGTCTCGTCGGTGCTGCACGCGGTGGGGCTGGCGGACGAGCTTGCGTTCGAGCCAGCCGATGATCTGACCCTGGATTGCGATGAGGCCGCCGTGGCGGGAGAGAAGAACCTGGTGATGCGGGCGGCGCGGCTGCTTCAGGAGGCATCGGGGCGCTCCCAGGGCGCTAGGATAGGGCTGCGGAAGGGGATACCGGTGGCCGCAGGGCTGGGAGGTGGCAGCAGCGATGCGGCGGCGACCCTTCGCGGGCTGAACGACCTGTGGGGAGTCGGGCTGTCGCCGCAGGAGCTTTACATGCTGGGGGCCAAACTGGGCTCGGATGTGCCCTTCTTTCTCCAAGGCTCGGGGTGCGCACTGGCCGTCGGACGGGGCGAGGCGGTGACGCCGCTGCCAGCGGTGGAGGGGTGGTGGGCGGTGGTCCTTTTTCAAAGTTTGCCCGCCCCACCGAATAAAACATCGACGCTCTATTCGATGCTGACGGAGAGCGACTATACCGACGGCTCCAGGGCGGCGGCGCTGTCGGAGGGACTGCAGAGGGGCAGGCTGGATACGGGAGGGCTGTACAACGCCTTCGAACGGGTGGCCGGGGAGGCGTTTGCAGGGCTGGATGAGTATCGGCAGGTTTTCAAGGAGGCTGGCGCTCCGTTTGTCGCGCTGGCGGGAAGCGGGCCGGCGCTGTACGCGCTGGTGGACTCGGAGGAGGAGTGTCGGATGCTTGGCGACAGACTGTTGGGCCAGGGATACGAGGGATACGTGGCGGCGCTGGTGGAGAGGACGGTGGAGGGAGAGTGAGGGCTGGGGCGTCCCTAAATGGTGTTGCCCGCTCATGTGGTTCGACAGGCTCACCATGAGCGGGGAGATTTTCCGTGGAGATGAAGGTGGGGGTTGTTTCCATGTTATGTCAACTGGCTGAAGCTGGGCCCTAACTGGGAGAAAAGCTTTGGGTAAAGTCCCGTTTTAGCCACCGGATTAGCTTTGAAGCAGCTTGAACAATGTCTTAACCTGTTCTGGTCCCAACAGACGCCGATGATTGTAGCGCCAGACATACTCAGCAAGATAGAGGGGCAGCCGTTCTCGGCGGACTCCCCCTTTGGCTGCCAGACGCCGCTTGAGATAACCCCAGAAGCCCTCCAAGCCGTTGACGTGGCTCCCTTGCCGATCGCTGAACGCCTGGCTGTGGACCCACAAGCCGGTGGACGTAGCCCCCCGCTGCGACGCCCGTGTAGCTGGTAAAGGTGTCCGAGCAGACGATGGAGCCACGTTGCACGCGTTGGTGCAGGAGCGGCAGCAGCGTCTTGGCTTCCACGTTAGGTACCACGTGCGCCCACACCAGGCCACCTCGACACAGGATCCCAAAGACAGCTTGCTTAGTGGTTCCACGGCCCCGCTTCGTGCCCTGAACACGCTTTGCCAGGCGCCTGTTGCGCCAGGAACCTCCCAGGTAGGTCTCGTCGACCTCCACCACGCCGGAGAAGACATGGGGAACGTCCCGGACCATGGCCTGGCGCACCACGATCAGGGCTCGCAGGACTCGCTTTCGCTCCAGGCGGGCCTCCTGGGCAATCACCTCGGCACTCTGCCCCAAGACGAACCAGCGCAACAGTCGCCGCCACTCCCCTGGCGACAACCGAAGCGGCAGCGCCCTGGGCACCCACTCGTAGTGGCAGGCTGCACAACGACTCTTACCTCGCCGAATGCTCCAGCTCTTGGCGTGTTGACATCGAGGGCACCCAATCCTCCGTCCCATGCCACCATTCTCTCACAGGTGGCTGTTTGGGGACTATACCCAAACTTTTTCGAGGAAACAACCTCGGTCTTACGCTGGGGCGTAGAGGCAAAGGCCGGGCTGGCGTCGGTAAGTTGTTCGTCGGTAAGTTGTTAAGGTACAGGGAACATGCTCAGGATAGGGCACGGGACGGGGGATGGGGAAGGGGCGGATGGCAGGGAGGGAGAGATGCCCGCTTATGTCCTTCGATGGATTCGGTGCTTCGACAGGCTCAGCACGAACGGAACGAGCATGGACTCAGCATGAGTGGGGAGAGCATGAGGAGGATGCCTCAGATTTGCTGTCCCGAGGCGTTGAAATTCTACGAAGGATGAAGAATGCCGCTCCAGGTGCTTCCCTTCGGCTCCGCTCAGGGTAGACTTTGGCAGAAGGGCGTTGCAGGCCTGGGAGTCCAACTACCTCCCTTCGTGAGACATCAGGGCAAGCTCTCAGCATGACAAGCCCTGCCCCACCAGGTTGCCACGCCCCGACTCCAAGACTCATCGGGGCTCGCAACGACGAACACCTCATAAGCTCTGAGGGCGAGCGGGGGGAATACGGCAAAGGCCTGAGATTCTTCGTCCCGATACATCGGGCCTCAGCAACTGTATTGCATGTCAAGAGTAGGGTGAGGGTTCCATGGGGTCCTGTGTTTGAGCATGGCGTTCAAGATGATCAGGAACTTGTGCATCGAAGCGACCAGGGCAACTTTCTTGGGCTTTCCTTGCGCACAGAGGCGCAGATAGAAGAAGCGGATGATGGGATTGCACCGTGTTGAGGCGATGGTAGCCATGTACAAGGTTGAGCGGACCTGTGCTCTTCCGCCCCGGATGTGGCGTTGGCCTTTGCGGCGTCCGCTATCGTGGTTGATGGGCGCGACCCCCACCAGGGCGGCAATTTGCTTGCGGTCCAGGGTGCCCAGCTCTGGGAGGTCGGCCAGCAGGGTTGAGGAAAGGACGGGGCCAACGCCGGGCACGCTACGGAGCAGGTCTTCCTTCTCCCGCCACAGAGGGCTTTCCCGCAGGCGGTTGCCCAGGTCATCATCCAACCGCTGGAGGCGTTCCTCTAGCCAGGCCAGGTGCTCCTGGATCTCCTGCCGAAGGGCAGGCATCATGGTGCTTCCTAACCGGTTCTCCTCCGCCGTGCGCATCTGGATGAGCTGGCGCCGCCTTGCCAGCAGAGCGGAGAGCTCTTGCGCCTGGACATCGGGCAGGGGCCGCGGTGTGGGGCACACCCGCTGGGCAAACTGGGCAATGACCTGGGCGTCCAGGGAGTCTGTTTTCGCCAGCAGCCCCAGGCTCTTGGCGAAGTCCCGGACCTGCCGGGGGTTGACCACCGCGACGGGCACACCCTCCAGGCCCAGAGCGCAGGCCGCGGGCATCTCCAACCCCCCGGTGGCCTCCAGAACCACTAAGGTAGGGCCGAGGGCCCTGACGCGCCCCACCAGGTGGGCTATCCCCGCTTCGTCGTTGGGCTCCTGCCATGTTTCCCCGGAGGAAAGCACCGCCACGTCTAGATGGGCCTTGCTCACATCTATGCCGATGAACACCGGTCCGCGTTCCATTACACTCCTTTGGCCCGGTCTTGCGGATGCGGGCTCTCAGACCCTGGCAACTGTCCGGGCTCTTTCTTGTGGAGGCCAGGGCGACCACGCTGAGTCACGGTCTCCTGGGACCGAGAATGCATCGGCCTGCCCTGGCCTGTCTCCACCGCAATATACAAGAATGACATTTGAAGGTGGCCTAGCCGCGCTCAAGGTTGCAGACCTCTAGGGCGGTGAGGGCGAGGACCTTGGCGCAGGTGACCATGGCGCTGATGAGGACGAAACCATCGTCAACGCCGTCCTGGTTCTGGCCGACGTCGGGGCCGTAGAGGAGGCAGGGGATGCCGGCGTTCCAGAGGTGGCAGGTGTCGTTGGCGGAGTAGGACATGGGCAGGGAGGTGCCGACGACGTTGGGAGGGGTGCCGGTAACCTTCTGGTGGTTGCGGGCCACCGCCTGGACGATATACTCGTCCGTGGGCACGTCCAAGGGGTCCATGACCAGCCGACGCCTTCCCTTGAAGAAGTCGGGCGGGGGTATCTCGATCTCGTACTTGAGGTCGGGGTCTTCCGTGGCCAGGGGGTCCAGGGCGCGCCGGATGTCGGCGACGATGCTCTCGGTGGTCATGCCGGGGACGAAGTGGACGTCTACGATGGTGGTGCAGAGGTCCGGGATATAGGGTGGCTCGGTGAGGATGTATCGTTGGCCCCGGCCACCGATGATGCTGCCGACGTTGAGGCGGGGCATGGCGGGCAGGCCCGGATGCGGCGTGTAGGTGAACTTCACCCGTTGGAGGGCGTCGACTACTTTCGTCATTTTGTGGACGGCGTTGACGGTCTGCTCAATGAGGCTGATGTGGCCGGTGACGCCGTAGGTGTGGATGGCCATGTGAAGGATGCCCGCGTGGACGGTGGTCACGTTGCCGATGCCGAATGGCTCCGCCACCACGGCCATATCCGTGCGGAGGCCGGTCTGCATGAGGTGGTAGGAGCCCTCGCCGCCCTGTGTCTCGCCGTCGACGCAAGCGACGACGAGGTCGCCCCTGAGCACGACCCCGGCCTGGCGTATGGCCTCCGCCGCGCCGATCATGGCCGCCACGCCGCCCTTCATGTTCTGGATGCCGTGGCCGTAGAGCCGGTCGCCCTCGACGCTGGGGGACCAGGGGTCGCGTTTCCAACCGAGGGTGAGGGAGTTGATGTCGATGTGGCCGTTGAACATAAGGCTCTTGCCGCCGCCGGTGCCTTTGAGGGTGGCGATGGTCTGGAAGCGGCCGGGCTCCACCTCCTGGAGGTCTACCTGATAGCCTCGGGCACGGAAATAGTCGGCCAGGAAGTTGGCCACGGGTGTCTCCTCAGTGGCGAAGCTGGGGATCACGATGAGCTCGCTGGCGAGATCGACGATGGCCCGCTGGTCTACGTGGCTGAGGACGCTCTCTTCCGTTGGTTGGTTCATGGCGTTGGCCTCCCGGAGTGGATGGTGAACCGATTCTATCCGAAGATGCGTGGCGGGTCTACGGCGTATCCGGTAGCGATCCGCATTGACGCTGTCTGTTCCGCACGGCTAGAATGAGGCTGGCGAACTGCACCACTGCCCATGATCATTGACCTTCACGTCCACACCGTCCACGGCAGCGGCGATTCCAACCTCAGTCCCGAGCAGCTTGTAGAGGAGGCGGCCCGTATCGGCCTGGATGGGGCCTGTCTCACGGAGCACAATCGAACATGGGACGCACGGGACTTGCAAGAGTTTGTCCGGGACCACAACCACGTGCTTCTGATGCGCGCCATGGAGGTGGAGACGAATATGGGCCATATCACGGTGTTCGGCCTAGACGGCTATGTTCCCGGGATATGGAACCTGGAGGAGCTGCGCCGGGTGGCGGATAAGGAGGGAGCGTTCATTGTGACGGCACACCCCTTCCGGGGGCTGTTCAATCCATCTCTTACCAACCTCCTGTTCAAGGAGGATGCCCATCCTCCGGCGACGGTGGAGGAGGCCGCCCTGCACCCGGTTTTCGGACTGGTGGATGCCATAGAGGTGGCGAACGGAGGCAACCCGGAGGAGGAGAACGCCTTTGCGCTAGAGGTGGCCCGCTACCTGGGGAAGCCCGCCGTGGGCGGGAGCGACTGCCATTCCACCAATGGCCTGGGGGCGTGCGTGACCGTGTTTCCCCGGCCCATCGGGTCGGAGCAGGAGTTCATGGAGGCGCTCCGTGCGGGCGACTACTATCCGGCCACGGGGCTCCGCACGGGACATGTTCAGCCCTTCGGCGTTGCCCAGTGACGATTGGAGGGTATGCCGATGACCCTCCTTAACGAGACTGCCCGTGCGCCATTGGAAGAGCTGTGCGTGGCGCTGGACCTGGAGACTACGGGTCGGAGCCCCCAGAGAGATGCCATCATAGAGGTGGGGGCCGTCAAGTTCAGGGGCGAGGAGGAGGTAGAGACTTTTCACTCACTGGTCAACCCGTTCCGGGAGCTCTCTTCGTTCATCACGCAGTTCACCGGGATCACCCAGAGGGAGGTGAACGGAGCGCCATCCTTTGGTGCCGTGGCCCCGGAGCTGGCGGAGTTCCTTGGTGGCCTGCCTATCGTCGGGCACAGCATCGCATTCGACCTGGCGTTCCTGGCCCAAGCGGGCCTAGACCTGGCCAGTGATCGGTACGATACGCTGGACCTGGCGACGGTGTTTCTTCCGTCGGCCAGAGGCTACTCGCTGAGCGCCCTGGTGCGTGCCTTTGGCCTGACGAGCCAGGACCGAGCACATCGCGCCATGGCGGATGCCCGGGCGTGCCAGCGGCTGTTCGTAGCACTGGTCAGGCGTGCGGAGGGGGAGGCCCCGGAGGTGCTGTCCGCCGTTGCGTCGGTGGCGGGCCGTTCCCCGTGGCCGCTGCGGCGCCTTTTGCAGGCGATGGAGGGAAGGGCGTCTCCGGCAGGCCAGGAGGTGGCCGCCGGTCCAGGGATCCTGGGCGTCGATACCGAGGCCCTGAAACGACGACTGGGGGTGTATCGGTCGCTGAAGGCGGGGCAGGAGCGCCGGCCCGTGGAGGAGGGGAGGGTGGAGGCGCTGCTGGAGAGGGGTGGCCTGCTGTCCAAAGCGTTTCCAGGATATGAGTACCGGTCGCAGCAGGTGGAGATGGCCGGAGCGGTGACGCGGGCGCTGAACCAGGGCCATCACCTGATGGTGGAGGCGGGCACGGGCGTGGGGAAGTCGGTGGCGTACCTGCTGCCGGCGATGCTCTACGCCGCGGAGAATCGCTGCCGTGTGGTGGTCTCTACCAACACCATCAACTTACAGCAGCAGCTCATAGCGAAGGACCTGCCGGACCTGAAGGCGGCGGTGTCCCAAGGCGAGGAGGGCGCATCCCTGGCCCAGGAGCTGCAATATGCCCACCTGAAGGGAAGGGGAAACTACCTGTGCTTCCGCCGCTGGGCCATGCAGGCGCAAAGCCCCGGCATGTCTACCGAGGAGGCCAGGATGCTGGCGAAGACGCTGGTCTGGCTCAAAGATACGGCCACGGGAGACCGAGAGGAGCTGAATATACCGACCAGGGAGGCGCACCAGTGGAACCGACTATCCGCCCGAGGGGCCGGGGGGTGCGATGCCGGGAGGCGGGAGCTCTGCTTCTGGCGGGCCGCCCGCAACCGTGCCGAGGGGGCGCACGTGCTGGTGGTGAACCATGCACTGCTCCTGGCCGACCTGGCGATGGGTGGAGGGCTGATCCCAGGCTATGACCATGTAATAATCGACGAGGCACACCACCTGGAGGAGGAGGCGAGCAGACAGTTTGGCTATCAGCTTTCGCCCAATCAGCTAGAGGGCCTGATAGAGCAGATGGTACGGATAGCCCGGGAGGTACGAGGCGGTATGCAAGGTGCCTCCTTGGACCAATCCCGACAAAGGGAGCTTGAGGGCGTGGCGGCTACTCTAGAGGAGCAGGGTACGCGGCTTCGGGATGCGTGGGGGCGACTGGCGTTGGGGCTGGCCGACTTTGTGCTGCACCATCTGGATGAACGGGAGGCTCGGGCTACCCAGCACCGGGTCACGAGGAGCTCCCGAGCCCAGCCGGACTGGTCACAGCTGGAGCTCCACTGGGAAGGGTTCAACGAGGTGGCGGGAGAGGCGGTGCGACAGGCGGAGCGGCTTCAGATTGCTCTGGAGCCGTTAGAGTATGCGCCTCTGGTGGATGTGGTGGCGGAGGTGGAGGGCTGGCTGGAGGAGGTGGGGGAGGTTAGGGAGGAGGTCCGTGGCTTTGTGGTGCAGCCGGAGGAGGAGACGGTCTACTGGATGTCTCTCAACCGCGAGGAGGGGATGCCGACCCTGAGCGCGGCGCCGCTCAACGTGGGGCCTCTGTTGCAGGAGCGCCTCTTCTCCAAGAAGGAGAGCGTTGTACTCACCAGCGCCACGCTGAGTGTCCAGGGAACGTTCGGCTACCAGCGGGAGCGTGTTGGGCTATTGGACGGCGAGGAGCTGCTGCTGGGTTCACCGTTTGACTACGAGAGGGCGGCGCTGCTGCTTGTACCAACGGACATGCCGGAGCCCAGGGATGCCGGGTATCCGCGGGCGGTGGAGGAGTCGCTGGTGAGGGTGGCCCGGGCCGCTGGCGGGGGTGTGCTCTGCCTGTTCACGTCACACGCGGCGCTGCAAACGGCCAGGGAGGGGATCAAGGCAACGCTGGAGGCGGAGGAGATCCAGGTCCTGGGCCAGGGGGTCGATGGCTCACCGAGGCAGATCATGGAGGCGGCCTCCGAGAACCCACGTACAGTCCTGCTGGGCACAGCAAGCTTGTGGGAGGGGATAGACCTTCCGGGGAGCCTGCTTCAGGTGCTGATGGTGGCGCGGCTTCCCTTCCCTGTGCCGACGGAGCCGCTGTTTGCCGCACGGTCGGAGGGGTACAACGATCCGTTCAACCAGTATGCGGTACCCCAGGCGGTGCTCCGGTTCCGCCAGGGGTTCGGGCGCCTGATACGGACCAGCACGGACCGCGGCGTGGTGGTGGTGCTGGATAGCCGTGTCAGCACCAAGGCGTATGGGAGCGCGTTTCTGAACTCCATAGCCAAGTGTACCGTCCGGCAAGTCACCAGCAGGGCGCTGGAAGGGGAAGTGCGTGGGTGGCTGGGAGAGTAGGGGCGTCGGAAGCTACGTACGATGGGTTCCTGGAGGTGTCGGAGCCCTTCAACCTGGAGGCCACCCTTGGGAGCGGCCAGGCGTTCCGGTGGAGGCGCATGGATTCGGGGTGGTACGGCGGGACCGTGGGCCGGCTGGCGGTGGTGCTGCGGCAGGAGCCAGGAGGGCTGGCGTTTCGCTGCGGCGAGTGGATGGCAGAGGGTGTTCACCGGGTGCTCTACGACTACTTTCGGCTGGAAGATGACCTGCAGCTCATATATCGGGAGATCAGCTGGGACTCACGTATGGCGCAGGCCATCCAGCGGCATAGGGGGCTACGGCTGCTAAGGCAGGAGCCGTGGGAGTGCCTGGTGAGCTTTGTCTGCTCGTCGGTATCCAACATTCCGAGGATCAGCAGGAACCTGGAGGCCGTGGCGCAGCGGTACGGGGAGCCTTGGACGGTGGCGGGACAGACGATGTACACGTTCCCGACGCCGGAGCGGTTGGCCTGCGCGGAGGAGGGGGAGCTGCGGGGGCTGGGGATGGGGTTTCGGGCCAGGTATGTGGCGAAGATAGCGTCCGAGGTGGCGGCAGGGGCCATCGACCTCGACGGCATGCGACGGGCCTCCTACGAAGAGGCGAAGGGGATACTGATGGCACTGCCGGGGGTCGGTGAGAAGGTGGCGGACTGCGTTCTGGTCTTTTCGCTGGACAAGCTGGAGGGATTCCCGGTGGACCGCTGGGTAAGGAGAGGGTTGGAGGAATGGTACTTGCCCGGTGAGGGGATGAGCTACCAGGCGCTGCGGTGCTGGGCTCAGGAGAGGTGGGGGCGGCACGCCGGCTACGCGCAGCAGTACCTGTTTCACGACAGGCGGCTGGCGGGGCGCGGAGGTAGGTCCTTGCCGCTAGCCTAATTGCAGATGCGTCATGTCGTGAGATTCAGCAGTCCCCTACCCGCTTACCTGCAACGGTATGTATTTGCCCGCCCTCCCGCCCCTTCGGCAAGCTCAGGGCAGGCTCTCGAACTGCGTTCGTACTCCAAGCTCTGCCAGAGATCACACATCCTTTTCAAAGGATGTGTGAAGAATAAAGAGGGCTACTGCTGGCGGGATGCGGAGAACGAAGATAGGGGGTTACCCCCATCCTAGCCCTTCATCGGTGCTCTCCGATACGCTCGGTGAACCGAGCTATCGCGAGTCTCGATGAGCTAGGCATCATCGGACAGGGCAGGCTCTCGAACTGCGTTCGGACGGCCTGTTTCCCAGATCACTCTGGAGAGTTACAGTCCAGGTGAAACGACCCCGCTCATGTCACCCTCCGGCACATGACCATGAGCGCAGAAAACGAGGACGCCATGCTCCTCACTGAGCGCTCGCAGCAGCCGTGCCACTTGTTACTTTTCGCCAGACCAGGATCTCAGCGCAATTCCGCACACTGAACCAGGCCCGGATGAAAATCGTCCCCTTATTTGGTCGACCGTCTCAGCTTTGAACACTCATAGCTGCGCCAAGACCCCCCACTGTTTGGTCTCATCAGCGGGTTCCTAGGCTGGCGGACTTTCCGAGCCTGGCCTCCTGGCAACTCCGACTAGGCGGTGAATGAGACGCAGTTCGTCGTCAAATATGGTCCAGAAAAATCCAGTAACTGAGGCCAATATCAATGTTGCTAGTGCGGCTGCATATGTTCTGGTCACCAAAGCATCTCCCTGTTTCTAATGAATCGTCCCTACAACCGGCTCGCCACCAAATCGATTTTGGACAAGTCTAGACTCATTCTGAGGGGCGGTCAGTCGTAGCCTCCGTCCCTCCAAAGGATGAGCATCGGTTCGGCAAAGTGGCCTACCCGAGACTCCCTCCTTTTGCTCAGACAAAATCGGTAACTTTACCGATGACCAGAGGTGGTCTATAGCCATAACATGTCACTCAAGCGAAATCTCCCGCTGCAAAAGCTTCCACGATTCAAGGAGGAAAAAGGAAATGGAAGAGGTGAAAGACCTGATCAAGACGTCAATAGAGGGAGCGAAAGAGGCGCTTACGACAGCAAGGGCAGTGGGCGATCCCATCGTTATCGAAGGCAACACGATCATCCCTTTGATGAGTGTCGGCGTCGGTTTCGGTGGTGGTGGCGGCACAGGGAAGGGAGGCAAGTCCGAAAAAGAGACAGGTGAGGGATCAGGCGGAGGGACTGGTGGCGGTGGGGGTGTCAAGCCGGTTGCGGTGATCATAGTCAACCAGGAAGGTGTCAGGGTCGAGTCCATAAAAGGATCGGTATCCTCTCTGGCCGAAAGCGTCTCCGAGCTCGTAGTGAAGGTGATGGACAAGCGCCAGGCGGACAAGGAAGGGAAGAAGGACAAGGAAACCAAGTAAGGAGAGCGTAAGGGATGCTGACCCTCTATATCGTGGCGGGTATCGTCCTCTTTTTCCTCCTGATTCTGTCGATTCCAATAGAGCTTGCCTTTGACACCAGTAGACCTGGGGCGAAAGCAAGAGTGGGATGGGCGTTTGGACTGCTGTGGAAGGATGTAGGTGGCAAAAAGAAGAAGCCCAAGAGGCCGAAGAAGAAAAAGAGGAGGCCAGGGGCAAAGGTTTTTCTCGGTTTCCTGCCGACCAGAGGAAGTGTAAGCGGGCTTCTGAAGTTAGCCAGGCGGATGATTGGGGGCATAAGAGTGAAGCAGATGGACGCTCATCTCAGGATTGGACTGGACGATCCAGCAGACACGGGGATGTTGTACTCTGTCATGTTACCAATACTCATTCCTCTCAACTACATTGGATCAAGCAATGTGCGGATGGAGCTCTGTTTCGAGGAGGCGATCCTGGACTTCACCGGACAGGGGCATGTGCGGGTCGTCCCTGCTCAGATGATATGGGCGGTGCTCCTATTTGGCCTATCACCTGATGGGCTCCGCGTAATCAGGAACATGGTGGTGAGACGGTGGAGATAGAAGAGATCACAGCAGGACAACCCATAAAGGTTGGGGATATCACTCTGGTACCCATAATCCGCACGTTTGTGAGATGTGCGGGCGTCGAAACTGGCATAGTGTGTCATGGATCGAGCAGCCCCACCGGCATTTTGGTGTTCTCCAAGGAAGATAAATACGCCCTGAACCTGAATGGCAAGAGGATGCCGATTGACCAGTACCTTCAGCAAGTCCCCGGTTTGGTGGATGTATTGGAACTCATCTCCTAAAAAAGAGTACAACTGGAGTTAGGTACATGCAGGGGAGAAGCTGAGGAGAGGCTAACGGTCCCACGCCAGCGAGCTATTGGGCGCGTCGAGCATCTCGTCGGTGGCCTTTAGCGGCCATGTACAGCCGCACGTCAACCTGCGCCCCGTCGAAGGCGGGTACCGTGAATTCCCTGACCTCCACCTTGTCCTCGACCACCTCGGCGCGAAAAAGCGCATCGATCATCCCGCGCGTCGCTTGGTCGATCTGTGACCAGTACGCACGTGTCTCGTCGGTGTTTGTGGTGCCGGGGTCCTGCGGCGGGGCGGCGGGTGGCGGGGGTGTGTCCGTGGGCAACGATGAAAAAAGATCAGTTACCCGGTGGTGCAGTACCGGATTGGCGAACCAGGGCTTGTCACCGCTCGTCATGGTTCCACTCTTATCGTGTTGGGCTCGTCCCGCGGAAATTGCATCGGAGAGATGGTAGCACACGCTGAGCTAGATGGGCCTAAGGGTCTAGCTCGGCTCTGGTGCCCTTCAACCGATATTTTCCAGACCTACCCAGGGCCGGATCGATTGTGTGTGATCCCCTGCTTGGTGTAATCCCCTAAGCCCTAGTGAGATCGCCATCTGCCTTGCGATCTGGCGGGTTCAGCGACGCATCTCTTTCTCGTTTCGCACTGCCCTGCTAGCGATGGCCTCTCCTTTGGAAAGAGAACTTCCTAGCCCTTACTCATTCAGGACATCTTCGTCCCGCAGACCGGGCAGGTTCCTTGTGTAGCGAAGCGTCACTGATTGCGGGTTGCGAATCTCGCGCTTCGTCCGGCACGTGAGGCAATATGCGTCCATCCATACCTCCGGAGATCTCGTTTGGGCACAATTTACCACTTTGCCAGACGAAGTTACGGTTGACTCTGAAAGGGAGGCGCAGCAGAGCAAAGCCCACGTATCAGGACGTGGCCCAACGGACATGGGCAAGAAGGCCGTTACTTTCCGAAGGGCACAAAAGAGCCCCGATCATACCAATGGTGGAGGGGGCATCGGCCTGCTGACCGATGGGCAGCTCAGCCGTTTTCCTGGAGCAAAATCGGTAGCCCTGCCGATGACCGTTGCGTGTCCGCACACATATTCTGCCCGCAAGCGGAAACGCAACGACGGCTCAAGGAGGAAGAGATGAGGATCGGAACGTGCAGCAGGTGCTTCAGGAGCATAACCCTCGAGGCCAATTCCTACGTCGTCTCAGGCCTCGTGTGCTGGCAGTGCGTGGGCACCGCCCAGGCCAGCATCATCAGGATGACCGTTCAACGGTAATCACCGTCACGTAACAACCGTTACATGGAGGAACATCATGGAAAAGGCATACGTCGGAATATCCAGGGAGATCAACAAGCAAGAGAGCAAGGCCGACACCACCGGCGGCTCCTTCACGGGACGCATCGCCGGGTGGAGTGCGCGGCACTGCTGGTGGGTGTTGGCGGCATCCGTCCTTGTCTTGGTAATGGCCATGTTCGTCTCCGGCACCGTGGAGACGAAGTTGCTGGATGAGAGTGAGTTTGCAGAAGGGGAGTCGGGCGAGGCGTTTTGGCTCCTTGAGGAGCGGTTCGATGACGGCGGAGCACCCACCGAGCAGCTGGTCTTCAGCCACCCATCCTTGGACGTAGACGACCCAGTTTACCGTTCGACGGTGGAGCGGCTGGTCCAAGAGCTCCGGGCCCTGCCAGAGGTCTCAGCCGTCGTTAGCTACTACGAGACGGGCGACCCGCGGCTGGTGTCGGCGGACCGGCACGTACAGCGGGCCCAGGTGGAAATCGCAGACATCGCAGGCTCCGATAACGACAAGATCGACGCGATCCTCGAGACCGTCTATGCCGCCCGCCCCGAGACCGACGCCAGCGGTTTCTACATCGGCATGGCCGGCGGCCTCTCCGTGGACAAGCAGGTCGAGGACCTGGCGGAGGAGGACTTGGAGCGCGTTCTCATGGTCACGCTGGTGCTCGCTCTGGTCATGCTGCTGCTGGTCTTCCGGGCCGTGGTAGCATCACTGATTCCCCTGGCGCTGGCCATGGGAGCCATCATCATCGCCATGGGGATCGCTGCCCTGGTGAGCCAGGCGTACCCACTGACTGAAGGGTACGAAATACTCGTTAGCATGCTGGGTCTTGCCGTCGGCATCGACTACTCGCTGTTCATCATCAGCCGGTTCCGTTACGAGCGGCAGGTCGGCAGGGAAAAGCTGGAGGCGATTACGGTGGCCAGCAACACCACGGGCCGTGCGGTCTTCTACCCCGGCGTCACGGTGATGCTCTCCCTGGCCGGACTCGCCCTGACGAACAACCCCGTCTTCATCTCCCTAGGCCTGGGCGTCATCTTCGTGGTGCTCATCGCCATCATCGGTTCCCTCACCTTCCTTCCGGCGGTCCTTTCCGCGCTGGGCGACAACGTGAACAGGCTGCGGGTCCCCATCTTGGGACGGACCAACGGCAACGGCGGCCTCTGGAGCGCCATCACGAAGCAGGTCCTGGCACGGCCCGCCATCTTTGCCACCGTTACGGCTGCTGCGCTCGTGGCCCTGGCAGCACCGGCCTTCTCGCTGAACCTGGCTCTCCCTAGCGGCTCCCAAGCGCTGCATAAAGCCGTGGACGCAAAGCAGGCCATGGTCCTCCTTGAGGAGCACTTCAGCGGTGGCCTCGCCACTCCCTCGCTCGTCGTCGTGGACGCGCCTGACGTGACCGCTCCCGAGGTCCAGGCGTCGGTGGCCAGGCTCGTCCAGCTTGTCGACCGGAACGATGCCTTCCTCGGTCCCTTCGAGACCGTGGTGAACCCCGCCGGTGACCTGCTCTTCGTCCAGGTCCCGCTCACGGGGGACAAGGAAGCTGCGGAGAGGGGCGTGGAGCTCCTCTGGAACGAGATCATTCCTGAGGCCTTCGACGGCAGCGGAACCCGGGCCTATGTTACTGGCATAACGGCTCTGAGCATGGACTTCACCGACGCCACGTACAGGTCGATGCCCTACGTCTTCGCCTTCGTGCTGGGGCTCGCCTTCCTGCTGCTGCTGGTCATGTTCCGGTCCATCGTGATCCCGGTGAAGGCAATCCTCCTGAACCTCATCTCCGTGGCATCGGCCTTCGGAGTGCTGGTGATGGTCTTCCAGTGGGGATGGGGGGGCAGCCTGTTGGGATCCGAGGCCCTGGGCGTAATCGGATCGTGGATGCCGGTAATCCTCTTCACCATCGTGTTCGGTCTCTCCATGGACTACCACATGCTGCTGCTGAACCGGATCAAAGAGGCCTACGACCAGGGGCATGGGAACGACGCGTCCGTGTCCGAGGGCATGAGGCTGACCGCAGGACAAATCACGAGCGCTGCGGCCATCATGGTGGGGGTTTTCGCCACCTTTGCCCTCGGCCGGGATATTAACGGGCAGCAGTTCGGTCTGGGCCTGGGCGTGGCGGTGCTCATTGATGCCACGATCATCCGCTCGGTGCTGCTGCCGGCGACCATGAAGCTGCTGGGCGACTGGAACTGGTACCTACCCAGGTGGCTTGAGTGGCTGCCGAAGGTCGGCGTGGGCGAGGACGGTCGTGAGGAGGCGCAGCCAGTGCGAGCGCCGGCGGTGGGTGTGCTTGCGTACGAGCCCGCGCTGGTTCCCGTACCGGTACGAGTAGACGAATAACGATGAGCGATGGCGCGAACCCGAAGGGGCCCCGGTAGTTATTTACCGGGGCCTTTCTGGTACGGCCAGAGGGTACTTAGGTGAAATCGATTTCCAGTTATGGGGGTGTTAGGATGACCGTGACTCATGCTCTTCGGGACAATGTAAGAACATCCAAAATGGTAGGTATCGAGAGTAACCATATGACGATTGTAGAAGCACAGCAAATCTGGAAGCGGTACGGGAACCGTGTCGTGGTGCAGGACGTCAGCTTCACCCTGGAGCCAGAAGAGGTGCTAGGGATGGTGGGTCTTAACGGCGCGGGCAAGACCACGACGATGCGCATGCTACTGGACATCATACAGCCCGACGAGGGCACCTTCCTGCTCTTCGGAAGACCGTTCTCCAGAGAGCACCGGACCTTGCTGGGATACTTGCCGGAGGAGCGTGGATTGTACCGCGATCTTCGTGTTCAAGAGACACTGGAGTACCTGGGCGCCTTGAAGGGTATGCGTAGCTCCGATGCCCGACGCCGCGGGGCAGAGATCCTCGAACGTCTGGACATGACCGAGCACCGTAGCAAGAAGATAGCTGAGCTGAGCAGAGGCATGGGGCAACTCATCCAATTCGCCGCTACCATAATCCACCAGCCTCGCCTGCTGGTTATGGAGGAACCGTTTTCAGGCCTTGACCCATTGAACGTTCGCCTTATGAAAGAGGTGCTTGGGCAGTTGCGAGACGATGGAGTGGCCATCATCTTGAGCACTCACCAGATGAACCAGGTGGAAGAGTTCTGCGACAAGGTGTTGATGATTAACCAGGGGCGAGTGGTCCTTTACGGTTCGCTGGAGGAGGTGCGTAGGGGCTTTGGCGAAGGCTCTATTCTCGTGGAGGCCACCGAACTTCCGGAAGGATTGCCCGGTGTCCAGAAGGTCAACGACCACGGTACCTACCAGGAGCTGGTTATGGCGGGCGACTCATCCAGCAAGGATGTGTTCCGCGCTCTGGCTGACCGCGAAATCGAGGTCCAACGCTTCCAAGTCGCCAGACTGCCCCTGGAGGAGATCTTTGTACGAATGGTGAGGGGGAAATAATGAAGACCTCGCAGACCATTGCAGTACACGAGTTCAAGGGGATGTTCCGCCGGCGCATCTTCCTGATTACGACCATAGGATTACCCGTTGTAGCCATGGTCGCCTTACTGTTGATCGGGTTCATTCAAAGTCAGGAGGATGAGCCGAAGGAGAAGCAGGTGGGGTATGTGGATGTCACGGGTCTGTTCACAGAGGCTACTGCACAAGGGCTAGTGGAATTCGTCCCTTATGACAATGTGGATGCTGGGATGGAGGCGCTTCTGGCGGAGGATATCAAGCGGTTGTATGTCATCTCGCCCAACTACCTGACGTCGGGTGTGGTCCAACGAATCAGGGTTAGCCAGGGAGTTGACCTTAATGACGGAGGAGACCCGGTTCTGCGAAACTTTCTGTTGGACAACCTGTTGAGTTTGGACCTGCCGCCGGAGATCACCGAGCGTCTGAGAAACCCCCTGGTCTTGGCCAATGTACAGGTGGACTCCGAAGGCGCACCCCGAGACATTGATGCTGGTCGAGTCGCGTTCTTCCTTGGCATGGGCTTCTTGCTCCTCACCTCCCTCACCATGACGGGCGGATTCTTACTCCAGGGCCTAGGCGAGGAGAAAGAGGACCGCATCATGGAGGTTCTCCTCTCATCGGTCACACCGGGTCAACTCATGGTAGGGAAAATCCTTGGCCTGGGTGCCGCTGGACTGACCCAGATACTTGTATGGTTGGTCTCAGGGATTACTCTGCTGACCGTGATCAACACAGGTACAGATGTCTCCATTGAGGTTCCCGGCGTTGACCTAGCCCTGGTGGGGGTGTTGTTCTTCGTGCTGGGTTATCTGTTCTTCGCCACGCTGATGGCAGGGCTGGGTGCGGTGACCTCAACTGCGCAGGAAGGGGGCCAACTCTCCATAATCTTCGTACTCCCGCTGGCCCTCCCGGGCGGCGCGTGGTTCTACATCGTGGAAAATCCCACAGCTTTTATTGTGCAGTTCCTCACGGTATTTCCCCTTACGTCTCCAGTGGTGGTGATGGAGCGGCTAGCGGTTGGAGCTATTGGGTTCTGGGAGGTCACCTTCAGCCTTGGTGTGCTGGCGCTCTCTGTGATGGCGGCCATGTACATGATGATCCGCGTCTTTCGCACGTACCTGCTCTCGTACGGCAAACGTCCGGGTCTCCGGGAGGTGCTGCGAACGCTGGCCAGGTCGTAGAGTGTTGGGCTAGCCCCTGCGGAGCCACACTCCCCCAGAGAGCAATTTGCCAGAAGGCCAGGCTCGGAAAGTCCCTCAGCCCGGGAACCCGCTGATGAGGCCAAACAATGTGGGGTCTTGGCGCAGCTATGAGTGTTCAAAGCTGAGACGGTCGACCAAATAAGGGGACGTTTGCTTGCCCTGGCCTCGAAACCTGCGCTTAGGTGCCGCCAAAGAGATTCGAATCACTCACCCGTGCGAAGAGATGGTTGGGGTGCCGGGACTTGAACCCGGAACTCCACGTCCGGAGTGTGGCGTGCACCCAACTGCACTACACTCCGAAGTTGGCCGTTGTGCGCTCTGGCTGTACCTCGATGGATATCAGGCTGCAATTAGGACTCGGCGTTCACCCGCCCCTTCGGCAAGCTCAGGGCAGGCTCTCGAACTGCGTTCGTACTACAAGCTCTGCTAGAGATCACACATCCCTTGAAAAGGGTATGTGAAGAATAAAGAGGTGCACCTCTGGCGGGGCGTGGAGAACGAAGATTAGGGGCTTACCCCCATCCCTTCGGCTGCGCTCAGGGCAGGCTCTAGCCTTCCCCCGTCGAGGGGGAAGGGGGTCAGGTAGGCCATACGTTAGCCTTTGGAAATTCTAGGGCCGGACGGCAAAGCGGAGGAGGATGTCGTCGGCGAGGGCCTTGGTGGCTTCCCAGTCCTCTGGGGGGCCTTCGACGAAGACCCAGATGGCGTTGGTGCCGGCAAGGGTGATCAGGGCCGCTCCCCGTACCTGCTTGCCGACGTCCAGGAAGGGCGAGAGGGAGGCATATTCGATGCGGTAGCTGGGGTTCGAGCGTCCGGTGAGGACGAGCTGGCGAAAGGTCTCGCCGGTCAGGATAGTACCCTGAACAGCGTCAGCGTAGTTGGAAACGTTGGTGTGGCCTTCCGCCGAACGTATCTGGACCAAGACGCGCTGCTCCGCTGCCAGGTCCTCCGCCCAGTATTCCGCGAGGTCGCCGGGGATGACCTGCCAGCTTGGCGGATGGGCCACGGAGAAGGGGTTGTCGTCGCTGGTGAAGGCGGAGGGCTGGAAACTATCCAGGACGAGCTCAAGCTGCTTGCGAACGGCTACGTTCTCGTCGTTGAACCAGGCATCCGAGGCGGCGGTGGCGGAGACCCTGGCCACATAGCGGCCCAGGAGGTACCAGTCCTCCACAACGCGAATGAGGTCATCCTCAGGGCCGTAGCGCAGATTGAATCTGTTGGCCGGCACCGGTCGGTTGGTCCTGATGAGCCCGTCGCCGATGGGACCGCCGGAAACGACCGCGAACTCCTTCGCACCCGGAGGCGCTACGGGTGGGTTGGTGGGCAGGTAGCTGGTGAGTGACTGGTAGAGGGTTGTATCGATCTCCTCGAATGAGATCTGAACGACCATGGAGTAGAGGGTTGAAAGCTCTGGATGCCACATGACCACGCGGCTGATCTCTTTGCCTTCGGCGGTGAAATCGTCCGTGTAATCTATGGTCCAGCCCCGGGGGACCTGGACGGTGAACCAGTGGGCCTGGCTGACGTAGGTGGTGCTCAGGATACCCAGGGGGGTATCCTGTGTCCAAATCTGACTTCCAGCGAGAAGATCCGGGAGAGTGGCGCTGATGGTCTTCTCTGAGACCGCAAAGCCAAGGCTCTCTGCGAGGGTTATTCCAAAGGTGTTGATTTCTACGATCTCTCCTGACGCCGTAAGAAGGGGGCCACCGCTATTGCCAGGGTTAATAGGGGCATCCGTCTGAATCACGTGACCTTCAAAGGGTTCATCGTCAATCGTCGTAGAAATGTCTCTGATGGCTGAGACGATGCCACGGGTCACCGTAGGTGGCCCTCCTGGAGCTAACACATCACTCCCGATCGACAAGGGGTAGCCTATGGCTATCACTTCCGTACCGGAGGAAAGGTTGGAAGCATTACCGAAAGGTAGTGCGCGAAAGCTGGTGCTGCAGCATATTCTGAGTATGGCCAAGTCTCTGAGGGGGTTCGCGCCCACGATAACGGCTGAGTAGGGCGTCGCTTCATTGTCGAGGACTAGAATTTGTCTGCTCCCAACGATCACATGATGGTTTGTCATTACCAGGGCAGTCTTGGTAGAGTCGTCAACCTCGAAAATGACTCCTGAGCCCGCGGCAATGAAGTCTGGGCCAATTACGCCGACCCATACTACGCTGGGCCTTACGCGGTCGACCATTGCCACCAGGGTGGGGATGGGGGTGGGGGTAGGGGTTACGATGACGGGTGTGGCCGTTGGCCTGGGGGTCGCGGTGGGTGGTATGGGCGTTGGCGAAGGGATGCGCCGTCGGAGGGCCTCAATGGTGGCGGCGATTCCGGCGGAGGCGGTTGCCTGGAGGTCTGGGGTGGGGGTGACGGTGGGCTCCGGCGTGGGCGTGGGACGAGAGGGCAGCTGGGACTGGCCCGGGTTGGAGATGGTAGGTAACGGAGCCCTGGTCGGCGCTCCGCCGCCGCACGCCGAGAGCAGGGCTATGGTGACCAGCAGGACTATGGCCGCCGGCAGTCTTTCATAAAGGGAAGTATAGCAGAGGATGAAAGCTGGATAGCGCAGAGGGTCCTTTGCCCAGATACGCCGGGAGTCAGGGGCAGAAAGAGAAAGTCTTAGGCGGTGCATGCGGAGGCTGGCCAGGATATCACTCCGGCGACGTCTCTGAGAGGATGTGCCTGACCAGGGCCTCTTCATCCGCCCTGGTGACGACCTGTCCCTCTAGCCGCGCTTCAAGCAGGGTGTCCATGAGCCGACCAACCTGGGGCCCTTGCGGGACACCCAGCCGCACGAGGTGCCGTCCGGTCAGAAGGGGGCGGAGGTTGCGCCACTGCTCCAGGTAACGGTGGATATACTCCCGTGCGGGGCCGCTCTCCAGGGCGGTGGCTACCTGGAGGGCCTCCAGCGAGAGCCCATGGAGCTGACGGTACACGACTGAAGGAGACAAGTCTCCGGCGATGGCCGCTGCGAACCGTCGCACGGATACGGTATCTCGTACTACTACGGCCCACGATTTGGGCATGGCGAGCCGAGCGATAATGCCCTCGGCGTCCGTGGACGACAGGGGGTACGTCAGCCAGGCCAGGTAGTGGAGGGGCTTTAGCTCGGCCACGCCCCGCCGGAGACTGGCTCTCCCGTGGGCCAGGGGCGGGTAGAGTGCCCTGGTAACGCCCAGGCCTCCCAGCCTAACCAGGGCGGGCAGAGGGTCCGATTCCTGGAAGAGTAGCTGAAGCTCTCGCCGTAGGCGCTGTCCGCCGATGGTATCCAGCATGGAGAGGTCTCGCTGGAGATAGGCCTCCGTCTGCTGCTCCAGGCGGAAGCGGAGGCGCTGCTCGTAGCGGACGGCGCGGAGGATGCGGGTGGCGTCGTCCTGGAAGCTGGCCGGGTGGAGGACGCGAACCAGCCTGGAGCGGAGGTCTCGTTGGCCGTCCAGGGGGTCTACCATCTGGCCGAAGGGTTCGGGCGCCAGGCGGAAGGCCATGGCGTTGATGGTGAAGTCGCGGCGGCGGAGGTCGTCCTGGATGTCGCTGGGCCAGACGGTGGGCAAGGCGCCGGGTTGACGGTAGGACTCGTTGCGGGCGGTGACGACGTCGATGCGGTGGCCCCGAAGCTCGACCTTGGCGGTGCCGAACCGCGAGTGGGCAAGGACGGCGCCGCCAAGGGCCTGTGCCATACCGGCGGCCAAAACGGAGGCGTCTCCCTCCACGACCAGGTCTATGTCCTGAATAGGCTCGCCCAAGAGGAGGTCTCGCACGGCGCCGCCGACCAGGTAGAGGGGCAGTCGGAGGTTTTTGGCAATAGCTGCGGCGTCACGGAGGAGTGTGATGCGCTCCCCAGAGAGGTGCGCTTCCAGGAGGGCTTCGGCATTGGGCGACGTGGGCATGGGTTTTATCTACGGCGTTGGAGTGCATCGGTTGGGGGCGATGCGTACAGAGAGTACCACACTCATTCGCTGATGCAGCAAAGGGCACCGGTGCAGCAACGGGCGCGCTTGGTGTGGATGCCCGAGGTCTGGACCGTGTGGCCACAGGGCCGGAGGGAGATGGGCCAGGGCCCGCTGGTGACGCGGGGTAACGGTGCCTCTACTTGCCCTGGAGCTTGGCGCCCAGGGCCTCAACATCATGGTTGTTGGGCTTGCCATTGGATTCCACCATGTAGGTGGTAAAGAACTCCAGGAAGCTTCGGAAGATGTCCTTGGTCCCAGCCTCGAAGTCCTGGAGGGCTTCCTGGGTGACATAGCCGCCCGGGGGGGTATCCTCCGCCGGAGCGGTGTCCGCCTCCTGGGTGAGGTGCGGGACGGGCTGTGTGACTCTGTAGAGGGTGCCGCTCTCGTCTGCCTCATCCTGAGGGATGCGCTCTATCCCGGCGCCCTCTATGACCACCGTCACCAGCTTGCGCTCTACGGCATCACCGAAGAGCCTTAGATAGCCGTCTTTGACCATGATGGCACTGATGAGAAGCGGCCAGGAATGGGTTACCCCGTATTGGTGCAGGTCGTTGTCGCTGGTGCCGGGGATGGTGGCGGAGGGCCCCTCCCCAGGATGAGAGTGGAGGCACATGGCTAAGAAAGTCCCGCTCTTTTGCGTCTTCAGGCGGGCGTCGTTCAGCTTCATTTCATCGTGGCGGACGTGCCCGTCGGAGGACTCGTCGGTGATATCGGTAGGGGTACCAAGACGAACGGTGGTACCGAGCCTGCGTCCCTCTATGGTCTGCATTCTTTCAGCGGGGAAGAGAGCGGTTTTCGCCTGGAGCAGCAGGTCGGAGGGGAGCACCACGGTCTCCACCATCGTTGCATCCGGCCCCGATTCGTCGCTCAACTGGTCGGCTGCGGTGACCAGGGTTGCCAGGATGTTGCTAAGCCCAAGGCGTGTTCTGGAGACGCTGGTGGTGTACAGCTTCTCCATGATTTCGTGGGTCACCTGAGCCAGGGCAGGGGCAACATCCTCCTCTCGTTCCTCAAGGGACACGGCCTTGAGCCGCTCTCTGACCTTGGCGAGGGCGAGCAGAACATCCGTATCTTCCTGGATCAGCAGCGGCTTGAAGCCGTTTGATTTTATGTTGTGGATGGACTGGGCGTACAGAGTTGCCAGGGTGTCGTTAAGCCGGGCCACCACCCGGTCTGAGGTCTGCCTTGGTCGCATGAGCCGTAAGAGTGCCATGATGCCTCCTTCTGGATGACGAGGTTAGACTAACCGTGGGCGCTGCATCTCTTCCATAGCCTTGGTATGCGCTGTGTCATGTTGGAAGCCTTGGCGCCGGTATTTGACGATGAGCTCTATTTTGAGGACCTCAGTTGCCGAGTAATCTCTGACGAGGCGTGTGTTGAGACGCTTACGCCGGGACTTGATGTACCCTTTTTTCTCGAAATAGCGTATCTCGTCCGATGTGGCCCCGGTCGCTTTAGCTACATCTGTTATGCGCATTTGTTCAGGTAGAAGTTCATGTACTTGTTCATGAATATATACTGGATTAGCTTTATTGTCAACTACGGGTATTCCGGTACGCTGCAGTAGACCGTGGGTGTGGGGAGCGTTCAGTGAAGCGATATGCTTGCTATGTGCCAGGAGATATAGAACTGTATACTAGAACCTAACCCCTTCCTTTTTGCGTGTCCAAGGGCCATAGTCAGACGCTCGCAACAAGGCACATAGCCTTGGTGGCCCTATGAAAGTAGTGCTGATAGGAACTGATCAGGAGATGGCGGAGGGTGTCCAACGTGCCGCCCAGGAGTGCTGGCCGGACTCCGCGAACCTGGTGACATGCGAATTTGATGCTGGGCTACAGGTGGTGGAGCGGGAGGAGCCGGATGTGGCCATCTTGCAGATGAGCAGTAGGCCTAGCACCGTTGAGATTCTGCACCAGTTGCTTGGCTTGCCGGCCCTCCACGTTATCGTTGTAGCGCCTAGCCTGCCGGACGGGTCGCCGACCTTCATGGAGTGGGCCACGGGCTATCCCCTGGACTCCAAGGAGATGGAGTGAGCAAAAGGCCCTCCGCTGACGAGCTTCTCACCCGCTACCAGGGAGCCTCAGCCCCCTGATAAAGGCGGTACACCGGGCCAAGTACGGCCTGCCCCAGCCTAACTGCTGGTTTGCCGCTGGTCTGGTGAGGGGGAATACCTGGTGCTATTATGTGTCGTCCCAGTGGCTGCCCCGACCTGGGCCATGCAAAGATAGGGGTAGTTTATGGGTAGAGGCGTAGCGGCCATCAAGGCTTACCTTTGTGGGCTCTCAAGGACTACTTCTTTAGGGCCAAGGAATTGGCCACAAGGTCGCTTTGAGTTGACACCAATCGTACTAGCTCATTCCACCGCGTGCGGTAGACTCTGGACTAGAGCCGCCGCACCGAACCCCCAAACCCCCTGAGGTATTTTCCGTGGACTAAGGAGGAGTTGATCCGAGCCTGAACGTTCTGTATCCAAAAACGAGGGGTGTGAGCCCCAACGTGGCAGAAGGATGCTCACACCCGCAACACAACGAGGAGGACCCCGCTATGCGGAGGTATCTTAGCACAACTGGACGCTCTGCGTTTCGTAGAGCCTATCTTGCCCTGGCCATCCTGGCGCTGGGAGGAGTGATCAGCGGGTGAGCTTGGTAGTAGAGGAGAATATGCGACTGCTTGGGCCGATGACGGATGGCGTATACTTAACCAGGAGGCGACTGAGACCATCTGCTGGGGCGTAACCCGTCCCGCCAGCAAACCGTGGAGGTAGTCCGGTTTGGCCGAAGTGAATGAGCGGTATGCCAAGGTAGAGTCGGAAATAGGGCTGTCGTTTAGAGATAAGGGCCTGCTTGAGCAGGCCCTTACTCATTCTTCGTACCTGAACGAGCATGCCGAAGAGCCTGGGGGCTCCAACGAGCGTCTGGAGTTTCTAGGCGATGCCTTTATCGATCTGGTGGTGGCGCAGGAGCTGTACCGGCGCTATCCGGAGCTGGCAGAGGGGCCTCTGACGCAGATGCGTTCCGCAGTAGTGCGTGACGAGACGCTGGCCAGGGTGGCCCGGCGTCTGGGACTTGGCCGGCACCTGTTGCTGGGGCGTGGTGAGGAGGCAAGTGGAGGGTGGGACAGAGAGTCCAACCTGGCGGGGGTCATGGAGGCGCTGGTGGGGGCGGCGCTACAGGACCGGGGGTACCGTGTGGCAAGGGCGTGGGTTGTCCGCATCCTGCGGCCGGAGCTGCGTCGTAATACTAAGAGAGGAGTGCCCAGAGAGGCGAAGTCGCGACTGCAGGAGCTGGCGCACCAGCGGGGGATGGAATCACCCATGTACGAGGTGGTAGGTGTAGAGGGGCCGGAGCACCAGAGGAGGTTCACGGTGCAAGTCATGGTCGGTGGCCGGGCGATGGGAAGAGGCACTGGCCGGAGGAAGACCGAGGCGGAGAGGGTGGCGGCGGAGAAGGCGTTGAGGGCGTTTTCTTGACCCTCTCTTCCGGCGGATGCTACGATGGTTTGAAGCTATGATAATGTTTCTTGGTAGAAAGGACCGCACGGAGGAGGGGGTGCGACGGACCAGGGAGAGCTGGTTCGGTCGTATTGCGGGGCTCATCCGGAGGACGGCTGTCGATGAGTCGGTGTGGGAGGATCTGGAGGAGACGCTGATCTCCGCGGACATGGGCGTCTCCGTGAGCCAGGCTATCCTGCAACGGGTGCGCTCCAGCATTCAAGAGGCTCCCGGAGGAGGAGCCGACCGGGTCTTGGAGGCCATGAACCGTGAGATGGTTGCGCTGCTGGACGAGCCACAGGACGGTCTGGCCTCTGTCCTGGAGCCGGGCGGCCGTGGGTGGCAGCCGATGGTGGTGCTGGTGGTAGGGGTGAACGGGTCCGGGAAGACGACCAGCATCGCCAAGCTAGCCCGCTACTTCCAAGACGGCGGCGAGAGGGTGATGTTGGGCGCTGCGGATACATTCCGAGCCGCCGCCATCGAGCAGTTGCAGGAGTGGGGGCGGCGGCTGAAGGTTGAGGTGGTGGCGCACCAGTTGGGTGGAGACCCGGCGGCGGTGGCATTCGACGCAGTCCAAGCGGCCAAGGCCAGGGACGCCGACGTGGTCATTATCGATACCGCCGGGCGACTGCACACCAAGAGCAACCTTATGGAGGAGCTGAAGAAGGTGCGGAGGGTGGTACAGCGGCTGGACGAATCGGCACCTCATCTGACGCTCCTGGTGCTGGATGCCACTACGGGGCAGAACGGTCTGGCCCAAGCGCGGGCCTTCACGGAGGCGGTGGTATGCAATGGTATCTTCCTGGCCAAGCTGGATGGCACGGCAAGGGGAGGTGTGGTCTTCGCCATCCAGGAGGAGCTGGGGCTGCCGGTGCTGTTCATTGGAACCGGAGAGGGGGCTGAGGACCTCTCGCCCTTCGACCCACACCAGTTCGTTGATGTGTTGCTGACGCCATCCACCGCAAACGCTCAGGGGGATTGACGGAGCAGCTTCCTTCCGAAAAAGCACTCCACCACACAGTGTCCGAACGTTCCACCCCGCGAATGGGGTACCTGTTCTGAACCATCTCTAGGTCATCGTGCTAGATATCCTTGTCTGGCTTATAGCCGCTGAAATTCTCGGCCTGGTGGCGTTCCCCTTGGCCTTTGGTGCGCTCCGGTGGCTGCCGGACCGTGGCTACAGCCTGGCCAAGGCGCTGGGGCTGCCCCTGGTGTTTTATCCGCTGTGGATACTGGGGTCCACGACGGTCATTCCCAACAGCCTTTGGACCATCCTTTTTATCATTGTAGCGGTGGCCCTGGTCTCACTGGTCACCGTGTGGCTGAACCAGAACGAGCTTGCGGAATTCCTTGAGGATGAGTGGCGGGCCATTCTGCTGACGGAGGCGGTATTCGTGGGGGTGTTCCTGGTGTGGGTATACATCAGGGCGCAAGACCCGGCGATCAACCACACGGAGCAGCCCATGGACCTGGCCTTCCTGACCACGTCCATGAGGAGCCCGACGTTTCCACCCCTTGACCCGTGGTTAGCGGGGGAGCGGGTCAGCTACTACTACTTTGGGTACTTGATGATGGGTGGGCTAACTCAGCTCACGGGGATCACCTCCAGCATTGGCTATAACCTGGCGTTGGCCCTGATCCCGGCACTGGTGGCTACGGGAGCCTTCGGTATCGGCTCCAACCTGGTGCGGCTAGTTGGGGGTAGCCTCCGGGCGTCGGCGGTCAGCGGCCTGGTGGCGGTGGTCCTGCTGCTGGGGGTCGCCAACCTGGAGAGCGGGCTGGAGCTTTTGCGGGCCGGAGGTGTGAGCTCGACGAGCTTCTGGGAGTGGGTGGACATCAAGGGGCTGGACGGGCCATCCACATCCAATGCATGGTATCCATCGGAGCCGGGATGGTGGTGGTGGCGGGCCACCCGGGTGATCGACACGGTGGACGGCGGGACGAGCCTGGATTACACCATCACCGAGTTCCCGTTCTTCAGCTTCCTGCTAGGCGACCTCCATCCCCACGTGATGAGCATACCGTTTGTGCTGCTCACCACGGGAGTTGTTCTGAACCTCTTCGTGGACCAGGAGCGACTTGGGCTACGCTGGATACGGAGAAACCAGGGGATGATAGCCCTTCTGACGCTCTCTCTGGGGGCGACGGGATTTATCAATATGTGGGACTTGCCCACGTTCGTGACGCTGTTTGGCGCGGCCACGCTGCTGCGGGCGTACCGGCAGCGGGGGACGGTGCGGGGAGCGGTTACCGGGGCGTTGCCTGTCATGGGTGTAGTGCTCCCGCTGGCTTTGGTGCTCTTCCTGCCGTTCTACGGCACCTTCGATAGCGCCGCTTCCGGGATCCTGCCGGTGAAGGAGCCAGTCACCCGCTACTTCCACTTTGGCATCGTCTGGGGGCTATTTCTGTTCGCTGTGGTCCCGTACGTGGTTTGGGAGACGTTAGCATACCTGAGACACCGGCCCTGGGGCAGGCGAGAGGTAGCGCTGGCCGTCGGTATTCCGTTGATACCGCTGGGGTTGTGGATGGTGGCGCCGTTCGTACTGCGGGCGTTGGTCGAAGCAGGCCTTCCCTTTATACCGGAGGAGCTACGGGAATTGGCAAGGCAGATACTGACTTGGGACCTCTCCCAGATGCATGTCCTGCTTTGGGAGCGGTTTGTCCATCTGCTGCCGCTGCTGGTGCTCATGGCCGGGGCCGTCTATGCCCTCCTGAGACGCCAACGAGCTGAAGGGTCGCCTGCGGGTGGATTTCCATTGATTCTTCTGGCTTTAGGATTCCTACTGCTGGTGGGGCCCGAGCTTTTCTACGTGGTGGACCTGTTCAACAACCGTATGAACACCATCTTCAAGCTTTACTACCAGGTGTGGGTGCTCCTTGCCCTGGCCTCTTCCTACGCCATATACTACCTGGGCGTCCGCTACGCACGGTCCGGGCCGGTGCTCCGGGTAGCCGGGTACGGATGGATCGCTCTGCTGGGCGTGGCGCTGTCGACCGCGCTGTACTACCCCGTCGCTTCCGTCTACACCAAGTCGTCAGGGGCTGGGGGCGAAACAACTCTGGACGGGTTGGCCTATGTGGAGAGGCAGAGCGGCGATGAATATAGGGCTATCCAGTGGCTCAGGGAGAATGCCGTGCGTGGGGACCGGATCGTCGAGGCGGTGGGCAACGACTATATAGCGGAGACCAGCCGCGTTTCCGCCAGCACGGGCATTCCGACGGTGCTGGGCTGGCCCGGCCACGAGCATCAATGGCGTGGCTCAACGGAGCTTTTTGAGGGTCGCGAAGAGGCGGTGCGGGTGCTGTACCAGAGCAGCGATCCGGAGCGGGTACAAGAGATATTGCAACGGTATGGTGTGACGTACGTCTACGTAGGGCCCCAAGAGCGTACCAAGTATGGAACGCCGCCGCTGGAGCGGTTCCTTCAGTATCTAGAACCCGTATTCCCTGATCAGGACAGCCAGGGAAGCGCGGTGAGAATCTACAGGGTCCGAGGGTAAATTGGCAACGCTGAACGTTGAAGAGGCCAAGACCTCAGAGGGAACACCGGTGGATGACGCCGTCCGTGAGATGGGCAGCGGCGAAATGGCGGTGGACAACGGGAGGCCGTGGTCGCGTTGGGAGCTTGGGGCATATGGCGTCCTTCTGCTAGTGGCGCTGGTCATGAGGGTTTGGGACCTGGGCGACCAGGCCATCCACCACGACGAGAGCCTCCACGCCATCTATAGCTGGTACCTGACGGAGGGCCGGGGGTATATTCACAACCCTCTGATGCATGGCCCGTTCCAGTTCTTTGGGATCTCCGCACTCTACCGCATCTTCGGGGACGGCGATGCCGTGGTTCGGCTGCTGCCCGCGCTGTTCGGGACAGCGCTGGTGGGGCTGCCGGCGCTTCTGCGGGGCCACCTTGGCAGGCTCGGCGCACTGATGACGGCGCTCCTGCTAGCCTTTTCGCCCTCCATGCTCTACTTCAGCCGTTTCGCCCGGAACGACATCTTCATGGCGGTGTGGACCCTGGCGCTGGTGGCCCTGATGTGGCGATATATGGACACTCGGAGGAGCCGCTACCTGGTGCTGGCGGCGATGGTGCTGGCCTTTGCCTTTGCCACCAAGGAGACCGTGTATATCGTGGTGGCTATCCTTGGGAGCTATCTGGTGCTGCGTGCCGCCTCGGACGTATTCCCGTGGCTGATCGGGCGGCGGAGGCTTTGGGAGTTCTCACCGGCGGGCAATTTTCTGGTGGTGTTGGGCACGTTGACGTTCCCTCTGCTGGCGGCGGTCATCAGTATCATCCAGGGACGCCTGGGCCTGACCCTGGCCAATGGGGACCCGAACGTGGCTGCCGTTGGAGTACCGATAGGTGCCGGGCTGTACGTTGCTTTTGTGGTGTCGGTGGTGTTCCTAGTGGTGGCGGCTGTGGTGGGGCTGCGATGGAGGCGGTGGCTGTGGTTGGCATGCTTCGGAGCCTTTGTCATCGTCTGGGTGCCGCTCTACACCACCTTTTTCACGAACGCGCTGGGGATTGGGAGTGGGATATGGCAGTCGCTGGGGTACTGGCTCCAGCAGCATGAGGTGTGCCGGGGGTGCCAGCCGTGGTACTACTACTTTGTGATAGGCCTGAACTACGAGTTCCTGGTGTTTGTGCTGGCGGTGCCGGCGATGGTGTACTACGTTCGAAGGGGAGACAGATTCTCTCGATTCCTGGTCTACTGGGCAGCGCTAAACTTTATCCTGTACACCTTTGCCGGGGAGAAGATGCCGTGGCTGCTGGTGCAGGTGTCGCTGCCGTTCATTCTGCTGGCGGGCAAGCTCCTGGGTGATCTGGTACAACGAGCCATCCTGGTCAGTCCCAGGAGAGAGACGGTGGGGGGTGATGCAGAAGGGCAGGAATGGCCTTCCGGTTTAGTGGAGCGTCCCAGGCCCACAGTGCACTGGATGGGAATCACGGCGGCCGGAGTGGTAGCGGTACTGCTGGCGGCGAGTGGTCTGGCGCTCAGTCGCTTCCTGGCCCCGGACTTTGTGGTGGGAAACTGGCTGGGACTGGTCCTACTTGTCTTTGTACTGGCGGGCACCACCGCGTTCATACTACGGTTGATCCAGCGGGAAAAGCGGTTGGCCGTAGCCACCGTGGGCCTGGCGGCGGCGATGTTTGCGCTGGGCGTGGTCGGAGCCTTCCGACTGTCGTACAGCAACAACGACATTCCGGTGGAGATGCTGGTCTATACGCAGACGACGCCGGATATTCCGGCGATACTGAGCGACATCGAGCGGCTGGGCGAGGTGACTGGGAAGGGCAAGGAGCTGAGGATAACGGTGGACAGCACGGACGGCTTTAGCTGGCCGTGGGCATGGTATCTGAGAGACTATACCCGGGTAAGCTACCCGTGCCTGAGCAACGATAGCGGCTGTACGGCGCTGACCGAGCCACCTGATGCGGACGTGGTGCTGCTGGCGGCGCGCAGCCAGTCGACGGCGGCCCAGAGCCTGAGGGAGTTTGGCGGTGCGGTGCGGTACAAACACCGGTGGTGGTTCCCTGAGAGCTACCGTGGCCTGGACCCAGGGACAATTGCGGGCAGTATTGGGGAAAAGGAGTCCTGGCGGCGGGTGGTGGACTACTTCCTGTTCCGGGACTTCCCGGAGGAGCGGCTGGGGGCTGTGGAAGCATATGCCTACTTCCCCAAGGACTTCAGGCCGACCGACCTGACCGTCAGAGGCTGACACGCGAAAGATTTTTGCGTCATGATGCGGCGACGCTGAGCCGCGTTTGCGCTCCTTCCTGTGTTCATTTTGCTGGTAGGCCCTTCGCTGCTTTCCAATACACCTCTTGGGTGGCGTGTTTGAGCGGGAACGCCGCCGTGGATTCTTTGCCCCGGTCCATCGGGACAGAGAATGATCGTGGGGGTGAGCGGTAGCTCCTCGCCAGGGCCGTGGACAGGATATACTATACTTTCCGGAGACTTGGGCCATCTATGAAACCGTTGAGGAGGGTAGTCATTGGGTAGCCGCCGGTTGTGGTTTGGACTGGGGGTTAGCGCTCTGTTCCTGGGGCTGCTGTTTCTCCGAGTGGACGTAGGGGAGACGTTAGAGAGCCTGGGGGAGGCAAACTACCTGTACCTGGTTCCGGCGATTGCGCTCTATTTTCTGGCGGTGGCATTCCGTACGCTCCGGTGGAGGTTTCTGCTCTTGCACCTGAAGCCCATTCCACCACGCAGGCTGTACTCCGTAGTGGTGGTGGGCTACATGGCCAACAATCTACTTCCGATGCGGCTGGGCGAGGTTGTGCGGAGCTACTATTTGGGGCAACGAGAGGGTCTGAGCACGAGCGCTGGTCTGGCGACGATAGTTGTGGAGCGGGTCTTTGACATGCTGACGCTCCTCTTTTTCCTGGCGGCGGCCTCGCTGGCTTTGCCCATTGGGGGACTGCTCCGTGACATTGCCCAAGATCCAGGCGTTTCATCATTCCTCTTTATCCTTATCATCCTTGTGGCGACGGTGCTCTTCCCGCTGGCCCTTGGCCTGCTGGTGACAGTTGCCTACCGACCTGAATGGCCGGTGCGGTTGATGGAGCGCGTGGCGCACAGGCTGCCGCGGAACCTGGGCCCCAGAGCCGTGGAGCTAACGGGGCTGTTCGTCAACGGGCTGTCGCCGCTGCGGTACCCTCGCCGCCTGGTGGCGCTTTTCGCCCTTTCACTGCCGGTCTGGCTGATGGAGGCGTCGATGTACTATGTTATCGGCTTCTCCTTCGGCCTACAGGACTCGTTCTCCAGCCTGGGAATGATGGCCGTGGCCATACTGGCGACGACGGCCACCTCCAACCTGGCGACGTCGGTCCCGTCATTCCCGGGCGGCATTGGGCCATTCGAGTTATTCGCCGTGGCCACGCTGGGGGCGCTGGAGGTCGAAGGCTCGCTAGCGCTGGCGTACGCCGTGATATTGCACGTGGCGCTGCTGGCGCCGGTGACCCTGGTGGGGCTGGTGATTGCGTGGGGGCAGAACATCTCGTTGAGAGATCTCATTCGCATGGGAAAAGAGCAGCGGGAGGGGGGGCCGGGGTACGCTCTTCCGGGCGCCTCCAAGGTGGAGAAGTAGCCTGGTGGTGAGGGTGGGCATCATTGGAGGTGGCATAGGCGGGCTGGGAGCCGCCTACGAGCTGGCAAAGCAGGGCCACCAGGTTGCGGTGTACGAACGAGCGCCGTTCCTGGGTGGTCTGGCGGCCCCCTTCGACATCGGCGGTGGACGCTTGGAGCGGTTCTACCACCACCTCTTCCTCTCCGATCAGACGATTATTGGCCTGCTGGAGGAGCTTGGGCTGGACGGCCACCTTATCTGGGAGGACTCCAAGGTAGGGTTCTATTATCAGGGTAAGGTCTACCGCTTCTCCACGCCCCTGGACCTGCTCCGGTTCACGCCGGTGGGGCTGATAGACCGAATCCGCATGGGGCTGGTGACCCTGTACCTGCGGCGGTCGAAGAACTGGCAGAAGTGGGAGGGGATCACGGCGGCGGCGTTCATGCGTAAGTGGGTAGGGAGGCGCAACTACGAGGTTATCTGGGAGCCGATGCTGAAGGGCAAGTTCACGACGTATCACGACCAGGTGGCTATGCCGTGGCTGTGGAGCAAGTTCGCCACGCGGGTGACCTCCCGGGACCGCTCGTTCAAGGAGAAGCTGGGGTACATCCAAGGGAGCTGGGGCGTGCTCATCGATGAGCTGGAGAGGCGCATCGTTGAGATGGGGGGCGACGTGCGCACGGGGACACCGGTCACGCGCATCCTGACCGAGGAGGGCAGGGTGAAGGGGCTGACCATAGAAGAGAGGGAGGGTGCGGAGAGGGAGGTACCCTTCGACCTGGTCATCGCCACGGTGCCCAGCTTCACGCTTCCACGGCTGGTGGATCTGCCGGAGGAGTATGTGGCCAAGCTTCAAGGCGTGGAGTACGAGGGGGCCATCGCGGTGATCTGGGTCCTGAAGCATCGCCTGTCGGACATCTACTGGCTGAACATCGCCGATCAGCAGATTCCGTTCCTGCTGGTTCTGGAGCAGACGAACCTGGTGCCGCCGGATGAGTACGGTGGCAAGCACATCATCTACACCGCAAACTACGTGACGCGGGAGGACCACCGCTGGTCTATGGATGCCGATGAGATCGTCCGGGAGTACATCCCTCACCTCAAGAAGGTCAACCCTGATTTCGATGAGACGTGGATAGAGAGCTACTACCTGCACAAGGAGCCTGCCGCCCAGCCAATCGTTACCGTGAACTACCGAGAGAAGATACCGTCGGTGAAGACGCCCATCCGGGGGCTGTGGCTGGCGGCGATGAGCCAGGTGTACCCGGAGGACCGAGGGACCAACTACAGCTTGCGGTTGGCCATGGAGGTGGCCCGCAGAGCGATTGAGGAGATGGAGTAGGGCAGTAGCGCTCAGACTGGTCCCGTGGGTTGTAGGTACCCCCGCCTCATGGGCTTAAACGAAATAACGCGCCATTTCTTGAGCGTTGGCTTCAGTTACTTCGTCCCGATGTATCGGGCCTCAGAATGACAGGATCAGCATACTATGTCATTCTGAGGAGTACCGACTCGTCGGTACGACGAAGAATCTAGAGAGGTATGAAGTTTATAAAGCTGATGACCTTCAGGCTGGGGTATCTACGTTTGGCCCATGCGTGCGTGAAGGTTGAGACGCCAGTGAGTTTGTTGTAGGATTTTACGTGCTTTGTGCCCTGGAAAGCGAGGTCTCCATGGCCCGGTACGTCTTCCCCTTGCAAGAGTCAGCAGAGTCAGCCCGTTTCGGTGGCAAGGCTGCCAACCTCCAGCGGCTTCTGGCGGCGGACTTCCCGGTTCCGCTAGGGGTGTGCGTGACGGTGGATGCCTACCGGGATCACCTGCGCAACAACGGGCTTGAAGATGAGATGCGGCGGATACTGGCTGCCACGGACTTCCAGGATGTGCACCAGGTGGAGGAGCGGGCGCAAGAGATACGGCGGCTCATTCTGGCCCATCCGATGCCTTCTGAGGTGGCGGAGGAGATCAGGCGTTGGTATCGCGACCTCTACGCTGGGCCGGAAAGGGCAGTGGTAGTGAGGTCGTCGGCAACCACCGAGGACCTTCCTGAGGCGAGCTTTGCGGGCCAGCACGATTCCTACCTGAACATCGCCGGAGAAGAGCGGGTGGTGTCCAGCGTCGCCGAATGCTGGGCGTCGCTGTGGACTACCAGGGCGGTGCATTACCGGTTCACGCATGGTTTGCAGTCGCTGGAGGCCGCCATGGCGGTAGTGATCCAGGAGATGGTCTTTCCACGCGCCGCGGGTGTGTCCTTTACGGCCGATCCGGTGAATGGAGATACCACCAAGCTCCTGATCAATGCGACGTGGGGCCTTGGCGAAGGCATCGCCGCCGGACAGGTGGATGCCGATACCTTCGTGGTGGATAAGGCGACGCTGGCCGTCCTCAGCACAACGATTGGTGAGAAGGCTACGTCGGTCGTCGCTGCGGAAGCGGGAGGTATCCGGTCGGTGCCCACGGATGAGGCCCGCGCGAGCCTTCCATCGCTGACGGAGGGGGAGGTACGGAGGGTGTCGGAGCTGGGGCGCTCCATCGAGGAGGAGTTCGGTGCGGCCCAGGATATCGAGTGGTGCGTGCGTGACGGCCAGGTGGTGGTGTTGCAGAGCCGCCCGATGACGGGGGTAGATCTGAGGGCCGCTGCGGAGGAGCAGGAGTTCCCCCTGGCGTGGGACGACCCGGAAGATCAAAAGTATACGTGGTACTTGGGAGCGGAGGGCGTTGAGGAGCCGACGACTCCTCTGGAGGCAGACCTGCAGCAGGTGTGGACTCGTGGCCGGCAGAACGCCGTGACGTTGATAGGAAGCAGGATGGGCCGGCTGAACCAGCTACGCGTCTTCAACGGCCGTCAGTATTACAGACAGTCGAATATGGGTTTGACGGAAGAGGAGATAGCTGAGCTGAACCAGCGGCACCTGGCCAAGGCGCGGGCGTACCGGGAGCAGGGGACAGACCTGTGGCATGCGGAGGTCTGGCCTGAGGTGCTGGCGGACCATGAGAGGCTCTATCCATTTCCATTCCATGAGATGGACCTGAAAAAGCTTCTAGCGTATTTGGAGGAGGTCTTTACGGTGTACGAGCGGCACTGGACGCTCCACTGGATGAGGAATGGCGACGAGCGTAGCCGCCCTTGGACGGATACGTTCCGCGAGCTGACGGGAAACGACAACGAGGGGGATGCGTTGGAGCTGCTCCACGGCGAGCCCAACAAGTCCATTGAGCTCATGGATAGGCTTCGCGCCCTGGCGAAAAGGGTCCAGGGCACTCCCACCCTCAAGGAGAGCTTTCAGCAGACTACCAGCGAGCAGCTGATGGATGTGTTGAAGGCTTCCCCTGAGGCGGCGGAATTCCTGGAACAGCTGGAGGAGTTTCTGGAGGAGTTTGGGTACAGGACGGGGAACAGCTTTGGGTCTCGCACCTCATTGCTAACGCCCACCTGGCGGGAGGATCCTGGCATTGTCTTTACGCTGATAAGAATCTATCTGACCCAGGACCTGGACAGGCTGGAGGAGCAGCAAAAGGATCGAGAGAGGGAGCGGCAGGAGGCGAAGGAGGCCATTCGTGAGCGGCTGCGGGGTGAGCCGGAGAAGCTGGCGGATTTCGATGAGCAGCTTGCCATATGGCGGACTCAGCCAGCCAATATGGAGGACCACAACCACTACATAGACCAGAAGAGCTCTGCCCCGGTCCGTCTCACGATGGTTCAGATAGGCAAGGCGCTGAGGGAGCTGGGGGTGCTCCAGGAAAGGGACGATGTCTTTTACCTGACCCTGGATGAGGTGCGTCAGGCTGCGGACCCAACGGCGGCGTCTCACTTTGTCGCGCGAGTAAAGGAACGGCGGGCCGATTACGGGTGGTGGCGTACACTCTCGGCACCGCCGTGGGTGGGAGCTGCGCCCGCGGTGGAGGCCGAGGGTCGTTGGCCAGCGAAACCCGCTGGTGAGGAAGGCTCGGACGGGGAGGACTTGGACACAGGGGACGTTATCAGAGGCTCCGGAACCTGTCCCGGGCAGCACACGGGACGGGCGCGGGTTATCATCGATCCGGAGGTGATCCCTGAGGTGGAGTCGGGAGACATCCTGGTTGCGGTGAACGCCGGAGCACTGTGGACGCCGGTGTTTCCCGTCCTGGGGGGCCTGGTCCTGGACATGGGAGTTGCCACACAACATGCGGCGCTGGTGGCGCGAGAGTATGGAGTTCCCACCGTAATTCAGACCAGGGTTGCGACAAAGCGTATTCAGGACGGGCAGATCGTCACTATCGATGGGTCTCAAGGGACCGTACACCTGAATGTGTAGCACCTACTTGCAGAAAGGGCGTCATAATTAGCCGCTCATGGTGAGCTGGTCGAACCAAATGAGCGGGGAGCGAGGATGGCCCGCTCACTCCCTTCAACGGGGCTCAGGGTGAGCGGGGTTGGAGCGGGCCTTGTATACGCGGAATTGCGGAACTAACTACAAGCCACTGGAACGGACCGCACACTGGCGCGCGGCTGGAAGCTGATTGTATGGCCTTCATTAGGCGTGATATAATCCTTACACTCCAGTTTCTTACCCTTGCTGCTGAGGTACCGTGTGACCAATAAGGTCCAGGACGTACGGGCCATCATACGTGAAGCCCTCTCCTCTCAACGGTCAAAGACCGTTACCGTCCTCTCCTCTCTCCTGTCCGTGGAAGATGCGGTTGGTTACATTCCCCAGGAGGCCGTTGAGGAGGTAGCCAGCTTTACCGAGTCCACGGTCAACGACGTGTGGGGAGTGGCATCGTTTTACACCAACTTCCGCTTCACGCCACCGGGGGATCATATGGTAGAGGTGTGCTGGGGGCCGTCCTGCCACGTGAGAGGTGCGCCGGAGGTCCTCCGAGCAGTGCTGGACGCGCTGAACATGAATGCTGAAGGAGAGGCCTCGGATGGGAGAATCACCCTTAAGTACAATACATGCCTGGGCGCCTGTGCTCAAGCGCCGGTCATGAGCATTGACCATCGCCTGGTGGGGAGACTGACGGTGCAAGAGGCGCTGAAGTGGGTGCGTAGGGTAGGTCAGGGAGATGGAACGGGCGTTGCTCACTGAGCGGCGCTGTACGCAGGTTAGTGAAGGCGTGAGATGACCGAAGCATACGGGGCCCTGGTTGAGCGTGCCCGGCAGCACCAGCGTGCCCTGGAATCCAGGCCGTTGATACGGGTAGGGACCGCCATCTGTGGCCAAGCCGCGGGGGCGAGTGAGGTTGTGGAGGCCCTGCGTCGAGAGGTTGCCCGCCAGGGCCTGGACGCCACAGTCATGGAGGTGGGGTGCTTGGGGCTATGCTATGCGGAGCCCCTGGTGGATGTGCAGTTCCCCGGCAGCCCCCGGGTGTTTTATGGCCGTGTTACTCCTGACAGACTGCCGTCCCTGGTGGACGCTCATCTTGTGGGGAGTGGCCAAGCCATGGCTACCCTGGGAGAGCAGCGCCTTCCGGGGGTCCCGTCTCTCAACGAGCTACCGATGATGAGAGGCCAGGTCCGTATTGCGCTGCGGAATGCAGGGCTCATAGATCCGGCGGACCTGTACCAATACGTGGCGGCTGGCGGCTACCTTGCCCTGGACAGGGCTCTGTCCGGCATGACGCCGGAGGAGGTGCAGGAGGAGGTAGCAAAATCTGGGCTGCGTGGTAGGGGTGGCGCTGCGTTTCCCACGGGGACCAAGTGGCGATTCCTGATGGGCTCACTGGGAGCGGAGAAGTATATCCTGTGCAATGCCGAGGAGGGAGACCCGGGAGCTTTCAACGATAAGGGGATTCTTGAGAGCGACCCGCATACGCTGATAGAGGGGATGATTCTGGCCGGGTACGCCACTGGCGCGGCTCACGGCTACGTATTCATCCGACACGGACACCAGGGGCCCATCCAGCGGACCGAGAGGGCGCTGGAGCAGGCGTACGAAGCGGGACTACTGGGCCAGAACATTATGGGCTCCATCTTCGGCTTTGAGGCTGCGGTGTCTCTGGTGGGGGAGTCGTACGTCTCTGGGGAGGAGACTGCCCTGATGGAGGCCATAGAGGGGAAGCGGGCGATGCCCCGCTATCGTCCCCCCTTTCCCGCTGCCGTTGGGGTCTGGGGAAAGCCCAGCAATATCAATAATATCAAGACGCTGGCGTATATTCCGGAGATCGTGGCCAGGGGAGGCGAGTGGTTTGCGAGCATCGGAACGGAGAAGAGCAAGGGGACGGCTATCATATGCCTGTCGGGCAACATTCAGTACCCCGGGATGGTCGAAGTGCCCATGGGCATGACGCTGCGCCAGGTGGTGGAGGGTATGGGGGGTGGAGCCCCGAACGGCAAGAGACTGAAGCTTTTGCAAACGGGAGGGCCATTGGGAGGCGTTCTCAGCGCCGAGAAGCTGGACACGGTGCTGGACTTTGATGCCATGGCACAGGCGGGAGCGATCTTGGGCTCCGGAGGCATCATTGTTGCCGATGAGGATACCTGTGCGGTGGACCTGACACGGCTCCTGGTGGCGTTCTGCCAGTATGAGGCGTGCGGGAAGTGTTTTCCCTGCCGTCTGGGTACCACTCACCTGCTTGAGATATTGGAGAGGATGTGCCGGTTCCAGAGCGCGCCGGAGGATCTGGCGCTGATGCAGACCGTGGGCAAGGATATGGTTGCCGCCTCCCTGTGCGGACACGGTCAGTTGGGGTACAATCCCGTGCAGTCGGCACAGGACTATTTTGAGGAGGAGTTTACCAGGCATATGGACGAAGGGCTGTGCACCACAGGCACATGCGATGGCCGGTTCATCACCCCGGAGCGCACGCGGCGATGATAAGATAGCGGCCCTGACCCAGTATGACGGTGCAGCAACGCTGAATGACGGGAGTCCGCGTGACCAACGAAGATACATTCACCATAACCATCGACGGCCAGGAGGTGAGAGCGCGGCGGAGCGCCATGGTGCTGGAAGCAGCCATGGAGGCCGGTATCTATATTCCATACTTGTGCTTCCACCCTGGCATGAAGCCCTTCGCCGCCTGCCGTCTCTGCATGGTCCAGGAGGAGGTGGAGGTAGAAGTTGAGCAGACGGGGGAGCTGGTGCGCCAGCGGCAGCTGCGTCCGGCGGTGGCCTCCTGCACGGTTCCGGTGAGAGAGGGCATGGTGGTGAGGACGGCCACCAGCGCCGTACGGGAGATGCAGCGTGGCGTGATGGATATGCTCATCTCCGAGCATCCCCACGGCTGCCTCACGTGTCATCGGATAGATCTGTGCGGGCCGGAGGACATCTGCCTTCGCCACGTGTCGGTAAACGACAGGTGCGTGATCTGTCCCAAGAATGAACGGTGCGAGCTGAAGGATAGCGTGCGCTTTCTGGGGATGGACCTGGACTCACCGCTCTCCTATAAGAATCGGGAACTGGAGCTGGAGGTGGCAGACCCCTTCTACGACCGCGACTACAACCTGTGCATCGTTTGTGGCCGGTGCGTGCGGGTGTGCGAGGAGATACGTGGGGACAGCGCTATTACATTCATAGAGCGGGCGGGCAAGGCGCTGGTGGGGACATCGCGGGGGACCTCCCTGCTGCAGTCCGGGTGCGAGTTCTGCGGCGCCTGTTTGGACGTGTGCCCCGTTGGGGCGCTGGTGGAGCGCGAGCATAAGTGGGACAAGGCGGTGCGCGTGGAGCGGACGGTGTGTCCCCACTGTCCTGTGGGCTGCCAGCTAAACTTGGAGGTCAACAAGAGAGAGAAGGTTATCCGGGCCATTCCAGAGATCAACGCTCAGGCAAATAAGGGACAGGCGTGCTTCAAGGGCAAGTTCGGGCTTGAGTTTGTCAACGACTCGAGCCGTCTGAAGCGGCCTCTCATTCGACATGATGGGGTGCTCCAGGAGGCCACATGGGAGGAGGCCCTAGGGTTAGTTGCCGAGAGACTGGTGGAGTACAGAGGCAGCGAGTTCGCGGCGGTGGCGTCGGCCCGGAGCACAAACGAGGCCGCCTACCTGCTTCAGAAATTCACTCGCACGGTGATGGAGAGCAACAATGTTGATGTAGACTCCCGCAGCCGTCCCGCGGTGATCGGAGCGCTGAGAGAGCAGTTGGGCTACGCCGCATCCACGAATCCAACCTGGGAGCTTGAGGGTGCCGGTTGCATCCTGGCGGTGGACACCAACGTGACGGAGGAGCAGAACGTGGTTGCCGTGCCGGTGAAGAAGGCGGTGCGAGCGGGAAGCACGAAGCTCATCGTCATTGATGCGCGGGAGGTGGAGCTAACGCACTATGCGCATATATGGCTACGCCCCCGCCCAGGTACGACCCTGACGCTCCTGGGGGGTATGCTGCGCTATATTTTGGAGGAGGCCCTTGTGGACTCGGCCTTCATCCAGGACCGGTGCGAAGGTCTGGGGGATCTCCATAGCTCTCTGGAGCCATTTGCGCTGGAGTCGGTGTCTCTGACCACCGGCGTTCCCCAGGAAAAGATATGGCAGGCGGCGAACATGTACGCCACGTCCGGGCCAGCGGCCATTCTCTACGCCCTGGATAACGTGGCTGCGGACCAGCAAGACAGGCACGTCCATGCCCTGGTAGACCTGGCCCTGGTTACGGGCAACGTTGGGAGGCCCTCCACCGGGCTCTATGCAATGCAACGGGGCGCCAATGAGCAGGGCACCGCGGACGCGGGGTGTCTCCCCAACCTGCTCCCCGGGTACCAACCGATAGACGAGAGCGAGGGACAGCACGCCATCCAGGAGGAGTGGGGAAGGCGAGTGCCCCGGACTCCCGGGCTTGGGATCAGGGAGGCCCTGGAAGCGGCGGATCAAGGAGGCGTGAAGGCGATGCTTCTCCTGGGAGATAGCACCTACTACGCCAACGGTGAGCTGGGAGAGGGGTACGCTGCCCTGGAGAAGCTTCAGTTTTTAGTGGTGCAGGATTCGTTCCTGGGTTCCGCCGCTCAACTGGCGGACGTGGTGTTGCCGGGTGCTACATTCGCCGAGGAGGAGGGTACCTATACCAACCTTGAGCGGCGTGTTCAGCTTCTCAAGAGGGTGGTGTCTCCCAGGAATAGCCAGGCACAACCCGCCTGGTGGTTCCTCCGCGAGCTGGCCCAACGCATGGGCGGCTCAGGGTTCGAGTATGGATCTCCGGCCCAGGTCTTTGACGAGTTGGCACGTATAGCGCCCATCTACTCTGGCATCTCCCATCAGCGCCTGATACATGAGGCGGTACTGACTCTACGACCCTTTTCCGGGAATCCTATGCCTACGCAGGTGCTCTACTCTGATAGGGTGTCCCAGGGCATTCAGTGGCCCTGCCCGGATTCAGAGAGTCCGGGAACTCCGGTCCTCTATACGGAGGCGTTCCCGCTGGGAAGGGCACGGCTGGTGCCTCTGGAGGTCTCATCCGCCGAGCCTGACACGACGCCCGAGTATCCGTTCCTGTTTGTGCCGGGTCGTGTGCTTGCCCAGTGGGAAAAAGAGGTGGAGGTCATCCGTGTGGACGGAACGAATCACATTCAACGAGAGGAGTTGGTGGAGCTACATTCGACAGATGCGTCACTGCTGGGGCTTCAGCAGGGAGATGCGCTGGAGGTGATTGGGGAGGGGTGGCGCATGATTGGCGCTGCCTACATCACCGAGAACGCGCTCCCTGGGGTGGTCTCAATGACGACGCTCTTTGGAGAGATGGCCACCAGGCTTCAGCTCAGCGAAGACCCCGATCCCATGTCCAAGGTTCCGGGCCTTTTGGTGAGCAGGGTTCGCCTGCAGAAGGCGGGCTAACGGCGGAACTAAAGGTTTGGCAATTGAGTGAGGAGGCTATCGAAATGGTTCAGGACTTGCGTACGTTCATCGATCAGGTGAAACAGACATACCCCAAGGACTTTGTGGAGGTGACCAACGAGGTTGACCTCCACTTCGAGTCGGCTGCCCTGGTAGAGAAACTTGAGAATGAGGATAAGTTCCCCGCCCTCCTGTTCAAGAGCTTCAAGGGTCAGACGATTCCTGTGCTGGTCAACCTGTGCGCTTCCTACGAGCGCCTGGCTCTCTCCGTGGGCACCGATGTCCAGCACATGGTGGAGCGGTTCGCCGATCTCGCAGATGAGAGTCGCCCCCTGAAGTGGGTGGATCGCTCAGACGCCCCAGTGAAAGAGGTGGTCTTGACCGAGGACAAGATAGACCTCTACAAGCTCCCGATTCCCGTCCACAATGAGCTGGACGCCGGTCAGTATATCTCCTCCGGGGTTGCATTGGTAAAGGACCCGGATACCGGCGCGGTGAACGGCGGCATCTATCGCCACCAGGTGCAGGGGAAGGACGAGCTGGGCTGGTTCGTCAATCCCAGTAACCATGGCAACTATTTGAGGCTCCGCTACGAAGAGCTCAACCAGCCCATGGACGTGGCCATCGTCATTGGGCATCACCCCACCCTGCTTCTGGCGGGGGTGTCGAAGATGAGAGGCATCGGCGGCGAGTTGGAGATCATGGGGGGGCTCATGGGTGAGTCGGTGGAGGTGGTGCCGGGGGAGACGGTGGACCTGCCGATACCTGCCCAGGCGGAGATCGTCATTGAGGGGAAGATCTATCCGGGCAACGTCCGGGACGAGGGCCCCTTCGGTGAGTGGCCCCGCTACTACACGGGGTCAGGTGACCGTCCGTACATCAAGGTAACCGCTATCACCATGCGCCGGAACCCCATCTACCTGGACATCGCCGCCGCCATGCCGGACCACAATATGGTGGGTTGCCTCCCACGAATGGGCAGCCTGTACAAGAAGATCAAGGAGGGTGTACCCAGCCTCGTGAATGTGAATCTGCCCCTCTCTGGCGGAGGGCGCGTCTTCTGCTACATCTCCATCTCCAAGAAGGCGGATGGAGAGCCGAAGCAGGCCGCATTCGCCGCCCTGGCTACGGACCCCAGCATCCGCGAAGTGACCATTGTGGATGACGACATCGATGTGTTCAACGAGGGGCAGGTGCTGTGGGCACGGGCGACCAGGTTCCAGGCGGATATAGACCTGGCCATCATCCCCTACGCCATGGGCTCCTGGCTAAACCCCACGGCCTACGACATCACTCGGACAGGCAAGGGGCCGATGGAGACCAAGATGATATTTGATGCGACGATGCCTGCGCCGCCCGCGGATTTCCCAAAGCGCACCCGGGCGAACCCGGAGGCGGTGGAGCGGCTGAAGCTGGAGGAGTTCATGGATATGTAGGAGTGCCGTCGGCGCACCGGGCCAACGTGGAAGCCCCTGCCTTTAAGGCAGGGGCTTCTCTATTACACCTTCAGGGGTATGGAGCGACCGACGAAAGGTTGCGGGCGACTAGGCGGCCAGGCAGCCGATTGAGCTACAATAGCGGAAGGCTTTTTAGACCATTGATATGACCACACCGATACGTCGCCAGTATCTGCAGATCAGGCAGCAGTACCCTGATGCGCTGCTTTTCTTCCGCATGGGGGACTTCTACGAGACCTTTGACGAGGATGCGAAGGTAGTTGCCCGAGAGCTCGAGATCGTTCTGACCTCTCGAGAGATGGGACGAGGTCAGCGGGTGCCGCTGGCGGGAATTCCTTACCATGCCCTGGATGGCTACCTGGCACGGCTCATCAAGAAGGGCTACAAGGTCGCCATCTGCGAGCAGACCACCGACCCCAAGTCCACCAAGGGTCTGCTGGAGCGAGAGGTGGTGCGGGTGGTGACGCCTGGCACGGTGGTCGAGCCGTCGCTGCTGGAGGAGGGCGTCAATAACTACCTGACGGCGGTGGTAGTGGTGGGTGAGGATGCCGGCCTGGCCTACACGGACGTTACCACCGGCAGCCAGATAACGGTAACCCAGCTTCCCAGTGCCTCCCTGGGACTTGAGCTGGAGCGCCTGGCCCCGGCGGAGGTGGTGGCTCCAGCGGGGCAGGAGTCGCTGCTGCCGACGACAGTGGGGACGACGGTGGTGGGCAAGGCTGCCGTCGATACTATGCAGCCGGAGGCGTGCCGCCAGTCGCTTCTGGACCTCCTGGGCGTAACAACCCTGGAGGGGTACGGCTGCGAGCACCTCCCCCTGGCCGTTCAGGCCGCGGGGATACTGGTGCGTTACCTGGAGGAGAATGGGCGCGAGGCGTTGAGCCGCATCGACGGCCTGACGACCTACTCCACCGAGGGATTCATGGTGCTGGACACGCAGACACGGCGGAACCTGGAGCTGTTCCAGGGCGGGAGATGGGGCGACTCCTCCTTCAACCTCCTCTCGGTGCTGAACCTAACCAGAACACCAATGGGCGCCCGTTTGCTGCGGCGCTGGCTGGGGCAACCGTTGCTGGACCCGGATCGGATACGGCAGCGGCTGGACGCGGTGGGGTGGTTCGTGGAGGAACACTCGCGCCTTCAGCGAGGGACGAAGGTGCTGGCTCGCATAGCCGACCTGGAGCGTCTGGTCAGCCGCGTCCGAATGGGCAAGGTGTTGCCCCGGGAGCTGGTTGCCCTGCGACATGGCCTAGAGGCGCTCCCGGACCTGTTGGCAGTGGTGCAGGAGGATACCGAGGATGGCCAAGTACCGTTGCTGCCGGACCCGGCACCCGCTTGGGGCCACTGCGAAGAGGCGGCGACGCTCATTGCCCGCGCCATTGAGGAGGAGCCCGGCCAGGTGGGCGAGGGCACGGTGATAAGGGATGGGTTCTCCCCGGAGCTGGACCGGTTTCGCCAGGCGTCCCGGGACGCAACGGGGTACATCGCCCGGCTGGAGCGGCAGGAGCGCGAGCGAACGGGGATCCGCAACCTGAAGGTGGGATACAACCGGGTTTTCGGCTACTACATAGAGGTGACCAGAACCAACCTCTCCCAGGTGCCTCAGGAATACCAGCGTCGGCAGACACTGACCGGAGCGGAGCGGTTCATCACGCCGGAGCTGAAGGAGTTCGAAGAGATGGTCCTGAACGCTCGGGAGCGGCTGGAGGAGCTTGAGGCCTTCCTCTACCGCCAGGTATGCCACCAGCTTGGCGAGTCGTCCACGGCCATCCTGGCGGCGGCGGATGCCGTTGCCCACGTAGACGTGTATGCGGCCCTGGCGGAAGCGGCCGACCGGTATGGCTACGTGCGTCCTGAGCTTGACGACGGCGACGCGCTCCGAATCGAGGAGGGACGCCACGCCGTGGTGGAGCGACAGTTTCCGACTGGGACATTCGTGCCCAACGATACAACGCTCTCCACCGACGAGGAGCAGCTGGTCATCCTCACCGGGCCCAATATGTCCGGGAAGTCCACGTACCTCCGGCAGGTGGCGCTGATCGTGCTCATGGCGCAGATAGGCAGCTTCGTGCCTGCGCGGTCGGCCAGGATAGGTGTGGTGGACCGTATCTTCACCAGGGTGGGCCTCCAGGACGACCTGGCCGCCGGCCAGTCCACCTTCATGGTGGAGATGGTGGAGACGGCAGGGATTGTGAACAACGCTTCGAGGCGGTCGCTGATCATCCTGGACGAGATAGGCCGTGGCACCAGCACCTACGACGGCCTCTCCATTGCCCAGGCGGTTGCGGAGCATATCCACAACAGCCCGCGCCTGGGGTGCCGGACGCTGTTCGCCACCCACTACCATGAGCTGACCGACCTGGCGCGGACGCTGCCCCGGGTGCGCAACTACAGCGTGTCGGTGGTGGAGGAGGGAGGGAGCGTCGTGTTCCTGCATCGCATCGTGTCCGGTGGCGCCGACCGGAGCTACGGCGTGCACGTGGCACAGCTCGCTGGGCTACCCCGGGAGGTCATCCAGCGGGCGTGGGAGGTGCTCTATCAGCTTGAGGGCAGCCGCGGGGATGGCGCTACGCCGCAGCGAAAGAGGCAAGGTGCCCTGCAAGCGGCACAGATGTCGCTCCTACCGCCCACTCCTGAGATAGTGGAGAGGCTGCTGGGGCTGGACGTCACGTCTATGACGCCCATGGAGGCCATCAACGCCCTGTACGCGCTACAGCAGGAGGCGAAGGAGGAGGACGGCCACGGTTGAAAGCACCGGCACCGTCCAGGTATACTACGCCGCTGAGCCCAACAGGATGGGCACCAAAGGAGGACTGCGTACTTAATGAACATCTTTTTCGATATGGACTATACCCTGGTAGGAGGTATGGATGGAGCCCTCAGGCCGGGCGTCAAAGACGTCATGGAGCGGCTCAAGGCAGATGGCCACACCCTGTACATCTGGTCAGGGGTGGGAATCCGGTGGCGAGAGGTGCGGCAATTGGACATCGAGCACCTGATCACCGACTGCTACATGAAACCGATGTCCAACTACTACCAGGCGATGAAGGCGATGAACCTGCCGGTGGAGCCGGACATTGTGGTGGACGACTTTCCTGTGGTGGCCAGCGCCTTCGGCGGCATCTGTATCCCCGCCTACAACTACGAGAACCCTGAAGACCGGGTGATGGAGCGTGTGTACGACGTGATCAACGCATACCTCAAAAATGGTCACTCAGAGGACTCCATCTTCCGGCCCAAGCAGTAGTTCATCTTCAGGATAGGCGCTCTCGCAGGTCGATGGCGAGGGGCTACTGCGCAGCTAGCTCGGGGTCTCTTCCAGGAAACCGAATAGGTCATCCTCACCGGGAGCGAGCGTCTCTCTGAGTATCGCCCCCGAGGGGATAGAGACCACCTCCGTTCTTATCTCGCACGGTTTCAATATGGGTAAGACGCTTGCTGACTTGGAGTTGTTCACGTTGCCGGATTTCCCCAAGAACTTCAGGTGTGTAACCGTGCCGAAGGGCCGAAGTAGCTTTACAATGGCGTCATAGCCGGAATGGTTTGACAGGCTCACCCTTCGATAGTTCGGCAAGCTCACTACAGGCAGGCCCAGGATGAGCGGGAAGAACACGTACACCGCAGCCTGAAGGCTGCGGCATGATGCCGCCCCGTTTACGGGGCGGTCGGAATAGTATAATTGTGTATCCTTCGATAGGGCGAGCGGACTGCGAAACAGCGGAGAATGCCCCAGTACGATGACCATACGCATCCTGGATGCCCCGGTTGCCGCAAAGATCGCCGCTGGCGAGGTGGTGGAGCGTCCCGTATCAGTGGTCAAGGAGCTTGCGGAGAACTGCCTGGATGCTGGGGCCAGGCACATCACGGTAGAGATACTGGGTGGCGGTATGGAGCTCATCCGGGTCACCGACGACGGCCAGGGCATCCCTATCCTGGACCTGGAGCTGGCCTTCGAGCGTCACGCCACCAGCAAGATCGTCCAGGAGACGGACCTGGAACGGATCGCAACCCTGGGGTTCCGTGGCGAGGCGCTACCAAGCATCGCCGCCGTGTCGCTCGTCACGTTGAGCAGCCGAGAGCGGGGAAGCGACCAGGGGGCGATCATCCACCTGCGGGGCGGCGAGATCGTACGGAAGGGGGCCGCCGGAGGCCCGGAGGGGACGGCAGTCACCGTGCGAGACCTGTTCTTCAATGTGCCCGCCCGCAGGAAGTCCCTACGCTCTGAGGCGGCGGAGGGGGGGAGGATTCACACCCTGGTGACGCACCTGGCCCTGGCCCATCCGGATGTGCGGTTCAGGATGCTTGCCAATGAACGGGAGCGGTTCGCGTCTCCCAGCAACGGGAGCTTCCGCGATATCCTGGCCAGGGTCTACAAGGCCGACGTGGTTGAGTCGCTCCTGGAGGTGGAGGCATCGGATGGTGATGGCAGACGCACGTGGGGATGCATATCCGCGCCGTCGGAGACGAGGCCCAACCGGAGCGCCATCAATTTCTACGTGAACCGTCGCTGGGTCCAGAGCCGTCTGCTGAGCCAGGCGGTGGAGGAGGCCTACCTGGGTTTGCTGATGCAGGGGCGTCACCCGGTGGTCTCATTGCACATAGAGCTGCCGCCGGAGGAGGTTGATGTCAACGTGCATCCGGCCAAGCGGGAAGTGCGCATTTATCAGGAGGGGCCACTCTTCTCGCTGGTGCAACGGGCGGTGCGAGAGGTGTTGGTGGCGCACTCGCCGGTGCCGGTGGTGCAGCCGGACACGCCCCGCATGGGGCCGATGGCGTTCCGCCCGGAGCCGGTGCCCACGGGGGGGATGGCCGCAGTGCAGCAGCGTATGCAGCAGATGGAGAAGCACGTGGAGGAGGGGGCAGGGAATGGGGAAGCTACGCAACCGCTTTTCAGCCGGGCGTTGCCCGCTCTCCGAGTGCTGGGCCAGGCGAGCGCCACCTACATCGTGGCGGAGGGTCCGGAGGGCGTCTACCTCATAGACCAGCATGCCGCCCACGAGCGGATACTCTTCGAAGAGGTGCGCCAGAGGTCGCGGGAGGGCCGACCGGATGTGCAGGGCTTGTTGGAGCCCCTGACGGTGGAGCTTCTGCCGGCGCAGATGCAGACGGTGGAGACGCAGCGGAGCCTCCTGGAGAGCTATGGCTTTCAGGGCGAGCTCTTTGGGGAGCGCACCTTCCTTCTGCGAGGTGTCCCGGGGAAGCTCAGGAATACCGGCCCGGACAGGCTGCTGATGGAGGTCCTGGAGCTGCTGGGGCAAGTGAGAGACGCGGCCCAGGCAGGTGACTCGCTGGCTGCGTCCATCGCCTGCCATAGTGCGGTGCGCGCGGGTGATATGCTGGGTCAGGAAGAGATGGGTGCACTGGTGAGACAGTTGGAGGCCACGGAGAACCCGCACACCTGTCCACACGGCCGTCCGACCATGCTTCACCTCAGCGCCAGCAGCCTGGAGCGGGAGTTCGGGAGAAGATAGGGTGGCTGCTCATCCTACCCTTGGCATCTGGGGCTCGTAAATAGTGCGGATCATCACACCCAGCGACACGATTCTTCTGGCGACGGGAAACCCGGCAAAGCGGGAGCGGCTGGCGTGGCTGCTAGAGGGGCTCGGGTTCGCCTTCGTGGGGCCGGATGCGGTCCCTGCTCCCCGGCCGGAGGTGCAGGAGGCTGGCCCCTCTCACAAGGCCAATGCTGAGGAGAAGGCCACCGCATGGTCGCGTGCCTGGGGATCGCTGGCCATCGCCTCGGACGGTGGACTGGTAGTTCCCGCTCTGATGGAACAGTGGGACAGCCTGCGGACACGTCGATTCCTAGGTGCGGGTGAGGACGACATCGCCCGGGCGCAGGCGCTTATCGATCTGGTGAGCCACTTGCCAGAGGGGGAGCGGAGCGCCTTCTGGATAGAGGCGGTGGCCCTGGCGGATGGGGGTGATGTTCTGCACACCTTCCAAGCCGAGAGTGGCCGGGGAGTGATCGCCACATCCTTCGATCCGGTTCATATTCACGGCGGCTTCTGGGTGGGTGCCGTATGGTGTTTCCCGGAGTTGGGGAAGGTGTATGCCGAGTTGACGGAGGAGGAGCTTCGGAGGGTAGGGGACCACTGGACGGCGCTGAGGGAGCGGATACAAGGCTACTTCCGAGCCGAGTACATCTATTGACGGCAGCCGCTACTCCTGGGGCAACCGGACCGTCACGCCCGCCTGGTCTTGCCCATCAGGGTCGTGTTCCAGGCCCTGCGCGTCGATCAGTCCTTCCTGGTGGAGCTGGACAACCAGCTCGTGAAGCCAGGGAAGGGCGTCCGGGGTGAAGTCGCTCCGCAGTGCGGCTCCAAGAGTGGCCAGGTCAATAGAACGGGCCTCCGGCAAGTCTCGCAGCCGCTGTATGATGCGACCACGATAGTAGCGAGAGGAGTTTCGGAAAGGCGTCTGACGGACCCGGTAGGGGGCAGGCGCTTCGGCAAACCGCTTCTCTTCGGATTGCAGAAGTAGAGGTGCGGCTGTGCACTCTTCACGCAGCGGGCAGATGGAGCAACGGGGCCGCCGCTGGGTGCATATGGTTGCGCCCAGGTCCATCAGGGCCTGGTTCCATGACGACGCCTCTCCGGCAGGCAGTGTATCCACCAGTGACTGTGCCGCATTCTGGAGGTCGGCCAGAGAGGCGGGATCGAGGCCGAAGAGCAGGCGGGTCAGGACCCGGCGCACGTTGGTGTCCAGCACCGGCACCTGCGCCCCGAAGGCAAAGCTGGCCACGGCGGCGGCGGTGTAGCTTCCCACTCCCTCAAGCCTCAGCAAGTCGGCTATCTCCTGAGGCAGACGGCCCTCGTGGTGCCCAACTACCCGGCGGGCGATGCCCTGGAGTCGGACGGCGCGGCGGTTGTAGCCGAGGCCTTCCCAGGCGCGGATCACCTCCCCGGGCGATGCCTCGGCCAGGGTTAGCCAGGTGGGGAAGAGCTGCAGGAACCGGGTGTACTTGTGGACTACACGCTCCACCTGGGTCTGCTGGAGCATCACCTCGGCGACCAGGATGGCGTAGGGGTCGCTGGTGTGCCGCCAGGGAAGGTCCCGCCGATGAAGGGCGTACCAGTCCAGGAGGCGTCGGTGGAGTGTTTGAGACGTGGGTGGCATATGAGTACGATACTGCGGGCAAGGCTTGACGGCTGTCAAGCGGGAAGCTACGATAATTGTTGACTAAAGAGGTCAACAATTCGGCTTTGTTGCATCACAAAGGGAGAAAGGGTGTAACCCACCGGCATGCGGAGTCACCACACGACCTGTGGAAAGGCCGTATGAGACGAGCGGTGGCCGCTGGCGCCCTGATTGCTATTGCCGCACTTGGTACGGGCGGCAGCGGTGAAGGTGAAGGAACGTTGACTCTCTACTCAGGCCGGAGTGAGAGCCTGGTGGGCCCCATCATCAAGCAGTTCAGTGAGGCTACCGACATCAAGGTCGCGGTTAGGTACGCATCGACGCCGGAGCTGGCGGCGACGCTTCAGGAGGAGGGGGACAGGAGTCCCGCCGACATCTTCATTGCGCAGGACCCCGGAGGGCTGGGCGCTGTGGAGGCTATGTTCCTCCGCCTCCCGGAGGGTGTCCCGAGCAGGGTGCCCGAATGGGCACGTCCACCCGAGGGCAAGTGGGTTGGGCTATCGGGACGGGCGAGGGTGGTGGTGTATAACACCTCCAAGCTCACGGAGGCGGAGCTGCCCGATGACATCTGGTGCTTTACGGACCCCATGTGGCGGGGGCGGATAGGCTGACCGCCCTCCAACGCATCCTTTCAGACCATGGTCACGGCCATGCGAATGGTATGGGGAGAGGAGAAGACCCGGCGGTGGCTGGAGGGAATCCAGGCCAATGACCCCAGGGCCTACACCAACAACACCGCCACCGTTGCCGCCACAGGTTCGGGAGAGATCGATGTGGGCTTTGTGAACCATTACTACCTGTACCGCTTCCTGGCGGAGGAGGGAGAGTCCTTTTCGGCACGGAACCACCATCCCCGCGCGGGAGGCCCGGGAGCCCTGGTGATGGTTGCGGGCGCAGGGATACTCTCCACCTCCAAGCATAAGGAGGATGCCGAGCGGTTTCTGGAGTTCATGCTCTCCCCTGTGGCCCAGCAGTACTTTGCGTCGCAGACCTTTGAATACCCGCTAGTGGGTGGTGTGAAGGCGGAGCGGGGTCTCCAGCCACTGTCTTCGATCAAGAATCCCGACATTCCAGCGGCGCAACTATCGGACCTGAGGGGTACGCAGGCCCTTCTGGGGGAGCTGGGGGTCCTTCCGTAGCAAGGGAATCAGCCTATGGATGCAGTGGCCGGATTAACCCGAAAGGCTAGGCTTGGCATAGGCCACGGGTTCCGAGCGCCTGCGGTGGTCTGGGTACCGGCGGTGATGGTGGCCGGGGCAATGCTCTTGCCGCTGGTGTACCTGGTCGTTCGCACTCTGGGCGCCGATTCGGACGCATGGGACATCATTTTTCGGGCGCGTACGGGGGAGATTCTTGCGCGTTCGCTCCTGCTCATGGTAACGGTCACCGCGGCGTCACTGGTAATCGCTGTCCCGCTGGCCTGGCTGACGGTTCGGACCGACCTTCAGATGCGCAGGGTGTGGTCGGTGGTTACGGCGCTGCCTCTGGTCATTCCAAGCTACGTTGGCGGGTTCCTGGTGGTGGTTGCGCTGGGGCCAAGGGGTATGCTCCAGGGCCTGCTTGAAGGTCTCTTCGGCGTGGAGCGTTTGCCGGAGATCTATGGTTTTCCCGGTGCGGCGCTCACCTTGACGCTGCTGAGCTATCCGTATGTGCTTCTCACGGTGCGTGCCGCGCTGTGGCGGATGGACCCATCGCTGGATGAGGCGTCCCGTGGTTTAGGGCGCGGTGGCTGGTCCACCTTTGCGCGGGTCACTCTACCGCAGCTCCGCCCGGCTCTGGGTGCCGGGGCGTTGCTGGTGGCGCTGTACACGTTGAGCGATTCCGGGGCCGTATCCTTGCTGGGATACGAGACGTTCACCTGGGCTATCTATTTACAGTACCAGTCGGCATTCGACCGGGGCGTTGCCGCCGCACTGACCCTGGTGCTGGTGGGGGTCGCGATGGGCGTCCTGGTGCTAGAGGCGACGACACGAGGCCGATCGCGCTACTACCGCAGCTCTCCCGGTACGGTCCGTCCGATACGGCGGGTATACCTGGGGCGGTGGCGCTGGCCTGCCTTCGGGTTCTGCGGCGTGATAGCTACACTGGCGCTGGTAATGCCCCTGGCGGTCCTTGGGTACTGGCTGGTCCGGGGGCTATCCGCTGGGGAGCCTCTGGAGTTCATATGGGGCCGCGCCGTGAACTCCGTCTACGTCTCCGGTATTGCGGCTGGCGTGGTGGTAGTGGCGGCCCTGCCGGTGGCGCTACTCGCCGTCCGGTACCGGGGATGGTTCAGCGCCGCTATTGACCGTGTGGCGTATACCGGGTTTGCGCTTCCGGGCATCGTCGTGGCGTTGGCGGTGATATTTTTCGGCGTAACCTATGTACCGGTCCTGTACCAGAGGATGGGCCTCCTGATATTTGCCTATCTCATCCTGTTCCTGCCCACGGCGCTGGGCACGCTGAGGACATCGTTGCTGCAGATCAGCCCCAGGTTGGAGGAGGCGGGCCGGAGCCTGGGCCGGAAGCCACTGCGGGTGGCGGCCACCGTAACGCTACCTCTGGCGGGCCCCGGAATCCTGGCCGGGGCCGCCCTGGTTTTCCTGGTCACCATCAAGGAGTTGCCCGCTACGCTGCTGCTCAGCCCCACCGGCTTTCAGACCCTGGCCACCAGCGTCTGGGCGTCGGCCTCGGAGGCGTTCTTCGCTCGTGCGGCGGCTGCCTCTCTCTTGCTGGTCCTGGTGGCGTCGCTGCCGATGATATGGATACTGACGCGGGAGCGGGAGGCGACGGCATGAGGCCTCCGGCTATACGCTGTTTCGGCCTTACCAAGCAATACGGGCAGGTGGAGGCGGTAAACCAGGTGGACCTGGCGGTAGACCACGGCGAGCTGCTGGTGCTGCTGGGCCCCAGCGGATGCGGCAAGACGACCCTGCTGCGCCTCATAGCCGGCTTTGAGGTGCCGGAGCGTGGCACGCTGGCGATAGGCGGCCAGGTGATGTCTGGGCCGGACTATTGCCTGCCTCCGGACAGGCGCAGAGTTGGGATGGTATTCCAGGAGTTTGCGCTGTTCCCACACCTGGACGTGGCAGGTAACGTGGGGTACGGGCTGGCCCGTACCCCAGAGCGAAAGGCCAGGGTTCAGGAAGTGCTGAGGCTGGTTGGGTTGGAGGGACTGGAAAAGCGTATGCCCCACGAGCTCTCCGGAGGAGAGCAGCAAAGGGTGGCCTTGGCCCGCGCGCTGGCGCCACGGCCGGACGTTGTTCTTTTGGATGAGCCCTTCTCTAACTTGGACGAAGGGTTGTGAGAGCACGTACGGGCAGAGGTGCGCCAGATACTACGGGAGGCTCATGCCACCGCCGTGTTCGTTACCCACAACCAGGAGGAGGCGATGTTCCTGGGAGACAGGATTGCGGTGATGAACAGGGGGCGCCTGGAGCAGGTGGACACTCCGGAGCGCATCTACCATCGCCCCGTAACGCGGTTCGTGGCCGAGTTCATGGAGGTCGCCGACTTCCTACCGGCCCGCGTGGACGGCGATGCCCTGGTGACGGAGCTTGGAGTACTCCCACGGCCTGCTGATGTGGAACAGGGCGACGTGGTGGAGGTCATGGTCAGGCCGGATGATGTCTCGGTTCGGAGTGATGCTGGGGGCGAAGCGACGATGGTGGAGCGCGTGTTCCAGGGCATGCACTATCTGTATACCGTGCGGCTGCCCTCCGGGTTCATCCTGCATTCCCTGCACCGGCACTATGAGTCGCACCTAGTTGGTGCGCGGGTAGTGGCGCGGCTGGACCCGGGGCACGCGCTGATCTGCTTTGTGAGGGGAGAGATCCGAACTATTCCTCTGATGTGGGAGGAGCCGTAGGCCCCCATAATTGGGTAAGAAGCTCTCCCGCACCTTGAATTGAAAGGGCCGCCCTTGAAGAGGGCGGCCCTTTGTCATCTTGAGGATGTGGGGGCGTTACCGGAGCCGGAAGCGGCCTAGTCTCTTTTTCCAGTATCGCAGCAGGTCCTCTCGCCTGGGCTCAAAGATGGAGCCGGACCCTGATAGTGGCTGGTCGAGACGCTGGTCGCCTCCGAGTCTTCCGGCGGTAGCTGCCAATGCAGCCAGGGCGGCAATCCCCACGCCGGCGCGCTTCATAAACCCGCGTCTGGAGTAGAGTCCGGTGCTGGCTTCGGTTAGCTGTACTGCCACGAGGCCTCTCTCCCAAAGTGATGCGTGTATTTTATATGAGGCTGGATGAAATGCAAGGGTCTAGAGACTCACTTAGCCCTGGAACTTTTTACCCATCCAGAGTGGGCCTGACGTCTCATTCCAACAAGAAGGGTCTAGAGACTCACTTAGCCCTGGAACTTTTTACCTATCCAGACTGGGCCTCACGTCTCATTCCAACAAGAGAGAGGTGAAGTATGCTGGAGGCACCGCGGGGAACTTGACCTTGTGCTTTCTGGTACCATGGAAAGGATTTGTGAAATTTGCCCCAAGAGGGGGTTCACAATCCCGAAGCAACCTGATAGAGTATCGGCGGCCTGAAGCTGAACTTGTTTGACTCCTCGTAATGGTCTCGACCAGGTGAGCCTGGTAGGAGTGAGTCTTCTGGTCTGTGGCAAGTGAGGGAGCCTGAGAGCCGATATGGACCCTGAGCTCGTTACGACAAAAGACTGGGCTGATATCTCCACACCCCTTCGTTTTCTCTGGGCCTACTGGGTATTCATCATCGGCTTTGCCTTCACGCTGCTCTTGGCCCATGCCATCGTGCCCTCGTTGGTTTCCACCAGGCAGCTACCCGCCGGTATAGCGCGGCTACGTCCCATGCTTTATTTGGGCGGTATTGGCATTCTAACCATTGCCGTCATCTTCCTGGTCCTTACATGGGCCAACATTGGTTTCATAGGAAGGCTCTGGGACCGTTGGTGGATCTAATAGCACTTGACGACAGAAGTTTTGCAAGGGAGGGGCATGATCCCTGCGGGCTAGCCGCTAGCTGCGTGGTGGGAGGTAGAGGGGGACTCGGTACGGCTGGAACGCTAAGGGGTTACTGAGCCGACTCACATGCGTGGCGTACCACCCATTGTTATAGTGCTGGCGGCCGTGCTGGGTTTAGGCGGCCTTGTTGTGGTGGGGGGCGTGGCCTTCTTTTTGATCAACGCTTGGTTTGGCGTACCGCTCTTTGCCGAGGGGCCAGAGCAGCCAATTGCCTTCCCCCACACAGTCCATGCCGGTGCAGTGGAGGACGGTGGGCTGGGCCTGGAGTGCGCCTTCTGTCACCGTAACGTGGAGCAGGGGGCTGTGGCGACGATTCCGTCCGTTCAGCAGTGCATGTTCTGCCACAGCAAGGTGACCGGGACCACGCAGACGGCGCAGGTTGAGATAGCGAAGCTACGGGCCGCCGCAGATACATTGACTCCTATCGACTGGGTGCGGGTAAACCGTCTGCCTGACCACGTCCAGTTTGTCCATGATGCCCATATTCGGTTCTTCTCGGAGCAGGATGGCGTAACATCCTCCCAGGTCTGCTCCACGTGCCACGGTGCGGTGGAGACGATGACGAGGGTCAAGCAGGTACGGTCGCTGAAGATGGGGGATTGCGTGGACTGCCATAGGGAGAACAACGCGCCGACGGACTGCGCCACCTGCCACTACTAGGATGAAGATGCTCGAAATTTGGTACAACGAGAGATGAAACCAACACGCCGCGAATTTCTCAAGTGGTCGGGCGTTGGAGCCGTGGGAGCGGTGGTCTTCCAGGGCTGCGGCATACCGGAGAGAGAGATCACGGTCCAGAGCCCGGCGCAGATGCCGGAGAACCTGGTCACGGGCCTGGAGGCCTGGTTTGCCACCCTGTGCGGCCAGTGCGCTGGCGGCGAGGGGATTATCGTGCGGGTCATTGAGGGTAGGGCCATCAAGATAGAGGGCAACCCCGACCACCCGGTGAACCAGGGCAAGACATCGGCGCGGTGCCAGGCGGGACTGCAAGCGCTCTACAACCCGGACCGCATCACAGGGCCCTTGTCGCGTACGGGAGAGCGGGGGAGCGGTACTTACGAGGCTATCTCCTGGGAGGAGGCCCGCAACCGACTGACCGATGCCCTGAAGGGCGCGAATCCGCAGCGCACGGTCTTGGTCACCAACCCTCTGCGCGGTAGCCTGGGGATGGTGGCCAGCCGGTTCATGAGCGCATACGGTGGCACCCACATGATTCACGAGCCGGTGGAGCAGACGGTGATGCGCACCGCGGTGAAAGAGGTGTTCGGGCAGGACAGGCTGCCGGAGTTCGATATCGCCAGGGCCGACCATATCCTCAGTTTCGGCGCCGACTTCCTGGGGACATGGCTATCCCCCGTGCGGTATGCCCGGGCCTACGGCGAGTTTCGCCAGGGCAGGGAGGGTGAATTTCCAGCCACCCGGAGGCGCGGCACCATGACCCACGTTGAGCCACGGCTATCCATGACGGCGGCCAACGCGGACCAGTGGGTGTACGTGAATCCGGGATGGGAGGGCGCCGTAGCCCTCAGCATCGCTTATGTGTTGCTATCCGACCATGCCGGTAGGATAGACAGCGCCGCCGCCGATGCGATGACCGGTGGTGGCGGCGCCAGTGCGTTGGCGGCGTTTGCTCCCGCCAGCGTTGCGGGAAGCACCGGCGTGTCCGCCGCTCAAGTCACCCGGATGGCCGAGGAGCTTGCCGAGAACCCACGGAGCCTGGTCATCGGCGGTGGTCCCGCGGCGGCTCATACCAACGGTCTGTTCAACCTGAAGGCGATCTACAGCCTCAACTACCTGCTGGGAAGCGTCGGTCAGGAGGGCGGTGTGCTCTTCAATCCTCCGTCGCTTCTGGAGGGGGCTGCGGCACCGGCGTCGCTCAAGGAATGGCAAGAGCTGACGGACCGGATGCGGCAGGGAGCTGTTGATCTGTTGATGGTGCGTGGGACCAACCCTGTGCACGGGCTGCCAGGGGCGTTGGACTTCGGCGGTGCGCTGAGCGACGTAAGGACAATCGTGGCCTTTTCCACCTTCATGGACGAGACGGTGGCTATGGCCAACCTTATTCTGCCCGAGCCTACCTATCTGGAGACGTGGAGCGACGATGTGCCAGACCCCGGCCCGGGATACCAGACTATCTCCTTCCAGCAGCCGGTGGTTAAGCCGTTCCGGGACGCTGACACCCAGCCCTTTGGTGACCTACTCCTGGATGCAGCGGCGGAGCTGGGCGGTAAGGTGGCGGAGGCACTGCCCTGGCGGGGTATGCATGACGTGTTGAGGGAGTCCGCTTGGAAGCTCCACGATCGGGACAGTGGGTCCGTACGGGGAGGAAACCGCGAGGAGTTCTGGAACGCCGTGCTTCGGCGTGGGGGTTGGTGGGACCAGGGTGCACGTGGCCCATCTGAGAAGGGCACGCCACCCAGGTTGCCGCAGGAGCTTGAACAGCCGGCGTTTGAAGGCCCCACCGGAGAGGACACCTTCCATCTGGTGCCCTTCTCATCCCTGTCACTGGGAGAGGGGCAGGGAGCCAACCTGCCCTGGCTGCAGGCGACCCCGGACCCGCTGACCACGGCGGTGTGGCATACCTGGGTGGAGATCAACGCATCAAAGGCGGAGGAGATGGGGGTCAGGGAGGGAGATGTGCTTGAGATAACAGCGCCGGATGGCCGGAGTATAGAGGTGCTGGCCAATCCCCACCCGGCGGCCTCTCCAGAGATCATAGCCATTCCCTTTGGGCAGGGGCACACCGTCTATGGTGACTTTAAGATTGGCCCTGATATCAAGCTGAGCCTGGTGGGCAAAGGGCGTGGCGCCAACGTGTTCGATGTGCTGGCACCCAAGCAGAGAGACAAGGACACCGGTGCGCTGGCATGGGCGGCGACGAGGGTGAAGGTGAGCACGACGGGCAAATGGGTGCGGCTATCTAAGCTAGAGGGGACGGTGCCTGCGGTGGGTCTGCCGGGGCAGGCGATCGTTGAGGTAACTCGACCGGAGTAATTTCAGGAGAAGGCAATGGTAACGCAGAGCAAGGTTCATAAATGGCAGATGGCGGTGGATATAGACCGGTGCATTGGCTGTCAGGCGTGCGTGGTGGCGTGTCAGGCGGAGAACAACGTGCCGTTGAACTCCGATGCCATCTTTAACCAGCGCCGTGCCATAGAGTGGATCCGCATCGAGCGGTACTGGGAGGGGATAGAGAAGGCAAGGGAGACCGGTGACTTTACCAAGGTGAAGGCCAGGTTCATGCCCGTGCTGTGTCAGCACTGTGGAAACGCACCGTGCGAGCCGGTGTGCCCGGTCTTTGCGACGTACCACAATGCAGAGGGGCTGAACGTTCAGGTATACAACCGGTGCATTGGAACACGCTACTGTGCCAACAACTGTCCGTATAATGTCCGGTTCTTCAACTTCTGGGACCCGGTGTGGCCGGAGAGCCTGCGAAACCAGCTTAACCCGGATGTAACGGTTCGGAGCCGTGGCATCATGGAGAAGTGCACCTTCTGCGTCCAGCGCATCCGCCGTACCGAGCTGGATGCGGATAGGGAGGGGCGCGATATACGCGATGGGGAGCTTCAGCCGGCGTGCGTGCAGGCATGCCCAACGGGGGCATTGGTCTTTGGTGACGCTAGCGACTCTACCAGCAAGGTGTCCAAGATGTCCAAGGACAACCGTCGATACACGCTGTTGGAGAGCCTTGGGACAGAGCCCAACGTGACCTATCTCAAGAAGGTGGATCCGGACGCCGAAGACGGTGGCCATGGCGCATAAAAACGGTCACGCACCCCAGCTGGCCACGGCGGCGGAATTTTCCGAAGACTTCTTTGACCGCCATGCCAGCACCGGTACCCTCTACAAAAGGGTGCTCTGGGTAACCGGCGTACTGTTTGCCCTGGGCGTGGTGGGGTTCATCATCCGGGCCGTGGCGGACGGGTTCGACGAAAGGGCACCGTGGGGCTATTTTGCGGCTACGGTGGCATTCCTGCTGACCACCGCCGGTGCGGCTCCCATTGTGGCGGTGGCCCTGCGGCTGGTAAAGGCACACTGGCGTCGTCCCATGACGCGTGTGGCCGAGCTGTATGGCGTAGTTGGGCTGCTCACGCTGCTGATGTTCACTCCGTTGCTCTTTATGGTTCCATCGGCGGCGGGCCGACGCAGCATCTGGTTCCAGGACACCGACCCGCAGACGCTGGGCCTGGGCACGGCAGGGAAGATCTTCGGCGCACCCCATGTCTATGACACCCTGGCCCTGGTGTTCCTTGTCTTCTGCGGGCTGGCCCTGCTCTATGTCTCGGCGCTGCCGGATTTGGCGGCCGTCCGGAACCGCGGGGTTGGACGCGGCCAGGGGTTTGTGGCCAGAATTTCTCGTCGCTGGGGTGGGACGTGGAAGCAATGGAAGGTTTCCCAGGCGGGGGTTGGACTGCTGGGCGTCTTCTATTTCATGTTTTTTGTCTACACCATGAGCCTGTTCAGCATAGACTTCTCCCTGAGCCTGGTGCCCGGTTGGAGGGATGCCCTCTATCCCACCTTTCAGACCCTGGCGGGGATTCAAGCGGGCCTTGCCACCACCCTGGTGACGTTGTACCTGGTCCGCAGGTTCGGCCGGATGGAGCGGTACATTGGAGTGGAGCAGTTCTGGGGGGCCAGCAAGATACTTCTGGCCTTGTCTCTCCTATGGTTCTACTTTTGGTGGTCAGGGTTCATCGTCTGGTGGTACGGGCGTACGCCCCTTGAGCAGGACCTATTGCAGCTGCTGATGTTTGGGCCGTACAGGTATGTGTTCATCTCCGCCTTTGCCCTGAACTTCTTGATTCCATTTCTGATCCTGCTGTGGAATGCCGTTCGTAAAACGGTCTGGGGGCCACCCTTGGCCGGCGCGTCGATCCTTGTGGGGGCACTGCTGGATAAGACACGGCTGTATGTATCTTCGTGGTCGGTGACGGACCCATTGACGCTCCATGTCCTGGAGAACATTCCCTCTACCAACTACCCGGACATCCCAGACCTGCTCATGGTTGTAGGCGGGATATCGGGAGGGATATTCCTCTGGCTGCTGGCGTCCAAGGTGGTGCCGGTCTTTTCCCTGTGGGAGATGAGGGAGGGGGTTACCCTCCGGACCGTTCGTCGATTCCTCCGGCGGGACATCCTTGTCCACGGCAAACCGGAATAGTTGTAGCAGAGGCGTTGGGAAAGAGGAGCGGAAACCAGGATGCAAGAGCGTAGAGTTCAGACCGACGCAGAGATCAATAGTGATCTGCTGAACAACGTCCTGAAGGCGCGGCGTTGGTACTGGCCACTGGTGGGATTTCTTGCGACGGTTGTCCTTGCTGCGATCATCGCCTGGTCATACGTGATCATCAAAGGCCTTGGAGTAACGGGGCTGAACCGACCGGTCTACTGGGGGTTCTTTGTCACCAACTTCGTCTTCTGGATTGGGATCAGCCATGCAGGGGTGATGCTCTCGGCGATTCTGCGTCTGAGCAAGGCGGAGTGGAGACGCCCGGCGACACGAGCGGCGGAGGTGCTCACGGTCTTCTCGCTGATGATCGCCGCGTCCAACATCTTCATGCATATAGGTCGCGTCTGGCGGTTGCTCTACTGGCCGATGCCGTATGACTTTGCGCGGGGGATCTGGCCCAACGTGCGCTCGGCCCTCATTTGGGACCCCAGCGCCATCACCACGTACCTGACGGGAAGTATCCTGTTCGTTGTCATAGCGCTGATCCCGGACATGGCGGTGATCAGGGACAGGACAACGGGCCTGCGGCACCAGATCTACACGATTCTGGCGCTGGGCTGGCACGGCAACCCACGCCAGTGGAAGCTTCAGATTATTGCTGGGTTCCTGCTTTCGGCTCTGCTGCTGCCCGTTTTCGTCTCGGTGCACAGCATCGTGTCGTGGGACTTTGCCGCAACGGTATCGGTGGAGAGCTGGCACTCCACCATTTTCGCCCCGTACTTCGTTATCGGGGCGGTACACTCCGGTGTGTCCGGCGTGGTCATGGTGATGATAGGGATACGGTTTCTCTACAAGTGGGACGCCTACATCCGCCCGGAGCACTTGGACGCCCTGGGCAAGCTGCTGATCGCCATAGCGACAGCCTGGTTCTATTTCTTTCTCATGGAGATCATGTTCAGCCTCTTCAGTCTGGAGGGCCAGGAGATAGCTCTACGGGAGCTCCAGGTGTTCCATTGGCCCTTTGCACCTATGTTCGTTGTATTCATTTTCGCGGCGTATTTCATTCCAGTGCCGCTATGGCTGTTCCGGAGGGTGAGACGCAGCCCACTGTGGATGTTCATAACAACGATAATGGTGAACATTGGCATGTGGATAGAGCGGTTCCTTATTATTGTTCCGGGGTTGGCAAGGAAGCAGCCTCTTACCTTTGACTGGGGCACCTATCACCCGAGTATCTTCGAGATCATCATGGTTATTGGGACCTTTGCCTTCGTGTTCCTTATGATGCTGCTGTTCTCCAAGGTATTCCCGCTGATACCGATATTCGATGTAAAAGAGGGACATGTGCTGAGCGACAATATTCAGGTGGGCCGAAGGAGTGTTCCTGCCCTCAAGGTGGAGGAGTAGGCCTGGCCAAGGAGTGAAACCATGACGCAGATGTTGGGACTGTTCAAAGAGGCGGAGGAAGCGGCTGCGGCTACAGAGTCGCTGGAGGAGGCGGGCTACGGCTCTGATAACTTCGATGTGCTAACGGGCTCGCCGTATCCTGAGGGGGCCTTTGGGGAGCGGGAGTCGCACCACAGGCTCTACGTTTTCCCGTTCATTGGGGCGCTCCTGGGGTTCTCCACGGCCATGCTGCTGACCGTGGGGACACAGCTGGCCTACCCGTTGGTAACCGGAGGGAAGCCGATCCTATCGCTCCCGACCATGGTCATTATCGCCTATGAGGGAACGATGCTAGGGGCGATACTGTTCACCGTTCTGGGGGTCCTGTTCGAGTCGCGGTTACCGAACCTTCGGCCCGGAATCTACGACCCCCGTATTACCGAGGGGTACATCGGCATAACGCTGGAATGCCCGGAGGACCGGGTGAACGCGGTGGAGCAGCTGTTCCAACGGGCGGGCGCGGAAGAGGTGTTGCAGGAGACATAGGCGTACTTTGGAAGTGAAGCCGAGCTCAACGATGGACTACTATCGACATTCTAGGCTGGAGACGCCGGGGTCGGCTATACCAGTGGGGAGGATTATGGCCTGGAGGCGTAGAGGAGTTCTCCTTGTGCTGGGGGCCGCTGTGGGCGTTCTCCTGGCGGGGTGCGCCAACGCGGGACCCTCTCAGGGATCGTACCCTATCGACTTCTTTACGGAGATGCATTACAACCCCTCGTACAAGGTCCAGGAGCCTCCCAGCCTCTCAGCGCCCGCGGAGGCGGTACCCATCACGGGTCGGGAAGCCAACTATACCCTTGCTCAGGCACGAGAGCTTCAGAATCCATTGCCCGCCAACCAGGCCACGCTCTCATTGGGGGCGCGAGTATTTGAGGTCAACTGCGCCGTTTGCCACGGCGCCGCAGGGCAAGGCGGCGGACCGATGCGGGAGAAACTGACGACGGCAGGATACGGGGGTACGCCGGCGGACCTGACGGGGTCCGGCCCCACCGTTGCGAAGACAGACGGTGAGGTCTACTGGATCATCGCTAGAGGGTTTGCGGGTGCCTATGGGCTTCCCGCGGAGCCGTTCGTGATGCCACCCTTTGGACAGCTGCTGACGCCTGAGGACCGGTGGGCGCTGCTCCGCTACATTCGCTCCCTCCAGTGACGATAGCGGTAGCCCTGTATCTCAGCGCTTAGCCCTTCATACCACCCATGGTCGTGCTACGCTGCATCGTACGGGGAAGGTCGGACTTGAGACACGCATATCCTGTATACTGTAGGCGGGATGCGAATCAACCTTCCGCGGGTGTTGTACGTCTATGGGACGCTGCTCTTTCTGTTGCTGATCGCTGCATGTAGCGGAGGGGAGGCCGATGTGTCCCTGGATGATCAGGCTCAGGCGATCAACAAGATGCTGATGTGCCCGGTCTGCCCCAGCGAGACCATCGATCAGTCGCAGGTGAAGCTGGCGGAGCAGATGCGCACCATAGTGCGAGAGAAGCTGGTGGAAGGGGAGCCGCGGGAGCAGATATTGCAATTCTTTGTCGACCGGTACGGTGAGTCCGTGCTGGCGGCCCCGCCCAAAGAGGGCTTCAACCTCCTGGTATGGCTGATGCCTCCTGTAGGTATGGTGGCTGGGGTGGCGCTCCTGTATGTAACCCTCCGGGCCATGCGCCGCAGGGCCACCGAGGATGCTGAATCCACGGTTCCTGTGAACGTTTCAGATGATGAGTCGCTACGACCATATCTTGAACAGGTAGACCGGGAGCTGGGGCTTCTTCCAGAAACGACGACGCCCGCGGACGCAAGCGGGGAGGCTGGGAGCTAATCATGGCGGAGCTGGGCTCTCTTACTCTGTTACTTGCCCTTGGACTGGCCGTCTACTCCGTGGCCGGGTCTGTGCTGGGCAGCGTGCGGGGCGTGCCGCAACTGGTGACGAGCGCAAGGAACGCCACGTACCTGGCCCCGCTGGCGCTGGGAACAGCAACGGCAAGCCTGGTGGCGGCCTTTGTGACCAACGACTTTCGGTTGGAGTACGTGGCTGGACACAGCAACCTGGCGATGGACCGTGCCTACATTTGGGTGGCGCTGTATGCCGGGAACGAGGGATCACTTCTGTTCATCGCCCTGGTTCTCTCCATTCTCTCCGCGCTGGCGATAGCCCTGGCGCCCGCATCCCTGAGACGGAGCCTGCCGTACACCAACGCCATCCTCATGGCGATACTGGTCTTCTTTTTGGCCGTTATGGTCGCGCTGGCAAACCCCTTCGATCTTCTTCCCGTTGCACCTCCAGACGGACAGGGGATCAACCCGCTGCTGTCGCATCCAGGCATGTTCATTCATCCGCCGGTGTTGATGACCGGGCTTATCGGGATGAGCGTGCCCTTCGCCTTCGCCATGGGCGCGCTCATTTCCGGGCTGGGCGCCGACGACTGGTTGGATACAGGACGCATATGGGGGCTGATCGTCTGGGTGCTCCTGGGCAGTGGGCTGCTGCTTGGAGCCTGGTGGGCATACGCCGTGCTGGGCTGGGGCGGCTACTGGGCGTGGGACCCCATCGAGAACGTAGGGCTGATGCCGTGGCTTGCCCTGACCGCCTTTGTCCACTCCATCATGGTACAAAAGAGGCGTGGCCTGTTCAGGATGTGGAACATCGTCCTCATCAACGTCGCCTTCAGCCTGGCGCTGTTCGGTATATTCATCAATCGGGGAGGCCCCGTACCCTCGGTACACTCCTTTGGTGCATCCACCCTTGGCTGGGTGTTCCTGGGATTCCTAGGGGTAAGCCTGGTTTTCTCCTTCTCGGTATTCTTCTTCAGGCACGGAGCGCTGAAGAGCGCAGGGTCGCTGGAGTCGAGGTTATCAAGAGAGGCCGCCTTTCTTGTGAACAACCTGCTATTCCTGGGCGTGGCATTCGTAACCCTCTGGGGTGTGGTGTTTCCCCTGATATCACAGCTGTTCCGAGGCGTCACCGTCACCGTAGGCGAGCCGTTCTATAACCAGGTGAACGGCCCCCTGCTGCTGGCCCTGGTCTTTCTGATGGGCATTGGGCCGCTGCTGCCCTGGCGACATGCCTCCTTGAGAGCCGTAAAGAGGGCGCTACTGGTGCCCGGAAGCGCAGCGGTGGCCGTGGTCTTGATGCTTCTGCTCCTCGGAATCCATGAGCCCTTGCCCCTGGCCTCCTTTGGCCTATGCGCCATGGTGGCCGGCGGCATTATTCAGGAGTGGGCTCGTGGGGCAAGGGTGCGACACCGCAGGGGAGAGAACTACGCCCTGGCGTTTGGTCGGCTGATCGCCGCCAACCGTCCCCGTTACGGCGGCTACATAGCCCACCTGGCAGTGGTGCTGCTGGCGCTGGGGATCATCGGCTCCTCCTTCTACGATATTCAGCAAGACGTTATCCTGGCTCCCGGCGCAGAGACCAAAGTAGGGGGATACACCGTCAAGTACCTGGGGTCCAGGACACAGGAGAGGGCCGACCGAGCCGAGTTCTTCAACGATGTAGAGGTGACCACGCAAAACGGAGAGGTGTTCAGGATGACGACGTGGCGAGCGTTCTACCCGGACTTCAGGATGGCGGCAACCAGGCCAGCGATACGCTCGACGCCGGTGGACGACCTGTACATCGTGAGTAGCGAGACGCTGGAAGACGGACGGGTGGCCTTCCGGATCCTGGTCAATCCGCTGGTGTGGTGGATGTGGCTGGCGGGGCCGGTGTTGATCCTGGGCACGGTGGTTGCCCTGTGGCCAGAGCGCCGTCCGTTCACGGTGCCGGTGATGGTGCCCCGGCGTGTCAGGACCGCGCCAGCAGGGTCGGACTAGCCGCCTGGTATGGAGGAGGCAGATTTCCGACGATGGCTTTGGTAATTGGCATCGTGGTGGTGGCGGTATGCCTGGCGGCGGTACTTCTGCCCTTCCGACGTAGGACAGCCACACCTTGGGCGGCTGATAATCCCATCGACGAGCTTCAGCAGTCGCGGGAGGCCCTCTATCTGGAGACCGGCATTTTGCGCCAGGACCACGAGCTGGGGCACTTCACCGTGGAAGAATACCAGGAGCGGCTGCAATCTTACCGGATGCGTGCGGCGGCCTTGCTGCAGCAGCAGGAGCGACTGGAGGCCTGGAACCAGCGGCTGGAAGAAGAGATTCTAGCCCTTCGCACCGTGCCAAACGCACCGGACGGCGCAGGGCTGTGTCACGAGTGCGGACGAGCGGTGGGCATCGCGGCTGAGCACTGCCCCCACTGCGGTAGCCGACTCCACGTTGCAGGTAGTGATAGCTATTCAGAGGATGAGCCATGAGGAGGCTCTTTCGCGCTTCCGGCGTGGCGCTCCTGGCGATGCTGGTGATCCCTGGTGCTGTCGTCATCGCCCAGGGGCCGCCGGGTGTTATCTCCGGCCGCGTGGTGAATGGGACGGCGGGCGTAACGGCGGTGTCCGGCACGGAGATAGCACTCCACGTATTTCAGAACGGCGATCTCATCGATATTCGGGACGGGACGCCCGATGGGGATGGCCAATTTGCGTTCCAGGAGGTAGAAGACCAGGAGGAGGGTCTTTTCTACATCGTGATCGCAACATACCTGGACATCCCTTACTCGGCGGAGCTGACACCTGCCGACGACCGATGGGATGTCGAAGTGACGGTCTACGAATCTACCGGAGCCATGGACCGGCTATCGGTGACCAGCGACTCCCTCTTCATCCTGGATACAGATTCGGGTGAGCAGAGCCTCTCCATACTGGAGGTGATCAGCCTGGTCAACCAGGGTGATCGGGTGTTTATTCCCAACCTTGTTCAGGGTGACACCATGGCCTTCCTCCGGTTTCCGCTTCCCCTTGGAGCTATCGGTCTCAACGTAGAATCAGAGCTACCTCAAGGGGAGGTACTTCAGGTTGACCGGGGGTTCGCGATCACCACACCGGTGCCGCCCGGGGAGCATGGGGTTGCCTTTACCTATACGGTCCCATACACCGCAGGGGAGCTTGACCTCTCGCGCCGCCTGGGGCTGGGCGCAGGCATATTCCGACTGCTGGTTCCCGAAGAGCTTGGCGTTGTGATGACCGGCAACCTGGAAGGCCTGGGGACCACGGACATAGGCGCCACGAGCTACCGGGGATTCGGTGCAGCGGAAATCGAGAGGGAGGGAAGACTATCGATCGTGCTGACCGGCCTCCCGAAGCCCTCTCTGATGCAGCGGCTGTGGAATAACATCAACGTAGGATCGCCCGCGGCGACGGGCGTCGTGGGGGTGTTTGTCCTGGCCCTGGCGGCGCTCTTTGTGGTCTCCATGGTGCGCCGAAGGCCGGTGGCGGCATGGGAGGTTGCAATGGACGCGAACGCCGATGACCATGCCGCGATGACCCACGCCGTCGCATCCCTGGACGACCGGTTCCAACGGGGCGAGCTTGAGGAGGGAGAGTACCGGCGACGTCGGTCGGAGCTGAAGGCCCGCCTACTACGGCTGGTTCAGCGGGAAGAGGCTCCGTAGGATGAATCGCCGTACACTGAGTTTCGCCGTGGTATCCGTCCCCGTGGTGGCCCTGATTGCGCTCATGGCCTGGGCGCTAGTGCAGTCCGGGGGAAACCCCGGTGGCCTGGGTGTCAACGACGACTTTGGCGAGGTTGCCGTTGGGAAGGGACCGGCGCCACCCCTGATCCTCTCCCTGCTGGGTGAAGGGAGCGTTGACCTTGCCGAGCTACGGGGCAAGGTAGTTATGGTGGACTTCTGGAGCTCCTGGTGCCCTCCGTGCATAGCGGAGGCGCCAGCCCTGGCGGCGACCTACCGCGAGTACGTGGGCCAGGATGTAGAGTTCCTGGGGGTGGCCATCTGGGACGAGGAGGGTGACGTGGAGGAGTATGTCCGTCGATTTGCTTTGACCTACCCCAATGGAATCGATGCCCGTGGGAAGCTGGCCATCAACTATGGAGTGCGAGGGATTCCGGAGAAGTACTTCATAGACAGGGAGGGCCAGCTAACACGGAAGTTCATAGGACCGGCGACCCAAGAGGGCCTGCGGGCTATCATCGATGAGCTTCTGGTCTTGCCGGGCTAGGTAGCCGCATCGGCCACCGAGTCGCTCAGCCGGCGGAAGCGGAGTCGGAGGCCGCTCCTGGGCCGTTTCGTGGGCAGGTGTCTGGGCCGGAGGTCCTGGTGAGGCATCACGGACCTGTGATAGCCCAGGGCCAACATGGCGGTCAGGACCTTCATCTCCGTAAGGGCAAAGGGAGCACCCAGGCAGGTCCGGGGTCCACCGCCGAAGGTGACCAGGCCGAAGGGCTCCCGCTTATGCTCCTCTCGGGGAGGCAGCAAGCGGGACGGATCGAACACCTCTGGGTTGTCGAATATCTCGGGAAGCCTGTGGGAGGCTGCGGGGCTGTACAAAACGAGGGAGCCGGCAGGGACGGAGTAGCCGTTGAACTCGAAGGCCCTGACGACCTTTTGGGGTAACGCCGGAGCGGGATGGTGCAGGCGTCCGATCTCCTGTATCACGGCATCCAGGTACCGCATAGAGGCAAGACGCTGGGTGGTGATCTCTTTCCTTGCTAGCATGGTGTGTGCCTCATCGCGCAGCCGCTCAAGCACGTCGGGATGGCGGTCCAGCCCGAAAAGCAACCAGGACATGAGGGTGACGGTGGTGTCCTGAGCGTCGAAGAGCAGGCCGAGAACCTGAGAAACAATAGCGTCGTCCGTGTAAGGGCTGGATTGGCCGGCATGATCCCGCAGGAGAGACCCCAGAAAATCGTCCCTGAGGTTGGAGCGCGCCTGCTCGATGGCAGTCCCTATCCAGCTCTCCAGGCGGCGTTTGGCTCGCAGAGCGCGTCCGTACGCCGTCCACGGCAGGTCCCACTTGATGGGTGCCAGGACGCCGCGGGATAAGGATTCGAACGCCGCACCGAATCGACCTAGCTCATCACGCGGCACAACACCCAACAGAGCGTGCGTAATGATGTCGAAGGTGAGCGTTCGCAGCCGGTCAAAGGCCGTTATTTCGCCGGCCCTGGCCCAGTTGCTTGTATGCGCATCCACACGTTCCTGGATCATAGAGAGGTGACCTTCCAAGGCTTTGCCATGGAACGCCGGTTGCAGAAGCCTCCGGTGCTTGTCGTGGGCCTCCCCATCCTCCATAGAGAGGCTGCCGGGGAATAGGCCGCCGGCGAACTTCCGGTACCCCCCTGACCATTCGAATCAGTCCCTGTGTGACAACAGGATGAAGCGGTTTGCCTCCGGACCGATCATAACGATGACCCGCTGGCCAAAGACGCTGGTCCTAAATATGTTCCCATACCTCCGGAGGTGACTGCGGACCCATGCGTCCGGATCACGCAGCCACCCCAGGGTCTCGCCAAGCAGAGGCAGTCCGTATGAGCCGGGAGGTGTTCGATTGGGGTTCATAGCCGCTTTGAGTGGATTCATGTCTTCCTGGAGCCCAGCCGTTTTGTCAGGTGAGCCAGGGGGTTCATCCCGGGCGTCTGAGCCTGATACCTGACGGCCTCCTCGCCGAAGGGCCTCTCTGAGCACCTGGTCCTCATGTATGTTGCGGACGTACACCACCACGAGGAGCGTGGCCCACAACGGAAGAAGCCACCACGACTCGGTATATAGGGCCATCCCCAGAAGCTCCACAAGGAGCGCTAAATGCAGCGGATGGCGGACGAGTCGATAGATACCCGAGACCTGGAGGACGTGGCTCTCCCGGATAATGATAGCGCCGCTATACCACTGGGCCAGCTGGGCGAGCGCGACAAAGCGCGCCACGGTGCCGATGAGGAGCAACGCCCCTCCGAGCACGATGGCCGGGAGGCCCGGTGTGCTGATGAGTGCGGCCAGCAGAGACGCCATCCAGATGACGATGTAGAGGGCAAACATCGCGATGGTGGAGCGAGTGCCGGTGGCGCGTAGCACCGGGGTCCCACGACTACGATACTCCAGCCAAAACTGCGGCATCTGTCTGACGACGGTGATGGAGAGTAGTGTGAGGAACTCCCAGGACACGCTGCTACACCTTATACAAGGCCGTGTGCACTACGGCGACGGCATCATGCCCACGGGGACCTCTATCAGGGTCATGGCATCGGTTGCCAGCGCCTCCCGGAGCGCCGCCTCCAGGCGCTCCGCACCCTCCACACGAACGCCTCTGGCGCCATAAGCCTCGGCCAGCTTGAGGAAGTCCGGGTTGTGGAGCTTGGACCCGATGATATGGCCGTCGAAACGATTCATCTGGTCTCGGAGGACGTTGCCGTAGGCGTTGTCGTTGAAGACGATGACCACACCGTTGATTCCGTGCTGTACGGCGGTCGCCAGCTCCTGGGAGTTGAAAAGGAATCCGCCGTCCCCGGACACGGCCACCACGGCCCTGTCAGGCTGGGCCACCTTGGCTCCCAGGGCCACGGGAAAGGCGAAGCCGAGGTTACCGAAATAGGAGGAGGTCAAGTACGTCCCAGGCTCATACACCGGATAGTCGGTGCGGCTGTAATATCCGATCTGAGTCATGCCGGCGACCAGTACGCCGTTGTCGGGCATAGCCGCTCGGATAGCCGCCGTGAACGAGTCCTGGGACTCTACCCTGTTGGAGGCCTGCACCCACCTGGCCTTGAGGGCCTCCAACTCCGCCTTCCTACGTGGCTTCGCGGGGGCCGTGGCCGAGAGCGCGGCATACAGCTCCTCCAGGGTCCGGCGTGCGTCCCCAACCAGTCCAACGGTTTTTTCATAGTTGCGTCCTATCTCCTCCTCGTCTATATCGATCTGTACCACCTGCTGCGAATCAAGCAGGTTGGGATTTGCGAGCCGGGTGCCCACGGCCAGGATCACGTCGTGCCTGGAAAGCTCCTCTCGCTGGTGCTCGGTGGGCGTCCTGGCAACGCCCAGGGAGAGATAGTGACGATCGGAGATGGCACCCTTGCCCTCAGTGGTGGCCACTACGGGGGCCTGGAGGTGCTCCGCCACCTTTAGCAACGGCTCAGAGGCGTGCGATGAGATAGCGCCTCCACCCACCCATATCAGCGGGTTGGCGGCGTCGGCCAAAATACGTGCGCCTCGCTTAATGCTCTCGCCATCGGCCGCTGGGCGGTCGTAGTCTCCCGGTTCCAGTAGCTCGATGTCCGCCTCCTCAGCCAGTGTCTCAGGGGGAATCTCGATCTCAACGGGACGGGGACGCCCGGTCTTTAGCTGGTAGAAGGCCTCGTGAAGCGCGCCGGGGATTTCGGCCGGGTCAAGAACCCTGTGTGCCCACTTGGTGACGGGTCTGATGGAATCCAGCTGGTCATCAACCTCATGGAGGATGCCGCGGCGGACTCCGATGAGCTCACGCTGAATCTGTCCAGAGACCACCAGGATGGGAGAGGAGGCGGCGTAAGCGGTCCCGATGCCAGCGGAGGCGTTGAGCAGACCGGGGCCGGGCACAACCAGCGCTGTCCCTATGCCTCCGTCCGCACGAGAATAGCCGTCCGCCATGTAGGCGGTGGCCTGCTCGTGGCGCGTGGTGATGAACCGGATGCCGGGCTCCTGGTAGAGCGCGTCCATGGCGTGATAGGTCTGTACCCCCGGAAGGCCAAAGACAACCCTGATCCCCTCCAGATAGAGGGATTTCACCAACGCCTGGCCGCCGGTCATCTTTACCATGAGCTTGTCCCTTCCGATCTCCGTTGATTCTGCAAACGGGTCGATGCTTACACCGTGTGGGGAAAGGCGGTATCCAGGAGGCGCAGGTCCTCTACGGAGAGACGCCAGCCTGTTGCGCTACAGTCCTCCTCCACATGCTCGACTGAATTGGCTTTCGGTATGGCGACGACGTTCTCTCCACGGATGCACCAGTTTAGCGCAACCTGTGCTGCGGTCTTCCCCATGTTGGCTGCAACTACGCCGAGGGCCCCCATGCTATCCTGCTCAATCATGCGGTCAAGACCTTGTGCCAGGGGGCTGTAGGCGATGACGGTTACCTGGTTCTCCTGGCAGTAGGGCAACAGGTCAGTCTCGATGTCTCGCTTCACCAGGCTATAGTCCACCTGATTGGAGACGATACTGCCGCTGGCCAGGGCAGCCTGGGCCTGCTGTAGCTGGGCCACGGAGAAGTTGCTGACGCCGATATAGAGCACCTTACCGGCCTGGACAAGGGACTCCATGGCTTCAATGGTCTCCTCAATGGGGATGCTGTCGCTGGGCCAGTGAAGCTGGTAGAGGTCCATATAGTCGATGCCGAGCCTTTGGAGGCTCTGGTCGGCAGCTTTTAGCAGGTCCTTACGGCGGAAGTGCTGGGGCGATACCTTACTTGCCACGAACACGCGGTCACGGATGCCCCGGATGGCGCGCCCAACGTCCTCTTCAGTGCCGTAGGATTCGGCGGTGTCGATAAGGGAGGCTCCCAGCTCAACTCCTCTGCGGAGCGGCTCATCACCTCCGGTGTACAGCCAGGTCCCCAGCCCTATCTCAGGGACCCGAACACCCGTATCTCCTAGCTGCTTGTAATCCATAGCGGACCTTGCTGTGGTTCCTATGAGAGCCAGCGTTGGAACCAGGCGGTGACTCGGTCGTAGTACTGGCGGCGCATCTCAGGGTGCCCCACCCGCAGGAAGAGGTGGGAGCAGCCTGGGAAGCGTACGAACTCCACGGTCTTGCCGAGCCGCTTCAAGGCTACATAGTACTCCTCGCTCTGGGAGATGGGGCAGCGTATGTCTGACTCACCGTGGAGGAGCAGCACCGGGGTATTCACACGGTCGGCGTAGGTAAGGGGTGATCGGTCCAGATACCAGTCCAGGTTCTCTGGTGGGCGTCCGCCCCATTGGTGCTCGCCGAAGGTGATACCGATGTCCGTCTGACCGTACATGGAGGAGAGATTGATGCAGGGAGCTCCCACGATGGCAGCCTTGAACCGGTCTGTGTGGCCAACGGCCCATGAGGCCATATAGCCGCCGTAGGAGTAGCCATGGATGCCCAGGCGTTTGCCGTCCACGTAGGGGCGTCGGCAGGCCTCATCCACCGCCGCCATCAGGTCAAGGTAGTCCTCGCCTCCCCAGTCTCCCCAGACGCGAGACATGAAGTCTACGCCATAGGAGGTGGAGCCTCGAGGGTTGACGAACAGGACGATGTTCCCGCCGCCGGCGATAATCTGGTGCAGGGGGCTGAAGCCCGCTCCGTAGAAGCCGTTGGGGCCGCCGTGGACCTCCAGCACCAGGGGATACCGCTTCGTGCGGTCGAAGCCCGGTGGGAACATGAGCCAGCAATCGATGGTGAGCTCGCCGCGGCGTACCGTAAACCTCTGCACGCGGCCCGGTGGGTGGGCGGCGATGTATTCATCCGCCACGTGGGTCAGCAGGCGCGACCGGCCGGTCCGTGTGTCCAGCGCCATAAGCTCCGATGGTTGCCTCTGCGTGCCACCGAGGAAGGCGATGCGACGCCCACCGGGGGCTGAGCTGAGGCCGCTTATCATTTCGGGCTTGGCGCGGAGGGCATGCACGCCGCTCTCCAGGTTGGCTCGGTAGAGGCCAGAGGAGGCGTGAGCATCCGCCGCAAAGAGCACCTCACCGTTTTGCCAGGTCAGCGGCGGCGGACTGGCAATGGGGAAGAAGCCTGTCTGTGGAGCCAGGCGGTCGCCGGTGATCCGGGTGCGCTTCCTCGTAGTCACGTCCACGATATCGACGTATGACTGCGACTGCTCGGCCTTCTCCGTGACGACGCAGGCGATGTGGCGGCCGTCCGGCACCCAGGCGATGCCGCCGATGCCCCAGGTATCCGGCGTTAGCCGGCGTACGCGTCCACCTCCGGCGGGCATCACGCACAGCTCGCCGCCGAAGGGTGCGCGCAGGTGGCGCTTGGGTGAGCGATTGGACTCGAAGGCAAGCTGGGAGCCGTCAGGTGAAAAGACGGGCGTGGCGTGGTCGTAGTCGCCGTGGGTCAGCCGTTCGCTTTTGCCCGTGGCCACAGCAATGCGGAAGAGGTGGCGATAGGCGTTGCCCCGCCAGCCCAGGGTATCACCCCGGTAGTAGATATTGCTCACCACCCTCACCCGAGGGTGTCGCTTGCGCTCCTCTTGATCCTCATCATCCGGCGGCATATCAGGGTGCACATCGCTCACGTAGGCGATTGCCGAGCCATCGGGTGACCAGGTCATATCCAGGACGCCGGTGGGAGCGTCCGTCAGGCGTCGCGCCTCGCCCCCTTCCATGGGCAGCAGCCAGACCTGCTTTTGCACGTTCGGAGCCGGACACCGGAGGAACGCCAGCGTGGAGCCGTCCGGCGACCAGACCGGCTTGCTATCGTACGGCCCCGCGGTGATCTGCCGCGCATCGCCTCCTCCAAAGAGGACTAGCTCAATATGAGACCGCGCCTCCATGGCGGTGCGATCGACCTGTCCGCGTACGTACGCCACCGCAGTGCCGTCCGGCGAGATGGCCGGACTGGCAACGGACGGTAGGTCAAAGATGAGGTGGCTATCGATGGGTTTGCCGTGCATGGGTGCTATTATATGGGAGTGCCGAGATAGCCACAACGAATGATGAGGGCACAGGGAGAACGAAATGACCAGTGCGGTGCTCTACTGGTGGAGTCGCTGATCCAGCTGCCGACGAGTAAGGGCGTGGCTCTTACAGGATGGGGTGGAGCTTACGGAGCGAGATTTCTTCCGACGGCCGTTCTCCGAACAGGAGCTTCGGGAGCTGCTGGGTGAGCAATCGCCCGCTGAGGCGTTCGCCTGGAGGAGTCCATCGTTCAAAGCATTGGGGCTAGCACCGGACGGCCTGAGCGACGACGATCTCCTCCGCCTGATGATCCAGGAGCCACGGCTCATCCGACGGCCTCTGGTCCAGGTAGGGAAGCGGCTCATCATTGGCGCGGACTTGAAGGCGCTGGATAAGGCGCTCCACTAGTGTTTCATAAAGCGTCGGTTGGTCCCTACCGGCGCACAGCCTTTGGCTGTGGGAGTGGCGGCTACTCCGCGGTGGCTTCTTGGAGCATCGCCCTTGCGACGGATGGGCGCGCCAGGCACACCGTGTGAGCTTGTCCGGGGTGGATACGAAAGCTATACTATCCAAGCTAGCACCACGTAGGAGGCAACCTTGACAGCATACTCGGCGGTTGGCAAGCCGGTCACTCGGATAGAGGGGCCGCAGAAGGTAACAGGCGAGGCCCGCTATCCTGCGGACATACTCATCAAGGGCGTGCTGTGGGGGAAGGCCCTGCGAAGTCCTCTGCCGCACGCTCTCATCACGCATATAGATGCCTCACAGGCCAGGGGAGTGCCAGGGGTACACGCCGTGCTGACGGGGGCCGATATCCCAGAGGTCCGCATTGGACGTCGCTTACTGGATATGCCGGTGCTGGCGCGGGAGAAGGTGCGGTTTATAGGGGAGAAGGTGGCGGCGGTGGCGGCGGAGAGCCCTGATATAGCCGAGGAGGCGCTGGATCTCATAGACGTGGAGTACGAGGAGCTGCCGGCGGTTTTCGATAGCCTGGAGGCCCTGGAGCCGGGTGCTCCGATCGTACACGATAAGATCAACGATTACGTTGGGCTGCCGGAGCCCGTCCAGGAGCCCACGAACCGGATAGCCCATAGCGAGTGGAGCAAGGGAGACGTAGAGAAGGGATTCGCGGAGGCGGACCTGGTCTTTGAGCACACTTTCACCCTGGCCCGGGTCCACCAGGCGTTCCTGGAGCCCCACACGTGCCTGGTGAGGATAGACGACGAAGGTCACGTGGAGGTGTGGGCTAACAGCAAAGTACCCTTTCCGCTACGGAATCAGATCGCGGCGGCCATTGGCATGGACCCCGAGAACGTGCGCATCAACGTCACCTACATCGGCGGCGACTTCGGAGGCAAGGGTTCTCCCATGGACATGCCGCTCTCCTATTTTCTCGCCAAGGCCTCCGGGCGACCGATCAAAATGGCCATGACCTATATGGAGGAGCTCATGGCGGGGAACCCGCGACATCCCGCCGTGATCACCATTCGCTCCGGGGTCAAGCGGGATGGGACGCTGGTGGCGCGCCAGGGGCGGGTAGTGTTCAACAGCGGTGCGTACGGTGCCTTCAAGCCCGGCGCGGGCGTCAACCTACTGGGGGCCTCCGGACTGGGGGGGTCATACCGTATTCCCCACGTGCACATTGAGTCTGACATGGTCTATACGAACACCATTCCGTGCGGCTTCATGCGCGCTCCGGGAGCGCCACAGACGGTGTTCGCCGTGGAGTCCCACATGGATATGATCGCGCAGGAGCTGGGGATGGACCCTCTGGAGCTACGGCACCGGAACGCACTCCGGGAGAACGACGAAACGCCCACGGGAGGGGTGCTCCACAAGGTGCGGTGCCGGGAGACTCTGGATGCAGCGGCCCAGGCGGTCGGCTGGGAGAAGCCAAAGCCCAAGCCGTACATTGGCCGTGGTATGGCCCTGTACGATAGGACAACGGGCAGCGCGGCGAACAGCGCAACGGTGATTATTGAGGCAGATGGCACCGTGACGCTACGCAGCCCTACCTTCGACGTTGGCACCGGAACGCACACTATCCTGCGACAGATCATAGCGGAGGAGCTCTCCCTACCCCTTGAGGCCATCACCGTAGTGACCACTGACACCGACTCCGGCCCCTTTGATGCCGGCGTTGCGGGAAGCTGGGTAACCCACTCGGCGGGGCAGGCAACGCTGCAGGCCACCCAACAGGCGCGCCAGCGGCTCATCGGCGTGGCGGCGGAGCTCCTGGGCAGCCCAGAGGAGCATGTCCAGCTCCGGGACGGCCGGTTCTTCGCCGACAGTGTCGGAGCCAGGAGCATACCCCTGGCCGAGGTTGCCGCTACGGCGGCGGAGTCGGGGGAGCCGGTCTCGGCACAGGTAACCTATGCGCCGTCAGGCGAGCGCGACATCACCTCCTTCTGCACCCAGGTCGCGGAGGTGGAGGTGGACCCGGAGACGGGACAGGTCAAGATACTGCGATTCGTTTCGGCCCATGACGTTGGCACGGTGCTCAACCCACTGTCGCACCAGGGCCAGATAGAGGGGGGCATCGTTCAGGGCATTGGCTACGCACTGATAGAGGAGATGAAGCTGGACCAGGGCCAGGTGATCACGGGGCACTTTGGGGACTACAAGATACCGACTATGCTGGATGTCCCGGAGCTCACGACCGTGCTCTTAGAGGAACCGGCGGGCCCTGCGCCGTATCAGGCAAAGGGTATTGGCGAGACAAGCAACTGCCCCGTGGCCGCAGCCATTGCCAACGCCGTGGCCGATGCGGTGGGCGTGCGTATCACCAGCCTTCCCATCACAGCGGAGAAGGTGCTGGCGGGCATGAAGGCCAAGAGGCTGGCTCATTGAGCTTCAGGTCCCTCAATGCAGCTATTCATGAGCCAGTGCGTCACGGGTGGTAGCATCTAGCTTTGTTGTGATACAATGCCTCCAACTCCGAGACCATGTAGCAGTGACGTTCCGTTTTTCGCGTTCAGGATATTGTCGAAGACGCATGCGGCGCTTGCCAGGGATGAGGAGAATCTTAGGTACTAGAAGGAGCGTCGTATGAACATCTATGTAGGCAATCTCGCCTATGAGGTAACCGACGACAATCTAGCGGAGGAGTTTGGCGCGTATGGGCAGGTAGAGTCTGCCCGGGTTATTACGGACCGATTCTCGGGCCGTTCAAGAGGATTCGGCTTTGTGGAGATGCCAAACGACGCCGAGGCCCAGACCGCCATCGATTCGCTAAACGGCAAAGAGATCAAGGGCCGAGCCGTGACGGCGAATCAGGCCCGTCCGAGAGAGTCGATGGGTGGTGGTGGCGGTGGTGGTCGGGGTGCCCCCCGCTGGTAATCACGCCTCTAGCGTAGCTCTATCTCCCTGGTTATCCAACCGCTCATAGAGCGGCATGGGTATGTTGCTTTATACCCCAGGTCTGATGATCTCCGGCTTGAAGATTGTGGATAGCAGGGTGATGTCAAAGGGGTAGGCCTACTCTCATGACTTCAGGATGCGAAAGACTGGATGTCGCGGGGCTTCCTCAATAAACTCCTCTGTTGGAGATCTGTGAGTGGCCCTGAAAAACTTGCGGGTGATGGGCTCTACGGTGATGTAGCGCTTGAGGACCGGGGCGCTCTGTGCGGGGTCCAGCTCCTCTCTAACGGCAACGCTCTCTGAACGGCGACCCCTTCTCAACACAACCTGTCCTGCGACACGGGCGTTTTTGACCCACTCTCGCTCGCCGTAGGGTGCTACAAGCCACCGCTGCGCGTTATATTGCATGACGGCCACTGGCGTGGAATAGGTCCGACCGCTTTTGCGTCCGGGGACCAGCAACAGATGGTATCGTGCAGGCGGTAAGCCAAGTCGCAGCCAAACGGTCACCAGGCAATTGAGCATTCGCCGCGGAGGGGTCAACCGGTAGATAGTCGCCACCAAACTCTCCCAGTAGCCTATGAGTCTCACCGTGGGAAGCATCGAGAGGGCCAGCTCCGGGCAACTCCTGCCACCGAGGGCGAGGCAACTCCTCCCGCACATTCGCCACGAAAGGCCATTATAGACCCCGCTGCTCATTCACGTACCTTGCCCCAGTGTGGGTTTCTGGTGCGGGCACATCCTTGACAGCGCTCTCAGAGTGCCACGACAATTCAGGATGCAGGGGTGACAAGGATGTGCGGACGCTACTCACTGACATCAGACCTGGACACGGTCCAGATGCGGTTCATCTTTGAGGCGGCGGACCTTGCGTACACGCCGCGGTACAACATTGCACCCACCCAGGAGGTGCTTACCATTGTGGGCGGCCAGGGCGGAAACCGTGCACAACCCATGAGATGGGGACTGATCCCACCCTGGACCAAAGGCTCCAGCATTGGGAGGGGGATAATCAACGCTCGGGCTGAGACCGTAGCCGAGAGGCCCAGCTTCCGAGAGGTTTTTCGGCGGGGACGGTGCCTGATAGTTGCGGATGGATTCTATGAATGGCGAAGGGTGGGCACGGCGCGTATCCCTATGCGCATCATCCTCAGCTCCGGTGAGCCGTTCGGCTTTGCCGGACTCTGGGGCATGTGGATATCCCAAGAGGGCGAGTCGGTCACGTCCTGCGCTATCATTACGACTACGCCCAACAAGGTGATGGAGCCCATCCATGATAGGATGCCGGTGATACTGGCCAAGGAGACGGAGGCCCAGTGGCTAGATCCTGCGAATACCAATACCGCGGAGCTGCGAGAGCTGCTGCTTCCCTACTCCGCTCAGGAGATGGAAGCCTACGAGGTATCACCGTTGGTGAACTCCGTCAAGAACGATACGCCTGAGGTGATCGAAAAAGTGGGCCAGAACGGTGCCCTCCAGGCCTCTTTCCCATGGTGACGGTGACGGAGAGGGCCAAGGAGGAGCTGCTGCGTATCCTTGAGACGCGCAGCTTGGACTCAGGCAGATATCTGCGGCTCACGGTCCCACCGGTCTGGGTGGGGGAGGGTGACTTCGGGATCGTTATCGACGAGGAGGGTGAGTCGGATCACGTGGTGGACTTCCGAGAGTCGAAGCTACTGCTGGTGGACGGAGAGCTGGCGGAGCACCTGTCCGCGGCGGTGCTGGACTTCAAGGATTCGCCCGACGGCCCCAGATTCACGCTGGATGTCTTCTGAGAATGACCGCTGAGCCGTGGGGGCTTCTGGCGAAGACCGTCTACAACATGCTGGTGACGGCCTCCTCCATACCTTGAAGTTGCAGGTGAGCAAGGAGGATGAATATGTCCTTTCCACGCCCTGACGACATGTCCAAAGCGTTCTTTGAGTCCATCCTTCCCGATGACACCCGCATCCAGGTCCGGCCAATGTTCGGGAACTTCGCGGGCTTCGTCAACGGAAACATGTTTATCGGTGTTTTCGGCAGCGAGGTATTCGTGCGCCTACCGGAGGAGGAGCGGTACGAGCTTCTGAAGGAGGAGGGCACTTCAATATTCGAGCCGATGAAGGGGAGGCCCATGAAGGAGTACGTTACAATCCCGGAGGCGTGGCGGGTGGAGACTGAAAGGGCCCGAAGCTGGGTCAGCCGGTCATTGAGCTGGGTGAGTGGTATGCCGGAGAAGAAGGCAAAGAGGAGGTAGCTACCCAGCTGACTACGATATGGACCGACGTATCTAATATGCCAAGGCAACCGATGGGGTAAGTATAGCCTTTAGGAAGTACCGCAGAGCGTGGTTTCGAATCAGTGGGACTTTGACACGACAGTGATCTCATTCGGAATGATGGGTGCCTGATAGAGCATTGACATGCGGGCCATGTGGCCTCAGGGATACGAGACGACGTGTGGCGGCCGCAGGCAGCCGGCGATGGCAAGGGGCAGGCCTGCCCCGGACCGCCTATAGCGAACGCACCGTCATTGACGCCAAGGTGTGACAGTGCAACAATCGCTACATTGAAGCCACCGCTACCGTCTACTCTCAACATTGGCGGCTCTCGTAGGGACATGTACTCTTGGCATACTCTCGATCGCTTCTTTATTCCCGGCTGGACTTCCTGAAGGACCGAGTGGCACATTGAAGTTGCCGATTGGGCGGACCGCGAGGATGGCTGACACTGCTCAGACGGCAAAGAGCCAGCCAGGCATTCCACCCCTCATCCGTCGCAACACCGTATACATCGCTATGGTGCAGGCGCTCCAGGGCTCCGGGAGTCAGCTGGCCATCACCCTGGGAGCGCTCATGGTGGTGCGGCTTCTGGGATCCGCAAGCCTCGCAGGGGTTGGGGGGAGTCTCCTGGGTGTCGGCCGGTTCGCCGTGGCCTATCCCATAGGTAAGTTGACTGACACCTACGGGAGGCGGCTCGGGATGGTCACTGGCGTTCTCTTGGCCCTGGTGGGTGGTGTGTTGCTGGGGGCTTCGATATCCTTCTCCTCCTTCCCGGTCTTTCTTGTTGGAATGGCCATCTTGGGACTCGGCGTAGGGGCGGGCAGGCAGCTCCGCGTGGCGGCCGTGGACATGTACCCGCCGGCGCGCCGGGCGGAGGGGTTGGGCTACGTCCTGACGGGGAGCATCGTCGGTGCCGTGGTAGCGCCCATCATTGTCGGTGGCGCCGATCTGCTGGCAGACCGAACGGGGACCGACGCTATAGGGCTCTCGTGGTACTTGATGCCTGTGGTATTTGCGCCGGCCATGGTCTTTGCCCTGCTGGTCCGGCCCGATCCCAAAGTCATCGCCTCCAACCTGGAGCGTTACTGGCCGCCTTATCGGCCGTCCCCGGCGACCGGAGACGCCCGGCGTGCGGCGGGCCTGTCGGCGTTCCTGCGCCATAGGCCGAAACAAGTGGCGTACGCTTGCTTTGCCGCCGCGCAGGGAACCATGTCCCTGATGATGGTGATGACGCCGCTGGTCATGTCGGAAAGCGGGCACCCCCTGTCGTCCATCTCCCTCACCGTTGCTATCCACGTCCTGGGGATGTTCGGCCTTTCCATCCCTTTGGGGCGACTGGCGGACCGCTTGGGGCGGAAGCCGCTGCTTGGGGTTGGCCTGGCGGTCGAAGGGGTTGGGGCCATCCTGGTGCCCTTGACATCCTCCTATTGGGTCATCACTCTGGGCCTCTTTCTGGTGGGAATCGGCTGGTCCGCGGTGAACGTCTCTGCAACGGCCCTCCTGGCAGATACCACCTCATCTGAAGAGCGGGGCCGAGCGATTGGCGCTGGCGACGCTTTCGCGGGGATCCTCGCCATTGTAGCGCCCTTTGTCGGTGGCTTCGTTGTGGACTTGTCGGGGCTGACGGCCATCGGAGTCATGGGCCTTGCCCTGGCGCTGGCACCGTTGCTGGTGCTGGGTCGGTTACAAGAGCGAAGCCCCGGCCAGTACGAGGATGCTATCTCTCTGGCAGGGCATTAGGCGAACGTGTCCCTTGGGATAGCACCGATAGATGCTTGAATCACATGCCGAGGGCGCGTGACAGGAGAGCCCTTTTCATAGATGGCCTGTTGGCACGTTCGACAGCTTGGTTTGTATAGGCGACGAAGAAGATAAAACCATGGTCGCCAACATGCCGTATAATAATCGCCTCTGGCCGCCGCGCGTTGACAGCCAAAAGGTGGCAATACCAATGCCACACCACCATTCAATAGCAACACTGAGAGTCTACCTTGTGGAGGACCAGGCGATGCTCCGGGAGAGCTTCCGGGCGCGCCTAGAGGCAGACGCTGCATTAGAAATAGTAGGTGACCGCGGCTGATGCGGAGCAGGCCCTTCATGACCTGGAGGCCTTGGAGGTGGATGTGGTTCTCATGGATATACAGCTGCCGGGTATGAATGGAATCGAGGCCACCCGAGTTTTGAAAGCGAAGCACCCACAGCTACCCGTTGTCTTACTCACATCTTTTGAAGGGGAGTACGTTGGAGAGGCAATAGAGGCTGGAGCAGCAGGGTATATGTTGAAGTGGTCCACTGTTGAACAGGTGTTGCAGGCTGTGCGGGCTGCTTCCCAGGGGCAAGTCCCCGTAGATGCCACACTGACAGGGAAACTGTTTGACGAAGTGCGTGAGCTACGAAAGTCCGGGGGAGGGTCAATTCTCAGTGATCGCCAGGTTGAGATAGTGCGATTAGTGGCCGGTGGGACTCGGTATAGGGAGATCGCTAATCAGCTTTTCATCAGCGAAACTACGGTGAACCGGGAAATGCGCAACACATTTAACCAACTGGGGGTCAACGATGCGGTTCATGCCGTATCAGATGCTTACAAAAAAGGCATCCTGTCTAGCGCTGACACCCCTCGCAAGGCATCGAGTCGTCGCCACGGTTAAGGAGCGCTGGCCCATTGAGCCGCAAGGCCCCCGCTCTCAAGTAGGCCACCACGCAACTGAGACGGGGTACCACCGTTGATAGGATACGCAGCGGCCCATACCATTAGTGGTAGTCAACTGTCTTTGGAATGGTAGTTGACTGTCACCAAGAGGGCATTGAGACTCCGTGCGGCTGGTGCCTATTGGGGCAAGATATTGGTGGCGCGGGAAGGGATCAGCGCACACTCTGGAGGCATATCTATGGGTCGCTTTGATGTGATCTCTCGCCGCCTGGTAGCGGCAATAATTATCTTCTCTACAGCTATCTATGCACTGGCGTTCTGGCTGCTGGACCCCGCTATGAAGCCAGCAACGGGTGCGCTGGTAACGTTCCCGGTGACCGTGGCTGCATGGTTTCTTGGACTAAGGAAAGGCATTATTGCGGCTCTACTGGCCGTGCCGCTGAGTACGCTTCTTTACAACGTAATTGGAGTACATGGCTGGTTTGTGTCGTTCCAGGGGGGAGGTGTGGCAGGGTGGGTTGTGCTGTTGCTCGTGGCGGTGATAGTTGGATGGCTGAGCGATGTGCGCTGGCAAATGCGCCGTGAACGTGAAGTCCTTCGGCAGGAGGTGTATGAGCGTACGAAGGTGGAGTTGGCACTGCGGGAATCAGAAGCAGAGTGGCGGTCCCTTGTGGACACCGCTCCCTGTATCATTATGAGATTGGATAATGATGGCAGAATCCTATTCATCAATCACGGGCCGCCAGGTATTACAGCGGAGGAGGTTATCGGCCATACCGTCTACGACCTTGTGATAGAGGAGCATCGTGATGTGATGAGGCGGACGGTTGGGCATGTCTTCCGAACTGGGGAGATTGCCAGCTACGAGGTTGCGCTCAACCTCCCTGATGGCAGCATCCAGTGGCGGGCGGGGCGAATCGGCCCGATCGTGCGCAACGGGGAGATAGTGGAGGCAACGTTAGTCAGCACCGATTCCACCGAGCGAAGGCGTGCGGAGGAGACGGCGCGTAGGCTGGCGGCGATTGTACACTCATCCGCTGATGCAATTACAGCGGTGTCGTCAGATGGAATAACAACTGAGTGGAACGAGGCGGCGACGAGGGTCTATGGATACACGGCGGAGGAGATGATTGGACAACCCATATCTATCATGCATGCGCCGAACTGGGTGGAGGAGGGCGCACAATTGGCTGCTCGGGTACAGGCGGGAGAGCGTATTGAGGGCTATGAGACGGTACGACTGAAAAAGGATGGCACGCAAATAGACGTCTCGGTTACCATATTCCCCTTGAGAGACTTTTCCGGCAACGTAGTAGGTAGATCAGCCATCACGCGTGACGTCACCGAACGTAAGCGGGCCGAGGAGGCATTGCGCTACGCCAAGGATGAGTTGGAGCACCGGGTAGAGGAGCGCACCGAGGAGCTGGTAAACGCAAACGAGCGGCTCAACACGGAGCTACGCGAGCACCAGATTGCTGATAAGGCTCTGGTGGAGAGTAACCAGCGCCTCAAAGAGACGCTTGCTGACCTTCAACAGACACAGCAACAGGTAGTGCAGCAAGAGCGCCTACGTGCCCTAGGCCAGATGGCGGGTGGTGTGGCCCACGATCTCAACAATGCATTAGTGAGCGTTGTTGGATTCAGCGAGCTGCTTCTTATACGCCCCGAGGTCCGGAAGGATTCGGCCAAGCTTACCCACTATATAAAAACGATTCACACGGCCTCCGAAGATGCTGCGAACATCGTTGGGCGTTTGCGAGAGTTTTTTCGGCACCGCGAGAGAGATGAGGTTAGGGCACCGTTCAGAATCAACGATGTGGTTAGGCAGGCCATACCGCTTACGCAACCGAGATGGAAAGACCAGGCAATGGCCCGTGGCATCACCATAGAAATTAGGCCGACTTGAGGCCGACGCCGTCCCTGATTGGGGTTGAACCTGAGATACGGCAAGCAATTACCAACTTGATCCTCAATGCGGCAGATGCGTTGTACTCTAGCGGGGGAATAGCCATCCGCACCTTCATCGATGAGAACGAGGTGGTTCTTGACGTGGAGGATACGGGTATTGGTATGACAGAGGAGGTTCGCCGCCAGTGCCTGGAGCCGTTCTTCTCTACCAAGGGTGAGAAGGGGACGGGTCTTGGACTGGCCATGGTCTACGGGATCATGCAGCGCCATGAAGGGACCATTGATATAAAGAGTAAGCCGGGCAAGGGGAGCACATTCTCTCTCCGTTTGCCCATCACGTCAGTGCCTGAGGAGATACACGGAGCGGAGGAGGTAGAGCGTCCCATACCCCCAAAGCACATTCTTGCTGTGGATGATCAGCCGCAGGTGCTTGAACTGGTAAGCGAGTACCTGGTTGGAGAGGGCATACGGTGGAGACGGCCTCGAACGGGCGTGAAGGGCTGAGCAAATTTAGGACTGGGGAATTGACCTGGTAATTCTGGACATGGCGATGCCGGAAATGAGTGGTGACCAATTGGCCACCGCCATCAAACAGATGGCTCCTCAGACATCCGTGGTGCTGCTGACAGGGTTCGGGGATATGATGGAGGACACCAAGGAAAAGCCGGAAAGCGTTGACATCATCCTGGGGAAACCCGTGACGTTGACCACCCTGAGGCAATCTCTTGCAACTCTTCTGGCGCCGTAGTCTCTCTGCCTTCAGCAATCTCAGGCGCAGGCTGACAATTTCGGAGCTGCCGGCGTCTGACACATCCCGTCGTTAACCTGAAATCACCTGCCATGGTCAGACGTCGGCAGGTTCAGCATTTTGCTTGCCGTCAGCGCAGCGTCTATCCTAGCTTGCCCTCTTGGCGCACTGGTAACGGAACTTGCATTTCAACGGATTGGCAGGTCCCTGCCACACCATTGGGTGATGAGGGTCTTTCATAGAGGAAGGTCGGAGGAGAGAATATGCCTCTCGCCATGACCATACCTTGATTAGTGGAGAGGATCCATGAGCACACTGTTGAGCGCTGACGATGAAAACGTAGTCCGAACGCTGTTGGCCTCCGCCTTGGAGGATGAGGCCTTCCCCCACCCGCCACCGGCTGAGACGGAAATGGCATTGCCACAAGCGGCGATGATGCCCACCAGCGTGACGTTCGCTGACACAAGGGAGCCGGTAACGCCGGAGCTTGAGGTATCACCCAAGGTCCCGGTGACTGCGCAGATTCGGTTGTTCATCGCCGAGGAACAACCGATTATGAGAGAAGCATATGAGTCCTTTTTCATGTCCAATCCGGGCATGTGTGTGTTGGGCACCGCCGGTGTTATTGACGGTGCATCACTAGTGGCGACGGCGATGGAGCTTAAACCGCACGTTCTGGTGCTAGGAACACGGGTTCTCCAGGCCAGCATCGTGGAAACCCTGGAGATGATTCGAGAATACGATTGTGAGATTGGCATTGTCCTTCTCACGACTAGTTACGATTTCCGATGCATTAAGGCTCTCAGGGAGTACTCAAAGGGTGTCTCGGCAGGCTTCGCTTTTCTACAGCGGCACACTGTAGATACGGTTGAGCAGCTTGTTCAGGTTGTGCAGGCTGTAGCCCAGGGCCGAATCATTGTCGACCCTGCTATCATAGGCCAGCTGATGAATGCCAGCCAGATAAGAGGTACTTCATTGCAAAGCCTCACCCCCAGGGAACGGGAGGTCCTGGCCTGGATGGCCAAAAGCTATAGGAACGATGGCATAGCCAATGAACTTTACCTGGAGCCCAAGACCGTTGAGCGGCACATCAACAGCATCTACAGTAAGCTAGATAGGTGCCCTGACATCAGGCACCCACGTGTGCACGCGGTGATTCAATACTTAGAGGCCGTGGGCAGGTTGATCGGCGAATGACGAGGGGAAGAGGGAGTAGTTGAGTAGGTGGTGTTGCTGCCGATGTAGAGGTCTCCATCGGCCCAGAATACGAGGAAATGAGGCGCGTCCAGCCCATTACCAGTGGTAAAGGTGCTCAGGAATTCGCCGGTGGCGGCGTCGTAGCGCAGAACGGCATCGGTGTTCTTGTTGGTCACGTACAGGTTGAGCTACGGTCCGACAAGTCCTCAGACAACTGCCAATCGTGGTGACCCCCGTGACCACCATCGCACCCTACATAGTCGTGTGCCATGGCGATGAGATCAACCACCTAGTGCTCTGAAATGGCCGTTGACCACACCGACTGCTTGGCCGGACAGAACGAACGCAAGCGACCTGGTATGATCTGCACTATTCACCCCACGTGGTAGTCCAACCAGAGAAGGCTCAAGGAGAGATCGTTGGCCAAAGTACTGTTGGGTATCGTAGCCATAGCCGTTCCATTAGCTTGCTTTGTTGCTTCAGGCCGTGGATTCAAGAGCACCCCTCCGAATTATAAAGTCGGCTGGTGGTTCGCCCTCCTCGGCGTGGCAGTAGTCGCTCTTGAAGCCGCAGTGATCATTTGGCTTCTGTGACTCCGAGCCGAAAAGACGGCACCCCGGCGCATAGCAGCAAGCAGAGAAGTGCCGTTGCCTAATATCTTGGCCCGGTGCGCCCTAGTCTCACTGGGTAGCGCCGATGACCGTTTCAGTCCAGATTTGGTGCACGCACTGATGATGGCATCATGCACGGATGGGTGATGTCGTCTCCGGATAGCAGGCTCATACTGGTTGGGCTGAGGTGTTTCGGAAGGGGAGTTTTACCACCTTACCTTCCACACGGACCTACAGCAGTCAGCGGCGACTTGGGTGGAGGCGAAGCTCAATGCGACATGACCGTTCAGACACGAATATCTACAATGGTATCAATGCGGCGATCCTTGTCACGATTGCTTGTGTGGCGGTGCTTGCAGCGGTGACTGTTCTTCCGAGTGCCGCTGGGCTGTCAGCAGTAGTGGTTCATTCAAGGGACGTGTCCGGTCTGTGGGACGAAGATGTTTCGGATCGGGAAAGGATAGAGCGGCTAACCACCGCGACCCAAGTTACAAGAGGAGGCACGCTGCACTCCCGTGGGCTGCCCGTTGTCAATTGTGTCAACTCCATCTCAACAGCGATCCGTTATTCAGGGTAGGCCATATTGAGAACGGACTAAACTGAAGGTAGCTGCCATCAATGCCTGCCAGTTCGGAATGTAATCGAGAAGCAATTTCCGCTTCTGCGTGGCGAAATACCGTAGCTGTCACACGAGGTTCGTGCATGCCAGCACAGCTGTGCCGTTAAATTCAAGAACTCGTCCATTGACAGGGCCTAGCCCGAATGGTAAAACTGCAGCGATTGCCTATTAGGGGGCTCCCCATGTCAGGAGGATACCTCATATGATCGGAAGGATTGATCCAGAGGAAGTAGAGACGCGTGTCATTCATGACCTAATCGATTTCGTCGGGAAAGATGTCTTGGAGATCGGCTGCGGTGAGGGACGTATGACGTGGCGTTTTGCGGATGTGGCCGCTTCGGTGCTTGCCTTCGACCCCGACGATTCTGCCATCGCCACGGCCCGCAAACAGACTCCGGACGTCCTCAAGGCCAAGCTATCCTTTCGTGTTGCAAATATCACGAATATCGAATTGGCCCAAGGCGTCTATGATGTCGCGGTTTTCCCCTGGTCAATATGATGAGTGCCCACTGAGGGGGTCGTTGACTCCCTTACGACAATCCATCGCTCGTTGCGACCGGGTGGTGTGCTACTGGATGTCCACCCTGAGCCGCGGCCCAATCCCATCGAGGTCCGAACGAGTGTGGGCTCGACCTCGATGGGAAGCCTGTACTACAGTTCCGGCTTTGTCCAAACTATCTCGGCCGCCAGCGAGGCCCTCGCTTCGCTTTGTCGCGAAGGGGCTTTCCTGAACGAGCAGAAGGTGGAGTTCGAGGTTCTCATCCACCTGGACTCTGTTGCTGACTGGCAGACATATTTGGCAACGGAGGCCCAATACTATGTGCTGCCAGACCAGGCTCTGATTGAATCGATCCACCGCCTGCTGGATAGAGAAGGAAGGGAGATAATCCTGAGGTATTTCATGGAGGCCACACGGTATAGGCGATTGGACTAATAGTTCCCTGAGTTGAGAGCCGTGCGAATGGGGGGACTGCATTGCAGCAAGTGCCCTAAGGGAAAGTTCGGACTCCACCCTGGAGTTGCGGGACGGAGTTGGGTGGCCGCTGTTGCCACAGCCTGCTGCTCACTCGTTTTCATATCCCGTCCACGAAGACGACGTTAGAATTGGCATTTCTAAAACGTATCTCCCTGATTTCGCCGTATTCTGGAGAGTTATACCATTCCTTGGCCCGTTCCATGCTGGGAAACTCCAGCACAACCAGCCTCTTGGGAATCCAACTGCCCTCAAAAGTCTCCACGGCACCGCCCCTGACCACATACTTGCCACCGTATTTCTCAATGGTGGCTGGAACCCGTGGCCGGTACTCTTCGTACACCTCAGGATTGGTGACCTCTACATCCGCGATCACGTACGCTGCCATCTCACTCTCCTGCCATGCCGCTTCTAAAGCGGCGCAGTCTACGGACTGCCGTGATGGTACGTTGGGCAAGGGGTGGCGTCAAGGCTGAACTTGCCTATTGGCCAGGAAGCGGAAAGAGGAGATGTGAAGTTCCAACGTACGCACCCGATCCTTGCGTTTCAGGTGTAGTTCGAGAAGCCCCTCCCGGCCCCCTACCCTTTAGGAGCGCCCTGACTTGCTCTTTCACGAAAGCGAAGTCAAATAAGAGGCGGCTCCGGGTCCGGAGATCAAGGCCAGGAATATCTAGAGATAGGGCCCGATGGTGTACTCCTCGGGCTCCTATTTTCCGAAAGGGCACCTTGGGCAAGTTCGGCTAAAGCTTTGGAGCTGGCGTCTGTCTTGCCTGTTCACCATATACACAGGGCCGCTTGAAACCGGACCCTGGCCCACTAATGGGTACTCTCGCGCCCTCGTTTAGCGTGCCTCTAGGTCCTGATTTCATGGCACTGCACGACCAATGTTGGCAGCGGGCAGGCCGTATGCATCAGGGCCGCCCGATGATGTTGGTCCAGCGTAACGTCATAATAATGCTAGATGAAATCCTTGAGGAGTACTTCGCCATCTCCCATAGGCCTGGCTCGAGTGAATTTTTCCCGCTCGGCTTGCAATCTCGTAGGGGGCTTCGTGGCATCGATCCCTAAGATGCCGTTATTTTCGTTTCCAGTCAATTCAACCCGATGCGGCTCGTCCAGCTGTGGCGTTGAGACATCTAGGTGAAAGCCCTGCATGCGGTCTAGGGTGAAGATATCAACCGCCGGGTTAACCCTGCAGGAAAGTGCCCACATGATATCCTTGAGGTCATGAATGTCGATGTCATCGTCCACCACCATAACCACTTTTGAACGACGAAGCACACCGAGCGCAGCAAGCATTACTTGCCTAGAGTGTCCGTCATACCGTGGGACCATCTGGACAATAGTGGTAAGAGTGGCACTTGGGGGACGGTGCACATCCAAGATAGTCGCCGCGCCGAAGATCCGCTGAAGGAGAATCCGGCCCTGGATCTCCCCAAGGACATGTAACATGTGCATGTCAGTGAAGCGGGTGGTGTTGAGGTGCCGATAGATGGCGTCCTTTCTCCTAGTAATGGCTTTCACTTCCAGCACATTTGCTTCTTGCGTACCATAGTATGCGGTATATTCTCCGTACGGTCCTTCAGACTCCCAAACACCCGGCAAGAGGACACCCTCGATAACGATCTCAGCGTGGGCCGGGACTCGGAGGTCGACGCTTTCGCATGGCACAAACTCCACAGGCTCTTGAAGCAACGCAGCAGCCAACTCAAACTCTTCGAACCCCTCATGTTGTCCCGTGTAGGCGCCTGCAATCTCGTAGGCGGGATGGTGCCCCAGAACAAGAGCCATGGGCATAGGCTCTCCCTGCGCCTCATATTCCAGGTAGGTCCTCCATCCCTCTCTGCGCCCGATTCCCATGGTGGCACGGTTCCTGCCCTTGATTTGAGTTCGGTAGTAGGCCTGATTCTGTATCCCCGTATCTGGATCTTTGGTCACGCACATTGCGCCACCAATATAGCGCCCGCCGTCGCCCTCACTACCGTAGCATACGGGCAAACTGAGGAGGTCGACGTCTTCACCTGTGACGATTACCTCCTTGACCGGCCCGTCATTTGCGGTTTTACTTTCACCCTTTCCTCTGTCCATACGGGAGGAGATCTCTTCGAAAAAGCTTGCGGTCGTGGTGTGGAGCGCGAGGGCTTGAATCTCCCGAGTGGCGTGGAGCCGGTCCACAACCCTCCAATCATCATAGCCTTGTAGGCTCTCAAACATGATCGGGCCACCGCTTTGGGAACTCAGGGCACCGAGCTGGGTCAGAGGATCAACCTCTTTCGTGACCCGGGTAAGCTGATCGCCGACATCTTTCAGAAACGTCCTCAAATCACTGGTCATTCCTACCTCCCCTGTCAGCCTGAACGAGACATAGTGTCATTGAGAAAGCTATTTACCCCTCTTTTGTTCTTCGTTCCCACTCATCCAGAGGGGTAAACAAGCCCCCTCAAGGGTGCTCCTTAGCTGGTTGAGACAGCAAAGAGGCCCAAGACGAATTGGGTAAACAGGAAAATACTCCAAGCCAAGGGCGACTTACTTGGCAGTTATTTGCTGGGATCTTTGACCTTCCTGAGATAAGGCTTGACCGTATCCCATCCCTCGGGGAAAAGCTCCTTTGCCGCATCATTGTCCACTGCGGGGAGAATGATGACGTCTTCACCCTGTTTCCAATTCCCAGGGGTTGCCACTCTGTATTTTGCCGTTAGCTGGCACGAATCAAGAACACGGAGCAACTCATCAAAATTACGCCCTGTACTCATGGGGTAGGCGAGGCTCATCTTGATTGTTTTGTCAGGGGCGATAAGGAAGACGACTCGTACCGTCTGGTTGTCAGCCGCGGTTCTCCCTACGGAACTATCCCCATCGTCAGCGGGCAACATATCATAGAGCTTGGCCACACCCAGGTCCTCGTCGGCTATTAAGGGAAAATTGAGTTTGGTGCCGGCTAGATCCTCTATGTCGCTTGCCCATTTCAAATGGTCTTCAACACGATCAACACTCAATCCAATAACCTTGCAGCCTCTCTTCGCGAATTCACCGCCTAGTTGAGCTACGTAGCCTAGCTCAGTGGCACAGACAGGTGTGAAATCTTTTGGATGAGAGAACAGGATCGCCCACCCGTCTCCCATCCATTCATGGAAATTGATCTTGCCTACACTGGTGGCCGCAGTGAAATCCGGTGCTTTGTCATTAATTCGTAGCGCCATCTCCTTAATACTCCTCCATTAAGTTACATGGTGGCGTGATCCGTCCATGATGGTGATTACGCACCCATCTCTGGAGCGAACTCATTGTATCCTCGAGGCAGATATTGTCAATTGGAACTTTCCGTAAGGCCAGGAAGAGAAAGTCAGCCGCAGGTCACCCATACCTACGCCGCAACCAACACCATATCCCTGCGTTTCAGGTGTAGTTCCACTCCCCCAGTCTCCACCAAAAGAGTAGCCTTTTGGAGCGCCTTGACTTGCTCATTCACTACGGCGAGTCAAATAGAGGCTGCTCCGAGCAGGGAGTTCACGGCTGGACGCATCTATAAAGTGAGCCCGAGCACTATAGTGTTAGAGCGCGGTTGGTGCTGACGCAAGGTTATCTAAGATTCACCAGGTTCTCATTCCCCAGCCGTTTTACTTCCCAGGGAAGTGGCTGGCTCAGCCTTGTAGTCAACCGGCTAAAGGACCGTGTACACCGATCGCTTTCGCCCGCTCGGCCAGTGTTCTCTTGGCCGCTGCGGTGTCCGCGGGAGTTGTCTTCGTCGCCTGGTAGTAGCAGAGACCCGTCGGCAGAAAGAAGAGCTGGAACAGGGCAAGACCAACAGCGAATTTCCTGGGCGGTGTGAATCGGGCTGCCAGGTAGGCAAAGGAGACGCCCGTCAGCCCATTGCCAGTAGCACGGCCGATTCCGTTGGACAGGTTGCCCAGCCCGAAAACCGTTCCACGGTGCTCTGGCAGGTTGATATCGGTGATCAGAGCAAGCCAGTTGGGTGAGTCGACTGAAGTAAGCGCCAAGGCCCCCAATGCCAGCAGAAACGCTCCGGCCACCCAGCCGTTGGTGAAGAGGTTACGCAGAACTCCTCCCACTACGGCCCCGGTCCCCGTGGACTCGGAGAGGTCAAGCCCGTGAAGTGGCAGAAAGAACAGCGCCAGGTACAGCGGAATCGCCCCCAGAACACCTATGGCGCTGAGCATAGCGCGACCGCGAGGGTCACGCCGCTGCCACAGGTCGCCAAGATAGCCACCGAGGATGGAGAAGGCGCCGCCAACCTGGAACAGAATCGCGAACAGGCTTCCGACAACCGTGGCCGTCTCCAGCGTGTAACCTTCGGCCTCAACTTTGGCAGCGAACAACCTGGGCAACCAGATCAACGATCCGTAGGCGAATTGCGCCGAAAAGCCCTGCAGGATCAGCCAGACGTTCGACGGCTTGGTCAGGAGGCAGGGATGTCGGCGGTATCAATTCGATAGTCATATCCACCTTCCGAGTCGAAAACAGTGGAGATCTCAGGCTCCATTCGCCCCCGCTCCGGCTCATACGTGAACATGTAGAGGGCAGCGAACCCGAGCCCCGCACCTGCAATGACGAAGAACGGCAAACGCCAGTCGTGAGCTCCCAGCAAACCGCCCAGGAGCAATCCTCCACCCATTCCGACCCCCTGCGATATGCCCCACAGGCTCATGACAAGGCCGCGCCTTCGTGGTGATATGAAGTCGCTCACGACGCTAAATCCCACTGTTGCTATGGAGCCGAGGCCAACTCCCGCTATTACTTGGAACAGCACGAATTGCAGCATCGTCTGGGAGGTAGCGGTGAGGAGGGTGGCCGTACTTCAAATGAGTGTCCCGAACAGAAGAAGCCGCTTCCGGCCACCCTGGTCTCCCCAGTAACCCCACACCGTTGCAGCCACCGCCATGACAAGTATGGTCAAAGCCGTCACAAAGCCTATAGACACCTCACCTACAGAGAAGTCTTCGGCAATGACGGCGTAGAGGGGAGGGAGTACACCAATGGCGGCGTTGTCAAGTGAGGCCAGGATGACGAACACCACGACCGTGAACACAACATGCCGTTCACCGCCCCACCACTGTGGTCTGCGCCCCCACTTGCTCACGTTCGCCGCATCGTTCATAGGGAGACAGTCTTTAGGGAGAGGTCAGCCCGACCACCAAGACTCCGGTTTGGCATTAAGATAGTGCCTACTCTGAACATCGGTTAGAGCGCCGTTACCGCTTCCTCAATGGCCTGGGTGGCCTCCTGGTAGGACGTACCGGCTGGGAAGGTCAAGGGCTTGCCGAAACGGATCTCTATGTTGCCCCGCCGCAGGAACGGGAGCAGCTTGGGCGACCCAAAGCTATGGATCTGCAGCCGTAAGGGAACCACGGGCACTCCGCCCTCCATCACAATAAGGCCGGCGCCGCTCCTGAAGGGTTGAGTTGGCCCTCCTATGGTTAGCTTGCCCTCCGGGTAGATAAGGACTGACCATCCTTTGTCCAGTATCTTGCCCAGATTATCCAGGCTGGCGCGAACGTTCCCCTCCCCCCTTGAGAACGGGAAGGCGTTGCCCAGGAGCGGGTTGAAGATAGCCCAGGTGGGCTTTTGAAACAGATCGGCGGCGGCGGCGATGGCCAGCCGACGTCTCCGGTGACTGGGAATCGCCTTGATGATGAGGCCGTTGTCCAGGTGAAGGCAGTGGTTTGCCGTAAAGAGCACCGGCCCTTGGAGGGCCTGGAGGTTCTCCCTCCCTCTAACTCGTAGCCGGTAGGTTGCAACCAGCATCGGAAATATGAGGGCTCGTTGCAGGGCTCCCCTCAGAATCCGGCACCATAACCTCATTCCCCATTGGGGGAAGGAGGGAGCAGTGACGCCACTGCCTTTCTCCACCATCTCCCTCAGTTGCGCCACCGTGGTTCCGGCAGAAACCAGTGATTCGTCCAGGTACACCCCTAGCTCCACCTCAATAGCGGACAGCAGATCCATCCTGCCGAGGGAGTCCAGGCTCAGGTCTGCTCCCAGCACCTTCTCCGGCGCTACCTCATCCAGAGGCACGTCGCCGACCTCTGCTACCAGGTGCTCTAGACCCCGTGCGCCAGCGGCACGGCCGTTTGCGGACGACTGTTTGGCGGCAGGTGCGGCGGATGCAATCCCTTGTAGCTGATCGATCACCAAGACCTTCTTGACCTTTAGGGTATGGGTTCGGGGAAAGTCCTCTTCAGGCCATACGGTGGAGCCGCGAATCTGCTGGTGCTCCGCTAACTGATGATTGGCCCAGGAGACCACCTCCGGCGCGACTTGCGGGTCCTCTAGGAGAAGAGCGGCGTGGACCTCAATGCCAGAGCCCCTGGGCAGACCGACCACCACGGCATCCCTCACTCCGGTGTGCTTTCTCAGTATGGCCTCAATGTCATCAGGGAAGACATTCTGTCCGCTGGGAAGTACAATCATGTCCTTCTTGCGGCCCTGCAAGTGAAGGTAACCCTGCTGGTCAAGGTAGCCCTGATCTCCGGTCTTGTACCAGCCGTCCTCAAAGACCGCCGTCGTGTTCTCCGGGTCCTCCCAGTAGCCTGGGGTAATGTTGGGGCCCTTAAGCAGCACCTCTCCCTCTTCGGAAATCACTACCTCCACCCCGGGCAGGGGCTGGCCAACCGAATCGAAGCGTGGCTTGGCCAGCGTATGAGCGCTAATGGCCGGAGATGCCTCCGTGGTCCCATACGCCTGGATGATCTTGATTCCCAGCATGCTCCATTTCTCTCCCAGCTCCGGGTCCAGGGCCGCGCCACCGGAGACAATGAACCGCAGAGAGCCTCCAAACTGCTTGTGCACACTCCTGAACAGCAGGCGGCGCAAGGGGATGGGAGCGTAGCGGGCAATCCTCATCATGATGCGCCAAACACGCTCTTTGCCCTGCCGTCTCACCTCCCTTTCTATGCCCTTCATAAACAGGTCCAGGGCCTGCGGCACCAGCAGCATCGTCGTGACCTTCCGCTCCCGCATGGCCCTGAACAGCACCGTGGGCTGGCGACTGGTGGGGTAGGCAATGTTGCCCCCACCGCGAAGAGTCATAAGGAGAGAAGCCATCTGCTCGAACATGTGGCTCAAGGGCAGGATGGAGATGAGCCGATACGACGGCTTGCTGGGGATGTACTGGTCAGCGGCCTCTAAGTTGCTTATCAGGTTCGCGTGGGTGATCATCACGCCCTTGGGGTTGCCGGTAGTGCCGGATGTGAACATGATCTCCGCCAGATCTGCTCCGGTCGCCTCTACATCCAGTGGAGGAGGCAGGTCTCGGATAAGATCGCCCAGCTCCTCAAAATAGACCTTGGGCAGCTGAAGTCCATCATGCTCAGGTGTTATCCGGGAGACGAATGCCAGAGCGGGCTGTGTCTTATCTGTCACCCGGGCCACAAAGTCCTGGGGTGATTGCATGTCCAGGGGCACTACTATGACGCCCGCCCGCACACATCCGAAGAACGCCAGCACCCATTGGGGACAGTTGGGGCCCCAGAGAAGGGCGCGGTCGCCCTTGTTCAGCCCTCGCTGTTGCAACAGCGAGGCCACTCGGCCCGATTCCTCCCAGAGCTGCCTATAGCTCCATGTCTGGTAGCGGATACCGGGCCTGAACAGCAATGCCGGGCGAGCCTCAAACCGGTCCGCAGCTTCTCGGAGCAACTGCACCAACGTCTCCGACATGGTTCACCTCCCCATCCACAATTCTAGGACGCTGTCTTGGCGACCAACTGCTGTAGGGCGTGTAATCCGTTCTTTCGCAACGGAGGAGCGTGGCTGAAGCAGATGATATCAAAATCCAGGGACAAGAGCTTATTCAAGGACTCCTTGGCTTGCTGGAGGTCCAGGGTGACCCCTGGCGACGGAGGAGCTAGCCTCCCAGACCTGTACCGAAGCGCATCGCCCGTGATGAGCATCCGTTGAGAGGCCACGTATAGGCAGATGCTACCGGCGGTATGCACTGGGGTGTGGATTACCCGAATCTCCTGGGCTGTAGGGAGGCTGTCGCCGTCTTCCAGAGAATAGTCCACGGGCACCGGGTGACCGTAGAGCGACCCGAGAAATGGTCGGGTAAGGCGTGCCATCAAGGGACGACGGTGGGGTATGGGAGCGGGCTCTTCCCCGTTAATGATGGCCGCTTCCCGGCTGTGGATGGCTACCTTGGCCGATGTGGCGTCCACCAGGTTCGCAAGGCTCCCGGTGTGGTCGGGATGGTAGTGGGTAAGGACCACCAGACGCACACTCTCCAGGGAGGAATCCAGCGCCTTCAACCCTGCGGATATCATCCCCAGGCTACCGCGTCCTCCCGTATCCACCAGCACAACACCATCATCGTCAAAGAGCACCGTGACCCTTGCGGCAATGGCGTGGAGCTGGTATACGCCGGGGGCCACTGGCATGGGGCGCAACAGCCTCATGGCTGGCTCCTTTTGAATGGGATAACCCAGCGCGACGCAGTGGCGAACAACTGCGAGAAACTGCGGGCCTCTCTAGGCCGGGCTGGCTTGGGCTGTAGCTCTGGAAGGCTGCCTGCCCGTGTGCTAAAGACCTGGCTATACGTGAACGCAACCTGTGCTCCCCACATCAGGGCTATTGAGGATAGGTAAGCCCATAACAGCACCGCCATCAACGCGCCCAGGGAGCCGTACACCAGGTTAAAGCTGCCAAAGTTAGAGATGAACGACGCGAGACCAAGCCTGACACCATGAAACAGCATGGCCCCTAGCAGTGCGCCGAGCCAGGTGTCCCGCCATGCCACCCCGGTATTTGGGACATATCGGTAGAGCAGGAGGAACACTCCAATTGTGAACGCCAGCCCGACAACCTCCATGATCACGCTACTCGCCAGCCCACCCCCCAACCAGCTTGGCACCGTAGCCAATGTGGCCAAACCCAGGGTGTTGGTAGTGAATACGATAGTAACAAAGGCGAGGAGTGCTACGCCTACAAGCATGGCCAAGTCTATGACCCGTTCCACCAAGAAGGGTTGGGGACGGCCAATGTGCCATGCATGGTTGATGCCCTTTCGCACTGCGGAGAACACCGCCGTTCCGGCCCACAAAAGGCCTGCTATGGCCAGGGTCCCCAGGGTGCCGCGAGCCTTTACCACATCCTCAATGAGCTCGACCAGGTAGCCCTCGGAGACGGGGATGAGCTTGACGATTCCCTCCACCAGTGGCGTCTGTTGCTCTGGCGTGGTGTATATGAAACCCAGGACTGCTATCGCGGCCAGGGCAAGGGGAAAGAGGGAGAAGATGGTCCAATAGGCGATTCCGGCGGCCACATAGTGGCAGTTGTTGCGGACAAAATCCCTCAGTGCCACGTAAAACAGCGTCGCCAGTCTACGCCACATGCTGCCTCCCAACGAAACCGCTCCATTATGGCAGTCACGGCGGCCATCGGCAATTATTTGCCCGGCTCTCATTTCACACGTGGCCGGTTGCGGTGTAACCCTTGAAGACCCCCAGGAGGGTGGCGTCGCCAGTCTACGCCACATGCTGCCTCCCAACGAAACCGCTCCATTATGGCAGTCACGGCGGCCATCGGCAATTATTTGCCCGGCTCTCATTTCACACGTGGCCGGTTGCGGTGTAACCCTTGAAGACCCCCAGGAGGGTGGCGATATTGTCCCGGACCGTACGCTTCTCGGCACCACGATAACCCTGCTGCTTGCCCATCCTGTTCCTCACCTGTGGAGCCTCTCATTCGGGGATTTGCCCAAAGTGCCCGTCCGGTAAATCGAGAGCGGCCAAGGATAGTGCCTCAATCATCCACCCATCTACTTACCGATCTGTCTAGTCAAGATTCGTCCCTTGTCGAATAGATTGCGCCAGTCAATAATATGACCTAGCAGTGGAGATCTTCGGTGTCACATCCATCGCAAGTGTCTGGGAAATAGCGGTCCTGACCGCCGTGTCGTTCGCCGTCGGAGTGTTGGGTGGGTTTGTTGGCCTCGCCCTCGGCACAATGCGCCTCCCTGTGTTGCTGCTGTTTGGCTTCCCGGCCTCGCTAGCAGGCGGTACCAATATCCTCATTAGCACCCTCAGCGCGGCCACGGGGAGCATTGGGCACATCAGGGAAAGCCGGGTGGACTGGCGCGTGGTCACGGTTATGGGAGTGCCTGCGGTCATTGGCGCATTCATCGGTGGCCTAGCTAGTGACCTGTCACCAGACTCACTTCTGTTGGGCTTGGCCGGTGTCTTCGTCGTCTGGCAGGGGATCGAATTTCTATTGCGAGCCCGACACGCTGAAATCACCGACCGGCCTCGGGCAGAGCGCTTCACAGGTACCCGCGCCGCAGCTGAAAGTGGTATTGGGCTCGGCATAGGCCTGCTCGGTGGTGCCGTGGGTCTTATCCTGGGCAGCATACGCCTACCAGCGATTATACGTATACTTGGGATCCACCCTCGTGTGGCAGCAGGTACGAACCTGTTTATTGGGTTTCTACTAGGCACGGCAGGATTTCTGGGCCACGGTATTCGCGGCGAGATAGACGTGCCCCTTATTGTCTTTATGGGCCCAGCTGCCATGGTCGGCAGCTATTACGGAGCGCGGTTGACAGGCCGAGTGCGTTTAGCCACGCTTATCGCAGTAATTGGCCTGGTTCTAGTCGGAGTAGGGGCATTGCTGATAGGGAACGCAGCGTTTCTGGCAACCTAGGTGAAGAGACCACTAGAAGCATGTTCTCTTCTGGAGCCCGCTAGCCGAAAAGTGCCCTTCACACGTGGCCGGCTGCGGTGTAGGCCTTGAGACCCTCCAGAGACGTGAGTCTCGTCGGCTCTTAGAGCGAGGGATGGCATTCCGTGAGCACAGTCCTGTCCGGTCTGAGAGGGTGATGGACGTACTGAGTGAATCCCACTTTGCCAAAAAGGCACACCTGGTGAGTTGGAGATACGGTTCAACTGTACAGTGTGACTCTAGTGAAATAGAATACCCTTCAACTGATGGCAACGAAGCTCATCAACGGGTATCGTTGGAGAAACCAGGACCGAATCGGTAGGCGCCAGAGGTGACACCGATGGTGGAGCGGGTCCTCTTCGTCATCAATCGTTCATCCGCGACGGGTTACGGTGAGGTGGCCATCGACCGCTTCCGTTCGACTTTGGGCGAGGCGCTGGGTCGTGGGACGGACCTCACAGTTGCAGCCGTGCACGATCACCCGCAGGCGAGGGAGCGGACGAAGGCATTCCTGACTGAGTCCGATGCCCCGGCGCTAGTCATTGCGGGCGGCGGTAGCGGGACACTCCGGGCGGTCATTGAGGGGGTCTGCCAGGGCAGTGAACCGAGCAAGCTTCCCGGACCAGAGCGCGTCCGCGTTGCGGCGCTTAGGATGGGTTCAGGAAATCCCGTGGCCAAGCAATTCGGCGTGCCCAGCGATCCGGAGACCGCACTAAGGGGCATCGGAGACAATCTTCGGAGGGACCGCACGGCCTCATGCTGCATCATGCGCTGTGAGGTGGGTAAGGCGGATTCCCGCCCGGAGGTCTTTTACGGCACAACAATGAGTGGCTTTGGGCAGTTCGGCCGCTCTCCCGGTGACCTGGTACGCTGGCATCGTCGGCTGCCCAGGCTACGCAAGCTGACGGCATCGCTGCTAGGGATCGAGCGGCTCAACAGCATAGAGTACGGTGTTTCACTGCTTACTCGGTTCGCCTGGTGTGCCGTGTGGCCGAAGGCCGTCGAAGAGGTGGAGGTGCACACGGGCGAGCGCACAGAGTCTATGCGGTTGCTTGCTGGCGTGGTCATGAACTTCCCGATTCGGCCTTTGCCCATCGACCCAGGAGTCCGTATAGAGGATGCGGCCCTATCCCTCAGCTTTATTCCATACTCCGGAAGGTTTGGCTCGTTCCTGACGATGGTTTCTCGCCGCCGTATTGCAAGAAGGGCACTACAGGTACGCATTGGTGATTCGGATCGCGTCGAGATCCGCCTGAAAGATCGGGATGCTGTAGAATCCTTCCTTGACGAGGACCCCATGGTCTTCCATGGGAGTGTCCTGATTCAGGTCGCCGGGAGCCTGGCCTTTGTCCCTGGGTCGGACTACCAGTCGCCATAGGTGAGGGGGTTGGCTGTGACACTGCAAGTTTGTGTTTTAGGGATTGATGGGAGCGGGAAGAGCACGGTTACGGCGGCCTTACCCTATCTGCTTGCCGCCGAGTTGAACGTTCGGGCAGGCTCAGCGGGCGACATATTTCGGGTGGTTGACGCTGACGAGGACCACCTGGCGCCCAATTTTCATCCTGATGGGTTGCCCGTTAGCGGTCACCTGTCCAAGTGGTTCAAGCGGTGGGCGAAGCGCACAGCAGATAGCCGCCGTCTCTACCCGTTCTTCAAGCTGTCGCAGATGATATTTCAGGACGACATGGCCTACAGGCTTGGCCGACGATAAGGTGCCGTCGTGGTTGTCAGCGACGGGAATGTCATTCTTTCTTCCACGGGACGCGCGGGAAACTATATCCGCCCTGCCAGCGAGGGAGCCAACGTTGGCATACAATCGCCCGATGCCAGCGACCTGAAGGCGGTCTTCGAATACCTACTGGAGGGGAAGGCTCTGACGGCGGAGAGCCAGGCCAAGCTCCCGCGTCTTGGGAAGGCGCGGAAACTTCACCGGGCCGCTCAACGCTTTCGCATCCATGCTGGATGGCTGCCTGATGTCGTACTCTTCCTCGATCTCTCCCCGGAGACCGCCATGGCACGCATCGCCGCGCGGGGGCAAAAGGTTGACCTTCATGAAAATGCGGATGACCTTGCCCAGGCGAGACGTACGTACTTGAAAACAGTGGACGCTTTTGGGCAGTACCGATCACCTGATGTGGCGCACCGCATAGCCGTGGACAACCTGACTCCGGGGGAAACTCTGCAGGCTGTAGTTGATGTATTGAGGCCCCACATCTCGGCAATCCAACACTCGGATATGGCGGAGAAGGACCCTTTGGGAACGAGCAAGGAGGAGCTTACGACAAGAGCTATGTGGAAGCGGGTGTTAAGCCTTAAGTATATCTTTCGTAATCTGATTGGTAACTGGTTCCGAGGGTCGTGGAGGGAACTGACCTTCATGTTTTCAAGTCTTGGCCGCCTCTTGATCAGGGAAGGGTACTCCGCCAGCGTCATGCGGGTGATCTACGACCGGGACGAGAAGCGTTACGGCTTGATGAACCGTGTCTTTATGGGATACCCACTCCATAGGGCCGTGTATGATCGACTACATATCCTGACGAAGTACATTGAGGCCGATCTTGAAGAAAGGCTGAGAGCGGGCCGGGAGGTTACCATCTTTACCGCCCCCAGCGGATTTGCCTATGACCTGTTCCGGCCACTGGAATCCATCGCCGCACGTGATCCCGATGGCTTGAAGCACGTTCGCATGGTTGCCGCCGATCTGGACCCACACGACTACCTGGCGCAGGAGCTTACCGCACGGGCGGAAAGCCTCGGTCTCCGCTTCGACCTCCTACGAGGCGATATAACACAGGATGCCATGCGTGCACGGTTTGAGGAGGCCGCCCCGTTCGATATGGTCCTCTTTGTGGGCCTCTCCGCCTGGCTGCCCAAGCCACAGATGATTCGCCATATCAAATGGGTCTGCCAGAACGTTCAAAAGAACGCCACCTTCGTGTCGGACTCGTTTACACCGGAGGCCTATGCACTGACCGGTCGGTACACGGGCTGGAAGGCGAACTATTACACGCCCGATGTCTACCAGGCGTTGATGGACTATTGTGGATTCGACAGTCTGAACGCCCGGCTTGAGTCCGGCCGAGACGGGATCAACCACGTGATGCTGTTTTCGCCGAGGGTTTCCGCGGATGTCCCCCAGGCCGTTTCAGGAGAAGGCGCAGAGCCTTGAGCGGAGTGTGCAGGCAATGGGATTGGAGCTATTCAATAAGGCATCACGCCCGCGGGTATTCCGGCGACTGTCCTCTGAGCAGTTCGACCTCCTGATCATAGGCGGGGGGATTACCGGCGCTTCTATATTTCGCGATGCGGCCCTCCGTGGGATGTGTGTAGCCCTCATTGAGGCCCATGATTTTGCCGCGGGGACGAGCGGACGCAGCTCCAAGCTCATTCACGGTGGGCTACGATACCTGAGGAACCTGGGGTTTCGACTGGCTTGGGAGTCCTGTCACGAACGCAATCTCCATATCCGGTTGAACAAACGACTGGTTCAGCCATGGCCTTTCCTTGTACCGCTGTATCGTGATAAGGGCGAATCTCGCGGCGCGCTGCGGCTGGGCATGTGGCTGTACGAAATGATGTCCGGCTTCAGGAACTACAGGTTTCACAAGTTCCTCAGCCGCGAGGAAACGCTACTGATGGCCCCGGGCCTCCAGGTCGACGGCCTTACCGGCGGGTGCGTGTATTACGACGCGATTGTGAGCGATAACCGTTGGACTCTTGAGACGGTGAAGGATGGCGTGCGAAATAGTGGACTCGCAATCAACCACGCGGCGGTGACTGGGCTCGTAAAGGACGGCGACAAGGTGGTAGGGGTGACATACCGCGATCAAATAGGCCGCACCACGTATAAAGCTCGCGCCAGGGCGGTCATCAACGCTACGGGAGTCTTCGCGGACCAGATCAGAAGATTCGATCGCCCCAACGCATCGAACCTGCTCAAGCTGTCAAAGGGGACGCATCTTGTATTTGACGAAGGAGATGTTCCGTTCACGGTCAGCATAGTATTCTTCTCGCCTGTTGATGGCCGACCACTGCTTCTTGTCAAAAGAGAAGGCTGCTTTCTCTTCGGCACCACGGATGACTGGAAGGACACGGAGCCGGGTGCCCCTATCCCAGGTCAGCGCGATGTCGAATACCTGTTGGAGTCGCTTCGACAGTTCATGCCCAACTCACGCCTGGACAGGAGCAAGGTCCAGTTCACGTATAGCGGTTTCAGGCCGCTGTTTGTTGCGGACGGAGAAGCCACAGATCCGTCTCTAGCTAGCCGGGAAGACATGATCGAGGTGGCGCCATCGGGATTGATCACGGTTGTCGGTGGCAAGCTCTCAACGGCGCGGAGAATGGCGGTCCGAGTCCTGGACCGTGCCATCAAGCAGATCGGCAGGTCAAGGGCATGGTCGTCGTGCCGGACGCACAAGCTCTCGATTGGGGGTACCAACGAGGAGATCGCCGAGGGACTAGCGCATTGGGTCGGGCGCTTTCCCCAGCTAGCCAGCTATTTCCGGATCCTGTACCAGCGATACGGCCTCGACGCTCACGACATATGCGCCGAGGCGATGAAAATAGTCATCAGTGAGGACACTGACCCGAGGGCGGAGCCGATTCGTGCCGAAGTGGAATACGTATGCCGCAATGAGATGGCATGCACACTGGAGGACCTGGCTGAGCGGCGCGCGGGTTTTCTCTACTGGACTATTGAAAGACGGTTGGAGCGCGTGCGTTACGGGGAAGATGTAATCCGTGACGAGCTGGATATGACCGAAGATGAGTTCGCAGACCAGTATCAAAGCTACTTTGAGCACCTGAATAGGTACCACACGTTGCCGGACCAGATGATTGCGTCCTGACCGGGTCTGATAGCCCTCCAAAGGGAGCGGATCAGCTGGTGATCCCCTGGCCTAGCTGAACTTGCCGGAAGGCCAAGAGCTAGATACCTCTCTGGCAGACGTTAGGGAGCGGGTAGGAAGCATCAAAGCTTAGCTGGCAGATGTCAATGGCGACCATGTCTTCCTGAGATAGGATAGGGCTCAGGGCAAGTACCTGATTAGCATTGGTCAGCCATTCTATTGGAAACGACGCAAGCGAGGGAAACGGGCTAGGCTAGAGGAGGTCAGCATTTCACGTGCCCTTGAGCTCCCCGAGGCGGCTGTCAATCCTCTCCGCCTCCAACGACAACCTCTCCCACTCCTCCCAGAGAGATTGCGTCTCCCTCTTGAGCACCCGGTACTGCTCTCCGGAGGTGGCCAGCTGAGCCGCGTCTCCAAACTGGTCTGGGCTGGAGAACAGTGCCTCCAACTGCGCAATCTGGGCCTCCTGGGTCACCAGGATGGCATCGATTTCCTGTACGCGCATGGTCAGCCTGCGGGCTTCTCTGCTGAGGGTCCGGCGCAGCTCCTCTTCGGCGCTCCGTGGTCGTCCGGAGCGTCTGCTGGCGGGGCGGTTGCCGGCAGGGCCTTGCGCTGAGGCCTCATAGCCCACTCCGTTGGCAACGGCACGGGCGCTACCTTGCGCAGTTTCTACCTGTTTCCGATACAGGTAGCTATCGTAGTCGCCTGGGAAGATCATGGGTTGGCCGCTATGGACCTCAATGATCTTGTTGGCGACCTGCTGTATGAGCGTGCGGTCGTGGGTTATGAGGCAGATAGTGCCGCGATAGTCGCTGAGGGCGTCCGCGAGAATCTCCCTGGAGACTATGTCAAGGTGGTTGGTCGGCTCGTCCATGAGCAGCAGGTTACTTCGTTGGACCAACAGCTTGGCCAGGGCCACTCGCGCCTTTTCTCCACCCGACAACACGGAAATGGGCTTGCGGACGTCGTCGCCGCTGAACAGGAAGCCACCGAGGATGTGGCGCAGGTTCTGGTCCGATTCCTCGGGCGCAGCCTGCTGAAGCTCCTCGATGAGCGTGTTGCCGGGGTTGAGGAGCTCCAGCACATGCTGCGCGTAATAGGCTGTTATCACGTTGTGACCAGTCTTCCGCTCACCCTCCTCAAAGGGAAGGACACCCGCGAGGATCTTCAGCATGGTGGTCTTGCCGGCACCGTTGGGTCCAACCAGGGCAACCCGGTCACCGCGCATCAGGACCAGGTTCAGACCACGATAGACGGAGTGATCGCCGTAGGACTTGCTCACGTTGGTAAGACAGATTGCCTCAGCACCGCTGGGTGACGGCTCCGGGAAGGAATAGTGGACCCTCTTGGTCGCCCTGGGCAGTTGAATGTGTTGGACCTTCTCAAGCTGCTTCAAGCGGCTCTGGACCTGACCGGCTTTTCGGGCCTTGTAGCGAAAGCGTTCGACAAAGCGCATTTGTCTCTGGATCTCGCGCTCCTGCCTGGCCGCGGCCGCCTGTTTGACCCGAAGGGAATGCTCGCGGGCGACGAGGTAGTCGTCATAGGTGCCCCTGAGGAGCACCACCTCGTCTGGCTCAATAGCCAGCACCATGGTTGCTATCTGGTTCAGGAAAGCCCGGTCGTGAGAGGTGACGACTACCGCGCCACGGAAGGCGGCCAGGTACTTCTCAAACCACAGGTTCGCGTCAAGGTCCAGGTGATTGGTTGGCTCATCCAAGAGCAACGCATCCGGCTTCCTGAAAAGCAACTTGCCCAGCGAAGCGCGCATAAGCCAACCGCCGCTGAACTCGCCGAGGGGTCGGAAGAGGTCGCTTTGCTTAAAGCCTAGCCCAGAGAGGATCGCCTTGGCCTCGTGATCCCTGTAGCCTCCGCCAGCCGCCTCCAGCGCCGTGTCAAGCTGGCTGAGCTGTCGTAGCAGCTTAGCCTGGTTGCCGGAGCCGGTCTCCGATGAAAGGGACTCCTGGGTGGCGGTGATCCTGTCCCTAAGAACGGTCACCTCTGAAGATGACTCCAGCACCTCTTGGAGCAGTGTTTTGTCGGAAAACAGAACCGGCTCTTGCTTGAGATAGCCTATGGTTACGTTGCGATGCCTGGATACGCTGCCAGTGTCCGGAGAAGTATCGCCAGCCAGGATGTCCAGAAGGGTTGTCTTACCGGAACCGTTGGGGCCTATCAGTGCAATGCGCTCTCCGGCCGCGACGTTGAGGGTGAGACCACTGAACAGAATCCGGTCTCCGTAGGCCTTGCTGATGTTGGAGGCATGTAGCATGCTTACCTGTGCAGTCCTGGAAACTCGCCGAGGATACCAAATTATAGGGTCTCTCGGGCCATCTATAAATACTCAAAGCTGGCTGCCACAAGGCGGATTACCCTAGGGGCAGGTACTTTTTGAAAGTGCCCTTCTGGCAAGTTTACGTTGCCAGGCGCTGTACAGAGGAACACTTTGCCGTCCGTTGGTATACTGCCGTTGACAAGTCCCGCTGGTGGAGGAGGACGCCATGAAGATAGCTGGTGCTTATCCCGTCTCAGTCGAGGGAAAGTTTGCTCCGAATCTAAGTCGGTTCCAGGTTCGGCACCAGGTGATGGCTCCCCTGCCAACGCGCTTTTACCGTGCAGGGGCGTGTCGCACAAAAGTGAGTTGGACATAGCGGCAACGCAGTGTCTGGAGGGTGAGATACCGTGCAGCCAAAGACCAAAGAAGACCTGAAAGCCAGCTTGCCGGACACATTCAGCAGTCCGCGCCTAAAAGGCCTGGATGCCACAATTGATATCTTTCGAGACGACTACGGCATTCCACACGTTAAGGCCCAGTCCGCCCATGACGCATTCTTCGGCCAGGGGTTCGCCACTGCCCAAGATCGCCTTTGGCAGATGGAGTACGATCGGCGGGTAGCCTACGGACGGTGGGCTGAATACTCCGGGACGACCGCGGTTGCTCAAGACCAGATGATGCGACGGTTTCGCATTGGTCCCACGGTGCAGGCGGACTACGAGGCGGTCGACCATGAGACGAAAGCGATGTTGGATGCCTATGCCACGGGGATCAATGCGTTCGTGGAAACCACGGAGTCATTGCCCATTGAATACGACCTGGTGGGAGGCCACCCTGAGCCGTGGCAGCCCTGGGACTGCATGGCGGTGTTCAAGGTGCGCCACATCCTGATGGGGGTCTTCGAGAGTAAGCTCTGGCGGGCACGCCTCCTGAGCGAACTGGGGCCCGAGAGAGCAGCGACACTCCTTCCGGGCTACCAGCACGGCCACTTGCTGGTTGTTCCTCCGGGGGCCACCTACGATGGCCCCATAGACGATGCGCTGGAGGAGTTGAGCCGAGGCGTTGAGACCATTAAGTGGCTGAAAGAGACGGAGGCAGGGAGCAACAACTGGGTGCTGGCGGGCAGCCGTACCGCCTCCGGCAAGCCCCTTCTGGCAGGGGACCCGCACCGGGCGTTGGACACACCGAACGTCTACTATCAGAACCACCTATCCTATGCCGGGATCGACGTAATCGGGCTCTCTTTCCCCGGATGCCCGGGGTTCCCGCATTTCGGCCACAATGCCCACGTGGCCTGGTGCGTAACACACGCTTCAGCCGACTACCAGGACCTGTATATTGAGCGCTTTAGCAAAGACGACCCCTCACTGTACGAATTCAAAGGCGAGTGGAAACAGGCCCACGTCTACCATGAGACTGTCCATGTTCGGGATGGTGAGCCGGTGGAGTTAGACGTTGCCGTGACGGATCATGGCCCCATCGTCAGTGGAGACCCCGCAAAAGGCTACGGCATTGCCTTCCGTTATACAGCTACCGCTGAGCCCAACACTGGCTTTCAGTCCATCCGAACAATGGTTGAGGCTACCAGTGCCGAAGAGATGGACGAATCGATGAGAGATTGGGTGGACCCCTGCAACAACTTTCTCATAGCGGACGTCCACGGCAACATCTTCTACCTGAACCGGGGCAAGGTTCCCATCCGATCCGTGGCCAATGCTTGGCTCCCGGTCCCGGGCTGGACGGGAGAGCATGAGTGGCAGGGCTTTATCCCCTTCAAGGAGCTGGCCCGCTCCAGGAATCCGGACACCGGCTACATTGTTACAGCCAATAACAAGATTGTGGGCAATGATTACCCATACTACATCGCCTTGGACTTCGCACCCGAGTTTCGTGCTCGCCGCGTCACCGACAGAATTATTCAGATCCACCGTGCCACCGCCCAGGACATGGCCGCCGTCCACGCCGAGAGGGTGTCCATACCGGCACGGACCTATGCTCGACTTCTAGCCCAGGTGAAGCCACGGGACCGGCTCTCCGCAAGGGCCGCAGAGAGGCTGGTGCAATGGGACGGCACCATGGAGCAGGACGCCGTTGCTCCCACCATCTATAGCGCCTTCCGCAATAGGCTCAACCGAGCAATCCTGAGCCACCTATTGGGCCCCTTGGCAGAGGAGGCGTTGACCTCCACGGGACGGGGCGCTCCAGGACACATCGGACGGCTCGCTGCCCTCTTCGTCCGTGCGGCACAGGAAAATGATGTCTCATTGCTGCCTCCGGGGACCGACTGGAATGAGCAGATGGCGCTGGCGCTGGCCGAAGGAGTGGCGTACCTGCGCGACCGGCTAGGTGAAGACATGGACTCGTGGGAGTGGGGCAAGGTCCACTTTTCGTACCCCCAACATACGTTATCGCGGTCCTTCCCCGAGATGGCCCATATGCTGAACCCTCCATCCATCCCTATGGGAGGCGACGGTGATACACCCCAAACAGCAGGCTATTCGGCAGCGGACCCTTTTACCGTGACCAGTACCTCCGTTGCCCGGTACGTGTTCGATACCGGCAATTGGAATAACTCGATGTGGGTCATACCGCTGGGCGCCTCTGGGCATCCGGGCAGTCCTCACTATGCGGATCAAGCGCCCATCTGGGGTGAGGTGAAGCTGATTCCGATGCTGTACGACTGGAATCATATCACCACAGGGTCCGAGTCCCATCAGAGCCTGATCCCTCGTCCAGAACCTCAACTATAGCGAACGGCTCGGTTCATCTCCCAGACAACCCTTCATCTCAGCCAGAGCAACCTTATTCTTATGATATTATCCCGAAGAGCCGTGGACGGCGTCGCGGCGAATTTTAGGGAGATAGCTCTATGACACAGAGAGTATCGTATCAAAATCTGAATCCTCTGACGCTGCTGGAGCGCAGTGCCTTCGTTTACCCTGACAAGACAGCTGTGGTGTATAACGACCAAAGGTACACGTATGCCCAGCTCTACGACCGTGTAAAACGGCTTGCAAGCGCGCTCAGAGAAGTGGGCGTCCAAAAGGGTGACAAGGTAGCGTTCCTGGTCCCCAATCTACCGGCTATGTTGGAGGGCCACTTTGGGCCCTTGCGTCTGGGAGCCGTTCTTGTAGCTCTCAACACTCGCTTGTCGCATCGAGAGTTGGGGTATATTTTGAACCACTCTGAGGCAAAGGTCCTCGTGTTCGACTCGGATCTAGCGCCGATCGTAAGGGCCTTCAAGGATGGCGTTCCCGGCATCGAAACCTACGTCCAGGTGGTGGATATTGCCCAAAAAGCAGATGATATTCCAGGCCCGGACTACGAGTCGTTTCTCGCCTCAGCTCCTGATCAGGACCATCGGGTAGAGCTGGACTCGGAGCTGGATACGGTGGCCATCAACTACACATCCGGCACCACAGGCATGCCCAAGGGAGTAGAGTACCATGCTAGAGGAGCTTACCTAGCAGCCCTCGGCGAAATCCTAGAGATGGGAATGAACTGGCGGAGCACGTACCTTTGGACTCTGCCTATGTTCCATTGCAACGGCTGGTGCTTCACCTGGGGCGTGACCGCAGTTGCTGGGACGCACGTCTGCCTAAGGCAAGTAGACCCGGAGCAGGTATACCGCCTTATCCGAGAGGAGGGTGTGACCAACCTGTGCGCAGCCCCCACGGTTCTCACATCACTATATTCGTCGAGTATGGCAGAGGGACAAGATCTGTCGCGCCTCACCATCGGCACTGCTGGGGCCCCGCCGGCACCCCAGGTCATCCGCAAAATAGAGGGGATGGGCGCACGCATCCTACATCTTTACGGCCTCACCGAGACGTATGGGCCTCACACGGTCTGTGCTGAACAGCCCAGTTGGGACGCGCTGCCCGTGGATGAGCGTGCGGTGCTAAAGGCGCGCCAGGGTGTCTCTTTCATCATGACTGAGCCGGGTACGCGCGTGGTGGATGAGCAGATGCGCGATGTCCCGCGAGATGGCGGAACGATGGGGGAGGTGGTGATGCGCGGTAACAACGTGATGTCAGGTTACTTCAAGGACCCAGAGGGTACCGCCAAGGCGTTCCAGGGCGGCTGGTTCCACTCGGGCGACCTTGCGGTCTTGCATACGGATGGCTATATCGAGCTTAGGGATCGAGCCAAGGACATTATCATCTCTGGGGGCGAGAATATCTCCAGCCAGGAGGTGGAGAAGGTAGTCATGGAGCACCCCGCCGTGCTGGAGGTGTGCATTGTGGCGGTGCCGGATGAGAAGTGGGGAGAAGTACCTAAGGCCTTTGTAACGCCACAGTCAGGAGCCCAGATCACTGAAGCGGAGATCATTCAGTTCTGCCGTGACCGTATCAGCCATTTTAAATGCCCCAAGCACGTTGAGTTTGGGGAACTGCCGAAAACGGCTACCGGCAAGATCAAGAAATTCCTGCTGCGTGAGAAGGAGTGGCAGGGCTATGAAAAACGGATCCACTAATCCCCGGTGTATGCTCTGTCCGAGCTTTTTACGAGCGTCGCGGTAAACGTGCAGAGGCGGTGCAGCTTCTGGACCGGGCCGCCGCCTTCTTCCAGGAATACGGTGCCCAGATCTACCGGGGGCAGGTGCTGGCCCAGCTATGACTCATGTAGCCGAGCGCTACCCCAAATGGCAACCCATTTGAATGGTGGAGATGGGAGGGGGAGTCGAACTACACCGCGAACGCGGGGATTCAGTCTTGGCGGCTGCGTAGGTCTGACCCTGGCTAACCGTAATAGAGCGATAGCCGCTCCTGCTTCAGCTCATCACCCACTTGGGCTTGGAGCGTATCCAGCATCGGGAAATCCCACTCGGAGACGAAAGTGACGGCGGTGCCGGGTCGTCCCATGCGCGCCGTTCTACCGATGCGGTGGACATACTCCTCCACGTTGCTCGGCATGTCATAGTTGATGACATGAGACACTGCTGGAATGTCAAGCCCTCGCGCCGCCATATTGGTGGCCACCAGCACGCGCAGATGCCTGGCCCGAAAGTGGCCCATCACCGTGTCACGCTGCGATTGTGTCATATCGCCATGGATAGCCTGGATGTCGTGGCCGCGACGTTGCAGATGGGCTACCAACCTGTCCACTCCTATTTTGGTGCGCCGGAACACCAGCGCCTGCGTGATTCGGCTGGGCTCCCTCAACAGTTCCTCCAGAGCAGCGGGCCGATCCCTCTCAGCCACCTCAAAATAGACCTGCTCAACCTGCTCCACCGGCTTGGCGTCCTCACCTACTAGTATCCAGGCAGGGTCCTTCATGTAGGAGTTCGCTAGTCTCCTGATTGTGCTAGGCATTGTGGCGGAGAATAGCAGTGTCTGCCGGGAGGAGGGGGTGTGTCTCAGTATATGTCTAATGTCGTCGGCGAAGCCGATGTCCAGCATTTGGTCCGCCTCGTCCAGTATCACGAATCGAAGCCGTCCCAGCTGTACCGTGCCTCGCTCCATGTGGTCTATCAGCCTACCCGGAGTGGCCACTATTATGTGGGCTCCACGCTGTAACGCCTCCAACTGGCGACTTATCGATTGGCCCCCATAAATAGCTACGCTCCGCAAGCTGCTGAACCTCCCCATGCGCACCAGCTCGCCCCTGACTTGCACCGCCAGTTCCCGGGTAGGCACTAGCACCAGCGCCTGCACCTCTCGAACGTCCGAGTTCAGTACCTCCACCATCGGGATGCCAAAGGCGGCGGTCTTGCCTGTGCCGGTCTGGGCTTGGCCAACCACGTCCTGCCCGGCGCGTACTGGCGGTATCACCGCTTCCTGGATAGGTGTAGGAGAGGCGTATCCCATGCTCTCTAAAGCCCGGGCCACAGGGCCCGATACCACCAGGTCACCAAAGGACCTGCCGGGTGAAGATATGGCTGGTGTGGAATCAGCATGCGGCCTCCTCCGCCGTGGGGGACGCTCTGCTGAAGTAGCGGCGGGCGAGTTAGATCTATCGGCGGGCAAGTGTGACGTTCCAAGGGTGACCGTAGCTGTCCGGCCTTGGGGAAGCAAAGGGGCCGGGGTGGGATCGATCGAGGATCGGGTAGCGCGCTTGCGGAATAGTGAGGTGAGTTTCCGACTTACGGTGTCAAGTATGGGGAAGACCTGCTCTGGGGTAGACTAGCTGGGAAGCCTGGTATACAAATGAGATGCACTATGAAAAGTTTTTCAACCCGCTGTAGCTCCTGCAACCTGTTCCTCACTGTAGATTAAGCTTAGCATGCCATGTGGCATCCAGTCAAAAGCTGCGCACCGTACCGGCCTAACGGCACATCCCCCTGAGGCAGTGCCCAGAGTCACACTTTAGATAGCTGGTGCACGGATAAGCCTTTGCAGACGAGAGCAGACCGTGGGTGCAGAGTGCGCTCGGAGCACTTTGTACCACCGGACGTAGTATGGCGCTAGCCTGCGCAGAATAGAGCCTGAAGCAACCAAGGTTTGCCCCGGGGGAGTCGAACGCTCACCAAAACGCAGGGATCTGGTGTTGGTTGCGGCGTAGGGATCGTTCAAGTTCACCCGCTCACTTTCCATTCCTGACCATTCGGCACGTTCACATATAGATATGGTGGAGACCAGCAAGGGACGTTTCCCAACGCCCACAAACTTATCTTGGAGTTGCTGAAGGAGAGGCGAGCCTTGGCTATAGGCAACGTTGCTTGAAAGGCGTCGCCAGCGGGAGGATAATATTTGCATGGAACGACTTCGATGTGGGTGGCTCTGGTCCGGAGTTCCAGCTAGAGGGCTTCTTCCTGGAGGATGAGACCCTGCCCGAGGTGTACATCCTGGCCCAGGACCCTCGCACTGGGAACGAGCAGAGACTCCGGGTCATCGGGGTGCTCAAGGATGGCACAGGCTTCGTCGCCCCGGTGATGACCTCACAGGATACGTTGAACACTTTGCTCGGCCAAGAGGTGCCACCCCGGTCCTAACTGTTCCGCCTCAACACAGGCGTGGACGCCGAAGCCATGGCGAAAACGCTGGAGGCAAGCTTCCTGGGGAATGGCATGCAGGCCAAGTCCATAGCGAAGCTGATCCGTGAGGAGGCCAGCACAGAGCGGTTGTTCAATATTCTGCTGGAGGGCTTCATGGGCCTGGGGCTGGTTGTGGGAATCGCCGCCCTGGGGGTCATCGCCGCCCGCTCCGTGGTGGAGCGGCGGCACCAGATCGGCGTACTGCGGGCCCTGGGGTTCCAGAAGGGAATGGTACAGCTCTCCTTCCTGCTGGAGTCCTCCTTTGTAGCCCTACTGGGTGTGGCTATTGGGATTGTTCTGGGCATGGGTCTCTCCTACAACCTGATCAACGAGGTAGGCAAGGACATCGAGGGGCTTGTGTACAGAATCCCCTGGCTGAACATCGCAGTGGTGGTTGTCATCGCCTACGTGGCATCGCTGCTCACCACCTTCCTCCCAGCCCGACAGGCGGCCGAGGTGTATCCCGCAGAGGCGCTGCGGTCCGAGTAGTCGTGCAGCCTGCGTCACTGATTACCGCACGGACTCTGTGCCGCACGAGGGCTCAGTACAAAATCATCAAGGCGTTCGCCGTCATCACCCAGCGCGGTCACGCGCATGGTATCGCCGGCTACTCTCACTAGCATGAAATGTAGGTCCGCCTCACTCACCGCGGTAAAGTCGCTAGACCCGACCGGCCTAATGTGGGCTCCGCCGCCGCCGGTGACCACATATGTGACACCCTGCTGCGGAAGCGTGCGTTCATAGTCGTGATCATGACCTGTGAATACAATGTCGGCACCGCCGGTCACTAAAGTTGATTCGAGAGCTCCACGAAGCTTGAAATCTGAGCCGTGCGTGCCGGATGAGTAGAGGGGATGGTGGAGGTACACGACCTGCCAGCGATTCTCGGAGCAGGTCAATCGGTCCGCCAGCCATCTCACCTGGTCGCTGTCGATCTCATTCGAATCAACGGCGAAGAAATCGACTGGCCCACGAGTGAAATGATAGTACCTATTCGGCATGCGGAGAGCGGCCAGTGTGGATGGTAATTCATCATCGTCGTTGTCATCATGGTTCCCAAGAGTTGGCCTGAACTCCACGCCCGCATCGAACAGCGGCCCATATGGCCTGTCGATGACCTCCCTGGCCCTATCAGCTACGTCACCGGAATATACATTGTCTCCGGTGGTAAGTAGCAGACTAAACGGTTGCCGCTGATACGTCTGGGCCATCTCTGAGGCTATGCGGAACTGATTCCTGCCTCCCGTCCCGGCATCCCCTATGACTGCGAATGTCACCTCATTGAGAGATTCTGGCCACGCATTGGGCAGGAGCACGAAGTTCAAATCATCACCTGGAATCAAATCCTGGCGTGACAACACGCCAAATCCAGCCCAGCCTACAACAGCCATAAATATGATTGAAAGCAGGAGGAACCCTACCATGGAACTCCTTTGGATGGTCACCTGTAGCTCTACAGGACAGATTGCCAGTCTTAGGAAGGCCAAACCGTGCCGGACCGATGGGAAGGCGCCCATTGGCGCTTCGCCCCATAGAGAAAAGGGTCAGCAAGCCGACCCTTTAACCCTTCAGGCCTAATCTGATCAGTCGTCGTCGGGGCTGTCCTCGCCGTTGGGACCGTCATCGTCGGCTTCCTGGCCGATCACGACGCAGTCCGCGTCGAGGTTGACCTCGACTTCACTGCCGTCCGCGAGGCGGATCTCGACGCCGTAGGCCGCGCCGCCGTCGCCGACTTCGGTCTCGGTGACCGTGCCGCCTCCAGTGTGCGCGAGCGCGGCTGCAGTGCACTCGTCGAGCGCCGAGCCGGTGATGGGCTGGTCGTCGTCACCACCACCCTGGGCGACAGTGATGCCCGCGCCGGCGCCCCCGCCGATAACGCCGACGGCGAGAACCGCGGCGACGATCATCCACAGTTTCTTTCTTTGTGCGAACATCAGAATCTCACCACCTTTCTCTCAAACCCCTATGGCTTCAGCACCCTGCTGCGCGTTCCTTCTCCATGGGTAACTTCATGACCTGAGTGTACAATAGCTACATGAAGCTACCATGAAGCCAGCATTAAAATTGGGGTCAACGCATAGTTAGCAGTTGGACAGTGAACGTTGAGCCCTCTCCCTGAGCGCTTTCAACGGATATTGAGCCGCCGTGGGCTTCGGCAATCCAGCGACTGATCGCCAACCCCAGCCCCACTCCACCTTCGGCACGGCTTCGCGCCCCATCGACACGGTAGAATCGGTCAAATAGATGGGGAAGATGCTCGTCAGGAATGCCGCTGCCGGTATCCCGAACCCGCAGAGCAACCTGGGCGCCGTGCAAACTCCACCCTGCGGTGACTTGCCCCCCGGCAGACGTGTACTTGAGTGCGTTGTCTAGGAGGTTGAGCAGAAGCTGGAGCAGGAGGTCCTCATCCGCTCGTATAGTAGCAGGCGTCTCAGCCTGCAGTTGGAGTTGGATCCCCCGCTGGCCAGCCAGCGGACGAACTTGCTCCACCGCGCTAGCTACCAAATCCGAAATGTTCAGCGTCTCCAACGTTAACGGGATTTGGCCGGCATCCGCGCGAGTGAGGGTAAGCAGGTTCGCCACCAATCGGATCAAGCGGTCTACCTCGTCGTTCACCGCCCGGAGCACGTCCTTATAGGCCGCGGGCTCGCGCTCTTTTTGAAGAGAAACATCGATCTGCCCTTTAATAATGGTCAAGGGCGTCCTGAGCTCATGCGAAGCATCAGCAATGAACTCACGCTGCCGGCGAAATGCATCGTCAAGCCGGGCGATCATCTCGTCGAAGGTCCGGGCCAAACGCCCGACCTCATCATCAGGTAATCGGAGATTGAGCCGCTGGCCCAGGTCCTCTGCCGATATAAGGCGTGCGAGCCTGGTCACTTTATCCACCGGCGAAAGTGCACGGCCCGCCAAGAAGACACCGCCCAGGCCTGCCAGGCCCAGCATCAGAGGATAGGCGAGGCCTACGATGATTAAGAACCTTGTCAGCGTATCTGACACGTCCTCTGCGGATAGTCCCACCTCCATGACGCCGCTACCCCCCCCCGTCTCGCTGGATAGGTAACGCTATCACCCTAATAGGATCATCGGCTACCTTGATACCACGCACAGTGGATTTCCCGACGAGCGCAGCCTCAATCACAAGGGCATCCACGGGGACATCACCCATCTCGGAACTGTTGTCAAAGGTTAGGCCGCCTGAGATATCGAAAATACGGACGAACTGCTCTCCCTCCCCGGGACTGTCTGAAGGGAAACGGATGGCAAGAGTGGGCCGATTTCCGTCGTACTGGATGACGTCAAGGAACGCAGTGGCGTTGCTCTCCAGCGACTCGTCAAGATTGCTATATAAGATATGACGTAACGCCAGGTACATGCCAACACTAAGTACAGCCAGAATCACCGCGAGCAGAAGCACATACCATAATGTCAGCTGCACTCGTATGGAATACGTAATCAGCACGACTACTCCGACCGGCGCGCGGAGATTCTATAGCCCGCGCCACGAACGGTCTGGATCAACTTGACCGGGAAGGGATCATCGATCTTCCGCCGAAGGTTGCGGATGTGGACGTCGATGACATTGGTAGCCCTATCGAAGTCGTAGTTCCACACATGCTCTGCAATCATAGTGCGAGTAAGCACATGATTGGGATGGCGCATGAGGTACTCAAGGAGTCGGCCCTCCTTGGTAGTAAGCTCTATAGGCAGGCCCCGCCGCGACACTTCTTGGGTTGATGTATCAAATATCAGATCGTCCACGCTGAGGAGGGTTCCCAACACCGTCGGCTCTCGGCGAGTGAGCGCTCGGAGGCGTGCCAACAACTCTGCAAACGCAAAGGGCTTCACCAAATAATCGTCAGCCCCGCTGTCCAATCCGAGCACCCTATCCTCAACGGCATCTTTGGCAGCGAGCATAAGTATGGGCGTATGTACTCCCCTCTCCCTGAGCGAACGACAAACCTCAATTCCATTGAGCTTAGGAAGCATGATGTCCAGGATTATCACATCAAAGTCCGCCACATCCGGCCAGTGCAGCGCTTCATCCCCATCATAGGCGACATCCACCGCATAGCCTTGCTCGGATAGGCCACGAGTAACAAAGTCAGCAATCTGCTCTTCGTCTTCGACTAGGAGGACACGCATTGCGGTTCAGTGATCTGTTCGGATGGGGAGAGCTTAGCAGAGCAAGATTAAGCTTGCATGAATCCGGTGACCTGGCTGTGGTTAGGTGCTGGAGTTGACAGGATTATGCTCCATGCGTCAAGGATGGAGTTATAAGCACCGTATCTGACGGAAGACATGAATCGGCAGGCAAGCGGGCATCCGTTGGTAACTTTCCAAATGGCCAGAACCGGAAAGTGGCACGGGTTCCAGCGAAACGCTTCTTCTTGACATGAGTACAGACCCTCTCCAGCCAGAACGGCTCATACGCAAGAGAAAGAACCAAGCCCTTGCCCGGAGTTGGTACGGGTGCCCATATCGGATGGAGATGAGGGTTGGAGATCTGAGGCTCGGCTAAGCGAACGGGGAATCTTCATAGCCTGGACTAGTTGGTCAGCGGTCTTGACTACCCACCACGAAGCGCTGGCCAGGACATGGTTATGCTGATAGCGGTCCAGTGGCCGCTTCCCCAATTGACCCTGGCTAAGACGGGTGGTAGATCTCGAAGCTGACGGAGTGATGCACCGGTCCACTTGATTGTCCAGGACAAATTGAAACTGCGACCAGGCAGTTCATCTCAGCCCGGAGCTCAACATAGTCCCCTGCCACCGCGTCTGGGTCCACATGAAATAGATTCCCGTTTTCATCCAGTCCTGTATTCATGAAAACGTTGAGGGGGTCGTGGACGTCCTCTGGACCGAGGCCGTACTCTGCGATGGCGGCAGCTATGTTTTCCTGGCAACCTGGAGTATCGGTTCCATACCTTTCCATACGCAGCTTGCGAGAGCAGCGGCCATACAGCAGATCATGGGAGGCCGTTCCACGTGAGTTGGGCTCATGGCGCACCGTATCGTCAGTGATGGTGAGCATGGCCCGCTCCCAAGGCGGGATAGAATACAAGGTATTGCCGGTGGTGAGATGGACTCCCTCCCGTGACCGGGTCTTGGACGAGCTAAACCTCTCTCTCAACTCCTCCCTATTGAAAACGTCCAAGTCAACGACCTGGGGACCCTCGGGGAGGACGATCCGAAGCACCTGGCTCGTTCGAATCTCGAAGGCCTTCCCCGTCTGTGGCGGGACGATGATCTGCTCGATCAGTCGCACCTGATTCACCTCCATGTGAGATATACGAAAGCAATTAACCAACCCGCTCGCGTGATGGTCCAGCTTAGCGCGTATCTATGCTCGGCTCGCTGGCGATCATCGCAAGCCCATAGTAAAGATGGTGTGGTCGAACATTCACCGTGCCTTGCGGTCAGTCGATGGCGGCGATGGCCTCGATCTCGATGAGATAGTCTGGGTGAGCCAGGCCGGAGATGAAGACTAGCGTGCTTGCTGGAAGATCCGTAGGAATGTGCTTGGCCCGCGCTCGCCGATAGCCTTCGATATCCTCAGCCCGAGTCAGGTATGTCGTCGTCTTGACCAGGCTAGAGAAGTCAGCTCCGACCGATGCGAGGGAAGCCCTCATATTTTCATAGACCTTGTTGGCCTGTGCTTCCACGTTACCCACACCCACGACGTTCCCAGACGTATCGGTAGCCGTCTGTCCGGCCAGGAAGGCCAGGTTCCCGAACCTCACGACTTGAGTGTACCCCGCGGGACGGCTGAGTCCTTCAGGTTGAATCCTCTCTATTGGCATGTCTATCCTCCCAGGAGCCGTAGTGGTTGATAGCGACATTGTACGGAAAGACAACGCGAGCCGCCACACCGTCCGCACAAGTAATGTTTGACCACTCCGGTCTGGCTCACAATCCGGTATGATAGGCGGACCTAATTCAGGGAGGCTAAGGATGCAAGAGATGTCCGTCGAGGCCCGACGTGACCAGGTTGTGGCCCGTCTCAAGAACGTACGCGAGGCACAGGAGAAATGTCTGTCGGATGTGAGCGGAGAAGTGGGCAATCGTGGCTCAGAATGGTCGATTGCGGACTTATTGCGGCACGCCAACGGGGAGGGATACCCCAACAGGAATAGACGGTTGCTTGAAGAAGAGAATCCCAAGCTGCCTGGATCCGACCGAGAGGGTGCCTGGCGGCAGTTGGTGCAAGCTACCCTCGCGAGGATCGATCAAGCTCTGGACTGGGCCACTGCCCTCGCACCTGACCAACTAAACAGGCCGGGGGAGCGTGGTGGACAGCTCCTCACAGTCATTGGCGTCCTGGAGACACACACGGCTCACTTTGAGGAGCACTTGGCCCAACTCCGAGATGAGATCAGGCCTCGTGAAGGCCTGCCAGCGGCGTAGGCGGTGTAGGTGGTTTACCGCCCAGGATGGATCGTCTGCTGAGACGCAAAGATGCCCTAGCGCTTGGCAGCCTTGGCTGCACGACGCATCGCTCTCCCATTCTACGCACGCACCGATGAAGTTGATTCTCAGTCGGTGTAGTGATACGCCTCTCTCCACTTCATGTACTCCCCAAGTCCAGTGGCAAGGTCAAATCCGGCGACAAAGCCAGTGTCTTTTTGAAGGCGGGATACGTCCATCATACTGTCCTGTCCTGTCAGCGTTTGACTAAGCGTTACACCGCCACCGGCGCCTGAGTGCTCCTCCTCTACTTGGAGGTTGGGTTGCAGCTTCCGCAAAACGCTGATCACCTCCCCAAGGGTACTCCACTGACTTCCGGAGTTGTTGTACACGTCGTGCGCCAGGGAGGGGGCCTCAAGCACGGTCAGGATACCCTCAGCAATGTCAGTTACGTACGTGAATTGTCGGCCAACTGTGGTATCAATGACACGGATTGGCTCCGCTCGTATTGCATTGCCCGTCCACTCTTTGAGTATGGACTGGTTGGCGCGATGGCCGGAAACACGTTCCATGGGACCGTAGGGCCCACCAAGACGGACGCTGACGGTTTGAAAGCCATGAAGCTCTCCGTACCTTCGAGTCAGCAGCTCACTTGCATATTTGGTGGCTGCGTACAGGCTGCGCGGATAGAGCGGACCGTCCTCCTGAAGCACCTCACCGGGCTTCTGCTCTTGACCATATACAGACCCTGAGCTCACATAGAGGAACCGCTCTGTGGGAAGCTGGCGGGCTAGCTCGAGTAAGTTCGTGGTCCCCATCACGTTGATGTCCACGATTGAGTGGCTTTGCCGTACTTCAATCTCAGGGAGAATTCCAGTGAACACAGCTGCGTGCACGATGTGGGTAATGCCGTGCGCTGTAAGTTGATCAAGACTGGTCCTATCGAGGATATCTCCTTGGACATGGATTACCTGATCTTTCCACGGCTCCAGGTATCTGTTGACCAGCTCATCAGGCGACACGAGATCGAAGGAGACTACCCTATGGTTGCGCTGCGCTAGAGACTTAACGATGTTAACTCCGATAAAGCCCGATCCTCCGGTCACCAAAGTAGTCACGTCAACCTTCTCCCACACGCCAACAGGTGGCATACCCGATTGCTGATTCCAAAGCGATCGGTGTTGGACTTGATGGGTGGGCTCTCGTTCATCGCTCAACCTGCGGGCAGATGGTAAGCTATCAGCACTGATCCTGCAAGAACGGTACAAATGCCATGAATGAAGTCTGGCTCATCACTGGAATCCCCGGAGTCGGGAAGACGACCGTCGCTCGAGCGCTAGCTTCGCGATTCGAAAGGGGCGTTCACGTCGATGGGGACCAGTTGCAAGATATGGTCGTGACGGGTGCCGCATGGCCAGGTGATGAGCCGACCAACGAGGCGGGGCGCCAAATACGATTGAATGTTCATCTTCAGTGTTTGTTGGCCCGGTCGTTCAGTGAGGCAGGGTTTATCCCTATCGTCGATTGGGTTATCCCCACGCTTGCGCAGCTGAAACAATATCAAGCGGAGCTGAGAGATCTGGCATCCCTCCTGGTGGTCCTGGCCGCAACCACTGATGTCGTGTCAAAGCGGAAGCCCAAGGCATTCAAGACATGGGGCCATCTGCAACCGGTGATGTCGCGTGAGCTGAGTGGAATGGGCCTCTGGGTCGACTCTTCCCAGCTTAGTATTGAGGAGACGGTAGAGCACATCCTAGGAAATAAAGATGATGCCATTCTTTTTGGATAGGGACGTCCTCTTGGAAAACGCCCACAAGTCCCTGACCGATTATATTTAGTATATAAATACAGTGAAAGTGTTATGGCGCTATGGGCGTCACGACGTTACGAGGTCATGGCGACGTGGTGAACTAAGGCATGGGGAACACGATGCAAGGCGATAGCGATGCCTCGCGGCTCACAAAGCAGCCGAGGATCTTGGCCTCGCTTAACGAGCCCGGATTCCGGCTGTTCAGCCTCCACAGTAGTCTCGCTGCGGTAGACATGTCTGTCCGGGTTGCGGTCCATGGGTGGCTCATACTCGAGCTATCGAACGACTCAGAAATCTGGGTCGGCATCTTTGCGTTGACACTTGGGATTGGACAGTTCATCTCCTCAATGCTGGCTGGTGCTATTGTGGACCGGTTCCAGCGCAGAAACCTGCTCCTGCTGGAGGGTACAGCGAGCGCTCTGATTGCCTGGGGTCTGACTATCGCTATCTTCCTTGACATTGCAATGCTGTGGATGGCGATCGCGTTGGCGTTCATAATGGGCTGCCTGAGGGCCATGCGGTTCACCGCTGCCAACCGCTTCATTTATGATCTGGTTGGGCCCCAGCAACTCGTGAATGGGGCCTCCCTATGGCGCATCTCCGGCACGCCAATGATGATCCTGGGCGCTCTGGTTGCGGGAGCGCTGATCGAATGGGTTGGGCTCTGGGCCTCTTACGGATTCATCGCCATAAACCTTGTTGTCGGATTGCCGTTCCTCGTCCTGATTGGGGTTAAGGGAACGGTCGAGCGTTCCAGCGCCAGCCTGATCCAGCAAACGGTGGATGGGGCAAAATATGCGGCGAAGGACCAACCGCTCCGTACACTATTTACGATCAGCATGGCCATGGAGGGATTAGGTTTCGCGTTCCTGGCCATGATCCCCGTGATGGCCAAGGTCGTACTTGAGGTAGGGGGTATCGGCCTGGGCTTCCTCCAAGCCGGCGTGGGTGCGGGAATGTTGATCGCAAACCTCGTCATGGCCGCCAAAGGCGACTCTAAGAACAAACCTCGCGTCATCTTCTTCAACGCTCTCATTGCCGGAGTTGCCCTGATAGGATTTTCATTATCCCAGTCGCTTCTACTATCAGTCTTCCTCGCCATGGCGACAATGGCCTTCCTTAACGCGTATGACCTTACCCTTGGGGCACTGATGCAGCTCGTGGCCCCGCCCAACCTCAGAGGACGCGCAGTAAGCCTGCATAGCTTGGCGATATCGTTCGTTTGGATTGGTGGCTTTGTCATGGGCACGGCCGGTAGCGTCGTTGGTGTTCCTACCATGCTGGCAGCAGGCGGGGCAGGCATCGTCGTCAACTCATTATTGCGCCGGCGTGCCCTCATGCTGATCCAAGAGCCACGCCACACCAATATAGCGAAGACACTGAAGGCCGAGCGCCATCGTGGTGGAGTACGTTGACTCGCGGCTCATCCAGAAGCTCAGCCCTACTGGGCATACGCAGGGCGTTCTCGCCATGGTCGCCGTCAAAGAGTACGTGGACTTGGAACACCTGCTGGAAGACTCCAGGCAAAGCGACGACCTGCCTCTCTACATCATCCTGGATGGCATTGAGGACCCTCACAGCTAGGCCTCCCACAGCTTGCCGATGATCTCCTCCGCTGTGTTCTTCTTCCTGGGCATAGGCCCACCCTTCTTGGCTCAGTTTGCCTCACATGAGATATGGGCCAGTTCTTCAGGGCGGGTCACACTACGCCTCGCACATGGATATACCATATACAGAAGGAATTGCCAGAGTGTGGACGTCCACGTTGACAGCCATCACGGTTGCTCCTAGCTCCCAAAGCCATCCGTGGTGTGCGTGCATTGACCGTCACGAGCCCGTCCGTGTTCGGACCATGCTATAATCTTTCCCAGTACACTGGCCCTTTGGGGCCAGTTTTTGTGCTCCGGCCAAGGTAGCCATGCCCAAAGACATCAGGAATATCGCCATCATTGCTCACGTGGACCACGGCAAGACCACTCTGGTGGATGCCATGCTCAAGCAGAGCCATGTTTTGAGTAAGAAGGAGTTGGTCGGCGAGCTGATCCTCGACAGCAACGAGCTGGAACGAGAAAAGGGCATGACCATTCTGGCCAAGAACACCGCCATATCTTATTTGGGGGTGAAGATCAACATCATCGACACGCCCGGCCATGCCGACTTCAGTGGCGAGGTTGAGCGGGTTCTGAACATGGCCGATGGGTGCCTTCTCGTCATCGACGCCGTGGATGGCCCGATGCCCCAAACACGCTTCGTGCTACGTCATGCCCTCCAGAAGCACCTCAAGCCCATTGTCGTCATCAACAAGATCGACCGGCCCTTCGCCCGCCCGGCGGAGGTTGCCGATATGGTAGAGGAGCTCTTCCTGGAGTTGGCCACGGATGCCGAGCAGTTGAGCTTCCCCTTCCTCTATACCGATGCCAAGACGGGGTACGCCTTGGCCAACCTGAAAGACCAGCCAAGCAGCATGGCGCCTCTCTTCAGGGCCATCTTGAAGCATATACCACCGCCCACCGGCGACGTTCACGGCGGCTTCCAACTTTTGGTGGCCGCGCTGAGCTATGACAATCACCTGGGACAGATTGCGGTGGGACGCATTGCCCGGGGGAACGTATCGGTGGGAGACGCGGTGGCCCGTATAGCGCGGGGTGGCATCATAACCATCCACAAGGTGGCCAAGCTCTTCGTCTATGAGGGGCTCTCGCGGGTAGAGGTAGGCAGAGCGGAGGCGGGGGAGATCGTGGCGCTTGCTGGGCTTGAGCAGGTGGCCATCAGCGACACTATAGCCGCGGCGGATGAACCGGAGGAGTTGCCCTGCATCGACATCGGCCAACCGACCGTCCAGATGACCTTTGGGGTGAATACATCGCCCTTCGCCGGGTTGGATGGACGGTATGTGAACTCGAGGCAGCTGCAAAAGCGCCTCTCTGATGAACTCCAGACCAATGTGGGCCTGCGTGTGCAGGACACGGACAGCGCCGAGACGTTCCTGGTCTCGGGACGCGGTGAGCTACACCTGGCCATCCTCATAGAGACGATGCGCCGGGAGGGCTATGAGTTCCAAGTTTCCAAGCCGGAAGCTATTGTCAAGGTCACGGATGGGCGGAAGCAGGAGCCGTATGAACTACTGGTCATGGATGTAGGCGAAGAGAGCGTTGGGTTGTTGATAGAGAACCTCTCCTCTCGGTTGGCACGGATGACGGATATGCGCGGTGATAGCCAGGGACAAGTGCGACTGGAATTTGAGATTCCAACGCGCGGACTCATCGGCTTTCGGAGCTTTTTCCTGAAGACGACCAGGGGAAATGGAGAGATGAACAGCATCTTCATGGGATACGAGCCGCTGAAGGGCACAGTGAAGTCCACTCGATCGGGAGCTCTCGTCGCCGCCGAGACTGGCGTTGCACTGACCTACGGACTGAATAACGCCCAACAACGGGGGTTGACCTTCATTGAGCCCGGCGTCTCAGTCTATGAGGGCATGGTCGTTGGGCTACATGCTCGTGATGACGACCTGGTGGTCAACGTGTGCAAAGAGAAGAAGCAGACCAACATACGGTCATCCACGGCGGACATAGCCGTCAAGCTCACTCCTCCGATGCTGATGAGCCTGGAGGAGGCTTTGGACTTCATTGCGGAGGATGAAGTCGTGGAGGTCACGCCCAAGAATACGCGCCTCCGCAAACGCATCCTCCTCAACGACGAGCGCCATCGCCTGGGTCGCGGGAAGGCCCGCGTCCTTGCCGAGCAGTAGTGGGCGGGCTCTCCTGCCTCCTATCCTCCCTGGTGTGACGCGTTTCTACCTTTCGTCTGACCTAGCAGCTTTTATCTGTGACATCAGATATAGCGCAAACTCGGTCATGGAAACAACTGTATGTGGCGCTGGGGCAACCTCACAACTTCTCTGTGACCTTTATACCCCGCCTGATGGAGCGGTGGTGGAGTGATTCTGTAGTGCATTTCTCCAGAGCTCTGCGGGGAGCGTTCCCGATTGTCGGCCCACTTGGTGACATGTCTTGCAAGCTCGGCCTTCTTAACCTCTTGCGTCACGTCCTGACAAGCAAGGAACCGTTGGCGCTCTTGGCGACGGGCCCATATGAGCAACATGATCATCGCCGACCCGAAAATGAGGAACAGCTTTCCAGGAATGGAATTCGCAAAGCTAACCAGGAAACCAAGGTGCGGAATGTTGCCCATTACCTTTCCCACGACCATATCTTCGACAACCGGCAAGGACTCCCCCTTCGTATAAAAGGAGAACCCGGACTCGGTCGTCTCCACGCGCATGATGCGGTCAGTGACCAGGCGTGAGTCTAGTCGGTAAGCAATCCTGTCCCACCAGCCAAGGTTGGTGGGATTCACGACTTTGATGAAGGTTACGTCCCGAAACAGGGGCTCCGTTTCCACGTCCCTTGAATGAACCACTACTGCTGACAGCCCAGCGGCACTCGGAAGAACAGTCACCGCTGCAAGCACCGCCACACAAGCAATCGTGACAAGGATCGCCGCATTGATACCATTGTAGATATTCGTGTCTGAACGGTCATGTCGCATTGAGCTTCGCCTCCGCCCAAGTCGCCGCTGACTGCTGTAGGTCCGTGTGGAAGGTAAGGTGGTAAAACTCCCCTTCCGAAACACCTCAGCCCAACCAGTATGAGCCTGCCATCCAGAGACGACATCACCCATCCGTGCATGATGCCATCATCAGTGCGTGCACCAAATCTGGACTGAAACGGTCATCGGCGCTGCCCAGTGAGACCAGGGCGCACCGGGTCAAGATATTAGGCAACGGTGTTCCACAGGGCCAGCCGCATTGGCTCACATTGGAGTTGGTCGTGGGTGCCAGCGACCGAGAGGAGGCGAATCGCCGGGATTATCTCATCCATTAGCCCATGCCATATCCACCACCATCGCCCACGAGCTTCTTGACGTTGAGACACCAGCGTAATAGAGTGGTCTGAACTTAGGTCGGTGTACATGCATGTATAAGACGCTGAGCAGCACCGACAAGGAGGTACGATCCTTGCAAAAGATCCGCACGGAAATCACTTCCCCCGTTTTTGACCTGCCCTGGTTAGTGGCTAAGGATGAGGGCCTTTTTGACGAAGAGGGCCTACAGATAGAGTTTATGGCCATTGGCGGCGAAGAGATCCGGACCGATCCTGAGGTAAACGATTGGAATAAGGTCAACTCGTTAAGAGGCCATGGTAGTCGCCACCAGAAGCAGGAAGCGAATTTCTATTGGGCGTGTGAGTGGGGTAACTTTCGTCGAGCGCAGGACGGCACCCTGGGAGGCCGTCAGATAGGGCGACGAGCATCCGTAGCTTGTTGTGCCATTGTCGTCCCTCCTTGGTCTGAAGTGTATACACCCCAGCAACTGGCCAATAAGCTCATCGCCGTGCCCTTCCACAACGGGTCTCACTACGCTGCTCTACAAATGCTGGAGGGATTCCTGCCCAGGGACCTGATCACGGTATGCGATACCAGCGCCAAGCGATACATCCGTTATAACTCTTTGATGAATAGGGAAGTGGATGCCACCACCTTGCTGGAGCCGTGGATCAGCGCCGCGGAGAAGGTGGGATGCCGCGTGATTACCCAAAGTTTTTATCACGGCACCGAGGTCGCTGGAGACGAGATAGATGCAGTCACTTATTCAGCTATCAACCGGGCGGTCACCAAGACGGTGCGGCGAATTAACGCAAACAAGCGGAAATACGTTCGTTACTACCTGAAGCACGACGACGACCATCCGGCGATCGCTGCCCTCAAGCCTGAGGATATCCCCCTGAGCCGACTGCAGTTCATCGAGCCCTCGACTATTCCGGACGACGAGTTTCAGCGGACCTACGATTGGATGGTGAGTTGGAACCTGATCGAAGGCGGTCATTCCATAGAAGACCTAGTGGACACCACGCGCCAGCGTGAATCCCATTCAGTCACCACGGCCGATAACTAAGGCCACCGTTCCAGGGGGTGCTGCACGGACAAATTATGGGCGGCCTCACAAGGCAAGACAGCCCACGCCGCCACCAGCAAATGGATCTTGCGTTTCAGGCGTAGTTCGACTCCCCTCCCCCCGTCTCCACCAAAAGGGTCGCCTTTTGGAGCGGTCATCAGCTACAACATTCGTAGCTGAGAGTGCATCGTTTCTTCATACCGTCTTTCCTCTGACCTCTCCACTGGCTCCTTCTCCACGAGGACGGCATAGGCTAAGCAGAGTCGTCGTTCGGAATTCTGTGTGGCCGCCCAGCGGGGAGGTGAGCTTAGGCCCAGGCCGGTTAGCCGCGTGCGGCCTCTCCTTGACGACTCACCTGTGGCACAATCTCCACCGCTATCATACTGTTCTAGTCTGACAACCCCAGTAATATATGGGAACTGTGCACTGAAATGGCCTGAATATTCTCGAATGCCATCTATGAATAAGGAAATCTGATAGAAGTTGGAGGGTTTCTCTAGCGCTTTGCTGGTCTGGCTGCGGGGTAGGCCGGTTGATCTGCGCTCGGAGTGTTGTTCCACTGGGGGCGGCGAATAAGGAGAAGCCAGATAGCGCCAGTAGCACAGATGATGGCAACTACTACGAAAGCCATAGCATATGTACCATTGCGGTCAAACATCCACCCAGCGAATATTGGGCCCGCCACTCCGCCCGGTACTTGCATCGTCTGAACCAACCCCCGGATGGTAGCGAATCGTTTCGTTCCAAAATAATCAGCCACCACAGCTTGTCCGAGAACGATCCAACTGGCATGTCCCAATGCATAGGTCAAGTAGTAGGCGGGCAGCAACCAGAGTCGTGACGGGGATAGCATAGAAAAGATCCAAAGACCAACAGCTTGCAGTAGGTAGCTTGCGATATACATCCGCCGTCGCCCAATGACGTCGCCCAGCCAGCCGGCTCCAAACCGCAGAACCACCTGAACGCCGCCGTAGATGGCAACGAACAATCCGGCAGCACCTAAAGAAAAACCTGCGCTCTCTAGATGGGGGATCTGAAACACAATCCACGTGATCTGAGCCACGCTTCCCATGGCGTGGCTCAAGGCCAGCAAGTAAAAAGCAGGGGTCCGCAGGGCCTGACTGACCGTCATTCCTGTACTCAAGCTTGCCGCTTTGGCAGTTGGCTGCGCTTGAATGCCGGGATAGCCTACAGTTGTGTGCTCCTTCTCAATCCTTTCCCCATCGGGAAGATACCCGTAGGCCTCAGGACGGGATCGGAGCACCATGGCAAGAGGAATCCCGAAGGTAAAAACCGCCGCCGCCGCTATGATGAGAGTCTCGCGCCAACCAAACGCACCGATGAGCGCAGCCAAAATAAGCGCGGCAGCGTACCCCAACCCGTTACCCGAGTGCATCAGACCCATTGCCCGGCCGCGCTTCCTGGAGAACCAGTTCACAATAGCGAGGCTGAATGGTGTAAATGCTCCAAGACTCTGGCCAAGGGCCAGAATCAGGGATGCCGTGTAGTAAAGCCACAGGTTTTGGATTTGGGAGAACAAGAGCAGCCCAAGACTCAGGATGGTTACCCCTGCAACGGCCATCCTCCGGGAGCCCAAGCGATCGATCAAATAGCCGGTGATCGGGGATAAGAAGCCCTGTTCAAAGCTTCTGATGGCAAAACCTATCCCAATGGCACGTGCGCTCCAGCCAAACTCCTCTCGAATCGGTTCGATGAATACCCCAAAGCCAAAGAGGGTGATGCCGAGAATGAGAAAATTGCTGCCGGATCCGGCTAAGGCAATGTACCAGCCGTAGAAGATCCGCCCCTCACGGTGAAGCGAAACCCTGCCCCTGTGCTCGTCTCCCATCCTCAATCCTCTACTGGAGATTCCATTCCACTACTACACCTGACACCGGAGTTTCCGTCCGCAACTGCGATTATCAAACCTGCGGAAGTTGTCCCAGCGCCTGGTCCCCAGTATCGGTAGCATACGCCTGACACGCTGAACTTTGAACCGCTCTAGCCTAGACGCCAAGGATTGCATGTGGCGGTCAAAGGGTAGCCCTACCCAAGGCAGCGTCCTCGCCGTGAAACTGCCCCCCAATGTCTCGTTCGGGCATGCTCGTGCCGAGGAAGACCATCTCTAACTGAGGCCTTTCTTATCCTAGACGGTGAGCTTGGCCCGGTTAGTTGCTGGTGTTCAAGTTTCGTACTGGACGGGTTCGCCCTGCCATGCTAACGTCCTATCCAGGAGGTGGGACCATGCTTGTATATGCTTCAGCTCACGTGGTTAGCCTTATCGAGCGGTATGACGCACTCCTGGAGGAGATCTATCGAGCTCGGCGTGCGTTTGCCCGACATGCACAGGTGCTTGTCAACCCCGTCACAGTGCGATTCCGTGAGGATGCCCCGGCAGGATATGGCACCGGTTATGACATGTCGGAGGCTTATCTCCCCGATCTGAAAAGGTTAGGGGACGTAGTTTACGAGTGGCAGAGCATTCGGGTTGAGCTCGTCAAGCTGCTTGCAGACCCGGCCACAGACAAACAGTCCTGCCTTTTCTTGGACAGCAAGCTCCACGTTCGGGCAGGTGCCTGCTAGCGCGAGCGCTCCGGACACTGTGATCTTGGAGGAAAGTAGTAATGACACGCCTAGTTGATTTGACGCACCCATTGTCTATTCATACACCACCGTGGATGGGGTACGCATCACCCAGGATGTACTATACACAGCGTTTCTCTCGGACCAACGTTGTAAGCCAGTGGATAGAAGCGCCCCTCCACCTGGGAACCCACTTGGATTCAGAGATGCACATCATCCCCAGCGGCAACGACATCGCCAGTATCCCGTTGTCGCGCCTGTACGGAGAGGGTGTCATCGTGGATGTCAGCGACGAGGTCGGCGAGTTTGACATTATCAAGCCAGATCACATTACTAAGAAAATTGAAGTGCGCAAGGGAGACATCCTGCTCATTCACACAGGATTTCACCACTTCGCCGAGGGAGAACGGGATCAGAACGAAGAGACTTACTTTTGCCGACACCCCGGTGGCTCCGTCGAACTGGCCCAGTGGTTCGTCGAAATGGAGCTCAAATGGACGGGCGTTGACTGCGGGTCCGGGGACCATCCCTTGAACACGCAAATAGCCGAACTTCGGCCAGACATTGTCGCCGAGTTTGAGGCAAAAAAAGGGGTCAAGTTGCAGGAGGTATTCCCGGCACGGCAGTTATATGTCATGCACAAGCTCCCATTTCCCCATGGAATTGTGCACGTGGAGAACCTTGGCGGCGACATAGATGAGGTTTTGAATACCAGATGTACAATTGGGTGCTTCCCCTTCCGCTTTGTCGGAGGAGAGGCCGCCTTCGCCCGGGTAGTAGCCTTTGTGGAAGACTAGCCCCGAACCAAATAGAAGGGGTTTGGTCTTGACGTGCAGATCCGGTTGCTTTATCCCGACAGCAGCAATGGGACAGACCCATCAATTGCTTGATCCATGTCGCATGCGTAGTATCCGGGGCTCTTATGGGCCACGGGCAAACAAGAGCCACCTGGTCGGACAAATAGTTCGCCGTATCCTAATACGGCGCGGCAGCTTCCCGTTCACAGTTTTTTCTGGGAATCATCAAGCGGTTGATGGGTTAGGACTGTATTTCAACTGTCAGTAGAAGATGTCAGTAGAAGATGTCAGGAAAGAAGACAGGGTGACTGTAACCTTGGAAGAGCACGAGTCAAGCTGAACTTGCCAAGGGGGCACTTTAAGCAAAATCAGTATGGACCGTCAGCGAAAATGGATTCTACCGTCCCCTTAGACGGCCCGTAACGCCACCGCCACCGGCCATGACCCAGAGAAGCCCGACGACCGTGACCAATAAGAAGAGCCCTCTGATGGAGCTACCCCCGCCTCCAGCCTTGGGGCGCTCCTCCTCCACCGTTGCCTCACTGGTGCCATCCCCCTGAACCTCCAACGCCTCTGCCGTCACCTCGCGGGCTACTATTTGCCCGCTTATCATCGCCTCGGGCACCCAGCCCAGTGGGTTGGTGGCACCGGTGGCCTCGGCCCAGACCCAGCCCCCCTCTCCCGCAAGGCTCAGCTTTCGGGGCGCCTTCTTGTATTCTGGCAAGTGGACCACGGTGGCCACGTGGCCGGGTGCGAGCACCATCGCGGAGCGGTAGCCCGCGGCCCTGTACATGACGGCCAACAGCACAGCGCTGTCTTCGCAGTCGCCCTGGGCCGCCCCCTTATCGGAAATGGTCGCCGCCACTTCGTCGGCGTTCTGAGCGAACTCCGGCGTACCGAACTGATCCCGGTCGGAGGTGTAGACCACTCGGTCCCTGACAAAGCTGAAGATCCTCTCCGCACGCTGGTTTCTATCGGGGTACTTCCCAGCAAACTCCTTTCCAAGCTGCCAGGCCACGTCTGCGCGCTCTCCCAGACTCTCCCTCGTTATGATCGGGTCGAAGCCCGTCCGAGTCACTCCCAAGAACCCCCTCGTGCCGTCAGCACGCGTGCGGATGACTCCCCAATCGTCAACGATCTCACTGTTCCGACGGAAGAACTGCTCAGAGGCCGCGGCTCCCGCCAACGAGGGCACCAACAGGCCCGCGACCAAGATAACCAGGAGAGTCGTGAGCGCTGCCTTGAAATTCATAGCACACGTTACAGCGGCGAATTCAAAGCGGCATGGAGTATCAGTCCGAAGAACACCAGGTAACCGAAAATGTAGACCCCAACCGCCTGCGGGTCATCCTCAATGCGAAGGAAGGATATTTTGGGGGTCGCTCTGTCCAGCACCAGAAACAGCGCGAGCAGCAGGAGCAGGCTGACAGCAAAGCTGGCGGCGACCAGGCCGAGCCGCCGGAAATCGATGAGGTTCTCCAACACGGGGCCCCCAACTACTCCGGGCGCAGTGGCCCCGCCGTGAATCACCAGTCCAATCAGGATGAAGAAACCCGCGATGAACCACGCCGTCGCAGCAGGGCTCTCGCCGATCCGCTGCCTCTCGTGGAGCGGCGTGAGCGCATCCATCGCCCGCACGCCCAGCCAGGCCAGGACACTGGAGATCAGGACCAGAATACCCGTCTTCGCCAGCCAAAGCGCCAGCGTTACGTAATAAGGGTCAGGTGTGCTTAGCTCTACCATAGGCCGCGACCTTCGACAATCGGCATGATAGGCGTTGCTCATTTCCCCGTCAAACTTCGCCTTGACAGGACCCGAGCGAGTGTTGGCAATCAGCACAAGTGGGACAGATTAGGACCCGAGAAGATTATTATTATGAAGAGCTGCGTGGGAGCTCCCTGAGGGTCTTGTTGTAGCGTCTTCGCCGTTCTAACGTCTGGACCTGCACCTCCTTTCTCCGTTGGAGGATCTGCTCCCGCCTTCCGTTGAGCATGTCTGCGGGCGTCACGTTGCCCAGCGCCTTGTGATAGCGTCGGTAGTTGTAGTAGGCCACGAAGGCGGCGATTGCTGCTTCCAGGGCAGAAGGCATCTCGTAGGGGACCTGTTTGACGTCCCGCTTGATACTCTGGTGATAGCGCTCGAGCTTGCCATTGGTCTGAGGGTGGAACGGCGCGGCCAGAATGTGCTTGATTCCCACCAGGTGCAGGTAGTCTCTGAAGCCACGGGAGACATAACCTGAGCCGTTATCGCTCAGCAGGCTGGTCCGGTCGGCCACTGGGACCTCAGTCATGCCGGTCTTGCCCACGGCCTCTTGGACCACCTCGATGAGAGAGTCGGTGGTCATGTCCCGCTGGAGCTTGTGGGCCAGTATGAAGCGGGAGTAGTCGTCCATCACGGTGACCAGGTAGTAGTAGCCCCAACCGATCACCTTGAAGTAGGAGGCGTCGGTAGCCCACATCTGGTGAGGGCCGCTGGTCTTGCGATGGTACTCTTTGCCGGCCTTGAGCTGCATCTCGGGTGACTTCACAAGACCTTCTCTGCACAGGATGCGATACACAGTGGACTCGGATACAGCGAAGGCCAGGTTGTCTGTAGACCACGCTGCCAACTGGCGGCTACTTAGCTCCGGCATCTCCCTGGCCGCTTCCAGGATCGACCGTTCCTCCTGAGGTCTAAGGCGGTTCCACGGTGGAGCGCTGGCTCCAGGTCGGTCCTCGAGACCTTGTTGATGTTGTTGTCGCATCAACCACCGATAGTAGGTGCTCTTGGGAACACCCAGGTCTCTGAGCACCCGACGCTTGGCCAGCGGTGATGCGGCTACACTGGCCAGGACCGTCGCCTTCTCAACGGCGCTCATCCGCTGGTACCGACGCCGTTCTGGGGCATTGGTATGGCCGTTTTTTTCAGACGGTAGACCTCGAGGGATAGCTCGGCTACCAGCTGCTTGAGCTCGCCGTTCTCCCGCTTGAGATCCTGGATCTCCTGCCGGGTGGCATCGCGCACCGTGTCACGGGACAGCCGCTCCCTGCCCGCCTCCATGAACTCCTTGGTCCACGAGTAGTAGGAGTGGGGCTTGATACCCTCCCGCCGGCACAGGTCGTTCACGGTGACCTCGCGGCGGAAGCCCTCCAGCACGATACGGATCTTCTCTTCCGGGGTGTATTTGCGCCGGGTAGCCGCTCTAACTCGTCGAACGAAGGACCTAGTCTGCTCCGACCGCTGATCGGCGGCCTCGGCCTTGCTGACGTCTGACTGGGACATCGCTGCTCCTTTCATGAGGTACTCTACCCTCACTTCAGGAGCTCACACCACTCTCAGACTCTCGGGTTTTCTACCCCTCTCACGTGTCCCATTATCGCTGACGGTCTACAGTTACAGAAATAGCGTCGCTTCTGCTACGGATGTTGCAGGAGGCGTAGAAAATGATGCGAAACCTAGATACGCAGGTGTTCAGCCCTGAGATTCCGCCAGACCTGGAGCATGCGTCTCAGATCCGCGAGGAGGCTTTCGACTGGCTTGACGCCAAATACCCGGGCGTCCCGTCCTTTAGAACCGGGAATGTGCTACGCATGGCGGGGGAGCGAGGGCGGCGCTGGTTGATCGCCCGGCTTCGAGCGCGAGGCATAGGGAACGAAGAAGAGTTTAGCTTGCCGGCCACAGCCGACGCACTGACCGTGATGTTCCTGCGGTCAAGAGGCGTGAAGTTCCGCGAGGCCACGGATGCCGTCATTGGAGGGCAGGAGCCCGCACCGGGCCCGGAGCCCAGATACGGCGGAGTGTGGAACCGGCTCATAGAGATCGCCTTGAAGCGATTGCGGAGACGCCTGACGGCCCGTCTTCTGGGGGCCGCCGTGTTCTCCCTCCTCCACGAGGTGAAGGACCACGCCAACTTGCTCATTGTCGTGAAACGTCACGGGCGAAACGGCAGCGAGACACCTCAGAGCGCAGCCGGAAGCGCGCGCCATGAGTATGTCTACCGAACGATTCTGGAGCGCCCCCCTCCCTCGTGTTGGGTACTGTCGCCCTTCCGCGAGGTCCTGTACATGGACCGAGACCAGCTCCCCACCAGAGCGGAGGTGATCGCGAGGCACTTCGTCGGGATCCATGTCCAGACGGAGCGGGAGGTCTACGAGCTAATGCTGGGGACCATGAGCCCAGCGGCGGTATCTCCCGACAGCGGGACACTGAAGTTCGTCGGCCGGATCCTCGATATCGTATTCCTGGACTTCGAGGAGTTTCTCCGAACCCAGGCGTCTTCGAGGCTCGAGGCCGCCACCGTGCCGGGACTCAGCAGCTCCGACGATCTCCAGCTGTGGCTGATAACCCAGCTCCTCCAAACTATCTACCCGGGGTCGCTGTGCGAAGTGAGCGAATCGTCACATTCATCCGGCGTGGCAAGAGCGCTCGCGAGCTCGGTATCCAGGCCCTGGGAGCCTTCACTGTGGGACCCCCCTAAGAGCTTCGAGATGCTTGCCGGGTACGCGGGCCGTGTCGGCGTACCCCTTGTCGTGAAGAGCGTCGAAGACCCCTGGACCCTGCTGATCGAGTCCGTTGGGCCGGAGATGCGCTATCTCGAGAGCAGGTCGTCGAATGACAACGGTGCGCCGGGTTACTCGGCCCTGGCTCTGCCGATCGCCCTGAGCTCCGGTCACTCGATAGGCGCGCTCTACATGCTCTTGCCCCATATTGACGGGCCTCGGCTGGAGGTCGAGGTGCGGGTACTGACCGTGTTCAGTCGGATCATCGGAGAGATAATCGAACGGCAGAGGGCCGCCATTCACACAGCCAATGTATCGGCCGATATCGCCACTTCCGACGTTCTGAATCAGGAACAGTTCAGAGCTGCGCTGCTCGACCTGCTCAGGCGAACGGCGGATGCATTGGGTGAGACTCCCCAACTACAGCGGGACGTGAGGCTACCTCTGCTCCTGCTATCTGCCCACGGCCCCGACCCGGATGAGTACGATCCTGCGGTGTCAGACCGTCTCAAGAACTGGCTTGTCAAGACGCTGCACCACCTGGAGTGGCGTTCCTTTGTCCGATCACACCTGTCAGATGCCATGGGGGACTTGGGATCGGAAAGCTTCATGGGTGAGCTGCCGGGTGTAGGGATGATAATCGTGCTGGACAAGCTGGTCTCAAAGGATGAGCTTGACCGTATTCGCAATGCCTTCCCAACGACGTTCAACCGGATCTCTCCCACCAACTCCCCCGTAAAGCTGGGGGCCTGGGTGCTCGACCTGCCAGCGCACCGTATCCAGAATGCGGCCGACGCCCAGGACCTGGACCGCCTGGCGGACGATGTGGAACGTTGGGCACTGGACGTTGCCACTGTGGTGGACGACGTGGCCCAGAGCACCTTCTTGGCCCACGAGCAGGGAGAGTGGGACGCAGCCCTTCGAAGGATTCGGAAGGCCCTGCAAAAAGAGGGTGGGCGCAAGAACGGCTACCTGTACCGGCTGGCAGCCAGGTGCTCTTTCTCCCTGGGAGATTGGCCCGCCGCCCTAAAGTACTCTCAGGAATCGGTCAACCTGAGCAGACAAGAACTAGGCGGCGGCTTCGTTCGAGCCATATGCCAGGAGGGGGACGCTCATCTCTGCCTATGCAACCCAGTCCGTGCGTGGGACCTCTACTCCGAGGCTGCTTCCCAAGCGCCGACCCACCCGCTCCCTCTCTACTACCGTGGTCAAGCCCTCCTGCTGATGGCCAGGCTCCTCCGCGTGTACGAAGACGAGCAGCGTAGCGCTACGCCGCCGGAGGCCGTCAACGTGGGGGAGATCAACGCTGTGCTCAACACGCTTGTGAACGGGGCCATGGACGACCTGACATCGGCAGCGGACCTGCTCGATCGATGGGGGTTGATCCCCGAATCGTACCAGTACAGGAATTTCCATCTCGTTCCCACATTGCTGGGGCAAGGCGCTGGTTACCTACTGACTCGTCAACCGGGTCCCGCCGCTAGCCGCATCGAGAGCGCCCGCCGGTCCTTCCCAAAGGATGACCTGTTCTTCCGCGAGCTCTTATTCGCGAAGTGCTGGGAGCAAGGTCTTCACAAGCGTTATGGTGCGCTCCTGCTAGGCGATGAAGGGGAGGCACTTCTTGACCGGCTACACCAGGCCTTTGGTGGACCGGAACCCGGACGCTGAGGCGATGAACCTTGTGTGACGCCACCAAGGGCATTCCTAGGTAGCGACCAACACCGTAAACTTTCCATTAGGCATTCCTACGCTATAGGAGAATTACGAACTTTCTTGACCGCCATTGCTAACCCACGGCCTAGCCAACCAGGCAAGAGGCGGATGTCAGCGTGGCATTGCTTATATAGATCTCCGGCTGCATCAAGTGAGGAAGATGCGCATTGCCTACCAAGGCAACCGTCGATACAATGTGGGCCAACGCAATCCAAGGGGCCATGAGTCCAAGATAGGGAGGTGTCGCCGTGGTGAAGGAGCGAAGGCTAGTGTTGCAGGACGAGGTCCCATACTTAACCGGCGGTGCATGGGAGCTTCAGAAAGGGCAGTATATCCGCGTGCTTGCGCGCCATACGGTAGATTTCGTTGCTTACAATCTTGATGACTTGAACGAGCGCCTTGACCAGTCTAGGTCCAAGACCAACCAGATGAAGGTCTTTCTAGCCACGGGCGATGCCCTCTATTCCAACGAGGACAATGTGATGCTCACCATTGTGGACCAGTCCTTCCCTTATCACCACGATATGCAGAAAGGGACGTGCAGTCGCAAACGCCATGAGACCAAGTTCCAGGGCCTCTCAAAAGACAACACCTGGGGTGTGGAAGGCTCGCCCTCGCGGTACCGGGACTGGGAAGAGTTACTCCCTCGCGGCTGCTGGGAGAACATCTCGAACGCCGTCGAGCCCTGGGGTATCGACCCCTGGGATGTCCCCAGCCCTCTGAACCTCTTCCAGAATATGCGCATCAACGGCGAGACTGGCCAGCTGTGGAGCGACCATAAAGACCCCTCCTCTCCCGAAGAGTGGTTCTACACCGAGATGCGGGCGGAGATGAACCTGCTGGTCTCCGGTGCCAACGACGTAGGCAGGGTGGAGCCGTATCACATCCAAATTTATGAAGGGTGATAACGCCATGACAGGACAACCACTCGGAACAAGGGAAGTCCCATTGGAAAGAAACCCGTCAGGAACGTACCCTCTGGACCAGCTAGCTCGCCGGCAGGTCTTGCTTGACCATGAACTGCCCGCCAGTGATGACGGAATGGCCATCGCGCTTGAAGTGAAGAAGGGCTGGTTCATACGGATATCCGGCAGGTCCACCGTGGCCTTCGTCGCCTTTAACCTCCACAATCCCAAGGAACGCTTCGACCAGGCCAGGTCCAGAAACAACAACCGGCAGCTTAATCCTACCCAGGGGAACTGGCTGTTTACGAAGGACAACACCATCATGCTGACCATCGTCGAGGATACGTGGAAGTGGCACCACGACCTCCAGATAGGGCTGTGCACCCGCAAGAGTCTGGAGTTGCTGTTTAAGCATGAGGGCCCCGTTACCACCAGGGGCTACGAAAACACCCCGTATCCCCTGCATTGGAGGCGGTGGGAAGATATCCCCGCCCGCGCATGCCGTGAAAACCTGAGCGATGCCCTAAAGCCCTGGCGCATCCCTGTCCGGGATATCCCGGCCCCTTTCAACATCTTCCAGAACATGCAGCTTGACGGCGACACCGGCCTCTTGGCTTTCGACCACCCGTACCCCACAGAAGATGCAGTAATCACGCTGAGGTCAGAGATGGACCTGCTGGTGGGAGTGGCCGTCCATTGGGCTTCCGCAGCCCGAGTCCAAGTGCTGGAGGGCTGGCCTGCCGACGTTGTGGCTTCGTCGATTACGGTGTCACGGTCAGGCGATTAGCCTTTCGCAGATGGGAGGCTGATCTAAGCGGATCATGAGGCGGGTGGGCTCACCCCTATCCAGCCAGTCCCGTCGTCGCGCCAGCGGCATCCTGCTACGGAAATTCCCGTTGAACTTTCTCTTCCTGGCCTTTCGGCAAATTGGGCTTGATAGACGACCGGCTGCGTGTGCCCCCAATGGAGTAATTGTTGGGCTGGATGACACGTAGGAACCGGCTAATTTGATGCTGTTCCTGAACTGTCACCGGTCCCTTAGTTCAGGGACTTTCCACCAGAAAATCAGAATCGTCGTGAAGCCTAATACAGCTGTCCAACCAAGGGCCGCCTGCGGACTAAAGGACTCTGCCAATCGACCGACCAGCATGATCCCAAAAGGAGCAGAGCCAATCCCGAGTGAAACCGCACCCAAAGCTCGTCCTCTGAGCTCAGGGGACGTGGCCTTCAGCACCAGGGCTATCTGCATGGTCCCAAAACCTGACATTGCGACGCCAATACCTATCATGATGGCTAGGGAAACCACATAAGAGGCGGACAGAGCGAAGAAGAACACCCCTAGACACGTGAATGCTGCCCCCAACGCGAATATGTTGCCCTGCTTTTGGGGTGCAAGCGTTGCGATCGCCAATGATCCCGCCAGCGCCCCGACTCCCGTCGCTCCGGCAAGAATCCCATACTGGGTGGAGTTGGCTCCGAGAGTATCTCGCGCTATTACCGGCACCATCTGCATAAATGGACCTGCAACGAAATTGAGACTGATAGTGACTAGGAGAACGGCCCAGACAACACCGTTCCTGCGAGCTATCCTGACAGCTTCACGGAGTTGCCGGAGAGCCTTTGGCCGTGTTGAAGGCTGGAGACCCGTGCGTTGAGCGCGCACGCCGCCCACAAGAGCCAGAGCTCCGGTCATGGCTATGAGCATCACCATGTAGGTACCTCGAAAGTCTAAAAGGTCTATTAGCAATCCTGCGACTAACGGCCCGAGCAACTGACTGGCGGTAAGCACGACAATGTCCAAAGAGACCGCATTTACAAGTTTGTCCTCCTCAAGGATCTCAGAGAGGAACGCCCTTCTCGCGGCAAAATCTACGGCGAACGCAGTACCAGTGATGAATATGGCTAGCAAGGCATGCCAAGTCTGGATGGCCCCCCCGACAAAGATGGCCGTCATTATGGAGTAGGTGGCGAACGTGACTAGTTGGGCTGCCACCATCAATCGCTTTTTAGAGAATCTGTCCGCTAGGCTTCCGGCCGCGAATCCGAACAGGAACATGGGGATCATCCGGCTGAATCCCACAAGTGAGACCATAAATGGCGAGTCGGTAAGCTCCAGAACTAGCCATGAAAGTACGATCTGCTCCATTGCGCGCGGCGTATACCAGAGCCAAGTGCCCGACCAAAGGCGGCGATAGCCTCCATTGGACAATGCATCAAACGTGCGGAGCCGATTCCGAGCCTGACTTTCAGTCGGTTGCGAGGTCAAATCATGGATATGGTACCAGATGCGATCGGCGTCAACGCAGAAGTTTCCATTGATAGTTACCTCGTCCCCAGCAAGCCATTGGCGGGTAGCGTCTTGTCCCCGAATGTGTCACAATTTCGTTTGGAAAGTCACACTTCGTCCACCCTACACGCTGGGCTGAGCTGAGGTAACCTCCCAGGGCCCAATAGCTCCTACAGCTAGCCGTTCTATTACCACCACTGGGGCCGTAAGGGGAAATACCGTGAGGAACTGCACAATAAAAGCTGTGGGATTGGACGTGATGTAGAGCCACGCGTAGACCGGTACGACCAGCGGGTCACGATCGCAATGACGAAACCATAGGAACTAATGGATACTGATATTCCCTCTTCATCCGTCGGGATTGGCCCTGTGCCGAGCACCCCTGGCAGATTACGGTATCGCAGCTTGTTGCTGCTTGGCTGCGGCTACTTCGAGGAGGAGTTTCACGCTGTCACCTACCTGGTGTTCCGGGACTCCAATCACTCCAAAGTCTTTGCGATTGATGGTTGCCTCAGCGCTAAAACCGGCCCGAGTCCTTCCCCGAAGGTCTGTGGCTAGTCCCAGAAAATGGCAGTCCAACACTACTTCTCTAGTTACATCCTTGATGGTCATGTCGCCGATGACCCGGTATTGGCCACCTTGCCCCTCGATTCGCCGACTTGTGTACGTTATCCGGGGGAAAGTCTCAGCATCGAAATAGTCTGGTCCACGCAGCACTCCGTCCCGGCGTTCATTGGCGGTGTAGATGCTAGCGACTTCAATCTCCACAGAAATGGTCGTGTGGGTGAGCTCTTCCTCGTCCAAGTCAATAGTACCGCTGACATGGTTGAAACGCCCCTTCAAGTTGATCACAACCCTGTCCCGCACGGAGAACTCGACACTTGTACGAGCTGGCTCAATCTCCCAGGTCATGGGCTACCTCCTTGATCCACGCTAAGGTCCACTCCAATCATTCGAAGGGTCATAGTTGGCCCGCATCGGCAACATGCTCCAATACACGGCACCTGCCTGGTCGCTGTTGACTCATCACTGGCCTACCATATCCCAAGTTCAAGACTTGGGAAAGCTAGCTGCACTGTACAGGTCTTCTGGATGGTGTGCCTGACATCGAGCCCGGGAGAAAGGGCAAGTCGGGCGCTCAAACAGGGCAGGGGCCCTGGCCCGGGAGTCGAGCTACACCTGAAACGCTAGCATCCGGTGCTAGTCGCCGCGTAGCGCAGTGAACCGCGGTGACTTTCCTCTTCTGGCCGCTCGGTTATAGGATCGGGTACTCAATGTTCAAAAGCGGCCTGAGAGGACCGCGTTCAGCTCCTCCATATTCTTCGGCCGTCAAGTGCCAGTTGGCGGCTCCGGTGTTGGCCACCACCTGCTCGGGGTTGGTGGCCCCGGTGATAACGCTGCTCACCGCGGAATTGTAAAGTAGCCACGCAATGGCCAGCTCCGCCGTCGCATGCCCCCGTTCCTCCGCGAACTGCTCGATCTCTCTGAGGCGGTGGAAGTTAGACTCGCTTAGGATTTGCTCTTGAGTCAACGCAATCAGCGATTCCCGGTGCCCCAAGGTCAACGTGTTTCCGTACCTGGATATGAGCTGCTGAAGCCGGTCCTCACCATAGAAGCGACTGCCCTCTGGAGCAGACTCTCCGCGACGGTACTTTCCAGTGAGAAACCCACCGGCAAGGGGAAAATAGCAAAGGATGCCCATGTCGTAGGCCTGCAGAAAGGGACAAGCTCCCGTTCGATGCCCCGGTTCACCATGTTCCAGTGGGGTTGGACGCTGACGAAGGGCTCAAGATTAAGCGTACGGGAGGTCCACACCGCCTCGCACACCTGCCACGCCGTGTAGTTAGAGCAGCCGATGTACCGTACCTTGCCCTGGCGCACCAGGTCGTCCAGGGCCCGGGGGGTCTCCTCAATGGGGGTATGAGGGTCCCAATAGTGCATCTGGTAGAGGTCGATGTAGTCGGTTTGGAGCCGCCTGAGGCTGCTCTCCACCTCATGCATGATATGCAGGCGAGATGCCCCCATCTGGTTGGGGCCGTCCCCCATGCGCGCATACACCTTGGTGGCTATGACTACTTTATCACGGATGCTACTGATGGCCTTGCCGATGTATTGCTCTGAGAGGGTCCCACTGTAGCTGTTGGCGGTATCGATGAAGTTGATGCCTACTTCGACACATTGGCGCACGACATCGACGGAGGGTTGCTCTTCAATCCTAGCCCCGAAGTTGTTGGTGCCCAGACCTATGGCGGAAACCTGTAGCCCTGAATTGCCGAGTCTACGGTATTCCAAAGGGTTGCCTCCTTTAAGGGGCCGTCGAACCGAGGACGGCAACGTAGTGTTAGGGCAAAGCGCTAGTGATAGCAGCCGCGTCCCGGGATGTCCCACACCGCCTCAACCACACCGTTGCGCACGGCAACGTACTGGTCCCAACGGTTGACTAGCATGTCCTGCTGGCCACTGATTAGCAGAAACTTGTCACCAAGCTCCAGCCGTGCCGGGCCTTTCGTGTGCAAGACGATGTGTTCCTCATGAAGCACCTCCACCGTGACTCCCGGCATGCCCTCGACCTCGGGCAATACCCCTCTTGGCGAGGCCAGGGCCCGGCTACCCACGTCCCCAACCGCTGCTCCCGGACGTGGCGCGCTGATGACCGTTCCCAAGACTTTTGCCGCTATCTGGAAATCGGTCATATAGTCATAAGAGTGGGACATGAGGGCATAGGTCCCACCTTCCACCTCTGTCACGCCCGGCATCGTCCGCGCGACATCGTAGGTCCACGTCTCGCCGGTGGATACCACCTCCACTGATATGCCGGCCGACTCGATGACGTCCTTCACGTCCAGGCACATTTGGACATACCTTCGCCCCTCTATGAACCGAGTCTCCCTATCGGGCTTGCCGGGGAGAGTCTGGTGACTCATGACGCCCTTGAACACCACGCAGGACAGCCCCTGGGCAAGCTTGGCCAGCTCCACTCCACGCTCAACCTCCCTTATACCCGCTCTCCGCATTGATGTGTTTACCTCCACTACAACGCCAATGGTCACGCCGTGTCGCTGGGCCGTGTCCGATAGAGCGCGGAGGTTGCGCGGGTCGTCAATTGCCACCGTCATATTGGCACGCTTGGCCAGGGAGCAGAGCCGGGCCATTTTGTCCTCGGTCACGACCTGGTTGGGGATCAGGATATCGAATATGCCACCTTCGACCATTACCTCAGCCTCGGCAACCTTGGCGGTGCACACGCCTCCTTCAGTCCCGCCTGCCCGAATCTGCATGTGGGCTATTATGGGACACTTGGTGTTCTTGACGTGGGGCCGCATCTTGCACGCCGTTTCCCGATAGGCGTCCGCGACGGTTCCCAGATTGTGCTCCAGGGCGTCCAGGTCAACGAGCAGGCACGGCGTGTCCAACTCGTTCATCGGGGTTCCGATCAAGGGCCCATAGCTTTCCATCCTGTTCCTCCCTAGCCCGTTCTGAGCTTCGCGTGGGTAGAGCGTCGAATCCACTCGCCACCTAGCGATACCTTCCCCGGGCGGCGACTTCCCATACCGCCTCCAGCCTGCCATCGCGGACGGCGTGGATGTAGTCGTGAAGGTTGGCGCAGGTGCCACCGTCCCAGGGCACCAGCCACACCTTGTCACCCAGGTCGGGCTGGTCGTCTGCATTCCCTTCCAGCCTCAGAATGCCGTGCTCTGCGCTGAGGCCGATGACTGCAGCGCCCGCAATCCCGTCCGCCATCGGTAAGCCGGTATCAGCCCCGATGGCCTTTTGGCCCAAGTCAGTTATGGCCACGCCGGGCTCGGGGCGGCTGGTGACCGTGGCCATCACCCTGGCGGCGGGCTGGAACTGGGGTCGGTGCTCAAGGTAGCGCCCGTCCATCAAGGCGTACGATCCAGCATGCACCTCAGTCACGCCAGCCATGTCGCCCACTATCTCGTAGTTGTGGGTGCCGCCCGCGGCTACCACCCTCACCTCCATACCGGCCGTCTCTACCATTTCCCTGGTATCGAGCACCTTCTGCACGCACTTCCGGGACTCGGCAGCCAGTCTGTCGTGGTCCTCTGCCAGGATAGTGCCCTCGTAAGTCATAAGCCCAGCCAATCCCAGGTTTGGTTGCCTGGCTACCGTGCTGGCCAGGTCGACCGCAGGCTGGCCGGGCTCGACGCCACAGCGGTTCAGCCGTGTGTTGATGTCCACCACCGCACTCAAAGTCACGCTACTTGCTGATGCTGCCTCGGACAGATCGGTAACGTTCCTGGGATTGTCAACGGCGACCGTGATCCTGGCGCGACGCGCCAACGCGCAAAGGCGAACGATCTTCTGCCGCGTTACCACTTCGCTGGCAATGAAGATGTCTGCGAAGCCCCTCTCTACGAATACCTCCGCCTGCCCGACCGTGGTGACACAGATGCCGCCCACGGTACCTCCAGCCGCAATTTGCTTTTGGGCAATGGTGGGGCACCTGTGCGATTCAACATGGGGACGCACCTTGGCTGCGCTCTGGCGGAAGAACGCATGCAGGCTCTCGATGTTCCGCTCCAAGATGGACAAGTCAACCGCCAGGGCCGGAGTATCGAGCTTCTCAACCCGTGTGCCAACTGGCTTGAAGATGGGACGTTCCATCAGTAATCCCCTCAACTTTCCGAGGGCATGATCGGTTTGAAGACCGTGTCCTAAGCCGGCTGCCTTCTTGAGCCGGGTCTCAAAACGGACTGGGCAGTCACCGTGGAAGGATAAATCAGGTGGCTCCAAAAGGGTAGGGGGCTGGGGAGTCCTCTCGAACTACACCTGAAACGCAAGCAACCGGTCCTGGTGGCGGCGTAGGGGTGGTGACTGAGGCTGACTTTCCACTCCCGGACCTCTTGGTGGGTGGTGTCTCGTCCCGAAATAACGAAGGACGTTGAGGGCTGGTGAATGCTCCTGGGGAGGCGTAGAGTACCATCTGAACCCTGGAGATTCCCTTGGAGGAGGCTCATCATGGCTAATGATTTCGTGTTGTGGCAGATAGACACAAGTAGTCCTGAGAAGCTTCAGCATTTTTACGCTGATCTTTTCGACTGGGAGATCGACCCCGCCGGCGGGCACGTTCAGACGCTCAAGACCAGGGCCGGTAAGAGCGTCAGCGGGGGTATCCATGTGAGCCACGACCCAAAAGGAAGCGGCCAGATTGCCATTCGTGTCCGGGTGGATGACGTACAGGCGTATCTGGGCAAAGCCAAGAGCCTCGGCGGCAAGACAATCGAAGAAACTCACCAGGTTCGGTCAGGCTATACCACCGCGACGTTCTCTGATCCTGAGGGGAACGTCATGATCCTCGTGAGCTAGAGACAAGCCAAGGCTTAGTCCCAACCTGACACGAAGGGATCTGGTGCTTGTCGCGGCCTAGGCCTGGCACTCGCAAAGACTTGTCCTTCCTGGCCTTTGGGCAAGTCCAGTAATGTAATCATCGAATCGAGTGAGCACGGTCCTAGAGGTTGCGGTTGATTGCCGATCTCCCTATGATTTTCCCATGCGAGCAGTCTTGCGTTTGCAGTTCCTCGTTGCCTTGAGTGTATTGCTTCTTGAGGCCTGCGGCCAGCCTACTCTTACCCCAACGCCAACACCGACGGCCGCTACCACGCCGACACCGGAGCCTGCGCCCGCTACACCGACTAGCTGCGATCCTGCTCGCCCGCAGGCTGCCGGCGACTTCGATGAGACGATCGACTCCGGCGGGCTGACGAGGAGGTACATCCTGCACATCCCGCCGTCGTATAGTGACACTGGCGGCGCCGACGCCACACCGCTGGTCCTGCTCTTCCACGGCTGGGGCGGCAACGCCAAAGAGATTGCAGAGTACACCGGCCTGCCCGCGAAGGCCGACCAAGCGGAATTCATCGCCGTGATGCCCCAGGGCCTGGCGACGAGGAACATCCCCGAACCGCACTGGAACGCCCCCTGGCTTGGACTTGAAACCGGTGATCCAGACCACGTCGCGTTCATCGATGACCTGCTGGACGCACTGGAGGCGGAGCTCTGCATCGACTCTGCGCGTGTCTTCTCTACGGGCTTCTCAAACGGCGGAGAGCTGTCGGTACGACTTGCCTGCGACCTCTTCGATCGCATCGCGGCCATCGCGCCCGTCGCGGGAGTGTACTTTCCCCTTTTTTCTCCTGATCTACCCGAGCCGGGCTGCCTCTCAACGCGGCCGGTCCCCGTCATCGCCTTCCACGGGACCGCCGACATGTTCGAGGGTGATGAGGTGCGGCGGTCTATCGAGGACGAATATATCCCGGGCTGGGCTGCGCACAACGGCTGCGCCAGCGTGCCAATGGAGGAGCAAGTAACCCAGAACGCTCGGTTAGTTCGTTATGAGGAATGCGACGAAGGCGCGACAGTTGAGCTGTATGCCATCGATGGTGGCGGACACCAGTGGCCGGACGCCACGTTCGACCTTCCGCTGCCGAACTTCGGCACCGCTACCCACGAGATCAGCGCTAACGACCTGATGTGGGACTTCTTCGAGGCTCACCCGCTGTCGGCGGTGTAACAGTACGCCGATCAAGCTAGCTTTCCAATTCTAGCCATTCGGAAAATAACAGCCCTCAGGTTTGTCCCATCTCCTTGGAAAAATCGGCGGCGCATCATCAACCCCTATCAGACTCGCCCAGACAGGGCTGCTGGAGCCAAGACTGAGTTCTCATTTGAACAATTAATCTCACCCGACTCGCATGAGGGCCGCCTCTAGTTCATCAATAGTAGCGAAGGCCTCAAACCTGGCCGACACAATGCCCTCCCTGTCGATCACAAATGTCCATTCGATGCTCGGCAACCTCCACTCGCGCACCGTTGGAGAGAGCCGCGCCCTCTCTAGATCTCCCTGAATCTCGTCAGGGTTATCGTAAAAGTCCACGTGGATGAAGTTCGCTTGTCCCTTGTACCTATTCTTCAACTCTTGCAGCACCTCCACTTGGGGGCCACAGACGGCATCGGTGCAGAAAGCGGGGCTGGCAAATACGACTACCGTAGGCATACCCGTCTCTATCGCCTCGGCAATCGTCGTCTGATAAAGGTCGGGGTCATGCAGGGACCCTGTGGTTAGTTCGGCAAACCTCTCGACATCACCGAGGGTCTTGTTCCTGCTCCTCACCGCCGCTGAGCCAACCGACGGTGCTAAAGCAGTCTCCTCAACCTCAAAAAAGAGCTGGGATCTCGACACGGAGCCATCTGAGTCCTCTACACCAATATCCATGGCCCAGCTCCCCGGCCTGTCAAAGGTTAAGATGGTGGTATAGAGGCCACGTCTACCATAGGGCCATGGACGGTACTCTGCGACAGTCGTTTCCTTCGCTGCACCGGAGGACCCGCCATCCGCAAGATACCGTGACGACACTGTAGAAACAGGCACTGTTACTAATCCGTGGCGAGATGTGAGAACAAAGCCTACTCGATTAGTGCCGACACCGAGGTCGCTGGTCCCTAAGATCGCCTGAAGCCCGTCGGGAGACTAGGGGCCTTCGATCAGAGGGGCTAGATAACCCGGCATCACGGCCAGATCCACCGCCGTTTTTGGATTATCTGGCGAAGGTGCGGTGGTAAGCTGAGTATCCTGCGAACAGGCGACCACCAGCGTAAGCATGAACGCCATTGCTGCCGAGGCAGGCGCAAGCTTCATAACGGTTCACCCACTAAGCCCAGGCTTTGCTCGGCTTGATGCCGCCACTGTGGATCACCAATGTGGTAACCAGCACACCAACACTCAGGGATACATACACGAAGGGGAGGAAACCATTGCTAAAGGCCACCAGCAACGCTACATGGATAAACATGGGTAAAGTCCCGTGTTAGCCACCGGATTAGCTTTGAAGCAGCTTGAACAATGTCTTAACCTGTTCTGGTCCCGACAGACGCCGATGATTGTAGCGCCAGACATACTCAGCAAGATAGAGGGGCAGCCGTTCTCGGCGGACTCCCCCTTTGGCTGCCAGACGCCGCTTGAGATAACCCCAGAAGCCCTCCAAGCCGTTGACGTGGCTCCCTTGCCGATCGCTGAACGCCTGGCTGTGGACCACAAGCCGGTGGACGTAGCCCCCCGCTGCGACGCCCGTGTAGCTGGTAAAGGTGTCCGAGCAGACGATGGAGCCACGTTGCACGCGTTGGTGCAGGAGCGGCAGCAGCGTCTTGGCTTCCACGTTAGGTACCACGTGCGCCCACACCAGGCCACCTCGACACAGGATCCCAAAGACAGCTTGCTTAGTGGTTCCACGGCCCCGCTTCGTGCCCTGAACACGCTTTGCCAGGCGCCTGTTGCGCCAGGAACCTCCCAGGTAGGTCTCGTCGACCTCCACCACGCCGGAGAAGACATGGGGAACGTCCCGGACCATGGCCTGGCGCACCACGATCAGGGCTCGCAGGACTCGCTTTCGCTCCAAGCGGGCCTCCTGGGCAATCACCTCGGCACTCTGCCCCAAGACGAACCAGCGCAACAGTCGCCGCCACTCCCCTGGCGACAACCGAAGCGGCAGCGCCCTGGGCACCCACTCGTAGTGGCAGGCTGCACAACGACTCTTACCTCGCCGAATGCTCCAGCTCTTGGCGTGTTGACATCGAGGGCACCCAATCTTCCGTCCCATGCCACCATTCTCTCACAGGTGGCTGTTTGGGGACTTTACCCATTCGATAACATCAGGATGCTGCTTGAATGGACCCTCAATCCCGTTGGCGACGAACTGATTGCACGGACCAATTGGCGCGAAACATCCCAGCGCCTCGGTCACCGCGCGGTTGCCTGAGGTGTCTAGGTGGTAACCGCCAATGAATCGTGGCAACGCCAACTGAACCCTGAACAGCTGAGGGCTATCAACCATGGTGGTGGCCCCCTCCTTATCGTCGCCGGCGCGGGCACCGGAAAAACAATGACGCTGGTGGGTCGCCTGGCCCATCTGATATCCGCCGGGGCGAAGCCGGAACGCATGATGCTCCTGACCTTCACCCGGCGTGCTGCAGAAGACATGCTGCGCAGATGCGCCAGTCTGCTGCCCATCCCAACAAACCAGATCTGGTCGGGAAAGTTCCACTCGGTCGCCAATCGGCTTCTCCGGACGTACGGCGTCTCAGCTGGCTTACATCCTGACTTCACCATCCTCGACAGGTCTGATGCCGAAGACCTCCTGGACCTGGTCCGCAACCATCTAGGCCTGACCTCTCAAGAAACCCGTTTTCCTAGAAAGAGCACCTGCATGGCCATTTACTCTCAGGCAATCAATGGGTCCGGGGACCTGGCGAAGGGCTTGAAGACAGATTTTCCTTGGTGCGCAGACAGAGAAGATGAGCTGCGCGGTCTGTTCAAGGAATACTCGGACCGAAAGCAAAGACTCAGCATCCTGGACTATGACGACCTCTTACTGTACTGGTTTTACCTTCTGGAGGAGGATTCGACGGCCAGGCTCATTGGAAGGCGATTCGATCATATTCTGGTGGACGAATACCAGGATACGAATACCGTACAGTCGGGGATACTGATGGGCATGCGGCGCGACAATCCGAATATCACTGCCGTGGGCGATGACGCTCAGAGTATCTACAGCTTCCGGGCAGCCACGGTCAGGAATATGCTGGACTTCCCAAGACACTTCCCAGGCGCCGAAGTGATCAAGCTCGAACTGAACTATAGGTCCGTGCAACCCATCCTGGAAACCTCAAATCGTGTCATCGTGCAGGCTAGAGACAGGCACCGAAAGGAGCTCTGGTCATCACGGGGAGGTGGCCGACTGCCTCACTTGCTCACCTGCGCTAACGAGGCTCAGCAGGACGAGGCATTGATAGCACGAGTCCTTGAGCACTACGAGCAGGGCATTGCGCTCAGGAAGCAGGCTGTCCTTTTCAGGGCCGGTTCCCATTCGAATTCGTTGGAGATCGAGCTAGCTCGAAGGAATATTCCCTTTTATAAGTACGGGGGGCTAAAGTTTCTCGAAGCATCCCATGTCAAGGACTTGATCAGCTTTCTCCAAGTCCTCGAGAATCCCAGAGATGAACTCGCATGGTTCCGGATACTGCAACTGCTGAGTGGGGTAGGTCCCGCCACCGCCGCGTCTGTGTACCGTTACCTTGCCGACCGTGGCTACGTCTTTAGTGCGCTGGATTCGTTTCAAGAGCCAGAGGCCGCGCAAGATGAGTTTGCTGGCCTGCGAAAGCTTTTGGCTGACCTGTCTGGCGCTCCAGTTGACCCCACTACTCGGATCGAGAGGATCACGCTCTTCTACCGCCCCGTAGTTGAGCGTATCTACGAAAACCCCGGACCACGGACCAACGACCTACTGCAACTAGGGCACTTGGCCTCACGATACACATCCACAGGTCAGTTCCTTGCAGACCTGACCCTTGATCCCCCATCCTCGACAGGAGACTTCGCAGGCCAACCGACGAAAGACGAAGACTGGCTGGTCTTGTCAACGATTCATTCGGCGAAGGGTCTCGAGTGGGATGTGGTCTATCTCATCCACGCTGCAGATGGCTTCCTACCCGCAGACCTTGCTACCGGATCGGCTGAGGAGACGGAAGAAGAGCTTCGCCTCACTTACGTAGCCTTGACGCGGGCACGGGATTTCCTTTACGTCGCCTGGCCACTGCGGTACCACTCCAGGGCATCGGCCACCTCCGACAACCATAGCTACGCCCAGCTGTGCAGGTTCTTCACCAATGAGGTCAGACAAAGCATGACGGAAATAGCATGCGACGCCAAGCACATGAGGGCGATGGCTGTGGAGTCGACCTCAAATTTCCCAAAAGAATCTTTAGCGGCCCGCGTCAGTAGCATGTGGGACAAATGAATTTAAGAGAGGGCGGACCCAGATCCGAAGGGATTCCCTTATTTGGTCGACACTCCCAGCTTTGAGCATCCATAGCTGAGCCAAGACCCCCCATTGTTTGGTCTCATCAGCGGGTTCCCGGGCACCGGGCCAAAGAGGGGCGCTTGACGGCATCCGTGGGTGAAACTACCATCGCTCTCGTCGAGAATGGTGGTGTGCTTGTGTCCAGGCAGCATGATATGGGGGATTCCGGCTGAGGCCAGCTGAAAATGGGAATCCCAGGTTTGTAGGAGGACAAATGGTGGTGAAACAGAAAATCGTCTGCGTACTCTACGATGATCCCGTGGGAGGTTATCCACCTCAATACACACGACAGGGTATACCCGTACTCGCGGTATACCCTGGTGGCCAGACTATGCCCTCACCGGCTGCAATCGACTTTGTTCCTGGGGAATTACTCGGATCGGTTTCAGGCGGACTAGGACTGCGCAACTTCGTTGAAAGTCGTGGCCACAGCTTGGTTATTACCGCTGATAAAGATGGACCCGAATCGGTCCTTGAGAAGGAACTTGTGGACGCTGACGTGGTGATCTCTCAGCCGTTCTGGCCCGCCTATATTACTGCGGATCGAATAGCGAAAGCGCCCAACTTGCAGCTGGCTATCACTGCGGGAATCGGGTCTGACCACGTTGACATACAGGCGGCAATCGATAGGAATATCACCGTTTGTGAAGTCACCTATTGCAATAGCATCAGCGTTGCTGAGCACGCGGTAATGCAGATCCTTGCGCTGGTGCGGGACTACATTCCGCAATACCACCTGGTAGTGAATGGCGGTTGGAACATCGCGGACGCCATATCGAGGTCGTACGACATCGAGGGGATGAGCGTCGGTGTCGTTGGAAGTGGGCGTATCGGGTTGGCAGTGTTGAAGCGCATGAAGCCCTTCGATGTAGTCTTATACTACACTGACCGCCACCGGCTTCCCACCCAAGTTGAGGAAGAGCTCGGTCTGACGTTCCATTCCGATGTGGAGTCTCTGGTCAAAGTATGCGATGTCGTGAGCATTCATTGCCCATTGCATCCAGAGACAGAGCATCTCTTTAACGACGAGCTCATCGGCAAAATGAAACGAGGCTCATATATCGTCAACACAGCACGGGGGAAGATTTGCGAACGGAACGCAATCGTGAAGGCGCTCGAGACCGGCCAGTTAGCCGGTTATGCGGGCGATGTCTGGTTCCCGCAGCCGCCGCCAAAGGACCATCCCTGGCGGACCATGGCCAACCATGCGATGACCCCGCACACATCTGGCACTTCACTGTCAGCCCAGGCTCGTTACGCTGCTGGAGTTCGGGAGATCCTGGAGTGTTGGTTTGATGGTAGGCCAATCAGGGACGAATACCTTATCGTCCAAGGTGGCCATCTTGCTGGTGCGGGTGCGCATTCCTATAGTAAAGGAGATACCACCAGCGGTTCAGACGAAGCCACCAGATTCAAGAAATAATAAAACGTGGCACTTCAGGGGAAGTGTAAGGGGCGCGGCACTAGCTTCTAGCTAGTCTAGCCTTCCTCACTCTGCCTCTCGCGTGATATCCAGGGATTCCTCTTGGTATATGTGCATCATGCGGTATTTCATAGCGATTCCTCAGGCTGCCTGCCATGCTTTCAAAATAGCTCTGTCGGGACTGCTACACCGTTACCCCTTGACTAGCCTGGAGATCTTTGTCCCACAGACTGGGCAAGTTCCCTGCGTAGCCCTCCTGCCATTCTTGAGGGTCATCGACCAGGAGATGGAGTCACTCGTGGTCCCCGAGGCATCTGTGGCAGAGGAGGCCGGACACCTGCTGGAGCAGCTCCGGCCCTGTGGCGGGGAGCGGACCTGGAGGAACGGCGCAGACTTCTGCTGCCAATGCTGGAGGCGGTCTACGTGGACACGCAAGAAGAGAAGCGGGTGGTGGCCATTAGGCCCAAGCCACTCTTCAGGCCCGTTTTTCTGGTGGCCACTACCAGGGAAGGATCAGATGTCGCACTGTTAAAAGACCCGCCTCCGGCCCTCCCTCCAGAGACGGATCCGACGACTCCGTGTTTGTGGTGGAGACGGGGGGGAGTCGAACCCCCCGTCCAGAAGAGGCCCCACTAGAATGTGCTACAGGCTTGTCCGGCGCTTGTTTTCTCGCCCTGTCACCCCTCCACCGGCGAAGAAGCGACGAGGCCAGTCGATAGCTCTTTGGCAGCCCCTATCGACGTCAGGGCGAACCGCACTCCGATTGCATGGCGCTCGTTCCCTCGTCCTCGGAGCGAGACGAGGGCGAACGTAGCCGCTCTTAGGCGGCTAGTGCGAGTTGTCTCTCGCCAGTTACTGTTTTGCCGCCTGTTTTACGAGGTGTGACGGCACCTCGGCCTGCAATTCCGTAGAGCTGTCCTCTGTCGAACCCACGCGTCCCCATGACATCAGTATACACCGTGTCACCAGTACCACGAGTGTACAGACAAGAAAGTGAGCCTGCTGCGCACCTTTCGGGTCACGGAGAAGGACCCATTGGTACTGGCACCGGCCCTGGTGGTAGCTACAATTACCACTAACTTTCCCAAGGAGGAAAAGGATATGCCAGACCTTGGTTTTGTGGTGCAGTTCATCGCTATCTCCTATGCGCTGGGTGTTGTGTGGTACACGCTGCTGGGGCGCAATTACAGCAGCTGGATGCGCATGGCCGCATTTCCCTTCGTTGGTGCGGTTGTGGGCGAGAGCCTTGTGGCCGCGGGTCCGACCTTCTTTGGTCTGCACCTGTATGTGGTTCTGGTGTCAACCTTCGCCGGAGCCGTGACTGATCTTCTACTGACCTGGATTCAGGAACAGCTACCGATAAGCAAGATCGGACATCAGGCAGTGAAGCTCTCCCAGGCAGTCCTCGGGCGATAGCTCCCCGGCCTGTTGTGGGTGGATGGGTCTCAAGACCGTGAGTGAGGCCGGTCCTACTCCCTCCAGGGCCGGCCTTACTTATTTATGGGGCCATCCGCAGAGCATCCTGTACTAAGGCGGAAAGAAGGGGGCCTCCGTGAGCGATATCAGGGTGACGCTGGTCCATAAGTATGAACTGGCCCGAAGAGGGCTGCGGCGTATGCTTGAGGAGCATGAGGGGATAGAGGTGGTGGGAGAGGCAGGCAACACCATTGAGGCATTGAGACAGGTGGAACTGGATTCTCCCGACGTAGTCCTGATAGATGCGGAGCTTCCCCAGATCAGCGGCCTTGAAACCACCCGCCTCCTCAAGGAGCGAGGACTGCCCGGGGCGGTCGTCGTGTTGAGCTTGGATGCGCGCAAACTGATCGATGCCATGCACATGGGAGCAACGGCATACGTGGTTGAGAACACCGAGGCCGATGAGCTAGCGAGCGTCATCCGTCGTGTGCCAGATGGTGGATTCGTAATTGGTGCCAGCCTCATGAACACGGTGACCGGACAGGCGTCCGTTTTTCAGTACCTGCGCACGCTGGAGCCGCAACAGGATAGCCCTCCCCAGGCCGAAGGTGGCGTCACCAATGTCACCAATGGTAGCCCAGCTTGCCAAGGAGCGTGACGACGATGGCAACGATGAACGGAAGTATGTCCGGTCACCGAGGCCGCCAGTGTATTGGTGGGTGATGTTGTGCTGGTGCTCTCTGCTCCGTTGGAGCCATGCAGGCTGATCAAGCTGCACCGTTGGCTTCGGGAAGTCGTACGGCGGATGTGGGTGAAACGGCGGGCTCCTGGTCAAAAGATACCGTGTTGAAGATAACTCTCCGCCGGCCTACACCTCTATTGAAGATGCTGAACGAATCGCCTGACATTAAGAGAGGTGGTCTCGTTTGTCTGAACAGCGCTGCCCGGTTTGATAAGTGGAATCACGCTGCCGTGCGTTAACTCGGCAGAGGAGCCGGCGTCATTCCCCCAAGTCGCTGGTGAAAACTCGACCCACCAATGAGGCGAGCATCGCCGCCCCTGACGCACCGAACGCCGATTTGCGAACGGAAGTATGTCCGGTCACCGAGGGCTATGCGCCAGTGTATTGGTGGGTGATGGTTGGGCCTGCTCACCTCAAGGCGCAGCAGGTACGGATACACCGTATGGTCGGGCCGTCGCCGGCTGGTGTTGGGCTCGGTACAGCGCCTCGATGCCCATCCGCCGCATCAGTGTGGCGATGTGTCTACGCCCGGAGGAGAGTCCCTCCTGGCAGCAGGCCTCGATCAAGCCTGCAAACGGATACTCAAGTGCAGCTCATCGATGCGGCGCATCAGTCCGAGACCGGCTTCGCCCACCGGCCGTGGCCGGTAGTAGATGCTCCCGTATGCCCACTGCCTTTGCCTGGCGGGCGATTGTGATCGCGGTCGATCATCGCCTTGCGCCCGGCACCCGCCTTCGTGAGCGCGGACTCCGTTCTCCAACGCAAGCTCACCGATCTTGGCGTGAAGGATTCACCCGGCTGCCTGCCCTGTCCCGGCGCCAAATAACTGCGCCGCCCGATCCAGCAACTGGGTCTTCCACTGCCTGGTTCGGGTGCACATCGAACTGGCTTGCCAGCTCCGAAAGTGTCCGGTCGCCGCGCACTGCGGCAAGAGCCACCTTCGCCTTGAACTCTGCCGAGTGGTTACGGCGGGGTCGTCTGCTCATCTCTCGCTCCTGTCTCCGAGAGCACTATCATGCCCTCAATCAGGCAGCGATTCCACTTATCCCCCTGTTCAGATTTCCGGAGCCACTTCTAAGGACGTAATTATAGAGTCGCCCATAGATAAGAACATGGACGAGATCGACAATGCAGTGCACAGGGTTGGCGGAACAATGGCAACAGGCGCCGGGTACACTCGTCCCAACCGGTTCCGGCTGACCCTGGCCGCCGCCTAACCTTGATCTCCTCGGTACCGGTATTCAGCGATAGGGCAAGGTCAACACCTTCCTCGTATCGTTGCGCCGCCCTGGCCGAGCTTGTGCTTAACGGGAGCCCGTAGCGGTCCTTCTGGGTGGCGACGCCGCTCATCGTGAAGCGAGGCCTTCGCCTGTGGCCTCTAGGACTCTTTCAGAGCCGTCACTAGGTCCGTCACCATCTGTTTGGCGTCACCAAAGAGCATCAGGGCATTGTCGGCGGCAAAGAGGGGATTGGCGATTCCTGCGAATCCTGGGCTGAGGCTACGCTTGATGATGACCACGGACCGGGCATCGTCAACGTTGAGGATAGGCATGCCGGCAATGGGGATGGAAGGGTCTGCCTCTCTGGCCAGTGGATTGACCACGTCGTTGGCCCCTATGACCAGTACTACATCCGTTTGCCGAAAGGTGGGGTTGACCTCGTCCATCTCCTTCAGCCTCTCATAGGAGATGTTGGCCTCAGCCAGCAAGACGTTCATGTGCCCGGGCATTCTTCCTGCAACGGGATGGATGGCGAAGTCCACCTCCACACCTCTGGAATCCAGGAGAGAGGTCAGTTCCTGTATCATGTACTGGGCCTGGGAAACGGCCATCCCATATCCTGGGGCGATGACCACACGGCGGGCCCCGTCCAGGAGCATCGCCACCTCCTCCGCTGAGGCTGACTTCACGCGACCGGCGTAGACCTCCTCGCTCTCTACCGCACTGGCCACCACCGCTCCCACGCCGGCAAATATGATGTTGGGTAGCGAGCGATTCATGGCCCTTGACATGATGGAGGTAAGGATGAACCCTGCTGCACCGACCAGGGAGCCGGCGATAATCAGCACGCTGTTGTTGAGTACCCACCCATGACCCGCAGCCGCCAACCCCGAATAGGAGTTAAGGAGGGCGATGACCACCGGCATATCAGCGCCGCCGATGGGTATGACCAGCATGATACCGAGAAGAGAGGCGACCCCAACCAGGGCCCAGAAGGGCACCGAGGTCGTTGGATCGATCATCAGCCACGCGCTCAGGCCAAGGCAGGTGAGTGCCAGGACCACATTAATAACGTGCCGACCCGGTAGAAGGATGGGACGCTCCCGAACAATTCCCTGGAGCTTGCCGAATGCGATGGCGCTACCCGTGAAAGAGACACCGCCGATGAGTCCAGCGATCGCAGCCGAGGTGGTGAACTGAACGTCTATCCCTTCGACAAACCCTCCCTTGAGGGCCTCCTCCAAGGCGGCTCCAACCGCCAGTGCCGAGGCTCCACCGCCAAAGCCGTTGAAGACGGCGACCAGCTGGGGCATGCCGGTCATGGGGACCCGGTACGCCAGGACCATTCCTACCAGGGCACCAACCACAAGGCCCGCTATGATGACCTCAAAGCTGACGATATCCTTGTCCAGAAGGGTAACCACAATCGCCAGGAGCATGGCCGCCGAGCCTAAGAGGTTACCCCGCACCGCCGTGCGGGGGCTGGACAGCCCCTTCAGGCCCAGGATGAAGAGGACTGCGGCGGCCAGGTAGAAAAGGTCAATGAACTCTGGTCGCAAGCTTGGCATCCTATTCCTTCCGGCGGAACATTCCCAGCATGCGATGGGTCACCAGGAAGCCTCCGACCACGTTGGCCGTTGCCATGGCCACAGCTATGAACCCCAGAACAGTTGTGAAGGTGGTCAACTGCTGGCCAGAGGTCACCAATGTCCCCACCAACGTAATGCCTGAGATGGCGTTGGCTCCGGACATGAGGGGGGTGTGCAGGAGGGGGGGCACTTTGGTAATCACCTCAAAGCCCACAAAGAGGGCCAACACAAAGATGGTCAGCGCTAAAACAAAGACCTCCATCAGGAGCTACTCCTTTCGTCAGTTGCCGGGGTGGATGCGGGAAGGCCCAGGAGTTCACGCACCCGCGGGTTGACCACCTCTCCCTGGTGAGTGAGGAGAGTATCTCTAATGATCGGGTCATCCCGATCAAGCCTGAGTTCACCATCCTTGATCAGGTTCTGGAGAAAGGCGGTAACGTTCCTGGAGTACATCTGGCTGGCGTTGTAGGGGATGGTAGAGGGAAGGTTGAGCGGCCCCATGATGGTAACGCCGTCGGCCTCCACCGTCTCCCCCGGCCGGGTAAGCTCGCAGTTTCCGCCCCCTTCGGCGGCCAGGTCAACGATAACAGATCCTGGACGCATACCGTTTACCATCTCCTTGGTAACAAGGACCGGGGCTTTGCTCCCCGGGATCGCGGCCGTGGTGATGACCACATCGCTCTCGGCCACAACCTGCGTCATCATCTCTCGCTGGCGGCGGTAGAACTCCTCGCCCATGGCCTGGGCGTACCCGCCTGAGGCCTCTGCCTCTTCTGTCTGAAGCTTCAGCTCCAGAAACCTGGCTCCCAGGCTCTCCACCTGCTCTTTTACGGCCGGACGCACGTCGTAGGCCTGCACGACGGCCCCCAGGCGGTGAGAGGTGGCTATGGCCTGGAGCCCGGCGACGCCCGCTCCCACGACGAAGACCCGGGCCGGCGTAATAGTCCCGGCGGCGGTGATCATCATAGGATAGATCCTCGGAAGGGCACCGGCAGCAAGGAGAGCGGCCTTGTAGCCAGCCACCGTGGCCATGGCGGTGAGGGCGTCCATAGACTGGGCCCTGCCGATGCGCGGGAGGAGCTCCAGGGCAAAGGCGGTGACGCCCCGCGCCGCAAGCTCCCGCACGGCTTCTGGGATTCCCAGCGGGTTGAGGAGCCCCAGCACCACTTGACCGGAGCGCAGCATGTCCAGATCGCCAGAGGCGTCATGAGGACCGGAGCCTGAGCCATGAACTTGGAGGAGCACGTCGGCTGAGGAGAAGAGCTGAGCCCGGTCTGATGCTATACGCGCCCCCTGCTCCTGGTAGGTAGCGTCTGGAAAACCGGCACGCTCACCTGCCCCCTTCTCTACAAGGACCTCCAGGGCGGCCTTGGTCAAGGGCGGTATGCCCGCAGGCACCAACGCGACTCGCCGCTCGGCTGGGTGGATCTCTACGGGAACTCCAACGATCATCGCCACCTCGACAGCGTAGCTCCCTCTAGCTGAAGCAGCAGTCGCCATTGTAGCGTGCTAGAGGTGACTTGCCTACTCTCCTGCAGAGAAACCGCTCATATCCTGGTGAAAATACAACTGGCATGATAAAGGTGCGCCGGGCCAATAATACGACCCAAGGAATGCCAGGCAGGCACCGCTGCAGGCAGAGCTCCGTCAGTTGATCCGTAAGGCTACCGCCAAGGCTACGGAATGCTCAAATGGGCGCAGCCAGTGTATGAGAAGGTCTTCAGCCGGATACTAGATGAAGTCATTGATGAGCTGCATGGGGTAAGGCTGCCTGAAACCTAGGGACGCTAGGGGGCGAGACGCCTCTTAAGACGTGGTTTAGAGAGGGTTTGCGCCGCCGCAGAAAGGCCGGTTGAAGGCAACAGTTCTGAGCATTGCATTCAGACCCGCAGGGGTACATGGGGCCAACACCCATTTGGAGTGAAGCCCTACACCCAAAGCCACACGATGTGGCTCAACCGAGCGCTCCCGGGAATGCTGGCGCGGCCCGTTTCGATAAGAATGGCGTCTGTGACCGGCGATGGCCTCCGTCACCGAATTCCTCCATGGGCAGGTCAGAGGTCGGCCAGTCACCGAGCCGTGGACGTTGCAAGAGCTACTCCTCTTTGGCCTCCCTGGCACCACGGAGCAGCGCCTGAGAACGGGCCACCAGGTCCTCAATTGAGAAGGGCTTGGCGAGATAGTCGTTTGCACCCACACGCCGACCCTCTTCACGGTCCTCCTCGGCGTCCCGGGCGCTGAGCATCATGATGGGAACATCGGACCGCTCTCGGATCCTGCGGCACACCTCAAAACCGTTCAGCTTCGGCATGTTGATATCCAATATCATCAGGTCGGGAAGTGTCTCTTCGAAAACCTGAAGGGCCTCTTCGCCATCACTCGCCTGTATCACCTTATAGTTTTCCTGCTGGAATCCTGCGATCACCAACTGGCGAATGATATACTCATCATCCGCTACAAGGATACGAAGACTATGCTCACCGCTTGCCTGAGCCAAACGCATCTCCTTTAGACACGGAGACCCCTTGAAGGCCATGCCTGGTGCCACGATGTTCAGGGCTTGTTATCGCCGAAGTGCCGTAGTATCTTTCTGCCGAACTCCTTGATGTCATTTGGAGATGAGAGATGTCATTTGGAGATGAGAGCTGCTTTCGGCCCCGCCCTCCTGTTTCCATTTGCTGCGCCATAGCCGATTCATTAATCAGTGCATGGACCGTTTGAGTCATCATCTGGCGAAGCTCTTTCGCCTGCTCAGCCACTCTCTCCTCAAGATTCTTCTGATAGTCCCGCACCTGCAGCTTTAGGTGCCTTCTCTCCCGTGCCTTCTCCACCCTCATGAGGATATCGTCCAGATTGAACGGCTTGGTGATGTAGTCGTAGGCACCCAGCTTCATAGCCTCCACCGCCGTTCCCACATCGGCCAGGGCGGATATCATAATGACGGAGGTATCCTGATACTCGGTGTTCATCTTACGAAGCACGTCGATGCCAGATAGGCCCGGCATCCTGATATCCATGATGACCACCTCGAATTCCTGTGCTGCGGCACGCGCCAGCGCCTCTTGGCCATGGGCCGCCATGACCGTCTCATACCCACCAGAGCGTATGAGTCGCTCAAGGCTTTCCCGTATCGACGACTCATCGTCGACAATAAGAACCGTGCGCTTGCCGGGGATGGTCATACCAGTACTCTGCTCCTGTGGTGCACACCAGTGATCTGGGGATCATCGTCACTCTGTCCAGAGTCCACTCCGGTTGTCTCCTCACAGTCTCGGAACATGCTGCATACGACGCTTCTACTGTAGTGGGACACGGGGCAGGCCAACAGCGTGTGAACCACAATCTCGCTTGGGGGAATACCTCATCTGCCACCTCCGAATCGGGTGGAAGCCTTGGACGGTTGAGCGTGGCATCGGTCGGGACAGAATTGCCTCGCAATGGGTAGTCCATTGCCGCCTGGGCCCTTGGCAGCCCTGTCCTGCATGCCTCATCCTCAAGAGGGGTACAGGCTACCACCCATGCCCAACTACAGGATTGACCCACCGTAGCATGGGGCCTCTCACTGGGTGAGAGGCCCCATGCTACGGTGTCGGCGTTATTCCAGGCCAAGTCAGGTCAGGTAAGGAGAGCGGTACGATGACGATACAAGAGGCGACGGCGTTATCTGGGGTAATCAGTAGTGAGCAGCCGAGGATTACGGGCTGTCGACATCACTGGATCATCGAACCTGCTGAGAACCCTTTGAGCCAAGGCGTCTGTCGTAACTGCAGAGAGGTACGGGCGTTCAAGAACTTCATGGATGAGGCCTCTTGGAAGGGAGATGCTGGAGAGAGGGATGGGGATGTCCGAATGCCGATGAGTACCGTGCCCCGCTTGTCTGACGAACAAGAAGAGCCGTGGCGCCACGGGTAACACCTCCCGTACATTCCCGCAACGCTCCTCAGGCTCTCCCTGTCGGGTATCTTGGCGCACCGGACTCCAAGCATCCCAGGGTCTACGCCATCACCCTCTACCTCAGGGCTACCGGCCTCCTTCCCGCGGAGGACTTCGCCGAGAGGTGAGGCACACCGCCTACGCTACTCGGTTCACTGTAAAGAGGCCTTCCGAGTGATTATCGCCGTGCATAGAGGCGGCTGCGGCGAATAGGGAATGCGTCTAGGGACCAGGTCGGTCGCCGCTGCTGCTCGGGTTGCCCGCAATCTGCATGGCCGTCCGGCGGCAAGGGAAATCTGCGGGACCCCCCCCCACTGGAATACATGGTACCACCAACGTAAGGGCCCCCTGCTCTTTAGTATCCTGCCTCTAGTCTGGAGCCTATCATGCTCTGCAAGGTAGGGTGTAATTGTTTGTCCATGACGCCCTGATCCGAGCTGACAGAAGGCTGCATGGTGTCACCATGCGTGCGCCTTTCCGTGGGCAGTCTCGTCGCTGGCCAATGGCCGCAGCATTGGGCATTGCGAGTGTCTACGTACTGGCTTTCAACCTCCTTTTGTCCGCCTTGGGCCCCGGAGTCACTACCCTGTCCGGAATACCGGTGGTTGGGATCGGCTGGTTGCTGGGCCTGAGGGGAGGACTGCTGGCTGGGCTCCTCTTCTTCCCTCTGAATGCGTTGCTTCTGAGCCTGGGAGGGTACCAAGGTGCCAGCATACTGCTGAGCAATGCCGGCCTGCCGGCCAGCATTGCGCTGGTGGCCATCGGCGCCTTGGTTGGAAAGTTCAGCGACCTTGGAGCGTCGCTAAGACGCGAACGGACGGTTCTCTACCAGGAAGTCATTGAGCGGAAGCGGGCAGAGGCGGCGCTGCGGGAGAGCGAGGAGCACTACAGGGCCGTAGTAGAGAATACCGCAGATGCAATCTCCATCACGGTAGGGTTGGAACGGGTCTATGTGAACAGGGCATTCCTGGAGATCCACGCCCTTGAAGACGTGTCCCAGGTAATCGGCACCCCCGTGGACAGGTTCGCGCTGGCACAGTACAAGCAGGAGATAAGAAACCGGACATTCTCCCGCCAGCGGGGCGAGGACATAGACTCTGTGTATGAATATGAGATTCGGCGTGCGGACGGAGAGGTGCGGACTATTGAGAGTGCCTCGGTACGAACCACGTATAAAGAACGGCCGGCGGGGCTTAGTGTTCTCCGTGACGTTACCCAGCGGAAGCGGGCGGAGGAGGCACTTCTCCTTCGGGCACAGGAGATGGAGGCGTTGGTTGATATTGCCAACATCCTTGTCCGCCCTGAATGCTTTGAAGAGAAGTGCAATCATGTTCTGGAGAAGCTGGCCTACATCAGCCAGGGAGACAGGGTAATCCTCAGGCTAGCTGACGAGAAGCAGGAGGGGCTGCACCTTGTAGCCTCAGCAGGGGCCATGCTGGAGCAAATACCTCCTGTCCAGGCCCTTTCCTTCAACGATCGGAGTATGGCTGCCCGGGCCTTTCAGCAAGACCAACCAATTGTGGCCAATGACTACCCCTCTCACCAAGAAGCAAGGCCCGACCTCATTGATCGTGGGGTCAGGTCAACTATTGCGCTCCCCATCCAGGCGGGCGGCCATCTCCTGGGCGTGGTCACCATCGCGTCACGGAACCCCGGTCATTTCACACCGGAGCGGATCAGCCTGGTCACGGCGGTTGCAAATGGCATTGGGACGCTCCTGGAGAACGCACAGCTTCAGCAGGAAATCGTTGGGGAGGTAGAGCTGGCACGTCAACGGCTGAAAGCCATCCAAGAGGCGGCCAGCAAGCTCGCCCTTGAAACAGGCCCTGACGAGGCACTTCAGTATCTCGTAGACGCGGCCAGACAACTGGTCCAGGCACGCTACGGGGGCCTGGCCCTCCGGTCTGACCAGGGTGATGTCCAAGCGTGGTTCACCTCAGGGCAATCCCAAAACGACCGAACGGTAGCTGAGGCGTTTTTCAAGGGGTTGAGCCTACGGGGGTCGTTAGACCAGACCAATTGGGGTGAACTCAGTATCCGCCTTAGTAATCTGTCAGCCCAGCCGGATGGCAGTGGCTCTCTGCTAGGCTCCCACCATGTCGGAAGCTTTCTTGGCGCTCCCATCGTCTTCAGGGGACGGTCATTTGGGACCCTTTACCTTGTGAACAGGGAGGGTGCAGACGAGTTCTCAGCCGATGATGAGCGACGTGCCAACCTCATCGCCGTGCTTGCGGGGGTCCATCTGGAGAACGCCAGGCTCTATAAGGAGATGACTCGGGAGCAGAGCACCCTGGCCGCCATCCAGGCCAGCATGACTGAGGGCCTGGTAGTGCTGGATTCCGATGGACGGACGCTCTACCGCAACAGGGCAATTGAGGCCATCACAGGATGGACAGATGCCGAGACATTGGGGAATCCAGTCGATGACCTGTACCGCCAAAAAGCGGCGGTTTTCGAGTCCAAAGAGGCCATCAACGATCTGCGAAACGCCATACGCACATCCGCTGAGGCGCCGAAGACGGTTGAAGTGACGCTTGTCCATCCCCAGCGGCGGGAGCTCTCAGTCACGGCTTTTCCTATTCCGACAGGGTCAGGAGAGCAATTGACAGGGCTTACGATTAGGGATGTCACCCGGGAACGGGAGCTGGAGAGGAGACGAGATGCCTTTGTGGCCGTGGCCTCACACGAACTTCGTACACCTATGACGACCATCTTGGGCTTTGCCGAGCTTCTGCTTAATCGTAAACCTTCACCAGCAATGCAACGGGAGTGGCTGGAGCGCCTCTATCAGGACAGTAAAAGGCTCGCCACCATCGTAGATGACCTCTTGAACGTCTCCCGCATCCAGGCGGGCGGACTGGCCGCCAGTTTGGAGGAGCTGATTGTGCGTGACATGGTTGATGAGGTGGTGGACAGGATACAGCTCACTACCAACAAGCACGAGTTTCTGGTTGACCTACCACCTGACATCCCTCAGGTAGTCGGCGACCGACATAAGCTTGGCCAGGTCCTCTCCAACTTGATAGACAATGCCGTCAAGTACAGCCCCGCCGGAGGGCTTATCACCGTGTCGGCACGCCACCAGATTGAGCGGCAGTGGGTGGTTGTGGCCGTCTCTGACCAGGGCATAGGTATCGCGCCCCAGGACCATGAGCATCTGTTCACTACCTTCTATAGAATAGACCGGCCGGAGAATGAGGGGGTGGGTGGGAGCGGTCTAGGTCTATTCATTGTCAAGGGGCTGGTGGAGCTCATGGATGGAGAGGTGTGGCTGGAAAGCAAGCTTGGCGCAGGCTCCACATTCCTATTCTCGCTACCGGCCGCCGGAAGAGCACCCGGCCATGAGCATCCCAGTAGGGTAGGGGAACCCGTCACAGGACAGAGAGGCCTTTCGGAATGAAGACAATACTGGTTGCAGATGACGAAGAGGCAGTTCGGGCGCTGGTGTCCACCACGCTGAGCGATTTAAAGAGGTATACTCTCATCCTGGCAAAGGACGGAGAAGAGGCCTTGAAGATCGTCCGCGCAAAGAAGCCGGACCTCCTCTTCCTAGATATCATGATGCCCAAGAAAGACGGCTATGAAGTGTGTCAAGAACTGAGAAGCGACCCCGCTACCAAGGACACCAAGGTAGTCATGCTGACCGCCTTGGCCCAAGAGACGGACAGGTTGAAGGCGCAACGCGTTGGGGCGGACGACTACTTCAGCAAACCGTTCAGCCCTACCGCGCTGCTTCGAAAGGTAGAGGAGTTTCTGGCACAAGAGTAGCCTAGCGAACGGGACAACAAGAACAGGGTGGAACGCTCATGATCCAAGCTTCCGAGCACAGCGACGCACAGCTATCAGGCACGTACCCAGTACCACGGACGTTTGAGCAGGTGAGCCGGCAGCAGCTGGAGATCTATGCCAAGGAATTGCAGGAGCTGTTTGGCGAGGAGCGCCGTCTTCGTCATCAGCTAGAGGACCGAAACCTGCAGCTGGAGCAACGCCTCAGAGAGATCACCGCCATAGAGAGGATGAACCAGACGATATCCCAGCACAATATGGAACTCTCCCAGGGATATTTGAGAGGGCTCCATTTTCAAGAGCCATTCGGTGAAAGCGGCAAGACCGAGACCAGCAATGCCTTTGAGTTATCCGCGGATGTTGTCCTTCAGAAGGTGGTAGACCTCAGCCGGGAGCTGGTGCACGCCAGCTACGGCGCACTGGTAATACTGGAAGATGGGCACATCTCCTCCTTCCTCACTTCTGGCTTGTGTGATGACGAGAGGAAGTCTCTGGAGGTCCTCTTCCGGGACCCGGATACGCTGGGAATGTTGGCCCAGCAGCCTCAGCCCATTCGGAGAGGGAAATCAGCTCCGGCGCACTGGTGGGTGGGACTGCTTCCGGGGCTTCCGAAGGCCACCAACTTTCTGGGAGTACCCATTTTGTATCAGGGGCGACACCGTGGAAATCTCCACCTGATGAACAAGCAGGAGGCCCAGGAGTTTTCTCGTGAAGACGAAAGCCTGATGGTTATGTTCGCCACACAGGCCGCTGTAGCCATAGAGAACGCCAGGATTTTCCGGCAGGCCCAGTTTCAGGCCATCCTGGAAGAGCGGGACCGGATAGGCAAAGACCTGCACGAAGGAATTATCCAATCTATCTTTGGCGTGGGATTGAATCTGGAAGATTGTGCTGATATTGTCGTGGAGGAGCCCCTAGCGGTGAAGCAGCGCTTAGAGTTCGCCGTGGGCTGCCTGAACGAGGTTATCCGCGACATTCGGAACTACATCGTTGACTTGCGACCGGAGCTCTCAGTTGAGAAAACGCTTGGAGAGGGCCTGCAAGACCTGGTGAAGGAGTTCAGCAACAACCACCGCATAAATGTTGTGCTGAATAGAGACCTTGAGGGGATCCCGCCTCTCTCCCCGTATCAGACCGCCCATCTATTGGCAATTGCCCGTGAAGGGCTAACTAACGTGGCCAAACATGCCGGAGCCCGGTCGGTTTCCCTGGGTCTTTCTTATGTAGGAGAGGTCCTCCGCTTGTGGATCCAGGATGACGGGACGGGTTTCAACGCCGAGGCACCAAAGCACGGCACTGGCCAGGGCCTGCGCAATATGAAGGATAGAGCGGAAACGCTAGGGGGGCAGCTTTTGCTAGAAAGCAGCCTTGGCGGCGGAACCAGGATAGAGATTATCCTCGGTGTCCAAGATCAGGCCCCCCTTTCCTCCAGGGATTTGAGATGAAGATCCTTATCGTTGATGACCACGAGATTGTGCGTCACGGGCTCAGGGCCCTCCTTGCACGGCGGGAAAACTTCGAAATTGTGGGAGAGGCCGGCACGGTGGCCGAGGCTGTGAAGCAGGCCGCCGCGACCTCCCCTGACATTGTAATCATGGACGTACGCCTCTCTGATGGCACCGGCGTAGAGGCCTGTAGAGAGATCAGGTCGCTGAACCCGGCCACAAAGGTGATCATGCTCACGTCCTACTCTGATGACAAGGCTCTCTTTGACTCCATCCTGGCCGGGGCCAACGGCTACCTTCTCAAGCAGGCGGAAAGCAAGGTACTCGTCTCGGCTATTGAGCGTGTGGCCAAGGGAGAATCGCTACTTGACCCGGCCGTCACCCAGAGCGTCCTGGACAAGGTAAAGCATCTCATCTCTGAGCCGTCCACGGGCAAGAATTCTGAGCTCACGAATCAGGAGCTGCAGGTCGTTTCCCTCATCGCAGAGGGCAAGACGAATCGGGAGATCGGCCAAGAGATGTTCCTCAGTGAGAAGACGGTCAAGAACTACGTAAGCAATATCCTGGACAAGCTCAACCTCGGCAGGCGTTCCGAGGCGGCGGCCTACTATGTAAGGAGGCAGGCTCTGGGGGAGCCCTAAGAGCACCCAGGAGTCAACACACACCTACTGGATAGTGCAGCATCCTCCGCCACCAAAAGATACCGGCCCCTCCATCTAACCGGAAAGGCCGGTATCTCTTTTTCCAACCTTATATCACTGAGGCAGGGGAGGGAGGGAGCAGGCCCGTAGCCCTAAGGTACTGCATGGTGATATGCATCCGTGGCTCCTTGGATGACGGGCAGGGCCCCAGCTTGGCGTAGATGCTATTGACGTGCCTCTCAACCGCCTTGGTCTCCAGGCACAACACGTCGGCGATGGCGTCGTCATTGTAGCCCTTGGCCATCCAGCTCAGCACCTCCAACTCCCGGAGCGACAGCTCCTTCAGAACCGTGGCCCTGGGGTCCGCAGCATCCAGCAGCGCCTCCATGACCGCAGGATCAACGATGATACGCCCTTGCGCCACCGCGCGGATGACCTGCGTGAGCTGCTCCACCGTGTCAATGGTGTGCTTCAGGAGATAGGCTGAGCCAATTGACGCACCCTGACTGAACCCCCGCAGAGCCTTGATTCCCTTGAAGCCATAGACGGCCGAAAGCAGGACGATGGCCAAGTTAGGGCAGTGCCGCCGAAGAGCCTGAAGCCTCTCTACCGTGTCGGGCTGTAACACCTTGATACCCAGGACGAGCACATCCGGCTTTAGGGCGGCAGTGGCTACTATTAGGGCCTCGCCGGTGGTGTCTTCAGAGATACCTAGCACCTCCAGGCCGGGGTGCGGGACAAGAAATGCACGGTAGGCATCTCTGAGTAGCCGTTGCTCCTCCGCCAGGTAGACCGAGACCTCTCCAATCTGGGTCACCGTCTGAGCTTGAGTAGTATCGAACACCAGGCCCCTCTTTATCTTTGGCTGCTCTCAGACCTTTGGCCGGTTGGCCTTAGGCAAATTCCAATTACCTAAGGGTATCGGATAGAAGAGCAGAACCAACAGAGCAAGATGGCCTATGGGAAGCAGCCATAAGGGAACAAGACGAAGGTCTAGAGTCCACCGTAACTAGGGCCGTTCGGCCCTTGACAGGGGACACTCAATAAGGTGTCAACGTTACCCTTGCCGAGTTACCAGGGAACGAGGAGTGACTGACCCTTACAGTATGCGCTTAAAGAGGGGTAGAGAGTGGAACAGGAGGGGAGGGCAAACAGGCACAAGAAGTGCGGAGTCTACTGCTAAGACGGATAGACTCCGCACTTCATCCCACCAGGACCCTGAAAGAAGGGCCTAGATGGAGAACTGGATCATGTTACGGGGTTCCAGGGTCTGCCGCAGGGCTTTCATTTCCCGAAGCAAAACCATCCAATCAGACTTCGCCGGCGAAGTCTTTCCCGGCTCGCCTACTCTAGGAAAGTGGGCCAGCAGCTTGGAGAGCCGCTTCGCCCCCAAGAGCACCGCCCCCTCTTTAACATCGGTGATTTCCAAAGATATTCCGCCGCTCTTGTACGATCCCAAGAGGTCACCAAGCTCCTGGATCCGCGAGTCCAACATCGTGGCAAACGCAACCACCGTCCGCTCATATGTGGCGGCGTCCATACCCACCTTCTCTAGGGTTCTATCCTCGTGCTCAAGGATCGGTGTTCCCGTTTCCAATGCCTGGCGAACCTTCAGGAGAAGTTGCTCCTCCGTTACCGGCTTGAGCACATAGTGCCTGCAACCCAAGGAAGCGATCCTGTCGACCGTCTCAACATTCGCCAGTGCCGTACATACTACTACCGGAACGTCCTTCCAATACGGCTCTTCCCGCAGCTTGCCGACCAGCTCATACCCGGTCATTTCCGGCATCATGACATCAACGACAATAAGCTGGACTTCAGGATGCTGGGCCAGAAACTCCAAGGCATCAATACCGCTATAAGCTACCACGGCATCGAAATTGTGGCTTTTAAGAGCTCCCGCTATGACCATAGCGGTCAGGGGGTTGTCATCCACAACCAAGACTTTCATACACTCAACTCCAGCACTGTTTGGCCGTTGCAGACTCTAACAGCGCTATGACCACCCATCTATGTCCTTGAAGCGGGCGGTGAAGTGGAAGGTGCTCCCTCGGTCTGGTTGACTGTCCACCCAAATTCGGCCACCCATCATCCTGACCAGATGATTGCAGATGGCAAGGCCTAAGCCGGCGCTGCCATGGCTTTGTGGCACCGCGTCGTCACCCTGAGTGAATGGCTCAAAGATCATATCCTGTTTCGAAGCGGGGATGCCGATACCCGTATCGGTGACGGCGTAGTGTAGGACCACCTCCTGACCCGTACGAGAGTCCGTCTGGACCCGGAGCATTACATTCCCCCGACGAGTGAACTTGAGGGCATTGTCGATAAGATTGAGGAGGACCTGACGGAGACGATCACGGTCACCAACAAGGTTGTCGGGTACGTCGGCGTCGATGTCGTAGGCAAGTCCCAGGCCCGCCTGATGGGCCCGGACTAGGAGTGGCCTGGTTGCTCTCTCGACGGTATCCCGTAGATGAAGCGTCACAGGCTTCAGGTCGAGCCGTCCCGCCTCCATCTTGGAGAAATCAAGGATATCGTTCACCACCCGCAAAAGAATCTCAGAACTGGTCTGCATCGCCTCCAGGTACTGCCGAGGCTCGTCGGATAGCTCGGTTCTCAGGGCAAGCTCAGTCATGCCCATGATCACCTGCATAGGGGTGCGAATTTCGTGGCTGGTAATGGCCAGAGCCTGGCTCCTGCTACGATTGGCTGCTTCGGCGGCCATCTTCGCCTGCTCCAGTTCGGTCAAAAGGCGATAGAGGCGCACCATCGCCAGCACTCCTACGGTAACCGTCAAGATGCTAATGGCCGACTCCGCAGCGGACTGGAGCTGCGTGCCGGTCTGCCCCGCGGCACTACGCAGCAACAGATAGCCGGAGAAGAGGGCAACGAACACCAGGATGAACGTGAGCCCTCTTGTACTGGTCTGGGTATTGGTCTGCGTACTCAACAGGTTTTCAACCACGTCTCCACCCTTTCCTGGCGCTCTGCTGGTGAAGGGCCACCGTGAGTTCTCAGCTAAGGGGAGCGCCTCCTCCAGTGACAATGCTCTATGCTCTTGACCATACCGCCAAATCTGTGAGGAGGTAAGCAGGGAAACGCCAAACCCGGTAAGGGGTTACCCGCAGAAGGGCGTAAGGGTTACTAAGAAGACTCAGGAATCCGATCACCCTGCCACAACACGTACAATTCGTCACCCTGCACAAGATTCGGCTGGGCTAGGCATGCTCGGCTGACTCGGTGAGGCTGATGCGGATCCGGAGAGTGCCAACCTCGCTGCCGAAGGTCACGAGAATCTGCGGCCCGCCCAAGGTAGTGATGGTGCTGCCGACAGGCTCTATCATCACGGGAGGGCTAATGACGCACGGGTAACCCGCGTTGGCGAGCTCCGTGGCTGCGTTGCCGGATATCATGTTAGCGATCTCCCCCAGGGCTGAGAGCGCCAACTCGCTCGAAGTGGGTGTCTCATCACCGATCATTATCTTGATAACGGCCTTGGCCGTCTCATCGGAGAAGCCGTACAGGATGTTGCCTTGAAGCCGGCCGCTGACGCCTATGACCGCGGTGATGTCCTCCGTTGTGTATCGGTGTGAAACGGCGTTGGCAGAGAGTAGCTGAAGGCAGTGTCCCAACTCCTTCTGCCACACGAGGTCCGCGGGAGCGAGAAATGGATTTACGTACTCCTCTTTCAATTCGGCCTCCCCGTATACTTTCTGAGCCAGCGGCGGCAATGGTCCAGTAACCGCGCAATGCAAGGTATAGCCACCGAAAACTCAGCTTACCAGCGCACCGATGAAACGCATATGTGGGGCATCGTGCAATTGCGGCGGGGGAAGCCTGTAATTGCACCACTGGCAGGAGCACTCCCTTGCGGTGGAACGGGTCTGCGTACCTTCTTCCAGAGCGGTAAGGGCAGGGGAGGGCAGGTTCACTCTGCTCAGCGGGGAGGTTGCTGCATCGCCTGAATCTCCCTGCGAGTGATCCAGACGCCCAGGACCAGGGCCCAGAGGGTGGTCAAGCCGGCCAGAACGCCAAAGATGATATCCTGGGTCTGACTAAGGTCGCTCAAGGCCATGGGAACACCCGCCACCACCACCGTAGCAACACCCAGGACAAGAAGGACCCAGCCCAGCCATTTGGGATAGACGCTGCTGAGGACCATCCCGATCGCTAAGAAGGCTAGGGCCATCCAAAAGAGGATGATAGACATGAAGAAGATAGAGTTACCTGCCGCGTTGAGCGCGGCGGCAATGGTGTATTCGGTGGTGCTCATTCCAGAGCCCACTGCTACCCAGTCCGCAGCAGCACCCGTGGAGGCCAGGCCAATGGCAAAGCTTGTGGTCGCCAGGGTGGTCCCTACGACGACTCCATAGAAGCCCAGCCGTCCCCAGACGGCGGCACTTCCGGTGGAGATGGACCGGTACACCCCCACCACCCCTATCATGATGGCCCAATAACCGACGGCAAGAGCAAGAAAAACAATGAGAGAAAACGTTTCGTTGTCGGCCAGCTCGGTCAACACCTGTGACACATCTGATGGATCGTCCGCGCGGGGATACAGGACATTGAACACCGTTGTCAGCACGGCTCCAACAATGAACCCTATGCCCGCAATCTTCTGAAGTACGTCACCCTTATACGTCTCCTGTGCCATGGTTCCTCCTTGTAGGCGAAACATGGGAACGCGCTACTGAATTGCCGATATTATACACCTTCTCTATGGGAATGGAGAAAATACGGCACGGAAGCCGCATACAGAGAGAGGAGGCGCTTTCGGAGGAGGCTATGCCGCCAGGTATCGCAACGGGCTATGTTTACCGGCGACGGTTGATGGCCCGCTGCATATCCCGATCAGCCTCCCGCTGGGCAATGGCCTTACGCTTGTCATACTGCCTACGTCCCCGTGCCAGGCCCAGCTCTACCTTCGCGTAATGGCCCTTGAAGTAGAGTCGGAGGGGTACGATGGTCAAGCCCCTCTGGGCTACTCCTGCCGCCAGCTCTCGGAGCTGGGGACGCCGTAGGAGGAGTTTGCGCGGGCGGGTAGGCTCATGGTTGTACATACCACCCTGAGGGAAGAGAGCTATGTGGGCATTGACCAGCCACAGCTCATCGTCCTGGGGACGGGCATAGGCATCACGAATGTTGACCCGCCCGGCGCGTATAGACTTGATCTCCGTTCCGGTCAGAATAAGCCCGGCCTCTACCCTTTCCAGGATGTCGTAGTCGTGAGTAGCCTTACGATTCACGGCGATGACTGTTGACGCCCCGTTCTTGGACATAACGTGCCTATTATGCAGGCTCACCCCACCAGAGCGGTAATCTGATTCTTCAAGGCCTCCCTGGCTATGAAGAGCTGCACGTCCAGAGAAGAGCCTGGCAAGATGCGGAGGTCCATAGGGACGATAATATCCGGCACCAACCCCAGGCCCTCTATTAGCTTGCCGTTGGGGGTGTACCAGCGAGCATAGGTGAGATCAATGGCGGAGCCGTCACTCAACTTCTTGAGGATGTTCACGCTCCCCTTGCCGAAGGTCGGAGACCCCACAAGGATCGCTCGGTCATGGTCCTGAAGCGCACCGGCAAGCACCTCGGCGCCGCTGGCGCTGGCTCCGTTCACCAGCACCACTATAGGTACATCCATGGCGATGCCGCCGCCGCGTACCTTTGAGTCCGTGCGGTTACCCTTGGCATCAACCTGGTAGAGCACCAGGCCGCCGCTCAAAAACTGGCTCGCCACATCCACCGTGGAGTCCACCAAACCGCCGGGGTTGAAGCGAAGATCAAGGATCAGTCCCTGGTGCTCTTGGGAGTTTATCTCTTGCAAGGCCTCCGTGACTTCGTCGCCCGTCTCTGCAACAAACTCCTCTATCCGCAGGTATGCAACCCCTTCCGGAAGTGGCTCCCATACCACAGAGGGTGGCTGGATGAGGCCACGGATGACGGTAACGGTCTTCGGCTGCTCCTGGTCCGGGCGCAACACTAACAGGTCCACAGCCGAACCCCTGGGACCCCGAACCCGAAGCACCGCCTCCGCAAGGTCAAACCCCTCAAGAGAAACGCCATCTACCGCCAGAACCACATCCCCTGGGGAGAGGCCCGACTGCTCGGCAGGGGCATCAGAGATGAAGGAGACTATGGTGAGGCGTCCATCCACCATGAGTACCCGCGCACCGATCCCTTCGAAGGAGGATGAATAGTCATCCCGCTGGACCGAGTACCCGGCCGGGCTAAGGTAGGTTGTGTAACGGTTGCCCACTGCCTCCAGCATTCCACGAATGGCGCCTTGGCTCAGCACCTCGGCGTCCAGTTTGTCCACACCGCCGTATTCTTTGACCAGGATATTCCAAAACTGCCAGACAGCGCCCAACTCCGGTGCGTCTAGCTGGTATTGGTCCGGGGAGAGGAAGTCCGGATTCGGGTCTCCCAGGGCCTCAAGCATTCCCTGGATGGCACCCGCGCTTAGCTTGCTCTGGACCAGCTCGTCCTTGTCCACATGGTCTTCCGAAAGAACCGTCCAGGCCTCCCACACCGTACGGAGCTCGGACGGTACGGCAGAGGGCGTGCCATCTACTGCCCGTTGCAGGCGGTCTGCCAGGCTACAGCCGGAGAGGGCGAGCAGGAGCAGCGCTGCGGTAACGCTCAGGAGAACTAGCGACCTGGAGAGGAGTCGTTGCAAACAATACACCTGTACAAACACGTACCCGCTATTTTAGCACAGGGTATATGACCACACGTTCTATGAACCGGCGATGACGAGGAAAAAGAGGGCTTCGCACCCGCATCTGGCGGTGGCCAGGGGGGAGTCTCGTTGACAGCTTCACCACCCGTTGATAAGATGCGAGTAGGGGGGATGGCCTGTAGGGGGGATGGCCTACGGAAAGAGGGGATAGCGTGGTGCTCGGAGTGGGGAAGGGCGCTTGTTTTGAGAGGTGCACGTTACTGCCTCAGATTATCTGGTTGAGTGATGATCCGTCAGGAAAACGCCGGCTGCTTCAAGGCTCGGACGGGGGTTCCCATCCGAGCCTTTTTTTGAGTGGCCTTGTACATAGGTTGAGCATTTTGACTCCCGAGGAGGGGCCTGTATGGCAGAGCCAGGACAGATAGAGATTCGAAGAGGCCTAAAAGACGTGTACCTGGACACGTCCAAGGCCAGCTTCATAGACGGCGAAGTTGGCAAGCTCCTGTACCGGGGCTACAGCATCCACGACGTGGCTGAGAAGTCCACCTTTGAGGAGGTGAGCTACCTGCTGCTGTACGGAAAGCTGCCCAACCGACAGGAGCTGGACGCCTTCGATGAGCAGCTTCGCGCCGACCGGGGCCTGCCCGGCGATGTCATCGAGGTCATCGACAAGGTGAAGGCGGCACACCCTATGGATGTCCTACGCACGGGTGTCTCCGCCCTCTCCGCCTTCGACCCCGAGGTCCAGCACAACTCAGTGGAGGCCACCATTCGCAAGGGGCTGCGCCTCACCGCAAAGGCACCTACCATCGTGGCTGCTCACCATCGTTTGAGAAACGGCCAGAAGCCCACTGACCCCAACCCGAACCTGAATCACGCCGGCAACTTCCTCTACATGCTCAATGGAAAAGAGCCAGCGGAGGAGGAGGTCCATATCATGGACGTGGACTTCATCCTCCATGCCGAGCATGGGGCCAACGCCTCTGCGTTCGCCGCCCGGGTAGCCGCCTCCACCATCAGCGACCTGCACTCCGCGGTGGTGGCGGGTATCGCCACCCTGAAGGGGCCCGCCCACGGCGGAGCGGCGGAGGAGGTCATGAAGATGGCCGAGGAGATAGCCACACCGGAGAACGCAGAGCCCTACGCCAGGAACCTCCTGGACAGCGGAGGTCGGGTTATGGGCTTTGGGCACCGGGTGTACAAGGCTGAGGACCCCCGCGCTCGGCACCTGCGGTCGCGCTCCAAAGAGCTGGGTGAGCAGAAGGGCCAACCCCACTGGTTCCATATCCTGAGCACTCTCCAGGACGTGATGAAGCCGTATCAGTCCAGAGGTATTTTCGTCAACGTGGACTTCTACGCGGGGTCCATCTACTACCTCATGGGCATCCCGGATGACCTGTTCATCTCCATCTTCGCCCTGGGTAGGATCCCCGGCTGGACACTTCAGGTGGCGGAGCAGTACGCCGATAACATCCTTATTCGGCCGCTGCTCCAGTACACCGGGCCCATGGACGTGGAGTACGTGCCCATAAGCGAGCGGCGGTAGAAGAGGAACGTGGCCACCGCAACGGGCCCTCGGCCTCTACGGCTGGAGGGCCCATCCTTATATCCAAAGCCAGCGAAATATGGGAGGGGAGTGGTATTATTATGTCAAGTCTCCTACCTGAAGCTCCGATTACTCGACATAACATATATAGGGCGAACCAACCCTGCACTTTGTTAGACCCGCCCTACCCCTCTTCTGACCTACAGCCTACTGCTGGACTCGGGGACGCTCAGGCGTCCCATTGAGCACGGCGTCAATGCGGCGGAGAAGCCCGTCCAGACCGAACCCCTTGGCCGCTGAGATCAGCACGCCGTTGGCACCCCCCTCGGTTGCCACGGGATGAGACTCGACGGCAGAGATATCCTCACCGGCCACCAGCACATCCACCTTGTTCAGGGTCAGAACCACCGGCTTGTCCTGAAGTCCCAGGCCCTCCAGCACGCTCTCAACAACCGCAACCTGCTCCGCCGCTCTGGGAACGGTCACGTCCACCACATGGAGCAACAGAGCGGCATCATGCAGCTCCTCCAGGGTGGCACGGAAGGCCGCTACCAGGGTCGTTGGCAGCTTGTTGATAAAGCCGACCGTGTCGGTGAAGAGCACGGCCTGGCCACCGGGTAGCCGCCCACGCCTGGTCACGGGGTCCAGGGTAGCAAAGAGCTTGGAGTCAGCGAGAACACCGGACCGCGTCAAGGCGTTGAAAAGTGTGCTCTTGCCAGCATTGGTGTAGCCGACAAGGGCGACTATCGGCATGTCATTGGCACGCCGCTTGCTCCTATACAGGGCGCGGTGTTTCCTGACCTCCTCCAGCTGTCGCTTCAGGTGCTGTATTCGACTTCGAATAAGGCGCCGGTCGGTCTCTATCTGGGTCTCGCCGGGGCCCCTGGTGCCGATGCCGCCGCCCAGTCGCTCCAGGTGGGACCACTGTCCGGCGAGCCGGGGCAGGAGATACTCGTGTTGGGCCAGCTCCACCTGAAGCCGGCCCTCGTGGGTCTGGGCACGGCGGGCAAAGATGTCCAGGATAAGGGCCGTCCGGTCGATCACCTTGACGTCGGTGCCCAGGGCGTTCTCCAGGTTCCGCTGCTGTGTAGGGCTCAGCTCATCGTCCAGGATGACCGTATCATAGCTACTCTGGATATCACGAAGCTCCTCCAGCTTGCCCTTGCCCACGTAAGTATGCGTGGGTCGCTCCAGGCGCTGGCTCATGGTGCCCACAACCCGGGCGCTGGCGGTGAGCGCAAGCCGCCCTAGCTCCTCCAGCGAGTCTTGCAGGGGCCAGTCGCCATTGGCCTCTGCCCTAGCGGAGCGGCCTTTGGCTTGAACACCTACCAGCAACACCCTCTCTGGGCGTGCCTTGGTGGAGATAGCGTTCCTAGGTATGCCGACGCCCTCCTTACACCGGAGGCGGTATCTTCCATCCTGACAGTCTGGTCAGTCCCTCTTCAAGCTCCTCGTCTGAGAGGGTCAGGGAGAGCCGGATGTACCCCTCGCCATGTTTCCCATACCCCGCTCCAGGGGTGACCACGATGTCCTTCTGATCCAGCAACATCGCAGCGAACGCCGCGGAGCCGTACCCCTCTGGAACCCGGGCCCAGATGTAGAGGCTGGCCTTGGGAGGCACCACCTTGAGCCCTATATGATTGAGGGCTTGGACCAGGCGGTCCCTTCGCCTCTGAAGGATACCGTTGTTCACATCAATGCAGTCCTGCGGCCCGGTCAGCGCCTCTATGGCCGCAAGCTGGATGGCCTGTGGAATGCCGGAGTCCAGGTTGGACTTCACGCGCATGAGTGCGTTGATCATCTCGGCGTTGCCCACCGCCATGCCCACGCGCCACCCGGTCATGTTGTAGCTCTTTGAGAGTGAGTGGAACTCTACGCTCACATCCATAGCGCCCTGGGCCTGAAGGAAGCTGACCGGCCGGTAGCCGTCGTAGGCAACCTCGGTGTAGGGGGCGTCGTGGCAGATGGCGATTCCATGCTCCTTGGCGAACCGTACCGCCCTCTTGAAGAAGTCCAGGGAGGCCACGGCGGCCGTAGGGTTGTTGGGGTAGTTCAGCCACATCACCCTGGCGCGCCGGGCAACGTCGCTGGGGATGGCATCCAGGTCGGGGAGCCAGCCGTTCTCCTCCAGCAAGGGCATGTAGTGGACATCGCCGCCGGCGAACATGGTGCCGACGGAGTAGACCGGGTAGCCCGGGTCCGGCACCAGGGCCAGGTCTCCGGGGTCGATGAAGCAGAGGGCCATGTGGCCGATACCCTCCTTGGCGCCGATGAGAGGCAGGATCTCCTTGTCCGGGTCCAGGGTGACGCCGAACCGCGACTGGTACCAGTGGGTGATGGCACGGCGGAACTCTGGGAGGCCCTCGGACTCAGGGTAGCGATGGTTGACCGGGTCGCGGGAGGCCGCAATGAGACGCTCAAGGATATGCGGTGGCGTCGGAATGTCGGGATCGCCAATGGCGAAGGTAACGACGTTGACGCCGGCGGCCCGCTTCTCGTTGATCTTCCGGGAGATCTCCACGAACAGGTAGGGCGTCAGTTTCTCGATGCGTTGTGCGAATCTCATAGGCGGTTTTTGCGTTTCAGTTAGCTTGTCCATTCTCCCTCAAAGACCTCTTCCACCGGGCCCTCCATGGTCACCTGGCCGTAGCCGGGCCACGTCAGTGTGAGGAGGCCACCGGGCATCTGTACCAGGGTGGTGTCATCCACCAGGCCCAGGAGATGAGCGACCACGTGGATAGCGCAGGCACCGGTCCCGCAGGCCAGGGTGAGCCCAGCCCCGCGCTCCCAGGTGCGGCCCTTCAAGTGTCCCCTATCCTCTACGTTAACGATATGAAAATTGATCCGCTCCGGGAACAGCGGGTGGTGCTCCACCTGCGGCCCAAGCATATCCAGGGGGACGTCATCCACCGACTCGACGAAGAAGGCCACGGCATGGGGGTTGCCCATGGAGACGCAGTTGATCTTGAAGGTCCTACCATCCACTTTCGCCGGGTAGTTCACCACCAGTCGATCAATGTCCAGTTCACCCTTGAGAGCGTCGGATATGTTGAGCTGAGCGACGTCTGCGTGCAGTCCCCGCTCGCCCTCCGGGATGCGGACCGGGATATCATCGGCATGAAACCGTGGCACCCCCATGCCGGCCCGCGCCCGGTTGATCCGGCCGTTGTCCGCCAGGGGGGTAACCTCCAGGACGCCGCTCTCCGTCTCTACCCGCACCGGCCCCTCCCGTGCATCAACTATGCTCCTCTCAACGACGTACTTGGTGAAACAACGAATGCCGTTGCCGCACATCTGCGCCTCGGAGCCATCCGGGTTGAGCATACGCATGCGTATATCAGCGGCGGCGGAGGGGGCTACCAGGAGCAGGCCGTCGGCGCCGACGCCATAGTGGCGGTCGCAGAGCTCGCGGGCCATAGCTGACCAGTCAGCATCCTGCTGCCGGGCGTCCAGCAGGACGTAGTCGTTGCCCGCGCCGTGCATCTTGGTGAATCTCATGCCCTATACCTATATCAACCTATTCCTAGTGTGGAGGCTCAGAAAACCGTCGCGCAACTGATCTCTCCTTGTAGGGGTGATTCATGAATCGCCCCTACGGGACGAACAGGCTACTTCAGTTAATGGTGAGCTATCGTAGAGAAGGGTTCCTCAAACAACTTTCCCCCATGGTTTCAGAAGGCTCTTGGTAGCTCGACTTGTAGCTACAGAGAGCATCTCATTGAGCAATAGTCATTGTAGCACAGGTTCAGCTAGCTTCACGCAAAAAGGCCGCTATCAGCTCTCCCGCGCGCTCTTCCGCCTCGGAACCAGCCTGCAGCCAGCGGATGCGCGGGTCTGAGGGTCGGAACCAGGCGTGCTGGCGGCGAGCAAAGCGATGAGCGCTTGTTTTTGTGTTCTGAATAGCTTCCTCCAAGCTCAGCTCTCCCTGGATATGAGCGGCCAGCTCCCCGTAACCGACGCCGGCCATGGCCGGGCTATCCCGGGCAACGCCATCATCCAGCAGCGCCTGCACCTCCCCTATCCACCCCTGCTCAACCATGCGCTCCACCCGTTCGTCAATTCGGTGGTAGAGCTCCCGGCGCGGCAGCGTGAGGCCGATGATACATGCCTGGTACGGGCTGTCGCTTCGCCTCCGCAATTTCGAAGCAGGGATGCCCGTCTGGTGGTGTATCTCCAGCGCTCTGATCACCCGCCGCACGTTCCGGCGGTCGATCCGCTCCGCCGACGGAGGATCGACCTGGGCCAGCCGACGGTGCAACGCCTCGACGCCCTGTACTTCAGCCAGGGCCTCCTGATCACGACGGAACTGGCGGTCCGGGGGTACGGAGGGGACGCGCCACGCCTCCAGCAACGCCCACAAGTACTGGCCAGTACCGCCCACCAGCAACGGCACTCGGCCTCGCCGGCAGATGCCCTGAATGGCGGTGCGGGCCAACGCCAGGTACTCGGCAAGGCCAAAGCTTTCCTTGGGGTCCGCTATGTCTATCAGGTGGTGAGGGACCTTGGCCCGCTCACTTGACGTCGGCTTTGCCGTGCCGGTATCCATCCCGCGATACACCTGGCGGCTATCGACGCTGATTATCTCCACGGGGAGATGGTGGGCGAGGGCTAGGCTCAGGGCCGTCTTGCCGACCGCGGTGGGGCCAACGATGGCGAGAATGGAAGGCTTGGTCAACGGTTCTTTGTGGCAGCTTCTATCTTTCGAACGCCGACTCTAAGAAGAGCCTTCACGACAGGCTCAAGCAGGTTGTAGGCCTGCCACAATGTGCTGTCGTCCGCGAGATTTCTGGAGCCTTTGATCGCGTGAAACTGGTTGTTGCGGACCGTGTAGAGAAGAATTGCCGCCAGCTCCTTAATGGTCTGCCTCTTCTCTTCGGCACCGGCATCCACAGAGGCAATTTCTGGAAGATATGCGACGCAGGCATTCGGCTCCTTGCCCAGGAAATAGTCTCGCATGTTTACAATCCCGTGGTGTGCTAGTCCTGCATCAGGGCCTTTCAGAAATTGCTCCGGCGTGCGCTCGTTGAGTTCGATGAGATAGCGGAAGTATTCAGCCGTGTAGATTGACTCAATGTCCTTGTCTGGGATGCGGGCAATTGCATCCCGAATCTTCTTCGGCTCGTGTCCGGCAGAGCGCACTACGAGGGAATAGAGAGAGTACAGGTTGTTGAAGGAGACGAACAGATACAGGTAGGCAGTGAACCAGTGTTCATCACGGAAGTGAACCCTCGCTTGCTGGTAGCTTTCCTCCGTTGATTTTAGGTAGGCGTTGCCCCAGTAGGCGATTCTGTCATTCTGCAGCTCATTCTGCCGCATCACTCCTATCCCCTCGGCCCGACAGTGATCCGCACGATCTCCGTGAACTGCCCGGCATCCAGGCTGGCGCCCCCTACCAGCGCACCGTCGATGTCGGGCTGGAAGGCAAACTCGCCGATGTTGGCCACGGTGACGCTGCCGCCGTACAGGACGGGTACGGAGGCAGCACCGGCATCTCCGTACTGGCTGGCCAGTAGCCGACGTATGAGGCCGGCCATGGCCTGCCCTTGCTCGCCGGTGGCCGCCAGACCCGTGCCGATGGCCCATACCGGCTCGTAGGCCACCACCAGTCCGTCGCAGGAGTCGACGCTCTCCAGAGAGGCACGCAGGCTACCACTGACCACGGCCTCCTCCCTACCCTGCTGCCGCTGGTCAAGGTTCTCGCCCACGCACAGGATGGGCCGCAGGCCCACCTCCAACGCCTTGCGCACCTTGCGGTTGACCAGGTCGTCGGCCTCGCCGAAGAGGTTGCGCCGCTCGGAATGGCCCAGGATAACGTAGTGGCACAGGCCCCGGAGCATGGCGGCGGAGACCTCCCCCGTGAAGGCGCCCTTCTCCTCCTCGTGCATATTCTGGGCGCCGACCTTGAGGGATGACCCTTCAATAGCTCGGGCGACCCGGTCCAGGGAAACGAACGGAGGGCAGAGCACCACCTCCACGCCGCTCACACCATCGAGGGCCTGGCGAAGGGCAGAGGCCAATGCTGCGGCCTCCTCCATGGTGGTGTTCATCTTCCAGTTGCCGGCTACCAGGGGTGTTGGCAAAGATGCCTCCTACCTTTGCCCCACACATCCTTCCACAGGCTCAGGACGAGCGGGGTATTCTGGGCCGTTCATGGTGAGCCTTTAGCCCTTGAGCGGAGCGAGGGGTTTGTCGAACCACATGAGCGGCTCTTCCACCGCAGCCTGAAGGCTGCGGCATGATGCCACCCCGTTCACGGGGTGGTCTAACGACTTCCTATGTCTCGGCAAACGTCTATGTTTGCTCATCCGGCCTGTCCTCGGGTTGTATCCTTACGACTAGCGAGGCCTCCTGCCCGACACCTGTTATGGAATACGCGGGCAAGCGTTCTTTTACAGAGGACACCACGAAGCTGCTGACTTCCGAGAGCTGGATTGCATTCAGTGCTTTGTAGGCAGCTATTCCTACACACATGCCAGCCAATAATCCCACCAAAGCTGGGCCAGGAATCAGGGTTGCCGTACCCAGAATAAGTCCTGTTCCTATTCCACCCTTAGCCAAGCCCTTCAGAACTTCGTCGTAGCCATCTCCCTGATGCCTTGCATCCATAAATGATTTAGCAAGAGCTGCCAGAACAAGAACGCCGAGCGCCGGGTTTGCGCTGATAAGGGCAGAGGTTCCCAAGCCACCACACAGTGCTGAAAACCGTTTCACATCTTTACGTTTCCATTGATAGACTATGGCTACTGCTCCAATAGAGACACCAAATACTTCCACTCCGTTAACGTGCAAAATATCTTGGAACCAGGACTTGGGAATGTTGAAATTATCCTTGAGGAAATTAGCAGCAAAATCGTAGTTGGTTTTGTCCAACGTCACCATTGGAAGCCCGACGTGCGTACCGAGGTCGTGCCACAACGCCGAGAAATAGCCCATCGTTTCTTGCACAAACGAATCATTTGGCAGCGCATTGTGCGTCTTGTCCCATGCTCCCCATAAAGTGTGGCTCCCGTCAAAAAGCCTGTGAAGCTGCCCTCCTCCGATATTAGTGGCGTAATAGACCGCATCCATGGCCTTGTCATAAACCGTAGGTACCCCTTCCGCTAACTGCTTTGTCCAGACCTCCATCGAATGCGAAATGTCCGAAGCTAGGATGGCATTCACCAAGACTACGGTATGATCAACAGATTTGTTTCTTACTTTAGCTAACGCCTGGTAGCTAGAAACGGCACTTTCAATAATGGCACGTCTAACGGGCGCTGCTATCTTCCTTGAACGAGGTACAACTGTCGATAACACCACATATTCTTCTGGGGCGTGCATGGACTTCAAACGCGTGCGGATCTGGGTAGCCCACACAGGCTCTCTTAGCCTTGCTTTCGCTTCCATTGCAGCCTTCGGCTGGAATCTTGCTAGCTTATTCATTGCACTTCTACTGCCCGGTAACCCCCTACGGCCCGTACCTGGTGAGCTTGCCGGCGTAGGAGAGGGCCAGGAGCATCAGGTGGACGGCGGAGAAGGTGCCCAGGGAGCCGCCGGCGCAGGCGCGCTCCGTGAACTCGGCCACGCCGTCGCCGCGGGTTATGCCCGAGCGTATCAGCACCGGCACGGGGTGCCAGCTATGCGCCGCCAGGATGGCGGGCGTTGCGTGGTCGCCGGCCACCACCAGCACGTCAGGGTCCAGCTCCAACAGCCGGGGGATGCGGGCGTCCAGCTCCTCCAGAGCATGGACCTTGGCATCAAAGCTGCCGTCCTCGCCCGCGGCGTCGGCGGGTTTGTAGTGTATGTAGAAGAAGTCGTGCTCCTGGTAGTGCCGGGCCAGGGTGTCCACCTCGTCATCGAAGGTCGTCCCCGTCGCGATCACCTCCATGCCCAGCACGCGCGCAAGTCCCCGGTACATGGGGTAGGCGGCTATGGCGGCGGGGGAGAGGCTGTACGCCGGGCCCATGGCTGGAAGCTTCGGCAGTTTCGAGAAGCCGCGGAGCATGACCATGTTCGCCCTCTCTCGACCGTGTAGCAGCCCGGCGGCGGCGCTCACGAACCGGTTCGCCGCCTCGGCCGAGGCCTGAGCATCGTCAGCCAGGGCGGTTATGGAGAGAGGCGCCACCCCCGTGCGCTGGGGGTCGGTCTCGCTTATCCGGTCGCTCAGGCCATTGCCACGCATCAGCAGAACAAACCGGTAGTCCTGCACGGGAAGCACGGTGGTCTCCACACCGGGCACCTGGATGGCATCCAGAGACTCGCACAGGGGGCGGCTCTCCTCGGTCGGGATGCGCCCGGCTCTGCGGTCCGTCAGGAGGCCGCTGGCATCCACGGTGCAGAAGTTGCCCCGTGCGGCCACGTCGCCGTCCAGGATGGGTGCCTCAATGCCCAGTGCTTCCAACACGCCACGCCCGATAAAGTACTTCAGGGGATCGTAGCCAAAGAGGGCCAGATGGCCCGGTCCGCTACCCGGGGTAATCCCCGGGAGCACCGGGACGGTCCTGCCGCAGGCGCTCTCCCGAGCCAGCCGGTCCAGGTTCGGCAGGCGCGCGACCTCCAACTCGGAGCGTCCCGTCTCCGGCTGAGGCGCACCGCCCAGACCATCCACCACCAGCATAACGATCTTTGAGGGGGTCGTGACGCACAGGTCCGCCAGGCCGGGGAAGTCGATCACGCCTCCTCCCTGTCCGGCAGGGTGGCCACGCCCGGCAGCTCCCGTCCCTCCATGAACTCCAGCGAAGCGCCGCCTCCCATGGAGACGTGGGTCATGCCGTTGCTCAGGCCAAGCTCCTCCACTGCCTCAGCCGTTGAACCGCCGCCCACCACGGTGATGGCGCCAATCATATCGGCCAGGACCTCGGCCACGGCACTCGTCCCCTTGCTGAAAGGCTCGAACTCGAAGACCCCCATTGGCCCGTTCCACAGCACCGTGCGGCACTCATAGAGGCCCTTGGAGAAGGCCTGGATGGTGGCGGGGCCTATATCCATAATGTAGACGTCCGGGGGCACCTGGCCGGAGGGCACAGTCTGCGCCGTGCCGTTTGCCGCAAACTTTTTGGCCACGATGAAATCCTTGGGGAGGTACACGGCCACACCCTGCTCCTCGGCGGCCCGAAAGATGCCCTGGGCCAGGTCCAGCCGCTCCTTCTCCACCAGGGAGAGGCCCATCTCTCGCCCCTGGGCCTTGAAGAAGGTTGCGGCCATGCCACCGCCAATGAACAGGCGGTCTACGTGATTCACCAGGTTCTGCAGGGCATCGATCTTGTCGCTCACCTTGGCGCCTCCCATCACGGCACCCAATGGGCGGGCGGGATCGATCAGGGCTGCGCTCAGCATCTTCAGCTCACGCTCCATCTGCAAGCCGGCGACGGTCGGCAAGAACCGAGTAATGGCATGGATGGAGGCGTGGGCGCGGTGAGCCGCGCCAAAGGCATCGTTCACGTATACGTCCGCCAGGGAGGCCAGTGCCCTGGCGAACTCAGGGTCGTTCCTCTCCTCCTCGGGATGGAACCGAAGGTTCTCCAGGAGCAGAACTTGGCCCGGCTCTAGCTCTTCAGCCGCCTCTTCGACGATGGGCCCCACGCAGTCTCGTATATAGACAACGGGCTCCCCGAGAAGAGACTCCAGGCGGAAGGCAACCGGGGCAAGGCGCATCCCCTTGACCGCTTTGCCGCCCGGTCTGCCCAGGTGAGAGCAGAGGATGATACTGGCCCCCCGCTTCTTGAGATAGCGTATGGTGGGCATGATCGCCCGGATACGGCTGTCGTCGGAGATGGAGGTTGTGCCGGGAGCAAAGGGCACATTCACATCCACACGGACAAGCACCCGCTTGCCGGCCACGTCTATGTCGCGTACGGTCTTCTTCCTCACGTCAGGTCCTCAGAGGATTGGCCGGGGGCTGCTAGTCCTCGTGTAGGGCAAGGAACCGCGCAACTCGCTCCAAATCGCTGCGACCCTCAGCAGAGATGTCAGACTCCGCCAGGCGGCGAATCGCCTGGTCTAACAGGCGCTCCACCTCTTCGTGAGCATACGCCCTGGCACCAACGGTGTCCAGTATCTCTCGTATCTGGGGAACGTCCGCGGCCTCCAGCACTCGTTTGAAGAAGAGGTTGCCCAGGGCCCGCCTCTGGCCGATTGGGCCCTTCTCCAGCGCATATACAATAGGAAGACTCTTCTTCTTATTTAATATATCGGTGGCTTCTGATTCCCCCTGGCCCGGCTCTCCCCACAGCTCCCGGATGTCCTCCCCAATGCGCGCCGCCACGCCAAGCTCCTCCCCAAACTCCCGCAAGGCTTCGTCTGTCTTCGGAGGAGCCTCGGCGGCCTGGGAGCCCAGCTCGAAGGCACAGCCCACCAGCGCTCCCACCTTCTCTCGAACCATGCTCAGATACGCCTCCGTGGTGATATCCACACGCTCCTGGTAGACCAGGTCCATATGGAGTCCTTCACACGCCCGCAAGCAGGCGGCGTCCAGCGTCTGGACGGCACGGAGCACCCGCTCAGAGGCCGCCGCCTCATTCTCCTGCCGCATGAGCGAGAGACGGGCGAGGGCATGGAAGGCATCCCCCACATTGATGGCTTGGCCCGGGCCCCAGACCCACCACACGGATGGTCTGCCGTACCGATCCTGGCTACCATCCTGGACGTCGGCGTGGACCTGGAAGAAGTTGTCCACCAGCTCCATCGCCGTAGCCGCGGGGAGGGCTAACCCTGCATCGCCACCGGCCGCCTGAGAGGCGACCAGGCACAAGGCCGAATAGAGGCGTGGGTTCTCCACCGGGTAGTCCAATGGTCCGGCCTGCTCATCGCGCCAGCCAAGCTGGTACTCCATGAGCCGGTAAAGAGGAAAAGAGTGCTGGGCAAAGAGGGAGCGGAGGGAACCCTCTACCGACTCTCTATACTGGAGAAGGATGGGAGGTAGGTTCACGTTCTTCCAACACCGGCGATTATGCTACCGCCATCGGCTTCCCCAACTCCGCCAGGCACGCCTGGATAGCCTGCTCACTGATAGCGCCCCGCCGCAGGAGCCGAGGCACCGCGCCGGAGACATCCAGGATGGTGGATTCCACACCTCCGACAGGAGGCCCTCCATCAAGGACAAGGTCCACCGCCGCCCCAAGTTGCCGGCGCACGTCTTGAGCCGTTGCCGACGGCGGCTGGCCAGAGCGGTTGGCGCTCGTCCCCGTAATGGGCCGCCCGAGACGACGGGCCAGCTCCCGGGGGATGGGATGATCAGGGACCCGCACGGCCACGGTGTCCCGCCCGCCTGTGATCACGTCAGGGATCAGTGCACTACGGGGCACTACCAGGGTAAGAGGGCCGGGCCAAAACAGGCTCGCCAGTTTTTTCACGATCACCTCTCCCGCCCTCAACTGCACTACCTGCTCCAGGTCCTCCGGGTCAGCAAGGAGAACGGGCAGGCCCATCTCAGCGGACCTACCCTTTATATCTATGACGCGTTGCACGGCTGCGGGGGAGGTTGCATCGGCACCCAGGCCGTATACCGTATCGGTGGGAAAGGCGACCGTACCACTGCACCGCAGCACCTGGACGCCTGCCTCTATCGGGTTTTCATCGTTTCCGGAGGCGTTAGCAGCAACGGGAATGTCCATTTTCCTCCTCCGGGATAGCTTGACTGAGTATATCACAGGTGCTAAGGTCGATTCATCAGTTCCGCATGCAAGGAGGCCAACGCCACCACCCATGGGGCCGGACGACTCTCGATCCGAAGTCAGGAGCCGTAAGCCCGGTATCAGCCGCCGAGTGGCGACAAGCGATGATGTCGAGGTCTCCACCTACCTGGAGATCGCCAAGGAGAAGCGAGGGCAGCAGCCTCTCTCTGAAGAAGCCGATGAGGCTCAGGGAGAGGCGATTGTTATTGTAGACTTCGGCTCTCAGTACAGCCGACTCATCGCTCGACGGGTCCGGGAGTGCAAGGTCTACTGCACGCTGGTCCCGCACACGGCCACCTGGGAGGACGTAGCGTCTCTGAACCCCAAGGGGGTCATTCTGTCCGGCGGTCCCGCCAGCGTCTATGATGCCCACGCACCCTTAGCCCCCGCCTGGGTCTATGACAAGGGACTTCCGGTGCTGGGCATCTGCTACGGTATGCAGGCCCTGGCCCACCAGCTCGGCGGCAGGGTTGGGAGCGTAACGACTCGGGAATACGGGCATGCGGCCCTCTACCAGAACGCTCCGGACCACCCCATGTTCAAGGGCCTGCCTCCTGAGATCCCAGTCTGGATGAGCCACGGCGACAGAATTGAGGAGTTGCCCACGGGCTTCCAGGCCCTGGCGTATACCGAGAACTCGCCTCTGGCCATCATAGGGAGGGATGGTATCATCGGCGTCCAGTTTCATCCCGAGGTGGTCCACACCCCTCAGGGACGGGAGATGCTGCGCAACTTTCTCTACGAGGTATGCGGCTGTACGGGGACATGGACCCCCGCTAACTTCGTGCAGGAGGCAGTCAAGCGTATCCGGGAGCAGGTCGGTGACGGTCGTGTGGTGTGCGCACTATCGGGAGGTGTTGACTCGGCGGTGGTGGCCACACTGGTGCACCGGGCCGTGGGAAACCAGCTCACCTGTATCTTCGTCAACAACGGTCTCCTGCGGCGCGAGGAGCCGGAGCGGGTACAGGAGACCTTCCAGCGCAACCTCAAATTGGACCTGGTGTACGTGGACGCCCAAAAGCGGTTCCTGGACCGCCTGCAAGGGGTCACGGACCCTGAGGAGAAGAGGAAGGTGGTGGGTGAAGAGTTCATCCGGGTCTTTGAGGACGAGATAGCGGAGCGGATGGGGCAGGTGAACTTCCTTGCACAAGGCACCCTATATCCTGACGTTATTGAGAGCCTCACCCCTGAGAACCAGGCATCCGCCAAGATCAAGACCCACCACAACGTCGGTGGCCTGCCGACGAATATGACGTTGAATCTGGTGGAGCCGCTGCGGTACCTGTTCAAGGACGAGGTCAGAGAGGCGGGACTGGTCCTTGGCCTCCCTGAGGAGATGGTCTTCCGCCAGCCATTCCCGGGGCCGGGCCTGGCCATCCGCATCCTCGGTGACGTGACCGAGAGCAAGCTGGAGGTCCTGCGGAGCTGCGACTGGATAGTGATGGACGAGATCAAGGGCGCAAACCTCTACCGCCAACTCTGGCAAAGCTTCGCCGTCCTGACCGACGCCCGCAGTGTTGGCGTCATGGGCGATTCCCGCACCTACGGCCACATCGTTGCCATCAGGGGGGTGACCAGCGAGGATGCCATGACGGCGGACTGGGCACGGCTACCGTATGAGGTGCTGGCCAAGATCTCCAGCCGCATCGTCAACGAGGTGCCGGAGGTGAACCGGGTTGTCTATGACATCACCTCCAAGCCACCGGGGACCATCGAGTGGGAGTAGTGCAAACCCTAACTCCGAGAGAGCGACTCAACGGGAGACTCTGATGATCATAGACCTTCACCGCCACATGTGGTCCGTGGGCGAGCGCCACCGCGACGCCTTCGCCGGCATGCCCGGCCGTCCCCAGCTACCCGAACCCAGCTTCGACTGGGAGCAGACCGCCCGGGAGATCGTGGAGGAGATGGACGGCGCTGGGGTGGACAGATCGGTGCTCTTCGTCGCCGACTTCGCCGCACGGCTGGGGGAACCGCCCCTGAGCATTGAGGAGGAGAACCGGCTCATCGTGGAGGCACACCGGCGCTACCCGGAAAGGATCACCGCCTACTACGGCATCGACCCCCGGCGTCCCGGCGCCGCCGACAGCTTCGAGCGTGCGATCAAGGAGTGGGGCGTCACCGGCATCAAGTTCCACCCGACGGTGGGGTTCTTCCCCCACGATAGGCTCTGCTACCCCATCTACGAGCTATGCGTGTCCCACGGGCTGCCCGTGCTCTTTCACTCGGGCCCCGCCTTCCACCCAAAGCTATACAGCCGCTTCACCCACCCCCTGGAGTACGATCAGGTGGCAGCCGACTTCCCAAACCTGACCATGATCATGGGCCACGCCGGCGGCGAGTGGTGGCACGATTGCATCGCCGTGGCCCACGGACACCCGAACATGGTGCTGGAGCTCTCCGAGTGGCAGGTCATCCTGCGGGACACGCCCCAGGAGGCGCTCCATGCCATCGACCGGATGCGCAACGCCCTGGGTATCGAGCGGCTGGTCTGGGGAACCGACTTCCCCGGCATACGCCGCCGCATATCCCTGAAGGAGAGCATGGAGGTCTTCCAGCGCCTGCCCTCCCTTGGGGCTGAGCACGGCTACACCTTCAGTGATGCGGACGTGGAGGCGGTCCTGGGAGGAAACGCCCAACGGATTCTGGAGGCGTAGTAAGGCATCCATCGACAATGTAAAGAGAGTTGACATTTCGGCCGGCGGCAAGGTAATGTTGTTGATGACGACAACATTACTAAAGGGGGCCGACTGTGGTACCAGCGGGGATGCTCACGGTCCAGGAAACCGCCCGGCGGTTGAACCGCTCCGTGGAGCAGGTGCGCCGCTATCTGCGAGAGGGGAAGCTGCAAGGAGAACGCATAGGCCAGCAATGGTTCGTGCCGGAGGAAACCATAAATGGGCGGCAGCAAAACGATCGCCAGCAACAGAGGCGAGAGCTCTTTGAGCAGATCAAGCAAGAGCGAGAGGCCATCGCCAAGCGGCTCGGCTACCGTTTCGATATCGAGAAACTGATCGATGAGGCCAGAGAGGGGCTACCATAAAGTGGCGACTCTGTGCGTGGACGCTAGTCTGGTAGTTCCCCTCCTGATCCCAGAACAACGAACGCAGGCAATTGACATCTTCTGGGACACCGTTCTTGGGAGTAACGCTGACCTCGTAGGCCCCCCTTTGTTGTATGCCGAGACCGTTTCCGTTCTAAGGCTTCGAGTTTACCGTAGAGAGCTGAGCAGCTTGGAGGGAGAGAGTCGAGTGGGAAGATTCCTCGGCCTTGGTATCGAGCAACGCAATCCCTCCCAGCTTCAGACAGTTGCCTGGGAGATGGCCAGGCGATTCAACCACCCCCGCGCGTACGATGCTCAATACCTGGCCGTGGCTGAATTGGAAGGGTGTGAGCTATGGACTGTGGATAGACGGCTCTACAACTCTGTGAAATCATCCCTTCCCTGGGTAAGGTTGGTGCAGGCATGAACGTCCTCGTGGTCGGCTCCGGTGCCCGGGAGCATGCCATCGCATGGAAGCTCCGCCAGAGCCCGCGGGTCGATGCGCTGCTGGTCGCGCCCGGCAACGCCGGCACCTCGGCTATCGCCACTAACCTGCCCGTGGCCGCCACAGACATCGAGGGCCTAGCCCAGGCCGCTCAGCAGCACGCGGTCGATCTGACCATCGTGGGTCCGGAGGTCCCGCTGGCGGAGGGCATCGTGGACCGGTTCAAGGAGCTATCGCTGCCGGTCTTTGGGCCCACCAAAGCCGCCGCCCAGATCGAGTCCAGCAAGGTGTTCGCCAAGGAGCTGATGCACCGCCACGGCATACCGTGCGCCGATAGCCTGGCCTTCGATTCGTACACCGAGGCAAAGCGCTTCATTGAGCAGCACGCTGTGCCGATAGTGGTCAAGGCGGACGGCTTGGCGGCGGGCAAGGGCGTGACCGTGGCAGGCACCAGGGAAGAGGCGCTGGCGGCGGTGCGTGCGTGCATAGAGGAGCGCGCCTTCGGCTCCGCGGGAGAGCGCGTCGTAATTGAGGAATGCCTGAAGGGTCACGAGGTGAGCGTCTTCACCTTCACCGACGGCGAGACACTCTCGACCACCGTGGCCGCCTGCGACTACAAGCGCGCCCACGACGGCGACCAAGGGCCGAACACCGGAGGCATGGGGAGCTACAGCCCGCCCGAGTTCTGGGACACCTCCCTGGCCGAGGAGGTCCAGAGCCATATACTCCGACCCACGGTACACGCACTGGCCGAAGAGGGAAAGCCATACACCGGCGTGCTCTACGGCGGGCTAATGCTGACCCGCCAGGGGCCCAAGGTCATAGAGTTCAACTGCCGGTTGGGGGACCCCGAGGCCCAGGTGGTCCTCCCTCGCCTCCAGGCCGACCTTGTAGACGTTGTTGAGGCGGTGCTTATGAATCACCTAACCGAAACGCCTATTCATTGGAGGAATGAGGCATGCGTCGGTATAGTCATCGCCTCTGGGGGGTACCCCGGCGACTATCAGATAGGGATGCCTATCACAGGGCTAGACACATTGCCAGAGGAGACCGCCGTCTTCCACGCCGGGACAAAGCTGGCGGACCAGGAAGCCTCTGCGGAGGCGGCGGTGCTTACCGACGGTGGCCGAGTGCTGACGGTGGTGGGTAGAGCGCCCTCCCTGGCGACGGCCCGGGAGCGGGCCTACGCCGCCGCCCAGCAGGTCACATTCCCCGGTGCCTTCTACCGCAGAGACATCGCCCTCCATCCTGGGAGTGTAGCGGCGGCGGGCAGATAAATCGCCTGTCATCCTGAGCGAATCGAAAAACCTGAGACCCTTCGTCCTGATACATCGGGACTCAAGGTAACAGGAAGTCTCAAAATTTCTTCTTGGACGCGCCACCAGGCCTGGCTACAATGGTTCTGACGATGCACCCTACCCTTCAAGCGACATTCCAGGACCTGGTACACCGATTCAACGAGCTCCTGTTCTCAGGCCAGCTAGAGAAGCTTCGCCAGCGCAAATGGGGACGCTCGGCGGCGGTGTTAGAGCTACTGGAGGAGCGGCGCGTCGAAACCCTTTCGCCAGAGGACGCGTACCGGCTGTACAGAGGCCTCCCAATCTCCCAGGGCAAGCGAAAGGCCTTCCTGGGCAACCCCATCCAGGACATACGCGACTCCCTCTGGTTCCTCCTGTACGGGGAGGCCCCCTACGAGATCCGCGTGTGGGAGTTGCTGGACGACCTGGGCGGCTACAGGCTGGCGGGGGCCGACCGCCAGCTGATTTCGGCGCTTCTCTGTCTCAAAGAGCCTTGGCTCTACGGGCTGGCCAATGCTAGAGTAGACCGGGCACTCCGCCGACTACGGCTCGCTCCCAGCCTCGATCGCAACGAGAGCAACGCTGGGAAATTTCAGAAGACCCAGGAATCGCTATGGAGGCTCCGAACGGCGGCGGGCTTCCCCGACCTTACCGTAACCGACGACTTTCTGGACTCCCTGGAGCAGGGTATGCTGGAGCCGAGGTAGGCCATGCCTTTAGTGGGTATCGTCATCGGAAGTAGCTCTGACGAGCCGGAGGTCCAGGCCACCGTGAAGGCCCTGGACGAATTGGGCATAGACCATGAGCTTCATGCCATCTCGGCGCACCGGAGCCCTCAGCGGGTAGTGGACTACGTCAAGGATGCTGAGGCGCGGGGTGTTGAGGTGATCATCGCCGCCGCGGGGGGAGCCGCCGCCCTTCCGGGGGTCATCGCCTCTTGGACCACCCTGCCCGTCATCGGCGTGCCCCTATCCTCCAGCGAGCTCAAGGGGGTGGACGCACTCTACTCCATCGTACAGATGCCACCGGGGGTACCTGTGGCCACGGTGGCCGTGGGTGCCTGGGGAGCACGCAACGCCGCCTATCTGGCCGCGGCCATACTGGGCCTGAAGCATGCTACAATCAAAGAGGCGTACGAATCCTTCCGCCAACGGCTGCGGGAGGGGTAGGACTACTCTCCTCACAGAGAGCACTGACTATATCCGTGAACATCGCCATCCTGTGTGACTTCGACGATACGGCTGCCCAGCAGAACGTTGCCCACCTGGTGCTGGACAGGTTCGCAAACAACGACTGGCGTAAGCTGCAGCAGCAGTTCCAGGAGGGAACCATCCGAGCCAAGGACTACTTCGAGTGGCCCTTTGCCAGCGTCACGGCCAGCCGTGAGGCGATGCAGCGCCACGTGCGAGACAACGGCCGGCTACGCGACGGCTTTGTGGAGCTTGCCCACTACTGCCGGGAGCATGGCGTGGAGCTTGCCATTGTGACCCACGGCCTGGACTTCTATGTGGAGGCGCTGCTGGAGCAGGCCGGGCTGGATTGGCTGCCCACCTACGCCGTCCACGCTCATTTCAACGATAGCGGTATCCAGTACGAGTACAAATACGCACGAGAGGGTTGCCTGGAGTACGGCAACTGCAAGTGCTCCATCGTGGACCGGTACCGGGGTAACGGGCGGCAGGTGCTCTACGTCGGCGACGGCATCTCTGACCTTTGCCCTGCTCGTCGTGCGGACCTGGTGTTCGCCCGGGCACGGCTGCTGAAGGAGTGCCAGGAGCAGGGGTTGCCGCACATCGAGCTTCGGGACTTCAACGATGTCATCGCGGAGTTGGAGCGGCGGAGGGTAACCTCGGAGGCACAGCAGTGATAGACCGCTACGCCAGGCCCAAGATGAAAAAGGTCTGGTCGAAGGAGAATAAGTACGAGAAGTGGCTGGCGGTGGAGCTCGCCGTATGTGAGGCGTGGACGGAGGCGGGCGTCATCCCCCAGGGGGACATGGCCAGGCTGCGGGGCGCCCGCCACAACCCGAAGCGCATGAACGAGATATTTGAGCGCACCCGCCACGATATGACCGCCTTCACCCGCTCCATCACCGAGGGCCTGGGCGAGGAGGGCCGTTGGATCCACCTGGGCCTCACCTCCAGCGACGTTATCGATACCGCCCAGAGCCTGCAACTGGTGGAGGCGGCGGACCTCCTCCTGGAGGAGGTGGACGCCCTGCGGGTGGTGCTCCGGGACCGGGCGGTGGAGTTCAAGGACACGCTGATGATGGGCCGCACCCACGGCATCCACGCGGAACCGCTCACCTTCGGGCTGAAGCTGGCGGTCTGGTGGGATGAGATGAACCGCCAGCGCCACAGGCTGGAGGAGGCACGCTCCCAGGTCGCCGTGGGGAAGATATCGGGGGCCGTGGGCACCCACGCCACCATTCCACCGGAGCTGGAGGCCCGGGTATGCGCCCACCTGGGGATAGAGGCAGCGCCGGTCTCCAGCCAGATCATCCAGCGGGACCGGTACGCCCACTTCGTGACCACCCTGGCACTGATTGGGGCCTCCCTGGAGAAGTTCGCCACGGAGATTCGCCACCTCCAGCGCACCGAGGTGCGGGAGGCGGAGGAGCCCTTCGGCGAGGGGCAGACCGGCTCCTCGGCCATGCCCCACAAGCGCAACCCTGAGCTCTCCGAGCGGGTGTGCGGGCTGGCGCGGCTCATCCGTGGCCACGCCGTCACCGCGCTGGAGAATGTTGCCCTCTGGCACGAGAGAGACATCAGCCATTCATCGGCGGAGCGGATCATCCTCCCCGACTCCTGCATGGCCCTCGATTACATCCTGAGCCTGTTCACCCAGATCATGCAGGGGCTGCGGGTCTATCCGGAGCGGATGTGGGAGAACCTGGAGTCCACCCGGGGCGTAGTATTCTCACAGCGGGTGCTCCTGGCGCTCATCGAGAAGGGGCTCAGTAGGGAGCAGGCCTATGAGATCACCCAGCGGTGCGCCATGCGCTCCTGGGACCAAAAGGCCGACTTCCGTGACCTTCTGCGACAGGAATCTGATGTGATAACGCAGCTAGGCGACGAACTTGAGGGCCTGTTCGACTACGGCTATTACACCCGCTACGTGGACCAGACGTTCCAGCGGGCGGGGGTGAACTAGCGGAACGGGGATAGCATAGATATGATAATACTTCAGACCAACCTCCCCAACCTGCTGCACCGGGGCAAGGTGCGCGACACCTACGACCTGGGCGACGGCCTTCTGCTGATGGTGGCCACGGACCGCATCTCCGCCTTCGACGTGGTGCTGCCCAACGGCGTTCCCAACAAGGGCCTCATCCTGTCGCGAATGTCGGCCTTCTGGTTCCAACAGACCGCTCATATCATACCCAATCACCTCCTGGGCCTGGCCGATGAACTGGCAGATACTATGCCCCGGCTCACCGCCGTGCCGCCGGACCTGGCCAGGCGGGCCATGGTGGTGAAGCGGGCACAGCGCATCGACATCGAGTGCATCGTGCGTGGATACCTGGCAGGCTCCGCCTGGGCGGAGTACTCCGCCCAGGGCACCATCTTCGGCCAGCCGGCGCCCAGGGACCTGCAGGAGGGCCAGCGGCTGCCTGAGCCGCTCTTCACCCCCACCACAAAGGCGGAGGAGGGCCACGACCAGAACATGAGCATTGAAGAGGTGGTGGCCATGGTGGGAGAGGAGCGCACACGAGAGTTGGAGCGGAAGAGCATCCAAGTTTATGAGTTCGCCCACAAGTATGCCCAGGAGCGTGGCATCATCATCGCCGACACCAAGATGGAGTTCGGCGTGCTGGACGGAGCGCTGATTCTGATCGACGAGCTGCTGACGCCGGACTCCAGCCGCTTCTGGGAGGCCTCGCAATACAGCCCTGGAAAGCCACAGCCCAACTACGACAAGCAGTTCGTCAGGGACTGGCTCGCAGCGTCAGGGTGGAACAGAGAGCCACCGGCGCCGGAGCTACCCGCCGATATCGTGGAGAAAACGGAGCAGCGATACCTGGAGGCCTATCAACGGTTGACGGGTCGCCATCTCACTGATGATTCCTAGGGAAGGACTATCTTGGCACGACAACGGCACGAGCATAGACGACAGGCTATACGTCACTCGGAGGCACGCTCCGAGCGACGGGCCAGGCACAAGACGCGAAAGCGATTCCGCCGGACGCTCTATCTGGGAATATCCGGGGTCATAGGTTTACTCGTCATTGTCTCTCTGTTCCTGCCCCAGATCGGAGGACCCCCTAGCCAATCCGGCGATGCCACCACCGCGCAGGCCGCATTGATCATCCCTGAAGGGAGCGACTATTTCGGCTACGCAAGCCAGCCTCCTACCTACGGACCCCGCTGGCCCACGGGGGCTGAGTGGGGAGTCTATACTACTGAGGAGCTGGAGCCAGAAGAGGTTATACCGGAACAGCGCCAGCTGGCCAACCTGGCAGAGGGTGGCGTTCTGATCCAGTACAACTCCGAAGACCAGGAGCTCATAGGCCAGCTCACACAGTTCGCCCAGGGACAGCCCAACTTCCCGTGCTACCTCATCGTCGCGCCATACCCCAGCATGGAACCGACCATATCGGTGACCGCCTGGGGCACCATGGCCACCATGGAGGAGTACGACGAAGAGCAACTGCAGCAGTTTGTCGACTCGTTTAGGGGTAACGGCCCACAAACCGTGCCGTGCACTCCGGGGTAGAGAGAACATAGGGGAGATATGATAACGACACGATCGCTTGGCATTCTAGGCTTGATACTTCTCAGCGTGGCCCTCTCCGCGTGCTCCGGCAGCGGCCCCGGCGAGACGTTTCAAAACCAGGGCGCCCAGCATATCGCCGACGACGCGACCTTCGATGGGTACAACAGCGTTCCGCCCACATCAGGGCCCCATTGGGGAGCACCCGCCCCGTGGGGTATCTCCACCTCTCCCCTACCCAACGAGCGCCAGGTGCACAACTTGGAGCATGGCGGTGTCATCATCCAATACAACACCGAGGACCAGGAGCTGATAAACAACCTGACACGTTTCGCCCAGAAACAGCCCAACTTCCCCTGCTTCCTGATCGTCGCGCCGTATCCGGATATGCCCTTTACTATCGCGATCACCGCTTGGCCCGGGAAGCCAGCGCTTCCGCCATCTCAGCCCACGTACCTGGATGGTGTTCGCGATACCATGGACGCCTATGATGAGGAGCGTTTACAAGAGTTCATAAGTGCGTACCGTGAAAAGGGCCCCGAGCGGGTACGCTGTATATAGAGAGAGGTATGTTGTTCCTCGCCAGGGTCTACGTAATGCTCAAGCCGACGGTCAACGATCCCCAGGGCCGCACGGTCCTCGGAGGACTCCAGAGCCTCGGCTTCACATCGGTAGTAGACGTGCGAGCGGGGAAGTACCTGGAGATCAGAGTCCACGAATCCGACAAAGAGAAAGCCAGGACACAGGTCGCAGAGATGTGCGACAAGCTCCTGGCCAACCCGGTTCTTGAGGAGTACCGCTTCGAGTTGGAGGAGATACCGTAGGCCTATAGCCCTAGAGCCATTCCCCTTACCTGAGCATCTATGAGCACGCGGTAGTCCTTCAGAGCCTCCGCTGCGGTCGGCCCGCTCAATGCATCGCTCGATTGGAGCGAGCCGAAGTACTCCTTGAAGTCCGGTGTCTACGATCCAACTTCTCGCCGCCTGAATAGCTTTTTATTCATCCCTTCACCTCCCAGCCAGGGCCGGAAACGGTAACCTGGCCATGAACTCATTTCTATACATAGTATCCTCCCATCGTTTCATTACGTAAAGAGATGTTTTATGATATAGTATATTGTGAATGGGAATAGAGCCAAGCCGCAGAGGAGAAGTGTCATGGAGATCCGAGAGCTCAAAAGCTTCTGTGATGTTGCAAGGCTACGCAGCATCTCCAAAGCGGCAGATCACTTGGACATGGGGCAACCCACGGTGACCACTCATGTGAAGAAGCTTGAGCAGGAGCTTGGAGTGGTGTTGCTGGACCGGATCAAGAGGCCTATCCAGACCACATCCGCCGGTGCCACACTCTACCGACTCGCCAAACCCCTGGTGGACGGTATGGACTCCCTGATTCGGGAGATGAAGAGTGTCGGGGAAGGTAGCGTCATCACCGTGGCCTCCACGCCGGTCATCTCACACCCGCTGCTCAGAGTCGTCAGCACCTTCCAAGGAATGTACCCAAATGTCCAGATCGTGGTGCGCTCCCGCACGGTAAACGAGGTGACTGACCTGGTCGCCTCCGGAGACGCGGACTTTGGCCTGGTGCCAGGGCCTGAACGTCACCCGGACCTGGAGTTCGATGACGTGTTCATCTATGACCGCGTCCTGGTGACCCCCCTTGGCCACCCCCTTTTGGAGCAGGAGCTTGTCTCCTTCGAGGATATCGCTAGCTGGCCGTTGCTCATGATGGCTCTGCCCAACCGGACAAGAACGCTGCTTGAGACGGAGTTCCAGCGCCGAGGGCTTCGCTATCAGGTGGTGGTGGAGCTGGACAGTATGGACACCATCAAGCGGCACGTGGCCCAGGGGATGGGGATATCCGTGGAACCTAGGATCGCGATGGACCCGGGAGACGAGCGGCTTGTGGGCATCGTAAGCCTGGTCAACCTGCTACCCGTGGAGCATGCGGGTATAGTGACGCTCGCGGGCAGATACCAGCCCGCCACGGTTCAGAGCCTTATTGGCACGCTAAAGGAGCGCCTACGACAGGAGATCTCAGGTTAGTACTTCCTTTCGTAAATCAGCGTACACAAGGGCACGACCTGAAGTCCCGCTCATCCTGAGCTTTGTCGAAGGACATGAGCGGGACTTTCCTCCGCTCGTATGGTTCGACAGGCTCATCACGAGCGGGCAATGATGACGCGCTTTTTCGCGACCAAGTACTAGTCAAGCACCTGCACCGCCCTAGCCTGAGACGGTCCCCTTGGTGCTGGGCACATCGCCCGCCGCTCTCGGGCCCTGCTCCAGGGCCATCCGTAGAGCGCGACCCAGCGCCTTGAAGAGGGCCTCGGCAATGTGGTGAGGGTCGCTACCCGCAAGCACCCGGGCATGGAGGTTCAGTCCCCCTTCCAGCGCCAGGCGCTCCAGGAAGTGCCCCACAAGGTCGCCGCCCAGGTCGGCGACCTGCGTCCCATGAAGAGTGGTGTCCACCACGGCGTATCCTCTGCCCCCAAAATCCACCGCCACCTGCGCCAGGGTCTCATCCAGAGGGACCAGGGCATCTCCCATGCGCCGGATCCCCCTACCCTCTCCTACCGCCTGGCGTATGGCCCGGCCCAGGGTAATGGCAACATCCTCCGCCAGGTGATGAGCGTCCGGGACCGCGTCGCCCTTGGCATCAATGGTCAGATCAAGGAGGCCGTGGCGGGCAAGCTGCTGGAGAAGGTGGTCCAGCATCCCATTTCCCGTATGGACCTGATAGCGCCCGCGTCCATCCAGCTCAACCTGGATGGACACCCGTGTCTCGGAGGTCTCCCGGGTCAGGGATGCGGCCCTGCCGGATGCCACTGGTGCTGAACCATCCCGCCGCTGCCTGGCCCGCATGGGGGTCAGGCCCGGGGCCACGTAGATACGATTTCCCACCCGTGCCGTCTCACCGTCCACGCTGCCCAGGTTGACGTACCGCCGGAGCGCCGAAACGTTCATACCCAACTCACCGGCTCTCCGAGCCAGTGATACGAACCCCCGGGGAGCCCGTCTTCGTCGTCTGCGTAACCGCTGCTGCTGAACCATGGTCACCATCCTTAGGAAAGAATCGCCTCCAAAGCCGAGAGCAACGCCTGGTTCTCCGCCGGGAGGCCCACGCTTATACGGATGCAATCTTGAAGGGGAGCGGTGCCGTAGTAGCGCACGAACACCCCCCGAGTTGCCAGTTCGTCGTAGAGCCACTTCCCATTGCCGGGAGCGCAGCGGCAGAGAATGAAGTTGGCGCTGGAGGGCACAGGCACCAGCGCTTTGAGCCTTGCCAGCTCCCCGAACAGCTCCTCCCTAGCCTGAACAAGTGCCTTGACCCTGGAGAGGAGCAACTCCCTGTCCTCCAGGGAGGCGTACAGGGCCAGCTCAGACGCCACGGTGATGTTGTACGGCGGCTTGATGGTCATCAGCCGTTCCGACACCGCCGTGTCCATAACTCCATAGCCCAGGCGCAGGCTCGCCAGGCCTGCCCACTTGCTGAGGGTCCTGAGCACAACAAGGTTGGGGTATTCGGACATCAGTGGTAACACCGTGGAGCAGGAGAACTCGTAGTAGGCCTCATCCACTACCACCAGCATACCAGTGTCCAGAAGCTGCCGAACGGTCTCCTCACTCACCAGGTTGCCGGTGGGATTGTTGGGCGAGGCGATGAACGCCATCTTGGCACCGCGGCGCGCAGCCTCCCGCACGCCGGAGACATCGATCTCGAAGCGCTCATCCAGCGGCACTTCGACGACCGCCACCTTGTTGACCTGTGCGAAGGTCTCGTACATGCCGAAGGTGGGTGTACACAGGACCACACCGTCGCCGGGCTCAAGGAACAGTCGCATCAGCAGGTCAATAAGCTCGTCGCTGCCGACGCCGGCCACAACCCTCTCAGGGGATGTACCGGCATACTCAGCCAGTGCCTCCCGTGCCCGCCGCTGCTGAGGGTCGGGGTAGATGTGGTACGTCGTGTACCGGGCCAGGGCCTCCGCCACCCTGGGCGACGGCCCATACGGGTTCTCGTTGCCGTTCAGCTTGACGATGCGCTCTTCCGGGATGCCCGCCCGCTGCGCCAGGAGCTCCGGAGGGTCAATGCCCTGGTACGGCTCCATGTCCAGCAGATGGGGCCGCATCAGGCTACGGATATCGGTGGTCTTGGGCATAGGCATGCGACGCGCTATCCTTCCCCGGCTTCCACACGCAGCTCCGCGGCACGGGCGTGGCCGGTGAACCCCTCGGCGCGGGCTATGGTAGCCGCGGCGGGGGCAAGACGGCGCACCAGGTCCGGGTCCAACGCCACCACGGGGATACGCTTTAGGAACTGGTGAGCCCCAAGGTAGGAAGAGAACCGGGCGGTGCCCTGGGTGGGAATGGTGTGGCTGGGCCCGGCCACGTAGTCACCCATCACCTCGGGGGACCGCTCGCCCATGAACACCGTGCCGGCGTTGCGCACCCTCCCTATCCAGAGCCACGGCTCCTTCACCATCAGACACAGGTGCTCCGGGGCAAAGAGGTTGGCCACTTCAATGGCCTCCTCTAGGTCCTTCACCAGCACCGTGGTGCCCTGCCCTTCCAGCGAGGCCATCATGATCTCCCGGCGCTCCTGACCCGCAAGCTGCCGCTCGATCTCCTCCTCAACCCGATTGCCGACCTGCTCCGAAATAGTAACGAGGACCGGCGTCGCCAGCAGGTCGTGCTCCGCCTGGGCCAGGAGGTCGGCGGCGCACAGGCGCGGGTCCGTGGAGTCGTCGGCCACGGCGGCGGTCTCGGTGGGGCCGTAAAGGCCATCGATACCGACCTGGCCGTAGAGCTGCTGTTTGGCCAGCGTGACGAAGATATTGCCCGGACCGCACACCATGTCCACCGCCGGCACCGATGCCGTACCGTAGGCCATGGCGGCGATGGCCTGGGCACCGCCGACGCGGAACACCCGGTCCACCCGGGCGATATGCGCAGCCGCCGCCACCGCAGGTTCCACGCCGCTCTCCTGGCGGGGCGGCGTACACATGATCAACTCACGGACGCCCGCGGCTCTGGCGGTCACCGCGGTCATGATAACGGTGGAGGGATAGGCAGCAGTGCCGCCGGGGACATACAGGCCCACCCGGTCCATGGGAACCACCAGCTCGCCGAGGCCTGTATCAAAGTCGTGCCAGGTCTTGGCAAGAGCGGCGGAGGCAAAGTCGTGCACCCGCTGCGCCGCAAGCTCCAGGGCGACAAACAGCTTGGTCGAGACCTGTTCCCTGGCCGCCCGCAGCTCCTCTTCGGAAACCTCCATCTCCTCCAGTTGAAAGCCGTCGATACGAGAGGAGAGTTCCCGAATCGCTTCGTCTCCCCTGAGGCGGACCTCCCGAAGTATGTGCGCCACCAACTCACTGGGCGTCATAGGCCGCCCAAACAAGGCCTCGATGCGCTGGGCAACGGCTTGCGGCACGTCGTCCGCAGCGGCGAGGCTGCTTCGTTCAGCCACGAAGCGTCTGACCTCCTCGATCCCTCGCAGCCGCTTCACGAGAGAAACTCCCCCGTGATGCGGACCCACGCCTGGACGCTCTCCTTGCGGAAGCTCTCCACATCTTCCTTTGGCACCCGGGCGAAGATCCGCTCCAGCCCTTGAGGAAGGGAGTCGATAAACTTGTCCACGCTCCGGATGAGCGTACCGTCCTCCTCTGCGTCCGGGTACTGGCGACGGATCATGAAGCGGAGCCGCTCCCAGTTGAATCTGCTCTGCGGAACACCCAGCAGCCACTCCTGCCACTGGACCAGGGTCTCTGAGGGAATAAAGTCCACCTCCACGCCGGAGGTGGCACCCTCCAGGTGCTGTTTGAAGTCGTCAAGGCCCCTGCCGGCACGGGCAGCTCGCTGGTCCATCTCCAGCTGGAGGGCGCGGTCCATGATATTGCCCTCAACGGCATCCTGGAAGACACCGTCCTCTCCAAAATAGGGACGGTACATGCGTATAATCCACGTCTCATCGGAGACCAGATGGGAGATATACCCGGCTATGAACGCCACCGTTGAGCCGGAGAGTCGGGAGGCTTTGGCCAGATGGGGATAGCACTGGAACATCCTTTTCGCCCCCACCCCTATCACGTCGTTGGTCAGGGGAGCAAAGTGGGTATCTGCCCGGTCCCCCCTGGTGATGATACGAATGTCCGGAGCGGTGCAGCCCAGCAAGAAGCTGCCCAGGTGCTCCTCCAAGACCGGATTGGGCAGCAGCCGGAGGCTCTCCATCGCCAGGTCCATATGCGTGGGTGGGTTGGGCATACGACTACTCTAACCGAGGGATACCCCGAAGATCACGACTCTTTCACGGTCTCAAGCAGGCGCTGAAACGCAGGAGATTCGCCGTTGTAGATATACCGCGGCTGCATCACGGTGATGCCGGTTCCTCCCATAGACCGAAGGTAGTCCAACGCCTCCTGATGAGACCGTTGGGGGACCACCACGGTCACCGCGTACCAGCCCTCTCCCTCTCGCCCGTAGACGGGAGCCACGGTTGGACCCTGCAGACCGGCCAGCTCCGAACGTTGCAACACGGCCTTCGCCACCTCGTCGGCGGAGGCCCCCCGGACATTGGCGGTGACCTGGAAATAGTGCCGCGCCTCCAGGTATCCCTCAACCCGTTGGATAAAGCGACGGGCCATCTCCAGCTTGTGGGGATCTCTGGCAAGATGTCTGAGGTTGCCAATGAGACAGGCCTGAGAGCTGATCACAGTACCATCGTCCAGCATCTTGAGCCGGTTCTCCCGGAGGGTCACGCCGCTGGAGGTGATATCGGCGATGATATCCGCGAAGCCCATAGCAGGCGCCACCTCCAGAGTACCGCTGGATTGCACCAGGGTGAAGTAGTTGACGCCGTGCCCGAAGAGGTACCGCTGGACCAGTCGAGGGTACTTGGTGGCCACGCGCAGCTCGCGTCCTCGCTCGCGGAACTCCACCGCCAGGTCGGCGATATCCGCCATGTGGGTGACGTCCGCCCAGGCCTCCGGAACGGCCATGACCAGCTCGCACCGGCTATACCCCAGGCCCTCGGCAACGACGAATCCATCGCCGCCCTCAACGTGGGACTCGGCGAACCGGTCGAGACCCACAATGCCGATATCGGCGCTCCCCTCATCCACCTTACCGGTGATGTCGGCGGCGCGTTGAAACAGCGCCAGCACACCACCCAAGGACGGTATCGTCGCCGTATACCGGCGAGCGTTCCCACGCTCCAAAGCCAGGCCACACTCGCTCAAGAAAGCCATGGTGGGCTCGTACATTTCACCATCGCTGGGGATGGCGAGACGAAGAGCCTCAGACCCATTCTGGGACATGGTCCTCCACTACCTCTCCATTGGTACCAACAGACAAAACACGCCGGATTCCTCGCCCCACGGCGTACCGCAGACACGCCTCCATAGGACGTTGTGAAACATCTAATTCTACCATGTTCCCCTGGGCCTGAAGGCGTTCCGCCTCTTTCACCGCCGCTCTGTGGGCAGCCGGCTCCTGTGCCCTGACCAGAAGAAGGTCCCTTTCACCATTGAGGAGGCTCTGAACGCCGGCTGCCGTCAGGGCCTGCACCGCCTGCTCCACGGCCCAGGCGAACCCCATGGCCGGGGTCTCTTCCCTACCACCCAGGGCCTTCACTAGGCCATCGTATCGGCCGCCTCCGCCGAGGGAGGGGCCTCCGCTAACAGAGGGGTGTCGAACTTCGAAGACAACGCCGGTGTAGTAGGCAATCCCCCGGGCCAGGCCAAAGTCCACGGTAACCGGAACGCCCAGGCCATAGCTGGTGAGGGCATCCAAGGTCGCATCGAGAGCGTCCAACTCCTGTTGACCCTGGTTGGCTCCCACCAGTGCCCGGACCTGGCGCACCGCCTCCTCCGGACCGCCGCTGACCTGGGCGACCCTGGTCACCAGGTCCAGGGCAGCGCCGAAACGGCCGGGATCTTCGGAGAGCCGTCGCTTCCTCAAGTATCGCTCCCGTATCTCCTCCGTGCTCCGGACGCCAAGAGCCGCTGCGCTCTCGCCGGGGCCGGAGCGCTCCAGGAGCGCCAGGGTCTCCTCTCGGACAACATCTGGCATGGGCGCATCGCCCTGCTCCTCGGCGGCGAGCAGGCCCAGAGAGAGCGCCCGCTGGCGTACCTCAGCATCACCAGCGCCCTCCTGCCGTAATGCAGCGACATTGGCGAGCAGGAACATCCGAGCCCTATCGGACAGGCCCAGAGACTCCAAGAGGGCGGCGATGAACCCAAGATGGCCGATGACCAGGCTATGACCCTTGACACCCAGCACGGTCAGGCCATTGCACGCCAGGGCAAGCACCTCGGCGTCAGCCCAGGGGCCGGAAGCGCCGATGAGCTCCGCACCTGCCTGGGTGAACTGACGGTAGGTGGCTATCTCGTCGCTCTCGTAGCGGAAAACGGGGCCCTGGTACTGCCACCGTAGGGGTAGCGGGCCCTCATCCAGCTCTTGCAGGTATGCCCGCACCACTGACGAGGTGAACTCCGGCCGGAGGCTCGCCCGGTGCCCCCCTGGATCGGTAAAGGTGTACATGCGGCTGGCAAGCTCCCCCCCGGACTTGCGCAGGAAAAGCTCCGTCTCCTCTAGAACGGGCACGTCCACCCGTCGATAGCCGTAGCCAGCCAGAAAGCTGGCCAGGGAACCGGCGGCCCGCACCAGAAACGCAGTGGCCTCTGGCCCACGGTCCTCCATTCCACGGAGTCGTTGCGGTGGTTGCATACTATCCATCCAAGCTGGGCAAAGTCGGCTCATTGTACCTGAGGGAGTGGAGGTGTTCAACAGAGAGACGCGCTGGCCAGCCTAACCACACTTTGACTGACTCTAGGCCGTCTACCTCCGTGCTACAATACGTTGACAAGGTTTATATCCCAAAATTACCTCCTGGAGAATAATATGGAGCACTCAAAAAAGTTCCACGCCATCTACGAAAAGCATGGCAATTGGTATGTGGGATATGTGCCGGAAGTCCCTGGTGTGAACGCCCAAGAGCGTACCCTGAAGGAGGCTCGCAAAAGCCTCACGGCCGCACTCCAGGAGTTGGCTAAGCTGGACCCTGACGCCATAGCCGGGAACAAGCGCCGGCACGAGGAAGTGGAAGTTCTTGTGAGTGACTAGGTACAACAGATTAGAAAGGAGGCGGTTCTTCTCCTATCGCACCCTCACTTTCAAGCTCCTGAAAAATGCTGTCAAGGCGCTCTTCCACCGCCAAGGCCTTCCTACGGGCTAAAACATATAATTCGGATGCTTTTTCATGATGTTCGGTGGAACCCCTAATCTCAACCGAATCTACAACCGTACCTCTCTCGTTGAGAATACTGAATCTGAACCAATCTTCCCCGAAAGGACCTTCAACTCCTTGAATGGTCATGGAGGAATCCGGAAGGTAAATAGCAAAACGGTCTTCAGTGTACGTATCCTGCCACTCTGCTTCGCCTTTACGTGACTTCTCTAGCAACTTTTCAATGATCTCGTATGTCCGTTCTTCTGGCATATCATAGCCCTCTAGATAGATTGTTGGAGCTTACTTATCGTGTTCTCAATCATGTTTTGTGCTTCTCTAATTGGTCCGTTTAGCTTTTCAACTTCTGGAGGCTCTTGACCCCTGGATGCCGCTTCGACATCTGGTTCGATGTCCATGAAGTGTTGTACTAGACGCTGTATCCGTCCCTTTTCCGGGTTGGTCAGGTTCGGGTGGCGAGTGCGGATATCAGCCAGCAGCCTGCGCAAGTCATAGTATCGGTCAAGCGCAATTGGGCAATCACTGTTACGGTGCAATCCTTTGATCTCTTCAAGCCGTTCGCTGGCTCTAACAAGATCTGCAATAGTCAGGTTCTTAGCTAGCGCGTTTTTCGTACTGAGTGCCGCTTGCTTAGCTGCTACCGCAGCAGTAGCTGCCTTCCAGATCAGTATGATCGCCAGAGTAAAGCCAAGGAAGGAAATTCCTGCCCCAGCTACACTTGCTATATCACCCCAATGATCACTTAAGAATGGACCCAAAACGCACCCTACCTAGCTAACAAACACAGGTATCGCTACATATCTGTTGTGTTACCTAGCCAACAGCCTTGCGCCCATCATTATACCCTCACCCCCATGCTACAATAAACTCGCTATGACCACCGTGGCCATCCAGGAGCAGCTGCGGGCCACGCCCACCAAGCCCGGCGTCTACCTGATGCGGAACGCCTCCGGAGAGGTGCTCTATGTGGGCAAGGCCGCCAACCTGCGCAACCGCCTGCGCTCCTACTTCCGCTCTTCTCCAACCGGCCTTGAAACCAAGATCCGCAAGATGGTGGGCCACGTGGCCGACTTCGAGTACGTGGTCACGGAGTCGGAGTCGGAGGCGCTGATCCTGGAGAACACCTTCATCAAGCGGGACAAACCCCACTACAACGCCCGCCTCAAGGACGACAAGACCTACCCGTATATCAAAATCGACCTGAGCGAGCAGTTCCCGCAGGTCTACTTCACCCGCCGAGTCCTGCCCGACGGGGCTAGGTACTTCGGCCCCTTCGCCAGCGCCGGGTCGGTGCGGAAGACCATGGACCTGCTGAAGCGGCTGTTCCCCTATCGCTCCTGCACCAAGGCCATCACAGGCATGGACTCCCGTCCATGCCTGGAGTACTACATCCACCGATGCGTGGCGCCGTGTATCGGCAACGTGTCCAAGGAGGAGTACGGAGAAGTGGTGCGCCAGGTCATCCTCTTCATGGAGGGCAGGACGGAGACGGTGCTCCGCGACCTGAAGCGGAAGATGCGCGACGCTTCTGATGCCCTGCAGTTCGAGCGGGCGGCCATCCTGCGAGACCAGGTCCAGGCAATCGACCGGGTCAACGAGGCCCAGAAGGTGGTCTCCCAGGGACGCCAGGACCAGGATGTGGTGGCCCTTGCCCAGACCAGTGGCGAGGCCTGGGTTGAAGTGTTTTTCATCCGCAACGGCAAGCTCACCGGCAGAGACCACTTCCTCATGGAGGGGACCCAGGATGAGGAGCCTGCCCACGTGCTGGACCAGTTCGTAAAGCAGTTCTACGATACCGCACCCCACATCCCCCGAGAGGTGGTCCTGCAACACGCTGTGGAGGAGGCCCAGGTTATCCAGGCGTGGCTGGCCCAGAAGAGTGGCCACGGAGTGAGGCTTCACGTACCCCAGCGAGGCGAGAAGCGGAGGCTGGTGGAGATGGTGGCGGAGAACGCCGCCCAGGGGCTCCAGCAACGGGCAGTGAAGTGGCTTGCGGACTCCAACAACCTTCAACGGGCCATGGAGGAGGTGCAGGACGCCCTCAGCCTGCGGCAGCCGCCCCAGCGCATCGAGTGCTATGACATCTCCAACATCCAGGGATCGAACCCCGTGGGCTGTATGGTGGTCTTCGAGGAGGGACGACCCAAAAGCAGCCACTACCGCCGCTTCCAGATCAAGAGCGTGGAGGGAGTGGACGACTACTCGATGATGCAGGAGATGCTGCGGCGACGCTTCAAACGGCTTTCGGAGCAGCTCCGCTCATCCCCTCCCCCGCTCATGCTGAGCCCGTCGAAGCATCACCTTGAGCCTGCCCATGGTGAGCTCCGACCGCAGGTCGAGAGTCTCGACAAGGTCGGACCTGCCGAATCCATCGAAGAGAGTGAGCCACCATTCTCCGTTCGTGGTGAGCCTGTCGAACCACCCTCCAACGGCCATCCCCGCAAGGAGGCATCCTGGGGCATCATCCCCGACCTGGTCATCATCGATGGCGGCAAAGGACACCTGGGCGCCGTGCTACAGGTGTTCCTGGAGCTAGGACTGGTAGAGACCGTTCCCCTGTGCAGCCTGGCCAAAGAGCGGGAGGAGCTGTTTGTGCCGCACAACCCGGATCCCATACTGCTGCCCAGGGGGAGCCAGGGGTTGTTTCTGGTACAGCGGCTCAGGGACGAAGCCCACCGGTTCGCCATCACCTACCACCGGCAGCGCCGCAGCAGGAGCGCCGTCAAATCGGCCATGGACTCGGTGCCGGGCATCGGGCCCCAGCGAAGGCGGATGCTGCTGCGCCGCTTCGGGTCGGTATCGGGGGTAAAGGATGCCTCGCTAGAGGAGCTGGTCAGCGTCCCGGGCATGACCCTGCGACTGGCCCAGAAGGTGAAGGAGTACCTGTAGGAGAACAAACATGCGCAAGACCATCAAAGCATTCATATATGAGGGAGAGGAGCAATACGTTGCAGAGTGTCTGGAGGTCGCGGTGGTGACCCAGGGAAAGACGCTTGATGAAGTGGTGAGCAACCTAAAGGAGGCCGTTTGGCTACATCTGGAGGGTGAGGATACATCTGAGTTCGACCTTGGACCTAACCCGAGTCTTCTCATCATGCTAGAACTGGAGCCAATAGGTGCCACCTAGGTTAAGCCGTCTATCCGCAAGAGAGGTTTTACATATCTTAGAGGGCTTTGATTTCAGATCGTCTCTCAGCGTGGCAGCCATGTGAAACTACAAAGAATAAGGCCGGAGGGCCGTAAAGATACCCTGACAATTCCTCTTCATTCTCAGCTTTATTTAGGCACACTAAGAGCGAACATGAGGCAAGCGAGCAAGTTTATCCCTGAAGAAGATCTCCGGAAGCACTTTTACGGTGAGTAAACATTACTCATGAGCGCCGGCCACGAAATCCCTCCACGCTCAAAGCCCGCGGACGACGACGGCTACCTTGAGATGCTGACCAAGGCGGTCTTCCAGGCTGGGTTTAGCTGGCCGGTCATCCGGGAGAAGTGGCCCGACTTCCAGCAGGCCTTCCACGGCTTCAACGTGGAGCGGGTGGCCACCTATGGCGACGGCGACCTGGAGCGGCTGGTTTCCAACCCAGGCATTGTGCGCAACCGCCGCAAGATCATCGCGACCATTGAGAACGCCCGCACGATGCTCGATCTGGCCGACGAGCACGGCTCCTTTCACGGCTACCTCCGCTCCCTGGACGGCTTCTCCTACGCCGAGAAGCGGAAACGACTCACCGCTCAGTTCAAAAACTTGGGGCCTACAGGCGTGTTCGTACTCCTATGGACGGTGGACGAGCCGGTGCCCTCCTGGGAGGAGCGGAACGCGTAACCAAACGGAGCCTGTTCCTAGTACTCCTTTGCACAAGTTAGCAGACAAACCAGGCGACTAAAATCTCGTTCGCCCTGAGCTTGTCGAAGGGCATCGCCTTGTGGTTCGACAAGCTCACCACGAGCGGGTATTGGTAGGGTCCTTTTCGCAACGAGGGATTAGGAGGAAGGCCCGGGTCTCTTGGTGAGAGACCGGGCCTTCCTTCAGCGGTGAGCTTCTGGTTGGTCTCAGGCTACCTGGAGGCCGAACTTCTCCTCAGAGAGCAGTATCTCCTCAGGGAAGATCTCGTCCCAGGGCTGCTTCTTGGGAGTCAGCCCCTGCTCTGCGGAGTAGGTCTGCACCATGTCGATCATCGTCTGATTGGCCACAAGTCCGTACTTCCACGGGTCGTCGCCGAAGGTATCGCGCTGCTGGCGCACCTGCTCGACGCCGAAAATCAGCGTCGATGGCGGCCTCTCGTACAACCGGTCGTAGGAAATCTGCTTCGCCTTCTCGAAGGCCTCCATGAGGTTGTTGACCACCCACGGATGCTCCTTGACAATGCTCTCCCGTATGACCGTAGTATGCTGGGCAGGATACACGCCGTTCTTCTTGTAGTACCGCTCGCCCTCCTTCTGTGGGTCACGGAATAGCGTCCCGAACCGCCTATCCTTGGAGAGGTCGGCCTTGGGCCGGTCCATGGCAGCTCCGGTCTGATAGGTGATGGCGGCGTCCAACTCACCCTTCAGGAACATCGTCCCCAGGTCCTCCTTGGCCCATTGGAACTTCACGTTGGACGGTGGCCCCTTCCAGCCCAGGGCTGAAGCGATGCTGAAGTGCTCGGCCCTATCCTGATACCAGTTCATGTCCTCGGGCTTCACGCCAAACTCGTGCTGGAGCTGGCCCCTGGCCCACAGTGCCCAGGACTGGCAGTAGTCGGCGTTGCCCACGTTCTTCCCCTTCAGGTCCTCGGGACGCTTGATCCCTGAGGCCTTGCGCACCAGGATCCGCGTATAGGCAAAGTTCCTGTTGTGGAACACCGGCATCATCCTATAGGGGAAACCTTGGGACCTCCCCATAAGGAAGAAGGAGAAGGACATCTCTGAGAGGTCGAACTGGTTGAACTTGAGCTGGCGGTAGAAGAGGTCTGGCCCCGGACGGGGCGTATATTCCAGGGTGATACCATCCGGTTTCACCTCTCCCGTGATCAAGGGCATGACACGATCGTACGGTGAAATACTAAACGAGAGGACCAGGTCACCGCTCCTTCTGCCGTTTTGCTGCCTGGGTTGATTGTCGCTCTGAACGCTCGTGTTCGCTACCATTCAATCCCTCCGCATAGAATGATCGGGTATCTACGGGCTTCGGTCGGGAAGCATCCTACACCCCGCTTCCAGGGAGGTCAATCCTCCACAGAGGAGCAATCCCTGGAGTGTCCACAAAAACGGTGAGGCCCTGGGAAGGCGGGTGCCATCTCAGGGCCTCAACCGACACTATGGTGTCTGTGGAATGGGCCGACCTGTTTTTAGCTATACTTCTCTTCCATGAGAAGCAGCTCCTCTGGGAAGAGCTCGTCCCAGGGCTGTTTCCTTGGCGTCAGGCCCTGCTCCAATGAGAAGCTCTGCACCATGTCTATCTCTCTGGCGTTGGCCTTGATTCCATACTTAAACGGATCGTCGCCAAAGATCTCCCGCTGGTCGTGGACCTCCTGAATGCCGAATATCATCGACGAAGGCGGCCGGTTGTAGAGACGCTCGTAGGAGAGTTGCTTGGCTTTCTCAAAGGCCTCCAGGAGGCTGTTGGCCACCCAAGGATGCTCCTTGACAATGCTCTCCCGCACCACCGTGGTGTGCTGGGGCGGATAGATGCCCGTCTTTTTATAGTACCGGATGGCCTCTCTCCTGGGATCCCTGAACAGCGTCCCGAACCGCCGGTCGTTGGATAGGTCCACCTTGGGACGGTCCATGGCGGCACCGGTCTGATAGGAGATGGCCGCATCCAGCTCGCCACGCAGGAACATGGTGCCGAAATCGGTCTCGGCGTAATGGAAATCGATGTTCGCCGGGGGCTTGAAGCCCATCCCAGAGGCGATGCTAAAGCCTTCGGGACGGTCCTGGAACCAGATCATATCCTGCGGTTTGACGCCGAACTCATGCTGAAGGATGCCACGCGTCCAGAGTGCAAGCGACTGGCAATAGTCGGCGTTGCCCACGCGCTTCCCCTTCAGGTCTTCCGGCCGCCTGATGCCGGCGGCCTTGCGCACCAGGATCCTCGTGTAGAAGAAGTTCCGGTTGTGGAAAATGGGAAGCAATCGGTACGGGAGTCCCTTGGACCGGCCCATGAGATAGAAGGAGAAGGACATCTCCGAAACGTCAAACTGGTTGAACTTGAGCTGGCGATAGAAGATGTCCGGCCCAGGCACCTGGGAGTACTCGAAGGTGATCCCCTCAGGCTTCACTTCACCGGTGATCAGCGGCATCACCCGGTCCGTAGCGCCTATGGCAAGAGTAAGGGTCAGGTCTGACATGGTCGTTCCCTCCTGAGATGATTGGCCGATGGACCGTTGCTAAAGCCCTGGCGGCTCGTACACCCCCAGTCCCCAGAGCATAGCCAACGCAATACTACTCGCCGTGGACGGCTGAATCAAGTTCGCTGGCCCAGCACATGGCCTAGACGCGGAGACACGAAGAGGAATCCGAGGCGATGGCACCCACCTGGACGGCTATGGGTCCTTGCTGGCGCCCGCCCCCGTGGCAGGCTCGGCCACTCGTCCCTTCAGGGCCTCCAGCAGGTTGATGGCCACCTCAATATACCCTTCAGTGAGCGGTACGGAGAGGCGAATATCAGCCGCCGACAGGTAAAGACCAGAGGGTCCCGCCAAAGCTTCTGTTCCCCCACCACCCACTTCTACAATTGGCAGGGAGATATTTTGCTGCTCCGCTCCAGAATATTCTGCGGCTGCGCTTTTAACGGGGCGGCCAAGCACCCGTGCCGCATCGACCAGGTGCTTTTGAATCAGCGTGAACCGCCGTACGATCTCATCACGGGGGGCCCGCGCGATCTCCTCTAAAGCGACCAACAGGCTCGAGTCGTCGGGGGTCTCCCCATCGAACCGCTCATATAAGGTCTGAAGGAGGTCCACGCGCTGGAATGCCTGCACTCGCGCCAGGCGTCCCTCCTCCGGATTGGCCGGGTGGAGTATCCGCTGGGCAAGGGCGGACACTCGTAGCTCCCCCCTACCCTCAACGAGACCGAAGTCCCGCAGCGCGGCCACCTTGGCAAAGAGGGTGCCGCTGTTCTCCGCCATACCGAGCTCCCACGCCAGCCCCTTGACGCTGACCACTCCATGAAACTTGGCCAAGATACGGCCGGCGATCTCAACAGCATCTGCGAACCGAATATCGGGATAAGAGTACGTCCCTAGCTTGGCCATATCATCCCCCTAATTGCTCTAGCCCTTTCCGCCGAATATTCTGCCACGTTTCACTTGATATGTCAAGAGAACAAGAGAATATTTACTAGTATACAGGTGTAATCCTCTGCCAAACTTAGTAACATCAGAGGATAGTTTACCCATCCTCCTGATTCTGCGTACATGGTGGCCTGTGCACTGCATACAAAGCTGGAATCCAACGTCCTCATCAGGTACAATGTCGCTCAAGGCTTACTGCAGCCCTGCGGAGAAGTGTATGACCATAGAAGCACTGCCTATTGTGTATACGTTGACCACCTGCCCAGCCTGTGAGAGCCTACGGACCGCCTGGAGCCAGCAAGGGCTTCAGTTTGAAGAGCGCCCGGTTGACAGGAGTCAGACATGGATGGATGAAGCTCTCAAACACGGCGGCGAGGTCCCCATCGTCGTCTACCCTGACGGTTCCGTAGAGATCGGCTATAGCGATGAAATAGGTTGAGCCATAGAGTAGGCGGCGTCGCCGCCTTACGGGACTAAAGAGATATGGGCGACCTCCCTACCCGACCATAACCAGACATCCACAGAATGGAGGCGAAGTATGGATAGCAAGACCAGTGTGGTGACTCCGGAGCGATTCGACCGGGGACTGACCTACCAGGACTACCTGGCGCAGATCAACGTGAACAAGGAGCTGTTCCAGAAGTTCTACGACGAGTTTCAAATCGCCGAGGAGGACGCCGAGTTCTTCCGTAAGGCCATGCGCCACCCCGAAGGGCCAGTCAAGATACTGGTCATAGGAGAGGACTGGTGACCGGATGTCTATCGCGGCGTGCCCGTGATGGCGAAAATCTCCGAGGCCACCGGCATTGAAATGCGGGTCTTCCCACGCGACTCCCATCTGGACATCATGAACCAGTTCCTGAAAGACGGTGAGTTCATGTCCATCCCCGTGGCCGTCTTTTACACCCGGGATCTCGGCTATATCTGCCACTGGATCGAGCGCCCGGCCGTAGCCGGCCAGGACCAGGCCCAGATACGAGAAGAGGTAAAGCAAGAGAACCCGGACGCGGACGACCAGAAGATTCGAGATGAGGTCCGTGCCAGGACTCGTGAAAGGTTTCCCTCCTGGCAGCAGGCGTCCGTCCAGGAGATGCGGGAGATGCTCGGACAGAAGCTCAGTATGAGCTAAAGCCTCCTGAGTAACCGTACCGATCCTCACAAAGAAAGGCCTGGCGGATTTGTCGCCAGGTTTTTCTTTCTATAAAGTAGGAGCATCGGGCCTCCGTACTATATCCTGGGGCACGTGACGAGAGGGAGACCATGGACACAACCCTAGCGGTGGGAGTGGACCTGGGTGGCACCAAGGTGGCCACGGCGCTCGTAGATGAAAACGGGGCTGTGATAGCAAGGGACCACGCCGCAACGGGGCCCCTGACTGATCCCTCAGCCACCATTGCGGAGATAGCCGCCGCCGTCCGGGGGGTCTGCGCCTCAGTGGCTAAGGAGCGCGTGGTAGGTGTCGGCGTGGGGGCGGCAGGACAGGTCGACCCAGCTACGGGAACCGTACGTGCTGCGCCGAACCTGGGCTGGACGGACGTACCATTGCGAGTCGAGCTGGAGGAGGCGTTGCAGCTGCAAGTCCTGGTCACCAACGATGTCCGGGCCGCCGCCTGGGGCGAGTGGATGTACGGTGCCGGACAAGGGATGACGGATATGGTCTGTCTCTTCGTCGGCACGGGCATAGGCGGCGGGATCATCGCAGGAGGACGGCTGCTGACCGGGTGCAGCGGCAGCGCGGGCGAGCTGGGGCACACCATCGTCGATAGAAATGGCCCCAGGTGTCGCTGTGGCAGCCAGGGCTGTCTGGAGGCCCTGGCCGGAGGATGGGCCATAGCGGCCAAAGCCGTGGAGGCGGTTGACTCGAACCCCGAAGCGGGCGGCACCTTGCTGACCCTTGCCGAGGGCGATAGAGAGAAACTGACCGCGGAGCTGGTTTCCCAGGCCGCCCATCAGGGCGACCGCCTGGCGCAGCGCCTGGTGGTCCAAGCCGGAGAGGCCCTTGCCGTAGGGGTGGCCTCCCTGGTGAACGCATTCAACCCGTGCATGGTCGTTCTCGGCGGCGGCGTGATTGAAGGCATGCCAGAGCTGCTGCAGATGGTGCAGAGTGGCGTCCCAGACCGCGCCCTGGGCCCCGCCGTAGCATCCCTCCGCATTCAAAAAGCGGCGCTGGGGGAGAACGCGGGGGTTATAGGGGCGGCCGCCCTGGCCAGAGAGCGGTTTGGCGATAGCGATCCGGCCACACCCGGTGACTAGAAGATGTCGGCGCAGGCAGGCCGATACATAGTCCGCATAACTGCGTCCCATTGGGGCAACGCCTGCTGGTCCAGAACGTCGAGCCTGCCCATGCGTGCGGCCTCGCTGGCGCTAAGCTGGCCGAACACCAGGGTGGACAGGGTGCTCACGGGCATGGACACCTGGGCCGAATCATCGGTTCGAGCCACGGCGGTTTCCACACCTGAAGTCTGAAGTTTCCAGCGACCTCCGTTCCAAGGGCATAGCTCATCCAGAAGCTCGAAAGTAAGGGTACCCTCCGTCGCATAGTGTCTCTGAGGAAGGGCAGCCTCAACGTCTACGATGCGAGTCATAATGCCGTCCCGAGTTGTGGTGCTCAGCTTGCGAGGCTCAAGGAGCAGGTGGGGAAGAGGATCGTCCGCCGGAACGCGCCCCCACACGATCCGGTCCACCAGGTCCATGGGCTGAAAGTGGTTCCACGCTGCGTGATAGGCGGCGGGAGTGAGCCAGATGAGGTCGCGAACGGTGATCTGCAGCCGAGCGAAGCCCGGTTCGCCTCCAATGGGCTCAGCACAGTAGACCAGGTAACCCAGGGGCTCACCGGCCTCCTGATAGATAAGGGTGGAGACATTGCCTCCAGCGGGCGCCGGCGCCAGAACGCCGGCCTCCCACATAGCGCGGCCACGGTGCACGTAGCCGATCCTCTCCTCGCGGAAGCGCCGATAGAGGTCAACCAGCAGAGGGAAATCGTCATCGCCCGCCTCACGGAAGCCGCCGGGGACCGAGAGGGGATGCGGGAACTGCAGGAAACGCGGCTCCAGCCTGTATGAGTGTTGAGTAGAGACCACCGAGTAGTCGTAGCGATGGTATATCGCCGCCATGGAGGCGTTGAGAGCGGCGATAGGCCTTTCACCCTGCTCGTGAAGCTGTCGGAAGTGGAGTGCGGTGATGGCTCGGACGTGACCCTGGCGCCGATGAATGGGGTCCGTCGAGACCGCGGTGACGCCTGCGATGGGAACACCGTTGCCGTTGAACCGCATGGTCAGCGGCCATGCACCGTAGGTGGTAGCCAGCTTCCCGTCCTCGAACCCGGCCAGGGTCCACTCCGCACGGAGGTCCCCCAGGGTATCGGGCGTGCGTCCCAGCGACCTGCTGGCAATACGCGTGAACTCGGACAGCTCGTCGGGCTCTACGGGTCGGATCTCCAGTGCCATGGCGGCTCCTCTAATGTAACGCTACGATCGGATGAACCTAGGGACGTTTTGCGGACCTCACCGAGTGACTTGCAACGACTCTCTAATTACTGAACTCGTCCCGGGGTATGCCACTCCCGTCCATGATACTATTGAGCGTGCCCAAAGGTAATTGCTTGCCTTTGTGATACGGGACGATTACCTGCTTTCCTGTCTCTGGATGCCGCCATTTCTGATGACTGCCACGCTGGGAGATCATGATAAAGCCATGACGACGAAGCACCCTGGCAGCTTCATCGGCATGTAGCCTGGGTAGTCTTTGGGTCATCAGGCGGGGACTTCGACCTCAAATACTTTCCCCGCAGACGTAATCTTAACGGGCGATGGCTCCAGATATAGGGCTATCGCCTCTCTTATATTCTGAAGTGCCTCTTCTTCACTATCGCCCGCACTGGTGCATCCCGGCAACTCAGGACAGTACACACCATAGTCACCTGTCTCAGAATCATGTTCCACAACAACTCGTAGTTTCATCCCTTCAACTATCTCTCTTTATCGACTTATCGACTGCCGTCGCTCAAATATACTCACCATTGAACGAACATGGGCATGACGGCTACGAAGCCATTATATTGGGTTCTCTCGAAGGCCCTATTGTAGAGCGTTCATCTTGACACTTCAACCGCCGCCACTGCCGATCAGAGATAGGGGTGTCCTACCCTACGTGATTCCCATCGGCGTCGTAGACGTACACCTTATTGTCTATATAGTCCACCACGTAGAAGTATGCTCCATCACTCTTGGTCTGCAGTCGCCTCCGATATTGCACGCTTTATGACCATCACGATCGCTCGATCAACCCTGCTGACCCACTCCGGTTTCTCATCATGCGCCCAAGAGACCTCGGGCTAATGCCCAGCTCTTGGGCCGCATCGACGCGGCTCAAGTCCCCCATGAGAACCCTCGGCAAAAGGTCGGCAAATCTCTTGCGGAGCTCTGCGGCGTGGATTAACCCAGCGGATGGCCCTGTTTGCGAGCCCGATGCATCCCGGCCCGGACCCTCTCGCTGATCATGCCCGACTCGAACTCGGCTCCCGCCGCAAAGATCGCGAGGACGTAGGAGCCTGTGGAGGTCGTCGTGTCGATCAAGGGCTCCTGAAGGCTCCGAAACCCAACACCCCGGTCCTGCCAGTCGTACAGAGTATTCAAACACTTCCGGGTCGAACGCCAAGCCCTGTCCAGCTTCCAGACATACACGACGTTGAATTGCCGACGCCGGATCCCTACTAGGAGCTCGGCCCAGGCGGTGCGGTTCTTGTAGTCGTTGGCAGACGCTCGATCCGTGAACTCAGTCCAGTCAGTGATCCCGATGCTAAGAAGATACTTGCGGAGAGCCACAAGCTGCGTCTCGGGATCCTGGTCCCTCTCTTTGGTGCTTACTCTGGCGTATAGGGCAACTCGCATCATTGCGCCTCCACGCCGACCAAGAATTCGAGCTTACGGTCTCGGCCATCGTCGTATTGAATAGGAATTATATCGAATGTTAGCCAAGCGGCCCTAGACCGCCATGTGGCAAGCTTCACATCGCCCATCGCGGTACAGGGTGTTGGGGTAGTAGACTGCCTCGCCGCAGTCCACGCACCGGTAGACCGTGCCACCCTCGGCCTTCTTGTACTCCCAGTCATGGTCAGCCGGCATCTTAAAGATGGACCGCGCCAGCTCCTCAGGCGTCGCATCCACCCTCGGTGGATACTTGCGCCCAGGACGGCCACGCTCCTTCTTACGCTTAGGCATCGCTCGCTCCTATCGTTTAATGCCATTCCCACGGCCACTAGCCAACCGACGACTCCGACCGTCCAGCCTACGGCCATGGCGTCTCCACCGTGGACGCGCGGGATAGGCTTCGTCGATCTGCCTTCGAGCCTGTCATCATCGTACGCGACGCTGTCTCCTGATGATGTCCAATATGGGAAAGGGCGAATCGTAGAATGGAAGCTTCAGAGGCCAGCAAACAGGCACGCTTGTTGCCAATAGGTGTTTCCGCTGATACTCCGTGTAGGGCCTATGCCGAGAACGCGGCAGGTCAGCGTTGGCGATGAATGCGAATTCCCAACGCTGTCGAAACTCGAATAGATTGATGGCAAGGATGTCAAACGTGCCTGCACGCAAGCACGTCGTTTCAAGAGTGCTCCCGTCGGGGAACGTCACTTTCCGGCGGTCGCTCGCGTCTACCTGTGAGCGACCCATGAAGGAGCCATTGCGGTTACGAACCGAGTTGCTCTGCAACGACTTCACCTCAACGGTGAACTCGCGCCCTTGGTACGTGAAGCTAAAGTCGGCGGGGCGGGAGCGGTCGTGGTCATCATACCGCTTGAGGCGATGGATGCGAGCATCACTAAACACGGTCCGTTGAAGTTTGTACTCAGACAGGAAACCTACCAGTACTCCGCGTACGCTGGGTCGCTCGGAGAGAACGTCGTTTAGATCGTCTGCGGTGATCCCCCAGTCTTCAAGAATCCCCACCGCTACACCTTCTCCATGACTAGGAAATAGGAATGGTTCTTGCGAGCATGGCGCTGCTTCACAAGGCGGCTGATGACAGGCCGGTTCGTCCGCACGAGAATAAACAAGTCTTTGGCATAGAACTCCATCTTGGCATAGGCATTGGCGATGTCGATGTGAGTAAGGTGCTGTCTGTTTGCAGAAACAGCATCCTGACACTTCACGATGAAGATGCCACGTTCACGAAGAACTCTCCATGCCTCACGTCCTGCTTCAATATAGAGCGCGGTGACGGCACGCTGGTATTGATATTTGTCCCCCGTAACCCCCATCTCCCTCTCCGTCCCGTTAGTGTACGCCGTGCGGAATGCCTCATGAGTCCCACGCCCCGCCAGAGCACGGGGTTCATTTCTGTAGAAACCTTCCATGTAGGGTGGGTCGAGCACCACACAATCGAGGCTACCTTCTTCGTAGGGCAATGCCCGGCAATCAACGCCGGTGGCGATGTCAGATGGGAGTACGGTGTACCGCTCAGGATCGACCTTGCGCCAGAACACGCCCTTACCGTAGGTCACGTCTGCCACAACCGACCCCGCTGGCACATGCAGGTCGAGGATATAGGGGAAGATATCGCTGTTGGTGCCCCGGTGCGTACTGAGCGTCACGTCGCTCGTAGCAACACCCTGCGGCGAACGCCTTGCCATAAGCTATCCTCTATCACAGCAGTCTTGTGTGGTCTGGCCCTATCAGGTCGGCGTATCGGAGTTGCTTTCCGTCCGCCCTTTTCGCCATGACTGCCATCTGGTCGGCGGTATCTATTGGTCGCCGGTTGTGACGGCCCTCGAATTCCACCACGTAGCGCGGCAGGTGCTTGGCGCTCATATGGTGGTACACGCCGTCGTATCCGCGCTTCAGGGCCGCCCAGTGGCTTTCCATACCGTTTGTGTGGGCCATGCCCCTGACGTACTCGCTTACGCCGTGCTTGACGGACTCATGCTGGCGGGGCATACCCTTGTAGGCCCGCGCGTCGTCCGTATAGACCGCCGTGTCAGTCTCCGTGTGCTCTTGGACGAAGCCCTGGAGCGTAGGCGCGTCTGTGGCTTCGACAACTTGGCTGGCGATCTGGCCGGTCTCACGGTCCCTCATTCCTACTACCGCAGTCTTGCCGACTGGCCCGCGTCCGGCGTGCTGCTTCTTGTACTCGTGCTTGTTGCGCTCTTTGCCGCCGATGTAGGTCTCGTCCACTTCGACCGGGCCGGCGAACTTATTGCCCGTGACGGCCAGGGTCTCGCGTATTCTATGCGACATGTGCCATGCCGACTTCTGCGTGATGCCCAGGTCCCGGTGCAGCTTCATGGACGATACACCCTTCAGGTTGGTCATGTATAGGTAGAACCCGATGGCCCACTTGTGAAGCGGGATGTTGGAAGCGTGAAGGACCGTTCCGGTCTTGGCGCTGAAGTGCTTACGGCAATCGCGGCAACGGAACGGCTGGGGCCTGCGGCTGGCAACGTGCCTGACGTTCAGACTCCCACAGTGCGGGCAGGCAATGCCGTCCGGCCAACGCTGTTCGATGAACCACGCTTCGGCCTTCTCTGCGGTGTCGAATCGCTTGACGATATCAATGAGGCTGATACTCTTGCGGTATGCCTTGCCGGGGCCGGACGTAGATGCCATAATCGCCTGCTTTCGTATTTGCTTTATGGCATAATGTTACCAAAAGCCGGCCCGGAAGTCAAGCGTTGTTGGCTAACATTCGATATAATTCCCTATTTTAGCCTCACCGCTGTCCTGATGATGGGGTCCACTTGACAACATGCGCATCAGCTTGTAGATGATAAGGGGCAAATGCAATGGTATTACTAGGCCATGGAGGTCAACGATGAGCCTGCACTTGGGTGCGATTGGCACAAGGGTCGTATCGGCACTCCTGATTGCAGTCCTGGCTATGATATCAAACGTAGGTCTGGGATCCGCAACTCATATTAGCGATGTGTGTCCAGATCATAGCCATGGTAGCATGACCCAAGACTGTACAAATAGCATGGGTTATTCTAGCGCAACTTGGTATGGAGCAGGGTTAACTGAAACGTCCGAGATTGTTGATGAGATATGGGTGCGAATCATTGGAGTGGAACTCTGTAATGGCCTCATACCAGAATTTGACTGGTGGGAACAAAACACTAACAACGACGACTGGATTGTCGGCACCTCTGGTAGTGGTGATTTAAGCGCTTTTTGTCTTCCGGCGGGCCTCATTGCACATTACAGTTATCATGATGCATCTGGTGCTGATATTCACTCTGGTTCGATGGATATGCAGCATCCAAACCCATGGCCGTATTAGGAGATTACGGATTACAGAAGGGAACTGTGGATACTGTGGTGGCGCATGGCTGGTAACCAAATGATGTGCCAAGAGGAGGCTTTTTCATGAAAATAGCCCGAGTGCCAGTAACCGGGGCTCTGATTCTGGTTCTTGGCGCTGTTACTTGGATAGGAGTCTCGCAGTTGGTCGGGATCGGCCCAGCAGCTACCGCCACTGGGCTCGTAGCATCCGTACAGGAGGACAAACAATCATTCTTGGACGGCATTCGTGGAGGACAGCCCCTCTATTTCAAAGTGGAGAAATACAAGAGGAACAGGTTAGGGCCTAGCGATTATCCCGATAGGGTCATAGACGAGACATGGCTGAGAGCAGGAGAAGATGGATCAATTGAAACAGCCGTTGCCAAAATGCTCAATCTTGAAGGTGAGATGCTGGGGTACACACAGCTCAATAGCGGAGTCTTGGAATTCACTGACGTTGCGACAGGGATGACTTTTGATATTAACGTGGATCACTGGGATAGTCTGGAGAGTTCCGTGAGTGAAGTCTGGAATCGCCTACTGGAGATCCAGGGTCAGGGTGTTGATTTCAAGGGGCGGGGGAGGCTTAACCAAAGGGAAAGCCTGATATACGAATGGCGATACACGTCCCAGGGAGGCCCGGATGACGGCACGCAGCGATCGATGCTAAAAAGGATAGAACTGGTGGAAGACACACCACTATTTTTCAAGGAATCTCTCTACGAAATTGACAACCAGGAAGTAAGAACTCTTTTGGAAGAGTCCACTATGGTTGAATTCAGGTTGCTTCCCGAAGGAAGCACGGTCCCCACCGTAGCCGGCGACAGAACTTAGGAATAGGGGCTTTCCGAGTTGGTCATACGACTGTATGCCTCTGGGGTAGCCCCTCAAATACCGGCACAAGATGGGCTATCCGGGAACCCTTTGCAAAACTGCTGTCAATCAGCAAAACTGGGACAGCAGTAGTTGGCCGTACTGACCGGTGTTGGCACCCTGGCTGACGTACGGCCTACCACAGACCCCGCAATGGAGTACACCTCCCCCATACCCCGCACAACGTCCTGCGCAAGATTCTCGCTGTATAACTCATTCATGCTCCCGCTTGTAGGTGAACCTGCTGAATTTCTAGGGAAACTCTGAACAACTCCGGTGGGTTGTGGCATAGTAGGGTTAAAGAAAGCCGGGGCTAAGGGGGATGGGAACGTTGGAACAGCCGAGCTTTGCCTCTCTGGAGTTCCAGAACAAGAAGCGCAAGACCCGCCGAGAGGCATTCCTGGAGCGGATGGACGCCCTGATTCCCTGGGAGCGGTTGGAGGAGCGGATCCGGCCCCATTACCCCAAAGCGGGTCGAGGACGCCAGCCTTACGACCTGTCGGTGATGCTACGGGTCCACATCGTCCAGGTGTGCTACAACCTGAGCGACCCCGGGATGGAAGACTTGCTGTATGAAGCGGAGTCAGTGCGCCGGTTCGTGGGGCTGCGGCTTATCGACCCGTTGCCCGACGAGAGCACCATCCTCCATTTCCGCCACCTCTGGGCTCATACCATGGAATGCAACCTGTCGAAACCACCAGAGCACTTCCATTGCACTTCCTTTGCCAAACACCGGCTAGTAATTCAAGTACCGGTCTTTCGGCCTTCCTGTTCGTGAGCTGGTGGCACCGAGCCGCCCTGCCGCCAATTTCTTTCCCCGCTCACTTAGTTCCTCCAAGCTGTACTCGGTGACCATATCCATGTCCTTCCCCGAGGCGGGGAATTCCTCGGTGGCGCAGCAGTGATGGCAAAGTCCCTTCACCGTGGGTTTGCCGTTCGGTGAGTCCAGCTCCCAATAGTGGGCCATGCCGGGTATGCAGGGTGGGGAGGTCGTTGTCGTCTTCACCTGGATTGTGGTCGTCATGCGAAGACCTCTAGGGGCATTTTGATCCTTCGTTCTTCCACCCTTGCCACCCGTGCGACGGCACGTTTGATGGCTATGTTCCAATGGTTCACCGCCACGAGCTCCATCTTGCCGCCGATCTCCTCTATGGCCTTCTGAGCTCCGGTAGACGACCCGCCAGCGCCGCAGAACAGGTCCGCCACTGCATAGGTCTTGGGCTTCATGCCGAGTTCCCGTCCCTGTGCCACGGCTCGACGTACTTCCAGTCCAATAGATCGAAAACGTGCTCCTCTGTGGGACACAACAGGTCCTTCCCATCCCGAGTGATTGGCCTTGTCACATGACCCTCCATCCCGAGCTCCCGTAACCATGTCATGGCTCCCATATTCCATTGTGCGGGGCCGGTCCGTCAATTATCCAAACGCAGTATGTGGCGGTTTTCGTCTCACCCTTGCGCCATTCTCCCCAGCCACTAGAAGTCGCCCACTGACCGGGCTCCAGGCCCTTGGCAAACAATGCTGCGCTCTGACCCCCATGACTGCCAGGAGGGAGGCTGGCGGCATGATCGTGTAGTAGTCCAGGACTGATAGGCCAGCAAGCAAGACGAGAACCCACCAGGACGGCGACCAGCGCCGCCGCCACAGCCCTGCCGCGAGGAACCCCCCAACAGCCACGACCGCCACTGGACCGCCTTGCTGGTAGAGTTGAACAATAGCAAGGTGCGGCCCCCCGTCCCCCGGGTATCCGTTAGGCAGCCACCACGAACCGCCGGTGGCTTCCTTGGGGGACACGCCTTCTGCCCGCGTCTGCGCTGCCTCCACCACGACGCTCAGGATCTCGCCAGCATCATCGCGGAAGTAAATCCGCGATCCCTGCGCCCAGAGGATCGCAGTCGTCATCGCGAGCACAGCCAGGAGAGCCAGGGCCCCGCAGCGTGGCAATGCCCGTTTCATCAGCATCAGGCCCAGGATGAAAACGAGACCCCAAAAGCCCAGCCGTGAACCAGTCATATAGAGTGCGAGCACCAACGGAGGAGTGAAGTACCACCGGCCCCGGGCCACTAGATAGACCACCGCCACATCCAAGAACCCTGCGGCTACGTTCTGATCCAGGGCGATGCCCGATGCCCTGAAGGTTGCAACCCTGAAGTGGCGTATCCCTTGCCAGACGATGACGCCAGCGTGAAGGTAGGCCCCGGCAGTGAAGATGGTGAACACGCGATCATTGAGCCGTATCGTGTAGCTGGCTACCACCAGCCACGCGAAGAGGGCAAGGGCAACCGACATCCCCACTTCGCCATATCCCCACAGGCCGGACCCGATGGCTCCCAAGGTCAAGGAACTGGCAAAAACAATGAGGAGCAGCCCCGGCAAGGTGCGGAGTTGGCTCCAATCGGCCCAACCCATTACGGCGACCAAAAGGCAGAGCCAGGCTGGAACCGCCATCCACGCATGGTAGCCATTGACCCCGAGCAGCAGGATTGCCGCACTGCCGGTGAGAACCGAAGGGGGCCAGGATTTGTCCACTCGCACTTGTGGCCAATCTCGCGCAACGGCAGTCACTTCTTAGGAGTTCTCCAATCCTTGACTCGCGGCTCAAGCGGGGGCAAAGGCACTTTGGAGGCTGTCTCTTGGGGATTGGCTTTTGGTTCGGGTACCGACTTCGGCGATGACTCGTCCAATGATCTCCTCCTTGGAATCTTTGACTTCTCCAAAGAATGCACCTTGGGCCGGGTTTGGGGACGCTTCAACGGCCTCCGCATAGCCAATCAGGAACTCGCGCAGCACCTTCCTTGACCGGCCATGCTTATCGAAAAAGAGTAGCAGCCCCTCCTGTTTGGCTGTCAGCTCCCTCATAAACAACGTACTCTGAGCAACGTGATCTTCGGCTGAAACCCCTTGCTGCTTCAGCCGAGCCAACACATCCACCACCTTAGAGATGTCTTCTGCAACCGACAGGCTTGCCTCACGGTCACCCGCCCGAATCAACGCCTCTGCCTTTGCCATGAATGGCAGACTATCAAAGAGGGCATTTTCAACCTGTTTCACGGTAGGGTCGAGACTTTCTGTAAAGGCCGTTGTGAGCCGTTTGCCCGACTCCCCGGTGTAGACCTTGGCAAAGAGTGCTGCCTTCAGACGCTCAAGCCCCGCCTGATTCAACTTTCCTTTGGCATCTACTAACGCCGCACGCTCATTGCCCGGGAGATTCCTGATGAACTCCTTTTGAAGTCCGATGTTTCTCCTGGCTTGCAATGCCCCATCGACAGCCTGTCCCTCCGTTATTTCCAGTTGGGCAATGCTGCGCTCAGAGAGCGCCGACGTGTCTTGCAGGGCTTGCTCGGCCGTGCTCATCTGGAGGACGGTCGCTTGGTTGGCCTCCGCTGCGAATGCGGCCCGGTCCACATCCGTAAGGCGTTCCCTGACAAGCACGGGCTTTGCGATTCCTTCAAGAGAAATACCCAGTCCAGCCACTTCTTGCCTGACCCGGACAAAGTATTCAGCCAAACCCTCAGGATTCAACTCTTCCGCTCGCTTCAGAGCAATGGTCCGTCCATTTCCTGACTCAATCACATCATCTGGCCCAACAATCATCGGACCCCGATCAAGTGTATGCCGGTCCAGCACCAGTTCATCTACGTTCAGGTTCTTAGCAATCACGTCTATCTGGAGGCGGCTCGCCGCCCTGTCGCGTATACGTGGTTGAAGGCCCGGAGGATAACGTGGATCCTTGTCGAGTGTCACCGTATGGGAGGTTATGAGGTCGTCAAGATCGGCAACCTTGAGCCGGAAGGAATAGGGCTTGCTGGGGTTAGCCCCGGTTGCGCTAGTGATGACACCTCTGGGCTTCGCTGTCTCTTGCAGCCGCTCCTCTCTGAACTCGGCTCCAGTGTCTACTCCTTCGACATCGAAACGGCTGGGATCCTGCCGCCAGCGGTCGTAGAGGCGCTTTCCCCTCTCCGATATGCGCCTTTTTGGGATAAGGAAATCGGACGTTATCCGCCGGTCCTGGGCTAATCCTCTTGGGGTCTGAGGGTGCACACGGAATCGACGATCCATGAGTTTAGCCATCGGTTACGCTCCTTGAACCTTCCAGAGATAGACCGTTCCTGAATGGGCTACTTCCGTGAGCCAAGGAGCAGCCCGAGGCGGCCCCCAAGGATCCAATTCTGGGGCGCCCCGGATGGGCGGCTCCAAATGCGTGCTGATGGGGAACCGGGTGTCGATGATGATCCACGCAACGTCCAGTGCCTCGGCTGCCCCGCCCGGGTCACACCCAGACACCCACCCCAAGACACACCGCACATCATCGTACCAAGCCTGAGCGATGGGCGGCGGCTCCGAGCTAAACGTATGGTAGGAAGGCAAGCCCTGGATTGCCGCAAGCCAGTAGGCAGTGGAGCCGTTCTGCGTGATGAGCCAGCCGGCGTAATCTTCGGGTATGTAGGCCCGTACCTTGTTCATGTCAGGCGTGACCATATCGGAATACGACGCCTGCCGGTCAAACACCCACAAAGATGTGCCCAAAAGGACCACGGCGGCCACGGCTACTCCCGTGGCAACTCGCATGGTTCGCACGCGACGCAGTTCCCGGGCGATGTACCACGTCCCGAGCACCATCAGGAGTGGCGTAGCTAAGTGCTGGCTGCGGTAGAGCACGTTGATAATGGCCTCGTCATGGCTGGCGAAGAGGGGCAGGGTGCTATGAACCGCCAGCACCACGCCAAGGGCTCGTATTGAGTCGGTGCCGTGCCTGATCGCGTTGTAGGCAACCACCAGGCCATAAGCGGCCACCAGCATCCCGCCGTGGTATCCCTGGTAGATGTAGAGCTTTGAGCCAGGGAAGGCGACGTAACCGGAGCCGAACAGGACATCGCCGTAGTAGTAGAGCGATGGTAGGGCTAGGAGTGCCCCGATCACCCAGTACGGCAAGACCCGGCGAAGCGGGGAGAGAGACTGTGCCCTGAGACAAAACGCCAGGGCCAAGGCCGGCAAAGCGAGCGCGGCGAGCCCCGTGGCAGTCTGGTTGATATAGGGGATGAGGGCGATGGATCCGATGATTGCCAAACGGTGCCGGTAGTCTGCGTCCCCCTTCATGAGGGCAAGCATCCCCCAGAGGGCCGTGAAAATCAGCGCAATACCGATGATGGGAAGGCTGCCCGTGACCAGCATCTCCCAGTGCCAGGGGTTGAGTGCCACGAACCCCGTGGCGATGATCGCCTGTTTCCTTGGGAGGAGCCGTTGGGCCAAGAGGTAGGCCACAGGGATTACGAGTACCGACGCTGCCGCATTCCAGACCTTGAACCCCACGTCATCGCCAAGCAGCTCAATGAACGGAACCAGGAGCCAGCCGGGGCCGAGTGGGGGCCGCTGGAATCCGATCTGGGGCAGGGCCTCATTGAGGAGCCGTTTGGCCCAAAGGAGATAGGCGCCACCGTCAACGCCTAAGAAGCCCTCGTGGGTAAGCGACACAACGAGCCGAAGCACCAACGCGCCGAGGGTGATCCCAACTACCCACACCCAACGGCTGGTACTCCAGCCCCATGCTAGTCCCCCGTCTTTACCGGCGATAGATCAGCCTAGCCCTTGATGCGGCTGTAGGCTGCCCAGGCCAGCAAGATGATGAACCCGAGCGGAACCAGGCCAACCACGGCGGCGACTCCCGCAAACGAGCCGATCCCCGTGGCGGTCGCAGCGCTCACCGCGTTGACGATGACGATGGGTGCCAGGATGAGACCCACCACCAGGCCGATCATGACGATGATGAACTGTTTTGTATCTCCCAAAGGTCTTTCCTTTCTCACAGCGAGCCTGGGTATGGCGGCGCGACCGGCCGCTATGCGCTTGCGCCTTCGCGATCCTCAAAGACCGCTCTACCCACTGATCTTTCTGTAGGCCGCCCATGCCAGCAGGACCACGAACCCGAGCGGAACCAGGCCAACCACGGCGGCGACTCCGGCGAAGGAGCCAATCCCCGTGGCGGTCGCAGCGCTCACCGCGTTGGCGATGACGATGGGTGCCAGGATGAGACCCACCACCAGGCCGATCATGACGATGATGAACTGTTTTGTATCTCCCATTTCCTTTTGGTCTCCTTTCTACTCAGGCTTGGATTCGCCCGGCGTAGCGTGCTAGCTGCGCCATCAGAGCCGTTGTCATGCGCGCGTAAGCGCGACTATCAGAGCTGCGACGGCGGCCAACGCTGCCAGGACCATTGAGAGCGCGAACATGGTGGCGAGAGTCGATGAAGTAGAGCCACCCACGCTGATAAACGAGGTATTGATCTGGGGGATGGCCAGTACGAGGAGCGTGACCCCTAAAATAACACCGATGATACCGATGCTTTTCATGACAACCCCGAGCGTAAAGGTTTAGGTTTGGCGATGTAAAGATGTTTACTTATAAGTAAACATGTTTACAAACAAGGCCATAAAACAATACAGTCATCTACGGAATGGTTACCACGCACAGCAGGGGCAAGCCTCGGGTGTCAACCGCAGGTAAGGTTCCTGTAAGCGGCCTCATCCCCAAAGAGTTCTACACCCCACCTGACGACTGGCCCTACAAAAACTTCCGCACCGCTTCGTCTGCTGATCTCCTATGCCAGAGAGCCAGGGAATACCTCGGGCTCTCAAAGCATCGGTTCAATATCCTTCTCGGTGGTCATCCTGAGACAGCCTGGCAGACTACTAGCGGTTCTGGCTTATCCAAAGAAAAGCTGGGTCGTCTAGGTTGGCTGGTGTTACTCAAAGCTCTGGATGGCTATAACCCTTCTGCGTTCTTCGCAATCGACTGGAAGGAGGGCCTAACCTACCTAAATGAAGGTGAGCAACTACAACCTGCACCCAAGCCGGACTCTGGGCTTCCGCCGCCTGTCGCAAAGCGAGACAACGGCAAGACTCGCGCTCGAACACCCCAAAACGGCAGAGGCAATCGTCATAACCAGGGACTCAATCAAGTTCAACCCGCTACCGACTAGATTAGAGACCTGGGACGAGTTGGAACGGCTGGCGCCGCCGTATAACCAGCCTCACAAGCCGGTCAGCACCTTCCATTGGCTCTACGGGGACAACCCTCACATGATCCAGACAGTTGGAGGTGGCATGTTCCCCATCCCTGACCATCCTGACGGAGGGCTTGGTATCCATGAGGCCATCGACCTATACGATGCCGCTGAACAGGCCGCCCTCCAGTCCAGGGCCAAGGCTGCAACGGAGAAGGATGGTTGGGCCGCCTCGACTTTTGCCGAGATGGTATTCGCTGGGATCGCAGCGGTCAGCACCATCATCGTGGCGGTAGTCCTGCTACCTAAGATTTTGGAGAGTTTTTGAATGCTGCGGCTCAAAGAGAAAGAGAAGAAGCCCGAGCTGGTCGATGTGATCCTCCGTCATACGACTAAGGGAGATGACCGCCCCGGCATTCTCACCAGGGTACAGATCCCAATCGAGGAGGCGAGGGCTAACCTCGGGGCCCGTGGGTTCTACGTCAACTACCTCATCAACTGGCCCTTCATCATGTCCTTGGGGATAGGGGTCCTCTTTACCGTGTGGGAGCTCGCCCTGCTCATCATCGGCGGGGCCACCTCTGTCGGCCAGATGTGGTACTACTGTTGGCAATCAGCACAAGTGGGACACTGAGACCCGAGAAGATTATTATTATGAAGAGCTGCGTGGGAGCTCCCTGAGGGTCTTGTTGTAGCGTCTTCGCCGTTCTAACGTCTGGACCTGCACCTCCTTTCTCCGTTGGAGGATCTGCTCCCGCCTTCCGTTGAGCATGTCTGCGGGCGTCACGTTGCCCAGCGCCTTGTGATAGCGTCGGTAGTTGTAGTAGGCCACGAAGGCGGCGATTGCTCCTTCCAGGGCAGAAGGCATCTCGTAGGGGACCTGTTTGACGTCCCGCTTGATACTCTGGTGATAGCGCTCGAGCTTGCCATTGGTCTGAGGGTGGAACGGCGCGGCCAGAATGTGCTTGATCCCCACCAGGTGCAGGTAGTCTCTGAAGCCACGGGAGACATAACCTGAGCCGTTATCGCTCAGCAGGCTGGTCCGGTCGGCCACTGGGACCTCAGTCATGCCGGTCTTGTCCACGGCCTCTTGGACCACCTCGATGAGAGAGTCGGTGGTCATGTCCCGCTGGAGCTTGTGGGCCAGTATGAAGCGGGAGTAGTCGTCCATCACGGTGACCAGGTAGTAGTAGCCCCAACCGATCACCTTGAAGTAGGAGGCGTCGGTAGCCCACATCTGGTGAGGGCCGCTGGTCTTGCGATGGTACTCTTTGCCGGCCTTGAGCTGCATCTCGGGTGACTTCACAAGACCTTCTCTGCACAGGATGCGATACACAGTGGACTCGGATACAGCGAAGGCCAGGTTGTCTGTAGACCACGCTGCCAACTGGCGGCTACTTAGCTCCGGCATCTCCCTGGCCGCTTCCAGGATCGACCGTTCCTCCTGAGGTCTAAGGCGGTTCCACGGTGGAGCGCTGGCTCCAGGTCGGTCCTCGAGACCTTGTTGATGTTGTTGTCGCATCAACCACCGATAGTAGGTGCTCTTGGGAACACCCAGGTCTCTGAGCACCCGACGCTTGGCCAGCGGTGATGCGGCTACACTGGCCAGGACCGTCGCCTTCTCAACGGCGCTCATCCGCTGGTACCGACGCCGTTCTGGGGCATTGGTATGGCCGTTTTTTTCAGACGGTAGACCTCGAGGGATAGCTCGGCTACCAGCTGCTTGAGCTCGCCGTTCTCCCGCTTGAGATCCTGGATCTCCTGCCGGGTGGCATCGCGCACCGTGTCACGGGACAGCCGCTCCCTGCCCGCCTCCATGAACTCCTTGGTCCACGAGTAGTAGGAGTGGGGCTTGATACCCTCCCGCCGGCACAGGTCGTTCACGGTGACCTCGCGGCGGAAGCCCTCCAGCACGATACGGATCTTCTCTTCCGGGGTGTATTTGCGCCGGGTAGCCGCTCTAACTCGTCGAACGAAGGACCTAGTCTGCTCCGACCGCTGATCGGCGGCCTCGGCCTTGCTGACGTCTGACTGGGACATCGCTGCTCCTTTCATGAGGTACTCTACCCTCACTTCAGGAGCTCACACCACTCTCAGACTCTCGGGTTTTCTACCCCTCTCACGTGTCCCATTATCGCTGACGGTCTACAATCGGCGTGATTCCAAGTTCGTAGACTGACTGAATCAGGACGCAGATATTATGGCAGAGAATCTTGGCTAGGGCCTCGTTAACCTGGGCGACCGGCGTCTTAGACCGGACGAACGCTCCGAACTTGGCCTTGATCATGGAGAAGGTCGTTTCGACGTTCGACCGCTTGTGGTAGTGAGCCAGAAACTCGGCCCGATTGAAGTTGTAGAAATGGAACATCCTATCCCACAAGGCATCGTATTTCTGCTTGAGGTTGGCCCCGACCGAGTTGACCTTGAACGGGATGTAAGCCGTGCCGCCGACTGCCTGAACCGCCCGCAGGTTCTTTTTGCTCAGATAGACTTTGTCCGCCGACACTTCCCGCACCTCGAAATTCTGAGCCGTGGACTGGACGAAGGGAGCCAGGTATGGGGAATCGTTGGACAATATCAAGCTGCGGAAACCAAAGCGGTGTACGTTTCGATCCGCGGGGGAATCCCTTGTTGCAGGTCTGGCACCTAGTCATGGGTTCCTTCCTGCGCTTTAGCTATGGCAGCATGAGCCATGCGACAAAAGTCGCAGTCGCAACTGTGTAAGCCAATCATCAATTCCAGGGCCTCCAGTAATTCCGGGGCGGCCGCGATTAAACGGGCGTTGGCTTCGAGGGTCTCAAAGGTCTCCTCCGAGAGCCCCGTAGTCGTATACTTAGACCCATGCTCTGGCGAGACCGCAGCGACCCCAGCAATGGCAAGACCATTGCCAGCAATAATCTGACTACGCCCATACCCACAACCAAAGCCGGTAGATGGCATATAGTCATTCTTCCACGGCCCCGGCGTATACTGTCTCTCATTCATCCTCATTCTCCTCCTAGGCTGGCTCATCGGCGGCGGGAGCCTGTCCCCGCCGGATCCGCCGTAGCGGGTTTCGCCTAGAAGCTGGGGTCTCGATACTCGTCTGCCACTCCGACCATAATCCCCGCGCCTCCACGCATGGTCTCGCCCTCGAAACGCCACTGCCCATTCTTTCGTAGGGTAACGGCCTTGCAGCCCTCGACAAAGAACCGTGTTGGCGACTTGACTTCGGTGATGGTGTAGACCACCCGGTCGCTCCACATGCAAACCGTGATGGGCATTCCAACCTCTGGCTCTGGGCTCGTGCTTGTCTCTAGCATCCGGTTTATCAGGTTTCCGTACAGTCTCATCTCTGCGCTCCTTCTATTTGTATGTGTAGCGAGTTTCGCCTAGTAGATTGCTCCGTTAGAGGGATTCAGGATATGGCGCGTGCAAAAGTTGTGCTTGCTCTTGCATTCTGTCGACTCCCAGTACGCAGTTGCTTGGGTCGTGCATAAGCGGCCTGTAACTCTGTTTTCGAACTCGCACGGCCACCCATAATCCTCACTCGTCTCCGTCAGAATATGAACCTCGCTCTTTGGGTCTGCGTCAATTAGCTTCTTCAGGTCTCGGATGTTCATCTCTGCGTTCCTCCTGTCTTTCTCTCCAGGCCCTAAAACAGGTCCGCTAGCTGCTCGTCCAGGGACCGCCCGTCGCCCACCGGGGCGGGCTCCTGGGGCTCTACCTGGGCCTGGGACTCCTTGTAGAGGTCCACCGCCAGCATGTGCTTGCACCAGCCCTTGTGGACCTCTGAGCGGTACTGGGCATCCCGGCAGGTGCACTCCCCGTTGACCAGGTAGTAGCCGCCCTTGCAAGCCTGAACCACGTACTGGCCTTCCTTGCCCACCACCGGGGCTATCTTCCCCTCTCCGACGATTTCCCTGGCCCTCTCCAGCCTCTTGCTCAGCTCCTCGATTTGGGTCACCGGCGATACGGTCGTCATGGTGGCTGTTCCTTTGTTGGTCTGGTTGGTTCCCATGCACTAATACTATCATTTTTCAGGATAGTTGTCAAGGGATATTGGCTAAATATACAGAATTGCCAATATCCTAAATCGTGATATATCATGCATCCATGACAGAACCCAGCGAGATTCAGACCCTCATTGCTCAGCTCAATGCGAAGGGGTGGACCTATTCGGCCATAGCCGATGAGCTTGGATCAGATTACAGAACCCTTTGGCAGTGGAGGACGGGGCGATTTACTCCTGCCAACTCTAAGGCTATCGCACTGGCCTTGCGTCACCTACTGGGGCGGAAGCGAATCCCGAAAAAGAAGCGGTACTCAAAGAAAGCCCTGGACACGTGGGAGCGGGAGGGGCGCTACAGCGAGTCCAGGGTCACGGAAGATAGGGACGATGGGGAAAAGAAGGAGCGTTCCTGATCTACTCCCGGGCTATCTCTTGGAGCCGCGATTCTAGTCCAGGGCCAAGGGGAATCGGTGATTTGGCCCTATCCATCAGGGTTGTGTGATCCTACCGCGGTCTTGGCCAGGGCGAGCCGATAGTCAGCCTCCAGCCTCACCCACACGTGTGCTGGGACTCCCAGCACTTCCTCCAGCTCCAGAGCTGTCTGCGGGGTGATTGCTTTGCGGCCCGTGACAATTCCATTGATGGCTCCGGCAGGCCGGCCCATTGACTTGGCCAGCTTGCGTTGACTAATACCCCTGGCCACGAGCTCGGCCTTCAACGTCTCTCCTGGGGGGATTGCAACATCTGTGCCGGCACGACGTGCCCTGCCAATGGACCGACGCATTCGGGCATAGTCTTCCTTCCACCACGTCGGGTCCTCCGGGTCTCGGGCTATCCCAACATTGATGGCGGTCTCCTCGCCATACTGTGCCTCGATCTGCAACTCAGTCAACGGGCTGAACACAAGAGCGGCAAAGGTCGCGGTTGAGCCCGTCTGGGCTAGCATCAACCTGGCATATTCCAGAAATGGCAGTTGATCGATGTCAGCGTTGGTGCTCATAATCTCTCCTCTCCCGTGTGTTGGCCTTGCGTAGGCTGATAATGCGGCGTCTGTTGCCGCGCTCGGTGTAGACGACCCTGTGGAGGCGGTCTTCGATATATCCGGTGGCGGCCCAACGTGTCTCACCTTGCCGGTCGCTGCGCTCCACCGTCGCAGTATCCCAATCGAAACCAGCTATCGATGCGAACTCTATCCCCCGCGCCGTCAGGGTCTCCCTTTCCTTGGCTTCGTCCCACTCGAATTCCACATCTATAGTATATACCTTTAGGATATGCATGTCAAGTCTTAGGATATTCAACTTGTGAGAAGAGGGGAGTGGGGAATTTTCTTAAGGCAAAATGGAATAATCGTCAGTGCCGGGGCTTGCACCGTAGCTGCCCTGCCCGCCCGACGTACCCCTTATCTTTTGTAGACATGAGCTGATCCCTCCACCTTCAAAGAACCTTTCCTACCTGCCTTCTATTCGCTCCAAGAACTCGTCGAAAGCCTTCTCACTCCATCCCTTACCCCCATGCAAAAGGCCCATCTCTCTATCAGTGAAATCTGACCGATGCGAGTACGGGCCACGTATTCGGCCCGCCCACTTCCGAATCCACCGAACAGTTGCGAAGGCCCTCGGATGCCGTGGTACTCCTGGCAAGCCTTCGGGATAGTCCATCGTGTTCCACCACCACCACTCCCAGTCTCCCCCGACCCAGCGCCATTCCAGGTGCCAGCAAACAAGCCACCCCCAGTAGCGGACGTACGCTTTCGGACGCCTGAAGAATCGAAGGATAGTGCTCACAGCGCCTTCCCTCCGTCGGGATGAACCGTGTATCCGTGTCCCGTCTCCACCTTGGTTTCGTGGCCCGTTCGGTTAGTGTGTTGAGCCGCCAACCCCATGCCGTTCTTGGTACCAGCGTTCCACTCGCATACCGAGCAGTACGCCAACACATGAACCAGCCCGCCCTCTACCCTGGCCATTAGAGCGCCTTCCCTCCGTGGGAAACTGCATCGGATGAAGCCAATTCCTCAGATGTCTTCCAGCGCCACGGTGGATTCTCCATATATTGAGCAACTTGCTCCTCAAAGGGCAGGTCAGGATCGGCGCGGCGTAATCCCCGCAAGCGCCGAGAACGCCAACGCACAAACTCCTCGGCCTTTTCTCTGCTCACTGGGTCTTGAAAGCTATACACCTCCCTCGGCACCTTGACCTCGCGACCGTCTCGGTAGACCGCGATGACCAAGACACTGTGAGGCCCCGAAAAGGTTAGGCCATTGTCGCAGCAAGCGACTAGGCTTTCGAGGTCAGGAAAGACCTTCACGTCATCCCGATACCAATGCGGCCTAGCAAGGTACGCATAGGGCTGGTCTTGGTTATTCACAGCGCCTTCCCTCCGTGCCGGTATGGGCGGGTCTTGTTGTACTCCATCTTGGCCTCAATCGCCGCGTCCAGGTCGATGCCGTAGTGGGCGGCCATGTGCTGGACACCGACAATAAGAGACGCCAGCGCATTGATTACCAGGTGCTCGCTCGCCACACCTGTGTAACTGGTAGCCTCTGCCGTAATCCAATGGAGCCGGGCAATCCAATCCCCGAATGACTCCAACTCTCTAAGGCATAGCTCAAGCGCATCCCAATCCGAGATAGGGTCATCAATGGGGTCGAGGCTGTACCCTTCGTACTCCGCCATGTCCGCCACCCGGATCACCACGTCGGCCAGCTCGTAAGCAACGCCTTCGGGCTTCTCACCCTGCGGGTGTTCATCCACGAATCCATCGCTGTAGGTGTGGCTCCGCCAGTCCCCAAGCCCATGCTCCCGATACGCCTCCAGCGCCTTGCTCAGCTCGCTATGCACCAGCGCTATCAGGTCGCCGAAGGTGCGGGCCTCGTCCCACCAGCCCTTCTCCTTGGCGATGGCGTGGGCTTCTTTCTGTAGGTCAGCTAGGTTCATCAAAGTAACCCCTCCTTCTCTTGGTCGGACCAGACATGGAAGCGGTGAACAGCCAATGCGGATATGAAAGCGTCCAACGTCCCAGGCCCCTTGAAACGCATGACTAGCGGAACATCCAGACCCTCAACCATCACGAAGACATGCACTTGGGTCGGCTTGCCTTGCCCATCTGATAGCGGATGCCACTCCAACACGTCGATGGAATCTAGCTTGAGCTCCAGGACCGCCACGCCGTCGAGATTGCGGGGTTGGTCATGAAACTGAATATCGGGTTTTTGATAGCTCTTGTTGTCTTCACTCACCGTAACGTCTCCTCACTGCTCTTTCCCGAAGGCAGCATTCGGGGCATCTCCCCGGTCAAGTAGGCGTGCTCCACCTGCGGCAGCATCGAGTCGCCCACAGTCGAGTTGTCGGGTAGCACGATGTAGGACAAGAACTCCGCCTCGAAGGTGGTAATACCTGTCTCAACGGCCTCCAGTTTCGCCTTCACGACAAGGGCCAGAACCCGCCACCGCTGCCTGACGGCTTGCTCATAGGCTTTCTCGATCTCAGCGGCGGACCGCTGCCACTTGCGGCTAGGCGTCAACAGAAACTCATCGGAGTTGCGATCTGGAAGCGGGAGACTAAGCCGGACCATCTTTCCACGGGACCTGAAGCCGATCATTGCCCTGGAGGTTTCCCAGCCGTACATGAACTGGTCAGCTCCGTACCGAGCAAGGGTCCTTTCAATCTCGGTCTTGGACTTGTCCGTGGATACCTCGGTGCCCGCTGCATAACGACCGCTACTCGCCACTACTTCCTCCCTATCGCTCATATTGATGCCCCTTGTCGTTCCATGAGGCTCCGCACGTCCTCCACGCTGGTCACCACGGTCGCCGTACCGCCCGCCGTCTGCACCTGCTCCAGCTCGTGAGCCTGGATCGGTGTCGCCCTCTCGCCAGGGCGCTTCACCTCGAAGGCGTAGAAGAGCCCCTTGTGGCAGCACAGCAGGTCTGGCACCTAGTCATGGGTTCCTTCCTGCGCTTTAGCTATGGCAGCATGAGCCATGCGACAAAAGTCGCAGTCGCAACTGTGTAAGCCAATCATCAATTCCAGGGCCTCCAGTAATTCCGGGGCGGCCGCGATTAAACGGGCGTTGGCTTCGAGGGTCTCAAAGGTCTCCTCCGAGAGCCCCGTAGTCGTATACTTAGACCCATGCTCTGGCGAGACCGCAGCGACCCCAGCAATGGCAAGACCATTGCCAGCAATAATCTGACTACGCCCATACCCACAACCAAAGCCGGTAGATGGCATATAGTCATTCTTCCACGGCCCCGGCGTATACTGTCTCTCATTCATCCTCATTCTCTGTTGGCAATCAGCACAAGTGGGACAGATTAGGACCCGAGAAGATTATTATTATGAAGAGCTGCGTGGGAGCTCCCTGAGGGTCTTGTTGTAGCGTCTTCGCCGTTCTAACGTCTGGACCTGCACCTCCTTTCTCCGTTGGAGGATCTGCTCCCGCCTTCCGTTGAGCATGTCTGCGGGCGTCACGTTGCCCAGCGCCTTGTGATAGCGTCGGTAGTTGTAGTAGGCCACGAAGGCGGCGATTGCTCCTTCCAGGGCAGAAGGCATCTCGTAGGGGACCTGTTTGACGTCCCGCTTGATACTCTGGTGATAGCGCTCGAGCTTGCCATTGGTCTGAGGGTGGAACGGCGCGGCCAGAATGTGCTTGATCCCCACCAGGTGCAGGTAGTCTCTGAAGCCACGGGAGACATAACCTGAGCCGTTATCGCTCAGCAGGCTGGTCCGGTCGGCCACTGGGACCTCAGTCATGCCGGTCTTGTCCACGGCCTCTTGGACCACCTCGATGAGAGAGTCGGTGGTCATGTCCCGCTGGAGCTTGTGGGCCAGTATGAAGCGGGAGTAGTCGTCCATCACGGTGACCAGGTAGTAGTAGCCCCAACCGATCACCTTGAAGTAGGAGGCGTCGGTAGCCCACATCTGGTGAGGGCCGCTGGTCTTGCGATGGTACTCTTTGCCGGCCTTGAGCTGCATCTCGGGTGACTTCACAAGACCTTCTCTGCACAGGATGCGATACACAGTGGACTCGGATACAGCGAAGGCCAGGTTGTCTGTAGGACCACGCTGCCAACTGGCGGCTACTTAGCTCCGGCATCTCCCTGGCCGCTTCCAGGATCGACCGTTCCTCCTGAGGTCTAAGGCGGTTCCACGGTGGAGCGCTGGCTCCAGGTCGGTCCTCGAGACCTTGTTGATGTTGTTGTCGCATCAACCACCGATAGTAGGTGCTCTTGGGAACACCCAGGTCTCTGAGCACCCGACGCTTGGCCAGCGGTGATGCGGCTACACTGGCCAGGACCGTCGCCTTCTCAACGGCGCTCATCCGCTGGTACCGACGCCGTTCTGGGGCATTGGTATGGCCGTTTTTTTCAGACGGTAGACCTCGAGGGATAGCTCGGCTACCAGCTGCTTGAGCTCGCCGTTCTCCCGCTTGAGATCCTGGATCTCCTGCCGGGTGGCATCGCGCACCGTGTCACGGGACAGCCGCTCCCTGCCCGCCTCCATGAACTCCTTGGTCCACGAGTAGTAGGAGTGGGGCTTGATACCCTCCCACCGGCACAGGTCGTTCACGGTGACCTCGCGGCGGAAGCCCTCCAGCACGATACGGATCTTCTCTTCCGGGGTGTATTTGCGCCGGGTAGCCGCTCTAACTCGTCGAACGAAGGACCTAGTCTGCTCCGACCGCTGATCGGCGGCCTCGGCCTTGCTGACGTCTGACTGGGACATCGCTGCTCCTTTCATGAGGTACTCTACCCTCACTTCAGGAGCTCACACCACTCTCAGATTCTCGGGTTTTCTACTCCTCTCACGTGTCCCATTATCGCTGACGGTCTACACTCATTCTCCTCCTAGGCTGGCTCATCGGCGGCGGGAGCCTGTCCCCGCCGGACCCGCCGTAGCGGGTTTCGCCTAGAAGCTGGGGTCTCGATACTCGTCTGCCACTCCGACCATAATCCCCGCGCCTCCACGCATGGTCTCGCCCTCGAAACGCCACTGCCCATTCTTTCGTAGGGTAACGGCCTTGCAGCCCTCGACAAAGAACCGTGTTGGCGACTTGACCTCGGTGATGGTGTAGACCACCCGGTCGCTCCACATGCAAACCGTGATGGGCATTCCAACCTCTGGCTCTGGGCTCGTGCTTGTCTCTAGCATCCGGTTTATCAGGTTTCCGTACAGTCTCATCTCTGCGCTCCTTCTATTTGTATGTGTAGCGAGTTTCGCCTAGTAGATTGCTCCGTTAGAGGGATTCAGGATATGGCGCGTGCAAAAGTTGTGCTTGCTCTTGCATTCTGTCGACTCCCAGTACGCAGTTGCTTGGGTCGTGCATAAGCGGCCTGTAACTCTGTTTTCGAACTCGCACGGCCACCCATAATCCTCACTCGTCTCCGTCAGAATATGAACCTCGCTCTTTGGGTCTGCGTCAATTAGCTTCTTCAGGTCTCGGATGTTCATCTCTGCGTTCCTCCTGTCTTTCTCTCCAGGCCCTAAAACAGGTCCGCTAGCTCCTCCTCTCCGGTGGCATCCAGGGCCAGCCCAAGAGCCGGAAGATCGTCTCCTCGTCAGGGCACTCGATCTCGTTGCCCTTGTGGTCCGTCACCCCGCCATAGGCGTGGCCCCGCATCCCCAGCTCGCGGAATCGGGCCATCATGCGAACGTTGAAGTCCTTCGGCCCGGTGCGCACTACAGCTATAATATGTTGGGTCCTGGTCGTAGAGCTCTAGGAAGCCCTCACCGCCACAATTCCAACAGTCCTGCCAGAAGGCGCTACAGCACTTACAACGCTGGCAAAACTCTTGGTCTGCAGTCACCTCCGATATTGCACGCTTTATGACCATCACGATCGCTCGATCAACCCTGCTGACCCACTCCGGTTTCTCATCATGCGCCCAAGAGACCTCGGGCTAATGCCCAGCTCTTGGGCCGCATCGACGCGGCTCAAGTCCCCCATGAGAACCCTCGGCAAAAGGTCGGCAAATCTCTTGCGGAGCTCTGCGGCGTGGATTAACCCAGCGGATGGCCCTGTTTGCGAGCCCGATGCATCCCGGCCCGGACCCTCTCGCTGATCATGCCCGACTCGAACTCGGCTCCCGCCGCAAAGATCGCGAGGACGTAGGAGCCTGTGGAGGTCGTCGTGTCGATCAAGGGCTCCTGAAGGCTCCGAAACCCAACACCCCGGTCCTGCCAGTCGTACAGAGTATTCAAACACTTCCGGGTCGAACGCCAAGCCCTGTCCAGCTTCCAGACATACACGACGTTGAATTGCCGACGCCGGATCCCTGCTAGAAGATCAGCCCAGGAGATACGGTGCTTGTAGTCATTGGCAGACGCTCGATCCGCGAACTCAGTCCAGTCAGTGATCCCGATGCTAAGAAGATACTCGCGGAGAGCCACAAGCTGCGTCTCGGGATCCTGGTCCTTCTCTTTGGTGCTTACTCTGGCGTATAGGGCAACTCGCATCATTGCGCCTCCACGCCGACCAGGACATCGACGACCATGATCAGATCCACGTTGCCGTCCGTCACGATGGCCTCGGGATCGACCCGGGATCGACCAATGAGACATCCTCAACGTAGTGTCTGGCGTTCGGGTGATTGGCCGAATGAGTCTCGATGGCCGTGTCCCAATGGTTGATGGCTACCAAGTCCAACTCGCCCCCGATTTCCTCGATGGCTCGCTGCGCTCCTGTAGAAGATCCACCGGCACCGCAAAAGAGGTCCGCGACCTTGAAGGTTCTGCTTTTTGTCGTCGCGGTCGTCATCTCATTTCCCATTAGTGGTGGAGCGGGAAGCCCGTCGTGTGGCCATCTTGCGTAGAACCTGACCGGCGCTCATATCCCTGTAGTCGGTCCCGCCGAGCTCGTACAAGCAATCCGCACACACGCTCAAGATGCCATACCCGTGATGCCTCTGCCAAGAAGAAATCGCCGGGTCACGCAAGGTCCAAAGCCCCTTACCATGCCCACCCTCTGGGGGTGCGCCACAATCTTTCTTGCACCGCTCGCAGATAAGGCTGCTCATTCTCATTTCCCCTTCTGTATGTCTTGGGAACCCGTCAGCGCCATCGCTCCGAGTATTGCAAGGGCCGCTAGACTGGCGACGACCAGCAGCATGGTTCCTTGGACCAACATCATCGCCACGACCAGGAGAATCGCCATGATGGCAAGAAGCCAACGCAGAGTTTCTTTCATCTTCACTTCCCGTTCGGTGCGGATACGGTTTCGCCCACCACCAACCATGAAACAAACCCATGCCAATCAGTGCGGCGCCGAAGATCCCGAGTGCGCTAATTAAGAGTATTAGCCTCATATTCATTTCCCTTTCTTGGCATCTTGGGCAGTCATTGGATCGTCCGCTGGTAGCACCTATCGCAGATTCCTTCGGTTACTCCTGGCCCGCCGCGCCGTTCCCCAATGTAACCACCGCAAAAGGCGCAGATGACCGTCAGTGATTCAGGCCGTGGCCGTTGCCCTTTGTCGATCTGAGCGTTGACACTCACCGCCGCCACCTCTGGGCTCATACCATGGAATGCAACCTGTCGAAACCACCAGAGCACTTCCATTGCACTTCCTTTGCCAAACACCGGCTAGTAATTCAAGTACCGGTCTTTCGGCCTTCCTGTTCGTGAGCTGGTGGCACCGAGCCGCCCTGCCGCCAATTTCTTTCCCCGCTCACTTAGTTCCTCCAAGCTGTACTCGGTGACCATATCCATGTCCTTCCCCGAGGCGGGGAATTCCTCGGTGGCGCAGCAGTGATGGCAAAGTCCCTTCACCGTGGGTTTGCCGTTCGGTGAGTCCAGCTCCCAATAGTGGGCCATGCCGGGTATGCAGGGTGGGGAGGTCGTTGTCGTCTTCACCTGGATTGTGGTCGTCATGCGAAGACCTCTAGGGGCATTTTGATCCTTCGTTCTTCCACCCTTGCCACCCGTGCGACGGCACGTTTGATGGCTATGTTCCAATGGTTCACCGCCACGAGCTCCATCTTGCCGCCGATCTCCTCTATGGCCTTCTGAGCTCCGGTAGACGACCCGCCAGCGCCGCAGAACAGGTCCGCCACTGCATAGGTCTTGGGCTTCATGCCGAGTTCCCGTCCCTGTGCCACGGCTCGACGTACTTCCAGTCCAATAGATCGAAAACGTGCTCCTCTGTGGGACACAACAGGTCCTTCCCATCCCGAGTGATTGGCCTTGTCACATGACCCTCCATCCCGAGCTCCCGTAACCATGTCATGGCTCCCATATTCCATTGTGCGGGGCCGGTCCTTATGAATAACGTCTGTCCCCAGTTCTCGAAAGTGGTCGTGAAGATATCGACCTTGATCCCGGAAACATTGTGGACGAGATACTTGTTGAGCGGCCCGAACATCGTTTGCCCTTTGTCGTTTAGGCGGTAGGAAAAGATACCGTCGTTGATGAGCTGGCGCAGCCCGTCCGTCAACCGGTCGATGGGGCTCGGCAACGCCTCGCCAAACAGGTCTACCCCGATCACTTCCCCTGCCTCAGGGATGTACACCAGCTCTATATCCCCTACATGCGGCCTCATTCGCCGCAGGGATCCCGCTATTACCATTCTCTGGCAAAAGGGACTCAGATCACCCATGAAGTTTTCCGCCGCGTGCTGGGCGGTCAGTGCCGGGACCCTTACTTTCTGCTCCACTATCTGAACCATTGCTCTACTCCTCCCTCGTCAAGTGCTTGTACTGGCCCCGGTCGAATCGATCCAAGAAGAGAGCTATCTTGACTGGCATCAGGCTCTCTCTCGGCATCCTCAGCAACTCAGACAGCGCTATCCCGCGTTCGTCCAGCCACGCGACGATATATCCTGGTGTATGGTTGACCGGATGCTTCACGGGGCCTTCCCTGCAACTGCTTCAAGGCTGTCCGTGAGGCTCTTGACCTCTCCCGGTCTATTGGAGCGGACCGCGTAAGCCAGCAGCTCGGCGGCGATCACCCGGGCGTTCATCTCGGAGAGGAGGGGGGGCTTGGCTGGGATCAGGTTTAGCTCCGTGACGCCAAGTATTCCCATCACCCGCTGGACAGTCTGCGGCAGGTGTTGAAACTCTCCTTGGAAGTCCTTCGTTGGTCACACATAGTCAAATTCGAGCTCCACCAGGAGCACCGTCGCGAGGATGCCTGCCATGGGGGAACTCCCCAGTTCCTTGTGGATCCTCATGGCCAGAGCGTCGTCGTCCCTGTCGTCGACGGCCGCCTGCTTCTCAAACTGCTTTGCGAAGGCCCCCCTGCCTGTCTCCAGCTTCTCGGTATAGCAGGATTCGTTGGTACAGGTCAGGCAGGGGCTATCACCCGGGTACGTTATGGTGTAGGTGGCACCCTTCATGCAACGTTCAGTGCACTCCTTGGGGTCGTTGAAATAGAAGGGGGCCACTCCGTAGGGTCCTGAGAGCCGCTTTTTGAAGCCCTGGAGTCTATCGATCGAACTCACCCGTCCCCTAGCGCCTAACTTTGTTCTCTGCTCTTCGGTCAGGCTCTTGGGTGCCGACTTCATCGCCTCCTTGCGAATCTTCTCCTCCATGCGCCGGGAGAAGTTCACAAAGGCGTCGTGGATCTCCCAAGGTGCTAGCCCATGAGTAGTAGTCAGGTCCTTCAGCAGGGCCTTGTACTCGTCCCCTTGGTGGATACGTTGAAAGTTTCCGGGTAGTGGATCCGATTGCACAGCGTCGATCAGGAAGGTATTGAGCTTCACGTATGCCGATGCGGGACTCTGCTGATCCCCGCTCTCCTCGTCGGGCGTCTTCAGACCCGCAACCACTTTGGCTCGGGCTGTTTCCCTGGCTGCGGCCGTGCCGACAACCTTCTGAACAACGGGGTCCTCCATAAGGAAGCTCTCGGCTGGCTGTCCACTCTTCTGAGCCCTATCACTGACCTTGCCGTTGCCACCCGGGGCCTGAATCAGCTCCTGGGTACTGGCCATCTGCCATCGCTGCCACTCCGCCACATTGCAGGTCCAGTTCAGAGCATCGCTCTTCCCGTCGCTGTCAAACGGCACGTGGGGAATGTGATGCACATGTCCTGGGTGCGCCCGCTTGAACTCCTCGACATCGAACCTCGGCATTGCCCGGTGTGACCCGCCATAGGAGCCGTTCTCTTCGCCCCCAAGACGGCGCCACTCCTTGACGGTGCTCCTCTCTATCTGACTCCAAATACGTTTCCGCACATTGGGCGTGCGCCAGTCAGGGGCCGTGCCGAGGGCCGTTCCGGAGATCTCCTCAATGACGCGCCTCATAATGTCGTCATGGCTATGGTCTTCGGTCTGGAGGCAGAGGAACTCACGGGCTGCGTGTGCGGCCATCTCCCCCGTTGCCACTCGATCCAGGACTAAACCTGGGAGCTTGAGAAGCCGCAGGTTGTTGGAGATGGTCGACCGGTCCAGGTTGATGCCATCCGCCAACGCCTGGATGGAGAGGCCGGGCAACGTCTCCATCTGGTTCAGATGTGTCGGGGGTTGGAGCGGTGTGATGCACAAGCTTCCCGAACTAGAGACACGAGAAACGCAACGAGCGGCGACAGCGCTCGAAGCCCCGATCCCGTATCGACAGAAGAACCTGCAGCTTCTTTGTAGCCACTGCAACCGGCTGAAGGGAAATCGCGACCAGGCGTACCTAATGGCGTGACTCAAGGAGATGGCAGTCATTTAAGGCCCAGGGTTGTAAGGGAGGTAATCGTGGAAGCCAATTCCAAGAATCAAGCAATGCGAATGGCCATGATCCTGCTACTGATCGTTGGGCTTCTTCTCGTCGCATGCCAGGGACCAGTCGGCCCTCAAGGGCCACAAGGACCGTCCGGTCCCACAGGTACTCATGGCGAGCCTGGCTCTCAAGGTGCGCAAGGTGAACCTGGCTCTCAAGGTGCGCAAGGTGAACCTGGCTCTCAAGGTGCGTAAGGTGAACCTGGCTCTCAAGGTGCGCAAGGTGAACCTGGTGTGGCAGGGCCAGGCATGGACGTAGCTGCGATCCTGGAGACTGCGAGCAACAGCGTCGTGTGTATCAGCACCGTGGGGACCAATAATGTGGAATACCTCTGTACGCCCGGTGTCTACGTAGACGATATGGGAACCGTGCTGACTACCATGAACTCGGTCAGTGATGTTCGCGACATATTCGTCATTCATTCCGCGTCTGGCACCGTGGAGTACGAAGAGGCGCAGACCATCCCGCGATGGGAACTTGCCATTCTCACACCGGCCAACGGTCGCAGAATTAAGAGCACTCCCATGCCTATAGCCCAGACATCGCGTCAGGGTGAACCCGTCTCCATCATTGGATTCCCAGTAAATATCATCGCCGATGATATCCTCATCGTGACATATGGGGTGTTGGGCGCGAGTGCACTTTGGGGTACCGGGGTGACCTCACCGGCATACCACGTTGTTGACGCATTCATCTCGGACGGCAGTAGTGGCAGTCCTGTGGTTAATGGCCGCGGGGAACTCATCGGCGTGGTCACTCATGGCTGGTGGATCGATGAGGAGGGTGTATTAGATGGCCTTGCCTATGCTGTAAACCTGGTGGGAGAGAGCCTGCCCTGAGCTCAAAGTAGTCATGACGGTGGATCAGCCCGAAAACAAAGCAGATGCAGCAGGTTTCCAATCCCAGCTCTACGACAATGGTGCTCTCGTTTTGACTACATCCTGGGAATGGGAGGTGCCAGACGTTGCCGAGTTTATCCAGGTTGTGCTGCTCGATCCTGGTGGATCGTAAGCGCAGAGAGCCACAAGATGGGCGAATCTACGTGATGCGGACCATGGACGGGCTGGTGGTCAAACGCATGGGCAGAGACGAAGAGGGGAACTGGCGGATCGAGAGTGATAATGAGGACTGGGAACCCGTGCCTTGGTCCAGGGACGCCGAGATCATCGGCGAGGTGCGCTGGTACGGGGTGACGGTGTGAGAGGGACCAGATCCCAGGTGAATCTATGCACGACTGCTGGCGTGGTCGAAGGCGAAATCAGAACGTAAGGAGAGACATATTCCCATGACTTCACTCGAAGGTATGGACCTTGAAGACCGCGTTCGCGAAATCTCCACACGCATCTCCAAACGGCTCAGCAACGTGGAGACGGAGGAGGCCACCAAGACAGCACTTGTCCTGCCGTTCATCCAGAACGTCCTTGGTTACAACGTCTTCGAGCCGACTGAGGTTGTACCAGAGTTCACCGCAGACGTGGGTGCAAAGAAGGGTGAGAAAGTGGACTACGCCATCATGAAGGATGGCGAGCCCATCATCCTGATCGAGTGCAAGGCTTATGGCGTCGATTTGGGGAAGGAGCCAACCGCACAACTGGCCAGATACTTCCACACGACCGATGCTCGTCTCGGCGTCGTGACTGACGGGGCCACCTATCGCTTCTACTCAGACCTTGAGAAGAGCAACGTCATGGATGATCGGCCCTTCCTTGAGGTTGACATGCTCAACCCCGACGCTATTCCAGTAGACGAGCTTCGGAAATTCGCGAAGGCGACATTCGACCTGGATGAGGTGCTGGCCACCGCCCAAGACCTGAAGTACCTCAGAGAGATCAAGAAGTTTCTAGTCAATGAGTGGGCAAACCCGTCCGAAGAGTTCGTGCGATACCTCATGTCGCAGGTGTACTCCGGAACCAAGACCAAGCAACGGCTAGAGCAGTTCCAGAGTCTTTTCAAGCGGGCTAGTCATGAATTCATTGCGGACAGTGTGCGCGGGCGACTCGAATCTGCGCTCCAGGATGGGCCTGCCCAAGAGCAGGCCCACGGATCTGACGTGGGAGAAGCGGAAGCGGGTCCGCAGGATGAGCTTGTGACCACTGTGGAGGAGTGGCAGGGGCTATACGCAGTCAAGGCTAGCTTGCGAGGTCGCATTGATACCCATCGGATAGGAATTCAGGACCGGAAGAGCTACTGTGCCATCGTACTTGATGACAGTATGTGGAAGCCCATATGCCGCCTGCACTTTAATCGACCACAGAAGTACGTAGGGCTCTTTGATAGCGACGGCAAGGAGGAACGGGTGCCCATCGACGACGTGGATGACCTCTTCCAGTACGCGGACCGAATCGGGGCGGCAATCGAGCGCTATGAACCTCGCGAAAGCTAACAGACAACTGCAACTGGGTCCATGTCGGAGTGTCCCCAGGAGTGAGAGGCCGCTTGATGACTGACAGCGCCGCCATCTACGCCAGGGTCAGCACAGCCCAACAGGAAGACGGGACTTCCTTAGACACTCAGGTAGCCGCCTGCCTAGCCCTGGCGGAAGAAGGTGGGTGGCAAGTTGAGCAGCCCCATATCTTCCGGGAGCAAGCCTCCGGTGCTGACCAGGAAAGGCACCTGCTAACCCAGGTGCGCCGACTGGCAGGGCTCGGAACCATCAAGGCGATCATCGTCCACTCTCCAGACCGGCTCTCGCGGGACCCGCTCCACCTCATGGTGATGACTGAGGAGCTCGCAGAGGCTGGAGCCAAACTCTTGTTCGTACAAGGGCCATCGGGCACCACTGCGGAGGACAAGCTCGTCCGCTACATCCTGGGTTACGTGGGAGAGAAGGAGCGCGAGTTCATCACCGAGCGAACCATGCGCGGGAAGGTATCGACGGCGAAGAACGGATGTATGCCCGTGGGCACTGGAAAGGGGCTGTACGGTTACCAATACGACCCCGCAATGAAACAGCGCACCATCCTGGCCACCGAAGCGGAGGTCGTCAAGAAGGTCTTCGTTTGGGCTAACGAAGGGATCAGTCTCTACCAGATCGCCATACGTCTCAATGAGCAAGACATTCCGACCAAGAGCGGGAGCGCCTGGCATCCCCTCACCCTGAAACGGATGTTGACCAACACCTCGTACATGGGACTGGACTACTACGGAAAGACGAGGGTGCAAAAGACACGAGGTCGGCGTAGGACGGTCAAGGTTCTGCCAGAGGAAGAATGGATTCGGATCGAGGGGTTCACCCCGCCAATTATCGACGAGTCGATCTTCGCGCTCGTTCAGGAAAGGCTCAGCCAGCCAAGCAACAGGACAACCAAATCGGAGAAGCGGTATCTCCTGACGGGATATGTGGTCTGCGGGGAATGTGGAAGCCCGGTTGTCGGTTCTCAGCTAAACCGCCGATACCGCTATTACCGCTGCCGCGCCACCGTGCCGACCACCGTTCGGCCAGCAACCTGCCGAGCTCGATACATCCCAGCTGATGCACTGGAAGACGTTGTTTGGAGCGAGGTGCGGAAGGTTCTGGAAAATCCCGAACTGGTGCTCGACAAGCTGCGACAGCAACTAGCCGGTATGGGTGGCGGGCTTGACGAAGAGATCGCCCGGCTAGGGCGAGAGATTCGGCACTGCCGAGACCAGGAGCAGCGCCTGATCAAACTCTACATGTACGGCGAGATCGACGACGACTACATCCGCTCGCACAGCGGCCCCCTGAAAAGTCAGCGAGAGGGCTACGAAACCGAGCTGCGGCGGCTTGAGCACCAGAAGGCCGAGAAGCACGACCTAGAAGAGGCTGAGGCCCAACTCACCGTCTTCTGCTACAGGGTCAAGAACGGCATGGCCAGTGAGGACCACGACGGGAAGCGTGCGGTCCTCTCAGCGTTTCGAGTGAAAGTCGAGGCCACGAGGGAACAGGCCGTGATCAAGGGAGTCGTCGGATTCCCAGAAGCGGATAGCTATAACTACCATTGCACGAACATGGGCATAATGACGTGCACGTACCCCTCCTCCGTCACCGACCTGAACACCCCAGGGCTGGAGGGCGTGGTGGTCTCTATGGCCACCTCTCCCTTGTCGTCAAGGACCGAGAGGACGTCGGTGAGGTACTTGCTGCCGAAGGCGATCTTCGTCTCCGGCCCCTCCACCTTCGCGTCGATCTCACCCCGGTTATCGCCTACCTCTTCGGCGCGTGCAGAGACAACGAGCTTGCCCGCCGCGCCATTATCGGCACCGGGAATCGCCTCTATCCGAACAATGCCACCTCCGTCCCGGGCAAAGATGGAGGCGGCGTGGGAAGCGCGGATGATCTCCTGGAGATTCACCACCGTCCGGGTCCCGTAGCTCTGGGGAATGAGCTGCTGGTAGTTGGGAAACGTCCCTTGGACCAGCTGTGAGACCAGCTCCACGTTCTGCAGGCGGAAGAGCGCCTGGCTACGCTGAGGGGTCACGGTGAACTCTACCGGCTCCGTCTGGTCCCCCAGAAGCCGGTTGAGCTCCGCCAGAGTCCGCGCGGGGATGATGAAGCTGATCTCCTCAGCCACGGCCGAGGACAAGCCACCGGTATACACCGCTAGACGGAATCCATCGGCGGCGGCCAGTGTGATCTTGTCTCCCTCAAGCTCCACCTTGATCCCCGTAAGCACCGGCCTGGAGTCCTCGGTAGCGGCGGCAAAGACCACCTGGCTGATAGCATGACGCAGGTCCTGGGATGCCACGCTGACACCAACACCCTCCTCCACGGAAGGGATCGGAGGAAACTCCTCAGCATCAGTGCCGATGATCCGTCCCTCAAAGCGGCCGCTGGTGAGCTGGATACCCCGAGGCCTGGGGGTCATCGCAATCTCAATCTGCCCCTCCGGCAGGGAGGTGACAAAATCGGTGAACAGGCGGGCCGGTATAGTGACGGAGCCTTCATCGGCAATTTTGGCGCCCACCCAAGTAGTAACCGCAATCTCCAGGTTGGTTGCCGAGAGCTTGAGTCGACCCTGGTCGGTGGCCAGAAGGATGTTCTGCGTGATCGGCAGCGTGCTCCGAGTCGCCACGGCGCGCCCGACGATACCGAGCGCCTTACTCAAGTTCTCCTGCAGGCAGGAAAGCTTCATAGCTGTCACCCCCAAACGGATTGAAGATTAGTATAGAGTCGCTATGGAAGCGCCGTCAACGAGCAAACGACTTCACTTCCCATGGAATTAGAAACCTACCATAAACGCAAAATGTCCAAGAACACGGCCATCGTGAGGTGCCGAGGGTCAACGCGAAGCAGCGCCGCAGCTTCCCCACTCGAATGGCTTCTCCTATAATGGCTGTCAGGCCCAACGAACAGGAGGCTTTCCATCGACCGTCAACGATTGACCCAGCTTCTTCAGAATGTCAGGGCCGGCGACACCACCATAGAGGAGGCGCTGGAGTCCTTGAGCCAGCTGCCCTTTCAGGATATGGGGTTCGCCAAGGTGGACCACCACCGTGCACTGCGAACGGGCTTCCCCGAGGTGATCTTGGCCCAAGGTAAAAGCCCACGGCAGATTGGGGAGCTTGCCCGGGCCATCGCTGACAGCACAACCCTCCTGATCACCCGCATTGATGCCGAGGCCTATGAAGAGGTGAAGAACAGGGTCCCGGAGGCAGTATACAACGCCACGGCACGCGTAGCCTACGTGCGAGGAGACGATGCACCATTGCGGCCAGGGGTCATGGTGGCATGCGCCGGGACTTCCGATATACCGGTGGCAGAAGAGGCAGCCATTACCGCGGAGGTCGTGGGGAGCCAGGTGGAACGGGCCTACGATGTAGGGGTCTCCGGGCTCCACCGCCTCCTGAGCCAGCTGCCCGCCCTCAGAGCGGCCAGGGTAATCGTTGTGGTGGCGGGAATGGACGCCGCCCTGCCCAGCGTCGTGGGTGGCCTCGTCGCCGCCCCGGTTATCGCCGTGCCCACCAGCGTCGGGTACGGGGCTAGCTTTCAGGGGCTGAGCGCACTGCTGGCCATGCTCAATAGCTGCGCCCCCGGGGTGTCCGTGGTGAACATCGACAATGGGTTCGGAGCCGGCTACCTGGCGGCCATGATCAATCAGGGGCTTCCCCACTGAGCCAACCGTCTACCCTGCCTCTTTCAAGTTGCCAGCCCCAGGCACACACCCTGCCCGCGAACCACTACACGGGAAAGAGCTCGAGGTACCAATCAGAGATGGCCTGGCCCCAGAACAGGGTGATGAGCGCGGCACCGGAGAGGAATGGGCCAAATGGAATGGTATCCTTCCTCCTGCGCACCTTGAACGCCAGAAGAGCGATGGCAACCAATCCGCCAGCGATGAACGACAATTGAAGGGCAACAAAGGTCAGAGGAAGACCAAAGACAAGCCCCAAGAAGAGGCCTAGCTTGACGTCTCCCTGACCAAAGGCATCTCTGCCCAGGATCCTGAGGGCGGCAAAAAAGATCACAAACAGCACCCCTCCCCCTACTGCTGCGCCCAGCAGAGCGTCAACGTAGGATTGGAGCACGCCCTGGCCCTGCCCCAACGGTCCCAGGGGAGCAACAAGCAGCGCAACGATAATGCCAGGGTAGATGATCTTGTTCAAGATAAGGGAGCGCTCAAAGTCGATGAAGAAGACCACGATGAGCGTGCCGACAAAGGCCAGCACCACCGCCGTCTCCAGGGTCACCCTGTATTCAAAGGCCACGTAGGCGAATAGGATGCCGGTGACCGCCTCTACAAGAGGTATCCTCCCAGGAATGAGAGCCTTGCAGTATCTGCATCGTCCCCTCAGCCACAGGTAGCTGAGCAGCGGGATGAGGTCCAGCGGTGACAGTGGATGCCGGCACCGCTCACAATGGGAGGGCACCGCCACGATGGATAAATTCAGCGGAAGCCGGTCGATACAGACGTTGAAGAAGCTCCCCACCGCCAGGCCTACCAGGCCCATCAGCGCGGTAAACTCAGCCTGAGGCATGCTTCTCCTCGCTACGTCGGCCCATGGCCATCTACCTTACCAAAAAGCAAACTGGCTCGGGAGAGACTCTCGAGCCAGTTTGCCACATTATTCAGGTGTAGGGAATCCGCTACTGGACGCGCACTTCACCAACCATGCCAGTAGATTCATGAGGCACGCAGAAGAGTTTGAACGTCCCGGCCTTATCGGGCGTGATGTCCTGTGTTACGGTCTCGTTGGGGTTCACAAAGATATCCCCCCACAGCTCACTGACGCTGAAGGTATGGAACTCCGCATCAGCCACAATGGTCAGGCTGTACGTGGTGCCAACGGTAAAATCGAACCCGTCGGGACTGAAGCTGTATGGTTGAGACGACAGCTCAACGCGGACAGGCGTGCCAGCGCCCCCGTTGCTTGGGGGCTGCGTCGGTGCGGTTGTGGCTGTGGGCGCAGTGCCGGAAGGCTGCGTCGCCGTTGGTCTGGGCGTTGCGGTCGGGTCCTCTCCACCACCACATGCCCCAGCCAGCACGGCTACAGCTAGTAACGAGACAACTATGGCCAGGACCCTTTTACTCACGGTGCCTCCTAAAGTACAGCAATCCAAAGCCCTCTCCTTCGTCCGGAGCGGCAAAGAAGAGGGTTCTCTCTACTTCGTTCTTTTTATCACAACCGGGCTCTAGTGTCAAGGAGAATGGCGGCGCTCCCCCTAGCCGCTGCGCTTCACCTCAAGGGTCTCTCCGGGAGCAAGAGCCACGCGCTGCACATTGATGCCCAGCTTCAGAAGCCAGTAGCCAAGAGTTGCCTTGCTCACCCCAAGAGCCACAGCCGTGGACGTGAGCCCCTGATCGTTGATCATCTGCGGCAGCAACCGCTCCAGAGGTTGGTTGTGATGCGCCTGCTCCACCCGTTCCATAAGCTTGGTCTTCTTTGCCCTATTCCCCTCCTCCAAAGGGTAAGATACAAATTACCGAATGTTCGGGAAAATGCCAAGACTAGTCATGCCTTTTGTTTTAGACAAATCTAAGACAAGTATCAAACACCGCCAAGACGATTGCTGGTATTGCCGGTTTCCTCCGTAATTCACCTTGAGGCCGGCGTCTGAGTGTCACGGCTGGTGCCTTGGCTCTCTCGTTGACGGCATCAGGACGCGGGGCTACACTCGGCATGTTCCGTTTGAACGCCCCGCTCAGCCAATGGAATCCCTTGAACAACAGCTTCTGGACTTCGTAGCGGAAGTCTACGACACCATGGGGTGGCCCGGTGTTGTGGCCCTGATGGCCATCGAAAGCGTCTTTTTCCCTATTCCCAGCGAGCTGGTCATGCCCCTGAGCGGCTGGATGCTGATCGCGGCCAAGGGCCTGAGCGGCTGGTATGTGATAGTGGCGGGCCTCTACGGAGCGCTGGGAAGCCTCATCGGCGCTCTTATCATCTACGCTGCCGGGGCATTCGGCGGACGCCCGTTGCTGGAGCGGTTCGGCCGGTACGTGCTGATATCGGGCCGGGACCTGGATGTGGCGGACCGCTGGTTCAAGAAGTACGGGACCTGGGCGATCTTCCTATCCAGGGTGGTGCCGGTGGCGCGCAGCCTGATCAGCTTCCCCGCCGGCGTGACTCGGATGCACCTGCTCCCCTTCACCCTACTGACCTTCGCCGGGTCATTCCTCTGGTCCCTGGCCTTGGCCTACGCGGGCTTCCTGCTGGGCGAGAACTGGGAAACCGTTCGTGATGTCATGCGGCCCATAGAAATTCCGGCCCTGATCGCGGTCGCATCGCTTATTGCCTACTACGTATTCCGGCACATCCGCCAGTTCAGGTCCGGGGCCAGGGAGACCACCGATGGCGAAGAGGGGGGTCGCGTTTCTTGACCCCCTACCTTTTCTCTTGCTATAGTCAAAGGGAGCCCCAGTAGCTCAGAGGATAGAGCAACTGCCTTCTAAGCAGTGGGTCGCGGGTTCGAATCCTGCCTGGGGCGCCACGCCTATCCAAAGCTGGCAGCTACCCACGCATCAGGCGACGACGCTAGTGCCTGCACGCCGGGCCGTGAAAGTGTTCCCCCACCGGCTCAATCCCGATAGAGAAGGCCTGCCAGAACCACACTCGCTTTAGCTCAACGGTGATGGACCGGGCCTGACGGGCCAAAAGGGGAGAGACCATTACCCGCACCCCGTCATGGTCCGCCGTCTGATACTTGGAAGTGTTCTTCCTCTTGAGGTAGGTGTCAACCGACACCTGCGCCTGCCCGCCTCAGGTGAGCGGGGGTATGAGGTCCAAGGCCATAGCGCCACCCTTCTGACGGACGCGTTCAAGGGCCTTGTCACTTATGGAAACGTGCATCGCGTGATCTCCGTTGTCAAAACATGCCCACGCCTTCCCTGATGAGATGCGTAGGTGAGACTATAGGTGCAACTCCGCATCAACATCGCCCAGCGTACACCCACCCACTCCGGCTACTTTGTCAGACGGAGCCCAGGGACACCGATGCGGAAGCGAAAGCTCCCATCGCCAGGCACCCGCGTGCAGCCACCTGCTCCCCAGCGGAGCTCAAGTGCGTACTCCACCGTCTTGAGCGGCGCGGAAGAGGCTGGATGAGGGCAAAGTACCGTCCGTTTCCTCCCAGGAGCGGAGATGGGTGGTCCCTGCCATCGACCGTGTAGTGAAGGAGTCCACCCTCCAGGAGAGCATCCTTCGGCAGCGTAAGGTGGACCTCGGTCACCCGGAAAGGCCTCGGTACTCGCGGCACCAGCCGGACGGCCTCCGGCCCCACGGGGCTACACGATCGCTCACCCATATCCTCGACTGCAACGGCCACCGTAGGTGCGCGGCCAGAGGAGCCCCTGCCCGCCTCAAGGAGCGCCCCCGTTCCCCGTGGCGGAAACGCCGGCCAGGGGGCAGACGACGGGTCATCCGATGCCTCCGTTTGGAACGCCACCACCCTCCCGTCCGACGATGCGACCACCAGCTCAAGGTAGCCATCGCCATCCAGGTCGGCGGCCGTAGCGGCGGCGGTGATCCGGCTGCCCATCCGCTTCGGATACCCCGTCGTTACCTTGCCATCACCGGTCAGCACCCACAGGTTGCCCCGGAAATCCCCTACAACGATCTCCGGACGGCCATTCCCGTCCACATCGACCAGTATGGGGCTCGCCCAGAGGTAGGCGCCAACGTCCACCGGAAACCCCGGAACAGCTCGCCCGTCGGCGTGAAAGGCGTATATGCGGTCTGAGCAGACCACGATCTCCGGACGACCATCACCGTCGATATCGCCGACGGCCGGCGAGGCCACGGCATATCCGCCCAAGCGCACCGGGAAGCCCGGCACCGCGCTGCCATCGCCACGGAGGACGAAGAGCCGGGTGGTTGCCACGATAACCTCCGACCATGCATCCCCATCCACATCGGCGACTGCGGCGGAGCCCCAGATTGGGAAGCCCAGCGGTTGCGGCCAGCCCGGAAGGTCTCCGCCGCGATGGTCCAGCGCGTAGAGTCGCCCGTCCCACGAGCCGATGATGACGGCCCGCCGGCCCCCAATGGACGCAACGACCGGGGAGGCGGATACATAGCCACCCGTCCGTACAGGCCAGCCAGGGAGTGGCCGGCCCTCTGCGTCCAGCGCATAGATGCCACCGTCGTCGGAGCCGAACACGGTCCCCTGCCCTCCATCGCCGTCCAGGTCGCCTATCCAGGGTGACGAGAAGACGTCGCCTCCCGTGCGAAAGGGGAACCCGTCCACCGGCCTCCCATCAAAGGAGCGCCCGTGCAATGCATCGTCGTCAGAGCCAACGTAGATGCGTATCCCGTGTCCATCGGCAGCGATTCCAGGGGTTGAAGCCAGTGGTCCGCCCAGCTTCCGAGGCCAGCCTCGGATGCTCCTCCCGCGTCGGTCGAGGATGTGCAAGCGTTTCTCGGCCACCACGATCTCCGGAGCGCCATCGCCATTCACATCGGCTACCACCGGCGACGCCGTGATGGTGCCGCGGACCCGATGCCGCAGAATGGGCTCGCTGCACTGCTCCAGAACGATCAGGAAATGGTCTCCCAGCGCACGGAACCCAGGCCAGCCTCCCAGTCGCCGGTCCAGCCAGTCCAGGAGGCGGCCCAGCCCCGGCAGCACGGTGCCCAGGTGCTCCAATACGGGAGGCGGCGCCAGGGAGCACAGCCCCCGCACCGATCTTCGGTGAAAGTGGGGCCTTAGGCTGCGCGCGAACCCACCCGGCGTATACAGGGCCACCGGAAGAGCAACGCCACCTATGCTGATAGGCTCGCTCCGGGCACGCCTGAAGGCAAAAGAGGGGCGGCCACGGAGCAATCCCGCCACCAGCTCCCATGCAGACCAGCGGTTCATAACGCTTGCCACCAGGGGCCCACCCGGCTTGAGCAGACGGGCAACCACCGGCGCCCAGCGGTCCGGGTCGCCGCACAGGTTCAGAGCACCGAAGTCGGCCAGGACAAGGTTGAACCTGCGGGCGTAGGTGGGCAGCAACGCCCGCAGGTCCTTAATAGCCAGCCGACGCACCTCAACTCGCTCCTCAAGGCCAGCATCCGCCACCCGTTGGGAGCATTCCTGCACCATACCCTCGGCCACGTCCACAGCCAGAACCAAGGCTCCCCGCTCCGCAAGCCATACCGCATCAGCCCCCGTCCCAGCTCCCAAATCCAGGATGCGGTCCCCCGGGTGAACAAGGCCTTCCAGTCCCTGGCGAACGATACTCCGCATGTGTCGGTTGGCGGGGCTGGACACTACTCGCTCCTGGTAGTCGCTTGCGACGTTGGAGAATGCCTGAGCAGCGGGCAGCCCATCCGGGTCCGCCGGGAGATCATCCCACGACCTGCGGAGATGGCTGCGGATCACCCGGCTGTTGGAGTAGATGAGGCCGCCGGGGAAGAGCGCACGTCGGCGCGATTCCATCCATTTTGCCGCCGCAACAAACGGCAGCATGAGCATCCGGTAGAGAACTGCTGGCGCTAGCCCAGGTATTCTGACGCCGCTCCGGCGCAGCAACCTTTCATCTGCGCCAAGCTCCTGAGATGCCAACCGCGCGCGGCTCAGGGCCTGCTCGTAGAGGAACGGCTCGGCGACGGCGAGACGATCGCGAAACCGCTCAAGAAGCTCGGCATAGACCTCCGCTCCAACAAGCACCTCCAGGCGCAGGAACTCACGCACGTACTCGATGTGACTCAGGTCGAACTCCTCGGGGTGGGCCTCGTCCACCAGGTAGTTGAAGCAGAAGAATGTCCTCGGTATGCCGAGCTGGCGTGCGAACCGCCATCCATTCCACAAACAGGCCATGAACCCCTGCCAGAGCCGTCCTCTGCCTGTTATCGCGAAGAAGTCTATGTCGTCGTGCGGCCCCCGGTGCTCAGCCCGCGTCAGTGATCCGGACACCGCCATCATCCGAAGGTAGGGGTTGCGCCGCCCATATATTCGGCAAACCGGCGCGCCACCTCCAGGAGGCCGGTCCGGTCATCCAGATCAGGTGTCACGATAGCCACACTGCTCCTCACTACCTACACAGCCTTCCCACGCCGTGCCCATAAAACCAGGAAAAGAGATCATCCGGTGACTCACTACCTGCGAATGCCACGATTGGGTCCAGCTCCCAGACCGTCACACCGCCCTGCTCATACACCCTCTCGCCCACGGTATCCATGCGTAGCGGGAGGTCAAATGACGGCTTCAGGGTGGATGTGAACCAGGTCACCTCCGCCCCCCGCTCCAGCATATAGTCGCTCACCAGCACATAGCGAATGGGCCTATCGAGGAATCGGTCGTCGCCATTGAGTGCGGCGATATACGGTGTAACCGGGGAGTCGTCGAAGAGCCACCATGTGCCCTCAAACGTAGCGTTGCGGCCTCCCTCTCCCAGGATGAGCAGCGACATCTTCGTATCGCTGGCAATGGATACATCATCAGGTGTATTGGCCTTGACCCATCGGGCCGCCTCAATCTGCCCGTCGGTATTCACAAAGAGCCGGTCATAGCTGTTCGCCAGCCTGAACCCACCCGCCAGCACCACCACCACCGCCACGGTCAGGAGCAGGGAGCGGCTCATCCAGCGTGCCGACAGGCCGGGGGCGAAAAGGGTGGCCAGTCCGCCGAGCACCACGTAGTCAACCACACGCAGGCTATCGAAGACGTGCTGACACCCCATCCCCACGACCGCGGAGCCCAGCGCCAGGAGGATTGCTGCGAACAGCGCCAGCCCGTGGTCCCTGCGTGCCAGGATGGCCGCACCCGCAATGACCAGCAGCACGGCGTAGAGGGCTACGACCAGCCGGTTGGCCAGGCCGGCGGTGGACAACCCTGGCGTCTCCAGGGTCACCCCAGATAGAAGTAGTCCAGCCGCTGCAACTCCGACCGCCAGAGCCACCAGCCGGAGGGGCGAAAGGGCTGCCGCTCGCGCCCCCGCCCAGTCCACCGCTCGCCGGGTGTGAGGTGCTGCAAGGTAGAGCACCACGGCAATTGGCAGGCCAATGGCCACGGTCAGCACAAGGAGAATAGGCGCCATATACCATTGTCCCGTATTGGAGAATGTCCAAGCCCAGTACAGCGGCCACGCCGAGAAGAACAGGAGATAAGGCCACTCGCCCCGCAGGAACCCTCGGTCACGGCTCCGGGGCAACACCCACATGGCGTAGTACAGCACTAGCGTAATCAGCCCTGTGAGGTGGTGGGTGAACAGAATTGCGACGGCCGTGGCAACAAACCCCTTGCGCCGGCGGTGCACTGCAAAGTAGAGGGCCAGGAGAAACAGCGGTAGCGCAACACCTTGAGGGGTACCGTTCAGCGCCTTTACTGCCAAATCCGGGAGGGCCAGCATAGCGATGATGCCCACCACGGGCGCCGGTCCCCTGCGCACCAGCAGGTACGCGGGCACGGCCGCCAGCGACGCGATGATCGGATAGAGCAGCTTGACCGTGGTAAAGGGGCCGAAGACTTTGGCCAGGGGGAAAAGCGGTAGGTAAGATAAGGGGGTAGTGGAGGGTTAGCGCCGCACGGGGCAAGAGAGATGCCTCCCCATCAAGCGCCTGGAGCAGGGGCACCAGCACCCACGAGTCCAGAAAGATGTCCTGGGGACGGGCGAGGTTCCACCCCACCCGGGCCATCGCCAGCGCCAAGGCAACGGTCAGGCCAACCGTGGGCAGCGGACTACGGAGACCCTGGCAGCGTACTGGTACGCTGCCAGGGTCTCCTGACAGGTACGCTCCCATGAGTAAGCATCTACGGCACACCTCGCTCGCTCGCCCAGCTCCTGCCGCTGAGCAACGGCGGTCTGTATGGCCTGCGCAAGCCGTTCGGCATTGCCGGGCGGCGCGGTCACGGCAAAGTCGGCCCACGTAAGGCCGGGCAGCTCTGTGCAGACGCACGCTGCGCCGCACGCCGCCGCCTCCAGCAGCACCAGGTTCCAGGACTCCAGCCCCAGGGACGGGGCCACCACACAGGCAGCCCTGTTATACGCATGAAGGAGCGCCACCGGGTCCGGGTTCAAGAGAAAGCGGACGCGTGACCCCAAACGCGCCTCCGCCTCCCGGCGCACCCTGGTGTAGTAGGAGCCCTCGTAGCTCACCGTCGTCAGGACATCCAGACGAAGGTGCGGCAGCCTGGTCATCGCCTCCACCAGCACGTGCAGTCCCTTCTCCGGCCTCAGATGGGCAACGAACAGGACGCTCTCCTCATCCCGAGGCAGGTCCAGTGGCCGGAAACGATAGCGGTCGACCCCCGGCGGCACGAAGTGCAGCCGCTCCGCGGAGCGGCGCGCAACGTGCTCCGGAACCAGGTGGTGAAGGAAATCCGCGTGAGGAGCAATGATGGCGTCCGCTCTATCCAGGGTCTTGTGCAGCAGCCTCTGAGCAATCCACCCGAGCCATCGCTGGAGCAGCGTTGTGGTTGGAAAGGTGTTGTGCAGGGTGAAGGCTAGCTGTCCACGCAGTGGACCGGCCAGCAGCAGGGCCGCCTCGTACCAGGGGCTGGGCCCGTGGAGATGCACTACATCGGCATCCAGCCTGCGCACGTCCGCAATGGCGGCGGGGTACATGGGGGTCCGGTACCACAGGCCCCAGGGCCTTCGCGCCACGACACGCAGCGAGCCGTTCTCTCCGTTCCACTGCTCCGTCATCTTCTGCGTGTTGGCCCGGCGAAGCCGTCGCGGCAGGGCCACGGTGAGCACCGATACATCCAGGCCCTCCTTCTGCTGCCGCCTGGCCAGTTGGGCCACGTAACTCTGCATACCGCCAACGTAGCCTGGCTCGAAAAACTGGACCAGGTGCGCGACCTTCATAGTTTGCGATACAGGGTGCGTGCGATTGTCAGAAGGGTCTCCCACCCATCTCGTACGGGGTGGAGCTTCGATTCACCGCGGCGTCGCGTGTAGTTCACCGGGACCCACGCCACGTGGAAACCCCGGCGAAGAAACTCCATGGTCAGCTCCGTCTCCAGCTCGAACCGCTCCGCCGTCAGCCTTATGCGGTCGACGTACGTGCTCCGTATCACCCTGAACCCGGACAGCAGGTCTGGACACTCGCGACCGGTGCACAGGCCCGCCAGTGATGAAAGGGCGTGTGCTCCAACGGCCCGTAGCCGGGGTACGGAGCCATCGACAGGCTGTCGTACGCCAACGGCCATATCGGCACCGGCCTCGATGAGCCGGGGAAGGGCGGCAAGGTCGTAGGTAGCGTCGCCGTCCACCATCGCAATGTACTCCCAGTCCTTGTAGGGCACCGTTGCCAGGAACTCACGCCAGCCGCGTCCCTTGCCGCGCGACACCTCAACAACGGGGACACCGTAGGTATCGGCCACGGCTCGGGTGCCATCCGTGGACCCGGCATCGACAACCATAGTGGTAACGCCGAGCTGCCGGGCCTGACCCAACACGGCGGGCAGGCCCTCCTCCTCGTTCAGTGTCGGGACCGCAAGCAGGACGCCAGACAACCCGGAATCCATATCGGCGGACACAGAGCCCTCTCTGGTAGATGAGATGGGAAACGCCAACGCCGATGTAGATACGCCCGTTTTGGGTGTCCTGGATTCGTCTAGTCCGGGGCCACGACACCTGGTGCTCTCTCACCAGCACCGGGGCTTCGTGCCGCCACGCCGCCAGGTCTACGCCAGCCGAGAAGCTCCATGCCCAGGCGATACACTCCGCTGAGCAGAACGTGCGCCGGGCGGCTCCACGGCCCTTGGCGGCCCTTGGTGGCCCTTGGCAAGATCAACCTCTTTGTAGAGCCAGCGCCGAGCGAACAGGTAGAAAAGGTTCGAATACCGCCCACGGAAGACCAGCCGGTTCTCCCCCGTCCGCTTCCACATCGGTCTCTTCCGAGCGATTCTGTCCTTGACCTCGTCGTAGAAGGGCGTATCCCGAATAGGGAAGGCGATTGAGATACTCACCACATCCGGCTTCACCGCCACCAGCATGTCCCGGGTGAGGGAGATATCGCTTTTGTCCTCACCCGGGTAGCCCAGCATGATCCAGGAGAGAAACTCGATCCCGTGGCTACGTACCGTCTCCCCCGCTCGGATGGACTACTCTACCGTCAACCGTTTGCTCATATGCTGGAGTACCTTGTCCGACCCGGACTCCATGCCGAAGTACACCCGGCGCACGCCCATGGACTTCAGGTCGGCAGCCAGATCGTCGGTCATCAGGTCGGCGCGAGAGAGAACGTCGAAGGAGAGGTTGAGGCCACGCTCTTGGACCAGCCCGGAAAGCTCCCCGACCCACTGCTTGTGCACCACAAACGTATCGTCCACAAAGCGAAAGTGGCTGGCCTCGAACTGGCCGACGCACTCCTCCAGCTCTGCAACGATGTTCCCCGGCGTTCGCCTCCGGTACAGCCGCCCGAAGACGGGACGGTAGCAGAAGGCACAGTCGAATGGACACCCCCGCGCTCCGAATATCGGCAGGGAGGTGTATCCGTGGACGCGCCGCCAGCCATCGATATAGGGCCTGTAGATATGCTCGTCCCTTCTGGGGAACGGCAGAATATCGGGGTCCTTGATTGCCGGCCGGGCGCTGCTCAGAACGATCTGCCCCTCCTCCGAGCGGTAGGCGATGCCCGAGACCCGGTGAAGCTGGCTCCGGTCGGCCCCGCCCTTGAGCCACTCCATCACCTCCAGGGCCGTGGCCTCCCCCTCTCCACGGACAACGACGTCGAAACCGTTGCTCAAGTAGTGGTCGTAGTAGCCGGTGGCGTCCGGCCCCCCGCCAGGGTGGGCAGACCACGCTCCTTGGCCGCCCGGGCAAAGGCGAAGGCGTTGTCTCGGGAGAGCAGGTGGCCGTACATGCCAACGGCCTTTGGGTGAGTTGCTGCTATGGCATCGTAGTAGGCGTCAATACCCTTCTCAAAGGTGCCATCGAAGATCTCCACCGAGAAGCCGTGGGCGTTCAGGTAGCTGGCCAGGTATCCGTGCCCCAGCAACGGATAGATATCCATGGCCGCGCGAGTGACCGGGTCATCCTTGATGAAGTACGGGTTGCAGAGGAGCAGGTCCGTCATGGCATGCGCACCACCCTTGGGAGTGTATGCCTGGAAGATGCGTTGTGTCAACGGACATACGGTAGGCAACACCAGCTATTGTGCCCAATATGCATCAGAATCGTCTCAGCCAGTGCTCAATAGGCTTAGCGACAATGCGCCCGCGTCGCAAAGACGCCACTCACGAAAGTGTCCAGCGGAATCAGCCCAGCCCTTGAAACGCCCCTGCCGGCCCGGCGGGCCTGGTAGGAGCGATCCAAGGGAGACTCTTCTCCGCATCCGCCCTACCGGGACTTAGCCCCGGCCGTTACTCGGCGGTCGGCTCGTTGGAAACGGCCGCCGGTAGCAGCTCCGAGGCCTCCTTCCCATTGCTCTTGCGCGTTGGGAAGACCCCCCGGATGATCCCGGTCCTGGGATCGATGGAGCGTTCCGCGTCCAGCAGCTCGTATTTGTGCTCCAGCTCCAGCTCCAGACGCTCCAGCTCCTGCTGCGCCCTCTGGGACACCAGGGCCTTCTTATCGGCATCCATCTGGGCCTTGCGAAGTAGGTATCGGTCCTCCGAATTTAGATCCTGCATGATGACCTCCAAAGTGTGATGATGGAGGCTAGAATAGAACAAGCGTGCTTGTTTGTCAAGTGGAGGGAGCAGGGCCTACGGATCCACCACCCAAAGAGGCCTCTCATCCCTGCACACCCTGGCGATATTCTGAAGCCCCGCCCTATGTCGCTCCGCCAGCATGCACCTCAACCATGCCCGGAGCATCGTACTATATAAGGGCAATCACGCTATTGGCGCGGCTCACCGTGTGCTAGACTGAATAGACAGCGATGCAGCCCCACCAGGCATGATTCCCACAGCAATCCAGCTTGCCGAGGTGCCAGGATGACACAGCCATCCAATCCGTATGACGTCATTATCGTCGGCCAGGGGGCCGCTGCGTTCGCCGCCGGGCTCTACGCCGCCCGCTACCACATGAACACCCTGATCCTGGGAGATGCCTTCGGCGGCGAGACGGCGACGGGCGGCCTGATAGAGAACTACCCCGGATTCGGCAGCGTCGACGGCTTTGATCTGATGACGAACATGAAGCAGCAGGTGGAGAGGTACGGCGTCCCCATCGTAAACGAAGGCGTAAAGAGTATCTCCAATGAAAACGAATGCTTTGAGGTACGGTCCGCCGGAAACATCTATCAGGGCGCATCGGTGATACTGGCGGTGGGACGGGAGCGCCGCAAGCTGGGCCTGCCCAACGAGGACGAGTGGACCGGACGGGGGGTCTCCTTCTGCTCCACCTGTGATGCCCCCCTATACCGGGACAAAGTGGCCGCCGTGGTCGGCGGCGGCGACGCCGCAGTCAACGGCGCGGTGCTCCTGAGTAAGTACGCCACCAGGGCCTATATCATCTACCGCGGTGAGGCATTCACCAGGCCTGAACCCGTCAACCTTCGTCTCCTTAATGAGAGCCCCAATGTTGAGCAGATGCTCAACACCAACGTCGTCGGGCTGGTGGGCGAACAGGGGCTGACGGGCATCGTCCTGGACCAGCCGATCAACGGCTCTCGGGAGCTTACGCTGGACGGGCTGTTCATCGAGATCGGAGCCGACCCGCGCACCGAGCTACCGCTACAGCTCGGCGTCCAGCTCGCCGATCGGGACGAGGTTGCGGTGGATAGGCTGATGCATACCTCCGTGCCTGGCGTCTTCGCCGCGGGAGACCTCACGGATGGCTCGGGCGATCTGAAGCAGACCATTACCGCCGCCGCACAAGGAGCCATTGCGGCCTCCTCCGCCTACACATACGTCTCTGAGCACCCGAACGCCTGTCAGGTACATGCAATTGCCTACAGCCTGGCGTAGCGAGAGCCACCGCCCTGGCCATGCCTAGTGGCTAGAAAGAGGTCGCCCATGAGCCTCCAACCTGTCAGAGTGGGAATCGTTGGTGCCGGCGGCAACGTCAGGCAGCGCCATGCGCCCGGTTTCAAGGCCATCCCAGGGGTGGATCTGGCGGCCGTCTGCAACCGCACCCGTGAGTCCGGCGAGCGGGCCGCCGCTGAGCTTGGCATCTCCACGGTGTATGACGACTGGCGAGAGCTGGTGGAGGCGGACGATATCGATGCCGTTTGCATCGGCACCTGGCCCTACCTGCACTGCCCCATCACCCTGGCGACCCTTGATAACGACAAGCACGTGCTCACGGAGGCCCGCATGGCCATGAACGCCGATGAGGCCCGTACAATGCTGGAGGCCTCACGGGCTGCTCCTAGCCTGGTAGCCCAGGTGGTCCCATCACCCTTCACCCTGAAGTACGACCGTACGATCCAGGAGCGTATCGCCGATGGCTACCTGGGTGACCTCCTGGCCATCGAGCTTCAAGTGAGCCAGGGCGACTTCATTGACACCCAGGGCCCACTCCACTGGCGACAGGACTGGGATCTGAGCGGGTACAACACGTTGTTTCTGGGGATCTGGTACGAATCGCTGCTGCGATGGGTTGGGCCGGCCACCAACGTGATGGCGATGTCCAAGGTGGTCGTGAAAAAGCGTCGGGACCCCGCCGGCGTCTTGCACGCGGTCACGATACCCGACCATGTGGATGTGTTGTGTGAGATGGCATGTGGCGCCCAGGCACACCTTCGTGTCAGCGCCGCCACCGGCCTGGCACGGGGAACCGAGGTATGGCTCTATGGGAGCCAGGGCACCCTATGGCTGAATGCGGGGGCCAGCGCGCTGTATGGCGGTCGTAGGGGCGAACGTGAGCTTTCCGCTCTGGATATTCCTGAGGATAAACAGGGCCACTGGCGGGTGGAGGAGGAGTTCATCAACGCCATCCGCGGTCAGGAGAAGGTGACCCACACCACCTTTGAGGACGGTGTTAGCTATATGGAGTTCTCGGAGGCTGTGGCCCTGAGCGCCCAGAGCGAACGTGCCGTCTCCCTGCCGCTCTGACCTCCTCAACTACACTAGAGCCGCTGCCTGGAGCGTCTGCGGTCCCCTTCAATTCAGGAGCGGCAGGACCTCCCGGTGCAGCCGCTCAAGCTCCCTCACGTCCGGCCGCGCGAACCCAAGCATAAGAGTGGTCACCCCAGCGTCCAGGTATGGCTGAATGCTGCGGGCGCAGGCCTCCGGCGGGCCGAAGGCGCAGAAGCTATCCACGTCGAACCTGGTGCCGTAGTAGGAGTGCATAGCCGATGCCACGCGCTCCCTGGCTTTCTCGGCGTCATCGTCTATCGCCATGTAGAGGAGCTTGCCTATCTCCAGACCGGTAGGGTCCCTCCCCGCTTCCTGTGCGTACTGATGGAGCGTCTGCCGGCTCTCCCGGAGCCGTTCCGGCACCACCGACGAGCTTGCGATCCATCCATCGGCCATGGCAACCACACGCCGCAGCACGGGCTCCGCAGCGCCGCCCAGCAGAATGGGTATGCCCGAAGCTGGCCGGGGCGCGATAGTCACCCCCTCCAGGTTGAAATGCCGTCCCTGAAACGACGCATCGGGCTCGCTCCACACCTTGCGCAGGATACCGATGGTCTCCTCAAGCCGTCGCCGACGCTGTCGAATCGGAACATCCATCGCCTCGAACTCCTCGGGGTGGCCGCCCACGCCCAATCCAAGGATGAACCGCCCACCGGATAGGTAGTCCAAGCCCGCCACCGCCCTGGCCAGGAGCAACGGATGGCGCAGGTTGGACAGGACCACCGAGGAACCCAGCTTGATCCGGGTGGTCACCGCCGCTGCCCAGGTCAATGCGGTCAGGGAGTCAAGGATATTCACCTGGTGAATGATCCGCTCGGTGGTCCACAGGGAATGGAAACCCAGTGCATCCGCGGCCTGGAAGAATTCGGCATACTCCGACGGTTCTGGCATCGGCCCCGCAAAGGCCTTGGGAATGAGCACCCCTATGTTCGCTTTCAGTGGCATCCCGTATCTCCCTATCTCCTCTTCGATATCGAAGGCCTCATGATCTCAGCGCTGAGCGCCGCATAGTCTACCACAGGCCTCCGGCCATCAAGGGGTCAACCTTGTAAGCAAAAGGCTCAAATGATAATGTAACGGTACAGGCTCGGAAAGGAGCACGCTATGGACTTCGGGAACGTTGTAATCGCTATGACCGGGGATACTGAGCCGGACTGGGAGAAGGAGTACCACCAGTGGTACGACCTGGAGCACCTGGTGGAGCGGATGGCCGTTCGCGGTTTCCTCAGCGCTCGCCGCTACATCAATATCAGGGGCGAAGGGCCCAAGCAGATGACCCTCTATGAAGTGGAGAGCCCGGAGGTGCTGGAGAAGCCAGAGTATCGGAGGCTGTTCAATCCCCCTACCGACTGGTCTCAGAGAATATCCCAGCATATCAAGCTCAACCGAGGCGTTTTCAAGCATACCTTCTCCTTTCAGGGGCCCGGCGAAACAACGGGCAAGGCCCTCTCCGTGGTGTGGGGCAACGTCGAGGAGGGATGGGAGGAGGAGTTCAACCGTTGGTACGACCAGGAGCACCTGCAGGAGCGAATTGATGTCGGCTACCTGAGCGCCCGCCGCTTTGAGGCCATCTCCGGTGACTGGAAGTTCCTGGCTGTTTATGAGATCCCGGACGAAAAAATCATGGACAGCCCGTCCTACAAAACAGTTATGGCCAACCCCTCCGAATGGACCAAGAAGATGCAGGGGCACATGACCCTACGGCACATCTTCTATCGACAGGAGTTCACCATCGTCGGACGCTGGACGCCGGATGGCGAACTGCGGGAGCACCTGACCTAGAGAATTCCCTATGAGCGATGAAGTCCGGCGCGCACTCCAAAGGGACCGTGTCATAGACATCACCACCAAGGGGCGCAAGTCCGGCCTCCACCACCGCATCGAGATCTGGTTCCACATAATCGATGGCCGCCTCTTCATCACCGGCTCCCCGGGCCGTCGGAGTTGGGTGGCCAACCTGCACGCCGACCCCGCGTTCACCCTTCATCTGAAAGAGAGCGTTCAAGCTGACCTCCCGGCCACGGCACTCCTGGTGAACGATAAGGCCAGGCGACGAGAGCTCCTCACAAAGCTTCAAGAGCAGCTGGAATGGGCACGTCAGTTCGATATCGACGAGTGGGTGGAGCGCGGCCCGCTGATTGAGGTGGAGCTTGGCGGCGATCGGTAGGCATGCCTTCGCGCTCCTGGCATGCCTTATCGTACTGATACTTGCGGCGTGCGGTGGTAGGGACACCACGCCAACGCCCAAAGCAACGGCAGCCGTATCTTCCTCCCCCACTCCCTCTTCCCCCACGCCGGCCCGTGTGCTCTCCACCCAACCGGAAGCTCCCAAGGTCATCTACCTGAACGGGACGTTTATTCCGGAAACGCTTCAGATTGCCCAGGGTCAAACCGTCGAGTTCGTGAACCGGTCGCTAGACCCCGTATGGCCTGCCTCACATATCCACCCTACCCACGAAATCTTTCCGGAGTTCGATCCGCAGCGGCCCCTGATGCCGGAGGAAAGCTGGCGCTTCACCTTTGATCGAGCCGGCGAGTGGCGGTACCACAACCATCTCGACCCCATGCAAACGGGCCGTGTCATCGTAACCGGCGATGCTCCCGCCTCCACTGCCGCGACACCCTCCCGGGGCAAGGTCACATTCCTGCCGTTGGGTATCCTCTCAAATACAGCCATCGACCCGCTTTTTACGGACGATGAAGCGTTGCTCACCTTCATACGGGAGTACGGCCCTGCGGCAGCAGTGGCGGTGCTCAGTGACAACCAGGGACGCCTGAGCATCAACTGCCATCCGAGGGCCCACGACCTGGGACGAATGGCCTATCAGGAGTTCGGCGCTCAGGCGTTCTCTCTGTGGGGACACGAGTGCCAGTCGGGCAGCTACCATGGCGCCACCGAAGCCTTCTTCCGGGACTACGGCACCACCGGCTTGGAGACCAACATCACCCTCATCTGCTCCGACTCCCTCAACCCGTTTTTCACGCATCAGTGCGTCCACGGCGTTGGCCACGGGATCATGGCCTGGTCAAGCTACGCGCTGCTGGACGCCCTGGCCTCGTGTGACCTGCTGGACAGGGAGACCAACCGGCTCTCCTGCTACTCCGGAGTTTTCATGGAGAACGTAGTAGGTGGGCTATCGGGTGCTATGGGTCACTACACCGAGTACCTCTCCGATGACCCACACTTCCCCTGCGATATCCTGGAGGATCGGTACGTTGGGCCGTGCTACTTCTACCAGACCTCACGCATGGTCCAGCTTTTCGGCGGCGACTTTCAGAGGGTCGCCCAGGCCTGCGATGAAGCGCCTGAAGGAATCCGGTACCTCTGCTTCGAAAGCATGGGGCGGGACGTCGGCGGAGCCACCCGGGGAGAGCCGCAGAGGGCTATCGCCTCCTGCTCCTACGCAACCACCGCCACCAATCGCCGTCGCTGCCTTTCAGGAGCGGTCCAGGACTCGTTCTGGGACTCCAGCGGCGCCGATACAGCCCTCTCCTTCTGCGGTGCCCTGGCCGATTCAGGGGACAAGCAGGCCTGCTACACCACCATCACCCGCCGGGCCAGGGAGCTCCCCCTGAACAGTGCGGACTTTGAACGCTTCTGCGACCGGATTGAGGAAGGCTACAAGAGACCTCAGGATAGGCTTGGAGCCCTGAGCGAGTTTCCCTGCTAACGGCGGCTCCATAAGGCCCGCTCAGCTATCCAGCCATCGATTCCACAGGTGAAGCTACGCCGGCAAGAAGGCTCTGGTCTCCCTCCGTGAACACCCGGGTCAGGTCCAGCATTATTATCAGCCGCTCATCTAGCTTGGCTATCCCCCGAAGATACTCAGAATCCATGGTGGTTATCATCGAAGAGGGCGGCTCCACGGCGTCATTGGAGATGCGCAACACCTCAGACACCCCGTCCACCACTATACCGATGCTCTGGCCGTCGATGTCCACCACTACGATGCGACTGTCCTTGTTCTGCTCCGTTATCGGTAGGCCAAACCGTTTCCGCAGGTCCACCACCGGGATCACCTTCCCTCTCAGGTTGATGATCCCCTCCACAAAGTCCAGCGTCTTGGGCACCTTGGTGATCTCCTGCATTTGGATGATCTCTCGCACGGTGTTGATATCTACTCCGTAGGTCTCCTGGGCAAGGTCAAGCACCACCAGCTGCTGCTCATCATTCTCCACGTTCTCATTCTCATTCATGCACCATATCTCGCCTCCAGCGTCAGGAGGGAACTCTTACTACAAAAGAGCCGCTAGACACCGGAGGGCCGGAGTCTACCCGGCCCTCCCTCAGGGATTCTAGTCCGCCGCCAGGACTACATCCTCTTTTCCCCTCTTGGCGCCAACACCACTCCTGGCCCCATGCTCGTTGAGATTGAACTTGCCCACCACCTCCTGAAGCTCCTTCGCCATCCCATCCAGGGCCTGGGAGGAGGCCACCACCTGCTCCACCTGGGCGCTCATCTCTTCGGACGCGGCGGACACCTCCTGGGTGGCGGCGCTGCTCTGCCGCGTGATGTCGGCGATGCTCTCCACCGACTGGCTCACCTGTGTGCTGTTCCCCGCCATCTGCGCCGCCGCCGCCGAGTTCTGCTCCGTGATTCCGCTGACGCTGTCTATGGTCTTCACCATCTCGTCACTGGAGGCGCTCACCTCCTCCGCCGCCGCCGAGATCTGCTCCACCTGCTGCGTTACCCCACGCACCGCCTCCAGGATCTGCTCCAGCGCCTTCCCTGCCTCCTCCGCAAGCTCCGAGCCGCTGGTTACCTCAGTCGTGCCATCCTCCGTGGCCTTGATCGACTCCGTCACCCCCTTCTGTACGTTGTCGACCAGGGAGGCGATCTCCTTGGTGGCCTCCGTCACCCGCTCCGTCAGCTTCCTCACTTCGTCCGCCACCACCGCAAACCCTCTCCCCTGCTCTCCCGCTCGCGCCGCCTCTATCGCCGCGTTCAGCGCCAGCAGGTTCGTCTGCGCCGCTATGTCGTCGATCACCGCGACGATGTTCCCAATCTCCGCCGACTGCTTCCCCAGCTCCGCTATCCGCTCCGAGGCGGTATCCACGGCGCTCTTGATCTTCCCCATCCCCTCAACGATCTGCGTCACCATGTTCCTGCCGTTGTTGGCCGCCTCCGTGGCCTCCCGAGCGCCTTCCGTGGCCGCCTGAGCGTTCTTGGCCACGTCGCCCGCCGCACTGGAGACCTGGTTGACGATGGTGGAGGCCTGCTCCACCTGCCCGGCCTGGTCCTGGCTCCCCTTGGCGATCTGGTCGATGGCCGCGGAGAGCTGTTGCATGGCGTTGCCCGTCTGCTGCACGCTCTCGGTCTGCTGCTCCGCTCCCTTGGCCACCTGCTGGCTGGTGGAGGCGATCCCCTGCGTGGCCTGACCCGCCTGCTCCGCTGCATTGGAGAGCTGGGCACTGGCCTCGCCAACACTCCCGGCCGTGCTCCCTACCTGGCCGATAAGGTCACGCAGATTGGTCGTCATCACAACGAAGGATTTGCCCAGGGCACCCTCTTCTGACTTCGGTGCAACCTCTACCGTGAGGTCGCCGGCGCCAATCCGTTCCGCGGCATTAGACATCTCTTGGAGATACTCTTGCATCTGGGAATACGACTTTGCCATCTCACCGATCTCATCGGCCGTGTTCACTTCCACCTTGGCTGTCAGGTCGCCAACGGCGATCTGCCGCAACGCCCCGGCTACCGTGTTGACGCCCCTGGAGATCAGCCGCGACAGGAAGAAGCCCAGCACCATCATGAGGACTATGGAGCCTGCCGCTATTCCGATGCCCAAGGTCTGCGACGAGGCGGCCTTTGCCTCAACATCACTGGCCCGTGTTACATTCAGGGCGATCTCAGAATCGTAAAACCCGCCGAGATCGGCACGTATAGAATCCATATTTGTTTTCCCGATACCCTGGTTGATCAGGGTGACCACATCGGTCATCGTCTCCGGGATGGCGCGGATGGCCTTGCGGGCATCGATCTCGGGTTGAGCAGCCGCGTTTATCCAGCTTGTCACTGCAGGCTGTATGCTATTGACTTCCACCGCAGTAACGCCGGCGGCTGCGTAGTCCATCGCATTCAGCTTCACTATACCTGCAGTCAACGAGGCTTGACCGTCTACGTACGGCGCGAGAGAGGCATCCTGGCCGGTAAGCAGGAAACCACGCTGTCCGGTCTCCATATTGACCAGATCCAGAGTAATCTGCTCCAGGACTAATTGCCCTTCAAGGTCACCGGCTGTCACAAATTTGGCATCGATTCCTCCCAACAACTCTCGAATAGCGTCGAATCTCTCCTTACCCACCGTCCTGGCCGATATCTCTGCAAAGGTGTTGTGGGCTGCTTCTCCTTCTAATACTGTCCTCCTCAAGGCGATGGCCGGCTCCGCGTGCAAGGTGAGCCACCGATCCTTCTTGTTCGCGATCTCTTTGAGCGTGGCTACCGCGGCCGGATTGTCGGAGGTTAGCTGCTGCTCCTCTGCCATTACCACGTCAAATTGCACCCGGCCATTGTTGTAAGGCTCCAGGAAATCCTCTTGACCGGTAACCAGATATCCCCGCAGGCCTGTTTCCATATCCACCATCAGGCCTGTCAGCTGTTGGGCGTTGGTTAGCACCGGGGTGTCATGATGCACAAGAAAATCAAACTTTTTGTTCAGGTCGGCCATGTTGGTGAGCAAGATGTACGCAAGAACCACCATCGCCAACGCAGCAAACACGTACCCCGAGATGACTTTGAAACTAAGGTTGCGATCGAGAAAGATGCCCATGTCCTCTCCTCCTTAGCTAATTGCTCTCGGCTAACTATCTCAGGAAGCCCTTTCACTTCTCAGGTCATTACGCCTGCCGTCTCCCCTCTGCTGCAACGCCTGTGTGATCTTCTTAGCATTAGTTGTCATGGTAGGTCTCCTCTCTCTATCATTGCTCCTCCGTAGTCCCAGTCTCTTTGCCTTGGCACACCACTGCCCCTTCCACCTGACGGTTTTCTCCTAGATGTCCGGCCACAAAAATAGGGGCAACGCCGAATGCTTTCAGCGTCGCCCCCACCGGATATCGGATCTAGGAGCGCGTCAGTCTATTCAGTTTTGACCGCTAATTGTTGTCCTTGTACATCATGTCTATCTTTCCTCTCAAGATTCGCAGCTCCTCCAAACCAGGTTTGCCGTTGGTATTCCTCTGCACAGGCCCGGTGAATTGAAGAGAAAAGCCATCCCTGTTGCTCTGAAGAATCAGTCGGGCACCCTGCTCCGCTTCCATGACAAAGGTCATCAGAGACTCAAGAATATTACCGCCCAGGGCCTCCGCAAGGTCATGGGTAAGGCAAACACCACCTATGGTTGGGCAGTTGGGCCACTGGCTCTTCTCAATCCCGGCAACCGCTGAGTCCAGGTGTAGCATCAGTAAGCTCCTCTCCTCAATCGCTTCAGGCATCCTGGCCACGTCACTCATATGTGCTGGCAAAAAACAGGAGCAACGCATTTCCCCCATGCGTTGCTCCTGTCACATATGGAATCTGGGAGCACCTCTACATATATACCCCACCTTCACCCTGCTGGGGCCGTTCCCCAGACATCCAATCCATACTTTCGAGAGACAAGTGTAGGATGAAGCCAGCCCATTCTCAATGAGAAAAACACTCAGTGGCCATAGGTGCTCTCCATCAGTTTCCCGTGCATGTAAACACCCAAACACCGGCCTGGTCTTGAAAGGCTGACATGCACCGATTCTTCATGGGCCCACCACCGCTCCCTGCAATGTACTCCCATGTGATGTCAGGGTTGCCGCCTGCCAGGATGGGGAAGACGCGGACCTCCGGGCCTTTCAATGCTCCCCTTTCAACGCCCCACGGATAGGAAATCAGGCGTGGATGCCGTATCATACAGGTGCCTTCGCACCCATTATTCCTGATGAGAGATACACATACACGGGTAAGAGTCCTTAGCGCGTATTGAGGAGGGGCCGCCATGGAACCCTTCGAGTTGACCGTGGCCCAGGCTGCGGCAAGGATAGCCAGCCGGGAGCTATCGCCGGTGACCCTCATGGAGTCGCTCCTGGGCCGTATCCAGAAGCTGGAGCCTGCGCTCAAGGCGTGGGTCACCCTTGACTCGGATACCGCACTGGACGCCGCTCAATTGTCAGAGGCTGCCCTGGCCCAAGATGGCCCGATTGGCCCTCTGCACGGCGTTCCCATAAGCCTAAAGGATATCTTCTACACCGCTGGCATCAAGACCACCGCCTGCTCCCAGGTGTACGCCGACTTCGTTCCAACGTACGACGCCACCTGCCTGGTCAGGCTAAAGGAGGCGGGCGCTATCGCCCTAGGCAAGACGGTGACCACACCCTACGCCGCCAGTGACCCTTCACCCACCGTCAACCCGTGGAACCCGGAGCATACCCCCGGCGGTTCCAGTAGCGGCTCGTGTGTCGCGGTTGCTGCACGCATGTGCCCGGCGGCCCTGGGCTCACAGACCGTCGGTTCCACCCTGCGACCGGCCGCCTACAACGGCATTGTGGGGCTCAAACCCACCTACGGACGCATCAGCCTTCGGGGAGTGATCCCCCTGGGCTGGTCCCTGGACACGGTGGGAGTCCTGGCCAGAAGCGTTGAGGATGCCGCCCTTCTGCTCCAGGTAATGGCCGGCCATGACCCCCAAGACCCCGCCTCCTCTACCGAGTCCGTTGTCGACTACATGGGAGGTCTGCACCGGTTGGAGCGCCCTCCGCGTATTGGACTGGTGCGGGACTACTTCTACTCGCGTGCTGAACAGGAGGTCTGGACCCATACCGAAGCCATCAGCAAGCGCCTGGCGGAGGCAGGGGCTCAGGTGGAAGAGGTGGGCCTTCCGGAGAGCTTCGAGGCCCACGATGCCGCTGGCACGCTCACCTTCCGCGTAGAAGCGGCCGCGGTTCACGAGGCGGAGTTCAAGGCTGGCCCAGATCGGTACCCACCCCTGACGCGCGCCCTCATAGAGGATGGCATGAAGACCCCTGCCAGGGAGTACGCCAGGGCCCAACGGACAAGGGTGGAGTTCCGCAGGGACATCCAGGATGCATTCCGTGACGTGGACGTGCTCCTTACCCCTACTACACCATCGTCCGCACCCCGTGACTTGACCACAACGGGAAACCGGGCGTTCCAGGGGCCCTGGACCACAGCAGGCCTACCCACCGTTACCATCCCCTCCGGTCTGGACAGTCATGGACTACCTCTGGGAATCCAGTTGGTGAGCCCCTGGTTCAGCGAAGAGAGGCTCTTGGGCATCGCCAGGTGGTGTGAAGAGACCCTGGGCGTCACGCTATCACCGCCGATAGGGTGACCGCTCACTGCTTCACAGCAACCGTCGGTACAACTCGTCCCATGCCCAGGGCAAGGGCGCAAGCCTTGACCGGCTCTACGCCGGTCCTATATGAGCGGTAGCCCCTTACCACCTTGTAGAGGGTCCCCGTCTGCCTGCTGCCCCTGGTAACGTAGGAAGGCTTACGGGTATAATAGCGGCATCGGGGCGTAGCGCAGTTGGTAGCGCGCCACGTTCGGGACGTGGAGGTCGCTGGTTCGAATCCAGTCGCCCCGACCATCATCACTTCTGTCTCCCGAATATGCAAAGGAAAGGTACGGTGAGCAATGGCCGTTGAACCGGAGCTTCTGGAGACCGTCCGTCGGAGCGTTGCAAACCAGGAGAACAACACCGATCCTGAAAAGGTCAGGGGCATCACGCGCGTTGAGATAGAGAACGTGGAGCACCTCACCCACCGGGCTCGCCCCACGACGGAGACTCAGTTCGAGTTGATGATAGACGAACCCCAGGAGCGCGGCGGCCACGACCAGGGGCCTGCACCCCTCGCCTACTTTCTGACGGGCTCGGGGGCCTGCCTCTTGAACCAGTTCATCAAGGTGAACATCGCTCAGGGACTGGGCCTCCGATTCGGACAGGTGAAGGTGAAGGGAGAGTTCCAGCGCAAGCTGGGAGGGGGATTCCAGAGTATCACCCAGGAGGTCTACGTGGAGGGGGAGGCCTCGGAAGAGGTGATACAGCGGCTGACTGAGAAGGCTGAGGCATTTTGCTACGTCCATAACACCCTGCGCAACGTCGTCAAAATGACAACTCTCGTGTTCTTGAATGGCAAAGAGGTGCTGGTCTCCACTTCCGATCCTCAGATGCCAACTGGAAGCTGAAACCAACGCCCTGGCCTGACGCCGTGCAAGCAGTGGTACGCTGGCCCATCTTTCTGACGTTGTTCCTGCTTCTCGCTGCCTGTGGTGGGTCCACTCCCGCACCCACTCCAACGCTCATACCCACCCCTACAGCCACGGCAGTGCCGCTTCCTACGGCCACGCCAACGCCGGCCCCGGATACGCTGTACATCGCGCTTCAGGTCCTGTTGCCGGACGGAGCGCCCCACGTCACCGCTAACGTGCGGGCAGGCGATCTTCTTGGCGACGGCAGCCCGCAGATATTCGTCACCGAACCAATGCGGGGGCAGGTGTTGTGGCTACGCGGCCTCAATGACACGGTCGTCCTGAAGGAGGGGTTGCTCCAGCCGATACGGACCCACGTCGCTGATATGGATGGTGACATGGATAACGACCTTCTCGTCGCTGATATCGGTAACTTCTTTCAGGTTGATGACAAGGTTGGACGGGTCATACTGTTTCGTAACGATGGTACCGACGAGTTGGAACCCCTGGTCCTGTTGGAGGGCGTCGGGCGCGTTGTCTGCGCTGAGGCCGCAGATCTGGACGGAGACGGCGATATGGACATCGCTGTTTGTGTCTTCGGCAACACCACCGGCAAGCTACTCTGGTTGGAGCAGACGGGTGACCTGGTCTTTGAGGAGCATGTCCTGGACCCGCGACCGGGCGCCATCCACGCCTTTCCTTTCGACGCCGATGGAGACGGAGACCTGGACCTAGCGGTCTCCCTCTCTCAGCTCAGTGAAGAGATACTCCTGTTCCGCAACGGGGGCAGCAGCGACTTCACCAAGGAGGTGCTCTTTGACGCCGAAGAGCAGTACTACGGCATGTCCGGCATCGAGCTCACGGACCTGGACCAGGACGGCGACACCGACATCCTGTTCACCAACGGCGACGCCTTCGACCCGGACCATCCCTCCGACACCGACCCCTACCAGCTCTACGGACTGGCGTGGCTGGAGAACGACGGCTCGGGCAGGTTCACTCTCCACGAGTTGACCCGCCACTGGGGCGCCTACGCTGTCCACGCCATAGATATGGATGGCGACGGCGATCGCGACCTCCTGCTCTCCGGCATACAGGTGCCGGAGATGTTCCCGAACTCCATCCCACAGGGAGTGGTCTGGCTGGAGAACGATGGCGCTCAGAACTTCCTCAGCCACCCAGTAGAAACGGGTATGTCTCCAATACTCGTCTCCCTGGAGGTGATCGATATTGATGGGGATGGCAAACCCGAGATCCTCGGCAGCGGGTATGATCCCCGTCAAGGGGATGCCGGACACCGGCTCGTCATGTTCCAGATTCCCCCGGACGTTGCCTCCTCCGGCAACCCTTGACCGTACTGATGAAGAAACTAGGAGGATAGGACATGACCCCAACAGCCCCAACCAGCAAGACCGTCCTCGCTCGGGGCCTCAACCTCCACTACCTGGACTGGGGAGGAGAGGACCGCCAGCCCATGCTCCTGCTCCACGGCCTCCAGGACTGCGCCGCCTGCTGGGACCTCTTCGCACCCGCCATGACGCCCCGTTATAGGGTGCTTGCCCTGGACCACAGGGGCCACGGCGAGAGCCCCTGGGCTCCCGACGGTCTCTACAAGCTGGCGGACTACGTCGGAGAGTTGGAGGCGGTGGTCCACGCCCTGGACCTGAGTGACCTGGTCCTCATTGGCCACTCCGCCGGTGGCAAGAACGCCTTCCTATACGCCTCCAACCATCCTGAGCGCCTAGACAGGCTGGTCATCGTGGACATGGACCCGGATGCGCAGAATCCAGGCTCAGCCACCATGTTCCAGCGCTACCGGACTGAGGCCGACGAATGGAAGGACATGGAGGCCGTGGTGGAGCGGCTGCGGAGCCGTGAGCCCAACGCCCCGGAGGAGACGCTGCGGCATCATGCCGCTGTGCTTACCCGGGAGGAGTCCGGCGGTGCTCGGGTATGGAAACGTGACCGAGCGCTTGTCCTTGGCTATGAGCGCCCGGACGCCTGGGAAGCTCTAGGCAAGATTGGCTGCCCTACCCTCCTGGTGCGTGGGGCAGATAGTCCTCTGCTCACCCACAATGTTGCGGAGCGCATGCAAGAGCGCATCCCCAACTGCGAATTGGTGGAGTTGCCCAACGCCGGACACTGGTGTTACGACGAGAACCCAGCGGACTTCCAGCAAGCGGTGCTGGAGTTCCTCGCCACATCATAGCCAAGTCCGCGGACGTAGGAGAGTACGATCTCCTACGTCCCCCGCAGGCGAGGGTCCAGGGCCTCCCGAAGTCCGTCTCCCAGGAGGTTCACCGAGAGCACCGTGGCGAATATCGCGATCCCAGGAGCAAAGGACTCGACGAGGTTAATCTCCAGAAAGCCGTACCCACCCTGGAGCATAGAGCCCCAGCTCGGCGTGGGTGGCTGAGTGCCAACGCCCAGAAAGCTCAGGCCCGCCTCGGCTAGAATGGCGAAGCCTATGGACAACGTCGCCTGTACCAAAACGGGTTGAAGCGTGTTGGGGAGGATATGAAAGAAGGCGATGCGCCGACCCGACGCCCCGATGGCGCGGGCCGATAGCACGAAGTCGAACTCCCGCGTCGCCAGCACACCTCCCCGCATCAGCCGAGCATAGCGGGGTATGTTGGTAAACCCAATAGCAACCATGACGGTCTGCAGGCTGGGCCCGAGGGCCGCGGCGATGGACAGGGCCAGGATCAGGGTGGGGAGCACGATGATCCCGTCCATCAACCGCATGATGACTTCGTCCACAACCCCTCCACGGAACCCCGCCAGCAGACCCAGGGGAACTCCGATGGCCACCGCGATGCCCACAGCGATAAATCCCACCTCAAGCGAGATCCGCGCACCGTGCACCAGGCGGCTATAGACATCCCTGCCGATTTCGTCCGTGCCCAGCCAGTGATCCAGCGACGGCCCCTGGTGAAGAGGACCCGTCCTGGTAGCGGAGGGATCATAGAGGGCGATGAGAGGGGCGGCAACTCCCGCAAACACGATGATTACCAATACGACCAAAGCAATGGCATTTACCCGCCGCCGGGTCATCCGTCTTAGGATAGACCCCTTGCCCAGCCACCGCTCCACTCTCCGCCGAGGGAGCGCCAAGGTAGATGCTTGGGCTTCATTCCTCACGGGGTGCTCCTAGGTATACCGGATGCGCGGGTCAAGGAATCCGTACAGGAGATCTACGGCAAGATTGGCCAAGAGCACGATGCTTCCAAAGAATACCAGCGCCCCCTGCAAGGCCGGAATATCCCGGCGTAATGCGGCTTTAACAGCGAATTGCCCCAGGCCGGGTATCCGAAACATGATCTCGGTGATTGCGGTACCACTTAGCAGTTGTGCAACCAGAAGGCCCATGATAGTAGTCACAGGGATCAGGGCGTTCTTCAGGGCGTGACGTATGAGCACCGACCGCTCGGCAAGTCCTTTGGCGTGGGCGGTGCGAATGTAGTCCTGCTGCAGCACCTCCAGCATGCCGGAACGGGTTTGCCGCATAGTGCTGGCGGCGGAGACGGTACCCGTCATCAATACCGGCATGACCATTCGTCTCAGGTTTTCAATTGGGTCGTCAAAGGGTTTGACGTAGCCCGTGGCGGGCAGCCATCCCAGGATCACGGCGAAAATATAGATCAGCATGATACCCAGCCAGAAGTTGGGCAGCGCTGCCCCCCCAATGGCAAACACGGTGCCCAGGTTATCCCCCCAAGAGTTGGGCCGCGCCGCCGAATAGACCCCTATGGGTAAAGCGATAAGGAGCGAAAGCACCAGCGCACCAAAGGCCAGCTCTCCGGTGACCTTAAACCGTGTCACCACCTCCTTCGTTATCGGTTCGTTGGTGCGCATTGAGCGTCCCATGTCCCCAGTAACAAGGCCGCCTACCCAATGAGCATACTGGGCGGGAAGGGAGCGATCCAGCCCCAGCTCCTTCCGGAAGTACGCCAGAAGCTCAGGGTCCGACTCCTCTCCCAGCAAGAAAGTCGCCGGGTCATGGCCCGGCACCAGAAGGACCAGGGCATAGACCAGCAACGTGACGACAAAAATCGTTGGAATAGCGGATAGTAGGCGTCGAATGATGAAACGTCTCATTAGCAGGCCTCTACCATCATGCGTCCACCCCGCTCCGCCTAGTGGCTGTCACGGTGGGCTTCAAACAAGGACCCTGGCATAGTACCAGCCCCAAGGGCCCAGGATAACACCAAGGCCCTTGGGGCTGTATTGCAGCTGTAGCGCTACTTATCCAGCCAGACCTTGAACCACTGATGGCCGCCACCCGAGGGGAACGACTCGTAGTTCTCCACGTGGTCCCGATGAGTGGTGAAGCAGAATCCTTGGGCCAGGGATGTGCCCAGCATATGCTCATTCACGATATCCTGGGCCCTCTGGTAGAACTGGGCACGGGTAGCGAAATCCAGGGTCTCCCTGCCGTTTTGCAGGACCTCCGTCAGTTCTTGCTCGACGGATTGATCCACGAAGCCTTCGAACATCCATCCGGAACCCTGGGGATCAAACCAATCGGCGAAGACGGTATGCAGGTCGGGCGAGCCGGTGCCCCAGCTAGAGGAGTAGGCGCCGTTCTCCTTGTCCAGTCGGAAGCCACGGCTGGCCTTCAGGCTCTCCAACATCACCAGGTCCAGCTCAATGCCCACCTGCTTTGCCATATCGGCCAGCAGGTTCATCCGGGGCAGGTTACTCTCTTTGCCCCACCAGGTCACCGGGCCGGTCTTGAATCCGTCGGCAAAGCCTGCCTCCGCCAGGAGTTGCTTGGACTCCTCCGGGTTGTAGGCGTACTGCTTGTAGTTGGGATCATAGGCCCAGGGCCAGGCGTGGCCGATGACCCCCCAGAGGGGAACGCCATCCCCCAGAAGGAGTGTTTCCACATACGCTTCACGGTCTATGGACATGGCGAAGGCCTTGCGGACTCGTACATCGTCCATCGGCGCGAACCTGGGGTTGAAATTAATGAACTGCCACTCCGTGCACGACCGTTTGTAAAACTCCGTGGTCGAATCATCCTTGAGCAGTTGGCGCTGCGTCGCGTTCGCTCCAAAGACGTCCAACTCCCCTGCGCGGTAGGATGCCATGGACACGGCCGGGTCGGTGATGAACACGCCCTGCAGGCGATCCAGGTACGGCAACGTACCGCCTGTAAAGTTGTCCTCCCACCGCTCATAGGTCAGGTGGCTGTCCGGAACCAACTCCAAGTATTTGAAGGCGCCCGCGCCTACAGGCTTCAGCTTGCGGTCTACCTTGGGTGTGGCGTCTCGATAGGTGGGCGAAACGACCCACCCTGGGCGCGCTGCCAGGTTGGGCAGCACCAGGGCATCTCCTTTGGTCATATTGAGCCTGATTGTGTACTCATCTACCACATCGACGCTGCTGATTATAGCGATCGCCCTGCGCTGCTCGAACTTGTTCTCCTCGTCCAGGATGTAGTCAAAGTGGTTCTTGACGGCGGCGGCGTTGAAGGGGGTACCATCGTGGAAGTTGATGCCCCTTTGGAGACGCAGCGTTATGCTCTTATTATCGCTGGAGATCTCCCACGACTCCGCCTGCGCCGGCGAAAACGTCCTGTCGGCCTCCACGATGAAGAAGCCATCGTAGAAGGGGTTCATCTCGGTGGTGTCCCCGCTGGTGGTTGTCTGGAGCACGTCAAGCTGGGCTGGGGCGTTGCCCAGATTGAATACCAGCATACCCCCATACTTCTGCGCCTCCGGGTCCGGCGTGGCCGTCGCCGTGGGCTGCGGCACTGATGTAGCGGCCGCTGGCCGCGGAGTCGCGGTGGGGTCCTCACTGGAGCCGCAGCTCCCCAGGATCAGCACGCCGGCAGCGATCCCAAGTAAACCTATCAACGACCTTTTATGATGCATCATCGTGTTTTCCTCCTCAGCGAGCTTTTACACTCATGTACGCTCGGATGCGGCGTTTGGATTCGCCACCCTACTGATGCTCCTCACATAGCAAAAGGGGGGCTTTAATGACATAGCAAAAGGGGGGCTTTAATGCAAAGCCCTCATATCACTCACCCTTTTTATACAATTCCAGGCTTTTTGTCAAGGATGCGCTTGCCATTTCGTGAGGGCTCCGAACGGTTCTAGCCTGCTCTTAGCACTATTCTTTGTACGTAGACGCAAGGTGTGACTACCACCTCAGGGTCCAGTTCGCCTGGCTCCACCAGCTCATCCACCTCCGCGATAGTGACGCCGGCGGCAGCGGCCATAAGCGAGTTGAAGTTTCTGGAGGTGCCACGGTAGACCAGGTTGCCCAGCCGGTCGGCCTTGGCGGCCCGGACAAGGGCATAGTCAGCCTGTAACGCACGCTCCAAAATGTACTGCCGCCCGTGGAAGGTGCGCGTCTCCTTGCCCTCCGCTATCGGAGTACCTGCTCCCGTCGGCGTATAGAACCCGGCGATGCCGGCGCCCCCGGCACGGATACGCTCCGCCAGGGTTCCCTGCGGCACCACCTCAAGCTCCACCTCGCCGCGTCTGTATGCCAGCTCAAAGGGTGAGGGCTGGGAGGCAGATCGCCCCACCGGGAAGGAGGCGGTCACCTTTCTCACCTGGCCACTCTCGATGAGGATACCGTGGGTGACGGATGGCTGGCCCCCAATGGTGCCAAACCCGATGAGACCGGCTGTGTTGCTGATGATAGTCAGCTCCCGTGCCCCCTGGTCGCGCAGGGCAAGGATCAGCTGCTGGGCCATGCCGCCGGCTCCCCCAAAGCCATCCAGCATGATGACCGCACCGCTGGGGATATCGGCGACCGCCTGCGCAAAGGACGGTATCAGCTTGCTGCCAGGCAAGGCATCCTCCTGGCCTTGGTCTCTACTCGGTTGGCGAGATTATCGCATGGGAAAAGGTCTGAGCACACCCCACCTGAAGCTGGCGTATCTGCAGGCTCACGCACCCTTCCAGCATTGCATCCTGCGCAGTAGACTCTATGCGGACGGACATCACTACTCAGGCCGTCTCAGGAGAGGCTCACGCGCCCTTCCAGTATTGCATCCTGCGCGGTAGACTCTATGCGGACGGACATCACTATTCAGGCCGTCTCAGGAGAAGTGGAGCATGGAAAGCTACATCTGCGCCACCTGCGGCGTTCAGCACGCGCCCAGTGTTGCACCGCCACAAACATGCCTGGTAAGTGAGGATGAAAGGCAATGGGTGCCTCGCCAAGGGCAGACATGGACCACCCTGGCGGAGATGCGGGAATCAAACCGTCAGAATACCATCGACGAACATGAGCCCGGCCTCACCGGCATAGGCACCAGCCCACCCTTTGCCATCGGGCAGCGGGCGCTGCTCCTCCAGACGCCCGGTGGCAACCTCCTGTGGGAGTGCATCAGCTACATCGACGACAAGACCCTCGAGGCGGTGACCGCCCTCGGTGGCATCGATGCCATCGTCATTTCCCACCCCCATTTCTATGACAGCATGGTGGAGTGGAGCTACGCCTTTGGCAAGGTGCCAATCTATCTCCACGCCGCCGACCGCCAGTGGGTGATGCGCCCAGATCCGGTGATCAACTACTTTGACACAGCGGCTCTCGAGCTGTTCCCAGGCGTCACCGCCATCCACTGCGGCGGCCACTTTGATGGGAGCATCGTCATTCACTGGGCGCAGGGCGCGGAGGGCCGGGGCGTAATGCTCACATCGGACACGCTTCAGGTAGCCTCGGACCGGAAGCACGTGAGCTTCCTGTACAGCTACCCGAATATGATCCCCCTTGCGCCCACCACCGTGCGACACATCGTGGACACGGTGACCCAGTACCCCTTCGATAGGGCATACGGCATCCGCTGGGACCTGGTCATACAGGAGGACGCCACGGCCGCAATCCAGCGGTCTGCGGAGCGCTACATCCGGCGAGTCCAAGGATAGACAGGTCTACCAAGAATATGCCGTAATCGCCCCGGTGAAAGGCTTCCTATGGGCCAAGGAGACCTGTAAGCCGAGTTTTGTCCCCGATGTTATCGGGGGGCGACCATCTATCTAGGCCCAGTGTTACCACGGGGCTCCAGCGGCCAACCCAGGGACAGGCCGGGCACCTTATGTCCCTCTATTTGGCCTTGCTCCAAGTGAGGTTTACCCGCCTCCAGCGTCACCACTGGAGACCGTGAGCTCTTACCTCACGATTTCACCCTTATCCCGATAGGGCATCCCTATCGGGACGGTATGTTTCTGTGGCACTATCTATCGGGTTGCCCCGTCTGGGCGTTACCCAGCACCCTGCCCGGTGGAGCTCGGACTTTCCTCCCCGATGCCGCTTTCGCCCATCGGGGCGGCCGCCCGGTCTCCTTGACCCTCCACAGTGTAGCACCTAACCAGCGGCGCGAGAAGCACGAGTTCCACGTCGCCGTACCAGAACCAATCGTGCCTCTTGAAAAAGTCTTAGAATTTGGTTAGGCTTTCGCCCAAGCCTTCACGAGCGGGGGCGTTGGCATTCTGCTCACCGCTCTACAATGTGACCCATGTCATCTCACGCAGCAGCCAGCACCACGGTCAATACCACTGCTCCCAAAAGGACCCGACGCGCTTCCAGAGCCACGCCTGCCCCAACGATACGCCGCCGCCCCGACAATGTCGGGGTAGCCAGCAGGCCCAGGTTTACCTTCCGTCACAAGCTGGTCGCGGTCATCTGGCTCTCTATAGTCATCGTTGTGGCTATGACCGCCCTCCGGGACACCATAGCCCAGCTAGGAAGCTGGGGCTACCTGGGAGCCTTTTTCATCAACGGCATAAGCTCGGCGTCGGTGGTACTCCCGGCGCCCGGCGGTGCCATAGTGCTGCTCATGGCCTCGGATTACAACCCACTGCTGCTGGGCGCGTCGGCAGGACTGGGCGGCGCCATCGGCTCCTTCACGGCATACATGGTCGGTGCCCATGCCCGGCACGGCCTCCAGCAACGGCGCTTCTACTCCCTTGCCCACCGGCTCATGCACCGCTTTGGCTCCGTTGTCCTACTCCTGGCCACCCTCATGCCCATCTCCCCCGGCGACTTCGCCGGCGTCCTGGCCGGGGCAACCGGGTACCCAAAACGGAAGTTTTTCGTTTACGTTAGCATCGCCAGCATCATCAAGATGACCGTCATGGTCTACCTGGCGGCGGCATCACTGGAGTGGCTGAGCGCATGGCTAGAGAGGTGGAGCAGCGCCGTCTTCCGGTAGCCGCCCCAGGACAACCGGTCTACGAAGACGATGACCGGAGCGTTATAGCCGCCTCACGGTCATGCGTCACCACTCGCTCTACTAGCGTCGTCAGAAGTTTCCGCCGTGCGGCCCAGTCCAGGCCCTCCCAGGCCCATATCCCTGGTGTCGACGAGTGGGCCGGATCGGCGTCGCCCTCAAGCACCCGCCGTTCCTCTGCTATTCCGTCCAACAGCGACCGGAGCCTGCTCAAGGGGATCGACCCATCGGCGGCCTCCCGGAGGTGACGTAGGTAGCGACGGTTCAGATTTACGGGCCAGGAGGTCAGCCCATCCCTCATCTTGCGGCCTGCCGTGCCTGAGACCGACGGCTCCTGCCCTCGGCGCTCCTCATTGCCCCTGGTCGATTCAGACAGCCCCTGACGGAGCTTCTCGACCACCAGCTCCTCCAGATCAACGGCTCTCCAGGTGTGATAGTCGCATACGCCCTGGTTCGCCCGCGACTGGCACTGGTAGTACCGGTACACGCCCTGCATGCGTCCACCATCCCTCCGTCGCCAGCTCTGGCGGCGAGTCACACCGATCATACGATTCCCGCACGTACCGCAGTAGGCCAGCCCCGACAGGAGGAAGGGCTGTCGCTGGGTACGCTGCCTCCTTGGACTGCGGACCTCCATCCTATCGCGCACCTGCCGAAACTCCTGAGACGAGACCAACGCCGCGTGGTTGCCTGGGATCCTGAGCCCGAACCGGGTGTAGGTGCCCATGTACACCTGGTTACGCAGGATGTCCCGGATGGTCCCCGTGCTCCAGCTACCACCCAGCCTGGTGCGCCTCCCACGCTGGTTCAGGTGCGCCGCTATGCTCCTCAGACCCAACCCCTGCTCACGGTAGAGCGCGAACATGAGACGCACCACCTCCGCCTCCTGTGTCACCTCCTCCAGCTTCCTCACTCTGCCGATCCTATAGCCATAGGGAGGCCTTCCCAACCCTTCGCCCAGGAGAGCTTTGGCCTCCATGGCCTCGCGAATGCGCTGCCGCCGCGCTGCTCCTCCTCCCCTGCCAAGGAACGCCCTGAGCAGCCCCTGGACAGGGTCGGGCGTCTCCTCATCCGTACACACCACCTGATCCCCGAGCAAATCGATGCTCAGCACCGAATCCACGGCCTCCTCCAGCGTTATGCCAAGGTCTACCGGCCGGTGCACCAGCACCAGGTAGCTGGCCGAGTTCTCCCGCAGGTACCGGAGCAGGTCATCAAAGGAACCCCTCAGTTCATTCCCGGAGGGATCGGCGAACACCGCCTTCAGGGTATGCCCGTTACGGTCGCAGTAGCCAGCAAAGTCCCGCTCCTGCTGGGAGCGGGACTCAGGTGAATCAGTGGGAACAGTAGGACCGTAGAGGTGGTAAGCGACGGCTCGCACGGTCAGCTCAGATAGAGAATTCTGCCGCAGCTACTGCACAGGACCGGTTCCTGAGCCATACGGGCCTTCTGCAGCTCATGGGTCGGAAGGGTAAGGCGACATCCCTGGCACATCCCCCGCTCTACCTTGGCTACCGCATAGCCCTGGCGGGTCTGCCGCAGCCTTTCGTACCTGGCCAGATGCCGGGAGTCCGTCCGTGAGATCATCCCATCCCGTTTCACATCTAGGGTTGCGTTCTGTTCCACAAGGGTCATCTTCTCTTCGCTGAGGGAGGCCACCATCTGCTTCCGCTCCCTCTCCATCCGGGAGAGCTGACTTCCAGACTCGGCTGCCAGTCTCTCCTGCTCGTCCAGTCCTATCATGAGCGAAAGAAGTGCATCCTCCGCCTCTTGGGCCTGCTGTCTGGCGTACTGGAGCTCATGCTCCAGGCTCTCCAGCTCCTTGGCATTCTTCAACTCTCCTCCGTAGAGCCTGACCTCCAGGGCCTTGACCCTCTGCTCCAATTCCTGGTGCTCCAGGTCCCTGGTGCCGTGCTCCTTCTTGAGCTGAACGATGTTGGCATCTCGCCGTTCGTGCTCTCTCCTAGCCTGCACCAGGGCGCTATCGTCCTGTAGCCGCTCCTCCACCGACACCAGATCGGCCCGGCAACGGTCTATCTCCCAGTCCAGCTCCTGAAGCTCATATATTTCCCGTACGGTAGTCAAGCAAGCCCTCCCTCCTATAATTGTAGGAACGGCTCTCACGCTATGTCAAGGAAGCACACCCCAGCACACCGTCATCGCCTACATTGACCTCCAACCTAGAGGAAGGATGAAATGTTGAGGCCATGTTGGTACAGGCTTGCCAGACGCCCTCCACCATCACGCCCGGCTGAGAAAAAGCATCTCCTCTGCCCGCACCTGTTCCATGGCGTACCCCATCTCCACGCCGAACCGCCCGGCCACCAGTTCGGCCATCTCCTCCAGGGACGGAGAGTGCCCCACTATCCGCTCCACGGAGGTAACCTCCACGCCTGCCATTCCGCAGGGGATAATGTGCTGAAACCAGGAGAGGTCTCCGGCAACGTTCAGCGCAAAGCCGTGGCTGGTGACTCCCCGGCTGATCCTCACGCCAATGGCTGCTATCTTCCCACCGCCGGCCCAAACGCCCGTAAGGCCGTCGATTCGCCCCGCCTGGACGCCGAGCAGCTGAAGGGCCCCGATGAGCACCGTCTCCAGGGCCCGAACGTACCGCCTCGGCCCCCCCCTGCCTTGCAGGTCGATGATCGGGTAGCCCACCAGTTGGCCGGGCCCGTGGTAGGTCACCTCGCCACCACGATCAACCTCCAGGACCACGGCCCCCCGCTCTTCCAATCGATGCCGGGGCGTTAGCAGGTGGGACTCGGTGCCTCGCCTGCCCAGAGTGTAGGTCGGTGGGTGCTCCAGCAGCAGCAGCGAGTCAGTTGCTTCACCCGCACGTCGCGCTTCAACCAGCGCCGGCTGAAGCTCCCACGCCTCCCGGTAGTCCAGGCGACCCAGGTAGCTCCAACGACAGCCTCCACCGCCGTCATATTCCCGGGCAGTGTAGTCATTCATGGAGAGTCCACCGGATGGAGAAAAACACCACCCTGAATTATACGCCACCCCTCGCAAGCCCACAGGCCACCGGTCCGGCCAACGAGCGCAACGCCGGCTAGGCACCATCCGCAAGCGCCGGGCCTATCGTCTCTCGAAATATCTGAAGTTCCGCTTCCGGAAAAAGGTAGGTGCCCATCACCTGCAAGAAGATATGGTCGAAGCCGGCGGTACGGAGCTCCTTGAGACGTCTCAGGCAATGCTGCGGGTCCCCGATAAGCCCAATGGCGTCGCTCATCGTAGCACGCACCTCTTTCGGAATGATAGATGAGATCTCTATCGCCCTCTTCCAATCCTCGGCATGGAAGAGGTCGGGGTAGAGCTGCCCAAGCCCCGGAGGCGTTTGTAGCCCGCCCGTATCTATCCCCATCTCCTCAAGCCACGCCTTATTCCTGAGCCGTTGCGCACACAGGGGACTTGCCCACGCCCGCGCCTCCTCCGCGTCCTCACGAATGGTGGTCCGCACGGCAAGGATCACCTCCACCTCCGCGGGGTTGCGGCCCGCCCGCTCGGCTCCCTCCGCTATCATTTGACGCCCCCACTCCAGCGCCTGGGGTGTCAGGTCCACGCTGAGCAGAACGCCATCGGCAATCTCACCGGCCAGTTGCAGGGCCTTCGGTCCGCTGGCGGCGATGTAGACAGGGACCGGCGAGCCGCCGCCGTGCCTCATCCTGCTGTGGACCCCCGGAAACACGTCCCACTCGCCCGCCAGAAGCCGTTTCAGGTCCACCACCGTCTCTCGCATCTGCCTCACCGTAGCGTACGGAAGCCCCACGATGTTCACGGAGCTGAATCCCCGGCCTATCCAGACCTCCACGCGGCCCGGAGCCTGGTCTCCAACGCTCTTGGCCGCCGAGGCAAGGACCGACACATGTCTGGTCAGGGGGTTAGTGACGGCGGGCATCAGCCGTATCCGTGACGTAGACGCGGCGGCCTGCCCCATTGCCATGAAAACGTCCCGCAGCAGCAGCTGGGAGTCCACGAAACCCACGCCGGCGAAGCCCGCCTCCTCACACCTGCGCGTGAAGTCGACCACCTCCGGAATAGGAGCGAATGGGGGAACACGGATATCGATCTGCACCGCTCACCTCTCTTTCTGGAGTACCAACCCTACGTCTGATCCGAGACCGTTGCGCCGTAGCGAAGGATAATCCAGAAACGGCCCCATGAGAAGGGCAAGCGGACATACCTCCAAACGCCTCCGGTCCGCTACTCAGGCCGTCGTCGACAGCGGATGCCGGGCTTGCTACAATGGCAACGCAAAAGGGCGGGGGTAACTCAGCTGGTAGAGTCTCTGCTTCCCAAGCAGATGGTCGCGGGTTCGAGTCCCGTCCCCCGCTCCACTTTTCCAAGCATTGGGCCGCTATCAGTTGATGATAGCGGCCCTTGTAGTGCTCACAACAGCGTGTGATGCCAACCCTGTGTCCTGGGCACTACTCGTAACGCAGCGCCTCCGCCGGGTATATCCGGGAGGCCTGCCGGGCGGGCAGGTAGGTGGCCAGCAGAGCAAACAGGTAGGTCGCCGCGACGATTACTATGATCTGGAGCCAAGGGACAACCCATCGCAGGTTCTCTTCTCCCTCCTCGGCTCGGATGTCCGCGATGGCGTTGTAGGAGAGTATGAGGCCCAGGACCACGCCTATGGCCGTCCCAAACAGGGCGATGAAGGAGGACTCCAGCAGGAAACTGAGCTGGATCATACGCCGCTTGTACCCAATGGCCCGCAGCACCCCGATCTGCTGCCGCCGCTCCACCACCGCACGGGTGCTGATCACGCCAAGGGCCGCCACTCCAACCACCAGGCCCAGGGCCATGAAGCCGATGAAGATATTGATGAAGGCGCGGAATGCGGCCAGCCCCTGCTCGAACAGTTCCTCCAATACCACCGCTTCCATGCCATGCTGCTGGAAGGCGGCCTCAAGGTCCTTGGCGATCCGCTCCATGTCTGCACCTTCAACGACCTTGAACTGGTAGGTGCTGATGGGCACAGGGAATGGAATAGCGTCATCCACGGCGGCCTTGGAGACCAGCATGCCGTTGTTCTCATCGAAGGACTCGTGGATCCTATCCAGCACACCAATGACCGTGAGCTGGATTACCGCACCCGTGCGCGGCTCCCTGACCTCGATATCTACAGGCGACATCTCCTCGTTCTCATAAAAGAGATCGTTGAACCGCAAGGGCCGAAACTGATCATCACCCTGCTCCTCTGGCCGAGTTGGCAGCGCAATGCCCTCGACTACTGCCAGGGTGGGATCCCGCCGCAAGGCCTGCCAGACCTCCTCGGGGGTGTTACCGTAGCCGTTGGCAATCAACTTCAGTTTGTACTCTGCTGCCTCAAGAAAGTCGTCGTTGGCGGCGCGCACCGCATATCCGCGCCATCGCTGGTCTTCCCCACCCACCTCGCGAACCTCAACGTCTATTTTGGTGAAGCCGCCTATGGCCTCAAAATCCTCGATGCGCAGCCTCGGCTCCTCCTGAATGGCCTGGCGTATATCTTCGATGGGGGTATTGAGGTTCACCTCGCCCTGAATGTCCCAGCCACCAACCACCGTCTCCAGGTCACTAGAGAATGAGGCGTTGAAGCTGTTGGTGAGGACCGACATCACCATGAGTGTAAAGATGACCAGCGCAAACATCGCCAGGGTGAGGCCGGTGCGAAACTTGGCGCTCATGGGGTAGGCAACCGCCGTTACCAGGACGGGGCGCAGCTTGCCCACACGCCCGGTGACAAAGGAGAGCGCCCTCACCAGAAGGTCGGCGTTGTACATGACCGTCCACACCGCCGCCGCCACCATCGCAATGCCGGACACGAACATGACATCGAAGTCTCCCGCCAGCTCGCCGGTAATGCTGTCAAAGGTGTCCATTGGCAGCGACCAGAAGACCAGCATCACCACCCCCATGAAAGTAAAGGCAACCCTGTCCCGTACATCCGCCCGTAGGGAGGTGCGCTTCAGGCCCGTCCTGAGCATCAGCCCAAGCCCAATGACCGCCAGGGAAACGCCGGCGCCAAAGTAGGATACCCGCTCCCAGGCAACAGCGCTCATCACCATCAGCAGCAGGCCGATCAGGAAGGTCAGCCAGCCGCGGAGCAGGTAGGGCCAGAGGAAGCGAAACGCCGCAACCACTACATCCACAATCCAGATGGGGAAAACGACGACCCAGAGGACCGCAAGGCCCAAACCCCGTGCCAGACCGCCCAACCCCTTCCGGCGCAGTGACCTGACACCGCGATAAATAAAAATGAAAGGGCGTACCACCGCTCTGGGCAGGAACATCAGCCTCACAAGGAAGGATGCCTCTATCGGGACGGCCAGGGCCTCCGGCAGTCCCCTGATGGCCACAACGATGTTGAGTCGGCTCACCCGGTAGGATGAGAAGGCAACAGTACCGAACGTTATGACCATCCCCAGGCAGTAGGCGATGATGACGCTGCGCGCCTGGAAGTGGCGGGTAAGTTGAAAGTTCACATCAAATCCGGCGATCAGCCGGTTCACCACCGCCACTATGAGTGCGCTTATGGCCAGGCCCAGCACAACGCCAACGGCGGCGGACACCAGGGCATAGGCCGTGCCCTCAAAGAGGAACATCCGCACCAGGTGGCCCCGCTTGGCCCCCACCGCCCTCGCCATCCCCATCTCCGACCTCCGCGCCGCCGCCAGCATGACGAAGATGAGGAAGATCAGCAGAATGCCCACCGTGATGGAGAAGAGGCTGAAAAAAAGGAACAAAGCGGTTATGCCGCTCCCCGCATCGTCCGCCGCCCCCAGGAAGTCGTGCTTCACATCGAAGACGAAGAACTCGGCACGTTCCGCAAACAGCGTCACCGCCTCCTGCTCGATCTCCTGGAGCTCCTCCAACTCAAGCACCTCCAGGACAATCCGGTTGACATCCTGGTCGCCCAGGAGGCTGACCAGCTCATCCGTCACCTCCGCGCGCTGCAGCTCGGCGCGCAGCTCGGCTACATCGGCCTGGAGAAGGTCCGACAAGGACACCTCCTCCTCTGCCAGCGCCTGAAGAACCGCCTCATTGTTCAGCAGCCCCTTGAGTTTGGAGATCACCTCCCTGTCGCTGAAGAGCACCCGCAGCTCCTGCGTCACCTCATCGCTCAGGCCCTCCCCCTTAAGCGCATCCCCCTGGTTGGAGACGACGATGAGGTTCACCTGGCCAGCCCTGCCGAATATGCCTTGGGCGCGCTCCAGGGGAAGAATCAAGGTGGGATCACTCCCGGCGAGGCCACCTCGATTTACCACACCCTTCACCTTGATCAGGAGAGAGCCGTTGCCCACGATCATCCGCAGGTCATGTCCGGCCTCTGCCTCTAGTTCATCGGCCGCCCAGTCGTTGATATATGCCTCTCCATCCGCCAGGTTCTCCAGCCGGACCTCCTCCCCCGTGGTCAACGTGAATGGGCCAAACCCCTCTATAAGGTTCGGATCGATGCCCACAACCCTCATTCGGCCTTCGCTAAGAGAGGTCGTCACGCTCACCGTGGGCGCCGTTTCGGCTAGCTGCGCCGTCAGGCCGTCCAGAGGCAGCTCGGCCACCTCTCTCTGGATCTGCCGGAACCGGTCGAGCGATATGTAGGAGCTGGCACCAAAGCTGTCCTCGGAGCCGGCCCTGGCGGAGACGATGATCTCGTCGATGGGCCCCAGCGCCTTGAGGGTCTCATGACGAATGGAGAAGCTGATGGTATCCCCGGTGCCCAGGGCGGCGGACATGATGACGGTGCTGAGCATCACGCCCACGATGATAAGGACCGTCATGCCCAGCCTGCGCGGTATGTTCCGCAGACCTAGCTTGAGCATGATACGGTTCCGCAGCGCCAACACGGCAACCACGGCCAGGGTGGGCAGAAAGATGGCCAGGAGCACAGCTACCCAGACGTTCAGCGAAAGGCCAAAGAGCTCCTCCATTACTCACCGGCCCCTTCAGCCGGCTGTGCCTCTTTCGAGGACAGGACGCCAGGCCCGCCGCCATCGTCCACGATCGCCCCGTCCCGCATACTCACAATGCGGTGGGCCCGCTCCCCCACCTCCCGAGCGTGGGTCACCAACACGAAGGTCTGGCCATTGGTGCGGTTCAGCCCAACCATCAGATCGATGATCTCTCCCGCGGTCTCGCTATCTAGGTCGCCCGTCGGCTCGTCGGCCCATACGATGGCAGGTTCGTTCACCAGGGCCCTGGCGATGGTCACCCGCTGTCGCTCTCCTCCTGAAAGCTCGGCGGGTATATTGTAAGCACGGTCCGCCAGCCCAACCGAATCCAGCATCTCTATCGATCTCCCTCGGGCCTCCCTAGCGCCGATGCCGGAGACCAGCAGCGGCAATTCCACGTTCTCCACCGCACTGAGGACGGGAAGAAGGTTGTAGAGCTGGAACACAAAGCCCATCCGGCGCGCCCGGTACTCGCTGCGCTCGTCGTCTGGCAGGTTATGGAGCACCACGCCATCGATGAGCACCTGCCCCGCGCCGATCTCGTCCAGCCCTGAGAGACAGTTCAGAAGGGTAGTTTTGCCGCAGCCGCTGGGCCCCATAATGGCCACCATCTCGCCCCGCCTTACGTTCAGGTCTACCCCGCGCAGAGCGTGGACCTGGAGCGCACCGGTGTCATAGGTCTTATGAATCCCCTGGGCGGCAATGATCAGCTCTTCCATGTCACCAACCCTTCCTGTACAGGACTCGCTTTAGCTGCTTTGGCTGCAACATTATACACATCCGGTTTACCGCTATATTGAGTGTGGCCGCTCCTGTCATTTTCTACGGCCTTCTTAGATGCCAGGATTGCTTCCCTTTGTTGCGATACACTATCCCGCCAGATCGCGTGCGTCATCGGCAGAGCGGCTGATTATCGCAGGCAAGTAGGTCGATGGGTCTATCATCCTTACGGCCTATTAGGGCATCCACCATTCGTACTAGCGCACCCGCCCAGTATAGGCATCCCGACGCGGTGTTGAATGAGGCTCTTGGCCTAATCTGAATAGGTAAAAATGCCCAGACACTGAAACGACGGCTTCCGTCCCGTTCACCACAGCCGGACGATGCCGTCCGTGGCGAAGATCGGGCCAACGCTCACGCCAATGGCAGGGCTTGCGTAGACCTCCGGCGGCACACCTATGTCCGCCAGGTAGAGCTCACCCACCTGCTCCCTGGCCGCTGCCGCACGAAGCCCCTCCTTCGGAAGGGCTAGCGTCATGGTGGCCGTGGCGTGGATGGCCGGGTCGCCGGCTGCGCCGGTGGTCGCATTCAGGCCGCTGGGAACATCCAGCGCAAGGATGGGAGCGTCATGGCCGTTGGCGGCCCTTATAAGCTCCGCCGCCGTCCCGCCCGGTGCTCCCCGCAGGCTGTACCCAATGAGCGCGTCGATGATCAGGTCGGCCGGTGGCAGCTCAACCTGAGCGCCGGCCTCCTGCACAGGAAGGTGCATGCGCTCAAGAATGGCCAGTTGGTGACGGGGCACTTCAGCCAGCTGAGAGGCCTGGGTCGCAAGCCAAACGTGCACCCGAGCGCCCCAGGTATGCAGCCGCCGCGCGCACACCAGGCCGCCGCCGCCATTGCCCCCTCTCCCCGCCAGCACCAGCACCCGGTGGCCCGCTGGATTTCCGTCAAGAAACCGGCTCCGTGCCAGGCTTGCCAGGTTCCCACCGGCGTTCTCCATCATCTGCACCAGGGAGATGCCGTACTCCTCCACCATGATGCGGTCCACTTCACGCATCTGGTCGGTGGTGATGAACGGAATATCCTCTGCGTCCAGCCCTGAAGAGACAGCCTCCGAGTCCATCATACCGCTACCTCTTCAGGTCCGCCGCCGCGGAACGTGAAACAAACCAGTGGACGCCCCCGGACTCGGGACGGACCAGCGCGGCTGGAAGCGCAGGGTCGTCGGAGCCCGGCTGGAGCACCTGTCTGAGCACCCCAGCCTTGGACTCGCCGGCGGCCAGGAAGGCGATCTGCTCCGCGGCGTTGATGAGCGGCAGGGTGAACGTGAGCCGGTGTGCCTGCAAGTGTGACTCCCAGGTGGCTACCACCAATCGCTGTTGCTCCCGTAGTGCATCGGAGCCGGGGAAGAGGGAGGCGGTATGTCCGTCCTCGCCCAGGCCCAGTAGGACCAGGTCGATCATCGGCTTCCCGGCACCTAGCGCCCGGCGGACGGTGCCCTCGTACTCCTCGGCGGCCTCCTCCGGCGGTGCCTCACCCCGCATGTGGTGGACCTGCTCAGCGGGGATCGATACACGATCGAGCAACGCCTCCCTTGCCATGCGATAGTTGCTCTCCTCATGGTCGGGAGGGACGCACCGCTCGTCGCCCCAGAAGACGCTCCAACGCTCCCAGGCCACGCTGTCCACGTACGGCGGCGATGCCAGCAGCTCGTAGAGCCTCCGCGGCGTGCTACCCCCGGAAAGAGCGATGCTAAAGCTGCCCTTCTCCTCTACCCGCCTCTTGGCCAGCGCAGCCACGTACTCCGCCGCCGCACCTGCGGTATCCTCAGCCGTGGAGAGGATATGGAGCTCAGGCGTGGCCATCCAGGTGCTCGCCGCACACCCGCCGCCAGGAGCGCCCGTCCTGCATCAGGAGTGCGTCCGCGGCCTCTGGCCCCCACGAGCCCTGCGCGTACTTGTGCGCCACCGAGGGGCCCGGCCTCTCCCACGCCCGCAGCAACGGATCGACGATACGCCACGCCTCCTCAATGTGGTCGCTTCGGATGAACAGGGAAGCGTCCCCCTCCAGGGTGTCCTGGAGCAACCGCTCATAGGCCTCCGGGATCGCCTGGTCTCGGAATGACGACTGATAGTGGAACTCCATATCCACCGACCGCATACTCATCCCCTCACCCGGGGTCTTGGCCTCAAACTGCAAGTGCGCCCCCTCGTCCGGCTCCAGGCAGATGGAGAGCGTGTTGGAGGTCAGCTCCTGGCCGGGCCTCAGACCGAATATCCCGTGAGGCGGACGGCGGAACTGGATGATGATCTCTGACACCTTGGCCTCCATGGCTTTCCCGGAGCGCATGTAGAAGGGCACTCCGTGCCAGCGCCAGTTGTCTACATACAGACGGAGGGCGGCGTAGGTGGCGGTGTTAGACTCTGGCGGCACTCCCTTCTCGTCCAGATAACCCAGGTATTGGCCACGTACGGTGTTCAGTGCAGCCTCCGCCGGAGCCGCCCGACGGATGGCCTTGAGCACATCCACCTTCATGTTCCGCAGCGACTCGGCATCCATAGTGCCGGGTGGCTCCATGGCAACTATGGTCAGTAGCTGGAGCAGGTGGTTCTGCACCATGTCCCGCACAACGCCGGACTGATCGTAGTAGCCACCACGGTCACCCACCGCTATCTTCTCCGCCACGGTGATCTGCACATTGTCCACGTAGTTGCGGTTCCACAGGGGCTCAAAGATGGCGTTGGCAAAGCGGAACACCAGCAGGTTCTGGACAGTCTCCTTGCCCAGGTAGTGATCGATGCGAAACACCTGGCGCTCCTCGAATGCCTGGTGCACCACCCCGTTGAGCGCCTGGGCGGATGCAAGGTCGTTTCCAAAGGGCTTCTCTATCACCACCCTTCGCCAGCCCGTATCCTCCTGGGCCAGCCCCGATGCTCCCAGGTTCCGGATCGCCTGCTCATACAGCTCGGGGGCGGTGGAGAGATAGAACAGCCGGTTGGCCCTTGGTGCTCCACCCTCCATCTCCTCCAAGCGCTGCTTCAGGCGGGTGTGATGCTCCAGCTCGCCCAGGTTTCCAGGGAAGTAGAAGATGCTCCTGGCAAACGTCTCCCAGTCCTCTCCGTGCGTCGCTGGCCCCCTGAACTCCTGTACGCCCTGCCACACAAGCTCCCTGAACTGGTCGTCCGAGTACGCCGAGCGGGAGGAACCGACGATACGCAGGCTCTCCGGCAACCGCCTCTTGCAGAACAGGTCGAAGAGCGCCGGTATCAGCTTCCGCCGGGTCAGATCACCGGAAGCACCGAAGATGACGATGGTGGTGGTCTCCTCAGCCATTGCTTCCTCCCTTCACAGCCTGGCCATTAGCCTTGTTCTTTGTGAAAATTCACTTCGCTCCTCTTACGACCTAGCCACCTTTTGAAGCTACTTCGCCCGTCTGACGGCGTGGCCGCCAAACTGGTTGCGCATAGCGGCCAGCAGCCTGGGCCCGAAGGGCTGGTCCTGGCGAGAGCGGAACCGCGCCTGCAGCGAAAGGGAAATGACCGGCGTCGGCACCGATAGCTCAATCGACTCCTGCACTGTCCAGCGGCCCTCCCCCGAGTCCTCCACGTAGCCTTCAAGGCTCTCCAGCTTCGGGTCGTCTCCCAAAGCCACGGCGGTCAGGTCCAGAAGCCAGGAGCGGACCACGCTGCCGTGCCGCCAGATCTCCGCGATCCGCGCCAGGTCCAGGTTGAACTCACTCTTGGCCTCCATCAGCTCAAACCCCTCCGCGTACGCCTGCATCAGCCCGTACTCGATGCCGTTGTGGACCATCTTGACAAAGTGGCCCGCGCCCGCGGGACCAACGTGGCCATACCCCTTGTCGGAGCCCGGCGCCAGGGTCTGGAAGATCGGCTCCAGCCGTCGAAATACACCGGGGTCACCCCCTATCATCAGGCTGTAGCCCTCGGTAAGCCCCCACACGCCGCCGCTGGTGCCCGCGTCCAGGAAAGCGATCCCACGCTCCTTGAGCGCCGCCGCCCGGCGCATACTCTCCTTGTAGTTGGAGTTGCCACCGTCGATGACGGCATCGCCCGGAGCAAGTGCGTCCGCCACCGCATTCACGGTGCTCTCCGTCGGCTCCCCGGCGGGGACCATGACCCACACCGCTCGGGGCTTGGCGAGTTTCGCTACCAGGTCGGCGATGGAGGAGGCGCCCACGGCCCCCTGCCGGACCACGGTCTGGACCGCCTCCGCCTGAGGGTCGTAGGCCACCACGTGGTGTCCTCCCTGGAGAAGCCGCTGGGCCATGTTGCCGCCCATGCGGCCCAGACCTATCATTCCCAGTTCCATGGCTACGTCTCTCCTTTCCCGTGCACCCCGCCGCCCTGGTTGGCTCCCAAGGCCACCAGGCTCACTCCGCCCGTTTCGCCACCAGTCGCTCAGCCTCCTCGACCACATGTTGGGCCGTCAGTCCAAACTGCTCGTATAAGACTCCGCCGGGCGCGGAGGCCCCGAAGTGGGGCACGCCGATGGCAGCTCCGTCCAGGCCCAGATACCGCTCCCAGCCCATCGGCGTGCCCGCCTCCACCGACACGCGTGCCAGCACATCCGGGGGCAAAACGCCGTTGCGGTACTCCTTCGGCTGGGCATCGAACAGCTCCCACGACGGCAGCGACACCACGCGGGCGGCAATGCCCCTCTCCCGAAGCTGCACGCCCGCCTCCAGCGCAATGTGCACCTCCGACCCGGTGCCGATGAGGATAACATCCGTCCGTGCCGTCGCCTCCCAGAGCACATATCCGCCCCGCCGCACACCGTCCGCCGGGGCCAACTGACCCCTGTCCAGCACCGGAAGGTTCTGACGGCTGAACGCCAGGGCCGTTGGCCCGTGACGCTCCAGCGCCACCCTCCACGCCTCCACGGTCTCGGTGGCGTCCGCGGGTCGTAGCAGCACCAGGTTGGGGACGGTCCGCAGCCCCATCAGCTGTTCGATGGGCTGGTGCGTCGGGCCGTCTTCCCCCATGCCAACCGAGTCGTGGGTGAATATATAGACCACCCGCTGCTCCATCAGAGCGGCAAGCCGCATGGGCGGTCGCATGTAGTCGGAGAAGAGGAGGAAGGTAGCGGTATACGGAATGATACCGCCGTGGATGGCCATGCCATTGGCGACGGCTCCCATGGAGTGCTCCCGGACACCGAAGTGCATGTTGCGCCCGCCGTAGTCCTCGGGACCGTAGTCCCCGCGGTCCTTGAGGAGCGTCTTGGTGGAGGGCGCCAGGTCCGCCGAGCCACCGATGAAGCCGTGTACCCTCTCAGCGATGGCGTTCATCACTCGGCCAGAGGCCTCCCTGGTGGCGATAGGTTTGTCTCCCCCTTTGAACAGCCCTGCCAAATCTGCATCCCAGCCCTCCGGCAGCTCCCCGCGCAGCGTCTCTTCAAACGCCTGTGCCTCGTTCGGGTAGGCCTGCCGGTACGCCTCCATGGTGGCCTCCCACTTGTCCTGCTGATGACGGCCACGCTCCCGCGCCTGGCGGAAGTGGGCCAGGGCCTCCTCGGGTATCGAAAAGGGCTCAGTGTACGGCCACCCAAGGCGCTCTTTAGCCAGTCGCGACTCCTCCTCCCCCAACGGCTCCCCGTGGGCCGAGCCCGTGCCCGCTTTGTTGGGGCTTCCGTAGCCGATGACCGTCGTACAGATGATCAGGCTCGGGCGACCCGTCTCCGCCTGCGCCGCTCGGATGGCTGAGTCCACTGCCTTGGTGTCCATCCCATCGACGGCACCCACGACGTGCCACCCGTAGGCCCGAAACCGCTGGCCCACATCCTCGGTGAAGGCGATATCGGTGTCGCCCTCTATGGAGATGCCGTTGTCGTCGTAGAGGTAGATGAGCTTGCCCAGCCGCAGCGTGCCCGCCAGCGACGCCGCCTCCGAGGCAACACCCTCCTGAAGGTCGCCGTCGGACACGATGGCGTAGGTGTAGTGGCCCATGACCTCGTGCCCCGGACGGTTGTAGTGCTCCGCCAGCCACCGGTCAGCGATGGCCATGCCCACCCCGTTGGCGAACCCCTGGCCCAGCGGCCCCGTGGTCGTCTCAACGCCAGGGGTCAGGCGGTACTCCGGGTGGCCGGGCGTCCTGCTCCCCCACTGCCGGAACCGCTTCAGCTCATCCAGCGGCAGGTCGTACCCCGTGAGGTGAAGAAGGACGTAGAGCAAAGCCGATGCATGGCCCGCCGACAGAACAAAGCGGTCCCGGTCGGGCCACGCTGGATCGCCGGGGTTGTGCTTGAGGAACCGGTCCCACAGCACGTAGGCCATGGATGCCGCTCCCATGGGCGCGCCGGGATGGCCGGATTTGGCCTTCTCCACCGCGTCCACGGCCAGGAACCGCATCGTGTTAATGCACAACTCGTCAAGCGTTGCGTCCGGCATATCCCTCCCTTGCAATGCCCGATGTGTGGCCCCTCGCTCCAATCCAACGAGGCGCCATGCCGAGAGCGTTAGTCCCCTCTACTTGGATACATCCAGTGCCCTCAAAGGTGTAACAAACGGCTGGCCATGTCCCAGGGGACGGGGACTGTAAAGTATACGCCGTTCAGAGGACAGTCGCATAGCCTCCCGCCGACTCCGCCGCCACGCCATCTAGCTCCGACCCGAGTTATGGACGCAGACGAAGAGGACGTGCTGCATTAGTGAAATCGAGTGGGCCATGCCGTATTGAAGCCAAAACTCAGCCTGTGCTTGAGCTTCGGCTTCAATTAGCAACATAACTTGGCGGCAAGTAGCCGCTCCAGTATTATCCGAACATGCGAGCAGCCAAACGTTGTGCACCTGCTATCGCTGTAGGTCTATTATCGCTCCTGGCCTGTAGCACTCCAGAACCAACCCCAACTACTCCGCCTACTTCAACTCCAAGCACGGCGGTCCGCATACTTTTCCAGTCAGATAGAGACGCCAATAAATGTAGGGTAAAGTCCCGTTTTAGCCACCGGATTAGCTTTGAAGCAGCTTGAACAATGTCTTAACCTGTTCTGGTCCCGACAGACGCCGATGATTGTAGCGCCAGACATACTCAGCAAGATAGAGGGGCAGCCGTTCTCGGCGGACTCCCCCTTTGGCTGCCAGACGCCGCTTGAGATAACCCCAGAAGCCCTCCAAGCCGTTGACGTGGCTCCCTTGCCGATCGCTGAACGCCTGGCTGTGGACCACAAGCCGGTGGACGTAGCCCCCCGCTGCGACGCCCGTGTAGCTGGTAAAGGTGTCCGAGCAGACGATGGAGCCACGTTGCACGCGTTGGTGCAGGAGCGGCAGCAGCGTCTTGGCTTCCACGTTAGGTACCACGTGCGCCCACACCAGGCCACCTCGACACAGGATCCCAAAGACAGCTTGCTTAGTGGTTCCACGGCCCCGCTTCGTGCCCTGAACACGCTTTGCCAGGCGCCTGTTGCGCCAGGAACCTCCCAGGTAGGTCTCGTCGACCTCCACCACGCCGGAGAAGACATGGGGAACGTCCCGGACCATGGCCTGGCGCACCACGATCAGGGCTCGCAGGACTCGCTTTCGCTCCAGGCGGGCCTCCTGGGCAATCACCTCGGCACTCTGCCCCAAGACGAACCAGCGCAACAGTCGCCGCCACTCCCCTGGCGACAACCGAAGCGGCAGCGCCCTGGGCACCCACTCGTAGTGGCAGGCTGCACAACGACTCTTACCTCGCCGAATGCTCCAGCTCTTGGCGTGTTGACATCGAGGGCACCCAATCTTCCGTCCCATGCCACCATTCTCTCACAGGTGGCTGTTTGGGGACTTTACCCTACAGAAATTTACGTGATGGACGCCGATGGCGCTAACCAGACCAATCTCACTAGGAACCCTGCAGCAGACTTTGCTCCTACCTGCTCGCCCGATGGAACCAAGATCGCGTTCGTCTCGTTTACGGGCGAGAACCAAGACATATACCTTATGGATGCTGATGGCTCCAACCGGACGAATCTCACCAAGAGTTCCGCTGGGTATGCCTTCCCTTCGTGGTCCCCTGACGGCACCAAGATTACCTTCCAGTTAGACACGGAGAATGACAGTGAGGTCTATGTGGTAGACGCCGATGGTGCTGACCAGGTCAACCTGACTAACAATCCTGCTAGGGACAGCCAACCAACTTGGGCTCCTGACAGTGGTAGGATTGCCTTCACCTCGTTTAGGGATGGCAACGGCGAGATCTACGTGATGGATGCCGACGGAGGAAACCTCGTCAACCTCACCCAGAGTCCATCGGGAGACGCCGATCCCTCGTGGTCCCCAGACGGGACCAAGATTGCTTTCTGGTCAGCGGAAGGCCGCAACCGCGACATCTACGTGATGGATATCGACGGAGGAAATCGTATTCGGCTCACCGACAGCCCTGCCGTGGACATGGAGCCTGCCTGGTCTCCCGATAGTGACAAGATCGCATTTGTGTCCAACAGAGATGGAGACTTCGAAATCTATGTGATGGAGGCTGACGGTAGTCAGCAGGTTCGTCTTACCAACAGCCCCATACATGGTTCCTCCCCTACTTGGTGTGTTACCAAAGGCACCTAAGGAACTACTTGCCCTCTCACTGGTCACACGAGTCTCAAAAGGGCTAACCTAGGTGGGTCATTTAGCATATACGCGGAGCGTGAACGCCACTTTGGCAGATTTCTTGCCATTACACCAAGTTGGTGGGCCTAAGTGTACTGAACTGCGAACTTTTCGCTGGGAGGTCTCTATATAGCGAGTCGGTCAGGCGATCTCAGAGAGTCCTCATTACTTGGGAGCGGGTGCGGCGGACTGCGCGTCGTCCAGGAACCCGCCCGAATCATCGGCGGCGCGGAGGTCGTCGACGTCTGGAGTGTCTGGCGATCCGGGCTGCCCGCAGCATACGGTCTGCCGATGATGCTCAGGGAAGTGCCGGACCACATTCGCTTGGACAACGGACCGGAGTCTACGGCCAGGGTTGTGCGTGAGTGGGTTGATAGGGTGGGAGCCAGGACGCTGTACATCGAGCCCCGGTCACCGTGGGAGAACGGCTACATCGAGAGCTTCAGCGGCAAGCTGAGGGACGAGTTGCTGGATAGGGAGATCTTCTACACGTTGCTGGAGGTGAGGGTTCTGACGGAACGGTACTGGCGGGCCTACAACCAAGTCAGGCCCCACAGCTCCCCGGGCTCTAGCAGCTTGGTTATGGTCGGTATCGGAGCTCCCGAAGCCTAAAATCGCACGGGCCTGTCCACCAAGATACGGTTAAAGACCTCACGGCTAACGAAGTAGGATTGGGTACCTTGGTCGCCATCGACGTGCACTATGTAGCTGATGTCCGAGTACTTCTGGCGCAGCTCCTTCTCCATCTCGACGGTGATGACGGCGTGCTCATCCTTGGAGGTGAAAAATCCCTGGAAATCCTGATCTTTCACCCGGATGGACGGTCTGTCGTCAACCGCATTTTGATCGTAGGCGGGAACGTTTCGCAGGATGGTAGAACCCTTGCCCTCCGTCACTCCGGTGACCCCGTTGTGGTCCACCTTTCCTTGTACCACCTCGCTCCCGCCACAAGCTACCGATGTCAGAGACAGCACCATCGCCAAGATCACAACAAGTTTTGACACTGTGGCCCTCACCTTTCAGCTAAGGTCCCGAGTCTAGATTTGACTTCAGCAGGGTATCAATAGGCAGCCACAGCGGCCGTGAAGTCGACCAACGGCAGCCACGGAACGAGAGTCATGTGGTAGGCCTGGCCCTCGTGCTGGAAGAAGAAGTCACCAACATTGCGGGGAACGCTCGCCAGCAGCGTGGCTAGGGCATCCCCGTCCACCACCCTGGCCCGTTGCCGGCCCTTGTCGTCGGCCTCCAGCCAAGCTGGACCCAGCTCCCAGTCCAGCACAGTGACGTCCACAGCCTCGGCCATCGGACGGATGAAAAGAGTGGCCTTCGCGGGCACGTATGGCCGGGCGTCCGGGTGACTGTACTCCCTGAGCGTAGAGCGAATGGATTCTAGGGCCTGGAGGTCGCTACCGAAGTTCGCGTAGATCCTGACCTGGCGAGGCTCGCCGGAGGGGAGACGGACTCTCAGGACTGTATAGGAAGCGTCGGCGAGGCACATACCCGTGCCGTCGTCAAGGTTCTGGCACTGCTCGGAGTAGTTTTCCAGGCGCTCGAAGCCTAGGTCAAGTACCTGCTGTACCAGGGCCTCTACGTCATCCCCTGAAAGGCGCACTTCCATTACCCGCTGCTCGTCATATCGTCTACCCTCGTCCAGAAATATTCGCGTCCCGTCTTCCAACAGGGTGAATGGGGGTACTCTTCCGAAGGGCGCAAAGCGCTCAGGGGTCGAGAAGGTAGGCTCGTAGTCGAATTGGATCAGGACGTCTGGGAGGTCGAACTGGTCTGTATCCCCGGTGCCGGAGTTGCTGTTGGTTGGGGCTCGGTGCTGCATGCCACGAATGCCGCTACCAGCAAGCCTATCAGAATACCCACTGCCCACGGTGGTTTCGTACGTGGTCGCTCCTTCACGCTCATTGTCCGCCTCCTTACATCTACAGACGACGGGCGCACCGGGTTTGTTCCATTGACCTGCCCCCAATACCCCAATAGTTGTACCACAAATCATGAGACACTGATAGCGCTTGGAGCAGATCTTCCTAGGCATCTTCATCAATCTCTTCGACTGGTTCCAGAACGTGGCGGACTTCCTGCTGGTCTATAATATCGGCGTCTTCAAGAGTGGTGGAGATGCAGAGGGCTTCGCCGGCCCCACTCAAGGGGAGCTCCACGCCTTTCTGGTGCTTGCGGCCTACGTTCTGGTCTTGGGCGGACTGGCCTTCTACCTTTTCCACCGCCGTGATATCCCCGGCGCCAGCAGGTCGTAGGAACCCGTTAGGGAGTTGGGCCCTCGCTGGAGTTCGGACAGCCTGAACACATCGGTTGATGCCGTTTTGGCTGGAGTACGCCTGCGCGATGCCCTTAGGAATAGCCTTCGACAAGCTCAGGACGAATGGGCCGGGGCCCTCTAGCCCTTTGCTACAGGGGAGATTGGGTTGGAGTAGCAAATTAGTGGGTGAGGATCTTGCTTAGAAAGAGTTTGGTGCGGGACTCTCGCGGGCTGGTGAAGAACTCTTCAGAGGTTCCGACTTCGACTATCTCGCCCTCATCCATGAAGATCACGCGGTCGGCGACGTTCCTTGCGAAGCTCATCTCGTGGGTAACGCAGATCATGGTCATACCGGACGCAGCCAACTCGCCCATCACCTTGAGGACCTCGTTGATCATCTCCGGGTCGAGCGCGGAGGTGGGCTCGTCGAACATCATCAGCTTGGGGTTCATCGCGAGAGCGCGGGCGATGGCGACGCGCTGCTGCTGGCCGCCTGAGAGTTGGCCGGGGTATTTCTCGGCCTGTTCAGGTATACCTACGCGGCGCAGCAGTTGGAGCGCGAGCTCCTCCGCCTGCTTCTGCGGCATATGGCGTACCTTCTGCGGCGCGAGTGTTATGTTGCGCATGACGGTGAGGTGCGGGAAGAGGTTGAACTGCTGAAAGACCATCCCCGTGTCGGCCCGTATCTTGGCGAGAGTGCGGGCGTCGTCCGTCAGCTCGACGCCGTCAACGACGATCCGGCCGGAATCGTGTCGCTCGAGCTGATTTATGGTCCTGAGCAGGGTCGATTTGCCTGAGCCAGAAGGCCCGATGATGACGACGACCTCGCCCTTGATCACTGAGACGTCGACTTCTTTCAGAGCAGTGAAATCGCCGTAGCGTTTCACCACTTTCTCTAGGCGGAGTATCTCTTTGCCACTCTGCTTGGCCATGTGTCGGTCCTCTCTATAGCCTGGTCCGTTATCTGGTGCCCAGTCCTAATCGGGTTTCCGCCGCTCCGCCAAGCCGGGATAACAGATACGAAACCAGCCAGTATATGAGCCCTACCACAATATATATCTCGAAGAAGGCGCCCTCCGCTATGTCCGGCTGGCCCCCGAGGATCTTTTTCGCTTTTTCCAGTGTGTTGACGAGCGATATTGCGGCGAGTAGCGCTGTATCTTTCCATAGGGCGATGAAGCGCCCGATAATTGCCGGGATAACCGCCTTGATCGCTTGCGGCAGGATGATGAAGATGTACTTCTGCGCCGCGGAAAGACCTATCGCCTCAGACGCCTCATGCTGGCCACGCGGTATGGACTGGAGTCCGCCTCGCAAAACCTCAGCGATGTAGGCCCCGCCGAAGAAGGCAAAAACGATCATGACTCGATATACGAGGTCGATGTTGCTGAACGCTTCGCCGATAGGTCCGAACTCGTCATCGAGGAACGTGGCGAACAGTAGCCAGACGAGCAGCGGGGCAGCGCGCACGACCTCGATGTAGCCGACGGCGGAGAACCGTATAGTCCAGTACGGAGAGGTGCGGCCCAACGCCAGTCCGAGACCGATGAAGAAGGAGAAGAATCCCCCCACGGCAAACACCAGCAGGTCGAGGAATGCGCTCTCCCAGTGGCTGCTGGACACCCCCAACTGGAGCAAGACGATCATCGGGATGAGCAGGACCCACGCTGCGCCGATCGCCTGAAGCAGTATCGGATTGCTTCTCCATCTGGAGAGGAGCCTGCCCGCCCAGGCTCCTCCTATCAGGACCGCAAAGAGCCCAGCGAGTAGCAGCCAAGATGTACCGAACGGGATTGCGAGTCCCAGTGAGAGCGAGTAGAGCCAGCGGGGTGCCCAGCCACGCTCCCACACCAGTTCTCTTTGGACACCGCTCACGATTGCGGTCTGTCCCGCGGACTGTATCTCTTGGGTGTACTGTCCCTCCTGGATCTGCAGATCGGTCCCCAGGCCGAGTGTGAGAGTTATCACCGCCACCACACCGATCGCCACTATGTAGGGCCGCAATCTTCCGATCCAGACGCCATAGGTAAGGGCAACCAGAATTACCACGATGAAGAGGGATATCCATATCCGGAAGGTGTCCTCCGCAGGATAACTGCCGACGAAGAACAGCTTTCGGTTGATCGCGACGAGGCCCCAGTTGGCCTGGAACAGAACGAACCTCAGCATCAGGAATCCGGCGATACCGCCAGCCGCTATGGTGGCTAAGCTGAGGACGGAGTTACGCCATGAATTGAACAGGTTTGTCCTTGCCCTGGTCAGACAGCTGGAGACGATGGAGCGATACGCTGCAGATGTCGTCATCTGATCTGGACTTTTCGGTTTATCGTATTCATGATCAGCGAGATGATGAGGTTCGTGATGACGAAAACGAAGAATATGAACAGGTATGTCTGCAGGAGGTTCCCGGTGTTGTTGATGATCCTATTGGATATCAGGACTATCTCGCCGTAGGCTATGGCATGCGCAAGCGTCGAGTCCTTGTTGGCGTTTTGGAATTCGTTGTTCAAAGAAGGAATCATGATCCGCAGGGCCTGGGGCAGGATGATCAGCGAGAAGCGCTGGTACGTTGATAGTCCAAGAGATGCGGAGGCTTCGGTCTGGCCGTGGGGAACCGCCTGAATCGAGCCACGCACGATCTCAGCGATGTAGGCGCTGAAGTAGAGGGTGAGCGACACCAGCGCGCTCAGATAACCCAACCCGAGCAGATTGCCACCGGTATACGAGAAGAACCCGGACGCCGATTGAGTCACGTTAGGAAGAGTTAGGCGCACCGGGAAGAGCAGTGCGGCGTATGCCACCGCCCCTATGAGCACAAAGACAGCTGTTCCCCACACGTTCGGGTGCAGGCTTTCGCCCGTCCATGCCTCTCTACGCGCACGGCTCCTCCTCACGAGCCACGCGGCCGTGGCGGTGCCGAGCAACGCCACGGGCCACAGCCACCAGAGCGAATTGGCGGCCTCGAGCCAGGGGATGGCCAGCCCGCGGTTGCTGATGTAGAGGAGACCGCTCCACCCTGAGCGCTCCTCTATCTTGGGCAGTCCCCTGGACACCGCGAAGGCGAAGAAGAACATGATCAGCAGCAGGGGCAGGTTCCTGAACAGCTCGACGTAGAGCTTGCCCAGCCGGTTGACCATGGGATTGGAGGAGAGTCGGGCCACGCCGATGGCCAGGCCCAACAGGGAGGAGAGGAGTATGGCAAAGACCACGACCGCTATAGTGTTGCCAGCGCCTTTGAGCATCCCCAGCCATCTCGGGTCGCTCGCCTCTACGTCCAAGAGCTGGAAGATCGAGCTGCGGTCCGGACTGCCGTAAGGCCCGAAGAGGAACTCGAAATCGAAGAGGTTGATGGCTATGGAATAGCTGACGTAGCCCACGACGATCCCGGAAGCGGCACCGACGATTAGATTGACCGCGAGGTAGCGCGAGCGTCTCTTGAACCAGATGTCTTTCAGGCGCTGCATCATCGCCTAACAATCACACGAGACCCAACGTATGGGCAGGGTATGCCCGCCCATACGTCCCGTCTTTGTCAGAAAGCGCTCTTAGCGCATCGGCGGGGCGTAGATCAGTCCGCCGTCCAGATAGGAGGCGTTCAACGATCCGGCACGGGTGAGTCCTACCTGCTCGAGCGTACGGCTGTAGGCCTCACCGTAGTTGCCGACCTGATCGATCACGCTCTGCATGAAGGTGCTGGCGATCTTGCCGTGTCCGATGCCCAGGTTGGTAGGAGGACCTCCGTCGAATCCCACTCCCAGGAGACGGGCCACTGTGTTGTTCGGCGGGTTCGCCGCCATCTGACCCATATTAGCCGAGGTGACCCCCTGCTCTTCGGCGATGATCATGCCATTCACTACCCAGCGCACCACGTCTTCCCACTCCGAGTCGTAGTCGCGTACACTCGGACCGAGAGGTTCTTTGGAGAGCGTCTCGGGGAGCACGATGGCGTCGGTCCCGTCGGCCTTTAGGGTGAACTGGTGACCGCCCAGCTGTGATTTATCGGAGGACCAGGCGTCACACTGATCGTTGATAAACGCTCCGCGGAGCTCCGGGTTGGCCTGGAAGGTGAGCTCAGAGTAGGTGAGCCCCTGTTCGGAGAAGAAGTCGGAGACGGCGCCCTGGGTGCTGGTGCCGTCCAGGATGCAGATAGTGGCCCCGTCGAGCTCCTTAGCGCTGGACAGTCCGGCGCTCGCCTTCACCATGATGCCGGTGCCGTCGTAGAAGGTGGTGGGCGCGAAGGCGACGTTGAGGTCGGTGTCGCGGCTGGCGGTCCAAGTGGTTGTGCGGATGAGCACGTCGATCTCTTTTGCCGCGAGCAGCTCGAAGCGGTTGGCGGAGGTGGCCTCCTTGAACTCGACCTTGCTCCTGTCTCCGAAGACAGCCGCGGCCATCCCGTGGCAGTATTCAACGTCGTTACCTTGGGCCGTGCCGTCCGGGTTGAGCACGCCGAAGCCTGGGGTGTCAGCTTTGATGCCGCAGACGAGGTGTCCTCGATCGAGGATCTCATCAAGCGTGTTCTCTCGGGCCTCTCCTTCGTTGCCTCCACACGCAGCTATGACTAGCAGCGCTACAACTACTACCATCCCAGCGGGTAAACGTACGTACTTGTCCATCTTGCCTCCTGACAACGACATCGGTTTTGGTTATTCGTCTCCTGATGGGTCACGTCCCGTAAAGTGGTGTAAGAGAGAGCGCCATCCTGTTGAACACATCTATGCCGCTGCCTTCTCTAGGTCCGCCTCGGGTAGAGCTTCGTCGATGGTGTAGGCCACGGGTGTCATGTAGCGTCGGCCGATGGCCCATTCGTCGTGCTGTTCGGCCAAGACAGCCCCAACCAGGCGACGCGCGGCTGGTCTATGGCCCGCTTCACCGCATGCAGAAGGTCCGCTCTCGCTGCACCTCATCGAGGGTCACCTGCTGGCTGCCCCCCAGGAGCGCCTCGGGATCGCGGCGGCTGCATCTACCACGTCGAGGTCGTCCAGGGAAGGGAAGCGCCGTCCGCCCGGCATTAAGCGCTCCTGGGCTAGGGTGCTCTTCCCCGTCTGACGGGGCTCCGGTCACCACCACCGCAGGCATGACCCGGAGACGGTCCTGAAGGCTTGGCCCAACGGGACGGGGGAGTGTATCATTCGCCATAGGCACCATGATAGGCATTCACGGTATGTTTTGCAATGGTGCGTATTGCCTCAAAAGAAACTGTTACCGAAGAGCATACGTTGCCTCATTTGAGGATGTTACCGAGGGCTCATGGCCAGAAGTAGTATTTGCCATCGCCCAAAGTTGCTCAAGAGCCTGGTTAATTTGTCGCAGGAGACGCACCGGATTGAGCCTCAGGTACTGGGTTGCCATGACATCTCGCTGCTCCCCAGTTAGCACAGCCGAGTCCAAGAGTCTTCGGTAGGGAGTCCTGGCGGTATCATACACTTTGTGAACCTTGGCCCCGTCGTGGGTCTTACTCCGTAGCTGCATCACCGGCTGAAAGAAATTGACGTAGCTACGGACCAGGCAGTATACCCGGTTGAGCTGTGAGAGAAAAAGAGAGCTTGACAAGCACTAGGGGAGGTGGAAGGGCGCGCCCAGACGTGGACTCTGCTCAGCGCGGCGACGTCGTTGAAGAGGGAGGTGCAGATCCAGACGATCGAACGGCGAGGACACGACGAGAGGACCCTCAGGGAACTCACTCCTAGCTCTTCATAATAACAATCTTCTCGGGTCCCAAAGTGTCACAGTTTTGCTGATTGACAACACTCATGAGGGGTTCATGGGCGTGCCTTCCAACAAAACGACGAGACGGAGCGGAGCCTCTTTCAATCTAAATGACCTTGGCCTTGCCTATCAAAGCACTCCACTATTGGCTGCTGGAAACGACCATTTCACGTAGTTGTGCTGGATCGTATGTAACACCTGTGCCTGTCTGCTCTGCCATTCCTTCATTGACGATCCATCTTCCTTTTGACACTCCTTGGATCAAGTAGTGTCCATCTCGCTCGACTAGGAACAGCAAATAAACCTGCCCGGCATCAAACTCCAAGAGTGCAAGCTCATCATCACCACTGCGTATGATATTGCCCCCTGGCTTTTGCACCTTGATCGTCAATTCAGAAGAGCTACTCCCTTTAAGCGTGTCTTGAACATTAAACGTTAGGGTGTCTACGCGGCGGACAGGTGGAGGCATATCGGAAGAAATTCGGGTGGCGATTTGTTGACAGCAAGATTCCAGTCCACTGCTCTTCAACATAATCTCACCTAGGACCACGAGGTCAGATTTCTCAAGGAGGTGTTCAATAGTAACTTCGGGTGCCTGGTGACCACCTATCGTTGGGGTGTCGGCACGTCCGGCACCCGACGACACACTGGGCCTAGCCACCTGGAAAACAGCCGCAACCGTTGAAAGCATTAGCAGAGAAATGATGATGAATATCAGATGTCGTGGCTTCATGATTTCTCCTTAATGACCAGTTACTTGCTGGTCCATGTGGTCGATGTCGTGCTCACTAGGTAGGCGCGAACATCCTGAGGGACCAGGGGACCTCATTATAGAGCCCCCATAATTAGTGTGTCCGAGCCAGCCAGCGGCATGTCCGAATTCATGTGCCATCGTCTCCTGTACGTCAGGGTAACCAAGAATACAATTGAATGTGTTAGTTCCAAACGACACATCCTCGTTCAGCGTAATATCTGATGTGCCGGTAACGGAAATGTGGGCACCAACCAAATAAACATCGGTACAAGCAGCAGATGCACTCGTGCAAGTGCCTCCGGGCATCTCTCCCTTCATTATCCATTTGTAAGAGGATGAGTATTCCTCCAATGTCATGTCTTCGGTGTTGTCGTTCCAACTTTCAGCGGCTTCGTTGATGGCGTTATGCCAACCCGAAGGTACAGAAGAGCGGATCTGATAATTGTAATAGGCATTATGCCAGTGATAGTCGCTTCCATAATCACTAGCATATGCAGTGTAAGTGGACATGATCAGAAGCATAGTCCCTAGCACTACCAAGCCTGCTCGTTTCATCATCTCTCCTCGTGTCGATGCTGCGTTTATACTGTACGCAAGAATTAGTAGGAGGGCAAGACTGACCTGCCCACCCCAAAACTGGTCCAGGCGTAATGTTAGTCCTGGGCCTGAAAGAAAAAGGGTAAAGATGGCAAGGAGGAAACATACGGCGGAGCAGATCATCAACAAGCTCAGAGAGGCGGAGGTGACCATATCGGCGGGGAGTACGGTCGCCGAAGCCTCTCGACAGATAGGAGTGACCCAGCAGACCTTCTACCGGTGGCGCACGGAGTACGTGGGGCTAAGGATCGACCAAGCCAGACGGCTGAAGCGACTGGAGAACGAGAACGGTCGTTTGAGGAGGGCGGTAGCCCAGGGAGCTGTGGGGACGCTCATGGTTGTACTTGTAGTGCCACTGCTGCGTGAGCACCTGCACCTCCCAGAGGGTATCGAAGATCTCCTGGACCGGGAGGTCGTCCCTGAGCTTGCCGTTGAAGCTCTCAACATACCCATTCTCCCAAGGGCTACCCGGTGTGATGAAGAGGGTTGTGGCTCCCACCCCTTGGAGCCACAACCGCACCGCCCTGGCGGTGTACTCCGGCCCGTTGTCCGAGCGGAGGTGCTCCGGCACGCCACGCTGGACCATGAGGTCCCCCAGGCATTCAATGACATGGGGTGAGCGTAACGAGCGACCCACATGGATGGCCAGACACTCCCTGGTATACTCATCCACCACTGTCAGGAGACGAACGGGTTTGCCGTCACTGGTACGAAGGGCCACAAAGTCGTATGCCCAGACGTGGTTCCGTCGTTGTGGCCTCAGCCGCACGCAGGAGCCGTCAGTAAGCCAGAGTCGACCACGCTTGGGCTGTTTGGCTGGTACTTTGAGTCCTCCCCGTCGCCAGATTCGCTCCACCCGCTTGCGGTTCACTCTCCATCCCTCCCATTGCAGCATGGCAGTCACCCGCCGGTACCCATACCGTCCATACCGACTGGCCAGCCGAACCACCGCCATCGTCAGGGCCTCCTCGTCGTCAGCCATTGTTGCAGTGTACCTCTGTGTTGACCGGGGGTGCTCAAGCGCCCGGCAAGCGCGCCGCTCAGAGATGCCATACCGTTCCCGTGCCAACTCCACGCATCTCCGCCGGCGAGCAGGGCTCAGAAGTTTCCCCGTGCTGCCTCCTTTAGAATCTGGTTGTCCAACGTCAGGTCCGCTACCGCACGCCTGAGTCGTCCGTTCTCCGCTTCCATCTCCCGCAACCGCCTCGCCTGGTCTATCCTCAGCCCCCCATACTGCTGGCGCCATCGGTAAAACGTATGGTCCGATACCCCGATACCCCTGCATGCCTGGGCCACCGTCTCCCCTTGCGCCAGGGCCACCTCCGCTTCCCGAAGCTTCCCTATTATCTCCTCTACACTGCGCTGCTTACTCGCCATTGACTACCCCCTTTCAGCATGTCCAGTTTACGAGTCTATTGCTGGACCAGTCTTTGGGGGGCAGGTCAATACCTTTGGGACCTCACCACCCACATCACTTGCTCTCATTCAGCAAACATCGTGCGGAGATGACGCAGCGCTTACTTCCACCACAGTCCCAGGGTGAGGAACCGCCGCACCCACCTGAGCCGCTCCCGCCTGGCCCGCGCCCTGGGCGTTGACGCCCGCATGTTGCGCCGCTGGCGCACGGGGACGCAGCCGGGCTCGGGGCACCTCATCGCACTGTTCAGGTTTGCCGACGGGCTGGGGCTGCTACGCCACCTGCTACCGGAGGCTGAAGATCAGGAGGCGGCGCTGCAATGAATCGTCTCACGGTCATCAGCCTCGGTCTCCCTCTCCACATCGTGGACAACGGGCGCAGCCTCTGTTAGCATGCGAAGGCTCTGATCAACCACTCAGGCTATCCTAACTGTGGGCGTATATTTCTTTCCATAACTACGCCACGGTTGTCTCGGTCAGGTCTCTGATCTGCACCATCGGGCGTACCTCCTCTTAGTTTGGCATGTTCTCCTTCAGAAACTTCCTACCTGAAAAGTGTCACCCATGTTTCATAACATAAGAACCAAACTTCTAAAACGTCTTGATAGGGAGTTAGGCGAATTGATACGCTAATTGTTAGCCTGACACGGAGCGGGCAGCAATATGGACTCGCCAGACGAAGCAATTCGCGTCTGAAGACCGATCTCCAAGCTGATAAGACAAAAGAGAAACCGCACTGGGTAGTAATTGTTGCCTGTCCACGCAAATGAGAACCAAGTCTCTATAACTCAGCGAAAGGTGGCACTTGGATGAATAAGAAAACCTTTCTCGCGGTCATGACTATCGCGTTGCTGGCGATTGTAGGAACAACGGCAGTAATAGCCCAGAGAGCAGATGAACCGCCGCCGGACTTAGACGTTGTAGATCTAGACCAGATCAAAGAGGATGTGATCAGGGACCTGTTCGACAGTACTGGCAAAATGATGAATCCGGATCGACAGCTAGCCGATGTGGCGAGGGATCACGAAGGGGGATTCGGAGGCTACTACTTCCACAAAACTGACAAGAGCATCGTCTACGTCTACATGCTGGACGTGACCAAGACGGCCGCTGCGGAGGCGGCCTTCCGCGCAGCGTATCACGGCAGTCACGAGATCGCCCGGATAATACCCGTTCAAGGTGACTACTCTTTCGACCAGTTGGTGGAATGGTTCTACATCCTCGACAGAGCTTTGATCGAGAGCGGGATACCCCCAGCCAGGGCATCGGTGCGAGAGATCGAAAACCGCATCCGGATTGGACTGTTCGACGCGGATCAAATTGACGACGCTCTCCAGATAATGGAGAAGCTCGGGATTCCCGAAGGGGCTGTGATTCTTAGTGAAGAGCGCATTAAACTGCTCGACGACTGAGACAGCGTGAGGGCAAAGTGGCGTCCTCTTGTGGGCGGGATCCAGCATGAAGAGGGTTGGTATACGGGCACCTGAACAATCGGCTTTGTTACAGAGCGAGACGATGTTGAGGGGTTAGTTATAGCGTCGCACAGAAGTGGCTCCGGAAATCTGACCAGGGGATAAGTGGAATCGCTGCCTGATTGAGGGCATGATAGTGCCCTCGGAGACAGGAGCGAGAGATGAGCAGACGACCCCGCCGTAACCACTCGGCAGAGTTCAAGGCGAAGGTGGCTCTTGCCGCAGTGCGCGGCGACCGGACACTTTCGGAGTTGGCAAGCCAGTTCGATGTGCACCCGAACCAGATCACGCAATGGAAGACCCAGTTGCTGGATCGGGCGGCGCAGTTGTTTGGCGCCGGGACAGGGCAGGCTGAAAAGTCGGTAGACATGAAGGTCCTTCACGCCAAGATCGGTGAGCTTGCGTTGGAGAACGATTTTTTAGAGGCCGCGCTCACGAAGGCGGGATTGCCGGGCGCAAGGCGATGATCGACCGCGATCACAAGCTGCCTCTCGCCCGCCAGGCAAAGGCAGTGGGCATCAGCCGCGGGAGCATCTACTACCGGCCACGGCCGGTGGGCGAAGCCGGTCTCGGGCTGATGCGCCGTATCGATGAGCTGCACCTTGAGTATCCGTTTGCAGGCAGTAGGATGATGCGAGGCCTGCTCCGCCATGAGGGACTCCCCTCCGGGCGTAGACACATCGCCACACTGATGCGGCGGATGGGCATCGAGGCGCTGTACCGCAAGCCCAACACCAGCCGGCGACGGCCCGGCCATACTGTGTATCCGTACCTGCTGCGTGGGCTTGAGGTGAGCAGGCCCAACCAGGTGTGGGCAATGGATATCACGTACATTCCGATGGCCAGGGGGTTCGTGTACCTAGCCGCAGTGATGGACTGGCATAGCCGCAAGGTGCTGGCCTGGCGGGTATCGGTCACAATGGACACAGACTTCTGCGTGGAGGCGCTCGAAGAATCCCTGGGACGCCACGGCGCGCCGGAGATATTCAACACAGATCAGGGAAGCCAGTTCACAAGTGATGCCTTCACCGGCCTAGTGAAAGCCAGTGAGATCCAGATCAGCATGGACGGGAAGGGGAGCTGGAAGGATAACGTGTTCGTCGAACGACTGTGGAAGAGCGTCAAGTACGAGGAGGTGTACCTGAGAGCCTACGAATCGGTTCCGGAAGCCAGAACTGGACTCGGGCGGTACTTCGAGTTTTACAATGCCGGACGGCCCCATTCGAGCCTTGGGGCCGGTCACGGTCATCTTCGTCTCCAGATCGGCCTATCTTCTCACGCCAATCTGTCAACGAATTAGCTAACACATACAGGTATGACGGGGGAGGCGTGTAGCGGCGCGGCTTTGGGGACGCACGCGCGCTGGTGATGGGCGGGCCTTCCGCCGGGCTGATGTTGACCGAGCCAACGGCGGGTTCGAGTCGGCCTGCGTGATGCTGGGAATCAGAGAGACAATCAGAGTCGCCTGTTCGATCTGCGCTCGCGGACCACTATGCTCCCCGCGATCACCAGCAGCATGCCCATGAGTCCGATCACCAACAGCAGACCTGGAGGGACTGTCGCATCTCCGACACCTGGGGGGACCACAGTGATGGGCACCGGAGTCGGCGTAGGAGAGGGAGGGGGACTGGAGCCAGGCCTGTTGGGGCTACGAACCCTATTGGTGGAAACTACCGCGGCCTCCTTGCCCGAGTCGTGACCGTCTGTATAGGTGACAGTCGCGCGGAGGTAGTTGCCCACGTCGTTTACGACCGGAGTGTACCTGTTGGATCTGGCTCTGACGATGTCGCGCCACCCGGTCGAGCCGTTGGCAGACCTGGCCCACTGCCAGGAGGTATCGGACACCGAGCCGTCCGGATCGGTCAGGGAGGCGGACAGCGTAGTCCTCTCCCGCGGCCAGGTGGTAGACATGGAGACGGTTCCGGTCTCGTCGACGTTGTTGACATTGATGGTGACGTCGATGGAGTCATCGTTCGTGGTGTCTTGGTCGCCGTCGGTGTCAAGACGATCGTGGACCGAGACGATGACGCTGTACTCCCTGAGGCCGGACTCGTAGTCGAGCGTGGTCCCGGAGCCCACGGAGATCTGACCGTTGGAGGCGTCGATGTCGAAGGAAGACGCGTGGGTTCCTGAGAGGGAGTAGGTGAGGGTATCGCCTTCGGGATCTGTGGCGGTGACGGCGCTGCCCACGTGGTTGTCCGGGGGCTCTTCTTCATCGACGGCGAGGGTTGCGCTCTCGCCGAGATCGAATTCAGGAGCGTGGTTGCGCACCAGAGGCGTCGCCCGGGCGATGTCCGAGGGCAGGCCTTCTCCATAGAAATCCACGGCTCGGACCTGGAAGGCGTACTCCACGCCGTTGGTCAGGCCTTCCACGGTGGCGGACGTGGTCTCTGCTCCGCGGGCCAAAAGGGCCCACTGTGGGATATCCGATACGTAGACCGAACCGAAGCCATCGTTCCCCTCGGGTGCCCCGACCACTATGCTCTTGCCGTCCAGGGCGACGGAGTTTCCGAACTCGGCGCCCCTTTCTTCTTCGTTGGTGGGTAAGGTGAGCTTGCCCGACTCCGTTCTGTAGTCTTTGTTCGGATCGTTGGCCCAGACTGCGCCGGCCGACTTGGTGAAGACGTAAGCCGCACCGGAACGAAGATCTTCGTCGCATTCGTCGCATTCGTTGATGTTGGCGGTGTACGCCCCGACCACGATGGAGCCGCCCCGCACCGCAACAGAGTTTCCGAAATGATCTCCCACTTCGCGGTCGGAAGCGGCGAGCTTGGCCGTCTCAGTGTTGTCGGCCCAGCCGCCGTCGCCGGTGGGCTCGGTAAAGACGTAAGCTGAACCCCTTTCTCCGTCGCCTTGTTGGGCCCCGACCACGATGGTTTCACCGTCCACCGCAACGGAGTTCCCGAACCCATCGCCTGCCTGGCCATTGAAAGCGGTGAGCTTGGCCGTCTCTACCCTGTGGGTTTCCCCTGGTTCCGGATCGTTGCCCCACACACGGGTCATCGAATTCCTGGTGAAGACATAGGCCACACCCGTATTGGCGTTGTATCCCGGCGCCCCAATCACGATGGTTTCACCGTCCACCGCAACGGAGTGACCGAAATAGTTGAATGCGCCGCCGTCGGATGCGGTGAGCTTGGCCGTCTCTACCCTGTGGATTTCCTCTGGGTCCGGATCGTTGCCCCACACACGGGTCATCGAATTCCTGGTGAAGACATAGGCCGCGCCCGCCTTTCCGTTGTGCCAGCGTGCCCCGACCACGATGGTTTCACCGTCCACCGCAACGGAGTACCCGAACCAGTCATTCTCCGCGCCGTCGTCGGCAATGAGCTTGACTGGCTCGCTCCACACACCGGTAAGCGGGTCCCTGATGAAAACATAGGCCGCACCGGCATCGGCGTTATCGTTGGTGTCGTGCTGGTACGCGCCGATTACGGCGACGTTGCCCTCCACTGCTACGGAGTACCCGAACCAGTCGTTCTCCGCGCCATCGGAGCCGGCAGTGAGCTCGATTGGGCCGCTCCACACACCGTCAACCTCGGTGAAGACGTAGGCCGCACCGGCGTTGGATTTGCTGCCTACGTTGTGCTTGGGCGCACCAACCACGGCGGTGCCACCAACCACGACGGCGGCATCGTCCACTGCTACCGATGACCCGAACGCTCCGTTCCTCTCGCCGTCGGAGCCGGCGGTGAACTTGGTCTGCTCGGGAGGCCGCAGCACCTGGTATCCGGTTAGGGACGAATCGCGCGGGTCATCCCAACTGAGTGTTACCTGGGAATCTCTTGGCTGAGCGGACAGACCATCGGTCTTGCCCGGTTTCGCACTCTTGGGCGTGGCCGCGACGGTTTCGTTAGACGGACGATTGGCGGCGGCGTTCACCGAACGCACCCGGAAGGCATACTCTTGGTCGTTGGTCAGATTGAGCACCCGGTAGAAGTAATCCTCGCCGTTGTCGGTCAATTCTGTTGAGACGAAGTTCGTCCACTCCGCGTCTGAGATGTCCATCGCGTAGGCAAAACCGGGATCATTGTCGTCCTGAGGCGTGCCTGCCAGGAGGGTACCGTCGTCTACTGCAACGGAGTATCCGAGCCGGTCATTCTGGTCGGGACCGGGGCCGGCGAGATTGAGCGTCTGGCTCCACACCCCTAACTTCCGGGCAAACACGTAAGTCGAACCGGTGTCACGAGCGGCGTTGTCGCGGTCGTCCAGGTACGCCCCGACGACGGCGGTATTGCCGTCCACCTCAACGGAGTTCCCGAACCCATCGTCTGCGTGGCCATTGGAAGCGGTGAGCTTGAGCGGCTGGCCCCACTTGCCGGAGTTCGAATCCCTCGTGAAGACGTAGGCCGCACCAGCATTGGCGTTGGCACCGACGTCGTGCAGGTGCGCTCCAACCACGACGACATCAACGTCGATGGCCACCGAGACCCCGAATTCGTCGTTTGCCGCGCCGTCGGGGGCGGTGAATTTGGCCCCCTCAGTGTTGCCGGCCCAGCCGCCACTGGCAGGCTTTGTGAAGACGTACGCCGCACCGGGCCCCACCTCGACGTTTGCACCGTTCTCCTCGTACTGGGGCTGGTGCGCCCCAACCACCACGGTATCATCGTTCAGCGACACGGAAATCCCGAACTCGTCAGCCGCCGCGCCGTCGGAAGCGGTGAGCTTGGCGGTCTCGGTGGCGTCGGCCCAGCCGCCGCTCCCGGGCTTGGTGAAGACGTAGGTGGCGCCGTTTCCGTTTTGGTCACCCCCGACGACGACCGTGGTCCCCTCCACCGCTACGGAGATTCCAAACTCGTCGCCACCCTCGGCGCCGAAGGCGGTTAGGGTAGCCGCAATACTTGTGCTGGCCCAACCTTCCTCGGCATCGGGCTTGGTGAAGACATAGACCGCGCCCGTGTTGCTGTTGCTCCCCGGGGCCCCGACCACCACGGTGCCGCCGTCCACCGCCACGGAGTACCCGAACTCGTCGTTCGTCACAGGGCTGGGGGCGGTAAGCTTGGCTGCTTGGCTCCACGCACCGTCGGCCTTGACGAATACGTATGCCGCACCGGGCCCCACCTCGACGGTCATATCGTTTTCGTCTTGGTATTCGGGCTGGTGCGCTCCGACCACGGTGGTGTTGCCATCTATCGCTACCGAATACCCGAACTCATCGTCGTCAGCACCGTCGTCGGCGGTCAGCTTGCTCTGGGGAAGGTGCAATAGCTGGTGCTTGTCTATCGGCCGATCCGTGGTTTCGACCGTCACATTCCAGTGGAACGTCGCCTGGGTGTCGCCGCCGGTAGTGCCGAGCCCGGTGGGCATATTTGGCACATCGATGATCGTCACGTCGCGGAAGGAGGAAGAGAAGCCCGAGAGCATGCCGCTGTTGACGGCCCGGACGGCAAACGCATACATCGTGTCCACCATCAGACCGGAGACGATGTGCGAGACCGTGCCGGAATCGCTCCCGGAGATGTCGCTCCAATTGGAACCGCCGTCAGCCGTGTACTGATAGCCGGTGACCGTCAGGCGCGCCCCGGCCGTGTCCCACGTTAACTCCACCTGGCCGACCCCGGTCTGCTCGGCATTGAAGTTTGTCGGCCGGGCGGGGCGGGAGCCGGACGCTGACGGGGTCGCGTCCTCCTCGTTGGTCGTGTCGCTTCCGATGGTCACGTTCACGGCCCGGACCCGGAAGGTGTATGTGGTGCCGTTGGTCAGACCGGTCACAATGTGGGACCTGGTCACCGCTGTGCTTCCGATGATGTCGGTCCAATCGTCGCCGAAGTCGCCCCCGGTCTTTTGCTGGTATTGGAACCCGGTAATCGACGTTTGGCTGCCGGAGTAATGCCAACTCAGCTGCACCTGTTCGTCGCCAGCGAGGGCAGTGAGCCCGGTGGGCCCGTCCGCCGGCGCTACAGCTATTGTTACCGACCAAGGGTCGGTAGGAGCGCTCCTACCATCGTTTTCGACAGCGCTGTTGACGGCGCGGACCGCGAAGGTGTACGTGGTGCCCACCATCAGATCGGAGACGGTGTAGGAGACGGTGGTGGAATGGCTCTCAACGGCTTTTTGCCAATTTGTGCTGTCGTCCGTGTACTCAAACGTGACGATGGTCAGGGGATCGGCGCTCGGCTCCCACTCCAAACGCACCTCGCGTGCGCCAACCTGCACGGCGGAGAAGTTCCTGGGTTTCGCGGGGACCGAGGCCTCGGCAGCCGGTTCCTCGGACACCTGATCAGACCAGACGCTTGCGCCGCCGTCGTTCACAGCGCGGACGGCGAAGGTGTGCTCCAAGCCGTTGGTCAGGCCGGTCGCAAAGTGGGACCTGGTCTCTCCCGTGCTCCCAGCGATGTCGGCCCACACCGCGATGTCGTAAAGGTAGGCGGCCCCCGGACTGTTGCTGCCTTGCCCGTTCGACCCGACCATGGCGGTGAGGCCGTCTACCGAAACGGAAAGCCCGAACCTGTCGCCATTACCGGTGCCAGACCCGGTGAGTTTGGCCGCCTCGGTACTGTCGACCCAGCCGGCGGCAGGCTTGGTGAAAACGTAAGCCGACCCTGACCTGTTGGTTTCGTTCAGGGCGTCCGCCCCGATAACGACGGTGTCGCCGTCCATCGCAACAGATACTCCGAACTGGTCTTTCTCCTTGCCGTCGGAGGCGGTGAACATGGCCGTCTCGGTGCCTGGGCTGTTGGCCCAGCCGGTGTCGGGCTTGATGAACACGTATGCCGCACCCTCATCGTCATCGTCATCGGTATCGTTGTCGTCGTCGTAGTCGTTCCCGTTCGCGCCAACCACGATGGTGTCACCATCGATGGCTACTGAACGCCCGAATCTGTCGTTGTTATTGCGGGAGTAGGCGGTGAGCTTGGCCGCCCCAGCACTGGTGCTATCGGCCCAACCGTTGTTGGGCTCTATGAACACGAAGGCCGAACCCTGGTCGTCGTCACTGTCTCCGCTGGCCCCAACCACGATGGTGCCGGCGTCGACTGCTACCGACCTGCCGAAGCTGTCGCTCCCGCTGAGCTTGGCCGCAGTAGTTGTGGAGATCCAGCCGTCGGTAGGCTTGGTGAAGACGTAGGCTGCATTATTGTTGTGGGCCCCGACCGCGACGGTGTCACCGTCCACCGCTACCGAAATTCCGAACTCGTCGTCATCCGCGTGGTCGGAGGCGGTGAGCTTCGCCGCAGTGCTGGTGGAGGCCCAGCCGCCGCTGGGTTCGGTGAATACGTACACCGCACCTTTACTGCTCGAGTGGTGGGGAGCGCCAACCACTATCGTGTCGCCATTCGAAGTGTCTTCATGCACCGCCACAGATAGTCCGATTCTATCCTGAGCATTCGGATCGCTGGCTCTGAGCTTGGCCACCTGGCTCCACGTGCCGGATGAGTCCCTGGTGTATACGAAGGCGGCGCCGGAATTATCGGGGTTGTCCTCTCCGGGCATTCCGACCACGGCGGTGTCGCCGTCAATCGCTACGGCATACCCGAACTCGTCGTTCGCCGCCCGGTCGTCGGAGGTCAGCATAGGGCGCTCGGCATGCTGCCATAGCTCGTAGTTGTTGATGGGCGGCGAGCCCTCGACGGGATCGTTCCAGCTCAGCTTCACCTGGGTATCGCCGGGCACAGCGGAGAGCCCGGTCGGCTTTGCTGGCCTCGGCTTTAGCGGTGTTGCCCTGACCTCCGAGGGCAGACCGGCGCCGGCCCCTTCCACCTTGTCCACCGCGCGGACCTGAAGGCTGTACTCAACCCGGTTGGTCAGACCGGTGACGGTGTGGGACGTGGTCGTCGAGTCGCTATTGGCAATGTCGGTCCAACCCGGGACTGTCCACAGGTAGACGGCGCCTGAATCGGGCCCGCTGATGTTGGACTTGTCCGCTCCGGCGATGACGGTATTGCCTACGACCGCAACGGAATACCCCAGCCAGTCGTGCTTTCCGCGGGAGGGGCCGGTGAGCTTCGTCTTCTGGCTCCACCCGTTGGAATCCTGGGTGAAAACGTAGGCCGAACCGGCATTGTCGCCATTGTCGTCGTCCAGGTAGGCCCCGACCACTATGGTGTCCTCGTTATCGTCCACCGCCACGGCAATCCCGAATTCGTCTCCTCTCATAGCGTCGGAGGCGATGAGCTTCGCGGTCTCAGTGCCGTAGGCCCAAGGACCGCCGGTAGGCTTGATAAAGACGTAGGCCGCACCGGCGTTAGCCTTTTCGGTGCCGACGCCGACATCGTACTTGTGCGCCCCGATAACGACGGTGTCGCCGTCCATCGCAACAGATACTCCGAACTGGTCTTTCTCCTTGCCGTCGGAGGCGGTGAGCTTGGCCGTCTCGGTGGCGTCGGCCCAGCCGCCGCTCTCGGGCTTGGTGAAGACGTAGGCGGCGCCGGAGTCAGCGACGTCGTCGGTGGTGTCTACGTCGTCGTCATTGGCGTTTTCCAGGTGCGCACCTACGACCACGGTTTCGTCGTGCACAGCCACGGAGATTCCGAACTGGTCGTTCTCCGCGGCGTCGGAAGCGGTGAGCTTGGCGGTCTCGGTGGTGTCGGCCCAGCCGCCGCTCCCGGGCTTGGTGAAGACGTACGCCGCACCGGAGTCGTTGACGTCGTCGGTGATGACTTGGTCGTCGTCATTGGCGTTTTCCAGGTGCGCTCCTACGACCACGGTTTCGTCGTGCACAGCCACGGAGATTCCGAACGCGTCGTCCGCTGTTGCGTCGGAAGCGGTGAGTTTGGCCTTCTGGCCCCAGACACCGGAGACCTTGGTGAAGACGTAGGCGGCGCCTTCGTCGGCGTCGTTTTGGTGCGCTCCCACGACGATCGTGTCGCCGTGCACCGCCACGGAGATTCCGAACTCGTCGTTCTCCGAGGCGTCATCCGCGGTGAGCTTGGCCGCCCAGCTCCACGGAGCGGTAGACGAGCTCCTGGTAAAGACATGGACGGAACCGGAATTGGCGCCGTCGTCGTCGTCCTTATAGGCCCCGACGACGGCGGTGTTGCCGTCCACCGCTACGGAGATTCCGAACCCGTCGCCCCACACCACCGGGTCGTAGGTGGACGCGGTAGTCAGCTTGCCGCCCTGAATAATCTGGAGCAGTTGGTACTTGTCTATGGTCGAATCTTCGGGGTCAACCCAACTCAGGTCCACCACGGCATCGCCCGCATCCGCGGCGAAACCTGTGGGCCGGTTCGGTATCGCAAACGTGGGCGTACCACCGACGCGAGCCGAGGCCGAACCCCCGCCTGCGGCGTTCACGCCCCGCACCTGAAAGGTGTGCTCCACGTTGTTGGTCAGACCGGTGACGATGTGAGAGGTGGTCGTCGCGGCGCTATCGAGGATGTCGGTCCAACCCGGAATGCGCAAAAAGTAGGCCGCACCGGTATTGGCTTCGTTCCTGTCATCCGAATACGCACCAACCACGACGGTGTCGCCGCTGACCCCGACGGAATACCCATAGCGGTCCCCCGCCTCGCCGTCGGAGGCGGTGAGCTTGGCCCTCTGGCGCCACCCACCGGCGGAGTCCCGGGTGAAGACGTAGGCCGAGCCAGATAGATCGCCGTTGTCGTCGTCCTGGTGCGCCCCCACCACGATGGTGTCGCCGTCCACGGCCACGGAGATTCCGAACTCGTCATTCGCCGCGCCATCATCGGCAGTGAGCTTGGCTACATGCTTCCACACGCCGGAGACCTCGGTGAATACGTAAGCGGCACCGTTGCTGGTGTCGTCCTGACGCGCCCCAACCACCACCGTGTCGCCGTTTACCGCGACGGAGATTCCGAACTCGTCGTTCGCCGCGGCGTCCGAGGCGATGAACTTGGCCTTCTGGCTCCACACGCCGGAGACCTTGGTGAAGACGTAGGCCGAACCGGCATTGCCGATGGTGTTACCGTCGTCGGTGTGGTCGTCGTGGTACGCCCCGATCACGGCGGTGTCGCCGTCTAACGCGACGGAGATTCCGAACTCGTCGTTCGCCGCGGCGTCCGAGGCGATGAACTTGGCCGTCTCGTTGCTGTCGGCCCAGCCGGTGTACGGCTTGGTGAAGACGTAGGCTGCGCCTTTGCCGCTTTCGTATTGGTGAGCTCCTACCAGGACGGTGTTGCCGTCGACAGCGACGGAGATTCCGAACTCGTCGCTCGCCGCCGCGCCGAAGGCAGTGAGCTTGGCCGTCTGAGTCATGTCGGCCCAGCCGGTGAAAGGCTTGGTGAAGACATAGGCCGCCCCTTCGTCGTCATCGGTGTCGCCGTCGCCGTCAGTGTGGTCGTCAAGGTGTGCTCCTACGACCACTGTTTCGCCGCTCACAGCCACGGAATACCCGAACTCGTCGGATGTGTCCCCGTCGGAAGCGGTGAGCTTGGCTACCTGGCTCCACACGCCGGAGACCTTGGTAAAGACGTAGGCCGAACCGGCATTGCCGCCGGCGTCAGTGTGGTCGTCTTGATACGCCCCGATCACCGCGGTATCGCCGTCCACCGCCACCGAATATCCGAATTCGTCGCCCCTGAGGCCGTCGGAGGCGGTCAGCTTGCTCGTGTCGATCTGTGAGAGCTGGTACTTGTCTATGGTCGAATCACCGGGATTGTCCCAACTCAGCTTCACCTGCTCGTCGCCCACGTCCGCGGTGAACTCGCTGGGTGCCGCGGCCTGGGCTTCTAGAGTTACGGACTCGACCTCCGAGGCGTTTTGACCTTCACCATTGACGGCACCGACGGTGAAGGAGTATTCGATCCTGGCGATCAGCCCGGTGACCGTGTGGGAGGCGGTGCTGGAATCGCTTCCTTCGATGATGATCCAATTACCGAAGCCGCTACCATCGTTCTGTTTGTACTGATAACGCCTGACGGTCAGCGGTTCAGTGCTCGCGGTCCACGCCAAGAGCACCTGGCCGACGCCGGTCTGGGTGGGGGTGAGGTCTGCGGGTCTGGAGGGGCCGAACGTCGCCGCCACCGGCTTCGCGTCCGCTTCAGACGCGTCGCCCGCTCCCGCCGCGTTCACCGCGCGGACCTGGAAGGTGTGCTTGACGTTGTTGCGCAGACCCCTGGCTATGTGAGAGATAGTCCCCGCTCCGCTGCCGGGGATGTCGGCCCACTCACCGGTGCCGAACACGTAGGCCGAACCCTTATCGCTATCGTCCCCGACTGCCCCAACCAACACGGTGTCACCGTCGATCGCCACGAAGTTGCCGAACCGGTCGTTTCCACTGCGATCGTAGGCCGTGAGCGGGTCCGTACCTTCCGTATCGGTCCAGCGGCCTTGAGGCTCGGTGAAGACGTAAGCGGAACCGCGGTTGCTGTCGTCTCGGTCCGCACCAACCACGACGGTGTTGCCGTCCACCGCGACGGAATACCCGAACTGGTCGTTCTCCGCGCGTTCGGAGGCGGTTAGCTTGGCGGTCTCGGTGTCGGTGGCCCAACCGCCGGTGGCGGGCTTGATGAAGACGTACGCTGCACCGGAGTTGCTGACATCGTTGGTGTTGTTATCGGGGTCGTCGTAGTCGTGGTAGGGCGCACCAATTACGATCGTGTCTCCGTCCATGGCTACGGCTCGGCCGAACCGGTCGTTACTGGCGCGGTCGGAGGCGGTCAGCTTGGGAGTTGCATTGCTGACACTGGTGTCATCCCAATCGTCCCAGACTCCGGTGACGGCGCGCTTCGTGAATACGTAAGCCGCACCTCTTGCGCCGTTTACTTCGAACGCCCCGACCACGACCGTGTCACCATGCACCGCTACGGAGCGACCGAACCGATCGCCATCCGACTGGCCTCTCAGCGTGGCTGTCTCAGTCATGTCGGCCCAGCCGTTCGCAGGCTTGGTGAAGATGTAGGCTGAACCCCTGGCATTGTCGACGTTGGGGTCTGGATTGGTGTCTTTCTCGGGAGCCCCGACCACGATGGTGTCTTCGTGTACAGCCACCGACGTTCCGAACTCGTCGTTGGCCACAGCGTCGGAGGCGGTGAGCCTGGCCGTCTGAGTCATGTCGGCCCAGCCGGTGGCGGGCCTGGTAAAGACGTACGCCGCACCAACATCGTCGATGGGGTTGTTGTTGTTGTCGGTGTGGTCCTCCTCGTACGCTCCAACGACGATGGTGTCACCATGCACGGCGACCGCATGCCCGAAACCGGCATCCTCCTTGGGATCGCTGGCGGTGAGCTTGCCCGCCTGGGTCCAGCCGCCGGCAACCCTGGTGAATACGTAGGCCGAACCGGATAGTTTGATGGTGTCGTCGTCCCCGAGGGCCCCAATCACCAGGGTGTCATCGTCCACGGCGACCGACCACCCTAACTCGTCTTCGTCATCGCGGTCGCTGGAGATCAGCTTGATGACACTCTCAGGGAACTGGAAGATCTGATACTTGGCTATGGACGCATCGCCGAGGTCCTTCCAGGTCAGCCCCACCTGGGTGTCGCCCGCCTGGGCGGCGAGATCGGTCGGCGCTGCCGGTTCGGCGACGACAATCACGGACTCGGCGCCGGAGGAGGCGTCATTGCCGGAGTTGTTGACGGCGCGGACCCGGAAGCCGTACTTCCCAGTGCCCAGATTGGTGACGGAGTGGGAGACGGTGCGGGAATCGCTCTCGGAGATGGTGGTCCAAGAGCCGTTGTTCTGTCTGAGCTGGTAGCTAGTGACGTTCAACGGGTTGGAACTCGCCTCCCACGTCAACTCCACTTGGCCGTCGCCGGTCTGTCTGGCGGCAAAGCCTTCGGGTTTGACCGGGGCCGAAGACGCCGCCCCCGGCGTCGCGGGCTGCTCGCGGGACGCATCGCTCTCCCCGGCAGCGTTCGCGGCGCGGACCTGGAAGGTGTAGGACGTGTCGTTGCTCAGGCCGGTCACGATATGGAAGGTGGTCCCGGATCTGCTCCCGGGGATTTTCTGCCAAACGCCGAAGGCGCCGGTGCCCTCCTTCTGCCGGTACTCGTACCCGGATATGGTGAAATCCGCGGGGCTTCTCCAGCCAAGCCACACCTGTTCGTCGCCCGCGACGGCGGTGAATGAGTCGGGCACCGCCGGCTGTCCGATTATTGTTACGGACCTGGAGTCGGACTCGGTTGAACCGGCGCCGTTGACGGCGCGTACAGCGAAGGTGTACGTGGTGCCCTTGGTCAGGCCAGTGACGGTATGGGAATAGGTGCTGGAATCGCTCCCGGAGATGGTGGTCCAAGAGCCGTTGTCCTGCTTGTACTCATAACCACTGACGGTCAGCGGGTAGCGGTGCGCGTCCCACGTCATCTCCACCTGACCGTCGCCAGTCTGCGCGGCGGAAAAGTTTAAGAGTTTGACCGGAGCGTAGGAAGCTGCCTTCGGGGTTCCTGCCACAGAGTCGGACGGATCGCTGGCTTCGGCGCCGTCCACCGCGCGCACCCGGAAGGTGTGGTCGATGTCGTTGGTCAGACCGGTCACGATGTGGGAAGTGGTCGCTGCGTTACTACCGGCGATGTCGGCCCAATCATCGATGTCGAACACGTAGGCCGCGCCTTCGCCGCTATTCTTCCCCTCCGCTCCAACCACGACTGTGTCACCGTCTATTGCGACGGAAGAGCCGAAATCGTGGTTAGTGTTGCCGTCGGAAGCGGTGAGCTTGGCCGTCTCGGTATTGTCGGCCCAGCCGGTGGCGGGCTTGGTGAAGACGTAGGCCGCACCGAAATTGATCTCGGTGGCACTTTGGTCGACTCCGTCCGCCCCGATAACGACGATGTCACCGCTCACCGCTACGGAAATCCCAAACTGGCTGTCGTCTCGCTTGTCGACCTCGCGGTCGGAGGCGGTGAGCTTGGCCGCCTGACTCCACCCGCTAGGACCTTCGATGAAAACGTAAGCGGAACCGGCATTGGTGAGGTCATTGGTGTCGTCGCCGTCGTCTTCGTTCGCTTCATCCCCGATCGCCCCGATCACGGCAGTGCCATCGTCGATCGCGACGGAAGCACCCAAAAAATCGTTGTCAGCGCCATCGCCGGCGGTGAGCTTTGTCGCGTCACCAGTGTCGATTTCTAAGGTGCCCGTCCAGCCGCCGTCGGTCTCGGGCTTGGTAAATGCGTACACCGCGCCCTTGCTGCCGTCTCTCCCGCTCGCCCCAATCAGAACGGTGTCACCGTCCACTGCCACGGAATGGCCGAAGTAGTCGTTCGCCCCAGCGTCTGCGGCGGTGAGCGTGGCCGTCAAAGCGGCCTCGGCATCGTCACTCAAGGCGTCCCAGTCGCCCCAACCGCCGGTGGGCTCGGTGAAGACGTAGGCCGAACCGGATTCAGCGACGGGATTGCCGCCGGTGTCCGTGCCGTCGTCCCACCATGCCCCGGCCACGATGGTCCCGGTGCCATCGTCCACCGCTACGGAATGTCCGAACTCGTCGCCCCCAACGACGCCGGCGGGGACGATCTTGGCCGTCAAAGCGGCCTTGGCAAGGTCATTCAGGGAGTCCCAGCCGCCCCAGCCGCCGGTGGGCTCGGTGAATACATAGACCGAGCCGGACTGCGAGCCGTTGTCATCGTCCCAGAACGCGCCTACCACCATGGTGTTACCGTCCAGCGCTACAGAAGTGCCGAAGTTATCACCCGCTCCGGCATCGCCGGCTTTGAGCTTCGCCGCCTTGCTCCAGTCGCCGTTGGAATCACGGGTGAACACGAGGACTGCCCCGGAGTTGTTCTGAGTGTCGTCGTCCCCGGGCATCCCGACCACTGCCGCGTCGCCGGCCACCGCGACAGAATCCCCGAACTGATCGTCCAAATCGGTGTTGGCGGCAGTGAGAGTTGCCCTTTCGGCAATCTGCCATAGCTGGTACGTGTCTATCGTCGAATCTGTGGGGTCGTCCCAGGTCAACCTCACCTGGGTGTCGCCGGCCTCAGCGGACAGCCGGGATGGCTGCTCCAGGGCGGCCTCACTCTGCGCAGACGTGGTCAACGGGATGGTGGACTCCGACAGCAAGACCAAGACAGTGACCATCACCGCTATGGCCAACCTCTGGGACCGGGAGCTAGACTGCATCGAAGACGTGCCGCCTCCTTAAAAGGCGTTCGTGGGCGGCGTACGCTGCCAAGCTGACTTCAAACCATGTGCGGAATACAACTCAAGGCTACACCATTATCTGCCAAACGTACAACGCTTTTAAGCCCATAAATAGCTAGTACATGACATCTTAAAATCCACCACCTAGTCCAATAGGGGATCCTTTGTCTGTGACACTATGTCGTCGGGAGGATAGTCAGGCTCTTGGACCGATGAAATAGGGTTTCTGATCGTAACGACAAACTCAAACGTGGTTCTGGCTATAGTAAACTTAAGAAGTGGCTCCGGAAATCTGACCAGGGGATAAGTGGAATCGCTGCCTGATTGAGGGCATGATAGTGCCCTCGGAGACAGGAGCGAGAGATGAGCAGACGACCCCGCCGTAACCACTCGGCAGAGTTCAAGGCGAAGGTGGCTCTTGCCGCAGTGCGCGGCGACCGGACACTTTCGGAGTTGGCAAGCCAGTTCGATGTGCACCCGAACCAGATCACGCAATGGAAGACCCAGTTGCTGGATCGGGCGGCGCAGTTGTTTGGCGCCGGGACAGGGCAGGCTGAAAAGTCGGTAGACATGAAGGTCCTTCACGCCAAGATCGGTGAGCTTGCGTTGGAGAACGATTTTTTAGAGGCCGCGCTCACGAAGGCGGGATTGCCGGGCGCAAGGCGATGATCGACCGCGATCACAAGCTGCCTCTCGCCCGCCAGGCAAAGGCAGTGGGCATCAGCCGCGGGAGCATCTACTACCGGCCACGGTCGGTGGGCGAAGCCGGTCTCGGGCTGATGCGCCGTATCGATGAGCTGCACCTTGAGTATCCGTTTGCAGGCAGTAGGATGATGCGAGGCCTGCTCCGCCATGAGGGACTCCCCTCCGGGCGTAGACACATCGCCACACTGATGCGGCGGATGGGCATCGAGGCGCTGTACCGCAAGCCCAACACCAGCCGGCGACGGCCCGGCCATACTGTGTATCCGTACCTGCTGCGTGGGCTTGAGGTGAGCAGGCCCAACCAGGTGTGGGCAATGGATATCACGTACATTCCGATGGCCAGGGGGTTCGTGTACCTAGCCGCAGTGATGGACTGGCATAGCCGCAAGGTGCTGGCCTGGCGGGTATCGGTCACAATGGACACAGACTTCTGCGTGGAGGCGCTCGAAGAATCCCTGGGACGCCACGGCGCGCCGGAGATATTCAACACAGATCAGGGAAGCCAGTTCACAGGTGATGCCTTCACCGGCCTGCTGAAAGCCAATGGGATCCAGATCAGCATGGACGGGAAGGGAAGCTGGAAGGATAACGTGTTCGTCGAACGACTGTGGAAGAGCGTCAAGTACGAGGAGGTGTACCTGAGAGCCTACGAATCGGTTCCGGAAGCCAGAACTGGACTCGGGCGGTACTTCGAGTTTTACAATGCCGGACGGCCCCATTCGAGCCTTGGGGGAATGACGCCGGACCAGTTCTTTGACAGAGCGCCTGCCGAGTCCGCGGTGGCCTAACGCACGGCAGCGCGATTCCACTTATCAAACCGGGCAGCGCTGTTCAGACAAACGAGACCACCTCTAAACATTCTTAAGAACCGGGTATCTGAACATATTGAAGCGGCTGCCGTAGAGATAGCCATTTACTGCCCCAATATCGTCAATTATCTTCGTGAGAGATTAGGAAACAGTCAAGCCAACCATGGGTTTTCTTAGGCGTTGATGGTATCGCCAGAGGCGTCTGCACGTGCACCCAGACCTATAGGGAGCGCCTCTAGGTCGGGGTGCCCAAGAACTCGCTCTATACAAGCTTTGCTACCGCCAATGTAGGTATCCAAAGAATCTATTTCGGTTGCAACGCACCAGGCCCGGTCTTCTGGCCACCAAATGTTCGGCGATTGCCCCCATCTTCCCCCAACATGCTTGTAAAACGACATGATGCTGTTTAAAGGGCCACAAAAGACCAAGTACTCCTCCCTGCGTGGAACTTTCAACTTAGCTACCCTCTTGAAGTAGCGGTCATCAAGGAATCCATAGCCGTGCCAAAGGGCGAAATAGCAGCGTTCGGGTGTGGAAGTGAACCCTTTGAGGACACTGATCAGAACCTGGCACTCGTCCTCGGGTAGCATCCCATAGAACGGGATGTGGCCCCACGAAGGTTTTTCGTGTAACTGTAAGTCAAGGTTTGCGATTCGACAGAACTGCATCTGTGGATGAACGACTTTCCCGTTCCACGACGCCACAGTGGACCACCTCACCTGTTCCCAACTTCGGTCAGCTTTCCAGAGTTTGGCCGGGTGAAAGACTCGTGCGTAGGCTTCAAATCCCTCTGGGACTACAGATCCCACGAACATACCATCCTCTGAAGCCCAGTCTCCAAGCCGCTCCTTGATCCAATTGGCCGGGTAGGGAGCGTTCATCAACTCGACACCGTCGGGTTGATGGTTCTTGCCCTGCGGCTGCCTTGGCCCTACAGATACCAAGTCGAGCACACGGGCAGCAGCTCTGAAAAGCCCGTTCACGGACATTTACTTACCTTCCGGCTATTCGATGTAATCCCACCGTATGTGTTGCCGTCCGGACCCAATTCGGGCACTGTGAAGTTGTTTGGGCATACCGTCCTGGCGTGTACATTAACTACCCCAGTTCCTTTGCTGTTGGATGCATGAGGATAATCCGTCTGTCCGTAACAACCCCATGGGTTGTCCACCAGGTCACGCGTATAATCGCACATTGGAGGCTCCTAGAGTCAACAACACCACTGCCAAAACGACGGGAAACGTTACACGGCTGAGTATCCTGCTCATATTCAAATACCTCCTCTTGTTCTCTGTTCCGACTGGTGTTTACAACCGGCACGAATAGTTGTCGTTGTTCAGCGTCTCCTATTACTTGTCCCTGTGTCCCTCGTCAAGATATCTCCACAGCTTAAGGGCTCCCGCAAACAACCCCACTACGAGGAATACCCCGACCACTGACATCCAGATTAAGGTTTCCATACTGCTCCTGATTGACTGGGCGCGAGGCGAGGCCTGCCCCTGGCCGTCACGGGCGGGAGTGTGGTCTACTCATAGCCCAAGTACTCCCAGTGTAGCTCGCATTCCGCTCCGCCGCTATAATTAATGGGACTTCTTCCCTGAGTGGTGTGAATGGACTTCTTGGTTTGGCTACTCGTGGTCAATCTGCTGCTGGCAGCAGCGTTGGTGCTTCTCCTATTGCCCCGTGTCCGCTTTGCTACCTCCTGGTTGGGACTGGCTACGGTGACTGTAGGCACATTCCCAGCCTTCAGCTCATCCGCCACGCTCGCCGTCGAGGGTACCATCGGGGTCGGACTCGGCTGGCTTGTCACCGCCGTGTACGGTCTGATCGCGCTAATTGTCGTTATGGGCTATGTTCGGCTTCGACCGGTGCCATACGTGCCCCTCGGCGCAGTCCTCGCAGGCGTCGCCTACATTGCGTCTTTCTACGCATACTTTCCTCCCTATAGCTCTGGCCTCCCTGGCATGCTCGTATTCGCAACTCCAGGCCTCGTGTTCGTAGTCTACGGAGCGATCTTATGGTATCGCCACGGTCTCGCACCTGTCGCGAGACCCCAGGGCGCGGGTCTGAGGCTGGGTCTGGCAATTGGGATCGTTGCTGTCTTCGGAGCCATCGGGTTATTGGGATATCAGAGCGACCGAAACGACCCGCCCTCTTGGGCAACGAGGCCGCTCGATTTGCCGCGTCTGGCGGCGGACTCTCCAGTAGTAGTCGAAGGCACCGTGGTTGAAGAGGACTCTGGGACCATCAAGTTGCAAAGGCCTAGCGGGAGAACGATCGACAGGGTATACACGCTCTACCAGATAGAGGTGTCCCACTTCTGGCGAGGACGGCTGGCTGAGACAGTTTCTGTAGCCATCCCGGACTTCCGTCCAGTAGAGCTCAAAACAGGCCAGTCGTACCTCTTTTTCTTCTTGCAGAGGGCCGACCAAGAGAAGTTCCCGGGCTATTGGTCGCTAAACGACCCAGAGCAAGTGTGGGTAGTCGGCGACAGCAACTTCGAAACCTACCCTGGCAAGACTCCCGAAAAAACAATCACGAGACAGGAGTTAACCGAAGTCCTAGCGGCGAATCCGAACAGCTAGATCCCGGAATCATTCCCCCTTCGCTCCAGCGATGTCTCGACGCCTGATGAGCCAGAGGGCCGCGCTGCCGAGCACGGCGATGTATGCCGCGAGGGCAAAGAAAGCATGCAACTGGCCCGGCAACTCGCTGACCCTGACCAAACCGCCGGTCTGGGTGGAGACTCCGGCGTCAGCTATCCATGAGTTGCTCTGTACCTCGGTCTGGGCCATCCAGCCTGCGATACTGGGTCCCACCTGCACAGACACGGTTACTGGATATTGAATGCGGCCTGGACGATGAGACTCAGTTGGGGCCTGCATATATGGATGCGCATGGGGGCCGCAGCTGCGCGGCCTCGCCAACGTGGCGGCCGAGTGGACCATGTTGGCCACCGCCTTCAACCTGCGCACTCTCTATCGGGTGTGGAGCTCCTCCCGCTCCTTCAGCCATACGTTTCACGGTCCGAAGCCTTGTCCTGTCTCGTGAACTGAGGCGATGACAACACTCCATCGTCTCGCATCAGACCTTCGCGTCAGAGTGAACCTGTCTACAATTGCCCTTCTGAGACAGGCTCTACTGCGAACTTTTCGCTGGGAAGTCCTTATATGAGGAGCCGCTCGGAAACACCGGCTTAGGCCACAGGAGCCTCCGGCCCGTCAGGGTTGGAGGCTCCTCCATCCCCGTTGTAGGCAGTTGCGCCGCGTCCCGCCAGGGGCGCGGGGACAGCCCCCCCTTTATTATCGCTGCTGTGCCCCCGTTGGGGCCGTCTTCCTTCTCTCCGCTGACGACCTTGCGCGCTGGGGCCAGCTTAAGTGCGTCGGCCTACGGGGCGTTCCGGTAGCCGCAGCCGAGAGGACGCTCTTGCCATGACCAGACATGCCACTAACAGGCTGCTGAAGAATGAATTTTGGCAGTTGACGGCAGTTGATTGAGTGGGCAGTAACGGCGTTTAGATGAGACCGGAGTCAGAATTGATTCCCCTGCGGACGATTCCGAGAGGGGTCTACGGAGCTCAGAGGCCCCGTCACAGCATCTTGGGCGCACTCCGCCCTAGGCAGATCACACCGACTGAACGGCTCGTGTCATCTGACACGACAACAGGTTCGCCATTCGCACCAGGTTGCAGGCCGTAGCAACAAAGTGTCCGACCAGCCCGGTACACTGTGAGGGACGGCGTACCGTCCACTATGCCACCCATTAGGACTTACTAACCAACTTGTACAGGAAATAGGCCACCAGGCCGGTGAGTACCCCGGCAACGGCTCCAATGGCAAGTGAGACGAGAAATGAATAGTCGTCCTGCAGGTAATTCATCACGAGGGTGGTTACGACGGCGGTAGGTACGGCGATGACCAGACTAGTTTTCATGTCCACGGGTTTCTCACCTCATTTGGTAGGAGTCCAGCATGGTAACACACCATAACTTGCGGGACCGGACTAAGCTGGCAACCTTTCTGCGGGCCAGACCATAGATATCGGTCCTTCCGGCTTGATGAGATTCGCTGCCTCGCCGAGTGCGTGACCTACACCACAGCACTTCCTCCTGACCACGCGGATTCCTGCGATCAGGAATAACGCGGAAGGCGGGACCATTGCGAGAGGCCACAGCAAAACTGTCATCGATTACAAATCACCCAACGCAGCTCTTTCGTCGCCTTGCCTCCATCTGAGAACGTTCCATACCGCAAGCCCTACAAGGACCAGCGCGTGGTGAAGCTGCGGCCTAGCTCTCGGAGAGGCTACGCCGCAGGCATGGGGAGACGGTCAGAGGGCATGGGGCACTCCAACCGTCGTATCGAAAGGTCGAAACGCAGGACGCACTCCGGCCTTTGTGGAAACATCCCTCTTGGGCGACCGTTGGGAGAGCCTGGCTCGATCCCTCTGGTACATCCCGGACTCAGGGAAAGGACCCCCAGGTTTCTATGGCAAAGAAACACTGGAAAAGCCTGATAACAATCTCAGTATTACGCCCCATTGCCCCGTTGGCAATACCTTTTGGGCCTCACCGCCCAAAGTGTTCACTCTAGTCCGACAAAAGTTCCACGAAACCCTAACCACCACCCTGAAAGCGTCTATTTCCGCCACAGGCCCAGGGTGAGGATCCGGCGCACCCACCTGAGCAACTCCCGCTTGACCCGCGCCCTCTGGGTGTCGTAGAGCGCCGTCCAGCGCCAGGATAGCTGCCCTCTCCTCCAGTGCCCCGTGAGCGGCATGGGTTCAGGGGGCAGGGTCAGCCCGCGCTTCTCCAGCATGGCCAGCTCCAGCTCCAGGATACGCTCGTGCGTCACCAGCCACGACAGGCTCTTGCCCCCGATGGGATGACTCGCTCTGAGCGTGCGCCACTCGTCGATCAGCGGCCACGCCGCACCGAAGACCGCCTCGTCATCGAGAGCAGGCTCGACGGTCACCAGCTCGGGATACCGCCGCCGGGTCACACCCGTCGTCACGGGCTGCTTCTCTGAGTTGGGCGCAGTCATGGTGGCCGCTGACGCTCCGCCGTATCCCGCCTCCACCTGGGCCAGACGCCGTTCCCACTGCCGCAGCGCCCCCGCGTGTTCGTCTTTGAGCGTCTTGATCTCGCCCTCCATAGTGGTCCGCATCTCTCCGAGGCCGCTGACGATCTGCTGCTCCAACGCCTCCATGCGCTGATCCAGGGCTTCGATGCGCTCCTGCTGGGCCGCCATCGCCGCCTTCTCCCTGGACAGCAGCTGCGCTTCCAATGCGGTCCGCATCCACTTGGAGAGCGCTCCTTGCTCCAGACACGCCTTCACCGTCCGGGGATCGACCCCCAGCATCTCCCCCGCTCCTTTGCGCCGATGCTTCCTCACCAGGTCGTGAAGTAGCGCCATGAGCCTTAGCTCGTGCAGGTCCTCGATGCTCCTCGTTCTTTCCAACGGCCTTCCTCTCGAACTCATAACAAACCCCTCCTTCCCTGCAACGATGTCGTTTTGGCCCGCTTCTCCTGCAATGAGGCCCGTTTCCACGCCTCGCAGCGGTGTCGGTCCCCACTACGGACTCTGCTGCCACCCCCTGGAACCAGCCCTTTCGACAAAGTGTTCACTGTTTCCGTCCTGTAGGGGCTGATTTACCCCTGATTTAGCTTGCTCAGGACCCCGACTTCCCTTTTTGGAACAAACTCAAATCTCTGTACATGGCTATGACATCACAGACGGCCCCCTCTTGGGAGGGTCTTATAAGGGGGTTCAAAGATGAACCTGTCTCAGAAGTCAGGGCTGGTAATGGAACCTGGTTGGGAGTACCTTCGAGGTGACATTACTGAGGAGGGTTTCGATGCCCCTTCGAGAGATGAACCGAGAGCAGATGTGGCTGTTGCCGCCGACTCTGGGCGAGCTAGTTCCCCCAGACCATCCAGCCCGATTCGTGGCCGAGTTCGTGGATGCCTTGGGCCGGGAAGACTGGGGAGAAATGGGCGTGGAGCCGGAGGGGGATCCTCTGGGAGCGCCGGCCTACCATCCCCGTGCGCTGTTGAGCGTATGGCTGTACGGGTTCATGACCAACGTGCGTTCCTGCCGCAAGTTGGAGGCGGCCTGCCGGGACCAGACACCGTACCTGTGGCAGCATCCGGACCACAACACCCTGTGGCGCTTCTACAAGAGACACCGGCAGAGCATGAGGGAGCTGTTCAAGCGCACGGTGAGGACGGCGGTAGAAATGGACTTGGTGGATCTGGCGGTGCAGGCGGTGGACGGAACGAAGTTGGTCGCCAATGCAGCCCCATACAGGAGCTACGATGCCGAGGGATTACGCCAATTGCTAGTCCGGGTGGAGAAGGCTATCGGAGACCTGGAAGTGTAGAACGTCAGGGATAATGGGACTGCGATAATCTTTCCCGGGCCTTCTCGGGTCGGGTCTGACCCGAAATGGGACCGGCGCAGTGCCTTTAATGTGATCTGTCGACCTCGTTCTCGAGGCGGCCCAACCCGCCCACCGACTAGGTGAGCAGTGACCTGATAGGAGCCTGGCCAAAGGCCCCGTCGCAGTCCTGTCCGCTCTCCTGGCCTGTTGGAGCCATCTCACTCAAGAGCGAGGAGGCAGTCTGTGACCACTAGCAGCGGATTGGATGGTGTCGCCAGGGTGATCGTTGGTGTTGACACGCACCTGGACGAACACGTAGCTGTGGCAATCGACCACCATGGAACGCGCCTGGGTGAATACCGGCTAGGGACGACGGCCAAGGGCTACGAGGACCTGGAGACCTGGGCTATCGGCCTAGGCCAGGTCGCCACCTTTGGCGTCGAAGGTACCGGCTCATATGGAGCGGGGCTGGCTCGACACCTTGCTCGGTGTGGCCACAAAGTTATCGAGGTCAACCGACCAGACAGGTCCACACGCCGTAGACTGGGCAAAAGCGACCCTCTCGACGCTGAAATGGCCGCACGATCTGTCCTCGCCGGGGTGGCTCGGGAGTCTCCCAAGTCAGGTGTGGACAAGGTGGAGATGATCCGGGTGCTCAAGATTGTCAAGGACTCTGCGATGAAGGCCCGCACGCAGGCCATCAACCAGATGAAAGCCCTTGTGGTCACCGCGCCTGTTGAGTTGCGAGAGGAATTGGCCGGACTAAATGCCCGGAGGCTTGTAGATCGCTGCATTAGCTTTCGCCCGGGTAGGCTGGCGACGCCGGTAGCAGCAGCTAAGCATGCACTTCGGCTGCTTGCCCGTCGTCACAGCCAGCTCACCTGCGAGATCGAAGGTATCGACGACGAGCTGGCCCGGCTCACCGCGGAGACTGCGCCGGCATTGGTCCACACCTTCGGAGTCGGAGCGGACACCGCAGCCACGCTTCTCGTGACTGCCGGCAGCAATCCCGAGCGACTGAGGTCTGAGCCCGCCTTCGCCGCCCTGTGCGGAGTAAACCCCATTCCTGCCTCTTCAGGCAAGACCGAACGCCACCGACTCAACCGCGGAGGCGATCGACAAGCCAATGCCGCTCTCTATCGCGTTGTCCTTGTGAGACTCCGCTACGATGAGCGGACGAGGGAGTATATGCGGCGTCGCACCAGGGAGGGAATGACATGGATGCGTTGGCCGCTCGATTCCATTATTATATACCGTAGAAGCACTGGCGCTGGAGCGGCACAGCAGGGAGTTGCAAGCGCCAACTGGTCACCATTGTTGCAGGCACGTCGGCTCAAGGATCGTGGCACAGGCATTGGCACCTCTCAGCTACCAGAGTTCTAAAGAAGGAAATGTCGGAAACCGGCGGCACTTCCGTACCGGCCGCCCATAGCATGGAGGCAGTTTGACGAACACAGCGCCTATCCTTGAGGTTCACGACCTGGTGAAGGACTTCGGCGGAGTGCGGGCCGTTGACCATTGCTCCCTGCGGATCAAGCGGGGCGCGATCACGGGGATAATCGGCCCTAATGGGGCGGGCAAGACGACTTTGTTCAACCTGGTTTCCGGCGCGATGTCTCCGACCAGCGGGCAAGTCATCTTCGACGGCCGGCGCATCGACAAGATGGGAATGCACCAGACTTTCGGTCTGGGCCTTGTGCGCACCTTCCAGATCCCTAGGGAGATGAAGCGCATGACGGTGCTGGAAAACCTTATCCTGGTACCCGCTCCACAGACGGGCGAACACATCTGGGCATCTTGGTTGATGCCCCGGAAAGTGGCCCGTGAGGAGCGCCAGATCGAGGTACAGGCGATGGAAGTCTTGGAGCTGCTCACCCTATCTCACCTGGCCGACGAGTACGCCGGGAATCTGTCCGGCGGCCAGAAGAAGCTGCTGGAGCTAGCGCGCGTCCTCATGGCCAAGCCCAAGATGGTGCTATTGGACGAACCCGCCGCCGGAGTCAACCGTACGCTGCTTCAAAGCATCTCGCAGAACATACTTCTGGCCAGCGTCGAGCGGGACATCACGTTCGTAATCATTGAGCACGACATGAGATTCGTCATGACCATGTGCGACCCGATTATCGTCATGGCCAACGGTGCCGTAATTGCGGAAGGAACGCCGCGACAGGTGCGGCAAAACCCGCAGGTGCTGGAAGCATATCTAGGAGGCTCAGCCGGTGACGCTGCTTGATGCCTCCGGTGTCGTGGCCGGGTATGGAGAGACCGAGATACTGCACGGTGTGTCTATTACCGTGGGCATGGGAGAGGTCGTCACGATCATCGGCCCCAACGGCTGCGGGAAATCCACCTTGATGAAGGCCATTGTAGGTCTGATTCGGATGCGATCGGGCAGCATCATGTTCCGGGGCGAGGACATATCTGGGATTCAACCGGATCAGGCGGTGCGCACTGGCTTGTCCTATGTCCCCCAAACCGGCAACGTCTTTCCTTCACTGAGCATCCGGGAGAACCTGGATATGGGCGCTTTCATCCGTCGCGACGACTACCGGGGACGCATCGACGAGATGTTCGAAATCTTCCCAGACCTTGCCATGCGGCCGAGCCGCAAGGCGGGAACCCTGTCGGGTGGCCAGCGCCAGATGCTGGCCCTCGCCCGCGCGCTGATGTTGGACCCTGCGCTGATACTGCTGGACGAACCCTCCGCCGGGCTCTCTCCAGAGATGATGGGCCTGGTCTTCGAGCGCATCAGGGACATTAATCGAAGCGGCGTAGCCGTGCTGCTGGTAGAGCAAAACGCCCGCGAAGCGCTGCGAATGTCGCACCGAGGCTACGTTCTGGTTGCGGGGGAAAACCGGCTGGACGACACCGGCCCTGACCTGCTGGACAACCCGCAAGTAGCCAGTCTGTACCTAGGAGGCTAATCAAGACGTTCGCTCAGAAAGTCAGAGATGACTACCCTGCGCGATACCGCCCGACAAATCGGCTCGGCCTGGACGCCAGCGCACACCACTGCCGTCATAGTGTTGGCGGCGCTGGCCATTGGCTTCCTGCCTTTCGTCAAGATGGGGCTGGTGGTCAACGGCATTTTCCTCGGGGCCATCATCGCCCTAGGCGCTATCGGCTTGACCCTGATCTACGGCATCCTCAATTTCGCCAACATCGCTCACGGCGACTATATGACCTTGGGAGCGTACGCCGCGCTGTTCATTATCGGCAGCCTGCTTCCGAAGATTGGAGTTGAGGGCGAGGGTCTGGGCCCATTCACATTCGGCTACCCTCTGCTCATTGCCTTGCCGATAGCGGCGGCGGTCATCGCCGCGGCGGCGATCGCTCTGGACGTGGTAGTGTACCGTCGGCTGCGGAACCGAGGCGTGAACGCCGTAGTGGTTTCAATGGCCTCGCTGGGAGTAGCCATCGCGCTGCGCGGGTTGGTGCAGCTGATTTGGGGAGGAGATGTCCAGCGCTTGCCGAGGGAGACCCGGCAGGTGTTTCACCTACCCATGGACGTGCGGATACCGCCGGACGCTATGTTCATCGCCATCGTGGCCGTCATCCTCGTGGTGGCGTTGTATCTGGTGCTGAGCCGCAGCAAAATGGGCAAGGCCATGCGCGCCACAGCGGACAACCCCGACCTAGCCCTGGTCAGCGGCATCGGTACCCAGCGCGTCATATGGTGGACTTGGGGAATGGGCGCGGCGTTGGCCGCCACCGCTGGCATCCTGCTGGCCGTATTTCAGGCGAACATGCTGCCCATAATGGGCTGGAAGTTCCTCATCCCTCTGTTCGCCGCCGTAATCCTGGGAGGCATCGGAAGCCCATACGGCGCGCTGGTGGGTGCCTTCGTCATCGGAGTAACGTCTGAAGTTTCGACTCAATGGATCAACCCCAGCTACAAACCCGCGGTAGCCTTCGCGCTGATGATTATGGTGCTGCTGGTGCGGCCGCGCGGAATTTTGGGAGGAGCACGGAGCTGAATTGGAAGTAATCGGCATCCTCGATTACCTGGTGGGATTTGCCATCATGGCGGGCATCTATTCCGTCTTCTCCCTGGGGCTGAACGTTCATTGGGGGTTCACCGGGCTATTCAACATCGGAATCGCCGGATTTTTTGCGCTGGGCGCCTACGCATCGGCGCTGTTGACCACCTCGTCGCCGGACCCGACGCTGTTCGAGGACTTCAAGTTCGGCGGCAACTGGTCCAGTCTGAGCTATCTGGACTTGGGCATCGACGTCTGGTTCGTCTTTGGACTGGTGGCGGCAGCATTGTGCTGCGGAGTGTTTGCGCTGGTCATTGGCTACGTTGCTCTGCGGCTGCACGACGATTATCTGGCGATAGCCACGCTGGGAATCGCCGAGACGGTACGCCTCTTATTCCTGAACGAAAAGTGGCTGGCTAACGGCTCCAAGGGGCTGTACAGAATCCCAAAGTTTCTGGGCGACTGGATAGCGCCGGACATCTACAACTACCTGTATCTAGCGGTAGTGATCGTCACGCTGACGGCGCTCTATCTGGCGGTGCAACAGGCGGTCAACTCTCCCTGGGGACGGGTGCTGAGGGCCATTCGCGAGGACGAGACGGCCGCCGAAGCCAGCGGTAAGGATGTATTCAAGTTCAAGCTCCAGGCGTTCATCATGGGCGCGATGATCATGGGTATCGGCGGCACGCTTTATGCCCACCACATCCGCTTTCTCTCCCCGCTAACCTTCGACCCGCTGCTCGCTACCTTCGTGATCTGGGCCATGCTGATGGTGGGCGGCTCCGCCAACAACAAGGGGGCAATCCTGGGAGCGTTCGTGGTGTGGGGAATCTGGACTGGCACGCAGTCCCTGCCCGGCATACTTTCCGATCCCAGCTTCCGGCTCTTCTTGATAGGCGCGCTCATCGTGGCGGTGATCCTGCTGCGCCCCAGCGGCATCCTGGGTGAGCAGCGCCATGTCGCCCGACGCGGGTTCCCTCCAGACGCTCCTGGCTAGGTGTGACGAATGCTACGATGGTCAAACTCTCTTGATCCGTGGCGATGTGCCCACGTTGAATAACATGCGCCGGGTCGCCGAGAATCCGCTCTCAGCGTCCCGGCGCAATCGCTAGGAGTCTAGTTTCGGCCCGCGCTGGATTTATTGGCCCAAGTCAACCGGCACTTGGCGATCCGAAACGATCTCGCCGCCTTCGATCTTCCACACTTCGATGTGGCCTGTGATGACGTCACCGTTCTCGTCCAAGTCAACCGAGCCCGCAGCTCCCTCGTAGTTAATGTCCTTGCCATCGGCGATCAGCTCCATGGCCCGCTTGATGCCCTCCTCTCCGGGCCTCACCATCTCGCCGGGGGGATTGGCTACGTCCCGGAGGGCGTCGCGAATAGCGGCAGAGTCCGTGGTGGTCCCGGCCTTGGCCGCAGCCAAGCCGATAAGGATCATCGCGTCGTAGGTTTCGTTCATGAAGGAATGCTCAGGCTCCATGTCGTAGGTCCTCACATAGGAGTCGATGAACCCCTGGGTTGACGGGTTGGCCTCGAAGCCCGGCCCGGTGCCATAGCTGCCTTCCAGAAGGTCCCAGCCGATGACTGCGAAAGATTCGGGGATCTTGGTGCCGTCCACGAACAGGAAGGTGTCCGCATAACCGCCTTCCAGGGCCTCGCGTAGGTAAACCTCGGCCTGCTGGTAGCTGATAGCGATCAGGACGTCAGGGTCGCCTTCGGTGGCCTTCTCCAACTCGGAAACGAAGGTAGGTTGGCTATCTTCGTGAGGCACCGAAGCGATTACCGTGCCACCCAATGCGGTAAACGATTCCGTGAACTGGGCCGCCAACCCTTCCCCATATGCGTTATTGATGTACAGGATGCCCGCGCTCTCGTAGCCCAACTCCTTGGCCAAATCCGCCAGAACCACGCCCTGAGAGGCGTCGGACAGTGAAGTACGGAACAGGAAATCGTTATCTTCCAGCACGGTTATGGTGGGCGCGGTCGATGCGCCGGAAATTTGCAGCACGCCGTTGGGGACGGTCACCGAAGTGGCGACAGGTATAGTTACACCGCTCGCCAACGCCCCCACGATCGCCACCACTCCCTGGACATTCACCAACTCCTCAGCCGCGGACACACCCTGGACCGGATTCACTGCGGTGTCGCGGTGAACCAAGACCACGGAGCCGCCCTGGATGCCGCCAGCACGGTTGATGTGGTCCGCCGCCAGGCCGATGCTGTTTGAGTGGGACTCGCCGAAGTAGGACAGCGACCCGGTGAAGGCGTTGAGGTGGCCGACAATCAACGGATCAGGTGCCTTTTCGGGTTCACTGTCGCAAGCGGCCACTGCCACAGTCAAAACGGCAAGCAGAGCAACTACCACCAAACGGAACTTATCGATCTTGAACACCTTTCCTCCTCCTCAGGCTGATGCCATTTGCCAACCAGGATGAACGGGTTGAATGCAAAGGAGATTCGTCTCCTCAATACATTTCATGTGATACATCGTCACCCTCTGATCAACAACGATTGCCCTGCTGCCGGTCTATCAAGTGGACCCCATCATCAGGACAGCGGTGAGGCTAAAATAAGAGAGTCTACCGCTGGGGTGTCTCGTAAACCTTCATCCGATTGTAAGGCTCGTGGATGTTCCAGTAAACACCTTTGTGGGCTCACTGCATGGAACACCTGACCCGGTGACCGATAGCCCAGGGCTTGATGGGGCCGCTCTTGGTTCTTGATGGGGCCGCTCTTGGTTCTTGATGGGGCCGCTCTTGGTTCTTGATGGGGCCGCTCTTGGTTGTAGAAGGCCAGATAAGCCCCACTCCTACTATGCATGGACCAAGGAGTTCATGGAGGCAGGTAAGGAGAGGTTGTCCCGCGACACCGTGCGAGATGCCACGCGGCAGGAGATCGTGGAGCTCAGGCGGGAGAACGGCGAGCTGAAACAGCTCGTTGGCGAGCTCTCACTCCAAGTGTCCCGTCTGAAAAAAACGGCCATCCCGACGCTGGTAGACGACGCAGGTACCGCAGGATGAGTGCCCTTAAGAAGGCGACGATCCTGGCCAGTGTAGCCACATCACCACTGGCCAAGCGTCGGATGCTCAGAGACCTGGGTGTTCCCAAGAGCACCTACTATCGGTGGTTGAGACTACAACAACATCACCAGGGCCTCGAGGATCGACCTGGAGTCAGCACCCCACCGTGGAACCGCCTTAGGTCTCAGGAGGAACGGTCGATCCTGGAAGCGGCCAGGGAGATGCCGGAGCTAAGTAGCCGCCAGTTGGCAGCGTGGTCTACAGACAACCTGGGCTTCGCTGTATCCGAGTCCACTGTGTATCGCATCCTGCGCAGGGAGGATCTGGTGAAGTCACCCGAGATGCAGTTGAAGGCCTCTCAAGAGTACCACCGCAAGACCACTGGCCCTCACCAGATGTGGGCTACCGATGCCTCCTACTTCAAGGTCATCGGATGGGGCTACTACTACCTGGTCACTGTGATGGACGACTATTCCCGCTTCATACTCTCCTGGAAGCTGCAGCGGGACATGACTACCGACTCTCTCATCGAGGTGGTCCAGGAGGCTGTAGACAAGACTGGCATGACCGAGGTCCCGGTGGCCGACCGGACCAGCTTGCTCTCGGACAACGGCTCAGGATATGTGTCCCGTGGCTTCAGAGACTACCTGCGCCTGGTGGGAATCAAGCACATCCGGGCTGCACCCTTCCACCCTCAGACCAACGGCAAGCTGGAGCGCTATCACCAGACTATCAAGAGAGACGTCAAGCAGGTCCCCTACGAGATGGCTTCCGATCTGGAGGCTGCCCTTGCCGCCTTCGTGGCCTACTACAACTACAGGCGCTATCACAAGGCGCTGGGCAATGTGACACCTGCAGATGTGCTCCACGGGAGGCGGGAACGGATACTGCAGCGCAGGAAGGAGGTGCAGGCCCACACAATCGAACAGCGAAGGCGCTACAACAAGACCCTCAGGGAGCTCACCAAGCCCTCTCCCGATCTCTAATCTCTCGGGTCTCAAAGTGTCCCACTTTCGCTGGTTGCCAACAGAAGCGCAGGTGGCCGGAGCTGTTCGACGAGGCGGTGGAGATCGACGCGAACATGCGGGGCAAACTGGCCTTCGCCAAGGAGCCCTACTTGCACCCTCGTCGGATTCCCCTCGCCCAGGCCGTCAGACTCGACGAGGCGGAGCTGGGAGCCGACCGACACCCGGACGGGTTCGGCAACGAGTGTGAGGGTTACTGTGGCGTCTGACGGGGCGGACAGCCCGTTGACCATGCCGCGGCATTCGCGGTAAAATGCTGGGTAGAGGTTGGCCCGGCGATGCTGCAAACACCCCGGGCCGTGGCTCCACCTGTAGGTCAGGTGATGCGATGTGATTGTACTACTCGCAGACCCGCTCCCGATAGGAGGCGGGTCTTTTTGATGTTCAAGGAGAAGGAATAAAGGAGGAAATCATGGCGAGAACCAGGACACAGAGACAGGCAAATGGACAGAGGGCGGCCATCTACGCCCGCGTATCGGACAAGAGCCAGGCAGAAGACGACAAGACCTCCCTTTCCGAGCAGACCACCGACATGGAAGCCCACTGCGAGGACAAGGGGATGACCGTTACCGCCCGCTACCAGGAGGTGGGCAGGGGCTGGTCCAAGAAGCGCCCCGAGTTCCAGCGGATGCTGGCCGACGCCAAACGCGGGCGCTTCGACACCATCGTGTGCTGGAAGTCGGACCGCCTCAGCAGGGGGATGTACCCCGCCGCCGCCCTCATGGAGGTCGTCGAAGCCCACCAGATTCGGCTGGAAGCCGTCATGGACTCCATCGACATGAAGACCTTCGGACTCATGGCGGCCATCGGCAAGATTGAGTTGGACAACTTCCGGGAGCGGTCCACTATGGGCAAACGGGGGACGGCCAAGCAGGGACGGGTGCCCACCGGCGGCCTCCCCTACGGATACCGCATCGGAGACGATGGCAGGCCCGAGGCGATTGAGGAGCAGGCGGAGGTCGTCCGCAGCATCTTTCACATGTACGTCCATGAGGGGATGGGGTCCCACTCCATTGCCGTGCGGCTGACCGACGAGGGGATCCCCACCCAGACCGGCAAGATGCTGTGGCTTCAGTCCCGCGTGCACCACATCCTGGGGAATGCCACCTACACAGGTACCTGGGTCTACGGAAAGTACCGTCACATCTCCACCGAGGACGGTATGAAGGTCTACGACCAGCCGCGGGACACCTGAATTGAGATCCCGGTCCCGCAAGTGATCGACGACGAGACCTGGGAGCGGGCGCAGGCACTGAAGAAGCAGCGGAGCAGGAAGGCCAAGAGGAACACGAATGTGCTCTAACTGTTGCAGCACCTTCTGAAATGCGGCGAGTGCGGCCACAATTTCCATGCAAGATGCACCCGGAGCACCACCAACGTTCGCAACGGCAAGAAGTGTTGGCAATCAGCACAAGTGGGACAGATTAGGACCCGAGAAGATTATTATTATGAAGAGCTGCGTGGGAGCTCCCTGAGGGTCTTGTTGTAGCGTCTTCGCCGTTCTAACGTCTGGACCTGCACCTCCTTTCTCCGTTGGAGGATCTGCTCCCGCCTTCCGTTGAGCATGTCTGCGGGCGTCACGTTGCCCAGCGCCTTGTGATAGCGTCGGTAGTTGTAGTAGGCCACGAAGGCGGCGATTGCTGCTTCCAGGGCAGAAGGCATCTCGTAGGGGACCTGTTTGACGTCCCGCTTGATACTCTGGTGATAGCGCTCGAGCTTGCCATTGGTCTGAGGGTGGAACGGCGCGGCCAGAATGTGCTTGATTCCCACCAGGTGCAGGTAGTCTCTGAAGCCACGGGAGACATAACCTGAGCCGTTATCGCTCAGCAGGCTGGTCCGGTCGGCCACTGGGACCTCAGTCATGCCGGTCTTGCCCACGGCCTCTTGGACCACCTCGATGAGAGAGTCGGTGGTCATGTCCCGCTGGAGCTTGTGGGCCAGTATGAAGCGGGAGTAGTCGTCCATCACGGTGACCAGGTAGTAGTAGCCCCATCCGATCACCTTGAAGTGGGAGGCGTCGGTAGCCCACATCTGGTGAGGGCCGCTGGTCTTGCGATGGTACTCTTTGCCGGCCTTGAGCTGCATCTCGGGTGACTTCACAAGACCTTCTCTGCACAGGATGCGATACACAGTGGACTCGGATACAGCGAAGGCCAGGTTGTCTGTAGACCACGCTGCCAACTGGCGGCTACTTAGCTCCGGCATCTCCCTGGCCGCTTCCAGGATCGACCGTTCCTCCTGAGGTCTAAGGCGGTTCCACGGTGGAGCGCTGGCTCCAGGTCGGTCCTCGAGACCTTGTTGATGTTGTTGTCGCATCAACCACCGATAGTAGGTGCTCTTGGGAACACCCAGGTCTCTGAGCACCCGACGCTTGGCCAGCGGTGATGCGGCTACACTGGCCAGGACCGTCGCCTTCTCAACGGCGCTCATCCGCTGGTACCGACGCCGTTCTGGGGCATTGGTATGGCCGTTTTTTTCAGACGGTAGACCTCGAGGGATAGCTCGGCTACCAGCTGCTTGAGCTCGCCGTTCTCCCGCTTGAGATCCTGGATCTCCTGCCGGGTGGCATCGCGCACCGTGTCACGGGACAGCCGCTCCCTGCCCGCCTCCATGAACTCCTTGGTCCACGAGTAGTAGGAGTGGGGCTTGATACCCTCCCACCGGCACAGGTCGTTCACGGTGACCTCGCGGCGGAAGCCCTCCAGCACGATACGGATCTTCTCTTCCGGGGTGTATTTGCGCCGGGTAGCCGCTCTAACTCGTCGAACGAAGGACCTAGTCTGCTCCGACCGCTGATCGGCGGCCTCGGCCTTGCTGACGTCTGACTGGGACATCGCTGCTCCTTTCATGAGGTACTCTACCCTCACTTCAGGAGCTCACACCACTCTCAGATTCTCGGGTTTTCTACCCCTCTCACGTGTCCCATTATCGCTGACGGTCTACAGTCTTAGAGGATTGCCCAGATGCAGCAGCGTACGATAGGTAGATACCAGGTACTGGAAGAGATCGCCTCCGGCGGGCAGGGCACAGTATACCGTGCCTGGGAAACCACCACAGGGCGAGTCGTAGCGCTCAAGGTGCTTCACCCTCACCTTTCGAGCGACGCTGGGGTGCTGGAGCGTTTCCGCCGAGAGGCGCAGCTTGCGGCGGCGGTGACGCATCCGAACATCACGCAGATATTCGAGGTGGGCAGGGACGGCGACTACCACTTCATCTCGATGGAGTACCTGCCGCTTAGCATCCAGACCCTGATCGAGTCACAGGGTGCTCTTCCGATCGATCGGGCGGCGGACATCTGTTACCAGACGGCTCGTGCGCTAGAGGCTGCGAGCCGTGGGGGGATCATCCACCGAGACATCAAGCCCCAGAACCTTCTTCTGTCACCTGATGGGATGGTGAAGGTGACGGACTTTGGGATAGCGCGAGCGACGTCGCTGTCGACGATGACGCGAACGGGCGCGGTGATGGGGACGCCGCACTACATGTCCCCTGAGCAGGCTCGGGGGCAGCGGGTGGACACGCGCTCGGACCTTTACTCTCTCGGCATCGTGCTCTATCAGATGCTGACGGGTCGTATTCCGTTCGAGGCGGAGACGCCTTGGGAGGTGATCCGTCAGCACATCGAGGTTAAGGCGGAGCCGGTACGTCGAGTGCGCTCTGAGGTTCCGCGGCCGCTGGAGCGATTGGTAGAGCGGTGTTTGGAGAAGCGTCCCGATCGGCGGTACCAGTCGGCCGGGGAGTTGGCTTCAGCGCTCCGGGAGGCGGTTCCTGGCACAGGGGGAGGGCGGAGACAGCAGAGTCCGGTCGCTCCTGCACCTGCTCAACGGCCCGCCACATCGCTCGCTGCCAGGGCGGCTTCCACACCGTCCCGGGCTGCCCAGCCCGAGCGTATCAGGCCGAGCGAGACGTGGATGGGCTCGTGGGCCAGAGCCTGGCAGCGGACCCACCGGAGCCGGTGGGCCTGGGTAAGCACGGTGTTGTCTTTGGCAATAGCGTTGTCGGTCGCCGGGGCAAGATTGGACGCAGTGGGTTGGATGACGGGGCTCATGGAGGGACCTGGAGAGCCTGAGCCCACCGCAGCGCCTCAGCCACCAGCCACCGCAGCGCCTCCCGCAGAGCCTGAGCCCACCACCGCAGCGCCTCCCACAGTGCCGACCCCTACCGCTACGCCTGCGCCTCCAGCATCGACCGCTCAACCGAGCGTTGGGGCCACGCCTATGCCGCGGGAGCTCCGGTACGGAGGAGAGTTGAGTCTTGCGGTCCGAGATGATCCCTTCGCGGACGGCTTTTCGCCTTTCGAGAGCGTCTCACTCGCCAAGACGCAGATCAACACGCTGATCTTCAGCCGCCTGTTCCGGCGTACCGCGTCTGGCATAGAGCCCGACCTGGCGGAGGCTTGGGACGTCTCCGACGACGGTCGAGAGTGGGTGATCCAGATCAGGCAGGACGCTCGATTCCACGACGGCCGCCCGGTCACTGCGGACGACGTACTGTACTCGGTTGAGGCTTTCCTTACCCGTGGCGTACCCCCCAATCCAGTAATCGAGTCCATGTTCAAGATCGACGATTTTACCATCGGAGGACGGTTTAGGAGGGAATTCAGGCGTCTCCCCGGCCAGCTGGTCCACGACCAAGCGATCATCGTTCAACTGGGCATGCTGGAAGAGGAGGTCTTGCTTGGGAAGCTAGTAGGCTCGGGGCCTTTCGTGCCCATTGAGTACGATAGAGGCGGCCAACTACTGATGAAACGAAATCCTGACTACTATGAGACTGGACGGCCGTATGTGGACCGGATCAGGATACTCTTTGTCCACGACAGAGCTACGATGCTCGCTGCCTTCGGGTCAGGGCAGCTTGACTTCCTGGACGTCGCCTACACACACGGCCTCCCTAGGTTGACTCAAAAAGAGTTAGAGACGATCCCGCCGGACGACTCGAATATCGTCTCTGTGCCCCTCCAGTCGACGTTCGCCGTCTGGTTCGATACTCAGAGCGCGCCCTTCGGCGACGTCCGTATCCGTCGCGCTATATGGCTTGCCATCGATCAGCCACTGGTCAATAGGGTGGTATGGGAGGGACAGGGTGAGCTCCAGAACCCGGTCCTGCAAGCCATCTTCCCATATTGGGCTGGTCAGCCTAACGAGCTGTGGCATAAGTACGACCCCGATAGAGCTAGGCAGCTTCTCGCCGAGGCCGGATACCCTGACGGCTTCGACACTGTGCTTGTCATTCCCGACCGGGACTGGGTCATTCTGGGAGAGATCATCGCCAACATGCTCGGACAGGTGGGTATAAATGTCAATCTCGTCATTGTCGAACCTCGAGACTTTGCAGAAGCAGCCGTACATGCGTATGAGGGCATTGTCATCGCTCCTCTTCAGAGATTTGGCGGCGACATCGACAGCTTCCTTCATGCGCACTTCGCGGAAGGCGGGTCCCACAATTACGGCCGACTGTCCTCTCAGGTGATCGAGGAGGTGTTGTCGGAATGGGACCATGGGGACGAAATTGATCAAGACGGGCGTCGAGAACTGCTCCGCGTCCTCCAGGAGCAAATCGGTGAGAACGCGCTCCTCGTCCCGTTACCGGCGGCCCCGGCGATTTATGTTAGGAACGGCAGGGTACAAGGTCCGACCTCGGCCACGGACTTGGGCACGATGATGAGCCAGGTCTGGCTCGTGCGACCTGTTCCCGAGCCACCGGCACTCGTCCCCGCTCTATGGTTCGATACCCGGACCGAGCACTTCAACAACGCTATGGTCAGGCACGCCGTCCGGTACGCCGTCGACGTAAACCTCATCGATGACCTGTTCGTGCGCCGTGATGAGCCTATCCCAGGGCCTATCCCGGGCGCTCTGTTCCCGGACTGGGCGTCGAGCTTGGCATCGCCGAACGAGTTGATGGGATGGCATCTGTACGACCCCGATAGAGCTAGGCAGCTTCTCGCCGAGGCCGGATACCCGGACGGATTCGACACAGAGATGCACTTCGAGGCTCCTTGGGACGACTACGCTGCGGTAGTGACCGAAATGCTGGCGCAGGTGGGGATACGTGTAACGGCCACATTCAAACACGAACCCGGGAAGCTGCTCGAGTCTGAATACCGTGGCATCGTAATCGCGCCTCTGCAGGGCTTCGGCGGTGATATCAGCTCCTTCATCCGCGAGCACTTCACGGATCAAGGCGAGTTGAACTATGGCCGGTCCGCCTCCACACTACCTGAGAAGGTACTGTTGGAGTTCGTCGGTACGGACAAGGAGACTCAACTAAAACTGGTCGCCGTACTCCAGCAGCATCTGATGGAAGAGATGATCGTTCTGCCGCTCAGCACCGCAATGAATCGCGCCAGTATGATGGAGAGGGGCCTAGACCCTGCCAGACCGTGAGTCAGTCTCAACCCCAGGAACGCGGACGCTGCACCCATTACAGTGGCATTCTCGATTAGATGAAAGTACTCAACCTTTTGGAGGTAACACGATACGACGTCCGATACTGATAGCCCTTGGATGGGCGGCCCTCTTACTGGTTGCCTGCACCACATCCACACCATCGCCTACGAGTGAGACGCAATTGGGTGGCGGGACGGAGGTTCAGGTAGGCACGCCAGCGCCCATGCAGACTGACGCGGTTTCAGTGCTTAAGGACCCATCCCCAAGCCCGAATCACACCTCGGTTGTCTTGGCTTCAGATGCCAATTCCATCGAGGTTGTCTATAGTACGGTCGCGTCCCTCCCATCCGGTGAACCGTTGAGTCCCCTGTTTCGAGACTGGCCAGAAGATCGCGATGCAATTGACCGTCTCGCATCTGCCCTTGATAATGCCGTCCCCATAACGCCGACGGAGCATCTCACAGCGAACGATAGGGGCCGTTTCCTGAGCATTCTGTACAGGGACGGGACAGAATTGATGGTGAGGCAAGTCTCCTGGTGCGAGGATTGGGGCGGTCGAAGAGATTTCATCGGCGGGGTATGCAGAGGTGAACACAAGCCTCTCACCGATATCTGGTGAGTGGAGGGCACTGGGATGATTGAGTCATCCGATCTCGGCCTTTGGTGGGAGGACATGCCCACCGTCATGGCGCCCATCGGATCAGTTAACATCCCGGGGACTATCAATGTGGGAAGGTCATTCCCTCTCAGCGGGTGCTGCTGGGCTGACATCGTTCAGGCACCGTCCATCACCCTGAGTCTGGTGTCTGTGGATGGACTAGAGATAGAGTTGATTGAGATTCCCATTGAGGACGGGACGGGCGATTTCCGCCGGCAAGTAAAGATTCCTGAGAAGACCCCAAACGGACGTTATTGGCTGTATGTTTCTGGCGGAAGCTTCTCCGAGTTCGTGAATGTCGTCCAAGTCGAAACCTCACTTGGCGTGAGCAATTCAACACCGACACCAGCGCCTATCTCCACGGTGCAAGCGAATACGCTTGACGGACCGCCGCAAGGACCTGGAGCAGCGATTGGCGAAAGCTACCCATTCTCTCTATACGTTCACTGTGGTGTTCGCGACACCCAGTTCGACGGGCGTATCTGGATGGCCGATTCAATGGTGAGTGACAAGGATGTCAATCCACCATCGGATTGGACCGTCGACGATTTTGAGGGAGTTATGAAGCTGTTCAGGGACGACTGTTAGCAACCAGCAAAAGTGGGACTGCGATAATCTTTCCCGGGCCTTCTCGGGTCGGGTCTGACCCGAAATGGGACCGGCGCAGTGCCTTTAATGTGATCTGTCGACCTCGTTCTCGAGGCGGCCCAACCCGCCCACCGACTAGGTGAGCAGTGACCTGATAGGAGCCTGGCCAAAGGCCCCGTCGCAGTCCTGTCCGCTCTCCTGGCCTGTTGGAGCCATCTCACTCAAGAGCGAGGAGGCAGTCTGTGACCACTAGCAGCGGATTGGATGGTGTCGCCAGGGTGATCGTTGGTGTTGACACGCACCTGGACGAACACGTAGCTGTGGCAATCGACCACCATGGAACGCGCCTGGGTGAATACCGGCTAGGGACGACGGCCAAGGGCTACGAGGACCTGGAGACCTGGGCTATCGGCCTAGGCCAGGTCGCCACCTTTGGCGTCGAAGGTACCGGCTCATATGGAGCGGGGCTGGCTCGACACCTTGCTCGGTGTGGCCACAAAGTTATCGAGGTCAACCGACCAGACAGGTCCACACGCCGTAGACTGGGCAAAAGCGACCCTCTCGACGCTGAAATGGCCGCACGATCTGTCCTCGCCGGGGTGGCTCGGGAGTCTCCCAAGTCAGGTGTGGACAAGGTGGAGATGATCCGGGTGCTCAAGATTGTCAAGGACTCTGCGATGAAGGCCCGCACGCAGGCCATCAACCAGATGAAAGCCCTTGTGGTCACCGCGCCTGTTGAGTTGCGAGAGGAATTGGCCGGACTAAATGCCCGGAGGCTTGTAGATCGCTGCATTAGCTTTCGCCCGGGTAGGCTGGCGACGCCGGTAGCAGCAGCTAAGCATGCACTTCGGCTGCTTGCCCGTCGTCACAGCCAGCTCACCTGCGAGATCGAAGGTATCGACGACGAGCTGGCCCGGCTCACCGCGGAGACTGCGCCGGCATTGGTCCACACCTTCGGAGTCGGAGCGGACACCGCAGCCACGCTTCTCGTGACTGCCGGCAGCAATCCCGAGCGACTGAGGTCTGAGCCCGCCTTCGCCGCCCTGTGCGGAGTAAACCCCATTCCTGCCTCTTCAGGCAAGACCGAACGCCACCGACTCAACCGCGGAGGCGATCGACAAGCCAATGCCGCTCTCTATCGCGTTGTCCTTGTGAGACTCCGCTACGATGAGCGGACGAGGGAGTATATGCGGCGTCGCACCAGGGAGGGAATGACAAAGTCCGAGGTCATCCGCTGCCTCAAACGCTACGTCGCTCGTCAGATCTTCGCCATCTTGCATGAGATCGGACGCAAGAACCTGGCTCTACCAGCAGCCGCTTGACATCTATAGGAGCATCACATCTGCTCCTTTCTGTGGGTAACTCTACCCTCATTTCAGGAGCTCACACCACCCTCCGACTCTCGGGTTTTCCTACGCTTATATGTGTCCCATTATCGCTGACGGTCTACAGACTTGAGCCAGGAGGTCAACACTTCCTTGGGTCGGGCCTCGGCGGACACTCCGTCCGAATAGACAGCGATGAGTACTCTCTCCCGCTTCCCATCGGCTTGCACTTCGCCTGACATACTGAATTCTGGTAGGTCTGGAGGAGCGCCTGGGTCGTTCCTAAGCATTTCACTGACTCGCTCAAAGGTGAGCGGCAGCACAATGTTGAAACCGGATGGAACCTGCCACTCCGAATCAACAGCTATGGTAATGGTAACGGTAGTGCTGGTGCTCGCCGGAGGCTCAGTATCGGTGGGTCCCCCACAGGCGACGGCGACCAGTACGACCATGGACATTGCCATCGATGCTTTAATTCTAGCCATGTACAAGCTCGTCTACTTTAATTAATCACACATCAGAACGCTAGAGAAGAGGTCCCTCTAGTTAGGGAAGCTGCTCCCAGGCGTATCCAACTCCTGCGCCGACAGGAGATTGGCTACGACCGTCGCCCGTGATGTCCAGGAAGTACTGCTCCAGGGACATCTCGTCGGCAGCCATCTTAGTGACGTAGACCTCAGACCTCCCCAGAGCAGCACTCAGCTCCGATGACCGCTCACTCGGAGCTTCCACTATCACGGCCTCGCCTTCTATCCTTACGTCCCCCACCCACTCCAGCGCCGAGAGCACCTCGACGGCCTTCGCATTGTCGGTGGTTCGCAGGCGCACCCGCTCACCGGCTCGCGAATGCACCAGGTCGGCGACCTTGCCCTGGGCGATGAGCTTCCCCTTGGATCCCATCAGATCATCAGACTTTCCGGCATTTCTGTCAATGAAGTTTCTTGCTTTTCAATTGTGTAAATGGCGGCATATTTGTGATCGGTTCCTGGATTCATGGAACCCGGCGATGAGCTCACGCTCGTTGCCAACATGTCATCTGCTGTGAGCGCAGGGCTGCCGCCTGGAAGGTACGGTCTTCGAGTCCAGGTAGCCGTTGTCCACGCCCCAGGTAGCCCGGAGGCGGGCGAATCGAAGCTGGGCTTCGGCGGGGGCCGCTTTGTGGTCATTCCCCCGGAGGGAGCGCTGGACAGGACCGTGATAGTGGACCAGGTACGAGAGGCAAGCGGGACCAAGACAACTCTGGAAAAGATACATTTCACCCCGGAGGAATCGACCATCGTGGTATTGGCGCCACCCCCGCCCGGCGAGTCGGCGGAGGCTCAGCCCATTACTGCACCCGCACCCACCGCCACCGTGATTCCACAACAGGGAACTCCCACGCCCACGGCAGTGCCATTGCCCGCCGGCTTCGACGTGGACGTAACCGACTTGGGGGCCCGATACCGGATAGACGAGACGGAGGCCCGTGGCGCCAGCTGAGGGGTCACGGATACCGCGTAACGGCGGAGGGTGTTCACCATAAATGGACGTTTGGCCCCGTGTCGGCAAATGCCGGTACGCTTGTACTCGCCATCGCGTCCGATGATCGCCCAGGAAGCGAGTGGTTATGGGAGTGGACCGTGGCGCTCCAAGTAAGTCAGTAAGGCTTGAAGGGGTGCAGCAGATCAACGAGAAGAGTCACAATTGGTCATATCGCAGATCCAAGGTCGTGGCAACGCAACGAAGGATGAGAGATCATAAAGAGGGAGAAGAAGGCAAGAGGCACCAGTCTAAGCGGAGCGGACCTTCCAAGAAAGACACGCCTTAGGGCGGGAGTTTCTACGGAACGATTCCGGCTCTCGCACCGTATATATCAGGTAGAGGCTGTCGTTGCAGACCAGAGCGCCTTCGGGTCGCTGTGTGTGAGCGAGCCCGGTCTTCGTGAGATGGCGATTCTCAAGATGTGGCATCAGCGACCGCAACAAAGATTGACCCATTGGGAAAGGGCCTCGATAAGGGCGGACCCCTTGCTCGTTCGTCGTCTGTCCAATTGGAAATCGGAGCACAACCACTAGAGAAGAAAGATACAGGGAAGCGAGTCGGGAACCTTTTCCATCTCGGGAACGTCTTATTCACCAGAAGATGAGGATTAACATGAGATCTCGCAAATTGCTCTATGCATACGGCATTGCAGCCATCGCAATGGTGGCTCTGGTAACCTCCGCGGTATTTGTAGGGTTGAGCGGCGGTAACCCCACACCTCTTGAGAGTTCGGGTGCTCAGGTCGACGGGCGCGTTCACTTAGTAGAATCTGATTTCGCTCCTTCGCTTCCCGAATCAGAGGCGAAAGCACAGGCAATAGACTTCTTGAGAGGACCCTGGGGCATCGACGAGCCAACGAAGTTGCCCATCCAAGTGGCAACTGGAGCATTCACTGGTCTCCGCGAAGACACTAACACGCAGACTTCAAACTTAGGAGTATGGGTCGTGGTTTTCCATGATTTTCCTGCACTCGCTCGTGTTGCGCGCGGGGCGACATCCATTCCGACAGATCCCCGGGTAACTGTCATAGTCGACGACAACAGTGGGAACGTGATCTATTCCGCTCTATCATGGGCCCACGGCATCATGACGCCGATCCCCACGCGAACGGCAGTCCCTACCCGGACGCCGTTGCCGTCCGGTATTACAGGGGCTACGCCGATTCCCACAGGCGGCGGACAGCTTCATCCCACGCAGTTGACAACAGTGGCACCGCAGCCCGCATCACCCGGTAGCCAGATAACCGTGACTGGGACGGGCGGGTATATCAAGATCACAGGTGGGTACAGCGAAGGCTCAAGGCAATTCCACCTGTATTTCGACGAACAGTTGATTGGGACCATCTGGTGTATGATGAATGCATGCAGAGCGGCAGCTCGAATCCCGGAAGATGCAACCCCTGGTGAACACAAGCTTTCCGTTGAGGGCGGCTCCTCAATAACCGTGACCGTCGAATAACGCCGCAATTACACGGTAACCTCCCTTATTGTGAAACCGCATCCGTGTCGATATGTTCTTTACGTCACAGCTAGTTCGAAGGAAGGATGTAATCAGTTATGTTTAGCATCATGAGAAAGAATACCCCACTTCCAGTGCGATTGGTGGCCTCATTCGCTGTCGTCGCTGGCCTGATTGCGTTAGTGGTGACTCTCACAGTAGCCAGAGACGATGACCAGCCGCTGGCGACGGCGAATGCAGGCCAATCCCTTGCGCTATGGATTCCTTCACCCACAACGGTGCAAGACCTCGTCGATATTTCCGACGCTATCGTCGTCGGTGAGATCGTTGGGTTAATGAAGCAGACTATAGAAGGCCCATTCGACGACTCTGGGGACACCGACAACCGAGATGATGTTCCGCCTCCGCGCCAATACCCATACTCCTACTTCGGAATCAGAATCAGCGACACTTTGCTCAATGACGGGTTTGTGGTTGATAATCCAGTGTTGAGGCTGAAGGGCCACGCGGGAGATGGAATAGACTCCAACCGAAGGGTCCAGCTTCCACAGGCAGGCGAGTCTTTTGTTTTGTTCCTGAGTCGCAATCCTGACAATGAGAGCTATGGGGTGTATGGCCCGTGGGCCATCCTCAATACCGATGGATCAACGGTTACGGGGTATGGTGCTGGATTGGAAGAACCTCAGTTCGCGCGGGGCGCAACTCCTGCACAACTAAAGCTTGATGTCGCTGAGGCGGTTGGCTCCCGGGTCGAGAACAATCCCATGGACCTACTATTTCCAACCATCACCATTCAATCTCCAGCCGAATCAATACCGGCATCGACGCCGACGCCAAAGCCCCAGCCGACTGTGGACATGGGCGTGCCGCCTGCTGACCCGGTAGAAACAGGGAATGCCTACGACTTCAAGTTCGGGGCTATGCACTGTGGCGTTGAGAATATAGCGTTTGGGGGACAGTACTGGCGGGCCGAGAATGTGCCGGAGGAATGGAAGTACAACCCACCCGCTGGGTGGAACGAGACCGACGCGACGGGTAGGATCGAGTTGTTGACTGAGGACATAGCGGTGTTCACCTCGCAGAGCGGCAACGAGATCCGGTACGTCCGGCGTCCGGAGGGCGAGTTGGCTCCCTGCTATTGAGCGACCTGATTCGCTGACGCGCGGTCAACCATCCCAGCGGTACGAACGGATGGCCTACGACAGGAGTGATGCTGTTGGCCAATTTGAAGAAAGGAGATCCCTTGGAAAGGAAGAGATTATGAAGAATCGATTGAATATTTCCAAAGGGGTCATCGCGATCCTCCTAATATTGTATCAGAGTTGGAGGGAGAACCCGAAGCTTATGATAGAGCGATCACAGTGGGATCCTCGACGGTGACTTACTACTCCAACGTCGTTGGCGCCAAGGTGCCGGAATTCATGCTTGGTCTCCCGCCGCTCATAGCCACGCCCGAGGGGTTGACTCCGCTATGCTTGCCGAGGTTGAGTCACTCAAAATGAGGATGCATGGCAAGATGAGGATGCATGGCAAGTGCGGATCAACCGCCTCCATGGCGGTCCTGTTCGTGCTGACGCTTCTCTTGCCACTGTCCGCCTGCACCCAGCGAAGCCCGTCCTTCGACTACCCAAGCGACGCGCCGGTACTTCAGATCGACCTCACCGGGGGCATGGTCGCCTACCCGCACGCCGCGGCCTGGGTGCCGCTCGTGACCGTCTGGGGGAACGGACGGGTTGTGTTCGTGTCGCGGGAGGAGCGTTACGAGCCGGAGCGAGCGCTGATCCGGGAGACCCAGCTCAGCAAGTCAACGGTGCGGCGCCTGCTGGCCGAGGCGGACATATTGCACGAGCTGGACGACCGCTACTTCGCCTTCGATATGACGGACGCCGGCACCACGACCTTCAGCATTCAGTCGGCCGACGGACGCGAGACCGTTAGCGTCTATGCGTTCAACCCGGAGCTCGACCCCGCCTTCCGCGACCTCGAGCAGCACACGGAAGTCATGGACATGCTGCGAGCCCTCTACCGCACCGTGGTCGACGCGCTGCCACGGGACGCGTTGGCCTTGCTTCCGCGAGAGGTGTCCGTCATAGCGAGGCCGGGAGGCTCCGCCGAGGAGGCGCAGCATGAGTGGCCGGCGGAGCTGATCGCGCACCTGACCGGCGAGGCGGCCCAGCAGGCCACGGCGCTGCTCCCGCCCGGCCCCGTCGCGACCTTTCTGTTGGATTACATCCCACATCAGATCACGGTGATGCCGGTGCTTCCCATCCTATCTGCCCCCAGCGCGATTGGGCCGGAGAGCGGGCTTCCCCGGCACCCGGCGACCACCGCCTACCTCCTCTCTGACAGCCTGCCCTACCGCTTCGACGGCGTTGACCAGGCCGAAGTCGCCGCCTGGTATCGGAGCACCATGCCGAGCGGGGGATGGCAGCTGGCAAAGGAGGAGGCTGGGCTCCAGGTCTGGGTGCGCGGGGACCGCGGCAGGTATCCCATCGCTCGGCTCCACTTCCGGCCGGACCGTTTCACTATCGAGCTCCTGACATTCCACGATGACTTCCCCCTGCATCCCGGCGGCGCTTGGAGGGAATGCGGCGAGCGGAGATGTCAGATCGTGTCGGGCCTCTCGCTCGACGAGGCAAGAAACTGGTTCGCCGAGTACCTAGGCTACCTCGGCTGGCGGGATGGCCCCTACCTGTTCCGCAAGGACCGAGAATCGGACGGAGGCCACGACCTGCTGCAGTTGACGTACGAGGAGGTTGAGGGTGGCATCGTGGTGGTGTCGGAGCGCACGGTCTACCAGCCGCCGGTCTGGCCATACCTTCCCACGCCCGAACCGCCCACACTCACGCCGTCAAAGGCTTCGCGTTGAGACTTCCCGCATGCGGTGGTCCCCTAGGCCGTCGGTTCGGTCTCACCTTCCCACGTCGGCGCCTAAATCATCTCCACCAGCAACCACCAGTCGTGGCCGGGGGAGGGCGTAGGAGGATCACGAGTGATGCGTGCTCACAGGTGAGCGTGGGGGTTGTGAACGAGTTCGCAGGCGGTACGGGCGACCGGGCAACGACCGGTTGCAAGCCTGCTGTTCTTGCGAGGTGGGGATGCCTATACGCCCAAAGAGCAGACTTGATAGAGTGCACCTCGTGGTGGTGGTTCTTCTGCGGAAGCTCTAGCACTATTGAAACTCTTGACGTCGACACGCACACGACTCCCGGACTTTGGAACCTCCCAAGTATTGGGTTGTATCGCTCAAATTGGCTTGAGGAGGGCCGCTACAGAGTGTTGGCAATCAGCACAAGTGGGACAGATTAGGACCCGAGAAGATTATTATTATGAAGAGCTGCGTGGGAGCTCCCTGAGGGTCTTGTTGTAGCGTCTTCGCCGTTCTAACGTCTGGACCTGCACCTCCTTTCTCCGTTGGAGGATCTGCTCCCGCCTTCCGTTGAGCATGTCTGCGGGCGTCACGTTGCCCAGCGCCTTGTGATAGCGTCGGTAGTTGTAGTAGGCCACGAAGGCGGCGATTGCTCCTTCCAGGGCAGAAGGCATCTCGTAGGGGACCTGTTTGACGTCCCGCTTGATACTCTGGTGATAGCGCTCGAGCTTGCCATTGGTCTGAGGGTGGAACGGCGCGGCCAGAATGTGCTTGATTCCCACCAGGTGCAGGTAGTCTCTGAAGCCACGGGAGACATAACCTGAGCCGTTATCGCTCAGCAGGCTGGTCCGGTCGGCCACTGGGACCTCAGTCATGCCGGTCTTGTCCACGGCCTCTTGGACCACCTCGATGAGAGAGTCGGTGGTCATGTCCCGCTGGAGCTTGTGGGCCAGTATGAAGCGGGAGTAGTCGTCCATCACGGTGACCAGGTAGTAGTAGCCCCAACCGATCACCTTGAAGTAGGAGGCGTCGGTAGCCCACATCTGGTGAGGGCCGCTGGTCTTGCGATGGTACTCTTTGCCGGCCTTGAGCTGCATCTCGGGTGACTTCACAAGACCTTCTCTGCACAGGATGCGATACACAGTGGACTCGGATACAGCGAAGGCCAGGTTGTCTGTAGACCACGCTGCCAACTGGCGGCTACTTAGCTCCGGCATCTCCCTGGCCGCTTCCAGGATCGACCGTTCCTCCTGAGGTCTAAGGCGGTTCCACGGTGGAGCGCTGGCTCCAGGTCGGTCCTCGAGACCTTGTTGATGTTGTTGTCGCATCAACCACCGATAGTAGGTGCTCTTGGGAACACCCAGGTCTCTGAGCACCCGACGCTTGGCCAGCGGTGATGCGGCTACACTGGCCAGGACCGTCGCCTTCTCAACGGCGCTCATCCGCTGGTACCGACGCCGTTCTGGGGCATTGGTATGGCCGTTTTTTTCAGACGGTAGACCTCGAGGGATAGCTCGGCTACCAGCTGCTTGAGCTCGCCGTTCTCCCGCTTGAGATCCTGGATCTCCTGCCGGGTGGCATCGCGCACCGTGTCACGGGACAGCCGCTCCCTGCCCGCCTCCATGAACTCCTTGGTCCACGAGTAGTAGGAGTGGGGCTTGATACCCTCCCACCGGCACAGGTCGTTCACGGTGACCTCGCGGCGGAAGCCCTCCAGCACGATACGGATCTTCTCTTCCGGGGTGTATTTGCGCCGGGTAGCCGCTCTAACTCGTCGAACGAAGGACCTAGTCTGCTCCGACCGCTGATCGGCGGCCTCGGCCTTGCTGACGTCTGACTGGGACATCGCTGCTCCTTTCATGAGGTACTCTACCCTCACTTCAGGAGCTCACACCACTCTCAGACTCTCGGGTTTTCTACCCCTCTCACGTGTCCCATTATCGCTGACGGTCTACAGGCGAGATCAAGGCGCTCAAAGACGAACACGCGGGGGCGCTGCGGCAGTGGGAACGGCGTCTGGCCCAGGTGGAGGCGGGATACGGCGGAGCGTCAGCGGCCAGTGGGGTCAGAAAGCCTGTGGCCCGTGTCCAGTCCCGGCGGAAGTATCCCGAGCTGGTGACCCGTGAGCCTGCGCCAGACGACGAGGAGGTCTATGGCGCGGCGTGGCCGCTGGTCGAGGAGTGGCGAAGGCTCAGGGGAGGCCATCCCAACGACGGCAGGAGCCGGTCGTGGCTGGTGACGGAGGAGCGCATCCTGAATCTGGAGCTGGCTATGGCCGAGGAGCACGGGCTGACCCTGCCGCCCGAGACCCAGCCGCTCGCGGGGGTGTGGAGGAACGGGCAGCGACGCTCGATAGAAGCGGCCCTGGGCGACACCCGGTGGGCGCGGACCAGGAGGGAGCGGCTCAGGTGGGTGCGGCGGTTCTTCACCGTGGGACTGTGGTGGAAGTAGGCGCTGCGTCATCTCCGCACCATGTTTGCTGCATGAGTGCAAGTGATGTGGGTGGTAAGGCCCCAAAAGGTATTGCCAAAGGGGAGATGGGGCGTAATACTGAGATTGTTATCAGGTTTTTCCAGTGTTTCTTTGCCTTAGAAACCTGGGGGTCCTTTCCCTGAGCCCGGGATAGACTAGAGGGATCGAGCCAGGCTCTCCCAACGGTCGCCCAAGAGGGATGTTCCACAAAGGCCGGAGTGCGTCTGCGCTTCGACCTTTCACTGGACGCTTGGAGTGCATCCAAGCCCTCTGACCGTCTCCCCATGCCTGCGGCATAGCTCTTCAGACAGCTAGGCCACAGCTTCGACACGCGCTGGTCTACGGTCTCGTCCGTCAGGCTGGCCGCTTCACGTCACCGCAGCCTCCCCAGAGTCGATGCGCCATATTGACCCTGGTCGAGCTGTGCCCTTATTCACCCGCGTCTGTTCTGTGACCACACGTCGTAGGCCGACCGCTCCCCTGTCGTCGCAGCTTCCCCAGAGTCGTGGCCCATATCGACCCTGGTAGAGCTGCGCCCTTTTTCATCCGCGTCTCCCCCGTTCGATGCTTCGTCGGACTGCGGATGGCGGCGGAAGGGCAACACGGATTCACGGAGTCAACGGCAACAAGGAGGTAACGACGGTATGGCTACTGAACGGACGGCAACGGCGAAGGAGGAGCGCACATGACGGAACGGTACACCGGACCGAGCGCGAAGCGGATCGCAGACCTGCTCTCGCACCGGGTCAGCTTCGACCGGGGCTGGTTCTGGACGACGACGATCTGCCACGGCGGCAGGTCGGACGGGCTGGCGTTCAGGCAGAGGCCGGACGGCGAGGGCATCGACGTACGGTGCCACACCGGGGGCTGCTCTCGCGGCGTGGTGATAACGCACCTGGAGCCTGCCATCGGGCTGCCCATCTGGACGGCCTACGCGCCGGTGAGCGACGCGGCGGTCAAGGCCCCTGAGAAGCTGCCGTGGTGGAAACGCAAGCGGGTCGTGGTAGCTGGGGTGGTCGCCCTGGTCGTTGCGGCGCTGCTCATCACCGGGGACGTGGAGGTCTTCGCGTTGAACGTCGTCGGCCTGGGCATCGGCGCGCTGCTACTCAGGCGGTTCCTCGCGCGGCGCACGGTTCGGAGGTTCTGCCGCTGACGGCTTCGGGCCGCTCACAACCCATCCCAACACGCAAGGGTCGTCTCTTTCGAGTCGGCCCTTCTTCTTTGCCCGCAAGCGGGCGCAATCCAAAGGTAACACAACACGAAGGAGGTCGTGATGACTACGGCAACATTGGCAACTGGCAATCGGACGATGGAGACGGCGGTGCGGCCCAGGCGCAGCCTCGAAGAGCTGGTAGACCGGCTCATGGCGGCGCTGCTCTCGGAGCAGGCGCAGACGGAACCGGCGACGGAGACACTGAGCGTTGCCAAGAGCGTCCACGAGGCGCGGCGGCTCAGGCAGGCGGGGGACGTGGACGGGGCGCTGGCGGTCCTCGCCGGCGTGGACACGACGAAGGCTGAGCCGCATCAGGCTCGGTGGGCCTACGCCGAGTGGACGGACCTGGTGAGGCGGCGGTTCGGGGACCGGGACGCGCTGGTCTACGGCCAGGGCACTGGCAGGGCTGCCGCCCTGGTGCCCACCGGCGACGGCGGGACGCTTGAGGTCGGGGCTGTCCTGGGGATGCGCTGGCGGCTCAGCAACATCGTCTCGCGGCGCAGCCTGCGGGGGCTGAGGCCCCTGGGAAAAGCTTGCCCTCGGCTCTGATCGGAGAGTGGCCTGGCGCTGTCGTAGCGCCAGCAACGGTTGACGACCCGTAAGGCAAACGGGGCGCTTCAATGCTCTGCTTGGACCCCGGGTCGTCGCCTTCCTGCGACTGCTTGAACGGGCGCTCCGTTCCACCAGGCAGCACCCCGCACGGGGGTCGCTGCCTCCCCCGCCCGCTCCCCCTTCCCCCAACCCCACACGCGTCGCACAGGTCTTCTCCCCGACTCCGGTCGGGGGCAGGACCTGTGCCCCGATGCACGACGGAGCCTGCCCCGGACTTGATTTCGGGGGCTTGGCCCGCACACGGCCTTCCGCAGAGGCTGCCCCGGACTGGATTCCGGGGGATGCCGCACCGGCCATTCGCCACGGCAACAACGCCACCCAAGGAGACAGTCCCGACCATCGGGACACGGATTCGAGCGGGACTGTCTCCGACAAGGGGGCGGTCCCGCTTCTTCATTACAGGAGGAAGCGACATGACGACTACGAGCATTGACAGGACCGAGAGCGAGCTCAGGGCTGCGGCTAGGCGGCGGGAACTCACCATGAAGGAGCTTGCGGCGAAGATGGGCGTGTCCGCGAGCTACCTTTCGCAGATTGCGAACGGGCGCAGGCCGTGGACTCCGAAGATGCGGGAGGAGGTCGCGGCGGTGCTGGGAGAGGTCCCCAGGCAGGGGATCGTCTACCGCCAGGGCGGCGTGGTGACCGGGGAGAGCAGCTTCATCAGGGAGCGCACCCGCACGCTGGGGATGAGCATGCAGGACCTGGCCGACCGGGTTGGGGTGTCCTACGGCTACATGTCACAGGTGGCGCGGGGCCGCGGGAACATGGGTGTGAAGGTCCAGGCGAGGGTCGAGTCAGCGTTGCAGGCCCCGGCGAAGGTCGCGCCCGCACAGTGCGCCAATCGCCAGGGATGCGTGGTGAGCGGGGAGAGCAGCTACATCCGGGAGCGGGCCAGGGAGATGGGCATGAGCTTGCGGGACCTGGCTGACCGCGTGGGGGTGTCCTACAGCTACATGTCGCAGGTGGCGCGCGGTCACAGCAACATGGGCGTGAAGGTCCAGGCGCGGGTCGAGTCGGCGTTGCAGGCCCCGGCGAAGGTCGCGCCCGCACAGTGCGCCAATCGCCAGGGATGCGTGGTGAGCGGGGAGAGCAGCTACATCCGGGAGCGGGCCAGGGAGATGGGCATGAGCTTGCGGGACCTGGCTGACCGCGTGGGGGTGTCCTACAGCTACATGTCGCAGGTGGCGCGCGGTCACAGCAACATGGGCGTGAAGGTCCAGGCGCGGGTCGAGTCGGCGTTGCAGGCCCCGGCGAAGGTCGCTCCCGCGCAGCCTGCCTGCATCGACCGGGAGGCCGTGTGGGGCCGGATGGACGCCCACGACATCAGCCAGAACGAGGTCGCCCGGCGCGCCGGGATCAGCTCCGCTCACCTCTCCCAGATCATGAACGGCGGGACCAACCCGTCGCCGGGCGTGCTGAAGAGGCTGCACGGGGTGCTGTTCCAGCCGACGAAGGCGGAGCGGGTCATGCCCGCCGAAGTGAAGGTGCTGGGCTGGCGGAAGGGCGAGCGGCACGGGATGGTGTTGCGCGGCGCCGGTGGCCCCGGGCGCGGCGCCAGGTCCGGCGGCGGCGCCATTCGGGTCGGCGGCCGGGTGCCCTGGGGCGCGAAGGCGGAGTTCGCCTACCGCGCCGGGTACGACGGCACGGGCCGGGTGTCGGTGACGCACGTCGTCGAGCGGGGCTACTCCGCCATGTTGACGCTACCTGAGCTGCGTGCTGCCTAGTCCTCCCCTAGCGGGCAAGTGGGCTTGAGAAGCAGCGAGAGGCTGGGCCGGACAGCGAGGGGCGCTGGGCCGTCACTCACATTGGGGAGGGTCATCGTTAGGAATTCGATGACCCTCCCCCAACAGATTTATGTATGGTGGTCTTTTTTGTTGCCTGTTTTCAATGGGTATTGAAGCTATTTCTGTGTATGTACTATAATTCAAGCACTAGGACTCTCTCGGAAGGAGCAAACCATGGAAGTCAAGAAGAAGAAGCGGCTCACATTGGATTTGGAGCCAACCTTTCAGCGCAGGCTGAAGGTGGTTGCCGCCCTCAAGGGAGTGACCATGCGCCATTACTGCTATACAGCCATAGACAAAGAGTTGGCGCAAGACGAGACACAAGGCTTCGGCAGTCCCGTGTCCAGTTGGTCTGACGCCGAGCGGTTCGAGGAGCTCCAAAAGAAGTACTTTGGTGACAAGGTGCTTCCTGGCAGCGGCGCCGAGTTCATTCGGGAAGCGCGGGAGGCTAGGGACGCCCAGTTGGATGGGATAGCTTGAGCGGCTTCGTGGTTGTAGACGCCAGCCTGGCCTTCAAGTGGTTGGTGAGGGAGGAGCACACTGACAAGGCTCTGGCGATTCTTCGGGTGTGGCATAACGAGGACGTTACTCCGGCCGCTCCCCACCTGCTGCCGTTCGAGGTATCCAACGCGCTCCACAAGAGAGTGACCCGAGGGGAGTTGAGCGTTGAGGGGGCGGTTGACCTTATCGGAAACCTGCTCACCTCTCAGATCGAGTTGCATCAGCCGTGGAATCTCCACGGAAAGGCGTTGGAGATGGCAAGTCGATTTGGTCAGGGCGCCGCCTACGACGCCCACTATCTGGCGCTTGCCGAGAGCCTCGGTTGCGAGCTGTGGACCGCGGACGAGAAGTTCCACCAGTCTGTAGGGCAGGAAATGGGTCACGTGCGTTGGATAGGAGAATTCGTTGTGCCGGAATAGTGGCGCGGAAACTGCCGCTCGTCTCATAGATTCCAATTTGAGAGGGAGACTCAGATCACGGAGGGGGCTTGCGTGGCAGCACAGATAGACTACAACGACCCCCGGTACGCCCAAGCCGCCGCCGAGATACTGCGGCGGCATGACAAAGGCGAGCCCGAGGCGAACATCACCAGCGCAGTGCGCGACTTCCTCATCCTCACAGGGTTGGCAAGTGGCGAGGAGATGGTCGAGGAGAACCCACCCGCGCAGGGTTCCCGCCGGGCCGTGGACCTCACCGCCCTCGACACCTTCATCGAGTTCAAGCGCCGGATCGGGACCGCAGGAGGCTTCAACCCCAATGCCGAGTACGTCCAGCAACTCGACGACTACCTGGAGCAGTCAGAGGAGCAAGGCCGTTTGCGCATGGGCATCCTCACCGACGGGAGGCGCTGGCTGCTGCGCTGGCCCAACGCCGGTCCGGTCAAGACGGCCCTACCCTACGCTTTCACACTGGAGGATGCGGACCGCTGGATCACCCTCTTTGAGTGGCTCCGCGACCACGCTCTTTCCTCCGAGGAGGACAAGGAGCCGTCGCGGTCCGCCATTGCCCAGCACTTTGGCCCAACGGCCCCGTCATATGAGCGGGACATAGCAGCCCTCAAGGTGCTCTACGACCAGTACGCCGACGCCAGCACCATCCGAGTCAAGAGACAGCTGTGGGAGAACCTGCTTACGGCCGCCCTGGGTGAGATCGCCAGGTCAAGCGCTCAACTGGACGACCTGTTCGTCCGACACACCTACCTGAGCGCCGTCATCGGCATGGTGGTCCAAGCCTCCTTCGGCGGTGACCTCAAGCGTTTGGCGGAGAACGACCCGGCGGACTTGCTCCTTGGCCGCGACTTCCGAAGCAAGACGGGTCTTCAGGGTGTGGTCGAGTCGGACTTCTTCGCGTGGCCCACCGAGGTGGGAGGAATGCCCCTTTTGAGAACTCTGGCCCGGCGCATAGCCAGGTTCGACTGGCAGAATGCTCCCAACGATGTGGCGGCCATCCTCTACGAGACTGTCATTCCTCCCGATGAGCGCCGCCAGTTGGGAGAGTACTACACCCCGGGTTGGCTGGCGCGGGCCATCGTGCGAGAGGTGGTGACCGATCCCCTCGACCAGTACGTCCTCGACCCGGCCTGCGGGTCCGGGACCTTTGTCGCTGAGGCGGTTAACCACTTCATCGAGGCCGCCAACGAAACCTCCCTGGACCCGAAAGAGGTGTTGGAGTGGCTGCGCTTCTCCGTCGCGGGCATCGACGTTCACCCCGTGGCAGTGCATCTGGCCAGGGCAGCATGGGTGTTGGCAGCACAGCCCGCGATACGGGCGGCCGTCAATGATGGGTTTGCGGCCGACGTTACCGTTCCCGTCTACCTCGGTGATGCTCTCCAACTCCGGTTTCGCACCGGGGACATGTTCGCTGAACACAACATCACGGTCCAGGTTGAAGATGAGAACAACACGGAGTTGATATTCCCCGTGAGTCTGGTGGAGCGGGCCGAGACCTTCGACGCGCTGATGAGCGACGTTGCAGAGGCAATTGAGAAGGGCGACGATCCCACCCTGACCCTCGACGACCACCAGATCAATGAGCCCAGGGAGCGGCAGATCCTGCGGGAGACCATCGCCGCCTTGGTGCGGCTACACACAGAGGGACGTAACCACATCTGGGCCTACTACACTCGCAATCTAGTTCGGCCTGTGGCCCTATCCCGTAGAAAGGTGGACGTGATCGTCGGAAACCCGCCATGGCTGATCTATCGGAACACCGCTAGCACACTCCGAAATGAACTTGTACGACAGAGCAAGGATTTGTACGGCATCTGGGTAGGTGGTAGACACGCCAACCACCAAGACATATCCAGCCTGTTCTTTGCCCGCAGCGTCGACCTGTACCTGAAGGACGGCGGCGTTATTGGCATGGTGATGCCCCACAGCGGCCTTCAGACGGGGCAACATTCCAAATGGCGCACTGGCTCCTGGCGGGCGAAACCGCGTGGCCGAGGGAGAAACCGTACGCTTGGGCGTCTACTAGCAGTCGATTTCAATCACAAGACGGCCTGGGACTTAGAGGGGCTGGAACCCAACACCTTCTTCCCGGTCCCGGCCTCGGTGGTGTTCGCTCGAAGGACCGGAGAAGACGGCAAGGCAGTGCAGCTTGCAGGCGAGGTGGAGCGCTGGCTTGGCAAGGCGGGAGAGAATGCCGACAGACGGGCACGCTCCACGATAACGGACACATCAGCCAGCAGCATTTCTCCTTATGCCGACTATTCTCGACAGGGAGCATCAATCGTGCCACGCTGCCTGTTCTTCGTGGAAGAGACGGAGAACTCTACAATCGTTCAGGCAGGCCAGACGCTTACCGTGAATCCGAGACGTGGCTCCCGGGATAAGGAGCCGTGGCGCAGCCTCGACTTGACCACAATCACAAGTCAAACCGTCGAGTCCCAGCACGTCCATGACGTGTACTTGGGGGAGACGTTGGTTCCCTATGCAAATCTTGACCCGCTCAAGGCGGTCCTACCGCTAAGACTCGGAGAGACTCAGCTTCCTACCGACCCCGTAGGTGTGGGAGGTATTCGTCTGGGTGGTTTGGAGCGGCGGATGAGAGAGCGCTGGCAGACCGTTAGCCGCTTGTGGGAAACCGAGAAACGACCAGTCAACAGGCTGAACCTGTTGGGCAGGCTAGACTTTCATCGCGAGTTGTCGTCGCAGTTAGAATGGAGCAGGGCTCCTGGAGAAAGGCCGGTCCGAGTCGTGTATGGCGGCTGGGGTACGCCAACGGCTGCGTTGCTCGACGATGATAACGCCATAGTTGACTACAAGCTGTTCTGGATTACCTGCAGGGATACGAAAGAGGCCCATTACCTGCTGGCCATCATCAACAGCGATACCCTCTACGAACTCGTGAAGCCGCTTATGTCAAAGGGCCAGTTCGGGGCTCGTGACCTGCAGAAGCACCTGTGGAAGCTGCCCATCCCGGAGTTCGATGCAGGGAAGCCACTGCACGTCACAGTATCGGAGGCCGGGGCGGCGGCGGCAGCCGGGACGAAGGCGAGGCTGGATGAACTACGGAAGAAGCGTGGCGACAAGCTGACCGTCACCATCGCCCGCCGTGAGATCCGCAAGTGGCTGCGGGAGTCGGCGGAGGGCAAGGCTGTCGAGCGGACGGTCGGGGAATTCTTGGAGAAGAATGTTGATGCCCATAGCTCTTCTTGAGGTTGCGGCCTTTGTCAGTGGCGCGAAACAAGGTTGATACGGGTTTCAGCGAAAGGAGCCTCCGCCTTTCCAGTTGCCTCTCGCTGGACCTTGAAGTCGGCGTCCGAGACACCCGTATCCACGCTTTAGCTGGTGTACGTTCCGATACAGGCCAATCCCTAACCTTCTCCAACAGCACCAGCTTAACCGAAGCACTGGCCAAGCTGGACGGCCTTGCCGAAGGCGCTGATTTCCTTCTAGGCCATAACTTGATCGATTTCGATCTGCCCCACCTGAAAGCCGCGAATCCCCGTTTGCGGCTGTTGCAGCTTCCCGCGGTGGACACGCTCAGACTCAATCCGCTGGCCTTTCCCCGCAACCCCTACCATCATCTGGTCAAGCACTACCAGGACGGAGGGATCAGGCGCGGGCGTATCAACGACCCAGAACTGGATGCCAGACTTGCCCTAGAGGTCTTCGACGAGCAGAAGAAGGCCCTGCAGGATTCACCGTTCGACCTGCTGACAGCCTGGCACTGGCTTACCACTTCTGATGGGGGCGAAGGATTCGATAGAGTGTTCTCGTCTCTGTGGAACGCGCGAAGGCCGTTGGACGCTGAGGCATCTGACGCAATCCACACACGTTTAGCTGACAACTCCTGCCAGACATGCGCCCAGGAGGTCATCGCAGATGCAGCTCGGCACGGCTGGGCGCTGGCCTATGCGTTGGCGTGGCTGTCTGTGTCTGGGGGCAGCTCGGTCATGCCTCCCTGGGTGCGGCATCAATTCCCCGAGGCGGGTCGGCTGGTCAAACGATTGCGCGACACCGCCTGCACCGACCCCGCTTGTGGTTGGTGCCGCGAGCGACACGATGCCCGCAGAGAGCTTACCCGCTGGTTCGGCTTCCCTGACTTCCGCCCTGAGCCGTCGGACGAGAATGGACAGCCCATGCAACGATCCATCGTCGAAGCGGTTATGGCCCGGGAGCATGTGCTGAGCATCCTGCCAACCGGCGCGGGCAAGTCGCTCTGCTACCAGATACCGGCACTCTCCCGCTACGACAAGACCGGCGCGCTGACGGTCGTCATTTCTCCATTGGTCGCACTCATGGCCGATCAGGTGGCGGGGCTCGAAGCCAAGGGCATCGGCTCATGCGTCACCATCAATGGACTCCTGTCCATGCCCGAACGGGCCGACGCTTTGGACCGGGTGCGGTTAGGGGATGCGGGCATCGTCATCGTAGCTCCTGAGCAGCTTCGTAGCGTCTCTTTCCGTCGCGCCCTAGACCAACGGGAGATCGGCGGTTGGGTGCTGGACGAGGCGCACTGCCTCTCGAAGTGGGGGCACGACTTCCGCCCCGACTACAGGTACGTAGGGCGCTTCATCCGCGAGAAGGCGCGGGATGAGCCGGTTCCGCCGGTCCTGTGCCTAACCGCGACCGCTAAACCCGATGTGAAGGCCGACATCGTCGAATATTTCCAAGAGGAACTGGGCATCGACCTCAATGTCTTTGACGGCGGCGCTCAGCGCACCAACCTGGAGTTCGTGGTGGTGCAGACGAGCACCGGGGAGAAGTTCGCTGATGTCCACCAGATATTCGACGCCGATCTGCCGACCGATGAACCTGGCGGGGCCATCATCTATTGCGCCACGCGACGCCACTCCGAAGAGCTGGCGGCGTTCTTACAGGCCAAGGGAGTAAAGGCAGACCATTTCCATGCAGGGCTGCCCCCGGAGACCAAGAAGAACGTCCAGGAGAGCTTCATCCGTGGTGACCTCCAGGCCATCGTCGCCACCAACGCCTTCGGCATGGGCATCGACAAGCCGGACGTGCGCCTGGTCATCCACGCCGATATCCCCGGCTCCCTGGAGAACTACCTGCAGGAGGCGGGCCGCGCTGGAAGGGACCAGCAAAGGGCACGCTGCGTATTGCTCTACACGCAGGACGACGTGGAGCGTCAGTTCGGCATGTCGGCCCGCTCTCGGCTCACGCGGCGGGAGATTCACGGAGTCTTGCGGGCGCTGCGAAACCTCGACCGGAAGAAGCGCTTGGATGGCCAAGTTGAGGCCACTGCAGGAGAGATTCTCGGCGAGGATGAGGAGAAGGCCTTCGAGCGAGACTCCAACACCGACGACAATAGGGTACGGACTGCAGTTGCCTGGCTGGAGGACGCTGTGCTGCTCACCCGAGAGGAGAACCGGGTGCAGTTGTTTCCATCCTCTCTACGAGTGAGCTCGGTGGAGGAGGCGCGGGCCAAGCTCGAAAGGTCCGACATCACGGGTGGCTACCGCCGCCAACTGCTGACCATCGCACAGACGTTAGTCGAGGCGGATGCGGACGAGGGAATCTCCACCGACGAGCTGATGGCCGCAACGGGTTTGACCTCCGAGGGCGTCCGGGGCGCGCTTTACGACCTGGAGCGATTGGGGATCGCCAGCAACGACACGGTGTTGACTGCCTTTGTCCACACGGGCGTGGAGCGTGCCTCACTGAGACGCTTCGAGCAGGCGGCGGCACTGGAGAACGACCTGGTCGCCCTCCTGCGGGAGACAGCGCCGGATATGGGCACTGGAGATACGTCCATGCTCCATCTCCGCCTCGCCACCCAACGGCTCAAGGACGAGGGTAACTCTCACGCCTTACCGGAGCGCCTGTGGCGCATCGTCAGGAGCATCGCCGCCGACGGGCGCGGCGAGGGCGGCAGTGGAGGAAGCCTCGGAGCACGGCGATGGGACACGGAGACCGTACAAGTGACGTTGCAACGCGAGTGGGGAGCGTTGGAGAGGACTGCTGAGCTTCGCCGTGCAGCGGCACGGCTGCTGCTGGATCATCTACTCGCAACCCTGCCGCAAGGAAGCCGGGGCACCGACCTGCTGGCAGAGACAACCCTCGGCAAGCTGCTGACGGCGGTCCAGTCCGACCTCATCCTGAGAAGCGAAGTCAAGGACCCCGCCAAGCTGATGGACCGTGCCTTGCTGTGGTTGCACGAGCAGGAGGTAATTCGGCTGAACAAAGGTCTGGCGGTGTTTCGCCCAGCCATGACCATCCACCTTAAGCCGGAAACACGCGGGTTTGCCCAAGCCGATTTCGCATCTCTCAAGCTCCACTACGACGAGCAGGTGTTGCAGATCCACGTGATGGCGGAATACGCGCAGCAGGGTCTTGGCTCGATGGCTGACGCCCTACGCCTGGCGATGGACTACTTTGCTCTTCACGAAGAGGGCTTCCTGCATCGCTGGCTACCAAATCGAGAGACGGAGACTTCCCGCCAGACCACGCCGGAATCTTGGCGGGCTATTGTGGAGAGCCTGAACAATCCCATCCAACGCCGCATCGTGGCCGACGACCGGGAGCAGACCAATGTGCTGGTGCTTGCCGGTCCCGGCTCGGGCAAGACGCGGGTGTTGGTGCACCGTATCGCCTATCTGGTGCGTGTGAAGCGAGAGGACCCTCGTGGCATCCTCGCACTCGCTTACAACCGGCACGCCGCGGTAGAGATTCGCCGCCGTCTGGCGGAACTCATCGGCGATGACGCTCGAGGCGTGATGGTGTTCACCTGCCACGCCATTGCTATGCGGCTGGTTGGTGCCAGTTTCTCAGGGCGTGCAAACCGTCTGAACGAAGGGGATTTCCAGGAGGTATTGCGACAGGCCACAGCCCTGCTGCGCGGCGAAGGACTGGCGCCTGACGAAGCGGACGAGTATCGTGCGCGGCTGCTGGCTGGCTTCCGCTGGATACTGGTTGACGAGTACCAGGACATCGGCTTGGAGCAGTACGAGCTGATCTCCGCCCTCGCGGGCAGGACTCTCGTTGAGGAGGACGACGAGCTGAGCCTCTTTGCGGTGGGAGACGACGACCAGAACATCTACGCCTTCAACGGCTCGTCGGTGGAGTTCATCCGGCGCTTCGAGGCGGACTACGGCGCCAGGCCCGTCTTCCTGACAGACAACTATCGCTCCACGAGCCATATCATCGCGGCTGCCAACGCGGTGGTCCAACCGGCCCGGCAACGGATGAAGACCGGGCATCCCATCGCCATCGACAGGATCCGCTCCAAGGAGCCGCCGGGCGGTGCTTGGTCGGCGCTAGACCCGGTGGCCCATGGAAGAGTCCAGATAGTTCCGGCTGGCGGCAATCCGATCTCTCAGGCGCAGGTGGTGGTCGCAGAGCTTGAGCGGTTATCCGGGCTCACTCCCAATTGGGAGTGGTCTGCCTGTGCGGTGGTAGCGCGGGACTGGAGCTATCTGGACCCAGTGCGAAGCCTCTGCGAGCTTCGGGGCATCCCGGTTGAGATGGCGAACGAGGATTTCTCAGGTTTCTGGCACTTGCGGGAGACCAGGGCGCTCCGGGACTGGCTACATGAGGAGGATTCCAAATTGGTGAGGAGCGGGGACGTAGCCGACTGGCTGGGTAGGCAACCCGTAGGCCCGTGGGTCAAGCTGCTGAAGGAAGCCGTAACCGAGTACGCGCTGGAGAGCGGCGGAGCGGAAACGTCGCTGGACTACTTCATCGAATGGCTTGCCGAGTGGGGACGGGAGTTTCGTCGCCGGCAAGGCGGATTACTGCTGACCACCGCCCACCGCGCCAAGGGCCTGGAGTTCGGCCACGTGGTCGTGCTGGATGGCGCTTGGGACCGCATCGGGCGTGGGGAGGATCGGGACTCCCCCCGGCGGCTGTACTATGTGGCAATGACTCGGGCACGTCAGACCATTACCCTCATGCGCCTTGCCGAGCGACATCCGTTCCAGGATGCCTTGCAGAGTAGTCCCTCGGTGCTGCGCCGCCCTACACCGGTAGGACTGCCTATCCCGGCTTCGGAACTCAATCGCAGCTATCGGCGGCTCAGCCTTGGGGACGTCTTCTTGAGCTTTGCAGGGTACAGGCCCCCTGGTCATCCAGTGCATCTGGCCATTGCCGCTCTCTCTACCGGAGACCTTCTCCATGTGCGGAAAGGGTCGAACCGTTGGGAGCTTTTGGACGGCCACGGCACTGTCGTAGGGCAGCTAGCTAGTAGTTTCAATGCCCCCGCTGACATGCGCTTAGCTTTTGCCTCGGTCTTGGCGATTGCAACCTGGGATCGAGAGCATTCGGAACCGGAGTACCGTGACGGCCTTGCCTGCGATATGTGGGAAGTAGTGGTACCGGAGTTGGTGTTCGAGCAGGATTCATAACCAATTTGGCTACGAAATCAACTATGCACAGTACGCTCCGGCCCACATTTTCCGACCTGACAAGACTGAATTCACAACTCTGCCTTTCTAGGGCAACCTCAGTAGTGGCTAGCCCTACCTCGTCACCGAACGGGTGGCGGCACTGTGGAATTGCATCGGGGCCTGGTGGGAAAACTAAGGATGTACTGAGAAGCGCCGTCTTGTTGTTGTAGTCTAACCATGAACCTCTTGCGGCGAGCAGCAAATGAGACCGTGCAGCAGTTGGGAATCAATGTCCCAACAGCGGTTATGGCGATCTTCGTCATAGGGTTTACGACTGTAATTGTTGCTACTTTCTCTGGCCCAGAAGCCTCTGCTCCCAAGACTGAATCTGTCACAGGGTTCTTACTCTGGTTGATTAAGTCCATGGCCTGGATCGGAGCCTCGGTCGCTATATTTGTACCACTTCTGGCATGGAAAATCTTCAAGCTCGCGCGCCGAGAACGATCCATAGATGAGCAACTAAGAATGGCCGTTGAGAGTGCCGTCTGGGTGGACGATCAGATGAAGTCGTTCCTCCATAACGCCCTCAGTAATCCATGGTACGGAGTCGCCAAGTGCTATGCGTTTGGATCGATCGTCGGACGATATCCAACCCGTGACGTAGACGTCGTTATTCAGTTCGATTCTTCAAAGCAAGGGCGAGTGCGTATTTGTCGTGAAAGATTGAGGAGTATAGAAAGCAGCTTCCAGGAATTTCACTGTCTGAAGCTCCATGTGCAAACCTTTCTCCTCGCTGAGAATGAAGCTCTGGATAGATTCTTGAACAAAGCAGGCTTTCACGAGCGCATATTGTAGGGGGAACAGAATGGGCAAGGCTCTACGACAAGAGCACATTACGTACTTTACTGCTCGGATGGACGAGCATGACCGAGTTGTCAATTGGGAGCCCATCGCGAACGAGTACGAGTTTCTGTTCAGGATTAGGCGTACATTGGATGGTTCACGGAGCGACGTGATCGCACATCTGACTGACGCCTACCGCTATGGTCTTGCGGAATTCTTCGCTCGTCCGAACCCGCTGGGAGCCGGTTCTTTCGTAGTGATGGGTATGCCCCATGCGGACGCCGACCCCGAAGTAGTTGAGATAGCGAAGAAACACCGCATAGGAATCGGCCACATTGGCAAATTGATGGGTGCTCTGAACTATAAGAACATCTGGGAGTACATGACTCCAGACGAACGTCGGCGGAAGGAAGAGGAACAGCTGCGCAGAAAAGCGGAGGCTTGAGATCGTTGGCTGCCGCCGTCGCCTGAGTGTCACTTAATTCTTCTCGTTTCTATCCTAGGCCCCCGGTAACGGGGGGTCGAACCACGCAGGTTTCGTGAGCAATCGTCGTTGTCAACTGGCTTCAAGTCCAACCGCCCATGTATACCTGATCTTTTTGTGTCGATTGGATAACTGATATCTTGGCCCAAGAAGTTGTCCGAGGGATGCGGGAAGCCGCCATACGGGGCTTCTGGGTCTCCACCTACGCTCCCTTCGGCTACAGGAAGGTGTCGGTCCAGGACGGAGCAAAGAAGCGGCCCAAGCTGGAGCTGGACCCGCCGGCGGACTCAGTGATCCGGCGCATCTTCCAGATGGCCCTACAGGGCAAGAGCACCCTGGACATCACCAAGACGCTGAATGGTGAGGGCATCCCCACCTCAACGGGCAAGCACTGGTTGAAGTCCACTGTGCACCGCATCCTCTCCAACGAAGCGTATACAGGAACGCTGGTCTGGGGCGTCGATGCCAAGGACGGAGCGCCGCCTGTGCGGGTGGAGGACGCATTCCCCGCAATAGTCACCAAGCAGGAGTTCCGACGCATCACCCGCTCCCTTCGCTCCAAGGCCCCGGCCAGGGTCAACCCCCGGCGGGCATCCAGCCCCTACCTCCTCAGCGGCTTGGTGAAATGTGAGAAGTGCGGAAAGGCGCTCACTGCGGCTGAGGCCAAGAGCGGCAAGTACAGCTACTACGTCTGCCACTCACTGCTGAAGAAGGGAAGGGGAACCTGCAAGACTCCTCGCCTCAACTCCAAGCGCTTTGAGAAGCTGATGATCGACCAGATTCGCGCAAACATCCTCACGGAAAGCAACATCCGGGACCTGGTTAGACTGATGGACGAGGAGATGGACGGCGTGGCTGCTGAGCAGCGGGAGAGGCTGGAAAACATCGAAGCGGAGCTTATCGAGGTGCGGCGGCGCTTGGACCGGGTGTGGCACGTCATCGAGAACTCGGAACTCGACATATCCGACGCCACCTCCCGCATCAGAGAGCACCGGGAGCGTCAGGAGAAGCTGGAGATCGCCGCAGAGAAGGCCAGGGCATTGCTCTCAGAGCGCCGGGCCGTGCTGGACAACGTGGACGCCATCGCCGCCTTCGCAGAGGACATGAGCGAATTCTTGATGACCAGCGAAATCACCGAGTCGCGGGCCTTCATCAAGTCCTTCGTCAAGGAGATCAAGGTCAAGCCGGGAAAGGCAACGGTCTACTACACAATCCCCACGCCGCCGGACAGCCCGATAGGGGGCGGAGACGCCGCAGAGGTGGCTCTCCACGGCCCAGTAGTTCGCAGTTCAGTACACGTTGATGGGCCTGACTTGACGGTAGACAGTACCATTTTTGAATTGTGGGTGGTCCTGCGAGCTTCTCAGGCCCAGCATCCTGCCCACGCGAGGCGGCGAGCCATCGACCGTGACATCCTACCGCCGCGGCTCCCACGAAAAGAACCGCGTCGCTACCAACAACCCGACTACCATCCACGCAGCCATCACTAACAGGTGGGCCCACTGGAAGCCCATCCCCGTTTCAAAGGGGTTGAAGGATGTCTGAAGTGCCAACGAGAAGTGCCTCACCGGAAAGATGTCGGCGAAGGTTGTGAGCCAGCCCGGCGCGTCGCCCAACGGTATGAAAACGTCGGAAACGAACAACAGCGGCAGTATTGAAGCGTTGACGATGGCTGGCGATGCGTCCGCATTGGGTATGACCGTGACGATGGCCAAGCCAAGGGCACAGAAGGTGGCTGCCCCGACTATAAGAGTCACGATGAAGGCCGGCATGGTATTGGTAGGCACGTCTACGCCATAGAACAGTGCTCCCGCCGCCGTGACGACGACCACCAGCAGTACTCCAACAACAACGGCGTGCCCGATCCTTCCCAACATCCACGCCCAGCTGGGGAGCGGCGTGCCCCGGATGCGCTTGAGCAATCCCGCGTCCCTGGAGAGGGAGATTCCTATCGCTACGTTGGTGTAGCAGGCCACTATTACTGCCAGGGCGACGATGGCGGGAACGTAGAAGGTGGACGTGCTGACCGTACCGCCTGGAAAGTCCGTCTCTTGATTGCCGAACAGCCAGTTGAAGATCACGAGCAACATCAGGGGGTAGACGATCGTGAAGAAGGCCGCCACTGGATTCCGCCAGAAGGCAGTGTTCTCGTACTTGACCTGCCTGAGAGCGAGCAGGAAGCCGTTCATGCCTCCTCGCCATCCTTTGCCTGAGGATTGGCGAGCTCGATGAACAGGTCCTCAAGGGAGGGGCGCGACACCGAAAGCTCCTGGAGCTCGATGCCCTGCTCCACGGCCCAGCCCGTGAGCTGGTGGAGGCTACGGGTAGGAGTGCTCGTCGTGATCGTGTACCTGCCGCTATTGCCAGTCTGTTCTGCGCCCAGGTCTTCGGGCAGAGCGCCCGATCCTGAGTCTATTCTGAACCCTATGGTCACGGAGCCGTCCCTCTGTGACAGATCACTCGGCGGCCCCTCGGCAACGATCTCCCCGTCCACCATGATGGCCACCCGGTCGGCCAGATGCTCCGCCTCGTCCATGTAGTGGGTAGTAAGCAATATCGTCTTGCCGAGAGACTGGAGGTTCCTTATCATCTCCCAGGCTCCTCGCCGTGCCGAGGGGTCGAACCCCGTCGTCGGCTCGTCCAGGAAGAGCAACTCAGGGTCTCCCGCCAGTCCGATGGCCACGTCCAGCCTGCGCTGCTGGCCACCGGATAGTCGCTTTACGCGGGTGCGGCGTTGCTCCCTTAGCCCGATGGCCTCCAGGATTTGCTCCAGCGGCAGCGGGTGAGGGTAGTATCCTCGAAAGAGGTTGATTGTCTCCTCTACCGATAGGTAAGGCTCTACGCTCGTTGACTGGAGCACGATGCCGATACGCCGCTTGAGGGCTCGGTCGTTCCGTCCAGGGTCGTAGCCCAACACAGACACGTCTCCAGCACTCCTATCCCGGTGCCCCTCCAGTATCTCCACCGTCGTCGTCTTCCCAGCCCCGTTGGGGCCGAGGAGCGCGAATATCTCGCCCTTAGACACGGACAGGTCTATGCCTCGTACGGCTTCTACCTGGCCGTAGGACTTGTGGAGCCCGCGCACCTCTATCGCCGGTTCCGTCACCGCTTGGATCCTTGAAGCCAACATTCCTCCATATGCATCGGCATGCATCGGCGCAGCTTCCCTTTCACTTTTGCTTCCAATTATCTCATACGGGGACATCTCCGTCACGCGGCAAACGGCGCTCTACTCCCGGAGTTGCCGCGCAACTCAGTACCAATCATTACCAATCATTGGCTGTAGGCATCGGTATGCCCGAAAGGACCGCCCGCACCTCCGAGACGACAACGTTGGTGGGCCTAATTGGACGGTAGGCAGTACCATCTTCGAGATGTGGCTGGGCCTGACAGGACCCGCAGTACCTTAGGCTCTTGCACGCATTGCGACGAATCGAGTCACCTGTCACGAGCTCGCGACGAGCGCGACTCGCGTTTCCAGTGGGAGCATTGTGGAGCAGCCAGCGGCCCCGGCATGTGAATCGACTACGCCTCGTGGTATGATAATGTGGTAGTGCAACAATTATACCAGGCTTAGCCTATGTTTGAGAACTACGTTGACGTCATCGAGGCCTCGAGGATTCTGGGTGTACACCCCGAGACGGTGAAGCGCCTGATACGAGAGGGCAAGCTCACTGCCACCAAGTTCGGGAACAAGTGGATCATAGAGCGCGACCGGCTCCAAATGTTTGCCGACACCTATGACGGAAGACGCGGAAGGGTGAGGAGACTGTTGTGACCCCGATCAGGAGAATAGGGAGGACAAGTGGCTAAGCGGCTGGGAATTCACAACGCACAGCAAGTCGCTTGGCGCAGTGTCCTTGATGGGGCAGCGGAGGCCGAGGACGTACGCTCTCGACAACCAGGGGACCGGGCTACTGAGTCGAAGTCAAGACTCGAACAGCACTTCGATCCGACCTTTGCTACGAGGCTCGCGCTCAGGGAAAAGCAGATACAACAGAACTATCGCCCCATCATTGGAATACACAAGTGGTTCGCCCGCCGTCCCGGTTCGGTCTTTCGCAGCCTTCTTCTTGCGGAATACAACAGCTCGGAGCCGCTGGAGACCAGCTACTGGCGTGAACACAAGCTGACAGGAGTGATAGCCGACCCGTTCATGGGGGGCGGCACCCCGATTTTCGAAGCTAACCGCCTTGGATTCAGCGTCTTGGGTGCGGACACGAACCCGATGGCGTTCTGGATCGTCCGCCAGGCTTTGGGACGCCTCGACATTCAGGCGTTCGCGTCAGCAGCAGAGGAAGTAGCGTCAGCTATCGAAGATGTCGTGGGCACGCTCTATGAAACCACGTGCGTCAAATGTGGACAGACCGCACAGGTCAAATATTTCATCTGGGTGAAGACTGAGCGGTGCCCGTCATGTCAGGCTGTGAACGACCTGTTCCCTGGATATCTGCTGTCCCGAAACAGTAGGCATCCCAAGCACATGGTGGTGTGCAGTGAATGCGGATGTCTAAACGAATGCGACGAAGAGCCGTCCAAGGACGCGCCCATACCATGCGCCGAATGCAATGGGCCTGTGTACACGGAAGGTCCTGCGCGCCGTCAGCGGGTCCCATGCAGACGATGCGGAACTGAGTATCCGTACCCCACAAAGGACTCCGTCCATCCACCCGCCCACCGCATGTGGGCTATGGAGTACCACTGCAAGGAGTGCAAACCGACCCACAAAGGACGGTTCTTCAAACGCCCTGACGCGGACGACCTGGATCGGTACGAGCAAGCTCGGTTGCAACTCCTCGAAACCTCGGGGCTGCCCATCCCCGACGACGAGATTCCTCGTGGAGACGAGACAGACCGCCTCCATCGATGGGGCTACCGGCGTTATAGGGAGATGTTTACCGAGCGCCAGTTGCTGGGGCTGGGCCTGCTACTGCGCCGGATAGGCCAGGTCACTAACTCTCCAGTACGACACGCCTTGCTGACTGTCTTCTCGGATTTCCTTCGCTACCAGAACATGCTGTGCCGGTACGACACGTATGCACTCAAGTGCCAGGACATCTTCAGCGTCCACGGTTTCCCCGTAGGCTTGGTCCAGTGCGAGAACAACCTCCTGGGCATACCCAAGGTAGGAGCTGGGTCCTTCCGCCACTTCGTAGAGAAGTACCTTCGCGCCAAGAAGTACTGTGAAGCTCCGTTCGAGACACGTCTGGATGGCAAGAGAAAGAAGGTCGTACCTATTCCTGGCGAGCGGATCAGCGCTGAGTTCGTCCGTCACTTCCCGGTCGAGGACGAGAGACAGGCGCAAATTGCAGCGTCCCCGGCGACCGCGATGTCTTTAGCGCTAGGGTCTCTTGACGGCGTATTTACTGATCCGCCCTACTTTGCCAACGTTCAGTACGCCGAGCTCATTGACTTCAACTACGTATGGCTCCGGCAGGCGCTTCAAGAGGAGTTTCCCGAGTTTGGGCCCTCCACAACCCGCTCGCCCGATGAGCTGACCGGTAACGTGACGCTCGGGAGAGGGATCGAGCATTTCACGGAAGGATTGTCAGAGGTGTTTCGCCACTACGCGGCCGCCCTTAAGCCCGGTGCCCCCTTCGTCTTTACCTACCACCACAATGATCCAGCCGCCTACGTGGCGGTCGTCGTTGCGATACTGGATGCCGGGCTGGACTGCACGGCCACACTGCCGGTGGCGGCAGAGATGAGCGCTTCACTCCACATTATGCGAACGGAGTCCTCAGTCCTCGATTCTGTCTTCGTCTGCCGGCGCGCCAAGTCCACCCAGCAATCACATACCGATGTCCGCAAGATGCTGGAGCAGGATGCAGCTGCGATGGCCACTGCCGGAGTCAAGGTGAGTCAGGGAGACATTCGGTGCCTTGCATCGGGTCACATTGCGCGGGTAGCCATCAACGGACTGCGCGGCGAGTGGGACAGCGGCGCTACACTCCCGGACCGTATGAGGCGAGCTGAAGAACGTCTCGTTGAGCTTGCCCATAACCTGGAGCTTGACTCCCTGCCACGCCGCGTACTTGAAGCCATGCCCAAGAACAGGAACCGGTGAGGAGGAGACGTGCCACGACCGTTCGAGATTGCGTCACCGGACCTGCAAGACTACCTTGAGGAACTGGTGGATGCGATCTTCTCCGATATTCAGTCCCAGTTTCTGGTTCTGCCGAGGGGCGACAATTTCGTTGAGTATCCCGACTTTCAAACCGCATATGAGGTCCTCCGGCAACGAACGAACGCCTTCGCTGATTCGCGAAAACAGTCACAGAAAGCAGGGTGTGGAGTGCACTTCGCGAAAACAGTTTGTGCTTTGGCGTGGTCCGAACGATGTTGGGCTTGTCCCCACCCGAATGGGCGGACCTAGCGCGGAGTGACCGCGACAGCGACATCAATCAGGGATATGCTCGAGGTATCGATGGCCGGTGTCGCTCTGACCGAACCTACGTCAGTGGCCTAGTCCGTCCACGCAACTCAAAGGCGTTGGATCGGATGGAAGCCTTGATTTCAGTTGCCATCGAGTACATCACCCGAGGTGCACCGCCAGGGGCTGCCGACGCTGTTCACCGTCTGGACAAGGCGGATACCTCTCATGGGCTGGAGTCTCTCCGCCACGTCGCCTCCCAGCACGTCCCCTACGCCATGCTGCTGTACGAGCGGTACCTTGGCAGACCGTTCGCCACACACCGAGACGCGGTGTCGGAGCAGGTAGGCGATGTCATGGAAACAGCCATCGAGGAACATCTCACGCGTGCTCGGATTGCCTTCCGCAAGACGAAGCGGGCCGAACGCGTCCCTGGGTACGATCAAGCACCTGACTTCTTCATTCCCGACGAGTTCAACCCGTCTATAGTCATCGAGGCCAAGATTACCGGCGATGATGGCACGGCGCGCGACAAAGTGGCGCGCATTGAGCGACTTACCCGGATGCGCGATGATCGTCGCCGGAATGGTCGCCCAGACTTCGAGGTGGTCGCCTGCATAGATGGTAGGGGGTTCGGTGTGCGTCGAGAGGATATGCGTAGTTTGATTACCAGGACGGAAGGCAAGGTGTTCACGCTGGCCACGTTGGATCAGATGGTTGGCCACACACGGCTCAAGGAATTCCTTCCCACAGAAAAGGATTCTTAGAGCCACCTTCGTTTCCTCAAATGGCTGATGCCCTGTTCGTCATGTGGTTAACGCACCAATGCTCCCAGCCGGAGCGCGGTAGTTCGTCACAGTTCCAAGGGTAGATCGTTCGCACGTGGGGCTGCCTTTTAAGAGCATCCACACTGGCTCGACGGGCGAGCAATTGAATCCAAACGCACCAGCCCACGAAAGAGGTCGGGCCACGATCCATGCGAGCAGGGGAGACTCAGGTCAAGCGCAGTGGTCTGGGCGATTGAGCCTCCGCGAACTGCTTATCGACTGAATGTCCCGAAGCACAGGGCTAGACACGTAAGAAGGTGGGCATGCACAGTCGCTTAGGGGAGTACGCCGCGAAGTGTGCGTCGTCTTCCCTTGGGTTTCTGGTCTAGTGCCCCGCGTCTGCCTTTAGTTAGGCCGCCCGGCTCCCTCCCCCACTCCTGCTCAAGGGTCAGCGCCCACTCGAACATTGAGGGGGTCGTGGGCTGAGACTCGCCTGCGGGCTCTTGGCTTCACCGGCTCCTCAGCCATCAACTCCGCTCAAGTGAACAGCGACTGCTCCGTGGCCTCGTTGCGGTGGCCCTCGCCACTACCACAAAACCACCACCTACACAAGGGCTTGCAAGGCATTACATTCGACGACTTTACCCTCCACAATGGGATGTTGGGCTATAGTTGACGGGAGCAGTCGCTTGATTGTCACGGAGCCACGAACACGAACCTTTAACGGCACGACACAGGCCGGATCGGATCTCGAGAGGGCGATTCGGGACTACGTGCGCGCCTACGAGCGGCGGCATGGACGGAGGAAGACAGCCGAGGACCTCGGCGTGTCCCGCCACACCCTCTGGCGCTTCCTCAAACGGGGCCACGTGGGGCGCGCCGTGCCCTCAGCCGTCCTGAACGCCGTCGGCGGGAACACAGCGGCGGTTGAGGCGGCCACGCTGGAGATCATCATCGATTTAGAGGGCCTGCGGCCGGACCCTGCGCTGCGTCCTCTGCACGAGAGCCTTGAGGAGGCGCTGTTGCTGCTCTGGGCCACACCCCTGGCCACCGTGGACGAGCTCTCGGGCTTTGGGCGCGTTCCGGCTTCCACTCTCCGCGACCGCCTTGAGAAACTCGCCAAGCGGGGGTTGGTGGACTCCGTGCCGCACCATCTGAGTGTCTTGGGGACTCGGCCGCAACGACGCTACTTCCCGACGGAGAATGGCGTCGTCGCTGGGGGAGTAGCCACCAAGGGCCAGGCGCACATGTTGCGGGCCTACCCGGTCTCGAAACAGTGGGTTCGCCTGTTGGCAGAGCGGCTGGACGCCGTGGCCGTGCTCTACCACGTTGCCGCCATGGTCGCTGACGCCGACCCACACAGCGATCCCGTGCGTGTGGACCACTACCGCCGAGGTCCCTACGACATGCTGCTCATCCTGTCCGGGGGCCGCTCCATCGGCCTGATTCGGCAGGGCCGATGCTTTCCACTGCCAACCTCCGCTACCGCCTGAGGAGCATCGAACGGCTGTCCAGCGCCGAGAGACCCTTTGTCACACTCGTGCTGACCCACGCAGACCAGGTCACCCGTCGGGCCATCCGCTCATTGGGCGACCCGTCAGAGCACCGCAGGACCTTCGTGGCGACGGAAGGGGAGCTTCTGGCCGGAGACCACAAGGGAGTCGTCTGGCAGCAGTGCGGAACTGGCCTCGGCGACGATCCTCCCGTGCAGGTCTCCCCGGACGCCAGCCTGCCCGGCATCCTGGCATGGGCGGAGCGCCTGTTGGACTCGTCCTACTCCTTCCTCCGCGACAACCCAAAGCCGAATCCCGGCGCCCTTTACCCCTCTGGAGTGCAGGCCGCCATGCCGGAGCCTACTGAGCAACTCAGAGCTGCCATTGCGGTTCAGTTGACTCGCGCCGACAAAGATGCCCTCGACCTGCTGGCGGCCTGGCCCCTGTGCACCCGTGAGCAGATCGCAGGGCTGATGGGAGGCGTCACCCAGCGCCGCGTCAATCAGGTGCTTCGTTCCTTGAGTCAACACGGTCTCGTACAGGCGGACGGCCCGCTGCACGTTCTCACCGACGAAGGATTGACGTACCTGGCCCGCAGGGACCGGGCCGCCGTCGGGCTCACCCTCGACTGGTGGAGCGCCGAACCCGCGTACTCTAACCCTAACGTCTACGCAGGGGCGGCCCTGCGCGCCCTCGCATCCCAGCCCCGGCATCACGCCGGCGTCACCGGCTTCGCCGCCGCCCTGTCAGCCGACGTCGCCCGCTCACCCGACCATGACCTGTTCGACCTGCTGCCCACATCCCGCTCCAGCATCGGCTACCGCTACGACTGGACCACCTACGTGATACTCCCTGACGCCTCCTTCACCCTGGAGTACCGGGGCCGGTGGCGTCCCTGCCTGCTGGAGTTCGAGCGTCGGGCAACCACACCGAGGCGCGTCGCCGCCCGCCTGGAGTCCTACCACCGGTACTTCCAGAGCGGCTGGGCGGAGCGGGGCCACGGCGGATTCCTGTCCTGGGTGCTGTTCGTCTTCGAGACTCCTGGCAACGAGGAGGCCTTCCTCGACAGTACCGCTAGTGTCAGGAGCGTGCCATTCCTCACCTCCAACGTCGGGACCCTTGCTGAGTGCGGCGTCCTGGGGCATTCGTGGCGAGAGTCTCCGTCTGCATCGTCGTCAGACGGGCTGAACCTGACCGACCGCGTGCAGTTGAGGTCGTTGTACCCAGTTGCATAAGTGCAACTCCGCCGTTCCGACCACTTCCTGTAGGGGTTGTCCCAGCATGGCTGCTGGGACCCTATTGGAGGGCTTCTCCACCCTTCATGCCCCTTCCGCCCTCACATGTTCCATTTGGTGCAGAGCTGATACGTCAGGGGAGGTCCCGCACACCTCACATCCGCCTTGCCTCTCAGCTTCGGCTCATTGCGACACCCGGTCCACCCAGGGCCTCGACGGACCAGCGCTCTGGGGCCCCGGAAGCATGTTCCATCCATGCGCTAAAGCCGTGCCCAGGGTTTCCTATAGGGGACAAAAGGGCATTCTTTGCACCCACGGTGTCAGCCCCCAACAGGCTGAAACGGGACAATTGTTGCAGCGCTCGGAACCCGCCGGCCCCGGCGGCGGCTCCTCCCTGCTGACGGTTGAAGATCGGTTGTCCGGTGGTGTATAGTAAGACACAGTACTATATACACAAACGTTGAGAGAAACCATGCCCCCAAAGTCGAGAAACACCGACACCGACACCATCACCTTCTCCCTCCCACCGGAGATGGCCCAACATCTGCGGCAGGTGGTGAAGGAGGAGGACCGCACCGTGAGCGAGCTGCTGCGCGAGGCCATCCGCCTCTACATGGAGGAGAGGGAGTGGCGCAGACGGGAACGACTGGAAAGACTGCGAATCCGACAGACGAGACACGACCAGACAGAAGGAGGAGAGGCTGATGACTGACCGACTTGATCTGATACCCGCGGCCCTCTACGCCAGGGTCTCCAGCGACCGCCAGGACGTGGACCTGTCGGTGGCGGCCCAGCTACGAGCGCTCAGGGACTATGCCGAGAGGAACGGCTACCTGGTCGCCCGTGAATACGTGGACGAGGCCGAGAGCGGACGCACCGCCGACCGGCCCCAGTTCCGAAGGATGCTGGATGAAGCCGCTAAGTCGGAGGCTCCCTTCAAGGAGATTCTCGTTTGGAAGTTCTCTAGGTTCACCCGAAAGCGAGAGCACGCCGTCGCCTTCAAGTCGATGCTCCGGCGCAAGGGCATCAGGGTGGTCTCCATCACCGAGCACGCCGACGACTCCCCCACCGGAAAGCTCATGGAGGCCATCATCGAGAGTGTGGACGAGTTCTACTCGGAGAATCTTGCCCAAGAGGTTACACGTGGGATGCGGGAGGCCGCGTCCAGGGGCTTCTGGGTCGCCAGCCGCGTGCCCTACGGCTACCGCAAGCTCATGGTGCAGGACGGGGCCAAGAAGCGGCCGACCCTGGAACCCGACCCCGCAACCGCTCCCGTGGTGAAGCGAATCTTCGGAATGGCCGAGTCGGGGAAGGGGATTACGGACATCGCCCGGACTCTCAATGACGAGGGCATCGCCAACCCCACGGGCAGGCTCTGGTCCAAGAACGGGGTGCACATCATCCTCAGAAACGAGACCTACGCCGGAGCTCTGGTCTGGGGAACCAAGGCCAAGGACAAGGCCGAGCCGGTGCGGGTGGAGAAGGCTTTCCCCGCTATCGTCTCCAAGTCTCAATTCCGGCGGGTGAACAAGCTCATGCGGTCCCGTGCGCCTAAGAGAGTCCATCCCCGCCGGGTCGGTAGCTCCTATCTGCTCAGCGGGCTGGTCAAGTGCAAGCGGTGCAACCGAGCGCTCTCCGGCCAGGACTCCAAGAGCGGCAAGTTCTCCTACTACGTGTGCCAGTCGCTGATGAAGCGGGGCAGCGGGGCCTGCGATGCCCCCAGGCTCAACGCCAAGGGCTTTGAGGCTCTCATTGTCGATCAGATTCGCTCCAATATCCTCACCGAGGGCAACATCCGGGACCTGGTGAGGCTGGTGGATGAGGAGATGGACGGTGTGGCCAAAGAGCAACGCCAGAAGCTGGAAACTATCGAGACGGAATTGGCCGAGGTGCGGCGAAGGCTGGACCGGCTCTACACACTCGTGGAGACCACCGATATGGAGATGGAGGACATCCTCCCCCGCATCCGGGAGCACAAGGAGCGTCAGGAACGCCTTGAGGTCTCTGCGGAGGACGCAAGGGCGCTCCTCTTGGAGCGGCGCGTGGTGCTTGACGACGTGAAGACCATCACCGCCTACGCCAACGACATGAGCGAGTTCCTCAAGACGAGCGAACTCACCGAGTCGCGGGCCTTCATCGAGTCCTTCGTCAAGGAGATTGTCGTCAGCCCCGGCAACGCCGTCGTCCGGTACTCCATCCCCATGCCAGACGACAGCCGCATACCTGGAAAGGACGCCGAGGATCTTGCTCTACACAGCCCGGTACTGTCTACCGTCAAGTATGGTGGGCCCGGCAGGGATCGAACCTGCGACCAATCGGTTATGAGCCGATCGCTCTTCCACTGAGCTACGGGCCCTCCGCACGGGCTCAACGCCCGTTATTCACAGTCTACCAGGGTAATCCTTGGTTGATAAGGTCGCGCTCCTGCCATCCTCCCCTACCCCATCCACCACCGATACCGGTATCCTATCGGAGAACCTGTCCTTGTATCTTGAAATTGGTATGGGAAAATCACTTCACTTAGGGTGGATCAGGGTGCGGCAGACCGATGTCTCCGTGGTCATGTAAGACCGTCAGAAAGCGAGGGTCGCCGCACCCTTTCCGAATTAGAGCCCGAACAGTTGCCAGGGCCAGCCAAGCCCGCATCTTGCAAGGACGGGCCAGTAATTCGCAGGAGGTGCTCATGGATCAGGAAGGGATCTACGTAGGCATTGATGTAGCCAAGGCCCAAGTGGATGTCGCCGTCCGCCCCACGGACGACAGCTGGGAGGTTTCCTATGACGATGCAGGGGTCCGGCAGCTGGTCTCCCGGCTGAAGGCCCTTGAACCGGTTATGGTGCTGCTGGAGGCTTCGGGCGGCTTGGAACTGCCCCTTGTAGCAGCTCTGGCGACCGAGGAGTTGCCAGTGGTCGTCGTCAACCCCCGCCAAGTGCGGGACTTTGCCAGGGCCACCGGGAAGCTGGCCAAGACCGACTCGCTTGACGCGGCGGTTCTGGCCCACTTCGCCGAAGTCGTCCGACCGCCCGCGCGCCCTTTGCGGGACGCCGAGACCCAGGCGCTCAACTCCCTGGCTGCCCGCAGGCACCAGGTGATGACGATGCTGGTCTCGGAGAAGAACCGTCTTAGCATCGCCACCGTCGCCGTCCGCCCCCGCATCGAGGCCCACATAGCCTGGCTGGAGCGGGAGTTGGCCGACCTGGACGAGGGCCTGCGGCAGACTCTCCGTCAGAGTCCCGTTTGGCGAGAGAAGGACGACCTCTTGCGCACCGCCCCCGGTGTGGGAGAGCAGCTCTCTCTCACCCTCTTGGCCTACCTGCCTGAGTTGGGCACGCTGAACCGTCGGCAAGTCGCCGCTCTGGTAGGCGTAGCTCCCTTCAACAGGGACAGCGGTACGCTGCGTGGCAAACGCACCGTCTGGGGTGGACGCGCACGGATCCGCGCCGCCCTGTACATGGGAGCGTTGGGGGGCAGCCGCTTCAACCCCGTCATACGGGACTTCTACCAACGGCTGTTGGCCGCTGGTAAGCCGAAGAAGCTGGCCCTCACAGCCTGCATGCGCAAGCTGCGAGGTTATCCTCAACTCTATGCTCAAGCATCGCTCACCTTGGTGCGATCCGATTCTGAAGGTCGCCGCTCATTCCTCTTGACTTTCAAGACAGTTGCTGAGCCTGTCGAAGGGGCCTGCCTGTGGTGAGCATGCCGAACCATCGAAGGGAATATCTCCGGCCCGCCCTGACCATTCTGAAAAAGGGGGTTGTTTCCCCGAAAAACTTTTCCCACCAGCTAGAGACCAGCTACAAGCAGTTGACATAACATGAAAACAACTCCTCTGGTCTCTGCACGTATCGGCGTAGAGGTTCCTATAGGGGCGATTCACGAATCGCCCCGAACCATCGAAGGGCACCGGCGCTAACCTTAGATGTCCAGGCTCTTCTTGTAGTCGGGGTCGTAGGAGGCCAAGCGGCCACGGCGCACCTGCTCATCCAAGGGCAGGACGCCCGGACTGACGGGACTGGCGGGCTTGTCCGCAATAATGCCCGCCTCTCGCAGTCCCTCCACCTCGGCATCGCTCATGTCCAGGAGATCCTGCAGCACGTAGAGGTTATCCTCCCCAAACTTGGAGGGAGGCATCGGTATCTTTATAGGGGTCTTGCTGAAGTGCCACGGCCTGCCCATCATCACCCGGGTGCCCACTCCCCTGTCCTCCGGGTAGGTCACCTTCTCCAGGAAGTCGCGCTCCCAGTAGTGCGGGCTCAGGTTGGAGTCCCGGGCATCGGCCACAGCCCCAGATGGAACGCCCACCGCCTGCAGCCGCTCCATCACCTCGTAGTTGCCCAGGCCCTTGGTCCACTCGCCGATGACGGCATCAATCTCGTCGTGGCGCTCCATGCGACGCTCGTTGCTGCTGTACCTGGGGTCGTCGGCAAACTGAGGCTTACCCATCTCCCTGCACAGGGTGCCCCACTCCTCGTCGTCGCCCACCGATATAACGCACCACCGGTCGTCGCCCGCGCACGGATAGCACCCCTGGGGCGCCTTCCACGGGTGGCGGTTGCCGATGCGCCCCCGGACCCGTCCGTTGGCGATGTAGTCCAGGATATACTCGCTCACCCCGTAGACGCCAAGCTGATACATACCGATATCGATCCACTGCCCCTTGCCGGTGCGATTCCGGTAGCGAAGAGCCGCTGCGACGGCAAAGAGACCCGACCAGCAGGCCAAAAAGTCGACGAAGGACGCACCCGCCTTGGACGGCATATCGTCCTCATATCCCGTAACCCAGCAGAGGCCGTGGGTGGCCTCCTGGGTGGTGGCCTGGGCGGGCCAGAGGGAGTACGGGCCGTCTCCGTGGCCGTAGCCCGTATTGGAGGCCATAATGATCTCTGGGTTCAGCTTCACGATGTTTGGATAGTCCATCCCCCACCCTCGCATCACCCGAGGAGTGTAGTTCTCCAGAAGGACATCGCTGATCACCACCAGCCGGCGCAGGATGTCCCTTCCCTCCTCTTTGCTCAGGTCCAGGGTGAGGGAACGCTTGCTACGATTAAGCTGGCTGAAGGTCGAGACTCGGTTCCACGGGTCGTCACCCGGCTGCATATCGGGAAAGGCGGCACCCGCGCCACCGCCGCCTCGGATGAGGTCGGTGCGCCCTGGGCCCTCGATCTTGATCACATCGGCGCCGAAGTCGCCCATAATGGCCGCGGTATACGGCATGGCAAACACCGACGTGAGGTCGATGACTCGTATGCCTTCCAGCGGTAGTCTGCCCATGATCAGCCTCCGGCTAGATGACCCCCTGGGCCCGCAGAGCGTCTATCTCCTCCGTGGACTTGCCCAGCAGACCGCCAAGCACCTCCGCGTTGTGCTGCCCCAGCAGCGGGGCCGTCGTGCGGTACCGGGACGGTGTCTCGCTCATGTTGAAGGTCGTCTGAGGTACCTTGATCTTCCCCACATACGGATGCTCCACCTCCTGGTAGAAGCCCCTGGACTCCAATTGAGGACAGTCCGCCAGGTCCTGGGGTGTCTGCGCCATCCCCACCAGGATGCGCTCCTTGGCGGCGGCGCTGAACAGCTCGTTTACTTCGCGGTCCTTCACGGCATCCATAAGGATGGCGTCCAACTCCTCGCCGTTGGCTGTCCGCTGCGCCGGCTCGGCAAACCGGGGCTCCCGCAGCTCCTCCCTGCCATAGAAGTCGACAAGCTGGTCCCAGGTGGTCCCCTGGCCGAGCTGCGTGATGAAGTAGCCGTCCTTGCTGGGCATGATGTTGCCGAACATCGTGCCCTTGGGGTTACGCCTACCCGTCACCCCCCCGATCCAGCTATAGACAGAGAAGCTGCCCACCAGGGTCCAGTTGACCACCTCCTGGATGGAGATGTCCACGTGCTGGCCCTCGCCGGTGAAGTCACGAATGAGTGCGGCAACCGCGGTTGCCGTGGCCCCGTTCATGCCGCCCTCGTACTGGGCCTGGAACCCACCGTGCTTCAGCGGTTCCTTGTCGGTGGTGCCGCTGATGCTCATGATCTGGCCCATGGCATAGGCGACGATCTCTTCACTCTTGTAGTGGCTGTAGGGACCGGTCTGCCCAAACCCGGTGATGGAGGTCAGGATGATCCGGGGATTGATGCGCTCCAGCGACTCATAGTCCAGTCCAAGAGAAGCCAGGTAGCCCGGCTTGAAGGTCTCCACCACCACGTCGGCCTGCCGCACCAGGTCACGAAAAAGCTGAGCGCCGGCCTCTTTTTCTATGTCCAGGGTGATTCCCCTCTTGTTCAGGTTGAGCAGGAGATAGAGGAGGCTCTTCTCCGGGTGAGGGTCATCCTGGAAGAAGGGGGGCATACGTCGTGCGGCTTCGCCGCCGGGCGGCTCCACCTTGATCACGTCCGCCCCAAAATCGGCAAGGATTTTGGCGCTCAGGGGCCCAGCAATTCCCTGGCTAATGTCCAGGACCTTCAGATCATCCAACGCTGCGGGCATCAGCAAGATACTCTCCTAGCGAAAAGTTCTTTGAATTGACGCGTCAAAAGATAGGAGAAAGACGCCGTGGCAGTCCCTCGCTACGCCATAACCGCGGGAGACCAGAGTGACGGAGGTCACTATAGCCAACGCTTTTGGAAATGACAAGTCTTCTGGAGAACGGGGAGACGCACCAGAGGTCACAGGACCAGCCGTCGCCCTACCCTAGCTTCGCGGCCGGCGGGCCTCCTCTTCCATCGCTCGCACCTTCCCCAGCCGCCGCTCATGGCGGGCCTCTCCGGAGTAGCGAGCAACGGTAAAGGCGTTGACCACCTCACGAGCCACTTCAAACCCAATGATACGGGCGCCAAGGCACAGCATATTCATGTCGTCATGCTCCACACCCTGGTGGGCGGAGTAGGTATCATGGCATACGGACGCCCGGATGCCAGCGACCTTATTGGCGGCTACACAGGCACCCACGCCGCTGCCACACACCAGGACGCCTCTCTCCGCCTTCCCGGAGACCACGGCCTCTGCCACGGCACGGGCGAAGTCCGGATAGTCGTCGTCGGGGTCGTGGCGCTCGGGGCCCAGGTCAAGGACATGGTGGCCGGCCGTCTCCAGGTGGGAGACCATGTCCCCCTTCATAGCAAAGCCGGCGTGGTCGCCTCCAACCGCTATCCGCATTCGTATTCCTTTACTCCTCTGTCCCATTGTTCAGAGCCATAGCCGCCGAAAGCAGGTTTGCCGTCCAGGTATACACGTTGTTCTCTCGCAGCACCGCCTGCATGGCACGCATCCTCCTCCGACCCTCCTCCCTTGTCATCTCCAAGGCAAGCTTTATGCTCTCCGCGAATTTTTCCGTGGCGTAGGGATTTACCTGAATCGCGTCCGTCAGCTCCCGGGCAGCGCCGGTAAAGGGGCTGAGGATCAATGCACCATCCTCGTTGTGCCTGGCTGCTACGTACTCCTTGGCGACAAGGTTCATCCCATCGTGCAAGGAGCTGACGATACAGAAATCCGCAAGACGATAGAGGGCCAGAATGGCACCACTGGAAAGCTCCTTCCTAAGGTAGACCACCGGCTTCCAGCTTTCCGTGCCGTACTTCTCGTTGATCTCCCTCTCCATCGTCGCTATCTGCCGACTAAGCCTATCATAAGGGGTGAGTTGAGTACGGCTGGGAACACCAATTTGGATGAATACAACCCGCTCTTTATACTCAGGAAACCTTTGGAAAAAGCGGTCCAGAGCACTGAGACGCTCCGGTATTCCTTTGGTATAGTCGGCTCGCTCCAGTCCAATGCCAACAAGCCGGTCTCTCAGCCCCAAGGCGGTGCGCAGCGCTTCCATCTCTACCTCAACATCTTCCGCCTGCACATCGCTGCTGATCTGCTCAATGTCCACACCGATAGGGAAGGCACCCACCACAGTGCTTCGGTTTTTATGCGTAACCTCCTGACGGTCGTAGTCCACGCAGACCTTCAGGCCACATTCCACGCTCTCAAGGAAGTTTCTGCTCTGCTCAGGCGTGTGAAACCCTATGAGGTCGCTTCCCAGGAGTCCTCCCAGAAGCTCCTCAGCCCAGGGAAATGCACGAAACGCCTCCCACCGAGGCCACGGGATGTGCCAGAAGTGCACCGTCCTGATCGCGGGGTTTGCCTCTTTGAGAAATCGGGGAAGCATGGCCAGGTGATAGTCCTGAATAAAGACCACAGCCTTCCGGTTTCCGACTACCTCCTGCACATGACGGGCGAAGATTCGATTCACTTGGACGTAGCTGGCCCAATCCGCCTCCTCAAAACGGGGATGGACGTATGCCATGTGACACAATGGCCAGAGGGCGCTGTTGGCCGTACCGTCGTAGTAGCCACGCCTCTGCTCCTCACTCAGCCACACACGGCGGAGCGTATAGGAGGGGTTATCCGGAGGCACTCGAAGGCCGCCGTCCCCGTCCACCACCTCCCAGTCCCTCTCCCCCCCTCCATAGGCGATCCAAGTGCCTCCACTAGCCCGCATGACCGGTTCCAGAGCGGAGGTCACCCCCCCGGGCGGAACCCTATAGTCCAGCAGTCCATTGCCACCGTCATGCACATACGGCTCAGCGTTGGACACCACTACCAGGTGGTGGTCACCCAAAAGGGTTCCCACCAGACGTTGCAGACTCTCCTTCGTCCTCAGACTACACCCCCCTCATTCGTCTGGCGGACTGAGAAGAACGGTCAACAGGGCATACCGGGCCATAATGGGTGATCGGGCAAGATCTCTGGGACTCTTGGAGGAAGACCCCCAGGGAGGGGGTTACCGGCACCTGCGAATGCAAGGTGACCTACTTTCAGTATACGGCAACTTGCCCTCAGATGCCAGGGCAGACGTTCCCCACAGAAGCCCGCTCAGGCTCTTCTCTCACTCCAGCAAGCTACACCAATTCATCCACGTAACGGAGTGCTACAATTGCGGCCACACTCTCTGGAAAGGGCGCTGAACCCTACGGTGGAGCAGCGTTTCGACATGAATTCTACCCCTAAGATATCCGCCTGGCGCTCGGTCAGGGCCTGTTTAGTGACCGGAGCCCAATAAGATGGATACCACGCTCAGGTTTCGCAACGCAGCAGCCATCACCATGGACCGGAGATGTCCCAGGGCTGATACGGTGCTGGTGAAGGGCGACCTTATGGTGTGGGTGGGCCTGGAAAAGGACGCCTCTCTTGCCCATACCGACCGAGTAATCGATTGCGCTGGGGCCACCCTCCTCCCAGGGTTCAACGACGCACATATCCACCTCCTGGCCTACGCCGCCAGCCTCAGACACCAGGACTATAGCCGCCGCACCCTCTCCTCCATCGTGGAGCTGCGGCGTCTCCTAGAAACCCGGGCACTGACCACCCCTGAGCGGCAATGGATCAGAGGCACGGGCTACGACGAGTTTTACCTGGCCGAGAAGCGCCATCCCACCCGGTACGACCTCGATCCAGTCACGCCACACAATCCAGTGCGCCTGGACCATCGATCGTCCCATGCCTGCGTGCTCAACAGCCGCGGCCTGGAGGAGGTGGGCATAACCGCCGATACCCCCGACCCTGTGGACGGCGTGATCCTCCGCGACGACGCCGGTGAGCCCACCGGGGTCCTGCTGGAGATGAACGGGTACGTCAACCAGAGGATGCGCGTGATCTGGGACGAGACGGTCCTGCATGAATCCGTGGCTGAGGCCAGCCACCGTCTTCTCAGGTGGGGCGTCACCTCCTTGCAGGACGCCTCGCCGCAGAACGATCTGGAGCGATGGGACACGTTCTGCCGCCTGGTCCAGGCTGGCGTTGTCCATCAGAGGCTGACCATCATGCCGGGGGCTCGCCACCTGCGGCAGTTTGGTGAACGGGGGCTGCGATATGACACAGGCGACTCTCGCCTCCGCCTCGGCCCCGCCAAACTGGTGACTACACTCACTACCGGGATACTCCACCCGCCGGAGGAGGAGCTCCATGAGCTTGTCCAAGAGGCCTACCGGCAGGGGAGCCCAGTCGCCATCCACGCCATAGAGCATGAGGCCATCCTGGCGGCGGTTCGCGCCATGACGCAGGCTCCCACCGGCCAGGATGCGTCCCCTCTCCGCAACCGCATCGAGCACTGCTCCGAAGCCCCTCCAGAGGTCGTGAAGCTCCTGAAAGAGGCCGGTATCACCGTGGTAACCCAACCAGGCTTTCTGTACGAGAGCGGCGAACGGTACAGGGTTGAGGTATCCCAGGAGATGCAGCCGTGGCTTTACCCCATCGGCTCCATCAGACAGGCCGGAGTCCCCGTGGCAGCCGGCTCCGACGCACCGGTGGCTTCGCCCAATCCGTGGTTTGGCATCTACGCCGCGGTAACCAGGAGAGACCCCTCCGGCGAAGCGCTCAACCCTGACCAGGGCGTCCCGTTGGAGGATGCGCTAAAGCTGTGGACAGCGGCGGCGGCCTATGCTTCAGCGGAAGAGGAGACCAAAGGCATGCTTAGGCCCGGCATGCTTGCCGACCTCGTTCTGCTGGATCGGGATGTAACCAAGGCGCGGTCTGAAGATCTACTTACGTGCAAGGCGGCCATGACCGTGATAGGGGGAGAGGTCGTGTGGGAGAGATAGCGCGGCCCTCTTTTCACGCACACACTGGACAACGCTGAGCACGCCCCAGCCAGTTACAATACGCTAGTCTTCACTCGAAACCGTTCGGCTCCTACGACCGCCGCTCAGTGACATAGGAGGCCAGCTCAAGAAGCGACTGCCGCTCCCGCGTATCGGGCAGGGAGTGGAGAGCTCGGACGGCTTCATCTAAAAACTCGCTGGCCCTGGCATAAGACTCAGCGATGATGGGCGAGTTCTGGACCATCTCTACCGCGCGCCGGCTGTTGAGCTCCGGCTCTTCGCCCCGGAACAGGCGGATGATCGGATTGTCCTCCGGGTAGCGCTGGAGCAGGAGAATAGCCGGCAGCGTAAGGATGCCTTCCAGAAGGTCGTGCCCCACCGGCTTGCCCACCTCCTCCTCGGTACCTTGGAAGTCCAGGATATCGTCCACAATCTGAAAGGCCATCCCCAGGTTATAGCCGTACCCTGTCAATGCCCTGACCTCTGGCTCAGAGATACCACTGAGAACCGCGCCGCTCTCCGCGGCTGTACGGAAGAGAGAAGCGGTCTTGTTGTAGATACGCTCCTTGTACTGCTCGTAGCCATGGTCCCAGTTGAAGGCGTAAAAGGTCTCCATCAGCTCGCCGCTGGATAGCTCCATGATGGTCTCTGAGAATCGACGGATCACCTGAACGTTCTGCGTATCACACACCCACATGGCGGAGGTAGCGAAGACATAGTCGCCCAGCAGCACCGCCACGTTGCGCCCCCACAGACTGCTGGCCGTAGCAACGCCCCGGCGGAGCGATGAGCCATCTACCATGTCGTCATGGATCAGCGATGCGATGTGCAGGAGCTCCACGGCCGTGGCCATGATCACCGGCATCTCACCCGTGTTGTGATGGAAACGGGAGGCCAGGATGGTGATTGCGGGCCGTATCAGCTTTCCCTGGCTGGGAAGAACGTGGCTGAGAAAGCCCTCCAGGTGGACCTGGTTGGTGGCCGCCAGCCCTCTCAGGTTCTCTTCCACCTTCGCCAGCTCATCTTGAACGGGCGCGTATATGAAGTCGACGCTCTTCGTGTTCTGACGCATTGTGCCTCTCGAACGGGCCGCTCTACTGAACAGGCTGCCTCATTCGCTCCATCTCCTCCTCGACCATCGAATCCTCAAGCTTGGCGAAGAGCGCGTGGGGCTCTGGAAGGACACTGCCGGGCTCCGGCCGCTGCAGACTCCAGCCCGCGTCCTGGTGCTCTCCGGCAAAGCCAAGGAGCTGGTGCAACTGCCCAGTGCTGAAGGGAAGGAATGGTGACATGACCGTCTTCAGCGCCGAGATGGCCACCAGCGTCACCCATAGCGATGTGCCAGCGGCGGCTGGATCGTTCTTCACCGTTTTCCAGGGTGCCCTGGAATCAAGGTACCTGTTCGCCGCTTGGGCCAGGCCCATTGCCGAAGAGAGCCCCAATCGGAAGTGGCAGCGTCTCAGGTGTTCTCCCACCTCCTCAACGGTATGCTCCCCCCGCGCCAGAAGCTGTTGGTCCTCCTGGTCCAACTCGCCCGGCTGCGGAACCTGCGCCTGAAAATTGCGGTGGACCATAGTAAGGACCCTGTGCACCAGGTTTCCGTAGGTAGCCACCAGCTCGTCGTTGTTGCGACGAAGGAACTCCTCCCAGGTAAACTCGGTATCGGCCGCCTCCGGCATATTGGCGGCGATGTAGTAGCGCAACGGATCAGGGTCATACCGCCCCAGGTAGTCGGGAACCCAGACCGCCCGGCGTTCACTCTTGGAGAACTTCCCTCCGCCCAGGTTCATATACTCGTTTGCGGGCACATCGTAGGGAAGGTTAAGCTCACTATAGCCCATCAGCATTGCCGGCCAGATGATGGTGTGGAATGCTATGTTGTCCTTTCCCATAAAGTAGTACGCCTTTACTGCAGGGTCCTGCCAGAACTCCCGCCACAGCTCCGGCTGGCCCTGTAGCTGGGCCCACTCCTGGGAAGCCGATAGGTACCCGATGACCGCCTCGAACCAGACATAGATACGCTTGTCATCGTACCCGGCTACGGGCACAGGGACGCCCCAATCTATGTCACGGGATATTGCACGGTCGTGGAGTCCCTCTTCCAGGTAGCTGCGGGTGAAGTTGAGTACGTTGGGTCGCCAGTGGGACTGCTGGCGAACCCACTCCAGAAGCCTATCCTGGAATGCGCTGAGTCGAAAGAAGAAATGCTCAGAGTCCCGGATCTCCGGAGTGTTTCCACACAAGCGGCAACGAAGGTCTGCCAGCTCCAGGGGATTCATAGGCTTCCCACAGTTGTCGCACTGGTCTCCCCGGGCCGCTACGTTTCCGCAGAATGGGCAGGTACCCTCAACGTATCTATCGGGAAGGAACCGCTTATCCGTGAGGCAGTACGGTAGAGGGGTCGTGGCTGTATAGATGAAGCCCCTCTCCTGAAGCGTGCGCCACATATCGTGGGTCACATCCCGGTGGACGGCCGTTCCCGTGGTGGTGAAGAGGTCAAAAGTAATACCCAGACGCTCCCACGTATCCAACTGACTCCGGCGGAACCTATCCACTACAACCTGAGGGTCCACCCCTTCCTCCTCGGCATGCAACGTAACAGGCGTACCATGCTGGTCGCTCCCGGACACCATGAGCACGCGGTCCCCCTTGAGTCGATGGTACCGGGCAAAGATGTCCGCGGCAATGTAGCAACCCGCCAGGTGCCCCAGATGCAGGTGGCCGTTGGTGTAGGGCCAGGCCACGCCGATGAAGATGGTCTCGGTCATAGATAAATTGCGATTCTTAGCTAGCGGTGGGGGGTATTGTAGCACAGCGCAAGGGAGGTACGAACGATTACTACTAGGCCCGCGTGACCAGTTCCAACCACATCTGATAGACCCTGCGTCGGGGGAGCCGATGCCTCTGGGCCATGGCGGAGACCGCCTCCCTGGCCAACGCCCCGTCGGACTTGAGCCGTCGCAGCTCCTCCATAACAACCCCTATATCGGCATCTGATCGCTCCTGTAGAGGGCTGGCACCGCTTATAACCAGCGTAAACTCGCCCCTGGGCTCCGAGAAGCGCTCTATTGCTTGGCCAATCGTACCCCGGTACACCTCTTCGTATACTTTGGTCAGCTCCCGGCAGACCACGATCGATCTCCCCTCTCCAAGAGCTGCTGCCTGGTCCTTCAGCGATGCGCTCAGACGGTGGGGTGCCTCGAATGCCACCAGTGTCCGGGACTCAGCGGCCACGGACTGCAACAGCTCCCGGCGCTCCTTACGCCGGCGGGGGAGGTATCCCAGGAACAGGAACTGGTCGACGGGCATGCCGGACACGGCTAAAGCTGCGGTAACCGCCGAGGCGCCAGGCACGGGAACCACGGGTATCCCCTCACGGACCGCAGCTTGTACAAGCTCCCGCCCCGGATCATGTATTGCCGGGGTGCCGGCATCAGAGACCAGGGCTATGTCCACCTCCGCCAGCCGCTCCAAGAGCTGAGGTATGCGCTCTTCCCTATTGTGCTCATAGTAGCTGACCAGGGGTGCCCTGATATCGTAGCGGCGCAGCAGCTTCCTGGTGGTCCTGGTATCCTCCGCAGCAATCAGGCCCACCTCCCTGAGCACCCGCAGGGCACGCAGGGTCAGGTCCTCCAGGTTGCCTATGGGTGTTGCTATCACATACAGGGTTGGCATTGGCCTCACTAGGGACGGTTGAGCAGGATCAGGTCCTCCAGGTTGCCTATGGGTGTTGCTATCACATACAGGGTTGGCATTGGCCTCACTAGCGACGGTTGAGCAGGATCAGGGTCAGAAAGCATCTGACGCGTTAAGAGTATCGTAAGATTCTTAACAGCCCCACAAGCTATCAGGCATATGCTATCATGAAATCAGCCGTACGCTGAACGACATGATGCAAGAAGAGCCGCAACAGGCCTCCGCTCATATCTCTCGCCACGCTGGGTTCATCATCGGGACCCTCGCCAGCCTGGTGATGATTCTCTTCATGGTGGCCCTGCGTTTCGCCCTGGACACGCCTATCCTCTATGAGGTCATGGCCGACTGGCTCACTCGGCTAACCCCTGCCGCGGCCTTCGATTTCGCCCTCGAACGGCTCCAGGTCGGTGCCAAGCCACTCATGTTCGCCGGACTACTCGTGGCACAGGTTGTCGCGGGGGCGGGCCTGGCCAGCCTGTACGGTCGCTACTCTCGTTCGCTACCCTTCGCGGAGTCGCAGACGTGGCGGCGCGGGCTCCTGCTGGCCGGCACGCTCTGGCTGTTCGTGGTGGCAATACTCACACCCATCATCGGCGGTGGTATCTTTGGCCTCTCCCTTCCAGGTGGCGCTCAGGGCTATCTCATCAGCACGGTCGTCGGAGTGAGCCTCTATTCTCTCACCCTCACACACCTTCACTACATCACGTTGGCGCGGGGTGAGGGCTCGTTCGACCTTGGACGACGGACCCTTCTTGAGCGAGCGGCCTTTTTCGCCCTTCTTATAGGGGCTGGCGGCTTTGCCTTTCGTACTATCTTCCGGAACGCCTCCTCGGTATCTCCTTCACGGGTATACAGCACCCCGGGCGAGCTTCCCCCGGAGGTGACTCCCAATGACCGCTTCTACGAGGTGTCCAAGAACATTATCAATCCCAAAATCGATGCAGCGGAGTGGAAGCTTGAAGTGGACGGAGACCAGGTAGGGAATCCCTTTTCGCTGACCTACCAGGAGCTAACGGCACTGCCCTGGAAAGAGGAGTACGTGACCCTGACCTGCATCAGCAACTTGGTTGGCGGCGACCTGATAAGCAACGCTCTCTGGCGAGGAGTTCCCCTCAAGCTCCTCCTGGAGCGCGCCCAACTTGACCCATCCGTGGAGCGACTCGGTTTCCTGGCCGCAGATGGGTATGTTGACAGCTTCCCCTTGGACTATGCCATGCGGGACAACGTCCTGGTCGCCTATCTGATGAACGGCGAGCCCCTATCAGACGACCACGGCTTCCCGGCTCGGATCATCGTACCGGGGTTGTACGGCATGGAGCATGTGAAGTGGCTGATCAAGATCAAGCCTATGGAAGCCGATTTCCGGGGCTACTGGCAGGTGCGCGGATGGGCAGATACTGCGATCATCAACACCATGTCCCGCATCGACGTGCCCCCCTACGGCGCCAAGATACCCCTGAGTGACATCCGGGTAGGTGGCATCGCCTTTGCCGGAGACCGCGGGGTCACCGACGTTGAGATCAGCGTCGATGGCGGAGTTACCTGGCAGCCGGCAAAGGTAGGCAAGTCACTGTCACAGTATACCTGGGTGCTATGGACAACCACTTGGAAACCCACAGAGGCCAAGAGGAATCCTATCAAGGTTCGCGCTACTGATGGCTCCGGCACGGTGCAGCCAGCCACCATCCGGGGCGCTCTTCCCAACGGCGCCACGGGCTACCATATGATCTTCGCCAACATCCAGGAAGAGGCGTAGCCCAACCACCTCTCGGCTGGCCGGGATAGTCTGGTGACCCCTTTCTTGACTCCACTGGTACTCCCTTCTATAGTGCAGCAGGCCGATGTGAAGAGCACTGCAGACGGACTATCCGCTTAGCACTCTTTTTTTCTCTTCCCCATTTCGGGGTGCTGAAGCCAATCCAGGCCGACAGATTGACCCATGGCTACAGTCGTCCAGAAGCTTGCCGAAAGCAAGGGACAACCCCTGTTCCTCTGCGATTTCTCCCCCCCCAGAGGCGCTGACCTCTCTCCCGTAGAGCAGGTGAAGACCGTGGGCGCGGACTTCGTCTGTGTAGCCTACAGCCCCGGCAAGTCCGTGCGCGTGGACTCCACGGTGATCGCCAGCGTGATCCAGCGTGAAAGCGGCCAGGGGGTCATCTTCAACTTGGCCTGCCGGGATATGAATAGGCTGGCCATCCAGAACCACTTTTTAGGGGCACAGCTACTTGGTTTGGACAACGTTCTGGTGCTCAAAGGTGATGCGTTTGTCGAGCGGGACCTGAGCATGGTGAAGGACGTAAGCGACTTCACACCCACGCAGCTCATCCAAGCCATCACAGCCATGAACGAAGGCGTTGACTATCGTGGCCTCAACCTCCGAGCCCCAACCGAATTCTGTATCGGCGCGACCATAGACCTGGGTCGCGAAAATATGCAGCGGGAGGTTGCCCTGGCGCAACGGAAGGTTGCCGCCGGAACCGACTTCTTCATCACACAGGCCTTCTACGACGTCCGCAAGGCAAAACGGTTCCTGGAGACCTATAGTGACCTCATCGGCAGCACGTTTCCTAAGCCCATCTTCTACGGACTACAGATCCTTCAGAAGGACGGCCTCATCTTCGGAGACGTGCCGGAGGTTACCAAGCAGGCGCTGGAAAAAGGAAGGCCCGGCACCGAGATCGCCTTGGAGCAGCTCCAAGCCTACGTGGAGAACGGGATGAACACCGTATACCTGGTCCCACCCATCATGCGGGGAGGCCGCCGCGACTATGAGGCGGCCCAGCACCTCTTAGAGGCCTTCAAGGGTTAGGCCACCTGATACCGATGGCCGGCTACCACGCGGTGCTCAATAGCGAGCAGCTAGCCACGATCCGGTGGAACGCATAGGAAGCTGCGTCCTAAGACGGTCTGCCCCCTGTGTTGGCTGAACCTTTGGGGATGCGAACATGGCCTTGCGGAGCCACACCCCACGGCATCACAGCCGCCTAACAATTGGTTCACTTCTTGTCCCCAAGTTGGCACCGGATTTCCACTGTGGAAACGGTTTGTGGCATTTTATACTACAACCCCATGAACAACTGTACGCATTACTGGCATATTCAGCCTGCCAACGGTCCTACTAGCCGCGGGGAGTGCATCTTGTGTCATACGGTTCGGTACTTCGCGAACTATCATGACTCGCGACCGGGAACAGTTTTTAACTCTAAGTGGGAAGCTGAAGACTTGGACCTTAGGCCTCGCCATTCTTGGAAGCAGTCACTCTTATCCCATAGCTGAGATAACGTTAGGACGCCAATTGGGGCTGTCTCTACCGTAAGGCGCTGAAAGCAGTTGCTCCCCTGTGCACCTTGCGAATGGCGCTGACGATTTCGTCAAGCTTGGCCGTTTTCACTAGATACCCGGAGGCACCCGCTTCTATGGCTGCGGCAACAAAATCCTCGTGCATGCTGAGAAAAAGAATCTTGCCTTGGAATCTGTCACGCTTCAGCAGATTCGCAACCTGAATCCCGTTGCCCCCGGGCATCTTGATATCCATAACCACCACATCGGGGGGAAGGAGTCGTACCTGGCCAAGCGCCTCCTCAATGTCGCCGGCCTCTCCGATGACTTCGATCTCCGGGGCCATCTCCAGGATTCTGTGCAGTCCTGTTCGCAACATCGGATGGTCGTCGACTAGTAGAACTCGAATACGTAATTCCATTTGGGGCCTCTACCCTCCGGCTCCGTAGAATCGCGCCACGCCCAGCCAGACCGTTCCTCACCCCAACGGCCTCTTAGAAAACTACGGTCATCGCCTTGTTTCTCCCAACAGCAGACGGGACCAGGAATCTTTCTGAAACCTGGGGGCTATACCTGTAATGTATTCCCAATCGGCAGTAAGCACCCCTACCGACTTGTGCCAATGTTTGCGGGTGAAGTCCCTCTCAGGGGACCCTATTGCGATCAGTAATGATCTCATGCGCCGGCCGATATGACTTGCTATCCTGCCTCCAAGTCCCCATCCCTTGGGGATGGGATACACGTACGTTAGACGGTTTCCCAAGGTCATATTCTCGGTTCTCCTTACTGCACCTTCCTGTACCTTCTCTGGTTGCAAATAGCTTATCGGTAGATAAGACCATTGCGAAGACCCAATGGTCTATTTTGACGACCCTTTCGGATTGATTTTTCGGAATCTGATGGGCCAATCCATCTCATGCTCTGGGGGTGATGGAGCGATGGAATGCCACTTCCCAACACCCATGGCCGGCTGCCAGGTATGCTGGATAACGATACGCCGGCGACGGTCCGGCGGGAGGCTGTGGAGCCCCTAGAGGGCTATCCGCTTTGAGCCCTTGTGTCCTGCCACCAAAGATAGGTAGTCCATGCAAGCGTTGAGAATAGGCCTACCCATCCAATAACCTTCAGTATCGCCGCTAGAGTCGTATCGTACTGCAGTGCTCCCCAGCGAGAAAGTATGTTCGCCCAATCATGTTCACCACCACCCACCAGTGGTAGCACTTGCGACCGGGCATCCGCCACGTATGGTGCGATATCCATGAAATTCTCGAAAAACCAGAGCATTGTTACTGAAACCGAGACCAATGATTTCTGCCGCCAGAAGGCTACTCCGCAAATAATTGGAATAGTGAGTTGCCCCAATGTACCGCCGTAGAGCCCCATGGTAGCACCTGCAACCCAAAGATGAGGTGTCCAGCCTCATGAAACAGAAGGTTTGCATCGTCGATGATGAATATGTATTCATCATCATCAGATAGCAGTATGGCAGCCAAGAGAAGAAAGCCGATGATGAATGCTATAAACTTTGGAGTCGAAACGATGTTCCGCCGAGTGAAAGACAACGTGACCTGCTACCACATTAAGGTGTCAGGGAACAGTATAAGAGATATGCCGGATCTCTTCCTGAGGCCAGTTTAGTCCACAGCTACCATGTGGTTGGCTACAGTTTCCCCAGGGCGCGCAGGACCTTCTCAGGAGTGATGGGCAGGTCTTTGATACGCACGCCCAGGGCATCAAAGACGGCATTCCCAATAGCCGGAGCTATGGGACTGACCGCGGTCTGGCCCATGCCTTTCGAACCCTCCGGGCCCGGGCCATCACCGTTTTCTACCATCACGGAATAGAACCCTCCGGGGAGGTCTTCAAGGAGAGGCAGCCGATACTGCATATCGTCTCCATTGACGAACTGCCCCTCTCCATAGGTCATCTCCTCGTACATGGCATCCCCAAGGCCCATCACTGCACCACCGTCCAGTTGGCCTTTGCAGGCAATGGGGTGAATGGCCTTACCCACGTCGCACACGGTAGCGTACTGGAGAAGCCGCACCTCGCCGGTTTCGGGGTCCACCTCCACTTCGGCGGCACCTGCACTGACCTCCCAGTGGGGCACGGTCCCCATGAACGGGTTATCCCTGTGAGGTGTGAAATAGGACCCTTTGCCCATAATTCCTGATAGTGGCCTGGTGCCTCCCACCAGGTGCCCCAGGGGAAAGTCCTGCTCTCCATGCCACAGTCGGCCATCTACCAAGTGCCACTCTTCGGGGGCTCCTCCATCGACCAGGGCGGCAATCTTAAGCAGCTCCCGCTTCAGGTCCTCGCAAGCGCTTTGCACGGCCAGGCCCATGCAAACGGTGTCCCGGGAGCTGCCGATGCCATTGGAGTAAGGGGCCTCGGTATCTGGGTGGGATACCCTGATCTGGCTCTCGGGAAGCCCCAGCGTGTGGGCAGCAACGCGGGCCATGACCGAATAGACCCCCATGCCGATCTCTGCGGCGGAGTGGGATATCTTCACCAGGCCCCGGTGGTCCATCGTCGCCGTCGCATAGGTATTGCTTCCACCCAGATACCCATGACGGAAAGCGGTGCCCAGCCCCCGTCCGCGACGGGGTTTCGATCCGGTCACCGGCGTAGTAGCGCCAGGCCCAACACGCTCTGACTTGCCATCCCAGTGGATTGCCTGGGCGGCCCGCCGCAGCAGGTCCTCGTAGTCCGCGTCTAGCGGAGAGGTCCCCTTCACAATCAGATGGCCCCGGGGCATGAAGTTCTTGATGCGGAACTCCATGGGCTCGATGCCAAGCTGGCGTGCAATGTTGTCCAGGTTGGACTCGTACCCCCAGGTCACCTGAGCCTTTCCAAGGCTCCGAAATGCTCCGGCCGGGACGGTATTGGTGCAGACGCTCTGGCCCACCATACGCATGTGCGGCACCACGTATGGCCCCCATGCTCCCGCAATGGCAAGGCGGTTCACGCCCAGCCCCCTGGCGTATGCACCCTCGTTCACCACCAGCTCTATCTCCTGGGCAACCAGTGTCCCATCAGACTTCACGCCGGTCTTGACCTTGTAGACGATGTTGTGGCGGGCGTCCGTTCGGAAGCTCTCTTCCGACGATGGAACTAGCGTCACGGGTCGCCCGGTCTTTCGGGCAAGAAATAGGGCGATGAGTTGAGAGACCTTCAGCTCCTTGGCGCCGAAGCCTCCCCCAATATAAGGCATACGGATGCATACCCGCTCCGGCTCCAGGTCGAACATCTCCGCTATCTCAGTGCGAGCGCCGAAGGGGTGCTGGATGGGTGCCAGGAGGTCGACCTGGTTGTCGCGGAACTCGGCGATGCACCCTCCCACATTCTCCATAGGGTGGTGGAACACGCTGGGAAAGACATACCTATCCTCAAAGACATGGTCAGACTCCTGGAATCCCTGCTCCACGTCACCCCAGCCCCACCTATACTCACCCACGAAGTTGGAGCCAGTCTCCTCATGCACCAGAGGCACTCCCGGTGCCATGGCCTCTTCGGGATCGAATACCGTGGGAAGTTCCTGGTAGTCCACCTCAATGAGCCTGATGGCCTCTTCGGCGATGGCTGGCGTCTCAGCCGCCACACCCGCCACCGGATCGCCCTGGTAGCGCACCTTGTCGATGGCGATAAAGGCCCGCTTGGTGGGCACGCTCCCTCCGAACCCGCCGCCAGGCAGGTACGGGTCCATGCCGTTCAGATGGTCCCTGGTTACCACGGCCAGCACTCCGGGAAGTTGCTCTGCCTTGGAGGCGTCGATGGATCGGATCCGTGCGTGGGAGTACGGGCTCCCCAGGACGGCACCGTATGCCACACCGAACGGGACTGGGATATCTTCCGTATATATTGCCCTCCCCGTAGCCTTATCGTAGGCATCAAAGCGAGGTATATCAGACTCCATAGTCGCCATGGGCCCTCCTCCTTCTCAACCTGCTAGTGTGCCTTACCCGCTAGGGAAAAGCCCTTCGTCTCCGGCTGCCCGGGATAAACACGATCTTGGGTGTATGGCTATCTTATCTCCCTCTCAGTTTGGGGTCTAGAGCCTCTCCAGGTCCGTTCCCAATGAGGTTGACGGCCAGGATAGTGGTGGAACCCTGACGCTATCAACGAGGTCCTCCTCATAGTTACTTCTCATAGATGTCCACCTCAAGGTAGTTAATGAGCGGCTGGGTCATTCTAGCGTCATGGTCACCATGGACATCTACAGCCATCTCCTGCCTGGTCTACAGAAAGATGCAGCGGAGAAGTTCTCTAAAATGATTGGCGATGCCAGATAGGACTCATGGCAGTTTTCAAACCGATGTTGCCAACTGGCCATTTTGACAACCACAGGTGCCCTGCCCTATTCTATCTGAGCTAGATAAGCGCAGGAGCGTAGCTCAGTTGGTAGAGCACCGGTCTCCAAAACCGGCGGTCGGGGGTTCGAGTCCCTCCGCTCCTGCCAAATACAAATAGAAAGCGGCGGACTGCTCTTAGATAAACGCTAGCCCTCCGACCATTTTCCCGACCGGCTGCTGTGGCCTCTGCGGAGACCCGCGGCGCTACCTTATCGAACGCAAGCGCCGCGCGGCTTCAAAGGGTCTACTCTTTATCAGCCGCCGGCTGCACCACATCACCAATGTAAGCCAGATCGCCCAAAAAACGTTTGACACCACCTAGCTCAAGATGGCATCATACATACGGAGGGGCTCAGGGACATAGCAGAGTATCAGGCCGTTCAGGAACAGTGAGCAGGACCGTAGGGTGGACTCAAATCTGACGGCCAGGCGACCGGTTCCTCTGCTCCTGCTGCAAAGACGCGCCGAGGTGGTGGAATTGGTAGACACGCGGTCTTGAGGGGGCCGTGAGCGCAAGCTCGTAGGAGTTCAAGTCTCCTCCTCGGCACATCAACATCGACGCTGATTCCGGGCGACGTAGCCAAGTGGACTAAGGCGGGGGACTGCAAATCCCCTATTCGTGGGTTCGAATCCCACCGTCGCCTCCATCTACCCTCCTTTATTCTAGCTTTAGAATAGCCCCTTTTGGCCTGTTTCCCCCTGTATTTAGCTACGACACTGGATTCTCAGAGGGTCTTGTATCGTCTCATAGAAAGTCATACAATCTCGTTCATTAAGTGGTATGTATCGTGGTAGGTTGTGGCAGGGAAAGTGGTAGGTCTTGACAGGAACCGAGTATGAGTGGCAGGCCCAATAGCGCCCTCAGCGCTGCGCGAGTGAGGACGGAAAAGCGAGTTGGCCGGCACGCCGACGGAAACGGACTGTACCTTGTCGTCGAGCCCACTGGAAACAAGCGGTGGATACAACGCCTGACCATCCGGGGCAGGCGAACCGACTTGGGGCTTGGCGGCTGGCCGCTCGTGTCTCTTGCCGAGGCGAGGGACAGGGTGCCGATAAGCCCCGTCGCATGACTGAGAAAGAATGTGCCCCGCTCTGGCTCGTCGTCCCTGTGGGTGAAGTGCATCACCCGGCCGGCCTGATAGGCGGTAACCTTGTGAGGCTCCAGAAGGTCCTTGAGCGCCGACTTCGCCGAGCCGTTGTAGAAGAACCCGTCCTCAAGCTCCTCGTCAGGAACGGCCTGGACAGATTCGATGCGTAGGCCCATAGCGTCCACTACCCGGCGCACAAGGTCACGCAGCCTGACAGGTCCCACGAGGCTGATGGAGACCAGTGCGCCGGTCGTCGCCGAGTCGGAACGGCCCAGCACGATGGTCGTCACGCGGTCTAGGCCGGTGGGCTCATGGAGGACGCGCCGTATCTCGCCATCGAAGATCGGTTCAGCGTTTCTAATATCCCCGTAGCCAGCCTTGACCCGCACGATCTGCCCTGACTCCGCTATGTGCGAGGCCGAAGCCTTGGCCAGGTTCCATATCTTGACCGTGGACGGCGACGATGACGATTGATCGTCTATGTGCAGGTCGAAGGTGATACGCAGCTCCTCGACGACGAGCACGGAGCGGTCTGAGTCCTCGATCTCGACGCTTATCTGGCGTAGGTACTGCCTCATGCTCATAGCGCCCAGCTCACCTGCTCGATTTCGGACGGCTCAAGGTAGGCCAGCCCGTGGGTCTGCCCCCACGCCTCCCGGCCTATCGGCACCCCATAGCGCTCCAAGGGAATGGCCACCAGGTCGCCAGCTAGACCAGGAGCCTCAATCAACCTCCGGGCCGTCGTTACCTGACGCCCCAGCATGGAGCTGGCCTTCGATGTTGCCTTTGTCCTTGCTGAGTCGCGCCAGCGCGCCGTAGTAGATCAGCCCGCCGAGGTCGCTGAGCAAGTGGCTGGGGATGCCGACATCGACCTTCTGTCCGTTGAGGTCTATCTTGGCGGTCTTCTGCTTGGTCATGGGTGCGTCGTCTCCTCTTCAATCCACCAGGCTTGCACGTTCCCTCTGACAACTCCGACGATATTGCATTCCCTTTTGAAGGTGTAGCCTTCCTGTTCAAGGGAGAGCGTATCGGCGTGGATGCGAATTGTGGGAGGCCAGTTTCCTCCCGCTGTCGCCAACTGGATGCAATAGACGCGCATGGCCTCTTGTTCAATCGTGGGATTCATGCAAACATCCTCCTATCGCTGTTTGAGTCTTTGGCGGTCTTCTGCTTGGTCATGGTGTGCCTCCTCAGAGTTGTATTGACAAATATCTTTATTGTCTGTACAATATAGCTGTGTCATATGAGTGGGACGAAGCGAAGAACAGGGCCAACATTGCGAAGGGGCGTCCCAGCTTCGCCGCCATCGAGGACTTCGAGTGGGATACTGCGCTTATTCAACCGGACCCCAGGCACGGTGAGATGCGATACACGGCTATTGGATACATTGGGCAACGTCTCCACTTCGTTGTTTACACCAGGCGGGGAGATGCCCGCCGAATCATCAGCCTGCGCAAGGCGAGCCCAAAGGAGATGAGAGGCCATGCCAAAGCTTAAGCCTGGAACCATCTGGCCCACAGAGGAAGAAGAGGCTGAGATACAACGGCAGATCGCCGAGGACCCGGACGACTTCGAGAAGGACGCAGAGTGGTTCAAGAGAGCCCAGCCTGCCATTGCGGTTGATCCTGAGTTGGTACACGAGTGGCGGCGTACCCGTGGCAAGCAGAAGGCCCCCACCAAAGCGAAGGTTACGTTACGTATTGATGCCGACATAGCCAACCACTTCCGAGACAGTGGCCCGGGTTGGCAGACGCGGCTCAACAACGCCTTGCGGAAGGCTATTTTCTCCTGATTCATCTGCCTCCTCATGGTGTGCCTCCTCGTTATTTCGCAATGAGCTTCTCAAGGCCAGCCTGTCGTAGGCAGTCCTCCAGCCGTTCCTTGTTGGCAAGCGCCTTGTGCCATGCACCTATATGGTCGCGTATGTCGTCGAACGACACGGAAGTGCGAAGGACGGGAGGCCTTGGATTGCCGATGTGAACATGGAACTCAGAGTTAGTCGCCTCGACTTCAGACGGAAGCCTTCGTAGCGCATCGCCCAACAGTTCGAGGTCTGAGCCAATTCTATGGAGAATCGCTCTCTGCGTCGCTATGAGTCGTTCGTTCTCTTCGTACTCGACGACGAGGGAGCCTATCGCCGCGTTTCGCTCTTCGTCAGTCATTCCAAACACTCCCCATTCCTGTTAGCCCTCCGCCTCCACGAGTATTTTCGTGCTCCAAGAACACGATTCCCGCTGCTATATGATATACTGAATACCTGCATCGCACGACGGAGGGACTACGGCATGGCAACTTCGATTCGCCTTTCGCCAGAGATGGAACAACGGCTTGATTACCTCGCCTCGCAGACTGGGCGCACGAAGGCGTTCTACCTGCGGGAGTTGATCGAGCGTGGGCTTGAGGATATGGAAGACTACTACCTTGCTGCCGACGCACTCGAACGTGTCCGCCGGGGGGAAGAGCCTGTGTACACCGACGCCGAAGTAAGGGCAAGGCTTGGCCTGGAGAGTTGAATACCTGGCCATCGCCGAGCGTCAACTGCGTAGGCTTGACCGGCAGACGGCTCAGCGCATCGTTGATTACATGAGGGAGCGCGTGGCGGGCTTGGAGGACCCTCGGCAGCGAGGCGGCCCGTTGACCGACACTCTGGCCGGCTTCTGGCGCTACCGTGTAGGGGACTGCCGGGTTATCTGCGACATCCAAGACCAGGTACTGCGTATTCTGGTGGTGAGGGTCGGAAGACGTGACACGGTGTACCGCTGACGGCACCTGCGCCGTCGCAGGACTCTGGTTCTTCTTTATCGCATTGCTCACCGCTTCTCCTTGGACTTTCGCTCCGCCTCCTCATGTGCCCGATGGTCGTTCTCAATCCTCGCGGTTAACTGCTCGTGGAGTTGCATGGCTTCGTCCAGGTCCAAGGTATTCTTTAGTGCCAGGTATTCAGCCAGTCCTGCGTCTATGAGAGCGCCGAAGAAGGGTTTTATTCCGAGGGGGCGGACGGGCTCGAAATCAGGGGGGCGTCTCTCAACCTGGAGACGAGGGCGTCTAAGGACGGCGTAAAATTTACGGCTGCACTCCGCGCCAGCACTTCGTAGATAGCGATGGGCTCCAGGCCGTCGAAGGCCATCTCCTCGGCCCCAGCTAGCTGTTGAGGAGTGGGCACCCGCGCGTTGGAGAAGGCTATCTTCTCGAATAGCTTCTGGCGCACTTGGCGCACAAACGCAGGGTCCAGCGACAGCACGATCTTGAGGAAGGCTGCTATCGACCTGTCGTCCTCCTTCAACACTTCTGTGGGCAGGGACAGAGCCTGGGACTTGCCCAGCTCGTGCCTGATCGCTTCCAGGAGGTCGAAGCCCGCCATCGCCGGCAGCTTGGACACAGCAAATCGTGTGCCGCCGATCTCGAACTCGGTCTTTGTAAGATCGCCGCCTATTCCGTTAAGCGTTACCATCTAGTTTCCCCCTTGCTGCTCTATCAGCGGCAAGTCTGCGAAGTTCACCTTGGTGAAGTCGGGGATGATCTGCTCGAACTCCCACGTGAAGGTGAGGTTGCCCGCCTCACCCTTGCCCATCGTGTACCACAAAGGGCCAGAGACGAGGACGCCCCGACTGAGCGTAACGCTGGCATCAGTCCTTTTGTGCTTTACGCTGCCGTCCCAGATCACTTCGGCCTTATCCACCAGAATCCGCGTCACCTGAATCATGAAGAACGGCACCGAGGGGGAGTTGGGCATCAGCTTGAGCGTTACCGGGCCGCCCCTGTCTCCTGTGCTGAATGCCGCCATCTTTCCGGTCGCGCCGCGCCGAACGCTGGCGAACTCGAATGCGTCCGGCAGTGTGAGCGCGTCCGTATCCTCAGACCAGCCACTTATGGTTTGCTCAGCCTCCACGGTGTGCTCACCCTCCACGGCATGGCCGTTGAGCAGAAACGTTACGTCTTGCAACGAAAAAAACATTGTTCTTCCTCCTACCCGGTGAATACCAGCCCGATGGTTACGTAGTGCATGGCTCCGCTGCCCTTCAGCCATACCCGGATCGTCGGGCTCCTGCGAGCGTCGCGGTGTATCTGTAGCTGATCTGCTATGGAGCCTATTGCCACCAGATACCCCGTTGGCAGGAAGCCATCGAAGGCCGGGTTGTTCGTGGCCAGCCGTATGTCGTTAGCGACCGCCTCGGACACCCGGCCCGGAGCGATGCCGCCGTTCCTGCGGCCCGCCTCGCACACCCGCTCGATGGCTGCCTCTATGCTGGCCAGTCCCTCGGCTGTCTGCGGCACCCTAGTTGGATGTTGCCTGAGCAGGGTGTAGACTTCGTTCTGGGTGGCCTTGGTGATCCAGTCCAGCCAGTACCGCACGTCGATCCAGTCCCCGGCTTGCGTCCATCCCTCGGCGAAGATGGCATCCTGGCCGAAGCGGGTGTAGTACCCGACCCACTTCCGGTCCAGCTCCTCTTTCTGAGCGGTCGTCACGATGTCCGGGGTAGTCCCCGGCAGGCTCTTGAACTTGGGCGTGATGAGCGTGTTCTGCCCTTCAAAGTTCACGCTGGAGAGCCTCCCGGCCAGCGACAGAGCCTTGTTGTCCCTGGTTCTAGACCAGACCAGGAAGGTCCTCTGCTGCTCCAGGGCGGATAGCTGCGCCGCCAGGCTGGTGGACTCGTTAGGCGTCAGGACACCCTCGTCCACCACATCCAACGCCAGCATGTGGGCCTTGGTCTGAACCCACCGCGACAGGGAGAGCAGGTCTGCACCCGTGGTGATGCTCGAGTCCACCGTAACGAAGTACCAGCCATCGTCCAGCCCGCTGATGGCGTCCATCGCGTCCTCGATGGGCTCCGAGGCTTGACCCTGGACGATGCCGCCCCCCGATGTGCTATCCAATCCAAGAGCGGAAGCTGGCTCCTGGGCATCGTCCACCATGAAGGCGTTGATGGGATAGGGATCGTCAGTGTTGGGGTCGAATCCGAGCCGCACTCGGAAGAACCCGGCGGGGTCGTACTCCACCGTTGCGCTCCGCAGGTCCGCTCTTGCCGCCGCTCTCACCGCTCTGAGGGCCGTCCGGAGCGTGCTGGCCACGTCGTCGTAAGAGTCAGCGCCGGTGAAGTCTACGGAGATGGAGGAGCCATGCCAGGTGAGGGAGCCTGCTCCTATACCGTCCACTCCGGCGGTGATATCTACCGTATCCAGCCCCAACTCGTCGGCATGCTCTCCGGTGAAGGGGCCGCTCACCTCAGTGGCGGGCCCGTCTAAGCCAAGAGGAAGGGTGAGGACGAACTGCGAGCCGTCGTGCTCCACCTCTACTGCATCAAGGGTGGCGACGGAGCTTCCCCGCAGAGCGTTCTGGACCACAGCAGCCACATCGTCGTATCCCGCCACGGAGCTGAAGTCCAGACCAGTAAGACTTGCACCGTGGAACGTCACGCTGCCGGCGGTGATAGTGTCTATGCCGTCTTCAATCGTGACCGTATCCAGGCCCACCTCGTCGGCGGTTGCCCCGGTGAAGGCTGCGGTGACCGCCGTGGCCGAGCCATCGGCCGCCAGCGGGATTGTGACCACGAAGGCCGAGGCGTCGCTGTCGTAGGCGACCTCGACGGCATCAAGCGTCGTGCCCGTGGCCCCACGCAGCGCCGTCTGGAGCGTGGAGGCCACATCGTCGTAGTCGGTGACGGCGGAGAAATCCAGGCCAGTCAACGTCTGGCTCAGGAAGGTAACGGTCCCGGACACGATGGCGTCCACACCGTTGACGATGGCGGCGGTGTCCAGGCCCAGCTCGTCGGACTCGGTTCCAGTAAACGCCGCGCTTGCAGTGGGCACAACCCCGCTGCTGTCTAGAGGCAGAGTGATGACGAACGCCGAGGCGGCGCTGTCGTAGTCGACTTCCACGTTGCCCAGGTCTGTGGAGCTGGTGGCCCTGAGCGCCGTCTGAAGCGTGGAAGCCACGCCGTCGAGGTCGGTGTCCGAGGAGAAATCGAGCCCGGTGACCGTCTGGCTCAGGAAGGTGACGCTGCCGCTGGTGATGCCCTGAAGCGTCGTCAGGGACGCCACCGTCCCCGTGCCGGTGACTACGGTGGCACGACCGTGGAAGTTGACCAAATCAGCCACCGTCCCCGTGCCGGTGACTACGGTGGCGCGTCCGTGGAATGTCTCTAAAGACGCCACAGTACCGCTGCCCCTGACCACGGTGGGGCTGCCTGTTATCTGCTCCAACGCTCTGGGGCTGCCCCCGGTCAGCCTCGCCGACTCCCTCGTGTTGATCCAGCGGCCTATCACCAGGTTCCGGGGATAGGGAACCTGAGAGAAGTAGACCTGGGCGGCCTGGTAGGGACCGGAGCCCGGAGTGAACGTCCGAGCCACCTCGTCCATGCTGGCAAAGACCCCTACCCTGCCCGCACCAGCGTCCAGGGTGGGGTCGGTGGTGAGCAGCAGCGTTCTCCCGAACTCTCTGCCCCCAGCGCCACGGGGCGTTATCTGCGCCCTTACTTCTACGATGTCCTGTATTCCAAGCGTCATTGTCTAAACCTCCACTGTAATGGTCTCGGTGCTACCACCTGCCCCGACCTCGATGGGAGCGGCTTTCAGGCGGCCAACCGTCTGGTCGATCTGCTGCGTGTAGCCAACGTCAATGTCCAGCCCTGCTCGTTCCTCCCAGGCCCCAGACACCACGTCGTCGAGCTGCCGAACGTCCGATACACGCAACACCGTCAGATCGGCCTGTTGAGCCTGAGCTACCCCCTCCGGTGACCAGACCCACACCGACAGCCTCGTTGCCGCGTCGTGTGCTCCGGTGCGGAACCACTGAACCGAGTACCTCCCTCGAACCGTCGCTATTGTCGGAGCGTCCAGGTCTGCCCCGCCTGTGGCAAGGCTCATCACGGTTGCCGGTACCCCCTCGATGGCCTGGTGGATCAGCACCAGTGACGCGAATAGACCGTCCGGCACAGAAGCCCCCTTGTTGCCGGACCGCACACTGTTGTAGTCAAGGCCCGACCCTGCCGCGACAAGCTCCGCCACGGCATCCTCTAGGCTGGCTGTCGTTGGTGCGATCACCTACCTTCCTCCCGAATACCCAGGACTTCGACAAACCCCGGCCAAGCCTCGACGTGCTGCGCCCTGTAGGAAACACCTCCGTATTCGATCACGTCTCCCCCAGAAGCATTCGCGCCCACACCGACCGGCTCAACCTTCATTCCCTCGATCCAGAACGTCCTCGATTCAGTGAGACGTGTGCCTTCAGGCAACATCTGACGCATCTTGGCCGCGTCGGGCGGTGCGGTCACCACGGTGATATCAGTCCACCTCTCTGCGCCTGGCACCGGCCTGCGATTGACGATCTCATCGGGGCCTCTCTGAATCAGGGTGGCCGGCTCCTTGAATCGTTTGCTGGCGAAGGACCTGCTCACCGCTCCACCTCCCATTTGACACGCTGTCCCTTATGTGAGACAATGCGGGTATGGAGCTCGTCTACACGGAGGTCTTCGAGGAGTGGCTCATTGGACTGCGTGACCTCCGTGCTAGAGCGTCGATCCTTACCCGTCTGGAGCGCATTGAGGACGGCAACTTTGGCGACCACAGATCGGTTGGCGGCGGCATCAGCGAGCTTCGAGTCAATGTCGGCCAGGGCTACCGCGTCTACTACACCATTCGCCAGCAGACGGTCGTCATCCTGCTCTGTGGCGGAGACAAGGCCAGCCAAAGGCGAGATATACGGCAAGCCCAGCAGATGGCGAAGGAGGTTTAGGTGAGCACGATCAAACTCAAGAAATTCGATGTGGTGGATTTCCTCGACTCCGACGAGGCGTTGGTCGAGTACCTCAACGCCGCCCTGGAGGAACATGACCCCAGGTACTTCGCCAAGGCCCTCGGCAACGTGGCGCGGGCCAAAGGCATGACCTCCGTCGCCGAGTCCAGCGGATTGGGAAGGCAAGCGCTCTATCGCGCCCTTTCCAGCGACGGCAATCCTCGCATCGAGACCCTGTTCAAGGTCTTGGAGGCCCTGAACGTCCGGCTGGCCATCAGCCAGCAGCCTGGTTAGGACCGTCGGACTCACTGCTCCACCTCCCAGGCGACGGCATCCAACATTGCCCCTGTATCGATAAGCGGGGTCTCTCCACCGCCAGTCCCCTTCTTGCCATGTAGCTTCTTCCGTTTCTGGGCGATGGTCTTTGGCGAATTCGGCGGGTCGTTGAGAGCGATGATGCTCGCCTGAATTTCGCCCTGAACATACTCACCCACTCGGCCCGCAAGCTGCTCATCAACCACCATCTTCTCGGTGTCTATTCCTTTCGCGAGGATATTGGAGACCCCGCGCTCGGCCTCTGCCAGCGCCCGTCTGAAGAAGGGTCGTTCCGGGATGGTCTCCGTCCCGAACTCGTTCCAGGCTGCGACCGCAGCCACAGGGGTACCGTCTTCATACTTCGCCGTCGAGAAGAATCCGACCTTGACGCCTGAGACGCCGCCCTTGCCAGCCTCCCGCAGCAGTCTTTGGAGCTTCTTGCCCCCGCGCCGCTGGACTTTCACGCTTACCCTTGCCATCGTTCTGCCCCTCTCGGCTTACCGCTCCAAAAACCCGTTAGCCTGGCCCAGAACCCCGTGGGCGTCATCAGCCGATAGGCCAGCTCCAAGGCCGCCAGGGCTTCATCCTCGGTGTCGTAGCTGGTAACTGACATGGCCACAGTCAGGCCGTGCCTGTCTCTGACGAACCAGCGATACCGTTCCCGTTGTGACTTGCGTATTACGATCATCTAGCTATCTCCACCACGATGCTGCACCTTGACCTTGCTCGCTCACCGCACCCCCAGCAGCTCTAGCAAATTGGAGCCGACTACTTCGCCCAAAAGGACGAAGAGCACGATGTCGCGCACCTTCAGACCCAGGGGCAGCTTCACGGCTCGCTCCTCAACCGCCTCTCCGTTCCCAGTCAGGCGGTGCGTGTGCAACGATGTACGCAGCTCATCCATCTTGTCGTCAATCGACTCGACCTTGCCCCGCAACTCCCGAAGGTCCTGGGCTAACTGTTTGGTGAGCTCTAGGGAAGCGTTCGTGGACATTAGATTGGCACTCCCGTAGAGAGCTGCTTAAGGATGGCCTCCCGCTCCTTCGCGTAGTCGAGGTTCTGGGCGCTGTACGGACCCACGCTCTCTGACTGTAGCCCTGAGTAGGGAAGGCCCAACTGGACCAGGCGGATGATGGCCATCCGGCGCTGTGGGTCGGTATCTACCGGCGTGTATGTGAGCTCCACACGCTCTCCCCAATCCGCGCGGGGATGTGAACCGTTGGACAGCCGCTCCAGCATCCGGCCCCCGTACCAGGCCGGTAGTCGTCGGGGGATAGCACGGTCACGGTATCCCAGGCCGTCTCGGTAACGCTGGTAATTCCTTCCACGGCTTGACTTGGAAACAGCCTCACGCTCCCGCCTCGCAGCACGTCGGTCAGCGGACCGTCGATCCTGTGGGAACCGTAGCGGCTGACCACCTCGGCGTCAGCCTCCTCGATGAGCCGCGTGAGTGGCTCGTCTGTGTCGGTCGAGTTGGACCCGATGTGCTCCCGCACCTGATCGGCGGTAACCAAGCGCGGACGCGCTGGTCCAACAGTCATGGTCACCGTCGGGCTAGGCTCTGACACCATAGAAATCGACTCCTTCACCATCTACATCGGCATCGACGTAGATGTCCTTCAAGTCCATCCACCCCTCTGCTTCAAGGCTGATCGAGCCAGAGGCGGTAAGACCGCCGTTGGTCGTAGAGGCCACATCAGACCCGCCCAGGTACACCGGCTTGGTGTTGGTGGGCAGGGCAATGACCTGCAACCGCTTTACTCGCTTGGTGCTCGCTACCAGGGCCTCTGCCGCCCCCGCTGTGGCGACGAGCTTCTGTCCCGACAAGAGCACCGGCCCCTCGCTGTTTGCCATCCCTATGACTCCCTAGAGCGCCGCCGTCCGCCCTGCTGGGCGCGGTCCACGGCCTTCTCGGTAAAGTCTTCGGAGACTTCTTCAGCCACCTCGGCAGGGACTTCTATAGGCTCCGGCGTCGGCACAACCAGCTCCATCTTGCCTGGGTGGGCCTGACAGACCTGCTGAGCTACGGAGTGGGGCACGTCCCTGACCTCCCCAGGAGCCCATATGACGTACGCCTTCCTCGCGTAATCGTAGTAGCGGTGGGGAACCTCAGACCTGTTCCTGACCAGTGGCATCGCTCACCTCCTACTAGACGCCGGTGATGTTGTACTGGAGGGCTACAGCGGTGTCCGAATCGTTGTCCATCCGGCCCTCGAAGGCAACCCTCATGCTGGCCACAAGAACGGTCTGCCTCTTCTGGATGTCCCGCTCGCTCTCGATCATCAGCTCCCGCTTGAACCCCAGTCGGTACATGTTCCGGTTCACCGCAAGCACCCGGCCCGTGTCCGTCAGATTGCCGCCTGAGCTGACCTTCCCGTCGATGTCTGCAAGCAACATCTGCTCCGAAATGATCACGGGTATCCCCTCGATGTCACCTAGCTGGCCGGTCAGCAGCGTAGCGTTGGGTCCCAGCTTCTCTACCGTGCGGAAATTCTCGATGGACAGAGACCGGATGTAGGTGTTGATGTCCATGACGAAGGCGCACTCCGAGGGACGAACACCGTACTTGCCCAGCTTGCCCCTGACCTCGTTGAACATATCGTCCGAAACGGCAGCGCCATGGTCATTTCCCTGGTTGGTGTTGTCCACCAGGCGTATATGGATCAGCCCGTCGAAGACCAGGTAGTGGTCCAGTCCCGCGCTACCGGCCAGCGAATCCGCCGTGGCTCCGTCCGCGTTGATGTTGGTGGCGTCGTCGGAGGTGTCTCCGTTGAGCACCACATCGTCCAGGACCTCGGCTCCATTCCGTACCAAGGTCGCCCGTAGATCCGGCAGTACCGCGATCACCGCGTCCTCGTCCAGGTCGTAGGACCACCCGATCATCGCCGCAAGCTCGGCGGACGTGAGGGTCTGCCTTCCCGTGCCCGGAGTGGACGAGCTGACCGCAAGATTGGACGTGCCCCTGTACCAGCTCACATCCCCAAAGTCATAGGGAATCCGGAACGGGTCCGTGGGCATCATGATGCTCCCAAAGAGGCTGACCACCGAGGTGGCCAGATGCACGTCCCGCCACATCTCGCTGGTCTCTCCGGTGAAGGTGAGCTCGTCGCCTGCGCCCGCTGTGCTCGCATCCAGGGCGCGTCCTATAGATTCGTACAGGTCCGCCCTCGCTCCCTCCAGGTTGCTCCGCCACTCGGCAGCCGTTCGGGGGTCTACGGGTCTCCTTCCGTCAACCCCGCCGCGCTCGGCAATCCGCAGCACGGCGCGGGAGAGCATCAGGTCAAACTCGTCGAATCCCCGGTACTTGCCGGACAAGACTCTGGCCCTCTGGGTCGTGGACTCTACCTGCCGAAGCAGGGCAGCCCGCTTGGAGGCCCGCATGGACTCCGTGATCTGCGCCGAAAGGCGCTCCACCTCCTCCTTCAGGGGGCTGTAGTCCTTCTCCAAGAAGGAGTGTACGGCGGCTACGTTCTCCATTAGCTTCTCGGTCTCTGTGGGCATGGTTACTTCTCCTCTATGATCTGCCGCATGGCGGCGAATTCGACCTCAACGGCTGCCAGGATAGGGTCCGGGGATTCTTCCGGTGCAGGAATCTCCTGTGGTTCCTCTTCAGTCGTGGAGTCTCTGGCAGCCAACTCTTCAAGCTTCTGCTCCACGGCGTCCACACGCTCTCTCAGAGCCTCTATCGGGTCATCCTGGTTGGGTTCAGGCTCCGGTTTTTCAGTCACCGAATCGACGAACGGTTCGGGCTGTGGCTCCGGTTCAAGCCCCCGGAATATCTCTTCGGGCAGGTTCAGGGCGCGGGCCGCTGCCCTCACCGAGTCGGGATCGGCTGGTACGGGCACCAGGCTCCACTCCAGAAGCTCCGACTCCTCTATGCGCAGCCGCTCCACTCTCCCCTCCTCGTTCCGCACCTCAACGACTTTGGTGGGCAGGTAACGAATCGAGGCACTCCGTATGAATCCGTTGTTCCAGCCGTTCTCCACACGGGCCGCAAACTCGTCTTCGGAGTTGAACTCGAAGTCGGCCTCGATCCGCCCCTCATCGTCATGGCCGATCTTGAGAGTCTTGGCAATAGGAATGCCGCCCCAGGAGTCGTGGGACCAGAGCACGACGGGATTCTTCCGGTAGTTCTTGAAGCTGACGCCGCGAAGATTCAGTTCGTCTCCGTTGCGGCTTACCTCGTTAGCGGCGATCACCATCCGGTGGGCGCTCCCGTCTTCCGCTTGACGCGCCTCCGTGACAACCATCACCCGACGCTGCTCGGTGTAAGCTGTGCTTACCATCGACACCTCCTCGTGAACGCAAAAAGCCCCGTGCAAATCTGCTGCACGGGGCCACGAGGGCACTATTGTGCGGGCCACTAGGGCACTAGGTTAATTCTAGTCTCCCTCATCAGTTGGTGTCAAGGCCATGATTCTTCCAAGAGGATCTAATCGAACGATGGGCCTCGGTATCACCCAATCCCGGCCCTGCTTGTAGGCCCCCTTGATACGACCAGCTATACAAAGCTGCCGGACGCGAGTGTCTGAAACACCCAGCTCCTTTGCAGCTCCAGCCGAGGTGACAAGATTCGCGGGGGATTGGTTCGTAGAGGTCATGGCTAGGCAGGAGTAGCTCCCGAGGGAATCTTCAGAGTCACGTAGGCCACCATCTCTCCAGGTTCGAGCTCCAGATCTTCTGCTGAGCTGGGTTTGGGGATCTGATCACCATCTGCCAAAATCAACTCCACAAACTCGGCGAGCACCTCTTCGGCCCCGGCCAGAGCCTCATCCACTGTTCTGCCCATGGCAACGCAGGCGCCCGGTATATCGGGAATGACCACGCCATAGGCCCCCTTTTCACCATCTATGACTGCTGGATATTTCGTCATCTCTCTCATCTCCTAAATCCATCCGGCTGCCTTAGCGATATCGCGGGCGACTCTTTTGCTGAGGGTGGTATGCCGAGGAACGCTTATGCGACCCTTCCGATCTGGGTGGGCGTACTTTGAGTGCTTCCCGCCTGGTATTAGCACCCATCCCTCACGCTCAAGTCTCTGGACTACCTTACGCTGGTTCAATTCTATCATGCAGATATTGCATTACGCTAGCGTAAGTTTGTCAAGGGTTTCAGGGGACCAATTTCGCACTCGAGGCGGCTCTCTCAGCTTGACAGTTTAGGGTTGATACGGCGGCATCGGGGGCATCGGATCACCAGTCCGGGGGGCCACCCTATGGACGGCAACCTCTCGGCCAGCACCTTGCGGCAATCCGGGTGCCAGCACCGAGAGCGCTGGTCGGGCTTGGGTACCGCTATCCGCTCAGCCATCGGCTTCCTCGATGACCGGGATGGCGACACAGCGGCAGAGTATGTCCGATCCAGGGTGACCCACTCCGGGCGCGGAGTCCCAGCTTTGACGGGTGCCGTTGAGGGCAACATGAGTAGCCCTGACGCGCTCGTCCTCTGCGGTCCGCCAGGTGTACTCCTGTATCCCTAGCTGGCGGTGTCTCGCATGGGTCAACTGACCAACGGCCTTGCTGGTCTGGTCTCTGGTGATCCGGCGCAGGTTGCTGCCCGATACCTTGAACTCTCGGTTCAGCACCTTCGAGAGCGCCTGCTGGTCAAAGGGCTGCTGCGCGAACGTCTCGCTCACTCGCTGGGACAGCGCCCCGTGGAACCGTTCAGGAATCGTCCGGATGAGCGAGATGTTCTCCTGACGCCATGCCGACATCAGCGGCTCGATGGCCGAGTCCAAGAGCATAGGCCGTATGTCTATCCCCAGCGCCGTCCTGAAGGTCTGAATGAGCCTTCGCCTGTGGTAGCTCGACACCCTGGCAGAGTGGGCCGCCACCTCCTCTGCGACCAATCCTCCGGTGCGCCAGTGCCGAAACACCCCGTCGATGATCTCCAGGGCCAGGGACGCGGCTGAAGCCTCAGACAGGCCAGAGCGAAGCTGGGCCATGAGCGGAGCAAGGACAAGTCTTCGCAGAGTCCTGTCATACACCCGCTCGTCCAGCCGTCTGGGTCCTACGCCGTTGACCTTTCGTGCCATCGACTATTCCATCTCCTCAAGCTCGCCAAAGATCGGGTCTCCGCTCAAGATGGTGCGGCCCTCTGGCTCGTCGATAATGCCTCCTTGAACCGCAACGTTTACCGCCTCGGCCCGCAGCTTGGCCGCCGTCGCCTGAGCGACCTCCCTGTTCGAGCGGTCGGTGAGCGACTCCTGCATCTCCGCTATCTCAGCGGTGTCGAACCTCAGCACCACATCCTGATAACCCCTGGGCAGCATGGGGACGAACTGCTCCTGCATCTCCGAGGCCAGTAGGTCCCATTCCTGGGTAACAGTGTTGGCGTAGAAATCCTTGATGGCGGCCTCACGGTTGGAGAAGGTCGGGTGATGCGCCCCGGCCATCAGCTCCTCCGGTACGCCGTAGACATCCGCCACGTGCTCCTTCGCTAGCTGTATCCCCTGGATGAACTCCATGTCCCGGTTGGACAACCCCAGGTTCTGCACACTGCCCTCACCCTTGGTAACGATGGGCCGCTGAGCATTGCCCACCCCGCTGTAGCGGTCCTCCATGCGCTCGTAGAATAGGGAGATGTCCTGGTCCGTCGATGTTGCGCTGAGGAAGAAGGCCAGGTTGCTGGCCAGGATGCCGTGTTTGAAGAACTGCCGGTTGAACTCCAGCATGTCAAGCTGCATCTGCACCGAGCTCAGCCCGGCCAACAACGGCGACTGGCCCTTGAAGTGATCGGTGGGGTTGAAGTAGCGGTCCCAGATCACCTCGTCGGGCAGCATGGCGAACTTGGAGCCCGTCGGGTCGTGGACGTAGCCAGCGATAGTGCCGTCTTTCCCCACCACCACCTTCACTTTGTCGGGACGCAGGGGCCATATCTCCCACATAGCTGGATTGGGAGATTCGGCCCTGTTCACCCACCGGAAGGACTGCCCCCACAGGCACAGGTAGGTTTCTACCGCACGCCACATCCGGCTCCTGGTCCAATCCTGATTTACACGATCAAGGAGCCCCTGCACAGGATCAGACTCGCCTACCCACTCCAACTCATCGTCAGAGTCCATACGGTAGACCTTGAGCCGGGCTCTGGCCACGGCGTCGGAGCGGAGCTTGACGGCACGGTAGACGGGCACAGAGGTGCGGTAGTAGCCCGACGCTCCCCCGGACGGGGCCTTGCCTCGCATGTTCATCCACTCCATGATCCGCTCCGTCGTAAGCCCTGTACCACCACCCGCCTGGGCCATCGCAGCATAGGGCTCGTTGGCCCGCTGGACGCCCTGGGGGGGCCGTCTCACCAAGCCCAACATGCCCCGCATCGCTAGCAACTGCCGTTCTAGAATCATCTCTCTGTTCCTCCTATACGTCGAAGCGCTGAAACAACTTCGTCCTACGAGAGGACGAAGTTAAAGCTCTCCTATAAATAGATGCCGCCGATACCTCCGGCCCGCTGCATCAACTGGGTAAGACAACCCACGAAGGCGTCCACCTGGTCGTCGTGTACGCCGTTGGGGAACGTGGCGAGCTCCTCACGGAACGCCTGTAGCCAAGGCGCTCTCCTGGGGAGAACCACCCTGCCGGCCTCCACCGTACCGGTCACCCGGTTGGCCCTCAGCACCTTGTCCCCGCGCGGTTGCACTGGCAGCACCGGCAGCCTCGTCTCGCGCCGGAGGCTCTGGACCACCGACTGCCCGCTGGCCGCGTCTTCGACGAAGATAGCCGAGGGGTTGTGCTCCTTGGCCTGATCCTGCATAGCCCTCAGCAGGTCTGGATACTCAACCCGATCTCTCCACACATCCAGCACCGCGTAGCCGTTGGGAGTCGTCGTCATGGTGCAGCACACCGAGTAGTCGTTCTGCTGTCCGGTCTTGAAGGCGGTGTCCCAGAACTGGAACACCCGCTCTCCTGGCTCCACCTTTTCCTCGAAGACCCACCACTGGTCCCGGAACACGCTGCCCCCCTGTCGGGACGGGCGCTGCTGGTAGAGCCCCGGCCATTCCTGGGGGCCGATGTCCACCCTGGCCGCTGCTAGGGAGCTGGCGTCGTAGCGCTCCGGCCATAGCGGAGCGTCTTCCTCTCGTCCCAACGGGTCACCGGGCTCGGCCAGTGCTGGAAGCCGTAAGTGCTGCCATCGGTCACTCGCTTCCTCTCCCTCCAGGAAGTCGTCGCTCAGCAGTCGGCCTATGAGGTCGTCTTCATGCCAACGCGTCGCGACGATGATGACGGAGCCCCCTGGCTCCAGCCTGGTGCGGGCTGTCGAGCGCCACCACTCCCACAGGTGGTTGCGCATTGTGATGCTGTCCGCTTCCTGCCGGTTCTTGATCGGGTCATCCAGAATCAGCAGGTCGAAGCCGTACCCCGTAAATGGGCCGCCGACGCCAGCGGTCATCATTCCGCCTCCCGCTGATAGCTGCCACTGCGAGGCCCTGTTCAGGTCGTCCCGAACACGAAGGCCCATTTGCAACTGGTTCTCTACCACCGAGTCCCTAGCCTTACGGCCCCAGGTCCCAGCGAAGTCGGCGGCGTAGCTGGCCAGGCCCACGCTCTTCCACGGCCAGTTTGCCAGAAACCATACCGGCGTCCAGTGAGAGAGCAGTTCACTCTTTCCGTGCCTCGGAGGCATGGAGACGATGAGGCGCAACGGCCTCTCAACCAGCGATGCGACCTTCTGGGAGATCAGGCCAAGGTGGGGCTGTCGCACCCACTGACCTTTAGACCACCTAGCCGCTGTCGCCGCTGGGCTGGCTCTCCAGGCGTTGACTAAGAACGTCGAGAGCGTCTCTTGCCTCTGGGTCGTTGAGAGCATCCAGTATCACCTTCATGTCAGTCTGTATAGGTCCTCCGTCCACGCCGCTGTGCTCCAGCTTCTGCGGCGAGTCTAGCCCTAGCAGCTTGCACCGCCGGTCTATGCATTCCATCACGCCCCGGAGATATGCGGGGTTCCCCTGCTTGCCCTCGCGCCGTATAGCCGCTTGCTCAGTTACAGAACCGTCCCCGTTGCCTCGGCCCGAGGTAGTGCGGGCCGAAGATTCGGTCGTGACCTGCTCTAGCGAGTCCTCCCACGCCTGCCAGTGAGTACGTTCCAGCTCGTCCAGTTTCGCCAGCTCACGGGCCTTGTCCTCATCTAGGTTGCGGGACGTATCCTCCCGCCACCGGCGCTGTATCGCCTTCAGGTCATAACCGACCATCTGGCGGGTCATCTTAAGGCGCTCAGCTATAGCCTGCTGGGTCTTGCCCTGAAGGTACAGACTGGCAATCTCACGCCGGTCGTCTTCTATCTGAATGAAGGTGCGTTTAGTAGCTGCCATGCAAACCCCTAGAGGCAAACCGCCTTTCCGTTGCAACAAAAAAAGCCGCCCCATGTGCTCCCTAGCACAGAAAGGCGACTGTCTGGTCGTTCCTAGTCCAGCCTAGCTATGGCGACATTATACCGCTACTCCTTGTTCAGCGCCACAGCGACAGCCGTTCGGCAGCCAAACGATTCATGCTGACGCCAGCTTCGGCAGCATCCATCGCAAGGGCGCGATGGGTCTCAGGGGGGACGCGAAGGGTGAGCGTTCCGCTGTAGCGTCGAGTAGACAGCGGCTCCGGAATCGGGGTGCCATCCTCATGCAAGAGTTTCACGGCGAATGCCACCACATCCCTAATACCTTCGAACGCCTTTTCCGGGGTGTCGTCTAGGTGGCTCAGCAACGCAAACTCGGTGCACAGCCCGACATACATCTCATCCTCTTCAGACCATATGACTCGGTAGGTATAGCGGTCTATATGTTCATCCATCCAGCTCCTCCAACTTGTCGATCGCCTTGAGCACTTGCCGTACCTGGTACGCCTTGGCCATGCCTCTCATGGGCTGGATATTCACCAGCGGCTCGCCCTGCCAAGGTGTCTTATAGAACAGGTGACTACCATTTTGCCTCGGCTTCCCAAAGTAGCGGTCGCAAACCTGGCGAAGGTCGTCGAACCGGACGTTCCGAAGGTTCCGCCTGATCTTCGCTAGTGCCTTATCCATGAGTATATGGTAGCACTAACGCAACCAGTTATCAAGCATTTGGAGGGTGAATTTGAGGCTTACAGTGCGTCGAGGCAAGCGGCAGCTTAGTCCGCTTCCCTAATCGGGACAACGGTTGTATCATCCCCCGCACGTTCGTTCTCTTCTCGCGTCAGGCGAACGATCACGCCATCTTGGAAATGCACGATGAACCGGCCCCAGACTCGGCGTGTTCTCATATCGTCGATGCGCTGGGATAGCTGCTCAAGTGTGTATTGGTGCTGCTCAGCGGTCTTCGTTTCCACAGCTCTCATTCTACCAAATCACATGTTCTACCAAAAGGCCCGCACCTCATCCGATGTAAGCTTTGGGTGAATGGCGCTCAGGAGAGGTCGGGGAACAGAATCAGTCGGCTTTTAGGGGGCAGGGGTCGCAGCCTTTTCTGTCATCTTCTCGATGGGTTCCAGGCGCAGCCGTAGACCCAGGGCAAAGGCTACCTTCATCACCGTGGCGAGAGATGGGTTGCCGTTTTCGGACAGCGCCTCGTAGAGATGGCCCCGATTGAGCCCTGTGTCGCGGGCCAGGGCGCTCATCCCTTTGCTCTTGGCAATCGCGCTGAGAACCGAGCAGATGACAGTGCCATCCCCAGGGTCCTCTTCAGCCGCGGCCTCTAGGACTCCACGAGCTCGCTCCTCAGAGTCGATATAGTCTTCCAGTTTCCAGACTGTATAAGTCTCAGCCATGCTGCCTCCTCCTGTCTGCGGCCATCTTCTTGGCCCGTTCGATGTCTCGCCGTTGCCTACTCTTATCACCGCCGCACAGCAGAACGATTATGTCCTGGCCCTCACGGATGAAGTAGAGGCGGTAACCAGGACCAGACCTGATGCGCATTTCCGAGACACCATCACCCACCGAACGCACATCCCCCAGGTGACCGTAGGTTGCTCGGTGCAGCCGCACGGCGATAAGGTCAGCCGCCTTTTTGTCCCGTAGGCGACGAAGCCACCGCCTGAACGTCTCCGCCTGTATTACTTGAATCATGTATCTCCCTATCTATTGTACGGTATGGCCGACACAATGTCAATGGGTGTGGCATAGTTGAAAGGTGTTGACAACTACAGTGCCATGCTGTAGATTAGCAACCATGAACGACATTCAAGAGCTTCTGGCACAGCTACGAGAGAAGAAGTGGACCGACGCCGCCATCGCAGATGAGCTGGGGGTACACCTGGTTACGGTGCAGACCTGGCGTAGTGGGAAGTTCTATCCGAGCAACGCAAAACCTGTCGCTTTAGCGCTCAGAGAGCTACTGAGGCGAAAGAGGATTCCCAAGCAGAAGCGGGGTAGCCGATACTCAGGCCGAATGCGGACCGTTGAAGCGCCGCCGGAGAATGACGGGCAAACGTAGGTCACTGCCCCAGGGAAGTCGTTCGCGTGTTTGCCACTTAACGTCGAGGTGACGCTAGTCGTCCAGGCAGCGGCCTTGCTCAGGCATGTTCATCCTCATCATCGATCATCAGCGCGTCGATAGTCGTCCCTAACTCATGGGCAATCCGGGCCAGCACTGCTGCAGACCCCGCCTTGGTACCGCCTTCGATCTCGGACAGATAGCCTGCACTGATCCCGGCTCGCCTGGCAAGCTCACGCTGTTGGCAATCAGCACAAGTGGGACAGATTAGGACCCGAGAAGATTATTATTATGAAGAGCTGCGTGGGAGCTCCCTGAGGGTCTTGTTGTAGCGTCTTCGCCGTTCTAACGTCTGGACCTGCACCTCCTTTCTCCGTTGGAGGATCTGCTCCCGCCTTCCGTTGAGCATGTCTGCGGGCGTCACGTTGCCCAGCGCCTTGTGATAGCGTCGGTAGTTGTAGTAGGCCACGAAGGCGGCGATTGCTCCTTCCAGGGCAGAAGGCATCTCGTAGGGGACCTGTTTGACGTCCCGCTTGATACTCTGGTGATAGCGCTCGAGCTTGCCATTGGTCTGAGGGTGGAACGGCGCGGCCAGAATGTGCTTGATCCCCACCAGGTGCAGGTAGTCTCTGAAGCCACGGGAGACATAACCTGAGCCGTTATCGCTCAGCAGGCTGGTCCGGTCGGCCACTGGGACCTCAGTCATGCCGGTCTTGTCCACGGCCTCTTGGACCACCTCGATGAGAGAGTCGGTGGTCATGTCCCGCTGGAGCTTGTGGGCCAGTATGAAGCGGGAGTAGTCGTCCATCACGGTGACCAGGTAGTAGTAGCCCCAACCGATCACCTTGAAGTAGGAGGCGTCGGTAGCCCACATCTGGTGAGGGCCGCTGGTCTTGCGATGGTACTCTTTGCCGGCCTTGAGCTGCATCTCGGGTGACTTCACAAGACCTTCTCTGCACAGGATGCGATACACAGTGGACTCGGATACAGCGAAGGCCAGGTTGTCTGTAGACCACGCTGCCAACTGGCGGCTACTTAGCTCCGGCATCTCCCTGGCCGCTTCCAGGATCGACCGTTCCTCCTGAGGTCTAAGGCGGTTCCACGGTGGAGCGCTGGCTCCAGGTCGGTCCTCGAGACCTTGTTGATGTTGTTGTCGCATCAACCACCGATAGTAGGTGCTCTTGGGAACACCCAGGTCTCTGAGCACCCGACGCTTGGCCAGCGGTGATGCGGCTACACTGGCCAGGACCGTCGCCTTCTCAACGGCGCTCATCCGCTGGTACCGACGCCGTTCTGGGGCATTGGTATGGCCGTTTTTTTCAGACGGTAGACCTCGAGGGATAGCTCGGCTACCAGCTGCTTGAGCTCGCCGTTCTCCCGCTTGAGATCCTGGATCTCCTGCCGGGTGGCATCGCGCACCGTGTCACGGGACAGCCGCTCCCTGCCCGCCTCCATGAACTCCTTGGTCCACGAGTAGTAGGAGTGGGGCTTGATACCCTCCCACCGGCACAGGTCGTTCACGGTGACCTCGCGGCGGAAGCCCTCCAGCACGATACGGATCTTCTCTTCCGGGGTGTATTTGCGCCGGGTAGCCGCTCTAACTCGTCGAACGAAGGACCTAGTCTGCTCCGACCGCTGATCGGCGGCCTCGGCCTTGCTGACGTCTGACTGGGACATCGCTGCTCCTTTCATGAGGTACTCTACCCTCACTTCAGGAGCTCACACCACTCTCAGATTCTCGGGTTTTCTACCCCTCTCACGTGTCCCATTATCGCTGACGGTCTACACTAGTCTGCTCCGACCGCTGATCGGCGGCCTCGGCCTTGCTGACGTCTGACTGGGACATCGCTGCTCCTTTCATGAGGTACTCTACCCTCACTTCAGGAGCTCACACCACTCTCAGACTCTCGGGTTTTCTACCCCTCTCACGTGTCCCATTATCGCTGACGGTCTACAGGCGAAGATGCGCCGTCTAAGAGCCTCGTGAATTGGGCAATCTTCAGCGCGGCTGAGGATTTCCCCCAGCAGTGCGAATCCATGGTTTTGGTAGTGCCAGTGGGTGCCGGGCGCCTGCTCGATGTCGATCCCATCCGGGTAACGCTCGGCGATCGGCCGATTCTCCGGTTGGTCTCGCGACAGTTCCTTTATCGGGTCATGGAACGACCGCATCGTAGGCCCTTCGCCAATTCCGCTTGTATGCGTCATCAGGTGCCATAGTGATAAATCGTCGACGGGCCCGTTGAACTGTACGTCTGGCAGCAACTTTTTCACGCGATCCTCGAGCCTTAGACGCCCTTCATCGACCAGAGCCATGATAGAGAGACCGATCATCGTCTTCGTTATTGACCCTATACGCTGACGCAGTTTAGGGTCCTGCGGTCGGCGAGCCTCGATGTCCGCGTAACCCACGCCCTCTGCAAAGACGAGGTTAGTGCTGTTCAACACACCGACGGAGATGCCAGGAAGTCTGTGCCTTTTGACAAGATCAGCTGTTGCCTGTCGGACACGTGCCCCGTCATCGTTGGTAAATCGCGGCATCGTTAGACTCCTTCCTACAGGTCTGCTAGGCCTTGCTGGCTTGGATATTACCGACTTTCGATCCCGACCCTACTTCCTGGAGCGACCTATCATACGCAGCATGATTGTAGACAAGCAGGTACGTCTGTCAAGGATGAAAAGGAATCTCAGGATAGGTACTACGAGTGGACACCCATGGAAGCATATGGTGTCGCGCCGCTATGGACTATCGCCAGGAGCCAGCAATGGATCTTACTGATCTACCACACTTAAGCGGATTTGCCAATAGGGCACCTTTGGAAAGTAGCAACTGAGGGATGACTCGCCCTACGCCCCCAGGCTCTCCTTCTTGTCCAGCACCTGCCCCAGGTAGAGCTGGGCACCGTGCTCCTGGAACAAGGCTGCTGCCCTGTCCAATAGCTGCACTGCCTCCTGATGATCCTTGCACCTTACCCTAGCGGCCGCTTCTGAGGTGGAGGGGCCAAGAGAGCAGCTGCGGCGCAGGCCACCGGGAGAGAGAGGAAGATGAGTATTGCAGTGGAGTAGGTCCCGGAAAGATCGTAGAGAAGGGCGAAAGGTAGTGGCCCCAAAGCCGTGGAGAGCATCATGCCGCTAGTGGCTACGCCGCGGATGCTTCCCAGGTGGCTCCGACCGTAGTAGTTGGGCCAGATGACGGTGTTGATAGTCAGGATGAATCTGCTTCCCATGGACATCAATACACCGTACACAAAGCCCTGCCAAGGAGAAGTGATGACAAAGGTCCACAGCATGGCCAACGCTAGGACGGCCTGCCCAGCGACCAAGAGGTACCTGTTGGGAAGCCTATCTGCTAAGTACCCCGCTATGAGCGCCCCAAAGAGACTGGCGGGACCCATGATGCTGAATACGGCTGCTGCTACTCCAGCATCTAGGCCCTTGCTGGTGAGGAGGGATATCTGGTTGAATCCCAGGCCAGTGCTAATAAGAGAAACCGCCGAACCGGCAAAGAGCAGCAGCCATAGAGCCGGGGTCCTGAGCGCCTCGCCTAGAGTCCATTCAACCTCGCGGACAGCGGGAGTTGAGGTCTCCTGGACCTCCGCTTGCGGCGATGGCGGACCGCCGTCGGGCAGAAGGCCTATGGACTCGGGGGAGCGGCGGGCGAGTAGTACGGCGGGGGCTAGGAGCGCAAACCAGATGATGAGTGCCAGTATTGCCCAGGCACCACGCCAGTCAAGGCGACTGATCATGAAGTGGATAAAGGGTGGGAAGAACGATGCACTGGCAGTACTGCCAAGAGAGGTTATGGCAGTTGCCTTGCCCCGCTGTCGAACAAACCACAGAGACACCAACGTGGTCGGAATGAATGTGAGCGACCCCTGCCCAAGGATTCGAATGGCGGCAAAGCCAGCATATAAGTGCGCAGGATGCGTAACCTTGCTCATACCGATGGCTGCGACGCCGAACAGGATAGCCACCCCGGTCAGCATCACTCGTGCGCCAAGGCGGTCAAGGAGTCTCCCCACTCCGATCATGGCGATGGCTGCCGTCAGGGACCCGACGGAGTAGAGACCCGCGATCAAGGTCCGAGACCACCCCAAGTCCTCAAGCATGGGGTCAACGAACACCGCGGCGACGTAGGTCTGCCCCGGCCCGGAAACAAAGATCGCGAGAGTAGCTAAGGCGACAATGACCCAGCCGTAAAAGAAGGGAGTGCGCGCCACCCAGGGGAACGCAGTTTCAGAGGGCATGCGAGAACGCAATGTACGGCTATCTTAAAGCGAGAGCCTGGCAGCAGCCACACTCAGCAGGATAGACTTCATCGTTTCCCTGATTCTGGGGAGCAAAGTGATTCCTATCGCGCCCTCATTTCAGCGGAGAAAAGGCTGCGGGAACGAGGATTTTCACTTCCTGGCGTACCACGAAGTCATTGATCTGAGGCGGCCAGTGCGGGGCAGCAGAGGCCTCTTGCCGGATCCGAGAACGTTCTCCCAAATCGGCATATGGCCACACGTGAATAAACTTGTTCAGCTCACCAAACTCGCCCCCGAACCAGCACGCTGCCAAGGGCGAATATTTCTCCCTATGAGGTATCGCCTCTTCCCAGCGTTTCAGCACCTCCCCAATGGTGCCGGGCCGCAAGGTGTAGGTACGCATCTCATAGATGGACCCCATCTCCTTGGGTTCCAAAGGTTGCATGAACGGTGCGGGAGTGAGGATGTCCACTTCTTGCTGTTCTATCAGCTCATTTGTTGGTGCTGGCCAATGAGGGTCTTGGGATGCGGTGGCACGTACCTGCGCCCGCTGTTGGAGGTCCTCGTATGGCCAGACGTGGATCACCTGGTTGAGAGGCCCAATCTCCGTGTGCCAGAAAGCTCCCAATGGGGAATACTTCTGACGGTAAGGTATCGCCTCAGCGAATCGCTTCTCGAATTCGCCGACGGTCCCTGGCTTTAGGGTATACGTACGCATTTCATAAATCACGCCATGTCCTCCATTGAGTCGCCCTCGCGAGATCTCTTAATAGCGTCTTTGTGGACACCTTTAGTGGCTAGGTCAGTTCCATGGAGTCCAAAGTGCGATAGAGCTCCTGGCGAGTGGTCTCATCGACCTCAGCACCAGGATGGCGCACGTTGGCAGTGTTTAGAGCTCCCCGACGCTTCAAGATCTCTTTTCGCAGGCTCAGGCCTATGCCTTGCTGGCTTTCATAGCGGATCAAGGGCAAGTAACGGTAGAAGTAGCCCCGAGCCTGCTCATCCTGACCATCAACCACATAGCGATGGACATTCACGAGGACCTCGGGGTAGGCAAAGCCGGTCATTGTGCCGCATGCTCCACGCAACAGCTCCTCCAGGAGGAATACTCCACCCAGCCCTCCGAAGATGCCAAGTGTGTCTCCAGCGATGTCACGTACCGCAGTGACCTTGGGAGGCGTAGGAGGGTCCTCTAGCTTCAGGTAGTGAACACGCTCAAGCTCCTCCTTGAGGCGGCCAATAAACGGAGCGGGCATAAAGACGCCGTTCTCTTCTGGGAAGTCCTGAACCACGATCGATATGGTCATGGCGTCGTTGATTGCCTTGTAGTAGGCGAATACGGCGTCCAGATTGGGCTTCTTCAGACTTGGTGGGGCAACCATAACGGCATCCGCCCCTAGCTCCTGGGCCTCTAGGGCATTCTGAACGGCGATATGACTTCCCTGGGCGGAGGCTCCAACAGTGACGGAGATACGTCCCTGCACCGCTTGTGTTACCGCTCGGATGATCTGCTGACGCTCACCCTCTGTCAGACGGGTATGCTCTCCCATAACACCCAGGCAGACTACGCCACTACACCCGGCATTTACTGCCAACTCAACCAACCGGGGAACGCACTCCTCGTCTATTCTTTTCTGATCGTCAAACGGGGTGGGCATCATAAAGTGGATGCCGTCCAAGTTCCGGTTCATAGCTGTCTCCTGAAAGCTTGTAGCCGTTTCCTAAGGTGGGTGAACTGCCCTGTCTAGCCCTGGGGGCCGGCATCAACCCCACGCTAGAACGACCTGCGCCATGTGACCTGGAGGATTGTCTTGATAGCACTCAGCGGCTATCGTATCAGGCCGGCGACTTGATTTCTTCTTTGGTCACTTCAAAGAAATCTTCGCTCTTCTTGAGGATTTTGACGAGGGAGCGATACTTGTACCCCTTGCCATCAGAGGCCGCCTCAGGCTCGATTCCTTTCTGGAGGTCGCTGGCCGCTTTCAGCATGCTTCGGCGGAACTCTACGACTCCGGTGTCGCTGATCCCAAGGTGTTCCCTGGTGCGGTCCACTGTCCTCCCGCCTCTCATGGGCTCCACGGCAACGCTGTCCTGGAGCCCGTTGTTTGTCAGGCCCGTCAATGTCCGGCTCTGCTGAATTTCTCTATCGATGAGAAAATCGTTGCCCATATTCGCCAAGGTAACATAGCTTCCAGGGAGGTGGAAAAGCCCGGGAGCAACCTCCGAGTAGTTTGAGAGCCCGGACTTCAGGAGCTCGTCATAGTCTTCATCAGATAGAGGCTTGTCGAGTCGCCAGGTGACGCTATAGTTCCAAATGTTTTCATCGTCCATAGGCACCCACGCGTGACCAGGCCAGTGACCTTTCGGGCTGCCCGGTGGAAACGTGTAGCATGGCTTGAGAAAGGCATTCACCCGCCAGCTGTATGTGTCATTATCTTGAGTGTCCCTCCGGGCTGCGATTAATAACGCAGCGGCGGTCTCCTTGACCGTAAAGCGCGGCGCTTTATCACTCCACGGCTGCGTGCCATCGACACGGGCGTGGAGGAACCCGATGTGGCTGGAGTCGATGTCTATCTCCAGCGCTTGAGCCCAGTTGCACTCTTGAAGTCGCTTGGAAATATACCTGTTTCCCTCTGGAACTACCGCCCACTCCAGCTCTGGGAGCTCAGGCTTCAGCTCTTTGGGACCTAAATAGGCCCATACACAACCTCCGTATTCTTTCACTGGGTAGGCCTTGGTGGAGATCTTCCCTTTTATGTTACTCTCTGGGGGCTCCGTGGGCATGTCCACGCAGCCTCCATCCACGTTGAACTTCCAGCCGTGGACTATGCATCGGAGGCCGTTCTCATCGTTGCGGCCGAAGAACAGGTCAGTTCCACGATGAGGGCAATAGCGGTCCAGGAGGCCAACTCTGCCACCGGCATCGCGAAAGGCTACCAACTCCTCTCCCAGGAGTTTGACACGCACGGGCGGACAGCCAGGCTGGGGCAGCTCCTCCGACAAGAGCGCGGGGAGCCAAAATCTCCGAAAGTACTCGCCCATGGGGGTTCCTGGGCCAGTCTTCGTGAGAAGCTCGTTCTCCTCGCTTGTCAGTGGTTTAAACTGGACAGCTGTCGCCATAACGAATCCTCCTTACACCTGGGAACAGGAGAGCAGAATAGTTTGGCCCAGCTAGCTGGGCCAAGAATACCGCTGAATATACACACAACACTGGGTAGTGTCAATCAATCAGTTCTTGTCCCACCATGACGACACTTGTAATATTCCACCGTTGCGGTTGCCTGTTGCCCGCCCTGGTAATATGCTGGAAGCCCAGTGGTCTGCAGGGTCCCACGAGCGTTTAGAATAGAAATCGACAGGAGCGAACCATATGGACTGGTCCACCTTGGCAGCGCTGAGCGCCGCATCCGTAGGAGCGGTCAGCGTTATGGAGAAGGTGATCGCTGAGCGCGTGGTCCGAGATGTACGCTCGATGTATTTGCTGATAGGCCTGTTCAATTTGCCCATTGGAATCATCATTTTGCTGGTCAGTCCACTGGAGTCCAGCGCGTCGCTCCTCTCCGTAGCGATAGGGCTGGGTGGAGGTCTGAGCCAGTCTATGGCTCTAATGCTTATTTGGCTGAGTCTCCGCACGGAGGAGGTGTCCCGTGCCATACCTGTGGTCCAGACTTTTCCCATCTTCGTAGCCATCTTGGCTGCCACTTTCCTCAACGAGTCCCTGGGCCTTATGGATTGGCTTGCCATTGTACTGGTAGTAATGGGCGCCGTGGTCATCTCGGCTCACCGGGCACCCGGCAGGAGCGTCTTTCTCAATCGCTCTTTCTTCCTGCTCTTGCTGGCGAGCTTGGCCGTGGCTGTCTCCCAGGTTCTGAGCAAGGAGGCCCTGGATGAGATGTCCCGTTGGAACATGCTTAGCCTCTTCATGATCGCTCTACCCTTGGGCTTCTCCGTCATAGCCCTCCGTCGCCCGTTCATCAGGGAGGTTTCTGAGGTCATCAGGAAACCGCAGTCTCTCTCCCTGGTCGTCGCTGACCAAGTTGCGGCCCTCTTTGGTAATTTCGTCCGGTTTGCCGCACTCGCCGTCGGGCCGGTATCTCTGGTATCAGCGGTTCTTGCCACGCGACCCTTTTTCATCTTTTTCTACGCCGTCCTGTTGAGCTGGCTTGTTCCCACGTTCCTAAAAGAGCCCCTCAATGCCCGCATCCTGGCCGTAAAGCTGGTGGCAATCGGCATGATCGTGGTTGGAAGCGCCCGTATCGTCATCAGCTAACCTCGCGCCCCCCCCCCCCGGCTCGGGCGGTAACCGCAGCGATGCTAGCTATGGGGTTCTATGCTATACTGCCCTCCATTCATGCGGCCGATAAGGGAGGGTCCATGCCACTATTCTTGACCGACAAAGAGGTTGATCAGGTCATGAGCATGCAGGAGTGTATCCATGTCATGGAGGACCTGCTGGACCAGACCCAGCGGGGGCTGACCTGGAACCAACCCCGATCACATATCCGTACTCCTCAGGGCTTCCAGCACGTGATGCCGGCGGCGGTACTGGGGAGCAAGGTAATGGGACTGAAGGTATACACCGCCAGGTTCCCGGCGGGCTCCCGTTTCCTGACCGTCGTTTTCGACAGTGAGAGTGGCGATCTCTTGGCTCTCGTACAGGGCGGACGTTGCTCTCAATTACGTACCGGGGCTTTGAGCGGCGTAGCCACGAAGTATATGGCCATTCAGAACGCTGCCACAGTAGGTATAATCGGCACCGGCGTCCAGGGGCGGTCCCAGCTAGAAGGCGTCTGTGCTGTGCGACAGATCCGCTCCATCAAGGCGTTCGACATCGTGCCAGAGGCATGTCAGAAGTTCTCTAGTAAGATGTCACATCTTCTTGGCATCGAGGTTACCCCTGTGGAGAGCGCCGAGGAATGTGTGAAGGACTCAGAGATCGTCATTACCATGACAACTTCTCCAAGCCCTGTTCTCCTGGGCGAATGGCTGACACCGGGTATGCACATCAACGCGGCGGGTGGCAACCACTGGACCCGTCGCGAAGTGGATGATAATGTGATTCGCCGGGTCGATACTGTAGTGGTAGACAGTATCGCCGAGGCTCAAAGGTATAGTGGAGACCTGCTTTTTCCTATCGAGCTTGGTCTCATCAGGTGGTCCCAGGTGCACGAGTTGCAGTCGGTGGTGACGGGTCAGGTACCGGGTCGCGGCTCGAGTGAAGCCATCACCCTCTTTGAGGCCCATGGCATAGGGATGAGCGATGTGGCTGCCGCGGCCCACGTGTACAAGAGGGCTAAAGAGATGGGCCTGGGTACGGAGCTGCCGCTCAGTCCCTAGCCCAGACTGGATGAGATTTTTGGGCATTGGTATGACCAACTGTGCTATTTCCTGTCACACTTTTGCCTAAGCGTAGCTAGCACCCGCTGGCCTTCGTCCGAATACGATATCCTTGGTGCGGACTTCAGCAGCTAGCGATTACCCTTCAAATGCAGGAGAAGGAGAAAACCGTGGACAGCGAATTCCTCTCTCTCACGTTTCCCTCACGCCTCTCCGGTGCCTTGGCCATCACCCACGTAACGGTAGTTCCCATGGACTCGGAGCGGTTGTTGTCTGACCAGACATTGGTGATCGAAGGTGGCCTCATCCGAGCCATGGGGCCCTCCACAGAGGTAGTTACGGGAGACGCGCAGGTCGTAAATGGCTCCGGTAACTACGTCATGCCAGGGTTAGCTGACATGTATTGTGGGTACTCGGACCTCGCTGACTCCATTATGTACCTGGCCAACGGTGTCACCCTTATTCGCACGTCGGGTGGCTCCCCGTCTCAGCTAGCGATGGAGCGGATGGTGGAGCGGGGCGAGTTCCCGGGCCCAAGGTTGATCACCACTACTCCCACGATAGACGGTGTTGGACCAACGGGCAGGACAGATCTGCCCGGCGGTGTGCCTATGACTAACCCCGACCAGGCGGAAGGGCTGGTGCGACGATACGCCGAAAGGAGCTACCACCAGATCCGGGTGTATGCGTTGCTCACCAAGGAAAACCTTACGGCGTTGGGGACGGCTTCGGCGGCCGCAGGTCTGCGTCTAGTAGGCAAATGCCCCGATCGTGTGACATTCGAGGAGGCCATTGAGGCGGGCCAGACCTGCATTGATCAGATGCATACCGTAGCTAGAGGGCACTTGCAAAGCGGCTTTGAGCCGCCCGAGCGCTGGGACCGCTTTGGCGTTGATGTGTTGAACCTGACCGCCCACCATCTTGACTTCGACGGTATTCGGAGCCTAGCTCGGCAGCTAGCTATTCGGCAGATTTGGAACACACCCACCCTTGTGTGGCATGACCGCATAAGCCGAGAGCCATCCGAAAATATGGCGAACCCGATGCTGAAATATATGCCTCGATCGGCCATTCCGGCTTGGGATGCGGCATTTGGTCGGTTTGCGGCCAGATCAGATAGCGACATTGCGACCTGGCGTAAGGCCAAGCAGGCCCAGGCCCGCACTCTGCCCCAAGTTGTTGCTATCCTACACGAGGAAGGCGCCCCCCTATTAACGGGCACAGACTCACCAGGCCCCTTTACCATCCACGGTTACGCGCTGCTAGAGGAGCTGGAGAATTTTGTGGCGGTGGGTATGCGGCCCTATGAGGCATTGCGCTGCTCCACTAGTGAACCGGCCCGCTTCTTGGACCAGAGCGACACGTGGGGCACCATCGCTTTGGGCAAGCGAGCGGACCTGATCATGACCAGGGCCAACCCCCTGCAGGATGTCGGTGCGCTCAGAGAGATAGAGGCCGTATTCGTGAACGGTTACCACCTTACCCGGGGGGACCTTGATATGCTTCTGGAGCAGCGCATGGCAGCCATGGCAGCACCACCGGAGTTGCCAGACACGGCCTTTTCACCGACCGGTGGTGAGGGCCAGGTCGTGGGCGAGGGCATCTGGCTAGAGCGCATCGGTGGCCAAGAGGCCGGAAGGATCGCCTATCGTCACCGTCTGCTCCCCAACGGCGACTGGCTCATCGAAGAGCGGTATTCCGGTACCCCACGACGCTTCCTTGAGCGACTTACCACACGCCTGACTCTAACTCCAGACTTCCGGGTCCGGGATGGTGAATACAGGATCGAGTCGTCCGTTGGAGAGGAGGTCTGCCAGATCAGCTGGTCGGATATAGGCTACAGCCTGAGAATTAGGGAGGTGGATGGCTACGAGTCTGTCTCCGTTCTTGCGGAGGGTAAGCTTTTCCCCAGCGATAGACTGGCATTGACTGTTGTGCCATTGATGCTTGCTCAACAGTCTGAGCCAGCCCCGGAGATGCTGATCCAAGCCCTTAGCATCGATGCCGGGGCTGCGTCGGTGGTGGAGACGCAGCTATCCAAAGTGGACGGGGAATCCAAGAGAACCCATGAGATCCATTGGCATGTGAAAGCCGCCCGCCCCTCAGAGTCCACCGAGCAGACCTACCGGCTGGGCACCGATGGGGGTTTCCTTGGCATGCAGGGAGGCTCTTTCAGGGGAGGCAGGGAGCTTAGTCCATTAGACACCAGTAACTGATGACCGCCCGGCTACCGGCCTTCCCGGTGTCCTCTCCAGACGTTCGACTCGATGTGCACGTGTCGCAAACTCACGTCAGGACTTGCGGATAGGTCCTGGCGTGGAGATGGGACCAAATTCGTTACTGAGGTGGAGCCAAGTAGAAGAACTCAGATCACCGAGACCAGGTCTTCCTTGACAGCCTCCTCCCAGTCCAGGTCCTTCGAGACCACGGCCGCTCCCGACTTGACCCTGAAGATCTCTGGATGGCTAGCCGCGTAGGGCTCCTTTCCCTTCTGGAGATCCCTGGCAGCTTTGAGTATCATGCGACGAAATGCGATTATCGCTGTATCGGTGGTGCCGAGATGCTCTTTGGTCCGGTCCATGATGGCGCCCATGCGCTCCACTATGGAGAGGTCTTGGACCCGGACACCGATGAGGCCAGTGAAGTTGCCGTCCCTCTGCAGGTCACGGTCAAGGAAATAATCGTTGTCGGTGCTAGCAACGGTCCTGAAGGACCCGTCTGGGACCAGTTCCGGGTAGATGCCGTTAGGACCCAGGAGATCCGTCCGCTCCTCGTCGGTGATGGGTGCATCCTCGCGCCAGTGCATGCTCCACGTCCAGGTATTCTCGTCATCGATTGGTACCCACGCATGACCATTCCCCGGGGCAACGAAGGCCCTGGGGAACATGGAGTGAAAGGGCATCAGGAACTGGGTAATGCGCCAGTAATAGGCACCCTCCCGTGCTGTTGTCTTGAGCTCTCTATAGTGGCCACCCTTGTCCGCGTTTCTGCGGCCCCCTATCAAGAGGCCGTAATCCTTCTTCCTCACATCAAACCGTGGGGCCGTATCCAGCTGCATATAGTTTAGCTCCTCGCCTCTGGCCAGCTTGGCCTCACGCTGCTTTGTACTGAGGCCAGAGTGGAGGAAGGAGGCGTGGGAGGTATCTATGTCACCCTCCAGCGATTGAGCGTAGTTGTTGGGCGAAAAGTTCTTGGCCAATATGCGGTGACTGGCCGGTACCATGGCCCAGGGAAGCTGCGGCAGTCCAGGCTTGAGCTCCTGGGGCCCCATGTATGCCCAGATGGCACCGCCATACTCAACCGCCGAATACGACTTGATCGTGACCTTGGTCTTGAATCTGCTCTGCGACGGCTCCGAGGGCATGTCCATGCAGTTGCCGTCCACGTCCCACTTCCAGCCATGGTAGGAGCAGCGCAGGCCACACTCCTCGTTGCGGCCAAAAAACAGCTCCGTCCCCCGGTGCGGACAGTACCGGTCCAGGAGGCCGATTCTGCCGTTGGTATCCTTGAAGGCGATCAGCTCCTCCCCCAGCAGTTTCGTTCGCACGGGTGGACAGTCAGGTCCCGGAAGCTCCTCTGCCAGCATGAAGGGGAGCCAGAACCTGCGGAACAGCTCACCCATGGGAGTACCAGGGCCGGTCTGCGTTAGTAGTTGGTTCTCCTTTGCTGAAAGCATAGATTTTCCTCCTTCACCATTGATCGTGAAAAACGGCCTTACAGCGTGCAGGAACAGTATATCAAATCGGCCGCACTTGGTGTCGAATGTCTTAGATTACCGCGACCAGGTCGTTTTTGGACTCCTCTTCCCAGTCAAGATCCCTGTGTAGAACAGTTGTATGAGAGCGTATCTTGTAGAGCTCTGAATGACTAGCAGCGTACGGCTCCCTCCCTTTCTGGAGGTCCCTGGCAGCCCTCAGCATCATACGGCGGAACGCGATGATGGCCGTATCGCTGGTGCCCAGATGCTCTTCGGTTCGGTTCATGATAGCGCCCATACGCTCTACAATGGACATGTCCTGAATACGTGTCCCTGTGAGGCCGGTGAAATTGCCGTTCTTCTGCAACTCCCGGTCAAGAAAGTAATCGTTGTCTGCGTTGGCCACCGTTCTGAAGGACCCGTCTGGGAGTACCTCTGGGTAGATCGTCTCTTCCGGCGACGTGATCTTGGCGATTTCTTCCTCTGCCAATGGCCTATCTGTACGCCAATGCATGCTCCACGTCCAATGGTTCTCATCATCAATAGGGACCCACACGTGGCCGTTATCGGGCATCTCCGGGTCCGGAGGGAAGAGGGTATGACAGGGCATAAGAACCTGGGTGATGCGCCAATAGTAGACGCCTTTACCCACTTGTGCCGGCCCTCCGATTCCTCCCTGGTAGCGGCCCTTCTTCGCCTGCCTGCGAGCCCCTATCAGGAGGCCGTAGTCCTTCTTTCTCACATCGAAGCGGGGAACCTTGTCTACCTGGGCGAGGTTCAATTTTTCCCCTAGTGCAAGCTTGGCCTCACGCTGCTTTGTACTGAGACCCGCGTGGAGGAAGGACACGTGGGAGGAGTCGATATCGCCCTCCAGCGATTGAGCATAGTTGTTAGGTGAAAAGAACTTGCCTATTAATCGGTGACTGGCCGGTACCATGGCCCAGGGAAGCTGCGGCAGTCCAGGCTTGAGCTCCCGGGGCCCCATGTATGCCCAGATGGCACCGCCATACTCAACCGCCGAGTACGACTTGATCGTGACCTTGGTCTTGAATCTGCTCTGCGGCGGCTCCGAGGGCATGTCCATGCAGTTGCCGTCCACGTCCCACTTCCAACCGTGGTAGGAACAGCGCAGACCACACTCCTCGTTGCGGCCAAAAAACAGCTCCGTCCCCCGGTGCGGACAGTACCGGTCCAAGAGGCCGATCCTGCCGTTGGTATCCTTGAAGGCGATCAGCTCCTCCCCCAGCAGCTTTGTTCGCACGGGTGGGCAGTCAGGTCCAGGAAGCTCCTCTGCCAGCATGAAGGGGAGCCAGAACCTGCGGAACAGCTCACCCATGGGAGTACCGGGGCCGGTCTGTGTTAAGAGCTTATTATCCTCAGCTGTCAGCATGACTTTCCCCGGTTTGGTTGCGGCAACAAGTAGTAATGACGAGGTCCTATGACCGCTCAGTCTTCCATCTCGGACTAGTGGCACGCAGTCGCTGCACCTCAGCTCTCCAGATCGAGGACCACCGTGACTGCGGGGTCGATATGAATACCCGACAAAAAGAGGTTACTTTTGCGGTCTACAACGACATGAACGTTATTCGCGTAGAAATGAATTATCGGATTACCCTCGTCCTGCTCTCCCGGGTTGAGCAGGTACGTTGCTCCTTCCTGGGTGTCTGGGGCGGCAACGATATGCAACCAGGACTCCGGGTATCCCTCGTCCTTCAGGATCGACTTCAATCTCTCAGATGCGAGGCCACTTACGACGTCGGTGATGTTAATCATGTCGGAGCTCTTTTTCGTGCCAATTTAAGGAGCTTTGAAACGGGGCAAGCAGCAAAAGCGTATCATCGGGACTACTAGCATGTCAATCTTAGGCAGTTGCTCTCTACCTTAGATTATGATTACCATGGTTGCCCGAGGAAAAGCGGCCATCTGCAGCCAGAGATTCGCGCCATGATGCTCTGGCTGGCGATGATGGTAGACTAGGCAGCGAGTTTATCTGCATGCAGCGGGCTAGAAGTAAATTAGCACAGGAGAGAAGGCTATGCCGATTCAGAAGGTTGACATAGTAGTCCATGGCGGGTGGGTGGTGACTTCCAACGATGTTTATCAGGCGGGGATAGCTATTAAAGGGGAACAATTTGTGGCCGTGGGCCCTGAGGAGATGCTGCCCGAGGCCGAGCGCTACATCGATTGCACCGGTAAATATGTGCTGCCGGGTGCAATTGACTGCCACGTGCACCTCGGCAATGCGGATGATTGGACCGTAGGGCCTCTTGCCGCGGCCTACGCGGGTCTTACCACCATAATTCCTTTCGCCAACTATGATCTTGCGAACGAAGAGACCATGCCCCAGGCTATTGCCCGCATGCAGCAGGAGGTAAGCCGCCAATCGGTGCTAGACTTCTCACTGAACTTCATCTTGGCAAACCCTCCATACATTTTGGATAGCCTTCCCCAGGCCTTCGGGCTCGGGGTCATGGCTTTCAAGATGTTTATGACCTATAAAAAACAGCGCACCCGTATGTGCTCTGACGAGTACATCGCCAAGGCCATGGAGATCATTGCGGCTCACGGTGGGATGATGCAGCTTCACTGTGAGAATGGCGATATCATTGACTACCTGGAAGATAAAGCCATTGCCGAAGGGCGCATACACCCTAGGTACTTTCCCGCCACATGCCCCGCGTGGGTTGAGGAGGAGGCGATCAACCGCGCCATTTTACTGGGCGCAATGACCAAGTGCCCCACGTACATCGTCCATCTGAGCACTTCAGGGGGATTGGAGCGTATAAGGGAGGCCCAGAGCTTGGGGAACCGCGTGTGGACAGAGACATGTCCCCACTATCTTTTGCTCAATGAGACGGAGATGGAGCGTCTGGGCCCCTTCGCCAAAATCGGCCCACCGCTGCGCTCAGCCGATGGGATTAATCAGAATGCGTTGTGGCAGGGCGTTCAGCAAGGGCATATCTCATGCATCGGGAGTGACCACGCCCCAGGGCTCAGGGAACGCAAGGAGCCCGGCTGGCAGAACGTCTTCGCGGGGCCTGACGGCCAGCCCGTTCCCTTTGGTGCACCTTCGATCGAGACCCTGGTACCTCTTGTCTACAGTGAGGGGGTTGCCAAACAAGGCCTCCCCATCTGGTGGATGGCGCGGGTGCTCGCTGAGAACCCGGCTCGGTTATTCGGGTTATACCCTAGGAAGGGCACTATTCGACCAGGCTCCGATGCCGACTTGCTGATCATGGATCCCGATGCGGAGGCCACCATCCGCGCCTCCGATCTCCACGGCAACGCGGGTTACACCCCGTATGAGGGCTGGGAAGTGAAAGGCCAACCCTGGATGACCATCTTGCGTGGCCGAATATTGTTGAACCAGGGCAGGTTGGAACAGCAGCCTGGCTACGGCCAGTTTTTGCCTGCCAGCTCCCCCACTTCTCCCCTGGCTGGGCTGGTGAACTGAGGAGGGAACCATGGCTGATTATCTGGACCAACTTTCAGAGTTCGTTGCAGACACTCGATTCACGGACCTTGGCCCGGAGGTCATAGCCGCTACGAAAGACGTGGTGCTCGATACCGCTGGTGCTATCGTTGCGGGAAGCCGTTTACCTGAGAATATTGCCTTGGCAGCGCTGGTTGCGCAGCGCTCTGGACCGGCCACGGCAACGCTTCTCGGCCATGGGCTAATAGCCGAGCCTATGCTTGCTACCCTGATCAACTCCACCGCCGGTGTTGCGTTAGAGGTGGATGAAGGCACTCGATTCGGGGGAGGACACCCCGCTATCCACGTTCTGCCGGGGGCTCTGGCCGTAGCCGAAGAGATGGGAGCCGATGGCCAAAGGCTCATTGAAGGCATCCTGGTGGGGTATGAGGTGGAATCGAGGCTGGGCCGAGCTACCACACCACGGCCGAACGTGCACTCCCACGGTCATTGGGGCACAATGGGTACCGCAGCCGCAGTAGCTAAGCTCCGAGGCTACAACCGGGCTCAGGTGCGGACGATCATCAACCTGGCTGCATCCATGAGTCCTGCCAACGCGTGGAGCCCCTGTTTTGAGGGCGCAACTATCCGCAACCTGTACCCTGGGCGCTCAGGGTTTCAGGGTATACTTGCCGTCCACCTCTACGAATGCGGCTTCACCGGGTTATCCGACGGCCCGGCAGACGTATTCGGCACGATTCTCGGCGAGCATTTCGATCCGGAGGTGGCGATCCAGGACTTGGGCGATGGGTTCCGAATTCAACAGAACTACTTCAAGTTCCACGCCTGCTGCCGTTTCAATCATCCCGCACTGGATGCCGTCATGGCTTTGCGCCATCGCGAGTCCCTCGGCGTAGAGCGGATCGAGGATGAGGATATAGAGGACGTAGAGGTCGTCACCATTGACTGCCCGGAGGGAATGGTGGGCGGCTACCCTCACAACATGCTGGGCGCCAGGTTCTCCATTCCGTACGCCGTGGCCGCCGCAATCGTCCTGGGCGCCACGGATCTGTCGGCCTTTTCGCCGGAGGCCATAGGTGACGGGCGGATCCGCAAGCTTACGGAAAAGGTGCGCGTAACGCTTGATCCGCGCATGTCACTGCAGCGAGAGGGCCAGCCTACAGCCAGGGTATCAGTCTTGATGAAGGGCGGACGCCGGTTTTCGGAGACCACCTACGTGGTGCGGGGAGAGGCCGCGAACCCAGTCCCACGCCAGGAGCTGGTTGGCAAGTTCCTCTCATTGACCGATGAAGCGCTTGGCCTGCAAGGAGCTCAGGCGACCGTTGAGGTCGTTGACCGTCTCGAAGATTTGTCTACCGTGGCAGAGTTGACCGCAATGCTGGGCGGTAGCTCCCTTGCCAATGAACCCGACCTTTTAACCCGACCCTAAGGAGAGGCCATGACTTCCACATTGATAAGAGGCAAGTACGTGGTGACCAGGGTCATAAATGATCAGATGAGTGAAATAATCGAGGATGGCGCTATTTTTCAGCGAGATGGCGCAATAGTGGATGTAGGGAAATATGAGGAGATCAAGGCCCGCTACACAGCAGACGAGGTGATCGGATCTAGGAAATACGTGGTGATACCAGGGTTGGTCAATGCCCATCACCACACCGGGCTGACGCCGTTCCAGCTGGGGACCCTGGATCTTCCCATGGAGCCGTGGCTGGTGGCCCAATGGGGATCGCCCCGTAAAGACACGTATCTGGATACTCTCTATTGTGCCTTGCAAATGCTCCAATCAGGCATTACCACGGCTATGCATAACCACGCCGTCTGGAGCGTGCCCCCAGAATCAGCACTTGAAGAGGGGGGCAAGGTTCTGCGGGCATACAAGGATTCAGGGATGCGGGTAGCCTTTTCTTTTGCGCACCGTGACCAGCACCGGCTCGTATACCAGGATGACGAGACTTTCCTGGGTACGTTGCCCACAGACCTGGCTGCGAAAGTCGCGGCCCGCCTACGATCCACGGCCATGACTAATGAAGACTACTTCTCCCTGTTTGCGGAGATGTATAACCAGTACGGCAGCAATCAGCCGGATCAACGGATCATGCATCTTCTTAGCCCGATAAACCTCCCGCGGTGCTCTGATGATTTTCTGCGGTCGGTCAAGGAACACGCCCTACGCTATAAGACCGGGATCCATATTCATCTGCAGGAGACTATCTATCAGAGGACGTATAGTGAAAACCGCTTCGGCAAGACGCCTCTTGCCCACCTTCAGGACCTTGGATTCCTGGGGCCTGAGGTGTCTTGCGCTCACGGCGTTTGGCTCACCGATTCCGATATCGAGCTCCTGGCAGAGACCGGGACGTGCATTTGCCACAATGCGAGCTCCAACCTGCGCCTGAAGAGTGGCGTGGCCCCTGTGAATGCGCTGAACGCCAAAGGCGTGACGGTAGCCATCGGTATCGACGAAGCCGGACTCAACGACGACAATGATATTCTTCAGGAGATGCGCCTGGTGCAGAAACTCCACCGGGTGCCGGGCATGGACACTCCTAGCCCAACCTCCCACCAGGTGCTGCGCATGGCAACGGCCAACGGTGCTCAGGCAACTCTTTTCGCCGATCGCGTTGGGACGTTGGAGATAGGAAAGCGAGCGGATATCGTGTTGATTCACCTGGACCACATCACCGAACCCTACCTGGATCCAGACACCAACATTGTGGATGCGGTCCTGTACCGGGGCCGGGGTGTGGATGTCGATACGGTGATGGTAGATGGTGAGGTGCTCATGAGGGATCGGCGGTTTACCAAAGTAGATCAAGACGCGATTGTGGATGAGCTAAAAGCGCAGCTAGCCAGCGAGCCGCGCGATCGCGATCGAAGGCAGTTGGCCCGAGAACTCTATCCGTACGTACAGTCGTTCTTCCAGCAGTGGGCCCTGGAAAGAGGACTACCTCACTACGTGTACAACGAGACCTGAGCGCCTACCTCGGTTACCCTGCCAGTTCAGCCACACCAGCGCGGGCGCACTCTTCGTCTTGCTCTCCTCCAGTCGCGCCTCCAACGCCACAGGCTCCAATGATCGTGCCATTGCGAAGGATGGGTACCGCGCCCTGACTGAGAATCATGTTTCCGCCTTCGGCAGCCACGATGCCGCGGAAGATAACCGAGTCCGCACGAGGTTGGAGCTCGCTACTGGCCCTTTGAAAGGCGGCGGATGCTATGGCCTTCCCTTGGGCGCCGTAAGCACTGGCCCACTTCGCACCATCCATGCGGGCGAAAGCAGTAAGCCGTCCCCCTTCATCACACACCGCCACGCAAACCTGAATGCCAATCTCTTCTGCCTTAGCAGTGGCCCTCCGGATAATGCTGTTTGCCTCTGTTAGCGTAAGGCGCATTCAGGAGTCCTCCTTGAAAGTATTGGTATGCACACGGCCGAGAAATTCAGACGGGCAAGAACTCTATAACGCATCATATTCTCAATTGATAGTGCCGTCCTTGACACCCTACTGCATTTGTGGTAAAAATCTGCCCAATAATTTGGACAGGTTACGCTACCACAGCAACGAGACTTGATGGGAATTATTGGGAAGTAGCTTTGGAAAAATCCCCAAGCGACACCACAGGACAGACCGTAGCTTCTAGGATTAATACAGGAGCCGTAGCCGAGCGCCTCCGGGGACGCCGCCGACCATGGAACCGAAGGTTCATCTTAGGTTTGACCATTGTCTTGATCGTGGGACTCTCGTCCCTGAGCGCACCCTGGATCTCCCCGTACGACCCGAATACGCAGGACCTCCTGGACAGGCTGTCGAGCCCCACGTCGGAACACTTGATGGGAACCGACCAATACGGGCGCGACTTTCTTAGCCGGGTTCTGTGGGGTGGACGTGTCTCCTTGGCTATTGGCCTCCTCGCCATGTTTATTGGCGTGGGCATGAGCGTGCTCATTGGGGCGACATCCGGATATTTTGGTCGCTTGACGGACACCGTGCTCATGCGCATCACGGAGTTGATGTTTGTGTTCCCTGTCTTCTTCCTGATCATACTCGTCACAGCCACCTTTGGAAACTCTCTGAGGGTGCTGATCCTAACGCTGGGGTTGACTTCTTGGGTGATCGGCGCCCGTATCATGCGTGGCGAGGTACTTAAGGTGAGTTCCAGGGACTACATTCTGGCCGCTCAGTCTGTTGGGGCGACCGATGTGCGGATCATCATCCACCACATCCTTCCTAACGTGGCCTCAATAATCATCGTCTCAGCTACGGTTTCGGTACCCAGCCTCATTCTGGTCGAAGCGGGCATAAGCTTCATTGGGTTAGGGGTACAACCTCCGACGGCTAGCTGGGGAAATATGGTCTCAGACGCTGCGTTTTTTCTACGCCAGGCCTGGTGGCAGGTTGGCTTCGCCGGGCTGGCAATCCTCATCACCGTCACGGGCTTTAATATAATGGGTGAGGGTCTACGGGATATGCTGGGCCATCAAGGTCAGAAATAGCAGCCAAAAGCTAGGCGGTACGGTATGAACAGATATTGGATAGTACGGATGCTTCAGGCTATACCGTTAATATTAGGTGCTACCGTCATCGTTTTCACCATTCTCCAGTTGGCCCCCGGTGACCCCACTACGTTCATCATTAGCAGTACGCCCAGAAAGCCATCACCTGAACAAATAGAGAGATTGAGAGAGCACCTGGGTCTCAATGACCCGTTGCCCGTTCAGTACGCAAAAACAACGTTAGGCATATTCACTGGTAATGTTCGCTCACTGGTCAGCAATAGGCCGGCGGTCGAGATGGTTATGGGAGCCATTCCGGTTACTCTGTTCGTTGTAATGGCGGGCCAGATCATTGGCTGGCTTGTGGCATTTCCCGTAGGTCTGGCTGCCGGTAGCAAGCCTGGCGGCAAGATCGACCACATGCTGAGCGGCAGCTTGTCCATATTCATATCGCTACCCAGGTTTGTCGTGGCACTGCTCATGATCCGGCTCTTCTCAGAAGCGCTGGGTTGGTTACCGTCCAGCGGCATCCGCCCGTTAGGTTCCACGGTCTGGAACCCTATAGAGATGCTGCCGTACGTCATCATGCCCGCCGTGGTGACGAGCCTATTTGCCACGCCTATTCTTGCGCGATACATTCGAGATGCCGTGGAGGAGGTAACGCGCGAGGACTACGTACGCACCGCTCGCGCTAAAGGTCTATCTAACAACAGGGTTATGTTCAGGCATATCCTTCGGAACGTCCTTGTGCCGGTGATCAGTGTGTCGGGCATCGTCATACCGGCCCAGTTGGGAAGCGCCGTAATTGTTGAGCAGATCTTTTTCCTACCCGGCATCGGTCGCCTCGTCGTACAGGCCGCCCTTGGGCGAGACTATCCGGTGATCATGACCGCCGTTCTGTTCTCGGCAATCATTGTTGTTGTCGCCAATCTGATCGTCGATTTTATGTATGGAATCGTCGACCCTCGGATCAGGCTCAGGTGATTCAAACGAACCAGATGATATAGCACAATCACTAAGAGTTGTGTATACTCTTCAAGATCTTTGGCTCTTGGGAAATCAGGAGGGAAATAATGGTAGGGCAAACGACACATACTGGCGAGAAAGATGGAAGACACTTTCTTCGGGGTCGGCTAGGGCGGGCAGCTCTGCTTGGCGTCATGGGGGCCACTCTTCTCCTTGTAGCCTGTGGGGACGACAACACTCCCACACCTGCGGCCACGACGACCCCTGTGATGGTAGTGGTAACAGCCACGCCTGGGCCCACGCCGACACCGGTCGTCATCATGGTGGCTGGAACGCCGGTGGTGGTGACGGCCACGCCAGGCCCCACAGCAACCCCGGTGATGGTGGTGGTCACGGCAACACCTCAACCCACGACGATTCCCGCACCTACGCAACCCGCTTCTAAGAGGGGTGGAACCGTGATCATGGTCACGGAGCACCCCCAGGCAACGGTGCCGCTCATTGCCACCAATAGCGTAGAGGAGTACACCAACTCGCTCATCTACAACGGGCTGACCCGGCCAGACGCCATCACCTTGGACCCTACGCCTGAGTTGGCCGAGTCGTGGGAGACGACAGCGGACGGGCTGACGTGGACGTTCAAGCTGCGCCCCGGCATCACGTGGAGCGACGGACAGCCACTCACTGCCGATGACGTGAAATTCAGCTGGGAGTTCTATTGCCATCTGGATATCCCCGGAAATGCCGACGCATGTGACCAGGGCTTTCAGTTTATCGAAGGCGCGGATGCCTTTAGGACGGGTAATGCAACAGAGATCTCTGGTATAGAAGTGACCGGAGACCTAACCTTCAGTGTCAAGATGACCCAGATCTACTCGCCGTTCCTGAATCTCACCACTCAGCAGTTCATTCTTCCCAAGCATGCCCTGGAGAGCATACCAGCGGCAGATATGGGTGCGCATGATTATGCCCTGGGTAAGGGCACCATAGGCACTGGGCCCTTCATTATGGAGTTCTGGACGCAGAATGAGAGCTTAGGCGTCCGTGCCAGGGAGGATTACTGGGAAGGGCGTCCCAATGTGGATGCCTTCGTCATCCGCTGGTGCCTGGGCGCTCAGAGGTCTACGGCCTTCACCCAGATGAAGGTTGGTGAGATCAACCTGATGGCCTTCTTCTGCGACCTGCCTCACGACTTTGTACCGGAAGTGGAGAGCGACCCGGCCCTGGACTTTTTCGCCTTCCAGGGGGTCAGCGGGTTCGTGGTTGAGTTCAACATGAACACGCCACCCTTTGGCGACAGTCGGATGCGGCAAGCCCTCTCCTACGCAACCAACCGCGATCTCATAGGACAGGGCCTCTACTCTGGACGCTGGCTCTCTCACCCCTACCCTACCGCTCCAGCGTTCACGCGGCTGTATGATCCGAACATGGCGGTCCCTGATAACGACCCGGCAAAATTGGCGGAACTCATGGGTGAGCTAGGCTATACCATGGGCTCCGGTGGACTGTTCCGGGACAGCGCCGGCGATACGCTCAACTTTGAGCTGTCCCACTACCCCTCCGCGTTCCAGTTCGGTCCCGCGCTGCACGCGCAGTGGAGGGCGGCCGGTATAGACGTGGCCGTCCAGGGGTATGAGTGGGCCGCCTTTTTCTTCCCCATCTACCTGGAGGGACTGCACGGTGCCCTTGCCCAGGATAGCTCGTCTGGGGATTACCATGCCCTTGCCCCTTGGCTGGCCTACTTGAGCACCGCGTCTGTCAACGGGTGGCCCAATGAGCAGGCGTACCAGGACCTGATTGCTGGCATCAACTCGACCCTGGATGTTGCCACCCAGGAGCGGAATTATAAGGAGCTCCAAAGGCTGATAGTGGAGGACCAGTACGTCATGTTTGCCGGGATGCCAGACGGCCTATGGGGCCATTCAAGCAAGCTGGTGATACCTCAGTCGTCGGTCCCCAAGGCGACCATGCGGTATGTGAAGGACTTCTACTTCAAGAACTAAGCCTGAGTACCGGATGATCGTTTAGGGAGAGCCTCAAACTTGGCGCGGATGCTGGGTCGGGACGGGTTAGCTACCCGTCCCGACCTGTTTAGGAGCTTATGGCACAAGCTACAATGCGGCTATTCAACGACCAGACAGTGCGCCTACGCACTCAAGCTCCTGAGAGCGTCTTATGCTGCACAGTTCTTTAATTTCGGCGTCCGTTAGGTGAATGGTACCTCCAGTGTTTAGTACAGCGCTCAGCAAAAAGCGGGTGGTAGGGCTACTCCTCCTTACGGTCATTGTATCCCTGTTCTTTGCCTTCAACCGCTTCCCCAAGCTGGACGCCGTGAGGGGTGATCTGGACGCCGTCACCGCGCCTGAGGTGCAGTGCTTCCAGGGGTTCTGTATTGAAAGGGAGCCTGGATCCACTTTCCTGTCTGAATGGTGGGGCTTCTCTGTGACCTACCTGCGACTCGTTACCGTTGGCATGATGTTCGCCTTTGCGGTAGCCGGCTTGACGGAGGCCTTCCTGTTCCCACCTGGTAGTGGTAGAGGGTTTTCGTCCGGCAGCGTATTCAAGCGAACGGTAAAGGGCTTTGCCGTAGGGCCAGTGATGAACCTGTGTTCCGCATGTATAGTACCCGTCGCTACTGCATTTCGCAGGAGAGGAGCAGGGATCGAAGGTGCCATAGCTATGGTGCAGGGGTCCGCCACCATGAACGTTCCGGCCCTGGCTATGGTTTTCTTCGTTTTTACGCCGCTGCTCGGTGTTAGTCGCCTGGTCCTGGCCATCATTGGAGCTCTGCTCATTGGCCCGCTTGTTCTGATGGCTGTCCGTAAGGGCTCACGCAACTCACCAGGCGAGCTAGAGGCGGCAGAGTATTGTGAAGAGCAAGAGAGTTCCGCCTGGAGGCCAGTACTGGCAAAGGGGTTCCGCGAATGGGCGAAGAGGAGCATACGGTATCTGCTCCGCATGGGGCCTATCATGATCGTGGCGGGATTTGCTAGCGGCCTGGCAATTCAATGGATAAGCCCGGAAACCGTCTCAACGTACCTGGGTAACAATGCGCAAGGAGTGGTGATTGCAGCCATATTCGGCATTCTCATCAACGTGCCGTTGCTGTTTGAGATCCCTCTGGTAGTGCTCTTGCTGCTGCTTGGGATGGGCACCGCCCCGGCCGCCACCCTTCTGTTCACGGCGGCCGCCGGTGGCCCCATGACCTTCTGGGGGTTAGCCAAGGTTATGCCCAGGAGAGCCATAGCCGTCTTCGCGGCAGCCACCTGGGCGCTGGGTGTAGCCGGAGGGCTGAGCGTCCTCGGCATCGGTGCGCTGATATGGGATGACGGCACAGCCCTGAGGATTAAGACCACTGCCGCCGCAGCTCCCGTGGAGATTGATGGCGAGAGGTTGAGGGACGTTCAGCAACTGTTCACCTCTATGGGAGCAGGGACGGGCCTGAGTTTCCAGCATTTCAGAGATTCGAGTCTGTTCAACCTGGGGGGTGGCACGGCGGCTGGCGACTACAATAACGACGGGCATCTGGACATTTACGCCGTCAATTCGAGGGGTGCTAATGCCCTTTACCGCAATAACGGCGATGGAACGTTTACAGACCTGGCCGACCCGGCCGGAGTGGCTGGTCCCCAACTCTCTGGGAACGGCGCCGGCTGGGCTGACTATGACAACGACGGCGACCTTGACCTCTTCGTTGCGGCATGGGGCGCGAGCAAGCTCTTTCGCAATAACGGGCCCCCGAGCTTCGCATTCACTGACGTAACCAGTGATGCCGGGGTAGGTGACCCGGATAGCACCTACCGGACCATGGGAGTCGCCTGGGGGGACTACGATTCCGATGGGTATCTTGATCTGTTGGTGGTACGTCATCTGGGCGAGTACCACCTGGAGACCCCCAAGTCTATGGATTTCACGGATGTGCCCCGGCCCGTTGCCCTCTACCATAACAATGGAGACGGCACCTTCACCGACAGGACGACGTTGCTGAGTAGTATCTACGAGGTTCCGAGCAACGTAGTTGTGGCCGGATTCAAGCCGGGTTTTGTGGACTACGACAACGATGGTGACGCCGACATCTATCTGGTCAACGACTTTGGAAGTCAGCTCTATCCAAACGTTCTCTGGCGCAACGATGGCCCTGATGATACTGGGACATGGATATTTGCCGATGTATCTACAGTTTCAGGCACAGACCTGGAAATCTTCGGTATGGGGCTGGCAATAGGGGACTATGACAACGACGGTGACCTGGACTTCTACATGACGAATATGGGGCCCAACCAGCTCCTACGGAACGAAGGCGACGGAACCTTTACAAACCAAACGGACTTGGTAGGAGTAGGACGGGGCAAGGTCCCTGGGCTTCCCGGTTACGATATCAACGTGGGCTGGGGAACGGGGTTCTTCGATCTTGACAACGATGGATTCTTGGACCTCTACGCGGCCTCTGGCTACGTGGATATGGACCCCTTTCCCAACCCTCGTCTTCAGCCCAACGCCCTCTTTATCAACAATGGGAACGGTACCTTTAACGACGTGTCCCTCATGAGTGGAGCGGACGACCCGGGGATTGCCCGCGGGATAGCGCTCGCCGATTTCAACGGCGATGGCTGTGTGGACATTTTTGTGGTCAACTTGGGCGACAAGAGGGGGACCGCAGGCGTTTCCAGAGCCCTTTGGAACAACTGCGATCATGGCAACAACTGGCTGGAAATCAAAACGGTAGGTACGGCCAGCAATAGAGATGGTATCGGTGCAAGGATAAAGGTTACGGCTGGAGGGATGACGCAGATTCGGGAGATGGGCTGCAGTCAAAGCCACGTATCCCACAGTGTAATCCCTGCCCATTTCGGGCTGGGTCAAGCCACACGAGTGGAAACCGTGGAGATCCGCTGGCCAAGTGGAAGTGTGCAGATGCTGGCTGACGTGACTGCGAATCAGCAGATCACAGTGATTGAGCCCTAAAGCTCGCTCTCTCTACTCCCAATGATGAGATATATCTCAACCAGAAGGCTGGCTCTCCTTTTGACCGGAGCGCTGAGCATTGCGCTTCTGCTTTTCGTGTCTTGTGAGGAAAAACCATCCGAGGGACAGGTTTCCTTTCCCCCGGAGATAGTCGATCCGCCTTGGTTAGAGAGTCGGAGAGAATCTCAGCTCGCAACCGTTGAACAGTTCGGGGTTTCCCACGATTTCACCTTCACCGACCAGACCACAGAGAGCGGCATCAGCTTTCGCCACAGGATCGTGGACGACGCGGGAAGAGACTATAAAGCGGTCCACTACGACCACGGGAATGGCGTCGCCGTTGCCGACGTTGACGGGGATGGGCTCTACGATATCTATTTCGTCAACCAGGTCGGAGGCAACCAGTTGTGGAGAAACCAGGGTGGGGGCAAGTTCAAGGACGTTACCAAAGCTGCAGGGGTAGCGGTGGCTGATCGGATAGGCGTGGCCGCCTCGTTTGCTGACATCGATAACGACGGAGACCCCGACCTTTACGTCACGAACGTTCGTACTGGCAATATCCTGTTTGAAAATGATGGCGCTGGAGCGTTCAAAGATATTTCCCAAGAGTCCGGCCTCGACTACCAAGGGCACTCCTCTGGGGCGGTCTTCTTTGACTATAACAGGGATGGGCTGCTGGACCTGTTCTTGACCAACGTAGGCACATATACCTTCAGTGATCCGACAACCGTGACCAGCGGCACCGTGGGTGGCCAAGAAAACTTTCAATATGTATGTAACTTGGGAGTCGACGACGCCTTCAATGGACATCTCAAGTCTAGCCGATCCGAGCAAAGTATCCTGTTCAAGAATGTAGGAGATAGCCGTTTTATCGATGTGTCCGAGGAGGTACGCCTGACGGATATGGGTTGGACCGGCGATGCCAGCCCCCTTGACGCAAATGACGATGGTTGGCCTGACTTGTACGTTTTAAGTATGCAGGGCGATGACCAGTACTATGAGAATGTCAGAGGCGAATATTTCGTCAGGAGAAGTCGAGAGCTGTTTCCGCAGACTCCCTGGGGTTCAATGGGTATCAAGGTGCTTGATTTCGACAACGATGGCGCCATGGACATTTTCGTGACAGACATGCATTCAGATATGAGTGAAGAGGTTGAGCCAGGGCGTGAGAAACTCAAGTCCCGCATGCGATGGCCGGAGTCGTATTTGCTCACCGAGGGCACTAGTATCTTTGGGAACGCGTTTTACAGGAACGATGGGAACGAGCAATTCACAGAGATCTCGGATGAGATCGGCGCTGAGAATTACTGGCCGTGGGGCCTCAGTGCCGGCGACCTCAACGCGGACGGCTACGAAGATGTGTTTATCACCGCTAGCATGAATTATCCTTACCGCTATGGCGTCAACTCAGTCCTCTTGAACAACCAGGGTACGAATTTTCTGGACAGCGAATTCATCCTGGGTGTAGAGCCGCGTCGTGGTAAGCGGACTGCCGCACCGTGGTTCCGGCTTGACTGCACGGACAAAAACCAATGGCACCGCGATTGCATAGGCTTAGACGGTCGCGTCATTGTTTGGGGAGCCTCAGGGTCGCGGTCCTCGGCCATCTTCGACCTGGATAACGATGGGGATTTGGACATTGTCACCAATGAGTTCAATTCTGAACCCATGATATTGATCAGCAACCTAGCCCAGAGAAAGGAGCCCCTTCACTTTCTCAAGGTAGAGCTGATAGGTACAGAGTCGAACCGCGGTGGACTGGGCGCCAAAGTGAAGGTTAGCACTGGCTCCCAGACTTATACCAAAGTCCAAGATGCGAAATCAGGATACCTTTCCCAAAGCCTCTTCCCGCTCTACTTCGGCCTGGGCGATTCTGCAACCGTGGAGCAGATAGAGGTACTCTGGCCCTCCGGTCGGAAGCAGGTGCTATCGGGTCCAATCAGAGCCAACTCGCTGGTTGAGATTACGGAGGAATAAGTGCATACGGGAGGTAGCAGTGGCCACCTACTCGGCAATTGGTAAGCCAGTTACCCGGGTTGAAGGACCGGAGAAGGTGACGGGGAAGGCCCGCTACTCATCTGACATCTTGGTGCCCGGCACCCTGTGGGGGAAATCTCTGCGCAGCCCTTTCCCCCATGCGCGCATCCTAGGCATCGACGCGTCGCAGGCCAGGCGTGTGCCGGGGGTCCACGCCGTGCTGACTGGGGCCGATATCCCGGATGTCCGAGTGGGGCGTCACCTGGAGGATGTGCCCATCCTGGCCCGGGAGAAGGTGCGGTTTGTGGGGGAGAGAGTGGCTGCGGTAGCGGCCGAGGACCCGGATTTTGCTGAGGAGGCGGCTGAGCTCATCAAGGTAGAGTACGAGGAACTCCCCGCCGTCTTTGACCCTCTGGAAGCCATGAAGCCTGGTGCCCCGATCTTGCACGATAACATCAACGCCTACCAGGGGCTGCCAGAACCTGTGGTAGAGCCAACTAACCACCTTGCTCGCCACTCCTGGAGCCTGGGTGACATAGAGGGCGGGTTTGCCGAGGCTGAGCTGGTGTTCGAGCACACGTTCACTGTGCCGCGGAATCATCAGGCCTACCTGGAGCCTCACGCTTGCCTAGTGCAGATCGACGATGAGGGTCAGGTCCAGGTTTGGGCCAGCAACAAAGCGCCGTTCTTACTCAGGAACAGGCTTGCCGCCGCCGCCGGTCTCGACCCCGAGCGGATACGGGTCAACGTAATTTACATTGGCGGTGATTTCGGGGGCAAAGGCGATCCCTTGGATGTGACGCTCTGCTACTTTCTGGCGAAGGTTTCTGGGAGGCCCGTCAAGCTGGTCATGACCTACATGGAGGAGTTCATTGCAGGGAATCCACGCCATCCGGCGGTGATTACCATTCGCTCCGGCGTCAAGCGGGACGGGACTCTGATTGCCAGAGAGGGAAGGATGGTGTTCGACAGTGGAGCCTATGGCGGGTTTAAGCCCGGTGCAGTCAATCTGCCGGGGGCCGCTAATCTGGAAGGGTCTTACCGTATTCCTCACGTACGGATACAGTCTGACTTTGTCTACACCAATAACGTTCCTTGCGGCTTCATGCGGGGCCCGGGGGCAGTGCAGGCGGTGTTTGCCGTAGAGTCCCATATGGACATGATCGCCCGCGAGCTAGGCATGGACCCTCTGGAGTTCCGGCGGCACAATGCCCTCCGGGACGGTGATCCCAAGGCGGAAACGGGCAAAGGGCTGATTGAGGTGCGGGAGCGAGAAGTCCTGGATGCCGCCGCCGAGGCTGTGGCCTGGGGCTCGCCCAAACCCACGCCTTTCACCGGCCGGGGCATCGCCGTATACGACCGTCAAACGACCGGGGCCTTGGGTAGCGCCACAGTGGTAGCTGAGACCGACGGAACCATCACAGTGTATACTCCAATTCTCGACGTTGGGCCTGGAACCCACACCATCCTCCGGCAGATAGTAGCTGAAGAGCTATTCCTGCCGCTGGAAGCCGTTAACGTAGTGATCATCGACACGGATGCGGGCCCCTTCGACCTCGGCGTCGAAGGGAGCTGGGTCACACTGGCGCATGGCACCGCCACCCTGCGAGCCGCACAACAGGTGCGGGAGCACCTGATGGGTGTGGCGGCGGGGCTCCTGGGCGGCTCAGCCGACCAGGTCCAGCTTCAGAATGGACGCTTCTTCGCCGATGGAAACTCCTCAAGAGGCGTCTCCTTTGAGCAGGTTGCGGCGGAAGCGGGAGAACCTATCAGGGCATACGTGTCCTATAGCCCCGACCTTGGGAGAGAGCTGCGGACCTTTTGCGCTCAGGTCGCCGAGGTGGACGTGAACCCGGAGACGGGGCAGGTCACGGTCCATCGGCTGACCTCAGTTCACGACGTGGGAACCGTGCTCAATCCCATGACCCACCAGGGACAGATCGATGGTGGCATCATACAGGGCCTGGGTTATGCCCTTATGGAGAAGCTGGGAGTGGAGGAGGGCCTAGTGACCACTGCCCACTTTGGAGACTACAAGATCCCCACGATTCACGACATCCCTGAGCTCACCACCGTGCTTCTGGAGGAGCCCATTGGGCCAACTCCCTACCAGGGCAAGTCCATCGGCGAGGTCAGCAACTGTCCTGTGGCCGCGGCAGTCGCCAACGCCGTAGCCGATGCAGTCGACGTACGCATCACGGACCTGCCCATCACGGCGGAGAAGGTGCTCGCGGGGATCAAGGCCAAGAGGAACGCCCGTTCCGAATCGACGGGATCCAGAGGTCTACACTGATGCGAACAGGATGCCTAAGTTGTCGGCAGTCTGCCTGCGCGGTAGATTGCCATGTACTCCTAGGGGACGTCGCTGCCGTGCTGGGCCCGCTCCCGCTCGGCTTTCTCTTTGATGTGACCGACTCGTACAACCGGGCGGTGCTCATCTTCCTAGCGCTGCCGCGCAAGCCCGGGCGCTCGGGACCGGCCTAGCTCTTCACCCAGCCAGGCAATGTGCTCTGCAATACCCCGCTCGATGTCGTACTGAGTCTTGTAGCCTGTGTCCTGGCTGACCCGGGTGATGTCCAGGTGGGCGTTGGGCCGAGCGTGCGGGCCGCCGCCGGAGCGTAGGGTGATCTCTGCGCCTGGTATCGCCTTCCTGACAGCGTCTGCGATCTGCCGCTGTGACGTAGTCATCCCCGAGCCGATATTGTACAGGCGGTGTTTCAGGTTGCCTGCCATGGTGACCAGCTCAACACCCACGGCGCAGTCCGTCGCGTAGCAGTAGTCGCCTGAGAAATCCTCGAACGGGACGCCGTTCGCCGATGTGCTGAAGTCCGGCTGGGTGCCCTGGACGGCGGCCATACACATCCTACTCCACGGCTGCACCATGGTGTGGTAGAGGGGGCCGTAGATGTTTGCCAGGCGGGCGAAGATGATGTCTAGCCCGGTCCGGACGGTGTAGTGGAGCCCGAGGATCTCCTTGGCACGCAGGAACGGGTCCACGCCGCTGTAGGTCATGCCTGGGGGGCTCTCTACCGGCAGCGCCGCGTCCTCCCGGAACGGTCCTTCACGCAGGCCGCTGTACACGGAGTGTGAGCTGCCCACCACCACGCGCTGCACACCGGAGAGCCTGGCGGCCTCCAGCACGTTGAGCAGCGACATGGTATGAACGCGGAAGTCCTCCGCCGGTGTCAGCGCGCCCAGCCCTGGCACCGCAAAGTGGACGATGTGGGTGACACCGTACTTCTGCACCAGTCCCAGCAGGTCGTGCGGGCTGGCCACGTCCACCCGCTCAACGTGGACCCGTTTGCCATACTCGTCTTTGATGAAGGCCGGCTCTCGCCACTGGCTAAAGCGGGTGATCACCACCTCCTGCCCCACGTCCAGGAAGCGCCTGGCCGTGTGCAAGCCAATGAAGCCCATGCCACCGGTGATCAGTATCATCGCTCGTCCACAGAATCGCTGACGGGGTTCAGTTCTCGGGGCCAGAGGAGGGGCATAATTTCGCTCTCGCCCAGGAACAGACCGTCTCCGGTCAAACGGTAGGTTTGCTCCGTGGCGCCGCTTGCGCGGTTGATGCTGAGCTTCCAGTGCGCCTCGCCCGCGGGCACCCCCCCCTTCACCCTGGAGAAGGCCATGTCCGCAACCAGGGGGCTTTCGCTGCCGGCGCTGAGCGTTGGAAGCGCCTTGCCCTCCACCTGATCCGGTGCGTCCACAAAGAGCCGGGGAGGCAGGCTTACCAGGAGGGTCTCACTGGGCAGCGTCATTGCGCCGTCCGGCGTGGAGACGGATACCTCGCTGCTGTAGCCGTCCACCTCCTTCATACGCACCGTGTATCCCTTGCCCTGGTTGTAGACGATCTCGCCGCTCTCCTCGCCCACATCCGACTCGATGGTGTACGTGCCGCCCTTCACCTTGAAGTCCGGGGTCAGGGTGAGGTGCATGGTGCGCCTATCCAGGTGGCTCCGCGGTGTTGCGGAGGCGTACCGCTCCTCGATGTGCCACTCGCCGCTCGGGAGCTTGGTGTGGCGGAAGCTCACCCGGCCGAAGAGCGAGCCGTAGATCTGCTCGTCCCAGGTGCCCTCGCCCGCAGTCTCGCGGCTTCCGGTGGCCGCTGGGAGGAACGTGGCGGGAAGTGTGGGAGGCCGGTTCACGGTGGTGGCTCGGTCTTCCATCAGCCGGTCCAGCTCTTGGCGTGGTAGGTAGTAGCCGTTGACCGTCACCCCTTTGATCTGCCCCAGGGCCGCGATGTCCTGGAGGGGGTTGGCCCCCAGGAGCACCAGGTCTGCCCGCTTCCCCTCTGCCACGGTGCCAAAGACATCGCTCTGGCCCAGGAAGCGTGCCGGCTCCGTGGTGGCGGTCCGGAGAGCTTCGTAGGGGCTCATGCCCGCCTTGACGAAGTTGAATAGCTCTTGGTGGAGCGAGTCACCCTGGACGATATACGGGTTTACAGAGTCGGTGCCCGGCATGATCGGCGCTCCCTCCTCATGCATGATGGAGATGATCTTGAGGAACGCCTCTGCACGGATGCGGGCGGCCTTCCGCCACTCATCCACAGAGGTGCGGCCGCGCCGTGACCACCGGACGATGGTATGCTCCCAGTCGCTAATGGTGGACTGGGCCACGTACTTGAGCGAGGGATCCTCCATGGATATCTCAACCGGCTGGCTGGCGCGCTGGTGGAAAACCAGGGTGGGTACGCTCCACACCTGCTCTTTTGCCAGGCGGCGGGCCAGCGGGCGGATGGAGTCAAAGTCTATGTAGGTGCCGGGGAACGGGTCAAACCGGTCCCAGTAGTCGTACCCCTTGTGGGCCTCCTGCAAGTGGTCCCGTGCTATGAGGTGGAACTGGTCGAGGCAGTAGACACCCGCGTCCATGGCCTCTTCCCAGGACATGGCGTTGGGGCAGTTGACGGTCACCTTAAGTCCCCTGGCGGACGCCTCCTTCACCACCGCCTTCAGGTTCTCCTGGGTCATGAGAGAAAAGGTCTTGATCTGGTGGAAGCCGCGCTCAGCCATCATGTTGACCAGGCCTTCAGCCTGTTCGGGCTTGGCCATGGGGACTCCGCCGGGCATATCCGTCCGTCCTGCTCCATCAACGCCATCAATGGAAGGACTTATGGGAATCAGATGCGGGCTGGGATAGTCGCCACGCTCTGCAACTCGCCCCATCGCCATCTGGTACGCGCTGCCCATTGTGCGGCAGAGGGTGACTCCGTGGGAGAGGTAGAGAATGGCCTCATTGGGTTGGCGGTAGTGGGTATACATATCACCGAGGCCAGGCAGTACAAACATGCCGGAGCCGTCCACCACCTGAGTACCCTCGGTGCTGACCTGTGCCGCAGGCCCCACCGTTCGGATGGTGCTCCCGTCTATCACCACGGTCTGGTCTGGAATGGTCCGCTCCGTGTCCATTGGGACTACGGTGACGTGGGCTATTGCCAGTGGTCCGCGGAGGCGGGCTGGAAACTTGATCTGCAAAAACTCGCTATTCATAGATACTCCTATTGCGACCGACGCCGTTATGTCCTAGTCACTACGAGACTGAGTCACGCACCCCTTTGGAGCACTGTGCGCTTGGGAGAAGTTCTTATCCTTTCCCTGTCCGGAACATCTTCGTCCCGCACACCAGGCAGGCTCCTAGTATAGCTGGCCCTCCATTCTTCAGCGTCACATTGGCTGGGTTGCGAATCTCACGCTTTCGTCCTTACCTTGAGGTAATATGCCTCTATCTGTACCTCCAAAGGCAATGTATGGGCATATCCTAAGCCAGCGAAGAGAAGAAGCGCAAGAGCGCACAGGTTCGTAGTCCGGCTAGCGGTCTGATGCGCTGGGCACTTCGGCTAGCCCCGGCCAGCGAGCGAGAAGCTGAACCGATAAGCAAGAACACGATCAGGCGCTGGGCCGAGAATCCCGAGAGATCGTTGCAGCGTCCATGCGCCCCGATATTGGTTATCGGGCATAATCAGATGGAAAGATGGCACTATGGTCGCTGCATCCATTTGGGGCGCGAGGAAGCAGTACGTGCATTCTTACGCTGGAGGGAGACCGGAGAAGTACCTCCATTTCCATTCGGAAACCGTCTGCGCCCCGGCAGGAAGAGATCATGGGTTTGACAGCTAGGTGTGTGAGCGGGAAGGGCTATTACGCTCCGGCTCTCGAAACGGGAATCACCAGGACCAGAGGTATGCCACGAGAGTTGTTTGTGTGCAACGCTCCTCGAACTGCGTCCGTACTCCTGGCATGCCCGACCCTACCGGCTGATTGAAGCTGTATTGGTAACTCTATGATAAACTCAAGCTCTGTACGGAGGAGAGGTTAGGCGACAGGAAGGTCACCTCCGTGCCGACCCCTTTCCCGACCAGTCGGGGCTGAGGGCAGGCCCTTGCCTAGTGGCGGGATTTTCCGATACCTTGACCATGTACAGGCCCTGTGGCCACCCCATCTGGTACAGCAGGAAGGGTCTTAGATTCTTCGTTTCACTCAGCAACTGTATTGCATGTCAAGAGTAGGGTGAGGGTTCCATGGGGTCCTGTGTTTGAGCATGGCGTTCAAGATGATCAGGAACTTGTGCATCGAAGCGACCAGGGCAACTTTCTTGGGCTTTCCTTGCGCACAGAGGCGCAGATAGATTCCTTGCGCACAGAGGCGCAGATAGAAGAAGCGGATGATGGGATTGCACCGTGTTGAGGCGATGGTAGCCATGTACAAGGTTGAGCGGACCTGTGCTCTTCCGCCCCGGATGTGGCGTTGGCCTTTGCGGCGTCCGCTATCGTGGTTGATGGGCGCGACCCCCACCAGGGCGGCAATTTGCTTGCGGTCCAGGGTGCCCAGCTCTGGGAGGTCGGCCAGCAGGGTTGAGGAAAGGACGGGGCCAACGCCGGGCACGCTACGGAGCAGGTCTTCCTTCTCCCGCCACAGAGGGCTTTCCCGCAGGCGGTTGCCCAGGTCATCATCCAACCGCTGGAGGCGTTCCTCTAGCCAGGCCAGGTGCTCCTGGATCTCCTGCCGAAGGGCAGGCATCATGGTGCTTCCTAACCGGTTCTCCTCCGCCGTGCGCATCTGGATGAGCTGGCGCCGCCTTGCCAGCAGAGCGGAGAGCTCTTGCGCCTGGACATCGGGCAGGGGCCGTGGTGTGGGGCACACCCGCTGGGCAAACTGGGCAATGACCTGGGCGTCCAGGGAGTCTGTTTCCGCCAGCAGCCCCAGGCTCTTGGCTAAGTCCCGGACCTGCCGGGGGTTGACCACCGCGACGGGCACACCCTCCAGGCCCAGAGCGCAGGCCGCGGGCATCTCCAACCCCCCGGTGGCCTCCAGAACCACTAAGGTAGGGCCGAGGGCCCTGACGCGCCCCACCAGGTGGGCTATCCCCGCTTCGTCGTTGGGCTCCTGCCATGTTTCCCCGGAGGAAAGCACCGCCACGTCTAGATGGGCCTTGCTCACATCTATGCCGATGAACACCGGTCCGCGTTCCATTACACTCCTTTGGCCCGGTCTTGCGGATGCGGGCTCTCAGACCCTGGCAACTGTCCGGGCTCTTTCTTGTGGAGGCCAGGGCGACCACGCTGAGTCACGGTCTCCTGGGACCGAGAATGCATCGGCCTGCCCTGGCCTGTCTCCACCGCAATATACAAGAATGACAGAAGAAAGCAGAATGACAGAAGAAAGTGCGGAATGATGGACGGGTAGCTCTATGATAGATGAGTAACCAGGAGATGGAACTCAGAAGCGACTAGTGAAAGGAACATCAGTCAGCATGACAACACCCGGGTTCTCACAACTGCCACCCCATGTCCGGCCTGTGAAGTACCGGCTGACGCTGACGCCGGACATGGAGCGATTCACCTTTACGGGTGAGGAGAGCGTTCAGATAGACATAGTCCAGCCGACCCGGCAGATCGTGCTCAACGCCATCGAGATCCAGGTGCAGGCGGCATCAGTGCGGCTTGGCGATGGGAGTATGCTTCCGGCGGAGGAGATCAGCTACGATGAGTCCGCCGAGACCGTGACGCTGGTCATGGGCGAAGAGCTGGCGGCTGGACGGGCACAGCTAGAGCTGCGGTTCACGGGAGAGCTGAACGACCGGCTCCACGGGTTCTACCGGAGCAGCTACAGAAGCGCCGATGGTACCGAGCACACGCTGGCGACCACGCAGTTTGAGGCGACGGATGCGCGACGGGCCTTCCCGTGCTGGGACGAACCCGCGCTGAAGGCGACCTTTGAAGCGGCGCTGGTGATACCGTCTCACCTGACGGCGGTCTCCAACACGCCCATCGCCGAGGAGACCGCGGCGGGGCCCGGCGTCAAACGGGTCCAGTTTCGGGAGACGCCCGCCATGTCCACGTACCTCCTGGCCTTCGTCGTGGGGCAGCTAGAGTCGATAGAGGGCAAGAGCAGGGACGGGACGCTCATCAGGGTGCTGACCACCCCGGAGAAGGGAGAGCAGGGACGGTTCGCCCTGGACGTGGCGATACGGCTGTTGGACTACTACAACGACTACTTCGGGATACCGTTTCCACTGGAGAAGCTGGACCACCTGGCCATTCCAGACTTCGCGGCGGGCGCGATGGAGAACTGGGGGGCCATCACCTACCGGGAGACGGCGCTCCTGTTCGATCCTCAGCAGTCCGCGCCGGGGACGCGCCAACGGGTTGCGGAGGTGGTGGCCCACGAGATGGCGCACATGTGGTTCGGGGACCTGGTGACCATGGAGTGGTGGAACGACCTGTGGCTGAACGAGAGCTTCGCCTCCTGGATGGCGACGAAGGCGGTGGACCACCTGTTCCCGGAGTGGGAGATGTGGACGCAGTTCGTCCACGACGACGTGAACTCGGGGCTGGCGCTGGACGGCCTGGAAAACTCGCATCCCATAGAGGCGGAGGTGCGCAACCCGACGGAGATACAACAGCTCTTTGACCCCATCAGCTACAGCAAGGGGGCGTCCATCATCCGTATGCTGGAGCAGTTCCTGGGGCCGGAGCAGTTCAGGAAGGGGCTGCACCGGTACCTCTCCAGCCATAGCTACGGCAACGCGCGGACGCGGGACCTCTGGGAGGCGATGGAGGCGGAGTCGCGGCAGCGGGTCACCACCATCATGGATAGCTGGGTTGGCCAGACGGGATACCCGGTGTTACAGGTAGACGTACGGCGGGAGGCGGACGAGGTGGCGGTACACGTGTCCCAGCGACGCTTCCTTTACACCGGAGAAAACCAGGACACGACCCTCTGGCAGGTCCCGCTGGGCGTGTCCAGCCAGGGGGCGTCGCAGATGGAAACGCACCTGCTGAGCGAGCGCGAGGGAGTCGTAACGCTTCACAGTGCACCGGCAGGAACCGATGGATGGGTAAAGGTCAACGCCCGGCAGACGGGCTTCTACAGGGTGCAGTATGCGCAGGAGGAGCTGAGCAGGCTTGTCCGAGCCGTTGAATCGCAGGAGCTTCCGGCGGTGGACCGGCTGGGGCTGCAAGAGGATGCCTACGCCCTGGGACGCGCCGGCCTGGTGCCAGCGACGCAGTTTCTGGACTTGGCGCGCGCCTACAAAAACGAGGGTGAGTACGCGGTGTGGGCGGATTTTGGGACAAACCTACGCCAGCTCGATGCTTTGCTCTCTAAGGAGGCGTGCCACCCTCAGTTTCAGGCCTTTGCACGGGAGCTGCTCCAGCCCATAGCCCATCAGGTTGGCTGGGAGCCGAAGCAGGGAGAGGGGCACCTGCAGACGTTGCTCCGCAGCACGGTTCTCGGCCTGCTGGGCGCCTTCGGCGATACGGAGACATTGAAGGAGGCGCGGCAACGGTTCGAGCGCTTCCTGGAGGAGCCCGCGTCCCTGGTGCCGGACCTGCGGGGCGTTGTCTACGGCCTGGCGGCCCAGGAGGGCGACGCCACTACCCACGACGCACTGCGACGGCTGGCGCAGGAGGCGACGCTTCAGGAGGAGAAGGTGCGACGCCTGATGGCCCTGGCGCGTTTTCGGGAGAGGCCGCTCCTTGAGAAGACCCTTCAAATGGTGCTGACGCCGGAGGTACGGACGCAGGACACCGTTTCGCTGGTCTCAGTGGTAGCGGGCAACATCCACGGCGGTACGGAGCTGGCGTGGGAGCACGTCAAGAGCAACTGGGCGGAGTTCGACAGGCGGTACGGCACGGGCGGGTTCGCATTGATGCGCCTGGTGGGGATCACCGGTGGCTTCACCACATCGGAGGCCCGAAGAGACGTGGAGGAGTTCTTTCAGGCGAACCCAGCGCCGGCGGCCAGCCGGGGGATCAAGCAGTCGCTGGAGCGGATAGAGCTGAACATCCGATGGCTGGAGCGCAATCGAGAGGACCTGGCCCAGTGGTTGGCATCAGCAGGACAGGAATAATTAGTGTCGCGCACCAGTGGTCCCTTCAATTGCCCGTCTGTGTTGACCTATCTAGGAGAGTGAGCAAATCCGGATGGGGAACGCCCATGAAAGTCCTTCGTGGGAAAGTCCTACAATCTGGTTACCCTTTGCTGCGATTATTTTGGCGGCTGTAATAGGTGGTGTTCTTGTCCTGGTGACTGCTTTGATAGGTGAGGGGGCTCAAGCAAATTTCCAAGAACAACCTGGAAAAGCTGACTTCCTTGGGCGAGGAAATGCAAAGCTTACGGTTCCGGACTCACTGTAGAAGCAAGGGGAAGGGAAGATGATCCTGCGTGTCTCACTAGAAGAGGAAGTTCCGTGGGAAGAGATAAAGGTTGTAATAGCCGATCTTCCCAACATAGGCGAGGACACCCAGCAAGCGTCGCCGACGAACCGTACGCCCGTCATGACTCCGATAGCCACCTTAATCCCGGAAGTTGATACACCCCTCCAGGGCAATGTGGCACACCAAGGGCTCCGCCATTGCTAACCCAGCGCCGCTATGACTTCATCCAGATTGGAGATGGTCGAGAGGAAGGGCAGCGTGGTGTTCAAGGTGGCATCGTGAGTTTCTTGGGACGCCGAGGCGCAGCAGTCTCCCACGATCACTACGTTGTATCCCCGGTCGGCCGCCTCCCGGGCAGTGCCTTCCACAACGAAGTTGGTGGCTACGCCGGACAACAGCAGGGTGTCGATCCCTCCAGTGGCAAGCAAGGCGGCAAGGTCTGACCCGTAGAAGGCGCTGACCCTACGCCTAGTCACCACCGGCTCTCCATCCTGGGGGGTGACAGAGTCGTGTATCTCCGCACCCCATGTACCCTCCACGATAGCATTGGCCTGGATCGTACCCTCAAAGAGACCGCTGTTAGCAGGGCGTTCCGGGTAGCCTGGGCGATACTTGATGACGGCGTGGATCACTTTCACGCCCGAGCGGCGGGCTGCGTCCAACAACCGTGCGGACTTGGCCAACACGTCGTTCTGTTTGACCATCGCGGCGAAGCCAAAGTCCTTGAACGCCCCGTTTTCGTGGACTATATCGTTTTCAAAGTCCATTGCCAGGAGCGCGGTGTGCCCCTTGTCTATACTTAGAGCCATGCCTAACCTCCTCGTTTCTGGTTGGACGGGAAAAGGTTCGTCCCGTTCGAATGGAACGAGAATCTTGCCGTGAACTCGCCGGAACCAAGTGGAGGATACCACACGTCACTTACTGCCACCGCTATGACCACCGGCGAGCCCTTATGACGATTGGCCCGGCGGCGCCCACCAGTCCTGAAAGCGTTCGAGAACACTTGGCCAAGCGAAGCCCAATTCCACTCCGAGTTGCTATCTGACTAGGATTTGCCAAATGGCCAGTTTCGGCAAATTGGTGGCATATCAGGCGCAGAGCCCAAAACATGAGCCCGATTTGAAGAACCTACGAGCCGACTGGTAATATAATCCGTACTGGGAACAGCAATGAGCGGTTCTCAGTAGATCCAGGTTCCCTGCTCACTCCTAACGGAATTAAGGTGGCCATAGAATACCAACCCCGAGGTGCGGATGAAAGCGCTGGTGCTGGAAGAGCCGGGGGCCACGCCCAAGCTACGGATGAAGGATGTTCCTGAGCCGGAGCTGGGGCCCAACGATACGCTGGTACGGGTGCTGGCCTGCGGTCTGTGTCACCACGACTGGCTGGCCATGCGGGGCGTGCTCCGTCGGGGTATCCGCCGGGGGGTGATCCTGGGCCACGAGATCTGCGGTGAGGTGGCGGAGGTGGGCAGCGAGGTGACACTGGTGCGGCACGGCCAGCGGGTGGTGCCGCTGCTGACCCAGGCGTGCGGCAGCTGCGCCCGGTGCGTCGATGGCAGGGAGCACCGCTGCCTGAACGGGGAGGGCATAGGGCATGGTGTCGATGGCGGATTCGCCGAGTACGTGCGGGTGCGGGAGACGGCCCTGATACCCGTGCCAACGGAGATACCCCCGGAGCAGGCCTGCCTGCTCACGTGCCCTATCGGGGTGGCCCTGCAGGGAGCCACAGATGTGGCCGCCGTGACGGCGGGTGAGTGGGTGATGGTTACCGGCGCAAGCGGCGGGCTGGGCGTCCATGCCCTTCAGATAGCCAAGGCCCTGGAAGCGAAGAGCATAGCCGTGACCTCCTCCGAGAGCAAGATGACCAGCCTGCTGGAGATGGGCGTCGATGACGTGGTGCAAGTGGGCGAGCTGGACTTCGTGGAGGTGGTGCGGGCGCTGACATCAGAGGAGGGTGCGGACGTGGTCCTGGATACCGTGGGGTCGCCGCTCTTCTCATCGTCGGTCAGGAGCCTGGCCCAGTACGGGCGGCTGGTGCTGCTGGGGGAGGTGGGGGACGGGAAGGCGGAGGTGAACCTGCCGGAGGTGATGTTTCGTGACGCCAAGGTGATGGGCTCCACAGGCGCTCAGCGGCGGCACACGGAGGAGGCGACGCGCATGGTGGCGGAGGGGCAGATTTCACCCGTCATACACGCACAGCTACCGCTCAAGGATATCCTGATGGGCGTGGGATGGATGGATGAGCGGAGGCTCTTTGGCCGGGTGGTGCTGATTCCAGGGTGATGGCAGAGACTCGGCTTTGCCCTTCGGAGCATCGCGCAGGTCGCTGTGGGCAGGCTCGGGGTGATCGGAGGCTTTCCGCAAGCCGGTGTCAGCAGGTCAGCCAGGGGCGCTGGGCGATGGCCTCATTCAACGCGGCAAAGGCCTGGGAGGCGAGGTCGTTGCCGCGGCTTAGTGCGTCGTTGGCGGCAGCCACCTCTTGTTGCCGGAAGTAGTCCATGGCCTGCACCATGGCCTGGACGTGAGCGGCGAACAGGTCGCGAATGGGCGCGGCATCGCTGGGAGCCTGAAACAGAGCGGCCTCGTCCAGCAAGGCCCTCCACCGCAGGCCAAAGGCCTCGAATTCCTCCTTCAACTCCTCCGGGTCCCTGAAGGAGGTCAGGGGAGCGAACCGGTTCCAGTCGAAGGCCAGCGCCTGGCTCTGCTCCCTCAGCAGGCCAAGGCCACACAGGCTCAGGCCGACCCGCTCCTGCTCCATCAGGTTCTCGAGGATATCGGCGGTGAAGCCAGTCCACAGTGTGTCCGAGGAGACCCCCAACGACCGGATGAATGGGTCTTCCGACTGTGGTAAATCATCATCGTAGAGGGCCAGGAGCCTCGCAAAGGAGTCAGGACCAAAGCGGCTAGCGATGTACTCGGTAAGGTGCCAGCTCTGGGCGTAGACCAGCTCCAGGAGACGAAAATCGTCTATGGCATTCCACTCAAACTGGGCCAGCTCCTGGAAGGTGAGTAGCGCGTCATTAGACGCCGCCCGTCGGACGGTGCTCCGGGTCTGTAGCACGCGTTGCTCCTCAGACAGAGGTTCCATAGTCATGCCGACACGGCTTCCCACGTACTCGGCGATGCTCTCGCTGAGCCAGGCGGGGGCCGTTGGGGTTGCCAGGTGGGTCATCTCATGGCCAACGGTGTGGGGGATGGAGCCCTCCGTGGCGTTGACGAAGATCTCGGCGTCCACCACTTCGCCGTCGCGGACGAGATAGTAGTAGAACCCGCCCAGCCACGCCGGGTGCTGGAAGTCACGGGCACGGGCGAACCGGACGGTCTCCGAGGCTGTGGAGAGGTAGATGTCCACGGAGGGTAGCTCCTGGATACCAACCTCCCTCTGAAGGACCCGCTGGGCGAGGGTATAGGCCTGCTCAAGCTGCTGGACCTTCTCTACGGGTATCCAAATCTCATACCGGAGGATGGCTCCCTGAAGGGGTTCGCGAATGTAGGGACGCCCGTCTATGATCTCGGTGCCGGCAGAGGGAGTGGGCGTGGGTGCTGGCGGAGGCGTGGCCGTGGGAGTGGGGGTGGCGGGAACGGCGGTGGGCGAGGGCGTGGGAGTGGGCTCCACCGGCTGGCTCTGGAAGCGCTGGCAGCTTACGGCGACCAGGAGCACCAGTCCCACGAGGGGGAGAAGGCGGATGATACGGCTACGCATTGGATGGAACCGGCTCATCGGGAGAACCCCGGACGCCTAGGCCTCCGGGCTGGGAGCAAAGAAGGGAAGCCGACGCAAGAACCGTCCCCCCTCACCCCGCTCCCATACGACCAGGACCTGGCTGGCGATGCAGATGGAGCTGTAGGTGCCTGAGATAACGGCGATAAGCAGCACCAGGAGGAAGTTGCGGATGCTCTCACCGCCCAGGAACAGGAGGGCCAGGATGGTGAAGAGCAGGGTAAAGCTGGTGTTCAGGGAACGGCCCAGAGTCTGCAAGATGCTATCGTTGATCGAGACCTCAAGGGCCTGACCCGGCGCCCTCTCTATGTTCTCTCTAATGCGGTCGAAGACGACGATGGTGTCGTTGACGCTGTAGCCGATGACGAAGAGGAGCCCTGTGATGAACATAGCGTTCACCTCCAGGTCCATCACCTTCCCCAGGATGGAGAAGATACCAACGACGATGAGAAGATCATGGACCAGCGCGATGATGGCAGCGACGCCGTACCGGAAGGAGGAGGGAACGCTTCGGAAGATGTAGGTGATGTAAAGCAGGATGGCAACAGCGGCAACAAAGACGATAAAGGCGGAGTTGCGGACGGTGTCCCGGGCAATCACCCCGGATACGGCGGAGAAATCGGTGGTCACCACCGTCCCCAGCTCATCCAATGCCGTTAGGAGCAGTGCTCTCTCGGAAGGGGTGCCCGCCACAAGGTCGGCCTCCTCCAGCGTCCTGGTGCGGATGAAAAAGTCAGTGTTCCCCGAGGACTGGACTGATGCCTCCGAGTGGCCAAGCCGGAGCAACGCGTCCCGCACGTCCTCATCACGCACGGGGTTTTCAAACTGCACCGAGATGGTGGTCCCGCCGGTGAAGTCGATCCCAAGGAACAGGGCGGGAGGGATAAGGAGAGATAGAAGGCCCGGCACGATGATGACGGCCGAGAGGATGAAGAACCAGCGACGCTTGCCCACAATGTCCATGCTAGCTTCCCTCCTCGGCAGCACCGGGCGCGGGGCGAGACGCAGATGCAGGTGAAGGTAGCGGCTCCGGGGTAAACAGGTTGCGTCGTTCACCGAGGCCGAGTGCGCCCATCAGATGAAGAAGGGTCCGGCTGACGGTAAGGGCGCTGAACATGCTGAGCACCACGCCGATGCCGAGGGTCAGGGCAAAGCCCGATATGAGGCTGTTGCCAAGGCGTTGTCCAAACCAGAAGAGGATCACGCAGGTAATTAAGGTGGAGAGGTTGCTGTCACGAATAGAACGCCAGGCCCGGTTGAATCCGATTTCGATGGCGGCACCCAGGGTCCTGCCCAAGCGGAGCTCCTCTTTCATACGCTCGAAGATGAGGATGTTGGCATCCACGGCCATGCCGATGGAGAGGATGAATGCAGCGATACCCCCCAGAGTAAGGGTGACCGGTATCAGCTTGAAGACGGCGAGCACCGCAGCGGTGTAGACCAGCAGCGCAAGGGCCGCCACGACCCCAGCGGCCCGGTAGTAGAGCACCATAAAGACAAGCACCAGGGCAAGGCCAGCGATGCCGGCTATGAGGCTTTTCCGCAGGGATTCAGCGCCGAGGGTGGCGTCTACCTCCTGCTCCGTGACCACGGTGATGGGAATGGGAAGGCGCCCCGACTCCAACTGGATGCCCAGAGTGCGCACGCTTTCCGGGGTGAACGTAGGCCCCTCAATGAAGGAGTTACCGGTCAGGATTGGCTGTATGACCACCGGAGCGATGAGCTCGTCCTCATCCAGGTAGATGACGAAACGGTCCGGAGTACCGGCGAGGCGGGTGGTCATGTCCCGGAAGATGCGCGTGCCCCGGGAGTTGAACTCCAGGTTGACGATGGGCACCCCCTTCTGGGGGTGGGTTCCCGCGTAGGCCCTGTCCAGGTCCTCGCCGGTGAGGCCGGTGTCCTTATCCGGCTCGTGACCCTCCGGGGTATTGCAGTTGGCGGGCGCGGGGAAGCAGGTCCGCTCACGGAACTCCAAGCGTGCGGTCTGGCCGATGAGACGCTTGACCTCCTCCACATCGGAGATACCGGGAAGCTGAACAAGGACCCGGTTGCTCCCCATGAGCTGGATGACCGGCTCTGCCACGCCGAAGGGGTTAATCCGGCGCTCTATGGTATCCAGCACGCCCTCCATCTGGTCCCGAGAGGGGGTTGCCTCGATCTCTTGGGCGGTGAAGCCGTTGGCCGCCAGGGGGCCGACCTGCAATTCCAGCGCCTCCCGAATGAGGTCGGTCTCCGCACGCTGGAGCACGCTGCCATCGATATCGAACTGGGCTGCCCTGAGGGTGTTGACACCGATGATAACGGTACGGTTGTCCTCCTCCTGAAGGGTGACCTCCGCTTTGCCCAGGTCGTTGAAGACAGTACGCATCCTCTCGATGTCCGGCGGACTCTGGAAGACGACGGTAATCTGCTTTGTTCCCTGAGCCTGATAGACCAGGTGGATGCCTCCCTGAAGGTCAAGGCCCAGCTTCAGGCCCAAGACGGTATCTCCACCCCGCTCAAGGCGAGCGCCGAATAGAGGGATATCGACGTTCTGGGGTCCCAGAAAGGCGAGCGATGTACCCAGGACAAGGAGGATGAGGATGATGCGGCGAAGACCAACCCTACGCATGAGCCTTGCTCCTCCGCGATGCCAGGTGCTCCCCGGCCAAGGCCAGGGCCTCTTCCCGCGTGTTGACCTCTCCGGCGGCCCGGGCCTCCTCCACGGCCTCAAGAAGCAGGCCCACCTGGGGCCCCGGCTCGATGCCGAGGAGGTCCATCAGATCGTGCCCATCCAGGAGTCTGGGCTGCGCGACGGTCTGCTGCTGGCTACGTCCGGTCTCCAGGATATGGCGAACCATGCCGGCGTAGGCAGACCACTCGGTTCGCTCCAGATACGCACCTCTGGCGGCCAGGTAGTCGCCCAGGTTCAGGTAGATGACATCTAGGGCCACGTCTCCAGCACGCCTGAGGAACCGGTAGACAGCGTGGGGCGTGGGGAGCTCCACACCCTGGCTCATCTGGCCGGGGCGCAGGTGAAGGTCCACCATGAGCTCAATCATCTGCACTCCTCGTCCGCTGAAACGGAGCCGTTGCAGCACGGACCGGGCGATGGCCGCACCCTGGGTGTTGTGGCCAAGGAACCGGATCCTACCCGAGGGCTCCACGGTCTTGGTGGCGGGCTTGGCCACATCGTGAAGGAGGCCTGCCAGCTTGCACAGGGTCGCCCTGGTGTGGCCATCGCTAACGACCTCCCGAAAGTGCTCCTCCTGCGCGCCGTCCCAAGGCACCTGGTCCAGCACCCAGGGCGGGTCCCACCGTCGCTCCAGGAGGCTCTCAACGGCGCCCACCGTCTCCACGTTGTGCCGAAATACATCCCAGTAGTGCTCCTTGGGCTGCTGTATGTCACGACCCTGCTCCAGCTCAGGCACCAGCCTGCACAGCAGTCCCAGGTCGTCCATAAGATATACGCTTGCCGAGGCGCCGGGGATGGCAAGGATGGCCAGGAGCTCATCCCGCAGCCGTTCGGCAGAGACACCGTCCAGGGCGGCGGCATCCCGCTGGATAAGGCTACGGGTGCTCTCTTCCAGCTTGAATCCCAGAAGGGAGGCCAGGCGCACGGCCCTGAGAAGGCGGGCACCATCGTCCTGGAAAACGGCAGGGTTGAGAGCGCGGATAACGCCCCGCTCCAAATCCTGGCGACCGTCAAAGGGGTCCAGGATACCACCCTGCCAGTGGCCGGTAAGGTAGAGGTGCAGGGGCACGGCCATGGCGTCGATGGTGAAATCGCGGCGGGCCAGGTCCTGGTGGAGGTCGCCCTGGAGTGAGGCCACGTCCAGGTGCCGGATGCCGTCACCCTCATCGAGCACCACGCGTGCGATACGACGGGGCTCGTCCAGGAGCACCGGGGCACCGCCGAGGGCATCGGCCAGACGGCGGGCCGCGGGAAGGGCGTCGTCAGCTATGGCAATATCGATGTCATGGGTGGCGCGGCCCAAGAGGGCGTCCCGAAGGAAGCCTCCGACCAGGTACGCCTCCTCTGGCGGTGGAAGAACCTGAACCACCGTTTGCAAGAGGGCGACGGTTTCCTGGGAGGGCCGATGGAGGACATTTGCTTTCACGATTTCATCACCGGGTCCATATGACATCAAGCGGTAGCCGCGGCTGTCTGCTCATCCTTCATCCGGTCCTGTGACGGCCCATCATCAGACGGCTCGTCCTCCGCCAGATCATCCTCGGGCTCCATCTTACGAAGGTCCTCAGGGCTGGTTATATGGTCGATGTACAGGGTGCCGTTGAGGTGGTCGGTCTCATGCTCCAGGGCCTGGGCCAGCAGATCGTCCGCCTTGATACGCACGATCTTGCCGCTCCGGTCCAGGGCCTTGGCGCGGACGGTGAGGGAGCGGGTGATGAGGCCACGGTATCCGGGGATGCTCAGACACCCCTCCTCCAACTCCCGCTCTCCCTCCCGGCGGGTGATCTCCGGGTTGATGAGGACACGGGCCTCCTCATCCTCCGGGAGCTGGATGACGACGACACGGTAGAGGACGCCAACCTGGTTGGCAGCCAGACCGACGCCCTGCTCGGCGCGCATGGTCTCGATCATATCGTCGATGAGCCTGAGCAAAGCGGCATCGATGTTTCTGACACGCTTGGCCTTCTGGCGCAGGACCGGGTCAGGCAGGTGCCGCAGAGGGAGGACGGCCAAGGATATTACCTCGTGAGATGGGATTGGAAGGCAGCTTCTCTGCTACGAAATTCGAAGCCATTATACGGGGAGGGAGTGAGGGGTGTAAAGACGGAATGCCGTCCTGGGGCTCCTCTGGAAGCCGTGGAGAGGGTGCGGAGGCACCTTACGTGGAGAGATCGAAGCTGGCCAGGCACTGGTCAACCAGGCGCTCCGCATCCGCCCAGTTGTAGGCGCGAAACACCCGGCCCTTGACCACGGGGGGCGCGCCGGCGTAGAAGAGCTCGTACTGGAGGTGGCGGCCGCCGAACTCGGAGCCTATCAGGTCCCACAGGAGCTTGAGCAGCTTGACACGCTCCTCGGCGTCAACGCCGGGCCAGCGGACGTAGCGGGCCATGTCCGCGGCGATCTCCGGGTTGGCGAAGTCGGCCGCGGAGGAGGGGAGCTGGATGAGGCTGCCGCCCATCATGTTGCGCGTCAGCTCAATGACCTCGGGGTAGATGGTGGTCTGAAGCGTCTGACTGGCGTGCATGAACGCCGGATTGGACTGTATGACGCCGAACTTATCCACGATTGGGTTGGCTTCCGCCGCCAGGACCAGCCCCTCCACCAGGGATGCGCGGGCGGCGAGGTCGCCAAGCTGCGCCTGGGTCTCCGGCCTGGCGGAGGTCCCGCTGCGGTCCGAGATGCGCTTCACCAGGCCGACCAGGAACTGGAGCTTGGACCAGAAGCGGACCAGGGCCTGGGTGTTGCCGAGGACGTGAGCGGCGGTCTCAGACCACTGGCCCCTGGTAAGCTCTATGTCCCGGTAGATGAAGATGTCCTCCCACGGGATGAAGACGTCGTCAAGGACGACCAGGGAGTCCGTCTCGTCGAAGCGCGTGGAGAGGGGGTAGTCGAAGACGCTGGTCTGCCCGACGGCATAGGGACGACGCGGGTAGATCTTCAGGCCCGGGGCGTTGTTTGGAACGACGAATGAGATGGCGTAGTCCTCGTCTCCAGGCACCAGGGGGAAGATGACCGATACGAATGTGTAATCGGCTATGACGGCGGCGGTGCCGATCATCATGGCACCGCGCATGATCACACCGTCGTCACGCTCCTTATAGACGCTGGTGTAGAGGTTAGGCTCTGGCTGCTGGTGGGCCGGCTTGGAGCGGTCGACGGTGGGATGGGCAATGGTATAGGCCAAGAAGAGGTCCCGGTCCCCGGCCTGCGCGTGGAAGCGCCTGATGTTCTGGGCGAACCGCTCTCCACCGCGGCCAAAGAGCTCGGCGGAGCCGGCGAACCCGGCGATGAAGGAGGCGACGTGGTCAGGCGAGCGTCCGAGCAGGCCGTAGGTGGCATCGGCCCAGCGCTTGTGGGCCTTGCGGCGGTGGACCAGGTCATCCTGGGTGCGTGGGATGAGGTAGGCCTTGTTGACCGGCCTGCCATCCTGGGGCGACGGGAAGGTCATGAGCTCCCGATTGGAGGGGTCGTTGGCGATATCGTAGAGATGAGCGACGGTTTTGATCGCCTCCGCAAAGGCAGGATGAGTGGTCACGTCCTCTACTTTCCGGCCGTCCAGGTAGACGGCGCGACCGTCCTGCAACGCCCGGATGTACTCGGCTCCACTACGAGTCATAGTCCTTGTGGTCCTTAGCTGATAGCTGGTTCCTACATACGGCCCAGGGCAGGCGCAATTGTGGCATTGGCATGCGTGAAATGCAAGCGATCTTACCGGAGCACGGCTGTGCACAGGCGCGAAGCTACAGCACGCTGACGGGGTCTACATCCACGGTCCAGCCCTGGGGCACTTCTACTTTGTCCAGCAGCAGCCGGGGGTCGGTGCCGCGCAGGAGCAGGTGCCACCGGTAGCGACCACGGACGCGGGAGGGATAGGCGGGCGCAGGGCCCAGGAGGTCCGCCTCAGAGAGGCCCCAGGCCTCCCGCTGATGCCGCAGGGCCTGGGCCAGGCGCTGGCCCTCCCGTTGGCAGCGTCCGGCGTTAGTGTGGGTCACGAGGAGCCGGATGAGGCGGGTGAAGGGAGGGAAGCGCTGGGTGCGCCGGAAGCCGATCTCCTGGCAATAGAAGGCACCGTAGTCCTGGCGGGTAGCGGCGGCCACGGCGTACTGGTCAGGGCGATAGGTCTGCACGATGGCAATGCCCGGCCTTGCACCACGTCCCGCCCGTCCGGCCACCTGGCAGAGGAGCTGGAAGACACGCTCACCGGCGCGGAAATCGGGCAGGTGAAGCCCGATATCGGCGAGGACAACACCCACCAGGGTCACACCGACGACGTGCAGCCCCTTGGCCACCATCTGCGTGCCCACCAGCACCTGGGCCTCTCCCCTGGCGAACCGCTCCAGCAGAGTCTCCTGGGCCCGCCCGGAAACGGCCATGTCCCTGTCCCAACGCAGGACGGCTACGCCGGGGAGCAGTGCTTCCAACTCCTGGACGACTCGCTGTGTGCCCAGGCCCAGGTACCGAATACGATGGCTGCGGCAGTTGGGGCACCGCTGAGGGACGGCTGACTTCCGGTTGCACTGGTGGCAGAGGAGGCGCTCAGGATCGGCGTGGTAGGTAAGGGGGATATCACAGCTCCGGCACCGCAGCACGTAGCCACAGTCGCGACACTGGACGATTCCGGCGGCACCACGACGGTTGATGAAGAGTATGGCCTGCTCCCCGCGGCGGACTACATCCAGAAGCGCCTCCTGGAGAGGGCGGCTGAAGATGCTGCGGTTGCCATCCTTGAGCTCCTGACGCATGTCCACAATGCTCACCTGCGCCAGGGGACGGGGAGCCGCACTCTCGCCGATGCGGTAGGGAAGCTCCAGGAGGCGCACTCCCCTACCCTGCTTTGCGCGGTGGTAGGTGACGACATCCGGGGTGGCGCTGCCCAGGACGACCACGGCGCCGGTCAGCCGGGCCAGGTAGAGCGCCACGGTCCGGGCGTGGTAGTGGGGCTCTGCGTCCTGCTGTTTATATGTCCACTCGTGCTCCTCATCGATGACGACGAGGCCAAGGTGCTCGACGGGAGCGAAGAGGGCGCTACGCGGGCCGACCACCACGTCAAAACGGCCGTGGCGGATGTCCCACCAGGTGCGGCGGCGGTCGCTGCTTGAGAGGCCGCTGTGGAGGACGGCGACCCTGCCGGGGAACCGCGCCTGGAAGCGCTGCACCGCCTGGGGCGTCATGGATATCTCCGGGACGAGGACAATTCCGCGCCGACCCTGCTCCAGGCATCGGGCCAGGGCCTGCAGATAGACCTCGGTCTTGCCGCTGCCGGTGACTCCCTGGAGAAGGAACGTGGCGCTCTTCCGGGACTCCAGAGCGCCATGAATCTCCCTAACGGCGTGGGCCTGGAGAGGCGTGGCGGGCAGCGGCGGCTCCGCAGGTTGGGCCTTGGAGGTGGTGTTGGCGGCGGTGGGCTGTATCCTGGGCCTTTTGAAGGTCCAGGTACGCACTAGGAGGCCGCGGCGGACCCATCGCTCGATGAGGCGCTCGGCTCCACTCCCGAGGGCGCGCCGAAGCACCTCCTCGGCGAGCCGCGCCCGCGGGCGGTGGCCAAGGAGAGTAACCCCGCGCTCCCACTGAGGGTCGCTCGGCTCCCTGGGAGCCCGGTGTTCAGGGAGAGCCAGAAAGGACCGGGTGCGGCCGCGAAACTCCGAGGGGAGCATGAGAGCGGCGGTGGCGAAGAGGGAGGAGAGGTAGTAGTGGCTGATCCAGCGGGCCAGGTCTAACTGAATGGGCGAAAGCAGTGGCTCAGGACCACCGGCAGCCTCTATGGGCCGGACGGGGGAGAAGCGCGCGGTGTCCGAGACCTCGAAGAGGATGCCATCCGCCATGCGGGGGCCGAAGGGGACCTGGACCATCTGGCCAGGGTGGACGCTAAGGTGATCAGGTACGGAGTAGGAGAAGGTGCGGCCCGGCCGTATGGGGGCGTCAACCGCCACCTCAGCGAAGGACATGGGCTACTCCATGACCGGCGGCGATGGCCGTGGTTGGAAGCTTCGAAAAAGGACGGGAAAGGAGTCCGACGCTTGTATATGGCTAGCGGCGATCGCTCCGCTCCTTGATACGCGCCGCTCTGCCGGTGCGACCTCTGAGGTAGTAGAGCTTGGCCCTGCGCACGCGGCCACGCCGTATGACCTCCACCTTCTCCAGGCGAGGCGAATAGAGGGGGAAGGTACGCTCCACGCCGATGCTGTGGGCCAACCGACGCACGGTGAAGGAGGCGCACGGCCCCCTACCCTGGCGTCGGATCACTACGCCCTCAAAGAGCTGTACCCGCTCCCGCTCCCCCTCAACGATACGGAGGCTCACCCGGACAGAGTCGCCCGGCTGGAAGTCCGACACGTTTGGATTGAGTTCTAGAGGTACAAGGGTATCCAGGTTCACGGTAGCTCTCCAGAGAGAGTGTAGCTGAGAGGCGCTACGGTGTAAAGAGGTACAAGGGTATCCAGGCTCACGATAGCTCTCCAGAGAGAGTGTGGCTGAGAGGCGCTACGGTGTAAAGAGACGTATCCAGGAACAGGTTCAGGTTCTCAGTGCTCCCTTTATGAGGTGAGCAGAGCCGCGATACGCCACGGAAGCAGGGGCAGAGCGTCCCTTAGTGTAGTTTCCACTCCCAACGAACCCTGTTGGCCCGGGTGACCCGGACGGCCTGGCCGCCGCGGAGGCTGAACCCCACGAAGTCCAACAGGTCCTTGGCGCAGTCATCACAGTAGCCGTGCTGTTGCACAAGCCGTTGCTGCATGGCGGCCCTGCGGCGCTCCTCCTCAACATTACGGCGTCGCCCACCGGGGAAGAGGGTGTGCTCCAGCTCCTTGGGGCCGGGGAAGAGCATCCGCTCAACGCCTTCACGGAGCTGCGGGTCCGTTATGAAGGTCGGCTTCTGGCCCAAGCCTTCTGCCGTGGTCAGTGTGTCATAGACATGACGCCTGAATTTGGCTTTGTTCCGCTCGGTGATGACCAGTACCTCCTCCAACCTGCGCATGACCTTTTCATCCGGCGCGGTCTCCACACCGGTCTGGGGATCGACCATGTTGCCCTCCTGGCAGTAGGCACGGACGCTGGCCCAGTAGACATCAAACAGCTCCCCAGCCTCTCGCACAAAGTCATCCACGTAGGCGCGGCGCACCTCCGTGCGTGCCATGTGGTCGTACTGCTTGATGGCCTCTTGAAGGAGGGCGACGTGACGGGCACGATCACCGGCGGCCAGGGTGATATGCTCGCCGAGGCCTCCCCAGAGGGTGTCGAGGGCCGTCAGGGCAAAGACGCATCCTTGAGCGCCTTCAGTGACCACGTTGGAGAGCTTGTTCATGACATATCGGGGGGAGATGCCCTTCATGCCTTCGTCCGGGTTGTCCTCCTGCATCTCCATGAGGTCATCACGAGAGTAGGGGGCCACGTGCTGTCCGTCGTAGAGCCGGAGCTTGTCGGCGGGGGACATGCCCTGCTTTTCCGGGGGGTCCAGGCGGGAGAGGACGGCGAAGGTGGCGATGACGGGCACGGCCAGAGGGGAGATATGGACGCCGTTTTCACGAAAGCCCGTGGCCTTTAGCATCTGGTCGTAGATGAGCTGCTCTTCGCTGACCCGGAGGTTGTACGGGATCTTCACGGTGATGATCCGGTCCAGGAGGGCCTCGGTCTTGGGATTGGCGACGAACTCCTGGTAATCCCTTTCGTTGCTGTGGGCAATGATAGCCTCATCTGCGTAGACGGAGCCGAAGCGCCCCATCTTGATGACCTGCTCTTGGGCGAGTCCCAGGAGGACTCTGAGGAGGGACTCCTCCGTCTTGAAGAACTCGGAGAACTCCATGAGCCCTCGGTTCGCGACGTTCAGCTCTCCGTCCAGGCGGTAGGCACGACCTGCGGCCTCCACCCTATCTGCACCCAAGAGGCTGGTATCGATGCTGCCGACCAGGAGGCTGAGGTTCTGGCTGCCGGGGTCGGAGGAGACAAAGGTGCCGATACCCGTGCTCTCACGCTCGCTGAGGGCGACACGCCGTATCTGGACCTGGGAGATGTGGCCGTCGTAGTCGTGGCGAAGGGCATAGCCACAGCGGGGACAGAGGTCGCCTTCGATGTGGAGGCCGAACTGCTCCTCCACCTGCTGCCGCAGCTCTCTGGGTATGAGGTGGAGAGGCTCCTCCTGCATGGGACAGCCCTTGATGGTGTAGACGGCGCCGTCATCATCACGGGTGTACTCCTCCAGACCCTGCTTGAGCAGGTTGACTATGGAGGACTTGCCACTGGCGGGTGGACCGAGGAGCAGCAGGATACGTTTCCTGACCTCGAACCCCTTGGCAGCAGAGGCAAAGTATTGAACAAGGCGGTCCAACGGCGCCTCAAGGCCATGGATATTGCCCTTGAACAGGCCGTAGACACGCTCGCCGTGGGGGCCGGTCTCCACGCCGCGGGCCAGGATCATGTCGTAGATGCGGGTGTGGGAGAGCCGGGCCAGGGACGTCTGCTCCGTGACCATGCGGAGGTACTGGGCAAATGTCCCCTCCCAGAGGAGCCGCTCCTCCTCCTGTTCACACGCCTCCAGTAGCTGCTCGAGGTCCATGGGGGTTACGGGAGTTGGGGGCCCGCCCTAGTCTATGAAGAAATCTGGGACTATATCAAGGAACACGGACAGCCCGAAAATGGCAATAAAGACAGACCCGATGAGTAGGAACCAGCCGGCCACGGTACGGAGCTCCCGGAAGGGTACGGCCAGGTGGAAGAAGACCATGGCAGAGAGAATGGATAGCATAACGGAGGAGCCGCTGATAACGATGGCCGCCTGATTGGAGATCATCTCTTTGTCGAATGTCCAGGGAAGGATGACGTAGATCATGGAAACGGCCCAGAGGAAGAGGGCGTGGTAGCCAATGGCACGCTCCTCATAGCCCCACAGGCCATGTGCGGCCACCACGGCGCCGTACACCGCCCAGAGAAGGATGTAGCCCCGGATGGCAATGACGGGCAGCAAGGCATCAGGGGTCAGAAGCACAGGTTCAAAGCTGCCGAGGGCGGAGGCGGCGATGCCCAGAGCCAAAGCGCCTACTATGAGTCCAAAGGTGCGGGCATCCGAGTAGAGACCGAGGAGGTACCAGGACTGGGCGAACAGCAGTGCCGCTAGAAGGACGAGAAAAAGACCGATCATATCTAGCCTCCTCCTAAGAGTGCTATACGAGACGCAACGAGAACATTAACCACCCTGTCCTCCTACGTCTGTGTGCCGTTGGGATTCACCATCCTGCAACGGGTATTATCGTTAGGGATGATAGGGACACCTAGCCAGATTGTCAAGTACGGCTATCTGTGAGAGTGTCCCGAGTCAGCGTCATTGCCCTCTGGGTCCAGGTCATCCAGGAAGCGACGCTCCTCCTGGGAGAGAGAGGCCCGCTGCAGGAGATCAGGCCGCCGCTGCCAGGTCCGTCGCAAGGACTGCTCTCTCCTCCAACGGGCGATCTCCTGGTGGTTCCCGGACTGGAGGAGCTCGGGCACGGTCAAGCCACAGAACTCCGGCGGCCGTGTGTAGTGAGGGTGCTGGAGGAGCCCGGAGGCGTGGGAGTCAGCGGCGGGGGCCTCCTCAGAGCCCAGGGCTCCGGGGAGCAACCTGGCCACGGCGTCCACTACCACCATGGCCGCGATCTCTCCCCCGGTGAGAACGTAGTCACCTATGCTGAGCTCCTGGGTGGCCAGGTGCTGGCGCACTCGCTCGTCCACGCCCTGATAGTGGCCGCACAGGAGCACGAGGACCGGCTGTGCGGCCAGGCGCTGGGCCATGGCCTGGGTGAAGAGGTCTCCCTGGGGAGTAAGCAGTATTAAGGGGAAGCCGGGTGACGTGCTCCCCAGCACCGACTCGACCGCCTCAAAGATGGGCTCAGGCTTCAAGACCATGCCGGGGCCACCGCCGTAGGGGTAGTCGTCCACCGTGCGGTGGGGGCCGTGAGCGTGGTCACGGATGTTGTGGAGGCGCACGTCAAGGAGACCGTTTGAGCGGGCACGCCCGAGGATGCTCTGGTCCAGAGGCCCCGGGAACATCTCAGGGAAGAGGGTAAAGATATGGATGCGCATTGTTACCTTCTCCGTGGCGCGTACGAGGTCATGGCGCTAAGGCAGGGGGCCTCTCCACCCATTGTACCTATACGATGGCAAAACGCGTGCTATCCGTGGCCATGGGGAGGCGGATGCTGCAAGAGCATCTCCAGAGCATGGGGAATGGCGGGCATGAGCACCTCCAGGCACTGCTGCACGGCCTTGGGGCTACCGGGGAGGTTTATTATGAGGGTCCTTCCCCGAACGCCGACGATGGAGCGGCTGACCATGGCCAGAGGAGTGTGCTTGAGGGTCTGAATGCGCATGGCCTCCGCCATGCCCGGGACGTCTCGGTGGATGACGGCGCGGGTGGCCTCCGGTATCACGTCCCGTGAGGTCAGGCCGGTGCCGCCGGTGGTGACGATAAGGTCCAGTCGGTCCTGGTCGGACCAGGAGCGGAGGCGTTGCTCCAGGATGGGCTGCTCGTCCGGCACCACCTCATAGTGACGCTCCTGGAAGCCTGCGGCGGTGAGGATGTCCCGGATGCATTGGCCGCTGGTGTCCTCCCGCTCTCCCCGAGCTCCCTGGTCACTGCTGGTAAGTATCCCAAAGGTAACCATGCCGTGCGCTCATCTTATCATAGAGTAGCTTGCGGCTGATGCCTTAGATGCTTCCCTTCGGCTCCGCTCAGGATAAACTCTGGCTGAAGGATGTTGGAGGCCCAGGAGTTCGACCACCTCCTCAGCATGACAGAAGAAGAGTAGGAGAGTAGGAGAGAGTCTGTCGAACGATGAGCAGGGCTGATTCCAGCGCTGGAATCAGAACAGACGTTTGTTTTCGCTATTTGTAGGGTAGTAGAACTCGGATAGTTTACTAATTTACTTCCCAGGGGGTTGACATCCATCAGAAGATATGGTAAAAAACAGCGTAATCAGTAAATTTCAGAGGGTACGCAGCCTCCTCAGATACAGCTGCGTATATGGAAACATCAACGGTAGCACCATGTCCTCTTCCTCCGTTCAGCGAAGATACCATAATCCCGCCCTTATAAGAGAGGTGCGTGACCTCCTTGAATTGATCCCTGGTGATCGGTGGATAGATGCCACGGTGGGAGATGGCGGACACGCCATCGATCTGCTGGAGGCCACCGCTCCCAACGGGAGGCTCCTGGGCATAGATGCCGATCCGGAGATGCTGGAGCGCTCCCGGGATCGGCTGGGTCATTATGGAGAGCGGGTGGCTCTGGAAAATGACAACTTCGCCAACCTGGAGCGCATCGCAGAGCGCCACGGGTTTCATCCCATTACGGCCATACTGTTCGACCTGGGGCTCTCCTCCTTTCAACTGGACCAGGAGTCCCGAGGGTTCAGCTTCCGAGATGAATCGTCCCTGGACATGCGCTTGGACCCCAGCCAGCGGCTCACCGCATGGGACGTGGTCAACACGATGTCCGCCGACGAGCTGGCACGGATGGTCACCACCTATGGCGAGGAGCCACAGGCCAGGAGGATCGCCCGGGCCATTGTCCGTAGTCGGCCGATAGGAACGGCCGAGGAGCTGGCGCGTATAATAGAGGAGGTGGTTCCGCGGCGCGGGCGGCGGCTCCATCCGGCCACGCGAACCTTCCAGGCGATCCGGATGCAGGTCAACAACGACCTACAGAGCTTGGAGTCGGCGCTGGGCCAAGCGGTCCTCATCCTGAAACGGGGCGGGCGTCTGGCGGTCATCGCCTATCACTCGCTAGAGGACCGGGTGGTGAAGCTATTCCTCCAAAGAGAGTCGCGGGACTGTATCTGTCCTCCGGAGCTACCCCAATGCATGTGTGGCCACAAAGCCACGGTACAGGTGTTGACCAGGAAGGTGGTCAAACCGACGGCAGAGGAGGTCCAGAGGAACCCCCGGATACGGAGTGCACGGTTGCGTGTGAGCAGATCCCTGGGAACCGGGGAGTTGAACTAGTGGGATTGGATTAAGGGAGGCGGTAGCTTGGATGACGGTCGATGGAGCCTCCACGAGGGGTACTTCAAAAAGGCCTAGTCAAAAGCCCTCAAGCACCGACCTCCCTTACCCAATCTCCGCGACGAACGAGAGGTCCCATACAGCGGAGTAGAGAGAGGGAGGGACCAGAATGATGAACGACAAGCTCTATATGTCCATAGACGTGGGAACCACCAAGGTGTGCACCCTGATAGCACGGGTCTCGTCTGACGGGGAGCTGGAGGTGGTGGGGACGGGCGTTGCGCCCTCCATTGGGATGCGAAAGGGGCTGGTGGTGGGACTGGAGGAGATGCAGGGAGCCGTTGAAGCGTCGGTGGCCATGGCGTCACGCACGCTTGACCAGGAGGTGCCCAAGGCATGCATCGGCGTCACCGGGACCCACATCACTAGTGTTCACACAACGGCGACGCTCAATAATGGTAGAGGAGAGGGCGGGTCCTCCATCTCTGTGCGAGAGATGGAGCAGGTGGTGAAGCAGTCACACCCCAAGGTCAACTCCGGGCAGGAGCTTCTCCACGTGATTCCCGAGTCGTTCCAGCTGGACAACATCCAGGGGATACGCAATCCGGTGGGACTGATGGGGAAACGGCTTGCAGTGGAGACTCATGCGGTGATAGGAGAGGCGGCCTCCCTGGACAATGTGGTACGGGCGGTGGAGGGGGCAGGCGTCTCTATGGGGAGCATGGTTCTGGAGCCCCTGGCCAGCGCGGAGGCGGTCCTCTCCGGAGATGAGAAGCAGATGGGCGTAGTGCTGATAGACATTGGAGGCGGCACGACGGACCTGGCCATCTTCAGCGACGGTATTATGTGCCATACCGCGGTGTTGCCGGTAGCCGGCTTCCAGTTCACCAACGATCTGGTGGTAGCCTGCGGAGTCCCCTACCAGGCAGCGGAGCGTGCCAAGCTTGAGGCTGGATACGCACTACCGGATGGTATCGATCCGGAGGAGTGGGTGGAGGTAGAAGGGGGCGACGAGGAGATGCCCTACCGTATCCGGCGACGCGAGCTGTGCAGGACCCTGTACGATCGTGGAGCGGAGTTGCTACGCCTTGTCCTTCTGAAGATACGGGAGGCAGGGCTGAAGAAGATGCCGCCGGCGGGCGTGGTCTTCACGGGCGGCGCCGCCAACCTGGCCGGCTGGGAGACCCTGAGCAGGGAGATGCTCCCCGGCCCGGTACGGATAGCGGCACCGCGCGCTATCCCGGGACTCCCTGAGGAGCTACAGAGTCCGACCTATTCAACCAGCGTAGGCATTCTGCTGTGGGGAATCCGTCACCCGGTAGAGCAGGAGGCCTACGTACACCGCAACGGGAAGCAGTCCCTTGAGAAGGGGCGGCGCTGGCTGCGGTGGCTATCCAAGTTTATCGGCTCCAAGAGCCAGGAGTAAGGAGGGCGTTATGTTAATGGAGAACTCGCAGGGTCTGGATCACGAACCGGAGATGAACGGTGTGGCCACGGTCAAGGTTATAGGCGTGGGCGGGGGCGGCTGTAACGCCGTTGCGCGCATGTACTCCCAGCGGCTCCAGGGAGTGGAGTATATTGCGATAAACACCGATGCACAACACCTTGTCAGATCAGATATCCCTATGAAGGTCCGTGTGGGGGATAAGCTGACCCGTGGCCTGGGAGTAGGCGGAAACCCGGAGCTGGGCAGAGAGGCGGCGGAGGAGAACCGGGAGGAGCTGTACGAGGCGCTGCGGGGCTCTGATATGGTCTTCATTGCGGCCGGCATGGGAGGCGGGACCGGGACGGGCGCCTGTTCGGTGGTGGCGGAGATCGCCAAGGAGACGGGTGCACTGACGATAGGGGTGGTGACCAGGCCGTTCGACTTCGAGGGTCTGAAGCGGCGCAAGCAGGCGGAGGACGGGATTCAGCAGCTTCGTGACAAGGTTGACTCGCTGATCGTTATTCCCAACGACCGGTTGCTGGTGCTGTGCGAGGAGGATGTGACCGCCGAGGCGGCCTTCAGGCTGGCGGACGACGTGCTGCGCCAGGGAGTGCAGTCCATAGCCGAACTGGTGACCATCTCAGGAGAGATCAACCTGGACTTCGCGGACATCAAGGCGATAATGAGCGGAGCGGGCCAGGCATGGATGGCCATAGGGTCCGCCAGGGGAGAGAACCGAGCGGTGGAGGCGGCGAACGCGGCCATAGCCAGCCCGATCCTGGACGTGTCCATAGAGGGCGCCAAGGGGGTGCTGTTCAATGTGACGGGTGGAGAGGATCTGACGCTGCACGAGGTCCATGCCGCGGCTGCGGTTATAGAGCAGGTGGTGGACCCCAACGCGAATATCATCTTCGGTATGGTCAAAGACACCAAGCTGGACGATGAGGTAAAGATCACCATTATCGCCACCGGCTTTCCCGCCACAGAGTCCCTGATTCCTGAGCGGGACCTGATCTTCTCGCAGCTTGACCTGACATCACTGGATGATGAGGACCTGGACATTCCACCCTTTCTCCGACGGCACCCCAGCCTGAGGAGGCGGGCCGCAACCAACGGCCTCTGATCCACTGAATAACATTCTCCGGCCTTCAATCCTTTGGTCAAAGCTACTCCAAATACATCATAGTAGGGTCGGAGAACCGCACGAGGCAGCCCCGATGTCCCTCCCTCGGGGAAGCCTCTCAATCAGCCCGGGGGGCATATGCCCCCCGGGTCCTCTTTTTTCCCTTTCACAAGCCCTTCCCCACTTCACAAGCCCTTCCCCACCCCCTCCCTCATGTGAGCCCTTCACCCCTTTTTCATAATTTCTTCACTATTCCTTCACTCTTTTCACGAACTCTTCACCATTTTTCACCAGCCTTTCCTTCTTTCTACCAAGGCGATCGCACTTCTTCCTCTACGAATACGCTTCGTGCTCAACCGAGCCACCAGGGTCCTTTCACCACAAGATATTGAGTGTGTCTCCCGCTCAACCCCCAAATAGCGGCCTTATCCCCCTTGACAAGTGTTATAATAGGTGGCACAATCCCATTGTTTTTCTCTACCACTCGTGGTGGAGAAGAGGCTTAACTATACAACAGCTTGTGGTAAACCTCCAATGCGATGCCCTTATTGCGGCCATAACGAGTCTCGGGTCATCGACTCCAGGGATGCTGGGGATGGCATCCGCCGTCGGCGGGAGTGCCTCCAGTGCGGCCTGCGGGTCACCACGTACGAGCGGGTGCAGACCACCGCCCTGCAGGTGGTGAAGCGGGACGGCCGCCGGGAGAACTTCAACCGGGACAAGCTGCTGCAAAGCATCTTTTTGGCATGCGCCAAGCGGCCCCTGGCCACGGGGGCCATCGAGAAGGTGGTGGCGGACATAGAGGTCACGCTGCAGGGTCTGGGCAGGGCGGAGATCCCCTCTACGACCATAGGTGAGATAGTGATGGAGCAGCTGACCAGGCTGGACCGGGTGGCCTATATACGGTTCGCCAGCATCTACCGAGACTTTGCCGACATCGAGACCTTTCGGGCAGAGGTGGACTCGCTGCTGGCGGCACGGGAGTCGGCCCTACGACAGCCGCCGGAGAACCAGCCGGCGCTGTTTCCACTGGAGAACGGGCTGCCCCAGCGACCAGCGCCGAGGCGCAGAGGCCGGCCACGGAAGCAGCAGAATGTGGAGTAAGGAGGCGGACACGTTGGACCCTGTTCAGGAAGCGTTTGAGACGTGGAAAAGGAAAGAGGCAGAGGCTAACCGCCTTGCTGCCGAGGTATTCGGCCCTTCCTTATCCACAGACGACATCGTCCGATTCAACCTCTCCCCGGACTTGCTTGATCGTCAGTCGGTAGCGGAGGAAGCGAGGAGAGCCGCGACAAAGGCATGGTACGTCTACTGGGATAGACGGTCGGAAGTGGAGAGGGCGCGGAGTGTGGTGTAGGCATCACCGCCATTCCGACCCTTCGCCCATCGAGAGGAACAGGGCCGAGATAACCAGTGATCGCCACGAAAAGATTTGCTGAAGAATCGGTTGATAGCAATGGCACCAAACATGAAGAAAGGCATCGGCTCCAGGGGACACCCCTGTATGAAGCCCCCGACCTAAGTCGGGGGTTGTACCGGAGCATTAAAAACGCTCATAACGGTGACGGAACGCCCTAGCGTACTGAGTCGCACTCCTGATAAGACTGCAGTCCTGATAAGACTGAGATCCGTGACCGAATACCGAGACCAAGGAAATAGCAATGACCACGCCGAACCTAACCGAGAACGCAATCACCGTCCTGAAGGCACGGTACCTGCTGGGAGATGAGACGCCGGAGGGACTGCTCCGCCGGGTGGCCCACGCCGTGGCGGAGCCGGAGTCCCAGCAGAGCAGGGGCGCCTGGGAAGAGGCGTTCTACGAGATGATGGCCACCACCAGTTTCATGCCGAACTCCCCTACCCTGTTCAACGCGGGGACCGGCCAGGGAACGCTCTCCGCCTGCTTTGTGATACCGGTGGAAGACACCATGGAGAGCATCATGCAGGCGGCCACCACCTCCGCCATGATCCAGAAGTTCGGAGGCGGGCTGGGGTACTCCTTCAGCAAGCTGCGGCCGCGGGGCAGTCCCATCACCACCACCCAGGGCAAGGCCTGCGGCGCCGTGGCTGTCCTCAAGATGCTCAGCTCCCTCTCCGATATGATCACCCAGGGAGGCAAGCGGCACGGGGCCAACATGGGCATCCTGCACGTCTCCCATCCGGAGATCATGGATTTCATCCACATGAAGGATGACAACGTCACGGCCCGGAACTTCAACATCTCCGTGGCCATGACGGACGCCTTCATGGAGGCGGTGGAGCTTCAGAAGGAGTGGCCGCTCATCGATCCGCACACCGGCGAGGTGACGGAGACGGTGTGCGCCCGGGACATGTGGAACGACATCATCCGATCGGCGTGGAAGACAGGCGACCCGGGGATCTACTTTATCGATGAGGCCAACCGCCACAACCCGACACCGCACCTGGGCAGCCTGGACAGCACCAACCCGTGCGGCGAGGTGCCCCTGCTGGCCCACGAGGCGTGCAACCTAGGCTCCATTCACCTGGGCCAGTTCGTCCTTCCTCCTTCGGCGGGCTCAGGGCAGGCTCCTTCGGCAGGCTCAGGTGGTCAGGAAAAGCGTCCCCAGTTCGACTTCGCGGGCCTGGAGAGGGTGACGCGCACGGCGACGCGGTTCCTGGATAACGTGGTGACAATCAACGACTTCCCGACCAAGGAGGTCCGGGAGGCGGTGGCGGCCACCCGGAAGACCGGGCTGGGGGTCATGGGCTGGCACGATGCCCTTATTCAGCTAGGAATAGCATACGATTCGGAGGAGGCGCTAGAGCTGGCCGACCGGGTAATGGGCACCATCAACCGGGTGGCCAGAGAGGTCTCCGTGGAGCTGGCCAGGGAGCGAGGCCCCTACCCCGGGTGTCGTGAAAAGGTGCCGGTGAGGAACGCTACGCGCACCTGCATTGCGCCCACGGGCTCCATCAGCGCCATCGCAGGTGCTTCCAGTGGCATCGAGCCCATCTTCGCCCTGGCCTTCGTGAAGAACGTGCTGGACGGCAAGCAGCTACGGGAGGTCAACCCCTACTTCCTGGGGATGGCACACGAGCGCGGGTTCTACTCGGAGGAGCTGATGGAGGAGGTGGCGAAGACGGGGTCCTGCCAACACCTGGAGCAGGTGCCGGAGGATGTGAAGCGGCTGTTCAAGGTCGCCAACGAGATAGGTGTGGAGACCCACATCAGGATGCAGGCCGTGTTCCAGGAGCATACCGACCTGGCGGTCAGCAAGACGATCAATATGCCGAACTCGGCGACGCCCCAGGAGGTCGCCAAAGCCTACTGGATGGCCTACGAGAGCAAGTGCAGTGGCATCACCATCTACCGCGACGGCTCCAAGCCGACCCAGGTGCTGCAGGTGGAGCGAGGGGAAGCCGAGGTCCCAGCGGGGGTGGTAGGCGTGCAGCCGGTGCCAAGGGATAGGCCGGTGGAGATGCGCGGGGTGACCGAGCGGATCCGCACAGGGCACGGCAACATGTTCGTGACCATCAACTTCGATGCCGAGGAGAAGCCGTTCGAGGTGTTCACGACTCTGGGCAAGGCGGGGGGCTGCGACTCGGCGAACCTGGAGGCGGTGAGCCGGCTGATCTCGATAGCGCTGCGCTCAGGGATACGGCCGGACCAGATCGTGGAGCAGCTCCAGGGGATCACCTGCCACCCGGTGTGGGACCAGGGGGTGCAGGTGCGGTCGGCGCCGGATGCGGTGGCCCTGGCGCTGAAGCGCATGACGCTGATGAAAGAGGCCGGGGAGCCGGAGATGCGGGAGGCCTACGGGGCACAGATAGGCCTGCCCATAACCGCCAAGGCGAACGGCAACGGGAACGGCGATGGAGGCTACGGGCGACACGCGTGCCCGGAGTGCGGGAGCCCCACGGCGTTCCAAGAGGGTTGCGAGGTGTGCATGGCGTGCGCCTGGAACCAGTGCGGGGGGTAGTGATGAAAACGTCAGCCCTGGGCCATGTCATTCTGGGGGAGTCCCGAAGCAGTCGGGAGGACCGAAAAACCTGAAGCATATGCCTAGAGCACAAGAGGACTTAGACCCTGAGTCCCGATGTATCGGGACTCAGGGGGGCATAGGGGAACAGGTCAGGGTGGCATATGAGAATGGGTCAAGGTGGCAAGGAGAACAGGTCAGGGTGACATAGGAGGATAGGTCAAGGTGACAAGGAGAATAGGTCAGGGGGCTCATAGGAGGATAGGGTCAAGGTAACAAGGAAAGGTCAGGGACATAGGGGAATGGGTAACAAGGAAAAGAGGGAAGGGGTGACCAGAAAGTACGGGTAGCGGTGAGACGGGCAGCGGTGTGGAGGAAGCGTTCCTATAAGGAGAGAAACGCCATGCTCCAAGAAAAGATTCGCTGGCTGATAGACCAGGACTTGCCATCGCTCACAGGAGAGGGATCGGACACTGTCCACCTCTCCGAGTGCGGGCGCGACGCCATCTGGGAGGCGTTGAAGGATGGACGAGCGGTGGTCACCTGCAACCGCTACCTGATGGACTGCCGGACCATCCCATTCAACTGCCCGCCCATCGTGGTGGTCGACACCGGCTACCTGACCCCGGAGGCGCTCCAGCGCAACCTGCAACACTTCGAGTTCTGCCTTTCACACGAGAGGCAGTGGACAGGCATGGAGGCCCAGCAGTTCCTTATCAAGCTGGACCGAGCGATCTATAGGATTCAACCAGATGGGAGGTTACAAGAGATAGAGGCTTGGAAGACGCCTAGCGTGAAGCACGTCCTGGCAGCGGCTGCCCTGGCATAGCGTCGGGGCAACCATGCAGGATGGCTCCGGCGTGATTCATTATTCCTCTTATTGCTGGAGCGTCCAAGTATCTCGGGGATAGCCCCGATCTCTCCGGTCGGGGCCGATCAGGACGATCGAGTGTCGTTCGCCGATCCCCCTCCTCCTTGGGTTGTCCCGAACCACCCACCGGGACACCCGCCAGCGGCCCGTCCTCCCCCGGCGGGCCGCTACTTTTCTCTTCTCTGAGGGGACATCCTGCTATAATCGGTGAGTCAAGGGAGCGAGGGAGATGCGATGGAACAGCGACCGATAGTAGCCGTCACTCTAGGAGACCCGTGCGGCATAGGGCCGGAGGTGGTGGCCAAGGCGTTGGGCCGCGCGGATATCCGTGAGCTGTGCACACCGCTGGTGGTGGGGAGCGCTGCGGTGCTGCGGGACATGGCGGCCCGCCTGCGACTGGGGCTCACCGTTGTGGAGGTGGAATCGGCCACGGAAGCACTCCCGAGCGTGGATACCATCGCGGTGCTGGACCCTCACAACCTGGACCTCAACGCCATCGTCCTGGGAGAGGTCTTCATGGAGGCAGGCAAGGCCTCCGTGGAGTGGATAGACCGTGCGGCAAGGCTCTGCCTTTCCGGCGAGGCGCAGGCGATGGCCACCGCTCCCATAAACAAGGCGGCGGCAGCACTGGCAGGGTTCAAAGAGATAGGCCACATGGAGCTGCTACAGAAGCTCACCGGGGCAACGGAGGTAGCCACTATGCTCATCTCCGGTGAGCTGCGGGTGGTCCACCTGACCACACACCGCTCGCTTCGGGCGGCCTGTGACGCCGTCACCAAGGAGAATGTGCTCAATAAGATCCATCTCACCAACGGCTACTTCCAGCAATGGGGGTTCCCACGACCGCGGATAGGGGTGGCGGCGTTGAACCCCCACGCCTCCGACGGCGGCCTGCTAGGCGACGAGGAGGCCACGGCCATAGGACCGGCGGTGGAGGAGGCGGAGCGGATGGGCCTGCGGGTCACGGGGCCTGTACCCGCGGATACGATATTCAACCAGGCCATAGATGGGACATACGATGTGGTGCTCTGCATGTACCACGACCAGGGCCATATCCCCGTCAAGGTGCACGGGTTCGAGCAGAGCATCGCCGTGAACCTTGGCCTGCCGCTGATCCGAACGTCGGTGGACCACGGTACGGCCTTCGACATCGCCGGGAAGGGAGTGGCCCAGGCGGAGAGCATGGCGGAGGCCATCAGGCTGGCGGCGCTGCTGGCCAGCGGCCGGGGCCTGCCGCGATGGCAGGGCACGAGCGCCGCCGCACGGGAAGCTCAGTGATATAATGGGCTAACTTCCGGACGGATACGTCAACGGGAAGCTGCGGGAACCTTCAGCAGAGAGCGAATGTTGTGAACATCTCCTTCATAGGTGGCGGCGTGATGGCGGAGGCCATCATCGGAGGCATCCTTGGTCACGGGCTGGCCAAGGCGGGCGAGGTGTGCGTTGGAGAGCCCGTGGAGGCCCGTCGCCAGGCCCTGGCCCAGGGATACGGCGTCTCCACAACGGCGGACAACCAGGAGGCGGTGCGCTACGGTAAGCTGGTGGTCCTCTCCGTCAAGCCGCAGAGCCTGGACGAGGTGATGCACGGGCTGGCGGGGAAGATAGCCGATGACCAGGCCGTGCTGTCCATCGTCGCGGGGGTGCGGACGGAGAGTATCGCCGCCGGGCTGAGGCATAAGGCAGTCATCCGGGTGATGCCCAATACGCCGGCGCAGATAGGTGCGGGCATGAGCGTGTGGACGGCTGCGGCATCGGTGAGCGAGGCGTTCCGGGAGACCACCCGCTCGATCGTACAGACCCTGGGTGAAGAGGTGTACGTCGCCGAGGAGAAGTATATCGACATGGCCACGGCGCTGAGCGCCAGCGGACCGGCCTACGTCTTCCTGTTCATAGAGAGCCTGATAGACGCGGGGGTGTATATGGGGATGTCCCGCGATATGGCGCGCAAGCTGGTGCTGCAGACGGTGCTGGGTAGCACCAAGCTAACCCTGGAAACGGGGAGGCATCCGGCGGAGCTGCGGGACATGGTCACCTCTCCGGGAGGCACCACCGCGGAGGCGCTCAGCAGGCTGGAGGAGGGTGGGTTGCGAGCGACGGTGCTGGATGCGGTGATGGCGGCGTACGAGAAGGCCAAGACTCTAGGAGAAGCGACATGAGGGAGCTGATAGAATTCGTGGGGATGGTATTTTCCATCGCCATCTTTGCCCGAGTTATCGTCTCCTGGTTCCCGACTTCAGGCAACAATCCGATCGTGGTCTTTATCTACACGGTGACGGAGCCTATCCTGGCTCCTATCCGGCGAATCATACCGCGGATGGGCACGTTCGACCTCACCCCGATGATCGCCCTCATCCTTATCATCATCATCCAGAGGATATTAGTAGCAGCCATCGGATAGCCTGGCATTTAGCAGGGCGTGGACCTGCCCATCACTCATCCCCTGGACCCCCAGCAGCTTGTCCCGAGAGGTATGGCCGCGAAGGATACGCAAGTGGCTCTTGGGCACCCCGAGTGATCTGGCAAGAAGCTCAACGACGGCGGCGTTGGCCCTGCCCTCCCGGGCCGGGGCGGCAACCCTGACCCGCAGGAGACCGTGGGCCATGCCCAGCACCTCGCTCCTTTTGGCGTTGGCCTGGACGCGTAGGGCAATGTACGCTTCGTTTTGCGGCACAGACGCGGTCCCTTCTCTCAAGTTTTTCTCAAGTTTTAAATCTCTCATCAGGCAGTGGCCTGCGAGCCTGTGCGCAGGTGAGGATGCCGTCCAGACGGTGCCCTCTTACCTTCTACAAGAGTCTCATCAGGCAGTGGCTGCGAGCCCGTGCAAACGATAAGATACCATCCGTGAGAAGGCCGTGCCTGGGCCGAGAGCCAACCCAGGCGCGATGAGCGATGCAGATGGAACCTCCTCACTCCGTACCCTATAATGAGCCGAGCTACGGCAGCGACACAGGACACGCCAAGGCGCTACTCCATGACACACCGGCAAAGGGAGACCAATGCTCCTTCCGTAGAGCAGCACAGGCTTCTGGAGAGCCTGGGGCAACTCCCGAAGCCGGTGGCATATCCCGTGCTGGTAGCTGTGAGCGGGCTCCCGGGCACCGGCAAGTCCTATTTCAGCCGACAGCTAGCGGGGTACATTCCTCTGGCCATACTGGAGACGGACGCGTTGCGGAAGGAGCTTTTCCCGTGTCCTATATACTCCGCCGCGGAGAACACATCACCTCTTCCAGTGCATCCATGAGCTTATAGATGGTCTCCTGGAGCGCAGAATACCGGCCCTTCTGGACGCCACCAACCTGGTGGAGCGTCATAGGAGGCGTCTGTACGACATCGCTGAACGGTGGGATGCCAAGCTGGTGCTGGTGCTCACGGAGGCACCCGCAGAGCTGGTACAGAACCGGCTGTCGGATCGTGCGCGGGATGACGAGCGCCACAACCACTCGGACGCGGACTGGGAGGTGTACAAGCGGATGCGGCGGAGGGTGGAGCCGATAGGTCGCAGCCACTATGTGGTAAACACCGCAGAGGAGATCGGACCAGTGGTGGACACGGTGGTGAAGGAGATCACCGTGTGGATGCATCAGGGACGCTAAATGCCGTAGTAGACTGTGAAAAGCAGTTTCGCAGCAGTATCCCGCGGGCTACAAGGGCGGATGCACCGGGACCGCCAAAAGCGATGGTAGACCGTGGAAAGCAGTTTCGCAGCGGTATCCCGCGGGCTACAAGGGCGGATGCACCGGGACCGCCAAAAGCGATGGTAGACTGTGAAAAAGGAGGAGCGCGTGGAGACCAAGGCTGTAGCCGGAGATATCACCGCACTGGATACAGGGGCGGTCATCGTAAACCTGTTTGAGGGGGTAACGCGGCCGGGCGGGGCCACCGGCGCTGTGGACAGTGCCCTGGGCGGCGCCATTACTGACCTTATAAGCGATGGGGAGATCAAGGGCAAGCGTGGAGAGATGACCCTGATCCACACACTGGGCAAGATGCCGAGCCCTCGGGTGGTGGTGGCCGGCCTTGGGAAGCAGGAGAAGTTCTGGGCGGAGACCGTGCGGCAGGTGATGGGCACCGCCTCTCGCTTCGTGCGCAAGCTGGGTGTGCGACGGGCGGCCACCATCGCCCACGGCGCGGGGATTGGCGGCATGGAACCTGAGACATCCGGGCAAGCCATCGCGGAGGGCGCTCTGCTGGGGCTGTACACCTTCCGTCGCTACAAGAGCGGGAAGGAGGAGGATGAGCAGCGAGAGTTGGAGGAGTTACAGGTGGTGGAGCGGGACGACGCCAAGGTCGCGGCGCTACAGCGAGGCCTGGACATGGGACGGGTGCTTGCGGAAGCCACCAACATCGCCAGGGACATGGGCAACGAGCCAGCGAACGTCCTGAGCCCGACGGAGATGGCGGAGAGGGCGCAACGGGTGGCACAGGAGGTCGGCCTGGAGTTCGAGGTGATCGACAAGGCGCAGATGGCGGAGATGGGCATGGGCGCACTGCTAGCAGTGGCTGCGGGAAGCGACCAGCCGCCCAAGCTGATCGTCATGAGGTATCGGGGGGACCCGGCCAACGAGTCCAACAACATCGCGCTGTGCGGGAAGGGGATCACCTTCGATTCCGGCGGCATCTCCATAAAGCCGGCGGCGGGCATGGGCGAGATGAAGGGGGATATGAGCGGGGGCGCAGCGGTGATAGGGGCTATGAAGGCTATAGCCCAGCTGAGGCCCAAGATCAACGTCATGGGGCTGGTGGCGGCCACGGAAAACATGCCGGGAGGGTCGGCGACGCGCCCGGCGGACGTGGTGCGCGCCATGAACGGAAAGAGTATCGAGATAGAGAACACGGACGCGGAGGGCCGGCTGGTCCTAGCCGACGCCATCGGATACGCCCGCCAGGAGGGGCAGCGCCGGCTGGTGGACATCGCCACGCTGACGGGGGCGGCCAGGGTGGCCCTGGGCACGAAGGCCTCGGCGGTGCTGGGCAACAACCAGCCGCTGATCGACCGGGTGCTCAAGGCAAGCGAGGCAGCGGGAGAGAGGATGTGGCAGCTTCCGCTGTTCGAGGAGTACCGGGAGCAGATCGTGAGCAAGGTGGCCGACCTCAAAAACACCGGGGGACAGCCCGCGGGAGCGATTACGGCCGCCTACTTCATATCGGAGTTTGCCGAGGAGGTGCCGTGGGCGCACCTGGACATTGCCGGGACGGCCCGAGTGGACAAAGACAGCGGTTACCTGGTGACCGGCTCCACGGGAGTAGGAGTGCGTACGCTGGTGAACCTGGTGGTGGAGCTGGCGGAGAAGCCGGAGTAGGGCTTTGCTGGAATTCTAGACACGCTTGAGAAAGCTTGTAGTGAGTGGGGCAGATCAGTCGCGGGCAGAACACAGGTCTAAAGACCAAGCTTTGCTGCAAGCTCCTCGTCGGTCGGTTCCACCAGCACAGAGCCATCGTCGAAGAGAATTGTAGGGGTAGCGGACGCGCCGTTATTGGCGCTCTGAATAAAGCGAAGGCCCTCTGGATCCGCATCCACGTCTATCCATGAGTATGGAACTCCATGCTCTCCCAAAAACTTCCTTGCCCTCTGGGTGTCCGGGCAGGTGGTGGTGCCATAGACCTTGATTTTCGGTTCCATGCTCACTTCCATTCTAGCATGTGGCGTGCCAGCACTGTCCTAGCTGGCCATCCTCCTGGCCTGGACGCCAAGCTGCTCCAGGTAGTAGCGTATGGTGAGGGCGGCGGTGGCCCCTTCGCCCACGGCGCTGGCCACCTGCTTGGTGCTGCCGGACCTGACATCGCCGGCGGCATAGACACCGGGGATGCTGGTCTCCAGGCTCTGGTTGGTGGCGATGAAGCCCATGCCGTCCAACTCCAGTGCGCCCTTGAGGAAATGGGTGTTGGGCTCCAGGCCGATGAACACGAAAACCGCACCCGGGGTTGCCTCCTCCGTCTCACCCGTGCTGACGTTCTTGATAACCACAGAGCGTAGGCGGGTATCGCCGCGGAACTCCTGAACAGTAGCGCCGGTACGGACCTCGATCTTTGGATTCTGAGCAGCCGTCTCCTGGAGAATGGCGCTAGCGGGAATGCGGTCCATCATCTCCAGGATGGTCACCTTGCTGGCGAACCTGGTGAGGAAGAGTCCCTCCTGGAAGCCGCTGTTGCCACCGCCGACCACCAGCATCTCCTGCCCTTCGTAAAAGGGGCCGTCGCAGGTGGCGCAGAAATGAACGCCCGCGCCGATGAAATCCTCCTCTCCCGGTACACCGAGGCGACGGTAGCGGGCGCCGGTGGCCACCAGGACGGCGGAGGCGGAATACTCCTGACCAGATTTGGTCTTGAGCACACGGTAGTCCCCAACTTCATCGATGCCAACCACCTCTTGCGCCCGGAGCACCTCGACGCCGAACCGCGTGCTCTGGGACTGCCAACGCTGGGCCAGCACGGCACCGCTTATGGCTTCAGGGAAGCCGGGGTAGTTCTCTATCTCCTGGGTGGTGGCTGCCTGACCACCGACACCCCCCTGCTCGATGACCAGAGGCTCCATTCCTTCACGGGCGGCATAGATGGCGGCGCTGAGGCCCGCCGGGCCAGAGCCAACGATGGTCACGTCATAGAACTGCCGGGAGGCCTTCACGCGAAGGCCCAGCTTCTCAGCCAGCTCGGCATCCGTGGGCTCCACCAGGATGGAGCCATCCTGGAAGAGGATGGTCGGTATGATATGTTTGCCGTTGTTGACCCGCTCGATGTATCGCATCCCGTCCGGGTCCTGGTCGACATCGATCCACAGGTACGGGATACGCTGCTCACCCAGGAACTGCTTGGCACGCTTGCAATCAGGACACCACGGTGTTCCGTAGACTTTGATCTTGGCCTCCACGTATGTTTCCTCCCCTAGAGTATTCAGAGCGAGAGCGATGATAGGCTCACTTGCCCATCTTCTATTTGATGCCCTTTCTGTCAACGGAGTTCAGATGTATCTCTGTATGGTAGGATAGGCCACAGTTTCGCCATGGAAAGTCGCTCACATAGGGAGATGACCCAGCAGCCCAGGGTCTTCATTGAGACCCACGGCTGCAAGCTGAACCAGGCCGACACCCAGGAGATGGTCGGTCGTTTTGTCCGCGCGGGCTACCAGGTGGCGCAGGAGCCGCAGGGGGTGGACGTGTACGTGGTGAACACGTGCACCGTTACGCACACCGCGGACCGGAAGGCGCGACAGGCCCTGAGGAGCGCCCGCCGCCGATACCCTGAGGCGCTGGTGGTAGCCACCGGCTGCTACGCCCAGCGCGCACCGGAGCACCTGGGCCAGGTGGCCGGAGTGGGCCTGGTGGTGGGCAACACCGAAAAGGAGTGGCTGGTAGACCGGGTGGCGGAGACGCTAGGGCTACGGGAGGTGTCCTGCTCCACGGGCAGCCCGATGCCGCTAGAGGAGACAAGACCGCTGCGGACACGGGCCATGGTGAAGATCCAGGAGGGGTGTGACCAGGTATGCGCCTACTGCATTGTGCCCAAGGTACGCGGCAGGGAGCGGAGCGTGCCCTCAGACTATCTGGTTGAGCAGGTACGACGTCTGGTGGAGGAGGGCCACCAGGAGGTGGTGCTCACGGGTACACAGCTTGGCACCTACGGTTTCGATATACCGGGGGCAAGCCTCTTCCGCCTGGTGGAACGGGTGCTGCGGGAGACCGGGGTGCCGAGGCTGCGGGTCTCATCGCTTCAGCCGCAGGAGCTGACCGACGAACTGCTTGACCTGTGGAGCAACCCGCGGCTGTGCCCCCACTTCCACCTTCCACTGCAGAGCGGGTCAAGAGAGATCCTGAGCCGTATGCGGCGGCGCTATACACCACGGCAATACGCCCAGGCGGTGGAGGCCATTGAGAGACGCGTCCCGGATGCGGCCATCACCGCCGATGTCATAGTGGGCTTCCCGGGCGAGACAGCAGGAATGTTCCAGGAGACTCTTCGTTTTTGCCAAGGCATGGGGTATGCGGGGCTCCACGTGTTTCCCTACTCGCCGCGGCCGGGGACCAGCGCCGCACACTTCGGCGAAGGCGTGGAGGAGCGGGTCAAGCGAGAGCGCATGAGCAGTATGCTAGCCCTGGCCAAGGAGCGGGCACGGCGGTACCGGCGAGGGATGCTGGGGAGCACCAGACCGGTGCTGTGGGAGTCCTGCCACGGAGTGGGAGAGGCCACCGTGTGGTCAGGCCTCACCGACAACTATATCCGCGTGGCAGTGGCGTGCGAGCGTCCTCTTGAGAACAGCATCACACCGGTGGTCCTGGAGCGACAGGCGGGAGAGATGGTGTGGGGACGGCTTACGCAAGCCGGGTCGCTAGCTTGAACTCGATTCTCGACCAGGCGGTAATGTTACTACGACCGCCCCGCATTGGTCATCAACCTGATAACTCCACATCCTCCCGAAGGTCACACCACCCGCAATGGTTTGTATTTACCCTCCCACCCACTTTCTCATAAGCCCTTCATCTCCTCCCCGCCCCTTCGGCAAGCTCTCCGATACGCTCGGTGAACAGAGCTATCGAGAGTCTCGATGAGCAAAGCATCATCGGACAGGGCAGGCTTTTGGACTGCGTCCCTACTCCCTGCTTCCCTCTCCCCACTCCCAAATCTGAAACTCCTATAAGCCGCTCTTTGTGCAGAAAGGTGTTGGCCCTCGGTGGACTCTGTAGAGCCCAAAGCAGCAAAATGACCAGGCGAATTAGCAGTTGCCGATGGTTCGACAGGCTCACCATGAATGGAGAAGGGGGGCTCACCATAGACGGAGAAGGGGGCTCACCCTGAGTGGGTAACAAAACCGCTCGCCCTGGGCTGGGCTCAGGGCCAACGGTTAAGTTATTTCGACCGCTCCGTATTGGTCATCAACTCTAGAAACTTCATACCTCTCTAGATTCTTCGCTTTGCTCAGAATGACATGGGACTCTCAGCCTACTCTTGACATGCAATACAGTTTCTGAGTCCCGATGTATTGCGACGAAGAATCTAAGGCCAAACGCTCAAGAAATGGCGCGTTATTTCGTTTACGCCCGTAACGGGGCGGCATCATACCACAGCTTTCAAGCGGCGGTATAGTTGTATGCACGTCATAAGGGCTGGTGGCTACGCAATGTACCCGCCAGTTTGTTCTGGAGAATCCAGTGCACCGTCGCTCGGCTTTAGAACTCCACGGGCCGAAAGCCCCACTTTCCCTCTCTGCTTTCGACGTAGCCGGCACGCTCCTCGAAGCCGTGGGAGAAGAGCATGAGCCAGCCCTCTCGTTCGGCGTCCCGCAGGAGCTTACGCTTGTGCTGAAGGGTGTGTTCCGGGAAGCGGTCGGTGGCGGCGATGCAGGGGAGATTGAGGTGGTGCGGCGTGGGTATCAGGTCGCCGAGGAAGGCCAGCCGCTCGCCACCGTGATTCAGGAGGACAAACTGGTGGCCCTTGGTATGGGTATCGGTAACCCTGACCTTGATGCCGGGCACCACCTCACAATCGCCGTCCAGGAGCTTCAACTGGCCGCTCTCCTCCAGGGGCAGGAAGTCATCCGAGTGATACGCGGAGGAGCCACGCTCGTTTGGCTGCTGCGCCTCCTCCCAGGCGGCCCGCTGGACGTAGTAGGTGGCGTTGGGGAATGTGGGCACGGGAGTACCGGAGCGGTCCAGCCTGGTGGCGCCTCCACAGTGGTCAAAATGAAGGTGAGTAAGGATAACGGCGGAGACGTCCTTGGGCGTCAGGTCGCGGGCCCGAAGCTCCCTGAGCAGCCTGCTGTTGGTCAAGCCATAGGCATCTCGAACGGTATCGGGCTCTTTGGTCCCTACGCCGGTGTCCACAATGACACACTGGCTGCCGTTGCGTACCAGTAGACAGTTGAGGCCAAGGCGAATACGGTTGTGACGATCAGGGGCCGCCATGTTCTGCCAGCGGACCCGAGGCGTTTGCCCGAACACCGCACCGCCATCGACCTTGATGGTGCCATCACTGAGAAGAAAAAAGGAATAGCTGTTACCGTTCAACATCCAACCCCCCTATATCCTATCCGAGAAGCAACGGGCTCCATGAGGACGGGACCTTGCGGGCGGCGGAGAAGGCAAAGCACCGCCACGGCGTGGCCAACCCTCAGTAAAGAGAAGAGAATCCAAGCGCCCTAACCGGCCCTATTCGTGCCAACTCCGAAGGTAGCGCGAACTCACCTGCGGAGATCAAGGCGCACCTAGCGCTGATCCCGACTCAACGGGATGATATTCCAGTGGATAGAAGAGCGCTCACGACCGGGGCTCACGCGTCCGAGATGGAGAGTTCAACCGCCTGAGCCAAGGCTACCTTACAGGATAGCGAGAGAGTCGTGTCAAGCAACAAGTGTGCTACTCTTGATGAGTTTTCGGGGAAGATTTCCGGGGACAGGGGGTTACACTCCGGCTCACTGAACGGGGGTTGGAATGTAGCCTATTTGAGGAGGAGCCATGACCAGCAACCAACCGACAAACCGAACGTTTCTCTCCGGCGGGCTAAAGCTCCATTACCTGGAATGGGGGAGTGCAGAGTCGACGCCCATGGTCCTGATCCATCACATGAACAGCCACGCCCACACCTGGGACCGATTCGCCGCCTCCATGAGCAGCAGCTACCGGGTCCTAGCGCTGGATATGCGCGGCCACGGTGACAGCCAGTGGACCAGCCCCGAGAGCTACAAGACGGTCGACTTCGCCTCTGACGTGGCGGCGCTGGTGGACCACCTGGGCCTGGAGCGAGCTATCATCCTGGGCGGCTCGGTGGGGGGGCGGGTGGCACTGGTCTATGCGGGGCAACACCCCGAGAAAACGGCGGCGCTCATCATGGAGGATGTGGGGCCTGTCCGAACGGCGGAGGCCGCGGCAAACATGGCCCGGCGTGCGGAGGGCGATGACCCGGAGTTCGAGAATATGGATGAGGTGGTGGCCTATATGCGAGCGCACCCGGACGGCCACAGCGGCTACAGGCCGGAGGAGGCATGGCGGCACATAGCTGAGCACGCAACCAAGCTGAAGGCCAACGGGAAGCTCACGCTAAAGCGGGACAAGGGGATGTACAGGAGCTTCGAGCCGCTGCAGCTATGGAACTACACGGAACAGATGCGGAGCCCCTTTTTGCTCATCCTGGGGGCTGATAGCACCACGGTATCCCCGGAGCACCGGGACAGGATGATTCAGACCATTGCGGACAGCACACTGGTGACCGTGCAGGAGGCCGGGCACATCGTTTTGCACGACCGACCGCAGGAGTATGAGGCCGCGGTGAGGGAGTTCCTGGCCAAGCACAACCTGTAGTCTCCAAACATGGTACACTTTTATGGAAAGCGCAGGCTTCTGGGGGTCCTCTCCTGATTCGGGCGGGGCCTCATCATCACATAAGGCGCAACCGATGGCAGTGTTTGGACGTCTGTGGATAGTCTTTATCCTACTCTCGATAGTGCTGTCTGTGGTCCGGGCGTTCCGAAGGGCACGGACCGGCGGACGGGCCGGGAGCCGGCGTAATCCGGGGGGCCGTCGCAGTCAGGCAGGCTACGCGGGGCAGCCAGCGCGCTCCGCCTACGAGGTCCTGGAGGTGAGGCCAGGGGCATCGGAGGAGGAGATCACCTCCGCATACTACCGGCTGGTCCAGATGTACCACCCGGACAAGGTGGCGGACATGGCCCCGGAGTTCAGGGAGGTGGCGGAGGAGCGCATGAAGGAGATCAACGCGGCGTATGAGGAGTTCAAGCGCGGGAACTGGCGCTGATCTCTGAGCCCCCGGTCACTCAACCCTCTTGCTGGCCGAAACGCGTCCCTGCGATGGGCCCACCAATCCTCAGAGCAGGGAAGAGCGTATCCATAGAGACGTGTGCTCCACTGACTCATCACCATCCATGAACCACTCTCTGCTTCTTGGCCGAAGGAGACTCCCGGCTGCGATGGGAATCGCTCTCGCCATAGCGGCTATGGGCTGCGGTGCCACCGCAACGATGCCTCCGGCCACGCCGACCGGGGTCGCTGCGCTAAGAACACCGAGCGCCAGTGGGCAAGCGGCTGCAGCACCCGATTCCGCAACGGCAACGCCCGCGGCTACCGCTGGACCAGCACCAACTACGGCCATTGGGCCCGTGAATACGCCCGCCGCAGCTCCCACGCCTGAGACGGCGGGAGTGGTGTTATCCCCAATACCCTCGCCTCCCAGCCCCTCACCCACTACGCCTGCTACACCTGAGGCCACCCGTGCTCCGTCGTCAGACCTGGCCGTAGGGCCCGATGTAGGAAACCTGGCACCGGAGTTCACCCTGACCCTGCCAGGCGATGAGAGGGTGACGCTGGCATCCCTGCGAGAAGAGGGCAAACCCTTCGTGCTCTTCTTCTTCACCACCTGGTGACCGACCTGCCGCGCCGAGTTACGGTTGCTCAAGGACGTCTACCCCCAATACCAGGATGAGGTGGCCTTTTTCGCCATAGGGATGGATCCCTCCGAATCCCTTAGCGAGCTGGAGGCCTACAGCAAGAGTCAGGGCTACACGTGGCCCATGGCACTGGCGAATCCAGACCTCTTTCCGAGCTACCGCGTCATCATCCGGTCCACGAAGATAGCGGTGGACCAGCGCGGCGTGATCACCTGGCGTGCCGGCTACGGGGTCGAAGATGAGGAGACGTGGCACCGGATTTTCCAGGCGCTGGTCTCCTGAGCGGCACCACTACTCTTAGCCACGCCACCGACGGGGATGGTAGAATACGGGCCATATCTTGCCCATACCCGGAGGTGAAGCATGACGGCCGTTACTCAACTGCTTGAGCGTATGCGTGCGACGCGGCAAACCGTACAGGAGCGGATACAGAGTGTGACCGAAGAGCAGATGCTAGCGTCCACCGAGTGGGGGCAGCGGGAGGTCACGGTACGGTTCATGTTCTACAGGCTGATTGCCCATGAGGTGGAGCATACGGTACACCTGCTGAAGACGCTCCAGGCACTGGGCATCAACCAGGGCGAGGCAGGCCTGATCCTGAAGCAGTTGCAGGCAACCCGAGGAGAGCTGGAGGGGCTCCTGATAGGCATATCAGACGAGGAGCTGGATAGGGTGGCGGCTGAGGGTGAATGGTCGCTGCGGCAGGTGATAGAGCACATGGTTGACACGGAGGAGAGATACTCGAAGCGCATAGAGGAGGCCGTGGGAGCGGTGCAGGCCAACAGGTGAGGGCGGGGTCTATGCCACACGCTTCCGCTACGATCACACCGGCTAGGCCTGGGTTTGCAATAAGACCCATACGCTCCATTTGACATCAATGGACTGGATAGCTATCTCATAGCGCCCGATGCCATCCTTTATGGTGTGGTTGGCACCGGCGCCGGTGTCGACTTGTTCTACGGCGGATGAGCCATCGCTTCGGATGGAAATGGCAAATGTCCCCTCCAACGCGGTGGTATCCTGAACGGCCCAGAGGAGCGTCCAGGGACCCTCTTCCAGGTCAACGGAAAGCATCTGCGAGTCAGTGCCCTTCCAGCTCTCCACGATACGCATGGGCTGCACGATGCTGCTGAACCCCACTATGGGGTCATAGGCCTTAAGGGTAAACTCCTCTACGGGAAGGGCCGCTACACCCTCATCAGGCGGGCTGCCACTCCTGGGGGTGCTTCCGGCGCTGGGCAAGGAGAGAACATTGTTCAAACTGGAGAAATATACTACCGAGAAGACGGCGCTGAGGACCATCGATACGGCTACGCCGCCGAGGGCACCCTTGAAGAGCCTGGACCGGCCTGCCTTCTTGGAGGGCATTCGTGCTTCGAACGCCTCAAGGATTCGCATGGCGCTCTCTTGAGGTGAGGGGGATAGGCTAGGAGCGGAACTGCTGGGCGTTACGAATTGCGGCAGCGCCACCTCAAAGCCATAGCCGTCGCTCCATCCGCAATGGGAGCATTCGACCTGGACAAGTCGAAGGCCCTCGTAGAGCTTGAAGTCCTGGCTAGGGACCTTTTCGAACCGGTCGGCCCCACACTCAGGACACCGTTGTTGTGGCACCCAGCTACTCCCGTCCTGGAATAGGCGCGCTCAGGGTGGTGTGAACCGCCTATAGTACCACGGCCCGAGCCTCTTACGCCCCCTGTCTATACGATGCTCCGACCCCATAGTAGATGAACGAGATGCGCAGCCCGTATTGGATGGGCGGTATAGACGTCCGCATATGCCCAGGGCCGACTCAATACCAAGAAGCGTCGCGTTGCTTTGGTGGGGCCGGTAGTGCGACAATAATCATATCTACTCAAACGAGCGGGGCCGAAGGAGGGGATGGATAAGGAGGGGACCATGACGCAGGGCCAAGGCGCACACCAGGACCAACTGACCACACACTACACAAGCGATGTCATTCGAATAGAGCCGAGTCCGAAGTGGGTACGAGCCGTGCTGGCTGGACGCGTGACCGTAGACAGCAGGCGCGCGGTGCTGCTGCTAGAGCGGGGCCACGTACCAGTGTACTACTTCCCAATGGAAGATGTCCGTATGGACTTTATGTCAACCACCGACCATAGAACCCTCTGCCCATACAAGGGTGAGGCGTCCTACTGGAGCCTCACGTTGGGAGACAGCACCGTCGAAAACGCCGCTTGGGGCTATCCTACGCCCTCCGCAAGCGCACCGGAGCCGGAGGAGGCGCCGGACCTGCGTGGATACGTAGCGTTCTATTGGAACAAGGTAGAGGCTTGGTTTGAGGAGGACGAGGAGGTGTTCGTGCACCCACGGGACCCTTATAAGCGAGTGGACGTTGTGCAGAGCTCGCGTCATGTCCGCGTTGTGGTCGGTGATGAAACTGTGGCCGAGACGGACAAACCCGTCCTGCTCTTTGAGACGGGCCTGCCAACCCGATACTATATCCCCAAGGTAGACGTCCGTATGGACCTCCTGGTCCCCAGTGAGAAGCTGACCCGTTGCCCCTATAAAGGAGAGGCCGGGTATTATTCGGTGGCCGCCGGTGGCCGGGTGGCGGAAGAGATCGCGTGGTACTACCGCTATCCTACGATGGAGTCAGCGAAGATAGCGGGGCGCATCTGCTTCTTCAACGAGCGTGTGGACGCTCTCTAGGTGGACGGTGAGGAGATGCCGAGGCCTCAAACCAGGTGGTCGTAGGACGACCCGATGTGACTTGGCTCAGGGTAGCCGCCGTCATGGCAGCTAAACGCCGCTTCTTAAAACGGGGACCTTCATAACGGGGACCTTACGGTGAGCTACGTGACGACAGAGGCTGGCTGAACCAGCGGACGGTCGTTGGCTCAGCCAGCCTCGAGGAATCGCGGGGCGAGCTATCCAGCCATCGATTCCTCAGGCGAAGCTACGCCGGCAAGAAGGCTCTGGTCTCCCTCCGTGAACACCCGGGGCAGGTCCAGCAGTATTATCAGCCGCTCATCTAGCTTGGCTATCCCCCGAAGATACTCAGCAACTGTATTGCATGTCAAGAGTAGGGTGAGGGTTCCATGGGGTCCTGTGTTTGAGCATGGCGTTCAAGATGATCAGGAACTTGTGCATCGAAGCGACCAGGGCAACTTTCTTGGGCTTTCCTTGCGCACAGAGGCGCAGATAGAAGAAGCGGATGATGGGATTGCACCGTGTTGAGGCGATGGTAGCCATGTACAAGGTTGAGCGGACCTGGCTCTTCCGCCCCGGATGTGGCGTTGGCCTTTGCGGCGTCCGCTATCGTGGTTGATGGGCGCGACCCCCACCAGGGCGGCAATTTGCTTGCGGTCCAGGGTACCCAGCTCTGGGAGGTCGGCCAGCAGGGTTGAGGAAAGGACGGGGCCAACGCCGGGCACGCTACGGAGCAGGTCTTCCTTCTCCCGCCACAGAGGGCTTTCCCGCAGGCGGTTGCCCAGGTCATCATCCAACCGCTGGAGGCGTTCCTCTAGCCAGGCCAGGTGCTCCTGGATCTCCTGCCGAAGGGCAGGCATCATGGTGCTTCCTAACCGGTTCTCTTCCGCCGTGCGCATCTGGATGAGCTGGCGCCGCCTTGCCAGCAGAGCGGAGATCTCTTGCGCCTGGACATCGGGCAGGGGCCGCAGTGTGGGGCACACCCGCTGGGCAAACTGGACAATGACCTGGGCGTCCAGGGAGTCTGTTTTCGCCAGCAGCCCCAGGCTCTTGGCGAAGTCCCGGACCTGCCGGGGGTTGACCACCGCGACGGGCACATCCTCCAGGCCCAGAGCGCAGGCCGCGGGCATCTCCAACCCCCCGGTGGCCTCCAGAACCACTAAGGTAGGGCCGAGGGTCCTGACGCGCTCCACCAGGTGGGCTATCCCCGCTTCGTCGTTGGGCTCCTGCCATGTTTCCCCGGAGGAAAGCACCGCCACGTCTAGATGGGCCTTGCTCACATCTATGCCGATGAACACCGGTCCGCGTTCCATCACACTCCTTTGGCCCGGTCTTGCGGATGCGGGCTCTCAGACCCTGGCAACTGTCCGGGCTCTTTCTTGTGGAGGCCAGGGCGACCACGCTGAGTCACGGTCTCCTGGGACCGAGAATGCATCGGCCTGCCCTGACCTGTCTCCACCGCAATATACAAGAATCCATGGTGGTTATCATCGAAGAGGGCGGCTCCACGGCGTCATTGGAGATGCGCAACACCTCAGACACCCCGTCCACCACTATACCGATGCTCTGACCGTCGATGTCCACCACTACGATGCGACTGTCCTTGTTCTGCTCCGTTATCGGTAGGCCAAACCGTTTCCGCAGGTCCACCACCGGGATCACCTTCCCTCTCAGGTTGATGATCCCCTCCACAAAGTCCAGCGTCTTGGGCACCTTGGTGATCTCCTGCATTTGGATGATCTCTCGCACGGTGTTGATATCTACTCCGTAGGTCTCCTGGGCAAGGTCAAGCACCACCAGCTGCTGCTCATCACTCTCCACGTTCTCATTCTCATTCATGCACCATATCTCGCCTCCAGCGTCTCTTTTCCCTGGTTGAGTAGACTTATGAGGTAGGACCGCTAGGTGTGGAGGGGCCGGAGACACCCCCGGCCCTCTCCTGAAACCCTAGTTTGCCGACATGGCCACCTCTTACTCCCTACTTGGCCCCAACACCACTCCTGGCCCCATGCTCGTTGAGATTGAACTTGCCCACCACCTCCTGAAGCTCCTTCGCCATCCCATCCAGGGCCTGGGAGGAGGCCACCACCTGCTCCACCTGGGCGCTCATCTCTTCGGACGCGGCGGACACCTCCTGGGTGGCGGCGCTGCTCTGCCGCGTGATGTCGGCGATGCTCTCCACCGACTGGCTCACCTGTGTGCTGTTCCCCGCCATCTGCGCCGCCGCCGCCGAGTTCTGCTCCGTGATTCCGCTGACGCTGTCTATGGTCTTCACCATCTCGTCACTGGAGGCGCTCACCTCCTCCGCCGCCGCCGAGATCTGCTCCACCTGCTGCGTTACCCCACGCACCGCCTCCAGGATCTGCTCCAGCGCCTTCCCTGCCTCCTCCGCAAGCTCCGAGCCGCTGGTTACCTCAGTCGTGCCATCCTCCGTGGCCTTGATCGACTCCGTCACCCCCTTCTGCACGTTGTCGACCAGGGAGGCGATCTCCTTGGTGGCCTCCGTCACCCGCTCCGCCAGCTTCCTCACTTCGTCCGCCACCACCGCAAACCCTCTCCCCTGCTCTCCCGCTCGCGCCGCCTCTATCGCCGCGTTCAGCGCCAGCAGGTTCGTCTGCGCCGCTATGTCATCGATCACCGCGACGATGTTCCCAATCTCCGCCGACTGCTTCCCCAGCTCCGCTATCCGCTCCGAGGCGGTATCCACGGCGCTCTTGATCTTCCCCATCCCCTCAATGGTCTGCGTCACCATGTTCCTGCCGTTGTTGGCCGCCTCCGTGGCCTCCCGAGCGCCTTCCGTCGCCGCCTGGGCGTTCTTGGCCACGTCGCCCGCCGCACTGGAGACCTGGTTCACGATAGTGGAGGCCTGCTCCACCTGCCCGGCCTAGTCCTGGCTCCCCTTGGCGATCTGGTCGATGGCCGCGGAGAGCTGTTGCATGGCGTTGCCCGTCTGCTGCACGCTCTCGGTCTGCTGCTCCGCTCCCTTGGCCACCTGCTGGCTGGTGGAGGCGATCCCCTGCGTGGCCTGACCCGCCTGCTCCGCTGCATTGGAGAGCTGGGCACTGGCCTCGCCAACACTCCCGGCCGTGCTCCCTACCTGGCCGATAAGGTCACGCAGATTGGTCGTCATCACAACGAAGGATTTGCCCAGGGCATCCTCTTCTGACTTCGGTGCAACCTCTACCGTGAGGTCGCCGGCGCCAATCCGTTCCGCGGCATTAGACATCTCTTGGAGATACTCTTGCATCTGGGAATACGACTTTGCCATCTCACCGATCTCATCGGCCGTGTTCACTTCCACCTTGGCTGTCAGGTCGCCAACGGCGATCTGCCGCAACGCCCCGGCTACCGTGTTGACGCCCCTGGAGATCAGCCGCGACAGGAAGAAGCCCAGCACCATCATGAGGACTATGGAGCCTGCCGCTATTCCGATGCCCAAGGTCTGCGACGAGGCGGCCTTTGCCTCAACATCACTGGCCCGTGTTACATTCAGGGCGATCTCAGAATCGTAAAACCCGCCGAGATCGGCACGTATAGAATCCATATTTGTTTTCCCGATACCCTGGTTGATCAGGGTGACCACATCGGTCATCGTCTCCGGGATGGCGCGGATGGCCTTGCGGGCATCGATCTCGGGTTGAGCAGCCGCGTTTATCCAGCTTGTCACTGCAGGCTGTATGCTATTGACTTCCACCGCAGTAACGCCGGCGGCTGCGTAGTCCATCGCATTCAGCTTCACTATATCTGCAGTCAACGAGGCTTGACCGTCTACGTACGGCGCGAGAGAGGCATCCTGGCCGGTAAGCAGGAAACCACGCTGTCCAGTCTCCATATTGACCAGATCCAGAGTAATCTGCTCCAGGACTAATTGCCCTTCAAGGTCACCGGCTGCCACAAATTTGGCATCGATTCCTCCCAACAACTCTCGAATAGCGTCGAATCTCTCCTTACCCACCGTCCTGGCCGATATCTCTGCAAAGGTGTTGTGGGCTGCTTCTCCTTCTAATACTGTCCTCCTCAAGGCGATGGCCGGCTCCGCGTGCAAGGTGAGCCACCGATCCTTCTTGTTCGCGATCTCTTTGAGCGTGGCTACCGCGGCCGGATTGTCGGAGGTTAGCTGCTGCTCCTCTGCCATTACCACGTCAAATTGCACCCGGCCATTGTTGTAAGGCTCCAGGAAATCCTCTTGACCGGTAACCAGATATCCCCGCAGGCCTGTTTCCATATCCACCATCAGGCCTGTCAGCTGTTGGGCGTTGGTTAGCACCGGGGTGTCATGATGCACAAGAAAATCAAACTTTTTGTTCAGGTCGGCCATGTTGGTGAGCAAGATGTACGCAAGAACCACCATCGCCAACGCAGCAAACACGTACCCCGAGATGACTTTGAAACTGAGGTTGCGATCGAGAAAGATGCCCATGTCCTCTCCTCCTTAGCTAATTGCTCTCGGCTAACTATCTCAGGAAGCCCTTCCACTTCTCAGGTCAGCACGCCTGCCGGATTCGCGTGAGCCGGGCGTGGGATCTGTCTGAGACAGAGGGTGCGCCCTGGTTGAATCTGTGCCTCAAGGGGCCAGTGGCCCCGAACGTTATACCACCCGCGGTGCCAGAATCAGAATCTTAGCTCTCTATCCGATTCAGAGGCTCCTACGCCTTGGGATTGCGGGCGGAAGCCTACGGACCACCGTATCTGCGGTCCAAATGGCTGCGGCCGTTCGTGCGGGGTTCTGGAAACCGCACCTCCTCTGAGGATTGCGGCTCAGCAGGCTGCTTCCTCTGCTCCGCCAAACGGTCCAGCTTACGACGTATGCTTTGGATGCCGGCAAGATCAATAGACCGGTCATTACCGGTCTTCTGCACTGCCCTGGTGACCTGGACAGTGAATCCGTCCGGATTCTTTTGAAGGATCAGTCGTGAACCCTCCTCCGAGAAACGGATGAAGGTCATGAAAGCCTCCATGATGTTCTGGCCCATGGCTACGGCCATGTCTGTTACCAGACACGTAGAGTCCAGGTAGGGGCATTGGGGCCATTCAAGATTCTCTAGGGAACCGAGTGGAATCATCCGGTGGGACATAGCAGCTCTCCTCCTTTGTTATGTGAGGCTTTTGCATTGTTTCGTCTGCCGGACCGCAAAGACAAGGGGAGCACCACCGTTATCCTAACGGGGTGCTCCCGCCTTCTTCAGGATCTGGAGCTAGAAACAACCATTCGTTATTCGCGGTCGTTCCTTATTCTGCTACCTCCATGACTGCTTTATTACCACTGCCTCCGGATGGTTCACAGATCCGTGGCTGGTGGAGTTCGATATACCGCTAACAACCTATCAGTGTGTGCACTACCACCGAATCAGGGCAAACCCCCAAAACACGTAAGTGGTTTCCCTGAATCGGTGCTGAGTGAGTGGTGTATACACGGGGCACCTGAGCCGTCAGCTACATCGGGTAGCGGGCGCTCCACCAATCTGCTCTCCCGTTCCCTCAATCTTCCTACATGAAAGGATGCCCACGCATGAGCCATGCCCTGGGCCACGCGTGTAAAGGCGCTGCCGTTTTTCCTAAAGCACTCCGCGAAAGCTACCAAAGGGTGTCGCAAACCCAAAAAGCCGAGGCCCTGGAGATGTCCAGGGCCTCGGCTTTGGTACGAAACGTGGTACGCCCGGTGGGATTCGAACCCACGACCCTCGGTTCCGAAGACCGATGCTCTGTTCCGCTGAGCTACGGGCGCATTGTGCCTATCATAGCAGACAGCGGCCGCGTGGAGGTGCGTGCCCAAGAGGCCAGGTCAACCGGAGGGGTTCATCCCTCAGCCTGGGAATATGCATGGGGTGAGCGGAGGGATTCGAACCCTCGATCTCCAGGGCCACAACCTGGCGCCTTAGACCACTTGGCTACGCCCACCACTGGGTAGTGCGTACAGATGGTAGCATTGCCGTTCATACGGGTCAACGCAACGGGCAAAGTTCGCTGCCGGCTGGGTATCGGGCGTACCATCGGTATACGGCAGATTGGCACGCTATTCCAATACTAGACAAGTTCGAGTATAATGCAACCGATATTTTTTCGGTTTCTTGTCACATGCTACCCACGATAAGGAATTCCTTGTTCGAAATCGTCATCCGTCCTTAAGGAAGGGTTTATGGTTACGTCAACCAAGATAAAACGAGTGGTCATGATTGCCCCCAGGTCTACGGGGGGCAACTTTGAATATGTCGCTATTCCACGCCAAGGGCTGCTGTTTCTCTCGGGCGCCTTGGAGCAGTGGGAGGGCGAGTTCCTGTATGAGCGAGAGATCTGGTACGAGGACCGGAGCGGTAACATAGACCCGGATAAGGACCTGGAAGGGGCCGACATCCTGATGGTGACCGCCCTGATCAATGAGGCCCCCCGTGCCTATGAGGTAGCGCGGAGCGCCAAGGAGCACCATCCCAGCCTGAAGCTCATAGGTGGAGGGCCTCACATGAGCCCTCTAGCTGAGGAGGCCCTACGGGAGTGCCCGTTCGACGTGATAGTCCAGCGGGAGGGCGAGGATATTATAGGGCAGCTGTGCGATACGCTCCTGCAATACGATGGAGCCGACCTTACGTCCGAGCTGCACAAGTTCCCCGGTATCTCATTCATGGAGGAGGGGAGCTTTGTGCAGACGACGCGGCGCGGGGTCATATTCCCGGACTTCGTCGAGCTTCCAGACTTCGCCTCGGTCAGAGACCTGACTCCACAGAACCCGCTGGCCGCGGGCGTGATGGAAACGGTGCGCGGCTGTACGGAGAGCTGCACCTATTGCCAGGTGATCCAGCAGTTCCTGGGCTACCGGATGATCCGTAGGGAGACGGAGCTGAAACGGCTAGCCCAGCTCAGGAAGATGGCGGAGGACGGGTTGATCTATACCGCACGGAACGATCGATTCAGTATCTTCGTGTCGGACGACCTCCATCCGCCACCCCTTCGCGCGGTGAAGTTCAGGGATGAACGCGTGGCGCGACTGAAGGGCTGGAAGGGCCACACGGATGGCATGTGGATGATCTGCCAGACCAGGGCGGAGATTGGGCAAGACCCGGAGCTGGCAGATGCCATGCTGGAGGTTGGGATCAAGATGCTGTACGTGGGGGTAGAGTCCAGCAACGCCAAGAACCTGGAGCTGGTGAAAAAGCGGCAGGAGCCTGGCCAACTCCACAAGGACCTGGTCTATCTCAACCAAATGGGCTTTACGATTGCCGCCATGACCATCATAGGACTGCCGTTCGACACCGAGGAATCCATTATGGAGATGGCGGAGTGGGTGCGAACGGTAAGCAGGTACCAGACGGCCAATCTGCTGACCCCCCTGCCCGCTACCATCAACTGGGATCTCACGCCCCTGGACGAGGATGGATCGATCCTGCCCGAGGGGAAGATGCGTCCCTACCACCTGTACACCGGCCGACAGATCGTGCACAAGGACGAGCGATGGGGCTTGCAGGAGTCGCGCGAGCTCTACGACCGCTACACGAGCAGGCTTCACCCCGTGGACAAGCTGTATGAGCGGATCTTCACGCTGCTGATGCGGTCCAAAGGGAAGGCAGTGGACGGAAGAACCGACGGAGGGCAGCGGACCACAACGCGGATAGGCAGGCTGGGCGCATCCACCACACGGCTTCGGGATTCACTGGCTATGACCATCAGCCGGTGGGAGGAGTCGCTGGCTTCCACGCTCAAGGATACGGAAGCGGCCGGGACCGCCAGGGCAACGGAGATACGAGGCCTGATCGCTCTGAAAACCCGTGAGTTGCAAGAGATAGTGGCCACGCGACTGGGTGACCTGGGCGAGTCCCTTTCTTCAACAACCGAAGATCTCAGGGGAACCCTGGCTCCCAGAGTCGCGGAACTGAGCCAGCTTGTGTCAACGAAGACCAGCGAGCTCCGGGAGAGCATCTCCTCCAGGGCAGATGATCTGGGTGATACCGTTTCCTCCAAGATAACGGAGCTTGGGAATACCCTCTGCGGCGCTATCAACGATTTTGCCAAGAGCCTGGACGCCATGCCCAGGGTAAAGCCGGCTACAAGCTAACGTGCCAGCCGGTGTGCTCGGCAATGTTGAGCGCGGAGGGGAGAGAGTGAGTTCACGTGTCTACGTCACGGGGCTGGGTATGGTCAGCCCCCTGGGCCTGGACGCCGCCTCCACTTGGAGCAACCTCATTCAGGGCGTTTCCGGAATCGACTACATCTCGGCCTTTGATCCGGAGAGCTTTGACACCCATATAGCGGCAGAGGTGAAGGGCTTTGAGCCGACGGACTACCTGGAGAAGAAGCAGGCCCGCCACCTGGACCGATTTGCCCAGTTTGCCATAGTGGCCACCCAGGAGGCGTTGTGGCAAGCGGAGCTCAAGATTGAAAATGTAGACGCCACCAGGGTTGCGGTGATCGTCGGGACTGGTATCGGCGGCATCCTCACCCTCTCCGAGCAGTACCGGGTGCTGGAGGAACGGGGACCCAAACGGGTGAGCCCCTTTCTTCTTCCCATGATGCTGGCGGACATGGGGCCGGGGCAGATCTCCATGATGTTCGGCGCCAAGGGTCCCAACTTCACCACGGTGTCATCATGCTCCAGCGGTGCCGACGCCATAGGGGAGGCATCGGAGATGATACGCCGCGGCGATGTAGACATGGCCATTGCCGGCGGGACGGAGGCTCCCATCTGCCCAATAGCGGTGGCCGGGTTCAACTCCTGCCAGGCCCTCTCCCGACGCAACGGCGACCCAAAAGTGGCGAGCCGGCCTTTCGACGCCAATCGAGACGGGTTCGTGATGGGAGAGGGGGCGGCCATATTGATACTGGAGAGTGAGGCCAGCGCTCGCCGCCGCGACGCCGCGGTGCTGGCGGAGTTGAAGGCCTACGCCGCAACGTCAGATGCCTACCACGTTACTCAACCCTCACCCGGCGGCGAGGGAGCGGCCCGGGCTATGAGCCTGGCCCTGGAGAAGGCAGGGCTCCGACCGGAGGAGATCGACTATATCAACGCCCACGGCACCTCTACACCGCTAAACGACAAGTTTGAGACCATGGCTATGAAGACGACGTTCGGAGAGGCCGCCTACACGACGCCGATCAGCTCCACCAAGTCCATGACCGGGCACCTTCTGGGAGCGGGCGGAGCACTGGAGGGGTCCTTTGCCGTCATGGCGCTGAATCGGTCGGTCATCCCCCCCACCATAAACCTTGACGAGCGTGATCCGGACTGCGACCTGGACTACACTCCCAAGCAATCCCGGCAGCGTGAGCTCAGCACCGTCATGAGCAACTCCTTCGGGTTTGGGGGGCACAACTCCTCCCTCATCTTCTACCGGGCCGACGACCAGGTTTAGCGTCCCAAGAGGGAAGAGGGCCGCGTAGCCACCGGAGGCGTCCCCACCGCAATGGCCAGTACCAGGGAATGGCGGGTCCGGCCGTCTATGCCACCAGAGGTTGGCCGCGCCCTCTCCAGCTATCCAGCCATACTCGCCCAGCTTCTGTTCAATCGGGGGATCAGGACGGCAGGTGAGGCCGAGGAGTTCCTCTCGGACAGGACCGCTTCCCATGACCCGTTCCTCTTGCCCGGCATGGAGAGGGCGGTGGAGCGCCTGACCAAGGCCATGGAGCGGGGGGAACGTACCGCGGTCTACGGCGATTTCGACGTAGACGGCCTGTCCGGTGCTGCCCTGCTGTCCAGGGCACTGGGTGAACTGGGCGTACCGGTGACGCCGTATATACCGCACAGGGTGGAGGAGGGCCACGGACTCAGCCTCCGGGCGGTCGACTTCCTGGCGGGCAGCGGTGTCACCCTGCTGATCACCGTGGACTGCGGCATAACCTCTCACATGGAGGTGCAGGCGGCGGCGGAGCGGGGCATCGATACTATCGTGACCGACCACCACCTGCCACCGCCGAAGCCACTCCTGGCCTGTGCGGTGGTGGACCACCAACTCCCCAATTCACGCTACCCGTTTCCGCACCTCACAGGAGCGGGGGTTGCCCTGAAGCTGGCCCAGGCATGCTACAGCACTCGCGGCCGGGAGCTTCCGGCAGGGCTCTTCACCCTGGCTGCCCTGGGCACCATAGCGGATGTGGCGCCGCTGGTGGACGAGAACCGGTCCATTGTACGGCGGGGGATGGCCGAGATCCGGCGCGACCCCCCTCCGGGTCTGAGAGCGCTCATCCGCTCCGCCGGCCTGTCGCAAGGCGTGGTGGATACGGAGGAGGTGGCGTGGTCGCTGTCGCCACGGCTGAACGCCCCGGGACGTCTGGACAGCGCCATGAGCAGCTACCAACTGCTGGTAGAGGAGTCGGAGGAGGAGGCCGCAATACTGGCCAGCGCCTTGGAGCGGTGGAACCGGGAGCGCCAGCACCTCACCCTGGACTCCATGTCCCGGGCACAGGACCTCTTGGAGCAGGAGCTTCAGGGAGACCCGCCGGGGCCCATCCTTCTTGTGGAGGACGCATCCTTTCTGCCTGGCATCATTGGGCTGGTGGCGGGACGGCTAGCAGAGAAGTTCTACCGCCCGGCGGTGGTGGTGACCACGGGCCCTGAGGTAAGCCGAGGAAGCTGCCGAAGCATCCCCGAGTTCGACATCGGTGGGGCTCTCTATAAGGTCGAAGCGCGGGGCATCCGGTTCCTCCGCCACGGAGGACATACGCAGGCGGCGGGGTTTACCATCGCCACGGAGGAGCTTCCGGAGCTCAGGAAGCAGCTGAACGAGGTTGCGGCGGAGGCGCTGGGAAGCCAGGAGCTGCGCCCTGGGTGGGACATAGATGAAACGGTTGCCCTGGGCTCCCTCCCGAGGGACACCTATCAGCTCATGCGCGGCCTGGCACCCTTTGGGAAGGGCAACCCGGTGCCCGTCTTCCTCAGTACCGGAGTCCAGGTAACCAACCTCCGCACCATGGGCAGCAACGGAGAGCACCTCCGGCTCAAGCTCAAGGACCAGGGAGTTACGTGGGACGCGGTGGCATTCCGGCAGGGTGAGGCCGCCAACGTGATAGGGTCAGGAGACAGCACAATCGACGTGGTCTACACCATTGGGATAGACAGGTACGGGCCTGAGGAGACGCTGCGCCTTACGGTCCTTGACCTTAGGCCCTCGACGGAGTGATCCCCCGCTGCCGAGGAACGGCAGATGTGTAGCGGCTTCCACATCCTGACCGCCACCGCCCCGTAACCCGATGGGCCGCCGGGGGCCTACTTCCTGGGCCAGGCAGAGGCGGGATGTGGAGGGGCAAACAGGGTACCTTTATCTACGGTGGGCACCGCTACGAGCCCCTCTCCGGGAAGACCGAGGCTCCGGTGGGGGTGCCTCACCACGCCGCACCCAGTGGGCCTGCGTAGCCAGGACGATCACGGTGATGGCAAGCACCAACAGGGAAACGATATGCGCCTCCGTGAGCCCGGCGAACCACTCCTTGTTGTCCGCACGCAGGAACTGGATGAAGAACCGGCCCAGGGCGTATAGCATTCCGTATACCGCAAAGAGCATCCCTGGGGGCCGCAGCCTGCCGCGCAGATTCCAGATCACGGCAAGAAGTGCCAGGTCGAAGATCAGCTCGTAGGCGACGGCCGGGTGGCTGGGGGTAAGGCCGTACTGGAGGTTGGAGAAGCTATCTATGTGGCTGTAGATGACTCCCCAGGGCAGGTCGGTTGCCTTCGCGATATGTTCGCCGTTGATAACGTCACCGACGCGGCCGATGGCCTGTGCGATGAGCAGGGCGGGTGCAGTGACATCAGCCAAGCGGCCAACGGAGAGGTTTTTGAGACGCCCATAATGGTGGCTGATCCAGATATAGGAGGAGCTGGTTATGAAACCACCGATAATAGCGCCGTAGATAGCCAGCCCACCCCGCCACACGGAGAGGGCCTGGCCCAAGTTGTCGCCATAGATGTCCCACCGGTCGATGACGTGAAAGAGACGAGCGCCAACAATGCCACCGATGATCCCCCACACCGCCACGGAGTAGACGTCGTCCGCCACGATGCCCTCCCGACGCCCCCAGCGGACCACCAGGAAGACGGCCGTAGCCACCGCAACGAAGGTCAAAAGGCCATGCCAGCTCAGGACAAAGGAGCCTGAATCGATGATGTTGGGATCTATACCGATGGTAATGGAGTAGAACAAACTCTTCTCCTTAGTTACTTGCAACTTTCTAATTCTAGCTAGGGGTGCTTGTGCGTGTCAAGAAAGGGCGTTAGATTATGTGGAATGAGTGGCAAGCTCACGCCGGGAGTATGGTAGAATAGCGGTGTCCCGCTCAGGGAGAGGAATCAGATGGAAGCCAGTCTGCGGGCATTTCTAGACCACCTCACCGTAGAAAGGGGAGCCTCTCCCAATACGGTGGCCGCCTACAAGAACGACCTCACTCAGCTCCTGGAGTATTTCACGAGTCCGGCTCATGATGGGCAGCCCCCATCCGAGTGGCGCCACGTAGCCCAAGGCCTCCTCTCCAACTATATCACTAGCCTGCACGAGCGTGGCTATTCCCCAACCACCGTGGCCCGGAAGATGGCCTCTATGAAGGCCTTCTTCAATTTCCTTGTGGAGGAGGGTGAGATCACCCGGGACCCCACGGACCAGCTCTTCTCCCCCAGGGTGGGCAGGACTCTCCCCAGGGCGCTCTCCATTGAGGAGCTGGAACGGCTCCTGGATGCGCCGGGCATGTCCAACACGCCGGAGGCACTGCGAGATGCGGCGATGATAGAGGTCCTCTACGCCGCTGGACTTCGGGTTACCGAGCTGGTCAGCTTGAACCTGCGGGACATCAACCTAACGGAGGGTTGGGTGCGCTGCTTCGGCAAGGGGTCCAAGGAGCGTATCGTGCCGTTGCACCGTAAGGCGGTGGAGAAAGTGGATAGCTACATCCAGGAGGCACGGCCCCAGCTTTTGGGGAAGGCCAGGGAAAAGGAGCAGGCGCTCTTTGTCAACCGCCGTGGTGAGCGCCTGACGCGCCAGGGCTTCTGGCTTCTGCTGAAGGGATACGCCAGGCAGGCGGAAATCCGTACGCCTATCACCCCACATATGCTGAGACACAGCTTCGCCACCCATCTGCTCAATCGTGGGGCATCGCTTCGGTACGTGCAGGAGCTCCTGGGGCACGCCAGCATCTCCACCACGCAGGTGTATACCCACCTGAGCGGTGAACGAATCCGCGAAGAGTACGACAAAGCACATCCCAGAGCATAGTTTGATGATGTCATCAGGGTAGTGACCCAAGGAGTAGCACATGCGCATGGCTGTGGGCAGCGATGAGATGAGTCGCTTGACCGATGTCGTTCTGGAGGATATGGAACGCAGGGGAATAGAGGTTGAGCTTTACGGCGCACTGAACCCATCAGGGTTGGAGAGCCAGTGGCCGCAGGTGGGTCGCAATGTGGGGAAGCGGGTGGCCAGCGGCGGCTGCGAGGAGGGAGTCCTCTTCTGCTGGACAGGGACGGGAGTGAGCATAGCGGCCAACAAGGTGCCGGGGATCCGCGCCGCCCTGTGCGTAGATGCGGCCACCGCCGCAGGGGCGAAGCGGTGGAACCACGCCAACATCCTGGTCATGAGCCTGCGCTTGACCTCTCCGGAGGTGGCCAAGGAGATACTGGATGCCTGGTTCACAACTCCGTACGGAGAGGGCGAAGATGCCGAGTGCGTGGCGCGAGTCACGGCTATAGAGCAGAGCTACAGCGCCGCCCCTGCACGACGCTAGCACGAGTGGCACAACATGATGGAGCCGGCAGAAGAGGCTTTCTGGCAACTACGATATTCGAGCGGGACTGGCGATGTAGTATGGTGGTAAACTGAGTGGTGCGGCGGAGAAAGGTGTCGGGAGAAAGGTGTCGGAGGTGCGAAATGCCACTGATAACCATCAACGGCCAGATAGGAAGCGGTGGGCCGGAAATCGGCGCACTGGTGGCCCAGCGCCTGGAGATCGACTACGTCGATCGCATGATCCTCGCCGAGGCCGCTGATCGGCTGGGAGCCACGGTTGAGGCCGTGGAAGAGCGGGAGCAGCGGCCACTGACGCGTACCGACCGGATCGCTCGCTTCCTTCAGAACGCGCTGGAGCGGTCGGCGGCGGCGGGAACAGGAGGGGACCCCTATTTTGGGCCCGGGCTTGGAACGATGCTGGGACGCGAGTACCAAGATATTGCCAAGGAGCCGATCAATAGGGCGCAAGAGCTAGACGATCAGAAGTTCATTGAGGTGACACAGGACGTAGTCAAGAAGGTGGCCGACTCAGGAAATGCCGTGATTAATGGACGGGCCAGTAATCTGATTCTTTGGGACTACCCCAATGCGTTTCACGTCGGCCTGGTAGCGTCCCTGGAGCATCGGATCCAGGTTATCGCGGCCAGGGAGAGCATAACGGCAGAAGGCGCGGAGCAGCGCGTAGCCAACCAGGAGAAGGCAAGGGTGGACTTTTTCAGCAGGTTCTTCAAGACGAACCCAGGTAATCCCGAGCAGTATGATCTGGTGCTGAACACCACCAGAATTGCACATGAGAAGGTAGTCTCCCTCATTTTGGAGGCTGTGAAATCGTAGCGGCAAGGGCCGTGGCCGAAAGGCACACCGGCTAACTATGCCACGCCGAGAAGCAGACGCTTGAACACGGGGGTAGGAAGAGAACCACAATGCCAAAGAAGTCGAAACGAATCGCCTCTCGCCAGGCCCAGTTGAGTGGCCGCGGAAGGCGGGTCCGCCGTCACGGCCCGATGGGGCTCCCCACCGAGGCGTCAGAGCCCCCCATCTCTCAGCCACCCCCTGAAGACGGTGTGGCTGCGACTGCGCCTCCCGTGGAGGCTCCGTCCGCTCCTGCACCCGAACCGAGGTGGTCAACGGGGCCACAGGAGACCACCGCAACTCCAACCCGGTCCCCGCAACGACGACGACGCGCGGCCACTCCGATATCTCCGGCACCCTACTTCCGGCGGGAGATACGACGCATTGGAGTGGTGACCGGGCTCATCCTGGTCGCGCTGGTGGTCCTGACCATTGTGCTGCAATAGCACAACGGTTGCAGGGCACGCGCTACCCGTGGGCCATGGCACCGCCATCCACGAAGACGGCCGTGCCGGTCACGAAGTCACAGGCGTCGGACGCCAGGTAGACCAGCAGAGGCGCAAGCTCTCGGGGGTGGCCCCAGCGCCGCAAGGGTAGGAAACGGGCGACGGGGTCTTCCTCCGCCTCCTTGGGCGAATGCTCCTCCATGGTAAGCCACCCGGCGGCGATGGCGTTGACCCGGATGTTGCTCCTGGCCCATTCCAGGCCCAGGGCACGGGTCAGCTGCAACGCTGCTCCCTGGCTGGCACAGTAGGCGACGGAGTTCGAGAGCGCCCGCTCCGCCAGACCGGAGATGATGTTGACCATGCGCCCCCCACCGGCGCTCATCATATGGCGACCGGCCTCTTGGCAAAAGAGGAAGGGTGCCCGGACATTGAGGGCCATGAGCCTGTCCCACTCCTCCTCTGTCACGTCGTTGAAGGGCTTGCCGAACTGGGCCTGTGCATTGTTGACCAGGATGTCCAGGCCACCCCAGCGGTCCACCACCTGCTGTATGGCTGAGCGCACCTGGTCACCCGCCGTGAGGTCGATGGCGTACTCCAGGGTATCCCTACCCTGCTCCCGGACCGCCCGGGCCGTCTGGGCAACGCACTCTTCAGATGGCCCGACGACGGCTACATTGGCACCGGCCTCGGCCAGGGCGGAGGCCAGGACGGGCGTCCAGCCGCGGTTGTCGGCGGTGATAAGGGCACGCTTGCCGGTAAGGTCCCATCCCTCTGGAATCATTCTTTCTCCTTTTATCATTATCGGATTATCGTTATCGGACTATTGATCCCAAGCTTCTCTCAAAATGACCAGTACTTTGTGTTGACCGAAGGTGTATAGGCTGTCGGGATGACAAGGCCAGTCCGGCCTGTGATGCGGTCATACGGTCAGAGGGATGTCCGGGGCGTAGCCGGTGGGGGCGTAGCCGCCGGCCAGGGCGCCGCCGTCCAGCATGAAGAGATCGCCGTTGGTGTAGCTGGAGGCGTCGGAGGCCAGGTAGACAGCCAGAGGGCCTATCTCCCCGGCGCGCCCCGTACGGCCCAACGGAATGAAGGCTCCCCTGGGCAACCGCTGCCGCTGCTCCGGGCTCATCTCCGGCTCGGCGGTGTCGATGAAGCCGGGCACGATGCAGGTGGCGATGACGCCGTAGCGGGAGAGGCTGGTGGCCAGGGCACGGGTGAAGTTGATCATGCCTCCTTTGGCGGCGGCGTACATGTAGTTATCCCGTCCGCCGCGGAGCCCGAACCCTGAGGCGATGTTGATGATCCTGCCGCTTCCTCTCTGGACCATCTGCTGGGCCACGGCCCGGCTGCAGTAGAAGGCGCTGGAGAGGTTCACATCTATGCCGACACGCCACTCACCGTCCGAGATCTCCCAAAGGGGCTTGGGCGGCTGCTCCCGGACGATGCCCGCGTTGTTGATGAGCACATCCACCCTGCCAAACTCCTCCTTGGTGCGCTGGACCATGGCGTCCACTTGGGCGGAGTCGGTCACGTCCGTGGGTATCGCCAGGGCCCGTCGGCCAAGGGAGCGAACGTCGGCGGCCGCCTGCTCGATGGGGCCGGCGCGTCGGGCGGCGACGACCAAGTCAGCACCGGCCTTCGCCAGTGCGCTGACCATGGCCCTCCCCAGGCCGGTGCCGCCGCCGGTTACTATGATCGTCCGATCTTCCAGGCTCAGGCTCTCCAGCATGGGTAATCCTCCTCAGAATTACTCTAACCCTCACCCTCCTTCGACAAGCTCAGGACAGGCTCTGTGTCCCCCTCTCCCTTGCGAAGGGAGAGGGGGAGGAAAGAAATCTGGGGGTATCCCCCAGACCCCCACCATCCCGACGAGTCGGGATGGACTCCCAGGAGCGAATCTCGGGATAATCTCTATGTTTCTACTTGGGAGGTAACCTCTCCTCCGGGGAGGACAATCACCGTCCCATCGTGGCGGCGCAGCAGCAGGTTCCCTTCGGCGTCGACGGCCTCGGCCAAGCCCTCCTCTATCTGGTCTCCCCATCGCACCTGAATCTCCTTACCCAGGGTCTCCAGCGACGCCTGCCACTCCTGTCGGACGCCCGTCCAGGCCGTCAGGTGGCCGTAGATCTCCCCCAGATCGACCAGCACGGCCTCAAACAGCTCCTCCCTGGAGACGGAGGCTCCTAGCTCACCAGCCAGGCTGGTGGCCGCAGCGGCCACCTCCGGATGCGCAGTGGGGTCAACGTTGACGTTGATGCCGATGCCCACAATAGCGTATTGTACATCATCACCCTGAAAGGCCGTTTCGATGAGTATACCGCACACCTTTTTCCCATCCAGCAGAACATCATTCGGCCACTTCAGTGCCGGAGAGAGGCCGGTCACCCGGCGGATGGCCCGGACCACGGCAACAGGAGCGGTGATGCTCAGCCCGGCGCAGGCATCCCGGTCCGGGTAGAGGAGGAAGGAGAAAGAGAGGTTTTCCCCCTGAACGGACACCCACCGACGGCCAAACCGTCCCCGGCCGGCGGTCTGCACCTCGGCAACGACGACGGTACCCTCCGGGGCACCCTGCTCGGCCTCCCGCCGCGCGACATCCATGGTAGAAGTCACGGAGGGAAGGTAGAGGATGCGGTGGCCGATGGGTGCTCCCGCGAGCCGGGCCTGAATAGGCTCCACAGCCAGTTGGACAGCCATAGCGACCCCCTGGGTTGAGGTAGGTGGATGATATAAGCGTCGTTTACGGGGTGTCAAGGAAGCTTCCGTGGTGGCCGCAAGCTCTGCCTTCGCCAACTCAGGGGCGTTCAGTAGTGGCGTTGCAGCTCAGAGGAGTACCTTTTGCCCAGACCGTCGCGGTTCTGTTCCAGCCAGTGGCTGAGGCGAGTCTGGCCGGTGGGAGGGTCGTCGGATACCAGGAGACCGGCCATCAACCCCTCCATTTCGTCCCGAGTGAGCACGACGTCCCGGACTATGTGGTCCATCAATCCAGCGAGGAGGCGGAGCACCCCAGGACGGACGTGAACGATCCTGGAACGGCCGCCCACAGCCTCACCGATGAGCCGCACTAGGTCATGGAATGTGAAGGTCTCCGGGCCTACGGCATCCGCAACCGTATCGGCGGTGCCCTGACCGGCCTGTACGGCCAGATCAGCCACGTCCTCCACGTAGACCGGTTGGAGCCTGTAGGCACCGGAGCCGGCGATGGGAAAGATGGGAAATTTCCTCAGGAACCAGGCGATGTTGTTGATGAGAATGTCCTCAGCCCCGAAGATCACCGTTGGCCGAAGGATGGCGTAGGAGAGGCCTGACCCGGCGATGATCCTCTCCACACGGCCCTTGCCACTGAAATATGTGAACGGCGAACCCTCGGAAGCATTGGTGATGCTCACGTGCACTATTCTGCGAACGCCTGCCTCTACAGCGGCCTTGACCAGCGTCCCGGTATTCTCAACGGCACGCTGGTAGGTGACGTCTCGCCTGGGGAAGCGGACCCAGTAGGTGTTGTAGAGAGTCGTGGCCCCCTTGAGGCTCTCCGCCAACTCCCCGGGCCTATCGAAGTCGAGAGGGAGGGCCTGCACCCGACCGCCGAAGGGGTTTTCTCGATTGGGATGCCCTGTGATGGTCCTGACGGTCTTGCCATCGGCAAGAAGGCGACGGGCTATATACTTGCCCGTATAGCTAAAGGCCCCGGTTACCACGTCTATTTCGGCGCTATACATCTCGAAATCATCTCTCTCCGCCATACCATGCGATCGCCCTCTCACGAGGGTCCGTGAGACATCGCATACCCCCTCTTTAGGGTAGCTCATAAGATAGGTCACTCCACGCCAGCGGCCGGGCAACTTTGCAGCGGGCGGCCATACGCCTATAATGTACCGCAGCCTGGCATAAGCGGACACACAAGACGTTCTCTAACGGAACGTAAAGGAGGGTGAGAGATGGCAGTGCAAGTAGAGGAGCAGAAGCAGCTTATAGGGGGAGAGCTGGTAAGCAGCTCATCCGGCGGGACCCTGGAATCCATCAACCCGTCCACCGGTGAGGTGCTCACACTGCTATCACAGGGAGGACAGAAGGAGGTGGACGATGCGGTGCAGGCCGCGCGGGACACCTTCGAAAGCGACAAGTGGCGGGACATGGCGCCGGTGGAGCGGGGACGTATCCTGTGGCGCATCTCAGCCATGATACGGGAGCGAAGGGATGAGCTGGCCCGCCTGGAGAGCCTGGACATCGGCAAGCCCATCACCCTGGCCGGCGGCGATGTGGACGTCACCGCCCGATACTTTGAGTATTACGCCGGCGTGGCCGATAAGATCCTGGGGACCACCATCCCTCTGGGTAAAGGATATATGAACTTCACCGTGCGGGAGCCATGGGGCGTCAGCGCTCAGATCATCCCCTGGAACTACCCCATCGCCATAGGCTGCCGGGGCATCGCCCCTGCCCTGGCGGCGGGAAACACGGTGGTGGCCAAGCCCTCCACAGAAGGTGCGCTTACATTGCTGAAAGTGGGCGAGATATCCCTGGAGGCGGGGCTTCCGCCGGGAGCGCTCAACGTGATCACCGGCCGGGGCGGGGAGGCCGGCGCAGCGCTGGCATCGCACCCGGACATCAACCACTGCACCTTCACGGGCTCCGTGGAGGTCGGCATAGAGATCATGCGGATGACCGCCCAGAACGTGGTGCCGGTGAACTTGGAGCTTGGGGGCAAGTCGCCCAACATCGTGTTCGCGGACGCCGACCTGAAGCGGGCTCTGCCCGCGGTCACCCGCTCCATCCTGCAGAACGCGGGGCAGACCTGCTCGGCTGGGTCGCGCCTGCTGGTGGAGGAGCGTATCCACGACCAGGTGGTGGCGGAGCTGAGCCAGAGGTTTAGCGGAATCCGTGTGGGCGCGGGCATCGACGACCCGGAGATGGGGCCGCTGATCTCAGATTTCCAGCGTAAGTTCGTGGAGGACTATATCGGGGTTGGTAAGAAAGAGGGAGCGGAGGTGGTTGCAGGCGGCGACCGGCCCTCGGACCCGGAGATACCCTCGGGTGGCTTCTATCTACGTCCGACCATTCTGGACGGAGTCGCTCCGACCGCCCGGGTGTTCCAGGAGGAGATCTTCGGCCCGGTGCTGACCGTGAGCACCTTCAAGGAGCGGGAGGAGGCTGAGGCGATGGCCAACGCCACCGAGTTTGGGCTGGTATCGGCCATCTGGACGCAGGACATCAGCAAGGCACACTGGATGGCATCCCGCATCCGGGCGGGCCAGGTGTTCGTGAACACCTACGTGGCCGGATACGGCGTGGAGATACCCTTCGGCGGCTACCGGAAGAGCGGGTTTGGCCGGGAGAAGGGGCTGGAGGCCATTGCGGGCTACACCCAGGTGAAGAACGTCTGCATCAGGTACTAGTACTTCCTTTCGTAAATCAGCGTACACAAGGGCACAACCTGAAGTCCCGCTCATCCTGAGCATTGTCGAAGGACATGAGCGGGACTTTTCCTCCGCTCGTATGGTTCGATGGATTCGACAAGCTCACCACAGGCAGGCACACCACGAGCGTACAATGAAGACGCGCTTTTTCGCAATCAGGTACTAGCCGTCGTCGGCCATAGCTAGACCCTGGTAGTCATGAGGCGTCGCTGCCTGCGTAGCGGCACCTGTGCTCTCTCATGGGGCAGTTGTCCATGACAACGGAGATGCCCGCAGCCCGCGCCTTCTCCGCCGCCTCCTGGTGTATCACCCCATCCTGCATCCAGATATACTTGACTCGCTTCCGAATGGCCTCCTCCACCACCGGCGGCACGTATTCCGAGCGACGGAAGATCTCCACCATATCCACGGGCTCCGGGACAGAGGTGACGTCAGGGTAGGCCCTCTCTCCCAACGCCTCATCTGTGGTGGGATTCACGGGGATGATACGGTAGCCCACCCGCTTCAGGTAGCCGGCCACCCGATAGCTGTCTCTGGTAGGGTCGTTCGAGAGGCCGACCACGGCGATGGTCTTGGTTTCCGCAAGTATTTCATCTATGAGGTCCACAGGCGCTCTCCATACCCTTTTTCATATGTTTTTGAGTCACGGCCTACCCGAAAGTCCGAGGCCAGTATACGCCGTTTAGCTGCCAGAGTGGGAGGCACCGGTAGGCTTGTGCCTCCCCTTAGCCCAGGGTACAATCGCTCCAACTCTTATCGTTGCTACAGAAGAGAAACGCTACGGGGGAGGCAAGCGTGTCAGCCATTGAGGAGATCATACTGGACCACGACCGACGGGGCGTCTCAGCCCTGCGCAAACATCTACCGGCGGATTTCTGCCGACAGGCGGCGACGCTGATTCTGGACCATCCGGGCCATGCGCTGATCTGCAGCGGCTTCCACATCCTGACCGCCAACGCCCCGGAGACGGATGGGCCGCCGGGGGCCTACTTCCTGGGCCAGGCGCTGCAGAGCCTGGGCTACCAGGTGACCCAGGTCACCGACCGGTACACCTCATTTCTCTACCAGGGACTTCCCGAGCAGGTAGACCTGCTGGAGTTTCCCATTATGGATGTAGAGGCCAGCAAGCGTTACGCCGAGGAGGTCATGGACCGCTTGAAGCCATCAGTGGTGATCTCAACGGAGCGGTGCGGAGTGACTGCCACGGGGCGCTATCTGAACATGCACGGGGTGGACATCTCCGAGTTCAACGCCAAGGTGGACTACCTGGTGTTGGGCCATCCGGCGACCGTGGGCGTGGGCGACGGTGGCAACGAGATCGGCATGGGAAGCCTGGTGGAGCAGATCCCCGCGGTCCCCAGCTTGCCTTCGGAGCCGACGACGACGGCGGTGACGCAGCTGATCATCGCCAGCGTCTCCAACTGGGGCGTCTACGGGCTTATCACCGCGCTCTCTCAGATCTCCAAGCGGAACCTGCTGCCGAGCATGGAGGCGGAGGAGGAGCTTATCAAACAGATGGTGGACAAGGGAGCCGTGGATGGCACGATTACCAAGCCGGCCTATGGAGTAGACGGATTTACCATGGAGGAGAACCTCCAGGCTCTCGCACGGCTCCATGCCCTACTGGCGCAGGAGGGGCTGCCCGCCGGCGGGTGAGGCGTTCTTTCCGGCATCGCTGCGTAGCAGGCTGGAATCCAGGAATATCCATGCAGACCGTAGGGACTGGAGGCAACGCTTCCGGGGTTCTGCGCCGGTCAGGTATAGGGAAACCGCCGGTCTTGCCGCATTTCTTACAGCGGCGATACGACACCAGATGCTATTTTCGACGACCGTAGGCCTTGACACTGCTAGGGTTGGGTGCTAGCATCACGACGGTATTTGCGTATTTCACACACTGGGAGACTAATGCGTGCCTATTCCTCATGCCACCTCCGGAGGTAGCCTAGAATGCTCCTAGCCAAACGTCGGATTCCCATCGCCGTCATGGGACTTATAGCACTTTTCGCTCTCGTCCTTCTCGCCACGGTTTACCCGGTCAACGCCGAAGATGCCAGGGATAACCTTGCCACCAGCCCCAGTGCCTTCGAAGACGGTATTCCGATCACGGGAGCCGCCACGGGCTGGAACTGGTTAGGTGAGGGCAACCTGATGAAGGTAGGAGTCTTTCTGGGGCCGGCGCTCACCAACATCGCCGAGATTGAGGTATATGTTGAGCCCACGACCACCGGCACGCAGCCGGTCTTCTCCCAGGCACCCACGGCAGGCGGGTTCTTCCCCACCGGGGTCAACATCGTATTTACCGGCATCGTACCGAACATTCGACAGATAACGGGGCAGGTAGACCCCATAGATGCCACCGCTGTCCTTCCCCTTGTTCAGGGCACCACGAAGGTGGCCATTCACCTGGTGGACACCCCGGGCACCGGAGGAACAGATGTCCGGCGGTCTGCAGCGCCGATCAACACTGGCTTAGTGGACCTTACGGTCCAGACGGCGCCCATTACTACCGGGCCCACCGAGAGGCCAATTGCAGAACCGGTGGGCACCCCAATAGCCACGCCTACTACCGTGCCCCCTGACCCCGGCGATATCACCCCGGGTTCCGGGATGCTCATTGCTATAATGCTGGCGGGACTCCTTCTGATTGTGGCGGGTGGAGTGTATCTAACCCGTCCCCACAAGGCCAAGCAGTAGCATGCGTAGCTGGCCTTGCCATTGAATCCATCGTTCTCGGGCGACCGTGGGGTTGCCCGAGAACGATGATTAGTGTAAGGCACCGGTGGGGCTCCGGAAGAGATATGAACTTTTTCATAAGGCCTTTCCAGGGCATTTACATGTTTGCGTGAAAAAAGGGTTGACAAAAAAAAAGAGTATAGTCCCAAAACAGCCACCTGTGAGAGAATGGTGGCATGGGACGGAGGATTGGGTGCCCTCGATGTCAACACGCCAAGAGCTGGAGCATTCGGCGAGGTAAGAGTCGTTGTGCAGCCTGCCACTACGAGTGGGTGCCCAGGGCGCTGCCGCTTCGGTTGTCGCCAGGGGAGTGGCGGCGACTGTTGCGCTGGTTCGTCTTGGGGCAGAGTGCCGAGGTGATTGCCCAGGAGGCCCGCTTGGAGCGAAAGCGAGTCCTGCGAGCCCTGATCGTGGTGCGCCAGGCCATGGTCCGGGACGTTCCCCATGTCTTCTCCGGCGTGGTGGAGGTCGACGAGACCTACCTGGGAGGTTCCTGGCGCAACAGGCGCCTGGCAAAGCGTGTTCAGGGCACGAAGCGGGGCCGTGGAACCACTAAGCAAGCTGTCTTTGGGACCCTGTGTCGAGGTGGCCTGGTGTGGGCGCACGTGGTACCTAACGTGGAAGCCAAGACGCTGCTGCCGCTCCTGCACCAACGCGTGCAACGTGGCTCCATCGTCTGCTCGGACACCTTTACCAGCTACACGGGCGTCGCAGCGGGGGGCTACGTCCACCGGCTTGTGGTCCACAGCCAGGCGTTCAGCGATCGGCAAGGGAGCCACGTCAACGGCTTGGAGGGCTTCTGGGGTTATCTCAAGCGGCGTCTGGCAGCCAAAGGGGGAGTCCGCCGAGAACGGCTGCCCCTCTATCTTGCTGAGTATGTCTGGCGCTACAATCATCGGCGTCTGTCGGGACCAGAACAGGTTAAGACATTGTTCAAGCTGCTTCAAAGCTAATCCGGTGGCTAAAACGGGACTTTACACAAAAAAATAAGGGGCCGATACTGTCCAGTTCCTTATTTTTCCACGGTTTGCGATCGGGCATTGTCACGCAGGTCCTTGAGTAGAAGGTAGAGAAGCATGCAGAGGCAGGCTGCTCAGCAAGGCAAACTAGGTCTTATCTTTCTTATTACCGCCGCCATTGTGGCCGTGGTTCTCATTGTGCCCGCCATAGTTAGCGCGGTTACTCCCTCCATCACTGCCTCCAAGGCCTCTTACCTTGTAGGCGAGACGGTTACCCTCAACGTCACGGTGAACGTGGGTGCTGCGGAGGAGATCGGGACCTTTACCACTCTGAACATCGTCGGGGCTGGAGGCTCACCCGGGCCCGAGACCGTCACGGTCGACATCCCCATCAGCGCCGGGGCACAGGACCTCACCAGCCTGCTTCCGGTGGATGGAGTGACCGGTGAGCGCGGCACTCTGACGGTGACTCAGACCCTCACCAACCTGGGCCCGGCCACAGGCGGCTACGAGGTTGGATACGCGGGAGGTGGATCTGGCGCCACGATAACTATGGTGATTAAGTGGACGCCGCCAATAGAGGAGGACGGTGGCACGGGGTCAACAGCGGCTGGCGACTACGACGCAGATATTACGGCTAATGGCACGACCTCCTCCCCTGTCAGTATCGAGATAGTCGCGCTGAGCTTGGTGGGGATCACCGTCACGTCACCGACGGACAACTCCGTCACCAACTCAACGGCCATAGGCATTACCGGGACGGTGGACGATCCGACCGTCACCCAGGTATCCGTGGGCATTGCTCTGCCAGAGGTGGTCCTGTTCGGCAACGACGCATTCACCGGGCCAAACACCCTAGAGACATCCGGGGAACAGGCCCTGTTCTCCTTCACCCAGAACTCCTCGCCCCCTGACCCCGGCGCCAACTTGTGGCATGTGATGACCGACTTTTCATCCTGTCCGGTAACGCCGACAGACGGAAGCATAGCGCTGGCCTATACGGAAGACAGCGATTGTAACTACGAGGCAAGTACCGACGACCCCTTTCTGGGAAGCAGTGGTAACGCGGACAGCGCCTCCTTTGTAGTGGGTAACGATACGGTGGTCTCGTTCCTCACCTGGTTCAATACGGAGCCCGGGACAGAGTTCGACAAGAAACTGATCCAACTTGTTGAGGGCGGTACGGCTACTACTATCGCCCAGATTACCAGCGAGCCGCCGCCATCGGACCCGGACGACCCGTTCTCGTTCCCGGACTTCGGCGCGGCACCGGGCACGGTATACTCAAACTCCTTCTTTGCTCCGCATCCACTGGTGTTCTTGCCGCCGCCATTCTTCCTCCCTGACCCAACGACCTGGGCGGCCGTTTCGCTAGACATGGATACAATCGAGAGCCTTTCAGGACTATCGGCCGGATTCTTCGATGGGAAAACGGTCAACCTGCGTTTCCGATTCGAAACCGGCGACTCCATCGGCAACGACTTTGAGGGCTGGTTCGTGGACCAGATCCAGGTGTTGGGCGCCGGCGCAGGCTCAGGGCTGACACTGAGTGTAACCAACCTGGCATTTTCATCAACGGACACGGCGTTCACTCTCGCCGAGGGGTCTAACGTATTCACCCTCACCGCAACCAACGGGTACCCAACGCCGCTCAATGGCCTCACTACGGTGACGGCCATCCTGGACAACCAGGCTCCGGTGGTGGCTCTGGACACCCTGGTAAACGTGACCAGCTCCTCAACCCTCACCATCTCCGGGACGATAGGGGAGGCCAACCCCGACCTTCTGGAGGTGGCGCTGGACCTGGACAACGACGGAATTCTAGAGTCTAGCGATAAGATCCTCCTGTCGAAGAAGAGCTTTACGACGGACACGACCTTCTCCGTCAGTGCCACCCTCTCTGAAGGGGCCAACCGCATTCTGGTCAAGCTTACCGACAAGGTTGATCTGACCGCGAGCGACGAGACAACGGTACTGCTGGATACGGTAGCTCCCTTGCTCAATGTGGCCGATCCCTTTGGCCCCATCTACCCGGTGGGCGAGGTGTCTGCACGACCCGGAGACCCGATCGTGTTCCAGGCGTTCGCCACCGACGCGGCCAGCGGCATACTCAAGGTGGAGTTCTTCCCGCCGGGTGATCCGAACCCCGAGGCGCTGTTGAACATCAACGATGTTCCAGGCGCGATTGTAGACCAGTGGCAGGTGGCCAGCTCCACAAACTTCATCCTTCCCGTGGTGGTGCCGCAGGGCATACCGGCAGGGCCCTTCTCCCTGACGGTCAAGGCCACGGACAAGGCGGGCAATACGGTCACGAAGACTGCAACCGGTACCATCTCGGCGGCACTCCAGGCTTTCAATATCTACCTGATGCCGGGGGCTAACCTGGTGTCGACGCCGCTCATACCAGATGTGTCCAGCTTTGCCACGCTGCTGACCCAGAAGGTGCCGAATATCAACGCGACCTTCAAGGGCACACTGGCGGCGGCGGGTGCCGGGATCATCGACAGCGACGAGTTGGACAGCGACGGCGATGCGACGCTTGCCAACGTTATTGACAAGATCATTTACTACACAGGCGGGCCCGAGGCCGACTCCGGAACTACTCCAAGTCTGAGTACTCCAGGCACCTTCCCGGGATATTTCCCCAGCAGCTTATTCAACGACCCATTGACCACGCTGGAAGTAGGGAAGGGGTACTGGATCTTCGCCACGGATAGCGCGTTCAAGCTCTCGAGCCCGCTGGCTCCAGGACTACCCCAGACGCCAGCGCCCATCAAGCTCACGATAACGGGCACATTCCTAGAGCCCGGCACCGTGCCACCTGTCTTCCCCGTGATAGTGGAGTGGAACCTGATAGGCCTGCACTCTGAGCAACCCAGAGGAGTTGAGAACTTCCTGGACAGCGTGGTCTTCCTGGGCGCCGGCGGTGGCGGGAAGGCATGGAGCTCGCTGCTGGAATTCTTGAACCTGGTGGACTTCAAGTTCCAGCTTGAGGAGGGGTTAGGAGAGGACCGTGTGACCATCACCCAAGGACAGTTCAACTCCCTGAACTCAACCGATACCGCCCAACTGGGGCACGGCTTCTGGCTGTTCTCCCTGGTTAATGGCTCCATAACACCGTAGCGCCGGCGGCACGGGTCAGTGCAAGGAGATTAACGGGTCCGAAAGAAGCATGGGCCACTGACGGTGAACCCGTGACTGGCCCAGCCGGTGATGGCAATCAAGACAAGAGATCGATAAGGGAAGCTCTCCTTGCATCGGGTAGCGGTAGATGGTAGCCGGCAGACCTGGAGGAGAGCTTCCGGTTCGAGTGGGCCCAGAAGGGCCCGGATAGCTGGAGAAAGCGATCCCCGTGGGTAGAAAATTCTCAAACCATGAGTCAAAGCTGGTGGGGCTTGCGTAAACGAGCGGGCGTCCTCATGGCCATCGTCGCGCTCCTGGGCCTGGGCATCATGGCCACGGGTCGAGGAGATGTGCAGGGGCAAGGGCAACCGCCTCAATTCCCCCATTACTTCGCTGGCAAGGTCACCGTCGGCAGCGACACTACGCCCGCAGGCGCTATCGTGACGGCGGAGATCGCCGGAGCGGTCAACAACCCCTTAGCCACAAACACCGTCGACAGCAACAGCCGATATGGGGCAAGCGAGCCATTCACCGTTTCCGCCGACAACCTGAACACCGTTGGCGTGAAGGACGGCGGAGCTAACGGTGACCCGGTGGTCTTCAAGATCGATGGAGTGGTCGCGACCATGTTCATCAACGGTACGCAGGTCTCCTCGGTCCTGTTCGCAATAGGAGGGCTGACAGAGGTAGACCTGGACATCGCGGCGCCGGGGGGCGTCCGCTCCATCTCCGTGACTCCGGCGGCTCCCTCCATCGCCGTTGGAGGCACGCAGCAGCTCACCGCCACGGGCACCTTTACCGACGGTGTCACTCAGCAGAACATTACCGGCGCAGTCACCTGGAGCAGCTCCGACGACGGAATCGCCACCGTCAGCTCCACGGGTCTGGCGACGGGCGTGGCCGGGGGGAGCGTGACCATCACGGCCACGGACCCAACCACTGATCTGAGTGCAACGGCAACCCTGACGGTGACGGCGGCGGCACCACCGCCACCGCCACCGGCACCGCCTCCACCCGCGCCACCTCCACCTGCGCCACCACCGCCGACGCCAACCGTGGTGGTGACGCTACTTTCCCTCTCTGTGATCCCGGCGGAGGACTTCATTGCGGTAGGCGAGACCACCCAGTTCAACGCCCTTGGGTCTTTCAGTGACGACAGCACGACGGACGTTACCGCAACGGTAACGTGGACCAGCTCCGATACGACTATCGCCACTGTCTCATCGGGTGGACTGGCCACGGGTGTTGAGGCGGGCACCGTCACCATCACCGCCACGGACCCAACCACCGAACTGAGTGCAACGGCAACCCTGACGGTGACATCGGCGGAGCAGCTGCGGAGCCCGCCACAACCGGTGACCGTTGAGATCATCATCACGGTGAGTACAGAGCAGTTTAGCAACGCGACTGAGGCCTTGAGCAACACTCTGGGTGAGGGCGTCGCGGTCGTCCAGGAGCCCCTGGAGATTATATCCGAGGAACGGGGGGTCGTCGTCAGCGTGAGCCTCACGGGTCATACGGCGGGGCAAGGGATCAACGGAGATCTGGACCTGACCCTGGGCAACCTGGTGGTGAACAGCACGAATGGCACGGGCACGGCCACCATCGACCTGCAAGGGGGGCTCTCGGTACAAGGCGACGCTTCGCTCCAGGTGACCGCTGACGGCATCGATGTGGTTATTGAGGACCCACATCTGATCTACGAACCGGAAGCGCCCGACACCACGGCGCTGCTGGGCGGCAGTGCAAGCGTCACCGAGATAGGCGTTGTCGTCAACCTGGAGCTCACCACTCTGCCGAACAACGCATCTATATCCGTCCAGTTCGCCCTGGACGCCTCGGCTTTCGTGGCTAACCCCGGAGCCACTTTCCGGCAAGCCGCCCAAGGGGTGGGAGGCATTCTTGAGGACCCTGTGGAGGACGTAGGCTTCGTGGCCAACTTCACAAAGACCGTCATAACCAACCAGCACCTGGGCGCTAACGATATGACCATGTTGATTAACGAGGCCTGGCATGCCGAGAAGGTGACTCAAGGCAAAGCCTTTCACATGACCAAGATCGACGACGAGGGCAACGTATTCACCCGCCCGGCCACCTGTGATGCCAGCAGCAACCCGGTGAGGTGCAAGTCAAGGTTTGAGAACGAGGCGGGGGGACTCTCCGTTTTTGCACTCATAGCAGTGGCCCCGGCACCAACGCCGACGCCCACACCCACCCCACCCCCGGTGGCTACACCTACGGCAACGTCGGTAGCGGTGCTAGCTACCCCCACGGCGACACCGACAACGGCCCCGGGAACGCCAACGGTTGCGCCGCCGACTTCTACGCCGACATCTACACCGACACCGCCAGTGTTGGCGTCGGTGACTCCGGCACCATCGCCAACAGGTACTCCGGCACCGACGCCCACGGCAGCGCCTGCGCCATCTGACGGGGCTCCCATCATCCCAATCGTTCTTGGAATAGCACTACTGCTGATTGCCGCGGGCGCTGCTTACTACTTCCTGGTGATGCGACGGGGCGGCGGTGGAGCCACCGGAGCACCCGCCTAGAGCACCAGGTACGTGGTATACTGCTCCGGAGGCGTTCTGGTATGGATGTCATCCTGAGCTCTCCCAGAGGATTCTGCGCCGGCGTAGTACGCGCTGTAGACATCGTGGAGCTTTGCCTAGAGCACTACGGCGCTCCCATCTACGTCCGTCGCGAGATAGTCCACAATCCGCACGTTGTCGCTGACCTGCAAGAAAAGGGCGCCGTCTTCGTGGAAGAGGTCGACGAGGTGCCATCCGGGCAGACTGTGGTCTTCTCCGCTCACGGCGTGGCCCCCTCCGTATGGAAGGCGGCCCAAGCCCGGAATCTGCGCATTATTGATGCGACATGCCCTCTGGTTACAAAGGTCCACCTAGAGGCTCAGAAGTACGCCCGCGAGGGCTTTACTATCCTCCTTGTAGGCCATAAGGACCACGACGAGGTGATTGGTACCATGGGAGAGGTACCGGAGCAGACCTGGCTGATAGAAACAGCGGAGGAGGCGACGGCCGTGGAGGTGTCAGACCCTCACAAGGTGGTGGCGCTTACCCAGACCACCCTGAGCGTAGACGACACCAGGGAGATCATCGGTATCCTCAAGCATCGGTTTCCAAAGCTGGTAGCTCGAAACGACATCTGCTACGCCACCACCAACCGCCAGGAGGCGGTGAAGGCCTTGACCGGGCAGGTAGAGCTGGTGCTGGTCATAGGGGCCCACAACAGCTCAAACTGCAACCGCCTGCGGGAGACGGCGGAGGCGGCAGGGATCCCCGCCTACCTGGTGACCAGCCCTGACGAGGTCCAAGAGGCTTGGCTTCTGGGGGCGAGCCGAGTCGGGGTTACCTCAGGGGCATCTACGCCGGAGTGGCTGGTGGACGCGGTGGTCCAGCGGCTCCATGCCTCTCAGATACGTACCATTGAGGTAGCTGTGGAGAACGTCTCCTTCGTGCTTCCCAAGGAGCTCCGGCAGATCGCTTCTCCGTCGCAAACCGCCCGCTGAGGCAAGCGGGGTAGAACGAGTCATGCTGACAGACAAGTACGAGACCCGGCGCTTCGATACAGAAGAGGTGTCGGTGATTGACACGGAGGTGCTGGAGACACTTCCCTTCGACTACCCTGGGAACGCCACGGAGGTGATGTACGAGACGGCTGAGTTTACCTCGGTCTGCCCATGGACGGGACTGCCGGACTTTGGGCGGCTGGTCATCACCTACCACCCCCGAGAGTTGCTGGTGGAGCTTAAGTCCCTGAAATACTACCTCACCTCCTTCAGGAACGTTGGCGTTCTTCAGGAGCACGCGGTGAACCGAATTCTGGAGGAGCTGGTCGCCCTGCTCGAACCTGAGTCGATGGTAGTGGAGGCATGGTTCAACGAGCGCGGCGGTCTCTCCACCCACGTCCGCTGCCAGTACCCTTCCTCCTAGGCAACCCTGGCCGCCCCTAGCCTGTCATGAGCCAGATCGGCGACTCCCCCGCAGCCGGGCTTGAGCCTTCTCTGCTGGCAGACATTGAGAGCCACGCAACCAAGCTTGCGAGGGAGGCCGGTGCGCTTCTGCTGGACTACTTCCAGCGGGACCTGTCCGTGGAGTACAAGTCCAAAGACGAACAGGACCCGGTTACGGAGGCGGATCGCGGGGCCGAGAGCCTGCTGATGGAGGGCATCACAGCCCGGTTCCCCGACCACGGCATCCTTTCTGAGGAAACGTCAGAAACCACCCACGCCGACGGTGACTTCCTGTGGGTCCTGGACCCCCTTGACGGGACGACCAATTTCATCAATCGCTACCCCTGCTTCGGTGTCTCCATAGGCGTGCTGTTCAAGGGAGTGCCGGTTGTCGGTGCGCTGTTCATACCATCTTCAGCGGCGTCGGCAGGCCAAGTATTGCACGCCCGGATGCACGGAGGCACCTTCATGGACGACGTGCCCGTGCATGTTTTTGGCAGCCAGGAGCCATCGCGGCAAGGTTTGCTGATCATGCCGGGGTACTTCCTGAGCCAGTTTCGCGTAGGGAAGGGCCTGACCGGCAAGCTGGGGAATGTCCGCAACACGGGGAGCATAGCCTATGAGATGGCACTGGTAGCCTCCGGGGTCTTTCAGTATGCCGTCTTCGGCGGGCCGAAGATCTGGGACGTGGCCGCCGGAGTCCTGATCATCAGGGAAGCGGGAGGCGAAGTCCTGCTTCGCACACGCAGCTTGCGGCACTGGGAGCCGCTACGCTCCTTCCTGCAACCGGGGGCCGGGATCCCTAAGAACGGAGATATGAGGGAGTGGAACGCGGGCCTGCTGGTGGGCAACGCCCCGCTGGTGGAGTACGTGGCCAGCAACCTGAGACGGCGCTCCAGGCCATTCAGGTGGCTCAGACGCGCGGGGCGCCTCCTGAGCGCTAGAGCCAGGGCCAGGGCACGGCACGCCGAAGCCCCGGAGGGGGGAAAACAGGACGTTTCAGGAGCGCCTCCATCCGACTCTGAAGGGTCTCCACCTCCTCAGGAGCCAGAATAGAGGCAAGCCGCTGGCGCAGGCCCCCCGAGTCTTCAAAGCGCTTGGATAGCTCCTGCATGTCCTTGATTATCCACTCGGGCACCGGCTCACCCACAAAGTCCCAGATGACCGTACGCAGCTTGGGCTGAACATGAAAGGTGAGGCCGTGATCGATGGTCCAGATATGTCCATCGCTCCCCAGCATGCAGTGGCCCGCTTTGCGATCGGCGTTATTGATGATGACATCAAAGGCGCAGATACGGAGGCACTCCTGGCGGTAGGTATCCCGCAAAGTAAAGTAGTGGGCGTTCGGGTCCGAGTCAACGTAGAGCTGTACCGAACCGATACCGTAGACTCCCTCCCTGATGACGGTTGGCGGAACAAACCGCCAACCCAAGGCATTACTGACAAGGAATGCCGCATACTCTCGAAGATAGAGGGTGCTATCAGGAAAGTCCCACAGCGGTGCTTCACCACGGCGCGGTTTGTAGACGACCCTACATTCACGAGAGGAGCCGTCCATGAGGGTTGAGAAGAAGGTATAGTTGGACCCAAAGGGCGTAAGCTGACAATCTCCCATCTCACCGTGCTCCAGGATGTCCCAAGTCTCCTGAGGCACCGAGGGTCGGGATGATGGTCTTTCTGGCGGCGTTTCCAGCTCCATGAACTAGCGGGCATCATAGGGCATGGCGTTCAGGCCCTATGCGCTTCCTTCTCTTGGAAACGTGCAATCATGCTCTTGCCCCAGGCCACGCCCACGGCAGCTACTCCAGTGCACCCACGTGGCCATTCTGTTTGGGACAGACGTGAGGCTCCTCTCCCAGAGGGGCGCTACACAGCGGACAGAGAGGCCGACCGGCGGCACACACTCGGAAGGCTGTATCCGCTAGGGCATCCAGTTGCGCTCGGTCTGCCAGAAGGCTGATGTCCGGTAGCTGCGCATCCTCCGGGGATTCGGCGTCTTGAGCAGTTATGACATAGAGCCGACGGCGCTGGTCATACCCAAGCGCCAGACGGCTCACCCGGAAGTCAAGGTAGAGACCCGGGTCTGGCTCCGGATCCTCCTCCCCAGCCACCTCTTCCCCGTGCCTTCCGGTGCTACCTTCGGTCTCCTCGGCAGAGGCGATCAGCCGCTTCAACTCCACGGCAAGGTCGAATAGCTGCTCCTTCTCAAGCCACAGGGTAGCGGTACGACCGGTAGTAGCCTCTACCTGGAGGCGAAAACGCCGCTGACCAGGCTCGCCGACGGCATCGGCGCTGAGGCTGGCGATACGTCCGAAATTGTTACGGGCTTCGGTCATTGGGAGTGTGCGGTAGGAGGCTCCGGGTAAACTCAACTGTACGAGGCACCCCAAACCTTGTCAAGGAAGGCTCAGGCTTTCCGTCACGCGCCGCCGATACTATGCTAGGATAACCGCTGAGATAGTGCATCATGGTGGAGCAAACGACACGGGAACTCCCTCTTTTTCCGCTCAATGTTGTCCTCTTTCCTCAGATGGCTCTACCTTTGCGCATATTCGAGGAGCGGTACAAGGAGATGATCAACGTTTGCCTGGGCCGCGACGCACGCTTCGGCGTGGTGCTGATCAAGGAGGGCCAAGAGGTGGGCGAACCCGCCAGCCCTCATAGCGTGGGCACCACCGCCCACATCACCAGCGTGAGCCGTCAGGGCGAGGGCCGGATGAACCTCATGACCATGGGGGAGCGGCGGTTTACCGTGGAGCAGGTCACCCAATGGGAACCGTACCTGAAAGGTCAGGTGCGGTACATTGATCCGGAAGCTGTTGGAGAGCCTGAACCGTCCCAGGAGACGATAGAGACGTTACGAGCTACCCTGGAGCAGTACCTCCGAGCGCTGCTGGGGCTGCACAGCGGTTGGGTAAGGGAGGTGAACAGTCCCACGGAACCTGTAACCCTCTCTTTTTTCATTGCCACCGTGCTCAGGGAGGACAACGATACGCTGCAAGGCGTACTGGAGGCACCCACGGCGGTAGAGCGATTGAACCTGCTCTCGCCCCTGTTGGCCGAGGCAAGCCAACGGGCCCGCGTGGAGATGGAGCGACGGATCGGCGGAGAGAGGGCGCGGCTCAACTAGGCGGGTCTAGCCTGATAATCTCCTCGGTGGCAGGCAGGTCTGCGAACAGGTCCGGGTGAAGGGCTTTGGCCATCATTTCAAGCCCATCCACCAGGCGTGGCCCGGGACGACTGTAGTAGGCCTGGTCATTGGTGGCATATACACTACCCTGCCGGACGGCGGGCAGTGTGCTCCATTCCTTCCTACTGCTAAGAGCGGGAAGCTCTGATAGCGTCCTGCCGATATCAAAGCCACAGGGGGCCAGTAATATAACCTCCGGCTCAGCCCGTACCACCTCTTCCCAGGCGACGTGTCGCGAAGGTTTACCCGGGAGGGCCAGGCAGTCCCGGCCTCCGGCCAGGTCCACCATTTCCGGAATCCAGTGACCGCCAACCATGGGCGGGTCCAGCCACTCCAGGCACACGACGCGAGGCCGAACGGTGGCTGTGGCGGCCCGCTGCGCAACGGAGCTGATACGCCGGCGCAGGGAGGCGATCAGCTCCTCAGCCTCCTGAATACGACCGGCGGCTTGACCGACACGACGCACGTCCTCAAGAACGTCATCCAGGGAGCTGGGGGCAAGGGAGAGCACCTGGGGCTGCACCGGTAGCAGCTGCGCAGCCTTCATCACCTGGCTATAGGAGATGGCGCATACGTCACAGAGCTCCTGGGTGATAAGGAGATCTGGTTGCGCTCGCTCCAGAGCGGCGTGGTCGATACGGTACATGGGGCGCCCCTGCTTCAGGCCCTCGCCCACCAGAGCATCGATATCCATGCTGGAGTAGTCGGCGCTTTCGAAGGCGCCTCTGACCACCACCGGCTTGCTCTTTGCCTGCGGAGGGTAGTCGCAACCATAGCTGACGCCGAAGAGGTCGTCGCCCAGGCCCAGGGAATAGACGATCTCCGTGGCGCTGGGAAGGAAGCTGCAAATACGCATGGCTCTGATGGCACACGGTACCACACCAGGCAAGGTGTCGCAAAGACGGGCCGGCAGGAGGGAAGGAGGGTGGCTTGAGGCACTGAACGGTATCTGATGCTATAATGTGCCGACCTTCGCCACTGGCGGAGGTACAGTCTTGCTGACTGAACCCGCTGCCACCATCAACGAAAGAAGGGTGTGGATGCCTAGCTACCAAGAGGAGTTCAACCCGCCAATCCGTCTCCTGCTGGGCCCCGGCCCCAGCAACGTGAATCCACGGGTGTTTCAGGCCATGGGCGCTCCGCTTCTGGGGCATCTGGACCCTGATTTTCTCAGGGTAATGGAGGACGTGAAGGAGATGCTGCGCCTGGTGTTCCAGACGGCCAACGGCATCACATTTCCCTTGTCCGGCACCGGTTCCGCAGGGATAGAGGCCGCGATGGTGAATATGCTGGAGCCTGGGGATACCATAGTGGTGGGGGTGAACGGCTACTTTGGCGACCGGATGGCGCAGATCGCCTCCCGCTGCGGCGCCACACCGGTCCGCGTGGAGACGGAGTGGGGGCACCCGGTGGACCCCGATGCCCTGGAATCGGAGCTGGCCAAGCACCCCAAGGTAAAGGCTGTAGGCGTGATCCATGCCGAGACATCCACCGGCGTGCTCAGCCCCGTGGCCGAGCTGGCCGACATCGCCCACGCCCACGACGCCCTCCTCATTGTGGACGCGGTGACCTCCCTGGGTGGAGTCAAGCTAGCGGTGGATGAATGGGGCATCGATGTCTGCTACAGCGGCACCCAGAAATGCCTGGGCTGCCCTCCGGGGCTTGCGCCGATCACCCTGGGCCGCACGGGGGAGGCTCTCCTGTCCGACCGCAAGACACCGATACAGAGCTGGTACCTGGACCTGAGCCTCCTGAAGCAATACTGGTCAGAGCGCCGAGCCTACCACCACACGGCGCCAATCAGCATGATCTACGGCCTGAGAGAGGGACTGCGAGTGGTGCTGGAGGAGGGGCTGGAGGCCCGGTTCCAGCGCCACGCACGGGCTGCAACGGCTCTGGGCGCCGGACTTGAGGCGCTGGGGCTGGAGCTGTTCGCCCAGAGAGACGCACGGCTGGATACGCTCACTGCTGTCCGAATCCCGGACGGCGTTACCGACGCCAATGTACGTCGCAAGCTTCTGGTGGAGTACGGCATAGAGATAGGCGGCGGACTGGGGCCCGTGGCGGGCAAGCTCTGGCGCATCGGGCTCATGGGAGAGAACGCCAAGGCATCACCGGTGCTGACCCTTCTTTCAGCCCTGGAGGAGATCCTGCCCCAGGAGGGGTACGAGGTGGCGCGTGGGGAGGGGCTGGCAGCGGCACAGCGGGCGCTAGCGAGCTAGAGGGAGCCTGCCTCACCATCCTGCCGGTAGGCCTGGTCCAGCAGGTCGACGACATGGCAGACGCGCACGTTCGCCCCTACCCGTTTCAGACCAGTCTCCAGCTGGATCATGCATCCGGGGTTGGCGGTGGCAACCACCTCGACGGCGGTGTCCACCACCGCGGCCACCTTGCTCTCCATGAGCCGCCGCGACATCCCACGCTGGAGTGCGCTGTAGAGGCCGGCGGCACCGCAGCAGCGCGCAGAGTCCTCCATCTCCACCAGCTCCAGGCCGGGTATGCTCTGAAGCACCCGCCGGGGAGCCTCAGTAATACGCTGGGCGTGGGCCAGGTGGCACGGGTCCTGGTAGGTGACCCGCAGTGGCAAGGGGTGCACCGGAGGCTCTAGGGGTAGCCCGGCCAGGTACTCGGTGATGTCCACTACCTTTGTTCCAAGCTGGCGTGCCCTCTCGGCGTAGGCGGGATCGTCCCGCAGAAGATCGCCGTACTCCTTCATGGTGGAGCCGCATCCGGCGGAGGCCACCACCAGGGCATCTATACCGGCGTCCAGGAAGGTATCGATGTTGCGACGGGCCATGCGCTGGGCCTGAGCACGGTCGCCGCCGTGGAGGTTGAGGGCGCCGCAGCAGGCCTGGGCCGGGGGCACCACCACCTGGCAACCGTTGCGTGTGAGCACTCGTACAGCCGCCTCCATCGTGGGCGCCTGGGCCAGCGGCATAATGCAGCCGGACAGGAGCCCGATGCGAGCCCTCTTTTCGCCCAACGGTTCAAAGGGTGCCTCTCTGGGCCGGAAGAAGCGAGGGGAAAGAGAGGGGAGCTGCCGCTGTAGCTGCCCCACGGTGCCAGGCACGCGGCGGAGCAATAGATACAGGGGCGTGCGCTGGTAGAGGCGAAGGAGCCGTCCCAGGAGATACAGCCTACCCGGATGGGGCAGGAGGTGCCGGAAGGCCAGCTGCAGAATAAGACGCCGGAGGAGAGGCCCTTTGCGCTGGTGTTGTATCTGGACACGGGTGGCCTCCATGAGGCGGCCAAAGGGAACGCCTGAGGGGCAGACCACCTCACAGGCGCGGCACTGGAGGCACATCTCCATGTGCGAGACCACGTGGTCGGTGAAGCCCACGCGCTCCTCCCGGACTGCCTTTATCAGGGCGATGCGACCCCGGGGAGACTCCGTCTCCAGCCCCGTCTCCAGGTAGGTGGGGCAGACGTTGAGGCAGAGGCCACAGTGGACGCACTTATACAGGTCCTGGTCACCGGGACCAATGGTCTTCAGAGAGGGCACGGTCATTCTGCTATCCACGCTCCAAGATTAGCCGACAACTCTCCGGCTCGCTCCATCCTTCGACAAGCTCTCCGATACGCCCTCGGTGACAGGGCTATCGAGAGTCTCGATGATGAGGGTAACATCATCGGACATAGCCAGCGGGCAAGACTGGATGCAAGGCTAGCTGCATCTAGATGCCTCCAACGTAGCGGCCGCGGTTCAGGATGCGGTCCGGGTCTATCCGCTCCTTGAGCCGTCTCATCAAGGGCAAGGCGCTGCCCGGGTGGCCCCAGACATCGAGGTGGGCCTTCAGCGCCAGGGGGCACCGCTCAACGACGGCATAGCCGTCCACGGACGACGCAAGCCCGCGAAGTCGCTCCACGGTGTCTGCGGCGTCCGACACTCCAGAGATGAGGCAGCGCAGCGTGCCTCTGCCCGGGCCGACCGCGAGGCTGTACTCCGCGCCACGCTGTAACGCCACGGCCTCCACGGCACCGGCCAGCTCACCGATGCGGGAGGGCAGGCAGCCGAAGAGGAGCGTCACCGATTCCGCCTGCCGCGGTTCCCAGCCCAGGTCTGCGATACGCCGCCAGGCCTGGGGTGCATCCTCTTGACTGAGCGTCTCCATGCTATCGGCGCCGGAGTCACGTAGCAGGCCGCCAGCCGCCTCGACGCGGCGGCGTACGCCAGCAGGCGTCCCGAAGAAGCGGAGGTATGCCGTCGGGTTGCCGCCCTGCTGGACAACCTCGGCGGCGGCGGGCGCGACGGGCAACGCCAGTAGCTCCTGGACGGTACCGATGGCACTAGCAAGGGAGCTGTAGCTGGCCATCAGGGTCGTCTCCGCCCCTGGCAACGGCCAGACCTTGAAGGAGGCCTGCAAAATAACACCCAGAGTACCGAGTGCTCCGATGTGGGCCTTGGAAAGATCGAAGCCGGTGACGTTCTTGACAACCGTGCCGCCGCTCTTGGTTACCTCTCCCCCAGGGCTTGCCACCCTCATGCCGATGACCATGTCCCGGGGGCTGCCCTGGCTCAGGGTCAACGGTCCGCTGAGCCCCGTGGCCAGGATGCCGCCGATGGTGCGCCGGGGTGCCAGCGGTGGGTCCAGGGGCAGCCACTGCCCGGCCTCGGTCAGCTTGGCCTGCAAGGTGCCAAGAGTGACGCCCGCAGCCACGGTGACGGTAAGGTCGTCGGGTCGGTGGTCGATGAGTGGCTCCAGCCTGGTGGTCCCCAGCACAAGGTCAACGCTCCGTGGGAGATTACCGAGGGTGGTGAAGCCACCGCTGCCTCTGAGCATCACCGTCAGCCCTTCGCTAGTGGCGAGAACCAGGACCGCGGAGAGCTGTTGCTCGCTGGAGGGGAAGGCCACCGCCTGAGGGAGGCAGCCGTCCACGGCGTACTCCGGGAGTCGGTCATCGGGCGCCAGGGCACCGTCTCTAAGGATTCCGGCTATGCGGTCTCTCAAGGGAATTGTAGAAAGGTTTGCCTTCATTTTCCACTTACACTGTATATTCCCTAGGTTCAACTAACCCTCTGGACAGCAGATGCTCCATTACAAACGGCTGTGGCCCAGTCTTCCCCGGTGAACTCCAAGAGACCTAGCACCACTGACTCTAACTCTGACCTCTTTATGAAGCTCCACACAATCTCTGGTTTGTCAGGACATGTGGCAGCGATACGGAAATCATTGGCGGTCATCCTCAAACTATCTTCGAACGGCGTTCCTTTATACCAATGGTATACGGTGAGCCCTACAAGCATCGTAACAACCACAATTATGCTTATCCTCACCAGGCTCTTGATACCACCAACGACCGTTGTTCGCATAAAACGCCGGAATTTCCAATACTCCCACCTGATGTCAGCATAGACCCTATAGAGAAGTGACCCCTTCTTCCCTAAGTTCCGACGCCATTCCTTATCTCTCTCCAAGCCTCTTTCATAAGAATGACGATAAATTGAGGAAGGCTCCTGCCTCATTTGCGAAGCACGGCCCGTCTTTCTTTGCCGCGCCACCAGCTGTCATACCACCAAGGACGTGTCGGCATGATCGGCTCCCTACACCCACGCCCCCGCGCCCGACCGGCCGATAGCGCCCGCCTGGGGAAGCTCGCCGCAGGATGGACCGCCGGGGAAGACCTTGCCGGGGTTGAGCAGGCCGTTGGGGGCAAAGGCCTGCTTGAGCCTCAGCATGGCATCCAGGTCGGCATTGGAGAAGATGAGGGGCATGTAGGCCCTCTTCTCCAGGCCGACGCCGTGCTCGCCGGTGAGGGTGCCGCCAACATCGACGCACGCCTTGAGGATATCGCCACCGGCCTGAAGCACACGGGCGGTATGTCCGGGCTGCTTCTCGTCGAAGATGATACAGGGGTGCAAGTTACCATCGCCCGCGTGGAAGACGTTGGCGACCTGGAAGCCCGAATCGCGGCTGATCTCCCCTACCCTACGGAGGACCTCCAGGAGCCGGGTGCGCGGCACAACGCCGTCCACCAGGTAGTAGTTGGGGGCCAGAACGCCCAGGGCACCCAGGGCACCCTTGCGGCCCGCCCAGAGTAGCTCACGCTCCGCCGCCTCAGAGGCCACCCGAACCTCGCCAGCGCCCTCTTTGCGACAGATGGCCTCCACCTCCGCCGCCTGTTCCCGGACCTCCTCGCCCAGGCCGTCCACCTCGATGAGGAGGATGGCGCCGGCCTCCTCCGGATACCCGAACCGCATGGCCATCTCCACGGCCCTGATAGCCAGGTTGTCCATCATCTCCAGGGCCGTTGGCACCATGCCGCTGCCGATGACCCGCGAGACGGCGGCACTGGCCTGATCGATACCGGGGAAGATAGCCAGGAGGGTGCGCACCGTCTCGGGAGTGGGGAGGAGGCGGGCCACTACCTTGGTGACCACGCCCATAGTGCCCTCCGAGCCGACGAATGCACCCACGAGGTCATAGCCGGGGCGTCCACGGAACCGCTCGCCCAGCCACACCACCGAGCCGTCCTCCAGGACCACCTCAAGGCCCACGACGTGGTTGGTGGTGACGCCGTAGCGCAGGCAGTGGGGGCCACCGGCGTTCTCGGCGACGTTCCCACCGATGGTGCAGGCCCTCTGGCTGGAGGGGTCTGGAGCGTAGTAGAGGCCGAACCGCGCCGTGGCATTGGAGAGGTCAAGGTTCACCAAGCCGGGCTCCACCACGGCGATACGGTTGGCGGGATCGATCTCCAGGAGGCGGCGCATGCGGGTGAGGGCGATCTGGATGCCGCCCTCTGCAGCGATAGAGCCGCCGGAGAGGCCGGTGCCAGCTCCACGGGGGACCACGGGCACCCCCTCCCGGTTGGCCAGGGCGACGACCTCCGCTACCTCTTGGGTGGAGGCGGGAAACACCACGGCGGTTGGCTGCGCCCGGTCCACCGAGCCGTCGTACTCGAAGACCAGGAGGTCGTCCGGGTGGTGGAGCACCATGCCCCGCCCGACGATACGCTCCAGGTCTCGCACCAGGCGCTTCTTGCTCACGGGACTCACTTCTCTCTGGGAGGGTTCCAAATCACGGCATTCCTTTCTCAAAACATCATATCCCAAACGCAGGCCCCAGGATACCGAGGGGCAGGGCCGTTGCGCCTAAAAACGGGATGCTCTACCATGCCGTAAAGGAGCACTTCAGATTAAGCGGCGGGTGGCAGATTATGGAGAAGCCAAAGACAATATGCTCTACCATGCCGCTAAGGAGCACTTCAGATTAAGCGGCAGGGTGGCAGATTATGGAGGAGCCGAAGACAAGGGGAGAGCGTCGGGAGGAGAAGCGGAAGAGCCGCCGCAAGATGCGGGTTGTGGGCAGAAGCGTCCGGTTGCTCATGGACATTGTGCGGAGGCGTTCAGAGCAGATCAAGAGGAAGTAGAAGGGCCAAAGGAGGCTGCAATGTCAGAGAAAAGGGAGCGAGTGGAGGCGTCCCTGAAGGGAGAGCCCGTTGACCGGCCGCCCGTGAGCATGTGGCGCCACTTCTACGATCGGGAGGAGACGGCGGAAGGGCTCGCGGAGGCGATGCTGGGCTTCCAACGGCGATTCGACTGGGACTTCATGAAGGTCAACCCGCGTGCGCAGTACCACGTGGAGGACTGGGGGGCTCGCTTCCACTACGGTGGTGACCCCAACGTGGGGCCGACGCCGGTGCACTTCCCCGTGGGGTCGCCGGAGGACTGGCGAATGCTGGAGCCGCTGGACCCTCGCAAGGGGAGCCTGGGCGAGCAGCTACACGCCCTCCACCTGATCGCCCAGGGGCTTGGCGGCGATGTGCCCTTCGTGATGACCGTCTTCACACCGCTGGCGATTGCGGCACGGCTGGCGGAGTCCGACGAGGCGATGCTGCGACACCTCCGCGAGCACCCGCAGGAGGTCCACGCCACCCTCAAAATGATAACCGAGACGTTCCGGGCCTTCGTTACGGAGTGCCTGAACGCGGGCGCCGACGGGATATTCTTCGCCACCACCACCTGGGCATCCCGCGACCTGCTTACCGATGCGGAGTACCAGGAGTTCGGTCGCCCCTATGACCTGCGCGTGCTGGAAGCGGCCAGCGCAGCCGAATTCAACATCCTCCACGTCTGCAAGAGCCACAATATGCTCCAGGCCCTGGCCGACTACCCGGTCCACGCCCTGAACTGGGACGCCCGCGACGACACCAATCCCAGCCTGAAGGGGGCGCAGGCATTCACTATGCGACCGCTCATCGGCGGCGTGGGACGCGACATGCTGCGTGACGGCCAACCAGGAGAGGTGGCCGCGGAGGTGACGGACGCCATAGCCCAGACGGAGAGCCGCGGGTTTATGGTGGGGCCGGGGTGCTCCATTGCGCCCCAGTGCCCCGACGAGAACCTCTACGCGCTACGGGAAGCCCTTGTGGGAGGAGGGCGCTAGCCCGGCCACTGGATTATGCGATGCGCCAACTGCGGTAACGACGCCCCCGAGGGGAGCAGCTTCTGCAACCGGTGCGGCCAGCGCCTGCGCCTGGAGACGGCCTCTCCCTCAACAACGGTTGGGGACGAGTCCCAACCGCCGGACTGGTACCGCAACCTGGTTAGGCCACAGCGCATGTCCAAGGAGGAAGAGGCCGAACAGGGCCTCAGGCGCATCGAGACGGCCATCTCAGGGAACCAGGCCCGCAAATGGATCGCGGAGCTGGCCAGGGGCCAGCGGGTACGCATCGCCTACGCCGACGGAAGCATCCGCCACCGCAGCCGGCGGCCCTGGGAGCGGAGCGACGCCTCTCTGGGCCGCTACCCGTGGACCAGTGAGGAGGAGGGCGCTCTACTGCTGATCGTGGGGGAGCGGTCGCACCGCTTCTGCGACCGTCGGGACGAATGGGTGCGGGCGGACCACCGGGTGCAGGTGTACGTGGGCATTGAGGACTCCCGCCACAACGACAACACCGGCTCCTACGGGGTGGTGCTGGACATCACGTCCGGGCCAGAGCTGGAGTAACGCCATGGGCTTCAGCAACGAGATACGCAGCCGAGCCGACGGGCTCCATCAGGCGATACTGAGCCACCCCTTCGTCACCGGCATCGGAGACGGGACGCTGGACGTGGAGAGGTTCAAGCACTTCATCCGCCAGGACTACCTGTTCCTCATCGAATACTCCCGGACGCTGGCCCTGGCGGTGGCCAAAGCGCCTTCCCTGGAGGTGATGGGGCGCTTCGCGGTGCTGGTACACGAGACGCTGAACAGGGAGATGGCGCTGCACCGGGGCTACTGCGCCCGGTTCGGGATCGGCGAGGAGGAGCTGCGGAAGACGACGCCCGCACCGACGACGCAGGCGTACACCGACTTCCTGGTGCGTACCGCCTACGACGGCTCCTTCGGCGAGCTGGCGTGCGCACTGCTGCCGTGCATGTGGGGCTACTGCGAGATCGGGCAGGAGCTACTGGGCAAGGGGAAGCCAGCAAATCAGCCGCTCTACGCCGATTGGATCGACATGTACACCTCGGCGGAGTTCCGGGATCTGACGGAGTGGCTGCGGGGGCTGGTAGACGAGCTGGCGGAATCAGCCAGCCACGCTGAACGGGAAAAGATGGAGCAGGCATACGTGACGAGCACGCGGTACGAGCACGCCTTCTGGGAGATGGCCTGGCAGCTGGAGGAGTGGACGGTTTGACAGCTTTCCACCCCCGCCTGATGGGCTTAAACGAAATAACTCGCCATTTCTTGAGCGTTTGGCCTTAGATTCTTCGTCCCGATACATCGGGCCTCAGAATGACAGACTGAGAGTCCCATGTCATTCTGAGGAGTACCGACGAGTCGGGACGACGAAGAATCTAGAAAGGTATGATGTTTATAAAGTTGATGACTATAAGGCGGGGGCATGAATATCCCTGCTTCTTAGGGCAGTCGCAGTCTAGAAGAGCCGCCAACTAACCTCTGAAGGAGGGCATGATCTCTCGGGCGAAGAGCCGCATCTGGGCCTGTATCTGGTCAATCGTGTCGTCTCGGAACAGACGCACATCGCGGAAGGAGCAGGCGAGGTGTTGAAGCCCGGCCTCCTGGAACTCATCGACCATCCCGGCTACATCGGCCACCGTGCCGCTGAGCAGCCGGTGGTCCTCCCCGAACACACCGGTGTACCACTGCGTGGCACCGGCCCCGATGTCCGCGGGCATCATGCAGACAAGCTCCGGCTCCCTGCCGCCCGAGTAGGAGCGGACCTTGTCTAGGCCCTCCTTGAGCTCCTGGGGTGTCACGGCCCAGGGAATCCAGCCATCGCCCAGGAGCGCCGCTCGCTTCAGGGATGGGTCGGTCATGCCGCCCACCAGGATACTGGGGCCTCCGGGCTGAGCGGGCTTGGGGAAGAAGGCGATGTCTTCATACGATGTGTACTTACCGGTGAATGAGCTTGGGGAGTCGCCGCTCCATAGCTCGCGTAGCACCCGTATGGCCTCGTCCAGCATCCGGCCCCGCTCTCGCCACGGTACCCCCAAGTAGGCAAGCTCCTCCTGAATCCAACCGGTCCCCACGCCCAGAACCACCCTGCCGCGAGACAGGGCATCCAAGGTAGCCACCTGCTTGGCCACCAGGACCGCGTTCCTGGGCGGCAGGGCCAGGACGGTGGTCCCCAGCAGACACCGCTCGGTGATAGAGCTCACATAGGCCAGGGCCATCAACGCCTCGTAGAAGATGTGCCCTCGCTCGGTGCGGTAGGTGGGCACGAAGATGTGGTCGGTGACCCAGAGAGAGGCATAGCCCAGCTCCTCGGCCTCTCTGGCGAAGTCGCCGATGGTCTCGCCGGATGCGTAAAGCCACCTGTGGGGCAGGATCACGCCGAATTTCATAGTTTCCGCCGTCGGACTCCTCTGTTCAGAAAGAAGGAGAGCTGCTCTGCTTCTGCATACTCAGGATGTGATCGATGGCGGCACCGGTGCGGTTTATGCCCGCGTTGCAGTGCACCAGGACCGGTTTGTCCAGGGACTGGAACGATTCCCATACCCTGGCTAGCTCCTCCTTTGAGAGTGGAGGGAACTTGTAGTCACGGGCGGGTATGTGCGACACACCCAGACCACACGACCGGTAGTGGTCCAGGAGCCCGCCGCCGTCCAAGCCAATGTGGTCGTAGTGCGCCAGGTGCTGGGTCTCCAGGATGCACAGGATGCTGCGGATACCCAGGCCCAGCACGGTATCCATCCACTGCCGCACCTGCTGCACACTGGGCTTGACCACCGCAAAACCCGGGCGATGGCAGCTTGCCAGCACCCCTTCAGTGGCCCATTGAACCATAACTTGACTGTCATCCATGTTCACTCCTTGATCGTTCTGAGCACCAGGGTGTCCCAGTGGAACCTGATTGTGTCGCCATCGATCTGGACGCCGAAGGCTGCAACCACGGAGGAAGAAGCCGCCAGGAACGCGTTGCGCAGGAGCTCGACCTTCCGGAGCGGTGTTGCCGACCGCCGTACCCAGTCGTCGAACTCCAGGTCGACCCTGGTCATGGTGGAATGGGTAACGTGAAGGCCACAGCCCTGGAGGATGCGCCGCCACTCCGATACCGGTAGGTTCCGCTGGTGGCTGTCATCACGCAGCTTCTCCGTCCGGTTCATCCATGCTGTCTCATCCCTGGCCTCCGGTGCAACGGTATCCACCAGGATGAAAGGGCCCCCCGGCCTGAGCACCCGCCTGATCTCCCGCACCGCGGCGGGAAGGTCATGGAAGTGGTGAGCGGCCCACCTGGACGTGACCAGGTCCAGGGAATCGGCCGCGAAGGGAAGGCTTTCCGCCTCGGCCAGCGCCAGCCTCACCCCGGTCAGTCCGCGCTCCGCGGCCAGCCTCCTGGCCTCCGCCACCATCTGCGGGGCGATGTCGGTGGCCAGAACACGCGCGGAGTAGTCTGCCAGCGCAAAGGCGGTGAACCCGGCACCGGAGCCGAGGTCCACGGCCATGGAGTAACGCCCCAGGGCGGCGTACTCAACCAGGGCAACCAGGCTTGCGTCGCCACTGTGGACATCGCTCACGGCATAGCTGGCGGCCTGCCGTCCGAACTGGGCCTGGGCCATCCGCGCTGAGGGGTCAGGCTGGCTCATGTTACATGCCTTGTGAGGGAGTCGTAATGGTTATCAACTTGATAAGTCGACACCCTACTCCGCTCGTATGGTTCGACACGCTCACCACGAGCGGAGTAATAATCCCGCTCATCCTGTCCGATGATGCTTCACTCATCGAGACTCTCGATAGCCCTCGTGACTCAGGGCGTATCGGAGAGCCTGTCGAAGGAGATGAGCGGGACAGGATATTTCGTTTAAGACCATTACCGACTTCAGACCATTATAGCGACTGAATTCGCCGTGAGCCAGGTGGGAAACTCCGCCGTGCTACCCGGACACCGACAACGGCGTATACTACACCATGTCTGAAAACTGAGATGATAGGTCATCAGGGTTTGCGCGTAGGAAAATTGCCACCCAACCTGCTGGAGCGCCTTCTCGCCAAGGTGTCGATAGAGGACCCTCGGGTGCTGGTGGGCGGACGTGTCGGCGAGGACGCCGCCGTCATCGACATGGGCGACCGGGTGCTGGTGGCCAAGACCGACCCCATAACCTTCGCCTCCGACCTCATCGGCTGGTACGCTGTCCAGGTAAACGCCAACGACGTTGCCTGTATGGGCGCAAGACCGCGGTGGTTCCTGGCCACGATTTTGCTGCCGGAGGGGGCCGAGGCCAGCCTTGCCGAGTCGGTCTTCAGCCAGGTAGTGGACGCATGCCAGAAGCTGGAGATCAGCCTGGTCGGCGGGCATACGGAGGTTACGCACCAGCTACAGCGACCTATGGTGATTGGCCTTATGCTGGGGGAGACGGAGCGAGAGCGGGTGGTCCTCACCTCCGGGGCGCAACCTGGTGACGCCATTATCCTGACCAAGGGGATCGCCATAGAGGGGACGGCGGTGCTTGCCAGGGAGGCGGCCCCCGCGCTCAAGCAACGTGGTGTCACCGAGGATGCCTTGAAACGGGCACGCAACTACCTCTTCAACCCTGGTATCAGCGTCGTCAGGGAGGCGCTGGCGGCCCTGGATGCGGTGGCCATCCACTCAATGCACGACCCGACGGAGGGTGGCCTTGCCACGGGGCTCAGAGAGGTGGCCCAGGCAGCCGGCGTGGGTCTGGAGGTGGACCGGGAAGCGGTCTACCCCCTCTCCGAATGCCGCACAGTGTGTGATGCCCTGGGCCTGGACCCGCTGGGGCTGCTCGCGTCTGGCTCCCTCATCATCACGCTGCCGGCAGACCAGGCAGGGACGTTGATAGCGACGCTGTGGCACATAGGGATAGAGGCCCAGGTCATCGGCCGGGTGGTAACGTCAGAAAAGGGCCTGAAGCTACGCACTGATAGCAGTACCGAAGAGATGCCGTGGTTCCAGCGAGACGAGCTGGCCCGCTACCTGGACGAGAGCTCCGTCACCTGAGAACCTGACATATCATGGCGTTCAGCGTTATATCGGATGAGACCACTACACCCTCTCCTATGGGAGGAGGACCGGTGGTGGACTCATGAAGGGGCCTGACCAGGAGGAGCAGAGCATAGCCGCCTTGGCCGACCTCTTTGAAGAGTATTATGAGCCGATTGCTCGCTACATCGCGGTGAGGATTGGAAGCCGGGACGATGCAGAGGAGCTGGCGGGAGACGTATTTGTGCGAGCGGTGGAGCATGCCGAGAGCTTCCAGTGGCGTGGCATACCCATCCAGGCCTGGCTCTATCGTATCGCCCACAACATTCTGGTGGACCATCTGCGACGAAAGTCACGTCGCAAAAGCGCACCCCTGGACGACGCCTCACCCCTGGCCAGCCCCCACAATCCGGAGCGGGAGGTGTTCGCTAGCCTGCAACGGGAGGAGATCCTTGAGGCTATGCAGCAGCTAACGGAGGCGCAACGAGAGGTTGTGGCCCTGCGCTTCTTCGGCGGCATGTCGTCGGCTGAGGCCGCAGCGGTCATGGACCGGAGCGACGGAGCGGTCCGGGAGCTACAAAGCAGCGCACTCAAGAAACTCCGAAGCATCCTTGACGAAAAAGGGTCGTCACTAGGGCTGAAGGGACGCTAGTCGGCATGGCTACCAGCGAGTTTGACCGCATACTGGATGAATGCCTGGAGCGGGTCTTCCGAGAGGAAGAGTCGGTGGAGGCGTGCGTACAGCGGTATCCGGACCAGGCGGCGGAGCTCACGCCGCTGCTGCGCCTGGCACTTGATGCCAAGAGCAACCTGAGCTTCACGCCCACAGCGGCGGGCAAGACGCGGGCACGTCTCCTGATGCAGGCCGCCATAGCCCGGCAACAGGCCAGGACACCCAGGCGGTGGCACTGGCCAGGGTGGCTGCAGCTGGGAGGAGCGCCCAGATGGGCCGTCAGCGCTGCCGCAGTGGTCCTGGTGATGACCCTGGGTGGGACCGGCATTGCTGCCGCTTCCCAGGGCAGTATGCCTGACCAGCCCCTATACCCGGTCAAGCGAGCGGTAGAGGAGACCCGCTTGATGCTGGCCTGGAACGCCGAGTCAAGAGCCCAACTTCACGCCAAATTCGCCGACCGGCGGGTGGTAGAGATAGCCGTGTTGAGCAAGAAGGGAAAGGCCCAGCAGGTCATGGGTCTGGCCACCGACCTGGACCGGCACCTCCGGCACGTTCAGCGCTCGGCCTTTCCGGAGGCAGTTCCCGCCCGACCTTTCTCGGTCCTCATTGCCATATCCGGGGGGGATGTCAAAGCTACGCCTCCTCCAATAGGCCCGGCCACCGCAACGCCCCTGACGGGCCAAGGGGGCCAGAGGCCAGGGCGCCAGGACCACGCAGAGGAGGGCCGAGCAAAGCCGAAGCCGCTGCCCTCAAAAGCAAACCATGTCAAGCTGATACTGCGCAGAGAGCTGGTAGCGGGCTTCCAGCGCCAAGAGGAGACGCTGAGCCAGACTATTCAAGCGTCGCGCGGGCCGGATAGGCAGCGACTACGACAGACCCTGCACGTCCTCCGGGAGCACCGCAAGGCGCTTTTGGTGGCCCTGCAGGAGGGCTTTGAGCCGAATCTCCAGGCGACGCCGACCCTGCCATGATGGCGGCTGGGGAGGTAGAAGGACCGGCCTGCATGGATGAGGCTAAGCCCGGGGAGTGCTAGTACTTCCTTTCGTAAATCAGCGTACACAAGTGCACAACCTGAAGTCCCGCTCATCCTGAGCTTTGTCGAAGGACATGAGCGGGACTTTTCCTCCGCTCGTATGGTTCGACAGGCTCACCACGAGCGGACAATGATGACGCGCTTTTTCGCGACCAAGTGCTAGCCAGGCTCCCCCTCCACCAGATTCTTCAAGCTTCGGAGGTCGTGGCTGAAGGTGCGTCTGAGGGCACGCCGGAAGAGGAGACGAAAGAGCAGCTCACCGAGGAAGCCCATGGGCAGCCGAGGCTCCTCCCTCCACCGGACGCGGGAGCCAAGCTCGATAGAGGTGACCTGAAACGACGTCTTTCCCTTAACGCTTCCCCGGTGCTCAATGATCAGCACCTCACCCTCCATCCATTCGGTGCACACCATATCGTCGACCACCCGGAGGCCGAAGGGTCCCCGGGAAACCTGCCGGAAAGAGGCACCGACGCGGCGCGTGGCCTCCGAGGTGCTCTGAAGGCTGAGGATACCCTTCATCCAGCCGGGGTAGCCCTGGATGTCCGCTAGATAGGCCCAGACCTTTGCCGGGGCTGCCTGGATAGCGATGGAGGTTTCGATGATGGGCACGGGCTCGGTGTGGGTGGGTGCTGCGACGATTATCGGAGGCGGTTCGGGGCATGTCAACGGCCAGGGGAAGCTGGCCGATCTGTTCTCCTTGACCCTCTCCCTACGCTATGGTAGTCTCTTTAGGAGAGGCGAAGACGGAGACGAGTAGGTGGAACACTCCGGCCTAGCGAGTCCGAGACGGTGGAAGCGGACGCCGGCAGCCCCGCCGAACATCACTCCCGAGCCGCCAGCCGAATGGCCTTATCCGTTCGTGGTGAGCTCCGACCACAGGTCGAGAGTCTCGACAAAGTCGGACCTGTCGAACCACGGGCAAGCACGTGAGCGTCCATCCTTCGACAAGCTCAGGACGAGCGGTGTGAAGTAGGCCAGTAGACCTGGCCGGGCCTGTCACCCGTTATAGCGGACAGGGGCGTGATGGCGCCCCGCAAGAGCGTCCCCCGGTGCAACCCGGGGGGAATAAGGGTGGTACCGCGGGAATTGTGTCCCGTCCCTTTGGGGACGGGACTTTTTGTTGGCGCAAGCGGTGCGCACCAGTGAGGTAATGTATGGAGCAGGTACACCTTTACGATACAACCCTGCGAGACGGGGCTCAACAGGAGGGGATATCCCTCTCCGTTGAAGACAAGCTGAAAATCACCCAGCGACTGGACGACCTGGGTGTAACCTTCATCGAAGGGGGATGGCCCGGGGCGAACCCCAAGGAGGTGGAGTACTTTCGCAAGGTACGCTCCCTGCCCCTGGTGAACGCCACCATAGCCGCCTTCGGGAGCACCCGCCGGGCCAATTCACCGGTGGAGAAGGATGTCAACCTCAGGGCGATGCTGGAGTCCGAGGCTCCGGTGATCACGCTGGTGGGCAAGAGCTGGGACCTCCACGTAACCCGCATTCTGGAAACCTCTCTGGAGGAGAACCTGGCGATGATCGCCGACTCGGTGGCCTACCTGCAGCGCCAGGGACGCCGGGTGTTCTTCGACGCCGAGCACTTTTTCGATGGCTTCAGAGCAAACACCGACTACGCCCTCCAGTGCATCCGAGCGGCGACGGAGGCCGGCGCTGAGGGGGTGATCCTGTGCGATACGAACGGAGGGACACTCCCTGACACCGTCAGGGAGGTCGTGGAGAAAGCGAGCAAGGCAGTGCCCGTGGCCCTGGGTATCCACGCCCATAACGACTGCGAGGTGGCCGTGGCCAACAGCCTGGCGGCAGTGGAGGTCGGGGTCATCCAGGTCCAGGGGACCATCAACGGGTACGGCGAGCGGTGTGGCAACGCCAACCTGCTCTCCCTGGCCGCGAACCTGAAGCTAAAGCTGGGAATCCCCTGCATAACCGATGAACAGCTTGCCCTGTCCACCGAGGTGCACCGATACGTTAGCGAGGTGGTGAACGCCCCGCCCACTGCCACGCAGGCCTTCGTGGGCTCCAGCGCCTTCGGCCATAAGGCAGGGCTACATGGCTCCGCGGTGGCCAAGCTGGAGGAGAGCTATCAGCACATCAAGCCGGGGGTGGTGGGAAATGCCACGCGGATGCTGGTATCCGAGATGGCCGGACGGGGCAATATCAGCTATAAGCTCAAGGAGCTGGGGCTGGACATGGTAGTACCCAATGAGCAGGCCAGCGCGCTTGTGGAGGAGATCAAGGCAAAGGAGAGCCAGGGCTACCAGTATGAGGGGGCCGAGGCCTCCTTTGAGCTCCTGGTGCACAGGGCCCTAAAGGGATACACATCACCATTCGAGCTGGTGGACTACATGGTCATCGTCGAACAGCGGCGACGGCACTCCACGATAGAGGGGGCGGAGGAGCTCCTTTCCGAGGCAACCGTGAAGGTCCGGGTGGACTCCGAGGTGCGCCACACCGCCGCCGTGGGCAACGGTCCGGTCAACGCGCTGGACCGCGCCCTCAGGAAGGCCCTGCTGGAGGACTACCCCAAACTGGCTGCGGTGCGGCTGCTGGACTATAAGGTCCGGGTCGTCAACCAGGGGTCGGGGACCGAGGCCATAGTCCGGGTGCTGATCGACTCGACGGACGGAGAGCGGAGCTGGCAGACGGTGGGGGCCTCAGCCAACATCATCGAGGCAAGCTGGCTTGCCCTGGTGGACAGCCTGGAGTACTGGCTGCTGAAGTATGGGTAAGGCAGGGGTAGCTCACGTCCCTTTCCTTATTGAGGAGGGTCCTTACCGGCTCTCGTGTTGGGACGGGCTCCCCTCCTTCGCTCCGCTCTGGTTCCCCCATGGGGGAACCGTGGAGGGAGGGACGTCCTTGCCCTGCGCGATGGCGGAATCCCTGGCCGTACGCATCTCTTCCGGTGGCTTCACGTTCCGAAACATAACGTAGAGGGAGAGGTCGTACGAGATTTTCAGGGCTGCGCAAGCGATGAACGGCGCACTGGCAGACAAGAGACTCCACAGCGCCGTAGCGGCAGAAGGCGCCACCGTTGCAGAGAGATTGGTGCCCACCGACTGGATGCTGGCCATAGCCACCCGCTCCTCGGGATTCACCACGGCCATCGTGTAGGAGTCCCGGGTTGGCACGTCCATCTGGCCGAGGAACGATCGAAGCAGCCAGAACACGACCGCCATCCAGGCAGTGGGGGCAAAGGCGGCCCCGATGAGAAACAGGCTGGAGGGGATGTGCGTGAACACAATGGTGTTTATCAGTCCAATCCGGTCGGCCAGCTTGGCAGCCACCCAGAGAGAGGTGGCGGCGAGAGCCTGGGAAAAGAAGAATATGAAGGCCAACGACTCCAACTGTAAGTCGAACCTGGTGTTGAACCAGTAAGCGACCAGACCCTGCATGAGCAGAACACCGGCGAAGCGGTCCACGCTGAACAGACCCGTCAGCGTAAAGATACGTCCTCGCGAGGGAAGCCGCAACGGATTAACCCACCCCCTGCGCTCCGAATCCACCTCCACGGCCGGAGATAGCAAACTATAGAGCAGCGCCACCAAGAGGATAAGGGCCGCAACGCCAACAAACATCGTTTTGTAGGCGGCTATCTCGCTCATGGCAAACCAACGCTGGTACAGAGATGGGAGGCCTGCCGCCAGAGCACCCAACGCGTTGGCACTCGTTGACACAATGCGATAGACGGCGAACAGGTCGGTGCGCCTTTCCATGGGGGCCGTGTTGGGAAGGCTGGCCTGCTCGATGGGCTGGGTCGGCCCTCCCGCTGCGCCGCCAATGGCGATCAACGCCCCCAGAAAGGCGAAGAGCACCAGGGGAAGGAAATCGTTGATGAAGACCAGTGCCAATGCGGCAATCGCCGCCATGGTACTGAAGGTGACCAGCAGACGCCGGCGGCCCACCTTGTCTGCAATCAGGCCAGAGACAAAAGCAAAGAAGCCGGAGCCGGCTATTCCGCTGCTGAGAAAGATTCCAGCTTGACCAAGGGTGAGCCCGATCCTGTCCAGGTAGATGATGAGAAAGACAGAGATCGAACCCAGGGCGAAGCTACGCATCTCCCGGGCCGCGATGATGAGCTTGCCGTCTCGACCGATCCACTGAAATGGCATGGCATGGTGTCGTCCCTGGCAAACCTACTGCGCAGCGTTGGGAGCAATCCCCTTACCAGAGCACGAAGCTCTTGAAGGCCTCCGCGTACTCCATCTCTCGGCCCTTGCCGGCCTCTCTTCGCCACTCACGCATGCGCTCGTCCAGGCCATCACGGCTGCCCACCTGGCTCCCGTGGGCCTTGAGGGCGTCAATGGCGAACTGGATGGTATCGGTGACGTTGATCCACTTGTCGGGATTATCGTGCCCCGTGATCAGCACCTCTCGGACCTTGTGTGGCTCAAATCCCTCGGCCAGCAGCTCAGGGAAGGTCAGATGGTCGCGGGCGGCGGGATAGACCGCGGAGAGGGCGGCTTCCCCCGCGGCGAAGTGGTCCGGATGACCTATGTACCCCCTGCCCGTGAGGGTGCGCACCGGGTTGGTGGTGATGAGGACGTCCGGCTTGTAGCGCCGGATCTCCCGGGAGATGTCCCTGCGCAGGTCCAGGGTCGGTTCCAGATAGCCGTCCGGATAGCCCAGAAAGACAACGTCCTTAAGGCCCAGCACCTTGCCCGCAGCGATCTGCTCCTGCTTGCGCGTCTCAGCTAGCTGCTCCGACGCGATCTCTCGGTCGGTGCTGCCCTTGCTGCCGTCCGTGCAGAGGACGTAGACCACCTCCAACCCCTCCTTACACCAGCGGGCCACGGTGCCTGAGCACCCGAACTCGGCATCATCGGCATGGGCAACAACCACCATGGCGGCGCGGTACGGCTCTTGCTGCGGTTCCTGGGTCATGGGCCTCCAAACCTCCGAGTAGAGAATGGTCATTAGCGGAACGCCGCTCTGAACCACCAATGCTAGCATAGGCAGGCCAGCGGAGACAACGGAGCGCCTTGCATATTTACGGACGTGAGAGATATGGCTGAATCAAACCAAAGCCGAAAACAATTGCATGGCCTATGGCTGCTGAGAGTGCTAATTCGTAACCTCGTTTTTCTAGCTCTACCCTTGTATGTGCTTCGAAGTTTTTATAGGTCTCTGGCTCAGTCTCGATCAGATCTAGCCGACCTTTTTCAGACTCCATCTCATCAAGAACCCTCCGAGCATTGCGCTCTTCAATGCGAAGCTGTGCCCGGAAAGCCTCTGCAATCTCCAGCTTCAAAGCTATTATTTCAGATTCAGAAAGCATCCCCACTCCTTTCAGATATGGACATCATTCGGTACGTTGCCGATGGCAGTATACGGCCTGCATCACTATTAGAGCCAGATAGCAATGAACAGTAACCTTCTTCAAGCCACGGGTCGTGATGTGATTGAGCGACCGTTGCCCTTTGAGGCGGGAAAACGCTCGTTCCACGCTCTGTCTCTGCAAGTACCTCCTTGCCCTTGCACCCATGGCTGGGCATAATGGGCTCCGTAGGAAGGCCAATGAGAGAAGCTGGGACCGGAATATGAGCTCAGATGTGGTGGTTGTTGGTGCCGGGGTAGTAGGCTGCGCCACGGCCTACTACCTGGCCAAAGAAGGGGTCAAGGTAACCGTTGTCGAGCGGGACTCCGTTGGCAGTCACGCTTCCGGCTTCGCCCTGGGAGGCCTCAATCCTCTGAGTGGTGTAGGCATCCCCGATCCGCTGGGCCCACTGGCATTGGAGGGATTCCGCCTGCACCTGGCGCTGGCGACCGAGCTCCGAGAGGAGACGGGCATCGACGTGGAGCTCCGGATGCACGACGTGACGACCCTTGCCCTGACCGAGGCGGAGGCGGTGGCGATGAAACATCGCCTGCCGTGGCAGCAGGCCCAGGAGGATTTCAGCGTGGCGTGGTGGAGCGCAAAGGATATCCTCAAAATGGAGCCACGGCTGGCGCCCGGGGTCGGCGGCGGCGTTGCTATCCGGCAAGTGGGGCTGCTGGACTCGTACAAATACTGCCTGGCCCTCCTTGAGGCGGCCACCCGGAGAGGGGCGACCGTCCGCACCGGACAGGTACGCGGCCTGAGATACCAGGGCGGCCGGGTAGCGGCGGTACAGCTCGCCCACGAGGAGCTGGCGTGCCAGGCGGTGGTGTTGGCCATGGGGCCGTGGACCGGCGATTCTGGGGCATGGACGGATATGGAATTGCCTGTAACCCCCCTGAGAGGGCAGATCCTGCGACTCCGTGCCGGCGGCCCTCCCCTGCCCTACATCTCCTGGTCCCACAGCTACGTTGTTAGTAAGCCGGACGGCCTGGTGTGGGTGGGCACAACCGAAGAGGATGCCGGGTTTGACGAGACACCCACTGAGAAGGCCCGGCAGGGGATCATGGAGAACGTCATGGTACTGCTCCCGTGCCTGGAGGAGGCGGAACTGGTGCTGCACACGGCATGCCTCCGGCCGGTCACCGGCGACGGTCTGCCCATCCTTGGCCAGGTGCCCCAGAAGCAGGGCGTGGTGATAGCAACGGGCGGCGGCAGGAAGGGGATACTCCTGAGCCCCATCATGGGCAGGGTAGCCGCAGAGCTGGTCACCACCGGCACCACGGAGTACGATATCTCCGCCCTGACGCCGGGGCGACAGATCAATGCCGCACAGGTGGCGGCCAGCCAGCGGGACCTCCTCCGGTTCTAGGAATCAACGCCAGGCATATCCGGCTCCACAACGTTGCCACCATCATAGACGCACGGTCCGGGAGGCAGGTATGGTACAGCACGCACTGATGACAAAAGATGAGCTTAGGGATGCCCTGGCCAAGCTACCGCAGGTACCGTTCGCGGTGACCCCTACACCGCTGGAGGAGTGCACCCGGCTGAGCGAGGCGTTGGGCGGCCCCCGCATCTTCATCAAGCGGGATGACCTGACTGGCCTGGCCTTCGGTGGGAACAAGGCCCGTCACATGGAGTTCCGCATCGGCGATGCCCTGGCCAAGGGGTGTGACGTATACGTTAATACCAACGCCTGGACCTCTAACAACGCCCGCATGCTTGCCGCCGCCTGTGCAAAGGTAGGCATGAAGTACGTCCTGGTGGTGCGGGGTGGGAAGGGAAAGCCCATCCAGGGCAATCTCCTCCTAGTGCACCTCCTGGGAGCGGAGGTCCACTATCTGGAGAACGATGAACGGGGGGAGGCCACGCAATACTACCGCCAGCTGGCTGATCAGCTTCGCAGTCAGGGATACACGCCATACGTGGGTCCGGATGAGCCTATCGGCCAGTTCGCAGGCACCCTGGGCTACCTGGGCCTCACCATGGAGTTGGCACAGCAGTTGGAGGAGGTAGGCGTAGGGAGCATAAAGGTGTATATGGTCTCCGGGGCCTCTATGACGGGCCTGCTCCTGGGTGCCAAGCTTCTGGGCCTTCCCTGGGATGTAACCGGCATCTACGAGGGGGGCCGCGAAGAGGTTGAGGCACTGAGCGTGAACTTTTCCCGCGAGTGCCAGAAGCTCCTCGATCTCCCGACGCATATCGAACCCGGGGAGGCCAGGATCCTATTCGATTATGTTGGAGAGGGGTACGCCATTCCCTCTGCGGAGTGCATAGAGGCCATGAGGCTGGTGGCGAAAACCGAGGCCATTATCCTGGACCCCAACTACACCGCCAAGGCCATGGCCGGACTGGTGGACAGTATTCGCAAGGGCATACTTGGCGCCCAGGACACCGTGGTGTTCATCCACACCGGCGGCACTCCGGAGCTGTTCAGCTATGCTGAGTCGATTCTGCGCTGATGGCCACTTTACGGAGGGGAGTAGGTGTTGGTATACTACAGTGCTTCTTGGTGATTAGAGCGGGGTTGAACCACCCGTTCCCATCTCGAACACGGAAGTGAAACGCCCCAGCGCTGACGATACTGCACTCCCAAGGGTGTGGGAAAATAGGCCACCGCCAGGAGGCATAGGGTTCTCGGTTGTACGACCGAGAACCCTTCTTTTTGGGAAACGGTCCTGCGGATACCCTCCGATCCAGAACGATGGACGCCAGTCGTGAACATAGACGCGCCTGCCCTACCCGTCTTGGTGAGGATGCAGAGAGTGGACGCTTCTGTTACAATCACCACATTCCAAGACGAAGTGCGTGAAAGCGCTCTTTACAGCCTCTTGCAGCCACACCTATAATAGGAAAGCAGTGTATTCATCTCTAACGAAAAGCGGTACGTAAGCGTGGTATCCTCAGGTGATGAGGTAGAAAACCCTATGCAAGGAATGGCCGAGCTCCTGCAAGACTATGAGCCCATCAAGCCAATCCAGAGGGGTGATATTGTTGATGGGGAGGTGATGCGAGTTGACGAGGAGGGAATCCTGGTCAACATCGGCCACAAGTATGAGGGCGTGGTGCCCGCCAGGGAGATGCGCTCTACGTCGCCGGAACGGCTAAAGGAGATCCAGGCAGGGACGGAGATCCTGGTGTACGTGCTCCGTGCCGGCACGGAGGAGGGACAGGCGATACTGTCGCTGGACAAGGCCCAGAAGGAGGAGGGATGGCACGACCTCCAGAAGAGTATGGATAGCGAGGAGACGGTTGAGGGCCTGATCCAGGGGATCAATAGGGGTGGAGTTGTGGTGGAAGTGGCAGGGGTGCAGGGTTTTATACCACTCTCCCAGCTAGCCTCCATTGGCAGGAACCAGGATGGAACCAGCCAGGAGGAGCAGCTTGCCAAGCGCATTGGAGAGACGGTCCAGGTGAAACTGCTGGAGCTGAATCGCCGGCGTAACCGGCTCATCCTATCCGAGAGACTTGCGCTGCAGCAGCAGCGAGAAGAGCAGAAGAACAAGCTCCTGGAAGAGCTTCAAGAGGGAGAGACGAGGAGCGGTAGGGTAAGTGGAATAGCCAATTTTGGTGCATTTGTTGACCTGGGGGGAGCGGATGGACTCATTCACATCTCCGAGCTCTCCTGGGATCCTGTTCAATCTCCGGATGAGGTTCTCCATGTGGGCGATGTCCTGGATGTCTACGTCCTGAAGGTCGATAGGGACGCCAGGAGAATCGCCTTAAGTCTTCGGCGACTGCAACCCACACCGTGGGATACCATCGCCGATCGATACCAAGAGGGGCAGATGGTGACGGGTACGGTAACGAGGCTAACCGGTTTTGGCGCATTCGCTCGTATCGAAGGTTCGGTAGAGGGTCTGATCCACATCTCCGAGCTCTCCGAAAGGATGATAGAGCATCCCAAGGAGGTAGTGAAGGAGGGGGAGGTCCTGACGCTGAAGATCCTGAAGATAGAGCCGGAGCGGCATAGATTGGGGCTCAGCCTGAAGCAGGCGGAGGAGCCCTGGGAGATGCCGGAGGAGCCGGAGGCCGAGGAGGCCGCACCTGAATCCCTGCTACTGGAGCAACAAGATGGCTAGTAGATTCGAGAAGTTCTCAGAGCGCGCACGTCGTGTCCTCTCCCTAGCCCAGGAAGAGGCACAGCGCTTCAATCACAACTACATTGGGACGGAGCACATCCTTTTGGGCCTGGGGCGGGAGTCCGACGGCGTGGCGGCGCGCGTACTTTCCAACCTTAGCATTGAGCTGACCAAAGTGCGCTCCGCTGTTGAATTTATCATCGGGAGGGGGGACCGCCCGTCTCCGGGGGAGATAGGACTGACCCCCAGGGCAAAGAAGGTCATTGAGCTAGCGGTGGACGAGGCCCGCCGCCTCAATCACCACTATATAGGAACTGAACACCTGCTCATCGGACTCATGCGCGAGGGCGAAGGGGTTGCCGCCGGCGTGCTGGAGAGCCTTGGTGTGACGCTGGACCGGGCCCGGACTGAGACGAGCCGTATCCTCAGCCAGAGCTCCTCCCAAAGCTCACACGGCTCCAGCAGAAGCACAAGCCGCACGCCGACCCTGGATCAGTTGGGGATAGACCTGACGCAGGCGGCACGAGCTGGCAAACTGGATCCCGTCATTGGGCGGCAGCAGGAGATCAAACGAGTGATCCAGATCCTGAGCCGCCGTACCAAGAACAACCCCGTGCTCATCGGTGAGCCTGGCGTTGGAAAGACGGCGATTGTGGAGGCCCTGGCACAGCAGCTTACAAGCGGGGAAACACCGGAGAACCTCCAGGGCCGCCGACTGGTCACCCTAGATATGGGTGCGCTGGTAGCCGGCACCAAGTATCGGGGAGAGTTTGAGGAGCGCCTCAAGAAGGTCATCGAAGAGATCAAGAGCTCAGGGAACTGCATCCTGTTCATAGATGAGATGCACACCATGGTGGGAGCTGGCGCGGCGGAGGGAGCGGTGGATGCCGCCAATATCTTGAAGCCTGCGCTGGCCCGCGGTGAGATGCAGTGTATTGGCGCAACCACGCTGGACGACTACCGGAAGTACGTAGAGCGGGACCCTGCGTTGGAGCGGCGGTTCCAGCCCATTCACGTGGAAGAGCCAACGGTGGAGGAGACGATAGAGATCTTGAGAGGGATCAAGACTCGGTACGAAGAGCACCACCACCTCACCATATCCGACGAGGCTCTGGACTCGGCGGCTCATCTTGCCTCACGGTATATAGCCGACCGATTCCTACCGGACAAGGCCATCGACCTGATAGATGAGGCGTCCAGCAAGGTGCGGATCCGCAACACCAGCACTCCCATGTCCCTAAAAGAGGCAGGGAAGGTGCTTGAGAAGGTGCGGAAGGAGAAGGACGAGGCTCTGGAGGGGCAGCAGTACGAGTACGCCGCCGAGCTACGAGAGCGAGAGCAGAAGCTGTCCGAGAAGCTAGAGAGCCTGGAGAAGGAGTGGGAGTCCGAGCACGGCGGCGAGGATCCCGAGGTCACCGAAGAGGATGTGGCGGAGGTGGTCAGCATGTGGACAGGGGTCCCGGTGACGCGGCTGGCCATGGAGGAGACGGAACGGCTCCTGCGCATGGAGGAGGTTGTACACGAGAAGGTCATTGGCCAGGATGAGGCAATCGCCGCAATAGCCAAGGCGGTGCGGCGGGCGCGGGCTGGTCTGAAGGACCCAAGGCGGCCCATAGGGATCTTCCTCTTCCTTGGCCCCACGGGCGTAGGGAAGACGTATCTGGTGCGTGCACTGGCGGAGTTCATGTTCGGGAGTGAGGAGAGCATTATACGCCTGGATATGTCAGAGTTCATGGAGCGCCACACGGTGGCCCGGCTGGTGGGAGCGCCTCCCGGGTACGTGGGCTACGATGAGGGTGGACAGCTGACGGAGGCGGTGCGGCGCAAGTCCTACTCTGCCATTCTCCTAGACGAGATAGAGAAGGCGCATCCCGAGGTGTTCAATATTCTGCTCCAGATCTTCGACGACGGCCACCTCACCGATGCCAAGGGGCGGAAGGTGGACTTCCGCAACTCCATCATCGTCATGACCAGCAACATCGGCTCCGACCTGATCAAGCGCGACACGACAATAGGGTTCGCGGTCAAGGCCGACGAGGCCAAGAGCGCAGAGCAGAGCTACGAGCGGATGAAAGAGAAGGTCTTGGACGAAGTCAAGAAGTTCTTCCGACCCGAGTTCCTGAACCGTATAGATGCCACAGTGGTATTCCACGCCCTCAGCAGAGAGCACATTTTGCAGATCGTGGACCTGATGCTGGCTCAGGTGGCCCAGCAGCTGCTGGAGAAGGGCGTCTTTATGGAGGTAACCCAGGCGGCCAAGGAGCTTCTGGCCGAAAAGGGGTACGATCCTACCTTCGGAGCACGGCCTTTACGCCGAGAGATCCAGTTCCAGGTGGAGGACAAGCTCTCAGATGAGTTCCTCCACGGCCGCTTCGGAGCCGGCGATACCGTGGATATAGATGCCGAGGAGGGGGAGATCGTGGTTAGAACACGGGTGGCCGTTACCTCCGCATAGAAGCGGCCGTTACGGCGGACAAACCTAGCTGGTGATAGGTAGCATCGGGAAGCCTGAGAGGCTTTCCGATGCTTTGTGTACGGGAGTTGGTCCAGCGGAAAGCCATCACGCGGTATGGTACAATCACCATGCCGGTTGCAGTGGGAGGCAATGTGAGCCGGGAGCGGTCCCGTATCATCTATGTGTGTCAGGAATGTGGCGCCCGGAGCCCCAAGTGGGAGGGGCGCTGCTCCCAATGCGGTCAATGGAACACCCTGGTCAACGCACCGGACCGTGCCCGTTCTAGACGTGACGGTTGGGTGGCCTCCGCACCCAACCAGGTCCAGGAGCTCTCCCAGGTTACCACCGATAGCGCGCCCAGGGTTCCAACACCATTTAGCGAACTGAACCATGTGCTGGGAGGGGGGATCGTCCCTGGGTCGCTGGTTCTGGTAGCGGGCGATCCGGGCATTGGAAAGTCTACCCTGCTCCTCCAGACCTCCGCCTACATGGGCGGCCAAGGGCGTAGTGTCCTTTATGTCTCCGGCGAGGAGTCTGCGCGGCAGGTGAAGCTGCGGGCGGAGCGCCTAGGCATCACCGGAGACCAGCTGTTCTTCCTGGCCGAGACGGAGATCGATGAGATCCTCGAGCGCCTGGAGGTGTTACGGCCGTCGCTGGCGGTGGTGGACTCCGTGCAAACGCTCTTCTCCCAGGAGATGCCCTCGGCGCCGGGCACAGTGGCGCAGGTCCGGGAATGTACGCGACGGCTGATGCAGTGGGCCAAGGAGCGCGACACCCCCGTGCTGCTGGCGGGACACGTCACCAAGGACGGCACCGTGGCCGGACCACGGGTGCTGGAGCACATGGTGGACGTGGTGCTCTACCTGGAGGGCGACACCCTCAGTCCCTATCGCATCCTCAGGGCGGCGAAAAACCGGTTCGGCTCCACGAACGAGGTCGGCATATTCTCCATGAGCAGCCAGGGAATGCAGGATGTGAAGGACCCCTCCATGCTCTTCCTGTCGCACCGCCAGGAATCCCTTCCGGGCTCGTCCGTTATCTCCACTCTGGAGGGGACCAGGCCGCTTCTGGCGGAGGTCCAGGCGCTGACCACACCCACCGTGTTTGCCCAACCCCGTCGCACGGCCAGCGGCGTGGACTTCCAGCGGCTGGTGCTGGTTGCCGCTGTTATTGGCAAGCGGCTGGGGATTCCCCTGGGGTCCCAGGATATTATCGTCAACGTTGTCGGTGGCCTCCGGGTAGAGGAGCCCGCCGCCGACCTGGGCATGGCGCTGGCCATGGTTTCTAGCTTTCGCAACACACCGTGTCAGCCGAGTACGGTGGTCCTGGGTGAGGTGGGACTGGGCGGGGAGGTCCGTCCCGTGCTCCAGCTTGAGCGGCGTCTCGGCGAGGCCGCAAAGCTGGGTTTCAAGAGGGCCATCATCCCTGAGTCCCAAAGGATGGAGGCCCAGGGATGCCTGGCTCAGGTCACCACCGTGGCAACGGTGGGAGAAGCGGTGCGCAAGGGCCTTCTCTCCCGGCGTGGGCAGAGGCATGATGAGAGTGCCCCCGATGGGGAGACCGTTTTTGAGGAGCTCCAAGAGGAACCAGAGACTGCGGCGCTATGACGATTTCCACCGGTTTGACGCCCTGGGATTTTAGACGGGTTCGCACCGTGTGGCTGACGGAACAGATATGAAAGCGAAACTGGACGATCTGGGCAACCTCCTTTCAGAGATGGGCTCCGTGGTGGTGGCCTATTCGGGAGGCGTGGACAGCTCCTTCCTGGCGGAGGTGGCGCATCAGAGGCTTGGGGACCGGTGCCTGGCCGTCACCGCCTCCTCGCCCAGCTTGCCACCCTGGGAGATGGAGGAGGCTAGGGAGCTGGCGGAGCGACTGGGCCTGCGCCACCGGGTCATCGAGACTCGCGAGGTAGAGGAGCCCGGCTACGCGGCCAACGGCCCTCGCCGGTGCTACTTCTGTAAGAGCTATCTGTACGAGCACTTCCACGCCATCGCCCAGGAGGAGGGCTACGCCTTCGTGGTCGATGGCGCCACCCTGGATGACCAGCAGGAGTTCCGCCCCGGCGCGCAGGCCGCCAGGGAGTGGGGCGTACGGAGCCCGCTGGTGGAGATTGGCCTTACCAAACAGGAGATCCGGCAGTTCTCTCGCCAGATGGGGCTTCCCACCTGGGATAAGCCAGCGCAGGCATGCCTGGCCTCCCGGGTCCCCTACGGCACTCCCGTCACCATCGAGACGCTGCAACAGATAGCGCGAGCCGAGCGGTGCCTCAGAGAGATGGGCTTTCGGCAGCTCCGGGTGCGCCACCACGGCGACACCGCCCGGATTGAACTGTTGCCGGAGGAGATGGCTGGGCTCATGGAGCCAGCCAGGCGAGAAGAGGTAGTAAGGCAGCTCAAGGGCCTGGGATACCAGTATGTCACGGTGGACCTGCAAGGGTATCAAGCGGGCAGCCTGAATCGGGTGCTTCGAGGCCGAAGACGGGGACACCGTGGTGAGTGACTCGGTCGAATTTCTGGGCCTCAATAATCTGGTCGAGGGCATGGTGGAGGCACTACAGCAGGCCCCGCTGAGAAGGAGGTACCCCGGCCACAATACCCTGGCGAACGCGGTGGCCCAAGTGGTGCAGAGGGCCCTGGCGGAGCGCCTGGAGCCATTGCATCTGGAGTACGGCCTCTGGCGTGGGCCGGCGGAGCTGGACTCTCAGGGTGTTCAGCCGGTCTACGCCTTTGACACCGACTTCTTCCCAGACCTGGTCATTGAGGTGTCCGGCCGCCCGGCGGTGGCCTTTACTATCCGCCAGCTCAGGGCGGACCCCTCCAACCAGATCCGTATCGGCATAGGTGAGGCGGTCATCTACTCCCACCAGTATCCGGCAGTGATAGCCTTCTGGCACGGGCTACAACAACATGAGAACCTGAGCTACCTGCTAGACCGGGCCATTGCCGATAACCTGTGGTACTCGCACAAGGTCAGGCTTGTGCTCTGGCGCAGCTGACGCGGCGAGCAGGAGACCACCGTGCTGATAGCCTATTTTCACTCCATAGGAGGGGCCAGCGGCGACATGATGCTGGGCGCCCTGGTGGATGCAGGGCTATCACTGGATTCCCTGGAGCGAGAGCTGGCAAAGCTTCCCGTCGGTGGGTTTCAGCTCTCGGCGCACCAGGAGCGTCGGGCCGGGCTTTCAGGCACGCATGTGGTGGTGGACACGTCAAAAGCTCAGGCCGGCCCCAGGGCCATCTCTGAGTTCATTGATGCGGTAACCCGAAGCACCTTGGATAACGCCGTCAAGGAAAGCGCCACGCAGGTGCTGGAGCGACTCGGCCAAGCGGAGGTGAGGGCGCACCGGCTAGCGCAGGGAGAGGCAGTTCTGCATGAGCTAGGCGACCTGGACACCCTGGTGGATGTGGTGGGCGCCGTGGCCGGTATGCGCCTCCTGGGCATTCAGGAGGTGTACGCCTCCCCCCTGCTTGTGGGAGGGGGTATAGCGCACACTGCCCATGGAGCTATCCCGGTGCCGGCCCCGGCGACGATGGAGCTTATAGCCGATGCGCGGGCCCCGGTTATCTCCCCTACACCACGGCAACCTATGCCAGGAGAGCTCACGACGCCCACGGGTGCCGCCCTCCTCACCACCCTGGCATCCTTTGAGGCCCCCACCATGGTGGTCCAGGGCATCGGCTACGGGCTGGGTAGCCGGGACGACCCGTCGGTGCCCAATGCGTTGAGCATGTGGCTGGGAGAGCGGGAGGGTGCGCCCAAGGTGGGGGGCTATCGTCTTCTGGAGACCAACATAGACGATTCCACCCCCGAGCTGCTGGCGTATGCACAGGAGCAACTCCTGGCCATGGGCGCTCTGGACGCTTGGTTCTCCCCTATCCAGATGAAAAAGAACCGTCCGGGCGTCCTCCTGAGCGCCCTGGTGCCGGCACCACTGGAGGGGCGCGCCACAGAGCTTATCCTCAGGGAGACCTCCACCTTGGGCATACGCGTCCGAACTATTGAGCGGTATGAAGCGGAACGGGAGATCAGAGAGGTCTCCTGCTCCCTGGGCACGGTTCCCGTCAAGATCAACCGGCTGGAGGGGAAGATTATAGGTGTTTCACCGGAATACGAGCCGTGCCGACGCATAGCCCTGGAGCATGGCATGCCACTGGCTGAGGTGCTCCACACGGTGAGCGAAGCGGCGCGGAAGGAGCTGCGCGCCGACGGGTCAGAAAATTGAGGCACGAATCCTTGACGCCATCCCGACAGCCAACCTATAATATAGGATGAGGAAGGCAGAATTCGTAGTGGGGGATTGTTTCTGCGACTCAAGTCGATAGTCGGCTTGAGTCGTATTTAGCTAGGGCAAAGGCCCGAGTGGCGCAATGGTAGCGCAACCGATTTGTAATCGGTAGGTTGGTGGGTTCGAATCCCCTCTCGGGCTCCGCAGATGCTTTGCAGCCCTATGAGGGGTATGCTAAGATGCGAATCGATACGATTTTCGGCAGGGGTGGGTGAGTGGCTAATACCACCAGACTGTAAATCTGGCGCCCGGAAGGGCTTCGTAGGTTCGAATCCTACCCCCTGCACCACACGGCAGCGAAAAAAAGAGAACAAACAAGAGGAAGCAAGGCCCACATAGCTCAGCCGGTAGAGCACGTTCTTGGTAAGAACGAGGTCATCGGTTCGAATCCGATTGTGGGCTCCAACCAAGGAGGCTCTCTATGGCGAAGCAGAAGTTTCAGCGCACCAAGCCGCACGTAAACGTAGGGACCATTGGCCACGTGGACCACGGCAAAACCACACTTACGGCGGCTATCACCAAGGTGCTGGAGGCAGCCGGCACCAGCACCAAGTTCCGCGCCTTTGACTCAATTGATAATGCGCCGGAGGAGAAGGCCCGGGGTGTGACCATCGCCATTCAGCATATCGAGTATGAGACCGAGAAGCGGCACTACGCTCACGTAGACTGCCCTGGTCACGCAGACTATATCAAGAACATGATCACCGGCGCAGCCCAGATGGACGGAGCCATCCTGGTGGTCAGCGCACCGGATGGCCCGATGCCTCAGACCAGAGAGCACATCCTTCTGGCCCGTCAAGTGGAGGTACCCCGGATAGTGGTGGCGCTGAACAAGGTTGACGCCATGGAGGATGAGGACCTGCTCCAGCTGGTGGAGATGGAGGTCAGAGAGCTGCTGTCTCGCTACGAATTCCCCGGTGACGATGTCCCGGTGGTGCGGGTGAGCGCTCTGAAGACGCTGGAGGATGAAGGCAAGACGGACAGCCCGTGGTCCAAGGGAATCATGGAGCTGATGGACGCTGTGGATGAGTATATCCCGATCCCCGATCGGCCCGCGGACCGGCCGTTTCTGATGCCGGTGGAGGATGTGTTCGGCATCAAGGGAAGAGGCACGGTGGTCACCGGCCGCGTAGAGCGCGGAGTGGTGAAGACGGGGGACGATATAGAGATCATCGGTCTGAAGGAGACCGCGAAGACCGTGGTCACCGGTGTGGAGATGTTCCATAAGACCCTGGATGGGGGAGAGCCCGGTGATGCCGTAGGCTGCCTCTTGCGGGGCGTAGACCGGGAAGGGGTGATCCGTGGACAGGTGCTGGCCAAGCCCGGCTCAATTACTCCTCACACTACCGCTAAGGGAGAGGTGTACGTCCTGACCAAGGAGGAGGGCGGCCGGCATACGCCGTTCTTCACCGGTTACAAGCCCCAATTCTACATCCGCACCACCGACGTGACGGGAGAGATCCAACTGCCGGACGGTGTGGAGATGGTGATGCCTGGGGACCACTTGACCATGGGTATAAAGCTTCTCTTCCCGGTGGCGCTGGAGCAGGGGCTCCGCTTTGCCATCCGGGAGGGTGGTAGGACGGTGGGGTCCGGCGTAGTTATCGAGGTCGAAGAGTAAGCAAAGAGGAACCAATGGCAAAGAAGAGGGGAGGGGCCCGCATCATTGTCACGCTGAGCTGCACCGATTGCCGGGAGCGGACCTATACCACTACCAAGAATCGTCATAACGACCCTAACCGGTTGGAGTTGAACAAGTTCTGCCCCAGGTGCAGGGAGAGTCGTGTGCACCGCGAGGTGAGGTAAGTATGGCTCGCACGCCGCGGGGGAATATCCTTCACCGTCCTTCTCCCAGCGAAGCTGGTAGGCGGGGCGGGCTCTTTCAGTTCTTTGGTGAGGTGATTACAGAGCTTAAGAAGGTGACCTGGCCTACGCGTGGGGAGACCACCCGCCTTACCATGGTGGTCATCGCCATATCGGCGACCATCGGTCTTGCCCTGGGCCTCATCGACATCGGCTTCAACCGCCTTTTCCAAGGACTTCTCTTCTAGCCGAGGCGGGCTGCTCCAGACCATGAACACAGTACAACAGGCGAACACACGGTGGTACTTTGTGCAGACCTACTCAGGCCAGGAGGAACGGGTCCGCAAGAATTTGGAACAGCGCATTGAGACCATGGACATGCGCAACAAGATATTCCAGGTGGTGATCCCCACGGAGGAGATCGTGGAGATCAAGGAGGGCAAACGCGTCCCCAAGCAAGAGCGTCTGTATCCCGGCTACCTGCTGGTGCAGATGGATATGGACGACGAAAGCTGGTACGTGGTACGGAATACGCCTGGGGTTACCGGCTTCGTGTCAGCGGAGGACGAGCGGGAGATGCGACCCAAGCCGGTGCCCCTGGAGCAGTGGGAGGTAGACAACATCCTCCACCACATGGAATCTGAGACGCCCAAAGCCAGGGTGGGTTTCACCACGGGTCAGAGCGTCCGGGTCACCGATGGCCCCTTCGCCGATTTCATTGGTATGGTGGAGAACATAGACCACGAGCGAGGGAAGGTGCGGGTGCTGGTCTCTTTCTTTGGCAGGGAGACCCCCGTGGAGCTGGACTTCCTGCAGGTGGAGAAGCTGTAGTGAACCGCACTGAGCAGTACGCTCACCGGGGCTTCAAACACGGAAACGTAGTCGAAATAGAGTTGTCCGACTGGTTAGCCAGTTCATAGTCGAAAATCGCCGTGCGGTTGGAGTAGCCCGAGACGAGAAAAATGGCAAAAAAGGTCAGAGCACTTATCAAGCTCCAGATTGACGCGGGCAAGGCTACCCCGGCTCCGCCAGTTGGCCCAGCTTTGGGGCAGCACGGGGTCAATATCATGGCCTTTGTAAAGGAGTACAACTCCAAGACCGCCTCTCAAGAGGGAACAATCATCCCGGTGGAGCTCACCGTTTACGAGGATAGCTCCTTCACCTTTATTACCAAGACGCCACCGGCATCGGATCTGATCCGCAAGGCGGCAGGTGTGGAGAAGGGGAGCTCTCAACCGCTCTTGCAGCAGATGGGCGAGATCTCACGGACGGCCGTTCGGCAGATCGCCGAGCAAAAGATGAAGGACCTGAACACCCGCTCTCTGGAGGCGGCGATACGTGTCATCGAGGGCTCTGCCCGGAGCATGGGCATTAATGTGACGGAGTAACCTATGGTTAAGCACGGGAAACGGTACCGAGAGGCTGAGGCGCTGGTGGACCGGGAGACCAACTACGACCCCGAAGAGGCGGTGGCGCTGGTCAAGCAGACTGCCAAGGCCAAGTTCGACGAGTCGGTGGAGGTGCACCTGCGGACGGGGTGCGATCCAAGACATGCGGACCAGCTAATCCGGGGGGTCACCTCTTTGCCCCACGGTCTGGGGAAGTCCGTCCGGGTGCTGGTCTTCGCCACCGGCGATGCCGCACGGGCCGCGCAGGAGGTTGGGGCGGATTACGTTGGAGACGATGACCTGATCAAGCGAATAGAAGGTGGGTGGGTTGATTTCGACGTTGCCATTGCGACGCCGGAGATCATGGGAAAGGTAGGCCGGCTGGGAAGGGTCCTGGGCCGACGGGGATTGATGCCCAACCCCCGGTCAGGGACGGTGGTCCAGCCTCAGGATGTGGCCCGTGCCGTCGACGACGCACGGAAGGGCCGGGTGGAGTTTCGGATGGACCGGACGGCGATCATCCATGCACCGGTTGGGAAGGCGAGCTTCCAGGAGAAGGCGCTGCTGGACAACCTGGCCAGCCTGGTAGACGCGGTGGTACGGGCCCGACCCTCCAGCCTCAAGGGGCAGTACATCCGAAGCGCATGCCTGACAGGCACGATGGGCCCCAGTATCCAGATGGACCTTCCCAAACTGTTGACCCTTCAGGTAGAATAGTAGAGTCGCCGTAGACAGCGGGTCTCCGATACGTCGGAGTTAAACAGTCGACCCGCCGAGGTGGAATAGCCAATGGCCGCCGATTGTGGCGGAAAGGATTCCCCTGGTGCTACGAGGCCAGGGGTTTTTGTTGAGCCACGGCCAGGATTCCCGGGCACGGCATACGGTGGGCCAGGCTTCAAAGCACTTTGCGAAGAGAATAAGGCTGGGGATAGGCATCCAAGACAATGCCAACGCAGAAGAACATAGATACGGTCCAGGAGCTCGCGGAGAAGTTCTCCCGGTGCACGGTGGCCGTGGGCACGGATTTCAGCCGGATGTCAGTTAAGGCAATGACGGAGCTGCGGCACCATCTGTGGGAGCAGGGCGTTGAATACCGCGTGGTAAAGAACAGGCTGGCACAGCGCGCGGCAGAAGCTGCGGAGCAGCCGGCGATCATCGAGGTGTTGGAAGGCCCTACCGGGTTCGCCTTTGGCTATGGGGACCCGATGATGCCGGTGAAGCTGCTGGTAGAGTATGCGCGCGCCAACCGGATCCCGCTTGCGATTCGCGGTGCGGTGCTGGATGGCACGCTGTACAAAAGGGAAGCGGCCATAGCGCTGGCTGCCCTGCCCTCCCGTCAGGAGCTGGCGGCACAACTGGTGGGCCAACTCTCCAGTCCGCTGTCCCGCCTGGCGACGGTGCTGAACCAGCCGCTCTACGGCCTGGTGACGGTGCTCAATGGCCCACTGGCGGCTTTGGCAAGTGTATTGCGGCAGCGAGTGGCCCAGCAGGTATAGTGGCAGGGAGAAACACTCGCAATACGGAGATGACGAGAAAAAACCCTGAGGAGGTAAGACCTTGACGAAAGAGGAAGTGCTTGAGGCCATAAAAGGCTTGACCGTTGTAGAGTTGTCGGAACTGGTGAAGGCCCTGGAAGAGGAGTTTGGAGTGAGCGCAGCCGCCATGGCCGCTCCGGCTGCCGTTGCCGCTGCGCCCGCCGCTGCCGGAGCACCGGCCGCTGTGGCAGCCGAAGAGGAGGAGCAGGCGGAGTTCAACGTGATCATTACCGATGCCGGGGCCAACAAGATCAACGTCATCAAGGCGGTCAGGGAGGTCACTACGCTGGGACTTCGAGAGGCGAAGGACCTGGTAGAGGCCGCCCCCAAAGCTGTGCAGGAGGGGGTATCCAAGGAGGATGCTCAGCAGACCAGGGAGAAGCTGGAGGCAGCCGGAGCCACGGTAAAGGTAGAGTAAGCCGTGGCCGGTGCACGAACGAGCGAGAAGTCGCTGTGACCCGTCGAAAAGACCAGGACCGGTACGAGTCCATGAAACGGCTCAACCCCGAGTACAAGGGGTTTCGCGGCTATAATATGGAGCCGGACAGGCCAGGACAGACGCCGCTACAAAGCGTGGCCTGTACAGTTTGTGGACGCAAGCGCAACGTGCCTGTTGGGATCGCTTTGGAGCAAGAGGCACACTACGTGTGCCAGAGCTGCCAGGAGGCAGGGCAAGGGTAGTCAGTGGAAGGCCAAGAACGGCCCCACTACCATGTGGCGATGCGGGACCTGCCCGCCGGGGAGCGTCCCAGGGAGCGGCTGCGCGACCACGGTCCCAGCTACCTGAGCAACTCAGAGCTGGTAGCCATCCTCCTCCGCATCGGCACCTCTTCTGAGAGCGTGATGGACCTGGCTACACGTCTGCTTTCCTACTACGGTGGCCTGGAGGGCCTGGGGAAGGCCAGCTTCCAGGAGTTGGCCAGCCACCATGGCATGGGAGAGGCCAAGGCATCTCAGCTAAAAGCGGCTCTGGAGCTGGGCAAGAGGCTGCTCACCGCCAGCGCCGAGCAGCGCGTGATCATTCAATCACCCCAGGATGTAGCCAACCTGATGGCAGAGATGGCCTTCCTAGAGCAGGAGCACCTGCGCGTCCTGCTCCTTAACACGCGGAATCAGGTGGTGGCTACCTCAGAGGTCTACAATGGGAACGTGAATACCACAGTGATCCGCACCGGAGAGGTGTTCCACGAACCGGTGCGAACCAACTGCCCCGCCATCATCATTGTGCACAACCACCCCTCCGGCGACCCGACGCCCAGCGCGGAGGATGTGCAGGTGACGAAGCATCTTGTCGAAGCGGGCAAGCTGCTGGACATCGAAGTCCTGGACCACGTTATCATCGGCCGCCACGGGTTCAACAGCCTCAAGGAGAGGGGGCTGGGATTCGGGTAGTGTAGCCTGGCCTACCGTCGCAGCCCCCGGACTTCCACTCCTCCTGTGGGAATCCGGCTACGCCTCTTCCTTATTCCAGCGGACGAACACCAGCTCGTAGAGCACGCCTGCGATGATACCCCCAGCGATGGGCCCCACCCAGTAGACCCAGTGGTCCGCCCACTCACCAGCGGCCAGCGCCGGGCCAAAGCTGCGGGCAGGGTTCATAGATGCTCCGGTCAACGGCACGCCCACCAGATGGTCCACGAGGACAATGAAGCCGATAGCGAAGGGGGCCAAGGAGGCCGATCCCCGGGTATCCATGGCGGCGGCGAAGACGACGAACACCAGGAAGAAGGTGAGGGCCATCTCCGTCACTACTCCGACGCCCGGGCCGATGGTGGTTCTGACTGAGGTGGCCCCGATGGTCTGCTCCAGGGTTCCGAGACTGTGGACTCCGAGATTTCCTTCAAAGGCATCCGGAATGACGCCCAGTAGGAAGAAGGCCCCGGCTGCGGCCCCCACTAGTTGCGCACCCACATACATGACGCCCTTGGCCAGCCCCATCCTGCGGGTCACCACCGCGGCGATAGTGACCGCTGGGTTGATATGACCGCCAGATATCCGCCCGATAGCCGCGATAAAAACGGTTATGGCCAGGCCGTGGGCAATGGCCACAAGGATGAAACCGGATGAATTCAACTCACCGTTGCCCATGATCTGTACCGCGACGGCTACGGCTCCCGTTCCCAGGAATACGAAGCCGAATGTGGCGATAAGCTCGGCAATAGCCGCCTGCCACGCCGCTGGGCTGCGGAGGTCATCCACTGCCAGGAACTCCTTCATGACGACACCCCCTTAGCTGGGTAAAATAAAAGAAGAGGGGAAATAGCCTCTCGGCCATTCCCTCCTCTATCGCCCGCTATTGTTGACTGGAAACGAATTTTTGTCAAGTACGCCTCACCGAACCCTACCCGATAAGAGCGCCAGGGTTTCATAACATGTGAGGCGTCTCATGGGGGACCCCTCCCCATGAGGCGGGAGGCCAGTACCGGAGCCAGGCCTTGCCGAGAATATGGTCCTGAGAGAGGGGGCCAAACCTCCGGCTATCACGGCTATCGCCACGGTTGTCGCCCAGGACCAGGTACTCGCGGTCGTCCAGGAGCCACTGGCGCACAGGACCTGCGCTCGACCACCCTCCCGCAGCCAGGTACGGCTCGTGGAGGGCATGGTCGTTGATAAAGACGCAGCCCTCCCCAATGCGAACGTGCTCGCCGGGCAGGGCGACGATACGCTTGATGCAATCGGTGTCCGGCAACCCTGGTTCCCTAGCGACAACGATATCGCCGCGGGCGGGCGGCTCAAGCTGGTAGCTCAAGCGGCTAACTAGAATACCCTGGCCGTGGGATAGCGCCGGCTCCATGCTGGAGCCCTGGACAACGTAGCGCTGGAGGGTGAAAAGGGTGATCAGAAAGCCTATCGGAGAGGATGCGACGCGCCGGACGTTCCAGCTCCAGATGGCCGAAGGGAATCGAGATATGCCGTTCCAGATAGTCACTAACACCTGCTTCGCACCCAAGGGTTAGGGGCCAATTCTAGGCTTGGTGAGGCCTAGACGCAACGCATCCGCCTAGAAAGGGACACAGGTTGCCGTTGGGTAGGAGTTCATGTATTCTGTGGTAGTCAAAATTCACTACGGGAGGGAATAATGTTTTCATTGGACCGTCTATTCAAGGTTGTAAAGAGGCCTCTGGCGGCGAAGGTCGTCCACGCCCATTGCGATATCCCCTGTGGCATTTACGACCCTCACCTGGCACAGATCGCCGCCCTCTCAGTCATACGCATGAACCAGCTGATAGAAGGGCTGACCCCTCCTGCCGCAGATGCCTCGCCAGGGGATCGGGCGGCGTATGTAGCCAGCCTGGAGCGGTACGTTACGGTCAAAGAGGAACACGCGGAGCTCTGCAAGAAGGAGCTACGCATCCTGTGGGGCGACTACTTCAAGCCAGAGCACCTGCAACAGGTCCCGGACCTTCATGACCAGTTCTGGGGGGCTATGAGACTGGCCTCCGCAGCCAGGCAGAAGAACGACATGGATGCGGCGCAGAAGCTCTTGGAGGCCGTACAGGGGATCGCAGAGGCCTTCTGGAAGACCAAGGGCGCCAATACCACTCGCCAGCCCTCTCGACAAACGGTGGGCGGCGAACTGGTGTATCCCGCCTAGTCAGCCGCGCCCAACTGCGGCGACGGCCGCTTCAAGGGTCGCTTGGATATCCTCCTGGGAATGGGCCAGCGACACGAAGGCCGCCTCAAACTGAGCTGGGGGAAAATAGACGCCGCGCTCAAGAAGGCCGTGGAAGAACCGTGCATAGGCCGCCGTATCGGCGCGCTGTGCCTCTTCAAACGTGGCCACCGAGCCCCGGCAGAAGAAGGGGGTGAGCATGGAGCCCACCCGGTTGACGGTGAGGGGCACCTCATTCTGCTGCGCCGCCTGCTCCAGGCTCTCGGCAAGCTGAGCTCCCAGCCCATCCAGGCGCTGGTACACGCCTGGCTCCCGTAGCGCCTTGATACAGGCTATCCCGGCGGCGACGGTTATGGGATTGCCCGAAAGGGTGCCCGCCTGATACATGCCGCCCAGGGGCGCCACCACCTCCATGACCTCCCGACGGCCTCCGTAAGCGCCAACGGGGAGGCCACCGCCGATGATCTTGCCCAGGCAGGTGAGGTCCGGCGTGACGCCGTACAGGGTCTGGGCACCGCCGTAGCCGACGCGGAACCCGGTAATCACTTCGTCAAAGATGAGGAGAGTGCCCTGGTCCCGGGTCATACGGCGCAGCTCCTCCAGGAACACCACCGCCGGTGGGACCACGCCCATGTTGCCCGCCACGGGCTCAACGATGACCCCGGCTATCTCACCTGGATACGCCTGGAACAGCCGCTCCACAGATGAGATGTCGTTGTACTCGGCGATCAGGGTCTCCCCGGCATAAGCGGCAGGGACGCCCGCGCTAGTGGGAACGCCGTGGGTGATGGCACCGGAACCCGCCTCCACCAGCAGGCAGTCGGCGTGGCCGTGGTAGCAACCGGCGAATTTCATAATTTTGTCGCGTCCCGTGAAGGCACGGGCGACCCGGATGGCGCTCATGGCGGCCTCGGTGCCGGAGCTGACCAGCCGGAGCATCTGGATGGAGGGCATGGCCTGGTTGATGAGTCGTGCCAGCTCCACCTCCGCCTCCGTGGGAGCGCCGAAGGAGGTGCCGCGGGCCGCCGCCGCCTGGACTGCAGCCACCACGTCAGGGTGGGCGTGGCCGAGGACCAGCGGCCCCCAAGAGCCGACGAAGTCGATGTACTCGTTGCCGTCCACATCCCAGATGCGGGGGCCGTTGCCACGCTGGATGAAGGGTGGCTCGCCGCCCACGGCCCGGAAGGAGCGGACGGGGCTATTTACGCCGCCGGGGATGAGGGCCTGAGCGTCAATGAAGAGGGAATGAGAGCGGTTCATAGGTGGGTCTCCACGGAAGCATGAGTGCAAGGAACAGCTAGAGTGACTCTGGAGTTCATCCCCAAACTTGTGGGAATGGCGTCCATCCATACTCCTGAAAGTCCTGGTCGAAGGCAAAAGCTGTATTGATTTCCATCTCCTCCATCACGACAAATGAGAAGGCGTCCGTGTAGGAAAGGCGCAGGGCCTGGTACTGCTCCAAAAGAGCCGCCGTTTGCGTATGATGCTCCTGCCGCTGGAACACCAGGTTCACCGCATGAAGGGCGGTGAACCAATCCCTGGCCAGGGCATAGCCCAATCGATACCGAGCGAGTGCATACGTCTCCGCAACTACCAGATTAGTGGTGAACAGGACACGCTGCTCTTGAGCTAGGATCGTGAATCCCTGAACCGCCCGCTGATGCCACTGGTCATCCCGGTCCAATCGAGCATAGAAGGCGGAAGTATCCACCAAAACGGCGCGCTTACGCAGGGTGGGAGACAGCTGCACCTGGATAGCCCTTCTGATGATCGTCTACAAGGTACTGGTCATGGCTTTCGCTGACATCCTCATGCCCGCTGGCTCCGGCCTTCAGGCGCAATAGGAAGGCATCGGGGCCAAAGGTCTTGATAGGCGAACCGTATTTCGTGTCATACCACTCCAACAGGAAGCGATATTTCTCTGGAATATCCTCCTGATTTGGTACCGCCTTTCCACCTCCACGGTCAGAGTGGTAATGATCTCCTAGCCGAAAGAGGCGAAACTTTCCTCTGGAGACCCTCACCAGCATTCTGTGTCGCCCTGGGTTGGGCTTGGCAGCGGCTACACAATGTGCACCGATGTGCGTAGGAATCCCCGGCGCAACTTGGCCGAACTCCAGGCTTACCCTATCCATGATTTCAGAGGCAGCAAAAGCCTCCTTGTCCCGGTTCTCCCGCAGCAAGAGGGCCAGGGCAATCCACACCTGGTCAGCAACCTTAGCATGCCTCACCGTGACCATACCCAGCCTCCTTCTGCTAATATTACATTCATTCTATCATACATTCCCTAGTCCACCAACGGCCTCATACCTTAACCGATGAGGCACCATGTCAGTCCACAGCCATCACTGCTCCCCGCAGCCAGCGGGTGGCCTCTACTCTGATCCGGCCTCAGCTAGCTCAAGGGGCATTCGGACGTCTACTTGAGACAGGTCTTTAAGGGAAAACCGGGAACTCGCGTTGAGAACCTCCAGCCCCAGCAAAACCTCCCCCTCTCCGATGTCCAGAATTAGACCTTCCAGCACCTCTTTGTTCTTCAAAAACTCACCTTCCTGAAACTTGATATAGAGAGCGTCAGCTTCAGTATCGTAGGTAATCTGCATCTCCTGATCCCCCTATTCCCAAATCACGGTAATGATTACAACCGTCGTGGCACCTTTAGCGTACACGGCCTTTAGTGTCCCTCGGCCTTGAAACAATTTGAATGCTAGTTCTCTTCCACCATACCCGACTTCTGCCTTGTCCGGATGACTGACCGTTTGCTCCACCAATTCCTCGGAGACTCCCCTTAGCCGCATTCGAGCGCGGGCATGATAAGTATAGCGGAACCTCATAGCTACCGATCCTAGAAATTACTATCCCCCCGTAGCCAGCGGGCGGCCTCTTTGGCATGGTAGGTCAGGATAAGGTCGGCACCGGCGCGCTTGATGGCCGTCAGTATCTCCAGGATCGCGCGCTGCTCCTCCAGCCAGCCGCTGGCCACCGCCGCCTTCACCATGGAGAACTCGCCGCTGACGTTGTAGGCGGCCACCGGGTGGTCAAACCGCTCCTTCACCTGAGCTATCACGTCCAGGTAGGCCAGGGCCGGCTTGACCATAACGATGTCCGCACCCTCCTGGATGTCCTGCTCCACCTCTCGAAGCGCCATGCGCCGGTTGGCGGGGTCCATCTGGTAGCCGTGGCGGTCGCCGAACTGGGGCGTCGACTCGGCGGCGGCCCGGAAGGGGCCGTAGAAGGCGGAGGCATACTTGGCGGCGTAGGCCATGATGGGCGTCTCCGTGCGGTCCGCCTGGTCCAGAGCCGCGCGGATGGCCGCTACCTGACCATCCATCATGGCTGAGGGCGCTACGATATCAGTGCCCGCCTCTACGTGGGACACAGCGGTGCGCGCCAGCAATTCCAGGGTGGCGTCGTTGTCCACGCGGTCGCCCCGGATGACGCCGCAGTGGCCGTGGTCGGTGTATTCGCACAGGCAGATATCAGTGATGACGCAGGCCTGTGGGACCGCCTGCTTGATAGCTCTGATCGCTTCCTGGATGATGCCGCTGCCGTCGTAAGCCTCGGAACCAGCGGCGTCCTTGAAGGCAGGGATACCGAACAGGAGGACACCGGGTATGCCCAGGTCCATCACCTCCATGACTTCAGGCAAGAGCTGGTCCAGGGAAAGCTGAAAGCAGCCCGGCATGGGCTCTATGGGCCTTCTCACATCCCGGCCATGGCAGACGAAGAGCGGGTAGATAAAGTCAGTCGGAGAGAGGTGTGTCTCTCTCGCCATGCTCCGCACTGCCTCTGTACCACGGAGCCGCCTCAACCGGAGCTGAGGGAATGCCACCATGTGCTTCCTCCTCCTCTGTCAACGAGCTAGCCAGCGAAGTGGTCTCTGATCGCGCTCACCAAACCGGGGAGGGTATACTCCTGAGCCTGGATGTCCACCCGCAGCCCCAACTCGCGAGCCGTTGCCGAGGTCACCGGGCCGATAGAAGCGATGGCAGGCCGGTCCAGGAGGCCCACATTCCCCTGAAGCAAAGCGATCAGGTTGCGCACGGTGGAGGAGCTGGCGAAGGTGATCACGTCTATCTTATCACCCTCCAAGAGCTGGCGGGCCCGCGGGCCCGACTCCTTGGGGAGGGTGGTGTGATAGGCCACAACCTCATCCACCATGGCCCCTCGGCCTCGGAGGCCGTCTATCGGCACCGCCCTGGCACCCTGAGCGCGCGGTATGAGGACCCTATCGCCGGGCCGAATAGAGCCACCGAGTCCCTTCAGCAACGCCTCCGATACGTACTCCGAGGGAACAAGATCGGCGCGGACGCCCCGACCGGCCAGGGATTGCGCAGTGGCCGGGCCTATGGCGGCGATGCTCGCACCTCCGAACGCCCTGGCGTCCCGATTTTGTCCCTCCAATGCCCTCCAGAAGGCTTCCACGCCGTTGGCGCTGGTAAACACCACCCATTGGTAGCTGTTCAGCCTGGCAATAGCGTCACGGAGGGTGCCGTCGTCATCCAGGAACATCACCTCGATACAGGGCACCTCTATGGACTCGGCCCCCTCGTGGGCTAGCAGGTCGGTCAGAACGCCGGCCTGAGAGGCGGACCTGGTAACCATTACGCGTCTGCCGGAGAGTGGACGGTGGTCGAACCAGCGCATCCGCTCACGAAGGCGCACTACTTCACCGAATACAGCCACAACCGGAGGCTCCAGGCCCGCCCGTCGGCCCGCGTGAACGATGTCGGCCAAGGTGCCGACCACGGTGCGCTGATGGGGTTCGGTCCCCCAGTGGACCAGGGCCGCCGGGGTGTCCGAAGCCATCCCCTCCGTGAGCAGCACCTCCGTGATTCCAGGCAGGCTCTCCCACCCCATAAGGACCACGAGCGTGCCCCTACCGGCGGCCAGGGCTGGCCAGTTGACGAGGGACTCCTCTCCGGTGGGGTCTTCGCCGCCGGTCACCACCGTGAAGGATGAGGCGATGCCGGGATGGGTCAGCGGTATTCCCGCGTAGGCGAGCGCCGCTGTGGCGGAGGTGACGCCGGGCACGACCTGAAAGGGAATGCCAGCGGCGGCCAGCGCCAGCGCCTCCTCCTCTCCACGACCAAAGACGAAGGGGTCTCCGTTTTTCAACCGAACAACCGTCTTGCCCTCCCTGGCCTGCTCAATGAGCAAGCAGTTGACCTCTTCCTGGGTAGGAGTGCCCTCTGCCGGCCACTTTCCGATGTCCACCACCTCCGCACCCTCCCGTACGTGTGATAAGAGACGCTCGTCCACCAGTGCGTCGCGGAGGACAAGGTCGGCCTGCTCCAAGAGCCGCTTGCCGCGAAGGGTAAGGAGGGTTGGGTCGCCGGGGCCGGCGCCCACCAGGTATACCTTTGCCTGCATGGCTACCGCGCGCCTTCAGGGGGTGTGAGCACGGCGAACGCTCCCTGCTCCATAAGCTGGCGGTGGACCTCCATGGCAACGCCATGCGGGTCCTGGGCACCACCGGTGGCGGTGGCCTTGAATGCCTGGGTCCCGGATTCCAAGGCCAGCAAGCCAGAGAGGGTCAGCACGTCTCCCTCCACTGAGGCGTAGGCTCCAAGGGGTAGGTGACATCCTCCACCGAGCTGGCTCAGCAGGGCACGCTCCGCCTGAACAGCCGCAGCGGTGTCCTTGTCATGGATGGTGCCCAGAACCGCGGCCAACTCTTCATCTCCCTGTCGCATCTCCAGGGCCAGTGCGCCCTGACCCGGCGCTGGGAGCATGACATGGGGGTCAAACACCTCAGCCACCTCGGCCTGTCGCTCCAGGCGCATCAGGCCCGCCATGGCCAGCACCACACCGTCGTAGTCCGGTCCACGGGCCTTCTTGAGGCGAGTATCCACGTTGCCACGTATGTGGAGAACACGGAGGTCAGGCCGTAGCAGTAGAAGCTGCGACGCCCTCCTGGGGCTTCCCGTGCCTATGCGAGCCCTCTGAGGCAACTCCTGAAGGGGCAGGTTCCACCTGTCCACCAGGGCATCCCTGGGGTCCAACCTCCTGGTGATAGCACCGATCTCCACGCCCGGAGTAGCGGCCGTGGGAATGTCCTTCAGGCTGTGCACCGCTACGTCTATCTCCGAACGTAGTAGGGCGGCCTGCAACTCCTTGGTGAAGGCGCCATCGCCGATGCTAGCGACGGGCTCCTCAGGCCGTATGTCGCCTCCCGTGGCGACTGTGGCGACCTGGAAGCGGACTTCAGGGTAGGCCGCCTGGAGGCGTCGCAGCACCTCACCGGTCTGGCGCATAGCCAGGCCACTGCCTCGCGTGCCCACCGCCACTGTCCGTGGGGATGCCATCGGCTAGCTTCCGTCACCGTCCAGGTCAAACAGCTCGCGTACCGCCTGGGTGTGGGCTGCATCCCGTTTCACCTTCAGAGAGGTGAAGGGACCGTGGAGGAGCTTGTTGACAAGGGCGCGGCTGAAGGCCTCCAGGGGTTTCATATCGTCGTCGGAGAGGGTCGGAAGCCGCCGGAGCAGGCGGGCAAGCTCCCGGCTCCGGATGGCTTCGGCGTGCTCCCGAAGGGCGGCCACCGTCGGCACGGTCTCTCTGGAGTTAAGCCAGTCCATGAACCGGGCAACCTCCCCATCCACAATGGCCTCCACTTTGCGGGCCTCTCGGGCACGCTCGCGGCGATTCGTCTCAGAGACGGCCTCAAGGTCGTCGATGTCATACAGGCTGACCGTCGGAAGCCCTTTGACGGCAGGATCGACGTCCCTGGGCACGGCGATATCGACGATCACCAGGGAGCGGTGGCTACCATCCCGGGCGCGTGTGATCATCTCAGGGGTAAGAAGATAGCCAGGTGATCCCGTGGAGCATATAACAATATCGGCGCACCCCAGAGCAGTGCCCACCTCCTCAGAGGGAAGCGGTGTGCCGCCCAACTGAGCGGCGATCTCCACCGCGCGGTCATAGGTGCGGTTGGCCACCACAATCTCCGGGGTACCCGCATCCGCCAGGGCACGGGTCGCCAGTTTTCCGGCATCGCCTATGCCAAGGACCAGGACACGCCTACCTGTGATCTCCGGGAAAACACGCCGAGTCAACTCCACCGCCGCTCGGCTGATTGAAAGGGGGTTGCGGCTGATTCCAGTCTCTCCCCGGGCACGCTTTCCCACCCGCAGGGCCTGTTGAAAGAGACGGGTAAGGGCGCCCTGGGTCTGGCCGCCCCTGCTGGCAACACCGAAGGCGTTGCGGACCTGGCCCAGGATCTGGGTCTCGCCCAGGATCATCGAGTCCAGACCGCAGGCCACCCGAAACAGGTGTCGCACCGCCTCCTCCTGCTGGTACACGTAGACGTAAGGCGCTAACTCCCGTCTATCCACGCCATGGTAGTCGCACATGTACCCCAAGAGTGCGTGGGTCCCCGCCGCCAGAGACGGGACGAGTGCATAGAGCTCGGAGCGGTTGCAGGTGGAGAGGATAACACCGCTGTCAACGTGCCCTCTCAGTTCTCCCAGCGCGTCCTCCAACCCACCGGAGCTCACGGCCACCAGGTCACGCACATGGAGGGGCGCGGTCTTGTGGTTGAGGCCAACCACCAAGATAGTCATGAGCCAGCCTCATTGGCGACTCGGGGTCGTGCTCTAGTACCACGCTGCGTGCTGCTCACTTGGTAGGACCTGACCAGGGAGTGGAGCACCTGGTCGGTGACCAGGTTGACCTGTTGCCAGGCATGGTAAATCTCCGCCGAGGAAACATTGGTACCCAGGGCACTTTGCAACCCTTCCAGCAAGGAGTTACGAAAAAAGCTAAAGGCCCGCACAGCGTCCTCGAGGGAGAGGGAAAGCCGGACCATTTCACCTCCATACTCCTGCCCCAGGAAGCGCGCCTCCTCCAAGAGCTGTGGCCGACGCCCGCGACGGTCCAGGTAGTCCGTGGTCAGGGTGAGAAGCCGACGCCCAAAGAGACGCATGCGCCCACGGCTCGTTTCGTCAAAGCGTTCATACCAGCCCTGACCCTCAACGGCGCGACCGTGGAGTCGCCGCCGGATGCGCTGGAGAGCCAGGTCACCGAGGCCAGGCTCGCTCTTCCCGTTTTGTGTACTGGGCGGGCTCTCGACAATGACATGGAGGTCATCCCTGGAGAATCTGCGATGCCCTCCCGGTGTCCGGTAGGCGCGTACAAGTCCCCGGTCGGCCCAGGTACGCAGGGTGGCCTGGTTGACGCCGAGCAAGCGGCATGCGGCACCCAGAGATAGCCAACGGTTCTGGGCAGATTGTAGGGCCTTTGGCATGGGAAAATTCTACAGATTTCTACATTAATCTAAAAACAGTAATTTCACGGTTCCAGGTTAGCCAATTGCTTCGTGATAGTCAACACAAACAGCACCCCAATTTGCGTGCTTCCCGCGGATGGCGCAACCCTGCCATGCTATACTGAGCGCGGGATGGAGGAGGAGCTGGAGCGCGCCAAGACCGGTCTGATGGGGCAGCTCGCGCGTGAGATCACCGATGAGCGGGTCCTGGATGCCATCAGACGTGTGCCTAGGGAGGCGTTCATCCCCACAGTCAGCATCCACCTGGCCTACGAGGACATTCCACTGCCCATTGGCCACGGCCAGACCATCTCTCAGCCCATGATCGTTGCCATGATGACGGCCGCTCTGGCCACAAAGGAGAGGGACTCTGTGCTTGAGATAGGGACCGGCTCAGGCTACCAGGCGGCCATCCTCTCCCAGCTGGCCAGGAGGGTCATCACCCTAGAGCGGTTCCCCGAGCTGGCCGCGAAAGCACGGGCGGTGCTGGCCTCTCTGCACTATGACAACGTGGAGGTACGCCAGGCAACGTCCGTCCTGGGTTGCCCGGAAGAGCCACCCTTTGACGGTATCATGATCACGGCGGGTGCGCCTCGTCTACCACGGTCCCTCCTTGACCAGATGGCGGAAGGGGGACGCATGGTGATCCCCGTTGGCTCCCAGCGAGAGCAGGACCTGCTGCGCGTGGAGAAGGCCAACGATGGCTATGCCGTGCAGAGCCTTGGGCCGTGCCGCTTCGTTCCGCTGGTGGGACCAGGGGCCTGGGATAGGGAGATCAGTACAGATGGTGCGACTGTTTTCACATAACCCGGCGCCGACATCCCCACTTACTATGGCCTCAAACTATGGCCTCAGAATCTAGACCCAGCTATACTGGAGCATGATGGCCACGGCAACCGCCACCCAGTACGAGACTGTCATAGGCCTGGAGGTGCATGCACAGCTCCTGACCAGGAGCAAGATGTTCTGCTCATGCCAGGCCAACTACCAGAGCTCGCCTCCCAACACCGTTGTCTGCCCTGTATGCATGGGCATGCCCGGGGCGCTGCCGGTCATCAACCGACGGGCGGTGGAGTACGTGATCATGACCGGCCTGGCCCTCAACTGCACCATCGCCCACCAGACCAAGTTCGATCGCAAGAACTACCCCTACCCCGATCTGATGAAGGGCTACCAGATCTCTCAGTTCGACCAGCCGATAGCCCATGACGGGTGGATGACCATAAGGGTGAACGGTGATGAGAGAAGGATAGGCATCACCCGAGTCCACCTGGAGGAGGATGTAGCCAAGCTGTTTCATCGCACCGATACCACCGGCGAAGGCTATAGCCTGCTGGACGTGAACCGCGCCGGCGTGCCCCTGATGGAGACCGTCGGTGAGCCAGACCTGCGCTCGCCGGAGGAGGCGCGCCAGTACCTGATGAAGCTCCAGACCATCCTACGATACCTGGGGGGTTCCACCGCCAACATGGAGGAGGGCAGCTTTCGCTGCGATGCCAACGTGAGCCTGCGGCCAGCCGGGCACCAGGAGTTGGGCACCAAGGTTGAAGTGAAGAACATGAACAGCTTCCGGGCCGTCTACCGGGCCTTGGAGTACGAGGTGGAGCGGCAGGCCGCGCTGCTCCGGTCAGGGGAGCGCATTGTCCAGGAGACGAGGGGCTGGGAGGAGGAGCGTGGGGTGACGGTATCCCAACGCTCGAAGGAGTACGCCCACGACTACCGGTACTTCCCGGAGCCCGATCTCCCGCCCTTGACCATCAGCAGCCAGTGGGTGGAGGAGATGCGCGCTCAACTCCCGGAGCTTCCAGAGCCACGGCACGACCGGCTCATGCGAGAGTACGGCCTCACGGAGTACGACGCCTCCCTCCTCACCGCTTCCAAGGCCACCGCCGACTTCTTCGAGGCAACTGTGGCGGCCGGCCAGCCAGGGGAGAAGGAGCTGAGCAATAGGGCCAAGGTCACCGGCAACTGGGTGCTGGGAGAGCTTGCCCGCCTGCTCAACGCCTCCAGCCAGGAGCTTAAAGAGAGCCGGGTGCGCCCGGAGCATCTCTCGGAGCTTCTGAACCTGCTGGACTCCAAGGTGCTCAGTACCACCCTGGCCAAGCAGGTGTTCGAGGAGACGTTTGCTACCGGCAAGCCGCCCAAGAGCGTGGTGGAGGAGAAGGGGGTGGCACAGATCACCGATACATCCGCCATAGAGGGGGCGGTGCAGGAGGCACTGGACGCCAACCAGGCGGCGGTAGCGGACTACCTCAATGGAAAGGAGACGGCCATCCGCTACCTTACCGGGCAGGTGATGAAAGCCACCCGGGGTCAGGCAAACCCGGAGATGGTGAACCAACTACTCAAGAAGCATCTGGAGGCGATGAAGTAGACGAGGCCCGCCTGGTTCCAACACCTTGACGCCGCCTGTAGAGTAGAGTAAGCCAGGAACGCCGACGGTGTCCCCCTCTGGGGGCAAGAAACAGAGTGACAGAAAAGGCATGGAGACCTACATCACCTTTACCGAGATCATCGTGGCCATTGTGCTCATCGTGATCATCCTTATGCAGGTGCGCGGCCAGGGGAGCGGCCTCTTCGGCTCCGCCCAGTCATCAACCCGCACCCGTCGCGGCGTGGAGCTTCTGCTGTTCCGCTTTACCATCTTCCTGGCAACGGCATTCGTCATCATCTCCTTGATCAGCATCTTCATCAGCTAGTCCAACGCCCTCGTGACCGTCCTGCCTCCGCCATGCCGGGCCGCCTCATCACCCTGCTCACCGACTTCGGCCACGCAGACCCGTATGTCGGCGTGATGAAGGGGGTCATCCTTGGTATAGAGCCGACTGCGACGATCGTTGACCTCACCCACGATGTTTTGCCGCAGGATGTCCTTCAGGGCGCCTTCCTGCTGGGCACGGCGTGGCGCCACTTCCCGCCTGGGACCATCCACGTGGCGGTGGTGGACCCCGGCGTCGGCACCGACCGCAAGGCGCTCCTAGTGCAGGGGCAGGAGCACACTTTCCTAGCGCCGGACAACGGCCTGCTGAGCTTTGCCCTGCCCGACGAGGAGGTGCAAGACACCCCTTTTCAGCCATACCAGAGCCGGATTCCGTCCGGGTTCAGCGCTCACGCGCTGACCAACCCCCAATACTGGCGGCATCCGGTGAGCTCAACGTTCCACGGTCGGGATATCTTTGCTCCGGTTGCGGCCCACCTCTCCGCGGGCGTTTCCGCAGTAGACCTGGGAGAACCCGTGGAGACCCTCACTCGACTGGCGGTCCCTACGCCCAGGTGGCATGGGAAGGGGATGACGGGCCACGTGATCCATATCGACCGGTTCGGCAACGTGGTCACCACCCTCTCCGAAGGGCATCTTCCGCGTGAGGGGAAGCCGCTCACCATAGAGATAGGTGATCGACGGATCGACGGACTATCCGAAACCTACGCGGCCGAGGAGAGCCTGGTGGCGCTCATAGGCAGCCACGGCAACCTGGAGGTGGCGGTCAGGAATGGCAGTGCCGCAGAGCTGCTAGGCGTCACGGTAGGCGACGAGGTGCGGGTGACGAGGGGGTAGCGGGTTCGACCACCCCGTAAACGGGGTGGCATCATGCCGCAGCCTTCAGGCTGCGGTCAGGAATAGCAGTGCGGCAGAGCTGCTAGGCGTCACGGTAGGTGACGAGGTGCGGGTGACGAGCGGCTAGCGGGTTCGACCACCCCGTAAACGGGGTGGTATCATGCCGCAGCCTTCAGGCTGCGGTCAGGAATGGCAGTGCGGCAGAGCTGCTAGGCGTCACGGTAGGCGACGAGGTACGGGTGACGAGGGGGTAGGCTACAGCGCCAGCTTACCGGGGTTCATGATGCCGTCTGGGTCCAGGGCCCGCTTGATGCTACGCACCGCCTCTAGCCCGCTGCCCCACTCCCGCTGAGCCAGGTGGGCCAGCTTCAGGCCAACTCCGTGGCAGTACTCCATGGTGCCTCCCATATCCTGGGCCAGGCGCAGCACCTTATCGACCGTTTCGGCAAAGGAGTCAGGTGACCCAGCGCTCTCCAGTGCAGCACCGGTCATGATCATGGAGAAGAGCTCCGGCTCCGTCCAGATGGCGTACTCTCGAATGGCAACGTCGCTCTCCCTGGAGATGGCGGCGGCCTGCCGCCGGAAGTCCAGTACACGCGAGATGGGCAGCGCCATATGGAGGTAGTCCCAGCTACCGTCCCGCCACGGGCCAGGGCGGGTCCAGCGCTGAGCCGGAGTGAGGGGCAGCGTCTCCTGCTGGTACCGCAGGGCGGTGTCGTGCCGCTCCTCCCAGTAGGTCAGCGTCTCGCCGGGGCCGATATCTGCGCCGCCGTGCTCTTTGCAAACTATGTGGGTGCGCCGCTCCTGGGCCTCCACCTCCTCCCGGTACCCCTCGAACGCCAGGTACAGCAGCACTCGGCCGCTACCGTCGCGGCGGTCCGGCTCCTCGGTGAGATCGGTGAGGGCGGGACGCAGGCCTATGGCAAACATCTCGCTGACGGCCCGGAAACCCGTCTCGAAGTCGTCAAAGGCGATGGTGGCGAAGCGTCGCTCCTCGGGCAGCCGGTACACCCGAAGAGCGGCGGCGGTGATGATGCCGAGGGTACCCTCGGTTCCGATGAAGAGGTGGTTCAGGTTGGGGCCAGAGGCGTACTTGGGAACCGCCTTGGTGCTCAGCACCTCCCCAGTGGGCAGCACAACCTCCAGGCCGAGGACCTGGGCTCCCATAGGGCCATACTTGGCTGCCCGATAGCCCACACCGTTGGTGGAGATAGCGCCTCCTACGGTGGCGATGGGCACACTCCAGGGGTCGTGGCCCAGCATCAGGCCGTGCTGATTCAGGGCACCCTCCAGCTCCTTGAGAACGATGCCCGCCTCCACAAAGACCACCCGGTCCTCGTAGGAGAGACTGCGGACGGCGTTCATATGCTTCAGGTCCAGGACGATGCCGCTCTGTTCCGGGACCGCCGCGCCCATTACGCCGGTGCCGCCGCCGAAGGGAATGATGGGCGTGCGGTGTCGGCGCGCCAGCCGGACGGTCTGCACCACCTGATCGGTAGAGCGAGGGGTTACGACCACGGAGGGGAGCGTCCAGGATGATGCAGGGCTATGGTAGGCCCTGGTGGGGTTCAGAGCGTCGGCGGAATGGAGCTCGCGGCTACGCTTGTCGTCGAGAACCGCCGAGTCACCTAGGGCCTGGCGTAAGAGGGGTACGATATCCTGGTCCATGCCATACCAGGCTCACGAGCCGTCCGGGTGCCCGAAGCGCCAGACGGTATCCCCAGCACCGTCCTCCATGACCACGCCCATCTGGGCAAGCCTGTCCCGGACGGAATCCGCCAGGGCATACTGCTTGGCCTGCCGAAGCTGTGACCTGACCTCCACCAGCAGATCGATGAAGGGGTGGGCTGCCAGGTTGTCGGTGGTGCCGGGCTCGGCAAAGGTGAGGCCAAGGACACCGCCCAACTCCCTGAGCAAGGCCTGTGCCCCTGAAACGTCTTCCTGCACATCCTTATGCCGGTTGATCTCCCGGGTCAGGTCAAAGAGCACTGCCAGGGCCTGTGGAGTGTTGAGGTCGTCGTCCATAGCTGCCTCAAACCGAATGCGGTATTCGTCAGCCTCAAGCGCATCGCCTGAAGAGGTGCCTGGCTGAAGGGCCACACGCATCCGCTCCGCCGCCCGCCCCTGGGCTGCCAGCTCATCCTCGCTATAGGTCCTGGGGCCGCGATAGTGCGCGGAGAGGAGGAAGAGGCGAATGGCATCGGCATGGTGGTGTTGCAGCGCCTCACGGCAGCTCACAAAATTTCCACTGTGGCGGGTCATCTTCTCATCGTCGCCCTCGGTCAGACGCAGGAGGCCGTTATGGACCCAGAAGCGGACGAAGGGTGATTTGCCGGTGTAGGCCTCCGACTGAGCGATCTCATTCTCATGGTGCGGGAAGACGACGTCCTGACCACCACCGTGGATATCAAGCTGCTCTCCAAACAGGCTCAAGGACATAGCCGTGCACTCTATGTGCCAGCCTGGGCGACCAGGCCCCCACGAGCTGGGCCAGGAGGGCTCCCCCTCCTTGGAGGACTTCCAGAGAACGAAGTCCATAGGGTCCTCTTTGCGCGGGTCCACCTCTATACGCGCGCCCGCCTGCATCTCATCCAGGGAGCGCCTGGAGAGCCGCCCGTACTGGGGAAAGCTCCGCACGCGAAAGTAGACATCGCCATCCACGGCGTAGGCGTGGCCCCCGGTAATCAGGGCCTGAACGATGTCGATCATACGATCGATACTCTCCGTGGCCCTGGGATAGTCATGCGCACGCTGAACGCCCAGTGCATCCATCTCCTGGAGAAACCGCTCAATATAGTGCTGGGAGAGATCACCGATGGTGCGTCCCTCCCGATTTGCCACCTCGATGATGCGGTCCTCGATATCGGTGAAGTTTTGCACGTGGTGGACCCGGTGGCCCCGGTACTCCAGATAGCGGCGCAACACATCGAACACGATAAAGGAGAGTGCATGGCCAACATGGCAGGGGCCGTAGAGGTTGGGACCGCAGACGTACATCTTCACCCCCTCCGCAGAGGGAGCGAACTCCTGCTTGGTCCCGGTGAGGGTGTCGTATAGTTTCACGAGATGGTCTCTATAGCTACAACGGCGTGGGCGGCAATCCCTTCACCTCTCCCGATGGCACCCAGGCCATCAGTAGTGGTCGCCTTAACGCTTACGGCATCGACGTCCATTTTGAGCGTGGCGGCCAACGACCGTCGCATCTGAGGAACGTGGGACGCCAGCCGTGGACGCTCGGCGACAATTGTAACATCGAGATTTGCAGCTTGCCAGCCACTCTCCCTGAGTAGTAACGCCAACTTGGCCAGAAGCGACAGGCTCTCCACGTTCTCGTATTGAGGGTCGTCCGAAGGAAAGTAGCTGCCGATGTCGCCTAACGCGGCGGCTCCAAGGAGGGCATCGACGACGGCATGAGTCACCACGTCGCCGTCGCTGTGGCCCGCCAGCCCTCGGTCGTGGGGAATGGTAACCCCCGCCAGGACTAATAGCCGGCCCTCCACCAGCGGGTGAACGTCGTAGCCGACGCCTACCCTCACGCCCGGGCCTCCGTGCGCTGGCGCAGCACGGCCTCCGCTACCCGAGAATCGTCCCAGGTGGTCACTTTGATATTGGCGGGAGAGCCGAGGTAGAGGTGCACCGGGTGGCCCAGCCGCTCCATCAGAGCGGCATCGTCGGTGGCGCCACCATCCTCTCCGTGGTACGCCTCACAGAGCGGCTCCCAGGGGAAAATCTGCGGGGTCTGGACCGCCCAGAGACCAGTCCTATCCACGGTTGCCGACACCTGACCCTGGGCATCGGCGGCCTTGATGGTGTCCTGGACTGGGATGGCGGCCACGGCGGAGCCCCACCGGCGGGCCTCTTCCAATCCTCGCTCAACGATCTCCGACTCAAGGCAGGGGCGCGCACCATCGTGCACCACAACCCAGTCACACGGGGGCAGCACCTGAAGGCCCGCACGCACGGAGTCCTGGCGAGTGGAGCCGCCCAGGCAGATATGGGTTACCTTATAGAACCCCCGCTCCGCAACCAGCGTCCGACTCATCTGGATGTTGGATGGGCTGAGGACCAGCACTACGCTCTGGACGGAAGGGGCGTTGTTGATTGCAGCCAGGGTGTAGCTGAGGAGAGGTGCGCCTAGCAGTGGCAGGAAGAGCTTGTCCACTCCATCCATACGGCGGCTGTGCCCCCCCGCTGCAATGATAGCCCCCACCCGATGGCCTGGCTCGCCTCCGGCGTGGGGGCTAGGGAGTTCGGACATACTAGCGTCCCTTGGGCTGCGCAAAGATGAGCCGACCCGCGGAGGTCTGAAGGACCCGGGTAACGGCCACGCCCAGAAGGGTGTTGAGGTAGCGACGGCCTCCCTCAACCACCACCATGGTACCGTCGTCAAGGAACCCGACGCCCTGACCTATCTCTTTGCCCTCCTGAATGACGCGTACCTCAAGCTCCTCGCCGGGGATTACCACCGGCTTGACGGCATTGGCAAGATCGTTGACATTCAGGACCTTAATCCCCTGAATCCCCGCAACCCGGTTCAGGTTGAAGTCCGTAGTCACAATGGGGGCATCCAGGCTCTTGGCAAGCTTGACCAGCTTTCCGTCCACCTCCATGCCGTCCCAGCCATCCACATCCAGCACCTGGATGGGCACGGTTCCCTCGTTGCGGAGCCTGGTCAGGATCTCCAATCCGCGCCGGCCACGATTGCGTCTGAGGGAGTCGGTAGAGTCAGCAATGTGACGAAGCTCATCAAGGATAAACCGGGGGATGATAAGGGTGCCACTGATGAAGCCGGCCTGGCTTACGTCCGCGATCCGTCCATCTATGATGGCGCTGGTGTCCAGCAGCACCTGGCCATTCTTTGAGACCGTCGCCCCGGCGGGTCGCTTCATCTCCGGTAGGATCTGGAGCATATCGTGCTCTCTGGTCACCATAACCGCGATGCCGAAAAACGCAAAGAGCGTACTCAAAGCAACGGGAATCCAGACGCCAGGCCATCCAGAGATGCGCGCCAAGGGAATAGAGACCAGCGCAGCTACTACCAGGCCCATGACCAGCCCTGCGATTCCGGCAAGCAACGTGGAACTGGGGAGCTCTTGCAGCCGCTGAAGAGACTTACGAAGGGGACCCAGGGCGACATACGGTGTAACCGCTGCGCCCAAACCCGCACCCACTATTGTAAGGACCAGACCCCAGGGCAAGAAGCCCGACGCATCCAGGACATCCCCCAGCCAGAGTCCAGCCTGCCACCCCCCTACTCCCAGCACCCCCGCACCGATCACGCGAGAGATGAGACTCATAATCATGGCTACCACCCACCATCCACAGCCAAGACCCCTAACGAGCGATATTGTGAAGAGATCAGTGTGCTGAAATACCTCCGAAATAAAGGGATCCTATATTAATTGAACGAACCGCCGCTCCTTTTGGTTTCCCGCCGCGGTTTTATCTGACTTTACAGTCTACCAAGGAGAAGCAACCAGTGTCAAAGCGGGAATGGCCCAACCAGCACCCTATGTGAAGAAACGAAAGAGTTCGTATCCATGGGAGCACCCGTACGCCACGATGGTGGACTTGATACTCTTGCCCACCCAGACCGCTCCGTAGAACTGCCACAGCGGAATACGCGCCGCTCCCGCCGCCACGCCAACGAGATCAAAGAGGGGATTGGGAATGGAGGCAAAGATGAGCAGGATGAGCCATCCCCGCCGCCGCATCAACGGCTGTATGCGACGGTACCTCCTGTCCCGCTCGGCTATACCCCGACCACTGTACCCCGCCAAGTAGCCCGTGGTCTCACCCAGGGCCTCACCGACTCCCGCTACCAGCCCTACATACAACGGCATAAGCAGGACACCGCCGGTGCAGACCGCCACGATCCCAGGAATGGGAATGAATACGGAGGCGCTGCTCACCATGGAGAGAAGGAAGACACCGGGATAGGCGATGGCCTCTGTATCAGGAAGGCTGTCCCGCAGAAGGACGATCAGCGCAACGACACCCAGCACCACGGCCAGGGCAAAGATACGGAGAGCGCGTTGGGAAAACCGGAGGCGTGTTGTGCGCCTATGACCGCCAAAATGGGGAAATGAGGGCATGAACTGCTAGGCTTTCTCTTCATGATCTTCGTCACTAATCTGATAAGACAGATCTACACCTTCAGGCAATTGGGGGAGACTAGCGGGAACTCGAGCACTTGGGCTGTACAGAGGGACATGGGCCTCCGGACTAATATCTTTGGGGTTGAAGAGTAGTCCAGGGTTTCGGAAAGCAAACCAGAGCACAACAACAACAAGCACTAATACAATCGCTGACGTCACTACAACCATCATCCATACGATCACCCGTTGCAGGTCCGGTTGTGACTCCAGGGGCACCAATGCAGCAGCAGCAATACCCTGCAGCAATACCATCAAAGCACCCAAAGCTCCCAGAGGACTACGGATAGCTAGCACGGGATGCTCCCGTTAATCAACGGCTATGTTGAGCTGCACTTCACGAGACATCGGCGATTTCGGCTTCTTTTGGCACTACTATCCGATTCTTGCCTCCTAGTGAGATGCTTAGCTCCACCAACCAACTATCACCAAGATCCTCAACGATCTTGCCCGGCGTCAGCATAGAAGCTCCTTTTCCTATCTTGATCACTCCTCCAAGGCTAGTTCCACTATCCCCACCACCAATTCTTACTTTAACGCGGTTCCCAACCCGTGCCATATCAAAGCTCCTAAGCCAAGTAGATTATCGCTACCTCATTGTACTGTGGTATGTCTAGAAGGTCGAGTGGCGGAACCTACGCCTCTACCCCTACGGCGGCTTCAGCTACCCCTACGGCGGCTTCAGCTTTGCAGAAGGTCAGGCCCTCCTCGCCTGCGTCCACAATGACGTGGCTTCCCTCCGGAAATTCACCGGCAAGGATGGCCTTGGACAGCGGACTCTCCACGTATCGCTGGATGGCCCGCCGCAGCGGCCTGGCGCCGAAGACAGGGTCAAACCCCTCCTTGGCCAGCCACGTCCGCGCCGCCGGAGCGAGTTCAGCGGTAACGCCCCGCTCTGCCAGGCGCTCACTCACCTCACGAATCATCAGACCTACGATCTCCTCTATCTCCTCCTGAGTGAGGGGGTCAAAGATCACTATCTCATCGATACGGTTTAGGAACTCGGGCCGGAAGGCCTTCTTGAGCGCCGTCTCAATGGATGTCCTCATCATCTGGTGCTCTGCCTCCAAGTCCTCCTCGCCACGGCGGAAGCCCAGGACCGGGCGGCCAACCTCCTCGGTGCCCAGGTTGCTGGTCATGATGACCACCACGTTGCGGAAGTCCACCACCCGACCGTGGCCATCGGTGAGCCTACCGTCATCCAGAATCTGCAGAAGGATGTTGAAAACATCGGGGTGGGCTTTCTCTATTTCGTCAAAGAGGACCACTCGGTACGGCCGCCTTCGGACGGCCTCCGTGAGCTGACCACCCTCCTCATAACCCACGTAGCCGGGAGGGGCGCCGATAAGCCGGGAAACGGTGTGCCTTTCCATGTACTCGGACATATCGATGCGTACCATGTTCTCCTCGCTATCGAACATGAACCGTGCCAGGGAGCGGGCCAGCTCCGTCTTGCCCACACCGGTGGGGCCCAGGAATATGAAGCTGCCGACGGGGTGCCGGGGGTCGCTCATTCCGGCACGGGCACGGCGAATTGCATCCGACACCGCGTGGATGGCGTGCTCCTGACCGATGACCCGCTCATGCAGCCGCTGCTCCATGTGTAACAGCTTGGCCGCCTCTTGCTCCAGAAGCTGGTTTACCGGTATCCCAGTCCACTTGGCGATGAGATCGGCGATGTCCTCTGCATCCACAACGGTATCGATCTTCTTGTCCGCAAGCCAGGTGTCCCTGGCAAGGGTGTACTCCTGCTCCCGCTTGAGCCGCTCAGCCTTCAGTGTAGCGGCCTGCTCGTAGTCGGAGCGCTGGGAGGCCGCCTCCTCCTCATTGAGGAGCTGCTGGACCCGCCGCTCCTGCTCCAGGAGACCGGCGGGCATACTCTGAGCATCGATGCGGAGCTTGCTGGCGGCTTCGTCGATGAGGTCTATCGCCTTGTCGGGAAGGTGACGGTCGGTCAGATACCTGTCGCTCAGCTTCACCGCAGCGACAACTGCCGAGTCATCGACCTCGATCTTGTGATGGGCCTCATAACGGGGCTTGAGCCCCCGGAGCATTTCGATGGCGTCCTCCACTGGAGGCTCCTCGATCCAAATGGGCTGGAACCGCCTCTCCAGGGCGGAGTCCTTCTCGATGTACCTCCGGTACTCGTCGGGCGTGGTGGCGCCGATGACTTGGAGCTCGCCGCGGGCAAGGGCCGGCTTCATCAGGTTGCTGGCGTCGATTGCACCCTCCGCGCCACCGGCACCGACAACGTTATGGATCTCATCGATGAACAGGATCACCTCGCCCTTGGCCTGTTTCACCTCGTCCATCACCGCCTTGAGCCGCTCCTCGAACTCACCCCTGAACTTTGACCCCGCCACCAGGGCACCCATATCCAGGGCCACGACACGCCGCCCCTTCAGTATGTCAGGCACGCCTTCACCTACGATGCTCTGGGCCAGCCCCTCAGCGATGGCCGTTTTACCCACGCCTGCCATGCCGATGATGACCGGGTTATTCTTGGTACGCCTGGTAAGGGTCTGCATGAGTCTGCGGACCTCTTCGTCACGCCCGATGACCGGGTCCAGCTTGCCCTGTCGCGCCAGGTCGGTCAGGTCAATGCTGTACTTCCGCAGGGCACGGTACTTGCTCTCCGCCCGCTGGTCTGTGACCCGTGCGCTGCCGCGGATCTCCTGGAGTGCCTTATATACACGCTCCTGGTCGATCCCGAACTCTTTGAGTATAGCCGCGGCGTCTCCCTCCTGTTCTCCAGTGGCACCGATGAGCAGGTGCTCGGTACCGATGTACTCGTCCTTGAGACGGTCCGCCTCCGCCTTTGCGCTCTCCACAAGATGGACCGCCCGGGGCGTGGCGAACACTTGAGACGACTCGTGGGCCATCTTAGGGCTGGCCTCCAGGACAGCCTCTAGGCGCGACTTCATGGCATCCACGTCTACGCCCAGGGACTCCATGATCTCCAAGGGCACGCCACGCTCCAGCTGCAGAAGGGCCAGCAAGATGTGCTCCGCGTCCCATTGGCTATGGCGATAGCGCCGAACGATCTCCTGGGAATTGTTGAGCACCTCTTGGGCCTGTTCCGTAAAGTTATCAGGTTTCAGAACCATCTCTCACCACCTCTTGCCTTTTATATTCCACACCTCTAGAAAAACGGGATGATGCGTCACCGTCAAAGGGACGCGGTTACTCACCCGGTGTACGACCCTCCAGGGCGGGCCTGCGCCGCTGGGCCCGTAGCTGCTGGTTCTCCAGCACAAGCTGCTGGATCCGATGCTCCAGCTCCCTTATGGTGTCTGTGAGCCGTAGGACCACTTCCGCACCCGCCAGGTTCATGCCCATATCATCCATCAACGTCTTGATGCGGCGCAACCGCTCCAGGTCACGCTCCGAGTAGAAGCGACGGTTACCCCCAGAGCGGGACGGCTCAATGAGCCCGGCCCGCTCATAGTACCGGAGCGTCTGGGCGTGCACACCTATCATACGTGCAGCCACGCTGATCACGTATATCGGTTCATCTCTTTCCACAGTCATCCTATGCTACTCCCTCCGTGTAGGGCTTGCCGCAGCGCGTCTGAAAATCGTACTTACCGCCCTTTGGCACGGGCCTGCTTCAACTCCTTCATAAGCTCCTTCTCTCGCTCAGAGAGGTTTGTGGGCAGCAGCACCTTCACCGTGGCAAAAAGGTCACCGAACTGGTCACTCTTCCCCAGCCAAGGCATTCCCTTCTCCCGAAGCCGGAACACCTGGCCGTTCTGGGTTTCCTGAGGAATGGTAAGCAGCACCGTTCCGTTCAGGGTAGGCACCTCATGCTGACTGCCCAACATCACATCCACCAAGGGAAGGGGCAAGTCCACATACAGGTCCGCCCTCTTTCTCAGGAACTGCTTATGAGGACGTGTAGTGACGACCAGGTAGAGGTCCATGCTATCGCCAGCGGGCACGTGGATACGAGAGCCCGTGTCCACACCACGGGGTAGCTTGACCTCAAGCCGCTTGGAGTGCCTCCCTCTGCCTGAGGGGGTCTGCACGATCCGGGTGACCCCCGCATAGGCCTCTTCCAGAGTAAGCTCCACGGGCACCTCCACCGGGGGGCTCCACGCAGTAGTGCGACCCCGAGTAGCGCCGTGTAACCCGCCCAGCAGATCGCTGAAAATACTGCCGAAGCCCAAGTCACCAACGTCAACGGAGGGGCTTGGGCCTGCGTTGGTCCAGAAGAAGGCATCGCCGGCGGGGCCAGCCCCGGAGAGCTGATCGGCATATTGCCAGTTATCGCCGAATCGGTCGTACTTCTTGCGCTTCTCCTTGTTGCCCAGGACCTCATAAGCGGCGTTGACCTCCTTGAATCGCTCCTGAGCGTCGTGAGAATCGGGGTTGACGTCAGGGTGGTACTTGCGCGCCAAACGCCTGAAGGCCTGCCGGACCTCCTTCTCGGAGGCGTTCCGAGATACTCCCAGGACATCGTAGTAGTCCCCAGTCATTGCATGTCACCTATCGAGCACATTGTAGCTGACTCCTTCATTTATGTCAAGAAGAGCTACAATGATATCATCAACTTATGATATAATTTCAATGATAACACTTGACATGTTCATGTAACTTTACTATACTATCTCATAGCAGGGATGGGCACACAGGCAGCGCCTATCCACTACAGCACAAGGAGGTACCAAGTATGCTTCCGATTCGTTGGGAACCGCGGAGGGGTTTACAGGAGATAGACCGACTCTTTGGCCGCGCTATGCGCCGGCCCTTTGCGTCGTTCCAGTCCTGGCCAAGCATCTGGGACGGTCACATTCGGCCCGCCCTGGACGCCTATGAGACGCCGGAAGAGCTTGTCATCAAGGTCACCATACCGGGCGTCAAGGCGGACGACCTGAAGGTCACCGTCAACAACGGTACGTTGGTAATCTCGGGTGAGGCCAGGGAGGAGCAGGAGGAGAAAAAGGAGCACTACCTGCTCCGGGAGCGCCGCTCCGGTGCCATTCACCGGCCCGTTGCCCTGCCCGAAGGGTTGGATACGGAGAAGAGCGAGGCCACCTATGAGGATGGCGTTCTGACGGTTACCCTTCCCAAGACCGAGCAGGCAAAGCCCAGGGAGATCTCGGTCAAGGTCAAGGAGACCGCAAAGGCCAAGAAGGCGTAGGACACGCTCTCTGGCACGCATAGCTGAGCAGCCCCCGGCACGCCGGGGGCTGCTCTTTTGCCGTACCGATGGCTCCGTACATTCCCATTGGCTCACCACCGGCTGTCCACCCCACCTCTCCGTATGAGCACCTTCCCTTGACGCTCCTAGCTATGCTTGGTAGGATAGTGCGCACGCCGCCCAGTAAGACCGGGCGGCCCCCCCAGGCGAGGTGGTAGGAGCGCTCGCGGAAGAACATCGGACTCCGACACTTTGACGCCACCTCTCTACGAGGAGTATGCCTGTGGCCTATGTAACCGCCCTGCGCTGCCGTTCCTGCAGCCGCGAATACCCCGTGGAGCCGCTGAACGTCTGCGACTTCTGCTTCGGCCCGTTGGAGGTGGTCTACGACTACGACGCCATCTCGCGGGTCATCAGTAGAGAGCGGATAGTCAAGGGCCCGCTCTCCATGTGGCGCTACCAGGACCTGCTGCCGGTGGATGGCCAGGACGCGGTGGACATCAACGCCGGCTTCACTCCACTGGTCAAGTGCGGCAATCTGGGCAAGGCGCTGGGGCTCCAGAACCTGTACGTCAAGAACGACGCGGTCAACCCCTCCTACTCCTTCAAGGACCGGGTGGTCTCGGTAGCCGCCACCAAGGCCCTGGAGTTCGGTTTCGATACGCTGGCCTGTGCCTCCACGGGCAATCTGGCGTGCAGCGTTGCCGCCCATGCCGCCCGGGGCGGCATGGAGTCCTACGTCTTCATCCCCGCAGACCTGGAGCATGGCAAGGTGGTGGGCGCGGCCATCTACAACCCCATCCTGGTGGCGGTGGAGGGCTCTTACGACGAGGTCAACCGGCTCTGCTCCGAGATTGCCGACAACTACAACTGGGCCTTCGTCAATATCAATATCCGTCCCTACTACGCCGAGGGCAGCAAGACCCTGGCGTATGAAGTGGCCGAGCAGCTGGGCTGGCGCGCTCCTGACCATGTGGTCGTCCCGCTGGCTTCGGGGTCCATGTTCACGAAGATATGGAAGGGATACAAGGAGATGGCCGATCTGGGGCTCATAGGCAATGTGGCCACCCGGATGCACGCCACGCAGGCAGCGGGGTGCTCTCCTATCATTGAGGCCCTGGAAGCGGAGACGCTCCACGTCCGGCCGGTGCGCCCAAACACCATCGCCAAATCGCTGGCCATAGGTAATCCCGCCGACGGACTGTTTGCCCTGAGGACCATCAAGGACTCCAAAGGAAGCGGTACGGCGGTGCCTGAAGAGGAGATCGTGGAAGGCATCAAGCTGCTGGCGGAGACGGAGGGCATCTTCACTGAGACGGCAGGTGGCGTGGTTGTGGCAGGACTCAAGCGGCTGGTGGAGCAGGAGCGCATCAGGCATGACGAGGTGACGGTGGTCTACATTACGGGCAACGGACTGAAGACGCTGGAGGCGGTGGAGGAGGTGGTTGACCCGCTGGTGATACAACCGAGCCTTGCATCCTTTGAGGAGGCCTTGAGTGCGCGGAAACAGCGGACGGCGTGATAGTGCTGGCTAGCTTGTAGCGGAGGCCGAATATGACGATGAAACGGGTAAAGTTCACCTTTCCCACACATCTCATCAAGGAGCCGGTTATTTACCAACTGGCCCAGAAGTTCAAGGTGGTGACGAACATACGGCGGGCCGATGTACGCGGGGACATGGGCTGGGTGATCCTGGAGCTGGACGGCGAGGAAGAGGAGATCGACCGGGGTCTGGAGTGGGTCGCGGCCGAGGGCGTGCGAGTAGACCCTGTGAGCGGCGATGTCATCGAGGGCTGACGGGTCTCCCGCTCTGCTATAATAGGCGGAGTGGAACGGTAAGTGAACAGGGCGTCCCGCTTGTACCAGAGACGCCCTTCGAGGAGGTCTATTCATGGCAATAGTGGTAAGAATTCCAGGGCCGCTACGCAAGCTGACCAACGGGGAGTCGCAGGCGGAGGTGGAGGCTGGCAACGTGCAGGAGACCATTGATGCCCTGGAGACCCAGTTTCCGGGCATGAAGGAGCGTCTGCTGGACGAGTCAGGAGACCTCCGGTACTTCGTCAACGTGTACCTCAACGGTGAGGACGTACGGTTCCTTCAGGACCTGGCCACCGCCACCAAGGCTGGGGACGAGCTGAGCATTGTCCCGGCCGTGGCCGGCGGCTAGCGCTAGGCGGACTCTTTCGCCGCCCTCAAGAGGCCGGCGACGTAGTCGATCTGCCCCTGGTGCTGCGACTCGTGCCGCACCACGATCCTGGCATTAAAGGCCCGTGTGGCCTCCAGTCGTTCGGCACTCAGCCGCTCCTCCCAGGAAGTAGGGGCCAGGCCTCGCACAACCGCCAGGGCGCTTCTGCGCACCTGCTGAGCGTAGTCCAGCATCTCCTCCAAGTGTGGTGGCTCCCATCCCGTCACCTGCTCTATTGTCCAGGTCTGCCCGGTTGGCCACACGGGGGTGACCTCCGCCCCGTGAGGCGGCAGTACCCACCGCCGGTCCCAACCATCTTGCTCCCAGACCTCATCCCTCTCCCCCAGGACACGGTGGACATACCTGTCCTCGGTCCGAAAGATGTGGAAGAGTAGGAAGCCGATGGGGTTGGCCGACGGATGGGGCTGCCAGGTCAGGTCCCCCTGGCTCAGTCCTTCGATGGATTGCAGCGTATTCCATCGATTCCTCTCCATGCAGTAGGCTACGAACTCCGTGACGTCCATGGCTACCTCCTCATTTACTATTGGAAGGTCTACGACTACGCGCCGCAAGCCACTTCTCCCGCTGGGCCATACGCACGTCCTCACTGGTCGGCTGGTAGCGGGCCAGGAACTCCTCCGCATACTGCGAGAACGAGCCGTGGATGATAGCGGCCCGCATCTCCTCCATAAGGCGGATCACGAAGCGGAGGTTGTGCAGTGTGGCGAGGCGCAGGGCCAGCAGCTCGCCGGAGCGGAAGAGGTGGTGCAGGTAGCCCACGGAGAAGTTCCGGCAGGTGTAGCAATCGCACCCCTCCTCCACCGGCCCGTGACACCCTCGGTAGGTCGCGGCGTCGATGTTGACGCGCCCGGCATGGGTGTAGAGGGCGGCGTTGCGGGCGACCCGGGTGGGCATGGCACAGTCGAACATATCGATACCGCGGCCGACGCACTCCACCAGGTCCTCGGGAGAGCCGACGCCCAGGAGATGGCGGGGTTGCTCCGCGGGGAGGAGGCCGACGGTGTACTCCACTACCGAGTACATGGTCTCCTTGGACTCTCCCACCGCCAGCCCGCCGATGGCATACCCCGGGAGGTCCAGGGCGGCCACATAGGCCGCTGACTCCTGGCGGAGGTCACGGAAGACGCCCCCCTGCACGATGCCGAAGAGGGCCTGGTCGGCATCGCTGTGGGCCTCCCGGCAACCGGCCAGCCATCTGTGGGTACGGTGCATGGCGACCCGCGCCACCTCCTTATCCTCCGTGTAGGCGATGCACTGGTCCAGAGCCATGACGATATCGGCGCCCAGGGTCTCCTGGTAGACCATGGCATTTTCCGGCGTGAACCGGTGCTGCCTACCATCGATGTGGGAGCGGAACCGTAGCTCGTCGTCGGTGATGCAGACGCGTGAGCCGAGGCTGTAGGCCTGGAAGCCGCCGCTATCGGTGAGGGTGGGGCCGTCCCAACCCATGAAGGTGGCCAGGCCACCCATCCCCCGGACGATCTCGACGCCGGGCCTGAGGTAGAGATGGTAGGTGTTACCCAGGAGAATGGTGGCGCCGAGGGCCCGCAGCTCCTGGGGGGTGACCGTCTTGACGGAGCCCTGGGTGGCCACGGGAAGGAAGACGGGCGTGGGCACGTTACCGTGGGAGGTGTGGAGCACCCCGGCACGTGCCCTGCCACAGGTGGCCGTAACGTTGAAGGAGAACATCGGTTTCTTTTCCCGCCCAACCCGCCCTGGAGGGGGTTTATTAACCAGGAGGTTCCCTGCACCCTCCATGAAGTCATTCGAGGTGAACGGGTAGCAGCTATGGTAGGTGAAGAGGCCGAGGGTGGCAAGATGGACGCGGTCCGGCAGGCCCATGCGGTTTCACCTTATTCGTTTCCATGTTATGTCAAGTGCTCCAAGCTGGCCCCTAGCTGGCGAATTTTTTCTGGGGAAACGATTCCGATCCTGAAGCTGGGCGCGCTAGAATTTGAGGAGCGCGGAGCCCCAGCCTGCGATGGGTGGAGGCCGATTCGTGAATCGCCCTCCATGGGGAGAGGAGGAGGTTGTTTCCACATTATGTAACGTGAGTATGTAGTCATTGCACGCTAGCCGAGAAAACAGGGGTGGTGTCTTAATTTGACTCTCGCATTAACCACTTCTCCCAGAGTCCCTGCCGAAGGCCGATATGGTCAAACTCTACATCATATAATTGTTCCTTTTGCGAGGTTCGGGGCCTGACGTTGCCATGTTCAAGGAAACCGTCCACAACAGTTACCGTTCCTACAGCACCTATAAGTTCTACAGGCTGGCCTTCGGTTTCATTTGTGACTCGCACCCTATCTCCAACATCGTACTTAGCCATCAGAGGACTCTCCTATTTACTATTCTTGCCCTTGGTCATTCCGCCGTCATATTAAGAGGGCCTCATTGCTGAGGCCCTGTGCGGGTCGGCAAGTGACGGCATGTTAAGTCTTGGCCCGCATGGTATAATGATACCATGATGGGTGGTAGCAAGAAAAAGAACCTCGACCCGCCTAGCTACGAATTAGGTGAGTTACGGGACAAGGAAATAGAGAAAAAGCAGAAGGCTGGCTTTCAGCCTGAAGACTTGCTACGGCTAATCAAGAAGGCCGTAGAAAAGCCCTCCGAAGAGGGCTAACCTAATAACAGTACGGCTTGCCAACATACCATAGTGGGGCTACGGAGTGTTAGGAGTCGCATGGCTTCTCACCTCCTTTCAGAGAGGCACAATAGCTGAACCCTATTGCGCCTCTCCTTCATTCTGAATTGATGGGGTTTCCTCAACAACATCCACCATCAAGTCAACGGCAGCCTCAACTGCTGAAAGCCATCTCTGGCGTCTTGATGCTGTCCATTGGCGTTGTGTGGGGAGTTGCTGGATGACAGCGAAGATAAGGCGGTACTCAGTATCTTCATTGGCAGCTTGTCGGACTACTGCTGGCTGCTGTTCCGCTGCGGGGACTTGCGCTTGTACAGGTTGTCGTCTAGGTCTCCGTTGACCAGCAACCCTAGGGCGCTGGTTGCCTTCGGCTCTACGCTCTCGTCCTCTGCGTGCTATGATTCCCGCCTGTTCACACATCCCAAGGAAAAATGTGACCATACGGGCCCTCTGTGCTTCTGGCTGGAACTGACGAAAGGCATCATGTATTGCTACATCATTATCCTGGGCAGGATCGACTATAGCAAACACCTGATGATAGGCATTCCTGATGATTTCACCTAGCAATTCCCGATACTCTCCGTCTGCTTCTCCAGCTTGGGACAAACGATTAAAAATCTCGCTGTGTGAGCCATCATCCTCCATAAGTCGAAGGAATCGCAGTGCCTGCAATGTCCTAGAGATATTCCCTGGGGAGATGCTAATCGTTTCCAGCGCCCTACCGCTAATCGGGCTAGGCAGCCCCCGTTCTCGCCGTCGGGTGATTACATTCATTACGTTGCTGGTAGCAGCATAGGGTGCAAAGTCCCCTGCCAACTCTTGAATTACACGATTTTGATTGACCATCGGACACCTCCTTAGTGCTCTCTGCACATTATACCAAGTGCAGGCATAGGCTGTCAATGCTCCAGTGCCCAAAACATCAGCCAATTTAGCAAAGCATTTGTGGCGCTATCTCCGAGCGTGCTACCCTCTGGCTATCCTGAGACTAGGGGGGTTCTAATATGGAACAGCCAAGGCTCGAACAGATTAAGAATGGGTGGGCAGCACTTGGGAACGGCTGGGCAGTGCATGGTCGAACTCAGGAAGAAGCGCTGGAACGATTTCGACGGGCACAAAAAAGGCATATAGAGATAGATGAACGGGGCCAAGATGGAATTGTCTAGGTAGAACCATGACCCTTGACAGCACGTAAAATGTATGATACACTTGTGGCACTGAGAAAGGTGTCACATGAAGAAGTTTACCATAGCTCAATTCAACCAGATGTTCCCAGACGAAGCTAGCTGCCTGGATGGGATAGTGAACACCCTGTATCCAGACGGTATATGCTGTCGCAAGTGCGAGGTGGTCACGAAACACCACCGCCTTACTGACCGAAAGGCGTACAGTTGCCAGATATGTCGGACACAGGTGTACCCTCTGGCGGGGACGATATTTGCCAAGTCCAGCACACCTCTGAAGTCTTGGTTCTATGCCATGTACTTGATGGCTTCCACCAGGACGGGTATCTCGTCCTTGCAGCTACAGAGAGAGCTAGGAGTTACCTATAAGACAGCACTACGGATGTTCAGGCAAATTCGAGACCTAATGAATGAGAACAACGGCCCCATGCTCGGTGAGGTCGAGATTGACGAGACATACGTTGGTGGGAGACGCCCTGGGAAGCGTGGTAGGGGTGCTGCGGGGAAGACAATCGTTATGGGTATGGTAGAGCGCAAGGGTAATGCGAGGGTCTTTGTCACTCCAGACGTTAAGGCAAGGACTCTGCTACCGATAATCCTAGAGCATATTCCAACCGTAAAAGGGACAGTCATATACACCGATGAGCTTCCTAGCTACAATCGGTTGACTACCCTGGGTTATGCTCATGAGCGGGTACAGCACTCAGCCAAGCAGTATGTCGCTGGCAATGCTCACGTCAACAATGTAGAGGGTCTCTGGAGCACCGTAAAGCGTGGAATAGATGGGGTGAACCATGCGGTTAGTCCCAAGTATCTCCAGGGGTATTTAGACAGCTATGTATTTCGGAGAAACCACAGGAACGATGAACAACCCATGTATGCAACCCTAGCTGGCAGGATGAACAGCAAGAGGTACGGGCAGTTCGGAAAATACAATCCCGTGCAATGAGGGTATACTCACGTTATGTAAAGTACTTGAAGCTGGGCCCTAACTGGGAGAAAAGCTTTGGGTAAAGTCCCGTTTTAGCCACCGGATTAGCTTTGAAGCAGCTTGAACAATGTCTTAACCTGTTCTGGTCCCAACAGACGCCGATGATTGTAGCGCCAGACATACTCAGCAAGATAGAGGGGCAGCCGTTCTCGGCGGACTCCCCCTTTGGCTGCCAGACGCCGCTTGAGATAACCCCAGAAGCCCTCCAAGCCGTTGACGTGGCTCCCTTGCCGATCGCTGAACGCCTGGCTGTGGACCCACAAGCCGGTGGACGTAGCCCCCCGCTGCGACGCCCGTGTAGCTGGTAAAGGTGTCCGAGCAGACGATGGAGCCACGTTGCACGCGTTGGTGCAGGAGCGGCAGCAGCGTCTTGGCTTCCACGTTAGGTACCACGTGCGCCCACACCAGGCCACCTCGACACAGGATCCCAAAGACAGCTTGCTTAGTGGTTCCACGGCCCCGCTTCGTGCCCTGAACACGCTTTGCCAGGCGCCTGTTGCGCCAGGAACCTCCCAGGTAGGTCTCGTCGACCTCCACCACGCCGGAGAAGACATGGGGAACGTCCCGGACCATGGCCTGGCGCACCACGATCAGGGCTCGCAGGACTCGCTTTCGCTCCAGGCGGGCCTCCTGGGCAATCACCTCGGCACTCTGCCCCAAGACGAACCAGCGCAACAGTCGCCGCCACTCCCCTGGCGACAACCGAAGCGGCAGCGCCCTGGGCACCCACTCGTAGTGGCAGGCTGCACAACGACTCTTACCTCGCCGAATGCTCCAGCTCTTGGCGTGTTGACATCGAGGGCACCCAATCCTCCGTCCCATGCCACCATTCTCTCACAGGTGGCTGTTTGGGGACTATACCCAAACTTTTTCGAGGAAACAACCTCGGTCTTACGCTGGGGCGTAGAGGCAAAGGCCGGGCTGGCGTCGGTAAGTTGTTCGTCGGTAAGTTGTTAAGGTACAGGGAACATGCTCAGGATAGGGCACGGGACGGGGGATGGGGAAGGGGCGGATGGCGGTAAGACTATTTCGACCACCCCGTAAACGGGGTGGCATCACGCCGCAGCCTTTAGCCCGCGGTGTGATTGCGGGCACGCTCATGTCCTTCGACAAGCTCAGGATGAGCGGGCTCCTTAGGGGAGAAAGGATCAGCGAGGCACCCTTAGACAGAAGTCCAGGACGATTCGTGAATCGCCCCTACACGAGCCTCCACGTCGTCCTCACGCCCTAGATTCTGAGTCCCGATACGTCGGGACATCCGTCAGGGTGAGCGGTTGGGCAGACGGAATGCTTTGGATTCTTCGTTTCACTCAGCAACTGTATTGCATGTCAAGAGTAGGGTGAGGGTTCCATGGGGTCCTGTGTTTGAGCATGGCGTTCAAGATGATCAGGAACTTGTGCATCGAAGCGACCAGGGCAACTTTCTTGGGCTTTCCTTGCGCACAGAGGCGCAGATAGAAGAAGCGGATGATGGGATTGCACCGTGTTGAGGCGATGGTAGCCATGTACAAGGTTGAGCGGACCTCTGCTCTTCCGCCCCGGATGTGGCGTTGGCCTTTGCGGCGTCCGCTATCGTGGTTGATGGGCGCGACCCCCACCAGGGCGGCAATTTGCTTGCGGTCCAGGGTGCACAGCTCTGGGAGGTCGGCCAGCAGGGTTGAGGAAAGGACGGGGCCAACGCCGGGCACGCTACGGAGCAGGTCTTCCTTCTCCCGCCACAGAGGGCTTTCCCGCAGGCGGTTGCCCAGGTCATCATCCAACCGCTGGAGGCGTTCCTCTAGCCAGGCCAGGTGCTCCTGGATCTCCTGCCGAAGGGCAGGCATCATGGTGCTTCCTAACCGGTTCTCTTCCGCCGTGCGCATCTGGATGAGCTGGCGCCGCCTTGCCAGCAGAGCGGAGAGCTCTTGCGCCTGGACATCGGGCAGGGGCCGTGGTGTGGGGCACACCCGCTGGGCAAACTGGGCAATGACCTGGGCGTCCAGGGAGTCTGTTTTCGCCAGCAGCCCCAGGCTCTTGGCGAAGTCCCGGACCTGCCGGGGGTTGACCACCGCGACGGGCACATCCTCCAGGCCCAGAGCGCAGGCCGCGGGCATCTCCAACCCCCCGGTGGCCTCCAGAACCACTAAGGTAGGGCCGAGGGTCCTGACGCGCCCCACCAGGTGGGCTATCCCCGCTTCGTCGTTGGGCTCCTGCCATGTTTCCCCGGAGGAAAGCACCGCCACGTCTAGATGGGCCTTGCTCACATCTATGCCGATGAACACCGGTCCGCGTTCCATCACACTCCTTTGGCCCGGTCTTGCGGATGCGGGCTCTCAGACCCTGGCAACTGTCCGGGCTCTTTCTTGTGGAGGCCAGGGCGACCACGCTGAGTCACGGTCTCCTGGGACCGAGAATGCATCGGCCTGCCCTGGCCTGTCTCCACCGCAATATACAAGAATGACAGGCTGAGAGTCCCTTGTCATTCTGAGGAGTACCGACGTGTCGGTACTCCTCAGAATCTAGAGAGGTATGAAGTTTATAAAGTTGATGACCATAAGGGGGCGGCATCGATGCCCTCGCCCCTTCGGCAGGCTCAGGGCAAGCTTTAGGCGGGGGTGTACGTACGATTTTTGAAACTGACCCTAGAATCGCACCACTTCGCCGCCTATCGCCAGCACCGCCGCCACGATCACGACCAGCGTCGTGATACGTCGAAACTGCTCCTGCTGAATGTGGGGCAACAGCACCAGCGCCAGCCCATATCCCGCCGCCACCGATGGCAGCAAGGCCAAGTCCACCAGCAGCGTCTTCCCCGTGACCACCTGCGTCACCGCCAGGGAGGCTGTCCCCAGCACGTCCAGCATCAGGTGGAACAGCGCCTGGCTGGTACGGAACGTATCCCTCTCCCACCGCTGGTTGATCATGAACAGCGTCACCGGCGGCCCTGAGAGGGAGGTGCTGGTCAGGGCCGCGCCGCTGAGGAACCCCGCGATGCCCCCGGCCACGCGCTCCCGCCGTATGGTCACCGTGTAGCCCACCAGCAGCGCCACGCCAAAGGCCAGCACCACCGAGCCGATGGCCAGCTTGAGCGCCTGCTCGGCCACCGCCAGCAGGATCACATTGCCCAGCGGTACGCCCACGGCTCCCGCGGCCACCATGGGCATGACCCGCCCCCATTCCAGGGTGCGCCTGCTCTGCACCACGATCATCCCGTCGATCAGCGTCGCCAGCGGCACGACGATGGAGACCACCAGGCGGGCCTCCCACATCAGCAGAAGGAACGGTGTGCTCACCAGGGCGAAGCCGAAGCCGGTGGTGCTCTTTACCGTGGAGGCCGCTAGAATAATAGCGACGGCAGGGATCAACGTGACCGGCTCAACGGCTCCGAACGTGGTCTCCTCCTGGAATAGGGGTGCGTGCGCCGTGCTATAGTGGCACAACCCGCAAAGCTGCGCAAGAATTATCGATGGAAATGCTGCGCGAGCCTATGAGGTAGAAAGAATGGATCTCTCCCTGGACCCATCCATTGCCGCCAGCTACAAAAGCCCTGCACAGAGGGCACGTGTCATCACCGAGCACTGGGCGGCGGCCAACCTCTTTTGCCCGGCATGCACGTCTGATGATTTAGAACCGCTTCCACCAAATACAGCTGTCGCAGATTATTTCTGCCCAAATTGCACGGCTAAATATCAGCTGAAGAGCAAGGCAGGGTCGTTTGGAGGGAGCGTTGCCAACTCCGCTTACCATCCCAAAATACTTGCCATTCAGAGTGGGCAGGTGCCTAACTATGCCTTCCTCCGCTATTCGCGGCTTCGGTGGATGGTTGTTGACCTGTTTATCATTCCTGGCCACTTCATTACACCAGCTATCATTGAAAAGCGTCCTCCGCTGTCTCCAAAAGCACGACGCGCCGGATGGGTAGGTTCCAATATCCTATTGCGCGCCTTACCGTCAGAGGCCCGAGTTGCTGTTGTCTCGGATGAGCAGGCTGTACCGCCGGAAGACGTGCGGAGCGCCTGGAGCCGGTTCGCCTTCCTTGGCACGGGTGAAAGTGCAAAAGGAGGATGGGGAGCGGATACCCTCATGTGTGTTAGAGAGGTGCAGCAGGCGACTGGCTCAAATGAGTTCACTCTTGTGGACTTTTATAGGACATTTGAAGACCGTTTGCGAGCGTTCCACCCTGAGAACAGGAACGTCCAGGCCAAAATTCGCCACCAGCTACAGGTCCTGCGTGACAATGGCATATTGCAATTCATAGGTCACGGGCGCTACCGCGTCCTAAGATAGCTCATCCATATATAGATCATCTGATCTTGATCTTTTCTGATTTCTCGTTAGGATCAGATCGCTCCGGCGGTCTGGTTCATGCGGGAAATCACCGAGGCCGATTACCTTCGCTTCCTGGCCCGGCAAAACAGGGTTCTAGTTGGGCGATCCGAGATCCGCCTCCGAGGCCCCAAGCAACCCAAGCTCCTCCAGCCGCCGTCCGACTTCAAGACCGAGACCTCTACCCTCTGGTCCTTCCCCAAGCGCGGCAACTGGGCACCGCAAATTGCCCGCAACGTCATCCTCCGCTACTCCAATCTTGGCGATACTGTCCTGGATCAGATGATCGGCGGCGGCACCACCCTGGTGGAGTGCAGGCTCACCGGGCGCAACGCCATCGGCGTGGACACCAACCGGGACGCCCTCATGCTCACCATGGACCGCCTCAATTTCTCCCCATCGCTCATGGAGGAGCTCCCCCAGTCCACCATCACCCTCTACCACGGCGACGCCCGCAACCTGGACTGCATCCAGGACGGCTCCATCGACCTCATCGCCACCCATCTTCCCTACGCCAACATCATCCGCTATTCCCAGAAGGACGCACCCAACGACGGCGACCTCTCCAAAGTCCGCGGCATCGCCGACTTCGTCGTACAGATGCGCCACGTCGCCGACGAATCCTACCGTGTTCTCAAGCCGGACCACTACTGCGCCATCCTGGTGGGCGACACCCGGCGCAACCGCCACTACACCCCCATCGCCTTCCGAGTCATGCAGGCATTCATGGACGCCGGGTTCATCCTCAAGGAGGACATAATCAAGGCCCAGTGGAACACCCAGACGGAGGGCCTCTGGACGCGCATGTCCCGCGACAAAAACTTCCTCCTCATCATGCACGAACACCTCTTCATCTTCCGCAAGCCCCAGCCTGATGAGAGCACTCGCCCCTACCACGAGAGCATGCCCTGGTGGTAACTCCCCTCCTGTCATTCCTCGGAAGATGGCCCTTGGGGGCAGGACTTGTCATGCTGAGGACGTGGTTGAACTCCTTGGTCTCCAACACCCTTCCGCCGACGAAGAATCCAAGGCATCCCGTCTGCTCACTCGCTTACCCTGAGCCTGCCCGCTAGCCCGTTCGTGCTGAGCTCCGATTCCATCGAGAGTCTCGACACAGGCGGACTTGTCGAAGCATCGAACCATCGAAGGACATGAGCGTGCATGAGACAATGTAGTTCTTCACTTCCCATCGCTCATTCTGCCCCCGCTCCTGTCATTCTGAGCCCACTCCTGTCATTCTTGTATATTGCGGTGGAGACAGGCCAGGGCAGGCCGATGCATTCTCGGTCCCAGGAGACCGTGACTCAGCGTGGTCTCCCTGGCCTCCACAAGAAAGAGCCCGGACAGTTGCCAGGGTCCGAGAGCCCGCATCCGCAAGACCGGGCCAAAGGAGTGTGATGGAACGCGGACCGGTGTTCATCGGCATAGATGTGAGCAAGGCCCATCTAGACGTGGCGGTGCTTTCCTCCGGGGAAACATGGCAGGAGCCCAACGACGAAGCGGGGATAGCCCACCTGGTGGGGCGCGTCAGGACCCTCGGCCCTACCTTAGTGGTTCTGGAGGCCACCGGGGGGTTGGAGATGCCCGCGGCCTGCGCTCTGGGCCTGGAGGATGTGCCCGTCGCGGTGGTCAACCCCCGGCAGGTCCGGGACTTCGCCAAGAGCCTGGGGCTGCTGGCGAAAACAGACTCCCTGGACGCCCAGGTCATTGCCCAGTTTGCCCAGCGGGTGTGCCCCACACCGCGGCCCCTGCCCGATGTCCAGGCGCAAGAGATCTCCGCTCTGCTGGCAAGGCGGCGCCAGCTCATCCAGATGCGCACGGCGGAAGAGAACCGGTTAGGAAGCACCATGATGCCTGCCCTTCGGCAGGAGATCCAGGAGCACCTGGCCTGGCTAGAGGAACGCCTCCAGCGGTTGGATGATGACCTGGGCAACCGCCTGCGGGAAAGCCCTCTGTGGCGGGAGAAGGAAGACCTGCTCCGTAGCGTGCCCGGCGTTGGCCCCGTCCTTTCCTCAACCCTGCTGGCCGACCTCCCAGAGCTGGGCACCCTGGACCGCAAGCAAATTGCCGCCCTGGTGGGGGTCGCGCCCATCAACCACGATAGCGGACGCCGCAAAGGCCAACGCCACATCCGGGGCGGAAGAGCACAGGTCCGCTCAACCTTGTACATGGCTACCATCGCCTCAACACGGTGCAATCCCATCATCCGCTTCTTCTATCTGCGCCTCTGTGCGCAAGGAAAGCCCAAGAAAGTTGCCCTGGTCGCTTCGATGCACAAGTTCCTGATCATCTTGAACGCCATGCTCAAACACAGGACCCCATGGAACCCTCACCCTACTCTTGACATGCAATACAGTTGCTGAGTGAAACGAAGAATCTAAGGCCTAACGTTCAAGAAATGGCAAGTTATTTCGTTTAGGCCCATTAGGGGACAGTCGAACACCCATATTGAAATAGCCTCTACGCATGAACATTGGGCTTGGTTCCGGGTCGAAGAACAGAACGGGGAGCCGCATATACCGTCTACCCCGCTTACCCGCTTAGCTCTTCTAAAACCTCGTGCACCAGGGCATCGGGGAGATCAGTGCGGATGACGGCATGGCCGACGCCCTCCAGGAGCACCCACCGGACGGCCCCCGCCTGCACCTTCTTGTCCAGTGCCATGGCGGAAAGCACCCTGTCCAGATCGACGTTTGGGCAGCGGAGAGGGAGGTCGAAGCGGCGCAGGAGGGCCTCCTGGCGCTGAACGGTCTCCTGGGGGGTCAACCCTAGCTCTTTTCCAATCCTGGCAGCGCCCATCATGCCCACGGAGACGGCCTCACCGTGGAGGAATCGGCCGTACTCCGTGGCCGCCTCCAGGCCGTGGCCGATGGTGTGGCCGTAGTTGAGGAGGGTGCGGTAGCCGGTGGTCTCGCGCTCATCCTCGGAGACGACGCGGGCCTTGATGGCGACGCTGCGCCGGATAATATCGGTGGTCACCTCCGGTTCCAGGGCCAGAAGGGCATCGGTACGCTGCTCAAAGGCCTGGAAAAGACCGGCGTCCAGGATCAGGCCGTGCTTGATGGCCTCGGCCCAGCCCTCCATGGTCTCGCGCTTGGGTAACGTTTGCAGCAGCGACACATCGGTCAGCACCAGGCGGGGCTGGTAGAAGGCACCCACCAGGTTCTTGGCCTGGGAGAGGTTGACCGCGGTCTTGCCGCCGATGGAGGCGTCCACCATGGCCGCCAGGCTGGTGGGCACCTGGACGAACCCCATGCCCCGGTTGTAGGTGGCGGCCACGAAGCCGGCGAGGTCGCCCACGACGCCGCCGCCCAGGGCGACCAGGGCGTGGCCGCGCTCGGCGCGACGCTCCGCCAGCCAGCCGTAGAGACGCTGGGCCGTGTCCAAGGACTTGCTCTCTTCGCCAGCGGGGAAGAGGAAGGTGTCGGCGAGGACCCCGGCCTGGTGGAGCGCGCTCTGCGCCGTCCTGCCATGCTGCTCGAAGACACGGTCGTCACTGACCAGGTAGACGGGGCCGGGGACGCCAGCCACGATCAGCAGCTCGCCCAAGCGGCTGAGAAGGCCCCAGCCAACCAGGATGGGAGAGCTGCCGGAGGAGGCCTCCACGGTGGCGGCCAGGTCCGGGTCGCCGGCGAACGGGCTTTCCGCGTCGCTCCCCTGCCCTGCCGCCATGCGCCATGCCCGCGCGACCTCCCGGGCCACCTGCTCTATGGAGAGGGCGTCGGTGTGGACGGTCCAGTGGGCCTGGGCGTAGGCGGGCTGGCGCTGGGCCTTCAGGACCCGGATACGCTCCAGGGGGTCGTCCGCTTCCAGCAGGGGCCGATCCTCCGCCGAGGAGGAGCCACCCTTTTCCTCCCGAAGACGGCGGTGGATGGTCTCCGGGCGTGCTTCCAGACAGACGACAACGCCGCTGCGGAGCATCAAAGCGGCGTTGTCAGGATCGGCGAAGGCGCCGCCGCCGGTGGCCACGACCTGTCGCTGACCGGCGCACACCTGGCGTAGGAGGGAGCGCTCCTGCTCACGGAAGGCTTTTTCCCCCTGCTCCTGGAAGAGGGCAACGATGGGCATGCCGCTGCGGCGGACGACCTCGGCATCGGTGTCGACGAACGCCCAGCCGAGGGTGCGGCCCACGGCCTGGCCCACCCGGGACTTGCCGGTGCCGGAGAAGCCGGTGAGGAGGATGTTGGTGGTCATCGTCACCCGTCTACGTCAATGAGTTGCTAGACTCTGACCCGAAAGAGGCCAGTTTCATCATTTTCCGGGCGCATGTTCTTACGCAAGAACCGCTCCCGTCTCTCGGCGGAACGCTGGTCACAATAGACTTGCGCATTTGTGGGAATCCCACTCTCGGCCTTTACCACAATCCATAAAGTCTCGGGCTGCCTGTAGAGCGCCATCTATTACCTCCTAATCATCTAGCTGTAAGCCGTTTATGCCATCCAAACACATCCTGATATTCGAGGAAGGAGCATAGATTGCTCAGTCCACTTGTGCGGAATGTCGGTCGGCTTAATTGGCGAACGAAAAGCTCTCTTCTTGCATCGTTGGCAACTATGCTAAACGTTGGCTGGCGGCTTGGTGGCATAAGGAGATAAATATCATTCAGACGCAATAAACCAGAGTACATAGGAGTAGAATGCTCTACTTCAAATAGGGCTCTCAACATAGTTGACCCTTTTTGAACCCATATCACGTCCACTTCTCTTAAGATACCTTCCGCAGGTTCAAATCCATATGGTAAAGTACTCCGGCACTCAAACCGATCGGATATTGACCAGTCCAATCCTTCGCGGTCGCTAGGAGGAACCCACACATCATAGTTCTTAGTTGCGCCGATTGCCCCTAGTAGTGTTTGTATCTGAGCGTGTGAGAAATCAGGAACAGGCTCCGAACTAGCTGAGCCGACCAAGGCTTCCAATCCATCCCATCCGAAATATCTCTCTGCATTGAATTGCCCCGCTTTTGCAATATACAGCTTGGTACCTTCGTCTCGTAAATAAACCTGTACCTTATATTGCCCATCTCCTGCGCGCGACAGGGATTGAAATACGCTTTCGTAATCTGAAAAGGGCACTAGCAAGGGTTCGGTTTGGCCATCCCATAAGAAACAAATGATAGAACGATGCGCCTCAAGTTTTCGGAGGTCTTCTTCCCTCAATCCATAGAATGCTTGGCCTCTACCATGAATTTTTGAATAGCGGACATAGATCCTCGCTTTATCACCACCTACGTCGTACAGAGATTGGCTGCGGTCCAACTTCCGCAAGGTCCCGTAACGGCGGGCCAACTCATCGAGAAAGGTTCTCTTGGCTTCGCTAGCCATACCGACCTTCAGGCGAGATTATCGCTGCTGCGCGGGCCAAGGGTGGCGCGGTAGGCGCGCCAGTTGGCCTTTGTCTCTTCGATGTGGTCGCCGCCGAACTTCTCCAGCATGGCATCGGCCAGGACGATGGCCACCATGGCCTCGCCGATAACGGCACAGGTGGGCACGAAGGTGATGTCACTACGCTCGAAGTGGGCCTTGGCCACGAAATCGCCGGTGTCCAGGTCAACGGTCTCCAGCCCGCTCATGAGGGTAGCGATGGGCTTGACCACGGCGCGCACCACCAGGGGCTCGCCGGTGGACATGCCGCCCTCCAGGCCGCCGGAGCTGTTGGTGCGACGCGGCCACGGTAGGAGCCAACCGCCCTCCGGAGAGGTCTCCCACTCCTGAACGGGCTTGACAACGTCATGGACCTGGGAGCCGCGCAGGTCGCCCTGGGCAAACCCGGCACCGAACTCAACCCCTTTCACCGCGTTCATGCTCATGACCGCCGCCGCCAGCCGGGTGGTGAGTTTGCGGTCCCACTGGATATGGCTGCCGAGGCCGATGGGCAGGCCCGTGGCTATGACCTCTATAGTGCCGCCGACGCTGTCACCGGCCTCCCTGGCCGCATCGATGGCCACGATCATACCCTCGGCGGCTGCCGGGTCTGCGCAGCGAACGGCGGCCATCTTGGAGGCGTCCGGACGATCGCGGTGGTACGGCGGCTCCTCCAGTGCCGCCCAATCTATGGGATAGCGCGGGCTCGCGTGGACGCCGCCGATGTTGATTACGTGGCCGTGGAGCTCGATGCTGAACTCCTCAAGGAAACGCCGAGCCACCGCACCCGCCGCCACCCGGCTGGCGCTCTCCCGAGCACTGGAGCGTTCCAGGATATTGCGGGCATCTGTCTGGCGGTACTTGGCGGCACCGGGGGTGTCCGCGTGGCCGGGCCGGACGCTTGTTATCCGTTGAAACTCGACATCAGTGGATAGGATGCTCATGACATCGGTCCAGGGGACGCCGTCGGGTCCGGTGCCGCTGACCCAGTCCCTGTTCTGAATCCACATGGCGATGGGGCCGCCCATGGTGAGGCCGTGGCGCACGCCGGAGAGGACCTCCGCCCGGTCCTGCTCAATCTGCATACGACCGCCGCGGCCATAGCCCACCTGGCGTCTGGCCAAGTCGCGGGCGATGTACTCCTCGCTCAGGGGGAGTCCGGCGGGAGCGCCCTCCACGATGACCGTGAGCCCCTTGCCGTGGGACTCACCGGCGGTCAGGAATCGAAACATTTTGTCACATACTCCGTAGGCCGACTAAAGTGGGGGGGTTGTAGGCTTGCAAACCGGGTGCTTATGGTCATCAGCTTTATAAACATCATACCTCTTTAGATTCTTCGTCGTCCCGACGAGGCGGTACTCCTCAGAATGACATGGGACTCTCAGCCTGTCATTCTGAGGCCCGATGTATCGGGACGAAGAATCTAAGGCCAAACGCTCAAGAAACGGCGAGTTATTTCGTTGAAGCCCATAAGCCGGGGTTTGAGGACTCATCAAACGAACGCTTCAGTGTACTGAGTCCATCTTGTCCAGTGCCTGATGTGCCGCCTGGAACATGACCTCAAGCGGCGCCTCTCTGCCCGTCCAGAGCTGGAAAACCTCGGCGCCCTGGTAGATCAGCATGGACAGTCCACCCAGGGTGCGGGCGCCGGCCCTCTTCGCCTCCTGGAGCAGCGGCGTCTCCTGTGGATTGTACACCAGGTCGTACACCAGGGCGTGTGGTGGAATGGCCCGGGATGGCAAGGGCGATTCCGTTTCGCCCGGGCTGTGGCGCATGCCCAGGGTTGTGGTGTTGACGATGAGGTCCCACTCACCTTCATTTACCATGGCGACCGCATCAAGAGTTACCGCTTCAAGCGTTGCGGCTGCGGGAAGCCGATCGACGATGCTCTGCGCCCGCTCCAGGCTCCGGTTGGCGATGGTCAGGGAAGCCACTCGTTCCTCCGTCAGGATGTGGGCCACGGCACGGGCGGCACCACCTGCGCCCAGCAGGAGAACCCGCTTCCCCGCCGGGTGGAAACCGCCGTCCTTTTTGAGAGCACGCAGGAACCCTGTGCCGTCGGCATTATGGCCCACTAGCTCGCCATCATGGCTCACGATGCTGTTCACCGCGCCGACGCTCCGGGCAGAGTCCGCCAGCCGGTCCAGGAGGGGGAGCACCGCCTCTTTGTGGGGCACGGTTACGTTGGCTCCCAACACATCCGTGGCGCGGAGGTCGTCGATCATCCTGGGCAGCCGGTCCGGGGGCGTCTCCCAGACGTGGAACCGAACGTCCAGGCCGCAATAGTCCAGGGCCGCCTGCTGGAAGGCGGGGGAGACGGAGTGACCCAGGGGGTAGCCGATGATACCGAGCGTAGCTGTGGCCATGAACTGGTATTCCCTTGCATAAGTCAGCAGACTCACCAAGCAACCAAAATCCCGTTCGCCCTGAGCCTGTCGAAGGGCAAAGCCTTGTGGTTCGACAAGCTCACCACGACAGGGTATTAGGCACACCCTTTTCCGCAACGAGGTACCAGTCGTACTCGCCGCCTGCTCGCCAATGGCGTACCCCGCCGCCAAGCAATTGGGGCCTATGTCTCCGGCGGGTACTCCTTCTCGATCTGGGTCAATGAGACGTCAAGGATATCGATAATGTCGTCAACGATCTCCCTGGTGATGGTCAACGGCGGCGACAGGGTGATGGAGTCTCCGGCACGAATGGCGAGGCCGTTCTCCTGCACAATCTGGGTAAACCGCTTGGCGAAATCGCCCTGCAATCCGCCGGGGAACTTCTCCTTGGTCTTGCGGCTCTTGACGATCTCTATGGCCATCAGAAGCCCCAGTCCTCCGCCCACGAAGCCGACCAGGGGATGGTTCTCCTGTAGAACGGCCATTGCGCGGTCGTACAGGTAGCTGCCCATCCTATCGGAGTTCTCCACGACGTTCTCACGCTCCATGATCTCCAGGGTCTTCAGGGCCGCCGTCATGACCGCCGGATGGCCACCGTAGGTCACGCCGTGGTGGAGCATACTGTCCTGGCCTTCGACACCGTCGAAGGTCTCGGCTATCGCCTTGGTAGCCATCACGGCACCTACGGGCAGCTCGCCGCCCGTGAGGGCCTTGGCGATGGTCATAATATCGGCGTTGACGCCGAAACGCTCCATACCGAACCAGGTGCCCAGCCTGCCGAACCCACAGATGATCTCGTCAGCGATCAGGAGGATGTTGTACTTATCGCAGAGCGCCCGCACCTGGGGCCAGTACTCGTCGGCGGGTATCTGGTTTCCGGCGGGAATGGGGGTAGCTATGAAGGCGGCGATGGTGTCTGGGTTCTCCCCTTCGATGATGTTCTCCAGGGATTTGACGCTGAGCATGCAGCAGCTCTTGTTGTCGCGGTCCTGGAACCCCCAGGGACAGCGATAGCAGTAGGGTGGGTCCACCTGCAGGGCCACGGGGGACATGGGGTCAAAGATGCCGTGGGCCTGCCTGGCACGGTTCCCCACGGACATGGCGGTTGGGGTGGAGCCGTGGTACTGGCCGCGGCGGGAGATGATCTTGGACTTGGAGGGATGCCCGGATATGTACTGGTACTGGCGTGCCAGCTTGAGGGCAATCTCCACGGCCTCAGAGCCGCCACCGCAGAAGAAGGTGCGGTTGAGGGAGCCGGGGGTGAGATCGGCCAGCTTCTTGGCCAGGAGGATACCGGGGACGCTCCCATAAGCCCCAGAGTTGACGTAGGCCAGGGTGTTCATCTGTTCGCTGACGGCGGTGGCTATCTCAGGCCAGCGGTGGCCGATGTTCTTCAGGAAGAGCCCGGCCATACCATCGATGGACTTCTTTCCTTCGATATCGTAGACGTAGCAGCCTTCGCCCCGGACCATGATCTGAGAGCCGCTGGCAGCCGCTATGTCCGCCGTCTGGTGGTTCTGGAGCCAGAAGTGCTCCTTCCACCAATCGACTAGCTGCTCCACCTCTTGAGTGGAGTAGCTATCCTTGATCCACCAGGCCGACTTGTCTGGATTAGGTTGCACCATGACTCCTCCTTAGAGTAAACCCTCACCCTCGTTCGACAGGCTCTCCGATACGCCCCGACACGTCGGGACTATCGACCCCGACAAGTCAGGGGATGAGCAAAGCATCTCGGACCAGACCCCCGGCAGAGGGGACTCTGCCCTCCTCCAACCGGGAAACTAGGCGTGGGAAACGAGTGCCATTCTAATCCGTAGAGGATGTATCGTCTACATCCAGCCTCGGCTCACCGGTATTCCCCCGCGGTGTCCGGTCGCTGTGGGCATCCAGGTACCCCTGGAGGATCACCGTGGCGGCCGCGGCATCCAGACGGCCCCGGTTGCGGGAGGGGGTGACCCCAGCCTCCCGCAGGCGGCCCTCCGCCTCGAAGGTGGAGTAGCGCTCATCCCAGGTCTCAACGGGAACGGGGCTGCCAGCCCGCAAGGCGTCGCAGAAGGCCAGCGTCTGCTGGGCTTGGGGGCCCACCGTCCCGTCCAGGGAGAGGGGCAGGCCTACGATGATGCGCCGGACCTTCTCCGCCTGCACCACGGCGATGATGGCGGCGATGTCCTCCTGGGGCGTCCTCCTGGTGACGGTGGAATAGGGTGTTGCCAGCCGGCCATCGGGGTCGCAGATGGCGAGGCCGATTCTTCGCTGGCCCACGTCCAGGCCGAGGAGCCTACCCGTGGTAGAAAATGTCATTCTTGTATATTGCGGTGGAGACAGGCCAGGGCAGGCCGATGCATTCTCGGTCCCAGGAGACCGTGACTCAGCGTGGTCGCCCTGGCCTCCACAAGAAAGAGCCCGGACAGTTGCCAGGGTCTGAGAGCCCGCATCCGCAAGACCGGGCCAAAGGAGTGTGATGGAACGCGGACCGGTGTTCATCGGCATAGATGTGAGCAAGGCCCATCTAGACGTGGCGGTGCTTTCCTCCGGGGAAACATGGCAGGAGCTCAACGACGAAGCGGGGATAGCCCACCTGGTGGGGCGCGTCAGGACCCTCGGCCCTACCTTAGTGGTTCTGGAGGCCACCGGGGGGTTGGAGATGCCCGCGGCCTGCGCTCTGGGCCTGGAGGGTGTGCCCGTCGCGGTGGTCAACCCCCGGCAGGTCCGGGACTTCGCCAAGAGCCTGGGGCTGCTGGCGAAAACAGACTCCCTGGACGCCCAGGTCATTGCCCAGTTTGCCCAGCGGGTGTGCCCCACACCGCGGCCCCTGCCCGATGTCCAGGCGCAAGAGATCTCCGCTCTGCTGGCAAGGCGGCGCCAGCTCATCCAGATGCGCACGGCGGAAGAGAACCGGTTAGGAAGCACCATGATGCCTGCCCTTCGGCAGGAGATCCAGGAGCACCTGGCCTGGCTAGAGGAACGCCTCCAGCGGTTGGATGATGACCTGGGCAACCGCCTGCGGGAAAGCCCTCTGTGGCGGGAGAAGGAAGACCTGCTCCGTAGCGTGCCCGGCGTTGGCCCCGTCCTTTCCTCAACCCTGCTGGCCGACCTCCCAGAGCTGTGCACCCTGGACCGCAAGCAAATTGCCGCCCTGGTGGGGGTCGCGCCCATCAACCACGATAGCGGACGCCGCAAAGGCCAACGCCACATCCGGGGCGGAAGAGCACAGGTCCGCTCAACCTTGTACATGGCTACCATCGCCTCAACACGGTGCAATCCCATCATCCGCTTCTTCTATCTGCGCCTCTGTGCGCAAGGAAAGCCCAAGAAAGTTGCCCTGGTCGCTTCGATGCACAAGTTCCTGATCATCTTGAACGCCATGCTCAAACACAGGACCCCATGGAACCCTCACCCTACTCTTGACATGCAATACAGTTGCTGAGTGAAACGAAGAATCTAAGGCCACTAGTACCACTCTGCACTCAGGTCTCTCCACTCAGGGTTCATAGACTCTACGAGCGCAAGCTTTCTGCTCCTGAGCCAGCTCTTAATCTGCTTCTCACGATGAATGGCGGCAGCGATGTCACTAGTCGTCTCATAGTAGACGAGCCAAGTGATGTTGTATTTGTTGGTGAAGCCTGGCATCAGTTTGCTCTTGTGCTCGTAGACCCGCCGATAGAGATCACTGGTTACTCCCGTATAGAGCCTTCTGGTGCTGTTAGTCATTATGTAAACGTGGTACTCATTCATATGGCCTTAGATTCTTCGCTACGCTCAGAATGACAGAAAAAAGTCTGAATGACAGGGAGAAGTACTCTAGAACATGAGGGACGGCCAATGTTTATCGGGTGAGAAGCCTGCGGTCGATTTCTTTTGCAAATTCGAGGCCATTTTCTGCATCTCCGCTGACTTGCTCGCCACCCCATTTCCAGCGTATCAGCCCAGTCATTTCACCTACCTCCAAGGCAAGAGAGCGATCAAAGAAATCTGAGCGCATTTCAATAGCCTCACGGTCAGTGTAGTCATGTGCATGCCCTGTTTTCACCAAGCAATAAACTCGACGGGAAGGTTCGCCTTTCGGTAGACCCTTGTAGACCCTTAATGGTGCCAAGCCAATGAAATATGTCCTCAAACTTGCTAACTTCGAAATACCCTTTTGCATATTTGGGCTTTTGGCAATCCACTGTGATTCTAACCACCTAAACCTCCTTGTGTGCTCTGTTTAGTAACCGCCTCCACAGCGGCGTGCAGGGCATCGTCCAGGCGCTCGGGGTTGCGGCCACCGGCCTGGGCCATCTCCGGGCGTCCTCCGCCGCCGCCACCTACCTCGCGGGCCGCCGCCTTGACGATGTTTCCGGCGTGCAGGCCACGGGCCACCAGGTCAGGCGTGACCATGGCGACCAGCGTGGGGCGGTCGTTGATTACCGCACCCAGGACGACCACGCCGCTGCCCAGCTTGTCGCGGAGCCAGTCGCCGGTCTCCCGCAGCGCCTCCGCGGACGAGGCATGGGCCTGCTCGGCCACGAGCTTGATGCCGTCCACCTCCTGGATGCGCTCCAGAAGCTCCTGGCCCTCCCTGCGCGACGCCGCCCGCTCTCCGGCGGCGGCATCCCGGCGAAGGCGAGATACCTCCTCAACCAGGGTGGCCGCCCGCGTCTCCATCTCTCGGGGCAAGGTCTCCAACTTCAGTGCCACTCGCTCCAGCAGGTCGGTCTGCTCCCGGGCCAGGGCCTCGGCGGCGCGGCCGGTGACGGCCTCGATGCGGCGCATACCAGCGCCGATACCGCTCTCGCCGATAACGTGGACGTAGCCGACATCGCCGGTGGCGTTGACATGGGTGCCGCCGCACACCTCCAAGCTGTAGACCTCGCCGTTGGCCACCTCCACCACGCGCACCTGGTCGCCGTACTTATCGCCGAAGAAGGCCAGGGCGCCATCGGCGATGGCCTGGCGGTAGGTAGTTTGTCGTTTGCGCACGGAGACGTTTTCACGAATTTTCTCGTTGACGGAACGCTCCACGGCCCGTAACTCATCCTTGGATAGCGGGCTCACGTGGGTGAAGTCGAAGCGGAGGCGGTCCGGGGCCACCAGAGAGCCCGCCTGACGAACGTGGGTGCCCAGCACCTGGCGCAGAGCCGCATGGAGGAGGTGGGTGGCGGTGTGGTTGCGGGCGGCGTCCTGCCGCCGCTGGCGGTCCACGGTGGCTACGACGGTCTCGCCCACGGAGAGACGGCCGCGGGTGACACGACCGCGGTGCACGATGACACCGGCCAGGGGCGACTGGGTGTCCTCCACGGTGATGAGACCGTCCGGCCCCTCGATGACACCTGCGTCGCCGACCTGGCCGCCGCCCTCGGCGTAGAAGGGGGTCTCCCGCAGCACAACCTCCACCTCCTGGCCCTCGGTGGCGGTGTCCACGGAGGCGCGCTCAAAGGGCATCCCCCTCCTTTCAGGGTTCCCCCCTTGAGGGGGAACCAAAGCGGAGGGGGGACTCATCAAAAGGCCAGTGACAACCGAGGGAGCGGTGGTGGTCTCATAGCCGAGGAACTCGGTCTGACCGAAGGGTTCATAAAGGCGCTGGGCATCGAAATCGCCGCCGAACTTTTCACCGGAGGCGCGGGAGCGCTGGCGCTGGGCTTCCATTTCTCGCTCAAAGCCCTCCATGTCCACGGAGAGGCCATGCTCGCGGGCAATCTCCACCGTTTCTTCAATGGGAAAGCCGTATGTGTCGTAAAGTGCGAATGCCTCAAACCCTGTGATCTCCTGTTCTAGCTTTGCCAGATTATCCCCATGTTCAAGTTGCTCATGAAGTCGGTAGACTACTGTGTCAGGTAAGCGGCCGTATATCGCCTCGAGGACCAATCCCGCAGCCGGATTGTCTGACGTACTAAGCCGAAAGCGAAATGCTGCCATCTCCTCAAACACATGCATCCCCGTGGCAACCGCACGCCCAAACTGCTCCTCCTCCTGTCTCAGCACCTGGAGGATGAACTTACGACCGCTGGAAAGCTCCGGGTACACCGTACCCATCTGTTCAATGACCACCGCCGCCACGGGAGCAATGAAGCCGCCGTCCTGGGATGCAAGGCCCAACTGACGGCCATAGCGGATGGCGCGGCGGATGACACGGCGCAGCACGTAGCCACGGCCCTCGTTGCCGGGGACAACGCCGTCGGCGATGAGGAAGGCGGCGGAGCGAGCGTGCTCGGCCACGATGCGGATGGCGGTATCTTTGTCGGGGTCGTCCCCGTACTTTACGCCCGCCAGCTGCTCCACGCGGGCGACTATGGGCTGGAAGACGTCCGTGTCATAGACGGTGCGCACGCCCTGGAGGACGACGGCGGTCCGCTCCAGGCCCATGCCCGTATCGATGTTGGGCGCGGGCAGGGGCGTCAGCTCCTTGGTGGAGTCCTGGAAGAACTGCATGAAGACCAGGTTCCAGAGCTCCACAAAGCGCTCACACCGGTCACAGTTGGGGTGGCAGCAGGGCTGCTCGCCCTGGTTGCCCCCCTTCTCCCACGCCGCAATGACCTCAGGCGTAGCCGCCTCGGCGCATCCGTGCTCGGGACCGAAGTCGTAGTGGATCTCCGAGCAGGGTCCGCAAGGTCCCTCCAGCCCCGGTGGGCCCCACCAGTTATCCCCCTTGCCGTAGCGATAGAGCCGCTCCTCCGGCACGCCGATCCCGGTGCGCCACAGACCGTAGGCCTCGTCGTCGTCCAGATAGACGGTGACCCACAGCCGCTGGGGGTCCAGGCCCAGCCTCTGGGTCAAGAACTCCCAGGCGAACTGGATGGCCCCTTCCTTGAAGTAGTCACCCACGGAAAAGTTGCCCAGCATCTCGAAGAAGGTGAGGTGCTTGTGGTCGCCCACCTCGTCGATGTCCGTGGCGCGGAAGCACTTCTGCGCGGAGGTGAGGCGAGGGCCGGGCGGCTGCAGCTCGCCGGTGAAGTAGGGTTTGAACTGGACCATGCCGGCGCTGGTGAGTAGGATCGTGGGGTCTTTATCCCCAGGGATAAGGGAGGAGCTGGGCATGACCAGATGGCCCTTGTCCTGGAAGAAATCGAGGAACGCTTTCCGTATCTCGTGGACTTGCATGGATGCACCGCTGCGCTGGTTGCTGGCTACGGCTGTTACAGCTACGGATTGTAGGGGCAGGTGTTGGCAAGCGTCAACAGAGGTGTAGATATCACACACCATTCTAACCCTTCGGCTGTGCTCTCCGATACGCCCCGGAGACCGGGGCTATCGAGAGTCTCGATGAGCAAAGCATCATCGGACAGAGCAGGCTCTTCCACCCCAAAGGGTGGCGAGATTTAATTCTTGACAAGCTCCAGGGCCTGTGCTAGGGTCGTGCCGCCCGAAAACGGCCATAGACTGCACATCTCGTCTGTACTTATCCATACTTGATCAGGCGACATAGAACCGATAGCGGGAGAGATCCTCAGAGCTAGGGGCAGCTTCCGGGGAGAGAGAGGGCCACGATGACCGGCGAACTCGGGGTGCCGGGGTCGTGCTAAATAGGGTGTACAGACGATGAGCGTAGCCGCAACGGGCGAGACGAGGATCGCCAAGTTCCTTGAGCTGTGCGCTGAGATGCTGGAGCACCGGCGGCTCATAGTGGTGAGCAACCGCGGGCCGGTGGAGTACCAGGTGACCCCTGATGGGCAGCTCCAGCCGCGTCGTGGGTCCGGTGGCCTGGTCACGGCCTTTTCCACGCTGATCAAGAACATCGACTTTACCTGGGTGGCCAGCGCCATGGGAGAGGGGGACCGTCGCGCCCTGGAGGCGAGCCAGGGATCCAGCACGCCATCCACCCTGCCGGGCCAGAGGTTCTCCGTTCGCTACGTGTCCACGCCACGGCGGGTGTACCACAAGTACTACAATATCTTCTGCAACCCGCTGCTCTGGTTCCTGCAGCACTATATGTGGAACGCCTCCTATACACCCAACGTGGACCGCGCCGTGCACGACGCCTGGGACAACGGGTACGTTGCGGTGAACCGGGCCTTTGCCGATGCGGTTGTGGCGGAGGCGGCAAACAGCCCCGAGCCTCCGTACGTGATGGTGCACGACTACCACCTCTACCTGGTGCCCGGGTACGTGCGCCAGGAGCTCCCCGACGCCCACATAGAGCACTACGTCCACATCCCGTGGCCGGGGGCCAGCTACTGGCAGCTACTGCCGGCGCACATGCGCAGGGGCATCTGCGAAAGCCTGTGCGGCGCGGACATTGTGGGGTTCCAGACCAGGCGGGACGCCCGCAGCTTCCTGGGCACGTGCGAGGAGTTCATTCCCGAGGCGGAGGTGGACTTTGCCGCCGGTACCGTGCAGCTCCAAGGCCGGAAGACCGCGGCCCGCACGTATCCCCTGTCCATAGACGTGGACGAGATACGTCGGATAGCCAGCTCACCCAGGGCCAGCGAGTACAAGCAACGGCTTGAGTCGCTCTGCGAGGAGATGACCATCGTCCGCGTGGACAGGGCGGAGCCGAACAAGAACATCGTCCGGGGCTTTCACGCCTTCGATCTCCTGCTGCAACGCCACCCGGAGCTCCATGGGCGGGTGAAGTTCCTGGCCTTCCTTGTGCCCTCCCGCACCCACATTAGGCAGTACCAGCGATACCTGGATGAGATCCAGCAGCTGACCGACTCCATCAACTCTACCCACGGCTCCGACGACTGGAAGCCGGTCCAGCTCCTGCTGGAGAACAACTACGCCCAGGCCATAGCGGGCATGTGCCTCTACGATGTGCTGCTGGTCAACGCGGTCATTGATGGGATGAGCCTGATCGCGAAGGAAGGCCCCATAGTTAACACCAAGGACGGTGTGCTGGTCATATCGGACACCGTGGGGGCCTACGAGCAACTGGCAGAGGGGGCACTGGCCGTGTCACCGGCCGATCTGGAGGGCACCATGGAGGTGCTGTACCAGGCGCTCACCATGAGCACCGAGGAGCGAGAGCGGCGGAGCGCTGCAATGGTGGAGGTCATTGAGCGGGAGGATGTGCTGCACTGGGTCCAGAGCCAGTTCCAGGACATCCACGCGCTGACGTAGGGCTTATCCCGCCCAGGACAGGCCCTTCGGCAAGCTCTCCGATACGCTCGGTGAACCGAGCTATCGAGAGTCTCGATGAGCAAAGCATCATCGGACAGGACAGGCCCTTCGGCAAGCTCAGGACAGGCCCTCGAATTGCATCCGTACTCCAAGCTCCCCGCTCCTACACCAGCGGCTCCAAGTAGTTCGCGAGTGTGGTGAGAAACTCCTCCACCTGACCCACTCCATTCAGCCAATGGGTGGCCTCTCGCCTCACCTCCTCGGGAGTCTCGTCGCCGAGCACGGCCACGCTGACGCCCAGGAAATCGCCCTCCCGGGCGAGGCGGCGCAGGGCGCGAAAACCGTCGATATCTCCGACATCGTCGCCAAGGAATAGAGCACCCCGGAGGCCAAACTCCCTGGCCAGGGAGTGTATTGCCGTGCCTTTATCCACATCGATGGGAAGCTGGAAGTTCACGACGGCCCTGCCCGGATGGGCCAGCAGCCACTCACCAACCTCCAGCTTCTCCAAGACGGAGAGAATGGCAGAGCGGGCCACTTCCCAGTCCTCCGCATGCCGGTAATGCACAGAGAGACCAACGCCTTTCTCTTCCACATAGACCCCAGGCAGTGTCAGTAGCCGGCGCAGATCGCGAGCCGCCTCCGCGATGCGCCCGCGGTACTGCTCCGCCCGTGGCTCGACGGATAGCTTGCCCTCCTGCCATCGCTCCAGGCCGTGGTTGCCCACGTAGATGAGCCCGTCCACATCCACCATGCGGCGGGCGGTCTCCACATCGCGGCCGGTCACCACGGCCACCAGGGCGAGCTTGTCAACCAGGGCTTGCAGGGCACGGCGGCACCGCGGAAGCACGGTGGCATCGCCCGGCGCGGGTACGATCTCGGAGATCGTGCCATCGATATCGGTGAACAAGCCGAAGGGAGCCTCCGCAATCCTGGGGAGCAGCTCCGGCAGGTAGTCCAACAGGTGGCCGTGGGGGATAACTCAGTCCTCCTTCCGACGAGCTCGTGGAAGCAACGCCGCTCATTCTACACGAGGGGCACGCTCCGGTTCACAATGATGGATGGCACGGATAGGGTGCCGCCAATCAGCTGGACGAATAGAGCCACGCTCCGATGGCCGTGGCGTCGTGCTACAATCACGATACACCATCTACCGTGGCGACCTTCGACGGAAAGGAGCCTCCTTGGCAGACCCACCCAGCGGCCCTTCGCCCGAGGAGCAGGCGGAGCTCAGCATCTGCATTTTTCCCCACCTGGCCGAGTTCCTGGTCATAGATGCCAGTGGGGAAGACCCGGAGGCTGCCCGGCTCCACTGCCTCACCACCGGCGAGGTGCTGGATGAATCGTTCTATGAGGAGGTGGAGGCAGACTTCCGAGAGCTTCTGAGAAGGCCGGACCAGCCTCTACCATACCTGATGGCCCTGCCGCAACAGCTAGAGGCGACCATTCGACTCAAAGCCCTCAAGGCGATCCTCAGCACGGTGAACGACGGCGCGGCGGCGAAGCTCCCGGACCAGGTAGCCATCCTCTTCTGCGCCGGGGACATCCTTGCCGCGCCCGCCAGCCAGATAGAGCAGGTCCTGCAAGGGCTGACCGGTGGACGGGCCGATTCGCAGCTGGTCTCCCAGTGGGCAAGCCGGTTCGAGGAGCTCCGGGAGCGTGAGCGCCAGGAGGTCAAGCGCGAGACGGCGAAGCGAAGACGCGAGGCGGTGCAGCCGTCCGACGGTGATTTCCTGACCCTGTGGGAGAAGCCCCGCTAGGCAAGCAGACCCGTTTACTGCACATCGGCAACACCCACCCGACATGTCTGGTCCCTTGAGCCATGGAGTACATCCTCAAGGCGGCGGAATCAGAGCGGGAGATGGAGGGCGCGTACGCGCTCCGACACCAGGTGTTCGTCCAGGAGCAGCACGTTCCCCCTGAGTTGGAGCGGGACGACCTGGATTCCGAGGCCTTCCACGCCGTTGCATTGAACGGTGACACGGTGGTGGGCACCGGTCGGCTGGTGCTCCATTCAGCGGATGATGGCATCATAGGCCGGATGGCCGTCCATACGGCTCTCCGGCGTCAGTCGCTTGGCGGGCAAATGCTGTCGTTTTTGGAGCGGGAGGCGGCCGCGCGAGGCCTGAAGCGTATCACCCTCCATGCCCAACAGTACGTCAAGGAGTTCTACGTGCGCCACGGCTACTGCGAGGAGGGGGAGCCCTTCATGGAGGCTGGCATCCGGCACATTCAGATGTCCAAGGAGCTACCCTAGGCCTGGGAGCCGTGGCAGCTCCAGCAGAGTCATATGCGCATAGGCGTGGTCTCGGACACCCATCAGCTAGGCAAGGGCTGGAGCCTTCCGAAGGAGCTGCTGGAGGCCCTGGAGGGGGCCGAGCTTATCCTCCATTGCGGCGACCTGGAGGTGCTGGCGGCGCTGGACCAGCTGGAGACCGTGGCCCCGGTGCTGGCGGTGCGCGGCTACGGCGACCCTCGCGAACCGGGCGGTCGGCTGGCGGAGCGAACCAGAGTGGTGGAGGCGGCGGGCATACGCGTTGGGGTGGTCCACGACATCCAGTGGCCCGGGCCGCCTATAAGGTTCGGGCGGACGCTGGAGTTTCCGCCGGGCCCCGTGGGAGAGCTGTTGCGGCGGAAGTTCGGGGAGCCGGTGGACATGGTGTGCTTCGGGGACACACACGAGGAGTATATCGGCTGGTACCAGGGGGTGCTGTTCCTGAACCCCGGCAGCCCCACCTATCCGGGCATCCGCCACGCCCGCGGCGAGCTGGGGACGCTGGGCATCCTGGAGATCACCGATGGAGTGGTGTCGGCGGAGGTACGGAAGCTGCGGCGGCGTTCAGGGTAAGACGCATGCCATCATCTACTATCCAGGAAGGAGAGCCCGCTCAGGGCCTCCGGTGTCTCGGCCACCATATCCGCTCCCAGGTCTCCCTGCGGGTCCCCTACGACCGAGCGCCCCCAGGTAGCGTGGCAGCTCCAGCATCCGGCGGCCTTGGCCGCCCCGATATCGGCGGTACTGTCCCCTACCATCAGCGTCTCCCGGAGACCAGCGCCTAGCCTCTTCAAGGCGAGCTCCACTCCTTCAGGATGGGGCTTGTAGTTGGACACGTCCTCAAAGCCAACCACCACCGAGAAGAGACCGGCCACGCCAACCTCTTCCAGCTCCCTGGAGGCTCCCGCCAGGCGTCCGTTCAATTCGAAAGCGCGCACCTTCTGCGTCACGATGCCCAGCTTGACGCCATGGCCGTGGAGTTTCTGGAGCATGTGCTTGACGCCTGGATAGAGGCTGATCAGCCCCGGACTCTGTGTCCAGTAGGCGCTCCGATAGCGGTCCAGCAGATTGAGCTCCTGACCTTGGCGTCTCTCCAGGTCATACAGGAGCTCCAGGAGCTGTCCGCCGCGCGTGTCCCGCATGAAATCCTCGCCCGAGATGCCATGAATACCGACATCCGTAAAGACACTCTGCAAGGCCGATGCGCGCGTAGCGAAGCAGTTCAGGAGGGTATCGTCCAGGTCAAAGAGGACGGTTGACAGGCGCTGCGGTATATACCGCTCGCTTGTGCCGTGAGCCTTGCCGAGGCCACCGGGGAGGTCCGTCATGATACGGATAAGTGTAGGTTGGGCCTTCAAAGTCTGTCAACGTGGATGTCTCTTGACAAGAACTGACGTTCTCTTCTATACTCTCCACAAATCAGAACGTTTGTCTTAGGAGGCGATATGCCCACCCCATTCTATGAAGAGATCGAGGTCAAGTCGGTCATCAACAAGATGGCTACACCGCTGCTTCCCTTCCGCTGGAGCATCAACCCCTACCGCGGCTGTCAGCACGCCTGTGTCTACTGCTTTGTCCGCAACACCCACACCTACCTGGGCTACGATAGCGGGAAGGACTTCAACCAGCGGATAGTAGTCAAGGTAAACGCTCCCGATGTGCTCCGCAGAGAGCTTGGCCGTGCAAGCTGGAAGCGGGAGCTCATAGCCTTGGGCACCGCCTGCGACCCGTATGAGCCCGCCGAGCGGCAGTATTTCATCACGCGACGCATGCTCCAGGCGCTGCGGGACTTCGCCACCCCGGTGGCCATCACCACCAAGTCAAACCTGGTCCTGCGGGACATCGATCTGCTTCAGGAGCTTTCCCAGGTTGCCGAGGTCACGGTGAACTTCAGCATCGCCACGCTGAACGAGGAGACGTGGCACCGCATTGAGCCGGGGACGCCAAAACCCATGAAGCGTCTTCAGGCCATGGAGCAGCTCTCCCGAGGGGGGATCCGCACGGGGGTGCTTCTGGCACCCATACTGCCGGAGATCACCGACAGCGAAGAGAACCTTGAGGAGGTGGTCCGAGAGGCGGCACGGCACGGTGCCCGGTTCATAGCCCCCAACGTCCTGAACCTGAAGCCCGGGTCCCGAGAGTGGTTCCTGCCGTTTCTCCGGGAGGCCTACCCGCACCTTACGCCGGAGTACCTGCATCTCTACCGACGCGGCTCCTACGCGCCCCGGGCGTACACAGAGAGGGTCGTTGGGCTGGTGCAGAGGCTACGGGACCGCTGGGGCCTGGCGGGCCGCGACGCTGCGACGCGCCGGGTGCGTCTGGGCAACCAGCTCACCATGGGGCTGTAGGAGAAGGGGTGCGCCCTCCGGCAGGGCGTAGCCTTCTCCTACAGCCCCGCCAACAACAGTCTACGTTCCCCCGTCGCTGCCCTGGCTCCCGCCGCCAGCGCCACGGATAAATGACTGGAGCATGCCGGTGAACTCCATGGGGAAGATGAACTTGGTGGCGGCTCCCTCGCCCAGCTGCTTCAGAGTATCGAAGTACTGTAGGCTCATGGTGCGAGCGTCCGCCGTCTGGGCGACGGTGTTGATCTGCTCGAGGGCGTTGCTGAACCCCTGGGCACGCAGAATGGCCGCCTGCTGGTCTCCCTCGGCCTGAAGAATCTCGGCCTGGCGTTCACCTTCGGCACTCAGAATTGCTGCCTCCTTCTCTCCCTCGGCGCGGTTGATCTGGGCCTGGCGCTGCCCTTCCGACTCGGTGATATCGGCGGTCTTGATGGCCTCCGCCGATTTCTCCCGCTCCATAGCGCTCTTCACCCCCGCCGGCGGGTCGATCTCGTTGATGGCGACTCCCTGTACCTTGACCCCCCAGCGTCCCGTGACTGAGTCCAGGACCGTCTGAAGCTCGCTCTGTATCCGCTCCCGCTCCGACAACGCCTCAGCCAGGGTGGAATTCCCGATGATGGACCTGAGCTCCGCCATGGCCAGGTTGCGAACCGCGACGCGGTGGTCTGCAACCTCAAGCACGGATTTCTCCGCCTGATCAGGCATGACACGATAGTAGAGGACGAAGTCCATGTCCACCACCACGTTGTCCCTCGTGATGTATTTCTGCGTCGGCACACGCTCCGGCGTCTCCCGGGTGTCCACCTTCCTGCCGCTGTAGAAACCAGGGATGAGGAAATGGAATCCGGCGCTCCTGGTGCTCCCCGTGTACTGGCCCAGCCGAAACACGATCATCCTCTCATACTGCTTGACGATCACGATACCAGATACCATAGCAACCTCCCGGGCGCGTGAGGAGATATTTCCCCAAATCGCGACCCTGCCACACTTCCGGCCGGTCACCCGACCGTCTGCTTGGACGCTCGGGGAGACCTTATCACCAGGCCGCACACCTGTCTACGGCAAGTTTCACTGGGCCGGGGCTTCCGGCATCGGTAGCTGGCTGTCGCTTGGCCTGGCGACGGTAAGGATGATGCCGTCCACCTTCACGACCTCCACCGCTTCGCCTACGACTATGTGGTCGGTGCCCTCAGCCACGGCGGTCCAGAGCTGGTTTTCAAGACGCACCGCACCCCTGGGAGCCAGGTCCGTAGTCACCTCCGCCATCTGGCCCACCAGACCGGCCACGCCCTGGTCCGGTTGGCCTCTTCGGGACCTGATGATGATAGCCAGGGCCCACGCTCCTCCCCCGCTAAGCACGACCGACGTGGAAACCAGGATCCAAAGGCTGACGCCGACCCGAGGCATGGTGGGGGAGGGTATGCCCGTGTGAAAGAAGAGCAGAAGCCCGCCCAGGACAAAACTGATGATAGCCCCAACCCCCAGAATGCCGAACCCGGCAACGTACACCTCCAGTACGGTAAGGCCCACGGCCAGCAGGATCAGCGCGACCCCTGCCCAGTTCACCGGCAGGTTACCGAAGGCGACGAACGCAAGGATCAGGAGGATGGCGCCCACCACGCCGGGAGCGACCAGGCCGGGGTTCAGCAGCTCCACCAGGATCCCCAGGCTCCCCAGGGAGAGCAGCAGGAAGGAGACGTTGGGGTCAGAGAGGAATGCCAGGAACCGCTCCACCATGCTCATGTTGAAGTCTCTGACCTCAACATCCCGGGTGTTGAGCACCACAACACCCGCCGGTGTGGTGGCCTCTCTGCCATGAAGCTGGGCCAGCAGGTCGTCCTGGTCGTCTGCGATGAGGTCCACGACGTTCAGTTCAACGGCCTCCTCGGCGGAGTAGGAGCTGGCCCTCAGCACCGTCTCCTCCAGCTTTTCGGAGTTACGACCCCGCTCATCGGCGATGCTCCGCATGAGGGCAGCGGCGTCGTTGGTCACCTTGTCCTTGAGCGTCTCCTCAAGGTCCTCGCCGCCGCCACCTACGGGGCTGGCCGCTCCGATATTGGTGCCGGGAGCCATGACGGCGAAATTGGCCGCCGCGGTGATAAAGGTGCCCGCCGATGCCGCAAAGGCACCGCGGGGAGCCACGTACACGGCGATGGGGACCTCCGCGTTCAGCAGATGCTTCACGATCTTCCGGGTAGAGCTCAGGAGACCGCCCGGGGTGTCCAGACTGATCACCAGCAGCTCGGCGTTACGCTCCTCCGCCTGCTCCACCGCCCGGCCTATGAACCGCTCCACCACGGGGGAGATGATGCCGTCTACCTCAAGGGCAAGGACATGGCGGCCTTTCTCCTGAGCGGTGACGACTCCGGTCAGCCCTGCCAGTATGGCAAGGATGGAAACCGCCAGAAGCAGTCGGTGCATAATGCGAAGAGATGTCAACGGTTCAGCCCCTCCCTCTGACATCCATGATACCATGTGCCTTTCGACTTCCGGAGATGGACAAGCGACGCACCCACCGACCACGGAGCCAGCAATGCCACGGCCACCCAGCCGCTGACGTGACGGCGCAATGGAAGGCCACCATGCTGGCCCGGCTATGATTCCAGCACTCATCTTTATCGCGGGCGGAGTTGCCATTGTTGTGGCGAGCACCCGCCTTGTCCACTACGGCGACATCGTTGCGGAGCGGACACGGCTGGGCCAGCTTTGGGTGGGGGCCACGATGCTGGCGTTGGCGACCTCTCTCCCGGAAGTGGCCACGGACATAAGCGCCGTAAGGATAGACGCCCCGGACCTGGCGGCGGGCGACCTCTTCGGCAGCAGTATGGCCAACATGCTCATCTTCGCCGTGCTCAGCCTCTGGTTTGCCCGGCTGTGGCGGAACCACCGTTTCGGTGCGGTGGAATGGATGACCTGGGTCATAGCGCTGGTGGTGGCCGCGGAGGCGATGCTCTTCATCCTGTTCGACACAGGCCTTCAGCTCTTCAGGGTCGGCCCTGGGGGCCTGGTGATAGTCGCCACGTATATCGTTGGAGCGCGAATCGTCTTTCTCCGGAGCGCCGCCGCCGGGCAGGAGATACGTCGACAGGAGCTGGTCACCGAGGCGGCCGTCACGGACCCTGTCGACCCGGCCCAGCTCACGCTGTACGAGCAGCCGCTGTGGAAGACGTTCGCCCTCTTCTTCGCCTGGTCGGTCGTGGTGGTGGTGGCCGCACCGTTCCTGGCCAACGCCGCGGCGGAGCTGGCGGAGATAACGGGCCTGGGAGACAGCTTCTTTGGGGTCATTGGCCTGGCGATCCTCACGTCCCTCCCCGAGATGGCCAGCTCCTACGCCGCATTCCGCCGGGGCCTGCCCTCCATGGTGCTGGGCAATCTGCTGGGGAGCAATGGGTTCAATATGATCATCCTGCTGCCGGTTGATATCGCCTACACGAAGTCGCCGTTGCTCCAGAGCATTAAGAGGGCGCACGCCCTTGCCGCATTTGAGGGGCTGCTCATGATGGTGGCGGTCATGGGCGGAGTCTTCCTTCTATCCCGCCTGCGGGAGGGTCCGGGCAGAGCAGCCCTCATAGCCACGGCCATCATCTACCTGGGGGGCATGTACTCGATATACGCGCTGACCACGTAAGAGGGGCCGTCGGAAGGCCGCCTCCGGCCTTGTCTCGGCCAGGGAGGAAAGAACCGCTGCCCTCCACTCTTCGTACTATCTACGTATCCGACGCATAGCGGTGCCGGTGAGGAGAGAGGCATGACAGCACCCCGGCAATGGCTGATGATGGTGTCCGTGGTGATTGGAACCGTGGCCGCGTGTGGCGGCTCGTCGACGGCAACCCCCGCAGCCGTGCCGACACCGGCACCTACCGATACACCAGCCGCCAGCACGCCGACGGCTACCGCCATGCCATCGGCTACACCCACGCATACTCCTTCACCCACGGCCACCGCTACTCGGGTAGCTCAGGCTACAATCGCACCGACCGCTACGGCAACTCCCATGCCGACTACCACCCCCTCGCCAACCGCTACGGCAACGGCAGAACCGACGGCCACTGGGGGTGCAACACTACAAGCAAGCATCCAGAATTTCTCCCTTGAGGACCTGTCAGTGCGCGTTGGCGACACGGTTGTCTGGACACAGCGGGACTCCGGCGCTACCCATACCGCCACCTCCGGTGTCTCGCCAAATGCGGACGGGGCCTGGGACAGTGACTGGCTCCAGCAGGGGCAAACGTTCAGCTTCACCTTCACACAGCCCGGAACGTTCCCATACTTCTGTACCATCCACCAATCCATGACCGCGGTCGTCACGGTGATGGGAGCGGGTTCCGTCGGCACTACGACGCCGCCTGAACCCACGCCCGCTTCCGCCGGAGACGACGGCATGGGCGGTGCGGACGACGAGTACAGCTAACGATAGCTGGGGCCTGAGCGGCTACGGCGCCGCCTGAACCCACGCCCGCTTCCACCGGAGACGACGGCATGGGCGGTGCGAACGACGAGTACAGCTAACGATAGCTGGGGCCTGAGCGGCTACGGGTGGCGAGAGGTTTGGAGGGCGTCACTCCGCCGGCCGCGGTGGCAGCACCGTATGGACCCACGGCACCAGATCATCGATGACCTGCTGGGTAATCTCGTGGGCCATGGGATATTCCCGGTACCAGGGGGTGTAGCCTTCCGCCTCTAGAAGGGCCTTGGCGTTCCGCGCCCGCTCCACAGGGGAGACAGGGTCTTCAGTTCCGTGGGCAATGAAGATGGGCTGGGTACGCTCAGGAGGAAGGCGGCTGCTGAGCTCATCAAAGGGAACTTTTGAGCTGCTAAGGGCCACCAGGCCCGCAAACATCTCCGGTCTGGTGAGGCCACACCGATAGGTCATGCCGCCACCCTGGGAGAAGCCCCCCAGGATGACCTGGCCCGGGGAGACGTGGTACTGCTCCATCACCTCGTCAATGAAGGTAAGGAGCATCTCCTCTATGCGCCGGGGCTCCTCAGGGTCACCCTCACCGCCGATGGCACCCCACCCGTAACCCGTCATCCCCGGCCCGATCTGAAAGGCGACGGGGGCGTTGGGACATGCGTAGACGTACCCCGTCGGGTCGATGGCGGGGGTGAGGCCGGCCAGGTCTCGCATGTTCGCACCAAAGCCGTGCAACAGTATGATCAGCGGATACCGGGTCTCCGGCCGATAGCCATCTGGGTGGACGGTCAGGTAGGCCAGCGTCTTGCCCTGGTGCTCCTGTGCTTCCATATATACGTGCCCCTTTTGGTGTTGCTAGCCTACCCCCGCGACCGGTACTGAAGCGCCTCAGCCAGGTGGACCACGCCGATGCCCTCCGCGCCCGACAGGTCGGCGATGGTGCGGGCCAGCCTACACCCGCTCAAAGTCGCTCTTGGAAATACCCCGGTCACGCAGAATGGCTCCGATGGTGCCAGCCTTAAGGTCGCTACTACCCCAGTTTGGGATGGTTGTTCTGGCGTGGGTGGAGAGATTGATCCAGATTTCGTGGTCCCCCTTCGCTCTTCGGTCGAACTCGCAGCCCAGTCGCCGTAGCCTACGAGTAAGGTCACGGTAGTTCAAACCGCGACCAGGACTTCGCTCAGGGTGTCCGAACCGCCAATCGCCGTAGAGGCGGCTATGACCTCCGGAGGAAGAGGATCTCCCCTCTCCATGTACGACTCTATGAATGCCGTGGCCACGGCCTGCAGATTCTCCAAGGCCTCGGCAGCCGTATCTCCCCAAGCTCGACAGCCCGAAAGGGAGGGAACCTCAGCCATGTATTTGTCCTCGGCCTCTTCACTGGGCTCATGCATGACGAGAGCCAGTTTGTAGAGCTTCACAGTAATCCCTCCACACAGATATGCCACTTGTATTGTACCATCGGCAGATGCTACCCCCGCGGGCGGTACTGAAGTGCCTCAGCCAGGTGGAGCCCTCCGCGCCCGACAGGTCTGCGATGGTGCGGGCCAACTTCAGCACCCGGTGGAAGCCCCGCGCCGACAGGCTTAGCTGGTTCATTGCGGCCTGGAGCAGCGCCTTTCCGGACTCCTCCAGTACACAGCAGTGCCACACATCATCCGGCCCCATCTCTGCGTTGCAGGAGAGCCCACGCTCCTTGAATCGCTCCCGCTGCACTCTCCGGGCGGCTTCGACCCGCTGGCGTACGGCCTGCGACCCCTCATCCGTTGGCTCCTCCACCAGCTTCTCATATTCCACCCGAGGCACCTCTACAAACATATCGATCCTGTCCAGCAGCGGACCGCTGACCCTCTTCTGGTATCGGGCCACCATGCTGGAGTTGCAGGTACACTCCCTCTTGAGATCGCCATAGTAGCCACAGGGACATGGGTTCATGGCGGCTACAAGCATAAAGTTGGCGGGGAAGGAGACGCTCCCCTGGGCACGGCTTATGGTCACCATCTTGTCCTCCAGGGGTTGCCGGAGCACCTCCAGGACCGTATGCCCAAACTCCGGAAGCTCGTCCAAGAAGAGCACTCCTCTGTGGGAGAGAGTGATCTCGCTGGGCGTAGGCCACCTTCCTCCGCCCACGAGGGCGACGTTGGAGATGGTGTAGTGAGGGGCGCGAAAGGGTCGCTGGGTAATAAGGGGCGATTCAGACGGCAGCAGGCCCTTGACGCTGTAGATCTTGGTCACCTCCAGGGACTCCTGAGAGGTGAGGGGTGGCAGCAGGGAGGGCAACGCACGGGCCAGAAGGGTCTTGCCGCTGCCGGGCGGTCCGCTCATCAGCAGGTTGTGGCCCCCTGAGGCGGCCACCTCAAGCGCCCGCTTGGCGTGCTCCTGGCCCCGGACGTGTGCCAGGTCGGTGCTGGCAATGGTGTAGGCCGCGACAGCCCGGCCCTCCTCAGGCTCGGGAGTGGCCGGCGACGGCGGTATTTCGCCGCGGAGGGCGGCCACAAGGTCAGCAACAGTGCTCACGGGGATGGTCTCAACACCCTCCACCAGGGCAGCCTCTTTGGCATCTTCGGCGGGAACAAAGACCGTCTCGAATCCCTTCTCTCGTGCCAAGGCGACCATGGGCAGCACGCCATGTGTATGCCGCAGCCGTCCGTCCAGGGAGAGCTCGCCCAGGAAGAGGCTGGATAGTGGCGGCTGCTGCACCTGCCCGGAGCTGGCGAGCAGGCCCACGGCTATGGGCAGATCGTAGGCGGGGCCGGCCTTCTTGATGTCCGCGGGAGCCAGGTTTACGGTAATGCGCTTGAGGGGAAACTCGAAGCCGGCGTTGCGGATGGCGGCCCGCACTCGCTCTCTGGCCTCTTGCACAGCGGTATCCGGCAGACCGACGATGGTGAAGGCGGGCAGCCCAGGAGAGATGTCCACCTCAACCTCTATGGTCGCCCCCTCCAGCCCGATGACGGCACAGGTATTGACCTTGGCAAGCACGGCGCACCAATGATACGCAAGGCGCCAGGTCACGTCAAAGTCAACGGTGGGTCCAACCCTGGTCTGAGGTAGAGGCTATGGTACAATGGGGAACAGCGCCGGCCACCGTAGCTCAGTGGCAGAGCAGCTGTTTCGTAAGCTGACTACCCTTGTCTCCCAACGTGTCCTCAGATACGCAGGCCGTCTGATTCTCCCCAGGCCGCCTATCTGTTTGTCCCCTGATGTATCCCGCAGTTCGTGGGCGTTGGTGTCAAAATTGGTGTCAAATCTCTCTATCTGCCCCAAAGCTGGGCTGGACGTGGTCAACGGCGATCTTAGCTAGGGGACTCACGGCCTTCACCCACTCTGCTTTCCTCGCATATTGCGACACGGATGCCAAGGAGCTTTAAGCCCCGGAACTCGTCTTCACAGTCCAAGCATTCGTACCGTTCCACTGAGTGGATACCGTAGTATTGTGCAACGATATTCTGACTACGGCACTTTGGACACGTCCTTCGATGAGAAATTTTTATCTTTCTCAGCCGGAACATTGTTCGCTATCTCCCTACTCAGCCAACTGGACAGCCATTACTGCCGAACTCATTTGCGGCGCTGCCACTCGGCACCCGCCACAGCGGTTCCAACCCTAAGCTTGTCCTGCTCAGGCCACATGGGTGTTACCCCCAACTCAGACTACGTGTGAACCCCCCATATGTCCTCAGATGGGTCTGTGCATCAAGCTGGGCCGGTGTGGTCAACGGCCTATTGCCGATACGTTGTGGGTCTGAAACACCACCTGCCCGCAGGGAGTCGCTTGCCCCAAAGGCTAATTGTTCGACCAGTTGGCGGACGCTGGGCGTCATTGAGAAGATACGTGAGTCCTAGCTCTTCCATTTGACGGGGCAGTAAGCCATGTCTATCATGCCGTTCGTCGGGATAGTGATGAGATTATGGATACACTCCCATTGAAGTTAGGGGTTTTGGTCACCAGCATGCTCATTGGCACGATAGCGTGCGGCGGAGGGACAGAAATTGAGGTCGGACAGACCGTATCAGGACTCATCACGGAATCCGATGCAGATGATGGCGAGTGGAAGTCAATAACCTACGTATTAAATGTCAGAGACGGGATTACTTACAGGTTTGACCTCTCTAGCTCGACTGATGATACGGTGGGCATTTGGAATGAGGATCGATCCGGGTACATCGTAGAGGTCAGCCCCGTAGTCAGTAGTAGGTCAGGTTTCCACACTTTCTCGGGAAGCGGAACTCAGAAGCTGTTCGTCCAGAGCCCCAAGTCTGATGTACCTTCCCAGTTCACGTTCACGGTGACAGTGCAGCCGTAACCACCCACCACGGGTTGTGGCTCGTCAGGGCGTGCATGGGAGCGGGTTCAGGGTATCCCACATACCGTCATGGTGAAGAAATCTATCGCTATCATTCTTGCGGCGATTATTCTAAGTACCATAGCCTGTCCACCACCTGATTCGCCGGAAGAAAACGGTAACGACGAGGATATGCCTACTCCGCCTCCACCAATTGGGATTGTTGTTTAGTCAGCCTCAAAGCTATGCCGGTGTGGTCAACGGCCCTTTGCTAAAGTGATGTGGCAGCGCTCGCTACCCATGCGCATGGGCCTGACTCCGAAGCTCTCCTTGCGGGGGAAAGATCCGAACTTCAGTGACGTTCTTCATCGTAATTGGCCTTAGCTGCTACCCGGGCAAGCGGAGACAGCTTAAGTAGTGGGCGGAAGCGGCGTCCCCAGCAAGTGGCTAGCAATAGACTGATAGCAGTCACATACTTGCGTTGACGGGGCAATCTCCCTAGGTTCACTTCTTGCTCTTTGACCGGTGCCACTCAACGAACTTGTCAGCATCCATCTCGTCTTCTATGAGGATAGTATTCAGGGCAAAGTACACGATTCCGATGGGGAAGAACACGATGAGCCAAAACACCAGCCAAAGCCACTTTCCGACAAACTCCAAACGGCGAACTTTGCTCATTGATATCCCTCCATCGTCGTCTTTGAATTGAGTCAGCTCCCAATCCCCAGTATTGCCAGGATTTCCGGGATCGAGTCTATCATGTACTTGGCATCAGGCAATCGTGACCGGCTACTGAGTATCTGGACTGGATAAAGTATACCGGCTACGATGCTTGATTAATGCTGATCCGATGTGGTCAACGGCCATCTCGGACAGTGATGGGGTGGCTCTCGCTGCCATGGCGCATGGAGCCCCCGCTGAGTCTCCAGAAATGAGCTAGCTAGAGTTACGTCGTGGCTCGACTTGCGCTCCTTCGCATTCCCAACCCTACGAGGATGAGGAGGGCAAGCACCATAGTCGTGGTCAAACCAACAGCAAACTTTTTCATATCACCCTCCTAAGCCCCTTTTATCAGATGAGGACTCAGAAAACAACTCCACCTTGCTTAACAATGCCTCCCGGTCAGGCGGTACGGGCAAGGCGCCAGGTTACGTCAAAGTCAACGGTGGGTCCATCCCTGGTCTGAGGTAGAGGCTATGGTACAATGGGGAACAGCGCCGGCCACCGTAGCTCAGTGGCAGAGCAGCTGTTTCGTAAACAGCAGGTCCTCGGTTCGAATCCGAGCGGTGGCTCCACAAATCGTATCTGAAAGAGGCCCCTGGCGATGTTCCAGGGGCCTCTCATTTTTCACCTTGCTAACAGTTTGCTAACCACCGCCTGGGCCATCATCTCCTCTAAGGACTCGGCGGTGTCCCTCTGTAGCCCCTCGGTGATATGGCCGTTAACTCTTATGGTGAACCCAGGATCGGTGTGGCCCAGGCGCTGGCACGCCACCATAGGGTGAGTGTGTTGACACGGATGAGCCCCTCAGCATGGGTGTGACGGAGAACATGCAGCGCCCAAAAGAGGCGTTTGCGCGCCGGTGGGCCAGGAGGTGTGGGGAACCGACCTTACATTAGCCAGGCGTCACGCGCACTACGCGTACGCTCACAGGCTCGCTCTTCCCTTGCAGTTCAAGCTGGCGCTTCTCTACGCGTCCGAGGTCCAGTCCGGCGGCTAAGTAGGCCTCATCGCTAATCAGGGCCTCGCCCGGCCCCGCTTGCGACGCGAGGCGCGCAGTGATGTTGACGTTATCGCCGAGTGCAGTGAAATCAGAGAAAGTTCCTTCAACTCCGCTCACCGTACCGAAGAAGGTGATGCCGGTGTGAACGCCCACACCTACTGGAAGCCAAGCGCCGCCGCGGTCCCCATGGCCGGTAACGCGCAGCAAATCCTGAGCCGCCTGCACCGCCGCGCGTGCATGGCTGGTCCCCGCGAAGATGGGAAGATATACCCCCATTACCTCATCGCCAATCACCTTGTCGATGAATGCATCTGTCTTGACCAGCACGTTGGTAGCCACTTTGTAAAACCGGTTCATCAGCCGAGTGAATTCAGTGGCGCTCATCTGCTCGGCCATGGTCGTCGAACCGCGGACATCCACGAAGAGCAGGGATAAATCAACTTCGGCACCTCCCGGGTGCGCACGACACACTTCGAGTCAGAAGTCACAGAACCGGGGATTTCTGTTGTACGTGCCCCTGCCTATGAGGCGCATCAGCAGCGCCCCGATACCGTCGAAGGGCGCATTACAATTCTTGCAACGATGAGTCGCGGGAATCATCCTGCGTAGGCGCCAGCCCTTGTGCCAAATGGGATTTTCGCCAGTTATGACGGCGCGCCACATCTCTTCTGCAGTTGGTTCGCTTGACATGGGCGGCCCCCCTTTGCTGAATTTCGTCGTCGTGGGCATTCTAGCTAGGGTGGGATAAGGAGTCAACGACCAGAATAGCCCGTGGCGGACTGAACTTGCCGAAGATGGGAGGGCGGTAACCACGTGTCGATTATGGACAACGCTTATTGCCCACACCCCGATGCCAATGGCTACCCCACGTCTCCCCGCCGCGCTCTTGGTGGACTGGAACACGACCCGTCTCTATCTGGAACACGACCCGTCTCTATCTCCGTTTGTCTGGCGAGGACGTGTAACGCGAGGTGGCCAAGGTTCGGTTCTAGTTGCCAGACCTGACCTAACGGCAAGTTCGGGTCAGGGCGATACTACTTCCGGCATCTGGTGCGGTGCTCAGACGAAGGCAACATATCTTCGGCTAGCGGAGGAACAGGCCGCTGGTCTTCAAAAAAGGTAGGGGGCGGGCGTCCGTCCCCTACCTTTTGCGTTCACAGCAGGGTTACGTGACTATAGGGGATCGAGAGGAACGTAGTCTGGGAAGGAACCGCCCAGGTTTAGGCTTCCTGCGAGCTTGCCAACCAGCTGCCCGTTGAGGCGGCTTCCCGAACCATCCCCGGTCACCTTCACGAATCCCTCCTCGCCTTCTTGCTCTTGCCACCGGCAGAAATCCTGCTCCCACCAGCCCAACTCGGCCGACCCCTTCGACGAGCCAGCGCTGAGGCCGACTACCGTGTTTGCCGACCACCCAGCCGACCAGTAGTAGGCATATCTCTCGCCGCCAGCCCCTTCGAATTCCTCCAATATGGGCTTTTCAAGGCAGGTTTCGTAAAGGGGATGGGGACCAAATTCGCCCCATCGCACGGGTCCGGGAGACTTGACGTTTATGTGCCGGGTGGTCTTGGCAAAGGGGCTCACCCCGATACGGATCGTGCCCGACAAGTGCGATAGCTCTAATCGCACCCGTCCGTCAGAACGAAGCGTTTGTTTGATGGTACCCTCAAGCAATGCCCGCGCTGGTGTACATGGGCCGGCGCCACAAAATTCACCTTCCCTGAATCTGAACGTAATGGGGTCCCCTTTGTTGGGGGCTGCGCTGGCGATGCTGGGCACGGCTGCTAGCACCAGTAACATTCCCAGCAATACAAGCCTTTTCATCTTCATCACTGCCCTCCTTGCATTTGTTGTTTTGCTCAGGCCGACTAGCCCTGCTGCTTGGGGCGATGGTAGAGCAGCCTACCAGGTACCTTGCTGACGTTTGCCTGATTAAGAGCCTGACAGCGACCTGACAAATTCGACAGCAGGCGTCACAAGGTTCCATCAGAGGTTTGGTGTGTTCGCGGACCAAAGAGGCATGGCAGAAAACAATGGGTACAGCAATTTGACCGCTACCGTCAGTGAATCATCTGATAGAGGCGATAAGTGACTTGCTGTCTTTGCGGCAGTCTCTTTAGGGGAGCGCAAGATTCCGGGGCTGCGTGTTCCTTGACCCCCTGCATTATTTGTCATATTGTGCGCCTGACCGTCGGTAGGCTTCTTGTAAGGAAGAGAAAGTGCAATACTCTACGGCAGCAATCCGGAAGTTCAGATTCACTGCGCAGTTGAAGGCTCTAGCTCGGTGGGTGGTCAGGTAGCTGGATACTCGCACCGAAGGGAGGTGCATAATGGCGGAGACGGCAAGGGGATCATCAGGCATTGAGGAAGTGCGGGCCCTGGCAGAGCAGGCGGGCTTGACGCTGAGCACTGAGGAGTTGGAAACCTTCAGGGAAGCAGTGCAGTTAGCCAGGGAGCAACTGCGACTGCTTCATTCCATTGATCTTCAAGGTGAAGAGCCGTCGTTCACGTTCCAAGCCGGGGAGCCACTCTCATGACGACACGAACTCAAACCGACCTCTGTTATCTCTCAATTCGGGAGGCCGGCTCGCTACTGAGCAGTCGGGAGCTCTCTCCCGTGGAGCTAACCCAGGCCTACTTGGATCGGATTCGAGTGGTGGATAAGCAGGTCCAGGCGTTCATCACCCTGCTGGCGGAGCAGGCGATGAGCGATGCCAGACGCGCTGAGGCCTCCATTATGCAAGGCGAGTACCGGGGCCCGTTGCACGGCATCCCCATTGCGCTGAAAGACCTGTACGATACCAAGGGAGTGAGGACAACGGCCCAGTCCAAGTTGCTGGCAGATCGTGTCCCTGACGAGGATGCCACCACGGTCGCAAGGCTGAAGAAGGCGGGAACCATCCTTCTGGGCAAGCTGGCTATGAGCGAGTTCGCACTAGGGGGTGCAAAATCCGATCTTTTCCCCACTCCCAGGAATCCCTGGAAACTGGACCACTCACCCGGCGGGTCAAGCAGCGGCTCAGGAGTAGCGGTTGCTGCGGGGCTCTGTATGGGTGCGCTCGGGAGCGACACTGGGGGGTCCGTCCGTTCCCCGGCTGCCATGTGTGGCATCGTCGGTCTCAAGCCAACATATGGTCGATTGAGCCGCTTCGGAGTCATTCCGCTAAGCTGGAGTCTGGACAGCTGCGGACCTATGACCCGCACCGTGGAAGACACGGCTCTTATGCTCCAGGCAATGGCAGGACCAGACCCCAAGGACCCGACTACGAGCAAAGCGCCTGTCCCTACTTATGCTGAGGCACTGAAGGAAGACCTGCGCGGTGTGACCGTTGGAATTCCACGTCACTTCTATTTCAGAGAGCACCCGGAGGTGGACTCAGAAGCTCTCTCTATTGTAGAGGGTGCGGTGGGTGTGCTGCAGGGCCTGGGAGCCGAGATAAAAGACGTGATCATTCCCAGCCTGGAGTACTGCCGGGCCGCTCAACTGGTCATCTTGCAGACTGAGGCCTTTGCGTATCATCGAGACAACCTAAGGGCCCGACCACACGACTTCGGCGAGCGGACGCGGATGCGGTTTTACACGGGCGCGGTGTACACGGCGAATGACTATGTGCAGGCGCAGCGGGCTAGGAGTCGCGTTGTCCGGGAGTTCGGCCAGGCATTGCAACAGGTGGATGTCTTGCTGACCCCAACGACCGCGAAGCCTGCCGGCCCCTTGGAGGGTGGCGGTTCCCTGGCGACGGTACGCGGTCCAAAATTCGAAGCTGCGTTCAACCTCGCAGGCATACCCGCAATGTCTATGCTCTGTGGCTTTACGGCTGCCGGGCTTCCCGTGGGACTTCAGATCTCCGCAGCCGCCTTCGACGAACCCTCAGTTCTTCGTGTAGGCTACGCCTACCAACAGGCGACGCGTTGGTTCGAGCGTCGCCCGCCCCTTTGAGCACCTGGCGTCTGGAGGTCCACGACGAATCTGGAGATGGTGAGCTTTCGATAGGCGGCGTAAAAACTGTCGCTGCCAGGTATGACCCTGATGTGATGCTCACACAAAGTGGTGTACAATAACTAATCTCTGGGACACATCTCCATTGATGTCAGAGAATAGTGGAGGGTCAAATGAGCAGAAAAATGATCGCAAGAGCCATCGCCGCTATTGCGGCCGGTGCCGCCATTCTGGCGCTGGGCGCATGTAGCTCCTCCGAGGAGGTGCAAGCTCCTCCAACACCAACCACCGCACCTGTCCAGCAACCGGGGCCCGCCGCCACGGCGGCTCCTGGGGCACCGGCCGCACCCGCCGCCACCGCTATACCGGGGGCCACGGCCATGCCGCAGCCAACGGCTGCGCCAGCGGGTGAACCCAAGTATGGTGGCATCATGGTGGTCTCCAACCGAGGCGATCCCCCGAGTTGGGACCCTATGCGCAGCACCACCATCACGGTAACCAATATGTCCGGCACCATGTACGGAAACGGGAACCTGGTGAAGACTTGCCGAGAGAACCTCTCCAATATTTGTCCTGGCATGGCCGAAAGCTGGGAAGCCAACTCGGACTTCACCGAGTGGACGTTCAAGATTCGTGAAAACGTCGTGTGGCACGATGGCACGCCGTTCACACCAGAGGACGTGACGTGGTGGATAGATCTTTGGGTTAACGGAGTTGAGGGCCGGACGCCTGGGAGACGTTCCCTTGACTTCGGCTCCGTCAAGAGCCTGGACGTTCTGGACGGGAACCGGGTCCGCATCACCCTAAACGAGCCGTTAATCATCTATCCAACTCTCTTGAGTAACAACACGACCACTTTCGCCCACGCGCGGCACCTGTTTCAGCCGGAGATCGACCGCGGCAATCCAGATGTTTCACCCGATGAAGTAGGCTGGGTGGGTACGGGACCCTTCACTATGCTCCGGTACAGAAGGGGCAGTGTTGTTAGCGTCCGAAGATTCGATGATTACTGGGAGAAGGATGAGCAGGGCCGGCAGCTTCCTTTCCTGAACGGCATGGATTTTCCGATCGTCGGAGACTCCTCCACAATGATGGCAGCCCTTCGGACGGATAGACTGGATGGCACGGCCCGAGGAGACGGCTTTTATCTGAATGCTGAGCAGATTGCCATCCTCAAAAGCGAGATGGGGGACAAGATATGGTTTGGGGAGATTGGTGGAAATGCCAAGCAGCTGGTGCCCAATACCCTTCGCTCTGGGCCGTGGCAGGATGTCCGGGTCCGGAAAGCATTGTCCCTCTGGTTTGATCATGATGCTGGGATCCAGGCGGTTAGGGGTGGGCTCGGTGTTATTAGGGGCTGGTACGAGCCCACGTCCAAGTGGGCCAGCGACTACAGTTCGTGGCCCGGTTACAGCACGGCCACCAAGGAGGCCGACCGAGCCGAGGCCAAACGATTGCTTGCAGATGCTGGCTACGCTGAAGGGTTCGACACGACGCTCGTGTGCAGAGAGTTCTGGGTCTTATGGTGTGTGTTCACAGCGGCCCAACTTGGCGACCTGGGAATCAGGACCGATCTGGATCTGGTGGACACAGCTACACGAGACGCACGTAACCTGGCCGCCGATTTCGACCTCATTATTGCTGGAGGGCCGGCGTTCCTCTACCCCGAGGTCTTGAGACCACTTCTGGTCACCCATGAGATCAACGCGGCTAGCAACCTAAAACATAATGACCAGAAAGTGAACGAGCTTTTCGAAGGGCTCTTCGCCACTAACAGCGACGAGGAGCGGGTCAGGATCGGTAAGGAGATAGACACATATACACTGCTGGACCAGGCCTATGCGCTCATATTTTGGACTGACCTGAACGTTATTGCGTACCGGGATTACGTAAAGGGCGTAATTGTGGCGGAAGCGGTGCCACAGGCCAATACAACGTACGCCCGGGCTTGGCTGGATAAGTAGGCCGTAGCTGCACCGCTATACTTCAGCGTAACCAAAAGCAGGGGGCGTGAGTGCCCGTAACACCCACGCCCCCTGGGCTGCTCAGGTAGGTTGCCTCCGGATGACTTACGCTGTTACTTCCTTTGCTCGCCCAGGAAATCAGCTACTGTTTGACCCAACTGTACATCAAATAGCCGGTTCAATGTTGAGCTTGGGCCGCTGTGGTTCAGGACCCTGGCCCAAGATGATCTAGCTTGCCCATGAACTCAAGTGCGTGAGGGATAATGAGGTCTGGCTTGCGGAACACCCCCATATGGTCGAGGTCGGGAATCGAAATGAACCGTGCGTTGGGCATCTTTGCAGCCGTCCTTTTGGTCCTTTCGTAGTTACTCTCGGGAGGACGGCCGTCTTGCTCTCCGGCATAGGCCAAGACCGGTAGTGTAACGGCAGACGGGGCATCTTCAGGGACACCCCAGGCCAGGTTCCCCATGGAGCACGCGGCGATGGCTTCAGGGTCATCGGCAAGGATATCTGCCTTTTCGTCCTCGGGCATAGGACCGTTTGCCTTTTCATACTCGGCGACGTAGCCTTTCATCCCTTTCTTGCGTACAGTACTCGCCCTCGCCTCCCATCGTGCTATGGCCCCCGGAGTAGGTTCTGGCGGGAGGGCACCGTAGGCACCTAAGATCAGGGAATGGAAACGATCGGGTCGAAGTAGCCCCAGGGCCATGCCGATGCTGCAGCCCATGGAGTAGCCCCAGAAGTGGCTGCGGGCTATGTCCAGAGCATCCAGGACGGCGCAGATATCCGACACCTTGGCCTCTCGGTTGTAAGCTGTAGGATCATGGGGCTTATCGCTGGCACCGTGGCCGCGGGCGTCGATCAGGATCAGGCGATAGTCGCCCTTGAGTGCATCGACGTAGCCACGGTAATACCAGAAGCGGAGGTTCCAGGTGATCCCGTGTTGGAGAACCAGAGGCGGGCCATCACCTTCAACCTGGTAGTGAATGCGCACTCCTTGGTTGCTCACGTAGGGCATGCTTCACCTCACTTCATAGGAAAACGGTGGGCAACACCCTACCCTGCAATGTGCTTATTGTCAAGTAGAAGTGATGCTGGCGCTCAGGAGAACCGAGCACAATGGGTGGAGCATCCGGCCCCCGGTATCTGGCCGCAATGGGCCATATTGCTAACCAACTTGGCACAACGAAACGGCACGGCAGATACGACGTGGGTGCCCTGCGGGTGGACGTAGTGTTCTAAAGACGTATCTGTTAGCATGGAGCGGTACGGGGGGGCCATGTTTCGTAAACGGCAAGCTCTCGGTTCAAATCCGAGCGGTGGCTCCAATGAATGCCCCCCACGCCGTAGTGAGCCGAGCATGACAAGTTTCCGTGGAGGCCTCTATCAATGAGCAAACTTCTCGACCGTCTGGACCGCATCGCCCATGGTGCACCCGCAGGACTGGGGTTCGTCACCTCCACGAAGAGGGAACCTGTGCCTCATCTTGCGCTGCTGGCACAGGTGGCCGCTCCGAAGGAGAGCACCGTGTCCGCCCTTGCCGAAGCGCAGGTGGATGCCTTTATCGTTACGCAGCAGGGCAAGGATATGAAGGCCCTGGAGCGGACCGTCAAGCCGCTGAAGAATGTAAGCTGGGGAGCGACGGTGGAGCACCTAGATAGGGAGCTTACGGAGGCCTACAAGTCCCAGGGAAGCGACTTCCTGGTCTTCGGCATCGAGGGGACGCGAGCGGACGCCCTGGAGGAGGGGGAGATGGCCAGGGTGCTGCGGATCCCCGCCGACCTGGAGGAGTCCACTCTGCGAGCCCTGGAGGACCTTCCGGTGGATGCGGTGCTCCTGCAACGGCCCGGTGTTGAGGCACCACTTGCCCTGGAGCACCTGCTGGCCATAGGCAACGTCCGTGCGGCCATCAGCCGATACCTTCTTCTGGAGTGGGATGCGGAGCTCACCTCACGCGACTTGGAGCACCTACGGGACCTGGGTGTGGACGGTATTGTGCTGAACGCCGAGAATGTCGATGCCGATCTCTTCAAGACAGTGCGTCAGAGGATCCAGGACCTCCCCAAACGGAAACCGAGAGGGGAGCGGCATACCATGGCCACCATATCTCATATGCCGAGGCTCATGGGGACTCCAGGGCAACGTGAGGAGGAGGACGAGGAGGAGGATTTTTAGAGCTGGCGAACCGTCCGCTGGGTAACGCCTACCATCAGGATGGCGGCTATGCACACGGTGCCCAGGATGACAAAGGCCAACGGTGCGCCGGCGGCATCGGTTAGCACGCCACCCATAACGGCTCCCAAGGGCATCAGTGCGCGGTCCAGGTGGTACACGGCCATCACCCGCCCCTGCAGGTGGGGTGGCGTCAGCTCCAGGGCTAAGGTCTGGCCCAGGACGCGGATCAGCGACCCACCGGCTCCAAGACCAAACATCGCCAGGAAGGCAAACCCAATCCACGTCCAGGCCGATACGCCCAGGAGCAGGTTGAAGAGGCCAAAGGCAACGGAGTTCGCGAGAAAGATCAGCCCCCTTCTCCAGGGGTTCCCCATAGAGGCCATCCCTATGCCTCCCAGAAGCGCTCCAATGCCGGTTACCGTCGTCAGAAGGCCGTACCCCTGGGCACCGATATCGAACACATCATCCGCCAGGACGGGCAGAAGAGTCATATAGGACATGCCAAACGCCATGGTAACTGCGGCCACAATCAGCACGGCAAGGATGGGGCGGCTGTGGGCCACGAACGCCAGCCCCTCTCCGATCTGGCCCAGGGCACTGCCCCGCTGCCGGGTTACGGGGGCCTCCTGCGGAGCGTGAAGCATAAAGGTGGTGACCACCACCACAGTGAACGAAGCGGTACCCATAGCGAAAGCGGTACCGGCCCCACCCGCTCCAAGAGGCCACCATGCTATCAAGAGCCCGGCTATGGCGGGGGCCACCGACCGGGATGAGCTCATGGCCACCTGGTTCAGGGAGAAGGCGTTCATCACCATCTCCTGCGGAACGATGCGGGGAACCAGGGACTGCCGGGTGGGGAGGTTGAATGACATGGATACTCCCAGGGTGACGGTGACGACGTAGACATGCCATAGCTGCACCCAATCCAGGAGAACCAGTGTGGTGATGGCGAGATAGGATAAGAAGCTGGCCAGCTGACACCACACCAGAATTGTCTTCTTGTTGAAACGGTCCGCCGCGACTCCGGCGGGCAAGGTCATGGCGATGGTGGTGGCCGCTGAGATGAGATTGATAAAGGCGAGGCTAAGGGCGGAGCCGGTCAGGGACCACACAAGCCAGTTCCTGGCCAGATGCTCAGCCACCAGGGAGGTGTACCAGCTCAGCTGCCCAATCCAGAGGATACGAAAGTCCCGGTAGCGAAGGGAATCGAACATGTGGCGGAGGCCGGCCTCCGCTATGGGGGGTTGTTTACGGTCTCCGGACGCAACGTCGGCGACAGCGGCATCGCCACCGGCTAACGGGGTGTGGCCCTCCGGCAGCGAATCGCTCATTTATCCAACTCCAGAGCCAACCTCACGTCTCCAGCCTGCGCACCGTGCGGTTCACCAGCGGGAACACTACCGCTACTATCAGCAAGAGCAGCGCAGCGCCTGTCAATGCGTTGGGAGTGCCAACCTGCTCCGCGACCGCACTGAGGGGGATGATCCCCAGGGGCATAAGGCCCCAGGTCATCATGTTGATGCTCATCACCCGCCCATACATCTCCGGCGAGGAGAGGAGCTGCATGAGGGCCATGTTCATAGACATGAACACCGAGGTGGCAAACCCGACCAGAAACAGCATGGCAGAGGCCAGGAAGATGTCCCTGGAGATGGAAAAGATCAGGACGGTCACCGCCCACATCAGTATGCCGCCCAAGAGCAATGCACCCTTGCGCCGGGGATCGCCCAAATATGCCAGCGCTAGAGAACCCGCCACCGCCCCGACGCCCGATACCGCCATCAACAGGCCCATGGTCTGAGCATTACCGTCCAGGGCCTCCACCACAAAGGCGGGCATCAGGATCATAAAGCCCATGCCCAGGACAACGGCCGCGAAGGCTAGGAGTAGGATAGAGAGGAGCACTCGGTTGGTGGCCACGTAGCGCAACCCCTTGAAAACCTCCCGCCCCAATTTCCACTCCCGCCAGTCGCCCTGCTGAGTACCGGAGACCGTGATGCCCATTATGGTACCGGCGGCCAAGACGTTGAGGAACGTCATGACGAAATAGACACCCTTCAACCCGATCCAGGGTATCAACACCCCGGCCAGGGCGGGAGCCGCTATACGGGAGACGTTCATGGCCCCCATACTCAGTGCCACGGCATTTACCAAGCGCTCACGGCTCACCAGTGAGGGGATCATTCCCTGCCGGCTGGGCATGTTGAAGGCGTTCAGGACGCCATCCATCAGACCGATAAGAAAGAGGTGCCAGAGAGCGATGTCCCCCCAGAGGATCAGAAGGCCAACCAACAAGCTGCTGAGGCCGTTCACAAGGTTGCTGACGAAGATTATGGTACGCTTGGGCAGCCGGTCCGCGAGCGCTCCACCCACAGGAGAGAAGATGGTCATGGGGATGCCGAAGGAGGCCATGACCAGAGCCAAAGCGAGGGGGGACTGGCGAATGTTGAATACCAGCCAGCCGCGGGCCATCTGCCGCATCTGCATGGTGAAGCCTGCGGCGAGGCCGCTGACCCAGAACCAGCGATAGTTAGCGCTGTCGAGGGAGGCGAAGGTGCCAAGCTTTTCAGTCTGGGGACCGCTGGAGGCGTTAAGCTCTGCCGGATCCTGGGAAGAGGGAGTGAATCCGACGCCTTTTTGACCAATGAGACTCGTCCTTCTAGTAGCAGGTGAGTAGCGCCCGTGCAACTATGCAGGATATACCCGTTGCTGCCTGGGGGTCAACCGAAGGCGGCTGAAGGACGTCCCGGGACGTATGTGGCCTGGGCCTATGGTACACTTGCTGGGCGAGGAATAACCGCCGCTCAATGTTGCTGAGCTCTCTAGACCAACTCCCCTTCCGCCTGCTGGCGTTGCTCATAGGCATTACCGTCCACGAGTTCTGCCATGCGGCGGCGGCCTACGGCCTTGGCGATACCACCGCCCGGCGGCTGGGGCGTCTCTCCCTCAACCCAATACGGCACCTGGACCCTATGGGAGCGGTCCTTATCCTCTTGGTGGGATTCGGATGGGGAAAGCCGGTACCGGTAAACGCGCTTGCGCTGCGCCGCGGTCGTCAAGGCATGGCCGCCGTGGCGGCCGCGGGCCCACTGTCGAACCTGGCGATCGCTACGTTGGCGGCGGTGCCGCTGCGGCTGGAGCTGCTGGCGTGGCCCACCACCTATTCCGTGACCTCAGCCATCAGTGCCGGGGCAACGGAGTTCCTGGGCGCACTGTTGATTTTCGTCGTAGCGTTCAACCTCCTCCTGGCGGTCTTCAACCTGATCCCACTGTTTCCGCTGGACGGTTCCAGCGTGGCCGTAGGCATTCTTCCAGCGGAGCAGGCCCGGAAGTATGCCCAGCTGGAGAGGTACGGGCCGGGCATTCTGATGCTGGTCATCGGCGCGGACTTCGTGTTCGGCGCCGGGATTTTATGGGGCGTTCTGGGCCCTGTGGTAAACTATGTGAGCGTCCTGGTTCTAGGTGACGGCCTGTTTTAGAAGAGTCGCAGACGGTAAGGAGGGGTGGACGTGGACAAGATCGCAATCATCGGCATGGGGCTCATAGGCGGGTCCATTGGCATGGCCATCAGGAAGTCCGGGACGGCCAACCTGGAGATCGTGGGGCATGATGTGGAGCCCCAAGCCACCAAGACGGCGGCGAAGCAAGGCGCGATAGACCGGGCCGTTTTCCGGCTGTCCGAGGCGGTGGAGGAAGCCAGCATGGTGATCATAGCAACGCCGGTGCTGGCCATCCGTGAGACGCTGGAGGCGATAGGGGATGCGCTCTCCCCGGGGTGCGTGGTTACGGATACCGGGAGCACCAAAGAGGCGATCATGACTTGGGCGGAGGATTACCTCCCCAGCGAAGTCAGCTTCGTGGGAGGGCATCCCATGGCAGGCAAGGAGGAGACGGGTATCCGCGCAGCAGACCCCGATCTCTTCCAAGGCACTCGCTACGTGATCATCCCCGGCCGTAGCGCCAGCAAAGAATCGGTGGAGGCGGTGCTGAACATGGTGAGCGTCCTGGGTGCGCGACCCTACTTCTTGGATGCCTTTGAGCACGATAGCCTGGTGGCGGCGGTGAGCCACCTGCCCATGGTGCTCTCCGCGGCGCTGGTCACTGCGACAACGAAGAGCGTCTCCTGGCGCGAGATGTCCAAGCTGGCATCCACCGGGTTCCGAGACATCACCCGCCTGGCATCAGGCGACCCTATCATGAGCCTGGACATCTGCCTTACCAACAGGGACGGCGTCATCTACTGGATAGACGAGACGGTGAAGGAGCTGTTGGAATACAAGAAGCAGATCAGCGCCGCCACTCAGCAGGGCGGGAACGAAGAGGCGACGGACCAGCTAGCCGAGTTGTTTTTCAGAGCCTGGGAGACCCGAGAGAAGTGGCTCCACCTCTACGAGTCCGGGCGGGATGAGGAGCCGGAAGGTCAGCCGCTTTCACCCAGCTCTGGAGAGTTTATGAGCGACTTTCTCATGGGAAGCGCCCTCAAGGACCGATATAAGAAGATGACGTCACTCTTTGAGCGCCAGCAGGAAAACCCCCGCCGGCGACGACTACGCCGGCCTTGAGGAGCGGCTAACAGCCACGGGAATCCAGCGCACCGCCGCGGGCTGCCCCTACTGGGTGCCCCGCAACCGGGGGTCCAACGCCTCCCGCAGCCCATCTCCGAGCAGGTTCACGGCCAACACCACTATGAAGATGGCCATGCCCGGGGCAAAGGACTCTATCAGGTTCTGCTCCAGGTAGCCATAGCCCGCCTGCAGCATGGCGCCCCAGCTTGCGGCAGGTGGCTGTATGCCCACGCCCAGGAAGCTCAAGGATGCCTCGGTAATGATTGCCTGGGCAACGGCCAGGGTTGCCGAGACAATGAGGGGCGCCAAGGTGTTGGGGAAGATGTGGAGAGCGGCGATCCGTATCCCAGGGGAACCAATAGACCGTGCGGCCAGCACGTAATCAAACTCCCGCACCGCCAGCACCTGCCCGCGCACGAGCCGGGCGGGGCTTCCGAGGCCCGTTACTCCTATGGCGATCATGACGTTGGTCAGGCTGGGACCAAGCAGGGATGCTATGGCCAGGGCAAGGACCAGGGCGGGAATAACGAAGAGGGCATCCATGAACCGCATGATGACCTCATCGATGATGCCGCCGCGGAATCCCGCCAGGAGGCCCAGGGTGATGCCGATACCGTGGCTGATGGCCACGGCCAGCAGGCCGACCTGCATTGAGACACGAGCGCCGAACATGAGGCGGCTCAGGATGTCCCGACCTATCTCATCTGTACCAAGCCAGTGCTCGGTTGAAGGGGCCTGGTGTCTATCCCGTACGGCCGTCTTGGTGGGATCATACGGGGCCAAGATGCCGCCCGCGAGAGCCACAATCACAACCAGAATGATAACGACCAGAGAGATAACATGGACAGGGCGCCGCGTCATCCGTCCGAAGACGGATTGCGGCCCTAGCCATCGGGCAAGGCGCGCTCGCCGTGGCGATGGTATGACTATGTCACTGCTGGCCATTGGTGACACACACTTCGTCTAGGTATACCGGACCCTGGGGTCCAAGAATCCATACAGGATGTCCACAATGAAATTCGCCGTGATCACGATGGTCCCAAACACCAGCAACGCGCCCTGGATAGCGGTAAAGTCCAGGGTGATGGCCGCTTGGACGGCAAATCGTCCCAAACCGGGCAGGCCAAAGATGCTCTCCACAATTGTGGACCCCTCCAGAAGACTGGCCACATGGAGGCCCAGAACGGTGACCACCGGCATCATGCCGTTCTTCAAGGCGTGACGGAATAAGACCGTCTTCTCTGTCAAACCCTTGGAATGAGCCGTGCGGATGTAGTCCTGCCTCAGCACCTCCAGCATGGCCGAGCGGGTCTGACGCATGATCCCCGCCGTTCTGCTTGCGCCGGAGACGAGGACGGGCAGGATCATCCGATGCAGGTTCCCCCACGGATCATCCCACGGCTCCACGTAGCCGCTGGCTGGGACCCACCCCAGGATGACCGCGAACAGGTAGATCACCAGGATGCCCAACCAGAAGTTGGGCAACGCTATCCCCATAATAGCGAACAGGGTGCCAGCGTTGTCCCCGACACTGTAGGGTCGCGCGGCAGAGTAGATGGCCGCGGGCAGGGCGATGAGGAGCGTAACGAATATACTCCCAATGGCCAACTCCAGGGTGACCACATACCGCCTCTTGATCTCAACCAGGACCTTTTCCCCTGTCCTCAGGGAATAGCCCCAGTCGCCGGTAACCACACCTGAAAGCCAGTCGGCATACTGGACGTGGAAAGGCCGGTTGAGACCGAGCTTCTCCCGGAAGAACTCCTCCAGCTCAGGGGATATCTCCTCACCCATGAGGTAGGCGGTTGGGTCCTCCGGTACCAGGATGATGAGGCTAAAGACAAATAGGGTTACCAGGATGACTGTAGGCAGGTACGCAATAAGACGCCGGATGATCAGCCGTTGCACGCTGGACGCTCCTTAGTAGACCGTCTACCCGCTACAGCATAAGACTGGGTGATCGTTCCGCCTCAGTTACAGAAGCGAGTTCGAACAGCTTCTGCTCGACCGTTTTGAGGATACCGGCGGTAAGAACGACATCCGCCGGAGCCCGCTTCACGGGTAGGCTCCGGCGGATGTTTCATGATAGGTCTATTTCTCCAGCCAGACCTCGAACCAGTTCTCTCCACCGTTCTCCGGGAAGTTCTCGAATCCCTTCACGAAGTCTCTAATGACCGAAAACTCCTTGCAGTCGTATACGAAGAGGGACCCCATGCTCTCCACGATTAGGTCCTGGGCTTCCAGATAGAACTTGGCTCGCTCCTTCAGGTCCAGGGCCGCACGGGCATTGTCTAACGCCTGGTCGACGCCGGGGATGTTGATCTGGCCCACGTTCCTGGGGGCATCGGAGTAGAAGTGGTTGCGCAGCGTGCGGTCTATGTCCGTGGCACCACTGAGGCCGGAGGAGTAGGCGGCGCCCTCATGCTTGCGCTGGTACATGCGGCTGGCCTGGGCGCTCTCCATCATCTGGAGATCCAGCGTGATGCCCACATCGGCGAACATGTCCGAGAAGAGGCTCATCCTGGGGAGGGAGGCCTGCTGGCCGTACCAGAGCACCGGGCCAAGGGTGAAGCCACCTGCATAGCCTGCCTGTGCCAGCAGCCGCTTGGCCTCATCGACATCATAGGCGTACTTTTTGTAGGAAGCATCGTAGACCCAGCCATAGGCAGGGGATATGGGGCCCCAGAGCGCGGTGCCTTCGAAGCATTCCAGTTCAACGATATCCGCACGGTTGATTGCGTGTGACATAGCCTTGCGGACGAGGACATTGTCCGTTGGTGGGAGGGCCCGGTTAACCGCGAAGTAGGAGAACTGGGGTGCCCAACTGCCCTGCATGACTATGCCACTCTCCCCTTGCAGAAGCGGTACCTGGTCCCCATCCGGAACGTAGCTATCGACGTCACCGGCCCGGAAGTTGGCCAGGGCCACCGCCGAATCGTTAATGATGCGGATCTCGAGGGCATCCAGGTACGGGCGGTCAGGATTGTAGGCTTTATCCCATCGCTCGTAGGAAGCGACGCTGTCGGGGAAGTAGTCCACCCTCTTGAAGGCACCGGCACCGATGGGCTTGCGGTTGAACTCGTCCAGGCTCATGGAGTTCATGGCCTGCAAAGAGGGAATCATCCCCAGCCGATCGCCGAGGTTGGGGAAGAAGACGGCGTCGGGTGCTGCTAGGGTAATCTTGACTGTCTTATTATCCACGATCTCGACCCGCTCCACGGGCTTCATCGCCGAGCCCGAGAGAGAGCCCTGGTCGGGGTCCTTGATGTTGTCAAAGGAGGCCTTGACGGCCGCTGCGTTAAACTCGGTACCGTCGTGGAACGTGGCGTCCGCCAGATGCAAGGTAATCACCGTGTTGTCACCGCTGAACTCCCATGACTTCGCAAGCTGCGGCTCCTGCAGGTACTCCGGGGTGACTCGCATTAGGACGCCGTAGAGGGGCTGCATAAAGTCCTTGTCCGCGGCCTTGGCCAGGATGGGCTCCCAGCGCCCAGGGTTGCTAGCCTGAACGTGAACCAACGTGCCGCCGTACTTGCGGGCCTCCGGGTCCGTCGTGGGCACCGGTGTGGAGGTGGCCTGGGGCATTGCTGTGGTAGCGGGCCGTGGCGTGGCGGTGGGGTCCTCGGAAGAGCCGCAAGCGCCCAGCACTAGCACAAACGCTGCTACACCCAAGAGACCTAGGAAGCCTCTACGTTTCAACGTTGTCATGACGATCCTCCTAACTCGATGGGCACTCTTTGTGTGAAGATACGTCTGAATGGTACTAACCGGATTTATGGTTGGTCTTTGACACACTAGCTTGCAGACTTGAAATTGGGCAAGAGCCTACACACTAGGACTCAATTTGTCAAGAATTTTTTTGATATTGGGGCCCAATACTATCACCCCTTGCCGCAAGGCATCAGTACAACTGCTCCACGAGTCCTGCTACTGGGTTGATTGACAAGGGATTACGGCGGCTGTAGGGTAGCCGCATCACCACGTCACATCCTCGCAGAAACGAACGTACGCAGGTCAAAAAGCAAGGCGGTTCACACACGCAAGGGGAGGGTATTTATGGCAACGGCAACAGACACAGCACAAGTAGTCCCCATCTCCGGGTCTGCGGGAACGCAACGTGCTCAAACCTCCGTGTACAAGCGGTGGGTCCAGGCGCAGGAGGTGCCCGTCACCACCGGTCTCTCGGTCTACGACCTCTACGCCCTGGAATGCAAGCCGTGGGCGGAGACCGGGGTGAACATGAACTTTGTGGTGCTGGATACCACGGGGGACTTGAGCGACTTCTGGGTGATGGAGCTACCGCCCGGCGGCCAGCTTAAGCCCTTCCGCCATATGTTCCACGCCATGTACCATGTCCTCACCGGTCGGGGGGCCACCTCCGTTTGGGTGGAGGGGAAGAAGAAGCAGACCTTTGAGTGGCAGAGGGGAAGCCTCTTCGCCATTCCGAAGAATGCCTGGTACGAGCATTTCAACGGCTCCGGCTCCGAGCCCGCCCGCCTGGTGGCCATGACCACCGCGCCCATAGACCTACGGCTGAATCCCGATCAGGAGTTCATCTTCAACAACCCCGCCACCTTCCCCAAGCTCTTCAGCGGGGAGGAGAGCGACTTCTTTAGCGCCGATGGGAACGCAACGTCAGGGCGCATCTGGCAGAGCAACTTCGTTGCCGATGTGCGCTCCATGGAGACCCAGCTGTGGCGAGACCGCGGAGCGGCGGCCACCAACCGAATGTTCAGCATGGGCGCTTCCTTTGTGAACGCTCACATCTCCGACTTCGAGCCGGGCACTTACAAGAAGGCTCACCGCCACGGTCCGGCTCCCCACGTGATGCTTCTCTCCGGCAACGGCTACTCCCTCAACTGGGCGGAGGCCAAGGATAAGTACCAGATAGACTGGAAAGACGGCACGGTCTACTGCCCGCCCAACTACTTCTGGCACCAGCACTTCAACCCCGGCCACGAAAACGCTCGTTACCTTGCCTTCACCATGGGTGGCGGCCACCTGACGGGCAGGGCCTGGCCCGCAGACCGAACCGGGAACAACCTTCGCTCCCAGGGCGACCAGATCGACTACGACGAGGAGCAGCCCTACATCCACGACCACTTTGTAGAGGAGTGCAAGAAGCAGGGGACTACACCCAACTGGGGGCGCATGGACATGGACGCTGAGCTTAAGCTACCAACGGACAGCTTCATGGTGCAAGACCCCACGTAGTTTCATGGCAATGGAGCCCGCGGGTGGCACGCGCCACAGCAGAGCCCCCACTGGCTTGACACCCAGCGGCAGTCAGGGATAAATACGCTTGGCGTGATAGTAAACTGAGGTTAGTTGCGGTCGGCAAGGAGGGAACGTTATGGCTATTCAAACGGCCAAGGACACGTCTGGGATTATACCCATGGAGGACTACACCGGCAATTTGCTGGGGCAGAAGTCACCCTGGATGAAGTGGATAGAGTCCCAGGGGCTGCCAATCTTCAAGGGCGTCTCCATGTACGATATGTACACATGCCCTGTGGAAGAGTGGGGCGACACCGGAGCGAAGGCCGCCATCATGAACTTTGAGACTGGGGAGATGAGCGACGCCTTTCTGATAGAGATACCAGCAGGGGGGCAGGTCAAGCCCATTCACCACACGTTCCATGAGCTCATCTTTGTGGTGGAGGGACGCGGTGCCACCTCTGTCTGGAACGAGGGAAGCAACAAGAAACAGACCTTCGAGTGGGGAAAGGGAAGCATCTTCGCCATCCCCTTGAACTCCTGGCACGAGTTCTACAACGGCTCTGGTTCCGAGCCCGCTCGGCTGTTCTCCGTGACGACCGCACCACTGGCGATGAACCTGAACCCCGACCACGACTTCATCTTCAACAACTCCCACGTCTTCGATGGCGTCTACAGCGGCTAGGACGATTACTTCAGCTCCGAAGGAAAGGCGCTGCCGGGACGCCTGTGGCAGAGCAACTTCATCGCGGACGTGCGCACCCACGAGGTGGAGCTGTGGAGGGCACGGGGCGCGGGCGGGACCAACCGGTTCTTCAGCATGGGCAGCACCCACCTGTCCGCTCACATCTCAGAGTTTCCCACAGGGACCTATAAGAAGGCGCACCGCCACGGACCAGGCGCTCACCTGATCACCCTGGATGGCGCTGGCTACACCCTGGAGTGGAACTGGGGCAAGGAGCTGGTGGAGTTCCCATGGAAGGACGGCACCTGCTACACGGCCCTGAACTCCTTCTGGCATCAGCACTTCAACCCAGGCGGTACACCGGTCCGCTACCTTGCCATCACCCACGGGCGGTACCATATGAGCCTCAGGGCTCGACCGGCCACGGACCGGGGGGCAAACGTATCCCAGTTCGGCGACGAGATGGACTACGAGGAGGAGGAGGCCTGGATACGGGAGAGATTCCAGAAGGAGTGTGCAAAGAACGGAGTGACGGTAGACAACGCCAAGATGGCCAAGGATTACGAGCTCTCCCTTCCTGCGGACACCTACATGCAGACGGACGCCTCCTAAAACCAACGCTCTCCACGCACAGCGCGTTTGGATATACAGCCCAGGGATCAAGGCTTCAAGCCCTCACCCGGGGCTGTGTCTATGAGCGGCACCGGCACACCGGCTCAAGAGCACACTCTTCAAACGTACCCCTTATAATAGTGCGCTAACAGAAGATCCCTTTGAGTGTTGATACTTTGGCACTTCCCCAGTGGCTCCGCTGGCTTGTCATCCTCTCCGCCGCAGCCGTAGCCTGTGGTGGAGAGGACTCTACGCCCGTTTCGCCGCCAGCGACGACCCCACCTCCCACGGTCGCTCCTGAGCCGCGGCTGGCAGCGGTGGTGATGCCGCAACCGCACTTCTTACCCCTCACTCAGGACCTCGCCCAGGAGGCAACGCCGCCATCCGGTACGACCTTCGGCAGCACCCGCAAGGACGATCTCTACCAACCGTACCTGCCTCCGCCGGATACGTCCAAGATCAGGCTGACGTGGCAGGGAAACGGGTTCACGAGGGTGGAGGGAGAGGCCGGGGCGATCCCGGGGTCGCACCCGATATACGTGGTGAGCCCAAACACCGGCTACGCGGCGGCAACCTACTCCGACTCCAACGGCCGCTTCTCCACGATCATCGCTGCGCCACCCGGTTCGTGGGTCATCGTCAAGTACGATCCCACCGACGGCAGCCTGATGCCCGACGTGTGGTCCTCCCTCCTGGACCAGAGCTTCCGTGGCACCGAGGGGTATCCGCACATTCTGGAGAACCCCAGACCCGCGGGAGTCAACGCGGTGCCGGGCGCTACGGTGATGGTCCCCTTCGAGCCGCCGCTGGGGCAGGGCGTGCCCTTCGTCATAGGGGGCGCTACCCTGCCGGAGCACCTGGATTTCCAACTGGCAGGGCACATGGAGCTGGCTCAGGCACAGCCGGGAGGTACGGTCCTCCTCAGCGGCACCCTGACGGTCTACGCACACCGGAGATCAGCGGCAGCCGTAGAGGGCAAAATACTTACGCTGCCGGTGCAGCTCAGCCGGCTGTTCAACCAGGAGGGGATGCCGCGCACGCCGGAGAACCAGTTCTTCTCCACTATACTGACACCCACCGGCATGCCTGTTGAGCAGCGGGGCGGCCGTACCCTGGCGAATGGCATGCTGGAAAGCCAGGCTCTGGTCCGGGCCGCCGAGTCCAACGTCCTGGAGGCACCCTTCACCGCCTCTATTACGCTTCCGAAGGAGCTCTCAGAGGGGATATACAACCTCTGGGTGGAGCCCTTCGCCGAACCTCTGGGCTCATCCCTGGAAGGCCCGCGCCCGGAGGTGAACCCGCTCATGGCAAACCGTGCCCTGCCGTTGCCCCCGTTTACCATCGGGAAGCCGGCACAGCCGCATCTTATCTGGACCCTGCTCACCGACGTTCCCAGCGCCGACGGCAGCCGGGGCACCATAGCCCGGGAAGACCGCCGGATTTTTCAGCTCTCCAGCCGCATAGCTACCCAGTCGCGTCATTTCATAGTCCCACGGGTCTCCAGGGAGACCGGCGAACCCATTGCCTACCGTCTGGAGCCGTACCTGCCCATGATAGCCCATGGAGATAGGTACATCCCCAATGTACCCAACATCACCTTCAAGTTTCCATCAGGTCAGATCACCGTCCGGATCACCCGTCCGGACGGGAATGTGGACAACCTCGGCCCCGCGCCATTTATCGGCGCTGGGAGCCGCACCCCGATGACCGGCGAAGGCTTCCTCCTGGACGACGGCGGTGGGCATCTGGCCGATGTGCTTCAACTCACCACCGGGGAACGGGCCTTCTCCTACGCCTTCCCTGCGTACGGGGAGTACACCATCCAGATGACCGGCTGGGTGGAGGATATCTACGGCAACAGCTACGAAGGGGGCGGCACGTATACCGTCTTCGTCGCCGAACCGCTGGACATCGAGCCAGCCACCCTTCCTATGACGCCCTTCCAGGTTGGCGATGCGCTCAACCCCGGCGTTACGGTGCTTCCGGGCGTACCGGCGGAGGTGGAGGTACGGGTGACCCTGCTGGAGGAGTCGGACCCGGCGCGCCAGGTCACCTATCTGGTCAAAGGGCGCGCCAACCGGTTCGGCACCTTCACCCCCAGCACGGAAACGCCTCCGGTGGAGATGACCGGGCCAGGCGAGTTCGTGGTGGAGACCACCGCCCGCTACACCGACGAGAGCGGCGTGCTGTGGATGGGAGCGACCCGGTGGGGGATGGTGGTGGAAACGCCGGGCAGTCCGCTCATCGCCCACGGCCGCCGGGGACGGGACGATACGCCCCTGGCAGAGGTGCGGCCCTGGTTCCTGAGCGATCGAGGTGATGAGACCCACGTATGGCTGCCCTACCATTCGGGAGACGTGCTCTGGCAGCTGGACCTGGATGCGGCGCGGATCGGCATCACGGTGCAGGACAGAGAGGGACTGGTTTCGGCGGCGATGCATGCCTGGGCACAGCAATGGGGCAACGGTGACCTGGGGGAGCTTGTCGCCATTGGTGAGCTGCCGCTGACCTTTGCCACGCGCTATGGGTACAGCGCAGCGCAGGAGCCGCAGGAGATCATGGCGTACGGATACTGGTACGCCGGGATAGAGCGGGCCGGCGAGCGGGTCAGGGAGATGGTGAGCGACGACGGCGCGGCCACCGGTTACTGGAGATTTGAGGAACGATACGCCATGCAGCCGGGGATGGGCCTGGCCGGCGACCTGCCCAACGACTTCAAGTTCCAGTTCGGTGGCGGTGTCTTCCGAGACACCACCCGAGACATCAACCGGTACGCCATCTACGGCTCCCTGTGGGTACATCTCCCCGACTCCGATCCCGCGGGCTCCCGGGTCTTCCCTCCCTTCCGAGGTGCCGCCGGCGGGCCCGACGGTGGGCCAATCATGCGCCTGGGCGACCGGGAGATAGACCTGTTTCTGATACCGCTGGCCGTGCGACCGGGGACGGTCCTGGAGGCCGGCGATACGTTCTCCTTCTCCGGCCAGGTTGGGCCACCCCTGGATTCCCAGGTTGAGGTAACCGTTACCGGGCCAGGCGGCTTCCGGCGCACCATTACAGGGCAGGCGAACAAGGTCGGCTACTTCTACGACCCGGCCCAGGACTTCGTGGTCAGAGACCCTGGTGTGTACCATGTATCGGTCAGCGTGACCCACACCGGCGAGACATCTGCGGGGCCGGTGGAGCCGCCGTATCCTACCGGCTCCATTCTCAGCGCGGCTGAGAACGGCTTCGACGTCTACGTGGTGGAGCAGGACAGCCCTGCGCTTACCACCAAGCATCCCTGGCGCAGCGTTGTCAACGGAAGGGGCGCCGTGCCGCTCAGCCTGGAACTACCCGCGGATGCGACAGCAGGGACACTCCACTACACCATCGGCATGCCCGGCTTTCTCCTGGAGACGGGAGCGGTCGATGTTTCCGGCCCGGCCGCCACGGTGGTCTACGACCCCATCCGGCTGGCGGAGACCTTCCCCAACATCGATGTATTCGGACGCGTGAGAGAGACCTCCCTCTCGGATACGGTGTGGGTCGGCGTGCTGCTGGAAACGGTGGATGCTCAAGGGGCCACCGTCTTCCACGCCAGGCACATGACCCTACAAGGCCCAGACCTGCTAGCGCCGCCCCAAGGTGGCACCATTGGCACAGCGCCACCGCCGATCGGCCGGCCAGCGGGTGCGGCGGCATGCACCTCACGAGAGATAACGCTGTACGGCGAGGGGTTCGAGTCCGGGGCCATAGGGTGGACGCTCAATCCGGCGTCGGCGTGGGAGGTGGTGGGGCTGAAAAATGGTGGTCACGCCCTCCGCGGCAGAGGTCGTGTGAGGGCCTATCCACCGGACAATCTCCCGTGGGAAGAGGCGATATGGCGGCTGCGGGTCCGTTGGGAGACGGGGCAGGTGTACCTGAACGTCCAGGTGCCGGGGGCCAACCGGTATGTGATCAAGCTCGACACGGTGTACAGCCAGCTCCAGAAATACCTCCCACCGCTCCCAGGAGAGCAGATAGACACCACCTTCATCCCGCATCCGGCCGACCAGTGGCACATCATAGAGGTTGGCTTGCGGGACGGGGCTGTCATGGTGTGGGTGGACGGCACCCTTGAGACCGTCTTCACCGACTCGGACCCCCTTACCCTGGGCTCCTTCTGGGTAGAAGTGGTGGACGGCGTAGCATACTTTGACGACCTGGTGGTCTGCCAGGCACCGTGAGGATGCAGGGCCTTACCTCTGCCCTAGGGAAGCGCCTCACCGGGGCTCTGTTCTCCGGCGTCGTGTTGCTGATTGCATCCTGCGGCGGGGATGAGCCATCGCCGCCAGTCCAGGCCACAGCCGGGCCAACCACCCCTACCCCATTGGTCAGGGCACCGGTGCACAGCTCGCCCATCGCCATCACCGCCGATGGCGCCTGGGTCGTGGTCGCAAACTCGGACTCGAACACCATCTCACTGGTCAGCATGGATGGCGAGGAGATAGAGGCAGAGATCGGCGTGGGACGGGAGCCGCGCTCGGTCGGAGTCCACCCGTGGCTGGAAAGAGCCTACGTAACCAACCTGGCAGACGATACCATCAGCGTCGTGGACCTGGCGGAGCGGCGAGAGGTGGCCACGGCGGCGGTCGGCGATGAGCCGTATGGCATGGTGGTCAGCCCCGATGGCGCAACCCTCTACGTATCCCTCTCCGGCGAGGAGAGCATCGCCGTGGTGGACGCCGAGACCCTGGCCGTGGCCGTCCATATACCGGTCGAGACGCGACCGCGAGGCCTGGCCCTTACGGCGGATGGCACCACCCTCTACGTCACACACCTCCTCACCGGCCGGGTATCGGTGGTGGATGTGCCATCAGAATCGGTCACCGCCGTGGTAGGCACCGGGCTGGAGAGCAACGCTGCCCAGGCTATAGCCATCCACCCCTCAGAGACCAGGGCCTATGTACCTCACATACGCTCCCGCGTGTCCAACGCCGACCTCCTTTTAGATAGCACCATAGCGCCGGTGGTCTCCGTCTTAGACCTGGCGACTAACACGACCATCAGGAAGGAGGTTCTGGGGCTGGACGCCATCGACCGGCCAGTGAACAACCCCACCGCCGTGGACTTCAGCCCGGATGGGCGATACCTGTACGTGGTGAATGCGGGGAGCAACGATGTCTCGGTCATCGATCTCACCACCGGGCTGGCGGCGGGTCACATCCAGGTGGGAGACAACCCCCGGGGAATCGCTGTAGCGCCCGATGGAGAGAGGGCCTACGTTGCCAACCTACTCTCCGACGACATCTCCGTGCTGAACCTGAAGTTCAACCGGGAGGCCAGGCGCGTAAAGGTGACCATCAGCCTGCTCCCGCCCATGGTCCAGGCGGGTAAGCGACACTTCTTCAGCTCGGCAAGGCCTGAGCTGGCGCGAGACAGGTGGATAAGCTGCGCAAGCTGCCACATAGAAGGAGAGCAGGACGGAAGGGCATGGCTGTTCCCCGACGGGCCACGCAATACGCCGGTCATGCGGGGACTCCGGCAGACGCCTCCGTACCACTGGTCGGGAGACAGGGTAGACCTGTTCGACTTTCAGGCGACCATCCGAGGACGACAGGGGGGAACGGGCCTCTCGGAGGAGGAGAACGAAGAGCTAGCGGCGTTCCTTGGGTACATGGGCTTCCCGCCAAACCCCAAACTGGAGTCGGACGGCTCCCTGAGCGCAGCCGCGCAGCGGGGTAAGGGGCTTTTCGAATCGGCGGAGGCGGGCTGCGCTCAATGCCACGGCGGGCCCGCCTATACGAACGGGGCTGCCTACGACGTGGGCACGGGAGACGGCCCTGGCGAACGCGCCGGCCCACTGTTCGATACGCCCTCCCTGCGGGGCCTCTACTCCACGGCCCCCTACCTCCACAACGGCAGCGCCCCTACCCTGCTGGATGTGCTGACCTCCGGAAACCGTGGAGACCGGCACGGGGCCACGTCGCGTCTGACGGAGGAGGAGCTTTCTGAGCTGGTAGCTTTTCTCAACTCCCTGCCGTACGAATAACACGGGCTTGACCACAACCGCCTGAAGCGACGGGGCAGCAACCATACCACCGCTGGCCACAACAGGTATACTAGGCACATGCGAGAGCGGGTCACCTCCCCCAAACGCCTGGAAGCGACCGTTGCTCCACCAGGCGATAAGTCCATCTCACACCGCGCCGTCCTCTTGAACAGCATCGCCCAGGGGACGGCCACGGTAACCAACTTCTGCGTGGGCGATGACCGGGTATCCATGCTGCGCTGCCTACGGGGACTGGGCGCATCCATCCAGTGTGAAGCAGCCCCCAGCGGCAACGAGGCCGAGGACATATTTACCATCGAGGGTAAGGGACTGGGCGGACTGAGTGAGCCGGAGGAGGCCCTGGATGCGGGCAACAGCGGCACGACCATGCGCCTGGTCTCCGGCCTCCTGGCGGGTCAGCCATTCTTCAGCATCATCACCGGTGACCAGTCGCTGCGCTCCCGGCCCATGGACCGCATCGTAAAGCCGCTGCGGGAGATGGGCGCCAAGGTGATGGGCCGCTCCCAGGACTCGCTAGCGCCTCTGGCCATCAGGGGCGGCGACCTGCACGGCATTGAATACGCCATGCCAGTCGCCAGCGCCCAGCTAAAGTCTTGCCTGCTCATCGCCGGACTCTACGCCCAGGGGAAGACCGTTCTTCACGAGCCGGCCGCATCCCGGGACCACACCGAGCGGATGCTACGTGCCATGGGCACCGACCTGGTGCAGGACGGCTTGAGCATCCTCTTGCAGCCCGGCAAGCCACTGACGGCCATAGACGTGCGGGTGCCGGCGGATACAAGCTCCGCCGCCTACTGGCTGGTAGCGGCGGTGTGCCATCCATCGGCCCGCATCACCGTACAGAACGTCGGCATCAACCCCACCCGAGCGGGTATCATCGAGGTGCTGACAGCCATGGGGGCGAAGATCACTATCTCCAACGTACGCGAGGAGGGCGGCGAGGAGGTGGCCGACATCACCGCCGAGTCCAGCGACCTGGTGGCCACGGAGATAGTGGGCGACCTTATCCCCCGCATGGTCGACGAGGTACCTGTTGCCGCCCTGGCCGCCTGCTTCGCCCGTGGGGAGACGGTGGTCCGGGACGCCCAGGAGCTACGGGTCAAGGAGTCGGACAGGATCGCCGCCACGGTGCGGGAGCTCTCCCGCCTGGGTGCTGATATCCAGGAGCGACCCGACGGCATGATCATCCGGGGCACCGGTATGCTGCACGGCGGCGCTGCGGAGAGCCACGGCGACCACCGTCTGGCCATGACCATGGGGGTGGCCGGTCTGCTGGCCCACGGCGAGACGGAGGTGGAGGGGGCGGAGTCCGCCGGTATCTCATATCCCAACTTCTGGCACGACCTCAAGGTCGTAGCAGCAGGTTACCAAGAGGCATAAGCGGTTGGTCACTCATGCGCACCCCATGCTGGTGGTTATCTCTGGCCCCTCTGGGGTGGGCAAGGACGCCGTTCTGGATAGGATGAAGCGCCTAGACCGTGGGTGGCACTTCGTGGTTACCGCCACTACCCGGCCTCCCCGCCCCCGTGAACGCGATGGCGAAGAGTACATCTTCCTGGATACGGCACAGTTCAAGGAGATGGTGACGAGGGGCCAGTTCCTGGAGCACGCCGAGGTATACGGCCACCACTACGGGGTCCCTCGCGCCCAGGTTGAGGACGCAATGGAAGCCGGGAGGGATGTCATTGTGAAGACGGATGTCCAGGGCGCCCACACGCTCAAATCTCAGGTGCCCGGGGCATTGCTGATCTTTCTGGCACCACCCTCCATGGAGGAGCTTCAGGCTCGGCTGCGAGGCCGCAAGACAGATAGCGACACCGACCTGGAGCGACGGCTTGCCACGGCGGAGAAGGAGATGAAGCGCCAGCCCGAGTTCGACCGGGTGGTGGTCAACCACGACGGACGCCTGGATGAGACGATGATGGCCATCGAGGATGTTATCGTACAGGCCAAGAGCCGGCAAACGCACTAAGCCTGGAGGTACACCGTGACGGACATCTCCCTATTTGAGGCCATGCGCACCCAGCGAGCCATCCGTATGTTCACGGACGACCCCGTCCCCAACGACGCCATCGAAAAGATGGTCAAGGCGGCTATACGAGCGCCCAGCCCCGGCAACCGCCAGGGATGGCACTTCCTGGTAATTCGGGACGCAGAGGTGAAGCGGCGCATTGGTGAGTACTACTGGAAGGCAACAGAGGAGGCCCGTGGCGGAGCGCCGCCGGACCCTGAGCGGGCCACATCGCCGGTGTACCGGGCCGCCGACCACCTGGCCCAGCACATAGGAGAGGTGCCGGTACTGATCATGGCGTGTGTGGATGCCCCCGCTGGGGCGTCGTCCCGAGGCGCCATCACCCAGGGAGCGGCCATCTACCCGGCGATCCAGAACCTGATGCTGGCGGCCCGCGGCCTGGGCCTGGGCACCTGCCTGACGACTCGACACCGCCGGTACGAGCAGGAGATAAAGGCATTGCTGGTCATTCCTGAGAACATGGAGACGGCGGCACTCATCCCCGTGGGCTATCCAGGAGGAGACGAGCACTTCGGGGGCAGCCGGCGCAAGGGGATGGAGCGGGTGACCTCCTATGACCGGTGGGGGCAGCAGGCTCCCTAGCACCAAGTCCAAGCACCACGTATTGTCATAGTAAATTCCGATGTATCTGCACAAATGGCCTTAGATTCTTCGTCCCGATAGATCGGGGCTCAGAATGACAGGATTATAAGGTTGTGTCATTCTGAGGGAGTCCCGATAGAATCGGGACGACCGAAGAATCTATACGGTATGCTCCCCTGATGACCAGCCATGAGGTAGGGGTTCATACGCAAGCAGTGAGTCGAGCGCTAGCCTAGGAAACTCTACGCCTTGGCGCCGTCAAACTCAATGACCTCGGCGCGCGTGCGCTGGAAGGCGACGTACTTGCTCTTGGTCATGGGCCGCTCGGCCTTTGCCACTACCTCCCTGGCCCCAGCGGCGCCGTCAGCCAACAGGTCGATCACGGTCATGGCCATGGCCTTGGCCGGATTGATCACGGCCAGGTCGTAGTCCTTGACAACGTAGTCGTCGCCGTGGCCGGTGCCGGTGGCGCCACCGCAGTAGGGATGCAGCACGGGCAGGACCTGGCTCAGGTCCCCCATATCCGTGGAGCCGCCTCCGTTGTGGCGGGGATTCCTTACCCTGACGCCACTCCGACCCACGATCTCGACGGCGTTCTCATGGAAGATGTCCTGCATGGTCGGATCGTTGCGCATGGGCATGTAGCCCGGGATATTGGTGATCTGCACCCTGGCACCCACCGCCATAGCCCCCGCCTTGAAGCACCTGTCAACCTTGGCGCTATTCTGAACCAACGCCTCCAGGTTGCCGGACCGGACGCGCCACTCCAGGGTTACGCTGGCGGGCACGGCGCTGACCGCCTCGCCACCATGGGTAATGATGCCGTGGACGCGGACCACGTCCTGCTCCCGGAAGGTCTCCCGGTTGGCGTGGATGGCGGAGAGGGCGAAGGTGGCGGCGTTGAGGGCGTTGATACCCAGGTGTGGTGAGCCGCCGGCGTGGGCGCCGCGACCGATGAACCGCACGTACTTGACCACGTGGGCGTTGCTGGTGCCGCCCAAGGCCAGCTTGACGCGGTCGCTGCTGGTGTGGCACATCATAGCCATATCCACGTCGTCGAACTCACCGAGGCGGATCAGCTCCTGCTTGCCACCCATGAACTCGAGCTTCCGCTCCTCGCGCAGGCGCAGGCGTCGCTCCACCTCGATAAACTCCTCGGCGGGCACGGCGAAGGGGACGATCCTCCCCGACAGAGAGCCGAGGACCTCTGGCACCGTCAGGCCCATCATTGCCCCCAGCATGCTGCCGATCTGGGCGTGGTGACCGCAGGCATGGGCGGCACCGGTGGTCTCGTCGTGGTAGGGGTGCTCCAGCACCCGCAGGGAGTCCAGCTCGCCGATAATAGCCACGGAGGGACCGGAGCCGGCCGCGCCCTTAACGAGACCCTTCACCCCAGTAATGGCCAACTCCGAGCGAAAGGGGATACCCAGGGACTGGAACGTTTCCTGTACCAGGCGGGAGGTCTTCTGTTCGGTGAAGCCCGTCTCCGGGTTGGTGAGGACTGTTTTGGCGATGCCGATGATCTCCTCTTTGCGCCTCTCTATGGCGGCGACGGCGGTCTGCTTCAGCTCAGCGATGGTTGGCATAGAGGACTCCCTTTTGTAGAACTGGATTCAAAATTTACTCTTCGGCTCCACCCTGAAGGTCATCAACTTTATAAACATCATACCTCTCTAGATTCTTCGTCGTACCGATGAGTCGGTACTCCTCAGAATGACATGGGACTCTCAGCCTGTCATTCTGAGGCCCGATGTATCGGGACGAAGAATCTAAGGCCAAACGCTCAAGAAATGGCGCGCTATTTCGTTTAAGCCCATAAGGGTCGGACAGCTACCCCACGCCTTCAGGCGGCACTCAAGAGCTCTGCTCGTTAGATATTGACTGTAGCCCCAGAAGCTGGCGGAGATATGCTAATTTCTCCTACCTACTTATTATTCCTCCCACTCCTGCTCACGGGCGAAGCCGCGCATGAGCTTCAGGTAGGCATCCCTGGTCATGGAGGGCTTGGCCCTGGCCTTGAGCTCCCTGGCCCCGGCTGCGCCACCGGCCAGCAGGTCGATGACGGTCATGGCCATGACCTTGGCCGGGTTGATGACCGCCAGGTCATAATCCTCGATCACGTAGTCGGCTCCGTGGGCCGCGCCTGTAGCGCCCATGGCGTAGGGATGGATGGCGGGCATGATGTGGCTGATATCGCCCATATCGGTGGAGCCGGTCAGGTGCTCTCCAGGGTTGATGTGCTTCTGCCCAACCAGGGAGACGGCATTGCTCCGGAAGAGGGCGGTCAAGTCCCTGTCGCTGTTCAAGGGCAGGTAGCCCGGGATGGTGGTGATACGCACCCTGGTGCCCACGGCCATGGCCCCGGCGCGTAGGGCGCGGTCCACCCGCCTGTCCCACCGGCGAACGGCCTCCACGCTCTTGCCGCGCACGAAGGTCTCCATGCAAACGTCGGCGGGGACGGCGCTGACGGCGTCACCACCACGGTTGATGATGGGATGCACCCTCACGGTATCGTCGCCCCGGAAGGTCTCGCGCAGGGAGTGGACGGCCTGGAGGCCGAGCATGGCGGCGTTCAGGGCGTTGATCCCTTTGTGAGGCGAGCCGCCGGCGTGGGCGCCCCGTCCCAGGTACTGGATGTGCTTCACCACCAGGCCGTTGCTGGTGCCGGGGAGCCTCAGTTTTCCACTATTCTGGCCGATGGTGGTATGGGTCATCATCGCCATGTCGATGTCATCGAACTCGCCCAGCCTCACGAGCTCCGATTTGCCACCGATGAACTCCACCCTGCCCTGGCTTCGGAGCTCCTTCCGATACTCCACCTCAATAAGCTCCTCGGCGGGCACGGCGAAGAGGACAACGCGACCGGCCAGGTCATCCATGACGCCGGAGTGTCGCAGGGCCATGGCCACACCCAGCATCATGGCTAGCTGGCAACGGTGGCCGCAGGCGTGGGCCGCGCCGGTCTGCGGGTCTGCGAAGGGATGCTCGGGAACGACCATGGAGTCCAGTTCACCGATGACCGCCACCGTTGGCCCCGAAGCGCCGCTCTCCAGCCAACCCTTGATACCGGTCAGGGCCAGGCCATCCCGATGGGGCAGCCCCAGGGCATCCATCTGCCGCTGCACGAACTGAGCGGTCTGGACCTCACGGAAGCCGGGCTCCGGGTGCTCCAGGACGCGAGTGGCGATGCCGATGATCTCCTGAGCCCGCTGGTCGATGGCCTCACAGACCCGGGCCTTCAGCTCCTCTTTTGTCGGCATGGTGTACCCTCTGGCGACGACACTCCAATTCAAACGGCGGCCGATGGGCGCATTGTAGCAAAGGCCCATGCTAAGTTACCACCACCGGGCCCTCATCCTGACGCTTTCGGCTCTTCCCCCGCAAGAGAGGAAGGGACTCCCAGTGTATGAGGGGTCCTTGGTTACGTTCCCTCGGTCGCTTGCCGGACGGAGGTCGGGTATCGCGGCGGTGGCGCGAATATCAGGACCAACCCGCCGACCATGAACATGACGATAAAGGTGGTGATGGCAAGATCGTAGTCCTTGGTCAGGTCAAAGAGCACCCCGGCGATAAGCGGTCCACTGGCCCTGGCGATAAGAATGAAGGGCTGAAAGACGCCCCGGATAGTGCCGAGGGAGGTGCGTCCGAAGTAATCCGCCCAGATGACTGATTCAAGGGTTGGGAAGCCTCCCCGCAACAGGCCGTAGGTGACGGCGTAGGCGACGACCATCAAGGTGGAGTCGGCGTTGAGCAGGAGGAGCAAGGAACCGCTGCTTCCCATCATGCAGCCGATGAAGAGATACTGGACGGGAATGCGCTCGGCGAGGAAGCCAAAGCCCACCTTCGAGAAGCCGCTGGCAATACCAAAGATGAATATGGCCGCTGCGGCAATGGGCACACCGAGGCCTTTGTCCAGAATCACCGGCGCCTGGTGAAAGGTCACCCCCGGCACCGCCGTGGCTCCCAGGATGATCGCCAGCTCAAGGAGCCATAGGGACCTGGTGCGCACCGCCATGGCCAGGGTCCAAGAGAGGTCGGCTTTATCGGATGGACCGGACTTAGAGGAGGTACTCTCACCCCCGTTGCCCACAGGTTCGCCATCAGGCCGTAAGCCCATGGACTCGGGGCTCTTCCGCATGAAGGCAAATGCCGCTGGAACCACCAGGAGCCACAGGAGGCCGCCCAAGATAACCCAGGAGAGACGCCACCCTATCGCGCTGATAAGGGCCTGTGAAAGGGGTGCCAAGAGGGCGACTCCCACTGAGAACCCGGTGGTGGCGAAGGCGACGGCACGACCCCGCTTCCTCACGAACCAGCGTGCCACCGTGACCAGGGTCACGATCCGACCCATACCAGCGGCAGCAGCCACTCCCAAGAGAGCGCAGGCAACGGCGAACTGCCAAAAGGCGTGGACACCGCCAAAGCTCATGATCACCAGCCCGCTCACGATGCTGCCGATAACCATCAGTGCCCTGGGGCCGTGGCGGTCCACCACGGGGCCGATGACGGGGCCGCTCAGTCCCTCCATGACGGCCCGGATGGAGAATGCGAGGGTGAAGAGGCCACGACCCACGTGCATCGCCTGGGTCATGGGTATAATGAAGAAGCCGAAGACCGGGGGACCAGCGATGACACTGGTCATCTCACCAAGGAATGCGCCCAGGACAACCTTCCAGCCAAAGAACAGCGGGCGCCGCTCCTTCTGGGTTGGCGGTGGTGTCAATGCGTCGCTTGTCAGAGCAGTATACCCAGGCAAAATCGGGAGATTGTTACCACGACGGGCAGAGCGACGGGAGTCCGCCCTCCTCTTGAACCTGCAGGCTCCCTCAACCGGTTACCCGCTTCAGGGCCTCTTTTGCCGCGCGCGGGACCAGCGCCTTGACCAGGTCTCGCTTGTAGTCGGCGGAGCCGCGTATGTCATCGGTAGGGTCGACCTCTGTGGCCGCGACCGCTCCCATCTCTGCAAGCAGCTCATCCGTCACCTGTTTACCGCGCACCACCTCCTCAGCCCTCTTCACCCTGAGGATGGTAGGCGCAACGGAGTTCAGCACCATCCGGACATCATCACAGCGGCCGTCCCGCATGCTCAATGCCACGGCCACGCCCACGGTGGCAAAGTCCTCCACCGTCCGAGGGGTGAACTTGATGTGGGCCCAGTTGAGCCCAGGAATGGGCGGCGGCACATGGATCTCGATGAGGATCTCATTGGGCTCCACCGCCGTCTGATAGTAGTCGAGGAAGAACTCTTCCAAGGGTAGCGTTCGTTCCCCCCTGCTGCTGGTCAGCGTGACCTCCGCATCCAGCGCAATGAGGCTTGCGCCCGGATCAGTGAGAGGGTCGCCTATGCAGAGGTTGCCGCCGACGGTCCCCATGTACCGGATGCGCGGCTGGGCAACGAAGCGGAAGGTCTCGTACAGGAGTGGGTAGTGCTGTCGGACCAGGGACGCCATCTCCACATCACGGTGACGGGCCCCCGCGCCGATCCTGAGGCCGTCCGCAACATCGAAGCGGACGTAGTCGAAGTCGGGTATCTTGGCCAGGCTGACCAGAACCTCCGGAAGAAGAAGGCGCTGGCCTATCCACATGGTCACCGCGGTGCCGCCGGCGATGAGCCTGGCATCCTCGCCATGGCGGTCCAGCAGGGCACACGCCTCCCCCAGGCTCGTTGGCTCCACGTACTCGAAATCAACCATCTCTTCACTTCCACTTTTCAGTCAGGAATCTACAGCTACCCAGCAATACCAAGGATCTATGAACTTAAAGAGAGATATTCTCGTTACTCTCTTTTTCCTGGAGGGCCTTCAGGACCTTCTCCGGGGTTATGGGCAGCGTCTTTATACGGACGCCCACGGCATCAAAGATGGCGTTGCCGATGGCCGCCGAGGTGGGGTCCGTTCCCAGCTCACCCAATCCTTTGGCCCCAAATGGCCCGGTGGGTTCGTAGGAATCGGCGAAACCGTAGGTCAACTTGGGCATGTCCCGCATCGAAGGAATCCTGTACTCGGAGAGGTTGGGGTTCACGGGTTGGCCGTCCTCAAACCTCATTCCTTCGATCAGCGCATAGCCGATACCCTGGGCCAGCGAGCCCTCCACCTGTCCTTCGGCACCGATGCGGTTGATCACGGTGCCGCAATCAGCGGCGGAGGCGTAGTTGAGTATCTTCACCCGGCCGGTCTCCGTGTCCACCTCAACCTCGGCGGCCTGGCAACCGAAGTTATAGCCGCCCGACTCGTTGCCGTAGCGGGTGGGGTCCTGCATCACGGAATCGGCGTCAAAGCTGCCAAAGGCCATAATCGGCTCGCCACCGCGGCGGAAGAGCCGCGCCCGTGCTGCTTCGGCAACGGTCACGGACCGCGACTCCGCTCCCTTGACGAAGACTCTTCCGTCCCGAGAGGACAGCTCATCCGCGTTGGCGTCCAAGAGATCGGCCGCCTCCTCAAAGAGCTGCTGCTTCGCCTTGGCGGCGGCGTCCCTCACGGCGTTACCGGCAACGTAGGTCACGCGGCTTCCGAAGGCCCCCAGGCAGTAGCTGTTCAGGTCCGTATCCGCTTGGGATATAGCCACGTCCGCCAGGGGCACGCCCAACTCCTCCGCGGCAATCAGGCACATGGTGGTCCAGACACCCTGTCCGGTCTCTCCCTCTCCGCTCAAGATATTGACCTTGCCATCCTCATTGATCTTGATCGCTGCGGAGGAGCCATCATAATCCATGAAGTGCCGCTTGCCGCTGACGTGGGCGGTGCAGGCCATGCCGAGGCCACGATTGGGCGTCCTGTTTGACCGCTTCTCCCGCCAGTCGATCATCCGGTCCACCATGTCGATGCACTGCTTGAGCTCACAGCTCCCGACGCGGTTGCCGTGGGGCGAGATGTAGCCAGGCTCAACGGCGTTGAGTCGGGCCAGCTCCATTGGGTCGATGCCCAACTGGTCCGCAGCGACATCGATGAGCTGCTCGATGGCCCACTCGGCTGAGGGGTTGCCGAAACCTCGGAAGGCTCCCGTGGGTATCTTGTTGGTGTAGACCAGGTAGGCCTCCGTTTTCACGTCCGAGTATTTGTAGGCGGTATCGTGGCGCAGGGCGGCGACGCCGGTGACGGCCGGGGCCTTGCCCGAGTAGGCCCCGTTGTCGGCCACAATGCGGAGCTGCTTGGCCCTGATGTGTCCATCCTTCATGAAACCGATCTTGACCCAGACCTTCATGGGCACACGGGGCCGGCTCCCTGCCAGGAACTCCTCCTCCCGGGTGTTGATGATCCTGACCGGCCTCTGCGCCTTCCGGGCCAGGAGGGCGGCAATAATGGCGTTGTTATCGTCACAGGACTTGCCGCCGAACCCACCACCCACGGCGGTCTGTATGATGCGCACATCCGCCTCGCTCACGCCCAGGGCCAGGGCGATGCGGTCACGGGCCATAAAGATGGTCGCGGTGTTCATATAAATGGTGTACTTGCCATTGGCATACTGGGCGATGCTGCCGATGGTCTCAATGGCGCAGTGCCATTGGTGCATGCTCTGGAAGGTGTCCTCCACCACCAGGTCAGACTCGGCAAAGGCCTTCTGGACATCGCCCCGCTCTACGTCTATGCGTATGGCGATGTTGCGCTCCTTGTCACCGTGGATGAGCGGTGCGCCCTCCCGCATCGCCTCCTCCGAGTCAAAGACCGCCGGCAGCTCCTCCCACTCGACTTCGATGAGCTCGATAGCCTCCTCCGCGGTGTGCTGATCGACGGCGGCCACGGCGGCGACCTCGTCGCCCACGTAGCGGGCCGTGCCGAAGGTGAGGGGATACTGGTCCTGGATGAATGCGCCCCAGCCCTGCTTGACCGTGTCATCCGCGGTGATCACGGCGCGCACGCCGGGCAGACGCTCCGCCTTGCTGGTATCTATATTGAGGATACGGGCGTGAGGGTACGGGCTACGCAGGATTTTCCCGGCCAACATACCCGGAAGCACGACATCGGCTATATACTTGGCCTCCCCGGTAACCCTCTCATATCCCTCGAACCGGTTGACCCTCTGCCCGACAACGGAAAACGTCTCTGCCCTGGCCATCTTTCCCTCTCTAGTGCCGTCTATGAGGTCATCCAGACCGTGCTCTTCGACTCCACCCTACTCTTCTCTACCCCACCCTGATGGTCTTAAACGAAATATCCTGTCCCGCTCATTTCCTTCGACAGGCTCAGCAACTGTCTTGAGCTGTCAAGGGTTTAGCTATATACAAATCAGGGTTCCAGTGAAGATCATGTCTGAGCATCGCATTGAGTATGGTGAGGAGCTTGCGCATGGAGGCGGTGAGGGCCTCCTTTTTGGGCTTGCCGGCAGCACACAGACGTTGGTAGAAGGTTCGAATCACGGGGTTGAAGCGAGTGGATACCAGGGTAGCCATGAAGAGGGTGGTCCGTACCTGGGCGCGCCCACCCCAGACGGTTCTTTTACCCCTCATGGCCCCGCTATCCCTGTTGAAGGGAGCCACACCCACCAGGACAGCGATCTCCCGGCGGTTGAGGCTACCCAGCTCGGGCAAGTCGGCCAAGAGAGTGGAGCTGAGTACCGGGCCTACCCCCGGCGTGCTCCTCAGGAGGTCGTCTTTGGCCTGCCAGAGGGGACTGGAACCGATGAAGTCGGTGAGGTCCTTATCCAACTCCTTCAATCGCTGCTCCAACCACTTGATATGTTCCTTCAGCTGACTTTGAACCCGTGGAGAGGCCATCCTGAGACGGTTTTTCTCCTGGGTGATCATCTCCAGCAGCTGACGCCGACGGGCGGTCAGGGCCCTCAACTCCCTCAGAGCGTCATCGGCCAGGGGCCGCGGTGTGGGCCGGACCCGTTCGGCAAACAAAGCCAGGATCTGGGCATCTATGGTGTCGGTCTTGGCCAGCTTCCCTGTGGCACGGGCGAAGTCCCTCACCTGTCGTGGGTTGACCACCACGACGGGCAGCCCTTCCTCTACCAGAACACTTACCAACAGGGTTTCGAAGCCTCCGGTAGCCTCCAAGACCACCAGTTCCCCGATACCATCCTGGGTGTTGGTTACCTGCCAGGTTCTCTCGGTGGGCCTCAGGGCCACATCCAGGCTCTCCTTGGATATATCGATCCCCACGTAGATCTCAGTAGCCTTTCTCACTCTCCCCTCCCTTTGGGCCCGACCTTGCAACATACGGGCTCTTTAGACCCTATCAACTGTTCGGGCTCCGATTGGGTTGGACGTGACGACCCTGCTGAGCCACGGTCTCTGGAGGACCTAGGACGATTCGGTCTATCACGTCCATTATTAAGATACAAGGATGAGCGGGATTATTACTCCGCTCGTGGTGGGCGTGTCGAACCATACGAGCGGAGTAGGGTGTCGACTTAGCAAGTTGATAACCATAAGGGTGAGGCATCCATGCCCCCGCCTTCAGGCGGGGGTGCTAGACACAACCGTCTCCGATATGGATACCCTAACACCCCGGGGCCTCGCCGCCAGCGCCGACGGCGGTTTTTTGCCGCACCACGGCCATCACCGACTCCAGTATCTTGTAGTAGCCAGTGCAGCGGCAGAGGTTCCCGGACATCCACTCCCTGACTTCGTCCTCCGAGGGGTCCGGATTGGTGTCCAGGAGCGCCTTGGCCGCGATGATCTGGCCCGGGGTGCAGATTCCACACTGCGATCCGCCATGCTCAATGAAGGCACGCTGGAGGGGATGGAGGTCGCCCTCCTTCACCAGACCCTCTATGGTGGTAATACTCTTGCCATGGTTGGCGATGGCCAGGGTAAGGCAAGAGCTTACCAGACGGCCATCCACGATAACGCTGCATGCCCCGCAGACTCCAATCCCACACCCCTCCTTTGTCCCCGTCAACCCTACCTCCTCACGAAGGGCATGGAGCAGCAGGCGGCTGGGCTCAACCTCTATCTCATAGTCCTGGTCATTTACGGTAAGGGTGATGCGATTTTTCATCGACTTACAATCCTCACGCTAACTCTGATTCCTTTCTCTTACGGGTGTCGCGGCTGGTTACTGGTGTCATGCTCACGAAACTGGTTTCAAAGTTGGCTCTTCGACCCCACCCTAAAGGGTGGGGCATCTATGCCCCCGCCTTCAGGCGGGGGTGCCAGAGAGCTTTTTGGAACAATTCCTGCCATCACGTACTTCCCTGCTTTCGTACCGCGCACCATCTAGGACGTTTTTGACCAACTGGGCTTTCGGGAGCTTTCAATCACACACCGGAGGGCTAGTCCGCCCTACCCGCGTGGGTACGTCCCCATCTCTCCCTCATGGATGCAAGTGTCTCTCCATCACCTAGCTCCACCCTGGTCTCCCTCAAACCCTCTCCCACCTTGTCGTAGTCGCCTGCGGCAGCCAGCCGCGCCTCCACATCGTACTCTTCCGGCCATAGGCCCAGGAGGTAGCCGTGCCACGGCTCCTGGGGCTGCAACTGGGGCAGACCCAACTCCTCCCAAAGCTCCCGCGCCCTCTCCATATACTCCCGTTTCGGCAGCGATACAGGAGGGAAATCCGCCTTGCGGGTCGCGTCTATGAGGAGAGAGGACTCGGAGTTGTCGTAGCGGCTCGACGGATGGGTCGCCACCATGCCGATGGGCGTTGCGCCGAAGGGTCTGTCTCTGACGACCTTGATATCCTTGTGGGGCTGGAACCTGTGGGTAATCGCCCAGGTCACGGCAACCGGGTCGTGGGGGTTTATGTCCTCATCCACGGCAACGACCAGCTTCCCCACCCGGTCTCCATACTCCAGCAAGGCGTCCATAGCCGCCCACGGGTCCTGGTCGTCTCTCTTGCTCATCCTGAGAACGACGTAGGGCCGGAGGTTGACCAGTGGCTCCATCAGGGAGACCTCAAGGACGCTGGGGAACCCCCGTTTCTGGAGGTAGCGGTGGATCAGGGTCGCCATGCCGGCCGCCTTGATCTTGGAGCTCTCACTGGGGGTCACCTGACTGATGATGGATACCCATATGGGGCTCTTCCTGTGGGTGACACAGGTGAGCTCAAAGACGGGGCTGAGGGTCCGCGGATCGACGTATCCCATCGATTCCCCGAAAGGCCCCTCCTCCTCCAGGTAGTGCGTGGGGATAATCCCCTCAAAGACCACCTCGGCTGTAGCGGGGACCTCCAGGTCCACCGTCTGGCACTTCACCAGCTTCACCGGCTCTCCGGCCAGACCCCCGGCCAGGGCCAGCTCATCCACATCCGGCGGGACCTTCTGGGTGGCCGTGTAGGAGACGGCGGGCACCGTCCCCACGGCAACTGCGGCCTCAAGGGGAATCCCCCTTGCCCTGCACTTCTCCCAGTGACTGGAGATATCCTGCGGCGTACCGAACATAAGGCCGCTCAACCCGGGCCCCTTGATTAGCCCCCGGTAGTTGCCGACGTTCCGGCGCCCAGTCTCCGGGTCTCTGGTGATCCAGTGGCCAGCCGTGATGTACGGGCCGTTATCGAAGCCAGGGGTTGAGATGGGTATGGGGAACTCGGAAAAGCCGCCGTGACGCAGAAGCCCAAGGCCCTTGTGAACCTCTTCATTGACCGGACCGCTTGATACGATCTCTGGCTCCAGGGGATGGTCCAAGGCGTATCTCCAGCGGTCTGAAAGCTCGTCCGGTTCACACCTCATGCCCAGGCAGTAGATGTCTGTGGAGCCGGCCAGCCCACCGACCAAGACGGAGCCCTGGTACTTTCTCCCCTTGGAATCGGTGACGTTTTCGAAGAGGAATGCCTTGCGGTCCTGCTCACCCAGTCCCCTGAACTGCCAGCGGACCAGGGGGTGGAGCTCGGTGTCCTTGTTGATCTCCTTTTGGACGCGGAGCAGTAGCCCATGCTCCTCCAGAGTGCGGAGGAGTTCCCTCAGGTCCTGGTAGGGTCTGTCCGAGTTCATAGCGCTCAAAGTCCGTATATATGGCAAAGTCATATACGTCCAAGGCCAAGGCGACCCGACGATTGTAGTCGTGCATCAGAGGGTGGTCAAGATAATGTACCCGTCCTGGCCGTCCAATATGAGTGGCATAGGCCATGCAAGAATGGCATATAATGCCCCCATGAACGTGGTGATCTCCCCCCAGGCATTCAAGGGCAGCCTCAGCGGCATGGAGGCGGCCAAAGCCATAGCCGAAGGAATCTGCCGGGCGGCTCCAGAAACCCACACGGTGCTGCTGCCGGTGGCGGACGGTGGCGATGGCACGCTGGAGGCGCTTCTGGACGCTCCATCATCGGAGGAGGGGCACCACGCCGGCGGGCGCTACTTCGAAGCCTCGGTTACCGGACCCCTGGGAGAGCCAGTGCCAGCGGCGTGGGGTGCGATGAATGAGCGGCGAACCGCGGTCATCGAGATGGCCAGGGCCTCCGGCCTGGTGCTGGTGCCCCCGGATCGCCGTGACCCACGCTTCACCACCACCTACGGTACGGGGGAGCTCATCCGCGCCGCCTTGGACGCAGGCTACCAGGAGATCGTGGTGGGACTGGGCGGCAGCGCCACCAACGATGGCGGCTCTGGGATGGCCCAGGCCCTGGGAGCACGGTTCCTGGATGCCCAGGGCGAGCCCCTGCCCCCGGGAGGAGCGGCACTGGCCAACCTAGAGTCCATAGACCTTGAGAGCCTGGACCCCAGGCTTCAGAATGCCCGCATCCGAGGTGCCACGGACGTGCTGAATGCCCTGTGCGGACCCCAGGGTGCCACTATGATCTACGGCCCGCAGAAGGGTGCCACCCCGGAGATAATGGAGCAGCTGGAGGCCGCATTACGCCACTACGCGGAGGTGGTCCAGAGAGACCTGGGCATAGATATGCTGCAGGTGCCCGGTGCAGGGGCCGCGGGCGGCACGGGGGCCGGGCTGGTGGCGCTACTGGGAGGAGAGCTCCTCCCGGGGGCCGACCTGATTTGCGATGTGGTGGGGCTTGCGCACTACCTGGCCGATGCGGACCTGGTCTTCACCGGGGAGGGTCAGATGGACGGGCAGACCATCTACAACAAGGCCCCCTTTGCCGTTGCGCAACGGGGCCAGTCCTGGGGCGTCCCCGTGATAGCGGTGGTCGGCTCCCTGGGGCCTGGCTACGAGGATGTGCTGGAGTATGGCATCGAGTCCGTGGAGGTGGCGGCGCCATCGGAGATGAACCTGGAGGATGCCATAGCCAACAGCTACGACCTGGTGCGAGATGCGGCGGAGCGGGCCATGCGAGAGTACCTCAACCTGCAAGAACTCCTGAAACGCTAGAGACCGTTGCAAACGTCGGAATTGCGGCGGTGGAGCCTCACCACCCATAGAAAAAGCTACTCGGTTGGACCCGAGTCCAGGAGAAGCAGGTGGGCCTCTTTGGGTCCGTGGACGCCGATGACCAGGGTCTGCTCGATGTCGGCGGTGCGGCTGGGGCCGCTGATGAAGGTCATGTTGCTGCCCATGTCGCCGCGGCCCTCCTGAAAGGCCAGCCGCCGCATGGCAAAGAGGTCGTCCAGCGTCTCATAGAGCTGGTGTGCCTCAACCACCGCCACGTGGACGGGCGGAAGCAGGGAGACCACACGACTGAGGCCGCGGCGGGGAAGCAGAACGCAGGTGCCCGTCTCCGCAACGGCGTAGTCAACCCCCGTAATGCCCATCTGTGCCTTGGCCATCTCGTCCCGAAGCCGGTCTCTCCGTGCGTTGCGCCCCGCCTTCACCACCGTCACCCTGGCCCCGTGGCTCCGCAGCACCGTGTCCAGAGGCATCCGGTTCAGCACATCATGGTCTGAGCGGACGATAAGTCCGGCGCCTTTGGCTTGCGCCAGGGAGACCACGTAGCTCACGGCCTCCTCCAGGGATGCCGGTCGCTGGACGTGCCAGCCGTTCAGGCCGGCCACATCAGCCATGCGGTCCAGGAGCGTGGTGCGGCGGGCCTCCGCCCTGGCATCTATAGTGACAATCTTCTGGCGCTGGTTCTCACGGCGCGTCTTCAGGGACACCCACTCAGGGGCGCGACCGCCCTCCGGCCTGCCCAGGGCATTCCGAACTCCCTCCAGAAACTCGTCACGGGGGATGCCAGGCATTCTCTCTTCTCTCCGATCAGGAGGGACCATTCGATGCGTCCTTGTCCTTGAGCCCGTCTTTCCATAGCTGGTGGAAGGAGCGGCGCGCCAGGGCCGGAAAATCTCGCTGGCGGGTCCACTTGGAAAAGGGCGGCAGGGGGACTCGTCGCATACGGTCCTGGGTGACGAAGGGGCGCTGCACCATGGCCACCAACCTCCGTATCCAGGCCAGGGAGCGCTCCGACCGCACCGTCTTTGCCCACACGCCGATGCCGAACCTCTCCCCCCAGGAGACCTTTCGCTGGCCGGATACCCCTTGAGCGAGCTGACCCCGTAGCTTGAGAAGCATGTGGGGAATGTTGATCTTGATGGGACACACCTCCCGACAGGCACCGCAGAGTGTGGAGGCAAAGGGAAGGTCCTTGGCCTTGGGAAGCCCGGTCATCACCGGTGTGACCACTGCACCGATGGGCCCGGGGTAGACCCACCCATAGGCGTGGCCCCCTACATTACGGTAGATGGGGCAGATGTTGAGGCAGGCACCGCAGCGAATGCAGTAGAGCGCCTCCCGCAGGTCCGGGTCCGCCAGGAGCTTGCTCCGGCCGTTGTCCATGATCACCAGGTGGAACTCCTCCGGACCGTCTTCGTCAGAGCGACGCCGGGGGCCGGAGATGAAGGAGACGTAGCTGGTAATGCGCTGGCCCGTTGCCGCGCGGGGCAGCAGGCGCAGCATGACCGCCATGTCCTCCAGAGCCGGCACCACCTTCTCCATGCCCATGAGGGCCACGTGGACCCTGGGAAGCGATGTGCACATGCGGCCGTTGCCCTCGTTGGTGACGACCACGATGGTTCCCGTCTCGGCCACGGCGAAGTTGACGCCGGTGATGCCCATGTCCGCCTGCAGGAACTTCTCCCTTAGTAGGTCCCTGGCCACCGCCGCCATGTCTTCGATCTTGGTGAGTCGACGCGTTTTGAGCTTGTCGAAGAAGAGGTCCGATACCTCCTCCTTGGACTTGTGCATAGCCGGGGCGATGATGTGAAAGGGAGTCTCATCGGCCAGCTGAATAATGTATTCGCCCAGGTCGGTCTCCACCGCCTCAATGCCCTGGGCCTCAAGCGCATGGTTCAGGTCCATCTCCTCAGAGAGCATACTCTTGCCCTTGACGACCCTCTTGACGCCACGGGAGCGAGCCACGTCCAGGACGATATCCGTTGCCTGCTGCGCATCCCTGGCGAAGTGGACTATTCCACCATTGCGCTCCACCCGCTGGGAGAGCAGGCTCAGGTAGTAGTCCAGGTTCTCGATGGCGTGCTGCTTTATTTCACGCCCCCGCTCTCTGTAGCGCTCCCACACCTCCGGGGTCAGCTCCTGGATGGCATCCTCGCGGGCATTGTCGAAGTGGCCGATGACCCGCCGCAGAGAGGTCTGCAACTGCTCATCCGCCAAGGCCTTTGTGGAGCTGCGCTGGAACTCCTGACTCCTAACTCTCACGGGCGTCCTCCCTGGGCCAGAAGCTGGGCCAGGTGCATGGGCTGGGCGTGCATGCCGCGCCGGCTCATTGCACCCGCTATGTGCATCAGGCAACCGGAGTCGCAGGCCACCAGGGCATCGGCGCCCGTCGCCTCAATGCTCCGCAGCTTACCCTCAAGGATGGCCGCCGAGATATGGGCATACTTGACGGAGAAGGTGCCGCCGAAGCCGCAACACTCCTCAGCGGTGTCCATGGGCACGTACCGCACCCCTTTGACCGCTCGGATCAGCTCCTGGGGCTGGCCCTCCGTGTTCAGCTCACGCAGCAGGTGGCAGGAGGCGTGGTAGGTCACCGTTCCCTGGTACTCGGCCCCGACATCGGTGACGTTCAGGACATCGACCAGAAAACGGGAGAACTCGTAGGTGCGCTCCGCTAGGGCCGCGGCTCGCTCTTCCAGTACTGGGTCGTCGCGGAACAGGTCAGGGGAGAAGACCTTGAGCATGCTGCCGCAGGAGCCGGAGGGGACCACCACGTACTCGCTGTCCTGGAACAGGTCAAGGGTGCGCTGGGCCTGAACCCTGGCCTGACGCTGGAACCCGGAGTTGTAGGCCGGCTGGCCGCAGCAGGTTTGCCCGGTTGGAAAGTCTACATCAACGTCCAGCCGCCTGAGCACCTTGACCACGCTCTCCCCTACCTCTGGGTAGAACTGGTCGACCAGGCATGTGACGAAGAGGGATGCCTTCAATAACGCCTCACTACGTTAGCGGCAAGCATAGGAGATACGTTACCAAAGAATAATCGGCTTTGGCAAGGCTCATCCTTGGAAAATGGAGGGCTGAGCATGCCGGAGGCGCCCCGTAAACGGGGCGGGCGTTGTACCAGACGGCCCCGTAATGGTCATCAACTTTATAAACATCCTACCTCTTTAGATTCTTCGTCGTCCCGACGAGTCGGTACTCCTCAGAATGACAGACTGAGAGTCCCATGTCATTCTTGTATATTGCGGTGGAGACAGGCCAGGGCAGGCCGATGCATTCTCGGTCCCAGGAGACCGTGACTCAGCGTGGTCGCCCTGGCCTCCACAAGAAAGAGCCCGGACAGTTGCCAGGGTCTGAGAGCCCGCATCCGCAAGACCGGGCCAAAGGAGTGTGATGGAACGCGGACCGGTGTTCATCGGCATAGATGTGAGCAAGGCCCATCTAGACGTGACGGTGCTTTCCTCCGGGGAAACATGGCAGGAGCCCAACGACGAAGCGGGGATAGCCCACCTGGTGGGGCGCGTCAGGACCCTCGGCCCTACCTTAGTGGTTCTGGAGGCCACCGGAGGGTTGGAGATGCCCGCGGCCTGCGCTCTGGGCCTGGAGGGTGTGCCCGTCGCGGTGGTCAACCCCCGGCAGGTCCGGGACTTCGCCAAGAGCCTGGGGCTGCTGGCGAAAACAGACTCCCTGGACGCCCAGGTCATTGCCCAGTTTGCCCAGCGGGTGTGCCCCACACCGCGGCCCCTGCCCGATGTCCAGGCGCAAGAGCTCTCCGCTCTGCTGGCAAGGCGGCGCCAGCTCATCCAGATGCGCACGGCGGAGGAGAACCGGTTAGGAAGCACCATGATGCCTGCCCTTCGGCAGGAGATCCAGGAGCACCTGGCCTGGCTAGAGGAACGCCTCCAGCGGTTGGATGATGGCCTGGGCAACCGCCTGCGGGAAAGCCCTCTGTGGCGGGAGAAGGAAGACCTGCTCCGTAGCGTGCCCGGCGTTGGCCCCGTCCTTTCCTCAACCCTGCTGGCCGACCTCCCAGAGCTGGGCACCCTGGACCGCAAGCAAATTGCCGCCCTGGTGGGGGTCGCGCCCATCAACCACGATAGCGGACGCCGCAAAGGCCAACGCCACATCCGGGGCGGAAGAGCACAGGTCCGCTCAACCTTGTACATGGCTACCATCGCCTCAACACGGTGCAATCCCATCATCCGCTTCTTCTATCTGCGCCTCTGTGCGCAAGGAAAGCCCAAGAAAGTTGCCCTGGTCGCTTCGATGCACAAGTTCCTGATCATCTTGAACGCCATGCTCAAACACAGGACCCCATGGAACCCTCACCCTACTCTTGACATGCAATACAGTTGCTGAGGCCCGACGTATCGGGACGAAGAATCTAAGGCCAAACGCTCAAGAAATAGCGCGTTATTTCGTTTAAGCCCATAACGGGGCGGCATAGGTGCCCCAGCCTTCAGGGCTGGGGCGAGCACCCTCACCCTTTCCCATCAACTGCCCGCTCCTTGGCCTCCTGCCTCAGCGCCAGGGAGCCACCGATGGCGGCACCGATGCTCCCCATGAAGGTGGTGTAGAGGACAATGACCACTCCGACTATTTCAAGTATCGACCGCAGCCCCTTGGGAATGGCGGCCTCAGCAACGGTGCTGGCCACGAGGAGGAGCACCACTATCGGCAGCACCATGAATAACCCCATCAGCAGACCAAAGAGAGGGGCCTGTGCGGGCCGCACCCTGGCCTTGGAGCCACCGAAGAAGCCGCCTATCAGAGGGCCCAGGGGGAAGGTCACCCAGTGGAGGATGGGCGGCAGCAGCATTGCCAGGGCTATCGCAAAGCCTATGAGTGCGCCTTTGACCACGGGGACATTCTAAACGGACAGGGCGAGGAGCTCAACAGGGGCACCAGGGACAGAACGCTGGTGACGGATGGCTACTGGCTGATCACCAAGTCGTCTATGTAGAGGCTCCGGGTGCCGCCGCCAGCACCATCTATGCTGAAGCGCACCCAGAACTGGCTGGACATGGTATACGGCGAGAGGTCGATGTCCTCAAACGCGTAGACGTTGTCCGGATCACCCGTCGTCCAGGTGCGGACCTCGGTCCAGCTGGTGCCATCGGAGCTGACCTCAGCATGGCCCTGCCTCTGGCCCGAAAGGCCGGTGACCTTGGCCCAGAACTTCAGCCGCAGGGCACTCTGGCCGAAGACATCCAGGGAACGCTTGGCGTCAGCGCCCTTATCCACCAGCATGTGGTTGGTGCCAGCGTAGGGCGCACTGGCGGAGGTGACGGTCACCGTACCGGTGATGGCCCACGTGTCCAGCCAGCCCCAGCCGCCGGAGGTGCCGCCGCTCTCAAGGTCGTCGTAGGCGGTGATGAAGTCGGAGCCGATCTGGCTGGCGCTGCTGGCCCCCTGGTCGAGGAAGAGGGCGCGGGTCAGCCCGACGCCCAGTCCGGCCACCGCCAGGATGAGGACGACCCCAATGTACGTCAGGAGGATGTTTCGTTTGAAAAGCAACGTCGTTTATCCAGCGTGGCAGGAGGCTGTTGGCCCCCGTCTATTATCAACCAGTAGGTCAGGTGAGCGTGTAACCTGCTCCAATTCTATTGAGAGGAGACTTGGTTCATGGTCACGGTGATGGTCATGGACACGGTGTCGCCGTGGTGCTGGTTGGTGGAGAGGTTGTAGTTGAACAGCACCGTCATTTGAAGGGTATGGGCGATATTGATATCGGTCAGGGCCAGGTTGTCGATGGCGGTGGACTCCAGGTCGTCCAGGTCCTTGATACCGTTGCCGTTGCTGTCCGGGATGAGACCCCGCTTGTCCACGCCATCGTAGGCAAAGGAGATGATCTCCATGACCCGGTCCATGGGCACCGAGCCGGTGCTGCCGGGAACGGAGGCTGCCTCGGTCACCGAGTTGACCGTTGAGAGCTCGACATGGTCTCCGATGGCCGTCCCAATGTTTTTCAACGAGAGGGTGGCATTCACGGTATCGCCGGGCTTCAGGCTGCTGTAGGTCCAAGTGGCGGAGACGTTGTCCAGATCGACCTCATTGCTATCGCTTAGCCTGAGGTCAAAGGTGCCGGAGGTGAAGCTGTTGCCGCCGAGCGACTGGGTATTGGTAAACATGGCGGACGTGCGACCCTGTATGAAGCCGCCCGCCACCACGGTTACGAACAGAAGACCCAGTATGGCCCGTAGCAACACCGGCTATCCCTCCTGCCCCTGCTGCACCGCCACTGCCGGAGCCAGTTGGCGGGCACGAGAGCGCTTGCGATTCCAGTCGTGCGCCCAGAGGATGAGGAGCAGCACCGCCGGCCCTACGATCAGGAGCATCATGCCGTTGGGGGAGTCCGCGAAGGTGACCAGGAATCCGAGCTGAGGGACACTGTAGACCACCTTAGCCACTACGTTCGTCTCGATGATGGGGATGCCGTCCTCAGCGTTGTTGGCATCACCCTTCACGTGGAAGAGGCGACCGGACTCGGTCCTCTCCACTTCAACGATGCGGTGGGTAACGAGGCCCCCGCCTGAGCGGTAGGTGATGATATCGCCGACCCGCAGGCCGGAGGTGTCCACGCTCCTGATCACAGCCACATCGCCGACGCTGAGGGCCGGCTCCATGCTCCCGGAGAGGACCACCACCGGGTTGAAGCCTACGATGCCTGGAACCGTCACCAGGGCAAGCAGTAGCGCCATGCCACCGACGAGGCCTACGACCGCCAGGTTTATGACCTTGTAGAGCCTCTTGCCAAACTGTGTGGGATGCATCACTCTCTCCTCTTCCTTTCCTGAGACGGAGGGTGGCTCAGGGAACCACCCTCCGTCAGCGTCAGGAGGAACCGGGTTGATACCGTTGATTAGTTATTTACGGTCTGCTCGGCAACGAAGTCGATGGTGGCGGTGGAGGTCACGCCCCGAGGACCGGTGGCGCTTATGGGCAGCGCCACCTGGAAGCAGAGGTACTCGTTGGCGCCGGCCGAAAGGGTACGGTCGCCAGCCTGTGAGCCCTGGGCGGGGTCACCAATGAGGTTGGTCCCACCGGTGCTGCCTAGATCGGCCGCTCCGTACAGCACGCCGGAGCCGAAGGTCCCGAACCCGGCATCGTCACAACCCGTAGACGCAGCCGCCGGTCCACGGACGGTCATGTCCAGTTGGGCTGCCAAGACGTTCTCAGTGGTGGTGCTCTTCACCGCATACCTCAGCTCCAGGCTGCCGCCATTCGACACATCGATGGCACCGTATATTTCATTCCCTGGCACCATTGCCGAAAAGGTCACCAGCGCCGTTGCCGGTGAGGTGACCAGGTCTACCGTCCCTGTGGTGAAGGTGTTCGCGCCCACCGACACGGTGTCGGTGAAGAGGGCCTGGGTGGCTACCCTTACGCCCGCTGACAGAACTCCGATTGCCAGGATTCCCGCTACGATGTACTTGAACATGGTTCCTCCTCTTTCCCGTTGCCCGCCTGCCCTTGTGGTTTCGCAGGAGGGGCGGCTCCTTGTCTGGCATCATTCTGCCAGTAACCGTATGTAGCAGGTATCCTGCAAAGGGACGATTGAGGAGTGAGCCGACGCATCATTACTTCGGGTAGTGCGGCCCACAAACCGTCCGGCACCAGATCACCAAGAAGGATGAGGCACGAGTAACAGCACCGGTCGGCGCTCTGGGTGCAAGGAGGACAACGGTGGTCCGGTAATTGCCCCAAAAATCCATCGCAACAGCCATTGACAGCCTGGAAAAGGGCCTAGAGTACATTGGGGTTGTCCTGAGTGACCAAGGGACTGGTAAGGTCACGGCCGTGAAGCCCACCGGGCAACCGAGAGGTGGAAGGCCCAAGCCAAGCCAGAATCAGGGTGACTCAGGACGCACCTTTTTTCAGCAGCAGCCACCACTCAATGCACCCATTCCGGCGCTGGGTGTTAGCTAAGCTCGGCGATGAGACGCCGGACCTCATCCAGGTTCAGGGCATAGCCACGTCCCTCCATAGGGCCTCCCTGCAGAAGAGGCACTGCGTTCACAACGACGCCAAGGATCTCTCCCTGAAGGGACACAAGCGGCCCACCACCGTACTCCTGGCTGACCTGCGCATCCGCCTCAATGAGCCAGACGTTCACCTCGCTGGTGAGGCGCAGGTTGGTGACGATGCCGCGGGAGATGCCGGGGAGGTCCACTGAGCTTTGCGGATACCCTATCATCGCTACATTCTCCCCGACCGCCGACAGCCCCTCAAAGCCCAGGTCCGCGGGTGGGTAGCTGCGCTCTCCCAATAAGCTGATCACGGCCAGGTCGCGCAACGTATCCTTTCCTAAGACGACGCCGGTGGCGTGGAGTCCGCTGTGATGGAGCACTGAGAGAAGCGTGGTGTCCTCATCACGCTCGTTCTCCAGGAAATCGGCCGTGGTCAACACCAGTGTCCCGTCCCCAACCACCAGGCCGGTGCGGCTCTGCGAACCCGTCTGGACAAGGACCAGGGAGTCCCTCACCGCCTGAAGCACCAGGGCAAGCTCGGGGACGGGTGTAGCAGTGGGCGTGGGGGTAGGGGTGGGAGGCACGGGCGTAGGTGTGACCGTGGGCGTGGGCGTGACCGTGGGCACTGGGGGCACTGGGGGCGTTGGTGACGGCGTCGGCGTAGGGGTGGGGGTGGGGGTAAAGGTAGGCCTGAGTCCCGGGGGAAGAGTCGGCAAGGGTGTAGGCGTTATCGTTGGCGTGGGTGTCACCGTCGGCGTTGCGTTAGGCGTCGGTGTCGGCGCTGGTGTTGGGATAAGCGTCGGTGTGGGCGTGGCCGTCACGATGATGATGACGGGGGTCGGCGTTGGTGTAGCCGTGACCACTACTATCACGGGCGTGGGGGTAGGCGCAGGCATGGGGGTTAGCGTAGGAGTAGGAGTCGGTGTGGACGTAGGCTCTGGCGTAGGGGTAGACGTGCTCTGCAAAAGGGACGCGCCGTCAGGGCCCGGGGAGGCTATGGGCGACGGGGCTGACTCGGACGCGGCCACCAGAGCCGGTGGCGTGGAGGTAGGAGGCGCCTCGGGCTCAAACCTTTGGCAGGCAACCAGGGTCAGCAGAAGAAGAGTTCCCCCTGCGATCAGGACGCCCAGTCGTCGCCTTGCCTTCAACGTGGCCATACCTTTCGCCGCTGTGCCGTGGGCACGGCCCCAAGGCACCTCGCACAGCAACGAATCCCCCGTGTAGCCGGATGCATTCCGTCTGGCTCCCCACCCGGAACAAAAATAAGCAACCCATTTTACTGCGTAAAGCACGGTATGGGCAAGTTTTGTAGGCAAGTTGGTTGGACTAGCCCGTCAGTCGAGGGAGAATAACACGGCGAAAGGCGTCAACCTCCCGCTCCGGCATCACGTATCCGGTCTCCAGGGTGTGAGCGGGGAAGAGAAAGACATGGTCTATCCCTGCCTCCTCCACCGCCCGCTGGAGACGGTCTGCACACTCTTCCGCAGACCCAAAGAGGCCGAAGGCATCACAGACCCGCGCTGCCAGGTCATCAGAGACCTGCTCTGGCTGCACGTCATCCGGGATGTCTATGCCTGCTTCACGGAGCCAGTGAAGGTTGGCCTTGCTGGGATAGGTGATCCACGGGTGGCCCCGGGTCAACCAGCGCTGAGGCCACCGCCGGGCCTCTGCTTCCCCGTCCAGGGCCAGCGGTGTGATGAAGATGACTGGGAAGTCCGCAAGGTCACGACCGGCCCGACGAGCACCCGCCGCCAGCCGCCGGCGGGCCGCGGCCACGGCCCTGGCGTCCAACCCCACGAGCAGCAGGGCGCCATCGGCGATCTCTCCCGCCAGCTCCACCATGCGTGGCCCCGCTGCGGTCATGTACACCGGCGTGGGCGGGTCGGTCACGTTGTGAAGACGGGACTCAGTAGTGCCAAAGGGAACGCTCTCTCCCGCCAACAGTCGCCGGATGGCAACGACGGACTCTCGCATAGCCTCCACCGTTGCCCTGGGGCGTCCGATGCTGCCGACCGAGAGGAACCCCGGCCCCAGGGTGAGCCGGACACGTCCCGGGGCGATCTCCTCCAACGTGTGGGCCAGGGATGCCAGCACCATGGGGTGGCGAGTCACGGGGTTGGATGTGGCGGGATAGAGGGTGATGCGGGACGTCCGCCGCGCCGCCAGGGCCAGTGTGACGTAGATGTCACGACCGCTGTGCTGATGGTCGTGGACGCCAACGCCGGAGAAGCCCGCCTCCTCGCATCGCTGGATGAAGGCGGCGGTTTCCGCCACCGGCAGGCCAACGGGCACGCGCAGGTCCACCTTTAGCGCCATAGTAAGAGGCAGCGGCATGGCAAGAGGCCGTCCACTATAGCCGGCATGGAGGGCTTCCCCGGTACAGACGGTGCGAGCGAGGAGCGGCCACCAGCGGCGGCATGCCTAGAGGACCGCCAGGTCCTCATCCCGCATATCGGTGATGAACATGTAGCCCGGCCCATGAGCGATCATGAGAGGCGGCTTGGATGCGGCGGCCACGGCCTGAGGCGTTACCCCGCACGCCCAGAACACCGGCACCTCGTTCTCCTTGATGGCCACGGCGTCGCCGAAGTCGGGCCGCTCGATGTCCCATACGCCGATGGCATCCGGGTCACCGATGTGGATAGGCGCACCGTGGGCGTTGGGGAAGCGAGAGGTCACCTGGACCGCCTTGACCACTTTGTCCTGGGGGATGGGTCTCATGGAGACCACGGTGGGGCCGGAGAACACCCCGGCGGGGACCGTCTGTATCTTGGTGACGTACATGGAGCAGTTCCGCTCCTCCTGGATGTGGCGCATTGGTATACCGGCGGAGATCAGGGCAGCCTCGAAGGTGAAGCTGCACCCCACGATGAAGGTCACCAGGTCGTCACGCCACTCCTCCCGGATATCCTCCACCTCCCTGTCCAGCACACCGTCGCGGTAGATACGGTAGCGGCCCAGGTCCGTGCGGATATCGGCACCGGGGGCGGTACGCACCGGCTCGAACACGCCCGGCTCCATGACCTCCAGGAGCGGGCATGGGCGCGGGTTGCGCTGGCAGAAGAGGAGGAAGTCGAAGGCCTGGGCCTGGGGAAGGATCACCAGGTTGGCCTGGACATGGCCGGGCGCGAAACCGGCGGTGGGCCGGACCAACTCGCCGCGCCGGATAAGACTGCGTAGCTCCTGGGGAGAGGTGGAAAGCGTCTGTATGCTCATGATGGCGTAATTCTAGCATAGATTGGCCTGAAAATAGTATCTGAGGCATTCTCTCCGCCATGCGGGGGAGGAGTGAGGAAGGGAGGGGGAAGGAGCAGGGGCAACAGTCAGCGATCATCCGGCGTGGCTACGTGGAGATACCGAACGCCGGGCCTATGACCTCCCGGAAGGCACGCAGCTCTGGCTCCGGAAGGTTGAAGGTCTCGCACGGGTACATATAGATGTGGTCCACGCCAAGCGCCTCGATCTCCTTCATACGGCTGACCACCTGGTCCGGGTCGCCCAGGACGGCTATCCTATCCCCCATGGCCTCCTGAAGCTCGTGCGGTATCACCTCGGCGAGCCGCTCGCCCGCCTCCCAGTCCTGGATATGGCGGGCGTCCGGATACATGGCCTGCATGGCCACGTACGCCTCCTGAATCGCTGGCTTGAGGGATGCGATATCGTAGTCGACGCCGCGCTGCTGCAGCCACTCTTCCGCCGTGGCACCCGCCAGGATGGGAAGCAGGTTGGGGCTCCAGGCCCGCACCGCTCGCTTGCGGGTATCCCGGACAAGGCAGCGCATCTCAAAAACCTGGTGTATCTGGGTGACGTCTCGGTTGGCCCGCGCCGCCCCGTCCGCCAGCAATCCCCGGCTACGGGCTATTCCCTCCGCGGTAAGCGGGCAGGAGAACAGCACGCCATCGGCGAGCTCACCGGCCAGCCGGGTGGTGAGCCGCCCCCCCGCGGCCACGTAGATGGGTACGGGTGTGCCGCCGCCGTGGTAGAGGCGGACACGGTCGGCGATATCCTCCGCGGGCTGGTAGACGCCCCACTCTCCCGCCATGAACGCCTTGATTCTGGCCACGGCGTCCCGAAACTCGCTGACGCGGAGCTGGGGAAGGCCCACCATCCTGTGGGCGGCGTAGCCCCGGCCGAGCCAGAGCTCGAACCGATCGGGGCCGAACTCCTGCACCGTCTTGGCGGACGAGGCGACGACGGAGGTGTGGCGCGGGCCGGGACAGGTGAGGGCGGGATGCACCCGCAGACGTTGGGTGTTCTGGAGGACATGAGACATGACGACGTAGGTGTCGCGGTAGTTGGACTGCGTGTCGTTGAAGCCGCAGCCGGAGAAGCCGGCCTCCTCACACCGCTGGGCGAACTTCACCATGTCGCTAACGGGATGAGACGGGGGCGTCCGAAGGTCCACCTGCATGGGCTTTCCTCCCTACTGTCAAAGGGCTAGCCAGGCTATCCGCAAAGAGCGTGCTCTTACTATGAGGTGCGCCCCTGCTGGAGGCCACGCCACACCTTCTCCGGCGTCAACGGAACATCAAGGTGGCGCACGCCGGCGGAAGCCAGGGCGTCCAGCACGGCGTTGGCCACGGCCACCGGCGCGGCCACGGTGGGCAGCTCACCGACACCCTTGATCCCCAGGGGGTTCGTGGGCGAAGGGGTCTCCAACGAGTCCATGTCGATCTCTGGGATATCATCCACCGACGGCAGGGCGTAGTCCATGAGGCTGCCGGTCAACGGCTGTCCATCCTCGCTGTAGAGCATTCCTTCACCCAGGGCCTGGCCTATCCCCTGGGCGATACCGCCCTGAAGCTGGCCCTCGATGATCATCGGGTTGATGATCCTGCCGGAGTCGTGGACGGCCACGAAGCGCAGGAAGCGCACGTCGCCGGTGCCCCGGTCCACCTGGACCACCACCACATGGGCGGCGAACCCGAAGGGGTTTTCTGGCAGGGTGAAGCTGCCGGAGAAGTCCAGTCCAGGCTCCATGCCATCAGGCAGCAGGTCGGGACGGTAGGCGGCCGCGGCCACCTCCGAGAAGGCCAGCGCCTGCTCACGGTCCTCCCTGTTGAACGCCGTACCATCACGTATCTCAACGTACTCAGGCGAGCACCCCAGCAGGTGAGCAGCTATGAGAGCCAGCTTGTCACGTGCCTCCTGGGCACCTACGTGGACCGCGGATCCCCCTACGGTCAGGCCTCGACTGGCAAAGGTCCCCTGGCCGGAAGGGAGCATATCAGTATCGCCGTGGAGGACCCGCACGTCCTGGGGGCGCACGCCCAGGGCATCGGCGGCGATCTGCGCGAAGGAGGTCTCGGTGCCCTGCCCGTGGGGCGAGACCTCCGTATATACGTTGACCTGGCCGGTGGGCTCCACGACCAGGCGAGCGTTGCTGGTGCGCCCGGGGCCCACGCCTCCCGACGCCTTCACGACGGTGGCCACCCCTATACCGATGAGCGGCTCGCTGGGGTCCTGAGACTGCTGCTTGGCGCGCCAGCCGTAGTAGTCGGCCTGCTCCAGCGCCATGTCCATGGCGGCGGCGAAGTTGCCGGAGTCGTAGGTCAAGCCGGTGATCGTTGTGTAGGGGAAGGCCTCCGGTGGTATGAAATTGCGTCGTCGCACCTCCACCGGATCGAGGTCCAGGTCGCGGGCTATCAGGTCCATGGTGCGCTCGGTGATGAAGGCCGCCTCTGGGCCGCCGGCACCGCGGTAGGGCCCCACGGGCGGCTTGTTGGTAATGACCGCCATACAGCTGACATCAAGCTGAGGGACGTGATACGGCCCGGCCACCCGGTGAGCGGCGTTGATGGGTGAAATAGCGGTGGAGTGGAGGAAATAGGCGCCAACGTCCGCAACGATACGGATGCGCATAGCCAGGACGGTGCCATCGCCCGTGACCGCGGTCTCGGCATCGGCGGTGAAACCGCGGCCATGGTAGGCCACCATGTTCTCCATCCGGTCTTCTATCCACTTGATAGGCTGCCCCAGCTTGACGGCCAGGTAGCTTATGGCGATCTCCTCCGGCCATATCTCGTGCTTCTGGCCGAATCCGCCCCCAACGTCAGGCGCTATGACCCTGACGCTGCGCAACGGTACATCCAGCAGCTCCTCCAGGTGGGCCTTCACCGTATGCGGACTCTGCGTAGAGGTCCACAGGGTCAGGGCCTGCTCCTGGGGATCGTACTGGGCGATCAGGGCACGGCCCTCCAGGGGAACGGCGGAGAGTCGGGGCACCTCATACCGCTCCTGTATGACGTGGGCGGCCTGGGCGAAGATGGCGTCAAGGTCCGTCTGGCCCTCATGGACGCGGAGGGCCACGTTGGTGCCCAGGGAGTCGTGGATAGGCGTGGAGCTATCCTGGGCGGCCTCCATAGGGTCCATGATGGGGGGGAGAGGGTCGTACTCCACCTGTATCAGGTCCAGGGCATCCCGCGCCAGGTACCTGTCACGGGCTACGACGATGGCGACCGGCTGGCCCACGTAGCAGACCTTGTCTCGCGCCAGGATGGGATGGTTCGGAGCCCGCATATCCAGGATGCCCGGCCGGGGAGCGGGAGCGATATCCTTGATCACGCCCGCTGTCTCCTCAGCGGTCAGCACGGCCTCCACGCCGGGCATATCACGCGCGGGAGAGACATTCAGGGAGAGGATGCGAGCGTGGGCATGGAGGCTGCGAAGCACGGCCGCATGGAGCATGCCCGACAGCTTGATGTCGTCAACGAAGGACCCCTCACCTCTGAGGAGCCGGTGGTCCTCTCCGCGCCGCAAGGGCTGACCCTTGTACGTGACCATAGACTCTCCCCACCCTACTAAACGAACGTTGGTCTAGCGAAGCGCCCGGCCCGATGCCTCCACAAGCGCCTGGTATGCCAGCTCTCGGGTCAGGTGCTCCCGGAACTCAGCCGATCCGTGGATGTCCTCCTGGAGATCGATGCCACGGGCTGCCATGCCGGCCGCCCTCTGGATGTTGGCCTCAGATGGCTCACGCCCCTGGATGTGCCGCTCCGCCGCCCGCGCCCGCGCCGGCTTGTAGCCAGCACCGGTAATGCCCAAGCGCACGCGCCGGCAGGTGCCGTCGGCGTTCAGGGTGACGAAGGAGGCAACACCAACCACGGCGAAGCGCGAGGCCTTGTTGGCGAACTTTCGATAGCTGCCTCCGGTGCCGGGCGGCAGCGCCGGTACCACGATCTCCGTGATGACCTCCGTCTCACCCAGGGAGGTGGTGAAGGCGTCCAGGAAGAAGCGGCCGGCGGTGATGGTGCGCGCCCGCCTACCTCCGGCAGTACGGATGCGGGCCTCCAGTGCTACGATCACCGCGGGAAGGTCGCCTGCGGGGTCGCCGTGGGCCAGGGAGCCGCCGATGGTGCCCCTGCTCCGCACCTGCACATCGCCGACAAGGCCAGCGGCCTCGGCCAGCGCGGGCACACGTTGCCGGACCAGGGGAGAGCGCTCCAGCGCAGCGTAGGTGGCCATAGGGCCAATGACCAGCGCTCCGGCTCTCTCTCCAATGGAGTCCAGGCCGGCTATCCGCCTCAGGTCAACCAGGCGAGTGGGCTGGAGCAGGCGGAGCTTCATCACGGGTATGAGGCTGTGGCCACCGGCCAGCACCTTGGCATCGCCGGGGTAGCGCCGGAGGAGGGCCAGCGCCTCCCGTAGACTGGTGGGGGCGTGATACTCGAAGGGTGCGGGGATCACCCTGCCGCTCCCTTGCTCCCGGCACGCATCTTCCGTGCGCCGGACAGCGCTGCCTTCACGATGTTGTGATAGCCGGTGCACCGACACAGGTTGCCCGCAATGCCACGGCGTATCTCCTCTTCCGTTGGATCAGGGTTGGCCTTCAGCAGGTGGTAGAGGGTCATGATCATTCCCGGAGTGCAGAAGCCGCACTGGAGACCGTGCTCTTCCCAGAACGCCTCCTGCAAAGGGTGCAACCCATCGCCCTCCGCCAGACCCTCGATGGTGAGGATGGTGGCGCCGTCAGCCTGGACGGCAAAGGAGGTACAGGACTTGACCGCTAGGCCGTCTACCAGGACGGTGCACGCACCGCACTGACTGGTGTCGCAGCCCACGTGGGTTCCGGTCAACTCCAGCACCTCACGGATATAGTGGACCAGAAGTAGCCGGGGCTCTACATCATGGGTGTGGCGCTTTCCGTTGACCGTTACGGTGATGCTCTGTCCCATGCGTAACTCTTTTCAGCAAAGTAGCTGCGGGCAGGGCAGATTCTCGCTTGGACGTGCCTACCTGTCAAGGGATGGGGCGGCTGAAAAAGAGGGGGATGCCATAGTGAAGGGCGTGGCGACTACCCCAAAGCCTGCAAGGCGCGACTCGCGTCCCGTTGGTGCCCATTCTCCACCCCAAACCACCTATTGACCGCTATGACAAGAGAGGCGTCTGTCACACCTATAGGTAGACCTATGGCGATAGTATTTTCCAGGCCGAGCTTGACCGTCTTGGCGGCTTCTATTCCTGCATGCCAGGCTAACAATGTGGCCTCACGGTGTGGATGAAATTTCTCTGGGAAATCTTCGCTGGCGAAGGCCGTGTTAGCCCCTTCCATTTCGCTGACGGCCTGTTCTAGGTCGGAGACCCCCTGGCTATCCGCTTCAAGACCCGGTTGGACCAACCGGTCAACCACGCCTCGTGCTGAGGCATATTGCTCTGCTAGCGGCTCTATTTGCCGGAGATACTCGTCAGTAGACATTGCCCCTGGTGCGACCTCGGAGATTGACGGGCTGCCCCCACAAGAAGAGAGAAAGAGTGTAGTCCCTGTGATGAGGGCTATTAGGCCAGGGGTAGCGATGCTAGACGGTCTCATGACAAGCCCCTCGTGGCGGAGCAGAGAGTCTTGGTACAGCCACTACGTCAAAGCGGGCGGGTGGGTTGTAGCGCGGTCATTGTAGCATCGGCTGGCGTTGGGCTCAATTGAGCGCCTTGCATAATTCGGCTATCGCCGAGATTGCATAGGTGGTCTACCGCTCGGTTTATCTTCCTGAAATACGGCATCAACAACGTCAAATGCTTGCTGCAAGGTTTCTTGCGCCTTGCCTATGTAAGACTCGGTCGTCCATACACCAGACGGTTGTGCAGCATCAGGTATTATCCGAGAGGCAAGCTCCCAAGCGATGTCCATTTTTCGTAGCTTATAGTCCCAACTATCTCCCATTAGATACAACCTCCTTCGTATAGGTCTCAATTCGTACATAACCATAGCAACTTGGCCCTGTTATTTCAACGTTTCCTATTGACTTTGTAGCTACGTTCAGATACAATTCAGCTATAAACAAAAGAGCGGGACAGTAAGTGCGCTAACACCTACTGCCCCTAGCCACAAGGAAGAGTTCCCTTCCACATGGCCTTCATTGATGTTACTCCTCTCGGCGCAACGGTTCAAGCGCCACCGATTGTCAAAGAGCTTCAGTCGCTCTTTGATTCCCTTGACGACACGCCTCTCCTGAAAGCCCTCATAGGCCCTTCCCGACGTGGCCCCAAGGGACACCCTGCATACACGCTCTGGCGTTGCTTCCTTGCGAAGCACTACCTCTCGCTTCCTTCCACGGCAGCGATGATCAGGACGCTGATAAACAACCCGTTCGTGGCTCAGGCTTGCGGCATCCCGTCCCCCAATGCCATCCCGCACGAGGCAACGTTCTCTCGATTCTTTGCGAAGCTGGCGAACCGGAAGTATCTCCATCTGGTCAAGGATGTGTCTCGCCGGATGGTACGCCACCATTACGCTACCCTTCCTGATTTCGGGAAGCGGGTCGCCATCAACAGCACCACCCTCAAAGGATGGGTGAACGGTGGCAAGCCCAAGCAGTCGGACGCTCAGGCTCGATGGAGCGTGAAGAAGAACACGCATGGCAAGACGGAATTTACCTTGGGTTGGAAGCTCCATTTGCTTGTAGACTGCGAGAGCGAACTTCCCATAGCCGCCAACGTCAGCCCAGGCAACGTCCATGACTCCAAACGAGCCTCCAACGTTCTGAGCGAAGCCAGATTCACGGCAAGCGAATTCAGACCCCGCTACTTCTTGGCAGATGCAGGGTATTCGAGCCAAGACCTTCGCAACCTTGTACGACGGCAGTACAGGGCTGAACCTGTCATTATGGTCAACAAGGGGCACAGAGAGGCCGTAAGGTGATATGGTGCCCAGCAAAAGACCGTTGAATGGAAGGCACTCTATTAGCAACGCCAAGCCGTGGAACGAGCCTACTCCCGTCTCAAGGGGCAGCGGTCGCTCAATCACATCACGACCCGTGGCTTGCGCAAGGTTACTGTCCATTGCTATCTGGCTCTGATTGTGATGCAGGCGGTATAACTTCCTTCGGCGAAGAATCTTCCTTATCAGACTCACTATCAGGACTAAATGCGATATCCCACTTCACCTTCTTTTTCGAACCATCGCTAAGGGTAATATTCAACTTGTGTAAAGTCCCGTGTTAGCCACCGGATTAGCTTTGAAGCAGCTTGAACAATGTCTTAACCTGTTCTGGTCCCGACAGACGCCGATGATTGTAGCGCCAGACATACTCAGCAAGATAGAGGGGCAGCCGTTCTCGGCGGACTCCCCCTTTGGCTGCCAGACGCCGCTTGAGATAACCCCAGAAGCCCTCCAAGCCGTTGACGTGGCTCCCTTGCCGATCGCTGAACGCCTGGCTGTGGACCACAAGCCGGTGGACGTAGCCCCCCGCTGCGACGCCCGTGTAGCTGGTAAAGGTGTCCGAGCAGACGATGGAGCCACGTTGCACGCGTTGGTGCAGGAGCGGCAGCAGCGTCTTGGCTTCCACGTTAGGTACCACGTGCGCCCACACCAGGCCACCTCGACACAGGATCCCAAAGACAGCTTGCTTAGTGGTTCCACGGCCCCGCTTCGTGCCCTGAACACGCTTTGCCAGGCGCCTGTTGCGCCAGGAACCTCCCAGGTAGGTCTCGTCGACCTCCACCACGCCGGAGAAGACATGGGGAACGTCCCGGACCATGGCCTGGCGCACCACGATCAGGGCTCGCAGGACTCGCTTTCGCTCCAGGCGGGCCTCCTGGGCAATCACCTCGGCACTCTGCCCCAAGACGAACCAGCGCAACAGTCGCCACCACTCCCCTGGCGACAACCGAAGCGGCAGCGCCCTGGGCACCCACTCGTAGTGGCAGGCTGCACAACGACTCTTACCTCGCCGAATGCTCCAGCTCTTGGCGTGTTGACATCGAGGGCACCCAATCTTCCGTCCCATGCCACCATTCTCTCACAGGTGGCTGTTTTGGGACTATACCCAAGACTATTCGTTGCTGCCACCTGGGTTGAGCAAGCCGAGGTCGAGGGGCAAGGTTGTAAAGGAGGGAGCCATGGAGCTGGTAACGAGGGCTAGACTCACGTGTCCTGAATGCGGCCATGTGCAAGAGGCGGAAATGCCTACCGATGCATGCCAACATTTCTTTGACTGCGCCAACTGCAAAGCGATACTGAAACCAAGTGAGGGCAGGTGCTGCGTGTTCTGCTCTTATTCTGACCAGATATGTCCACCAGAGCAACTAAAGGCAGCATAATAAATATGCAAGACGCTCAATTGGAGCGTCTTGCATATTTATTTCAGGCGCCCTCGTCTCGATGATAGAATTCCGAGTGGAGGTGCGCCATGGATACGCTTGAAGATATCTGGGAGTGGTTCCCCTCATCTTGGCTCGCAGGCGACCTGCCTTCTTGGGCGGCTGTTCTCATTGCGGTGGGGGCTTTCGTGTTAGCTTGGCGGGCGATACAGGCACGAAGCTACATTGAGGCTCTTCCTGGGTGGAAAATCCACATTGACGATGAATCGGGCGATGTTGAAGTCAGTGCTGGCGTTAAGCTTGCGACTCATGCGGCCTACGTGGGGGGTGATGGAGAGATTTCATTTGGCAGAAGAAAGTCAAAAACAATCAAGCTATCATTTGACAGGAGGGAGCATGGCAGGCGTGGGTCAGATGAGATGACTCTCTATTTCAAAGGGCATACCGCTTTGAAGATGACTCAACCTAAAAAGGGCAAGCTAAAGTTGTAGGGTAAAGTCCCCAAACAGCCACCTGTGAGAGAATGGTGGCATGGGACGGAAGATTGGGTGCCCTCGATGTCAACACGCCAAGAGCTGGAGCATTCGGCGAGGTAAGAGTCGTTGTGCAGCCTGCCACTACGAGTGGGTGCCCAGGGCGCTGCCGCTTCGGTTGTCGCCAGGGGAGTGGCGGCGACTGTTGCGCTGGTTCGTCTTGGGGCAGAGTGCCGAGGTGATTGCCCAGGAGGCCCGCTTGGAGCGAAAGCGAGTCCTGCGAGCCCTGATCGTGGTGCGCCAGGCCATGGTCCGGGACGTTCCCCATGTCTTCTCCGGCGTGGTGGAGGTCGACGAGACCTACCTGGGAGGTTCCTGGCGCAACAGGCGCCTGGCAAAGCGTGTTCAGGGCACGAAGCGGGGCCGTGGAACCACTAAGCAAGCTGTCTTTGGGACCCTGTGTCGAGGTGGCCTGGTGTGGGCGCACGTGGTACCTAACGTGGAAGCCAAGACGCTGCTGCCGCTCCTGCACCAACGCGTGCAACGTGGCTCCATCGTCTGCTCGGACACCTTTACCAGCTACACGGGCGTCGCAGCGGGGGGCTACGTCCACCGGCTTGTGGTCCACAGCCAGGCGTTCAGCGATCGGCAAGGGAGCCACGTCAACGGCTTGGAGGGCTTCTGGGGTTATCTCAAGCGGCGTCTGACAGCCAAAGGGGGAGTCCGCCGAGAACGGCTGCCCCTCTATCTTGCTGAGTATGTCTGGCGCTACAATCATCGGCGTCTGTTGGGACCAGAACAGGTTAAGACATTGTTCAAGCTGCTTCACAGCTAATCCGGTGGCTAAAACGGGACTTTACCTTAGATGTAATAGGTTTCCCGAAACATGGCGAGTTACCTCCCGCTGCTTAGCCCCAGCCATTGACGTGCGGACTGTGCTGCTTCATCGCCAGAAGTTCCCTCGGAGCGAATTTGGTGCCCTGTGTACTTGAGGAAAACGTCATCTAACGTGGGACTTGAAACTGAGAGATTGGTTACTGTCATTTGTTTTTCGTGAAACAATGCCATAAGGTCCGGTGCGGCCTCTCCCCCATTATGTACCTGCATAGTGACAACGTTGCCCGTTCCGTCCACGTCATGCACGTAAGTCTTTTTTCGCACCATCTCCATCAGCTTTGCTATCTCAGATTCATCGATGGCCTCGCTCATTGAGCCGAATGTGACTTGAACCACGTCTCCCCCGACATCTGACTTGAGTGATTTCTGACTTGAGTGATTGAGGTGAGCCCTCGGCGACAATGTTGCCGCGGTCGATGATGGCGATTCGCTGACACAGACGGTCGGCCTCCTCCATCATCTGGGTCGTGAGGAATATGGTCACTCCCTGATTGTTCAACTCAACTAAATGCTCCCAAATGGCAAGGCGGCTCTGTGGATCGAGACCGGTCGTCGGTTCGTCCAAGAACAAGATCGGAGGGCTGTGCATCAACGCGGCCACCATGTCAATTCGGCGGCGCATTCCTCCTGAGTAAGTACCGACCTTCCGTTTGGCAACGTCTGCAAGCCCTACCAATTCCAGCAACTCCGCTGCCCGAAGCTTAGATTGCGAGCGGGTTAGTCCGTACAATAGCCCCTGAAGTACCAAGAAGTCCCAGCCTGTGGCCAGGTCATCAAGTCCTACCTCTTGCATGGCGAATCCAATACTTTTCCTTACCTTATGGGGTTCCGTATCCACATTGTGGCCGTCCACGGCTACTTCTCCGGACGTCTTCTTCAGAAGAGTAGAGAGGATCTTCATAGTTGTGGACTTACCAGCTCCGTTGGGGCCCAAGAAGCCAACGAACTCCCCTTTAGTTACACTGAAACTTATGCCGGACAATGCCCGTGTCCCACCGGGATAGACCTTCACCAAATTGTCAACGACTACCATCTGCCCGTTTGCCATCGTGCCCCCTTGGTCATCAAGGATGGAGATGGCGCTATTGTAGCCTGCGGATATCAACGGTCAACCTGAAACCTTCCGAAGCGGTAAGACCGGATTACCTATGAACTGCCTCGACCTACGCCGCGACCAGCGCAGGTAGCTTGCGTTTCAGGTGTAGTTCGAGAACACCGCCCGTCCCCTACCCTCTTTGAGCGCCCTGACTTGCTCGTTCACGAAGGCGAAGTCAAATAAGAGACGGCTCCGGGTCCGGAGATCGAGGCAGGAGTATCTAGAGATAGAGCCCGAGGATGCATTCCTCGGGCTCTGACTTTCCGAATGGGCACTTGCGACAAATCACAATAGCCAGAGTCGCCGTAGTAGCTGCACGGGCAACCGTGCAGTCGCAATACACAATCATTCTGCAGATACGATTGTAAAGCCGCATGCATACTCATTCATCACATCCCGTTACCCTTCTTCGACCTTCGGAGAGTGTATCAAGAAGACTCGGCTGGAGAAAGGTATGAGACAAAAAGACTTGGCAAGGACGATTGGGGTGAACGAGACGACGATAGTGAACTGGGAACGATATCCGAGTTTACCAAGACGGAACCGAAGTAGACTCCAGATGCTATGCCAGTGCCTGACCCTGGACTATGACGCGATGCTCGACAAATATCCTTGGTCCGTACCTTTAACATAGCGCTGGTTTGATTGCAGGGGCGCGGAGGTCTTGGTGGAGACGGGGGAGCGGCTCAGGTCTCACGTTCTCACAGCCTACTCAAGCGGCAAACGATGTGCCGCGACTCACCGCAGAACCCCGTCGGGGTCCCTCGGGGTAGAGGCAGAGTAGCAGTACCCCGCTGGGTTATCAAACCTAATTTAGTCTTTGTACATATCTGTTTTGGCAGACTCGGAATCGATTGCAGATCAATTGAATCCTCTAACTATCAGCCATACCCCTAGAACTAGTTCGAATGGAACGTATAGAAGTCCGACTACCATTACGGGGTGAGCGAAATCACGATCATTAAGCTGCAACAGCACAGGTACTAGCAGCAGGCTCACCCCCGCAAGGCCCCAGATAGATAATGCCTGTGGGATGTACCCTGATTCAAGAAACAGGTAATACCACAGTATCCCCCCCAAGCAGAAGAACAAATTATGTATGCGGTCTCCCTGTCTATCAACGCCGTAATACAAGAAGTCACCCAGTGTTTGAAAGTAGGAGGGTTCTGGAGCGCCCGCCTCAACGAATTCCTGGCTTATCCTGGCTTAAAGGTATCAAAGCATAAGCCCCTATCTTGCTGACGGCTCGAGTTATTGCGTGTGCCAAGAAGAATCCCAGGGCCACAAGCGCGATGATCTCGTACTGTCTGTGAAAGACGATATAAAACAGGACTGCCAGGACAACGGTTCCAAGGCTGTCAACCAGGGCAAGCAGATTGCTGATCCGAATCAGGGTGACGTTCTTTGAAATATTCACAAGGATATCGGATATGCTGCCGGATCCAACCACTGATTTGAGCAGGGGTTCACTGAGCATGGCGGCTACAAAAACAAGCAGTTGCGCCGCGCCCAAAAGCCTGACGGTATTCATATCTATGTCCATCTTGTTATCCTCCAAAAAAGGAGCAACCGGAGTGGCTGCGATTCTGGTCTTTCCAGCGCCGGTAGGCAGATGAGCGTTGGTTCGACGCTGAGGAGACGATTGGGTGCGAAGGATGTCGGCCAGAACCTGCCACTGGTAGGGATAAAGGCCATAGTGAGGCTTCACAACAGCCGAGTGGGCCAACTCTGATTCATATGGTCATAGTAGCGAGGGTCCTAAGCCAGGTACCTCATACACTTGCGAATCTAGATGCTGTTGCGCACGATGTCGAGCCCTAACGCTGTGATGGCTGCTACGTTGGTTACGGCAAATAGCGAGGCAAATTACCCACAGTAAGGAGCTCGTATCCCAAGCTGTTGTGGAAGTTGAGGCCCATAACAATCATGATGTAGGATGTGAGTGGAGCAGTGCTCCGCAACGCCAGGGGAAGGGTCTGTAATAGAACGAGCACTACCAAGAGGGGATCCTTATCGCGAATCCCTTGCTCGCTCCCGGAAATAGAATTCAGCGCCCACGTCCCGATACCGGTAAATGCTGACGCAAATAGCACATCCAACAAGCTGATTTCACCTGCGAAGGTGGTCTGCCAAGTTACCTAGTAGTGCCACCGGTGATGTCTCTCGTGTCACCTAAGCTAAATGAGGTTCAGCTTGTTTGCCCGAGCGGTGGCCTGGGTGCGGTGACTGACGACCAGCAGTAGCGGGCTTGTAGCGACCGTCTGTCCAGGCGAATCAACCATAGGCGAATTATACGCCTACGTGGCTCATCATGCCCCTGAGGAGAGTGCCGTCTACGGCGGCTTCAGGTTGGTGGGGAAATTAGCGGACTCTTGTGGCCAGAGAACAGGGGTCCATAGTCCGGGCTACCGGGGGAGGTTTCTGGCCGTGACGTTCACTATCCCACGAGATTTCCATGAATGGCCGATCCTGCAGAACTCCTCCTGTGCAGATTTGCTGGAAGTGCCCTTTTGGAAAGTCCGAGCCCGAGGAGAGCCTCCTTGAGCTCTTCAGTTAGGTATGCCAGGCACTTGGCGTTGGTGTCGGAGCCTTCTTCTACTTGACCTAACCTTTGGGAATGGGCAAGTTCGGGTAGTGCAGGGGGCCTCCAAGCTCTCCCTGAATACATGCATGGGTCAGCCTGATCTACTCGCCGAGGCGGAAAGGCGGATACTGATCCGTCACCAGGACAGCATAACCGGTTGCTCTAAAGGTCCACCGGTTGATGCCCATCACAAACTCCCAAATGTCCTTGGGGTACTTGCCGGTGAACAAGTTGACCACCCCTGCGATCAGCACTAGGACTATCAGCAGGTTGTCCTGGAAAATGGAGACGACGATGTAGTGAGGTATCGCCAGCAGCCACCTCTTGACCAGCACCAACCCCTAGCTCAATTTCTCAGGGTATGACACGTCCAAGTCCGCGGGATAGTCTTCCTTCTTCGCCAGAGAGAAAGGAGGGTACTTGTCAGTACCCAGTGCATAATAGCTGTAGAAACCAACCCTCCATTGCCACCGTAGGAAGCCGACATTGAAATCAAATAACACTCGTGGATACCTGCCCGTGAAAAGGATGGCAAAGAGGGCAATAACCCACGCCACCATCAATCCAAACCAGAGGAAGACCAGCACCACCAAGTGGGGAATGATCAACAGCCACTTAACCAGGAAGAGCCACGGGTTAATGGGTTCCGTCAGTTCACCTCGTATGGTGACAGGGTACGGGGAGGGCATTGCTTGGGCCATCTTTCACCCCCTGTTGGGCCTTGGTTCGGATTCCCCACTTTGAGGCCACAATCATACTACAATCTGGAATAGCCATGGAGGCGTGACCGAGTGGAGTTGGACGCGGCGCCATTCCTCAAGTACCCAACAGTCGAAAGTCTTGTGCTGCTCACGCTGAAGGGCGATGATCAATTGAGGTTTCAGTTCCTTTAGCCCTACTACGAGGCGGGCTGGCAGCGGCTCAGCGGCACGAACCTTCAGACGATCCCCACGAACGGTGACAGTTGCCCCCAGAGCACGGCACTTGCTGAGCAAGGCGGTAGCCTCCTTCACAACTCAATCTCCCACCCGGATGGGATTGTCTCAGTAAGCTCAGCAGAGTTGCTGGGAGTTGCAGGGGTCGCAGACGTTTTCGCCTCTTCAGGAATGTCGTCAGAATCTGTCACTACGGTGCGGCCCGCACGTCCCGCTGGAACAACTGCGTGATCCTGTTCATTCATTTCTTCGAGTGGGACAACCCCTGCAACCCCTGGAGAAAGCGTTATGTCTGCCGCCTTGGTCAGTGTCTCCAGGCGATACTTGTTGACACCACCTCTGGAATCGACTCCAGCTCGCCTCATCCGGTAGCCACGGATTACTCTGTCCCGCATCCGTGAGAGCGCTTTGCCAAGCCGGATCCGCCCGGATTGCTCACTGTGGCCTGCCCAGACATCCATAAGGGTCCGTCTTTGAGTCGCTACGTTGAAGAGGTCGTCAGAGGCAACCAAACGATCCCTATACACCTCCCACCACGCATCAAAAAACTCACCCCAGGCGAGTACCTCTTGATCTGCCTCAGAATAGGCTTCATCTAGGTTCCCTAAGAACCCTGGGATACCAGCGACGGCCAAGATGCCGCGCGTGACCTCAGCCCAACTCTCGTAGCTACCCAGAGATTCCTTCCCTGCGGGCCTGCCTGCGGCGATCCAGGCTTGAACCAGCGTCAGCACAGCCCAAATGAGCTTGGCCCGGTTAGACCGTGTCCAGCGGAGCAGCTTGGGGTGTTTGAAGCCTGTCCGTTGCCAGGGCCGTTCCAGGCTGGCATCGAGGCGAATCGGCACCGTGCGGCGAGCGGCCTCCAGAGAGAGGCCCGGGTTGTTGGCCGTAGCTAGCCAAATGCAGTTCACGGGCAGCGCCGAGGGCCAGCGGAAGATGGCCACGCTTGTGGCGTTTTAGCGCATCCTCGGAGCAGGCGAAACGGTGCACTACGGTGCGAAACGTCTCACTAGCTATTAACGCCTTGTTTATCGCATCCCGCTCATTATGAATGCAGATTGTGCAGCGCCTGGGCATCGTGAAGTGTCCACCATCGGCATTGGGAGAAGAACAAGGGCTAGCGCGTTACCAATTCTCGTTCTAGTGTGAACCGGAAGGGTATAATTGTGTATCCTTCGTCACCACGAACGGAGAGAGAGCAGAACCCGCTCACTCTGAGCTTGCCGAACTATCGAAGGGCTATCTCGCCCCCTTTGCGTACTCCACCACCAACCGCGCCACGTGGTCGGAGTCGGTGCGGCCGCTGTCCACCAGGCCCTGGAGCAGGCCGGCGCGCCTGGCCAGGTCATCGGCATCGGCCCGCAAGGAGTGAGGCGATTCCACCGCGTCGAACCGGTCGGCGGCCTCATCCCAGCGGAAGAGCTGCCGCCCGCGGGGCCGGCCGCCGGACACGGAATCGACCTCATGTATCTCCGCCAGCCGCCGCCAGAAGTCGTCCAGGTCGTTCCCGAACCGTCGGATGTAGAGCATGAAGTCGATGCGGGAGGCGGCCTCGTCGCTGACGTCGTTCTCCCGGCAGATAACGGCGAAGGCATCCTCAAAGGTCGGCGCATGGAGCGCCGTGGCCAGGGAGTAACCGGCGGTCAGGGTATCAAACACCCGGCGGACCGGCGCGCCCCAGATGTAGCTGGGCACGGGAGCCTGGCTGAACTCGCCCACCACCAGGTAGCCGCCGGTGGCATCCTGCTTGAGGGTCGCCATCTCTTCTTCATCGCCGCTGAGTCGGTGCACCGGCACACCCGCGGGCAGCAGTCCGAAAATGGCGTTGGTGGTGGTGGTCTTGCCGGCGAAGCGCGGAATGGCCACCACCAAAAAGGAGCGCTGCTCCTCAACCATCGCCCACAGGGTGGCGGTCTGCTGGGCGCTCATGGTGCCGTTGGCGATGAGGTCTACGATGGTCAGTCCGTTGGCCATGGTGGTCTCCCTCCCGAACCGGTTGCTACGGCAGCGGCGAAGTCGGCGGCCATTATAGCAGCCGCCTCGCCACGCATGCCAAACTGTGTTGACAAGCGGAAGGTCATCTTATATGGTCGCATCGCCTATTCTTCCAACCCAGATTCCACTGCAAGCACAAGGAGGACCATGACGACCACTACCGCCAAGGACCTTCTGATACCCCGGGTGGATGCGCCCGACAAGGCGACGGGCCAGGCCGTCTACGTAGAGGACCTTCCGCTACCCACCGGGACCATCTACGGGCGGTTCCTCCGCTCCCCCTACTCCCACGCCATCATCCGCTCCATCAACGCCGAGAAGGCGGAGAAGCTGCCAGGAGTGCACGCAGTCCTGACGCGGGAGCACCTCCTGGGCTTGAACCCCCACGTGGACCCCTCATCCTTCGGCGAGGAGGGCGAGGGAAGCAGGTCCCTGGTCGCCATTCAGAAGGTGCGCTTTGAGGGAGAGCTGGTGGCCGCGGTGGCCGCGGAGAGCCCGGCGATAGCGCAGGCAGCGCTGGACCTCATCGACGTTGACTACGAGGATCTGCCGGGAGTCTTCGAGCCCCGGGAGGCGTCGAAGCCGGGGGCGCCCCTCATCCACGAGAAACGGACCGGGAACCACGTAGGGCGGTTCGATTTTGGCTGGGGCGATGTGGAGCAGGGGTTCCGTGAGTCTGACCATATCTTTGAGGACACCTACGTATTCCAGAGCGTCTTCCATCACCCCATGGAGAACGTCGGTGGCTGCATAGCGGAGGTCCGGGGCGATACCCTGGAGCTGACAGCGGCCATTCAGCACCAGTTTAGACCCCGGGACCAGATAGCGGACATATTCGGGTTCGACCGCAACAAGGTGCGTATCACCTACCCGTACGTGGGCGGTGGGTTCGGCGCTAAGGAGATGATGAACGAATACTTCATCGCCATCCTCTTCGCCATCCGCACCGGCAGACCGGTGACCCTCTTGCCATCGGCGGAGGAGAGCTTCCGTTCAGATTGCCGTCACTCTGTGGTGTACAACGTCAAGACCGGCGTCAAGTCAGACGGCACCATAGTGGCAACGGACATCGACATGGTCTTCGACAAGGGGGCCTACGGCGAGGGCGCAATGAACGTGCCGCGCAGGGCCTCTTCACTGGCATGGGGGCCGTACAAGACGCCGCACCTCCGGGTGGTGGGTAACTCCTACTTCACCAACAAAGTACCCGCCGGCGCTTTCCGGAGCCTGGGCAGGGCGCAGACCACCTGGGGGTACGAGTCCCACTACGACGCCATCGCCCGCAAGCTGAACATGGACCCCAATGAGTTCCGGCTCAAGAACTTCCTGAAGCGCGGCGATATGATCATTGACACGACGGGCCCCTTCGATTCCGACATGGACGATCTGTTGGAGCGCACCGTCAAGGCCATCGGCTGGGACGGCCGTGCAAGCCGCATTGGGCCCGATTCGGACAAACCATACACCGGCACCAAGCCCGTCCGGGGCAAGGGGCTAAGCACCACCTTCCGCCACGGCTACTCCGGCACCAGCGTCTCCAACATCGAGGTCACCTGCGATGACCGGGGTGTCATCCGAGTCCTGCAGACCGGGGCGGAGATAGGCCAGGGCATCTATTCCATGCTCAGCCGCGTTGTATCAGCCACCCTGGGTGTCCCCGAGAGTAAGATAGAGATCACGCACCCCAGCACCGATGGCCCCTTCTCCGCCGGTATCGGAAGCGGTCGTGACACCGTATCTATGGGTATGGCCGCACAGCGGGCCAGCGAGGATATGAAAAAGGAGATCATCAATATCGCCTCCAAGGGCCTCGGCGGAGAGCCAGGGGAGTGGCGAGTGGCGGAGGGCCGCCTGTGGCACGGCGAGCAGGACTACTCCATGGGCGATGTGGTCGCCTCCCTTGGCCAAGGGTTGATCGTGGCGGGGAAGGGTCACTACAGCACGCCCCGCGCCGACAATGCCTGGCAGGGGGTGGTCCCCCACTGGGAGCTCAGCGTTGGAGCCGCGGAGGTGGAGGTGGACCCGGAGACGGGAGAGGTGAAGCTGCTCCAGTACGTGACGGTGGCGGACGTTGGAACGGCCGTCCACCCGCAGTCCTGCAAAACCCAGTTGCAGGGCGGTGCCGTGATGGGCCTGGGCAACGCCATGTATGAGGAGATGGTGTACTCCAACGGGCAGTTCCTCAACGGCGATCCCATGCAGTACCGGCTGCCCCTCATGGAGGATCTGGCCGAGCACTTCGACGCCGAGTTTGTGGAGAACCATGACGGGCCAGGGCCCATGGGGTCCAAGAGCGTGGGGCAGACGGGGGTCAGCCCTATCGCCCCCGCCATAGCCAACGCCATCTATGAGGCGGTCGGCGTGCGTATCAGGGAGTTGCCGATCACCCCGGAGAAGGTCCTGAGAGGGCTGGGGAAGCTGTAGGCAGCCTCCTCAGATAGCTCGCTAACAGGCCGAACCGTCTTCCGCCTGGGAGACGGCTCAATGTAAAGGAGCGCTGGATGCACTTTGAGCGGCAGGTAGAGGTCACGACGGACATAGCAAAGGTATGGGAGTTCCTTTGGGAGGTGGAGCGGCTGGCCCGCTGCCTCCCCGGCTGCGAAGAGGTACGGGAGGTGGAGCCGCAGCAGAAGTACGAGGTGGTGGTGGTGGAACGGATAGGGCCGTTCAAGGCCCGGTTTGAGATGGATGTGGAGGTGCTGGAGCGCGAGACGGAACGGAAGGTTCGGATTCTGGCGCTGGGAAAGGACAAGAAGCTGGGAGCGTCCACCCGTGCGGAGCTGGAGGTCCATCTCCAGGGAACGGACTCCGGCGGCACCGTGCTGAACATCGTGGCGGAGATTCAGGTCGTCGGGAAGATAGCCAGCTTGGGCCAGGTGGCGATCAAGCGAAAGGCGCAGGATGTCATAGACCGGTTCGCCCAGGCGCTGGCTGTGGAACTGGAGGCAAAGCCGGTCGGCTAAAAGGAGGGGTGATGCTTAGACCATTTCGGGTACTGGAAACGAAGAGCGTTGCAGAGGCGTCTGAAGAGCTGGCGCGGCATGGAGAGGATGCTAAGGTCTACGCCGGAGGGTCGGAGCTTCTCCTGATGCTCAGGCAAGGACTGGTTGAGTACGATTATCTGGTGAATATCAAGGGCATTGAAGAGCTGGGAGAGCTTGCCTGGGATGGCAAGAAGATGCACATAGGCTCCGCAGTGACCCACAGCCAGCTGGAGAGCTCCAAAGAGGTGGGAGAGCACCTGCCTATGTTCCAGCATGCGGAGGAGGAGGTGGCTAACATACGGGTGCGCAACATCGGCACGCTGGGAGGAAACCTCTGCTTCGGAGACCCCCACTCGGACCCGGCCACGGCCCTTCTGGTGTATGACACCCAGGCCAAGCTGGGAAAGAAGGGCGGCGAGCGGTCGGTGGGCCTGGGCGACTTCTTCGTTGGACTGTACGAAACGGCGCTGGAGCCGGACGAGCTGCTGGTGGGGCTGGATGTGGAGCCGCTGCCACAAGGAGTGGGAAGCGCCTATCTGCGGGTGGCCCGCTTTGAGAGGCCGTCGCTGGGAGTAGCCGTGGCGGCGGGCCAGCAGAGCGGTCGCCTGAGCGGAGTGCGGATGGCCATAGGATGCGTGGGGCCGGTCCCCATGCGGCTGAAGGAGCTGGAATCCAAGGTGGAAGGCGCTACGTTGGAGGAGGGGCAGCGCATCGTCCGGGAGGCGCGTGACCATCTGGCAGAGGTCCTGGACCCTGTTGACGATCTCCACGGGTCCGTAGAGTACAAGACCTACCTGGCCGGCGTGCTGCTGGGCCGCGGGCTGGCCCAGGCAGTAGGCGCCAACGGAGGGAGCTAACCATGACAGAGGCACTGCAGACACACCAGATGATCGGGATATCCATACAGGTCAACGGCGAGCCGTGGAGCGGGGAGGTCCGGGCGGAAGAGACGCTCCTGGAGTTTCTGCGGGACCGGGTCCGGCTCACCGGCACCAAGCGGTCCTGCGAGTCCCAGGTATGTGGTGCCTGTAGCGTCCTGGTGGACGGCAAGGCCATCAGCTCATGCACTTACCTGACCTTTGAGGCGTCCGGGAAGAGCGTCATCACTGTGGAGGGGTTGGCCAACGGAGACCAGCTTGATCCCCTGCAAGAGGCGTTCATCCGACGCGGAGCGGCCCAGTGCGGCTTCTGCACCTCCGGTATACTGATGGTATCCAAGGCGCTGCTCCAGGAGAATCCCAACCCCAGCCGCGAGGAGATCGGCCGCTACCTGAACGGCAACATCTGCAGATGCGGCGCCTACATGCAGATCATGGAGGCCATTCAGGACGTCATAGCCCAGAGCAAGTAGTATCCCGCCGTCAACGGTTATCCGCTAAACGGAGGGGGCCTGGCCAGGGAGCTCCCTGGCCAGGCCCCCTCGCTTTCGCCGCTCTTCAACACCCGCTACGGTGTCGGCGCCCCTTACACGTACAGGTCGCCGGGCAGTCCCGCCAGGTACTTCTCCGTCTCGGTCAAGGAGACCACATCCGCGTACTTGGCGTTCATATCAAAGAGATTGATCTTGTGGGAGGCCTGGCCCCTATCAAAGGTGCACTCCTCAACCACCGCAACCCTGTAGTTATAGGAGAAGGCGTCCACAACTGAGGCCCGCACACAACCGCTGGTTGTGCACCCGCCCACCAGCAGTGTATCCACCTGAAACTGCGTCAGATAGCTGACCAGCGGCGTCCCGAAGAATGCGCTGGGCTTCATCTTTCGGATGACGATATCCCCCTCTTCGGGCGCTATCTCCTCAACGATCCCATTGCCTCTCTGCGCCCGCTCGCCCCAGTCCTCCGCGGCCCGCTGGTTCTTCCCCGCCCATCGGCCGCTATCCACGGCGCTCTGGCGGGGCATGCCGGTGGTGTAGATGACGGGGATTCCCTTGTCCCGAGCCGCCGGCAGCAGCTTCCGTATCCGCGACACCGCCTCCCAGCCCTCCTCTCCGCAGCTGTTGCGGAACTTCTGGATGGACTCCAGAATGGGCTCCGGGGTCTCACCCACAAAGTTGTAGTTGACATCTATGATCAGCAGCACGGGCCTTTCCCCAAAGCCCTGGGTGCTCCCGTAGCCGGAGTCGGTGAAGACCTGCTTGTCTCGTTCGGTGAGAATATCGTCCCAGATGTCCATGCGCCTATACTCCTTCACGGTGATCCCGCCATACACCAGCCTGCCTTTCTGAGAGGCCGCACGGGCAAGTCTATCACCGCAATGCCCCCGACGAAAGGGAGTAGGCGCAACATCCAACGAATCCATACTCGGTAGAGGGACGTACATTCGGTAGAGGGACGTACATATTGACAAAACCCAGTCATGTAGCTAAGCTTAGCGCACTCCAAAACGGTATTGATTTGACCTACCGTCGAATCAGGAGGGAATCATGAGAAAGCGGACCTTGAAACGCCTGGCAACCCTCTCCTCAGTGGCCGTCTTTGTGTTGCTTCTGGGAGCCTGTGGCGCTGCGGAAGATGAGGAGGTGCCTCCCACGCCTACTACCGCGCCCGTGCAGCAGCCGCAGCAGCCGGACCCCGCCGCGCCCGCAGACCCGGCGGCCCCGGCCGCTGCCGCGGCAACGGCAGTGCCCACGGCGACTACCATGGCAATGGCAGACCCGGGCAAGTACGGCGGCATCCTGGTCATACGGACCAACGCGGACCCTTCCACCCTTGACCCGCATCAGAGCACCCGGCTTGGGGACGTTGCTCGCATGCAAACCATCTTAGAAGGCCTTACCTGGGTGAACGAGGAGGGCATAGTCCAGCCTAACCTGGCCAAGTCCTGGGACCTCTCTCCCGAGGCCATCGTCTGGCACCTTGAAGAGGGGGTGACGTTCCACGACGGAACCCCCTTCAACGCCCAGGCCGTCAAGTTCAACATCGACCGTGCCAAGAGCGATGCGCTGAAGTCCATCCAGAGAGGCTATCTGGCCAAGGTTCTCTCCGTTGAGGTCATCGACGAAAACACCATACGGTTCAACATGAGTGGCAAGGACGCCTTTGTCGTGACCAACATGTCCGACCGGGCGGGATTCATGAACTCGCCCACGGCCATCCAGTCCATGAGCCTGGCCGACTACTCCCGTGCCGCCATAGGTACCGCGGCCTTTACCCTGAAGGAATGGATCTCCGACTCCCACTTCCTTTACGAGAGGAACAACGACTACTGGCAGGAGGGGGTACCTTTCCTGGATGGCGTCAGGACACCCGTAATCGCCGACGAGGCAGTGGGTCTGGCCGCCCTCCGGTCCGGTGAGATCGATGTCCTGGCCCTCACAGCCGTCCAGTTCGAACTCTTAGAAGGGGACCCTGGGTTCATACTTGAGGAGGGTTTAAGCCAGTCCACCAACAACCTTCACATGAACCGGACCCAGGCACCCACCGATAACCTCTTGGTCCGCCAGGCCATCTCCTATGCCATAGACCGGGCAAAGCTGGTCGTGGCACTACAGAGAGGCCGCGCCTCCGTCATTTACGGGCCCATCGCCCCGGGCTTCACCTGGGTTTTCCGTCCCGACTATAAGCCCTACGAGTACAACCCGCAAAAGGCCAGGGACCTCCTGACCGAGGCTGGGTATCCCGATGGGCTGACGTGGGGGCCCATACACTCCTGTGGCACCTCCCTGACCAATCGCCAGAAGGGGGCAGCCTACAAGCAGATGCTGGCGGAGGTAGGCATTGATATGCAGCTTCACCTGAGCCAGTGTTCCGTGGACAGCCCCTTGTACCAGATCGAACACCAGGGCGGCGGCTACATCACCGGATACGGGGCCCACACCGACCCGGAGATTCCCATGCGCCAGCGCTACTACCCCGGCCAGCCCAAGAACGTGGGCAACACCGCTTTCCCGGGCTACGCAGAGAAGCTGGACGAGGCCCTGGCTGAGTACGACCAGGTCAAGAGGGCCAAGCTGCTGCAACAGGCCGAGGACATCCTGGTGATCGAAAACGCGGCGACGGTTTGGGACTACTCCAGCAATAGGTTGAGTGCCTGGAGAGACTATGTTAAGGATTACAAGCCCCACCCCGCAACCTTCATCAACTATAGGGTAATTTGGCTGGACAAGTAGGCACAGACTACCGCAAGCGAAGAGTCGGGCGGGTGCGTACCCGCCCGACTCTCTTTTTGACGCCGGCCCAACCTCGGTGGCCGCTGGACGCGGCGCGAGCGAGTTGGTAGAGTGCATCCGCTGACAAGCCAAGGAGGGAGATCAAGATGAGAGCCATTCAGATGTCAAAAACCGGCGGGCCGGAGGTTATGGAGTACGTGGATGTGCCAGAGCCGCGCCCGGGGCCCGGCCAGGCGCTCATCGACATCGTGTCCATCGGCGTGAACTACGCGGATACCTACGCCCGCTCCGGGCTGAACCCGCCGACCCTACCCGCCATCCCCGGCCAGGAGGCCGCGGGCGTTGTAGCCGAGGTGGGAGAAGGCGTGTCGGAGGTTGCCGTGGGAGAGCTGGTCGCCTACACGGGCGTCGGCGCATCCTATGCTGAGAGGGTGGCTGCGCCATCCTGGCGTCTGGTGAAGCTGCCGGACGGCGTGGACGCCCAGGCGGGCGCGACGGCGATGCTCCAGGGCATGACCGCCCACTATCTTTGCCACACCACCTACCCCCTGAAGCCAGGGGACACGGCCGTCATCCATGCGGGCGCCGGCGGCGTGGGCCTACTGCTGATCCAGATGGCCAAGTCCCTGGGCGCCCGCATCATCACCACGGTCTCCACGGAGGCGAAGGCAGATCTGGCGCGGGAAGCGGGGGCGGACCATACCATTATCTACACGGAGCAGGACTTTGAGGAGAAGGTCAACGAGATCACCGGCGGCGCTGGCGTTCCCGTGGTGTACGACTCGGTGGGCGTCACCACATTTGATAAGAGCGTGGCCTGCCTGGCGCCGCGCGGCTATATGGTGCTGTACGGCCAGGCTAGCGGCCCGGTCCCCCCGGTGGCCGTCGCCATCCTCAACCGCAAGTCGCTCTTCCTGACTCGACCCTCGTTGGTGGACTACACGGCCACCCGGGAGGAGCTGCTCCAGCGGGCGGGAGAGGTGCTGGAGTGGGTCCGGTCGGGGAGCCTCAAGCTCCGCATCCACGACACCTTTCCGCTGAAGGAGGCAGCCGAGGCACATCGTCAGCTAGAGGGACGCCTGACCACCGGCAAGCTGCTCCTGGCCCCATAGCCTTTTTTATAACTTGGTGCACGCTGAGGTCAGCTTCTCCTTGGCTGCCGCAATGATCTGTGGAACGGTCAGGAGCTCCCCCATACACATCTCTCCTCATGCATATCGCTGATCCCTGAGCCACCTCAACTTATACGAAATCTCAGCCTGATAGGCGGTGTTGTAGAGACTGGGATAGCTTCCACGGCATACTCCGCCCGTGATTATGATGTGAGCTTGATCATCATCCAGGATGCCATTACCACGGGAAATCAGGCGGTCTACGACGTGTGTACGGAGTTTATTTTCCCTCGCCTGGGCCTTGTCCGCACCGCGGACTGGTTCTTGGAGAAGCTCAAGGGCTAGGAGTGGCTGCCCGGCCTATATGAAAGCAAGAACCCTCGAACTGAGTCTTCGCGTACGAGCATGACCTTGGGGCCTACCCTGAACTCCGGCACATCCCGGCACGAGCGCGAAGCCGAAGGCAGCAGTGATTACACCTGATAGAGCTGTATGAGATTACCGCAGGTATCATCAAATACGGCCTGGGTTACCGGTCCCATTTTTGTTGGCTCCGTAGTAAACACCACGCTCATCTGTTTCATTCTTTCGTACTCTTTTTGAATATCGTCAACAGCAAAAGCCGTTAAAGGTATTCCTTGCTCAAAAATAGCTTTTTGGTAAGTCCTGGCAGCTGGGTTGTCGTTTGGTTCAAGAAGTAACTCAATATCGTCCGGCCCTTCGGGCGAGGCAACTGTTAACCATTTGAATTCCCCGATCGGGAAATCTTGTTTCTTAACAAAGCCCAAAACTTCCGTATAAAATTTAAGGGCCTTGTCCTGGTCGTCTACAAATACACTGTTAATTTAATCTTCATAATTGAGTCCTCATTCAGACGGAAGCTGCCCGGCCTGGATTCGAACCAGGGACTTCAGCTCCAAAGGCTGACGTGCTACCGCTACACTACCGGGCATCGGCCTCCATTGTAGTCAGTCGCCTCAGCTACGGTCAATGAGGCCCCACACGCCTCACTCCTGGGGAATGGCTATCCACCGGCCATCGGCGCTGGAGCGGGCCACGGCGTCCAGCACCTGCTGGCAGCGGAGGCCATCGTAGAAGCTGGGCGATGGCGATGTGCCCTGGGCTATCCCCTCAAGGAACCTCCGTACCAGTGCGCGAAAGGCCAGGGAGCCACCGCTCTGCTCCTCAGAGGCGGATTTGAACCTGTCAGGAACGGGGAGCTCCCGGGTCGCCTGGTCCTCCCCCAGTCGGGCACCGCGCACTACAGCCTCAAGGGACTCATCTCCCTTACCCTGCGGCAGCTCCAGCATTCCCTTGCTCCCGTAGATATGGACGTCCGTCCCATCTCCGAAGGGTGCCGCAAAGCTGGCACTAATGGTGCCCCAGGCACCGCTGGCAAAGGTGAATATGCAGCCGAAGGCATCATCCGTGTCCGCCTCCACCACCTGCTGCCTCTCCTCGTCCCACCGCCGCGTGTCCTGCATGAACACCTTGCCGCAAACACCGGCGATCTCGCCAAACCAGTGACGCAGCGTATCGAACCAATGAGAGCCGCGCCCGGTAAGGAAGCCGCCGCCCTCCGCCAGGACGCTGCTCCACATCATTACCCTGGGCGTGGCCGTGTTGGGGTCAAGGTACATGGCGACGTGGACGCTGCGGAGGTCGCCAACGAACCCCTCCTCTACCAGCTCCTTGACGTAGGCGCGGGCGGGCAGGTACCGCAGCTCGTGGTCTATCATAGCGGTCAGCCCGCTCTCCTGGGCCTTGCTCCACATCTCCCGCGCCTCACCCTGGTTCATGGCGAAGGGCTTCTCGCAGAGCACGTGCTTGCCCGCCGCCAGCGCCGCCATGGCCATGGGATGATGCAGATAACGTGGCGTCACGATGCTCACGGCATCCAGACCCGGCAACCGGAGCATCTCACGGTAGTCGGCGTAGGCGTGCGGTATACCGAACTCCCTGGCGACGCTCTCCGCCCTCTCCTGGCGACTGGCGCACACCGCAACCACCTCCAGGCCCTCCGCCAGGAAGCCGGGTATCTGGACCCTGCTGCCGAATCCGACGCCTATCACACCTATCCGCAACGATTGTGAAGCCATCTTTTTCACCTGCTTTTTGCGTGGCGTTTTGCCTCTCTCACATGGGCCACTGTCGGTGGATTATGGCCCTGGATACTCCGGGAGTATCCAGGCTCCTCCCTCATGCCAGACGACAGCCACGGCTTATGGCCCTCGATACTATAGACTATCATCAGAGGCCCTCGTAAGGCTGGAGTCCTGGAGCCATCTCAGATGGAGACACCTGCTCATGTAGCATACAATAGCCACTATGGTATATCAGCGATCAGCCACCGAGGGGGTACGGCATGGTCGAGAACGTGGCCGGCATTATCATATGGACCGATGACCTGGAAAGGCTCGCTTCCTTCTACCGGGAGACGCTGGGGCTGCAACCCCACTCGGTGAGACCAGACTCCGTGGCCTTCAGCTTCGGAGAGACCCGTCTGAGCCTGGGCAAACACGACCAGGTCACCGGACCGGCCAGAGACCCGTACCGCATCATGATCAACCTGGGCGTCACCGATATCCACAGCCTGTTCCAGCGGCTGCGTGACAAGGGTGCTCCAATCCTCAGGCCACCCGAGCAGGAGCACTGGGGAGGATGGGTGGCAACCTTCCAAGACCCGGATGGCAATATCATTCAGCTCCTGCAACAACCACCATAGCCCCCAAGGCCTGAGGCGGTCCCGATTTCGGCGGAAGGAGGATCCCATGCCAAGCCCACCCATCGCACAGCAGAGCGGCGAGTTCCTGGAATACCTGGAGGAGTGGTATCGCAGTTTACCCCCGTTTCCCATCACGGCAGAGCTGACGGAGCCGGAGCGGACGGCCGTTTTCTCCGCGGACATGGTGATCGGTTTCTGTAGCCACGGCCCCCTGGCCAGTCCTCGGATTGCGAACCTGGTCCGGCCCGTGGTGGCCCTCTTCCGTCAGGCATACGCCGCAGGGGTCCGTCACTTCATCCTGGCCCAGGACACTCACCATGAAGATACCCCGGAGTTCCGCTCCTTCCCGCCCCACTGCGTCCAGGGAACGGAGGAGTCCAAGACGATTCCCGAGCTCCTGGCGCTCCCTTTTTCCGATGAGTTCACCGTTATTGAGAAGAACTCGCTGAACCCGGCCCTGGGTACCACTCTGGAGCGGTGGCTGGAGTCGCACCCGGAGCTGCGGCACCTGATCGTCGTCGGCGACTGCACCGACCTGTGCACCTACAGCCTGGCGATGCACCTGCGGCTGCGGGCGAACGCCCTTGGCCTCACCGAGCAGCGGGTCATTCTACCGGCCAACGCCGTGGACACCTACGATATGCCCATCGCCGCGGCCAGGGAGATGGGAGTCATGGCTCACCCGGGTGACCTCTTCCACCTGGTCTTCCTGTACCACATGGCTCTGAATGGCATCCAGGTAGTCAGCGAGATATACTAGAAGAGAAGACGTCACCGGTGGACCGCCCAGGACGTGCTCGCCTCTGGTCCTGCGTAGGCGTGAACAGAGAACCGCCGTGATGTGACCGAGTGGCGGCATCCATCCCCATGCCATGTGCCGAAAACTGTGAGCCATTGAGGTGAGTTGACAGATTTCGTACAATCAGCTATGCTACTAGGTAGTGTATCTGTTCAGCGAGTAGCACGTTATGGACGAGCTTGACCGCAAACTCATAGAGCTGTTGCAGGTAAACGGAAGGGCCTCCAACGCCCGCATTGCGCGGCAGGTGGGCGTCAGCGAAGGCACCGTCCGCCGCCGGCTTCGCCGGCTCATCCAGGACGAGATCATCCGCGTGGTGGCCGTCCCTGACCCGCAGAAGATGGGGCTCAACACCATAGCACTGGTGGGCATTCAGGCCGAACCGGACAAGATCGACTCGGTGGCCGCCAAGCTAGCGGATCTCCCAGAGGCCCAGTACGTCTCGCTCACCACCGGCTCCTACGACATCTTTATTTGGGTGGCCCTGCCCTCCTCGGAGGAGCTGGGGCGGTTTCTCCGCCAGAAGGTAGGCGTCACAACGGGGGTACGTCGCACGGAGACCTTTGTCCACCTTGCCATCGTCAAGAAGGGCTACGGTATCGTGGTCTAGCGGCTCCGCAACCGACTTCGCCTTCGTCGCGCCCCCTCGGAAGCTCCCGTCACCGGGAGCCTTGTTTTGCGGCAGGCAAAGGCCGTATATCCTAGTCCCGCTTGGCCCAACGACGGCGGAACCGCTCCCACCAGGGAGGAGGCGCCGGTTCCATAAGCTGGCCGCGCCACCGCTTTTCGTACGTGACTCTCGGATTGATGAAGAAAAGGGCATAGCCCAGGATAAAGAGGACCACCGCCGCCCAAGCTATGGGACCCACCAGCCCAGGTAGGCTGGTCTTGAACCACCAGGCCGAGAGCAAGAGGATCAGGGCCCCCAGTATTATGCGCCCTGGCGATATCTTCCAGCTACGGCCTCCCAGGAACGACCCGAGGCCACGCAGAAACGCTCGAAAGAGGCTCCTTTGCCTCCGCTTGGCCGGTCGTCCGGGGACGTTGGAGGCCTTCTCCAGAATCTCCTCGATCTCCCGCTGATACTGCTCCTGCATACCCCCTCCCTGTGTACCAGACTCTTGCCAACGTCTATCGGGTACATTCACCCCCGAAACCGAGACAGAGCCGACCGCGGACCCTCATGAGCTCATCCAAGGTCGCACCTGCCGTGTATGTCGAAGGAGCCAAAGTGGTGCGTACAGTATACCATAGCAGCGTTAAAATCAAGAGCAATATCCCCTGCTCCACTCAGGTTGAATCTCCTGCCTTGGTACCCCACATGACAAGGCCGCCTCCCAAGCTCATCAGCCTGCTCTCGACCTGGCCGATTCCAGCATCGCGCCAGACCTGGCTGAGCTGCAGGATGGAGATGTCGGCGTAGTGCCGCGATATGCTGGGCCCCAGGAAGCGGCCCACCTCCGCCCATCCTGGAGAGATCATGCGGGTGACCAGGGGAAGCACCGCCCGCGTGTAGAGCAGCCAGAGCCCCTTGGCGACGGTGTGGCTGGGGACAGCGAACTCCAGGGAGGCGAGCCGTCCGCCCGGCTTGAGCACTCGTGCCACCTCGGCGACCGTAGCCGCCACGTCATCTACGTAGCGGAGTAGATAGGTAAAGACAACCGCATCAAAGTAGTCATCCGGAAAGACAAGCCTCTCCGCCCTACCCTGGACCAGGGTAACCAGATGCCCCACTCCCTGCTGCTGCACGTTCCGGTACCCCCGCCGCAGCATGGCCTCGCTCAGGTCCACGCCCACCACCTGGGCGTTGTAGCGCTTTGCAGCCTGTATGGCCACTCCAGCGGTGCCGGTGCACACGTCCAGCACCCTCTGCCCGGGCGTCACCCGCAGCCGGGAGGTCAAGTATCGCCGCCACCGTCGGTTCTGCCAGAAGCTCAGCACCTCAGCGAGGGTATCGTACCCTCCGGCGATGCCATCGAACAGGTCGCGGGCCCTGCGACTGCCCTCGGTCTCCATGGCCTACATCCGAAGGGCAATGGCCACGACGGCCACCAGCACCACTGCAACGTTGAGCATCTGGAGGACACGTTCGGGAGTGGCTATGGCAGCCTTGAGGTCACGCACGCTTTCAACACCGTCCGCCTCCTGAGCGGCCCGGGGCCGGCGCCGCAGCCTCCGGACGGTGTTGCTCAAGGCCCTCTGGCCCGCGGCCACCAGGAAGCACACCACAGCAACGGCAACGGCTACCAATGTGAAGCCACCGGCGTTGACCCAGTAGCCCGTGGCCATGGGAAAGGCCCCCCACGCGGCGGCGAACCAGAAATCGGTATGGAAACGTCCCCCAAACAGCTCAAGGTTGTAGGCGACGACGATGAAGCCACCGAAGACCGTGAACGCCAGTAGCCAACCGTCTATGGTGAGGCCGCCGATGATACCGATGGCAACCGCACCACCTATGGATACCCCGGCAGCACCAATCAGCACAGGGCCGGGTATGCGCGTCTGCAAGGGCCGCCCCTTCAGCTCATCCAGCGCATGGGCGCCTATCCCCACGGCAAGGAAGAAGGCGAGGAGCACACCCGCCAAACGGTCAAGGAAAAGGGTCGGGCTCAGGGCGGCACCCAGGGCAACGAAGCTCAGATGCCACAGGGTGTAGGGCGGGTGCAAGACGGTTGCATAGTCCCGCCAGGAGCCCGGCGCCAGGGCATAGTACGCAGGGCGCATACGTGTCTCCATACCGCTCCTCCTCCACGTTGTCCACGGCCAGGTCACGCTCATTACACTAGTACTTCCTTTCGTAAATCAGCGTACACATGGGTACAACCTGAGCTCCCGCTCATCCTTGTATCTTAATAATGGGCGTGATAGACCGAATCATCCTAGGTCCTCCAGAGACCGCGGCTCAGCAGGGTCGTCACGTCCAACCCAATCGGAGCCCGAACAGTTGATAGGGTCTAAAGAGCCCGTATGTTGCAAGGTCGGGCCCAAAGGGAGGGGAGAGTGAGAAAGGCTACTGAGATCTACGTGGGGATCGATATATCCAAGGAGAGCCTGGATGTGGCCCTGAGGCCCACCGAGAGAACCTGGCAGGTAACCAACACCCAGGATGGTATCGGGGAACTGGTGGTCTTGGAGGCTACCGGAGGCTTCGAAACCCTGTTGGTAAGTGTTCTGGTAGAGGAAGGGCTGCCCGTCGTGGTGGTCAACCCACGACAGGTGAGGGACTTCGCCCGTGCCACAGGGAAGCTGGCCAAGACCGACACCATAGATGCCCAGATCCTGGCTTTGTTTGCCGAACGGGTCCGGCCCACACCGCGGCCCCTGGCCGATGACGCTCTGAGGGAGTTGAGGGCCCTGACCGCCCGTCGGCGTCAGCTGCTGGAGATGATCACCCAGGAGAAAAACCGTCTCAGGATGGCCTCTCCACGGGTTCAAAGTCAGCTGAAGGAACATATCAAGTGGTTGGAGCAGCGATTGAAGGAGTTGGATAAGGACCTCACCGACTTCATCGGTTCCAGTCCCCTCTGGCAGGCCAAAGACGACCTCCTGAGGAGCACGCCGGGGGTAGGCCCGGTACTCAGCTCCACTCTCTTGGCCGACTTGCCCGAGCTGGGTAGCCTCAACCGCCGGGAGATCGCTGTCCTGGTGGGTGTGGCTCCCTTCAACAGGGATAGCGGGGCCATGAGGGGTAAAAGAATCGTCTGGGGTGGGCGCGCCCAGGTACGGACCACCCTCTTCATGGCTACCCTGGTATCCACTCGCTTCAACCCCGTGATTCGAACCTTCTACCAACGTCTGTGTGCTGCCGGCAAGCCCAAAAAGGAGGCCCTCACCGCCTCCATGCGCAAGCTCCTCACCATACTCAATGCGATGCTCAGACATGATCTTCACTGGAACCCTGATTTGTATATAGCTAAACCCTTGACAGCTCAAGACAGTTGCTGAGCCTTGTCGAAGGACATGAGCGGGGTTTTTCCTCCGCTCGTATGGTCCGACTAGCTCACCACGAGCGGACAATGATGACGCGCTTTTTCGCAACCAAGTACTGGTATCATTACGCCGCCCAATGGAGTCTGGACGTGTGGATTGCCCTAGTATACCTGGCGCTACGGGCACGCAGGTAGTACCCTGAAAGAGGGGCGTCCTCAAACCGACGAGAGGCATCCGAAGTATAGATACAGGAGCGTAGCGAGCCCAGCACGCGCTGTCGGTACATAGCCACTGGGGAGAGGTCCAACCGTTGGACGCTATTCAACAAGCTGTAAGCTCCTGGCTGGAAGGCATCTCCTCATCGCTTCCCGTTGGGTACGCCTTCGCAGCGGGCATGGTATCCGCCGCCAACCCTTGTGGGTTCGCCATGCTCCCCGCCTTCATCGCCTATCATCTGGGGCTGGCCGATGAGTCTCGAAGCACCCTCTCCCGGGCCGCCCATGGCATGGGCATGAGCCTGGTGGCCACCATGGGGTTCGTCGTGCTCTTCGGCTCCGTGGGGCTCGTGATCTCGGCCGGCGGTCGGGTCCTGATCGACATCTTCCCGCATCTTGGTATCGCAGTGGGGGTGACGCTGGTGGCCCTGGGTCTCTTCCTGCTCCTGACCAGACGCTCCCTGGGGTTCATGGCCCTCAGCAGAATCCAGGGTCCGGCTTCGGTATCCGGGGTCCGCGGCTTCTTTCTCTTCGGCCTCGCCTATGGCCTGGCCTCCCTGAGCTGCACCCTTCCCGTCTTCCTGGTTGTGGTGGTCAGCGTCTTCGATCAGGGAGATATCCTTACCAGCTTCTCCAGATTCATCAACTACGCCCTGGGGATGGGCGCTACCCTGATGGCGATAACGCTAGGAGTGGTCTTCTTCAAGACGGCGGTGAGCCGGGGCGTGCAAACCATACTCCCCTACGTACAGCCGGTAGGGGCGGTGCTCCTGGTGTTTGCCGGCTCCTACGTGGTCTACTACTGGACCCTAGGGAAGGGCAGCATCCTCCTCTTTTCCTGAGATCCCAGCGCCACCCTGGCCCTCTTTCCCCCTAGAGAGGGGTTGGACAGCCTTGGGGGGGCCACTGAGGGCTGTCCAACCATGATCGTAACGCTGCTCTACCGGCCTATGCCTTTGCTTTTGCCTTTGCCTTCTCTCCCTTGCCGTAGTCCTGGAACGGGGCGTTCATCCACTCCAGGGCGGCGCGCAGCCCCTGCTCCTTTGATATGCGCTGGAACTCCCTGACCGCCGTGGACTGGTGAGAAACGGCGTCCGTCTCCGCAGCCAGGGTCTGGAGAAGGGAACGGCCCATCAGCTCGATGGCCTTGTTGCAGATGGACTTGCTGGCCGCCAGCATCTCGTAGCTGACCCGGGCGATCCTACCGGCAAGCTCGTTTACCGTGTCCTCAAGCTGGTCGGCCGGGACCGCCTCAAGCGCCCAGCCTATCTCCGCAGCCTTCTTGCCGCTGAAGTTGTCTCCTGTGAAGAAGGCCCACTTGGTCCACTGAGGGCCTATCAGGTAGGTCCACATATGGGTCGCCGGCGTCCCCAGGTTTCGGACCGGTGGGAAGCCGATCTGGGCATCCTCGGCCACGATGACGATGTCGCTGTGCACGGCAATGTCCGTGCCCGCCGCCAGGCAGTAGCCGTGCACCTGGCAAATGACCGGCTTGCTGATATTCCACAGATCGTTCCACTTCTTGCCGGTCTTATGCATACCGTTGATATCAAATTGCAGGTTATGCCGGCGCTCTACGTTCTCATTTCGCTCCGGGCTAGGCGTCAGGTCGTAGCCTGCGCAGAAGGCGCGCCCGGCGGCCTTGATAACGATGCACCGGATATCCCAGTCCAAGTCCGCCTCCTCCAGGGCCGCCCAAAGGTCCCCCTGGAGACCCACGCTCAGGGCGTTGAGCTTCTCCGGCCGGTTCAGCGTGATCCAGCAGATGTTGTCACGGGTCTCATAGGTAACGAACTCGTATTCCATTCCCTCCTCCTTTGGCCAAAGTAGGGCTAGTATACACAAAAGGCTCCGCAGACAACAGCCTGGTATGGATGCCGCTAAGAAGACCACGGATTGTTGCACGGCACCCTGTTTCATGAGGATACCCGTGTAGGGTATGATAATGATGAGGAAGTTCCGGTACGCCAGAGCCCGTCTGGCCTCTGAAACAGCAGTGCAAGGAGGTGCCACCGTGGCAGGGTACGTTCAAGCCGCAAAGGTTGGGGAGCTGTCGCCGGGCCAGATGAAGATGGTCGCGGCGGGCACCCAGACCCTGGTGCTGATCAACGTCGCGGGCGAGCTCTACGCCATCAACAACGAGTGCACCCACGCTGCATGCGACCTGGCCGATGGTCGCCTGGACGGTGACCAGTTGGAGTGCTCGTGCCACGGTAGTATATTCAACGTGAAGACGGGGGCGGTGGAGAACCCACCCGCCTTTGATCCCGTAGCATCCTACTCGGTCCGCATCGAGGGAGAGAACGTACTCATCGGCCCGGTGTAGAGAGCACGGTCAGAAGAGCCAAGGAGAGCCGACCCTGAACGGCCGCTAGCCTACCAGCCTGGATTCGCGTAGCCGGCGACTCCGGACCCGGTCGGAGTCCTCATACCGGTCGGAGTCCTCATAGATGTGGCAGCCTTCCAGCTTCCCGTTCAGGAACTCGAACCGGAATTCGCTGGCATAGAAGAGCCCCACCAGGTGTTTCATATCGCTCATGCGCGTGGACTCCTCTTCGCTCTCAACGATGATGCACCGGTAACCCTTGGCCTCCAGCCAGAACTTCATTAGGACCGCGTTGCGCGGGTCATCCTTGATGATCATGACCTTGGCACACAATGGTTCGGCTCTCTTTGCCACTTTCGCTCTCCCCTGCTCAGCGTCTCTTGACGGCCCTTCATCACTGTAGTGCAAGGGTGGAGAATGGTCGCTCCCCCAACCGAATGATTCGTGCGGTGATATTCGGGTGAGCGGCATCACCCGGCTGGCTACTTGAACATCGCCAGGGGGTTGAGGGATACGCGGGGGTCGTAGGCATCGAGGCCCTCCCACCGCTTGACGGAGGCAACGACGGCGTACGTGATGGGCGTGGCGGCCGCCTCATAGAGCACCTTGACGGCCCACTGGGTCAGAACAAGCTCCACCAGGTCACCACCGGAGAGGATGTTCATGAAGGCAATGGTGATGAACACCGCCGAGTCCACTCCCTGCCCAACGATGGTGGAGCCGATGGTGCGGGTCCACAGCCATCGGCCCCGGGTTGCCAGCTTGAGCTGAGACAGGATGATGGAGTTGGACAGCTCACCCACCAGGTAGGCGATGAAGGAGGCCGTCAGCAGACGGGGGGTGTTGCCCAGGATGGTATCGTAAGCCTCCTGCCCCTCCCAGAAGGAGGCGGCCGGCAGCAGCCCACCGGCCCAGAAGACGGCCACCGCTACCAGGTTACACAGAAACCCAAGCCAGATCACCCGCCGGGCGTAGTGAAAGCCGTACACCTCTGTCAGCACATCCCCCAGAATGTAGGTGATGGGGAAGACGATGATGGCGGCGGGAAGGACCCGCTCATCGCCGAGGAAGCCCGGAAGCCCTGGGGCGATGGCAATGAGCTTGACCGCGGTGATGTTGGATGCTATGAGGACGGTAACGAAGAGAGCGGCGAACACCAGGAAGAGGCCGGTGACGCGGGGAACGGAGGAACCTGGTGCTGCATTCTGGGCCAAGACGCAAGTATAATAGCCGGGGGTGGTTGGGCCGTCAAACCCTTTAGGAATACGTGAGCGTGCAGAGATGAACCTGACTCAGCCGGAGGACTCCAGGCGCGTAGGAGCAGCGGCGTGGGCCTTGCCCGCCGCCATCGCCGCAAGCCTCACCGCCGTGGTCGCGGCCACCACGGTCGCCCTCACGGTGGAGAAGTTTGCATGGGAAGTGGACGTCACCCTCTGGGTCCAGAAGTTTGATCTGGGCGCAGTGCGCTTCGTCCGAAGCTGGCTGTTCTGGATGGGCCAGATTGGAGTAGCGGGGGTAGTCCTGCTGGCGCTGACCGGCTTCCTATGGCTCCGCGCCTATCTCATCGAGGCAGCGTTCGTCGTGTTGACCGCCGTCCCCAACTTCTTCAACTTCGCGTTGCGCGCCGCCATACACCGGCCCAGGCCAACCGTGGAGCTGGTGGAGGTTATCGGCGGGCCTCAGGGCTTCAGCTTCCCCAGCGGACACGCCATTCACGTCCTCTTCTTCTACGGGTTCCTCCTGTTCCTGGCAGACTGGTTCCTCTCCAACCGGCGGCTGTTCCGCGTCCTGATGATCGTGGGCGCCATCTATCTCCCGCTGTCCGGGCTCTGGCTGGTCTATGACGGGCGGCACTGGTTGAGCGACGTCATAGGAGGCTACACCTACGGCACGCTCTACCTGCTGGTGTGGATAGCGGCCTACCGGCGGACCAAGCGTGAGGTAGAAGAGAAGGGACGGTTCCGCTGGCTTCTGAGGGTCCTCCAGATGGGCCGGCGCCAGCCCACCAGGTAGCAGGCACGCACCCTCCGAAGGGCTGCCGGGTCGCGACCGCTCCCCCTTGAACCACCCCTTCTACAACCCCACGATCCGGATCATGGTGTGGGCTTTGTAGATACGGTTGATGTTCAACAGCAACACCGTCACCTCTTCCACATAACGGGCATTGGCCAGCCCACCTCCGTCCACCCCGCGCAGGCTGTGGATACGCTCCGCAAGGGCCATGATCTCCCTCTTGGCCTCTGGATGGTCGGAGCAGGCCACAACGTCCCCCTCTATGACCCGGTCCGGCACCCACAGGTCTACGGCGCTGACGTTCTGGAATGCGGCCACCACACGGGAATCGGGAAGCAGGTGCTGGGCCTGCTCCGCCGCCGATCCCTCCGGCACCGGCACCGCTGTGATAACACCGCCTTCAAAGGAGGTGGGCGCTACCGTGCTCACCACCACCTTGCCCGCCAGGACCGACGCCAGCGGCGACAGCAAAGCGGCCTGCCCCTCGTAGGGGACGGTGACGAAGACGGTGTCTGAACGGCTGGCAACGTCGCCGTTCTCACCGCCGGTGACCTTGATTGACCCGCCACGGGTCTCTACACGCTGGGCCATCTCCTGGGCCCGCGCGGCGTCCCGTGAGCCCAGGGCTACCTCCTCGCCAGCCAGCGCCAGGCGTAGCGCAAGGCCCCGCCCCTCCGGCCCGGTACCGCCGAGAATTCCTATCATCTACTGCCCCTTTTCTAGATAAGATAGACCGCACTGAACGCCCGCTATACCTTGGGCAGACCCTCTCGCGGCCTGATCTCGTCCCGGAGCTGCGACCCGTGCTCCTCAAAATGGCCCGTCCATGCCTCAAGGGCATCGATGACGGTATGCGGCCGCCCTCCACGCTCTCCCGCCCGCGCCAGCTGGTCGGGCGTCACCGTAGTGGCAAGGCTCAGGGCCTCGTCGATCTTTCCCAGGCTGGTCTCCGTCATTTGTCGCCATACAGCCTTTGGATCATAGGCGCCCAGGGAAGGGCTATCCTCATCGAGCAGCCGCTTGACTCTATTCCGATATTGGTCTGTGTTGATGTGCCGCAGCAGATCAGCTATGGACCATTCGGAGCCCCTGTTCCCCGCCTCCGGGGTGATGTCCCTCAGGCACTGCTCGTAGACATCCTTGACACTCGTGAGACGCGCCACAACGGCTTCCCGACGGCTTTCTACTGAATTCTCTTGCATTCCAATCCTCCCTTTATATAGATAAACCTATCATACGGCATGACGGTGATACACGGGACTGAGGCTTCAAACGGGTAACCTCTAGGGTATGAGAACCAGCTTTCCGGTGGTGTGCCTTCCCTCAAGCTGAGTGCCTCACCAGGGCCGGGCGATGGGTCCGGCGTCTCCTCATAGGTGAGGACCTCCGGCCCTCCATACTGATGAATCCGAATGGCTTTCATGGTTGCTCCAACGTTGCGCCAGGGCGGCTGGGTAGGTGGGTTAGACCATGGCTCAGGCGCTCCATTGTATCCTCACCATCCTGTTTTTCAAAGCGGTGCTGCGCGGCCAAGCGTGCCCGCAGAGCTGCTCCAAGGGAACAGCAGGAATCCCAGCCTCATCAGCCACCACCTGAACCTTGTCCTCTGCCTTGAATCTCGCCATGACTTCTCTTCTCACGCTACTTATTCCCTCTATCCCTCCTACTAACTCCTCGCCCAACGCATTATAATCGTGGCCGGATACGCCGGATGCAGCGGCGTTCCGTTATCAGGCTCGCGTCCTGGAGCAATCGGACGGCGCGCGCCGACCGGCTTGCCAGGAGAGCCACAGAAGCTCTGCGGAGGCCACTATGGACTGGGGATTCAAAGAGAGCGTCGCCGTGGTGACCGGCGGCAACTCGGGCATCGGGCGGAGCATTTCGCTGCGCCTTGCCGAGGCCGGTGCAACGGTCATCATGATCGCCCGCGACGCAGCCAAGGGTGAGTCGACGCGCCGAGAGATCGCTGATACTGACCATAGACCAACCTGTCCGTCCTTCCAGTGCCACACCACAAGGAGGTATTCGAATGGCAACCCAGGACCTGCTCTATACCAAGGACCAGGGGGTCGCCTGGATCACCCTGAACCGGCCCGAACGGCTCAACGCCTACACTGGGGAGATGATGGACGCCTGGTACCACGCCCTGGTTGACGCCAGGGACGACGACGCCGTCAGGGCCATCGTGGTCACCGGCGCGGGTCGCGGCTTCTGCTCCGGCATCGACCTGCGGGACAGGGCAGAGCGGGAAGCTCAGGCCGAGGCGAAAGGACATACACTTCCCACCATAGCTCAACAGCGCAGCGGCCTGCGCAACGGCAGCTACCGGTTCCACCGGCTGCTGGCCCAGATGGATAAGCCGTACATCGCGGCGGTGAACGGCGCAGCCGCCGGCGCCGGCATGGACATGGCCAGCATGTGCGATATACGCATAGCCTCCGACCAGGCCAGGTTCACCCTTGCCTACATCAACATGGCCGTGGTGCCGGACCAGGGCGCTTGCTACTTCCTGCCCCGCATCGTCGGCATAGCCCGTGCGCTTGACCTGATATGGACGGGCCGCCTCTTCAATGCCCAGGAGGCGCTGGAGATGGGCTACGTGAGCAGGGTGGTGCCCCACGACCGGCTGCTGGACGAGGTCGGCGAGTATGCTCGTCAGCTTGCACGGCAACCAGCGGTGGCGGTCCAGCTCTCCAAGCAGCTCCTCTACCGCTCCCTGGAGGGCGGGCTGACCGCCGCCCTGGACGCCACCCAGCTGGCCTATCTGATCACCCGCTCCACGGAGGACGCCATCGAGGGGCCAAAGGCCTTCGTGGAAAAGCGACCGCCGCAGTTCAAGGGACGGTAGCACAATCCCCGCGAACGCAAGGAAGAGCGCGGACTCCACGCATGAACATAACGGGAGGGTGTAATGCTGCCGCTAGAAGGCATCAAGATCATCGATATGACACGACAGCACCCAGGCCCCTTCTGCTCCATGGTTCTGGGAGATTTGGGCGCAGAGGTGCTCCGAGTAGAGGAGCCTGCCGGCGCAGTGGGCGGACGGCGGGTTGCGGCCCAGGGCGTGCAGAGCACCGCTTCCGGTCGTAGCCTTGCGGAGGAGCAGCGCCTGGCCAGGTATAACGCCCTGCACCGCAACAAACGGGCCCTGGCGCTCAACCTGAAGCACCCGGAGGGCAGAGATCTTTTCTACAGGCTGGCCGACAACGTGGATGTGGTGATGGAAGGGTACCGGCCCGGCGTGGTGAAGCGGCTGGGCGTGGACTACGACACCCTCAAGCAGCGCAACCCCCGGCTGGTCTACTGCTCCATCACGGGATACGGCCAGGACGGACCCTACGGGGACATGCCGGGCCATGACGTAAACTACGTCGGCTTCGGCGGTGTAACGGGGGTCACCGGACCCAAGGGCGGGCCGCCGACCATGCCCTACAATATCGTCGGCGACTTCGCCGCGGGTGGCTTTCATTCGGCGGTGGCTATCCTGGCGGCCCTCCGTGCCAGGGAGCTTACCGGCAGCGGACAGTATATCGATCTTTCCATCACCGATGGCCTGGTCTATATGACCGCTGCCATGTCCTCGGAATACTTCAGCCACGGACTGGTCCCTGAACCGGGCGCCAACCGGCTCAACGGCGGCTTCCCCTTCGCCTCCGTCTACCAGGCAAAGGACGGTCGGTACCTGACCATCGGCTGCGTGGAGCCGTGGTTCTACGCCGAGCTCTGCCGGATACTGGGCCGGGAGGACCTGGCCCCCTACCAGCAGGACGAGGGTGAGAAGCGGGAGGAGGCCTTCGCCTTCTTCCGGGAGGTGTTCAAGACCCGCACCCGCGACGAGTGGTTCGACTTCTTTCGCGACAAGGAGGTCTGTGCGGGCAAGGTCTACGCCGTGGACGAGCTGTTTCAGGACCCGCAGCTCCTTCACCGAAAGATGCTGGTCATGGTGGAGGACGGCCAGGGCAACAGGGTGCCGCAGGTGGGCATAGGGCCCAAGCTATCGGCCACACCGGGGAGCATACGCAGCCTGGGGGTGACCTCCGGTCACCACACCGATCAGGTGCTGGACGAGCTTGGCTACGGGCCGGGTGATATCGCGCGGCTCAGGGGTGCCGGCACCGTGGCATAGACCAGGAGGCCCGTTAGACGGGGTTCTATAAAACGGCCAACAAGCCGCCGACTTATGGGGTTACAAAATAACACGACATCTCTTGTAACGTTACGCCTTGGATTCTTCGTCCCGATACATCGGGCCTCAGCAACTGTATTGCATGTCAAGAGTAGGGTGAGGGTTCCATGGGGTCCTGTGTTTGAGCATGGCGTTCAAGATGATCAGGAACTTGTGCATCGAAGCGACCAGGGCAACTTTCTTGGGCTTTCCTTGCGCACAGAGGCGCAGATAGAAGAAGCGGATGATGGGATTGCACCGTGTTGAGGCGATGGTAGCCATGTACAAGGTTGAGCGGACCTGTGCTCTTCCGCCCCGGATGTGGCGTTGGCCTTTGCGGCGTCCGCTATCGTGGTTGATGGGCGCGACCCCCACCAGGGCGGCAATTTGCTTGCGGTCCAGGGTGCACAGCTCTGGGAGGTCGGCCAGCAGGGTTGAGGAAAGGACGGGGCCAACGCCGGGCACGCTACGGAGCAGGTCTTCCTTCTCCCGCCACAGAGGGCTTTCCCGCAGGCGGTTGCCCAGGTCATCATCCAACCGCTGGAGGCGTTCCTCTAGCCAGGCCAGGTGCTCCTGGATCTCCTGCCGAAGGGCAGGCATCATGGTGCTTCCTAACCGGTTCTCTTCCGCCGTGCGCATCTGGATGAGCTGGCGTCGCCTTGCCAGCAGAGCGGAGAGCTCTTGCGCCTGGACATCGGGCAGGGGCCGTGGTGTGGGGCACACCCGCTGGGCAAACTGGGCAATGACCTGGGCGTCCAGGGAGTCTGTTTTCGCCAGCAGCCCCAGGCTCTTGGCGAAGTCCCGGACCTGCCGGGGGTTGACCACCGCGACGGGCACATCCTCCAGGCCCAGAGCGCAGGCCGCGGGCATCTCCAACCCCCCGGTGGCCTCCAGAACCACTAAGGTAGGGCCGAGGGTCCTGACGCGCCCCACCAGGTGGGCTATCCCCGCTTCGTCGTTGGGCTCCTGCCATGTTTCCCCGGAGGAAAGCACCGCCACGTCTAGATGGGCCTTGCTCACATCTATGCCGATGAACACCGGTCCGCGTTCCATCACACTCCTTTGGCCCGGTCTTGCGGATGCGGGCTCTCAGACCCTGGCAACTGTCCGGGCTCTTTCTTGTGGAGGCCAGGGCGACCACGCCGAGTCACGGTCTCCTGGGACCGAGAATGCATCGGCCTGCCCTGGCCTGTCTCCACCGCAATATACAAGAATGACATGGGACTCTCAGTCTGTCATTCTGAGGAGTACCGACTCGTCGGGACGACGAAGAATCTAGAACGACATGCAATGTATGGCAACTATCCCATCTCTGTAGAAGGGGTGGGAAATTACTAAGCTATCACCTTCCTGAACGAAGAGCCGCTTATTGAAATCTTTAGGTTAGGGGTAGAGGGGGAGAAGCAGGAAGCATGGACGCAGTCCGAGGGCGGGTGGACACCGAGTCCTAATCGAGGCGTGGCGGGAGGATCACAATGGCGTCCAGCCTCCAAGGGGCCCGGGCAACCGGACGCCTGTGGAGTTCGCAGCGGAGATGGCGGTCAAAACGCCGGTCGGACTCTCGTTATGAGTGGACTAGAAACTGGGGACAGGTCACGCGCCGTTTTTAGACCAGCGCACGAATTAGCGTCTCTAACGTTGTTGCATCACCTCGACCCCTGGGGTCGATCCAGAGGGCATTTGCGCCGGCTTCGGATGCCCAACGGCAGCATTCTGAGTCACTCTCCATTCTGAGTCACTCTCAATAACAAGAGCCCTACTCGGGGCGACACCCGCATGGGCAAATACATTCTGGTAGAAGGCAGGGCCGTACTTCACGTGATCAACAAGGTCTGGTCCATATAAGCCCGTAAAAGTCTCGGCAATGCCCATTTTCTCCATGATGCCCCGGAGTTCCCATGATGGCGTTCCTGATGCCGTGTAAAGCGTGTATCCAACCCGATGTAGAGAGAGAACGGCATTGGCAGCGCCAGCGATCGCAGAAGTAGCTCGCTCACCTATATAGCAAGAAAGCTCGATGTGCAGTGCCACCGCATCATCGTCGGGCGGAGGCTTAATGCCGACATTGGCACACATGGCACTCACCCAGTTAGTGGCATAGGCTCGCAGGAACTCTTGGTGGCTAGCGAAGTCGGGTAAGCGCTTCTGGATGTTCCCCCACACCTGTGAAAAGACCACCCGGTTCGCGCTTGCCCACTGCTCGGCGGTGCCACCCAGCCGAGCGGGCATGAACTCGCCAATCAATCGCAGCCACTCCGGCCCACGAAGACTGTTGTCATTCAACACCCCGCCGTCATCAAGAAACAGTTCAAAGGGCCACCCTCTCGAGTTCTTGATCTCATCGAGATTCGTACGGTGCCACGAATTCATAAGGACTCCTTCATCGATTTGCGCGAATCGTGGCCACTAGTTTCGCACCTATTGCGCCATATCATCGTCTGCGGGGTCAAGCTTGTCGGCCATAAGCGGGGGGCTTGGCACACTGCCCGCTCGTGGTTCGACAGGTCAGACTACAAGCGGGCAGACTACTTCAGCCGCCACGTAAACGGAGCGGCCTTACACCGCAGCCTAAAGGCTGTCGTGTAATTGGGTGTACGTCATCAGGGGCGAACGGTCGATTCCGTCCTGAGCCTGGCCAGATGCTCCTTGCGAAACTTCGCAACCTTGGGTGCAATGATGGCCTGGCAGTACGGCTGGTCCCAGTTTCGCCTATAGTACTGCTGGTGATACTCCTCGCCCGGGTAGAAGACCGACAACGGCCCTACCTGGGTCACGATGGGCCTATCCCACACGCCCGACTGTCCCAACTCCTCGATTACTTGCTCCGCGGTGAGCTTCTGCTCAGGGCTGTGATAGAAAATCGCGGAGCGATACTGGGTGCCTGTATCCGGCCCCTGCCGGTTCAGGGTCGTCGGGTCATGGATGGCGAAAAAGACCTCCAGAATGTCGCGGAAGGAGATCTCCTGGGTGTCGTAGACGATCTGCACAACCTCGGCGTGTCCCGTGCCACCGGTGCATATCTGCTCGTAGGAGGGGTCAGGCAGATCGCCACCGGTATAACCGGATACGACCTCCCCGACGCCTCGTAGCTGCTCGTAGACAGCCTCCAGGCACCAGAAGCACCCCCCTGCCAACGTAGCGACCTCTCTCGTGTTGCTGTCCATGGACACTGGCCTCCTTTTGATACTATTGGGTGCCTGCTATGGGTGGGCCTCCGCACGTGACAGGGCGGTAAGAATAGCCTGCACAAGCTGTTGCGCTGACTCGGCGGTAAGCTCCACCGCTACCCTCGCGGCAGGCCCCTCTGCTTCGTTCACGAAGTCGATGTTTATCGCGTGTTCCACCGGCGCATTGAACGGGTGGTCATAGGACACATTGACCGAGCGCAAGGGGAACCAGCCCTGTATTCCTTTGCCACTGCCCGATATATCGGCCTTCTCGACGATCATGGTGCACATGGTCTCCTCCTTTGCAGCTTGCGTGAGCGGGGCATGACGGCTATGCGGGGTTGGCAAGGTGGTCTGCGAAGAACGCGAACACCCTCTTCCAGCCGTCTACCGCCTGCTCCTGGCGATACGATGGCCGGTTGTAGTAAAAGAAGCCGTGACCCGCCTTGGGGTACGTGTGAAATTCATACGCCTTCTTGTACTTTTTGAGCTCCTCCTCATGCCGTGCCACCTGGTCGGGAGAGGGAGACTGGTCCTCCTCGCCGAAAAGACCCAGGAGTGGACACCCCAGCTCCTTGGTGTAGTCCAGCGGGGCCACCGGCTGCTTGGGGTTGAGCTCTTCGGCGGACATGACTACCCGTCCACCCCAGCAGTCCACCGCGGCGTCAATACCCTTCACCCTGCACGCCACAAGGTACGTTTGACGCCCGCCCGAACAGGTCCCGATGACCCCCACCTTGCCACTGCTGTTGGGGAGAGCGCGCAGGTAACGCATACTCATTTCAACATCGCCGATCACCTGGTCGTCCGGGACGCCACCTGCTCCGCGAACCTTCGCCGCAATGTCCTCCGGGTCGCCATGGCCTTCCCGAAAGTAGAGGTTGGGACAGACGGCGGCGTAGCCGTGGTGGGCAAACCTGCGCGTGGCCTCCTTATACCATTCGTCCCAGCCGGGGGCATGGTGAATGAGGACAACACCCGGAAATGGCCCGGCACCCAGCGGTCGGGCGAAATAGCCGTTTATTGTATCGCCACCATGCCCTTGAAGGCTGACGGTCTCCGCCTGCATCCCCTCGTACATGTCTGTTTGGTACATACGGCCCCTCCGTGTGCTCAATGGTTGCCACAAGGCTCGTTCGAATACCGGCTCCTGTCAAGTGTCCTGGCGATCATAAACTTTACACACCCTTGGTTCGCGTCAGATATGAGCGGAAGCCATTAATGTCTGTGACACCGGCATCGAGAACAGCTTTGTAGATATCCAGGGCGTAGAAATCTCTGCGATAGCCCGGGTCTTGCCAGCACCTAGACTTTATTTCAAGAATTGCACGCCGACTTTTAGGAGTTAGCTTCTCAACAATCGTCTTCCTTAGCGCAAGGTCTTTCTCAATGTGCTCGACATCGACGGCCCATACGTCTATTTTCCAAGCTCCTGCCCGCTCATCACCCAAATACACACCCTAGTACAATCCAATTGGCAAGCCTGGACTGCGGGCAAGCCGCTCGTTTCGAAAGCTCATTTTTATTGGGTTCAGCTGTGCCACAAGACTACCGCCCAATACGAAGAAATCCGACACTGAGATGCTAGGGGCTTCTAGAGTAACGTCAAGGTCACGCCAAACCATCGTGTCCAATGCATAACTACCCACGACGTGTGGCCTCCCATACTTCCTAAGCAAACGGCGAAGATCTTGCGTTTCAAGAAGCTCATCAGCTTCTCGTCGGAGGTTTTCTGCCACTTGCAATACGTCAATGGTGGTCATAGTGTTCTGTCCCGCTCACGTGTGTGTCAAGTAGATAATCGCTAGTGTCCTCTATTTCTGAAATGCCAGCAACTCTGGAACACAGCTGCCCGGTTGCCGCCATACCCTGCCATCCCCCAAGGGCTCTTGCCGTCCCAGATATGGCAGCTATGTCTTTCGCAGGGCCCTGCCAGGGAGAGCCCCTGTGTGCTTGCCCCGGTCTATTACCAGCCGCCCATTGACCAGTACGTACTCTATGCCCACCGGGTACTGCCTGGGCTCCTCAAAGGTGGCCGTGGCCCGCACCGTGTCCGCATTGAATACCACCACGTCCGCCTTCATTCCGTCCCGCAGAATGCCCCTGTCCTTCAATCCCAGCCGCTGGGCCGGTGTGGAGGTCATCTTCTGCACCGCCTCCTCCAGGCGCAGGAGCCTCTCCTCCCGAACAAGCTGGCCCAGAATGAAGGGGAAGGTGCCGTAGGTACGGGGATTGGGTTTGCTGCCGGTGAGGAGGCCATCGCTGCCCACCATCTGAGCGGGGTGCTTCAGTATGGTACGGATATTATCCTGGTTGCCCGTACGGGCCACAAAGCTCACGTCAAGCCTCTCTTCTATGAGCAGATCGCAGATGGTGTCCACCATGCTCTTGCTCTGGGCCCTGGACATATCCACCAGGGACCGACCCTCCCACTCCCTGTTCCTGCCTGAGCCTATGTGGCTGAACATATAGTTCTCCAGGCCACCGCCCCACTGGGGATAGATGCCGTCTTTAATCTGGTCACGCACCTGTCGCGATTTGATGCGTCGCAGCAGCCTCCGAGGGCCTCCGGCGTGGACCCAGGCGGGCACCAGTGATAGAAGCAGCGTGCTGGCGGCGGGATAGGGATACTGATCAAACGTGACATCCATACCCGAATCCCGTGCCTCATCCACCAGACCCAGCATCATCTCCCCCATGCCGTCCAACGGGTTGTGGTAGTGGGAGATCTGGACGGGAACGCCGCTCTCCTTGCCCACGGCGATGGCCTCTCGGAATGGGTCCAGCAGTCCATCTCCCTTGGAGTAGCGGCTGTGGGTCACGTATATTCCGCCGTAGGGTTTTGTGGCACGAGACAGCTCAACCAGCTCGTCCGTGTCGCTGTAGGCTCCTGGGACGTAGGTAAGACCCGTAGAGAAACCGAAAGCACCGTCTTTCATTCCCTGAGCCACCAGCTCTCGCATGCGCCTCAGCTCCTCCGGGGTCGGAAGACGGGCCTCCCAACCCATAGCCTCTATGCGCACCGCAGCGTGAGGAACGAAGTAGACGACGTTGCAGGACGCCCGGTTGTCGAACAGGTCCAAGAAATCGCTTACGGAGCTCCACCGCACACCGGGCGGAGGACTCCCATTCACCGCCGCCAGATAGAGGACCAGCGGGGCCAGCTTCACCGGCGATATGGGGGCGTAGGAAAGGCCGTCCTGGCCCAGGGCCTCCGTGGTGACGCCCTGCGTAACCTTGGCCTCATGCGTGGGGTTGTTCAGAATCGCGAGGTCCGAGTGCGAATGCATGTCGATAAAGCCGGGGCACACAACACGCCCGCGGGCATCGATGACCTGCCCTGCTTCGGCTCCCTCAGCCTCTCCATGCAGGATCGTCAGGGAGTCGCCGTCTATTCCTACGTCGGCCCTGAACCGGGCCTGGCCCGTTCCATCGATCACAGAACCGCCTTTGATCACCGTATCGAACATGGCTTATCTCCTCAAGCGAACCATGATCTGGCCGCTGACAGGCCGGTGTCAAGCCTGGCCCGGTCACTTAGCAGCAGCGCTCCGGAAGAGCGGCTAGCCTATCGCACCTGGTAGGCATCGTTCAGCATCTTAACGTTATAGCCATAACGGTGCGGCCCTAGAGGAGGAAGAGGAGAGAAAGCATGAGGAACGCTACCATCCTGCGGCTCCAATCAAACAGCCCGCTGCTGACCCTGGTGCTCCCGTTTCTGGTCGGCGCCGGGGCTCTGGCCATTGCCATCGTCGGGAGCATTATCGTGGGTCAAGGAGCCGACGCCACGGGCGGTGTCAACGGGTTTGTTGAATCGCTTTCGGGTCGCTCCACGTCGTTCCTGGGATCGGTGGGAGCGCTGGCCCCATTCGGTTTTGCCTTTGCCGCCGGTATGGCGGCCACGGTCAACCCATGCGGCTTCGCCATGCTCCCCGCCTACCTTGGCCTCTACCTGGGCTCCAACGAGAAGGAGACGCTCCAACCGAGTCCGGCGGCACGTCTAGCCAGGGCGGTGCTTGTGGGCGGCGTAGTCAGTGGAGGGCTGGTCCTCTTGTTTGGCATAGCAGGGCTGATCATAGGCTCCGGAGGCCGGTTTGTTATCGATATCATGCCATGGCTTGGTCTAGGAATCGGGATCCTCTTGACCATCGGTGGCTCATGGTTGCTCGGAGGACACAAGCTGTATACCGGGTTCGCCAGCCGCGTCGGAGCGCGCATCGGGAACCCAAACCAGGTCGGTGTTCGCGGGTATTTCCTGTTCGGAGTGAGCTACGGCACCGCCTCCCTGAGCTGCACCCTGCCTATCTTCCTGGCGGTCGTGGGCACCACCCTGGCGACCTCGGGCGCCGTAGCTGCCACGGGGCAGTTCATCCTCTACGCCCTGGGCATGGGGTTCGTGATCATGCTTCTCACCGTGGGGATGGCGCTGTTCAAAGGGGCCATGGTGGGAGCGCTGCGGAGAGCGCTTCCCTACACCCAGCCCCTCAGCGCGGCCCTCATGATCGTCGCTGGAGGGTATATCGTCTTCTACTGGCTGACTCTCGGGGGTGGTCTCCTCTAAGGGCTAGCCCCGCTCTGACGGCGTCCGGTCACACCACAGGGGACTCGAACTTCGCCGGCGTGGTCAATCACAACGCTAGCTGAAGTATGAGCTCGGAAGTTCTTACCCCGCACGGTCCGGGGCGCCTCTGTTCTGAACTTGGCCTAAAGCTGCTTCCTCATCCATTCTCTCTTGCCATATAGCTCTCAAACACCTCTTTGCCACCTGGTGACAACGTGAGCCACAGGCTGGGCAACACAACCACCAGGGGAACCAAAAAGGCGGCGGACGGGAGAAGGAGGACTATCGACGATATGGCTAAAAGGCGGCGCGCTACCGGGTTGCGACGCAAGAGTGCCAATCCGTTGACCATGCAAATGGCTCCCACCACAGCAAACACCAGAACCACAATCCACCACTCATCTCCAGCTTCAAAAGGCGAAGGGGTGTTGCCTTGGACGAGGGGGAAGAGCATCGTGAGTACAAAGGCAAAGGTGAGGCCTCCCAGGCCAAGCCATGCAGCACCGAGGATCTTGATTTTGCGATCGTTGGTCTCAGACATTGTCAGTCACCTCATAGTCTCGCTGACCATCAGGTTATATGGTTTGGCCTTCGCCTGGAAAGCTGTAAGCACAAGTCCGGTGTACTTCGGTGGTGGCAGGGGGCTGGCGAAGTAGAGGCCACCCTAGCAAAACCCAGAACAGACCACGGTCAGGGCGTCGCTCGATTGCGAATCGCTTCCACCACTTGCGAAATAGCATCGACCACCAGCTCGGACTGGTTACTTGGAATCGCGTGGTCGCTCTCTTCCGCGATTATGTGGGTACTGTTCGTCGAGAGGTCCAACATCTCCCGTTGCATCTCCAGCCGGACATTTTGCATTCTCTCAGCCACATCCGGGGGCATATCATCGCTCCCAATTATGCCCGCGGACAGCACAACCAGCGGAATGTCGGCAAGGTCTGGCCCCAAGAGGTCGGCTCCTTCAGGAAGCACGAAATCGCCGCCGTGATCGTCGGGGGGGCCATACCGTTGCCATTCTTCAGGAGTCAACACTGCCTGGAATCGAGCGCGTATTTCGCCCTGGGAGGAATCAACCAGGACCATCCCCACGACCTCCTCCAGATACTGGGTGGCAAACTGGCGGACTATGATGCCGCCCAGCGAATGGCCTACAAGGACGTAGGGATGGTCAAAGCCTGCTGTTGGCAGCAGAGCGTGCAGCTCTTCGGCAATAGCCTGAATGGTACCGTGCTTGGTGACCGAGCTGCTACGGCCAGTGCCGGCGCGGTCGTAAGCACACACGCGAGTGAACTTGGCCACCTCTGGCTGCACGAATCGCCAGCTCTCCGAGTTGCCCGCTCCCCCCGCCTCCATCACTACGGTCGGGCTGCCTTGCCCTCGCAGGCGAGGTAAAGCTGACGGCCATCGCCGACATCAACCAGTTGTTCACTGCTACATCCCGCCAGCACAACGCCCAGTAGTATCGCAAGCCACCCAACGTGAGCTTTCACCTCGCGCTTCGTCACGGCCTAACCGATAGCCTGGATGCGGCGGGGGCCTCCACCGGTATAGCAGCCATTGCGGCGTCGTACCGATCGGCGCAGGCCTCCACGATGATCTCTACATCCTCCTCCAGCACATACCGCTGAGCCACCAGGCGCTGTGCGGCCTGCCATACCTGCACCATGTACGCCTCCCGGCTCTGGTACCGCTCCTGGACGGAGGGTCGCTTATCGCCCGCTGCCTCTCGCGCTTTCCGGGTAGGTGCAAAAAAGCTGGTAAACCCTTGCATGGGTATGATCTGCTCCGGCGCGCCGGTGTCCGGGTCACGCGGGTTCCATCCGGCGTGGGTGCCCACGGGGACCTCCAGGTCTGGAAGGCGTATGCCAGCCACCTCGTTCCCGTCGGTGTCGAGAGAGGGAACGAAACACGGGTACGTGCGACCCTCCTGGGCCGGATACCGACCGATACCGCTGTGTGCCTCCGGCCCCATGTCGACCTCCCTCAGTATCCAGAGCCGGTCCGGGTCAGGCTTCACCAGGTCCGGTATCGCATCGAAGGAGTCAAGGAGATCGCGGCGGGTCACCGCCGTTCCGTCGTCCAGCCGTGCGTGCCTGTTGGGAGGCGGCTCCACGCCCTGGCTGACCCACCGGTCCAGGTTGATCAGCACGGCCCGTAGCAGCGGACGGTAGTCCACCACGTTGAAGGGGTACCGGCCGCGTGCCCCTTCGTCGGCGCTCTCTCGCTGCTGGGGCAACGACCCCGCGCCATGCTGGGTTCCAGCGAAGTGGTAGATACGCGTCTCCGGTGCCGGCTCCAGGTCCCGCTGGCCGGTGGTGTCTATGTGCGCCAGGGAGCCGTCGCCACGCCAGTACTCCGGCGACGAGTGGGTGTAGATGGTCCTGGGCACTGCCTTCAGCTCCCGCAGCCGGTCCAGCAGTCCGGCCGTCTCCCCAGTGAACGGGTCGGTGGTCACGTTGTCGGCGAAGGGAAACGTGTGCCCGAAGCCGGGGGTTGGCTGGACCGACGGCTGAGCGAACCGGTGGTTGAACTCGCCGCGACGGCCCCCGGCCACGTGGGGCATAAGGCCGTCATAGACAGGGCGGCCCTCTTCGTCCACGTTCAGGCCAAGGTAGATGAAGTGACGCAACAGACGGCCCGTCTGGGAGACCCCGTACCCGTACACCCGCTGGAAGCCGCCCGAGACGGGATTCAGCGCCGAGGGATGCCGCAGGAACGCCGCTACGTCACGCACGGCCAGAAGGCCGGTGCCCACCACCGGCGCGCCCTCAGTGGTATAGACCAGGTGATATATCTTGCCCGGCTGGAAGCCCGATTCCAGAAGAACGTGCTCGGCGCTGGACACCACGCCGGCATCGGTCTCTTTGGCAAAACGCCACCGGCCACGATCGATCACCGTGTCCGGCCCGTCCTCCCAGTCTCTGACCGTCAGTACGGCGTCGGGGTCGTCCGTATCGCGGGCGGCGTAGGGCTGGTGCGTGCGGTTGGCCAGCAGCCAGCTCTTCTCAGCCCTGTTGGGCCGTATCTGGACGATGGTCTGGCCCATCACCGGCTGGCCATTGACCTCGGCATGTGGTGCCTCAAGTCCCATGAGCGCCTCGCTGCGATATACGTCCCACTGCCAGCCGATGGACACCACGGAGAAGCCGTGGCGGAACAGGAAGCCGTCTCCCTCGGGGACATCGCCGGAGCCTTCTGCGGGGGCCGACGCACGGTTGAAGGTGGCGACGACCCGCCTGCGACCGCGGTTCACCACATCCACCACCAGCCGACCGTTGCCACCGTTGGAGTTGTGAGGAGTGAGCAGCGTAAAATCCGACCGAAACGAGACTCTCCCCCGCTCGTCGCGGGGTGCCAGCGCCAGGTCCGTGATGGAGCGGTTGGCCTGGTTGTCCGGGTCCACGGCAAAGGTCAACATGCCGTCAATGCGCTCGTAGGGGCCGGTGTCGCCGAAGGGCTTGCCGTCAGCGTACGGCTCCCGCCTGGTTATCTCTACGTTTACGACGGCCATGTTCTCCCCCTTGTCTCTGTAGCTCCCGGTCATAGGTGAGCGCTCGCTCAGCCCAGCCGGGGGCGATAAGCGCAGGCTAGCACCGGGTATGAGATGGGTCAATCGCGCGTCCGAGTCTACCCTGCTGCGGCTGATGTGCTAAGCATGTAGAAGTGGTAACGTAACCCTACCAACGTGTGGCCTCAGCGGTATACATTCAGCCTGGATTGGAGGAGAGATTATGGTAACACCGATTAGGCGTGACGAAGTTCAGCGGCTGGTCCGGGATGAGGGAGGCCAGTTAGTCGAGGTGCTTCCTGCGGCGGAGTACGAAGAGGAACACATAGAGGGTGCGATCAACATTCCCTTGAAGGAGCTCGATCAACGGGCCACCAGCCAGCTCCATAAAGATCGTCCGGTTATCGTGTACTGATGGGATGGGCTCTGAGACATGAGCCCACGAGCCGCGGCGCGGCTCGAATCCCTGGGATTCACCAGGGTCTACGACTACGAGGCCGGCAAATCAGACTGGCTTGCTGCCTCATTGCCCAGCGAAGGCGAGTCCACGGGCAGGCCGTCCGCAGGCGACGTGGTACGGGGTGACGACATCGCCTGTCATCTCGGTGAACGGCTTGGCGATGTCGCGCGGCGGGTGCGAGCGGCGGGCAAAGACGTCTGCACCGTGGTCAACGACCGCCATATTCTTCTCGGACGCATACGGGGGCGAAGCCTTGACGGTGAACCGGACGCCCTCATTGAGGATGTCATGCGACCTGGGCCTGCTACTATGCGCCCAAATACAGAGCTTGAAGAGGTCGTGAAGACACTTCGCGACGGCAACGTGGAAAGCATGCCGGTAACCAACCAGGAGGGCCAGCTGATCGGCACGGTATACCTGGAGGACGTTGAACGCAAGCTAGCCGAGTGATGGGTCGCCCGCTCTGTGTGGCCTTGCGCCACTGGTAGCCGGGTTAGGGCGCTGGCTGTGCGGGGACGCCGCCCCGAATCTGGCGAGCGGCGCGCACATCCTCGGCATAGGCACTGATGGCATCAAAGGTGATACGTGCGACGTTTGCATACCGCTCTTCGTTATCATCCAGAGCGGCCGCCATGTAGCCGATGGCAGCGTGAGCCAGCCTGATGCGGCCATCTAGCCATGGCCCACCACCGAGCCCCCCGATCACGGGAATCGACACCGATTCAGCGGCCTCCTTGCCTGCCACCGGTCCTGAGTTCGTGAAGTCAAGAATAGAGGCGCCAGCCTCCTCCAGGAGCTTCGCCTGGCTCACCAACTGGTCCTTGCGTTTGAGCGCAAGCTCCGGACCCGCTTTGTCCATGCCGCCTAGGCGCTGGGCCGTCTGCGGCGTAATTCCAAACTGCCCAAAGACCACAATGCCAGCCCTAACTAGAGCACGGACGGCATCCGGAAAGTCGGCCGCACCGTCCAGCTTCACCATGTCCGCCCCGGTCTCCTTGACCAGCCGAATAGCGGCCCTGGCCGCCGCCTTCTCACCCTCCTGGAGCGGACCGTAGGGAAGGTCGCAGCTGACCAACGACCGTCTAACGCCCCGCCGGACGGCCTGGCACGCCAGGACCATCTGGTCCATAGTGACCTCAAGGTCCGTCGACTGCCCCCAAAGGTTGTGGCCCACTGAGTCACCCACGGAAACTATATCTACTCCTACACGGTCCAGTATCTGCGCCATCTGATAGTCATAGGCGACCACACCGACGATCTTCCGCCCTTCACGCTTCATCTGCTGAAGCATGGGTATAGTGACTTTGCTCTCCATGGCTCTCCCCCTCTTTCGGGTGTGGTCGCGATCTCGCTTCGCCAGCCGACGCTCCCTCAGGCCGGCGAATGCATTCAGCCCTACGTCGACTCTTCTACGGCCGAAAGTGCCGCTGCCGACGCTTCTGGTTAGCGCCCTACCCTTGGCAGTGGAAGGTTAATACTGCCAAGCTTCAACGTCAACGAGGGGTGGGTTGAGGCCCTGCGCTCCAAGGTGGTAGTATCGATGGCGCACGGGAAACCTGACAGCATAGAGGGAAGGCCTGATGACCCGCCAACAGACTTCCAAAAAAATAAGGCTAGCGGTGATGAACGGAGTCCACGACCTTGCCGTCCTTGTGGCCCGTGAAGAGGGGTTTTTCAAGGACGAAGGCCTGGATATCGAGTTCGTGACCACGCCAGGTATGGCCCAGGTCACCACCGACCCCAGTTTCCTGCGTGACGTGGTCGCCGATCGACCGCTGGACTCCCTCTACAGCGATGGCGGGGTAGACCAGTTTCGCATGTGCGAGTGGGGAATAGTGAAGCGTGCCGTAGAGGCTGCCGACTCCGGGCTGCGGGCGCGCAAGATCGTGGCCTTGGGCTCCGCCATGTCCGCCTTCGCTATTGTAGCTGCACCTGACTCCGATATCTTCGAACCGGAGCAATTGAAAGGCAAGCCCATTGCTGTCACTCCATTCAACGGCTCCAACTTCACGGCCCTGAAGATGATGGAGGGATTCGTGACGCAGGAGCACATTCAGACGGTCAACGCCGGAACGATGCAGGAACGGCTGGAGGCCGTGCGCAACGGTCGGGTTGCAGCGGCGAGCGTGTCGGAACCCTGGATTAGCGTGGCCCAAAAGCAGGGGTACCGCATCCTCATAGAGACCCATTCGAGCCGCATTGAGGCAGCCAGCGACGACCTGGACGGCCCCACGCTGGCCGCCATGTTCCGGGCTCAGAACAGGGGCGTGGAGAAACTCAACCATGACCCCACCCCCTATGTCCACTATCTGGTAGCGGAGACCGGAGGCATCCTTGACCCGGGAGACTTTCAGAGCTGGCGGCTCCTTTATGCCCCACTCCAGCCGTATACTCGCCAGAGGTGGCAGAACACCTACGAGTGGACAGTGGGGACGGGCCTAGTTATTCCGGGAGCCAGCTACGATGAGGTGGTGGACAATCGGGCTTGGAAGTAACCAACCCTCTCCGCGCACTCCGCACCCTAGCCTCAGAACGAGCCTTTGTGTGGCCGCTGATTGAGCGGCACTCCCCTAAGGAGGCCCGGCTACGGGCACCGTCAGAGCACGCGGCGTGAATCAGGCACCCTGGCGTAGCTTATAAGGTCCGTTGGACAGGCTCAGAGCACGCGGTAAAGCGGTTTCGACTGCGCCCCCCTGAACGAAGCGGCCTCACGCCGCATTTTGAAGGCTGCGGTGCAACTGCGTGCACGTAACCGGGAGTCGACTACCGGCCCTTGTACTCAGGCTTCCGCTTCTCCCGGAAGGCACGGGCCCCCTCCGCGCGGTCCTCGGAGTCGGTGGTAAATCCCTGAAGGTAGAGCTCCATGTCCACGTGGGTGCCCAGGTCCAGATAGAGGCTCTTGTACACGGCCCGTTTCGTAAGCTCCAGGGCGATGGAGGGGCCCTCTGCTACGCGGTTGGCTATCTCCATGGTGCGCTCCATGAGCTTATCTGAGGGCACCACCTCGTCCACCAGGCCGTAGCGCTCCGCCACCTCTGAGGAGATACTCTCATTCGTCCAGAACCACTTGAGGGCGCGGGAGGGGCCCACCAGCCGCGTCAGAAGCCAGGTAGCCCCCACATCCGGCACCACCGCGATGTTGTTGTAGGCGGTCACGAACCGGGCCGTGTCGGCGCAGATGCGTATGTCGCAGGCCATGGCCAGCGCCATGCCGCCGCCGGCGGTGACGCCGTTGACGGCGGCGATGATGGGCGTGTTCATCATGCGCATGGTGTTGACCCAGCCAAACCTGGATTGTATCCTCTCGTGGCGGTTGGGGGGCTCATGCTCGGCGGCGGCCTTGCCGCTGACATCTGCGCCCGCGCTGAAGGCCCTGCCCGTGCCGGTGATCACCAGCACCTTGGCATCATCGTCATACTCCACGTCGTCCAGGATCCGCTTCAGAGAGACTCGAATACCGGGGGTGAACGCGTTGAGCTTTTCCGGGGCATTCAGCGTGAGTACCACAACACCGCCTTTTCTCTCCACCAGAACATCCTCGTATCCCTCAAACGGTGTCAATCCCTCATATGGTCGTGACATGAGATCCCTCCTCTGAACGGGCTTGCCGGGCAAGACATCGGCCTAGCGGAGAGACGCCGCCAGGCTCTTCCCGATTCCAGGGTAGTTAGGACCGTACGTATGCCCCTCTACCGTCCCTTGAAATCAGGCGGGCGCTTCTCCTGGAAGGAGCGACGACCCTCTTCCGCATCCTCAGAGGCCTGGGCGATAGCCTGGTACTTCTCCTCCAGGTCAAGGTGAGCCGGCAGGTCGCTGATCAGGCCACGGTACATGGCCCGCTTCGTGAGCTCTATGGCTATGGACGGCCCTTTGGCCAGCCGTGCCGCAAGCTCCATGGTGGCCTCCATGAGCTGGTCGTGGGGTACCACCTTGTCCACCAGGCCGATGCGCTCGGCCTCCTCCGCCTCCACCTCGTCGCTGAGCCAGGACATCGTCAGGGCCTTTTGCAGGCCGACAACTCGCGGCAGGAACCAGGTGACGCCCACGTCCGGTATCAGTGCCCGGCGAACGAACACGGTAAGGAACCGCGCCTGGTCAGAGGCGATGCGGATATCACAGCCCAAGGCCAGGGAGAGGCCGCCGCCGGCCGCCACACCGTTGACGGCAGCGATGACCGGCTTATCTATGGTCTGGAAGCGGGTGATCCACGCAAAGCTGTTCTCCATGGTACGGACCCGGCTGGGAGGCGGTGTCGCCCGGGCTCCCCCGCCGACATCGGCGCCGGAGCAGAAGCCCTTTCCTTCGCCGGTGATCACCAGCACTTTGGCGCTATCGTCGTCGTGGACCTCTTCGCATATACGCTTCAGGCTAAAACGTATGCCGGGCGTCAGGGCATTCAGCTTCTCCGGGACATTCATGGTGAGCACCACCACCCCGTCCCTCTTCTCTATCTTTACATCCTCATAGCCTTCGTAGGGGGTCAAACCGTCAAAGGTGCCAGACATCTGCGTCCTCCCGTAGAGAGATTGGAGCGGGTTATTGACCGGCCGCCATCACTGCGAGGGCCAGTCGCGTCCCTGAATGTAGCGGAATGCGGCAATAGCCGCCGTGGCGCCGTCCCCCGCGGCCGTCACCAGCTGTGAAGCCGATTGCTGCCGGATGTCACCGGCGGCATATATACCCGGCACGTCCGTGGCCATCCAGATGTCGGTTGGTATATGGCCGGCATTATCCAGCGGCAGGAGTCCCTGGAGAAACTGGCTGCTGGGCTCCAGCCCAACGTACACGAAGAGGCCCCCCAGGTCCACCTGAGAGGTCTCGCCGGTGACCACGTCCCGGGTCCTGACGCCGTGGACCTGGTCGTTTCCCAGGACCTCCTCCACAACCGTGTTCCAGAGCACCTGGACCTTGGCATGAGAGAGGACCCTGTCCTGAAGCACCTGCTGCGCCCGCACCGTATCGCGGCGGTGGAAGAGGAGAACCTTTGAGGCGAACTTGGTGAGGGTCTCCACCTCATCCAGGGCCGAGTCGCCACCGCCGACCACCGCCACAACCTCGTCGGCAAAGAAGGCGCCGTCGCAGGTGGCGCAGTAGGAGACCCCCCTACCGTGGAACTCCTCCTCGCCGGGGGTCCCCAGATGGCGTAGGGTTGAGCCTGCCGTCACCAACACCGCCTTGGCCCTATACTCGCCATCGTAGGTGGTAACCACCCGGTACGGCTCCTCAAGGCGCAGCTCTGTGACCTCCGAGAACTGGAACAGGGCACCGGCCGCCTCCGCCTGCTCTTGCAGCATCTGCCCGTACTCGAAGCCGGAAACGCCCTCCTTGAACCCGGGGAAGTTCTCAATGCGCTCGGCGTTGCAAACACCGCCGCCGGGCATCAGCCGCTCCAGGACCACGGTGCTCAAGCCGTGCCTTGCGGCGAAGAGTCCCGCGGTGAGGCCCGCTGTCCCTCCCCCAATGATGACGATGTCATACTCGTTAGGCATCTTGGCCCTCACTATAGTGAGCGTAGGTTGCCAGTGTCAATAAGCCGTTACAAGACTACGTTTTGCAACGGTACAGCCGCTCCGGAGATTACGGTAATAGATTCAAGAAGCCGCCCGCATGCCCTGCTACCGTGGCGGCTGTATGAAGGCTATCCTTGGCGCACGAACGACAAGGGTGCCGCTCAGCCTGTCATGCCACCCACGCTTCAGGGGATCAAAGGCGACGGACACATGTCCCATGATCAATACGGCAATGATGAGCCAGGCAATCAATGGTATAACGGCAAGCACCGGAGCCAGCAAGAGGAGTCCGAACCTATATAACTCCCGGATGACTACCTGGCGCAGCCGGGGCCTTTCCCCCGTATAGCTCACGACTTTGAGGCCCACAAGCATTTTCCCAAAGGTCTGGCCCTTCTTGACGGTCAGAAAGATAAAATATGCGGGATATGCAATTATCTCGTTGATTTGGAGGTCGAGACTCACCAGGATGAACAACAGAGGGATGAGCATAATGGTGATGAGGACAATGTCAACGACCATCGCCAGCAATCGAGGGCCGAACCCGGCGAAATCCATGCTCTGATAAAGGGACACCTGCTCAGGAGCCATGGCGTCAGACGGCGGAATGTAGGTTGGCTCCTGGCCGGGCGCCTCCGCCTCTTGAGCGGGCGTCATGGACGTGCCGCACTCGGAGCAGAAGCGAGCGCCTTCGGGATTCTCGGCATTGCAGCTAGGACAGTTCATGGCCTATTGCGTCCTCAACTCGGCGTCAAGCCTGGCAATGGAATAGCCCTCTTTCCGCACACGCAGGTCGAAGTATACTAGCACCTCGCCGATGTAGACCACGGGGATGATAAAGACGGTCCCTATGGTGATCACCAGGTTACCGATCGTCTCATTTGCAAGGGCAACTATCCCGCCAACGACGCCCACCGCGATCCCTCCAGCCAGGGCAAGAAGTACATAGACGATGCCGATGCCGAAGACTCTCCACCAGGTCCCGCGCACCAACGCCCGGCTGCGGCCCAGGGAGGCGACGGACCCTGCTCCCTCGATGACGATGGCCTCGGCGAAGAAGAAGAGCGCCGCGGCAAGGTACAGCAACAACGGAATCCCGATGAGGATGATGCTGAGGAGGACCGCTCCTATGACCAACACCAGGAAGACGAGGAAAGCGACGAGCAACGTGATCCCCTTGCTCAGCGCGGCGATGTAACACTCTCGCACCGTGGGCCTGCGGTCCAGGTATCGCTGGCTCACTGCGTAGATTACTGCCCCTATGGCCAGGAGAGAGGTCAGGGCGTTCACAAGATACAGGGCTGCGGAAAGCGCCTCACTCTGCACAACATCGCCCATCAATACTGGAATCGACGCAAGAAGGACGATCCACCAGTACAACCAGAACGACTCCCGGTAGATGGAGAAGCTCTCGGCAAGCAGTCCGCCCAGGTCCCGGGGAACGAGCTCGCCTCGAAAGGTCGACGGGGAGACGAGATCGTCGACGCGCCCAAGCTGTTCGGGGCCAAGCGCCCCCGCAGGGGAACTCATCGCGCTGCCACATTGGAAGCAGAAGCGAGCGCCTTCGGAATTCTCGGCATTGCAGCTAGGACAGTTCACCTCTCAAACACCTCTCATTCCATTGCCCTCTACGGCTACCAGGTGTGCATCCCCGAAGACCGAGGAGACCGCCTCGTAGATGGTGGCGCCCGTGAGCCCCACCAGCCCGGCTGGTCGCACCCTGGGATGGAGCTCCAGGTAGCGCTGTACCATCCGGTAGCCGATGGCGTACCCCGCCCAGAGCGGTATGCGGTCGCTGTCCCCAAAGAGGATACGCCGGATCTCGGAGGGGTCGGAGACGGCCAGGCGGCGGTGGACCCTGGGCCACAGCTGCTCTTGGGCCTGCGGGCTCAAGGCGTCCACCCAGGCCGGTCGAATCGACGGGTTCAGCTCCATGGCGAAGGTATCCGCCACCCCCTCCGCGATCATGGCATCCAGCAGCGTCTCCGGCTCCTGGGTCTTCAGGTAGACCAGATGGCCGCCGGATAGGCCCCTGGGGAAGAGCAGGTTCCTCACCAGATGGGCATACTCGTGGCAGACGGTGTAGCCAAGCCACTGTTGCCATCCCGCCACGGGCCAGAGAAACAGCATCAGGACCTGGCTCCCCATGCTTATACCGATCACCCCGTGCATCTGCGTGGTCAGGACCCGTCCCTGGCCATCCCCGGGCAGAAGCAGCACCCGGCTGTTCAGGTCAGGGCGCGGCATTGCCACGGCGCACCGTTGAATGGCCTCCTCCGCCAGCGCCTTGACTCCGGCGGCGTCCATCTCCTCCAGGGCACGGCTCAGCTCTTGAAGGTCAGGGTCGCCCAGCTGCGTCAGTGCGGTGCGCTGCCCCATCTCCAGAAAGGAGGCATGGACCTGTGAGAGGGAGTGGTGGATGTACAACCGTAGCTTCTGCTCCAGGCCGTCCCAGGCCACCTCTTGGGGCGCTCCCTCCACATCCCTGACGAACTTCTTGACCACCCGGTAGGCCGGGATGACGGTTACACCCATTGCTACACAAACCCCTCAGACCGCATGGCCGTCAGCGCCTCCTCGAATGCGTTGACGGTCTGGTCTATCTCCTGCTCCCCGTGAACGGCCGACACGATGAATTTGCGCCCGCCCATGGTATCCACACCCGCGTTGAGCATGCTGCGTTTCAGAGCACCGAGGCGCGGCGGTGGCATGGCCCCGCGCAGCTGCTCAAGGCTGAGGTTGCAGATCTCGTGGTCGCACTCGTGGGGGATTCCAAGGGTGACCGTCACCAGGGAGGCCACACCGCTCACGCACCCGGGGATCTCCAGGCTGGTCAGGACGCGGTTGAGGCCCTCCTTCAGTCGCTGGGCCGCTGCGTCCGCCCGAGCGTTCACGTTGGTGGTGGCCACCAGCTCCAGCGCCTTGACTCCGGCGGCGGCGGAGATGGGGTTGGCGTTGAATGTACCGGGGTGGCGCACCCGCTCCTCGGCGTCCCACTTCGGATCGCCGCGGTGCTGGATCATATCCAGCACCTCCGCCTTACCCACCACCGCTCCACCCGCCATGCCGCCGCCCAGTATCTTGGCCAGCGAGGATATATCAGGCATGACGCCATAGCGGGCCTGGGCACCCCCTGGCGAGGTCCGGAAACCCGTCACCACCTCGTCAAAGATGAGCACCACGCCGTGTCGCTGGGTAACCTCCCGAAGCTCTGCCAGGAAGGATGGGGATAATGGCTCGTCGCCCATATGAGCGCCGGTGGGCTCAAGGATGATCCCCGCCACATCGTCACTCTGGGAGAGTGTCCGCTCCACCAGAGCAATGTCGTTCGGCTCAAGAACGATCATGGTGCTCGAAATAGCCTCCGGAATCCCCGCCAGAGAGCCGCCGCCCCCCACCAGGACGTAATCGTGCCAGCCGTGGAAGTGGCTCTGGAACTTGATGATCTTGGTCTTACCCGTATAGGCGCGGGCAAGGCGAAGGGCGATCAGCGTAGCCTCTGTGCCGGAGCTTGTGAACCTGACCTTCTCCGCCGATGGAATCAGCGCCTTGATCCTCTTGGCCCACTGGATCTCCAGCTCATGTGACGCCCCCAGATGGGTGCCCCTGGTAACCTGCTCCGCCACCGCGGCCACGATGTCCGGATGAGAGTGCCCCAGCAGGAGCGCCCCGTGGCCCATGACATAGTCCACGTACTCGTTCCCATCGGCATCCCATTTCCTGGGCCCTACACCATGGGTTGCATAGATGGGAAAGGGCATCACCCACCGGGTGTCATGGGTGACGCCGTCCGGAAACAGCTCCTGCGCCTCTTCATAGAGGACCAGGGAGCCCGGATGGAGTTGCCTATACCGCTCATCTATTGTGCCCATGGGGGTCTCCCTTCTCCTCACCAGGAAAAACGGCTTTCCGGGGCAGCCCAGAGATGGCGGTATTGTAGACCAGGGAGCGACAAAATAGAAGGTACGAGCCGTGCCGGAGCGTCAGGCCAGAGAGATGGACTCCACGTTCACGCCATCGGTCGGGTCAAGGGTCACCAGCACCGCGGTCTTGATCTGCGCTCCAGAGGGTGCGCCGCAGTAGAACGCGGGAGGGCCCTCCTGGGTGACATCACGGAAGACGTGGACGTGGCCCAGGGCTATGTAGTCGCAATCGGCCTCGCTCAGCTCCTCCACGGATATGGGCGATGAGCGTGACGAACCGGTGTAGCCGTCCATCACCAGACCGTGGGCCATCACCACGTACCAGGAGTCGGGCGGCCTGGCCTGCAGCCCGTGCAAGGGTTGGAAGGAGGGATCGTGGTCATACACCGGCCTGCCCCAGATGGTCAGCCGAAGGTCCGGCGAGGTGACGACCTCCCCGGCCGGGTCCTGCAGAAGGTAGACGTTGGAGGAGAGGGGCGGCAGGCTATCTGACACACCGTACGCGCCGGTCAACAGGGTATCGTGGTTGCCGGGGAGTATAAAGACAGGGCATTTCAGCTCCCCTAGCCGCTGAGAGACGTAGGCAACGGTATCCAGGGGCGTTCGGAAGGAGTCGAACAGGTCCCCGGCAATGAGCACGCCGTCCACGTCCAGTGCTTTGGCGGTCTCCCAGACGCAGTCGAAGCCCCGGAGAGCGTCGTTGGCGTAGGAGTCGCTGCCCAGGTGGAGGTCGGAGGTGTGGAGCAGCCTCAAGCGGCGTCGCTGCGTATTCATGATGCGCCGGTTGCCGGTAGGCGATGCGCCATCCTCATCATCACTACGGTACGTACGGTTCCCACAGCGCCTAACAGTGCCATACCGCCCATCGCAAGTCAAGGGAGCCTCCGTAGACGCTCCCTGAGCCGCTACCCTATGCCACCACTCCATGACACCAACGGGGGATGCATAATATCACCCCACAATCACCAGAAAGCATGATTCACCACCGGAGCAGGAGGAGGTACCCTGGGGCAGGAGGGACGAGAGATGCTTGCTATCTTCGAGCGAGGCAAAGACAAACGAGAGAAGTATAGTGCGGTGCATGCCACCGAGGAGTTCGACCAACAGGATGAGCTCTCCGACGAGGCCCCGTTTGACGTTGGAGTGGTCGGTGAGGCCCATCCAAAGAATGAGGCCACGGCGGTGCCGACTGGGCCAAGCGTCACGGCGGAGCTTCTCCTCCACCCGTTCAACAGCTCGGCTCAGGCGCTCTGGCTGTGCAACAAGCTGCGGAACGACCTTGGATCCGAGATCATATATGTCACCGGCACCTCGGAGGGGACGGTCATCAAGGTCTTTATCCGCAACCCCGTGCCGATGGTGGAGTTCCTCACGAGAATGGCGGAGGTAGCGGAGGCGTGGGAAGAGGCCCCTCCGCAGATGGAGCACGGCCAGGCACCGTCAACGCTCGGCGACGCGGAGGCCCAGAGGGGAAGCAACCTCGTCTGTGTTGCCCTCAAGCCGGCCGCGTAGGGAGCGGGCTTAGTCGCCTTCCTACCACCGAATTCAGCCGTGCCAATGATGAGAGGCCCCTGGTCGCTGACCAGGGGCCTCCTGTTTTGAGACCTGCGGTCTCATTGCACCCCAGCCTGAAGGTTATAGAATAAATACATTGACATCGTTAGATACCAGATGGTTCTTCCCCGCTCATCTGGTTCGACAAGCTCACCATGAGCGGAGTAATAATACCGCTCATCCTGAGCTAGCCTGTGGTGAGCTTGTCGAATCCATCGAAGGATACGAGCGGTAGCGGGGCACTACCCCGCCACCACGTTGACCAGCCGCCCGGCTACATACACCGAGCTCATCGGTATTGCTCTAAGATGTAGGTTGCATCCAGCATCTCTTCATCGGATGCTTGGGTAACAAGGCGAGAGCATAGCCGTACAAGGATCCCGAGTTCTCGGAATCTGTAGGCTCTGGATATGACAATGCCACTGTGGTGGCGGCCTTCTTCAAACCAACGCCGGGCCAGGCCTATGAAGTCATTGTCATAGGTGAGGAGTACACGCCCCGCTGCTGTGGCATATTCCAGTTGCTCATGGTCTGATCTGCCTAGCATCCCGGCCTCCTGAGCCGTGGCCACATCGATGCCACGTCTCTTCAGCTGCCGCGCAAGCTCTACAGGCACATCCTCATCCAGGTACAGCGTTATCACTAGTGGGTTCTCTTAGTAACGCGTCCCTGATCATCCAGCTTCAAGTCGTTGTCACCAAGGACCCTCTCCAGGCTCGTTGCCGTTAGCTCCTCCTCTATTTCTGCCTGGTGATCGTGAAAATAGCTGATGGCATCGTACACGGCGGCAGGGGTCAGGTGGGGATAGGTGCTCATGATGTCATCCGGCGTCTCACCCTGCTTGTAAAGCTGCGCGATGAGGCTCACCCGGATGCCTGTACCCTTTACAACGGGGCTGCCCTCTCGGGTTTCTTGGGATTTCACTACGTGGGGATGCTCGGTCTCCACTATTGATTTCATGTTCGCTCTCCTTCCCTTGCTTCTTACCCCGTCACCACGTTGACCAGCCGCCCGGCTACATACACCAGCTGCCTGACCTCTTTGCCGTCGAGGTGGGCCTGCACGTGGGGACTGGCCAGCGCCTGCTCCTTGGCCTCCTCTTCCCCAATGTCCGCGGCCACGGTGAGCTTGTCACGCACCTTCCCGTTGACCTGCACCACGAGGGTGATCTGATCATCAGCGGCCAGCTCCGGGTCCCAAGCGGGCAACGGCTGGTTGTGCACACTGTAGGGCCTGCCCCGTCGCTCCCACAGCTCCTCCGTAATGTGGGGAGCGCATGGAGCCAGCAGGACCAGCAAAGCGTCCACGGCCTGATCCCAGGTCGTCGAGTCCACGTTCTTGGCCTCCCAGCAGGTACCCAGGGCATTGCTCAGCTCCATGAGGGAGGCCAGGGCGGTATTGAAGTGGAACCGGTCTATATCCTCAGTCACCTTCCGAACGGTCTTGTGCGTCCGGCGGAGCAGTTCCCGCACAGCCTGCTCGTCGGAGGCGGTGGCATCCAGCTCGGCGGCATCCCATTGGGCCAAGTCCCATACGCGGTTGGCCCACCGCGCCATGCCGTTGATGCCGCTATCGCTCCACTCGCCGCCGTGGGCCCAGGGGCCGAGGAACATCAGGTAGATGCGAACGATGTCCGCGCCCAGTGCCTCCACGTAGGGGTCCGGTGAGACAACGTTGCCCCGCGATTTGCTCATCTTCCGTCTGTCGGCAATGATGGTGCCCTGGTTGTAGAGGCGTCGGAAGGGCTCGCCGAAATCGATCAGCCCCACATCCCGCAGCGCCTTGGTGAAGAATCGGGCGTAGAGCAGGTGCATCACGGCGTGCTCCGCGCCGCCGGTGTATTGGTCCACCGGAGCCCACAGCCGCACGGCCTCCGGGTCGAACGGGCCGTAAGCGTAGCCAGGGCTGGTGTAGCGCAGGAAGTACCAGGAGGAGTCCACAAAGGTATCCATCGTATCGGTCTCACGGCGGGCCTGAGCGCCGCACTGGGGACAGGCGACCTGGTAGAAGCCCTGGTGGTACCTCAGTGGCGACTCTCCCGTGGGCTTGAACTCCGCGTCCTTTGGAAGCAGCACCGGCAGGTCGCTCTCCGGCACCGGTAGCATGCCATGCTGGTCGCAGTAGATAATGGGTATGGGCGTGCCCCAATAGCGCTGCCGGGAGATGAGCCAGTCCCGCATGCGGTAGGAGACCGTGCGGTCTCCCCAGCCCTGCTCCTCCACGCGGTCGGCTATGGCTTGGATGCCCTTGTCGCTGGGGAGGCCGTCGAAGGGACCTGAGTTCACCTGCGCACCCTCGCCCAGGTAGGCTTCAGAAAGATCGCCGCCGTCCCAGCCGGGCGGCGCTACCACCACGGGTATGGGCAGGCTGTACCGGTGAGCGAAGGCGAAGTCCCGCTCGTCGTGGGCCGGAACCCCCATCACCGCGCCGGTGCCGTAGCTCATCAGCACGTAGTCGGCCACGTAGATGGGCACGCGCTCACCGTTCAGCCGGTTGAAGGCGTAGGCCCCGGTGAACACTCCCGTCTTCTCTCGCTCCGTGGAGAGGCGCTCCACCTCCGTCTGGTGACGGGCGGCGTCCACGTAGGCATGGACCTCCGCCTCACGCTCCGCTGTGGTGATCTGCCGCACCAGCGGGTGCTCGGGCGCCAGCACCAGGAAGCTCACGCCGTAGATGGTATCTATACGGGTGGTGAAGGTGCGTATCTCCTGCTCGGCGACTCCCAGGTGGGAGATATCGAAGCTGATATCGACGCCCTCGCTGCGACCGATCCAGTTGGTCTGGAGTGTCTTGATCCTCTCCGGCCAGTCGATAAGCCCAGAGAAGTCCAGCAGCTCGTCGGCGTACCGGGTAATGCGGAAGAACCACTGCTCCAGGCCACGGCGGGCCACCGGTGTATCGCACCGCTCGCACCTGCCGTCGATGACCTGCTCGTTGGCCAGCACCGTCTGGCAGGAGGGGCACCAGTTGACGGGGGCGTTGGCCCGGTAGGCCAGCCCGGCCTGGTAGAGTCTCAGGAACATCCACTGGTTCCATTTGTAGTACTCCGGCTCCATGGAGCTGATTTGACGGTCCCAGTCGTAGATGGTGCCCATGGAGCGGAGCTGCCGCTGCATGTTCTCAATGTTGCGCGTCGTCCAGTCGTAGGGATGGATGCCCTGCTTGATGGCGGCGTTCTCCGCCGGCAGCCCAAAGGAGTCGAAGCCCATGGGGTGGAGCACGTTGTACCCCTGCATCCGACGGAACCGGGCGTGGGCATCCGAGGGGGCCATGGCGTACCAGTGGCCGATGTGGGCATCGCCCGATGGGTATGGGTACATGGTCAGCTCGTACCACTTGGGACGAGGGTCGTCATCGCGGACGCGGTTCAGGCCATCCTGGGCCCACCGGTCCTGCCACTTTTTGTCGAGCTCCCTGGGATCAAAGCGGAGCTCAGCGGTGCGTACGGTGCTGGTCATGTTCGTTGCTCCATGAGAAATATGCTAGTGAGCGCCTTACACGCTGTCAAACCAGCAGGGCTTCCCCTCTATCACACTCTCTCGCCTGTTGATTATGTAGCCGGGAGTCGCACCTAAGGGAAACACGATTGCTGGATTCCTACCAAACTAGCGGTGAAAAAGCGCCCCGGGTTTCGGGGCGTTTCGGCCTACCGGGTCAACGACGGAAACGCCCTACACGCCCTCCTCCCTCCACAGGGCGAGGCTCAGGAGTGCAAGGGCGTTGCTGGGGCCGCAGGTCTGCTTCATGGTGACGATAGTATAGCTGGCGGCAGGCCGCCGGGCAACCGAAAAAGAGTGGACGCCGGCGTCGGTCACTAGGCGATACAACGGCCACCCGTCAGGCCGTTCTGGCCATGGCCGGGTGATGACTGCGGTCAACGGGGAGGCTGCAGCAGCTCTACTCTCACGTCGTCTGGGACTTTGACAAAGGCCGTGCGCATACCGCTGGGCCTGTCACTGGGGCCCTCCAGCAGCTCAGCGCCCAGCTCCTTGAGCCGCTGGATTTCGGCGTCCAGGTCGTCCACGTTCATGGCGAAATGCTCTAGGCCCCAGTGGACGGAGGCGTCCCCGTCTCCCAGCGTTTCGTTGGGACGCGCTCCCGAGATGTTGACGCCGATCCCTTCAGCCGTCTGACACCGTATGAATCGGTCGCCAAGGTCACGAACGGAATCATCCATTATTTTGAAACCGAACGCCTTGACGTACCAGTTGGCTGTTTTCTCGGGGTCGGGCGCTTTGAGGTGGAGGTGGTTGAACACGTAGGCCATTGTGCCTCCCTTGTCTGACGTGGACGGTCGCTCGATATAGTGCGCGCCGGTTACCAGGCCAGCGACACTATACCCACTGGGCAAGGAGGCGGCAAATGGTGCTCACCGGGTGCCCGTATAATCACGCCACGCCCGTGGTCGCGGTCGACCTGCTTCCTTGCACCGTCAATCCCCCTTTGCTATAGTTAGCGTACGTGGGGATGTAGCTCAGCTGGGAGAGCACCTCAATGGCATTGAGGGGGTCGAGGGTTCGAGTCCCTCCATCTCCACCAACCTTTAGCTTGAGGCTGTCATCACGCCGTTACCAGTGAGTGGTAACGGTTTTTTTGTTACCGCTATAACCAGCGTTTGACGTAGTGTATCACCGAGTCTACTATATAGTAGACTCAGTAATCTACAGGAGACGCAGCCAATGTTAAGGCCCAGATTGGCATTGAGAATATCGGCCTCAACCGCAACCGTTCGTGTCACCGCCGAAACACGGCAGACCCTGCAACGGCTCGCGACTGAGTCCGGTGAAACGATGCAGTCAGTTCTTGCCAAGGCTATTGAGGCCTACAAACGGCAGTTGCTTCTCCAACGTACCAATGAGGCATATGCGGCTCTCCGTGCCCAACCAGGTGAATGGGCAAAGGAGCTAGAGGAACGCCGTGAGTGGGAATCCACCCTTGTAGACGACCTGGAGGGGAATGAGTGACCTCTCCACTGCCGTCACGGGGTGAAATCTGGTCGGTAAATCTCAGTCCGCCGCGAGGACATGAGCAGGCGGGTGTGCGTCCGGCGCTGATAGTATCCGTAGATGCCTTCAACCACGGGCCAGCCGGACTCGCTCTGGTTGTGCCCCTGACCACCAGGGAGAGGGGCATCCCGCTTCACGTACCAGTGGACCCGCCTGAAGGTGGCGTAAGGCAGCGGAGTCTCATCAAGTGTGAGGACGTTCGGTCTGTTTCCAGGGAACGGCTGACCCACCGATGGGGCTCCGTCTCAGGCAGTACAATGACCGCCGTTGAAGAGCGGCTGCGCATCCTTCTAGAACTCTGATAGCATTGTCAGCGCATCCCGTCCGCCACTGAAAGGGGGCCTCCGCTCATGGGCACCAACGCCACCTTCGATAAGGTCATCGACACCATCGACCAGGACCGGCAGGACCTGATCGACCTGTGCATGCTGCTGGGCAACACCCACGACTACCACGGCGAGGAGATGGAGGTGGCCGGCGTGGTGGTGGACTGGCTGAAGCAGAACGGCATCCAGGGCTACGTCCAGCCCATCACAGAGACCAGCGCCAACGCCGTCGGCGTCCTGCCCGGCACCAGCGACGGGACCAGCCTCATCCTCAACGCCCACCTGGACGCCGGCGGCCCTCCGCCGTCCGACGCCCCGGAGTCCGAGTGGAAGATGCGCGGCGCCTGGGTGGACGGGGAGATGCTCTTCGGCAAGGGGCTGATCAACGACAAGGCACAGCTCTGCGCCGAGATGATCGCCGCCAGGGCCATTGCGAGAGCCGGGGTAAAGCTCAAGGGCGACCTCACGGTCATCGGCGTCGCCTACGAGACCGGCGAAGCGTCCGTCGACGATAGGCAGGGGATCAAGTACCCGGGCGAGGGCTTCGGCACTAAGTGGTCCATAGACCGGGGCGTGGTGGCCGACTACGCCCTGGTGGGCGAGACCTCCGAGTTCGGCGTTGTGGCAGCCGAGTGCGGCGACCTCCGGCTCAAGGTGAAGGTGAAGGGAAGGCGAGTGTACACGCCCCGCCTGGAGCGTGGCTCCACCCTCCGAGAGAACCCCAATCCACACCTGCGGGGCGCCCATGTGGCCCTGGCCCTGGAGGAGTGGGCGGTCAGGTACGAGAAGGAGAACCCGCTGGAGTTCTACGCTGGGATGATCGTCCCCAAGGCGCAGATCCTGGGCATCCACAGCTCCGTGGACAACTGCTACATCCACTTCGATATCAGGACCGTCCCGGGCGCGGACCCGGAAGACCTAAAGAGGCAGATCAAGCAGGTGACACGCAAGACGGGGCTGGACTGCGATGTAGATATCTACCAGTACAACCGGGGCTACATCGCCGAGAACGCCGATCCGCTGATCAACGCGACCAAGGAGGCCCACCGGTACGTCCTGGGCACGGAGCCCGTGGACCCGCCGTCCCGAGTCATCAGCATGTGGCGCGACCTGAACGACTACAACGAGGTGGGCATCCCATCGATATGCTACGGCCCCGGACGCCAGACGGAGTCGATGACCAACGCTCAGAACCGCGCCATGCTCATCGATGACCTGGTTGCCGCCACCAAGGTCTACGCCCTCACGGCCATGGGCCTGTGTGGGGTCGCACAGGGCTAGCGGGGCCACGCAAATGTAATGCCACCTGACGATGTAGTAGCGCCCGCCACCAGCGACACGCCCGCCGTGGAGGCATCCCAGGTCATCTTCAGCTATGGCCAACGACGGGTCCTGGACGGCCTCTCTCTCCAGGTCTCGCCGGGTACTATCTTCGGCATCCTGGGAGCCAACGGCGCCGGCAAGACGACGCTGATCCGCCTGCTGGTGGGACGCCTGAAGCCCCACTCCGGGGCGGTGCACATATTCGGCGAGCCGCCCTCCGCCAGGCTGGCCCAGCGCATCGGCTACATGCCTCAGCTCAACGCTCTGTACACGGAGCTCTCCGTCCAGGAAAACGTCGAGTTCTTTGCCCGCATGTACGGGCTGGCGGGCTCTGGCCACCGTCGTGAAGCCGTGGAGGCCGCCATCAACCTGGTCGCCCTCTGGGACCGGCGCAAGGACACCATCCTCCACCTCAGCGGCGGCATGCGGCAGCGGGTCAGCCTGGCCATCGCCCTGGTGCATATGCCGCCCCTGCTGCTTGCTAGACGAGCCCACGGTCGGCCTGGACCCGGAGCTCCGGGCAAGCTTCTGGGACCACTTCCGCGCCATGGCAGAGGCGGGGACCACCCTGCTCATCTCCAGCCACACCATGGACGACGCCGCCCACTGCAATCGGCTCGGCTTCCTCCAAGAGGGCCGCCTGATTGCGGAGGGGAGCCCCGCGGAGTTGCGCGCCGCCACGGGGAGAGCGGATGCGACGCTGGAGGAGGCGTTCCTCTATTTCGTGAGGCAGAGGTAGCCACCATGTCACCCAGGAGAACCCTCGCCATCGCCAGGCGCATCATCGCCCAGGTCCGCCGAGACCGCCGGTCCCTGGCCCTGATCGTCGTTGCCCCCGTGGTCGTCATGGCCCTGGTGGGCTTCAGCTTCGTCGATCAGCGCGACATCCTTGACCGGGTCGCCCCTGCCCTCATCGCCGTGTTCGCCCTGTTCTTCACCTTCATCCTCACCGGAGTCAGCTTCCTGCGGGAGCGCTCATACGGCACCCTGGAGCGGCTGCTGACCACCCCCGTGGGCCGGTGGGACATCCTGGTGGGCTACCTGCTAGGCTTCCTCGCCTTCGCGGCGGCGCAGTCCCTGATCATCCTCCTCTTCACCATCCTGGTGCTGCAGGTAGAGTATCAGGGCGCTTTGTGGCAGATCTTCGTCCTCCTCATGGTGCTCACCGTGGTTGCTGTCAACCTGGGCATATTCATATCCACCTTCGCCCGCAACGAGTTCCAAGTGGTGCAGTTCATCCCCCTGGTGCTAGCGCCGCAGATATTCCTCTCCGGCATCATCCTGCCCGTGGAGCAGCTACCGGCCTACCTGGAGGCCATTGCCCGGGTGCTGCCCCTCACCTACGCCGTGGAGGGACTCCAGGAGATCATGCTCCGGGGCCAGACCCTGGGCGACGTTTTGCCCGAGATCGCGGTGCTTGCCGGATTCGCCGTGGTGCTGCTGACCCTTGCCGCGGCCACCGTCAGGCGAACGTGAACGCTTCCTCCTATACCCTACTCATTGAGTCCCTCCGTGCGGCCTGGTACACTCGGAGCACCGCACCAGAGGTGGTGACCAGGGGACGGCCCCTATCACCTCCACGGCGGCCCCTCACACCAGTCCCTGGCGTCTGAGGGCCACATACATATCGGCAAGGAGCGTGAGGGCCAGCACGGCCAGGAGCGTCCCTCCCGTAAACCATCCCACCGCTCCCAGCTTCCAGGCCCTCTCTGCAAGCCCAACGTACAGCCCAACCGCGCCGCAGAAGAGCGCAGCTACCCCAAAGATCCTGGCGAATAGTAGCTTCAACTCACTGGGTCTCATCTGTATGCCTCCTTCTGAAATCCGGGGGGCTAACGTTCTGCAACGCCGTTCAACACCGCCCGGCTCCGGCCAGGTCTACGAGACATCATTATAGCGCCACTGGAAGAGCAATCCGCCGGTTCCATGACACAGTCGAATACATAGCTGACCACGCCGCGTGCCGGTCCGGAGGCCCTATGCGAGCACCCTGCGTCTCCTATCTGAAGTTTGTTGACACCCCCTAGGGCCAATGCTATATTGCAGGAAAGCCCCCCAACAATCTCCTCCAAGAGTGAGGTATGCATGGCACTGAACATCATCGCCACCGCCAAGCAGGTGATGGACCCGGAAACACCGGTCTCCGGCTACCGCGTAGACCGGGATGCCAGGCAGGTGGTGCCCACGGCACAGATCCCACCGGTCATCAACGGTTTCGACGAGAATGGGCTTGAGGCAGCCCTTCGCATCAAGGACGCCGGCAGTGACGTGAAGGTCACCGTGCTCTCCGCCGGCCCCTCCTTTGTCATGGATGTTATGAAGAAGGCGCTCTCCATGGGCTCTGACGAGATGGTGCTGGTCCAGGACAACGCACTGGCCAACATTAGTGACAGTTTTATTACGGCCAAGGTCCTGGCGGCCGCCATCAGGAAGATCGGCGACTACGACCTGATCGTCTGCGGTCGCCAGGCCTCTGACTGGGACAACGCCCAGGTGCCGCTGGTCCTCGCCGAGATCCTGAACGTGCCTTGCATATCCCTGACCCGGAAGGTTGAGGTCAAGGACGGCCTGGTGGAGTGCGAGCACCTGCTGGAGAACGGGTACTCAATCATGTCCGCGCCTCTGCCCGCCGTGGTCACGGTGAGCAACGAGCTGGGCGAACCACGCTACCCCAACATACGGAACATCATGGCCGCCGCACGCAAGACGCCGACGACCTGGACGCTTGGCGATATCGGCATGAGCGAGGGTGACCTGACCCCCAAGCTGCAACTGGTGGACCTGTTTGTGCCGGAGAAGCAGTCCCAGTGTGAGATGATTGAGGGTGAGGACGAGGCCGATGCGGGTCGTCAGCTGGCCCTGAAGCTGCGGGAAGCAAAACTGATATAACCCACAAGGAGTAGAGAATGGCTGAGGGATCGGGCGTACTGATCGCAGGGGAGATCCAGGATGGCCAGCTGAGCCTGTCCACCAAAGAGTTGCTGGCCCACGGCAGAAGGCTGGCCGATGAGCTGGGCGAAGGACTAGCGGTAGCGCTGCTGGGCGATGACGTAGGCGATTCACCCAAGGAGGCCATCGCCTTTGGCGCCGACAAGGTCTTCGCCGTCACCGACCCGCTCCTGAAGGATGGCTCCCCTGAGGCCTACCTTGCGGCGATGCACAAGGTGGGCTCTGAGAACCCGCCCCGCATACTCCTTCTCGGGAAAACCGATGTCGGCAGGGAGGTGGGCCCTCGGCTCGCCTACCGCCTGGATACCATCGCCGCCCAGGACTGCCTGGAGCTACGAATGGAGGAGAAGCAGCTCCGCGCCGTGCGCCCCGTCTATGGCGGCAACTGCATGGCCACACTGGCCTTCTCCGGTACACCTATGGTGGCCATAGTCCGAGGCAAGACCATGGACCCCCTGGAGCGGGATGACTCCCGGCAGGGAGAGACGGTGGCCGTTGCCGCCGCTCTGGACCCCTCCACGGTCAAGGTAAAGGTGGTGGAGCGGGTTGAGGAGGCCTCTGAGGGCGTCCGGCTTGAAGACGCCGCCATCGTCGTTTCGGGCGGCCGGGGCCTTGGTGGACCGGAGCCCTTCTTCGCCGAGCTCCAGGAGCTGGCTGATGCCCTGGGCGCGTCGGTGGGAGCCAGTCGCGCCGTTGTGGATGCCGGGTGGGTGCCCTACTCCTACCAGGTGGGCCTCACCGGAAAGACCATCACCCCGGACCTCTACATCACCGTGGGCATCTCCGGCGCAAGCCAGCACATGGCCGGGTGCAGCGGCTCCAAGGTGATCGTCGCCATCAACAAAGACCCTGAGTCCAACATCTTCAAAGAGGCGCGCTACGGCATTGCCGGAGACTGGAAAAAGGTGTTGCCTGCCTTTACCGATCAGATCAGGGAGCTGGGCTAGCCCCAGAGCACACGCCCGGCGCCCGCCCGCGGACCATCCCGCCGCATCCCGGAAACCCTTCGGAGAAGCCCCCCAGGGTCACACTCCAGCCGGGTAGCTACATGGAAGGAAGGACAAGGCCAGTGAACGGCGACGACGACATAGATGTCCAAGAGGTCCTTCGCGCCGTCGATGGTGCCGAGATACTCTCAATACTCTTCCCTATGCTTCGCAAGAGCCTGGTCATCGATACCCGCTATGACGTGGAAAACGAACCCATGGTCCGCCTCATGTCCCGGGCAGGCTCCACCCAGGAGCGGTATCGCTCCATTCGGAGGCTGCGTCCCCAGTTTCCGCGGCCCCAGCACCTGACCGCCATCCCCTGGCAGAGGTACGTTCGTAGCCTTAGCGATCTAGGAGTTGTAGACCGAATAAGCCAGCGCCTAGTCGAGTCGGGTTACTCCAGGCCCATCGTCGCATTGAACGAGGCCGTCAGGGAGCTCCACCGGCTTGAGAAGCGAGAGTTGGCCTACGCCATCAAGGGCAACAACTACTACACCCTCTGGCCCTCCGAGCCGTAAGCCTTGGCTATGAGTATCGTCTACTCAGGGCGCTCGCCTACGACGTTTCGGCCACCCCCGGATAGCGAGAGCCACGACATTTCATCGCCTCTGCCAATACCAGCACCAGGAACCCGATACCCATCGGGATGGTGGCTGTTTCGAGGAACATCCAGAACTGATCGCCTCCCGCATCCCCAGCAAATTTGATGCCATAGGCCAATGCAGCGATAACCACCACTGCGCCGGCCACTCTTCCTAAGACGACCGTACTGCTGTGTTCTGTATCCCCAAGCATCGCCTCCGCCGCCACCAGCACCAGGAACCCGATACCTATCGGGGTGGTGACTCTTCCGAGGAACACCCAGAACTGATCGCCTCCCGCATCCACGGCGACCTTGATACCCAAGGCCAGTGCGGCGATAACCACCGCTGCACCGGCCACTCTTCCCAAGACAACCGCTTTGCTGTACGGGGTATCCCCAAGCATCGCCTCTGTTGCCACCAGCACCAGGAAGCCGATGCCCATCGGGGTGGTGACTATTGCGAGGAACACCCAGAACTGATCGCCTCCCGCATCCACGGCGACCTTGATACCCAAGGCCAGTGCGGCGATAACCACCGCTGCACCAGCCACTCTTCCCAAGACAACCGCTTTGCTGTACGGGGTATCCCCAAGCATCGCCTCTGTTGCTACCAGCACCAGGAAGCCGATGCCCATCGGGGTGGTGACTATTGCGAGGAACACCCAGAACTGATCGCCTTCCCGCATCCCAGCAAATTCGATGCCATAGGCCAATGCAGCGATAACCACCGCTGCACCAGCCACTCTTCCCAAGACAACCGCTTTGCTGTACGGGGTATCCCCAAGCATCGCCTCTGCCGCGCACCAGTACCAGGAAGCCGATGCCCATCGGGGTGGTGACCACTGCGAAGAAAATCCAGAACTGGTCCCAGAAGTGGCCCCAAGCCGCCAGTGGTGTTCCGATGCCGAATGAGTCAGAGGTGTCTACTATTTCCCGAGCAAGCCAGATGCCAAAGGCCAATGCAGCGATAACCACCACCGCGCCGGCCAGTCTTCCCAAGAGAAGGGGCACATTGGGCCGCGTATCGGCGATTTCTTGCTGGTTCCCGTCTCCCACCTCGGCCATCCCCTCACCTCCCCGTCTAACGGCGTATCAATAGCACCCAACCAGGTCGACGCCTCTACATCGCCACGCTCTTCTCGCCGGAGAGGTACGACCCGGGGTCCTTGGAGAAGGCCACTCTGCACCCCGGGCCACAGAAATAGTACGTCTCGCCCTCATGCTCGTGGGTCCCCCCGGACGGGCTCTTGGGGTCCACCTGCATGTGGCACACCGGGTCCTCAGCCTTCTCCTCGCCTCCAAAGAGATTACGCAGCTTGCTTACCATGACTCCTCCTTCACGCCTTTGCGGTAGCCTCTTTCTTTGATGACTCCTCCACGATGCGCTGGGTCAGGTGCGCCGGGACCTCTTCGTAACGGGTAAACTCCTTCGTAAAGCGCCCACGGCTCTGGCTCATGGAACGCAAGTCGGCGGCATACGTGAGCACCTCTGCCTGAGGCACCTCCGCCTCTATCTGGGTCACGCCGTCCTGCGGCGTCATACCCAGGATACGAGCCCGTTTACCGTTCAGGTCGCCCATCACCTCGCCGGTGAAGGAATCGGGCACGGTGATCTGGAGATGCATCACCGGTTCCAGCAGCACCGGGGTCGCTTCGGCAAACCCCTGGCGTAGGGCGAAGGCACCAGCGATCTCGAAGCTCATCCCGGAGGAGTCCACCGGATGAGAGCTACCGTCGCGCAGCACCGCCTTCAGGTCCACGATGGGATAACCGGCCAGCCCTCCATCAGCAAGCGACTTGACAATCCCCTTCTCCACGGCGGGTATGTACTCCTTGGGAACGTTGCCACCGACCACCTTCTGCCCAAACTCGAAGCCGCTCCCCCGTGGCAGTGGCTCCAGCTCAATGATCACATGGCCGTACTGCCCGTGGCCACCGGTCTGCTTCTTGTGCTTGTATTCCGTTTTGGTAACTACCGTAATGGTCTCTCTGTAGGGCACTTTGGGAAGGTTGACCAGCAGCTCCACACCGAACTTCCGTTTCGCCTTTTCCACTGCCACATCTATGTGGGTCTCGCCCATGGCATCCAGTAGTATCTCCGAGGTATCCTGCTCTCGACGGAGATGGAGGGTCGGGTCCTCTTCGATGAGGCGGGCAAGAACGCTGGACATCTTATCAAAGTCCGCCTTGCTCTTGGGAGAGATGGCGGAGGTGTGCACCGGGCTTGGGAACCGGAGCGGCTCCAGCACATGCGCCGACTCCCGCTGGGTGAGTGTATCGCCCGTTGTGGTTCCGGCCAGCTTGGCCACGGCCCCTATGTCTCCCGGCACCAGGGTCTCCCGCTGCTCCTGGGTCTTCCCACGAAGGGCAAAGAGTTGTCCTATCCGCTCAGCCTGCTCCTTGCCGCTGTTCCACACCTGGGAATCGCTCTTCAGCGTACCGCTGAAGACCCGCAGATAGGAGAGGGTGCCAACGTATGGGTCCGCCGTGGTCCTGAACACCAGCGCCGCCAGGGGGCCGTCCGGGTCAGCACTCAGCCCTTTCGCTTCTCCCCCTGCAACACTTGCCTTCACCGGTGGCACATCCGCCGGCGATGGCAGCAGATCAACCACGGCATCCAGGAGCTCCGTCATCCCCAGGCCGTTGCCTGCGGAGCCCGCCAGCACGGGCACGAACGCCCCAGAGAGCACCCCCTGCCTCAGGGCGATCGCCATCTCCTCCCGCGTTATCTCCTCCCCCTCCAGGTACTTGGTGGCCAGGTCGTCGTCCGTCTCCGCCACCGCCTCAACCACGCGCTCTCTCAATCGCTCCACGTCTGCCGCCACGGAGGATGGCACGTCACCGGGCGGCTCAAGGAGGTTCACCACCCCCTGGAACTCCTGCTGGGCCCCCACCGCCACCTGGATGGCGGTGCACGCGTTTCCGAAGGTTCGCTGAACGTGCTGGAGGGCGGCGCTGAAGTCAGCGTTCTCCCGGTCCATCTTGTTGATGAAGATCATGGCAGGCAGACCAAGCTCCTGGGACAGCCGCCACGCCTCCTCTGTGCCCACCTCCACGCCGGCGTGCGCCGCCACCACCAGCACAACGGCATCCGCCGCCCGGAGGCCGGAGACCACTTCGCCAACGAAATCAGGGTAGCCCGGCGTATCGATGACGTTGATCTTGTAGTCCCGCCATGTGCACGGCGCCAGGGCGGTCTGGATGCTGGCGTGCCGCTTGATCTCCTCGGGCTCGTAGTCGGAGGTGGTGGTCCCGTCGTCCACCCTCCCCAAGCGGCTGATGGTCCCCGTCGCTAGCAACAGGGCCTCGGCAATGGTCGTTTTGCCCGCCCCGGAGTGGGACACCAAGGCGATATTCCGGAGATGCTGGGTATCCGGTTGCGGCATACTCCCCCCCCGTACCGCTATTTGTTGGGCACCATTGTAGCCAAGGCAGCGGCTCAGTGCAACGTCGCCGCCACCGCGGACTTCAGGAGGCTACGCCAGCCTGCCAGGGGCCGGATGATGCCCGCCTATGCTATCCTGGAAGCATCGTCTATGCCACGGCAAATCAACAGCGTACTCCGGCAGCCAGCCTGGGGCCGCAGGCAGCAGCCGGGAGCACGGGCTAAAAGGGATGCGACGCCTTCTGATCACTTACCTTGCCCTGATGCTCTTCCTCCTCCTGGGCGGCCGCGATAGTCTGAAGCTCACTCCCGTGGAGGAGGTCTCGGCTCGCTATCACTTCGACCTGGCCGGCTGGGAGCTGGCCAACTTTCCGGCCAAGTGGCTTCGCGAGCTGGGAGACCTGGCGTTTCCATTCGGGTCCCGGGATAGCGACCCGCTACAGGTGCTTCAGGAGTATTTCCTGTTGGAGCAAGAGACCAGGCAACTGCGAAATCAGATCAGCCGAGCGACCGCAACCGGGAGCTCGGCCAGGGCGGACGGGGAGCTTGAGCGACGCCTTCAGGACGCCACGCGCCGGCGAGACTCCCTGCGCACCAGCGCCGAGCAAGCGTTGGAGGCGGTCATTAGCACCGCCCTCCGGGAGGAGGGCATCCCCCTGCGGGCCGGTGAGATGCTCTTCCCACCGGTGGACTTCGCCCTGGAGCGTCCGCCGCTGGCGCTGGCGGTCTCGCCCAGGGGCCGCATAGAGCTAGCACAGCTTGTGCTCCTGGATTCGGACATACCCATACAGGAGCGGGAGGCGCTGGAGGAGCGCATCCTCCGGGAGGTGGACCTGTCGGCGCTGGTGGTGAGTATTGGAGGCATAGCCACCTACCCTAGCATCCTCAACCCGGGCAGCCTGCGCAACGCCCTCATCATCGCCAGCCATGAGTGGCTCCACCACTACCTCTTCTTCCGCCCTCTGGGCCAGAGCTACTTCCGCACCGCTGAGCTGACCACCCTCAACGAGACCACCGCCAACATCTTCGGCGATGAGCTAGGCAACCGGCTCCTTACCCACCTCACCGGGGTGGAGCCCCCCACGCCGCAAGACGGCGACGGCCAATCCGGCCCCACTGAAGAATGCAGAGAGCCGCAGTTCTGCTTCTCTCAGGAGATGCGCCGCACCCGCCTGCGCGTGGACCAGCTTCTGGCCCAGGGTGAGATCGTGGAAGCGGAGGCGTACATGGAGCAGCGGCGGCAGCTCTTTGTGGAGAACGGGTACCTCTTCCGAAAGCTGAACCAGGCATACTTCGCACGGAACCAGACCTACGCGGATAACCCGGCATCCGTCAGCCCCATCTACGACCAGCTCACCGAGCTACGAGGTCTGAGCGGCTCCCTGGCCGAGTTCATCCACCTGGTCTCCGGCATCTCAAGCTACAACGAGTTTATCGCCCATCTTGAGCGGCTACGCATCGAACGGAGTCAGCCGGCGTCTTCAGGCTAAAGACAAAGGGCAAAAGGAGTAAACAACGTGGAACGACGATTTCAGATAGCGGGCTGGCTAGTCTTCCTGGCGTGCAGCGGACTCTTCATCACTCAAAGCCTCCTGGCGCGTGACCCCTGGGGGCTTGCGGCCAGCCTCACCTTCCTGGTCGGCTGCCTCCTGTTCCTGGCTCCATTCGTATTTTCCCAGAGGGCTTCAGGATAGAGGGCCACGGCGGCAAACCGTCCCCCTACCGAAACTACCCGGTGCATCCGATATGCCTGCACACCCGATAAAAATAGTACCCCTGGCGGCTCTGGCGGCGGTGTCCCTAGTGGCTCTGCTTCTGACGGTCTCCTGTAGCTCGGACCCAACGCCCACGGCCCCTCAGACGGACTCGCCCCAGAGCCCGTGGGTCAGGGAAAGGGTAACGGCTATCCTTGAGCTCTACCCCTTCACCGCCTCCGGAAGGCAGTGGCTGCGGCAGTACGACCTGCGACAGATGGTGGGGCAGCCCGGCTGGTTCGGCAGCTACGGCAACGCAAGCTGGGCGGGGGTCGGCCAGGCCGTCCCCAACCGCATCCTCCATGAGCTGAGTCACTCCTACTACGGAGCCTTCCCCGTAACCGGACGCCCGGACCTGAGCTGGGAGAAGCAGCAGTCAGACCAGCTGGCCCCCGCACTGCGCCAGTATCATGAAGACCTCAAAAGTTTCATGCACCAGCCTCCGGACGGCTACGAGCCCCTTCGGGACAGGTTCAGGAACCTGCCAAACCTCTCCGCGGCGGAGAACCCGGACCTCTTCCATTTCGGTGAAGCGGACCTCATCTACACCGTTGGAGGGAACCTGAACCTGGTCCCTCCCATCCTGAAAAAATACTTCGACCAGCTGCTTCAGCCGGGGGGTGTCCAGAGCTGGGAGGAGGCCATGCGATGGCACCTAGGGCTATCAGGGGCCGACGCCCGGGTCGCCGCGGAGTACATCGGCATCCTCCATTTTCCCCTGGCCAACTACCGGGGCATGCGCCCCCTCAGCAATGCCGGCGTGCCCCAGGCGCTCCGGGAGACCCTGGCGACGGAGGAGCGGCAGCGGCTGAGGGACTTCGCCCAGCAGTATGAGCTTATCAAACGGGAGAAGTTCAGCCTGGTGGATGCCGCCTCCATAAACGGCGACTTCAAGTTCTGGCGAAGCCTGCTGCGAGAGATGCTGGAGCTTCACCGGAAACACCCGGCGGTGCTCACCCAGCAGGCGACGGGCCAGGGCGTCGGCATCGCCGAGGTCATGGACACCATAGAGGCGGCGCAGGGACTTTCCCACTCGGAGCAGGTCAGCCTCTTTGCTCCCCGCCTGGAGGAGACGCTGGTCGCCGACTTCCTGGTGCTGCTCAACAGCCGTGTGCTGGTGGACCTGTTTAGCCAGGCCCCCCGGGATGCCACCGGCGCACCCGTCCGGGACGTCATCGGCAAGTTCACCGAGAAGCTCCGCCGCTTCACCGAAGCCGCCGATGCCGCAGTCACCGAGTGGCGCAAGGACGCCTCTCGCGGGACCCAAAGCTTCGAGGCGTTTCTGGAGGGCCTCAGCGACCAGGAGATGGAAGCTAACCTTGACATCATCTTCGACCTGCTCTGGGAGGCGGACCGGGATGCCGCCAGGGAGCTTGTCGATGCCATGAGCGATGCCGCCATCCTGCGGATTTTTGAGAATAATCCAGGGGCCACCATGAACGGCCGCGTCCGACCCCAGCGGCTGCTGGTGGTCCTGGGCATCACCGCCGAGGCACCTGAAGACCGGCTTACGAAGGGGATCGCGTCGCTGCTGGACAACTCCTCGGGAAACGCTCAAATAGACACCCCCTTCACCGACCTGGCGTACGAAGTCCTTGCCGAGAGGGGAGCCAACGACCCGCAGGAGGCCCTACGCGTCCTGAAGGAGGCCCAGGTGCCGCTCTCTGCCCTGCCTCTCTCAGGGTTCATCATCAGCCAGCCCCGCGCCGCCTCATCCATCCTGGGTGCCGACCTAGAGGCGGCGGCTGACCTGGTTGCCGATCGTGTGGGCTACGGTGAGACCCCCCACAGGGTCATCCACACCCTCATCTTCCACGACCCTGCTCTAGCGGCCGAGATTGTCCTGGCCCTGGACGCCGCGGGCAAGGAAGAGATCGTGGCGGACACGCTCATCGTCTTCGCCTACGATGCCCGCAGACTGGCGGCCAACTCGGATCAGCGCCTCTCCCTGGAGAAGGACAAGCGGTTCCTTGAGCACCTGATGGACACAAGGGGCGCGGAGTGGGTGCGGCAACGGATGACCGAATCCATACGGAAGTACGACCAGTCCATTCGCCAGGGAGAGATGGACGAGACGTTTCTGGTGGCCTACGCGGTCACCCTGCAACGGATCATCGGCCTAGAGGGAGTGCCTAACAGGCGACAAGGCCTCCAGGAGACCTTCGACGGTGCGTTCAACGACGCCCTTGGCCGCCCGCTCTCGGCGCTCTGAAACCCGGTGGCGTTGACAGGCCAACAGGCGGCACGTATGGTGGCGGAACCCTGCCCTCTTTCACAGTGGAAGTGGTATCTGCAACGCTAAAAGACGAGGACGCCGTGCAGCTCCCCCCAGTCGCTACAACCACCGTCGGTAGCTTCCCCCGTCCAACCTGGCTTGCTAGTCGTGAGCGTGGCGACGTGACCTTTCTTCTGGAAGGGGCGGCCCTGGCAGAGGCACAGGATGACGCCACGGTGGTGGTGCTCCGCGAGCAGGAGGAGCTTGGACTCGACCTTCTCACGGATGGCGAACAGCGTCGTGAGCACTTCATTCGCTACATCCTGGCGGGATGGGAGGGGGTTGACCTGGCAAACCCCCGCACCAAGACGATACGGCGGAATTTCCAGCGTCTGGTGCCGCGTATCGTCGGTCAGGTGCGCCGCCCCGCTCCGGTGGTGGTGGAGGACTTGCGGTTCGCCAGGGCCCACACATCGCGACCGGTCAAGGTGGCCGTTCCCGGCCCGGTGACCGTCGTCGACACTACCTACGATGAGGTCTACGGCGACGAAGAGGCGCTGGCTATGGACGTTGCCGCCGCCCTCAACGCCGAGCTGCTGGACCTCCAGGCGGCGGGCTGCGAAATCGTCCAGATCGACGAGCCGGCCATGACCCGCTACCATGAGAAGGCGGCCGCATACGGAGTCCGCGCCCTGGACCGCTGCCTGGAAGGCGTGACCATCCCAACCATCGTCCACCTCTGCTACGGCTATCCCGGCGGCGGGGCCCGTCAGCACGAGTACGAGTATCCCGAGCTGCTGGCGCTCCTGATGGAGAGCCGTATCGGCGGCTTCTCGGTGGAGTTTGGCCGGAGCAACTACGACCCGGCCCTCCTCCGGGCCTGCGGCGACCGAATGGTCGTCTTCGGTTGCATCGACCCCGGCGAGGCTCCCCCTGAGCCGCTGGAGGCGGTGGTCGCCCGGGTGAAAGCCGCCATGGAGAACGTGGACCCCGCCCGCATGCTCATAGCGCCGGACTGCGGCCTCATGACCATCACCCGGGACCTCGCCCGCGCCAAGACGGGGCAGCTCGTGGAGGTCGCTCGCCAGGTACGCGACACGGGCTGAGCGGCTTCCTCCGTCGTTGACCTCCACCACCGCCCGCTCTATACTCCCTCCAATTTCCCAACACTGCCCCTTCAAATGCACCGTTCTGGGACGTTCCCGCTGGGCAGAAGATGATAGGAGGAAGAGCATGGGCACCACGGAGCAGATTGCACGCTTCGTCGTTGAAACGGACTCGCAGCGGATCCCCCAAGAAGCCCTGGAAGCGGCATCCACCAGCCTGATGGACGCGGTGGGCACGGCGCTGACCGCCCACACCACGGAGATCGGCAGTATCATCACCCAGTACACCTCCGCACTGGGCGGCGCGCCCACCTGCCGGGTCATTGGCACCGGCATCAGGACATCGCCGCCCAACGCCGCCTTCGCCAACGGGACCCTGGGCCACGCCGACGATTATGACGACGTCGGCCCCTTCGGACACCCGGCGGTGGTACTCATGCCCACCGTCCTGGCCCTGGGCGAGCAGTTCCACAGGTCAGGCCGGGAGGTCCTGGAGGCCTACGTCCTGGGCTACGAGGTCGGGTCCAGGATCGGCTACAACATCGGTGAGGACCACTATGAGCGCGGGTGGCACAAGACGGCAACCATAGGAACTCTGGCGGCGGCAGCGACGGCGGCACGCCTCACGGGGTTGGATGTCATGCAGACCCGCACGGCCCTCGGCATCGCCGCCTCCCAGGCCTCGGGCATCATCGCCAACTTCGGCACCATGACCAAGCCAATGCATCCGGGCAACGCCTCACGTGGCGGTGTCGAGGCGGCCACCTTGGCCGGCATGGGCTTCACCGCCAACCCGGACATCATTGAGGCGTCCCAGGGCTACCTGGCCGTCTTCGGCCACCACCAGGCCCACCTCCAGGCCATGACTCTGAACCTGGGACTCAACCCGTTCTTTATCGTCCACCCGGGCCCCACCATCAAGGAGTGGCCCTGCTGCTACCGCACCCAGGCAGCAATTCCACTCACCACCGAGCTGGTCTCCAAGTACGAGATACGGCCCGAGCAGGTGGAGCACGTGGAGTTCATCACCGGCGCTCCCATTACCACCTACCTGGACAGGCCCAGCGCGGACACCGGCCTGCTGGGGAAGTTCAGCCTTCAGTACACCATCGCCGCAGCCATCGCCGACGGTGACATAGCCTACGATTCGTTCTCCGACCAGCGAGTGAATGCCTCGGAAACGCGGTCGATGATGGAAAAGGTGACCGTGGCCCAGATCCCTCTCCGAGCGGGGATGCCGGAACGCCTGGCCTATGCGGACAAGTCAGAGGAGATAACCATCCACCTGAAGGACGGACGAACCGTCAGCAGCAAAGTCGGCGGTATCACCAACACCCTCCGGGGAAACGAGGTGGACCTGAAGTTTGAGGCAAACGCCGGCCGCGTGCTGCCCAAGGAGCGGGTGCGGCTAGCACTAGAGATTTTCCACGCTATGGAAAATGTCTCAGACGTGAATAAGGCCATGGAGAGCGTGGCGCTGGACTAGGAGCGGGGTGTCTGGTCATCAGCCCACGGTTCGACAAGCCTGCCCTGAGTTCACCGAAGGGCTCACCACGAGCGGGAACAAATATCCGTTCGCCCTGAGCTCCGATTCCCATCGAGAGTCTCGACACAGTCGGACCTGTCGAAGGGTGAGCGGAGGATCGGGGAAACCTTGGACTTAAGTCCAGGGTTTCCGTGTGGTAGGCCGCCCCGCCACCCCTGCTCCTCCACCTGCACCCGCCGTCGCAACGGCAACGCTGGTCCTCCCCACCCACCCTTAACAGTGTAAGGATGGTCCTCATGGATATCCCTCCCACACCGTTATACTTGAAGTTAGATGGAAATAACGTTTCTTGTCCCCCCCAAACCCCTGTGCTATCATCGGTTGATGAGCGCGCCACCTACGGCGAACCACCGTATCGACGTTCAAGTCTTCCCGGCATTCCGAGGAAAAGCGTCCGTCAGTATGCTGCGTCGCTTGGCGGGGCAGGCCCTGGAGGCCGGAGGCGGGTCGCCAGAGGCCACCCTGAGCCTGGCCCTGGCCGATGATATCACGGTACGCCGGCTGAACCGCGACTACCGGGGCCTGGATGAGACCACCGATGTCCTGGCCTTCGCGTTCCACTACCCCGGCCACTACCAGGGCGATGGAGACCCTCCCGTCACTTCGCACGATGAGCCCACCATGCCCGTCCCGGACCAGCAGCGCTACCTGGGAGAGGTGATCATTTCCTACCCCCAGTGCGTCCGCCAGGCCAACGCCCAAGGGCACGATGTAGCGCGCGAGCTGGCCCACCTGCTGGCCCACGGCGTCCTGCACCTCCTGGGCTACGACCACCTGAGCCCCGAAGAGGAACGGGTGATGCAAGAGCGGGAGGCCACCGCCCTGGCCGGGTCCGGCTTCCCAACGGAGCGGGCATGACCTCCCAGGTCTACTATCGCAAGTGGCGCCCCCAGCAGCTCTCCGACCTGGTCGGCCAGGAGGCGGTGGTCCGCACCCTCAAGCAGGCCCTGGTTCAGAAGCGGGTCGCCCACGCCTACCTCTTCTGCGGCCCCCGAGGCACAGGCAAGACCAGCACCGCCCGCATCCTGGCCAAGGCCGTAAGCTGTCTCTCCCCTCTGGAGGATGGGGAGCCGGACAACGCCTGCCACCTCTGCCAGGCCATCGCCGAGGGGCGGTCCCTGGACCTGATCGAGATCGACGCAGCCAGCAACCGTGGCATCGATGAGATACGCAGCCTCCGGGACAAGGCCCGCTTCGCACCCAGCGAGTCGGCGTACAAAATATACGTCCTGGACGAGGCCCACATGCTCACGGACGCCGCCTCGGACGCCCTACTGAAGACCCTGGAGGAGCCTCCTCCCCACGTCATCTTCATCCTGGCCACCACAGAGCCGCACCGGCTCTCCAGCACCATCACCTCCCGGTGCCAGCGGTTCGACTTCCGCCGTATATCTCCCGCCGCCACGGTAGAGCGGCTGAGCCAGATATGCCAGGGCGAAGGCATCACCATAGAGCCGGAAGCCCTGCGTGCCATCACCCGTAGCGCCTCTGGCAGCCTCCGCGACGCCGAGAACCTGCTGGAGCAGGCGGTCACCTCCTTCGGCAACTCCCTCGGCCTGGAGCAGGTGCGCCTACTCCTCGGCCTCAGCGCCGACGACCGCGCTCGCATCCTGGCGGGGCACCTGCTGCGCGCAGAGACCGCGCCGGCCCTTGCCCTTATCAACGCCATCGCCGCGGAGGGCCTGGACCTTCGCCAGTTCCATCGGCAGCTAGTGGAGGAGTTCAGGGAGCTCCTGCTCCTCAAGTCCGGCGCACGGGAGATGGTTGAGCAGCCGGTTGATGTGCTCCAGCAGCAGGAGACCCTGCTCAGTAGCGTATCCCTGGAACTACTGCTGCGCATCCTGCGGCTGCTGGGCCAGGTGACCTTCCGCTATGACACCCCGGACACGCTTCCCCTGGAGCTGGCGGCGGTGGAGTGTGCCCTGGACCAGTCGCCCACGGAGAGCGTTGCCAGCACGCCCGTAACGCCGTCATCGGCTCCCTCCCCGGAGCCTCCTCGCACAGTAGCGCCCACGGATTCGGCTCCCGCCGAGGAGCCTGAGGCCGCTCCCTCTCCTCCCACCGAGCCCCCACCGGAGCCCGTCGCCGTGCCATCCACACCGGCCTACACCGGACCCCAGCCCTCCGCTCAGCCAAGGCCAGATCCCACGCCCGTCGCCACGCCATCCGCACCGGCCTACACCGGACCCCGGCCTTCTACTCAGCCAAGGCCAGATCCGACGCCCGTCGCCTCTGAGACGCCTGCCGGCAGCCCGTCGTCGCCTGGCCAACGAAACGAGCCGTGGGATGAGATGGTCAGAGCGCTGAGCCGCTACAAGGGCAAGAGGTTCAACCTGGGAGCCCTGCTCCGGGCGTGTCGCCAGCACCGGCTGGAGGGCGCCACCCTCACCCTGAGCTTTACCCACCGCTCTCACATGGAGCGTATGCAGGAGGAGATGGACTTCCCGGAGAGCAGACGGACGTTTCTGGACGCCGCCGCCAGGGCGCTGGGGGCCACCACACCGTTGGAGCTGGCCTTCACCGCTGCCAACGGGCAGGCGGAGGCCGCCCCTCCGGAAGAGAGCCCCCTGGTCAAGGCCGCCCTGGGAATGGGCGCAAAGATCCTGGACCAGGGAAGCGACACCGACCAACCCCAGTCCAACCAGGAGAGGGAGTATGAATAAGAACATCCTTCGCCAGGCCCAGCAGATGCAGCAGCGCCTGGTGAAAGCCCAGGAAGAGCTGGAGAATGAGACGGTAGAGGCCACCGCTGGGGGCGGCGCTGTGACCGTGGTGGTCAGCGGCAAGCAGAAGGTCCACTCGGTCAAGATAGACCCGGCGGCCGTGGACCCCCAGGACGTCGGCATGCTGGAGGACCTGGTCCTCGCTGCGGTGAACGAGGCCATGGACAAGGCCCAGGAGCTGGCCGCCAAGCGCATGGAGGCCATCACCGGTGGCATGAACATCCCAGGGCTGATGTAAGGGCATCCCATGACCAGTGATTTCCTTCCCGCAGCCGCGCCCGTGGCCCGCCTCATTGAGGAGTTCCACAAGCTGCCCGGCATCGGCTCCAAGAGCGCCCAGCGCCTCACCTACTACATGGTGCGGATGCCCCAGGAGGAGGCCACCGCCCTGGCCGAGGCCATCCTTGCGGTGAAGGAGCGGATCATCTTCTGCTCCCGGTGCCAGAATATCACCGAGGTGGACCCCTGCCCCATCTGCACCGACCCCGGACGCGACCAGAGCATCATCTGTATTCTAGAGGAGCCCCTGGACGTCCTGGCCCTGGAGCGCACCCACTGCTACAAGGGCCTCTACCACGTGCTCCACGGGGCCATCTCCCCGATAAACGGCATCGGCCCGGAGGAGCTCCGCATCCGGGAGCTCTTGGACCGACTCAAGGACGGCTCCGTTCAGGAGCTAGTCATGGCCACCAACCCCAACCTGGAGGGAGAGGCCACCGCCATGTACATCCAACGCCTGGTCTCATCCTTCGTCGGGCGGACCACCCGCCTGGCCAGGGGCCTCCCGGTGGGCGGCGACCTGGAGTACGCCGACGAAGTGACCCTCATCCGCGCCTTCCAGGGACGGCAGGAGTTCTAGCCATGTGCCACCTGCCACTACGAGAGGACTCCTGAGGGTGCCCAAGCCCCACGTCTACAGCACAGAGGCGGTGGTCCTGCGCACTAGACCCCTGGGTGAGGCCGACCGGCTTCTCACACTCTTTACTCCGACCTTCGGCAAGATCACGGCGACTGCACGGGGGGTGCGCAAGCCCACCAGCAAGCTGGGCGGACACCTGGACCTGCTCACCCGCTCTTCGCTCACCCTGGCCAAAGGCCGCACCCTGGACACCATCACCACCGCCGACACCCTGCAGGGCTTCCTCCCCGTGAAGAGCAACCTTCAGCGCCTCTCCCAGGCCCTCTACCTGGTGGAGCTGGTGGATGCTCTGAACCCCCTGGAGGCCTCCAATCCACCCGCCTACGCCCTGCTCCTTGAGGGCCTTGCGGGGCTGGGAACTGAGGCAGACCCGCACCTGCTCCTGCGCTACCTGGAGATCCGCCTCTTGGCCCACTGCGGCTTCCTCCCGGAGCTCCACCAGTGCACGGAGTGCCACACCACGCTCATCCCCGGCGAGCACCTGTTCAGCCCCCAGGCCGGGGGCGTCCTGTGCCCGGCCTGTCGTTCCCTCCATGCGGACGCCCTCCACCTTTCGCTGGATGCCCTCAAGGTGCTACGCTATCTCAGCACGGCAACGCGGGAGTCGGCGACCCGGCTCAGGCTCTCCCAACCACTGCGGAGTGAGGTGGCCAGCCTGCTACGCGCCTTCCTACAATCCGTCCTGGAGCGGGAGGTGCGTTCGCTGAGCTTCCTCCGCTCCCTAAGCCGGGAGGAGCCGGGTGCACCGGTCTCCTCACCAGTGAGCAGCTAAAGGAGAAAGCGCCATGCCGCGGCTCAGAAGAAAAAAGCGCCTCTTCGATAAGGTCCTCATCGCCAACCGCGGTGAGATAGCCTCCCGCGTCATTCGCACGTGCCGCAGCCTGCGCATCAAAACGGTGGCTGTCTACTCGGAAGCCGATGTCGACTCCCTGCACGTGAAGCAGGCCGATGAAGCCGTTCTCATTGGACCACCCTCCCCTTCTGAGAGCTACCTGAACGTGGAGGCCATCATCCGCGCCGCCGTGGATACGGGAGCGGAGGCCGTGCACCCCGGCTACGGCTTCCTCTCCGAGAACGCCGACTTTGTCCACGCCTGTGAAGAGGCCGGCTTGCGGTTCATCGGCCCATCCGCCGGTGTTATGGAGCGGATGAAGGACAAGGCCTTGGCCCGCCAGCTAGCCCAGGAGGCAGGGCTGCCCCTGCTTCCCGGCACCGATGCCGCTGTTTCGGACGACCAAACCATGGAGCTTGCCCAGGAGATAGGGTTTCCTATCATGGTCAAGGCGGCCTACGGCGGCGGCGGCATCGGCATCAGGGTCGTGGAGTCGCCGGAGCTTCTGGAAGAGAGCGTCTACCGGGCCCGATCCCTGGCCCAGAGCTCCTTTGGCAGCTCACACATCTACCTGGAGAAGTACGTTGAGTCGCCCTCTCACGTGGAGGTGCAGGTCCTGGCCGACCAACACGGAAATGCCCTCCACCTCTTTGAACGGGACTGCTCCGTTCAGCGGCGCAACCAGAAGGTCATAGAGGAGACCCCCTCTCCCAAACTCAACGCCACCCGGCGTCAGAAGATGTATCGGGCCGCCCTGGCCCTGGTACACCACATCGGCTACACCAACGCCGGCACCGTCGAATTCCTGCTGGACAGGAAGGGTGACTTCTTCTTCATAGAGATGAACACCCGCATCCAGGTTGAACACCCGGTCACGGAGATGGTTACGGACCTGGACATAGTGGAGTGGCAGATCCGCATCGCCGCCGGAGAGCAGCTCTCCCTCACCCAGGAGGAGGTCCACTCCCAGGGCCACTCCATTGAGGCCCGCATCTACCCGGAAGACCCCATCACCCTCCTCCCCACCACCGGCACCATCGGCAAGCTCAAGCAGCCGAAGGGCGACCACGTCCGCATCGACGGCAGCATCTTCCGCGGCTACGAGATCTCGCCCCACTACGACTCCCTGATGGCCAAGGTCATCACCTGGGGCGAAACGCGGGACGAGGCAATCGAGACCCTCCAGAAGGCGCTCAAGCGATACCGCATACCGGACATCACCACCAACATCCCCGCTGTCCTTCGAGTCCTCGCCCATCCTGAATTCAGCGACGGGGCCTACTCCACCCAGCTCCTCTCTCGCCTGGTTACCGAGGATGAGGCAGTCTCTCCCGAAGAGGCCGAGCGGGAGACCGTTGCCGCCGTGGCCGCAGCCCTCGGCTCCCTGTTCGGGACCGAGCCGCAGCGCCGCACCAGCCCCTGGAAGACCCACGGCCGCGCCGCCCAGATGACCCCTAGACCCGGCAGAGGTGGCCGTTGGTAGCACGGCGCATCAGGGTCAAGGTCAAGGGCACATGGCACACCGTTGAGGTGCCGGAGTCAGGGGGGTACCCCATCCAGCTGGTAGTGGATGGCCAGCCCCTGGAGGTGGAGGTAGAGCTAGAGGGACCCACCTCTGTTCGTCAAGACACGCCCTCCGCGCCCGCTCGCTCTACCGGACCAATAGGACTCCAGGGGATTACGGAGAGCGGCTCCAGGCTGGTGCGCTCTCCCATGCCGGGACGGATAATATCTGTGTCCGTCAAGGTATGGGACAAGCTAACGCCGGGCATGGAGGTCTGCATACTGGAAACCATGAAAATGGAGCAGAGCGTGCAGGTCTCCACGGAGGGAAGCATCCGAGCCGTGTTCATAGAGCCCGGCGATAGCGTCAACGCAGGCGACCCGCTCATCCAGCTGGAGTAAAGGCAGTCACAACGGTTGCTCTACACACAGGGTGCTGTCGGTCCGACATTTCGGGACGCGGTTGGTGCGGGAAAAATCGCTTTTGGTCGGAGCGCCCACCGGCGATCGCGATAATTCGATACCGGTGCTAGTACTTGGTTGCGAAAAAGCGCGTCATCATTGTCCGCTCGTGGTGAGCCAGTCGAACCATACGAGCGGAGGAAAAATCCCGCTCATGTCCTTCAATGGATTCGACAAGCTCACCACAGGCAAGCTCTCCGATACGCCCCGGCTGACCGGGGCTATCGAGAGTCTCGATGAGCAAAGCATCATCGGACAGGATGAGCGGAAGCTCAGGTTGTACCATGTGTATGCTGATTTACGAAAGGAGGTGCTAGCCGGGCCCCTTCAGCAACGGCTCCACCCGCTCCCAGATGGTCTCCGCCGCCTGCTCCCTGGAGAGGCCTGCATCAACCACCAGCCACCGCTCCGGCTCTGCACCGGCGAGCTCCAGGTAGCCACGCCGGACCCGCTCATGGAACTCCAGTGCTTCGGCCTCAAACCGGTCCCGTTTTTCCGTGCCCTTCCGCTCCAGCCCGAGAGATGGAGGCCCGTCAAGGAGCACCACCAGATCCGGCTGGAGCCCCTCCGTTGCCGCTTCCGTGGCCGCATGCACCGCAGACATATCCAGGCCGTGGCCGTACCCCTGATAGGCAATGGTTGAGGATGTGTACCGGTCACAGACCACCGTGATCTCATCCGCTAGAGCCGGGCGAATCACCTCCTGCACAAGCTGGGCCCGCGCAGCGGAGAAGAGGAACAGCCAGGCAAGGGGAGTCACCTCTCCATGGCCCTTCACCATTCGTCGCACCCGTTCGCCCAGCACCGTACCACCAGGCTCATGGGTCAACAGAGCTGGATGACCCCGGAAGAGCAGGCTACGGTACATTATCTTGGCCTGGGTGGACTTCCCACTACCCTCACCTCCCTCAAAGACAATGAAGGCACCCACCGGCTATGCCTCTCGGGTCGACCGGAGGATGGTGACCCGTCGGCTGGGTCCGGTCCCGCCGCTGATGCTCCGGAGGTTGTACTGCTGGGCAAGGAGATGCTGAAGGCGACGCACGTAGGAGCTCTGCGGGCTCAGCTCCACCGAATCCGCGCCCGTCAGGACCCGCTCCACGGCATTCTCCGCCTCCTCCAGCGGCGCATCCGATGATTCGGCAACGCCCCGGCCGTGATTGAAGCTACGGAGGAGCTGCTCTATCTGCGGCAGGCTGTTCTTCCGCAGCACGTAGACCGGCCGGCCTGCCTTCTCCGCCGTCCTGAGCACCTGGGGATACCGTTTGTAGTGGCTCTTGGTGGTGATCAGCATATCCGCCCTACCAAGCTCCCGGACCACCTCGATGGGAAGATGGGCATTGCGCACCACCTGCTCTATCTTCTCCTTGTTGACACCAAAGGGGAACAGCCGGGCAACCTGCTGTTCCGGCGAAGGGATACGCTCCTTGTGGACGGGAAACGCCGGAGCGGTGCCCGCCTTCCGCTTTTCATCCGTGCTCCTCTGCCCACTTCCGTCCTCGTCAATCCGGCGCACCTCCGGCGTGATCGGCACCCCCCTCAGCATCCGGTCCACCACCTGGGCCACCTCCGGATGGACCGCCACCCTCTCCCAGCTCTGGATCTCCACCACCACGTCAAAGGTAGGCGGCGCCTTCCGTTCAAGGATAGCCTTCTGGGTCCTGCGACGCCTGGCCTCCTCATCGCCGAGTATAACGCTCTGGATGCCCCCTACCAGGTCGGACAGGGTCGGGTTCATAACCAGGTTCTCCAGGGTATTGCCGTGGGCCGTGGCGATGAGCTGGACGCCTCGCTCGGCTATGGTACGGGCTGCGGCGGCATCCAACTCCGTGCCTATCTCGTCAATGATGATCACCTCCGGCATATGGTTCTCCACCGCCTCTATCATCACCGCGTGCTGGAGCTCGGGCTTGGACACCTGCATGCGACGGGCGCGTCCGATGGCCGGATGGGGTATATCGCCGTCCCCCGCCACCTCGTTGGAGGTATCCACAATCACCACCCGCTTATGGGCGTCGTCGGCCAGCACCCTGGCCACCTCCCGGAGCATGGTGGTCTTCCCCACGCCCGGGCGGCCCAGCAGCAGAATGCTCTTGCCCGAGTTGACCATGTCTTCGATAATCCGCGTCGTGCCGAACACCGCACGACCGACGCGGCAGGTGATGCCAACGACCTTGCCCGCGCGGTTGCGAATGGCGGATATCCTGTGCAGCGTCCGCTCTATCCCGGCCCGGTTGTCTCCGCTGAAGTCGCCGATCCGGTCCACCACATACTGCAAGTCGTCCTCGGTGACCTCTCGGAACTCCAGAGAGTCGTCCCGCTGGAGAAAGCGGGCCTCGGGAGAGCGGCCCAGGTCCAGCACCACTTCCAGAAGGTCGTCCAGGTCTTCTCGCTGGCGCAACAAATCCTGAATGTGCTGTGGGAGAATGGCCACCAGGGCCTCAAGATCGTCTATAGCGTGCAACTGAAGGCTCTCGGGTTCGTCCTTTAGCAGAGACTGACTCATTGCCTGATCATGCGCTCACCGGGTCCGTTGCCGGCTCCTTGACCCGCACGGCCAGGGAGTTGACCATCACCTGATAGCTGTTGGACACCTGGAACCCAACGCGGTCCAGGGTCAGCCGAAGTGACTCCTGGTAGGTGGGCACCTCCCAGAGCACCGTCTGCGATCCCGCCTGGTCCAGCACAAAGCCCGCCACATCGCCGAGGTCCCCCTCCCAGGCTGGATCGATCATCGTCTGCACTCGAACTCGCTGGCCACGGGCATGAAGGCGCACCCATATCCGAATGCTCCCCCCCTGCTCCACCACCACTTCTCGGCTCCCTCTTCCCTCCGGCTCCTGCGCGTCCGACCACTGCTGTAACGTCAGCCCAGAGGCCGATCGCACCTCCGAGGGTGTCGTCGCACTGTACATTTGGAAAAGGGGATGGCCATCGCCCGGCAGCCGCTCCCGATACCGCTGAATCGGCGTGGCGCCCAGAAGGGCAACGCGCCCGGTCAGAGTAAACACTTGGACCTCAGTGCACGGGAAGAACCCGGAGCGACGCGCCAGCTCAATCAACCGCCATTCGTCGGGTAGGCGCAAGAACACTCGCTCCGCACCCTGTTCGCCCGCATAGGCGGCCAACGCCTCCAGAAGCTCAACACACCTCTCCTCCTCCCCAGGCATCGCTACCAGGTCCTTCACCTCCCAGGCAGTGGGGCCACTGCGGCGACACGAAGATGCCAGGCCCGTGATGCGCCCGCCATCCTCCGCTATCCAGATGGTCCCCTTCCGGTGCTCCACCAGACGGTCTGTAATGAATGCGGCGGGAGAGAAGCAGGGTAATCCCTTGACCAGCGCTCCCGGAGGCTGGGGCGCGCCCTCTGACAGGCGACCCTTCCTCACCACCCACTCGGAGTGTCTGAGGGTACCCAGTCGGACCGTATCGGCAAGCGTAAGAGAACGGATCATGCTACGTCAGGATGCAACCATGGATAGAAAGTATTCGTGGAACCGCGTGTCCTCCGTAAGCTCCGGGTGAAACGCGCTCCCCAGCAGGTTTCCCTGTCGTGCGGCCACCACACGACCATCGGGAAGGCTGGCCAACGACTGGACGCCCTCTCGGAGCTTCCGGATAACGGGGGCACGGATAAAGACGGCGTGAAAGGGTTGCTCTCCCAGGGCGGTCACCGAAAGGTCCGCCTCAAAGCTATCCACCTGGCGACCAAAGGCGTTGCGGCCCACCTCTATGTCCATCAGGCCCAGCGGCTCGGGACAATCGTCCTCAAGGTGCTTGGCCAGGAGGATCAGGCCAGCGCAGGTGCCCCAGATCGCCATGCCTCCCTGCGCACGCTCCCTGACGGGCTCGCGGAGGCCATGGATGTCCATCAGCCGGGCAATCGTCGTGCTCTCACCCCCGGGAATGATGATGCCGTCTACCCCTTCCAGATCCGAGGGGAGGCGTACCTCACGGGCATCCATCTGAAGCTTTCTGAGCATAGACAGGTGCTCGGCAAAATCCCCCTGTAACGCCAGAACTCCTACTGTAGTCACGCTTTTGTCACACTCACCAGCCCCGGACCGCCAGAAGCTCCTCCTCTTTGAGTGTACGGATATCCAGGCCGGGCATCGCGTCACCCAGTCCCTTGGACACCTCGGCGATGATCTCCGGATTGTTGTAGTGGGTCACGGCCCGGACAACGGCCTTGGCCACCCGCTCAGGATCGCTTGCCTTGAATATACCGGACCCCACAAAGACACCGTCCACGCCAAGCTGCATCATCAGAGCGGCGTCGGAGGGGGTGGCCACGCCACCGGCGGCGAAGTTCACCACCGGCATGCGGCCCTGGCTCTTCACCTCCCGCACCAGATCCAGGGGCGCGCCCAGGGCCTTCGCCTCCGCCGCCAGCTCATCCTCCGACATGTTTTGAATTTTGCGTATCTCCCCCATCACCGACCGAGCGTGGCGCACCGCCTCCACTATGTTCCCGGTGCCCGCCTCTCCCTTGGTGCGGATCATAGCCGCGCCCTCTGAGATGCGGCGCAACGCCTCGCCCAGGTCGCGGCAGCCGCACACAAAGGGGACCTTGTAGTCGTGCTTCCAGACGTGGTTGTTCTCGTCCGCGGGGGTCAGCACCTCGGACTCATCGATGTAGTCCACGCCCAGCGCCTCCAGCACCTGCGCCTCCACCAGGTGGCCTATCCGGCACTTGGCCATAACGGGTATGCTCACCGTCTCCATGATCTCAACGATCTTGGTGGGGTCAGCCATGCGGGCCACGCCGCCCGCCGCCCGGATGTCCGAGGGCACCCTCTCCAGCGCCATAACGGCACAGGCACCGGCCTCCTCGGCGATCTTGGCCTGGTCCGCCGTCACCACGTCCATGATGACGCCGCCCTTGAGCATCTGCGCCAGCCCTACCTTGACCTGCCACGTACCAGTCTCCATGGCTACCTTCCTTCGTGACGGCTTCTCGTCAATCTTCTCTCAATGCGCATTATACCGCTACCTTCGTATCCCCTGCAATGAAGCGGGGCATGCCCCGCACCCACGCTCATCGCCGGTCACTCCAGGACCCTTGTTGTTACTGGCACCACGAAAAGGCCACAGTAGGCTACGGCCACCGTGCCTTTACACATCGCACACCCGTCAGTAGACTTGCGTCATCCCAATCACACGGCACGGAGGCACACCATGGACACAGCCATCCAGTTATACACCGACCAGTTGAAGCAGCTGAGGACAAGGCTCAAGGAGGCCGTCCAGGGCATGAGCCAGGAGGAGCTGAACTGGGCACCCGCGGTGCCGGAGACCAACTCCCCCTACGTGCTGGCCTTCCACCTGCCGGGTAGCGAATCGATGTGGTTCCACCAGGTCATCGGCGGTATGGAGATCTCCCGCAACCGTGAGGCCGAGTTCACGGCCAGCGGCGGTGCCGCGGCCCTCATCGAGCGGATCGACAAAGTGGCCGCCACCTCAGCCGATGTGCTGGGCAAGCTGACCGCCGCCGACCTGGACCAGCCCCACACCAACCCCAGTCAGCCCGGTAGCGAACCGGTAACCGCGCGCTGGTGCATCGTCCACATGATCGAGCACTACTCGGAGCACCTGGGCCACCTGGAGCTCACCAAGCAGATGTATGAGGGGAGATAAGCAATCCCCTTTTCTCGATACGTTGCTGAATCAATGGAGAGGTTTGACGATGAGCAAGGTACGCTCGAAAGCAGACTCAACGAGCTTGCATGAGCGGTTGTTCCGGGCCAAGGAGCAGTGGCATAATCGCCAGGCACGGATGAGTCTGACGCGAAAAATCAAGGCAATGGATAGAATGCTTGACTCGTTGCCGAACCTGCCTTCGGGAGATGCGCGTATGATACCGACACATAATCGCATTGAAGCGAAGATTGAGGCCCAGCATGAGGCTCCCACCAAGGCCACAGGTGAGACGAGACGGGATGCGGATGGGCGGAGTTAAGAGGTCAAGGTCGGAATAGCTGGCATCCCACCGTCCGTTGGTGCATCCTCCACATGATCGAGCACTACTCGGAGCACCTGGGTCACCTGGATCTCACCAAGCAGATGTATGGGGGAGGTCTCCCTAAAACCCTCCCATAATCTTCCCCCGGCTGATACAATACCTTTTAGCCCTTTTCACAGCCGCAGCTAGGGAGGACGAGCGGGAGATGCCCCTGGAACATATCGTCGTCAAGGGTGCGCGGGAGCACAGCCTCAAGAACGTAGACGTCACCATCCCCCGCAACAAGCTCGTCGTCATCACCGGCGTCTCCGGCTCCGGCAAGTCCACCCTCGCCTTCGACACCATCTACGCCGAGGGCCAGCGCCGCTACGTGGAGTCCCTCTCCGCCTACGCACGACAGTTCCTGGGCCGCATGGACAAGCCGGACGTTGACTATATCGAGGGCCTCTCCCCGGCCATCTCCATCGACCAGAAGGGCGTCTCCCACAACCCTCGCTCCACCGTCGGCACCGTCACCGAGGTCTACGACTACCTGCGCCTCCTCTTCGCCCGCATTGGCCGGCCCCACTGCTACAACTGCGACCGTCCGGTGCAGCGTCAGACCGTCCAGCAGATCGTGGACACCATCCAGGCCATGCCGGAGGGCCGCCGCGTCATGGTCCTGGCTCCCAGGGTTGTGCACAAGAAGGGTGAGCACAAGGAGGTCTTTGAGGAGGCCCGCAAGGCCGGCTTCGTCCGCGTCCGCCTCAACGGCGAGGCCCAGGACCTCTCCGAGCAGTTCGACTTGGACAAGAAGAAGTGGCACACCATCGAGATCATCGTCGATCGCCTGGTCATCGGCGATAGCTCTGAGCCGGCGCGCCTGGCCGACTCCGTAGAGACGGCTCTGAAGCAGGGCGCCGGCGTCGTCACCATCGTCGACGCCGATACCGGCGAGGAGCAGGTCTTCTCTGAGCATTTCGCCTGCGTCCACTGCGGCATCAGCCTGGGCGAGATAGAGCCCCGCACCTTCAGCTTCAACTCCCCTCACGGCGCATGCCCTGACTGCACCGGCCTCGGCTTCCGCCTGGAGATCGACCCCGACCTGGTCATTCCCAACAGGGAGCTTACCCTTGCCCAGGGTGCCATCCAGCCCTGGCATCGCTCCGGTCCCTCAAACCCCTGGTATTCCAGCCTGCTGGAGTCCCTGGGCAAGGCCCACGGCTTCTCCACCAGGGCGCCGGTGAAAGAGATCAAACCGGAGCACCTGGAGCTCATCCTCTACGGCAACAACAAGTCCACCATCCAGATGAGCCACACCACCCACCGCGGCCACACCTACTCCTGGGACACCACCTTTGAAGGCGTTATTCCAAACCTGACCCGCCGCTACAAGGACACCTCCTCTGACTACACCCGCAAGGAGCTTGAGCGGTACATGGCCACCCGCCCCTGCCTTACGTGCCAGGGCAAGCGCCTCAAGCCGGAGTCCCTGGCCGTTACCGTGAGCCACCGCAACATCATGGAGGTCACCGCCCAGTCCATCGGCCAGGCGTGGGACTGGATGGAGGCCGTCGGCACCCAGGACGGGGTGGACGGCCACGCCCTCACCGAGCGTGAGCACACCATCGCCCGCCAGATCCTCAAAGAGATACAGTCGCGCCTCAAGTTCCTCCTGGACATCGGCCTGGACTACATCACCCTGGACCGCACCGCCAGCACCCTCTCCGGTGGCGAGGCCCAGCGCATCCGCCTGGCCACCCAGATCGGCTCTGGCCTCATGGGCGTCCTCTACGTCTGCGACGAGCCCTCCGTGGGCCTTCACCCGGTGGACGACTCCCGCCTCATCGGCACCCTCAAGCGTCTGCGAGACCTGGGCAACACCGTCCTCATCGTGGAGCACGACGAGGCCATCATGCGCGCCGCCGACCATATCGTCGACCTGGGCCCCGGCGCAGGCGAAAAGGGCGGCGACGTGGTGGCCACCGGCACCGTGGACGACATCTGCGACAGCCAGGAATCGGTGACCGGCGCCTACCTCAGCGGCCGTCGCCAGATACCCATGCCAGAAACGCGACGCTCCGGCAACGGCAAGGCCCTGGTCGTCAAGGGAGCCCGCCAGAACAACCTCAAAAATATCGATGTCGCCGTCCCCCTAGGCAAGCTAGTCTGCGTTACCGGTGTCTCCGGCTCAGGCAAGTCCAGCCTCATCGACCAGGTGCTCTACAAGAAGCTGGCCCAGCTCCTGTTCCACGCCAAGGACCGCCCCGGCGACTGCGACGCCCTCCTGGGCATCGAGCATATCGATAAGGTGGTCAACATCGACCAATCGCCCATCGGTCGGACGCCCAGAAGCAATCCCGCCACCTACGTCGGCGCCTTCACACCCATCCGGGAGCTCTTCGCCACCGTCCCGGAGGCCCGCGTCCGCGGCTATGGCCCCGGTCGCTTCTCCTTCAACGTCAAGGGTGGCCGCTGCGAGGCCTGCGCCGGCGACGGCTACGTCCAGATAGAGATGCAGTTCCTCCCTGATGTCACCGTCCCCTGTGAGGTCTGCCACGGCCAGCGGTACAACCGGGATGCCCTCGAGATTCGATTCAAGGACACCAACATCGCCCAGGTCCTGGACATGGCGGTTGCTGAGGCCCTGGAGTTTTTCTGGAACATCCCCAAGGTGCGCTCCAAGCTGGCGACCATGAAGGACGTAGGCCTGGGCTACATCCGCCTGGGCCAGCCCGCCACCACCCTCTCCGGCGGCGAGGCCCAGCGGATCAAGCTCTCCACGGAGCTCTCCCGTCGCGCCACCGGCAAGACCCTCTACATATTGGACGAGCCCACCACCGGCCTCGCCTTCTCCGACTGCGCCGCCCTGCTGGGCGTGCTCCACCGCCTGGTGGAGGCCGGGAACACCGTGGTCCTCATCGAGCACCACCTGGACATGATCAAAAACGCCGACTGGATCATCGACCTGGGCCCCGGCGCCGGCGAAAAGGGCGGCTACGTCATAGCCGAAGGTACGCCGGAGGAGGTGGCCCAGGAGGCCCACTCCTACACCGGCCAGTACCTCACCCGCTTGCTTCCCTCTTCAAACGGAGCCAGCGGAGCCAGGCCAAAGCGAAAGTCCAGGGTGCGGGTGAAGGCGTAGGGCAGGCTACTGTTGTTAGTGTGGGGAACGGGTCAGGCTAACCAGAAAGGCCAAACGTTGTCATTCTTGTATATTGCGGTGGAGACAGGCCAGGGCAGGCCGATGCATTCTCGGTCCCAGGAGACCGTGACTCAGCGTGGTCGCCCTGGCCTCCACAAGAAAGAGCCCGGACAGTTGCCAGGGTCTGAGAGCCCGCATCCGCAAGACCGGGCCAAAGGAGTGTAATGGAACGCGGACCGGTGTTCATCGGCATAGATGTGAGCAAGGCCCATCTAGACGTGGCGGTGCTTTCCTCCGGGGAAACATGGCAGGAGCCCAACGACGAAGCGGGGATAGCCCACCTGGTGGGGCGCGTCAGGGCCCTCGGCCCTACCTTAGTGGTTCTGGAGGCCACCGGGGGGTTGGAGATGCCCGCGGCCTGCGCTCTGGGCCTGGAGGATGTGCCCGTCGCGGTGGTCAACCCCCGGCAGGTCCGGGACTTAGCCAAGAGCCTGGGGCTGCTGGCGGAAACAGACTCCCTGGACGCCCAGGTCATTGCCCAGTTTGCCCAGCGGGTGTGCCCCACACCGCGGCCCCTGCCCGATGTCCAGGCGCAAGAGCTCTCCGCTCTGCTGGCAAGGCGGCGCCAGCTCATCCAGATGCGCACGGCGGAGGAGAACCGGTTAGGAAGCACCATGATGCCTGCCCTTCGGCAGGAGATCCAGGAGCACCTGGCCTGGCTAGAGGAACGCCTCCAGCGGTTGGATGATGACCTGGGCAACCGCCTGCGGGAAAGCCCTCTGTGGCGGGAGAAGGAAGACCTGCTCCGTAGCGTGCCCGGCGTTGGCCCCGTCCTTTCCTCAACCCTGCTGGCCGACCTCCCAGAGCTGGGCACCCTGGACCGCAAGCAAATTGCCGCCCTGGTGGGGGTCGCGCCCATCAACCACGATAGCGGACGCCGCAAAGGCCAACGCCACATCCGGGGCGGAAGAGCAGAGGTCCGCTCAACCTTGTACATGGCTACCATCGCCTCAACACGGTGCAATCCCATCATCCGCTTCTTCTATCTGCGCCTCTGTGCGCAAGGAAAGCCCAAGAAAGTTGCCCTGGTCGCTTCGATGCACAAGTTCCTGATCATCTTGAACGCCATGCTCAAACACAGGACCCCATGGAACCCTCACCCTACTCTTGACATGCAATACAGTTGCTGAGTCCCGATGTATCGGGACGAAGAATCTAAGGCCTCCACGCTCATCAGCACCCAACGGTCTTTATTCCTTCCCCCTCGAAGGGGAAGGGTAGGATAGGGATGCCTGCAATGAGCCTGCAGAGCATCCCCCTTCGATTAGCTCAAGGCGCACGATCCTGGAAGTACTTCCCACAGTGTACACCTTTTCATTACGTTTGCATTGTGCTATCATTATGAAAACAATCTCCATTGATAGAGGTAGCTATGTTAGACCTTCTACGGAACCCCTTCATTGGCGTCCATGAGCTTCGCAAAGAGCTGACGCACCTCCTGGAGACCGTACACAAGGAGGGTGCCGATATCGTGGTTACCCAGCAGGGTAAGCCCGTGGCTGTGCTCCTGGACATCGAGAGGTACCTGGAGATGCGCGAGACCATCCGAGACCTCTCGGACCCTAGCTATATTCAGGACCTCATAACCGCCAGGCGCGAAACCGACCAGGGGAAGGGAACGCCTGCCGAAGAGGTGTACCGTGAGGCCGGTCTGCCGTAGATGTATCGGGTATTCTTCTCTCCCAGAGCACGGCGGTTCAACCTGTGGCTGTGGTGTTTCCTTCCCGCTTCGCGCTATGATACGGCAAGCAGTATAATAACTAGGGTATAGTCCCAAAACAGCCACCTGTGAGAGAATGGTGGCATGGGACGGAAGATTGGGTGCCCTCGATGTCAACACGCCAAGAGCTGGAGCATTCGGCGAGGTAAGAGTCGTTGTGCAGCCTGCCACTACGAGTGGGTGCCCAGGGCGCTGCCGCTTCGGTTGTCGCCAGGGGAGTGGCGGCGACTGTTGCGCTGGTTCGTCTTGGGGCAGAGTGCCGAGGTGATTGCCCAGGAGGCCCGCTTGGAGCGAAAGCGAGTCCTGCGAGCCCTGATCGTGGTGCGCCAGGCCATGGTCCGGGACGTTCCCCATGTCTTCTCCGGCGTGGTGGAGGTCGACGAGACCTACCTGGGAGGTTCCTGGCGCAACAGGCGCCTGGCAAAGCGTGTTCAGGGCACGAAGCGGGGCCGTGGAACCACTAAGCAAGCTGTCTTTGGGACCCTGTGTCGAGGTGGCCTGGTGTGGGCGCACGTGGTACCTAACGTGGAAGCCAAGACGCTGCTGCCGCTCCTGCACCAACGCGTGCAACGTGGCTCCATCGTCTGCTCGGACACCTTTACCAGCTACACGGGCGTCGCAGCGGGGGGCTACGTCCACCGGCTTGTGGTCCACAGCCAGGCGTTCAGCGATCGGCAAGGGAGCCACGTCAACGGCTTGGAGGGCTTCTGGGGTTATCTCAAGCGGCGTCTGACAGCCAAAGGGGGAGTCCGCCGAGAACGGCTGCCCCTCTATCTTGCTGAGTATGTCTGGCGCTACAATCATCGGCGTCTGTTGGGACCAGAACAGGTTAAGACATTGTTCAAGCTGCTTCAAAGCTAATCCGGTGGCTAAAACGGGACTTTACCTATAACTAGTTAGCTGTCTTCAGTGAGACATGTCTCTAGCGATGGAATCGAAATGCTGAGCCGCCTGAGAAACGGGAGTCTGATGCTGCGGTTCACTCCGCTTGCGTCGGAGATCATCCGGGAGACGATCCCGGAAGAACCTCACCGACGACGCCGAGGCGAGGTGATACGCCCGCTTCGGCCTGATGAGGAGTACGTGAGGAGTTCCCTAATCTCCGCTGGCGAGTTGATCACCGTCTGCGAACAATGGTATACGCTGTCGAATTCCTTTCCGGATTCCGGGCGCGGAAGACGTCGTCCGGAGAGTCCATTACTCGCCTAGACTACATCGTCTACCATCTGGAGAAACATCTCATTCGCACTGGCGGGGTGCTGGACAGGGCTCTCCTCCTGGTCAACGTCATCTTTCGACTGGGTGTTCCCGACCGAGAGTGTCGATTCTCCGGTATTGCGTACAATGATCACGTCTCACAAACCCCAGTTGCAGCCGCCTTGAAATCGCTTGAGAAGACAATTGAGCCCTATCGGAGCCAGAGAAACCTAGTCGTTCACAGGCGTCGTCACCGCGAGGAAGCACTTGAACGCTTCGAACTCTACTACGTGATGCAGAAGTCCGAGACTGGCGAGTCAGATGGCGAGGTGACCGAGCAATTCTTCTATCCGTACAAGCGTCTAACAGATGAATTCATCACCGCGAAGAAGAAAGAACTTTCTAAGCTAAACGGTCAGGTGTTCTCAGCGGTGGTCAGCCTGTTCTCGGTCTTGGAGCAAGCTTTTGATCTCAATTATGCAGCGCTTCGAGCCGCCGCCCAACAAAGCGCTGCAGCGGACGGCTTTTCGCCTCCGCAACGAGAGAACCTATCGCTAGCTACGGGGTAGCAAATGTCACAGCGTCCACCTCATCAATCCTACGATCTCCCTCAGCGTCATCGAGATGTTCGGCTTCATCCGTGAACATTACTGCTCGTTCTCCCGCAGCCAGGCCACATACTCCTCAATGGCCTGCCGTATCGTGTACTTCGGCTCGTAGCCCACGTCCGCCTTCGCCCGAGAGATGTCCATGAACGAGTCCTTCCTCCACCGTGGGCTTCGTCCCGGCTTCAGCTCAAGGTTGGCCCCCGGGACCACCTCCTTCAGTATGTCCACCACCTCCCGGTTCGTGGTCGTATACCCCTGCCCGATATTGTAGATGGTGTGGTTCAGCTTGGGCACCATGGTCAGGAGCTGGATGGCGGTGGCACAGTCCTTGGCGTAGCACAGGTCCTGGGCATCCTCCTCAAAGGGCTCGCCGCCCCGGCGGCCGGAGTAGTCCGGCTCCGTGCCTCTCACCGCGGCGTGGGCCCACCGGGTCACCAGGTGGAGCATCGAGTGGTACACGGGGCCCCAGATACCACCGATGCGCAGGGAGATCACCTCCTGGTCCGTAATCGACCCAAAATGGAGCCCCACGGTCTCCCACGCCTTCTTAAAGGCCTCCGTGGGGTTCCCTGACTGCAACGGCAGCGGCTGGTCCTCCTTGAACGGGCCCTCCTGCAGACCAAAATAGACCGTGGCCGAGCTGCCCAGCAGGACCCGCTTGACGCCCCACTCCACAGAGGCCTCCAGCGTGTTGGACAACGCCGGCAGTTGGGCCTTCAGGTCCTCCACCGGCCCCAACGCCCGGGTGCTGGGAGCCAGTTGCAGGATGGCCGTAATCTTGTGCCTCTTGCCGATGGCCAGCACTCCCTCCCTGTCCGTCATGTCCACCTTCTCCACCTGCACCCGCTTGCCATACTCGTCCTTGATGAAGCTCGGCTCACGCCAGGTCTGGTAGTAGGTGATCACAACGTCCTCGCCCGCATCCAGGTATGCCCTGGCCGTATGCAGTCCAATGAAGCCCATGCCGCCGGTAATCAGGATCATAACGCTCCCCCGTCTTGAAATTATCGCCGTGGCGAGGGTAGTGTTACGAGTGCAGTTTGTCAATTCACCGCAATGGAGCAGCAGATGACCCAGCAGCCCCACTCATACGACCCCACCAGCGTCGTCGAGATGTTCGGCTTCATCGACGAGGCCCGCGGCGACGGCTGGGCGCGCGTCCGCATGCCCATCCTTCCTCGTCACTGCCGCTCGGCAACCCCGGGCAGCGGCGTCCAGGGCGGTGTCATCGTCGCGCTGGCGGACCACGCCTTCGTCAACGCCTCCGCCACCGCCGTAGAGCCCGGCCAGAGCACCACCACCATCGAGCTAAAGGTCAACTTCATCGCCACCGCCACAGAAGGCGATCTCGTCGCCGAGTGCCGCCTGGTCCACCGGGGCCGACGCCTCCACGTCGGCGACATCGAGATCAGGGGCGACAAGGGCCGGCTCATCGCCAAAGGCCTGGGCAGCAACCTGCTCCTGGAGCGACGCTGATGAGTGAGTAGCGGCAGCCCCCACCATTGGCGATGTCCCCATCCGTCTGATAGACTGCCCAACTATGACACAGCAACCGGACCAGGCCGCACAGGCCTCCGAGCCCTCCAGCATCCGGAACACCTTCGCCTGGATCGAGGAGCCGGGCTCCGACGGCTGGGCGCGGTTGCGGATGCCCATCCGCCAGCGCCACCGCAACTCCGACTCGCCATCGGGAGCCGTCCAGGGCGGCGTTCTGCTCAGCCTGGCGGACCGGGCCTTCGTCAACGCCTCCAACTCCGCACTGGCGCCCGGCTACACCACCGCCACCATCGAGCTCAAGGCCAACCTCATCGCCGCCGTCTCCGAGGGCGAGCTCATTGCCGAGTGCCGCCTGGTCCACCGGGGCCGTCGCCTCCACGTCGGCGATATCGAGATCAGGGACGGCACGGGCCGGCTCATTGCCAAGGTCTCCGGCACCAACCTTGTCATGGAGCGCAGGTAGCCCATGGTCATATCCCACACCCACTCCTCCTTCACCGTCAGCAACCTGGAACGGTCGGTGGGCTTCTACCACGACCTTCTGGGCTTGACCGTTGAGTCGCTCTTCGAGGCACAGGGCGTGACCATCGAGCAGATCACCGCCCTACCCGGCGCGCACGTCACCGTGGCGCATCTGCTCCTGGGCAGCTTCCGGCTGGAGCTGGTCCAGTACCTCTCGCCCACGGGCCATGCCATAGACACGGCCACCCAAAACGTAGGGAGCGCCCACATCGCCTTCTACACCGAGGATGTAGAGGCAACCTACCGAGAGCTCACGAGCAAAGGTGTCCACTTCAAAGGCGTTCCCGTGGCTGCGGCTCCGGGCCGGCCTCGGGTGGCCTACTTCCTGGGTCCCGATGGCATCACCCTGGAGCTCCCCGAAGAGCAGGCCCCAGGGGCCCGTAACGACCTTACGCACCAAAAGGCCATCTCGAGTGTTGACACGGCACAGCCCGGCGAGACATGATGGCACATCCCATCGGAAAGCCGGTTACAAGAAGGGAGGGCACAATGGCAAGTCCAGCGAAGATAGGCCTGAGCCTCTCCACCAGGGCGATCCTCTTCGACTGGGGGAGCATGGACGACATAATGGAGGCTGCACAGGTTGCGGAGGAGTCCGGCTACTTTGACGGCGTATGGGTCGGTGACAACTTCCTCTCCAAGCCACGGGTTGAGGCCATCGTCACCCTCTCCGCCATCGCCGCCCATACGAAACGGGTAAAGGTGGGTACCATCTGTCTGGCAACCTTCCCCATGCGCAACCCTGTCCAGTTCGCCATCCAGTGGGCCAGCCTGGACATCCTCTCCCACGGCCGCACCATCCTCACCGTCTGCAACGGCGGCTCCGCCAGCGATGGACCCCAGTTCGCCAAGGAGCTGGAGGTCATGGGCATCCAGTCCAATGAGCGGGTAGGCCGTCTGATAGAGGGGATCAACATCCTCCGGCGCGTCTGGACGGAGGAGAAGGTTACCCATGAGGGCAAATACTACAGCTTCACCGACGCTGAGGTGATCCCCAAGCCGGTCCAGCAGCCGGTCCCCATCTGGCTCGCCTTCAACCCCAGGGAAGAGCGCGGTGTGGACCCGAAGATCATCGACCGTGGCCTGCGTCGCGTCGGTAAATATGCCGACGGCTGGCAGACCGACGGGACGCCGCCGGAGACCTTCCGACGGCGCTTCGACACCATCCGGGAGTACGCCGCCAAGGAGGGACGCGACCCCTCAAAGATGGAGTCCTGTCTCCATATGATGGTCAACATCAACGACGACCGGGAGGCGGCGTACAACGAGGCGACCGGCTTCCTGGCCAAATACTACGGTGCCGGCCGTATCTCCAGGGAGCAGACGGAGGTATGGCTGGCCTGCGGTCCGCCACAGGCGGTGGCGGAGAAGATCCAGTCCTTCATTGAGGCAGGTTGCACCACTCCGGTGCTCCGCTTCACCGCCATGGACCTGAAGGGCCAGCTCCGACGGTGTATCGAAGAGGTCTTGCCCGCCGTCCCAGGAGTCGAAAGGCGCCCGGTTGCCGCAAACCCCGTGGCGCAGCGCACATAGACAAGGGACGGTGGCATGACCAGCCCACGCCTTGACCGAGACGCCATCGCCATGCGGGTGGCCCGGGAGCTTCCTAATGGCGCGTACGTGAACCTGGGCATCGGCATCCCCACGCTGGTCTCCCAGTTTCTGCCTGAGGGCCGCACCGTGGTCTACCACAGCGAAAGCGGCGTGTTGAACTACGGCCCCCTGGCCCCGGAAGGTGAGGAGGATATAGACCTGATCAACGCCGGTGGCCAGTTCCTCCAGCACGTGCCCGGCATGGCCTACTTCAACTCCGCCGATGCCTTTGCCATGATCCGCGGCGGCCATATAGACGTGGCCGTCCTGGGAGCGCTTCAGGTCTCCCAGAGCGGCGACCTGGCCAACTGGATGCTGCCGAAGCGGGGCGTCGGGAACGTCGGTGGCGCCATGGACCTGGCCGCGGGCACTGGACGCATCATCGTGGCCATGGAGCACACCGACTCGACGGGGCGGCCCAAGATCGTCCGGGAGTGCTCCTATCCCCTGACCGGCCGCCAGTGCGTCAGCCTCATCGTCACCGATGTCGCCGTCGTCCAGGTCGAACCGGATGGCCTCCTCCTGCGGGAGATGGCGCCGGGCTGGACGCCGGAGCAGGTGCAGGCTGTCACAGAGCCGTCGCTCCAGCTGGCCGATGATCTCAGGGAGATCTCCCTGTAAAACAGCTACGCCGCGCCGACCTCCTTGGGAAGAGGTGGTCCGAGTATGGCCAGGCCGGAATTACTCATTCCAAGAGGCATCGCCCATCGGTCCTGGGCGCAACCCCCATCAATACATTTGTACACTTGCCAAACCGAACAGGAAGGCGTATGAATTAGAGAAGAGCGCATTTACCGTAAGGAGACGCAATATGACCACCGAAGCACCGCCGAATCCTCTCCTCCAAGCGAGCGACTACATCCTCTCCCGGCTGACGACCCACTTAGGCAGCCGGCCCGACCATTTCAGCGCATTCATCGCCGGTAACGTGAAGGCCCACGGCTGGCTCCCAGCCGAGGCCTACGTGGCCCTCACCAACTCCGTGGGCAGAAGGACCATAAAGGTGACGGCGGTCCGGGGCTCCGTCCAGGGGGAGACCAAGTTCAACCCAGACCTGGAGGTGGAGATCGACCGGGAGTCCCACCAGCTCGCCGTGGTCCCGGCGCTGACCACCGCCGACAAACCCCTGGCGCGCCTGGTGGAAACCGACCTGGCCGAGACCTTCCAGTGGCTGGTCGATCTCAAGGCGCGCTCCATGATCTACCTTCTGGCCTTCCCCGGCGGCCTGGAGGACGAGGGCTGGCTGGCTGGACTGGCCAAGGCCGAAGAGGTGTACCAGGCGAAGGCCGTGGGGCAGATGCAGTTCGTTGTCCCCAGGCCACCTTTGCAGATGCTTCGGGCCTCCGCGGCACTCCTTCTCCACGCCTCCAAGGTGCCCGAGCCACCCGCCGAGTAGGGGGCAGCACCCCTCCGCAAGCATACCCCAGGGGCCCCCGCAGATTCGGGGGCCCCTGGATTCTTCAGCCACGCCACTCGTTATTACCCTATCCTTCACACTGCCTTATACTGCTGTATTGGCACCAACCTAGGAAGTTTGGATGCCTTCACCTAACACCCTCCTCCCAAATGAGCTATCATAACGAGAGAGTTTAACAGTAACGGCATCTTGCGGCTTTGATTAGATGGGTAGATGGGACAGCAACCTGGCATAGAGGCAACGAAAATGGCACGGCCTGAAGCCAATAAAGTAGAAATGGACGGCTACGTCGTGCTAACTGGCACCGTGGAGCCAGAGGGTAATCAGTTCGTATCGTGCTGCCGGGAGTTGGGCACATCCAGCTGTGGTGACACTGTACACGAGGCCCTAGAGAGCCTCGGAGACGCCATCCAGGTTCACCTGGATGCCCTGGAAGAAACGGGCGAGCTTCACAGCTTCTTGCGCGAAAAGAACGTCAACATCTACCTGAGCCCTCCACCGGATGAAATATCGGTTAGAGTCCCGCCTGGGAAGATGTTTACCACCTATAAGCGACAGATCCCCGCAGTTCCAGCTTCAGCGTCTGTTTAGCTTTGGCTAGATACAGCCGAGTACCCTTATGCTCCAGCGCCCAGATATGCTCTGCCCTGGAGCGCCTGGGAGATGCTACCCTGGAAAGGCTAGAAGTAGCAGCCACCTCTCCTATCACAGAGACCACTCCTCCGGTCAAACACTCTCAGCACCGGTAGTTCTCGGGAAAAAAGAGGTGCCCAGGGGCACATTGCGGAATGTCCTCATTCTGCTGGGTATCTCACTTGATGACTTCCTCGGAGCCCTCCGCTAGCTCACGCTAAACGTCGACCCACTGGGGGTCTTCTGCACCTCTATACGCACCGGGAACGAGTCCTTCAGCTCCTCCATGTGCGTGATAACGATGATGCACTGGAAGTCCTCCGCAATGGACTGGATCACGTCCAAGATGCGCTCCCTACCCGCCGTGTCCTGCGTGCCGAACCCCTCGTCTATGAACAGCGTCGGCAGCGGCGCACCGGACCGGCGGGCCAGCAGCTTGGAGAGGGCGATGCGCAGGGCCAGATTGATACGGAAGGCCTCGCCCCCGCTGAAGGTCTCGTAGCTCCGGGTCCCTAGCTCATCGGCCACCTTGATCTCCAGGGTCTCTACCGTCTCGCCCCGGCGGGTCTCCCGCTGCGTCTCCAGTCTCAGGGCCATGGTGCCCTCCGTCATACGACCCAGCAGGCGGTTGGCCTCCGCCTCCATCTCTGGCATAGCTGCCTCTATGAGCATCGCCTGAACCCCCTGCTTCCCAAAGGCAGCGTCAAGCTGCTGGTAGAGCTCCCGCTCTTGGACCATACTCTTCAGCGACTCCTCCCGCTCCGCCCTTCTGGCCTCCATCTCCTGCGCCTCCCGGATACGCTCCTCAAGGTACGCCGCACGCCCCTGAAGGGAGGCGTGGGCCTGCTGAGCGGCCTTATACCTCTCCTCGGCGGCCTGGAGACGCTCCTCCACCGCCGGTAACGATCCGATCTCCTGCCTGATTACCCGTGTCCGTTCCTCTCCCTGGACAACCTCCGCCTCCCTGCGTCGTGCCAGCGTGCCCTCCCGCTCCAGGTCCTCCCGCTCCTGGGGCAGCCGGCGTGTGGCCTCCTCCAGCAGCCGGTGCTCCTCCTCCGCCGTCGCAAGCTCCCGCAGGGCCTCCCGCACCCGGTCGTGGGCCGCCGGGTTGTAACCGAACCCCTCCTGCTCCTGCCGCAGCGAGGCAAGCTCGGAGCCAGCCTCCACCGCCTGGCCGATCTCCCCTGTCAGGGTGGCCACCCTGCTGTGGGCCTCCCGGTCCACGCGGGTCAGCTCCCTCTCATCTCTGGCGGTCTCCTCCTGGAGCCTCTCCTGCTGGGGCTCCAGCCCCTTCAGGACATCGGCGCTCTTCCGATAGCTATCGGCGAAGGCCCTTCCCTGCGCCTCGTACTCATCGATGATATGCTGCTTCCCCTCGACGCCCAGAGCGGTGCCGCACAGGGGGCATCGGTCGTCGCCCTCCCCCAGCTTGTCCATCTTGGCCTTCAGCTCATCCATCTCCACGCGTAGCCGCTGGTTCTCCCCCTTCAGCCCCGCTATCCTGGCCCTGACCTCCTCTAGCTCCTGGTAACGCTCTCGCAAGGCCTGGTGCGAAGCCTCCAGCTCATCCAGCCGTCTCTGAGCAACCTCAAGCTCCTTCTCCAGCCCCGGCAGAGCGGCCGCCCGCTGCTCCAAGGATGCCCCCCGCTCCAAAAGGCGGTTGTACGGGACCATGAGCCGGTCCAGCGCCTCCTCCTCCCGGCGAAGCTCCGTCAGGTGCGCAAAGGTCTGCGCTATCTTCTCACCCTCCCCCACCAGCCGCTCCCATTCGTCGATCTGCTTGCGGTGCAGGGTCATGCGCTCCCGCAACCCCTCAAGCTCCTGGCGAGCCGCAGCAGCACGACTCTCCTCCCCCTCCAGCTCACTGGCGCGACTCCTCAGGTGGTCCGTCTCCCGGCGCAGCGTGGTGACATCCCTCTCGGCGGCGGCCAGCGCAACGACGGCCGTCTCCAGGTCGGCCGCCACGCGCGGCAGCTCCCCCTCATACTCGGAACGACGCTCCGCCGCCTGGGACCAGGCCTCCAGCTCACCCTGGGCCCGCTGAATGGCGTCCGTGTGCTCCCGGGCCCTCTGCCGGGCACGCTCCTGGAGCCGGTCGTAGAAACCCAGGTCCAGGATCTCGCCCAGGACCCGTTTCCTGTCCGCCGGAGGCTTGGTCGTAAACTCATCGGCCCTGCCCTGAAGCAGGAAGGCGCTGTTGATGAAGGTACCGTAGTCCATGCCCACCAGCTTCCGAATCTGCGCCTCCGTCTCCCGCACCGAGTTGCCGGTAACGGGCCGGAACCTGCCTTCTTCGTCGGACGCTATATGAAGCTCCAGTGAGGTGCTTCCCTGCCGAGCGCCATGCCTGCGGACGTGGCGACGGATCACCCGGTACCGGTCTCCCCTGGCCAGGAACTCCAGCTCCACCCGCATCTCCGGCTGGCCTACGTGGATCAGCTCCTCCTGGGGTCTGTGGACGGCATCACCCCACAAGGCCCAGGCGATGGCGTCCAGCAGCGACGACTTCCCGTGGCCATTGGGGCCGCACAGGCATGCGATGTGCATCCCCTCCAGGTGCAGCGTGGGCACATCCAGGCGATAGCACTTGAAGTTTTCCAGGGTGAGCTTGAGAGGTATCATGCCTCGGCTATTCTAGCATCGGCCTGGTCGTCAGACGTATGAGCGTCTTGCATATTACCCCGGCCGTGAACATAGCACAGGGTGTGGGCTTCCGAGCACGTCAGAGACCTTTCATAGGCGGACTGCAAAATGGGAAAGAGGCCAACGAGGAGTTGCGGAGCAGACGGAGATGCACCTGGCCCGTTCGGATAACCGGTGGAGGAGCGAGCCTAGCCTGGCACCGTCAGGCAGGTCGTGGTCCGTATCACCCCCGGAATGGTACGCACCTTTTCGGCCAGCAGGTCGCCCAGTTGGTCCACATCCGGCGTTTCCAGCACGGCGATGATATCGTGGGGGCCGGTCACCACGTCCACGATGTGCATCTCCTCTATCTCTCGCAGCATATCTGCGACATCGCGGATGGTCCCTGGTGCAGTGTCCAAGAGTATGTACGCGTTGGCCACGGGACACCTCCCTGGCGTTGTTTCGAATACTACCACACTCGGACGCCGACCGTCTCCTCTATACTATAATAGGCCCAATAAGCCAGGCAGCCCGGGTGTGGAGGTAGTGCATGGAATACCGTATCAGCCACGAGGTCCGCTTTGAGCTCATCATAGAGGCCGCAAGCGAAGCGGAGGCGGAGCGTATCGCTTCCGAGACTCCCTACTCCGATTGGGAGGAGAAGTACGTGGTCCGGGAGGAGTATATTGCCGTCAGCGAATCACCCATCAACCCGCAAGGCTCCTAGAGTGCAACCCGTGATAGGAAGCGGGCGATGACACCGGATACGGGGCTCACTGTAGGGGACCGGGTGCAGGTCTCACCCACGGCGCCGCGGTACCAGGGCCGTACCGGGGTAGTTCTTGAGCAGCGCAGTGCGCCTGAGGAATCAGGCCCACGGACGTGGCTGGTGAGGTTCGACTGGCCGCTGGGCGGCATGGGCAGCTTCGACGTGGTAAGCGAAGATAACCTGGAGCCCCTGCAAAACATCCCGCTACTAGAGAATAGGCCACGCAAGCCCTGAATCGCCCGCGGCGGGAAAGGCTGCCAAGGCCGCCGCCTATGGGTGAGCCGGATACGAATCCTCATCCAGACCATCGGCGTGTAAGCTCCCCACTTCTCGGCCCTGGTATTATAGATAGACTTGCCATGAAGAACGCTCAGCCGGCCACAGACTCCAGGTTCATCCGCCGACTGGCGCAGGGCCCGCTCCTGGCCGATGGCGGCGTGGGTACGGAGCTGCTGCGCCGTGGTAATTTGCGCATCGAAAGCTGCCTTGAGCAGCTCAATCTCACATCCCCGGAGCTGGTGCGTAGCGTCCACCTGGACTATATCGAAGCGGGCGCGGAGCTCATCGAGACCAATACCTACGGCGCTAACCGGGTGCGCCTGGAGCACCACGGCCTGGTGGACTCCGTCGAGGAGATCAACCGGAGGGCCGTGGAGATCGCCCAGGAGGCCCAGCGCCTGACGGGCCCTCACGTATGGATCGCGGGAGCGGTGGGACCGTTGGGCAAATCCCTGGCACCCCTGGGGCCTATCTCCCTGAGCCAGGCGCGAGAGACCTTCCGGGAGCAGGTCCAGGCGCTGACGAACGCCGGAGTGGACCTGCTCATTCTGGAAACGTTTACCGGGCTTGCCGAAGTCCAGGAGGCGATAGCCGCCGCCAGCAGCGTCGGCTCGCTGCCCATCATAGCCCTGCTCACCTTTACGGAAGAGGGTGTCACTCCCGCGGGGGAGACCCCGGCGGAGGTGGCCAGCGCCCTTTCCGCATTGGGAGTCTCCACTCTCGGCGCAAACTGCAGCGTCGGTCCCGTGCCCATGCTCCGCGTCATGGAGGAGATGGCCCTCCACACCACCGTCCCACTCACTACCATGCCCAATGCCGGATTCCCTACCTATGTAGACGGCCGCTTCGTCTACCTCTCCTCACCAGCGTACATGGCCCAGCACGCCGGCCGTCTGCTAGAGGGCGGCGCTACCATCATCGGGGGTTGCTGCGGCACCACCCCCGAGCATATCGGGGCCATGCGTGAGGCCATTCGAAAGCGTAGGCCGCCCCGCTCCCGGGCACGGCTGGAGGCCAAGACCGCCTCGGGCTCCGAGCACGTTCAGCCTCTGCTCACCGCACCGGCGGAGCCTACCCAGCTAGCCCAAAAGGTCGGGAAGCAGTTCACGGTCACGGTGGAGGTGGACCCGCCGCGAGGATACGACGCCAGCACCATCTTTGCAGAGCTGCGTAGCCTCCTGGGAACCGTGCACGTTGACGCATTCAACGTCTCAGACAACCCGCGGGCGCGGGGACGGATGAGCGCCCTGGCCATGAGCACACTGATCCAGACCCGGTTGGGAGTGGAGGCCGTCCTCCACATCGCCACCCGGCACCGCAACCTCCTGGCCCTCCACTCTGACCTGCTGGGTGCCCATGGCCTGGGAGTCCGAAACGTCTTCGTCGTGATGGGTGATCTGCCGTACATAGGCGACTACCCCCAGGCAACCGTCGTCGCTGACGTGACACCCTCGGGCCTTATGGCCATCATCCACAAGGCCAACGTTGGCCTGGACATTGCTGGCCACTCCACCCAGCAGGCCACCTCATTCTTCGTTGGATGCGCCTTCAACATGGGCGCCACCGATCTTGATAGGGAGCTTAGGGGCCTGGAGCGGAAGCTCAATGCCGGCGCCGACTTCATCCTTACCCAGGCGGTCTTTGATCCGCAGCTCGTTGAGGAATGCCACCGTCGCCTCGGAGGGTTCCCGGCGCCGTTGCTCATGGGCCTGCTGCCACTGAGCAGCGCCCGCCACGCCGAGTTCCTCCACAACGAGGTCCCCGGCATCGTGATCCCTCCGGAGGTGCAGAAACGCATGCGCTCCGCCGGGCGTCGCGGACAGCAGGAGGGTGTGGCCCTGGCCCGCGAGCTGCTGCAAGCGGTCTCCTCCAAAATCGATGGCGTCTACATCATCCCCGCCTTCGGCAGATACCAGACCGTGGCGCAGGTACTGGACGGACTGTCCGCTCTGGTGACACCAGAAGCGACGGCGTAGCGCGCCCAAACCCCGTACCTTGACCTGACCACTTTTTCCCTTAGAATAGTTAGGTCTGCCTTTTAGGAGGCAGACACACGTGAGCGGACCACAGAGCGCAGGGAGGGGCACCAATGGCGTCCGCAGAGGCTCTATATACCGGTCGGGCTATGAGGCGTTCGCGCCCCATTGCCGGTCCAGCCATGCCGGCAGGTGGCCTGCTGAGAGTGGGCGCACTCCTGGCCGGAGGCTCTCTGCTCGCGGGCTCATCGGTCCTCCTGGCCACCGCCTGGAGCATGGCGAACCCTCCCCAGCAGCTTGTGGCCGCACTGGTCACCGCCGTGATCGGAGTAGCCGTATGCCTCACCGCGCTGCTCCCGCCGGAGAGGAAGCGAGCGCGCCTGGTCCTGTTCAGCGCCGCCGTCTTTTCCATAGTGACCCTGGCGCTGGTGCGGTACATTCCGCCGCTCTACACCTTCGCCTACGAGCAGGATCTAGAAGCGCTGTTCCCTCCGCTCTGGCCGTACAGCATCGCTGTTCCCCTTCTCATCGGCCTTATCGGGGAGATGGCCCTGCACGGAAGGGGAGAGACCCTCTCTCTGAGAGGGCCCATGCTGTTGTCGATCACGGCCGCCTGCATCTGCTTCTTTTTCTCATCCGCGCTGGCGGGAGAGCTGGCCGCCGGTCCGCATCTCACGGTCCCGGAGAAGTCGCTGGTCTCCTTTGGAGCGTGCATCGGGATCAGCAGCCTGATCATCCTGGGATGGTTGGCGGCCAGAAAGGGGTTCATGTGGGCCAGCGTGGGCCTGCTGCTGAGCATAGGACTGGCTCTGGAGATAGCCTCCACCTATTTCTATGAGGGCATCCCCACATCTCTTTCCCACACGTTTCACCCGCTTCCCCTCTCCGTCTGGGTCCCTCTTCTGGGTGGAACGGTACCGGGCGCCGTGTGCCTGCTTGCCGCCCTACTCCTTTTCCGGAGCGTCTTCCTTGACTCCGAGCACGATAATGAGGAGTTCGGGGAATCCTCTCCACTGTATGACGTGGGAACCGAATGAGCCCACAACTCGTAGAGAACGTAGCGCATCTTGACGAGGCTTCGTATTAGGAACGGGCTATGAAGAGACTCTACATGGTCATTCTGCTTGCCGGCATCTGCCTGGTCAGCGCCGTAGCCTCAGGTTTTAGCATCTTCTACAACGTCTTCTATGTTCTGGTGGCAGCGCTTCTGGGCAACCTGGGCTGGGCGTACCTGAATCTCCAGGGGCTCCAGATCACGGCGCTCCGACGGTCCGGCCGGGCAAAGGTTAGTGACTTCGCCGAAAGTGACCTCACCATCAAGAACTTCAGCCCTCTCCCTAAGCTCTTGATAGAGGTCCAGGACATGGCGGAGTTGCCCGGGCAGGTCACCGGTAAGGTGTTCAACCTCCGGCCCGGCCGAACCCTGGAGTGGAAGGCCAGGCCTCCTCTAAAGAAACGGGGCTCCTATCCGCTGGGCCCGGCACGAGCCTTCAGCACCGACTTCTTTGGCCTCTACCGTCTCCAACGGACCTTCCCAGGGGTAGAGCAGATCATTGTGTACCCCGCCGTCCGGGACCTCCCCATGTTTCACCTGCCACAAGCTGACTGGACCCACCAGGGAGCCGCCAGGCGCAGGAGCCAGGTGGTTGCCCCCACCGCCTCATCGGTGAGAGAGTACAGCTACGGAGACAGCCTCAAACGCATCCACTGGCCCTCCACGGCCCGCATAGGGAAGCTGATGGTCAAGGACTTCGATACTGACGTGGGAAACCAGGTATGGATCATCCTAGATCTTCAGCAGGACGTTCAGGCAGGAGGTGAGGTGGAAAACACCGAGGAATACGGCGTGACCGCCGCCGCATCCATCGTGGCCCGCTGCCGCGAGCTCGGGTGGCCGGTGGGCCTCATCGCCCAGGGCGACCGCGAGTATTTCGTCGCCGCCGATCGGAGCGCCGCCACCGAGGAGCGGATGATGGATATGTTCGCCGTGGCGAGAGCGGAGGGGAGGTCGCCTCTAGACCAGGTGTTGATGCAGGCGGGTGACTCCATCACGCCACCGGCAACCCTGGTGGTCATCACACCGTCCACGGATATCGGCTGGATACGTATCCTTCGCTCCTTCCTTGGGAAGCAGTTCCGGGTGGCCGTGGTGATGATAGACGCTGACTCCTTTGGCATGATCGGCAGCGCCCGGAAGGCCGTGGGGACGCTGGAGGAGATCGGCATCCTCACGTATCTGGTACAGCAGGGAGACGACCTGGCCACCGCGTTGAGCTATGATAGCGCAGTTCCCAAAGCATCGGTGCAGGCAACCGCCTAACGGACATGGCCACCTCACCATCTATCCTCTCCGCACTGCTCCGGCCATTTCGCTCGGCGGACTGGCTAACCCTCCTGCTGGTCATCGGCGGGCTCCTGGTAGTCGTCCGCACCATACAGGCAGCGGCCTGGGTAGAGACCTCCACTCTGGAGGTTACCCTAGCCATGGGAGCCCTGTCGGGGTTCATCGTTGCCCACGCGCATAGAGGGCCATGGCGCAGTCACCTGCTGGCCCTCCTTTCAGGAGCCGTGGTGGTCTATATCCAGGGGGCAACCCTGAGCGAAGCCGACGGCGTGCTGGGAAAGCTGACCGACCTGGGCTCACGGCTCACCGGCTGGACCGGCGACGTAGCTGCCAACGACATCAGCGCAGACGTCCTTCCCTTCGCCGTCGTCCTCACCGCCCTAGTATGGCTGGGCAGCTATGTATCCTCCTGGCTGGTCTTCAAGACCGGCAACGTCTGGCTGGCCATCCTGCCCAGCGCCATAGGGCTCATCACCAACCTGACCTACCTTCCGGAGCGGTTTTTCCCCTACCTCTTTCCGTACCTCTTCTTTGCCATGTTGCTAATCGTACGCCTCACCTCCCTCCGGCGACAGTCGGCGCATGACACTGTTGGCATTCAATACCCCACCTCCCTGCGCATACTCTCTATGGGATTCGCGGTGCTCTTCAGCGTCCCGCTGCTCCTGGCGATAGCCGCCCTGCCCGATAACACTCCCCGGAACGATCAGATGAAGAAGGTGTGGAACGATGCCCGATGGCCCCTGGAGCAGGTACAGCGGCAGTTTGACCGGCTATTCCCAGCGGTCACAGGTTTTAAGGAGGCCGGCCTCTTCGGCTCCTTCTTCCCCATACATCGCAACGTAACGCTCAGCGAAGAGGAGGTGTTTCTCGCCACATCCCCCTTCGCCTCCTATTGGAACGTGCGCGCCTACACCACCTATACCGGCACCGGATGGAAGACGGAAGATACATCCACCCAGCGCCTCTCCGCCGAATCAGGGACCGATCTCGTATCCCTTCACCCCCTTGCCATACAAGAGGAGGAGGGAGCGCTGGACCTCCCCGACTTCCCATATGAGGTGGAGACAGCCCGTGATTCGACCTATCTGTTCCTTCCCTCTGGGGTTCCACTGGACATCGACATTCCGGTCAAGCTGGAGGCCCGCTCTGACATCCCCCCCTACCTGGACATCCTCTCCATACGTCCCCAGAAACGGCTGGACACCGGTGCCCAGTACAGTGGGACCACCCTCCTGGACCTGACCGGCGGCGACCTTCTCCGCACCAGCAGCGGAGAGTACCCCAACTGGGTGACTGAGACCTACCTTGACCTCCCAAGAGACCTGCCGCAGCGGGTAAAGCAGCTTACGCGATCCCTGACCGGAGACGAACCCACCCTCTACGATAAGGCTCTGTCCATTGAGGCTTACCTGAGAACCATGGACTATGAGACCTCCACCGATGCCCCACCCTTTGACGCCGACCTGGTGGACTACTTCCTCTTCGAGTCCCAAACAGGCCACAGCGATCACTTCGCCTCCGCCATGGCGGTCATGCTCCGGGCCGCAGGGATACCGGCCCGCCTCATCTCAGGCTACGGCCCCGGCATCCCGGACCAGGAACGCGGGGCGTTTGTGATACGGAACCGGGATAGGCACTCCTGGACCGAGGCCTATCTGCCAGGTATGGGGTGGGTGGAGTTTGAGCCCTCTCCCAACTCCGATCTGCGGCCCCGGGCACAGAGCGATCTCATCGGCTTCGGCAAGGCGCTGGCCCTGATCGAGGTCGATGTCGCTCCTCTTCCCGAACTAGCAAGTTCGGGGCAAGGGTTGGAAGAGGAGGAGGAGGAAGACGATGAGGGGTTCTTCGGTGGACGCCTGCCCGGTGGATTCGGCATCCGGCCGTTCCCCCTGGCCAACACCGGCACCCCCCTGGGACTCGGCGGCTCCCTATTTGGCATCCTGGTCATCATGTGGCTAGGCGCACTCCTGATAGTGTGGCGACGGTACTATCTGGTCCTGCCCAAGCCCAACGCCGCCTACGACCGCCTTTGCAGGCTCACCGCCTTCCTGGTCCAGGGACCACTCCCCGCACAAACACCGTTGGAATTTGGCAGGTTTGTGGGCAGCCTTGCCCCCGCCGTCCAGCAGGATGTCGATATCATCTGCCAGATGTACTCGAAGAGCCGATACGGGCGCGGCCAGCTCACGCTACGTGAGACACTCCGCGTCGGCATGGCCTGGCGGCGAGTCCGTCGCGCCCTGGTACGGAGTTCCCTGGGCTAGCCTCAACGGCCGGCATGAGGAGGAGAGAGCCATGGTCAGCGACGCCACCGCGCTGAAACAGAAGGCCCTGGAGGCGGTCCGAAGAGAGCGTGACCGGATGGTGGAGGTGAGCATCTTCGTCCACAGCAATCCGGAGCTTGGCTACCAGGAGCACAAGGCCTCCGCTCTGCTGGCGCGGCTGCTGACCCAGGCCGGATACTCCGTGACCAAACCCGCCGCCGGCCTGGAGACCGCCTTTGTGGCCACTCGCAAGGGGCGTGAGGAAGGCCCTCATGTGGCGATCCTGGCCGAATATGACGCCCTGCCGGAGATCGACCAGGCGGGAGGACACAACCTGATCTCCGGTGCGTCCATCGGCACCGCCATTGCCCTCCGGAGCGTGCTGGACCAGATCGCCGGACAGGTCTCCATCATCGGCTGTCCAGCAGAGCAGGGCTATCCCAAGAACGCCGGTGGAAAGATTCCTCTCATCCAATCAGGCACATTTGATGACGTAGACGTCGTCATGATGGTCCACCCCTCGGCACGGTGGGGCGTATGGAGCAAGTCCAGGGCCAGGGAGCACTTCCGGTGTGATTTCGTCACCGATCCCGCCGGAGTGGGCGCTACCGGAGAGGTGGTCAACCCTCTGGACGCCGTCGCCTTGAGCATCGTCAACATCATGGCCAACCGCAGTCGTATCCATCCCACCACGGTGGTCCAGTACGTGGTCTCAGATGGCGGCGTGACCCCAAACGTGGTCCCGGTAAAAGTGGAGATGAAGTTCTACGTGCGCACGCTCACCCTGGAGACCCTGGACCGGGAAGTGGAGGTGGTCCAGCACTCCATCCGCCGTGCCGCGGAGACGGTGAACGTACAGATCTCCTTTCAGCAGCAAGCCTACACCTATGCAGACACCATTCCCAATCTCCACCTGGCGTATGCGTTTCAGAAGAGCCTACGGGAGCTTGGGGTCGCAGATGTAGAGGAGCCTGCGGAGGCGGCCAGTGCCTATCTCAAAGGAGGGAGCAGGGGCGCAACCGATCTGGGCAACGTGAGCCGCGTAGTTCCCGCCGGGACCCTCCATATAGACACCGGCTACGGAGGCCTCCACACCATAGACGACCGGAAGGCGTTCATAGCAGCGGCACGATCGGACAAGGCCCACGCTGCAATGTTTACGGGTGCGGAAGCCTTGACCCTGAGCGCCCTGGAGTTTCTCACATCCCCCTCCTGGGCTCGGGCGGCCAAAGAGGAGCTGGCCAGCTACAAGGCCAACGGTTTCACACAGTCTTACCCCACCGATCCCTTCCCCGATTATCTGCCCCAGGCTAGTCGGCAGGCGGCAGGAGGATAAGGCCGGTACTCCCGGGCGGGAGCGCTCTGCAACCCCGGCTGCTCAGGCCACCAGGGCATAGGCCAGGGGTAATTTAGACTCGCTGCTTGTTGAAGCAATCAGAGCAATAGACGGGCCGAACCCCGGTGGGTCGGAAGGGCACCTCTGTCTCAGCGCCGCAATTGGCGCAGACCACCGGGTACATCTCCCTGACACGTTCGCCGCCTCCGCTATACCGTTGGTCCTTACGTGCCCGACGGCAGTCGGGGCACCTGCGAGGCTCATTTACCAGCCCTCTGCTGGCATAGAACTCCTGCTCCCCAGCGCTGAAAACAAACGTAGTGTTGCATTCCGAGCAGACTAGCTCCTTATCCGTGTACTCCACTGAACGGACCTCCTCCTTGGTGCATATGGATCCGGTCGGTCACCCGCTAGCCTACACAATAAAGCAGCACCCAGCAACCAGTAACACCAAAGCCACATTATACCCCATACACGCAACCGCTCAATGGCGTCGGAGCCGCTGCCATTTGCTCTAGGGGGATTCACGGAGAACCATTAGGGTTTCCCCCAGGGTCACTTGGGGTGTTTTCATGTTGTAGAGGGTACTGCTATCCCCTACTGTGTGCACAGGGTGGTGAGACAGAGCCGCCACACACCCAGGCACAGCCAACCCGTGGGGACATTTCCAACCCTTAATGTCCTCCATGGGGACCGTGGCCCGCACTGGATGCCAACATCTGATAGTGGGCATCTACGGGCCACAATTGAGCTTTAAGCCATAGCTGGCATCAGCGAAAGAACAGGCTCTACAGATGAAGCGGTATCGTCTGACTCTCCTCTTCGCCATCACCGCATTGGTGGTAATGACCGTTACCACCATCATGGTAAACATCGTCGGCGCAGACCTTGCGGAGAAGAACCTGCTCAGGGTCACCGAGGAGAACACAGCCCGGGATGCGGCGCATATTTAGTCCATGATTAGCGGCCAGCATCACATGGCCGCCCAGTCATCCAACGCCAACCCTCTCTCTGATGGGATGCACGGTATGGACATGCCTGTGCCGTTGACCTTGGAGTACCTGGCGGGACCCCAGGGGCTACCCAGTAAGTTTCCAAGCCTGGTGCAAGGGCTGAACATCGTGAAGTTCAATCTCTTCAACCTTGACGGCGTAGCCATCTGGAGTACCGATCCCGCAACCGTGGGGGTAAGCAGACGGGAGGGCCCTCTCTTTCAAACCGCGGTGGCCGGAGGAATCTCGTCGAAGCTGGCCAGGGACCATGAAATCGTCGATCTCGAAGGAGAGCGTCGTCGCATTGACGTGGTAGAGACCTACCTTCCCCTGCGAGAGTCCCCTGAGGGCCGCATTACAGGTGTCATGGAGATCTACCGGGACGTGCGTAGCGACTTCGCCATTCAGGTGGACGACACCAAGGCAACGGTCTTGCGTGCAACGGTAGGCACCATGGCAGGGCTTTTCTTCATCTTCCTCAGCTTCACCGCAGTGGCAGACGTGGCCATACACCGGTCCAGACGGCGTGAGGTCTCGCTGATTGAGAACCAACTAGCAGAGCGCAAGGAGTCGGAGGAGGTGTTGCGAGAGAGCGAGGAGCGATTCCGAAGCCTGGTGGAGCAAGCCGCCGATGCCTTCTATATCATCGATCTGGACGGGCGAATCGTTGATGTGAATCGCCAAGCGTGCGAACAGCTGGGCCATAGCCGAGAGGAGCTCCTTACCTTCTCCCTGTCTGATATCGAAGCCCAGTTTGACCTGTCCATCATTGCAAAAGAATGGATGCAACAGGACCCGGACGTTCAGGGCACTCTGGAGAGTGTTCACCAGCGGAAGAACGGGAGCACCTTTCCCGTGGAAATCCGGCTGGGCATGATTGAGCTGAACGGCCAGAAGCGTCTGTTCGCCCTCGCCCGGGACATCACTCAGCGCAAGAAGTGGCAGGAGGATCGGGAACGCCAGGCCGATGAACTGGCCCGCTCCAATGCGGAGCTGCAGCAGTTTGCCTACGTGGCCTCCCACGACCTTCAGGAGCCGCTACGCATGGTGATCAGCTATACACAGCTCCTACAGAAACGTTACAAGGACAAGCTGGATGCCGATGCCGACGAGTTCATCTCCTATGCCGTGGACGGGGCAACCAGGATGCAGGAGCTGATTCAGGACCTGCTGACCTATTCCCGCGTGGGCACCCAGGGCAAAGTGTTTGAGCCAACCCACTGCACCACCCTCTTTGATAGAGCCATCTTTAATTTGCGCAAGGCCATTGAGGAGAGCGAAGCCGTGGTCACCCACGACCCGCTACCCACCGTGTTGGCGGATGCATCGCAACTGGGGCAGGTCTTTCAGAACCTGATCGGCAATGCCATCAAGTATAGAGGCGATAATCCACCTCAAATCCATGTAGGGGCGGAGCGGCAAGATGGTCTGTGGCACTTCACTGTGCGGGACAACGGCATCGGCATCGATCCGGAGCAGGCAGAGCGAATCTTCGTTATCTTCCAGCGTCTGCACGGCAAAGGTGAGTTTCCCGGCACCGGGATAGGCCTGGCCATTTGCAAGAAGACCGTGGAACGCCACGGCGGACGTATCAACGTGGAATCTGAGCTGGGAATGGGCGCCACGTTTCACTTCACCATACCAGCGGAAGGCGGCAACGGGCTATGAGGGGTGAACTCCTGGGCAGACCCATTGAGATCCTGTTGGTAGAGGACAACCCCGGCGATGTACGCCTGACGGAGGAGGCGCTGAAGGAATCCACCGTGATCAACCACCTGCGCGTGGTCAGAGACGGAGAGGAGGCCCTGGCCTTCCTACGGCGGGAAGGACAATACACCCAAGCGTTGCGCCCTGACCTCATCCTGCTGGACCTGAACCTGCCGAAGAGAGACGGCCGCCAGGTGCTGGCGGATATCAAGCGTGACGAACAGTTGAGGCGCATACCCGTGGTGATCCTGACCACCTCCAACGCCGAACTGGATATCATCAAAAGCTACGACCTTCACGCCAATTGCTATATCACCAAGCCCGTTGACTTGGACCAGTTCACCAAGGTGGTCAAGTCCATCGAGGACTTCTGGCTCACCACGGTAATGCTACCCCAGGAGCAATAAATGGTTACGGATCAACAACCCATCAAGGTCTTGCTGGTTGAGGACAACATGGGAGATGCCCGCCTCTTGCGGGAGGCCCTAGCGGAAGCGGACCCCTCTCGTTTCCAGTTGACCCACGTGCAAAGGCTCAGCCAGGCTCTGGTCCATCTGGATGAGAATGCCTATAACGTTGTTCTGCTAGACCTGGGGCTACCGGATAGCCACGGCATTGACACCCTGGCCCTGGCGCAAGCGCACGCCCCAACGGTGCCTATAGTGGTGCTCACCGGCCTCCAGGACGAAGAGTTGGCCATAAAGGCGGCTCGCGGAGGCCCTCAGGACTATCTCGTCAAGGGTCACATTGAGAGCGACACGCTGAAGCGCTCCATGCGCTACGCCATTGAGCGCAAGCGAGCGGAAGAGCAGATCAACGCCTCTCTCCGGGAGAAAGAGATACTGCTGAAAGAGATCCATCACCGGGTGAAAAACAACATGCAGCTCGTTTCCAGCCTGCTCAGTCTCCAGTCCAACCACGTCCAGGACCCGCGAACTCTAGAGATGCTAAAGGACAGCCACGGACGCATTCAGTCAATGGCGCTTATTCACGACAAACTGTATCAATCCAAGGACTTCTCTAAAGTTGACTTCCCAGATTATATTCGCAACTTCACGGCCAGTCTGCTGAAGGCCTACGCATCAGACCCTTCTGTTATCAGCCTAGAGCTAGAGCTTGGCGACGTTCTCTTGGGTATGGCCGCGGCCATCCCCTGCGGCCTGATACTCAATGAACTGGTCCCCAACTCCTTCAAACATGCATTCCCCAAGGGGAACCATGGCACCATCCGCATAGAGCTGTTCGCCCAACCAGACTGCACAACTACACTTCTTGTCAGTGATAACGGCATGGGTTTCCCGCAGAACGTGGATTTCCGCAACATAGACTCCATGGGCATGCAACTGGTCTGCGGTTTGACCCAGCAGATCAACGGGACCGTCGATCTGGAGAGGAACCCGGGAACAACGTTCAAGATTTCATTTCCAAGTACTGAATAGGCAAAGCAGGAGGCTATCCAATGGCACATGCACGGATCCTAGTGGTTGAAGATGAGGCTATCACCGCCATGCACATTCGCAGGGCGTTGCAGGACTGGGGATACGTCGTCCTCGGTGTACTCGACACCGCGGAGGAGGCAGTCACCAAAGCAGCGGAGTTGAACCCGGACCTGATGCTGATGGACATCACTCTCAAGGGGCGTATGGACGGCGTGGAGGCGGTCGGCATCATCAATTCGCGACTCGATATCCCCGTGATCTATCTCACCGCCCATGCAGATGAGCGTACCGTGGAGCGTGCCAAGACCACAAAGCCCTTCGGCTATCTTGTGAAACCCATAGACGTCAAGGTCTTGCGCCCAAGCATTGAGATGGCGCTGTACAAGCATCAGAATGAAGGTGCAACCCCGGAGGGAACGGAAACGTTCTTGGAGGTGGCTCGCATCCTAGCCCAGCCTGTAAGCCCCAAGGAGAAAGCAACGGGCATCCTGAAAGCCATGGCCCGGGTCTCCAACGCTGACTTGACCACCCTGAGAGTTCCGGACGGCCAAAACCAGACGCTCCAGTTGATAGCGTCAGCCGGACCAACGAATCTTGATCAACCGGAAACTCTCCCTCTCGATAAAAGCATTGCCGGCGTTGCATACCAACTGGGTAAACCCGCGGTGGTGAACGACTACCTCTCCCACCCCCTGGCCGAGCCCGCCGTGGCTGCTCAGGGTGTCAGGTCTCTGGTCTCACTTCCCATCAAGACCGATGGCCATATCCTGGGAGCAATCGACGCCGTATCGCGCAAATCTGACCATTTCACCCCAAAGCTGGTGAAGCTCCTCACAGCTATCGGGGATGGAATTGGGACATTCTAAAATGCCAACGGGAGACTTCAAGCTTCCCCGCGCCACACCGCTGGGTCACCAACGGCATCTCTTTAGGAAAGGGCCCTGGCGCTCAGGCATGCCCTGCTGCCCTCAGAGTCAGCCTGAACCTCATGGGAAGGCTGGCTCCGGTTCCTATAGCTAGCTTCCCCCCGATACTCTGCACCAGACCTTCAAAGTCATCCCTACCACCCACGTACTTCTCCTGAGTCACCTCTGCCACATCGGGAAGCTCGGAGAGCAGCTGCAGAAGGGGGATAGGCTGACGTATATTCACCTTCAACACCGTCTCCTCCTGCCATGATCCTACGGTCTCCCCTATATCTGCGTAAGCGGTCTCTTTCAGCCAGCCGTGCAGCCTAATGAGCGTGGCGGGATCAAGAGGAGGAGTTATAACCAGCTCAACATCCCCCATTATGGCCGCCGGTGCCTCTGGTGACGCGTTACCTGACGATTCCTCTGCGTACCCGGGCACCCGCCGGGCATTCCCAACTCCGCCACTCCTAGCTTGCCATCCAATGCTCCACACTGACGGCTGCTCTTTTGCACTCGCCCCGGCCCCCACACCACGATCACTGGAGTCACCGTTGGCAACACCGTGAGCGGAAGCCTCCCCATTGCCCAATGCCAGCCCTTCATGCTTGGCATACTCCACCGCCGCGCGCCGGTTGGCCAGGTCCAGCTTGCGCAGGATACCCCTGATGCGGGCCCTGACCGTTCTCTCCGTCGTTGATAGGCTGTGCGCAATAAGAACGTCGCTGGCATTTCGAGCCAGGAGCTCCAGAACCTTCTGCTCCGCTGGGGTCAGAAGGGATTCCTCCCGTAATGCCACAAGGGGCGGCTCTAAGCTCTCCGACGGCACCGGGGGAGGAGCGGCCTGTAGCTCCGCCAGGTGCTTCAAGGCCACCTCCCGTCCCTGGGCCGTCTTCATCAGGCTGGACCTAACCACGAATCCGCCCGCCGGCGCCTGCCGAATAATGCTTGCAAGCTCATCGGCCTCGGCAGCCTCAACCGTATAAGCCCCTGCCCCCAGCCGAACGGCATCGGCCAGCTTCTGCGGGTCCAGGCTCAGCATGACCAACCACCACAGGAAGGCCCCGCTCCTTGAAAATGCGCATGGTCTCAAGGCCCGTTATGTGGGGAAGCTCGGCATCCATCAGGACCACGTCTGGAGAATCGAGCTCCACCTGTCTCACGGTCTCAACGGCGTTGCCCGCCTCCCCCACCACCTCGATATCATCATACCCCTCCAGCATCCGCCGCAGCCCTCTACGGGCCAACTCATAATCGTGGACCAACAACACCCTAATGTTGCTCACGACTATCCCCCCCTTTACGATTCCTGTGGGAGCCCTGGCTCTCCCCTCGGAGCACGTACCCAGGTGCTCAAGGCCGTGGGCCCACAGCCCTCCCCCGGCACCCAGGCCACTATTATATCCCTGCCACGCCCTCAGTGGTAGCACCCCCCGCCGGGCAGCGTGCAGCGGGTGGGACGAACACTGTAGTATTGGACGCGCGTTCGGTTGAGGAATAGCAGCCTACAAAGAGGAGAATACATTGGCACTCATCATCGATAACCACGTCCACCTGATACCCGGCACCCCCGGCAAGGAGTACATGCCACCCAAGTGGCGGTGGGCCATGAGCATGAACTGGGCTTACGGCGCAGCCAAGCCACCCTATGACCGTGACCCCGTGGATATGTACGCCCAGCAGGAGCAGCGGGTAGCGGACACGGACGGCTCCGCAACCATCTCGGCACTGGACCAGGCAGGGGTCGATGCCGCCATACTGATTCACGCCGACTACGGTCCCAGCCATGACGGCGGCGAAGGTATGTCCATGGAAGAGATGCACAGGAGCTTCGCGGACCTCCAGAGCAGCTACCCAGGGCGGCTATATGCCTTCGCCGGTCCGGACGTGAGACGCCCAGGCTCCCTGGAGTTGGTGGAGCGGTGTTTCCGTGACTGGGACACCCGGGGGCTCAAGGTGTTCCCGCAGGTTGGCTACTTTCCTTCCGACCCCATCCTCTATCCCTTCTACCAGCTATGCCAAGAGTACAACCGGCCCGTCTCCATCTGCACAAGCTTCTCCTCTGAGCCGCAGGTACGCAACCGCTGCAACGACCCAATCTCTATCACCGACGTGGTCGCCGACTTCCCTGACCTCAACGTCATCATCTTCCACGCGGGCCATCCCTTCCAGCACTGGTTCGATATTTCGCTGGCTATCGGGCGCTCCGCCCTGAACACCTACCTGGGCATGGACCACTGGGTGAACGTTGAGCGGTGGGGTGAGGAGGCAGCGGTGCGGAGGCTGGCGCGGGCGCGGGACGCGGTGGGCGCCCACAGGATAACCCTGTGCACAGATGCCCAGTTCTCCCACAGCAGCTGGGGTCGTCGCAGGACGGAGTGGTACGTGAAGCAGGTCGAGTTCTGGAGAGAGCTGCCCAAGACCGCCCCCAAGTACGGGGTACAGTTCAGCAATGAAGAGGTGGAGCTCATGATGGGCCTCAACATCGGGAGGCTCATCGGCATCGTGGATATGCCTGAGTACACCAAGAAACGCAAGTACGGCTGGAGCATTCCCATGCCCAGGCCCAGGCCAACGCCGTGAGCCGTTCAGGCCCGGCGGCATCCCCCAAGACGGCACAGCGCCCGCGCGCAACCGCCGGACTCCACCAACCGCCCGTATTGTGCTAGCATAGCGCCGTCTGGGGCATCCGGTCGCCGGTGCGTTTCCTACTTGGAACACACCGGTCAGAACAAGGGAGGGGAGAGATCATGGCCAACAAGACTGCTCTGGTTATCGGCGGAACAGGGCCCACCGGCCCCTTTATCGTTGAAGGACTCGCAGAGCGGGGCTGGGACGTGACCATCCTCCACCGGGGTTTCCATGAGGTGGAGTTCAAGTACCCGGTGGAGCACATCCACGGCGAGCCCTACTTCATGGAGGAGTTTCAGGAGGCCCTGGGAAACCGTACCTTCGACATGATCGTAGCCATGTACGGCCGCCTCCGGTTCGTGGCGGAGGCATGCCTAGGCCACACGGGGCGCTTCATCGCCGTTGGGGCCGGCTCCCCTGACGACCAGCGGAACATCATCTACGACATTGGAGCCCCCATGGGCGTCAGCCGGCAAGATAGCATCATGCCCGGGACCATCATAGGAGAACGCATCGTCGAGTCCCGGAAGCTGGTGTTGGGCATGCACCATCCAAACACCTTCAACGTCACCTACTTCGGATACCCCAACCAGTACGGGCCGCGCCAGCCGGGACCCATGGAGTGGAATATCATGCACCGGCTCCTGGACGGACGCAGGAGGTTCCTCCTACTGGACGGCGGTCTGCACATCCGGGACCGCCCGTACGTGGAGAACGCCGCCTACCCTCTCCTCCTGGCGGCCGATAACCCTGAGGCATCGGCGGGGAAGTTCTATGCCTGTGTTGAGGAGGCGTTGCCCACCGATCGATACCGGCTCCAGCTCATCTGTGAGGCCATGGGAATCTCCTGGGATGAGATAGAGACCTACAGCTTCCCTCACGCCGTTGGAGTCCCCGCCTGGTGGTGGGGATCGGGGGACTTCCACTACGCCATGTTGGGACGGCCCCCCTCTCTGACCCATACCACCGTAGCCGTGGACAAGCTGAAGCGGGAGCTAGGCTACCATGACCTGGTGCCCCTGGACGAGGCATACCGCAGGACGGTGCAGTGGCTGTTGGAGAATAAGACGGCTCAGGAGGAGGCGGAGGACCAGCTGGGCGACCCCTTCGATTACCAGGCGGAGGACGCCTATATCGAGGCGTACAAGGAGTTCGTAGAAAAGCTGGACAGGATACCCTTCGCCGGATTCACCCACGTCCACGAGTATGCTCATCCCGAACACGCCTGGCAGCAGGGAGCCACGGCAACCATCACCGATCCGAAGACGGCCCGAGGTCAGAAGAGCTAACGCCGGGGCCATCACCACAGGCAACCGCATCAACGCGCCGTAACGGGAGGGGCCATGGGATACGAGATGGTCGATTTCGAGAAGCGGAATCAGATTGCGCACATCACCTTCAACCGCCCGGAGAAGCTCAACGCCTATAACAAACAGATGATGGAGGAGCTGGTCGAAATCTGGCAGGAGTACGACTCCGATCCCGACCTGAGGGTGGCAATCGTGACCGGAAAGGGGAAGGGATTCTGCGCCGGCTTTGATCTGAAGGAGACCGCCGCCGGCGTGCCTGATATCTCCAGTATTGCACCCTTCACCCCCAAGAAGAGCGGTGTCTTCAAGCCGGTCATCTGTGCCGTCAACGGTATCTGCGCCGGCGGTGGATTCCGGTTCATCCTTGAGTCGGATATCCCCATCTGCTCGGAAGAGGCCACCTTCCTGGACCCACACGTCTCCGTCGGCTACATGAGCCAGCCGGAGATCATAGGCTTGAGCCGCTCCATCGGCTACTTCAACGCCCTCCGCATCGGCCTCATGGGCCGCTACGAACGTGCCTCCGCTCAACGTGCCCACGAGCTTGGGTTCGTGACCGAGGTTGTTCCCCAGGAGCAGCTGCTGTCCCGGGCCGAGGAGCTGGCCGAAACACTGCGGCTCAATGCCCCCGGCGCGCTCAAGTCCACCATTGAGGGCATGTGGCGGAGCCTAAGCCTGGGATTGGAGGATGCCACCCGCCTGTCCGGGCAGATCACACGGTTGCACGCCACGACCCCTGAGTACACGGAAGGCCCCCTGGCTTTCGCGGAGAACCGAAAGCCGCAGTGGCAGGCCAATTGAACCGCTTCCGCGGGTCACGTTCACATTTACCAGCCCGCGTATGACGGCAAAGCGGTCTGGCTAAGATACGCCGCTCGGCTACTTTCGGGGCGGGTCCGGGACCATGGCCTTGATCTGTCCTACCGCCACCAGCCTCTCCTCGCCCTTCATCGCCTGCACCTCGCACAGGACGTACTTGCGCCCGTCCTCGGTATACCTCTCCCTCACCGTACCTGTGGAGGTGACCACATCTCCCGGGCGCGTGGGGTTGGTCAGCCGGATGTCGATCTCGCTATAGCCGGAGACGAGGGCACCGTACGGGAGCCAGTTGGTGACCAGCTCACACAGGTAGGCGATAGTCTGGTGCCCGTCCCCTACGTTGCCACCATACATGTGGGTGCGGGAGTACTCCTCGTCCGTGTGAAGGTTGTGCCCGCTCATCCACCCGTGTATCTGGCTGGGCCCATGTCCCAGGAACCCCTGAAAGCCGTTGATGTGCTCCTGAGTAACGTAGTGCACCAGAGGAGCAATCTGCTCCCCAACCTGGACATCCTCCCACGATTCTTTATGAGACATCGAACCCTCCCCTCCCTTCGAGCCTATGCGCATTGCGCTCTGCGTGTCCCAGCAGGCTTAGCTACCGGGTCTTATCCTCCGGTTTGCCCTCATCCCACAAGTTGGTGTAGTGGTATTCGCAGACCTTCTCGCCGTGCTGGTTCCGCCCCTCCACGTGCCACGTCAGAAAGTGCCTTTCCCTCCGCTCTGACTTGCTGCCCAGCTCATTGGTGCTGGTGATAACATCGCCCACTTTCAAGGGAGCGTAGGTCTTGCACTGCCAGCGGGCAAAGGGGGTTGGCCGGACCGGGTGCCCGTAACCCTTGGCCTGCATGATCTCGGCCCGCCTGTTGGGCGCAACACGGCACATCATGGAAATGGGCACCGCCAGACCATCGAACCCATGCTTCCTAGCGAACTCCTCATCCACGTAGAGCCGGTTGGTGTCATCCTCCGTGTCCACGTACTGCCGTATCTTGTCGGTCGTGACCTCCACCGTGGCCTCACCGGGTGCTTCGTCCCCGGCGGTGGCCTTATCCCAGGTGTACCAGTTCTCCTGTCCCTCGGCCTTGGATGCCTCAGCCATCTCTTCCCTCCTTACGACAGGGGTTACCCGCCGTGCACCGGCAGAATAAGGGTCGCCGTACCGGTAACCGTGGTCTCCTCGCGCTGGTTTCTGATCCACACCTCGCACACCACCCGCCCCTGACCCTCCGTGAGCTCCTTCTCCGTCACCCTCCCGCCAAGAGTCAACGTGTCCCCCTGCGCATCCATGGCCCTGTACCGGCACTCCAACGTCTTCAGGCTGGCGGCGTTGCCCGCCCAGTTGGCGATGAACTGCGCCAGCATCGCCGTCTTCATGGGGCCGGCTACGACGACATCGGGAAGCCCCTCGCTGAGGGCCCAGCCCTTATCGTAGTGTATGGGGTTGAAGTCCCCCGATCCCGCGGCCCACCGCACCATGGTCTCCGTGGTGATAGGCCCCTTGGTCACCGAGGGCAGGGCACTCCCCTTCTCGACCTCTTCATAGTGAAGCTCGCTACCGCTCATCTCATCACGTCCGCATCTAGCGCCGGATCACCGTGGCGCGGTTGATCATCACCGGCACATCTCTCTGGTTCATATAGGTGGTCTCCGTCACCAGAAAGACCATTTTGCCCGTTGTGCCCTCCCGCTCATAGATCTCCAGGAGCTTGGCCCTTGCCCGTATCGTGTCACCCTCAAGAATCGGCGCAAGGAATTTGAACTCGTCCGCCCCTCGTATGCGGCGAGGCGCGTTCAGCGGAATATCGAAGTCTCTGTCGATCCCGGTCCTGCAGTTATAGAGAGGAAAGGTCAGCGGCGCTGCAATGGGCTCGCCTCTGGCCGCCCCCGGGTCCGGCATGATGGCTGCCTCCTCCATAATAGCTTCCGCGAACCTGCGAATGGACCCCCTCTCCACCTCGAACGGCTCCCCCGGACCCACCTCGCTCCCGATCATATCCAACGCCTCCTTGGGGGCAAGGGGTTGATTATTCATGGGGTGCTCCTACCCGAACGGCTCTTTTCATCCAATACGGTGGCCCTGTATGCGAGAGGGCCACAAGCCAGCGTAGCACTGACTCCCGGCCATTCTATTCCAAGACCCACGTTTTTCAAAGTGCCCGGCGGGACAGCCGTCGTGCCCAGGGATGGGACTACGTTGTCCTGCCTCTATTCCAGGCAAGGGCTTGGGGCTACACAGGGATGATGGTACGAGTGATTGCGGGGATAAGAAGGTGGACTAGCCTTTATCCAAGACTAGTCCGCATATTTGTATCTAAAAGGTGGTACCCCTGGGCGGACTCGAACCGCCGACACACGGTTTAGGAAACCGTTGCTCTATCCTCTGAGCTACAGGGGCACGGATCTAAAATGGACGACTATCGGCTCCCTATCCCCATTTTGACACCAGCCCAGGCGTAACTTCCAGCCATAGGGCACCAGCTGCCACCCTTGGGGAAACGCCCTGGGCGGCCATGAGCGAAGCCGCCCCGTGCCGTAGGTTATGATAGCGCATCAGAGGTAGCCCTGCCAATTGAAGCAGCTTGTGGAAAGCACACCAACGCCCAAGAAAGCATGGCCTGGACTCATCCCGTGACCGCTGCCTCCGTGCGCATCCGCAGTGTGCGTGGGCAAATCATCATCACAGAACCCGCTTGACCACACCGGCCTGGCGCAGTTGAGCTATAATTCGAAACCAATCCTCAGGGGCTCAACATGCGGTTAGATACTGGAAATCATGAGGGGGTACCATGGAACCCAAAGATTTGGTCGTAGACGCCTTGGGGAGGGTCCAAGAGACCCTCCAACGGGTACTGGATGGCCTGACCATGGAGCAATTGCTCCATCGCCCTACTAACGACAGCAACTCCATTGCCTGGCTGGCGTGGCACCTGACCCGAGTCCAGGACCACCACATGTCGGACCTGGCTGGCCGACCGCAAGCCTGGGTGAGCGAAGGGTGGCACGCCAAGTTCAATATGCCTCCTGAACCCCTCAACACGGGTACGGGCCACACGCCGGAGCAGGTGGCCGCCCTCAGGCCTCCCGATGGAGAGACCCTCCTGGCATACTACAACGCCGTGTACGAACGCAGCAAGGCGTATCTGGAAACCGTAACTCCAGCCGACCTGGATGTCGTGCTGAACGAGCCCCAGTACCAGCCCTTGCCCACGGTGGGGGTACGCTTGGTCAGCGTCGTCAACGATGCCGCCCAGCATTCAGGGCAGGCCGCTTACCTCAAGGGGCTCATCCAGGGGAGAGGCTGGGCCCCGGTGTAGCTTTCTCATCTACCTGCCTTGCCCACACCGGGGTCTAACCTGGGGTGGTCTTTAGCTGGGGACTATGTCCACGGCGTCTAGCCCCTCGGAAACTCCGTAGACCCTCGCATGCGTAGGCGCTGCTCTAGCCCGAGGTCTCTTCTCCGCTCCGTCACGTTATGATAATCTTGAGACCAACTGTAACCACTAGGAGGAGAAACCATGCAAATAGCAGGAACGGAGTTGAAAAAAGGTGCTTGGGTCGTGTCCAATTGTGCGGACCTGCCAAGTGAGAAGAATTGCCAGGTGGTCATCATGGGTCCGGCAGACCAAAGAGATGATGTGCTGGATGCAGCGGTGGCACATGCGGTCCGAACCCATCAACATGAGGAAAGCCCTGAACTGAGGACGGAAATCGCCAACTTGCTCAAAGCAACTACGCTTTGAGAGGGCAGTCAGTGAGAGGCAGAGTCTTATCTAAGCCGTAGCTAAATTTTGACACCAACGCCCACGTACCGCGGGATACATCGGAAAAAACAGATAGGCCGCCTGCGTGTCTGGGGACACGTTGGGGACTGTAGACCGTCAGCGATAATGGGACACGTGAGAGGGGTAGAAAACCCGAGAGTCTGAGAGTGGTGTGAGCTCCTGAAGTGAGGGTAGAGTACCTCATGAAAGGAGCAGCGATGTCCCAGTCAGACGTCAGCAAGGCCGAGGCCGCCGATCAGCGGTCGGAGCAGACTAGGTCCTTCGTTCGACGAGTTAGAGCGGCTACCCGGCGCAAATACACCCCGGAAGAGAAGATCCGTATCGTGCTGGAGGGCTTCCGCCGCGAGGTCACCGTGAACGACCTGTGCCGGCGGGAGGGTATCAAGCCCCACTCCTACTACTCATGGACCAAGGAGTTCATGGAGGCGGGCAGGGAGCGGCTGTCCCGTGACACGGTGCGCGATGCCACCCGGCAGGAGATCCAGGATCTCAAGCGGGAGAACGGCGAGCTCAAGCAGCTGGTAGCCGAGCTATCCCTCGAGGTCTACCGTCTGAAAAAAACGGCCATACCAATGCCCCAGAACGGCGTCGGTACCAGCGGATGAGCGCCGTTGAGAAGGCGACGGTCCTGGCCAGTGTAGCCGCATCACCGCTGGCCAAGCGTCGGGTGCTCAGAGACCTGGGTGTTCCCAAGAGCACCTACTATCGGTGGTTGATGCGACAACAACATCAACAAGGTCTCGAGGACCGACCTGGAGCCAGCGCTCCACCGTGGAACCGCCTTAGACCTCAGGAGGAACGGTCGATCCTGGAAGCGGCCAGGGAGATGCCGGAGCTAAGTAGCCGCCAGTTGGCAGCGTGGTCTACAGACAACCTGGCCTTCGCTGTATCCGAGTCCACTGTGTATCGCATCCTGTGCAGAGAAGGTCTTGTGAAGTCACCCGAGATGCAGCTCAAGGCCGGCAAAGAGTACCATCGCAAGACCAGCGGCCCTCACCAGATGTGGGCTACCGACGCCTCCTACTTCAAGGTGATCGGTTGGGGCTACTACTACCTGGTCACCGTGATGGACGACTACTCCCGCTTCATACTGGCCCACAAGCTCCAGCGGGACATGACCACCGACTCTCTCATCGAGGTGGTCCAAGAGGCCGTGGACAAGACCGGCATGACTGAGGTCCCAGTGGCCGACCGGACCAGCCTGCTGAGCGATAACGGCTCAGGTTATGTCTCCCGTGGCTTCAGAGACTACCTGCACCTGGTGGGAATCAAGCACATTCTGGCCGCGCCGTTCCACCCTCAGACCAATGGCAAGCTCGAGCGCTATCACCAGAGTATCAAGCGGGACGTCAAACAGGTCCCCTACGAGATGCCTTCTGCCCTGGAAGGAGCAATCGCCGCCTTCGTGGCCTACTACAACTACCGACGCTATCACAAGGCGCTGGGCAACGTGACGCCCGCAGACATGCTCAACGGAAGGCGGGAGCAGATCCTCCAACGGAGAAAGGAGGTGCAGGTCCAGACGTTAGAACGGCGAAGACGCTACAACAAGACCCTCAGGGAGCTCCCACGCAGCTCTTCATAATAATAATCTTCTCGGGTCCTAATCTGTCCCACTTGTGCTGATTGCCAACAGTTGGGGACAAAGGTAGTTAGCTTAGGAAACCGTTGCTCTATCCTCTGCGCTACAGCCACCCGTAAACCCGTGCCATAACCGGGTGGTTCCGTTCTATCATCTCGGCGCGGACGTAGACCCCGGCCTCGCTGGCGGCAGCACTAGTGCCGTCACTCAATCTCCCTCATAGTCAATGAAGCCCTTATGCCCCAAGTGAACCAGTATCCGCTCCGCCGCCTCTTCCGGACTCAGCTCCGACGTGTCCAATAAGACCTCCGGGGCCTCCGGTGGCTCGTACGGGTCACTGATCCCCGTGAAGTTTTTGACTATCCCAGCCCTGGCCTGGGCATACAGACCCTTCCTATCCCTCGCCTCGCAAACCTCAAGGGGGGTGGCCACGTACACCTCAACGAAACCACCAGACTGCTCTATCATCTCTCGAACTTCTCGCCGAGCGGCGGTGTACGGCGCAATAGGGGCGCAAATGGCCACACCCCGGTTCTTCGTGATCTCGTTGGCCACAAAGCCGATACGCCTGATGTTGAGGTCTCGGTGCTCCTTGGAGAAGCCCAATTCACTGGACAGATGCTTTCGCACCACGTCACCGTCCAGGAGAGTTACTGGCCTCGACCCTATCTCTACCAGCTTGTCCAAGAGCACATTAGCTATGGTCGATTTCCCAGAGCCTGAAAGGCCTGTGAAGAATATCGTGAAGCCCTGCTCAGCCCTGGGAGGATACGCCAGGCGCAGCTCAGCCATGATCTCTGGGTAGGAGAACCACGCTGGCACCTCCGAGCCCTCCTGGAGACGCTGACGCAGCTCGGTACCGGAGACGCTCAGAGCCTTGGCCTGCTTGGGTACCTCTGAGAGAGGCATGTACCGGTCCTGGTCTTGCACGTACACCATCTCCTCAAAACCCACCATCTGTATCCCCAGCTCCTGCTGGTGCCTCTGGAAGATCTCCTGGGCCGCGTACGGTGGATAAAAGGGGGTTCCGCTCCTGTCCACTCCCGGGCCGGCATGGTCTCTCCCTATAATCATGTGGCTACAACCATAGTTCTTCCTGATAATGCCATGCCACAGTGCCTCCCGCGGCCCGCCCATGCGCATGGCCAGCGGTAGTAAGCTCAGAAACGTGCTCTCTTCAGAGTAGTGGTTCAGAGCCGCCTTATAGCACTGGACCCGGACAAAGTAGTCCACATCTCCCGGCTTGGTAGGCCCCACCACAGGATGGATAAGCAGGCTCGCCCCCGTCTCTGCCGCGGCCCTCTTCGTCAGCTCCACGTGCGCACGGTGCATAGGATTTCGCGTCTGGAAAGCCACGATGTTCGACCACCCGCGCCTGCCGAATTGGGCACGTAGCTCGGCCGGAGAGTGCCGCAGGTGCTTGAAGGTGTGATGGGGAGGAGACTCCAGCCCCTCCAGGGAGCCTCCCACGAACACCGGGTTGGTCTGATGGAGCAGCCGAAAAACGGCGGGGTGGGTCTCATCCACAGTGCCGTACGTCAGATCGGCCTCGCTCCGAAAGTCGGGCCGCCATTGATCGGAAACGGTCAGTATCGCAAGCACCATGCCCTCCGGATGGCGAAGAGCAATTCTGCTATCTCTGGATATGGTGGCGGCGTACTCCTCACTCACATCCAGCACAATTGGAATGGGCCATAGCGTGCCATCGGCAAGGCGCATCTCCTCCAAGACGCCACGGTAGTCCGCTTCGGTCATGAATCCATCCAGCGGAGAAAAGCCGCCGTTGAGCAGCAGCTCAATGTCCCAGACCTGGTGTGGAGTAAGGTCCAAAGATGGGAGGTACGGGAGCTCCCTTCTGATCTCCCCGGCTTGCTCCTCACCGGCAACGATCTCTCTCAGGACTCCCCCATGGGGACGTATCAATTCCATAGGTGTCACTCTCTCTACGAAACAGCTATCCTTGTGATGGCGAGAGTCCCTGGGCACCGCTGGCGAAGCCACCGCTTTCGCAAGCCACAGCACACCCCGAACATCCTCTCTTGAACACAACCGTTTGCGGCGGCACCGTTTAGTCAAGCGACTCTCGTTGCCGCACGCAGACTATCATTCACACCAAAATACCGTCAAGCTATGGGCGGAGACCTGTCGCACGCCGCTAATGCCGAGTATCAGACACCGCGCCCTGCCAGGTGTGCGTCAGGTAGTGCAGCTGCCGGAGTGCTCCAGAGGGTGGGGAAGGGGCAGCAGACTCCACCTGGTCATGGCACAGCTTGAGCCGCCGGAGGTGCACATGGCCACTACTTTCGCATTGAGCCAACCGAGTAGTCACCAACGCGTCCGTGCACCGTCCTCTGAGGAGGAGTGCATAACTCGCACATCCTCCTCAGCGCCCCACTGGATCGCCTCGGCCTACCCGCCGGGAGAGGTCACACCGCCCCTGCGACGCACCACCAGCAGGTAGTACCCGATGGCGCCGCCAAGGACCAGCAATCCGAACAATCCACCTATGATGACACCGCCGGGAAGCCTTCCGCCGGACGCCTCCTGTCCTGGAGTAACCGAGGGTGTCCCTGCACGTGCAAGGGTTGATTCCGGCCTTGGAGTGGGCCTCCCTGGGCCCGCCGACACCGCTGTCGGCGACGATGCAGGTGTTGGCGTAGCCAGCAAGACCCCTACTGCCGGGGTGGGCGATGATGTAGCGGTAGGCATAGGCGTCGGTGTTGGCGTAGGGGTCGGCAACTCCACAGCGCTCACCGTCGGTGTAGGGCTAGGCGCCATCGGCGTGGGTGTTGGCGTAGCCGTCGGCGCCGGCGCGGGACTCGGAATAATTGCCAGCAGAGCGAACAGGGAGAACCCTCCCGCGCTGCCGGTGAAGGTAGCGCTACAGGTCAACAGGTCGTCGGTCGCATCGCAGTTAGCGGCTGCGGCGTAAACGGCGCCATCGTCGGCAATCTTGGAGATGGCCATCTCCTTGCCCACCGCCACCCTCTGGTCGTACCAGGCCCTGTTCACCGTCATGGCCACAACGTTGTCGCCCAGGTCCTGGTTGGTTATGCCGCTCAACATTACGTCGATCAGGGACGCGACATCCACTCGATGGTCGTCGATAGAGCCTCCGGCCGCCTGTGCCGCCTGTTGGAACACGGCGGCAGGATCGGCGACGAGCGACGTTGCATCCTTGGCAAACCGGACCGACAACGATGCGCCATCCGGCAGGCTGTTCAGCCCCGTATGAAAGATCACATCCACCTGGGTCACGGCGTCGCTCCCGCCCTCAATGAGGGCAACGTCAGGCGCGGCCGGGTGAAAAACCAGCTCCGGCTCATCCAGGGTCACCTCAAGACCTGCACCCGTAGCCCGAATGCTGGCGTTCCCTTCCACGGACAGTCCGTTTCCAAGGTCCACAACAGCGGTGCCCTGACCGTCGGTCGTATCCAGTGTCAGATTGCCCAGCGTAGTGTCCAGCTCGCCCACTATCTCACGGCCCTCGGTAAGACCAGTGGCCGGCACCACTATCGCCAGCCCCTGGTCCACGGCCGCTATCTCCAGAGGCGCGGTGGTGAGAGACACCGCTTGGCCCAGGGAAGCCAGCACGGCTATGGACAGGCTAGAGATCTCCTGCTGACTTGGTCGAATGGTCGTATCCACCGCCACCGTTTGGACATCGCTTGATGCCCGGGGCGTGGGCACCGGAGCGGCGGTCGCTTGGGGCGTCGGAGTCGGAGCGGCCGGCGGCGGAGACGTTGTCCCGGACTGCGGAACGGACGTCGGCGTTGGCGTCGGCTGAGGCACCGGTGGAGGCGGCGGGGGCGGAGGCGGCGGGGGCGGAGGTGGCGCGGGCGCCGGTGTTGGCGTTGGCGTAGGGTCGCCTAGCGGTGCCACCGTCACCTGGGCGGTAGCTATAGTGCTGAAGCCGCTGTCGTCGTCCTGCACCCGGAGGGCAACGGTAAAGACACCGTCGTTGGTGTAGCTATGGGTCGGCCCGGTAAGGTCAACCCCGGAGTCAACATCCCCCACGGTATCAAAGGTTGCACCGTCGTAATCAAAGTCCCATTCGTAGGTCAGCGTGTCGTTGCCCGGATCGGTAGCGGAGCCGCTGAAGCTGATGGGGCTTCCCGCGGCGCCCTGATAGGGGCCACCGGCGTTTGCGGTGGGCACCACGTTGTTCACCACCACCGCCGCCGTCGCCACCGTGCTGACGGCATCGTCGTCCCGTACCCTGAGCGCCACCGTGAACTGCTCATTGTCGGAGTAGGTGTACTGCGGAGCCGTAAGCCCCTCGCCGGACTGATCGATATTGAAGGTTCCGGCCTGGAAGGTGAAATCCCACTCGTAGACCAGGGTATCGTTGGCTCCCGGATCCGTGGCAGAGCCGCTGAAGGTGATGGAGCTACCCTCGTCCACGGTGTACGGCCCCCCAACGTTCGTGCTGGGAGGCACGTTGGCTACCGTAACGGCTACCGTGGAAATAGGGCTCACGTTTGCATCGCCATCCTCCACCAGAAGAGCCACCGTAAAGGTGCTGTTATCCGCATAGGTGTAGGTCGGCGCCACCAGGTTGGTGCCGGAGGCCGTCGCGTCGAACGACCCATCGAACTCGAAGTCCCACTTATAGACGAGGGTGCTGGACGACTCCTGTGAGTCGCTGGCGTCGCCGCTGAAGGTGATCTGAGCGCCCTCATCGACGGTATAGGGACCACCGACGTTGGCGGTGGGATCGCCAGGACCAAGGGCCGGACTGGGGCTAGCGCCCCAGGCCATCCTGGGTACGCTGACCAGAACCCCTGACAAGAGCAACGCCGCAACGAGTAGCCGCATCATACTGCTACGCCTCACTAGGATACCTCCAAGGTGAAGTTGATACCGGCGGTCTCCTGGCTGACCACCACCGTGACCAGGGTGGCCGATCCAGTGTCTGCAGTCTCCTCGTAATACTCCCGCACATAGCCGCTATTTTCCGACCACACGGTATACTGGCCCGGCGGAAGACCGTCGAAGGTGTAGGAACCGTCCTCTTCCACCTCCTCTTCCCAGGTAAGCTCTCCGCCTTCCAGCTTTACGACCACCGCAGCACCGACGATGGGTGTGGTGCCATCGGCTTCGGTCACCATGCCAGATATGATGCCACCAAGCTCCAGGGTAAAGTCCGTGCCCGTGGAGGTGACGCCCGTCGTCACCACCACCAGCGTCGCCAAGTTGAAGTCCATGGTGTTGTCGTAGAGCTCTTCCACATACCCGCCCATATCGCCGATCACCCTGTAGCTGCCCGGGGACAACCCGGTGATAACGTACGTGCCATCGCCGCTGGACTTGGCACCTCTGCCACCGCCGCTGCCATCCCGCTCAGCCCACACATCGGCGTTGACAATGGGGGTCACCCCGTCCGCCTGGTAGACGGTGCCAGATATACTGCCGCCCACCTCCAGGGTGAAGTCCGTGCCCGTAACCGTAACGCCCGCCGTCACCACCACCAGCGTGGCCGAGTTGTAGTCCGTGGTGCCGTCGTAGAACTCCTTGACATACCCCTGCGCGTCCACCCTCACCCAGTAGTTTCCGGCTGCTAGCCCGGGCATGCTATACGTGCCGTCGCTGCTGGACTTGGCACCTTTACCACCACCGCCACCGTCGCGGCCCGCGAACACGTTGGCCTCGGCAATGGGGGTCACCCCGTCCGACTGGTAGACAGTGCCTGAGATGGCCCCACCCAGCTCCAGGGTAAAAAGTCCGTGCCGGTGGTGACCACGCCCGCGGTCACGGCCACCCGGGCCGCCGCGTTGTAGTCTGAGGTGCCGTTGTAGAACTCCCTGGCAAAGCCAGCCCCGCGGGCTTCAACCCGGTAGTCACCTGTTTGCAGGCCGTTGATCATATACGTGCCGTCGGAGGCGGTGCGGGCGTACCCGTTGCCTCCACCCTCCTCGTAGCCGTTGGCCCAGACATCAGCGTTGGCAATGGGCGTGGTGCCATCCGCCTCATACACGGTCCCCGTGACGCTTCCGCCCTGACCCAGGGTAAAGTTGATCCCTTCCTTCGTCTGGCCGCTGACCACGGTCACACGAGCCGCCTGCTGGTAGTCGGAGGTCTCCTGGTAGAACTCCTGGGCGTACCCCAGTGTGGAGCCTCTGGCCTGGATCCGGTAGTCACCTGGGACTAGACCGCGTATGACATATGACCCGTCAGAGGCCGTGTTAGCCCATCCGCCTCCACCGCCGCCATCGTAGCTGTTGGCCGAAATGTCCACATTGGCGATTGGCGTGGTGCCATCCGCCTCATACACGGTGCCCGCTACGCTACCGCCCTGGGACAAGGTGAAAATGATGCTCGGCGTATCCGTACCCAGGCTAACCATGACCGGAGCGGCAAGCTGGTAGTCGGTGGTCTCCTGGTAGAACTCCTGGGCAAAGCTCAGCTCCTCCGGGACCCATGTCTCTATGCGATAGTCCCCGGGGAGCAGCCCCTGAATGGTGTACGTGCCATCCGCCGCCGAGGTAGCGCCACTGGCGTACGCACCGGTGTCGTAGTCGCTGGCATGGACGAACACGTCGCCGATAGGCGTTGTACCGTCCGACTGAGTGATGCGACCGGAGATGGAGCCGCCGGAGCCCAGGCTAAAGTCGATGCTCGGCACGTCTGCGCCGGAGGAGACGCTCACCCGCGTCGCCTCAGACCAGTCGCTGACGTTGTCGTAGAACTCGGTGCCCAACCCCTGGTCCGCCGCCTGCGCCTCCACAATGTAGCTCCCGTCCGGCAGGCTGGGTATGGTATAGGTGCCATCGGCCCCCGACACGGCATCGCCGTTAGCTCCACCCGGGCTCGGATCGTGGGCCCGGACGAACGCGCCGACCACCGCTGTGGTGCCGTCGGTCTGATACACGGTGCCGGAGATCGACCCCCCGGCGCTCAGGGAAAAGTCGATATTGGAGACGGTTGCCCCCTGCCCCACAACGACAGCCGTGGCACGGGAGCTCTCAGGCGTATTGTTATAAAACAGTGGCGAGTAGCCGCTGGAGCTGGCATCCGCCATGACCCGGTAGGACCCGGCCGAAAGGCCGGTGACCGTGTACTCGCCGTTGGAATCGGTGATGGCCCGGCCAACCAGGTCAAGGGTATTGATGTCCCTGACGCTGACCGCCGCGCCCACCACCGGGTTACTCGTGCCCGTCTGGAGCACGAAACCGGTAATGGTGCCACCGGTACCCAGTGCAAAGTCTATGCCGCTAACGGCCCCACCAGCGACGGTGACCAGCGTGGCCTGCGCCGAGGCCGCGGCGTTGTCATAGTAGAGGCGAAGGTATCCCTGCTCGGTGGCGTCAACCAGCACCAGGTAAGTGTCATCAGGAATACCGGATATGGTATAGGTGCCGTCAGACGCGGTTGTCGCAAGTGGCACCGCCCTGGCTGCCCCGCACAAACACCTCCGCCCCTGCCAGGCCGGTGCCACTTGCGGTGACGGTGCCGGAGATGGATCCGCCCGAGCTCAGCGTAAAGTCTATGGAGGAACTGCTCTGCCCATCCACGACGGACACAGCCGTAGCCCCGCGCGCATCCAGCGCACCGTCATAATACTGGAGAGGGAATCCCTGACGGGTAGCATTGACATGAACGCGATACGACCCGGTGCCAAGGCCACCGACCGTATAGTTGCCGCTGGAGTCGGTGATGGCACGGCCGGCTGCCGCCCCGGTACGGTAGTCGTTGACAAACACGACGGCACCCACAATAGGCGAACCGCCGCCATCCTGAGCCGTCCCGGTGATGGACCCCGTCCCAGGACCCCCGTTGAAGCTCCCCTCCACTGCGGAGCCTGTGGCCAGTGCCAAGAGCAGCGCCGAGATCCAGGTGAGCACCATCCACAGCTTGCGCGGCCTTTTTCGCAGATCGCTTTGCCCCGTCATGTATCCTCCCTGCTCTTGGGAACGGCCATCGGAAGGGACCTCTGAACAAGAGGGCCTGCCATAAACTGTATGGAGACGCATCCGGTGGAACAACCATGGCTACCCGCACGGCTACACGCATGATTTCCCCAACCATGCACGCAGGGTTACCCCCAGAGGCGCATCCGGCGTGGCATACGGAAGATGGGGCGGGTGTGATACCAGGGGAGACCGGAGGCGTCAGGGTGAACAAGGAGAGCGTGGCCAAGCTGGATGAGCTGGTGGAGGGGGGACTAGTGGGTAGCCGCTCCGAGGCCGCCGCGTTTCTGATAGCGGAGGGCATCAAGGCCAGGCACGGCCTCTTCGAGAGGATAGCGGAGAAGATCAGCGAGATCCGCAGCGTGAGGGCCCAGCCCTAACGTACCGGATAGGCGAGTGGAGCTTCTTACAAAAGGATTTCGGGCTGTTATAAAAAGATGACTGGTCATCTTTTTATAAGCCACTAAACGTTGCCAAAGGTTAGCGAGGAATGTCTCAATTCGAAAAGAAGCCGCATCCTTGATGCCGCTGTCGAGGCTTTCGCGCAACTTGGCTTCCAGCAGGCGACGGTCCAGGACGTGTGCCAACGAGCAGGTATCAGCCATGGTGCGCTCTACTGCTATTTCCCGACCAAAGAAGCGCTTGTAGAGGCAACCGCCGAAAAGCTCCGACAAGACTTCATGGGTGGGTTCGAGCAGGCTGCGACTCAGGACATCAGCTTCGCGGAAGTGTCGGACGGTCTGGCACCTGGAGCTATCGGGCTACTGAATGAATTTCCGCGCACTCCGCATGGCCTTGCCCAGTAGGGGCCCGTGATCTAAGCTCGGCGAGAGGCCGCCACGATCCGGCTGGGGCCTCCGCTTGCCTGACGTTTGCCTGAGAGACATGAATTCGCCGTTTTGGCATGCAGTACGGGGTCAGACCCTCCTGTCTTCACCAGTCCAGTACTGTTCCCGGAGATCTCGTTTCAGGACTTTCCCATACGCGTTTTTGGGCAAGCTGGATAGAAACTCCACAGACTTGGGCTTCTTGTAGCTGGCCAGGCGCACTCTGCAATACTCTATTATCCCCTTTGCGTTGGTGGGGGAGCCTTCGCGAGCTACTACCAAGGCTTTCACCGACTCTCCCCACAGAGCATCAGGCACCCCAATGACGGCTACCTCGGACACCGAAGGGTGCTGGGCGATGACCTCTTCGACCTCCCGGGGGTAGATGTTCGCCCCTCCGCTGATAATCATGTCCTTCTTCCGATCGGTGATAAACAGATACCCACCCGAGTCCACATAGCCGAGATCGCCAGTATGCAGCCAGCCCCCCCGCAAGGTCTCAGCGGTTGCCTCTGGGCTGTTCCAGTAACCCTTCATCACCAAGTCGCCGCGCACCACGATCTCACCCATGTCCCCCGTTGGCACATCCTGGTCCTCATCGTCCACGATGCGTACCCGCACACCGGTAACCTCGCGACCAGCAGAAGTCAGACGTTGCAAGCCTACTGGGTCGTTCTCCACTCGGTGCTCTTTCTTCGGAAGGGTGGTGATGGTCATGGGGCTCTCACCCTGACCGAAGATTTGGACAAAGATGCAACCGAAGGCCTGTAGGGCCTCCAGAATGTGCTCGGTATACATAGGACCACCTCCATAAACAACGGTATGAAGGCTGGAGATGTCGTAACTATGTTTTTCGGGATTTGCCAACATCATGTTGATCATTGTCGGAGCCACAAACATGGTGGTAACCCGATGCCTCTGGATGGCTTCAAAGACCTTGGGTGGATCGAAACTTTGGGTGAAAGGGAAGGCGCTTGCCGCACCGCGGGCCAAGTGGTGGAACATCATTAACCCTGACCCATGGGTGATGGGTGCTGCATGCAGCAAGACATCCTCAGGTTGCGCGGGGTTAATGTCCGTTAGGAAGGACTCTACCATGGTCAGCAGGTTTCGATGGGTTAGCATGGCCCCCTTGGGCTGACCCGTCGTCCCTGACGTATAGAATATCCACGCTACATCGTCTTGCTCAATGTGGATGTTTGGATGCTGACGGGAGGCTGAATGCAACAGGCTCTCATAAGCAATATCGCCTCCGGGGCTGTCCCCAACGCAAATGAAGTATCTGACACTACCTGGAGTCTCCCTGATCTGCGCCACGTGGTCTTGGAGCTCCTGAGAGTACACAAGGGTAGTGGCGCCTGAGTTTCCGAGGAGGTACTGATGCTCGCGAGGGTGTAGCCGCACGTTCATTGGGACAACCGTCATGCCTGCTCTCATAGGGGCAAGGATTGTCTCCAGCCCTTCATGACAGTTGGGTAGGAGCATGCCAACCCTGTCACCACGCTGAACTCCCATCTCCAACAGTGCGTTTCCCAGGCGGTTGACCCGGTCCTCGGCCTCGTGGAAGGTGATGATCTGGTCTTCCGTTATCCATGCTGGGCGATCGGGGAAGCGCTGGGCAGCTCGAGTTAGCAGGTGTCCGATATCCATGGCCATACTCCGTTACTACGTGGCACGATTGTACCTGGCTTGGCTTGTTTGCTCAAGCTAGCAGGACAGCGCACATAACGTTAGGTCTTGTCGCGCCTGGCTCGGCAGGCTCACCAAAATGTCTGGCATGAAGTGAGAGGACAAAGGCCTGCGACTTACGCAGCGACCAGCACCGGTTGCTTGCGTTTCAGGTGTAGTTCCACTCCCCCACCCTCTTGTCGCGCGTTGATTTGCTTTTTCACCGTATCGACGTCGAATAAGGGCCGACTCCAAGCCCTGCGCTCAGAGCTGGGCGCATCCCCGGATCCCGACTTGCCCAAAGGGTACGTTGGGAAACCACCTCGTATACGGTGGAATCCATCCGCCATACTCACCCGACCGGAGAATGGCGCATAGAGCTTTACTTTGTCAGCCTCCAATCAGACTTCTGTAAGCCGTCCGTCATGAAAACAACCGTAGGTTAGCAGATCATATATACATGCGGTGGAGGATGCTAAGGATTAGCCCTAATATCATCCAACCAGGTGATACCCACCAGCGTCAACTGGCGTCAATCTAACCCAAGTCTTGCAGCGGCGCAACACTGAAGATCACGTGGAACGGCTTGCAGTAGATGACCACACTTCCCTGGATGGTTACGTCCACGTTATCGGGAATAGGATAGTTCTGGTTCCCGATATTACCCTTGAGTTTGCCAAGGTCAACGTATCCAGGAAGCTTGATGTCACCCCGGCTCTTAGGCGCCCGATGCGGGGTGAGGATAACGTGCAGGTCCGGACCATTGGTGGTCTTGAAATCTTCTAACCTGAGCAGATGGGAGCCGTCCGCCCCACGGTAGACGGTCGCCCGGCCACTCCCTTTGTGGGAACGGTCGGCATCTTGGAAGTTGCCAGACTTCAGCTTCACCGGCTCTGTAATAAGCTCAGCCTGGGAGGGTTCAGGTGTGGGAGTGAAGGCAGGGCTGGGAGTAGAGGTGGGGTCAGCGGGCAACTGGTCGTTCGTGGACCCATCGCCCCCTTTCGCCTTCGCCAATGTGTCGGGCATTGGCTCATTAAATTCCTGATTAATCTTGGCCATGCCTTCCATGATCTCCTCTACCTCCGCCATTTCCATGTCCTCAGGTATGACGGCGTCGAACGCAAAAGGGAACTCCTCATCGACCGTCTTGCTGATAAAAAGCGGGGAGCCGAGCCACCAGCCTATCACAGCAACAGGTATCAAAATAATCACCATCACAGCTAACAGTAAACGTCTGCGGCGGAGCATCATCTTTTTCCTTCGGTGCTGACGGACTTCGGAAGATCAAGTGCCGGGTTGCGTTGAAAGAAGTCGAACGGTCTCAGCTCGAACTCGCCCCACTCCGTAGGAAGTGCAGGCCAATCCTCCGCATAGAGAGTACCGGGTAGTTCCGGCAGGTCCTCAGTGTAGACAGCGTGCCCAGTTGCCTTATCCAGGGCATCGATTCGGGGCCGAACGGTGGTCTCTGCGGTAGCCATACTCCCTCCTTGCATCCGACAGAACCCTCAGCCTCTCCTCCACTTTCGCTCAGAACGCGCGACCGTATCATAGAAACACACTCGGTTTAGACTCGCAATAGGCGTCGGCTAACAATCATATGTTTCTTTGTTCAGTTTACTCAAAAGGATTCCCTTTTTCCGCACTCAGAAGTGGCTCCGGAAATCTGAACAGGGGGATAAGTGGAATCGCTGCCTGATTGAGGGCATGATAGTGCCCTCGGAGACAGGAGCGAGAGATGAGCAGACGACCCCGCCGTAACCACTCGGCAGAGTTCAAGGCGAAGGTGGCTCTTGCCGCAGTGCGCGGCGACCGGACACTTTCGGAGCTGGCAAGCCAGTTCGATGTGCACCCGAACCAGATCACGCAGTGGAAGACCCAGTTGCTGGATCGGGCGGCGCAGTTATTTGGCGCCGGGACAGGGCAGGCTGAAAAGCCGGTAGATATGAAGGTCCTTCACGCCAAGATCGGTGAGCTTGCGTTGGAGAACGATTTTTTAGAGGCCGCGCTCACGAAGGCGGGATTGCCGGGCGCAAGGCGATGATCGACCGCGATCACAAGCTGCCTCTCGCCCGCCAGGCAAAGGCAGTGGGCATCAGCCGCGGGAGCATCTACTACCGGCCACGGCCGGTGGGCGAAGCCGGTCTCGGACTGATGCGCCGCATCGATGAGCTGCACCTTGAGTATCCGTTTGCAGGCAGTAGGATGATGCGAGGCCTGCTCCGCCAGGAGGGACTCTCCTCCGGGCGTAGACACATCGCCACACTGATGCGGCGGATGGGCATCGAGGCGCTGTACCGCAAGCCCAACACCAGCCGGCGACGGCCCGACCATACGGTGTATCCGTACCTGCTGCGCGGGCTTGAGGTGAGCAGGCCCAACCAGGTGTGGGCAATGGATATCACGTACATTCCGATGGCCAGGGGGTTCGTGTACCTAGCCGCAGTGATGGACTGGCATAGCCGCAAGGTGCTGGCCTGGCGGGTATCGGTCACAATGGACACAGACTTCTGCGTGGAGGCGCTCGAAGAATCCCTGGGACGCCACGGCGCGCCGGAGATATTCAACACAGATCAGGGAAGTCAGTTCACAGGTGATGCCTTCACCGGCCTGCTGAAAGCCAATGGGATCCAGATCAGCATGGACGGGAAGGGAAGCTGGAAGGATAATGTGTTCGTCGAACGGCTGTGGAAGAGCGTCAAGTACGAGGAGGTGTACCTGAGAGCCTACGAATCGGTCCCGGAAGCCAGAACTGGACTCGGGCGGTACTTCGAGTTTTACAATGCCGGACGGCCCCATTCGAGCCTTGGGGGAGTGACGCCGGACCAGTTCTTTGACAGAGTGCCTGCCGAGTCCGCGGCGGCCTAACGCACGGCAGCGTGATTCCACTTATCAAACCGGGCAGCGCTGTTCAGACAAACGAGACCACCTCTGTGTTACTCATCTTCATGAATCCATCACCTACTGCATGATACGTTGCTACGTAGCAACGTATCTACTATAGGATACCACATGATGAAACATATCACTATATATACATACATCCCACCACATCTCTGTATATGGGTCAACGTGCTTGTTGGGGAACATCGCCAAACATTTTTTCGGGGAAACAACCCCACATTTTGTCGTGGGCAAGGGGTTGCGGAGACATCGGGCTCTTCGACACACCACCAGGATAGCCGGTGAGCGCCTCGACGGGCCAGGGGGGATGGCAGAAAAGAGAGGGGGCAGGGACGAACGTCCCTGCCCCCTCTGCGCACCCTCTGGCTAAAGGCCGCTAGTTGTTATCGGCCGTGGGTACCTGGTGGGCCTCGTGCTGCACATCGGCGTGCACCAGATCATCGGTCCCGTGCCCAACGTCGATCATGTTCCAGCTCACCATCCACTCGTAGGTCCGCTGGAGCTCGTCCTCCGGGATGGGTGACGGCTCCACGAACACCAGCCGGCTCAGGTTGAAGTCGTCGGGCGACAGGGCAGCTACATCCGGGTCCATCTTGTGGTAGTCGATGAAGAGCTGGGCCGCCCACCGCTTGTCGGCGTTCAGCAGCACCACCGCCCTGTTCACCGCCCGGTTGATAGCCGCATACGTCTCCGCATCCACCGTGTCCGTGGCCACATCCGTGCCGTGGTAGAAGGCCTGGGTAATCACGCGGCATCCGGCCTTCTCCGCCACCGTGATATAGGGCTCGGTCACGCTACAGGCATCCGCCTCGCCGTTCATCAGGGCATGGTAGCGGTTGCCCGCGAAGCCGCTGGCATCGCACACCGTTATCAGGTCGCGAGGGAGGAATCCCTCCAGCATCTGGATGGTGAGGTAGTGGGTACCGGCATGGAAGGGGACGGCCACCAGCCTGCTGGCCAGCTGCTGCGGCGTATAGATGTCCGACCAGGGTGGCACCACGACGGCCCCGCAGGCCACGATGGCCCGTCGACCTATCTGTTTGCCGTTGAACAGGGTGTCCTGTGCCCGACGGTAGTTGCCCCACTCGCATCCGGAGTAGAGGTCCGCCTTATTCTGGTCAAGCTCGGCGGCGTGTCCCCGGTTGGAGGCCACCTGGTTCCAGTCCTGAACATCGGGGCTGGTGGGAACGTCGGCACTGGCCGTCAGTTTGTCCGGATTCCAGTAGTCCATGGCCCCGGCCCACTGCATGTCGATGCCCTCCTCCGTGAAAAAGCCCTTTTCCAAGGCGACAATGAAGGGCAGGCCTTGAAACGGCGCGCTAGGCTCCACGGTTATCTTTTTCAAACCCCTTCCTCCCTTTTCCAATTCTCTGCCAGATAGTAGTAGGAATCTGCCATGTACTGGTATTTATGCACCATCTGAGCACATCCCGTGGGGGCTGTCAAGCAGACAGTGGACAGTGACACACCACTCTGGCGCATCGTCGCTGCCTCACGGATAATGGACGAGAATATGTTGCGGGAAGAGGCTCCCCATTCCATGTCCAAAAAACAATTCGGCGCCCTCTAGCTGGCCTTTGCGATCCTGAAGCTGGACGCCAGCGAAACTTTACTCACATAATCAACCCCAAAGCGAGACAATCAAGCCAGGAGACCGCATGACCCCCAGTATCGACATAGTCCTGCCGGTCCTGAATGAGGAGAACACTCTCCCTGAGAGCGTGGCCCGCCTCCACGCCTTCCTCACCCAGAGCCTGGCCGGCCCCTGGCGGATCGTCATCGCAGACAACGGCTCCGACGACGCCACGCCGCAGGTCAGCACCTCCCTCACCGAGCAGTACACGGAGGTCTCCTACCTGCGGCTGGAGGAACGAGGCCGTGGCCGTGCCCTACGCCGGGCGTGGCTGGAGAGCGATGCCGACCTGGTTGGCTACATGGACGTAGACCTCTCCACCGACCTGCGGGCCGTGCTGCTGCTGGTGCAGGCGCTGCAAGAGGGCTACGACATCGCCGTGGGTTCCCGGCTGATCACCGGCGCGGAGGTACGCCTCCGCACCCTCAAACGGGAGATCATCTCCCGAAGCTACAACCTCCTCATCAGGACGATGTTCCAGACCCACTTCCGAGATGCCCAGTGCGGCTTCAAGGCGATGACCAGGGCCGCCGCCCAGACACTGGTGCCCTTTGTCATAGACCAGGGTTGGTTCTTCGACTCCGAGCTTCTGATAATCGCCGAGAAGCGGGGGTTCAGGACCAAGGAGGTCCCGGTGACCTGGACAGACGACCCGGATAGCCGGGTCAAGGTGGTGGGCACCGCTTGTGGAGACCTGAAGGGGCTGATCCGCCTCCGCATCGGAGGGATTCCCCACGTGTCACCGCCCACCGCTCAAAGCTAATCAGTCTTCTACGCCCTTCCGGCGCAGTCATTCTGAACGAAGTGAAGAATCTGTGACGTCTATCTACTACCCGGCAAAAGACCTTGAGAGAGCTGATCTGATCATGAGGTTCTTTACCCGTCCCGATGATGGTCGTCAAGCTGCTAGCTTCACATTCTCCCTAGGGTCGTGATAACCGCAAAGGTTTGTATTTGCCCGCCCGCCCAATTTCTCATAAGCCTATCATCCTCTCCCCACACCTGGACTGCGTCCATACTCCCTGCTTCCCTCTCCCCACTCCCCAATCTGAAGATTCTCAGAGTCGCTCTCCGTGCGGGAAGGTGTTGTGTTAAGACCACTATCGGTACTCCATCAGGACAACAAACAGAACAACAAAGAAAATTATTTAGCGGCCCTGCCACTGGGGCTGGCGCTTCTCCGCAAAGGCGCGGGGGCCCTCTCGGTAATCCTCGGTGGCGAAGTTCCGGTCGGCGATCTCGGCAGAGAGCTTGACGGCATCCTCCACCCCCAGGTTCAGGCTCCGCCACATGGCCTTGACGGTGCCCTCCAGAGCAAGGGGGGCGTTGATCTTGATCTTGTTCGCCAGCTCCTCCGCCCTACCCAGCAGCTCCTCCTGCGGCACCACCTCCGCCACAATGCCCATCTCATACGCCCTCTGCGCGGATAGCCTCTCCTGGATGCCCATGAGGCCGATACGGAGGGCGTTGCTGTAGCCGATACGCCTGCTGAGCCCGATGATCTCCCGATGACTGACGGCTCCAACGGAGACGTGGGCGTCGAAAAAGCTGGCCTGGTCGGAGCAGATGGTGATGTCCGAGTCGAGGACAAAGTGGAACCCGCCGCCTACGCAGAGGCCGTTGACGGCGCAGATGACCGGCTTGAACACGTTGCTGCGCCGGGGCGTGAAGTCGATGGTCTCCGCAACACCCCGGACCCCGCCAGCGGACTCCTTCATGTCCAGCCCGGCGCAGAATCCTCTGCCCGAACCGGTCATAATGGCCACTCGCATCTCAGGATCGGCGCCGAAGTCCTCCCACACCTGCGCCAGCTCGGTCATCATCGCCACGTTATAGGCGTTGAGCGCCTCCGGTCGGTTGAAGGTCACGTAGCCAATCTGGTCCCGTTTCTCATAGGTTACGGTCTCGTATACCATGTCGCCTCCTTAGTACCGAACCACCTACACCAAAAGCTCCACTATCCTGTCTAGGCCGGCCATGTCCTGGAGCACTCGCGCAGAGGAGCCGGCATAATGGGCCTGCGCCTCCTCCTTCAGGTGCTCCGCCTGCCGAGGGTCGCACTCCAGTAGCACGGCTCCCCCTGGCGCTACCTTCCCCGCCAGTTGCCGCAACAGCCTACGGATGACCTCAAGCCCATCCGGACCGCCGTCCAGAGCCTTACGTGGCTCCCGCAGCACCTCCGGCTGTATGCCCACGAAATCGCCGCTGCGGACGTAGGGCAGGTTGGCCACAACCAGGTCCACCGGCGCATCTACCGGGTCAAGCAGGTCCCCCTGAAGCAGGCTGACCCGTCCTTGAACCCCGTGGCGATGGATGTTTTCCATCGCAACCTCTAGAGCGATAGGGCTGCTGTCCACGGCGTAGATGCGAGCGCCCGGCAAGTTGGCCGCCAGCGCCACGTCGATGGCACCACACCCGCAGCCCACGTCGGCAATCCAGGGAGTGCCCGCATATCGCTCCACGGCCAGGCGAAGGGCCTCCTCCACCAGGGTCTCCGTCTCCTGACGTGGGATGAGGACGCCCGGATGCACGGCAAAGCGCAGGCCGTAGAACTCCCGCCAACCCAGCAAGTAGGCCAGCGGCTCACGGAGGCGGCGGCGCTCCACCAGGCTCGCCAGGAAGGGTGCAGCCTTGGGCGGAAAGGGCTGACGCAGGTCAGCCAGCAGGCGGGTCCGGTCGATGCCCAGGACGTGGCCGACCAGGAGCTCCGCCTCCAGGCTCGCCTCCTCTATATCCACCGAAGAGAGGGCGGTGCGGACGTGACGCACGGCCTCTTGGACCGTGCGTGCGTGCCCTTCCAGAAGCGGAAGGCCAGGCAGTGACCGCTCGGACGGCGCTGTAGTCATATGCTGTAGGGGGCGCTTGCCCCGGTTGGACCTTCAGCTATCGGCATACCGCTCGGCCTGCTCCACCACGTCGAGGCCAACCAGGTCGCTCCAAGCAGCGGTCAGGCGTTGGGTGATCGGCCCTGGCACCTCCGTCCCGACCGTGGCACCGTTGAGCCTGCCCACGGGCAGGACGCAGAAGCTGGTGGTAGTCACAAAGGCCTCTTCCGCCACGTACAGGTCGTAGGGCTGCAGGTCCTGCTCCACCACGGGGATGTCAAGAGAGCGGGCCAGCTCCATTGTGGTCTGGCGCGTGACGCCCTGCAAGATGCTGCGGGAGCCGGGGGTACGCAACGCTCCCTCACTGGCCACGAACAGGTTGCCGCTGACAACCTCCGCCAGGTTGCCCTGGTCGTCCAGGAGCAGCGGGTAGGCCTCCGGGTCCACCTGCTTAGCCTCTATCTCCGCCAGCACCAGGTTCAGCCGGTCGGTGGTCTTGATCTTCGGGTCCAGGGCATCGGGGGCCGTGCGACGGGTGGAGGGCGTTACCAGGTGAGCGCCCTGGGAGTAGAGGTGGGCGAACCGCCAGAAGGGCAGCGGGTCTACGACCACCGTGACGGTGGCGGGGCCCGGCTCCAGCACGTTGCGAGAAGGCCCCCGGCTTATGAGCTGAGTCACCCAGTAGTCGCCATGGCTGTGGCGGAGGTGCTCATTGCGGCGCACGGTCTCGCGGCAGACCTCGGCCATCTCATCCGGCGTAAGGCCTGGATCGATGCGCACCGCCTTCAGGGAGCGGTAGAGCCGCTCCAGGTGCTGCTCCAAGCGGAAGATCTGACCGTCAAAGGTGCGCTCGGTATCGAAGATGGTGTCCGCCCGCCGGTAACCGGGATGGGACACGGGGATGACCGCCTGGCTGGCGGGGACGTACTGGCCGTTGAAGTAGTAGGTGCGTTCGTCCATGGTGACCCCCCACGCTGTGGCTAGCCCAACTTTACGTGGCACCAGGCGGAGCGTCAAGGAGACGGCAGTGACCCTGGCACGGGCCGATGCTGCCCTATCCATGCTTGATTGCTTAGCTTTGAACTCGATTGCTCGAAAAATTACGCACCGATTTTCAGCTTGAAAAATGGAGGGTTCAGGTAGGGAGTGTCTCGATTGAATGCTGGCAAGCTGCGGGGCCCCTGTTCCAAGGCTTCGAAGACAGTGTAGCGGAGAGAGGGGGTATGTGCGAGGAGGGGATGGCAAAGGACAGGGTTTGCTCGAACGTTACAGTTTATGTTAACATCTATGTGAAAGGAGCGCTATGAGCAGGATACGCACTATAGGCATGGCAGAGGCCAGGCCAAAGCTGACCCAGCTTGTGGACGAGGTGAGTCACAGCAACGAGCCCATTTTCATCGTGGCCAAGAGCAAGATGAAGGCGGTGCTGGTTGGCCTGGACCAGTACAACGATATGGTGGAGCGGCTGGAAGATTTATCGGATTCCCTAGCGATAATGGAGGCGAAGCTGGAGGGCGGCACGCTCATCCCATTTGAGGAGTATCTGAAGGAGTCGAAGGCGAAGGCCTCTGGTGTACAGACTGGAGCTTAGTCCCGCGGCAGTCAGAGAGGCCCGCCGACTACCGTCCAGGGCGCAAGAACGGGTTGACGCAGCAATGGCACGTCTGGCCGAGAATCCACGGCCGCCCGGTTCTAGGAAGCTGCGTGGGTTGGAAGGATACCGTCTACGGATCGGCGACTACTGGGTCCTGTACGTAGTGGATGACCCCGCCCAGCGCGTGGTGGTGTACCGGGTGATGGCACGCGGCGAGGCGTACCGGCAGCGATGAAGGGAGGGGAGTAAGCAACAAAGCGCAAAATTACCTCTAATAAGGCTTGTCTGTACAAACGTTCTGGTGTATGTTTCTAAACAGCATCCAAACGGTGGAGCATTCTATGTTAGGCTCAAAGGAGCTGACAAACCTGCTAAATGAACCTGCATTTTCATGCGGATGCTGGGCTTTGCACTAAAAGTCGGTGTTGATGCAAAAACCCCTCGGTTGATGCGAAAATCACGGAACCTCTGGACTTTCCAGTATGCTCTGCATCTCATCCCCAACCATGGCCAGCCGAGATTCCAAGTGCCGCAAGTCCTCAATCTTGGCCGTGACCTCCTTGATGATCTCGTCTTGCTCTGCCAGCGACGGCACTAGGATGCGGAGTTGCCGTACCGAGCGGTAATCCAAGGCGGGTCGGGACGAGCCGGTCGCCGCCCGGTCCATCTGTGGGCGACACAGGGACGAATTTAGGAAGGCCGCCAAGTATTCGGGTTTGACCCGGCTTCTGTCTACTCTGATCCTGACAGAATGTTGGTTAATGTTTGCTGGCGCGAAATTGTCTGGAACCACCGCTGCGTTGCCGTAGCTCCCAGTAATTGTGAAGACAACATCACCGGGTTGAAGCTGTGACCTAGAGAGTTGCCCGTTGTGGATGTCCGTGGGTATACAGGCATCCGACTCTAAAGACCACTCCAGACGGTTAGGACGGACATTTTGTACCCGTATGAACTTTGGGCCGTAGTCTGGGTAACGCGCCCCCAGCGGTGTTGCACCCCCTGTGAGCGCCCCTTTCCGGTTAGAAGTCTCAAGCAGGTTGTTCAGTACGATAACCTCCCATCCTCGTTCGGTAGACATCTCATCTAATCTGGCAAGCGTCGCAAAATAGTCAGGGTTGAAGTATGCGGCATCCAGCCGGCGTGTCGTGTTGCCTTCGTCCGACTCACTTGATTGGACAATAAAGCCAAGGTGAGCGGCCGGCAAAGTGCCGGTCTCTTCATATTGGCGGTACTCATCAAGTAGCAATGGCAGCTGGTTCAATTCTGGTCGATCTTTGCCTGAATCACTGTGCCCTACGTTCGCGCAAAGGGCCATGTAGATGGCAGGTTGTTGCTCTGCAGGGTTTGTCTTCTTGCGCAGGTACAGAACCGACGTTGATACCGCACTCCCTGCTTTCACGAACGCATTCTTAGGCAGTCCTATGATGGCCTTGATTACAAATTTCTCTCTGATGAAACCCCTCACGAACTGGTCAGTTGCGGTGTTGAGGACACTGTCGTCCATTACGGTCACTAACCTTCCTTGGCCCTCCAACAACTCCCAGTACCGTTCAATGAACATCACCGAGGATTTCAGCGAAGATACTGCTCTGCCCTCGTCGTTGGCCGACAAGAGATATTCAGAAAGCACCCTAGCTTCAGCAGGGTCTTTCCGCTCATAATTCATGGAGAAAGGGGGGTTGGTCAAGACGACTGAGAATCTCTGCGGGGTGCTCCCAAGTAACCCTGTCTGCAACTCCTCAGTTTCTAGCCGCAAATCCAAAGATGTGCCAGGCTCGATGAGCAGCTTCTTATCCAGTAGGTCCCCTTGGTATATCCGGCTTCCACCGTCACGATGGAGCAGCATATTCAATCTGGCGATCCTTGCGATTTGCGGGTCTGTGCCAGCGTCCACCCCCCATAAGGCTTCTTTCCGCAACCTGGACATCAGGTCTTCTTGCTCCAACTGGCTCAACGAGGTATTCCCCGCGATCTGGTTGCTCATATCAGCCATTGCTTCGATCAGAAAGCCGCCACTACCGCAGCACCCGTCCAATACCGTATCCATCCGGTTCCGCGTGGCCTGAAGTCCCACCAACTGCACCATGAACTTGACCACGCTACGGGTAGTGAAAAACTGCCCCAAGTCCTTTCCTCGCATGGTCGCGGTTAGGAAAGTTTCAAACATCCTCCCGTTCAAATCCTCATCCACCGCTCCAAGGTCAAGGTGCTCTAGGAGCTTGACCACTTCCTTGATGGTAGAAGGCGATAGGGCAATGCCCTCATGTTCGTCGAATATACGCTTTTTCTCTCGTCTGCTGATTTGCTCTTCCAGTCTGTCGACTAGGCTCGCAAATAGAACGGTGTTTACTGGGTTTTCGCTACCACCCTCCTCCATATCGAGTATCCAGTGGCTGGAGAAGTGAACCGACGAGCGAGGAACCGTCCCGTCTGACGAGGCCAAGTCTAGGACATCTGCCCTCATTCTGCTCCTTACCTGTCTGTCCTCATCAATCTTGATATACATTAACTTGGAGAACTCGTAAAAAGCAGGCGCAGGATGACGTTTTTCAGCCTTGCGTATCTTGCTGTGACACGCCTCAAAGATGCTCGGCAAGTCGTTGGGAGTGACCTTGCGGAACTCGAAGGGCTCGTTGTCCACTGTCGTTGACATCGTGGCCGCTAGGGCTGCACGGGATAGTTGGGCCTTGAAAGCCTCAAACCTGTGGTTCCCGTCAACGAAGTCTGCAAAGGACAGTCTGTGAAGTTCTTGGTCGCTGTCAAAATGCTTGACGATGCACGTCTGCCCATTTATTCCAACGCAGTACTGCTCGGGCTTCGGAGAGGCTATACCACGGCGAATGACGGAGGCATATAGTTGGGCATCATCCACGCCTTCATCCGCGTCCCTATCCGGTCCCTTCGCGTCAACTACCAGTACGGGTCTGCTTTGTGTGGAGGTCAGATAACCAACGTAATCAGGGATGTAGGACCGTCGCCGTTTGCCCTTCCCGATTTGCCTAGCGATGACTGTCCTTTTGGTTTGCAGGTAGTCTGCGGGAAAGCCCAGCTCGCCGAGGAGCGGCGCGACAAAGAACTGTTCGACATCACTCTCGTTCCTAAGGTTGGAGACAGAACAGAATTTGTTCGCAGTCCCGGCGTTTTGAGGTTTCTCACTCATCGCGGTCGCGCTGGTTAATACTCTTCGAGTACCGCCGTTTCTTGGGAACGCGCTGTCGTTGAAGCAACCGGCCCAAGTGCTCTAGGGTCGACTTCCGATTCGCTGGTGTCCGGTCGCCGACGTTCCACTTCTCAACGGCGTTTTTGGTGACCCCCAGTTCGCCTGCTATCGCCGCCAGTGTCCAGCCTTTGTCCCGGAGGTTCGCAAGGCACGTCTGCACTTCGTTCATAATGGCACAGTACCATACAACGTATATTGCCGTCAAACCCTTGACAAAGCTATACAGTGTATAGTACTGTGAATACAAATAGGAACGGTTAACAGAGGTAGGAACATGAACGGGCAACGGACACAAACCATTACCGCTCTCGGCCCCAACGACCCCGACGACGGCGACGCTGGACGCCAGCAACGCGGGCTGGCGATCGCCGCCGTTGGGCCCATCCAGAAAAACCGACTCGGCTACCAGATTCCCTCCCAGTCCGGCAACGGCTCCTACGTGGTGAGCGTTGAAGATGAGCCGTTCTGCACCTGCCCGGACTTCGAGCAACGTCAGGAACGCTGCAAGCACGTCTACGCTGTCGAGTTCACCGTCCAGCGGGATCAGGCACCGGACGACACCCTCGAAACGGTGCGGGTAGCTCTCGGTCCTTCCTGGACGGCATACAACTTGGCTCAGACCAACGAGCAGGAACTGTTCGGGACCCTGCTCCGTGAGCTGTGTGCTACTGTCTCGCAGCCACCACAGGGCAAGGGCCGCCCCCGCCTCCCCATTTCCGATATGTTGTTCGCCGTTGGGCTCAAGGTCTACAGCACCATGTCTGGACGTCGAGCCATGACGGATTTCAGGAACGCCCAGGCCAGCGGGCTGCTCTCCACCTGCCCATCCCTCAGCACCGCCTTCCGGTGCATGGAGAACCCCGCCGTTACCCCGATCCTGAAGTCCCTGATCGAACAGAGTGCCCTGCCTCTCCGAGCAGTTGAAGCCGACTTCGCCGCCGATGCCAGCGGCTTTTCCACCAGCGTCTATGACCGTTGGTTCGACCACAAGTGGGGGAAAGAGAAGAAGCAGGCCCGCTTCCTCAAGGCTCACATCATGTGCGGGGTGAACACCAAGGTCGTGACCGCAGTGGAGGTCACCGAGGCCAATGTCCACGATTCGCCGCCCTTCCCCGGTCTGGTGGAAAAGACAGCAGAGAACTTCGCCATGAGTGAAGTATCGGCGGACAAAGCCTACCTGAGCCGGAGGAACCTGAGGGCCGTCGTGGATGCCGGGGCTACGCCCTTCATTCCCTTCAAGAGCAACTCCAAGCCGGAACACACCCACGGAGACTCCCTGTGGGCCAAGACTTACCACTACTTCAGCCTGTTCCGCGAGGAATTCATGGACCACTACCACAAGCGCTCCAACGTGGAGACGGCCTTCTCGATGATCAAGGCCAAGTTCGGGGGCGCGGTGCGCTCGAAGACACCGGTCGCCCAGATGAACGAGGTTCTGGTCAAGATTCTGTGCCATAATATCTGCGTTCTGATTCAGGCGATGTACGCCCTAGGGATTGAGCCAGATTTCCGGGGTGGAAGGACTTTTGCATCAAAAGCTCTTGGTGATGCAAAAGTCAGTTAGATTTCAGACTTTTGGTGCAAAGCCCCTTCTGGCACTAGATCCGGCCGGCCATTGTGATACTTGTTCCGTGTCACAGAACCGCTATGGTTCGACACGCCTTGAACGACGAGTTCGCTAATCAGACCGCTGAAAGCTGCTGGCTCTGGCGATAGCAGCTCCTCAAGGCGTCCCCAACCTTGTTTAACCAAAAAGCTATTGACATCGTGGAAGAAGTTATACACATATTCAAGTGCCGCCTTGATTTCCACGATACGCATGCCATAAGGCAGTACTGCACGCGAGCCGAAACCCCTACTATTGAGCTTTGGTTTTGTGACGTACCGCGGTTGATTCATACGACTCAGCCTTGCTCTTCCGTTGTGGATTATACACCGATCTTCATTTCCACCCGGCAAACATAGAAGAGCGGCAGCGAGGCTACCTAGCTCGGTCCGTCTTTGGCCTCAAGCCGAGTCATGCTATACTCGGTAGCAGGAGGGCCGTCTATGACTGTCCCGTTGCACGGCATCCGAGTCTTGGACCTGACCCGCATCCTGGCGGGGCCCTACGCTACGATGATCCTGGGCGATCTGGGGGCCGAGGTGCTGAAGATAGAGCGGCCGGAGGGGGGAGACGGCTCCCGGGGGACGGGCCCGTTCTGGGCCGAGGGGTACAGCACCTACTTCATGAGCCTCAACCGGAGCAAGCAGAGCGTCACCCTGGACCTGGCGAACCCCAAGGGGAAAGATCTGCTGCTGCAACTGGTGAAGCGCTCCGACGTGCTCATCGAGAACTTCGTGCCGGGGACGATGGCCAAGTTCGGCCTGGACTACCCGGTGCTCAAGGAGCACAACCCGGCACTTATCTACGCCGCCATCTCCGGCTTCGGCCAGAGCGGCCCCTACGCCGAGAAGCCGGCCCTGGATATCGTCGTGCAGGCCATGGGCGGGCTGATGAGCATCACGGGGGAGCCTGACGGCGGCCCGGTCCGGGTGGGCGCATCGGTGGGCGACATCGTCGCGGGGATGTACTGCACCATCGGCATCCTGGCGGCGCTGCAGGAGCGCAACGCCAGCGGCCAGGGACAGATGCTGGACATCAGTATGCTCGACTCCCAGATCGCGCTCCAGGAGAACGCCTTCTCCCGCTACCTGGCTACGGGAGAGGTGCCGCAACGGCTGGGGACGCGCCACCCAGTCACCACACCCTTCCAGGCCTTCAAGACCAGGGATAGCTGGATAGTGGTGGCGGTCATGGGGCCAGAGATGTGGCCCCTCTTCTGCTCGGCGCTCGACTGTGTGGAGCTGATCGACGACGAGCGGTGCACGTCAAGCTGGCTGCGCACGCAACACTACGACGAGCTGGAGCCTATACTGCGAGAGGCGATGCTTCAAAAGACGACTCAGGAGTGGCTAGAGGAGCTTTCCGCTCTGAACGTGCCGTGCGGCCCGGTGAACAGCATCGACCAGGTGGTGGAGGACCCGCAGGTAGCGCACCGCAAGGCGATCATCGATATACAGCACCCGAAGCTGGGGACGTACAGAGGGGTGAACACACCGCTGCGGCTGTCTCGGACGCCGGCCACGGTGGAGCGGTACGCTCCGGACCTGGGGGAGCATACCGACGAGGTGCTGGGTAGGCTTCTGGGACTGGGCCCCGAGGAGCTGGCGGCGCTGAGGGATCAGAGTGCTATTTAAAGTTTGGCGACGGCATCAAGAGCAAGCAGGTTATTTGAAGTTTGGTAGAGGAGTATGGGGCGGGTCGGGCTTTCTGAGGTTTGGCAACGGCATCAAGGGCTCCTGAGACCGCTGAAGCCGTGGCCTGACACTCACCATCGCTGTAGTTGTTCCCTCCCCTCCCACCCCGGACTGCGTCTGGAGCATCATGCTACTGGAGGGCTTCTGAAACCGCCCTCTGGTAGTCCTCCGGTCGGTTCAGGTCCAGCAGCGCCTCCTGGTCGTCGACGTTCAGCCGCAGCACCTGCTCCCGGTGGCGCTCCACGACCTCCCGCAAGCCCTGGCGAGACTCTCTGATACGCAGCATTTCGGGCAGCAGCGTGGATGAGAAGAGGACGGGGTGGCCGCCCTTGCCCCGGTACGCGGGATAGGTAATGAGCATACCCTGCCGCCGATGGGCATCGATGACCGTTCGGACCAGGGACGGCGACCGGGGCTGGTCCACGGAGAGGATGAGGATGCCGTTAGCTTGAGGGGATACATGACGGAGACCGGCGCGGATGGAGCTGGTCTTTCCGGTGCGGTAGCGCAGGTTGAGGGCGGTAACAACGCCCGGGATACCGTCGGCCAGGGAGCGGAGGGTCTCGGCCCGGTAGCCGACTACGAGGATAACCTGGGACGCACCCGCCTCCAGCAGCGCATGGGCCTGGTAGAGGAGCAGGGTCGTACCCCTCCAGGGGAGGAGGGCCTTCTGTCGGCCCATACGGGTGGACTCGCCGGCGGCGAGGAGCACCGCGGAGAGGGCGGGCATGGTGGTTAGCCGGCCGGTGTTGCCGCCACGGCCTTCCGCTTCTGCACCCTATCGTAGATGCGCTTGAGCTGCCTTTGCGGCAGCTTCATCTGCTGCCCGGTGCCGCCCAGCCGGAACTGGACCACCTCCGCCATGATGCTGATGGCGATCTCCTCCGGGGTGCGGGCGTGGATGTCCAGGCCGATGGGAGAGCGGATGGCCTGCAGGCGCTCCATGGGGATGCCCCGCTTTATAAGCTCCTCATAGATCAGGATGACCTTGCGCTGGGAGCCGACCAGGCCAACATACCCCGCAGGACTCCGGACCGCGGACTCCAGGGCGACATCGTCGAAGTTGTGGCCCCGGGTGGCGATAACGATGGCGGTGTTGGGTGTGATGAGAAACTGGTCTAGCCCGGTGGCGTAATCGGCCACGGCCACGTCCTCCGCATCCGGGAACCTCTCCTTGCTGGCGAACTCGCGGCGGTCGTCCAGGACGAAGAGGCGGAACCGGAGCATCTTGGCCAGGGGAGCCAGGGCCTTGGAGATGTGGCCACCGCCCATGAGCACCAGGCTTGCCGGAGAGGTGTAGGCCTCTACGAAGAGCGCGGAGCCATCCTGGGTCACTACGTGCTCGCACAGCCCGTAGTCCATGAGGCGCTGAGCGGTCTCCAACGCCAGCTGGTCACGCTCGGCGGTGCCCAGGGTGCCCTGTCGAGAGCCGTCTTGGTGAATGAATAGCTTGGAGCCGAGGATCCCTTCCTGGGCGCCTATCTTGATCAGTGTGGCCAGGGCCACCGGTGCTCTGCCCTCGTATGCGCCGACGATGTCGCTGGCGATGGGCAGCAGGCTCTGAGGCTCCCAAACGGGCTCGATGTAGAAATACATGGTGCCGCCGCAGACCAGGCCATCCCGCGCCGCGATGTCCTCGTTCAGGTAGTAGTCGCGGTACTCAGGCCCACCGTGGCGCTGGAGCGCCTCTTTGGCGGCGAACCAGATATCACCCTCCACGCAGCCGCCCCCCAGGGTACCCACGCCGGAGCCATCCTTGCGGATCAGCAGCTTGGCCCCCGATTTTTGAGGGGTTGAGCCCTTGGTGTTGACCACGGTGGCGATGACGAATGGGTCGCTGCTTTGGGATAGCTTGACCGCCTCACGAAATACTGGCTCCATGTTACCGACCTCCCCGGAACGGCCAAGAGATACCGGCCACTCCACGTCCCATGATACCAGATGTTGCTACCGCTGTGCCGTTTCCGAGGAGATTCGCTGCCTCAGTCCATTCCAGGAAGGCGTTGAACCTTTGTTGAACTCAAGATACAATGCCTTTGGGTAACATGCTCCATACTTGCGTCATGGACGGAAGCATAACCGGAGCGGCGACGGCAGCGTCAAGCCGGGTGGTGAATCCAAGGGAGCCATGCCCACGTATAAAAAGTGGAGAGAAGAGCACCGAGTCCTCTCGCGCGGGGGTTCCCGTGTCGTATGAGGGGCTGGCGGACGAAGAGCTCGTCACGCTGGTGATGCTTGGCGAGCGGGAGGCGTTGGGCGAGCTGTATAGTCGCCACGCGAAGGCGGTGTACGGCCTAACGTTGCACCTGCTGCGAGACCCGACGGGTGCTGAAGAGGTGACGCAAGAGGTATTCATCAACCTATGGAAGAAGGCGGCGCTGTTCCGGCCGGAGCGGGGGAAGTTCACGACCTGGCTCCTGACCATGGCCCACCACCGGACGATTGATGAGCTACGCCGGAGCAACCGCCAGCGTAACGCCGCCGCCGAGATCGCTCGCAATGTGCTGGGCGGTAGCAACTCTGAGGAGGGCCCGCAGGATATAGCGCAGCGGCTGGTGGAGGCCAGGGAGGTCCGCAAGGCCTTGGACGTGCTGCCGCCGGAGCAGCTTGAGACGATAGTCCTTTCCTACTACAAGGGGTACAGTCAGTCAGAGATAGCCAAGATCTTGAATCAGCCACTGGGAACGGTAAAGACACGCATGCGGCTAGCTATGCAGAAACTGAGGGTCGCTTTGACCCTTCAGAGAGAGTAAGAGAGTACGTGTTGGACTGTAGAGAGATAGAGGAGCTTCTACCAGCATACGCCCTTGGCGCCCTAGAGCCTGGGGAGCGCCAGGATGTGGAGGAGCATTTAGGCGGATGCCCGCAATGCTCCCGCAGCGCGCGCGCGCATCTGGAGACCGCCGCGATGCTGGCCCAATCTGTGCCGGAGGCGGAGCCTCCAGCGTCCGTGTGGCAGCAAATCCAGGAGCGCATTGGTGAGGAGCCGCCGGTGCCTGCCGAGAGCGGTACCGCAACGGAGGCCGCAGAGCAGCAGGAGGTACGACGGCTGAGCCGCAGCTCCACCGTCGCCCTGTCGCTGGCCGCCGGATTCGCGTTGGCCCTGTTTGGAGTGCTAGCGGTGCTGCTGGTGCAGCTGAGAGGTGAGCTGGGGGATGTGCGGGAGGAGAACCAGAATCTGGTAACGATGATCCAGGACCAACGGTCGCTCTCCTACTACACCGCGCTGCCGGAGACGGACGTGCTGCTGCTAGCCAGCACCGACCTGGCCCCCAGAGCGCGTGGAATGCTGATAACCAGCGGCGATCGCCGGTGGGGATACGTTGTGGTGGATGGGCTGCAGCAGCCAGAAGACGGGATGGCCTACAGGGTCTGGTTGATGACCAGCAACGGGCCGACCGATGGTGGCACGTTTACCGTGGACAGCACCGGCTACGGGCAGAAGTTCGTGCGCTTTCCGCGCCTTCTGGACAGCTACTCGGGGCTGGAGATCACCATGGAGCAGCGGCAGGGCGCGCCGTCGGCGCCGGCAAGCAGGCTCCTGACCGCCAGCTTCCCCTAGTCCCCATTCCGGGAGCTCGTTGTCCACGTATGCCTCGACTGCTATACTTGTCGGGCATGCCTCCCCAGCACAGCCCCGGCAGTGGAATCAGCGTTGGCCCCGCCGTTTCACCTCCGCCTTGGAGCGGTGTAACCGCCGCCACGGCGTGATGCGGGAACGGCTTCTCAACGTACCCCCGCTGGGTGTTGCCGCACCCTTGACACCCGCGACTGCTCAGACCGATGGAGGATAGGCGCTTATGCCAGTACGGATACTGGTACTCTACGACAGCCACGGCCCTCAAATAGTCAAGCTGGCGGAGGCAATATCGGAGGGGATAGAGAGGGTGGACGAGGCGGTGCCGGTAGTCAAGCAGATAGATGAGGCCACGCGTGATGACCTCATCGCCGCCGACTCGCTCATCCTGGGCTCTCCCAACTGGAGCGGAATCTCCGGGTTCCTCAAGCGATGGCTGGACGACCAGGGCGACCTGTGGGAGGAGGGGCTTCTCAATGGGAAGGTGGGCGCCGCCTTCACCACGGGGCGGGGCCGCCACTCAGGACTGGAGTTCACGCTTCTGGGGCTCATCCACTGGATGCTGGCCGGGGGGATGGTGGTGGTAGGATTGCCCTGGAGCGATGAGATGCGGGTCTCCGGCTCCTACTACGGCGCAACGGCGGCAGGACCGGTGACGGAGGAGGACCTGGAGCAGGCCCGTGCGCTGGGACAACGGGTGGCCGAGTTGGGCCTGCGGCTTGGAAGCTAGCCCGATGGTAGAGAGGAGCAGAGATGCCCCAGGTTGGTGAAAAAGCAACGGACTTTATTCTGCCCAGCACCGAGGGGGCCCTTCAGCTGAGCAAGGTATACAAGGAAAAGAAGGTAGTGCTTGCCTTCTACACCGAGGACGACACCCCCAGCTGCGCCCAGGAGCTGGCCTCATTCAAGGAGGAGTACGCGACCGTTCAAGAGCTGGGAGCGGAGGTGGTGGCGGTCAGCGTCGATTCGCTGGGCTCCCACCAGAGCTTCCGTGATAAGGTGGGAGGCTACCCGTTTCCGCTGGTGAGCGACGAGGAGAGGGAGGTGGCAGCGGCCTACGATGTCCTCCACGACGACGGCAAGCGCAGCCACCGGGCAGTCTTCGTCATAGACCAGGAGGGGGTGGTTATCCACGCCATCCCGTGGTACCAGCCGGGCAATCCATCGCAGTTGCTGGAGGTCTTCCAGGCGCTGGGGCTTGAGGTGTAGGAGAGAGTGAGCCTGATGGCTTCCACCCCAAGAGAGCCGTCAAATTTCCAACCAGTCTAGCCCATGAGACACTCCACCACCCAGGAACCCCCGGAGCCGGAAGCGCCGCGACGACGCCTCCGCGACATCAGGACATTCACGTCCCTGAAACACCGGGACTTCCGCTTCCTACTGGGCGGGACCTTCTTCATGAGCGCGGGCAACTGGATCCAGCAGGTGACTCTGGGCTGGCTGGCCTACGATATGACCGAGTCGGCTTTCCTGGTAGGGGCCATCATGGGAACGCGCTCCATCCCCTTCCTGGTGGCCGGGCCCATAGGCGGCGTTCTGGGAGACAGGATGGACCGCAAAAAGATACTCATCAACTCCCAGGTGGTGGCGATAGTGCTGGCCCTGACCCTTGCGACTCTCCTGGCCACGGACCGGGCAGAGGTGTGGCATCTGTTTGTCTTTACCTTCCTGAGCGGCGCGGCGTGGGCCTTCATGAACCCGGTACGGTTTGCGCTGGTGGCCAACCTGGTCCCTCAGAGGGATCTGATGAACGCTATAGCCCTGAACTCCTCCTCCTTCAATGTAAACCGGGCCTTAGGCCCCGCGATAGGTGGGGTGCTCATAGGCCTGTTTGGCCCGGCGGCGAACTTTTATTTGCAGGCGATCATGTACCTGGGCGTGCTGGCCGCCGTCCTGCCCATCCGGGTGCCCGAGCACGAGCGCAGCGGTGTGTCCGAAGCCTCCTTTTTCAACAACCTGGTGGAGGGGGCAAAGTATATCAGGCATGAGCGGACCATCCTTTCGCTCCTCATGGTGGCCCTTGTCCCTTCGCTGTTTGTGATGCCCTTTACCCACGGTATCCTGCCGGTGTTCTCGGAGGAGGTGCTCCAGGCAGGCCCCGAGGGCCTGGGCTTCCTCCTCTCGGCTGCCGGCGTGGGCGGCGTTCTGGGGACGATAATCGTGGCCTCCCTGGGCAACTTTCGTAGGAAGGGGATTCTTATCCTGGGAGGATCGCTGGGCGGTGGCGTGGCGATGCTCGTATTCTCACAGATGACCTGGCTGCCCCTGGCGATGTTCCTGCTGGCGGTGGTGTCATGCAGCGAGATGGTCTTCAGGGCAACCAACAACGCGCTCATCCAGACCATAACGCCGGACCAGTACCGCAGCCGGGTGATGAGCATCATGATGATGGACCACGGCTTTGTCCCCCTGGGGAGCTTGATGGCGGGCACGATGGCGGAGATCTATGGATCGCCACTGGCTATCTTGGGCGGTGGAATGGCCGTCATCATCCTCATTGGGCTGATGGCGATGATGCTCACCACTCTCCGAAAGGCCTAGAACACCCGAGAAGCCGGTGCAATGGTGACGCCCGCCCACAGCAGTGGGCCCAACCACTCGGGCGTGCTGAGCTACCTAGTCGCCGCGCAGGCGAAGGTGTTTGAAGAGCACGGGGTGCCGGTTCGTGGCTGCCTCCATGGCCTTCTGGATAACCCAGACCAGGGAGAAGTGGGTGTTCGGGCTGGTGCGCAGCCTGAACAGGTGGAAGCACTCCCGCAGGTTCATCTTGGAGAGCACGCGCCGCTTGTGGGCGTGGGTCACCAGGTAGTGGGCGATGCCGGGTAGCTCCTCCCGCATACGGTGAAAGGCCGACTCCGCACGACTCATGGCCTGGCGAAAGCCGGCATCCAGTCCGGCATCGGTGACCAGGGGAGGAACGACGTAGCCATGCTCGACCGTTGGCGGCTGAGGCATGTAGGTCTGCATGCGGTGCCGCTTGAACTCCCGATAGGCCCCGTAGTCCATGAGCAGGTCAAAGGTGTAGTCCACCGCCTCCAGCTCCCGGACGGGAACATCGTGGGGGCCCAGGTGTTGCAAGGCACGGTGGATGATCTCCTCCAGTTCACGGGGGCCCATGGCCTTCACCCGCTCCCAGAGCCGGGCGTACGGCTCGTGGGCGAAGCGATAGAGAAGTGTGGCGGCCACCTTTGCCTCGGCATCGGGGTCGTAGTGGACGAGGGTGGCCTGGACGTCGGCGGGCTGCGGGGTCGGCCCGTCGAATGGCTCCGTGATGGGAAGCACACCCTCTTGCTGGGCGGCACGGCTCATGACCAGGTAGTCGTTGCGCTCGGCGTACTTGATAAGGGTGGGTGTGATGGTCCGGCCCTGCTCCTTCAGCGCATCGCCCAGGGCTCTCTCCTCGGCCAGGTCCGAGGAGAGGAGCTTGCGGATGGCATGCTCCATGGAGCGGGCGTTCAGGGTGACGCCGACGTTGGTGAGGGTGGCGGTGGGCAGTATGAAGCGGGCGCTGTCGGTGGCCTCACGGCGGATGCGAAGGTTGTAGGCGCCGTCGCGCTCGCCTTCTTCGCGGGGCCGTACAGAGGGCAGGTAGGCCCGCAGGCCGTCCACCAGGGCCTCGTAGGAGGCAAAGAGGGCATCGGAGGTCTCCACGTAGAGGCGGTGCAGCTTGGCGTGTCCGGACAGCTCCTGGGGGGTGTGATAGTAGCCGGACTCCAGCACCTGGAAGCGGGAGGACTTCTCCGTGTAGGAGGCCAGGCGGTTGTCCTCCAGGGTGTCACAGGCGAGGCGGGAGAGGCCCTCCACGGCCATGTGGATGATGGCGTGCTCGGCGACGGAGGCGTGGCCGTAGTTGAGGACCCATCGCTCATGGAAGCCGGCGGCCTTCTCGGTGGTGACCACCTTGGCGATCTCATCGAAGGGCTCCGGCCGGCGGGAGGTCATGGCAAAGACCACGGCGAGCTGCTCCTCGGTCAGCTCTCGTGGGTCCAGGGGATAGACGCGGAGTGGGTGGGTCAAGCGCGGCTCCTAGGGCTGGTTGGCACCATGATAGAGGGGCGGACGGATGCCCGCAAGGCTGCGAGGAGGCGGCTACCAGGCAGGTCGGCGCGCGTCCAGGCCGGGCACCCTACCAAAGTGGCGGAGATTGTCGGTGAGGACGTTGTACCCGTGAGCCAGGGCGGTAGCCGCGATAAGGAGATCGTGCGCACCGATGGCCTGTCCCGCGGCGAAGAGATCAGCGGACAGGCCGGCATGGATGCGTGCGGCCTGAAGATCGAAGGGGAGGATAGGAAAGGCTCCAAGGATAGCCTCTACGACCGACTCTCGTGCGAGGCGCTGTGCCTGGGTAGCCGCGCGGCGGACGCCGACGAGCAACTCCGAGGCGGTAATGGCGGCCAAGGCGACGGGCTCGTCAGGCTGCATCTCTGCTGCCAGGGAACCGAGGGGAAGGCCCTTGCGCTCCAGGGCGATGAAGACGCTGGAATCGACTACGACGGCCACTCCGCCAACTCTTCCATCGGCTGAGTCTGCTGGATGCGCTCTACGTCGTCGGCAAAGCCATCACAAGGCATCATGATGTGCGCCATCTGCGCCAGCACCTGCGCAGATGGTACGCCCGGCGACGGCGTCGCGGGGATCATGGTGGCCACCGACTCACCGTTCCGTTCGATCACGAACCGCTCCCCACGATACCGGATACGGCTGAGGATGTCCGACAGAGATTTGGCAAGGTGTGTGGCGGAAATTACGATATCCATCCTGCTCTCTCAAGGTATATGATAATCTGATTTTCATAGAATATCAATAGTGCGTCTAGGAGACAAACACCGAGACCAAGAAACGCCCGGTGCTATACTGACGGCGCTTCAGGGCCAGGCGACGCTTTTGGGGAAGGGACCGGAGCCGTGGATAGCCGCAGACGAGCTGCGGGAGCTGACCAGCGAGGCCGTGCAGCAACAGTTGAGGAGGAAGAAGGGGTAGTGGTCACCAATAGCGAGAGGGGATCAGGCGAATGAGGCCACGCTGCATCCTCTTTGACCTTGATAATACGTTGGTTGACAGGCATCGTTCGATCTCAAGGATCGCTGAGAGGATTGCGGAGGACTTTGCCACCGAGCTAGGTGAGATCAGTCTTGAAGCCATAGCCACGACTATCCAGAGGGCGGACCATGCAGGCTATCGGCCAAGGGAGGAGGCGTTCGCCGAGATCCTGAGCGCGATTCCCTGGCGCAACCGGCCCGGCATCGAACGGTTCGAGCACTACTGGACCTCTGTATTTCCGCACTGCGCTCAGCCGATGAAGGGTCTATATTCCACACTGGATGCACTGCTGTCCAAGGGCATACGAATGGGGATCATCACCAATGGGAGAGGTACCTCGCAGAACGGGAAGATCGATACCCTCGGCATCCGACGATATATGGAGACGATCATCGTGTCCGAGAGCGTGAATGTGGAAAAGCCGGACAGGCGCATATACCAGCTCGCCTTGATGGAGATGAAGATTGCACCAGCCGAGGCCTGGTTTGTCGGCGATAATCCAACCAACGATGTGGTTGGAGCCGCTGCCGCCGGGTTGACGTCGGTTTGGCTCAGAGGAACCACCGCGTGGCCGGAGGGAGAGGAGGAGCCGAAGCTCCAGATCGATTCTCTAGAGGAGCTGGTGCCGTTGATAGAGGACTAGAGGCGGCAGCTTCAGTATAAACTACGTCTCTTATGCCGCAACTGTTACTTTGACGACCACACTCGTATCGCTAGGTATGGACTTTCCTTGGGCCCTCAGAGCTTCCAGGTATCCCTCTATGGCATCCTTCGTCATCCCCACGGCTTCCTCTACAGTTTCTCCCTGCGAGCCGCATCCTGGCAACGCTGGAACCTCCGACCAATACCCTCCGGTCTCATCCGGGTGAACAATAATAGTGTATTCCATATCGTCCCCTATAGAACTTCTCGAAACTCTTCCCAGCTGACGTTTATCCTTTTCAGTTGACTCAACAGGAGTCCCGGCTTCACTAAGCCATGTCTCGGTATCGTCACAAGTCGTCCATCCGTATGAGCCAGGATATAGTGGCTTCCCCTCACCCTCTCTATTGTAAACCCTAGCTTCTGAAGAGCACCAATGGCAGCAGTTGCCGTTACTCCCCTAGCTCTTCTGCCATTGGGCAATGCTGACCTCTAGAAAAGCGTACGCCAGTTCTTGTGGCCAGCTCGTAACCTCTACCCCATTACGAGGTTGACGGGGTTCTCCAGGAAACGCTTCAGCTCCACCAGGAAGCGGGCGCCCTCTGCGCCGTCGGAGGCGCGGTGGTCCACGGAGAGGGTGGCCTTCATGATCTGGCGCACCACCACCTGGTCGTTGTCGCGCACCACGGGCTGCTTCTTCACCGAGCCGACGGCCAGCACGGCGCTCTGAGGCGGCACGATGATGGCGCTGAAGCTATCGACATCGAGGGTGCCCAGGTTGCTGATGCTGAAGGTGCCGCCGGCGTACTCGGACTCGTGCAGGTGGCCATCCTGGGCGCGCTTGACCAGGTCCTTGGCCGCCCGGGCGATCTCCACCAGGGTTTTGCTTTCGCAGTTGGCGACGGCAGGGACGATGAGCCCCTGCTGGAGGTCGATGGCGATGCCGATGTTGATGTAGGGATGGGTCTCCAGGTGGTCTCCCCTGAAGAATGAGTTCAGTGCTGGGAACTTCACCAGGGCCAGGGCCGACGCCTTGATGAGAAGGTCGTTGACGCTGACGCGGCCGCCCTCCTCCAGGGTGAGATTGAGCTGGCGTCGGAAGTCCATGGCCGCCGTCATATCGATCTCGGAGGTGACGTAGAAATGGGGGGCCTGCTGCATGCTCTGGACGGTGCTGCGAGCGATGGCCTGGCGCATGCGGGTCAGCTCCAAGCGACCCGCCTCGGCAGGGGCAGGTGCTCCCGCAGCCGCCGGGGCAGCCTGGCGCTGGGATGCCAGGGCCTCCACGTCCTCCCGAACGATGCGTCCGCCGGGGCCGGACCCGGTCACCTGGTTGAGATCGACGCCCATCTCCTGGGCCAGACGACGGGCCACGGGTGATGCTTTAACCTCCTTGGAGGGAGCCGGAGCCGTCGCGGGCGGCGGTGCCTGGACGGGCGCGGCCGGGGCCTGGGGCGCGGCTGGGGCTTCCATTGTTGGCGCAGGAGCCTCCGCCTCCAGGGCACTGATGTCCTCGTCCGACGCTCCGATGATGCCGATAAGCTCGCCCACCTGGGCCACCGTGCCTTCGGCGGCGAGTATCTTCCGCAACACGCCGGCGGCGGTGGCCTCCATCTCAACCACGGCCTTGTCGGTCTCTATCTCGGCGATGGGCTCGCCGCGGGTAACTTCGTCACCCTCACGCTTCATCCAGCGGACGACGGTGCCCTCCTGCATGTCATAACCCATCTGCGGCATAAGCACTTTGGTAGCCAGCGTTCGCCCTCCTTAGAGAGTTTTGGGTAGGCAGGGGATGTAGCTTCTGCTCCCCTCTTTCTTAGCATCACGAGGTGGCTCTACCCTCCCAACCCACCCCGGACTGCGTCCAAGCATATCCTCCCACCGATCAAGAAGCGCCTGAACTCAATTCTCCGTGCAGGCTACCCATCGTTCAACGAGCCTGGGGTGAGGCTTTAGTACCCCCTGCACTTGTCAGATACGATCAGGCGGAGCCAGTCTATCGCCCCAGGGCCGATTCCACCGCCTGTACCACGTTCTCCGGCGTGGGGATGGCCGCCTGCTCCAGGCTCTGGGCATAGGGTATGGGCACGTCTGCGCCGGCGACCCGCAACACGGGTCCGTCCAGGTAGTCGAAGGCATGCTCCTGGATGCCGCTGACCACCTCGGCACCGAAGGCACCGGTGCGACAGGCCTCCTCCACCACCATGGCATGACCTGTCTTCCTCACCGAGCCGAGGACCGTGTCCATGTCCAAGGGGCGGAGAGAACGGAGGTCGACCACCTCAGCGTTGATCCCCCGGCCGGCCAGCTCTTCCGCCGCAGCCAGGGCCACCAGCACCATACGGGAGTAGGCGACGATGGTGAAATCGTCACCGGAACGCTTGATATCGGCGCTGCCCACGGGAACAACATAGCGCTCCTCCGGGACATCACCCTTGGTGCTGTAGAGAAGGATGTGCTCGATGAACACCACGGGGTCCCGCTCCTCGCGCACGGAGCGGAAGAGGCCCAGAGCATCGTGAGGGGTTGCGGGCACGACCACCTTGAGGCCGGGCACCGATGCAAACCAACCCTCCAGGCTCTGAGAGTGGGTGGCGGCCAACTGAGCGCCGGCACCGGTGACGGTGCGGATGATAAGAGGGACGGTGAACTGCCCGCCGGACATGTAGCGGATCTTTGCGGCATGGTTGACGATCTGGTCCAGCCCAAGGAGGGTGAAGTTGATGGTCATGATCTCCACCACCGGATGCACTCCTCCCATGGCCGCACCGGCACCCGCTCCCAGGATGGCCGACTCCGATATGGGGGTGTCGAGGATTCGGTGGCGGCCGAACTCTTCAGAAAAGCCCTTGGTGACGGCGTAGGTACCGCCATAGAGGCCGACATCCTCCCCCATGATGAACATGCTATCGTCCTCGTTGAGGGCCTCCCGAAGGGCCCGGCTCATGGCATCACGGTAGCTGATCTCAGGCATGGCCACCCCCCGGGGAGTCACCGTAGACGTTCTGGTACAGCGCCTCCGGGGGAGGGACCGGGCTCTCGTCCGCGAACTGGATGGCCTCCTCCAGCTCTTGCTCAATGGCCTCATCGATTGTGCTCAACGCACCCTCAGAAGCGAGCTCGCTTGAGAGGAGCCATTCCCTGTAGGTTGGAACGGGGTCCCTCTGCCGCCACTGCTCCTCCTCGGTCTTCTGCCGGTACTCCACCGGATCGGCCATGGAGTGACCGCGGAACCGATAGGTTAGCGCCTCGACGAAGAAGGGCCCTTCGCCGCCGCGCACTCGCTTCACTATATCCTGCATGGCCTCCTGGACCTCCAGCACGCTCATGCCGTCTATGCGTTGGGAGGGCATGTTGTAGGCCTCCGCTATACGGAAGATCTCGGGGGCGGCCACGGTATCCTTCACGTGGGAGCCCATTCCGTAGAGATTGTTTTCGCAGAAGAAGACCATGGGCAGCCGCCAGAGGGAAGCGAGGTTCATGGTCTCATGGAACTCGCCCTCGTTGAGGGCGCCGTCTCCCAGGAAGCAGAGGACCATGCGCTCTTCATGCTTGTAGGAGATGGACAGGGAGAGGCCCAGGGCCAGGGGGAGCTGGCCGCCGACGATGGCGTAGCCGCCTGCGAAGTTCCTGGATGCATCGAAGAGGTGCATGGAGCCGCCCTTTCCTCCACTGCTCCCGGTGCTCCTGCCGAACAGCTCCGCCATGATCGTCTTCGGCTCCATGCCGCGGGCCAGGGCGTGGCCGTGGTCGCGGTAGTGGGTGACCACGTAGTCCTGTGGTTCCAGGGTGGAGATGGCGCCGACGGCGATGGCCTCCTCGCCGATATAGAGGTGGAGGAAGCCGCGGATCTTGCCATGCATATACTGCTCGGCGGCACGCTCCTCAAACGCTCGAATCCGTGCCATCTCGCGGTAGTAGCCCACCAGTGTGGCCTTATCCATGGCCTTTGTCGCCTGTTTCATAACGCTCCTCGCTGTATCTATCCGCCCGAGAGATGCTCCCGCGCGGTCTCCGTGCCTCTGGGCAAGCCCGTGAAGGCAGTTACCCTAGGTTGTAACTCCCACCGTGGGGGTCTGTCAAGTCATCATATCTGCGCATGGGATTAGATGTGAATCGCCTGGCCATCGACACCGAGCGCCGCCTCCTTCAAGGCTTCTGAGAGGGTGGGGTGGGAATGCACCATCCGCCCTATTTCACGGCTGGTGCCCTCCAGCAGCCCGACGAGGGAGAGCTCGCCAAGCATCTCCGTCACCTCAGGGCCGATCATGTGGGCACCAAGGATCTCTCCGGAGGCTCCGTCCGCCACAATCTTGACCATCCCCTCGGAATCGGCGATGGCGAGGGCCTTGCCGCTGGCCTGGAAGGGGAACTTCCCAACCTTGACCTGGTAACCCTGGCCTACGGCCTGCTTCTCCGTAAGGCCGTAGCTGGTGACCTGGGGATGGCAGTAGGTGGCGCGAGGCATGGCCTGGTAGTCCATGTCCGGGGCCTCCACCCCTGCGATACGCTCCACGGTGAGGACACCCTGGGCCTGGGCCACGTGGGCCAGGGGCATGATGCCGGTAACATCTCCGATAGCATAGAGGCCCGGAACGCCAGTTGCCATGGAGCCGTCCACCTCTACGAATCCCCGCTTCAGAGTGACCCCCAGGCCGTCCAGGCCCAGGTCACCGGTGTTGGGCAGGACGCCCACGGCCACCAGGACCCGATCGGCCTCCAGGACGGCTGTCTCTCCACCCGTGTCCACCTCTATGCGCACGCCTACGTCAGAGACGGTGGCGCTGGTCACCTTGGCGCCTATGTGGAAGGTGATGCCCTGGCGGTTGAAAGAGCGCTCCAGAAGCTGACTGATCTCATCGTCCTCACCGGGCAGGAGGTGCGGCAACATCTCCACGATGGTCACCTGGCTGCCGTAGGCGTTATAGAGGTAGGCAAACTCGACGCCGGTGGCACCGCCGCCGATGATAACGATACGCTCCGGCACCTCTCGAAGCTCCAGCGCCTCGCGGCTGGTGATGACCCGGTCACCATCCACGGTGAGACCTGGGATGGAGGAGGGTCGCGTACCCGTGGCGATGATCACATTGGCGGCAGTGATGGGATGTCCGTTGGGCGAGACCTCCAGGGTGTGGGCATCCTGCAGGCGCGCCGTACCCTTGATGTGCTCCACCTTGTTCTTTCGCAGCAGGGTGGCCACCCCGCGGGTGAGGGTCCCGACCACGGCACGGCTCCGATCGATGGCGACGCCGTAGTCGTAGCGTAGGTTGTCGAAGGAGATGCCGAAATCCTGGGCGCGATGGAAGAGTTGAAGGACCTCGGCGTTGCGGAGGAGCGCTTTGGTGGGAATGCAACCCCAGTTGAGGCAGATGCCGCCCAGCTCGTCCTGCTCCACCACGGCGGTTTTCAGACCAAGCTGGCCGGCACGGATAGCGGCTACATACCCACCCGGCCCCGCTCCAATGACGGCTACATCATAGTCAGGCAACGACGATCCCTTCAGGCATATCTAACCATTATACACGACAGGTGGGAGATTGCAGCCTGCTCCGGAGCTACCGAGGGGCTGTAACAAAGTCGTAACAAGTAGCGAAAATAGGGACGGGATACGGAGACTAGACCGGCCGGAACTTGAAGATGGCGGAACCGTCATCGACATCCTCGAAGGCGATCTCCACGGGCATGTCCACCAGGACCGATTGCGGGTCAGGCTCCACGCCGATCATGTTCGCCATCATCCTGGGCCCCTCCTCCAGCTCCACCACGGCGATGACGTAGGGGGCGTCCGCTTCAAATCCCGGGGCGGGCCGATAGTTGATCACGTAGCTGTAGACCTTCCCCCTGCCACTGCATGCGACCCATTCAAGGTCCCAGGAGAAGCAGTGGAGGCAAAAGGGCCTGGGAAAGTAGTGGAGCTTGCCGCACGACTTGCACTTGGGAAGCATGAGCTCATGGCGATTGACGGCGTCCCAGAAGGGTTGCGTATCCGGCGTTGGCTGGGGACGTGGTTTGTGCGCGGTGGTCATCATGGGCTCCTCTATGTTGCTTCCGTGCTGCCGCTCAGAGCAGGCAACGAGCACGTAGGCGCTGGCTTGCCTCAGCAAGTCTAGCCTCGTCCACAGCTTCGGTCAAGAGCGGCCGCTGCCTTGCCTTTCCAGGGCCACTCATCTATGATGAGGGTGCGGCGCTCAGGCCCAGGCCTGGGGGAGGAGGACGAGATGTTTCTTATAGGGACGCCAGGTCCATTCGAGCTCGCCATCATCCTGTTCATTGTGCTGCTGGTCTTTGGAGTGGGCCGCTTGCCGGAGATAGGCGGCGCGCTGGGGAAAGGTATCCGGGCGTTCAAGAGGGGCCAGTCCGGAGAGGACGATGCTGAGAGCATCAAGGCCAAGGAAGAGAGCAAGGAACCCGAGAAGACAAAAAGCTAGCGACACTTCAAACGACGTATTCAGCCCCCTGCTTTTTCAGAACCCCCCGCTTTCTCAGAGCCCCTGCTAGAGGCGAGGGGCTTTTTTTTACGAGATTGGACTGTGCGTGAAGGCACCGTCCCTCCACGGTTGTAGCGCCGGCTCAACTCCCGCTCCAGGGTGAAAGAGAGGAATATGAGGGTGTTGCCGTCGTCACGGTGAGCGATAACGGGGTCTTGGACCCTCAGGATTCCCGGCCACAAAAGTCATCAGCTCCCTGAGCCTTGAGCCTCTGGCGCATCGTGGACCTCCGATTTGTCACCGCGGCGGGCCAGCCACGCCAGCCATATGCCAGTCTCATACAGCAGGATGATGGGCAGGGCCACGAGGGTCTGGTTGATAGGATCAAAGGTGGGGGTGATGATGGCTCCCAGAACAAAGGCCACGACGATGGCTATACGCCGCCTCCGAGCGAAGGTCTTGTAGGTCACAATGTGCAACCTGGCCAGAAGGAACATTACGATGGGGGTCTCAAAGACGACGCCCAGCCAGAACAGGAGCCTCAAGACCAGGTTCATATAGTTCCCAACCCGGATGAAGGGCGTGGCGATGTCGGAGTTGAAGGTGAGCAGGAACCGTAACGCCGGCGGAAGGAGAATGAAGTAGCCGAAGAGTACTCCCAGTACAAAGGCAGCGGTGATGCCCGGTAGGAAGAGCAGCAGATACCGTCGCTCCCGAGGCGTAAGGCCCGGGGCGATGAACATGATCAGCTCATAGACCACCACGGGCATGGCGAGAACGAGGCCTCCCATGATGGAGACCTTCATGGTAATGCCGAGCATCTCGGTCATATCGGTGAAGACCAGCTTGGAGTCCGGGAGGGAGGGGAACCCGCGCGCCGGCCCCATGAGCAAGCGAAGGATAGGGCGGTGGAACGCGAAGGCGACTCCGGCCCCCGCCAGCGTAGCGACGACGGCGATCAAGAGGCGCTTGCGGAGCTCGTCAAGGTGCTCCCATATGGTCAGCTGACTCTCCTGTTGGTCCGCCATGACTCGCTACGTCTCTGAAGGTGGGGTCTGCTCTTCACCGTCCCGCTGATCTGCCTCCTCACGGGCGACCGACTGCCGGGGCGGTAGGGCTGGGGGTGGCTCCTCGTCCAGGGAGAGGAGCCGAGGCACGTCAGAGGCGGTCCGCTGAAACTCTCGGATGTATTTGCCCAGCGTCCTGGCCGTCTCTATCATCCGATTGGGGCCCAGGATGAGAAGGGCAATGACGATGATGAAGAGGATCTCCAGGGTGCCGATGCCCATGAAATTCATTCAACCACCCTCCCCAAAGGACAATCGCCGCACTCCGGCGGAGCGGCCACGCCGTCCAGGGACGCGCCCTGCTCCCATAGAAGGGATATAGCCAGGCAGAGGGGTAGCCCCACCACGTTCAGGTAGCACCCCTCCACGCTTGCCACCGGATGGAAAGAGGCGTCCTGGATGCCGTACGACCCGGCCTTGTCCAACGGTGCCCCGGAGGAGACGTATGCCTCCATACTCTGCGTCGTTGTACGGTCGCATGGTAACCCCGCTCTCCCGTGAGGCGGTGCGGGCATCGCCGGAGCCGGCCTCCACCACCGCCACGCCGGTAAGGACGCGGTGCCGCCGGCCCTTCAGCCTCCGGAGCATGGCCAGGGCATCGTCACGATCCTGAGGCTTGCCCATGACCGCGTCGCCGTCCACCACCAGCGTATCGGCTCCGAGGACAAGGCCGCTCCCCGCGGAGGAGGCCACCGCACGTGCTTTGGCAAGGGCCAACGCCTCCACCTGCGCCTCCGGCTCTCCCTCTGCAGCTGCCTCCTCTGTTTCCGAGGGCACCACGCTCACGGGAATGCCGGCCCGCTCCAGGATCTGCACGCGCCGGGGTGAAGCGGAGACCAGGATGATCTCCGGGGCGGGCACCTCCGCCACGGCCTGGGGCGCACCGTCGGAGTGGTGAGGGATGCGTAGCGCCAGAGTGGCCACGCACTCCACGTGGTGGGTCTGGGGAAACATGTCCACCGGCTGCACCGTTTCGATGTCATAGGGCCCCTGGGTCAGCAGCCGCAGGTCCCGGGCGAGAGTGGTTGGATCACAGGAGACGTAGACCAGCCGTTGCGCCGCCAGCTTCATCAGCGACTCCAGGGTTCCCGGGTGACACCCGGCGCGGGGCGGATCGACGACCACGGCGTGAACGGGTACGTCCAGATCCGCCAGGAGATCCTCGACCTTGCCCTGGCGAATCTGAACGTTGAGGAAGGCGGCGAGGTTCTCACCGGCATCCTGGATGGCCGACGCGGACTCCTCGATGGCGATGACCCTGGCGGCGTGAGGAGCCAGGAGGGCGGCAAAGGTACCGACGCCGGCGTAGGCGTCCAACACCACCTCACCACCGGTCAGCTGAAGCCCAGTCCGCACCAGCCGTACCAGGAGCTCCGCCTGCTTGATGTTGACCTGGAAGAAGGAGGAGGCGGCCACGCGGAACGGGACTCCCAGGATGCTGTCCTTGTAGTGCTTCTGCCCCGTTTCCAGGGGCATGTCCGCAGCCTTGAGGGTGGGCTGAATGAGCCAGTCGCCGGTATCCGGGCCGTAGCGGATGGAGAGCTGGGTGGTCTCACCACAGTGGCCCTGAAGCCGGCCCAGGGAGTCGTTGATGCGGGGGTCCATCAGGAGGCACTCCCGGATCTCCACAAATCGACGCCGCTCCCGGTGCACGAAACCGAGGGTCCCTTCAGGGCCGATGGTGAAGCGGGCGTGGTTCCGATAGCCGAACTGCTGCTTGGAGGGGAGCGTGGGAAGGACGGCTACGTGGGAAAGGCCCTCCACGCTCCGGAGGGCGTCCAGGACGGCCTCCCGCTTGAGGTGAAGCTGGTGATCATAGCTGACGTGCTGCCACTGGCAGCCGGTGCAGTCACCGTAGTAGGGGCACGGCGGCGAGACCCGGTGTGGCGACGGCGTGAGCACTTCGACGACCTGAGCGGCGATGTACTGCTTGCGGAGGCGCACGACCTCCACCACGACCTCCTCTCCGGGGATGCCGCCGAAGACGAATACGGGTTTGTCCTGGTAGTGGGCCAGGGAATCGCCCAGCTGGCCCACGGACTCCAGGACGAGTCGCAGCCGCTGGCCCCGCTCCACCGCTACGGTCGTCATACGGCCAGGTCCCGTCGCTCGAAGGTGACCAGGGCCACGGCCAGCAACGCCAGCGTGAGCCCGGTCAGGACGGCGGCATGCAGAAGGTTCAGCCCGTTGGTCAGCGGGTCCGCGCCGATATAGTAGTAGAAGGGCGATAGCCTGGTCAGCGGTTCCAGAACGTCGACCAGGGGTGCGAGGGCGTTGAGGAAATAGGCCGCAACGCCGATGGCGCTGGCCACGCCGATGCTCAACCCGCGCTTGCCGGTGGCGCTGCCCGCGGCCAACGCCAGCGCGCCGAAGACCGCCGCCAGCAACGCAGCGCTCAGGGTCGCTTCCGCCAACCGCATGAGGCTGATCTCCATATCCACGACCACCACACCGATAGCCATGCCGAGCCAGATGACAAACCCCAGCGCCAGAACGGCGACGAGCATGGCGGCGAACTTCTGCACCAGCACCTGCGAGCGCGTCAACGGATTGGAGAGCAGCAGGTCCAGCGTGCCCCGCTCCTCCTCACCGGCGATAGCACCGCTCCCCCGAGCAATGGCAAAGACCAGAAATATGATAGGCACGACAAAGAAGAAAAGCTGGCTGTTCAAGAATCCTTCCGGTGACGTGAGGTCCGAGAACTCTCCCGCAAACATTTTCGCAAGCGCCTCCGGCATCTGCTCATACAGCTCGTTGAAGTCCGGCACATCACGAACGCTTGGATAGAAGAGGACCGTGAGCCACGTCAGAGCAGTGAGACCAATACACCACCATATCAGCGACCTGCGCTGGTCGCGGAGCGTCTTCAAAAACACGTTACGCAGCATCTACCTCGCCCTCGTCGTCGCTGTAGTAGGAGAGGAAGATGTCTTCCAGGTTCGGCTCATGGCTGATCAGCTTGACGACCTCAAACCGAGCGGCGGCCTTGATGAGGGCGTCGGGCTTGCCCATGACGGTGCAGTGCAGTAGACCGTCCTCCACCGTCACGTCACGAACGCCCGGCAAGTTGGCGAACGCCTCCTGTGGCACGGGTGTAGCGAAATGAATCTCCAGCTGATGCAGCGCCCGCTCTTTCAGTGCTCCAACGTCCTCAACGGCGACAAGCTCACCTCTGCGTATTATACCGACGCGATCGCAGACCCTCTCCACCTCCGGCATGTTGTGGGACGAGATGAACACCGTGCGTCCGTCGTTCCTGACCTCCTCGACCATGCGGTAGAACTCCTGCTGCATGAGCGGGTCAAGGCCGCTGGTCGGCTCGTCCATGATGATAAGCTCCGGCCTGTGCATGAACGCCTGGACCAGTCCTATCTTCTGCTTGTTGCCCCTGGAGAGCGAACGAATCGACTGTGAGAGATTGCACTGCAGGCGCTCCACCAGCTCTTGGACAAACCTCCAGTCCACGCCCCCTCTCAGGTTGGCCATATAGCTCAGCAGCTCGCCGCCGGTCATCCTGTCGTACAGCACCATGTCACCGGGCAGGTAGTCGACACGCCGTCTGATCTCACGGCTGTCCCGGCGCGAATCCAGCCCCAGGACCGTGGCGGTGCCGCTGGTGGGCCTGATGAAATCCAGCAGCGTACGGATGGTCGTCGTCTTGCCCGCGCCGTTGGGGCCCAGGTATCCAAACACCTCCCCCCGTTGAACCTCCAAGTTCACCCTGGAGACCGCCATGTGGCTACCATAGAACTTGGTCAGGTCCTGGGTGAGGATAACGCTGTTGTTGCTCATCGCCCTGAGGCCACGCTGCTCACGGTGCAGGCCTCTGTCCCTACTATACTCTCTGGAGGCTCCACCTTCAAAACTGGACAGGGTAGGAGAAAAGTGAACAACTTTCCTCCACAGAGGAGATTTTTGTACGCTGTCGATGCCCTTGTACCGCTCTTTGGGGCTGATATGATATTGGTCGACTGGGTGCGGACACCTGAGAAAATGATACCGCTTGTGGTATAGTTGGGTAGACGAGATAGGGGATCATGGTAACTAACAACAACCTAGACCTGACGATGACCACTATCGCGGTGGTGGTCGAGGCACCTCTTGAGCCGCCTCAAATCACTCAGGATGCGATGACTCAACTGCTGAGACCCCCTTTAGCAACAGGAGTGTCGCAGTCAGGTGAAACTTTAATAAGTAGTAACCGAGACCAAATAGAGGTGCTGTTCTCTCCCAACAAGATCAATGTTAGATATCAGGGTGATGACCCTGCCTCTGCCAAAAACCTGATTCCGCGCACGCTACTGCAGTTCCTCACCTGGTATCAGACTGATGTGAAGTCCTATGGTGTCAACTTTATAGCCTTGGTCAGCCTAGGCGAAGTCGATCCCGAGACTTGGCTGGCTGATAATCTGATTGCTCTGGCGGTTTCAGACAGGCTAGGAGGGGCGATAATTGGCAGCAAGGGGGTTTCAATCTCACTTGAAGCCGAAAACAAGACTTGGAATCTCGAGTTCAGTCGGAGCACAGAGGGAAAACTAATGATCAACTTCAACAGTTCTGAAGAAGTTGGTGAAGCGGGATGGCCGCCTACTCCAAATCTTGGAGATCAATTGGATAGTCAATATGAGCACCTAGTTGGGTTAGTACGGAGATTGAGTTAGTACGGAGATTGATGTGACATGACAACCATGAACCGCGTTCGTGTAAGATCAGTCCACACTACGCGGCGAGATCAACTGGGGACGCTATACCTACCACTTGCTCCCCTCAACAAGACTCGGTTGAATCTCGGGGATGAGGTAAATCCTATCTTCTTTGGGACTCCTCGGTTCTCAATAGTCGCCAGTGACTATCTGCCATTGGAAACTCCGATTGTACAGGTAACCCCCTTCGCACAATCTGGGATTTTCTACTGGGGAATGGACTCCGACGACGACGTGAGGGTGGTGGCCGTTTCCCCGGAGAATACGATTCTCATTGGGCAGAATATCAATGCAACGGAGTCGGATTTTGGGGTGTTGGAGGCGACAGACGCCTCATGGGGCGAATCTACAGTCCTGTTCATCGGCGTAGGCCCATCTGTAAAGGCAGGAGGCTGGCAGGAATTAGGGACCTATCCAGGCAGATCAACGCACCGCTTCGATATTCAGATTCAGCACTCCATAGACTTATATATGAACAGCGGGCCTCCTGAGCACGTGCTTTCAGATGTTGTGGGATTCCTCCGTTGGGCACAACGCTCCCTGAAGCAAGTGGACGTTTCTGTGACTGATGATGGTCTCCTCTCCTTGGGTGCTCGGCGGCCATCCGGTGAGCAACTGTTTGTCGAAATAGACAGGGATGGTGTCGTTGAAGCAGCATTGTTTGGGGCTGAAGAGGGTATAAAAGCTCTAGACATCCACCATATTGCTGAACTACCTTGGATTCTCTCCAAGAAGTAGCCTGGGAGTAGCTTTTGGATGTACCCGATGAAGATTGGCTCTGCCGCTTCGTGGAACAGGATAGGTGGAATTCTCAGGCCAAAGAGCCGTTCCCTACTGCTTTCAGTGCCAGCGATCGAAAGCTCTCTGTGTTCCACGTACAGCGCGTGGTAGAGTCGGGTTCTGCCCTGGAACATCTCTGCTGCCCTGGAACATCTCTGCATTGAACGTCTGGACGGGGCCGGACAGGCCCAGTTAAGGGCCGCCGATTTTGTAGAGGCGGTAGCGAAGGTGGACGTACCTGCAAATCAGACGACTCCGGTCTTCAACCCGAGTGTTGTGTGGCGCCCCGAAGAAATTCAGCGGGCTTGGCTACAGTGGGCCGAGGCACACGCACACGTAGAGAGCGAGCAAGGGAATTCCAATTCCCCTTTTACATATAGGGTAGCATTAGTGAAGAGATCGAGATTCCTGAGGCCCCCAAGAGACGAAGCCTCGCCGTGACAACCTAAGCCACCTTCCTCACCATACATCTCATATCAGCAGTCTCTCCTGCCAAGACGTGAACCAAGGCCGTCGGCTGGAAGGCCAACACCGACATCGTGACGTGAAGGGCGATCCGCCTTCGCCTGGGAAAGCATTAACGCTCCAGTCAGCGAGATTACTTGCAGCACTTGAACAATCACTCAATGCTTTGCCGAAGGGAATAAAGCTCCTTCCACAGGTACACACGGAATCTGCTATTATCCTTGTGGAGGCATTACGTGGAGCAACCGCGAGAAGTGGCACACAGGCTACCGCCCTGGTTCAAGGTGAAGGCGCCGGGCGGGCCAAACTACATCCAGCTACGGAACCTCCTGCGCGACGGCGGGCTTCATACGGTGTGCGAGGAGGCCCACTGCCCCAACATCGGCGAGTGCTGGGAGAGGCGCAGCGCCACCTTCATGATCCTGGGGGACATCTGCACGCGGGCCTGCCGCTACTGCGCCGTGACCTCCGGCAAGCCGCTGGGGCTGGACCTGGAGGAGCCGGCGCGACTGGCCGCCACGGTGGAGCAGATGGGGCTCCGGTACGTGGTCATCACCTCCGTCAACCGGGACGACCTTCCCGATGGCGGCGCGTTCATCTTCGCCCAGTGCATCAGGAAGATCCGTGAGCGGCTGCCCCGGTGCCGGGTGGAGGTGCTGATCCCGGACTTCGACCGGCGAGGGGTGGAGACCGTCCTCCAGGCGGAGCCGCAGGTGCTCAACCACAACATCGAGACGGTGCGACGGGTGTTCCACGGCGTGCGGCCCAAGGGGGACTACGACTACTCACTGGAGCTGCTGAGGCAGGCCAAGGAGCTCAGGCCGGGGGCGGTCACCAAGTCAGGCATGATGGTGGGCCTGGGGGAAACGACGGAGGAGGTGCTGGAGACGATGGCTGACCTACGCTCGGTGAAGTGCGACCTGCTGACCATAGGCCAGTACCTGCGGCCCTCCGCCATGCACGTATCCGTGGCCCGGTTCTACAGGCCAGAGGAGTTCCAGAAGTTGCAAAAGGAGGGCGTGCGGATGGGGTTCCGGCACGTGGCGGCCGGGCCGCTGGTGCGGAGCTCCTACCACGCGGACGAGCAACACGAGGCGGCGAGCCTGGTGCCGGCGTAGGCGCTGTGGTATCCTGGTTATTACCGTTACTGCTATACTTGAGCCAACAAGCTGATTTATCCTGTTGCCCTTATGGAGAACGGTGCATATAATAGGTGGGACCGCCCCAAGGATGAGAGCGGCCCGACCGGAGTGGACTCCCGCGTGCCGGGAGAGGAGGTAGTACGACCGTGACCTACATCGTCGCCGAGCCTTGTGTCGATTTGAAGGATGGCGCATGCATAGACGTGTGCCCCGTGGACTGCATCTACGGGCTGGACGACCCAGAGGAGAGGATCGTCTACATTGAGCCGGACGAGTGCATCGACTGTGCGGCGTGCGAGCCGGTGTGCCCGGTGGTGGCCATCTTCGCGGAAGAGGACACACCGGACCAGTGGAAGGAGTGGATACCTATCCACTACGACTACTTCAAGGACAAGGAAGCGACGCGGGCTAAGGTGGATGAGCTGAAGCCGAAAGAGTAGCCCGCTTCATATGGTCTTTACTCACATGGTGAGTAAAGGAACACCCAGCGAGTGACGTGAGCGCTCCAGGGATGATATCCCTGGAGCGCTGCTTTGCGATAGGGGCGGCATATACCGTCACCCTCAGAAGCAGCCACTCAAGGATTTCTACGGATGGGAATGAGCAGGCAGATCGCCGTGGACGTGATCAGCTACACGATGGTACGCCTCACCAGATGAGCCTGCAGGGTCGATATGAATAGTGACATTGGCAAGATGGGGCATATCATGCAACATCTGGTGCCGCGTCTCTATGGCGATTGCATGTGCCTTCTCAACGGAGAGCTTGGGGCTCACGGCTATATTGAGCTCGGCGCTAACCTGGTGGCCCAGCCACCGTGCCCTTACCTCGGTGATTCCCAGGACACCTTCGGAATGTTGCGCTGCATGCCGGAGCTGGTCGACCAATTCCGGGTCGACTCCGTCCAGCAAGCGGCCCAGGACCAGCTTCGAACTACTCCAGAGAATGCGGAAGATAAATACAGATATGACAAGGCCTACAATGGCGTCCACGATGGGATATCCGAGCATTGATCCCACCGCCCCGAAAAGGACAGCCAGACTGGTAAGGCCATCCACGCGAGCATGATACCCGTCAGCGATAAGGGCAGCACTGCCAATCTCCTTGCCAACTTTCATACGAAACAGCGCCACGCCTTCATTGCCAAGGAAGCCCACCAGTGCGGCACCAACCACGACCCAGGGAAACTCAATCGTCCGCGGCTCCCAGAGGCGTACCAGGGACACGTAGCCAGCAGCTAGACCGCTAAGCAGGATGGCGACAACGATCAACAGACCCGCAAAATCCTCCCCCCTACCATAGCCATAGGTGAACCGTTGACTAGCCTTTCGCTTTGCCAGGGTGAAGGCGATCCACAATGGGATAGCGGTGGAGGCATCGCCAAAGTTGTGAATGGTGTCCGCAAGCAGCGCCACACTCCCTGACACCGCGACGATGACCACCTGAAACAGGGCGGTGGAGATCAGACCGACAAACGACCATTTGACGGCCCACAGCCCACGCTCAGTGGCCACGATGGAAGGGTCTACGGCACCATGAGTATGGCCGCCCGGGCCACCGTGGGAATGACCGTGTTGGCCAGGTTCAACATGTTCATGGGCATGGGGGAGCTGAGGGTCGCTGACAAGGATCATGACGTTCCCTTCAGGATCTGAGAACGTCGCGACGGTATTGCCTGACCCGACTTGGTGAGTTTCTTCGATTGTCTTGCCGCCCAGGCTTTTGGCCTTGTCCAGGTATGCCTGGACGTCATCCACCTGGACACGAATGGCCATTTGGCCGCTTTCTTCCGGGTCGTGGTTCAGGTGGATACCCCCGCTGACGCTCTGTCCGGTCTTCGTCTTGAGCATCTGAACGTGGCCGCCAGCGGGGTCGACCTCCCAGTCGAAGAGGTTAGCGTAGAATTGCTGAAGCTTCTCAGGACTATTGGTATCAATCTGCCATGACACGAAATCATTGGCCATGATGCGCCTCCTCGAACTAGGATGACTTACCGAACCAATGAATAGCCGAAATATAACAGACGGGACAAGGCAGCTGCAACTGCAATTCAAGCAGCACTGGCGAAAAAGGCGATCACCGAAGCTGAGAAGAGGCGTCCTACCTCGGGTACGGTCTTAGCTTACGCCACTGTCCCGGAGGATGCGACGGAGCACGGTCTGCAAGACGCCGCCGTTGCGGTAGTACTCCACCTCCACGGGCGTATCGATGCGGAGGATGGTGGTAAACACCGTCTCCTTGCCGTCGTCGGTGCGGGCGCGGACCTGGAGCTCCTGGCCCGGCGTCAGCCCCTGGGCGATGCCGGCGAAGTCGAAGGTCTCGTGGCCGGTGAGGCCGAGGGTCTCCGCGCTTTCGCCTGGCTTGAACTGGAGGGGCAGGATACCCATGCCCACCAGGTTGCTCCGGTGGATACGCTCGTAGCTCTCCGCTATGGCAACCTTGATGCCCAGGAGAATCGGGCCCTTGGCGGCCCAATCCCGGGAGCTGCCCGCCCCGTACTCCTTACCGGCGATCACCACCAGGGGAACGCCATCCTGGATATAGATGACGGAGGCGTCATAGATGCGCATCTCATTACCGCTGGGGAGGTGGAGTGTCCAGTCGCCCTCCTTATCAGGAGGGGTCAGCTTATTGCGCAGGCGGATGTTGCCGAAGGTGCCGCGTATCATCACCTGGTGGTTGCCACGGCGAGCGCCGTAGGTGTTGAAGTCCGCCCGCTCTACCCCGTGCTCGATAAGGAACAGCCCGGCGGGACTGGACGCGGGGATGGCCCCCGCCGGCGAGATGTGGTCGGTGGTGACGGAGTTGCCCAGGAGGGCCAGGACACGGGCGCCCAGGATGTCCTGAACCGGCGGCGGCTCCATGGGCATCTCCTGGAAGAAGGGTGGCTCCTGTACGTAGGTGGAATCTGACTCCCAGGCGAAGAGGTCGCCCTGGGGGACAGGCAAGCTCTGCCACTCCTCATCGCCGTCGAACACCGCGGCGTACCGGTTGGTGAAGATCTCAGGCTTAAGGGACTCGGTCACCGTCTTGCGGACCTGCTCCTGAGAGGGCCAGATGTCCCGAAGGTAGACGGGCTGGCCGTTGGAATCGTGGCCCAGCGGCTGCTGGTCCAGGTCGACATCCACCCGACCGGCCAGGGCGTAGGCCACAACAAGCATGGGCGACGCAAGGTAGTTGGCCTTGACCTGGGAGTGGATGCGCCCCTCAAAGTTGCGGTTTCCGCTGAGCACGGCGGCGGCGATCAGGTCATGGTCGGTGACGGCATCCGAGACGGCCTCCGGTAGCGGGCCGCTGTTGCCGATACAGGTGGTGCAGCCGTAGCCGACGGTATGAAAGCCGAGAGCCTCCAAGAAGGGGGTGAGGCCGGAGCCGTCCAGGTAGTCGGTAACAACGCGGGAGCCGGGGGCCATGCTGCTCTTGACCCATGGCTTTTTGTTCAGGCCACGCTCCACGGCGTTCTTGGCCAGCAGCCCGGCACCGACCATCACCGTTGGGTTGGAGGTGTTGGTGCAGCTGGTGATGGCCGCGATGACCACGGAGCCATCGGTGATCTCCGTATGTTCGCCGTCCAGCTCTACGTCCACGGGCGCTCCGTTGGAGCGGAGCTGGTCCCCGAAGGCGGTGGCAAAGCGCTGCTCCATCTGGGCCAATGGTATCCGGTCCTGAGGGCGTTTCGGTCCGGCCAGGGAGGGCTCCACGGTGGCCATGTCCAACTCCATGGTATCGGTATAGTGGGGGTCCGGGGTATCGTCGGTGCGGAAGAGGCCCTGGGCCTTGGCGTATCGCTCAACAAGCTCCACCTGCGCCGACTCGCGGCCGGTGTTGCGGAGGTAGCGGAGGGTCTCGTTGTCGATAGGGAAGAAGCCAACGGTTGCGCCGTACTCGGGAGACATGTTGCCGATGGTGGCACGGTCGGCCAGGGGCAGGTTGGAGAGGCCGGAGCCGAAGAACTCCACGAACTTCTCCACCACGCCCCTGTTGCGCAGCATCTCCGTGACGGTCAGGACCAGGTCCGTGGCCGTGGTGCCCTCGCGGAGGGCGCCGGTCAGCCTAAAGCCGACGACTTCCGGCATGAGCATGTAGTAGGGCTGGCTCAGGAGAACGGCCTCGGCCTCGATGCCGCCGACGCCCCAGCCCAGGACGCTGAGACCGTTGACCATGGTGGTGTGGGAGTCGGTGCCGACCACGGTGTCCGGGAATGCCACGGTACGCCCGTCTACGGTCTTGGTGGAGATAACGTCGGCCAGGTACTCCAGGTTCACCTGGTGCACGATGCCGGTGCCCGGCGGCACCACCCGGAAGTTCTGGAAGGCGGACTGCGCCCACCGGAGCAGCACGTACCGCTCTCGGTTGCGCTCGTACTCCTTCTCGACGTTGAGCATGAAGGCGTACTGGGTGCCGAAGTAGTCCACCTGCACCGAGTGGTCGATGACCAGGTCGGCGGGGACGCCGGGGTTGATCAGCGTGGGGTCGCCACCCATGCGGTCCATGGCGGAGCGGAGGGCAGCCAGGTCCACCACGGCGGGAACGCCGGTGAAGTCCTGCAGGAGCACCCGCGTGGGCATGAATGGAATCTCACGCCGGGGCGTGGCCTGGGCGCTCCACTGGGTTGCCGCCTGGAGGTCATCCGGGGTCACCAGCCTGCCGTCCTGGTTCCGGAGGACGTTCTCCAGGAGGACGCGGAGGGAGAAGGGCAGGCTGTCCAGGTGGACGGCTCCGGTGGCCTCAAGGCGCTCCAGCGGATAGTAGGTTACCGAGCCAAGGGGTGTATCCAGCGTGGCTGAGGCACCAAGGCTGTCTGACTGATTGCTCATAGTTTGCCTCCCAGAGATATCCTATCGCCAGTTTAGCTGCGTATACCTCACCCCTGGAATATATCCTATCAAAGATGGCCCGCCCTTGCGAGAAGAGGCCGGGGCGTGCAGGTGAGTGGTGAACCTTTTGCCTAGCAAGACTCCGTGGGCTATACTGGAGAACGGCAATCCACCCCCCTCACCACAAGCGGACGTCAAGAGGCCCGCGACACCTGCGGATATGCCGAACCGCTAAGGCGAGGGAGTGCGGCAAGGAGGCACTCTGAGGATGCGCCACTATCACACCGAAAAGCCGTTCCTCTGTATCAAGGGCACCATGATGGGGTGGGCCGTGTCCCCGGAGTGCAACCCGGAGATTGTGGAGGTGTGCTCCGAGATGATCGTCGGCGACGTGACGTTCCTGCCCGACCAGGAGGCCCTCTTTGAGGAGCTGAGTCGCCGCGGCGTCACCGACGAGGGGGTCAAGGAGCTGCGCCGGACGGCCTTCGGCGGGCAGCCTCAGCCAGCATAGCCCCCTCTAGCAGTATCAGTAAATCATTATCAGTGAACCATGGCCCAGAAGCACCCCACGCTCAAAGAGATCGCCCTACTGCCCGACGGTATCCATATCCAGTGGGAGGACGGCCACCAGGGCTACCACGAGTACCGGTATCTCCGCTCCCAGTGCGGCTGCGCGCACTGCGTTAGCGAGATGACGGGGCAGCGCATCGTCATGCTGGGCGATATCTCCAGCGGTGTGGAGGCAGTTGAGTGGATACAGATAGGCAACTACGCCGTGCAGTTCCTCTGGAGCGACCTCCACGAAACTGGCATCTATCCCTTCACACTTCTCCGGGACCTGTGCCAGTGCACCGAGTGTAAGGCGGGCTAGCAAGAGCATGCAGGAGCCGGAACCTCCAGGAGAGGGACGCCGAGTCACAGAGGCCACTCGACCTCAAGACGCGGATAGAGTTGCCGCGGGGATGAATGCCGCGGACGGCTACGGAGGCAGGCGAGGGCATGTCGGCGGCGGCCTGGGCTCCCTCCGGACGTTCGAGTCGTTCAAGAACCGTCAGTTCCGTATCTTCTGGGCCGCCATGATGGGCCAGATGGGGGCCATGAATATGCAGATGATGGCCCGGTCATGGTACATCTACACCTTGACCGAGCGCCCGGCGATGCTGGGTGTTATGGCCCTGGCCAACGCGCTGCCCATGCTCTTCCTCTCGCTCTTTGGAGGCGTCATGGCGGACCGGGTCCAGAAGAAGTACGTCCTGCTGGTGGGCCAAGCGGCCTCCGGGTTGGTTTCCCTGGGGATCGCCCTCTCCATTAGCTTTGGGGCCATTACGCCGGGCCATTTGATTGTTGCCGCCGTTTTGCAGGGCACCATCATGGGTCTCATGATGCCATCTCGTCAGGCAATCATCCCGGAGATCGTGGGTGAGGAGGGCCTGATGAACGCCGTCTCCCTCAACGCCGCCGGCATGAACATCAACCGGCTCCTGGCACCGGCGGCGGCGGGCTTCCTGATCGAATTCATTGGAATAGAGGGCGTCTACTATGGGATGACCGGGCTGTACGTCATGGCCACCATCCTGATTTTTTCACTTCCCCGCACGGGCACCATCTCCCTACGCGGCGGCGGCGCCTGGGGAGACCTCAAGGATGGCCTCAGATACATCCGCTCCAATACCACTCTCCTTGCCCTCTTACTCCTGACGCTGGTGACCGTGCTGCTCTCCATGCCGTACATGTTCCTGCTGCCCATCTTTACCGAGGACATCCTGCACGTGGGAGCGCGGGGGTTGGGGGTCCTGGTGAGCGTTTCCGGGCTTGGAGCGGTGGTAGGGTCATTGGTCATCGCCTCCCTGGGGAACAGGAACCGGGGCAGGCTGCTGCTCTTCAGCGCGCTGATGCTAGGGGTGGGGCTCGTCGGGTTCTCCATCTCCACCTGGTACCCGGTATCTCTTCTGTTCATCATACCGGTCGGCCTGGGAAACGCGGGGCGCATGGCCTTGAGCAACACCCTGATCCAGGCCTATGTGGAGGACGAGTACCGCGGCCGGGTGATGAGCATCTACATGATGGAGTTTGGCCTGACCAGCTTCGCCACCTTCGGCGTCTCCATTCTCACGGAGTTCACCGGCGTCCAGTGGGCCGTCGGTGGGTTGGCTGGTATGCTCGTCCTAGTGGCTCTCTACTACATTGCGTTCGTCCCCACCATGCGACGGCTGGACTGAGGCCAGTGGGTTGCGGCGCAAAATACTCACCCAGAACAGGGAGGCGATATGAAGGCGGCCGTCCTCTACGAACTTGGCAAGCCCCTGGTGATCGACGAGCTTACCCTGGACCCGCCCAAGGCGGGTGAGGTGCGGGTGCGAATCGCCAGCGCCGGCATCTGCCGCAGCGACCTTCACTACATACACGGAGATGCTCGGATCGTTACTCCGGCCGTGCTGGGCCATGAGGGCGCGGCCATTGTCACTGAGGTCGGAGAGAGTGTGAAATCGCTACATACGGGCGATCACGTCATTCTCTCCTTCGCGCCCAGCTGCGGCCGCTGCACGTACTGCCTGACGGGGCGTTCCAACCTCTGCAACGCCCACCTGGCCACCACCGGCACTCTGTTCGATGGCACGATGCGGCTGCACAAGGGGGACCAGCGCATTACCCATATGGGCAAGGTGGCCTGCTTCGCTCAGGAGGCGGTGGTGCCGGAGACCGGCTGCATCCCCATACCGGACGACATGCCCTTCCCCCAAGCGGCGCTCATTGGGTGCTGCGTGACCACCGGCGTGGGGGCGGCCATGTTCAGCGCCCAGGTAACGCCGGGGAGCACTGTGGCGGTCATCGGCTGCGGCGGCGTGGGCATCAACGTCATCCAGGGTGCCCGGCTGCTGAATGCCAGCGTGATCATCGCCGTGGACATCGACGAGGGGAAGCTGGAGTTCGCAATGCGGTTCGGGGCCACCCACGCGGTCAACCCCACGCAACAGGACACGGTGGAGCGTATCAGGGAGATCACCGGTGGACTGGGCGCCGACTACGCCTTTGAGGTCTACGGCTCCACGGAGACCATCACCACTGCCTTCAACGCCGTGCGCAGGGGCGGCACCGCCGTGGTGGTGGGTCTGGCGCCGGTGGAGGAGCTGGCGGGCATTGACGCCGTGGCCCTGGTGCGCCAGCAAAAGACGCTCAAGGGCACCTACTACGGGAACGCGCGGCCTACGGTGGACATGCCCACCATGGTGGACCTGTACCGCTCGGGAAAGATCAATATCGACGACCAGGTGACGCGCCACTACAAGCTGGAGGAGATCAGCCGGGCCTTCGAGGACCTGGAGCGCGGAGAGGTGGGACGGGGCGTGATCACCGAGTTCTAAACATGCCCTGACCAGCCGAGCGAGCACTCAGCCCGAGAGACAGTCCGTATATCAACCTACCAGAGGCTACTACATAGCCAAGGTTATCGAATACGCCGATGAGCCTCATCCGTCGTACGCTCTTCAACCTGTGGTACTACCGGAAACCGCCCTGGGATACGGGCGTCTCGCCTCCTGAGCTCATAGAGTTCATTGGCAGCCACCCTCCCGGCAGGGCGCTGGACCTGGGTTGTGGCACGGGAACCAACGTGATCACCCTGGCCCAGCACGGCTGGGAGGCTACCGGCGTGGACTTTGCCGGACGGGCGATCAGGAAGGTCCGTCGGAAGGCGCGGCAGGCGGGCGTTGAGGTCGACCTACGAGTCGAGGACGTCACGGAGGGAAGGTCGCTCACCGGCCCCTACGACCTTATCGTGGACATGGGTTGCTTCCACAGCCTGACGCAGGGCGGTCGGCGAGCGTATGTCCGCACGGTGGAGCGGCTGCTGGGAACGGGGAGCACGTACCTGCTCTAGGTGTTCGTCAAGGGAAGCCGCATCGATGCTGATCCGGGAGTGGCGGAGGAGGAGCTGGCCGCGTTTCCCCCTACCCTCCGGCTCACGGCACGGCAGGACGGCACGGAGCGGGGACGACGCGCCTCCGCGTGGCTGACCTTCCGTAAGGCGTAGCGAGAGACTCGTCGTCTCCCCTACCCCATCGCTTCCAGGCACTCCCGCACGGGCCGGGCGATGGCGGTGAAGATGGGGGTCTCCACCTGGGTGTACACGCTGGCCTCCGTCCCGCGGAGCTCCATGACCAGGTCCAGGAAGTCGGAGGCGCTATCCGTCTCAAAGGCGAGCACGAACTCCGGGTCGTCCAGGCCGAAGGAGTAGGTGGTGTTGATCCTGACGTTGCGGTACTTGTGGCCAATATCTATATGGACGTCCATCATCCGCTGCCGCTCCTCCTGTGAGAGGCTGTACCAGGCCCTGGTCTTCACGAAAGGGTAGACCACGATGTAGGGGGCCTGGCCTGACTTGACGGTGAGAGGGGTGATCACACCACCGCGGTCCTGTTGACCATCGAAGTATTCAGAGCGGCGGGTCATGGAGAGATAGGAGTAGGGAGTCTCCAGATATGGGCCAAGGGAGGAATGGTTGAGCATCTGCGCCAGCTGCTGGTGGTCCTCAAGGCTCCGGCCCACACACCAGAGCATCATGTCTACATCGGCGCGGAGGCCCACCAGGCTGTAGCTCTTGATGCGCATGGTGGAGCCCATCCCCTCCACCAGGGCGGCGAGCTGCTCCTTGGCAGCATCCCGATCGGCCTCCGGCAGCCGACGCCACTCGGGCATGACACGGTAGAAGTTATACTTGACCACCTGCCTGCGCTGCTTGGAGGCCACGGCTCTCTCCTTGGTTACCCGAAGGTTACCCGAAGCTGTACTCTATACTATCGGCTAGAGGCTGGCCAGGCAACGGTGCTTGGCGGTAAGGGTCTCCTTGACAGGTACTAACCACTTAGCTATCATTCCGTACTAGACGTACCTGATATCCCAGAAGTGGAAGAGCAGACCGAGAACCGGAAGGGGGAGGAAGTTTGTCAAGTGTGACTCTATCTGAAGGCGAACCCTTCGAGAGCATGCTCAAGCGGTTCAATAAGAAGGTCCAGCAGGACGGGATTCTCTCCGAGATCCGACGCAGGGACCACTTCGAGTCTCCCACCGTCAGGCGGAAGAGGAAGGCGGCGGCCAAACGTCGCAAGAGCGCCCGTAACTAGACTCCCTCTCCAAGCTCCTTTTTACCCCCTCCAACGGCCTCGTGAGGCGCTATGTCGCCGCGAGAGGATTGCAGCCTACTGAAGAGTTCCGTAGCTAGCTTCGTGTCGTCCTCTTGAAACGGTATGTCCTTTCCAGAGGACCACCGTCACCCTAGAGATACCGTACGTACTCCCACGCCTGTCTTTGCAACACGTTATGTCACTACAAGAACGCCTCCTAGAGGAGATGAGGGGGGCCATGCGTCAGCATGACGAGCTCCGCCTCTCCACCGTGCGGCTGGTGCGCGCCGCCATCCAAAACGAGGAGATCTCCCAGGGCAAACCCCTGGATGACGCGACTGTGCTTACCGTGATCTCACGGCAGGCTCGGCAGCGGCTGGAGAGCATAGAGGCGTTCCGCACAGGCAACCGGCCGGAGCTTGCGGAGCGGGAGGAGGCGGAGCTGGCCATCCTTCAGGAGTACCTGCCGGAGCAGCTCTCCCACGAAGAGATCGTAGAGCTGGCCACCAAGGCGATCCAGGAGGTGGGAGCGTCGGGCCCTGGGGACCTGGGCAAGGTGATGGGCCGCCTGATGCCCCAGATGCGGGGCAAGGCCGAGGGTGGAGAGGTGCACGGCGTGGTTACCCAGCTCCTATCGGCATCCTGAACGCGGCGAAGGGCCACGTCCACCGCGATGAGATTCTTCGGTCGGCCCGAAGAATGGGGACTCCCTCGGAATGACGGATGGCCCCTAGTATGTGGTAGGATGGTGCGGGTGCTCTCCGCCCGCCTGGATGATGAAGGTGGGCTTTCTTTTTCCGTCGTGAGGTGACGGTACTCCCATGCGATTCGGAATCGTGGTCTTCCCCGGGACGTGGAGCGATGGCGATTGCCACCACGCCATTACCGAAGCCATAGGGCAGGATGCCGGTTACGTCTGGCACAAGGATACCGACCTCACGGCCTACGACTGTGTGGTGCTCCCGGGTGGGTTCTCCTACGGCGACTATCTGCGCACGGGGGCCATCGCCCGTTTCTCGCCGGTGATGAGGGCGGTGGAGGAGTACGCCAAGGATGGCGGCCTGGTCATCGGCATCTGCAACGGGTTCCAGGTCCTGTGTGAAGCGGGTCTGCTGCCCGGAGCATTGATGCGCAACAGCCACCTGGAGTTCCGCTGCCAGTGGACGCACCTCCGGATTCAGAATTCCGCAACACCGTTCTCACAGGCCTGTGGGGAGGGTCAGGTGCTGCGGATACCCATATCCCACGGCGAGGGCAGCTATTACGCAGACCCGGCGACGCTGCGGGAGATGAACCAGGGTGGGCAGGTGGTGTTCCACTACTGCGATGCCTCGGGAGCGGTGGACAAGGGTGCCAACCCCAACGGCTCCGTGGAGAACATAGCGGGCATCACGAACCGAGCGGGCAACGTCCTGGGGATGATGCCGCACCCGGAGCGGTGCTGTGAGGAGGTGCTGGGCGGGACGGACGGGCGTTTTGTGTTCGAGTCGGTGGTGAAGGCGCTGCGCTAGGCTCCGTCGGCGCTGGCGCGGTGCGCTGGAGGGCACTCGCGTAGGTCCGTGGCGTCTGGTGGGAGCTCCGTAGCCGCCTGAACGAGGGGTGAACTGGGGAATGAGCGACGCGATGATCGGTATCGTGCTGGCGCTCCTGGCAGCACTCTGGTTTGGCTCGGCGCCCTACTTCGCGCGACTGGGGCTCCGCCATATGAGCACCACTGCGGGAACACTGGTGTCCATGGTGTCGGCACTCCTGGTGGTGGGGATCATCGCGATTCCCATCCATAGAGGTGAGCTGCTTACTCTACCCCTGGTACTCCTTGGATGGCTTGCGCTGCTGGGCTTCCTCAACTATCCGCTGGGCCGCTTCCTCAACTTCAGCGGTGTGCGGTTGGCCGGCGTGGCCCGTGCCACGCCCCTCCTAGCAACGTCTCCCCTCTGGGCGATGATCATGGCTATCATGTTCCTTGGCGAGACCCCCGGCCTGCTCACCGCGCTGGGGGCACTGTCCGTGGTGGGCGGGGTGGCGCTGATCGTGCGGGAAGGAGTCTAGGAAACGGCTATGCGTCTGCTCACCACCGTTCGCTGGAGAGGCCAACAGCCGGTGCTGCTGGGGATGTCGCTGGCCATGGCGGCCTCCTTTTTCTACGCCATCACCCACGTCATAGGTCGGGAGCTGGTGACCGGGCGCACGGAGCCGCTCATCGTCTCCTTCTACGCCATCGTGTTCGGCACGGCGTACCTCGCCCTGATCTCGTTCAGGGATGCCCCGAAGATCCGCCACACACCACGGAGGGGTATCGCCCTGATGGCCATCGCCGGAGCGGCGGGATCTATAGGGGTGACGATAAACTACGTGGCTCTCAGCTACGCACCGGTGGCGACGATCACGCCGGTTGTGGCCACCAACGCCCTGGTCTCCATGATGCTGGCCCACCTGTTCCTGCAAAGGCTGGAGCGGGTGACGCCACGGCTGTGGATAGGTGCCGGGCTGGTGGTGGCGGGCATTGTGCTGATCAGCGTGAGCAACGCCTAAGTGATGGATGACAGAGGTGGCTGGTAAAGGCATGCCGGTATCCAAAGAGACCCTGGACGAGATAGCGCTGACGGAGCGGGAGTACGAGGCGGTGGTGGAGCGCCTGGGCCGCGAGCCCAACGAGCTGGAGCTGGGGATGTTCGGCGCGCTGTGGAGCGAGCACTGCGGCTACAAGCACTCCAAGCGGCTCCTGCGGCTGCTTCCATCGGACGGCCCGCACCTGCTGGCCGCACCGGGCGAGGAGAACGCCGGCGTCGTCGACATCGGAGATGGGCTTGCGGCCGTCTTCAAGATCGAGTCGCACAACCACCCGTCGGCGGTAGAGCCGTACGAAGGAGCGGCCACGGGCGTGGGTGGCATCGTCCGGGATATTCTGGCCATGGGCGCACGACCCATCGCCCTGCTGAACTCCCTGCGCTTCGGGCTGCCGTCGTCACCCAGGAGCCGCTACCTCTTCCATGGGGTGGTTGGAGGCATCTCCGGCTACGGCAACTGCATCGGCGTGCCGGACGTCGGCGGGGAGGTCTACTTCGCACCATCCTACGAGGGCAATCCGCTGGTGAACGCCCTCTGTTTGGGCACCGTCCATCACAATGGCCTGGTGAGGTCGGCGGCCCGCACCCCCGGCAACCTGCTGGTGCTGGTGGGGGCGGAAACGGGCCGCGATGGCATCCACGGCGCCTCCGGCCTGGCCTCTCGGACATTCGAGGAGGAGCGGGAGCAGCAGAGGCCGGCCGTTCAGGTGGGCAACCCGTTCCTGGAGAAGGTGCTGATAGAGGCGTGCCTGGAGGTGGCCCGCGCCGGGCTCATGGAGGGGATGCAGGACCTGGGCGCGGCCGGGCTTACAAGCTCGGTGGTGGAGAGCGCAGAGCGCGGCGGCACCGGGTTCCGGCTGGACATCTCCAGGGTACCGCGGCGGGAGGAGGGCATGACCTCCTACGAGGTGATGCTCTCGGAATCCCAGGAGCGTATGCTGCTCATCGTGCCGCCGGAGAAGCTGGGGGCGGTCCAGGCGGTCCTGGCCAAGTGGGACACCCCCTGCACGGTGATCGGCCAGGTAACCGACGACGGTGTGGCTCGCATCCTGGACGGCGAGAGGGAGGTGGCGGCGGCACCCGTGGCGACGCTGACCGACCCACCGCTGTACGACCTGGAGAGCAGCAAGCCCTCGGAGCTGGCCGAGGCCCAGGCATACGACCTGGCATCCATCCCGGTGCCCCGTGAGTCGCCGGGGGAGCTGCTGCTCAATCTGCTGGCATCACCCAATGTGGCCAGCAGGGAGGGGATCTATCGCCAATACGACCATCAGGTGCAGACCAACACCGCCCTAGGCCCTGGCCAGGGGGACGCGGCGGTTCTGCGTATCAAGGGGACGCCACGGGCCCTGGCCCTGTGCACCGACGGCAACGGCCGGACGTGCTACTTGGACCCGTACGTTGGAGGCGCCGCCGCCGTGGCGGAGGCGTGCCGCAACCTGGTGTGCACCGGCGCTACGCCTCTGGCGCTTACGGATTGCCTCAACTTCGGTGACCCGGAGCGTCCGGGGGTGGCCTACCAGATGGAGCAGTGCGTGAGGGGGATGGCCAAGGCCTGCCGGGTCCTGGGCGTGCCGGTGGTCAGCGGCAACGTGAGCCTCTACAACGAGTCCGGGGGCCGCTCGATCTACCCGACGCCGGTGATCGGCGCTCTGGGCATGCTGGAGGATAAGGCCCACCGGTGTCCGTCCGCGTTCCAGCGAGATGGGGATACGGTCCTGCTGCTGGGAACGGCGTCGGTTCAGGGCGACCCGGCGACTCTGGCGGGAAGCGAGTACCTGGAGCTGGTGCATGAGCTGGTCGCCGGGCAACCGACCATCGACCTGGAGCTGGAGGCGCGGGTGCAACGGTGCTGCCTACGGCTGGTACGGGAGGGGCTGCTTCACTCGGCCCACGACTGCTCCGAGGGAGGCCTGGCGTTGGCCCTGGCCGAGTCGGCCATCCAGGGTGGGCTTGGCTTTCACGGAGCCTTGGCCGTGGAGGGACGGTGGGACGCGGGCCTGTTCGGGGAGGCGGCATCTCGGATCGTCATCTCGGTGGCGGAGGATGACGGAACACGGGTGGAGCGGTGGTGCCAAGAGGAGGGTGTGCCCTACACGCTCCTGGGCACCGTTGGAGGCGACCGGTTCACGATGCCGGGCATCATGGACCTGGCGGTGTCCTCGCTGGATGACGCCTGGCGCCACGGCCTGGAGCGCGCGATGGAATAAGGGGGAATAACGAAATAAGGGAGATGGAAGGGGCTCTTCCGCTGGTGGTCCGATGGATTCGACAAGCTCACCACGGGCGGAGCGAAGCTAGGGACGATTCCTGGCTAGGATAGCGAAACCCTTGCACTGATGACTATCCGTGCGTATAATAGCTCAAACGTTCCATCTCGTTAACGACGCCGCATTCTTCGGAAACCGGCGGAAAAACGTCGTGGCTGCCCTTTGCGGCCCGACCCGCTTTTCCAGGAGAATCAGTGTGGCGGTGGGTCACCGGTCAAAAGGCAGCCGCCCAGAGAAGTAAGGAGCAACGGTTATGCGAGTTATCTTCCTTGAGGATGTCCCCGGCACCGCTCAGGCCGGTGATGTAAAAGAGGTCAAAAATGGCTACGCCCGTAACTTCCTGCTGCCGCGTAAGCTGGCCGCCACGGCCACACACGACCATCTGCAGCGTGTCGATATCCTACGCAAGGTCGCGGGGGAGCGTCGCATCAGAGAGGAGCAAGAGCTGACAGCGCTGGTGGAGCTCCTCTCCCAGGTCACCGTCAGCCTGACGGCCAAGATGAGCCCTACGGGGCGCTTCTATGGAGCCATCACCTCTACTCAGATCGCCGACGAGCTGTCGCGGGCCACGGAGCGCGAAATAGACCGGCGCATCGTGCACCTGGAGGAGCCTATCCATGAGCCGGGTGAGTACCAGGTGGAGCTCCGATTCGCCCACGGTATCGTCGCAACCATCCAGGCTAAGGTAAGAGCGGAGGGGGCCGAGGAACCGGAGGCCACGCAGGAGGAGGCCGTGGACGAGGTGGCCGCGCAACCGGAGGAAGCCGTGGACGAGGTGGCCGCGCAACCGGAGGAAGCCGTGGACGAGGTGGCGGTGCAACCGGAGGAAGCTTCAGTAGAAGAAGAGACCGCTGAAACATCGGCACAACCAGAGGCCACGCAGGAGGAGGCCGTGGACGAGGTGACGGTGCAACCGGAGGCAGCTTCAGTAGAAGAGGAGGCCGCTGAAACATCCGCACAACCGGAGACCACGCAGGAGGAGGCCGTGGACGAGGTGGCGGTGCAACCGGAGGCAGCCCTAGTGGAAGAGACAACAGAGACAGACGAGCAGGAGAAAGAAAGCTAGCGCATGTATGTAGGCGAGAAGCTTCCTCCACACGATGAGCTGGCAGAGGAATCGGTCCTGGGCTCGCTCCTTATCGATGGCGAAGCCATTGTACAGATACCGTTTCTGAAGATAGAGGACTTCTACCGGGAGCGGAACCGGTGGGCCTATGAGGCCTGCACGGTGCTGTTCCAGCGCGACGAGGCCATCAATCAGGTGACGGTTGCCCATGAGCTGGGGAACCAGGGACGCCTGGAAGATATGGGAGGGGGCGCGTTCCTCAGCCACCTGGTGGAGGCGGTGCCCACCTCCGTCCACATAGACCACTATGCGCGCATCGTGAGCCGCACGGCCACCATGCGCAACCTCATTGGAGCGGCCGCGGAGATAGCCGCGCTGGGCTACCAGGAGGATGCGGACACCGACGCCACCCTGAGCAAGGCGGAGGACCTGCTGCTTGACATTCGAGCCAGCCGGGAGAGCCGGGGGTTCGTCTCCATCCGTGAGGTGCTGGACCAGTACATGGAGGATACGGCGACGGTGGCCGGACCTCTGGAGCGGGGCAGGGCACCCATCCAGACCGGGTTTGTGGACTTCGACAAGCTACTGGGCGGCCTGCAAAGGTCCGATCTGATCATTCTGGCCGCACGTCCCAGCTACGGAAAGAGCACCTTGGCATTGAACATAGCCCGGAACGCCGCCAGGGTCGGCGCCGGAGTGGGCATCTTCAGCCTGGAGATGAGCCGTGAGCAGCTTGTGCTCCGCATGCTGGCCAGCGAGGCAGGTGTGGACAGCCACAGCCTCCGCCTGGGCGTTCACTCCAGGGCGGATGAACAGAAGATCACTGATGCCATAGGCGCCCTCTCGGATCTGTCCATCTACATAGACGATGCACCGTTGCAGACCATTGTGGACATACGGAGCAAGGCACGCCGGCTCTACATGGAACAGGGCGTCGACCTGCTCATCGTGGACTACATGCAGCTCATGCAGGGGGTTGGTCGTCAGAGCAACCGGGTCCAGGAGATCAGCGATATATCTCGCTCCCTGAAGGGCCTGGCGCGGGACCTGAACATCCCATTGATCGCCATCTCACAGCTGAGCCGGGCGGTCGAGGTGCGGGCGACCCACCGGCCACAGCTATCTGACCTGCGCGACAGCGGGAGCATAGAGCAGGACGCCGACGTGGTGGCGTTCATCTACCGGAACGATATGGTCTATACCGAAGAGGAGTGGGAGCGTGAACCTGCACACGCCGATCGCCCCTATCCACGTCACATCGCCGAGATCATCGTGGCCAAGCACCGCAACGGGCCGCTGGACACGCTCAACCTCTACTTCCGCGACGTGTGCTCACGGTTCGAGAACCTTGCGACGCAAGAGGCCGCCTAGTATGGGCGGCTTTACGGGCTTTGTCCAGGACACGCGGTACACCTCTCTGCCCAACGCCCTGCTGGGGCCGCTTCTGGAGGAGATCGATTCCGTGGGAGAGCTCAAGTGCACCCTGCGCATCCTGGCGCTCATCTACCAACGAAGAGGAGCGCGACCGTGGCTGACCCTTGAGGAGCTTCAGGATGACCAGGTCCTTCTGAACGGGCTGGCCCAAGAGGAGGGAGGAGCGTTACAGGGGATGCGCCGCGGCGTGAGCAAGGCGGTTGATAGGGGCACGCTGCTGAAGGTCTCAGGCCAGGGAGAAGAGGCCGGAGCGGTCCGCATCTTCGTCAACGACGAGCAGGGGAGACGAGCGGCGGAGCGCATGGTCGGAGAGAGGGAGAGGACGTGGGCGGTGGAGCCGGCGACGAGCGAACCCGATACCGAGTCGAGGCCCAATATTTTCACGCTGTACGAGGAGAACATAGGCCCGCTGACACCGCTGCTCACGGACGAGCTCCAAGAGGCGGAAGCAACCTACCCCTGGCGCTGGATTCAGGATGCGTTCCGTGAGGCGGTAGAGCTGCAACGACGGAACTGGCGGTACATCTCACGCATACTGGGGCGATGGGCCGTGGAAGGCAAGGACCATGGAGAGCCTGGCAGATATTCTCAAGAGACTGACCCTAAAGAGTACGGCCGACGGTACGGCCCCCTCAGTCGCCGCTGAGGAGAGGGACGATGAGTGGTGTCCCCGCTGCGACGGCAGGGGGTGGCTTCGGGCCGAGGTGCCCATAGGCCACCCCGAGTTCGGGCGGGCCATCCCCTGCTCCTGCCAGGCACAGGCCACGGCGGTGGAACGCCTGGCCCGCCTCCAGCGGTATAGCAACCTGGGTCCGCTAACCCGGCTCACCTTTGAGACGCTGGACCCGGAGGGGCGGTCGTCGGACCCGGAGGCCCAGCGGCGGTTCACGGAGGCGGCGCAGGCGGCGACGGAGTATGCCCAGGACCCGCAGGGCTGGCTGGTGCTCACCGGCCCCGTGGGAGCGGGAAAGACGCACCTGGCGACGGCCATGGCCAACCGTTGCCTGGAGCACGGCCATCCGGCCATGTACATCTCCGTGCCGGACCTCCTCGACCACCTGCGGGGGGCCTTTGCGCCCACCAGCGAGGTCGCCTACGACCAGCTCTTCGAGCAGGTCCGCAACGCGCCGGTGCTGGTGCTGGACGACCTGGGCGCGCAGGCCACCACCCCCTGGGCAGAGGAGAAGCTGTACCAGATACTCAATCACCGCTTTAACCTACAGCTTCCCACGGTTATCGTTGTCAATGGGCCCCTGAGTCAGCTCGACGACCAACTCCAGGCCCGGCTGAATGACTCCCAGCTAGTGGTCTCCATTCAGCTTGGTGAGTCCGCAACCCCGACCTCCTGGCGACTGGATATCGTCCTGAGCGAGATGATGCAAAGGATGTCCCTGGAGAGCTTTGACAGCCGGGGGAACCACGCCGACGCCAACGGCCAGGAGAGCCTGGAACGCGCCTTGCACTCCGCCAGGGTCTTCGCCGAGGCCCCGTCAGGCTGGCTGGTGCTCGCCGGGATACAGGGATGCGGCAAGACCCATCTGGCGGTGGCCATAGCCAGCGAGCGGCTCCGGCAAGGGCATGGAGTGCACTTCGCCCTTGTCCCGGACCTGTTGGACCATCTCCGCTCAACCTACAGCCCACAAAACCCGGTCTCCTACGACCAGCTCTTTGAGGAGGTGCGCACGGCCCCTCTCCTTATCCTGGACGACCTGGGAGCCCATAGCAGCACCCCGTGGGCGGAGGAGAAGCTGTACCAGATTATCGTCCACCGTCACGAGATGCGCCTTCCGACCGTTATCACCGTGCGGGGCTTCATCGAGAAGCTGTCCTCCGCGGTGCAATCGAGGTTGAAGGACCAGACCCTGGTGGACCTGGTCGCCATTGAGGCGCCGGACTACCGGGACAGTGGCAGGAGACCCGAGCAGGGCGGGCCGTGGAGCCGAAGGGCACGGTAACGCGGGAGGCACACCCTGGCTAGCAGATACTGCGTCTTCTGCGAGATCATCGCCAGGCGGCAACCGGGGGAGGTCCTCCACGAGGATGATGAGGTCATTGTCATCCGCAACACCCTCCAGTGGGTGCCGGTTATGCTGCTGGCAATGCCGAAGCGCCACATGACGCAGGCGGAGCTGTGGACCGATCCCATGGTGGCGCGGGTGTCGCAGGCGGCGGCGCAGGTGGGAGCCCAGCACTGCTCCAACGGGTTCAGGCTCCTGGCAAACTTCGGGAGAGATGCCATGCAAAGCCAGGAGCATGGCCACATGCACATCCTTGGGGGCACCTTTCTGGGCCCCTACGCGTAACCCCCAAGTAGCCCATCTACGGGTATGTTGATATGATCTTCCCCCCGGCATCTCGGAGGGTGGCCGGATCGCCATCGTTGTTCCACACAGCGGCCACGCGGGGCGTGCCGTCGGCCTTCAGCCATTGCAGCACCGCCGGCGGGTCGGAGTAGGCGTTGGGCCCGCTGGTGACGAGCAGAGTGGCGCCGGCGGCAAGGGTGAAACCATCGGGGAAACGGAACACCTGACTGCCAACCTCACTGGTCAGGGTCCAGCCGGTCATGTTCTGAGAGACACCGCCTATGTTGGCAATGGTCACCAGCTCCTCCACAAGGTCGACGCTCTGGATCGCGACCTGGGCGGGAACAGGGGTTTGGGTAGGTGCAGGGGTAGGCGTTGGCGTGCGGGTTGCAGTAGCCGTCGGGGTGGATGTCGCAGCCGGAACGGGCGTCGGGGAAGGCGTGGGCGCGGGAGCTACGGTTGAAGTGGCGGTGGGAACAGTGGTATCCGCTGGAGTGGGAGCGGAGGTCTGGCGGGGGATGACCGTCGGCATCTCCGTAGCCGTGGGCGTGGGGGTAGGACCGGCGCTGGGCATGGGGCTGGAGAGGTGCTGGCACAGGAAGGGCGGTCCCAGGGCATCGCTATGGTACCGGTAATTACCCCCCTGATGCACGAGCACGATAGCGAAGCCCGGAGTGATGACCTGCGCATATGCATAGCCAGGGAGGGGACAGCCGAGACCGGTGTCAGGCCAGTCGACGGAGTTCACGGCCTCCAGTGCGATCTGCTCAGGTGCGATGTTGAGCCGCCTGGCCAGGTCCCTCTGGGCCATCCGAGCGAACTGCTCCCCCTGCTCCCCCCATAGAAGAGGAAACGATTGGAGTAGGTGAAGGGGTCGCCGTGACTACGATGATTACGGGAGTAGGCGTGTCCGGAGGAGGGGATGGTAAGAGGGCCGCCGTGGGCGAGGCCGTCACCACGGTGCTAGCGGGAGTCTGGGCCGGACCGGGGGTAGGCAGCGCCGTGGCATCGCTCTGGGTGCAGCCGACGAGGGCGAGGGCCACCAGCGGGACGATACCGCCCCTCAAAGCAAGCCGTCCATAGGCAAGCCGTCCATAGGAATGCGTCACGGGGCCGATTGTACATGATGGCGCTTTGGGTGGTGCTCACTCCTCCTCCTCCGCACGGGAGGGATCGTCCAGGGGCAGGTCAACCGTCAGGCAAGAGCTGGCTTCCGGAGCCGACTCTACAATAAGGTCGCCGCCCAATGTCGTCATCCGCTGGCCAAGACCGGCGATAGCCCCGTCGAAAGTTTTGGGGAGAGACCCCGCCCGATATGGGTGGTGGTTCCGTATGCGCTCTCCGGTACGGGGCCGATACTTGTAAGCATTGCCCGTGATACCCGGATCAGCGGCTTGGCCGTTGCGACCGTAGGAGCGTACCGGCTGAGTGACACGTAATGGCACAGGAGGTTCCCTATGGCGCTGGCGCAACAGGGGCTGGCGGAAAGCGTTTATATGTGGAACGCCCGTCAGTTCTGCGATAGCTTCCACCGTACGGCTGCCAACGTCTCTCGATACGTGGTAGCCCCCGAGAGGACCATCCACCTTGCCCTTCTGAGCCTCTTCGCGGAGGGGCACGTGCTGGTGGAAGACCGGCCCGGGGTGGGCAAGACACTGCTAGCGAAGTGCATTGCCCAGTCCATCAACGGTGATTTCACTTGCATCCAGTTCACGCCGGACCTTCTCCCATCGGATATCACCGGGGCAAGCATATTCAACTCGCCTGAGGGTCGCTTCGACTTCATTCCAGGGCCGGTCTTCACGAACGTCCTGCTGGCGGATGAGCTCAACAGGACCAATCCCCGGACACAGTCGGCGCTGCTGGAGGCGATGGCGGAGGGGCAGGTAACCGCCGACGGCGTCAGCAGGCCGCTGCCGCGGCCATTCCTGGTCATAGCCACGCAGAATACGCTGGACAACAGCGGCACCTTCCCACTCCCGGACACCGAGATGGACAGGTTCCTGGTGCGCATCAGCATAGGCCTTCCATCGCCCGATGAGGAGCTCGAAATTCTGCTCCGCTCAGAGCACGGGATGCCGGAGGTGACGCCGGTGCTTGAGGTAGCGGAGGTGACGGCCATGCAGGAGTTCGTCCGCAACGTGCAGGTGACCATGCCGGTGAAGGAGTACATCATCAACCTGGTTGGCCTGGTACGGGGGCATCCGGCGGTCCGGGGCGGTGTGAGCCCCAGAGGGACGGTCCTTTTACAGCGGGCCGCTCAGGGATGGGCGGCGATTCAAGGCCAGGACTTCGCTATTCCAGAGGACGTTCAGGCGGTGGCGGAAAGCGTCCTTGCCCACCGACTCGGCATGGAGGAGACCAGGGGCCTCTCCCCTCAGTCCGCAGTTGGAGAGTCAGTGGAACGCGTCCCCGTCCCCGTCTAGGTTGGCCACAGGATGAAACGGCGGGGCGTCGCACTCACCCTTGCGGCCTGCATCCTCTACCTCCTTGGCGACTTTACGGGGATAGGCTGGATTCGTATTGCCGACGCCCTGCTGTGGGCCATGGTCCTGCTCTCCCTGGCCATCCCCCGCCTATCGGTCAGCCGGCTACAAGTCGCCTATCGCCTGGAATCGCGGCGACGGGACCAGGGCCCCGGCCCTATGGAGGGAGAAGAGGTGACCCTGATCACCACCCTGGGCAACCGGCGTATGTGGCCTGGAATCGGGGTTGTGCTGAGGCTGGACCTGCTGGTGAACCAGGTGCCGCAGCGGCGGCTGAAGCTGTTCGTACCGTACGTTGGGCCGAAGAGACGCCTTATTGTGGAGGGGACGATGACCGCCGCCAGACGCGGCCTCTACACGGTACGAGGGCTGGCGGTAGAGTCCGACGCCCCCTTCGGCCTTTTCCGCTCCCGACGTCGCGTCGACGGGGAGGAGTCGCTCCTGGTGTATCCCGCCCCACACACCATGAAGATGCAGGTGGAGGAGAGGAGTCCCACCGGTCCGGTGGCGCACGCTCTGCCGGTACGGCGGGGCGATGACCCCTCCGGCTCCCGACCCTATGTCTCCGGCGATACGGCCCGGGAGGTCCACTGGCGAAACTCCGCCCGCACGGGACGGCTGATGACCAGGTCATTCACCGCCGCGGCCAACGAGACCTCCGTCCTGCTCTTTGGAGCACCCCCCGATGACGACGGTCTCCTGGATGTCATCGCGAGGGTGGTGGCCGGCGTGGGTCAGGCCTGTACCCGGGGCGGCAGCCGGGTACGACTACAGACAGGCTCCAGGCTCCACGAGCTGGAATGGAAGGAGCTACTCAGGATGCTGGCCCTTGCCTCCGCCGATTCATTGCCAACCCTGGCGGAGAGCCTGCGGGCCGTTCCGCCCGGCTCAAGCGTGGTCGCCGTCCTTCCGGCCTCGGATAGCGCGGGGCTGGATGATCTGGTGCGGTCGGCTCCCGGATGCACCGACCTCCAGGTGCTGCTGGTGGAGCCAGGATACGAGGAGGCGGACCGTCACTCAGACGCCGTGCTGGCGCTGGAACGGGCGGGGGCAGCGGTCAGCCATTATTCACGCGACCTTAGCGATGACCCAGATACCTCGAAACCTCTTCGCTGAGAGTGTCGAGGGCTCAGCGGCGCTGCGTGTGTACGCCCTGGCCGTCACCTTGCTGGCAGGCGGCGTCCTGGCCTACGTGGGCGGAGATACGGTGGTGTGGATTGGCGGGTCGCTGGTGGCCACCGCCGGGCACGTCTTTAGCTGGTACCAGCTGAGGCGACGTATCGCGCTCTGGCCCGTCCTGGTCCTTCTGCCCATCGTGGGCATCTCTGCCATGCTGGCCCTGGCGCTTCCGGCGGCCATGAGGGGAGACTGGCTTCCCATCCTTCACTACCTGGTGCTCTTTCAGTCCGTGGCCAGCTTTCACCTGCGCACCCGCGGGGGGCTCTACGGCACGTTCCTGTTCTGCGCCACTGTTCTGGTCCTAGCCAGCCAACTCGCCCTCGACGCGGGCTTCCTGCTTCTCCTTGGCGGCTACTTTGTGCTGCTGCTCTCCTTCCTTGCCACCGCCACGACGAGGGACGCCGGTTTGGGAGCCCTGGCGTACGGAGCCTGGGCTAGGCCCGGCAGGGTGGCGGCGTGGACGGGATGGGCATTCGGCGTCGCCGGGCTGGGGGCCATACTCTTCCTGCTTCTGCCATGGGGCACCGTCCGAGGCGAGGCGGCGCCGGTGGAGTCCGTCCTCCCTCTGCGCGGTGAGGGGCTGCTCCCAACCGGTGATACGTTTCCTACCCAGCCAGGACCACCTGGTGGCACTCCGCCTGCCGGGGATGGTACAGGCCTCGATAGCCCAGGTGAACCCGGTGGCGAGGAGAAACAGACGCCAGAAGCCACATCGCAGGCCTCCCCGAGCGATGCCCTGCCCGCCGACAACGGGATGAGCCAGGACGCTACATCAGACCAAGACCATCAGATTGCCACACAGCCATCTTTGGGTGACGAACTACTGGCGGAAGGCGGGCAAGGGAACGTTGGTGCGCAGGGCCCAAAGGCGGTCCCCATACCACAGCCCGCCGAGGAGGGGCCGACGGCTCCCCTGACGACGCCGGGACAGGATGGCGCGGCATCGCCTCCCTTGGGAGGTAATGTCGATGACGTGGTGCTCCAGGTGAGGAGCCCGGTGGTGAGCTACTGGCGGGGGCAGACCTACTCCACCTACGATGGCCGCGACTGGCGGCCGGACACCGAGCTGGCGCTTGGAAGAGCGCCGACGGGAACCGCCCGGCGGTATGTACAGACCTTCTACGTGCGCTCTGAGCAGCCGTGGCCCCTCCTGGGCTACTCCCCCATGGAGTGGCGACTGCTGGACGGGTCGGATTCAGGTGACGCTTTGCAACCGGGCACGGTCTACCAGGCCGTCTCGTACGGGCCAACCTTCGATCCCACGGCGGTACGGGGTGCCGCCAGCGGTATCGGGCCCCGGGCGACCTCCCTCTCCGCCATAGACCCCCGGGTGCGCGCCCTGGCCGAGGAGTTGGTGGGCCGGACGGCCTCTCCCCTGGAGAGAGCGCTCCTTATCGCGGGGTATCTCCGCAACCGGTATAGCTATGTTCCATCGGAAGAGGGCGCAGGCGGTCTGAGACCATCGGAGATGTTCCTCTTCAACGGAGAGCGCTCCGGCACGGGGTTCGATTTCGCCTCCGCCCACGCATTGCTTTCGCGGGGTGCCGGGCTGGAGGCGCGCCTGGTGACTGGCTACCTCCCAGGCGAGCTGGACCCGCTGACGGGGACCCACGTGGTCCGCCGCCGTGATGCGCACGCCTGGTCGGAGGTCTACATTCCAAGCCTTGGGTGGGTGCCGTTCGACGCCAGTCCGCGTGGCGACCTGCCGGGGGGTGATCTGCGTCGTGGCGGGTCGACCGGTGCCCTGGCCCAGGCGTTCGAATTGCGCCTGGGCGACGACCTGCGTCGGGGTTTGCAGACAGCTATCGCCTCCGTCAGAGAGCAGGCGGGTGGTCTACTGCTAGCACCCTGCCTCGCCGCCATCGCCGTGCTGGTCGGTGGAGCCGCCGCATTTCGGTTACGAAGCCGGAGGCATAGTTCCAAGGCCACGTGGCGTTACAGCCAACTCCAGGGCGAGGAGCGCCGTGGCATACTGGCTGCGTATCACCGTCTGGAGGGCCTGCTCCGGGCCAGAGGCATGTCACCGCGCGAACCGTCGGAGACGCTGGCCAGCTACTTCGACCGGGTGAAGCGCATGGTCCCTAACCTGGACAGTGAGCTGGAGTGGCTGCGCGGCACCGTGACCGAGGCCGCGTACGGCCCCGCAGGTCCGGCTCAGGGCCAGGCTACACAGGCGCGGGGGTGGCTTTTGAGCATCAAGCCGGTGCTGAAACGTCATGGCGCCAGGGTGCAGGTGTAGCGGCTCGCGTCCATCGCGACGGGGAGAGCGGGCGGTGGACGGTCACCTTCTCTACCGAGTGCATGACCTATTTCGGGTCGGCTTTCGTAGGTAGCCACAACCTTCCCTATAGCCAAGGGCGATAATTGGTGGCTCGTCAGGCACAGAGGCAGCTTGCCTTGACATTCAGGGACAGAGCAGGTTACATTGCTTCTCGTGAGACCAAGCCGAGATACCATACGGTAGGAGGAATTGCATGGCCACGAAAACGGCGGTGGATCAAACCGGGATCATTCCGATGACCGACTACACGGGTTATTTACGGGGACAGAAGTCACCGTGGATGAATTGGATAGAGTCCCAGGGCGTGCCTATAGTTACGGGCGTCTCCCTGTACGACATGTACGAAACCCCTCGAGAGGAATGGGGAGATACCGGCGCCAAGGCCGCTATCATCAACTTTGAGACAGGTGAGATGAGTGACGCTGTCCTGATGGAGATACCACCGGGAGGGCAGGTCAAGCCCATTCACCATGTGTACCACAAGATCATCCATGTGATTGAAGGGCGAGGTGCGACGTCGGTCTGGAACGAGGGGAGCAAAAAGAAGCAGACCTTTGAATGGCAGAAGGGGAGCCTCTTCAACATTCCATTGAATGCCTGGCATGAGCATTTCAACGGCTCTGGCTCAGAGCGTGTGCTGCTGTTCTGTGTGACCTCCGCCCCCCTCACGATGAACTTCATGCCCAGCCACGATTTCGTCTTCAACAACTCCTACGTCTTTGACAACATGTTCGCTGGTCAGGACGACTTCTTCAGCGCCGAGGGACAGGCGCTTTCAGGAAGGGTATGGCAGAGCAATTTCATCGCCGATCTGCGGGCCATGGAGACGGAGCTGTGGAGGTTCCGTGGCGTTGGTGGGACCAATAGGATGTTCAGTATGGGCAGCGGTCACTTTCAGGCCCATATCTCCGAGTTTCCCTCCGGGACATACAAGAAAGCGCACAGGCATGGTCCCGGCGCCCACCTGTTTACCCTGTCGGGCACTGGATACACCCTGGAGTGGAACTGGGGCAAGGAGCTGGTTGAGTTTCCCTGGAAGGACGGCACGGTCTATACAGCCCTCAACTCCTTCTGGCACCAACATTTCAATACAGGCCCTGAGGCGGTCCGCTACCTGGCCATCACCCATGGAAGATACCATGTAGGTCTGCGGGCCCGTCCGTCTCCCAAACGAGATGCGACGTTGAAGGAGTTTGGAGACGAGATGAACTACGAGGATGAAGAGGCCTGGGTGAGGGAGAAGTTCCAGGAGCAGTGCGGCAAGCGTGGGGTGGATGTTGACAATGCCAAGATGAACCTGGAGTATGAGAAGTCCCTTCCTCCTGATTCCTACCTGGTTCACAACGAAGGGTAGCTAGCATCAACCCACACCACTGATCGGCTCGTGCTGCAGCCCCGGCGCCAACGCGGTCCGGGGCTGCACTTTTATTGCGCTCTTGCGGCATCCACGAAGAAGGCGGGCGCGGAATTCAGGTGCCCGTCTGACTCTTCCCATGCAGGTCCGGTCCGTCAACTGTCGCAGGCGTCGCCTCCACATGTTGGACCGCTCGACTGGCCCGGCGGTGGGCCTCCTCCGGTGTGCTCACCTTCCGGAAGGCGAAGTAGAGGTATACGTCTCCACCCATCTGGACAATGCCGCTGACTATGAACGGCAATGCGCCCGAGGCAACTCCATACAAAATGGTTGCCACGGTCGGCCCGGTGGCCATCGCCCCATTGCCGCCCAGACCATTGAGAGTAGCCATGGCCACGCGTTCCTTTGGCGCTACAATGGCCATGGCGAAAGATTGGCGAAGAGGGCCGGCCACGCGTTGAAGGAGGGAGTAGAGGAGCCAAACAGCAATGGCGAGCCACACATTGGGCATAAAGGGCATAGCAAGAAGCATGAGGCCCGAAGGCAGATGGGTGAAGACAATGGACTTGATGAGGCCAATTCGATTGGCGACCTTGGCCCCCAACCACATCGCGATGGCAGCGGCGATGTTGGATACGAAGAATAGTATAGCCAGCGATTGGAGCTGAACGCCGAATCGAGTGAAAAACCAATAGGCCACAAGGCTTTGAAGCACGAGGGCGGCCCCAAAGTGTTCAGTAGCGAGCACACCGGTGATTTTGAGAATCCTGGACCTGGAAGGCAGCGTCAATGGATTGACCCACCCACCACCCTTCTGGGACACCTCCACCGCAGGGGAAAGGAACATGGTGAGGACGGCCGCTATCAGGTTGATGACAGCGTACCCCACCACTACAAGCCTGAAGGACTCAAGCTCGGTGACCCCCAACAGATGTTCAAAGAGCGCCGGGAACCCGGCAGCAAGCGTGCCCAAGGCTGTCCCTACGGTAGCAAAGATGCCATAGACGCTAAATAAGTCATTCCGTCGCCGCGAATCAGCGGTCTCCACAAGCATGGCCTGCGCCAGGGGCTGAATGGCACCACCGGCACCACCAATTGAGAAGGCGCTCAGGAAGAGGACCACGGCAAGGAGAGGGAAGCTAGTGCTGCTGACTAAGGCGAAGCCAGCGACCGCCCTAGCAGCAACCAGGTAGGTGAGGAACCGTCTTCTGCCCACAACGTCAGCAAAGAATATGCCAAGCATGGCATAGCAGGCCGCGCCGATGGTACCGGCGGTCACGAGCAATCCACCCTGGACGAGGCTCAGCCCCACTTCTCTTAGATAGATGAATAAGACTACCGCCAGCAATCCCTGGGCGAGCAACCAGCTTGTACGCGCCGCAATGATGATTTTTCCGTCCCGGTTGATCCAGCTTAAAGGCATGTATTATTCCTGTCAGGGTTCCTGTTGCTACATTCTTGCCGGGACTTTCAGTATTGCGACTGAGAGACCGGGAATGGACCCAGTATCGGAAAGCCACGCGTGCTTCCGAAGCTATGCGGGGATGATGGCGGTCAGGTTGCTTTTACAGCCCGTTCCCATATCGCCGAGTGCCAGAAGGACCTAGCAAGCTCGCGGACGTGCTCCACATCTGGGTGCATGGGCAACATCTCCTGGTTTACGATGTTACTTCCTCATGAGCCAGCCCGGCTCTTTTCAAACGCCATCGCACGTTCAATACATCCTCCAAGGCCTGTTTCAAGAAGGAGCCCCTAGTATTGAAGGAGCGCAACCTTCCACTATGATGTCAACGGCCCATTAGTGAGTCGAAGCTCCGTCCAAAGTGTTGTGGCGTTGGACCGTGTTGATGATCGGAACAACCCAAGGAGAGGCACCGGCTTGGGCTACGTGAGCAGGAGTGGGAGCCTAACATATAACGAACGGCCATGCGGCGTGAGGGGCTACCGGCCATCCGGCCAATCCTCGGAAGAACTCTGGACTTGATCTAGACCTGCGAACTCGCCGGAGAGCTCCGGCCCAGCTCCCTGGACCGATTCGCCAAAGTTCATGGCGAAGAGCTTGGCATAGGGTCCGCCCTTGGCCAGCAGCTCCTGATGAGTTCCTGTCTCCTTGATGCGGCCATGGTCCAGTACCACAATGTTGTCGGCGCCGGTAATGGTGGAGAGCCGGTGAGCGATGACGATGGAGGTCCGTCCCCGGAGTAGTGTTTTGAGAGCCTCCTGGATAAGGTTTTCGGTATGGGAATCGATGTTCGCTGTAGCCTCATCAAGGATCAAGATGCGAGGGTTGGCGACCACGGCCCGGGCGAAGCTGATGAGTTGGCGCTGGCCAATACTCAAGTTTCCGCCCCGCTGTTGGAGTTCGGTGTCATAGCCGACCAGCAACTCCATGATAAAGTCGTGAGCCCCCACGGCTTTGGCCGCTGCCACGATCTGCTCGTCGGTCACCTCCTGATGGCGATAGCGGATGTTCTCCTTTACCGTTGTGGAATAGAGGAAGGGCTCCTGAAGGACCATGCTCATCTGGCCAAGGAATGACTCTCTCCGGATGTCCCGGAGATCGTGGCCGTCCAGCGTAATACGGCCCGTGGAGACATCGTAGAAGCGCGCTATCAGCGACGCCATGGTGGTCTTGCCCGCGCCGGTCAGACCAACCAGGGCCACCGTCTGCCCAGGCTTGACGTGGAGGTTGATGTCCTGGAGCACCTCCACGCCCGGTTCGTAGCTGAAGGAGACATGCTCAAGCCGGACGTCCCCAGCAAGGACCGGCATCTCTGCCGCAGCGGGTTTGTCCGACATCCCGGGCTCTATATCCAACAGTTCGAAAATACGGGCGCCAGAAGCCATGGCCCGCTGAAACTGGGTGTACTGGATGGCCAGGGTTCGAATGGGCTCGAAGAAACGAAGGACGAAGAGAAGGAAAGCCACCAGAAAGCCCACTTCTAAATTGCCGTTGAAGGCCATGATGCCCCCGACGACCAACACAAGACCCAGGGAAATTGCGGTGGTGATCTCAACGATCAGAGGCATCACGGCCGAAAACTGGGCGGCACGGAGGGAGGCGTCCAGGTGATCGCTGTTGAGCAGGTCGAAGTGCCGCAAGTTAAGCGCCTGGCGGTTCATGCTCTGGGCTACCCGCACGCCGGAGATGTTCTCCTGTAGGCTGCCATTGACCGTCGAGATGGCGGTACGGACACGCACAAAAGAAGGCCTAGCATAGTGTTGCCAGACCAGCGTGATCGCCAGCAGGACAGGCGAGGCAGCCAAGGTTACCGCCGCCAGCACTGGGTTCATCCAGAACATGGCGACCGCAATGAAGAGCAGCATGGCCATATCCCCTACCGTGATGACCCCCACTTCCATGAAGTCCTGCAACTGAAGAACGTCGTTTTGGATGCGGGACATGATACGGCCCACCTCACTCCGGTCGTAGAATGAGACGGCCTGGCGCTGGAGATGGTCGAACATGTCGCTTCGTAAGGTATACAGGACCTCCACGCTCACCCGTGCCATAGAGAAGTATTGAAGAAAGTTGAAGAGCATATTGGCCGCAGCGTTCCCGAGAAAGAGAAGTCCTACGATGTGGATGTTGCCCCAACCAGACGTCTGGCCCACGGGAAGGGCGATGAAGCCGTCAATGCCCCAAGCGATGATGAGTGGCTGAGCAACCATGGTGAGGATGTAGCCGGCCATACCCACCACCGCAATGGCAGACCAGCGTTTGTGGGGGAGCACGTACCTGAACAGCCGGGCCACCACCCGATGGTCGTACAGCTTACCCAGGACCTGCTCGTCCTCACCTGCGATGGCCGGGCGTCTGGGGGTTTGGGAGACGCTAATCATTACGGCGTCTCTCCATCGTCCCCACTTTTGGTCTGGTGCAAAGCGGCCTCCGCCTGGGGTCTGCGTTGGAACTCGTAGAGCTGCCGATACTCACCCCCCCAGGCCATCAGCTCCTCATGGGTGCCCCGCTCCACGATGGCTCCGTTCTGGAACACCAGGATCAGGTCGGCATGTTGGATAGTGCTGAGGCGATGGGTAATGATGAAGGTGGTCCGGCCTTGAACAACCTGGTTCAAGGCTGCTTGCAGCAGGTGCTCAGTGTGGGCATCCACACTGGACGTGGAATCGTCCAGAATGAGGATGGGTGGGTTCCGGAGTATGGTGCGGGCTATAGAGAGGCGCTGTTTCTGACCGCCGGAAAGGCTGACACCCCGCTCGCCTGTTGCGGCACCATACCCCTCCGGGAGACTCGTGATGAAGTCGTGGAGCTGGGCTACCCTGGCGGCCTCCATTACCCGCTCCAAAGAGGCACCCCCACTCCCATAGGCGATGTTGTCCTCAATGCTCATGGCGTGGATGAAGACGTCCTGCTGCACGATCCCGACGGTGTCACGCAATGATGCCAGAGTCACGTCCCGCACATCGGTCCCGTCTATGGTGATGCGCCCACTGGTGGCATCGTAGAACCGGAGGAGCAGGTGAGCAAAGGTCGTCTTGCCGCTTCCCGGGCACCCCAAGAGGGCGACGGTCTGGCCCGGCAGTATCTCTACGTTGACACCCTTCAAGGCCGGGCTACCACCATCATAGCTGTAGGAGACCTCTTCAAAGCTCACTCGCCCTTCGATAGGGCCAAGGCTCCGTGCGCCAGGGTGCTCACTCACCGGTGACTCTGCATCTATGACCTCAAAGATACGCTGGCCACAAGAGGCGGCCCGAGAGAAGCTATTCACCATCCAGCCCATCATTCTTATGGGCATGGTGAGGAGCACCATATAGAAGATGAAAGCGGTCAGGTCCCCAGGGTTGAGTCCGCTGTAGATGACCTTGCCGTCCACCACCTCCCGACCGGCGATGACCTCCTGTCCTCCCACCCACAGGATCAAGCCGATGGCGGCGGTGAAGCCGAAGTTCATGATGGCGAAATTGCCCGCCCAGAGCCGCTCAGCCCGGAAGGTCTCCTGAGCGACCCGCCGGCATTCGGCACGGAATTTGCTTTTTTCATACTCCTCCGCGGCGAAGGCCTTCACGACCCGGATGCCCGTTAGACTCTCCTGGAGCACCGCCACCAACTCACCGGTGAGCTCCTGGACTCGCATCCAGATTCGACGCAACGTCTTGCTGGTGACGACCGCTCGCCAGCCCAGGAATGGCACAAAGGTCAGGCTCACCAAAGCCAGCTTCACGTCTGTCAGCAGCATGGCGACCGCGATTCCCAGGACCATGGCGACGACAAAGCCGAAACGAATGGCCCCCATGTTGATAAACATCCTCATTCCTTCCACGTCCGCCGTGGCGCGCGACATGAGGGCGCCGGTGCTCTGCTTATCATGGAAGGCGAAGCTGAGGTGCTGGAGCCGGTCGAAGTAGGCGTTGCGGATCTCATAAGCGAGCTTCTGGGAGGCGCTCTCTCCTATGTACATCTGGCCCAGAGAGAAGAGGCCCCTGCCCACACCGGCGAAGAGTAGGACCAACGCCAAAACGTAAAGCTGCCCGGCGTCCTTTTCGCCGGACTCCAACACCCGGTTCACACCGGTGCCGAGGACGCGGGGGATGGCCAGAGCGGAGAGTGCGGCACCAATGACGGAGATGTAGCCGAGTAGAACTCGGCCTTTATAGTGAGTGAAGACCATCCACAGGATACGAAGAATGACACGCATCTACTACCGCCTTAGCTACAAGACCTGAGGACACCTGCGAGGAACAGTTGTAGGCTCTGAGAGGCCCGCGGAGGCTCCGAGTGCACAAGGGACTATTGTAGCTTCGTTGCCAGTTGAACGCAATATGAGCACTGTGCATATTTCAAGACGGGGCGGAGGCTACCAAGAGGCAGGCTTATGGAATGTCCCTTTGGCATCGGTAAGCGGCGAAGGAAACTGAGAAGCAGCAAGCAGATTGGTGTTGATTTTTCGAATATGGTAGCTAGATGCCTTTATCAGACTGCCACTAATTCTGTTGGGCTTATGCGGGTTGATTACACTAATCGTCTTGTGAAACTCATCCCTCACCATCTCTATGGGAGTTGTAAGGTCACCATCATTGGAGATAACAACGGCCTCATCGAATCGGCCATTGAAGCAGTCTAGGAGAAGGTGGCTTGCAAGATCAACGTCCGTTCTCTTTTCCTCCAAACGCTGCACCTGAACCGTATGAGGGGGCCGTTGGGGTGGCTGAATGTGCTCGGGAAAATATGCTAACGGATATTGCGGTAGAAGAGTGGGATGGGAGGCAAACCAACCATCGTCATGGACTTCGAGGTTGGGCAGAGTTCTTAGCGCACGAATATAGACGTCCTGACGAACAGGGGCTTGGGGATCATGGTCGAAAGCCACGACACGTGCAGTGAAGAAGCATATGAGGTCGATAGTGCGGCCAGGAAGCAATAACCGGCATAGCTCGGATTAGTTTAGCCATTTGAGCGTGGGTGTATGTTTTACAGAGCCGTTGTACAGGTTGAAATCGCCAATGTACACATACGTTCCCATAAGAGGCCCCTTACAAATGCTGAGACCGCCTTTCGGCGGTCTCGCTCCCAGCCACCTAAGCGGCTGGGGGGGTAACTAATTCCCTTGACTTATTTCAGAAATGACAAGGCGATCAGTTAGATACTAACATGGCTATGACGAAATGTCAACTCTTGGTGGTACACTGGGTGGTGCCGCGGCGGCACCACCCAGTGTACCACCAACTGACATCTTGTCAATGCGCGATAAACCTCGCGTGTTCGACGGAAATCGCAATCAAACATGGGCCAGACCTTGCATAGCGATCAGAGCTAGATAGCAGTGCAGTGTCACCTTCTTCAAGCCCCCCACCGTGATGTGATTGAGCGACCGCTGGCCCTTCTGGCGGGAGAAACAGCGTTCCACGGCCTGTCGCTGGGAGTACGGCGCTTCCCTTAATACTGATGATACCGGGTGACGGGCACGGTCACCGTGCCGCCCAGCCTACTATCACAACGCCTATGAATTGGCGGTCCGGGCGGGAGTGGTAGCGCATACGGGATTCGAACCCGTGATCTCCGCCTTGAGAGGGCGGTGTCCTTGGCCACTAGACGAATGCGCCACGTGTAGCCCGTGTCTAGGCAGGAGTGTAGTCTAACGTCGGTAAAAGGAGGGCGTCAAGGCAACGGGACCACCGGGACGCTCACGCCTGCCGGTCTCACATACGGGGAGGAGCGGGCAGACTCTCCGACTCCTTTGCTATCGCCTCCAGCCTCTCCGCCACATCGCGAACCTCCGGTCTATCTGCCTGCCTGGCACTGGGGACACCAGATGGTCCCCTTGGAGAAGAGCATCATGTTCTCCTTCTTGACCTCAAGGGTCCCCAGCTCCGATCCGCAGACACCACACTTTTGGACAAGGGATACCGTATCGCCAGCCATGCCTACCTCCTATCTCATAGTAACACAGCAGCAGCGGTATACGGAGAGATCAAGCTCTCATGTGGATCACGGACGCCACCGCAGACGGCAGGCGCTGCAACGGAAGGTGCGAGCGCTACTGTATGCGATGGCGGCTACCACAAGCGTAACGAACGCGCAGACCGCCAGCGCCATCATCCAGAGGAGGTTGCCACTCGCCAGGCCCAGGGCCACCCAGACAACGGCGGTTGGCCACAGAACGGCCAGGCCCTGGAGCATACGCCTGCGTCGTCTGACCAGCGCAGGCTCCCAGGGCACGTGGACCGCAGGGCTGCGGCAACGGGGGCACTCGACGAATGGCTTGCGGGGCACGGGTTGCATGCCACTATTGTACCGCCCAGGTTGGTAATACAGCAGCACCACGCCCTGGCCAAATAACCGATGTATCAAGTAGAGTTGCGGATGCGCCATGAGCACGCAGTCTCATACAGAGCATAGCCCAACGCTCCGGGTCGCCGTCATGGGTGCCGGAGCCGTGGGAGGCTACCTGGGCGGACTGTTGGCCCGGGCAGGTACCCGGGTGAGCCTCATCGCCCGCGGGGAACACCTGGAGGCCATTCGTGCCAGGGGGCTCCAGATCCGCAGCGCCGGCGGCGACTACGTTGTGCCCGTGGAGGCCACCGACCAGCCCGCCGACGTAGGGCCCGTGGACCTGGTGCTGTTTACGGTGAAGAGCTACCACAACCAGGAGGCCATCCCGCTGCTCCGACCGCTGATGGGAGCATCCACGACGGTGCTCACGCTCCAGAACGGTGTGGAGAGCTGGGAGCAGCTTCGGTCGGGGCTGAAAGGGGCCCACGTTCTCCCCGGGGCCATCTACATAGAGGCGAAGGTGGAGGAGCCAGGCGTCATCCGCCAGCAGGGCAGCGTCTACCGGGTGGTGCTCGGCGAGGCCGACGGCTCGGTCAGCGCCCGTGCCCAGGCCATCACCACGATGATACGGGACGCAGGTATGCCAGCGGAGGTCTCCGAGGACGTACTGAAGGTCCTGTGGACCAAGTGGCTGTTTATCACCGCCCTGGCCGGCGTTACCACCGCGAGTCGGCTCGGCCAGGCCGAGCTGCTGGCGACGCCGGCCGCTCGTGAACTGACGGTCCAGGTGATGAGGGAGGTGGAGGCCGTGGGACGCAAGCGAGGGATAGCCCTAGACGAGGACGTGGTGGAGCGCACCCTGCAATTCATGGACACCGAGGCGCAATCTCTCAAGGCATCCATGCACACGGACCTGGAGAACGGCCGTCCCCTGGAGCTAGAGGCGCTGAACGGCACAGTGGTCCGCATGGGCGAGCGGCTCGGCGTGCCCACGCCCGCCAACGGTGTTATCTACGGGCTGCTGAAGGCCCACGACCTGAAGAACCGTGGTCTGCTGGGTAAGGCCTAGGAATCTTCGCAAACCGTATATATCCGGTTTGTGTGTCACCCTGAGCGTAGCGAAGGGTCTCGAAAGCACACCCCTGTTCAGTACACCGCCTTGCTATACTGCCATCCATGACTGATGTTGCCCTGGGACTGGTGCTTCTCTCCGCAGTGGTTCACGCCACCTGGAACTTCCTTCTCAAGGATGCCAGGAATAAAGAGGTATTCATATGGTGGATGCTGGCCTGCTCCGCCGTGCTTTTCCTGCCCGTGGCGGTCGCCGTCGGGTGGCGGGACCCTATCGTGCACCCCGGCTGGTGGTTCGTCCTGGGCACAACCATCCTTCACGCCGTCTACTTCCTCTTCCTCGGGCGAAGCTACGCCCATGCCGACCTTTCCCTGGTCTATCCCATAGCCCGGGGCGCCGGGCCGGCTCTAGTGCCGATCCTTGGTGTAGTGGTGCTCCAAGAGGAGGTTACAGGGCTTGCCATAGCTGGGATAGTAGCTGTAGTGCTGGGTATATATACCGTGTACTGGTGGGGACGGCTGCGACAGGTCTTCTCCGACCCCTTCAAGCTTTTCAGGGAACAGGGAACACGCTATGCCGCTCTCACCGGCCTGTTCATCGCGGTGTACTCGGTCTGGGACAAGGAGGGGGTTCGGTATGTAAATCCCTTGCTTTTTATGTACCTGCTCTCCGGCGGGACCGCCCTGTGGCTAACGCCGAACATCGTGCGTAGCCACGGACTCGACGAGATACGAAGGGAATGGAGGGACAATGGCCGCGCCATCGTTGGCGCTGGGCTGCTGACCTTCACTGGCTACGGACTGATCCTGTTCGCGCTGCGGCTCTCTCCTGTGAGCTACGTAGCGCCCTCACGCGAGATAGGGATCGTCATCAGCGTGCTACTGGGCTCGCTGGTTCTCAAGGAACCCTTTGGCAGAGGACGCATCCTGGGATCAGGCCTGATCGTCCTGGGAGTAGCCCTTATCGCCCTGGCACCTTGAAAGCGCATCCAAGCGCTCAATAAAGAGGAAGCACGGCATCCGGCAGAGGAGTCCCCTACACCGGCAGCCGGAGCTCCCTGTGGACTACGTCCGCCAGAGCACGGATGAACTCCGGCATGACGTTGAAGCTCTCCGTGCGGTGGAAGCTGAGGCCCAACTCCTCAGCCTCCTCGCGACCGGCAACATCGATGTCATACAAGATCTCCAGGTGGTCGGCCAGGAACTGCACCGGGACGATGAGGAGGCCGGTGTGTCCAGCCTCCTTGAGACCCGGAAACAGGTCTCTCATGTCCGGTTTCAGCCACTCCTCCGGCGTGTGGCCCGCACTCTGGTAGGCGAACTGCCAGCGACCGGGGGCGAGGCCCGCCTGGTAGGCTACCGCCTTCACCGTCTCCCGGAGCTGGTCGATGTACCCCGGCTCGCGGTCGACGACGCTCTTGGGCAGGCTGTGGGTCGTGAGGAGCACCGGAATTCTATCCCGCTCTTCAGGGGGAAGACGGTCCAGCGCCTCCTGGATACGTTGGGCAAGGGCGCTCAGGAAGGAGGGCAGCAGATGCCAGGCCCCCGCCACTCGCACGGAGGCATCGGGGCCGAGCACCGACTGCGCCTCTTCCACCGCCCGGTGGTAGCCGCTCATGATGATGGGCGAGTACTGGGGCGAGAGGATGATGGCGATGACACGCCTGATCCGCTCGGAGGCCAGTTGCGTCAAGGCATCTGCTATGAGGGGCGGCGCGTGGCGCATGCCCACCACCACGCGGTAGCTCTCCCCATCCGAAGCCTCCGCATTCAGGAGCGACTGCAGGGCCGCCGCCTGCTCCTCCGTGATACGCGTGAGGGGTGAGCCTCCGACGACGCTATAGCGTCGCTGGAACTCGGCAACCAGCTCGTCGGAGGCCGGGTGACCCCCGTGGGCGCTTTTCAGATAGGCCGGCACATCCTCCAGGGTACGGGGAGAGCCGAAGGTCATCAAAACGACGCCGGTGGTGTCAGCCGATGGTATCGCTGTCACGGGACACCCTCCTCATCCGCTACGACTGCTCTCCTGGTGGACGTACTCCACCAGACGGGCCAGGTCGTCCGGGTCCGTCTGTGGCAGGACGCCGTGGCCAAGGTTGAAGACGTGGCCGGACCTGCCCTCCGCGCGGCGAAGGATATCCCTGGCACCCTCCCTGGTGACCTTGAAGGGCACCAGGAGCATGGTCGGATCCAGGTTCCCCTGAACGCCACGGTCGTAGCCTATCTGGGCCCACGCACGGTCAAGATCGACGCGCCAATCAAGGCTGAGCAGGTCGCCGCCCGCGCTTGCCATGAGCTCCAGAAGAGAGGCGGCGCTGGTGCCGAAATGGATGCTGGGAACGCCGAGGCCCTTCAGCTCGGAGAAGATGCGCCGCGAATAGGGAAGCACGAACTCCCGGTACTGCGGAGGGCTGAGGATTCCCACCCAGCTATCAAAGAGCTGGGCTATCTGGATACCCGCAGCCACCTGCCTTCGCAAGTAGCGGACCACCACCTCCGTCACCTTCTCCATGAAGCGGTGCCACAGCTTCGGCTGGCCTAGCATGAGGGCCTTGGCGGCGGCGTAGTCGCGGGACGGCCTCCCCTCGATCATATAGCAGGCCAGGGTGAAGGGCGACCCGGAGAAGCCGACAAGGGCCGCAGTGTCTCCAAGCTGCTGACGGAGAAGGCGGATGGCCTCAAAGAGATACGGCGTCGCCTCCTCGGCCTCGATCACCCTCACCGCATCCACGGCCGCCTCCGTACGGATGGGGCTAGCAATGATAGGGCCGATCTCCGGCTCAATGTTGTAGGGAACGCCCATGCCGTCCAGGGGCAGCATAATGTCCGCGAACATGACCGCGGCGTCAACGTGGAGCCGCTCCACGGGCAGGAGTGTGACCTGGACGCACAGCTCGGGCGTCTTGGCGATGGTGAGGATGTCGTACCGCTCACGAAGCTGCCGGTACTCCTGGAAGCAGCGCCCCGCCTGGCGCATGAACCAGATGGGCGTGGCATCGACAGGCTGAAGGCGACAGGCGGCAAGCATCCGCTCCGCGCCGGTCATCTCTCTACTTATCGCCATGCCCCTCTCCCTGAATCAACGAGAGCCGCCGGCCCCTACCGCTTCCGGGGAATCGCCGACCGCGCTGCGAAGATTTCGTATCTCAGTGCTGATGCCAAATGCCAGCAATGCGAAGAGGATTACCATGAGGCCACCCATAGCGACGGCGAAGGCGGTACTCACCAGGACGGCGAGGATTCCGGCCACCAGGCTACCCAGGGGGGCGACGCTCCAGGTGGCGCCCCGCAGCCCCATGACGCGGCCGCGAAACTCATCCGGGACCAGGAGATTGAGGACGGTGGAGGCGGCGACCTGGTTCACCGAGAAAAACATGCCCCCCACCAGCACGGTCGCCAGGGCAAGGGGAAGCCAGTGAAAGAGGGAGCTACCGACGGCGAAGAGGACCACGGCGGCCCCAAAGAGGGTGGCGGAGCCGATGAACAGCCACGTCCTGTTCTGGTACTGCCCGTAGGAGGCGATGCCCAGGGTGCCAATGACGCCACCGATGCCGTTGACGGACATAAGCAGGCCGTATCCGGTCACGTCCACCCCAAGGTATTCCTCGGCGAACACCGGCATGAGCCACATGTAGGAGACGCCGAAGAAGCCGTTGACAAAGGTCATCCCCAGAAGCACCAGGAAGACGCGGTGACGCACGGTGAACATCAGACCCACAACCATGTCGTGAAATACCGTGGCGCCCGTGGAGCGTTTGATGACGGGCATCTTGATCATCGCCATGGCTATGACCATCGCCAGGAAGCCGAAGAAGGTGAAGTAGTAGCTCACACCCGCCCCCACTACTTCGTCGCCCGTGATGTTCCCCGCCATGGCGATGATGAATGCGGCGATGCCCGGGGCGATGATGCTGGTGCTGCTCCACACCGACTGGTTCAGAGAGATGGCGTACATGAATTGACTGCGATCAACCAGGTGAGGCCAGATGGTGCGCCGCGACGGTTGGTCGAAGGAGGTGGTGACGCTGGTGAGGAAGGCGATGACGGCGATGTGCCACACCTCTACCACGCCGGTGATCACCAGGGTAGCCAGGATGCCGGCGAGAACCGCCGAGCCGCCCTGGCCGAGCATGATGATGTACCGCGGGTTCATCCGGTCGGCCAGGGCACCGGCGAAGAGGTTGAGGCCGATGCCGGGGATGGCCTGAGCGCCCCCCACCAGGCCCAGGACCAGGGGGGAGCCAGTGAGCCGGTACACCAGCCACGCCTGGGTGGCGATCATCATCTGGTGCCCCGCAACACTGGTCAGATGGCCCAGCCAGTAGGTCCGGTAGTTGCGGTTACCCAGAACCGTGAGGAACTGAGTGCGTCGCGAGAGTATATCCAGAGCCCACGCCATACCCTCTCACCTTCCAGGTGCGCCGTCGGTCCAGGCACGAGCGATGCCAGCTACGGGGCGACAGGGAGTATAGTGGCACCCCCCTACCCAGTCAACTACGCCAGCGCGCCTGGGCCTCTGACGGAGACTTGCCAGAATATGGCAAACATACCAAGTATGGCAATGCGGTGAGTATGCAAAGATAGAAGTGCAAACCGACTCGACGTCCCTCTATAATCAGGAGAAATCCAGGTGATACTTCAGTTTTGGTCGTGGAACAACCATTATGCGCATAGCCACAGACCGGCTTGTCCTCCGCGAGTTCGTGATAAATGACTGGCGTGATGTGCTGGCTTATCAACGTGACCCGCGATTTCTCCAGTTCTACACATGGACCGACCGCACAGAGGCTGAGGTTCGGGCCGAGGTGCAGACGTTTGTAGACCAGCAGGCAGAGCGACCGCGGCGTGAATTTGTCTCCGCAATCACTTTCCCATCCGGCGGGCAGGTGATCGGCAACTGCGAGATTCACCGTAAACATGACAATGATCTGGATGCAGAATCAGGCTTTGAGCTAGTGCCGGAGCACTGGGGCCGAGGATATGCAACCGAGGCCGCACTGGCTATGGTCAGCTTTGGATTCCGGGAGTTGGGACTACACCGCATCTCGGCCTGGTGCATCGCCGAGAACGCCGCCTCTGTGAGGGAGCTAGAGAAGGTGGGCCTGCGGCCGGAGGGCCGGTTGCGAGAGAACAGGTACTTCAAGGGGCGCTGGTGGGATACGCTGCTCTACGGATTACTTAAAGGCGAGTGGAGAGCTTCGGCCACGAACCGTTGAGTTGGCCACACCCTCTGGAGGGCAGTACCCTGGAGCCCGTGCCCACCCGGCGCGCCTTCTGGCTCTCCATAGCCGGGGCGATGCCCAGCGTGGAGCTCTATCTGCCCTGAGGGCCAGGGGACGCCTAGTGACGAGAGTGCGAGTCAAAGCTATACTGGCTACCATCGGCGGTGTAAGCATCGTCACCATATATTGGCGGAGCTGATAGCCATGGACGAGCATTCCAAGCAGGCAGAACACAACCACGGGGAACACACTCAAAACCCCTCCCAATGAAGGGGCGGACGATGCTCATGTAAGCCACACCCCTGACGCAGGGGAGCACGGCGAGCACATGGAGCACGCCGGCCATGCCGAGCACGGCGGCCACGCGCCTGACGCCGAGGAGCACGGCGAGCACATGGAGCACGCCGAGCACGGCGGCCACGCACCTGACGCCGGGGAGCATGACGAGCATGGCGACCACGCGGGCGGACACGGCGGTCACGTGGACCACACCGGCCATGAGCTGATGTTCCGCAACCGGTTCTGGGTCTCCCTGGTCCTGACGGTCCCGGTGCTCCTCTACAGCTCGACGATTCAGGGCTGGCTGGACTTCACCATGCCCGAGTTCACCGGCAGCACGTGGGTCACGCCCGTTTTCGCGGTGGTGATATTCCTCTACGGCGGTGTGCCGTTCCTGCAAATGGCCCCGGCGGAGCTCCGCCAGCGGCGGCCGGGCATGATGACGCTGATCTCCATGGCCATCGGTGTCGCGCTGGTGTACAGCGTGCTGGCCTTCTCACTGGACCTGGGTGAAGGGTTCTTCCGGGAGCTTGTGACCCTCATCGACGTGATGCTGCTGGGTCACTGGATTGAGATGCGGAGCATTCGACAGGCCTCGGGGGCGCTGAATGCGCTAGCCAAGCTGATGCCCGACACGGCCGAGCGGCTCAAAGCCGACGGCGGCACCGAGGAGGTGCCGGTCAGCGAGCTGCGGCTGGATGACACGGTGCTGGTCCGGCCCGGGGCCAACATACCCGCCGACGGCACGGTCATTGAGGGTGAGTCTGAGGTCAATGAGGCGCTGATAACCGGCGAATCTATGCCGGTGGCAAAGGTAGCGGGGGCGAAGGTGATCGCCGGCGCAAGCAACGGCGACGGCAGTCTTCGGGTACGGGTGACGGCCATCGGCGAGGGGACCGCCCTGGCGGGCATTATGCGGCTGGTGGCAGAGGCCCAGGAGAGCAAGTCCCGCACTCAGGTGCTCGCCGATAGGGCCGCCGGTTGGCTCTTCTATGTGGCCATCACCGTGGCGGCGGTCACGGCCGTGATCTGGAGCGTGGCCGTCGGCCTTGAGGCGGAGGTGGCCAAGCGGGCGGTAACCGTGCTGGTCATCGCCTGCCCTCACGCCCTGGGCCTGGCGATACCGCTAGTGGTGGCCATCAGCACGGCGCAGGCAGCCAACAACGGCATGCTGGTCAGGAACAGGCTAGCCCTGGAGGCGGCGCGGTCGGTGGATGTCGTTATCTTCGACAAGACAGGTACGCTGACCAAGGGAGAGCAGGGCGTGGTTGCCATGGCCGCCTTTGACGGCCTGAGCGACGACCAGGCGCTGGCCCTGACCTCCGCGATCGAGGGCGACTCCGAGCACATCATTGCGCAGGCTATCCGACGGGAGGCTGAGGCCCGAGGGCTGTCTCTCCCAGAGGTCACCGATTTCGAAGCCATCCAGGGGCGCGGGGTGCGTGCCAACGTGGATGGCCATGCCTACTATGTCGGTGGCCCACGATTGCTGGAGATGCTGAGTACCGCCCCTTCTCAGGGCGTCGCCGACTTCGCCGATGCCGCGGGTGGCAAGGGAGAGACGGTGGTCTACCTGGTGCAGGACGGCCAGGTAGCGGCCTCTCTTGCCCTGGCCGACGTGGTCCGCCCCGAGAGCAAGGAGGCGGTGGCCCGGCTGCACCAGATGGGCATTGAGGTGGCGATGCTGACCGGCGACAGCGAGGCGGTGGCCAAAGCCGTGGCCGTGGAGCTAGGGATAAACACCTACTACGCCGAGGTGCAACCGGAGCACAAAGACCGGACGGTAGCCGAGCTCCAGGCCCAAAACAGGCGGGTGGCCATGGTTGGCGACGGCGTCAACGATGCCCCGGCCCTCACTCGGGCCGACATTGGCATCGCCATTGGCAGCGGCACCGATGTTGCGGTTGAATCGGCTGATATTATACTGGTGCAGAGCAACCCGGCAGACGTGGTCAAGATAGTCGCGTTGAGCCGGGCCACCTACCGAAAGATGTTTCAGAACCTGGCCTGGGCCACCGGCTACAACGTGATAGCCCTGCCGCTGGCCGCTGGCGTCCTGGCTCCAATAGATATTCTACTGTCGCCGGCGGTGGGCACCCTGTTCATGTCGCTCAGCACGATCATTGTTGCCATCAACGCCCAGCTTCTACGGCGAGCAAAGCTGTGAGCACGGCAGAGGGCTAGCGCCGCCAGGGAAGGGTCGCTCTGTCCAGGGCCTCCGCCTCTCCGGCGGCCATCTCCCAGCCCAGGGCACCGGCGTTCTCCGCCGCCTGGAGCCGGTTCTTGGCACCGGGGATGGGCACCACCCCCTCCTGTCGCAGTAGCCAGCTCAGCGCAACCTGGCCGGGAGTCCTCCCGTGTGCCTGGCCGATCTCTTTCAGGAGGCTAACCACAGGCTCGGCTGCCTTCAGGTTACGGCCCCGAAAGTCGCTCCTGAACCGCCGCACGCCGGGAGCGGTGGTCCCGGGAGGAAACTTGCCGGTGAGGATGCCCTGGGCCAGGGGGCCGTAGGCGATGAGGGTGACGCCCAGCTCTCGGCAGGCGTCCAGCACACCGTCCACCTCCGGCGTACGCCTGAGCAGGCTGTAGGAGACCTGATTGGAGTAGAGGCGGACGCCCCGACGGGCAAGGGCCTCATGGGCGCGGCGCATCTTCTCAGCGCTATAATTGCTGACGCCCACGGCCAGGGTCTTGCCCGCCTTGACGGCATCGGCCAGAGCACCCATCAGGGCATCAAAGGGCACCAGTGAGAAGGGGAAGTGGACCTGATACAGGTCTATATGGTCTAGGCCCAACCGCTTCAGGCTGGCATCCAGGGCACGACCGACTGAGCGAGCGGAGATACGCCAGGGAAAGGGGGCGTACTTGGAGGCGATGATCAGGGGACGGCCGCTGCTGCGGACAAGGTCGCCGAGGATGCGCTCCGATGCGCCGAAGCCATAGATCTCAGCGGTGTCAAAGAAGGTCACCCCTGCTTCAAGGCTGACCTCAAAGGCCTCCCGCACATCATCCAGGCCGTAGCCCTTTCCGTAACGCCAGTAGAGCCTATCGCCCCAGGCCCACGCGCCCACGCCCAGCGGCGGCACGCTCAGAGCGCCCAGGTCACCTGCCTCCATAGCGCGCTGAGGGCTACGGGCCCCTTCCAGGGATGGAATAACGGAGCATCAAGCCTATCCCGCCGTTACCCTCCGGCGGCCCAGGAAATAGCCACCGAGAACCGCCAGGACCACCAGGACCACCACGCCCCCGGCAATGCCACCGATGGCCGGACCCGGGATCTCAACGCCAGAGGAGGCCGACGTGGAGGTTGGAACGGGTGTTGGGGAAAGGACAGCGGTGGAGGTGGGTATCGCTACGATAGCCGGCACCGGAGTGGGAGAGGGAGGCGCCATAGCCTGCCCCTGGCCTCCGACTATGGAGACGAGCACGAAGCTGGAGAACCCTCCGGCTTCATCAGTGAACTCCGCGGTGCATTCTACGATGTCACCCTTCACTACTGAGGTGGCCATCACGGTAAAGACATTGCCTTGGTCATCCAGCTTGGTGATGAACATGTCCTTACCCTCGGCCTGCAGCTGGTCGTACCAGGCCTTGCTCACCGTCATAGTGATGACGTTGGTACCCAGGTCATCGTTGGTTATACCCTCCTTGGTCACCCCGACCAGGAAGGCAATGTCCTCCTGGGGGTCCTCAATAATACCCCCGACCTCCTGGGCAGCAAACTGGAAGATGACGCCGGGCCGGTCTACGAAGGCCTCCGGCTCCTTGGCGAACTGGACGGAGAGGGATGCACCGTCCGGCAGGTTGTCCAGTCCCACCTGGAAATCAACGCCGATGTCCGTGACGCTGTCGCTGCCGCCTGCCAGGCTCTCGGCGTCGGGTGTTTCGGGAGAGAGGAGTAGCTGAGGGTCCTGAAGGACTACATCGATGCCCGTATCGGTCACCTCCAGGTCCACGCCGGCCTCCACGGAGAGCCCAGCACCCAGGTCTATGGTAGCCGTGCCAGTACCGTCCGTGGTCTCCAGTGAGAGGCTACCGAGGGTGGCGTTCAACGCACCCACCACCTGCTGGCCCTGGGTCAGACCGGTGGCTGGTAGCTCGATGACCAACCCCTGGTCACCTGACGTAATCTCTATTGGCGCTTCCGTTACCTCAACGCCGGAGCCCAAAGCGCCGGTCACGGACTGCTGGAGGGCCTGGAACTGCTGCGTGCTCCCACTGATAGTGGTATCAACGGTCGCCGTCTTCTCCTCGCTCTGTGGCAACGTGGTCGGCGTGGGTGACGACGTCGCGGTCGGCGGTGGCGTGGCAGTAGCCGTTGGCCTGGGAGTCGGCGTGGGTATAGACGTGGCCGTAGGGGTAGGGGTGGGAGTTGGGGTAGGCTGAGGCAGGGCCGGGAAGGTCAGGTTAATGGTCTCAACGATCAGGCCGCCCGGAAACTGTGCGACCTCCTGGTCTGCCTTCAGCTCGAATCCCAGGATAAAGAAGGCCAGTGTCTGAAACTGGTAGCTGTTTTGAGGGGCCACGGTCAGGTTTGCGTATTCACCACCGCTGGTCAACACCGGCTGGGACTGGTAGTCCAGTATCCGCCCCACGATCTGAAGGCCGTCCGGGGCCGGCGCCCCACCCACGGTAACCGTGCCGGAATAGATCACCGGAAGCATAGGAATGGCCTGGGCGCTCGCTTTGGGAACCCACCACACCAACACGCCCGCCAGAACGGCCAGGCTCAAGGCCAGGAAGGCTACCCGCCGGCGCGTTACATTCAGCTTCAGCATATTGAATCAGCTCCGTCCGCAGGAATAACCATGCTCTTCAGTCTGTGAAACCCGTAATGCTACCACCCCTCCACACCACCGGGCCAGGGGTCCGGCAGAGACCGGTAGTGTATCAGTTCGGATGGTAAGTATTCCCTAGGGCAGGCAGACTCAGTGATAGCAACTCCGAAGGTTAGCGCGACGGAACCGGGAGCCTCTGTGCGCCGCAAATCTTGCACCCACACCCCGGTTTTGTAAAGTGCCTGACCCCGACTGTAGTCGCGTTGATCCTATCGGCCCGCTGAAACACTAAATCAAAAAGGTCAGTCTCCTCGTTTTCCAAATACCGTCGTAAAGCATAGCTGCAGAGGTCGGCCATCTGAACCATGCTAGTCAGCTGACTGTCAACAAACATTGGTGTCTCGATAATGTGTCGCACCTGTGTCCAAAGCGTTCCATTTCTCAAGAATTGCTTCATCATTTGAGTGTGCTTCTTGGCCAAAGTTTCGTTATTGTCGTGAATCAGGAGGCCATAATCTCCGTGGATGTTCTCAAGGAACTGCTCAAACCGAGACACGACTTGCTCAAAAGCCTGCTCAGCAACCGTAATCTTGGCCAGAGCAGGGTCGAAATGTATTTTGTTTATGCACTCTGCAAAGAGACGAACAGTGCCCCACGAAGAGATACTTCCGGCTAGGTCTCTGACGGCCTGCCGTCTTTGGTCCAAGGTCAGGTGGACATAACTATCCGTGCTCCGATAATTCTTGAGCGTCTGTTTGTATTGTTTTCTGTTGACACGTTGAAGCCGAAGCAGTTCTGCTTTCCGGGCGCTCTGTACCTGCGAACGCCGCTCCGCTTGAGCCAGCAAAGGAAAATTTGGGATTGCGTGTTGCTCGACGTAAGGCCTCATCATCCATGCAACATGGATTTCAGCTTGGCCTAAGCCGTAGTTTCGTTTGATTCCTTCTACCTGGGTGTCGTGTGCCTTCCAGTACTGGTCTGGCATTGCAAGACCCGCCAAAACAAAATGAGAAGTATTACCGGGAATATCAGCTGTCCCAGACTCGTCAATGTAGCAAAGATGTATGGTTTCCTCAGAAAAAAAAAGCGACTGGGAATCGGGGCTAAAAGACCCGAGGCGAGACGCTTAGCGACTCAACCCAGACGCTGCCATATCATACCACTACTACAGCGGTTGTCAACCAGGTTAGGTATCACAAACTGATACACTACCGCAGAGACCGGTGGGGCATGGCCGTGGCCTGGTACACTATACTCCAGTACCAATGACTCGACTACATCCGGGGCATGGTACCTGGCGTGAACCTCAGTCAAGACGGGGCCGCCATGTTAAGGATTCCGTAAGATTCTTTATGCTGCCGCAAGCTCCCGGTGATACACTGGCCTCTAGCAATGGGTATGACAACGGAGCCAGCGAGGGAGGCTATGGCCACTCGTATCCTGGTGGTGGACGACGAACGGGTGGTGACCGAGGTTGTGGAGCGGTACCTGCGCCTGGAAGGCTATGACGTGTCGCTAGCCTCGGATGGGGCGGCGGCGCTTCGGCTTGCCCAGGAGTGGGTGCCGGACCTGGTGGTCCTGGACCTGATGCTGCCGGAGGTGGATGGCCTGGAGGTGTGCCGGCAGATCCGCAAGGAGAGCCAGGTGCCCATCATCATGCTGACCGCCAGGGGAGACGAGACGGACCGAGTGGTAGGCCTGGAGCTGGGTGCCGATGACTACGTGGTCAAGCCCTTTAGCCCACGAGAGCTGGTGGCACGGGTCAAATCGGTCCTCCGCAGGGGAGCCGGCGGGCCGGTGCAGGCGGGAGGCGGGGCGCTACGCTTCGATCGCCTTACCATCAACCCCCAGACGCGGCAGGTAACAGTGAACGATGATGAGGCGCACCTGACGAGCAGGGAGTTCGACCTGCTCCTCTTCCTGGCCTCCCATCCAGGGCAGGTTTTCACTCGCGAGCAGCTGATGGACCAGGTGTGGGACTACACCTTCGCCGCCGATTCCAGCACCGTCACCGTGCACATACGACGGTTGAGGGAGAAAGTGGAGAACGACCCGGAGAAACCCAGGTATATCAAGACCGTCTGGGGCGTTGGATACAAGTTCGAGGGGTAAGGCGCATGAGCAGGACTTCCACAACCCTGGCTCTTGCAATGGCGACGCTCCTGGCCATGACGGGCTTCGTGCTGTTGCTGATTGTGGCCCTGCTTCAGCCACCCACCGGCGACCTGGTGGCGTTGGCCACCTTTCTTTCACTATCCGGCGGTGCGACGGTGCTTCTGGCCCTGGCGGCTACGCGCCTAGGGCTGCCGCGCTGGGTCAGGTCCCTATGGGCCAGGATGGTCCTGGTCTCAGCGCTCACGGCCGTGCTGGCCCTGGTCAACGTAGGCTTCACATCGGTCCTCATGTTCCTTTCGACCCACAATCTGGCGCTGCTGGCCGGCTGCTGGGCTTCTCACTGGGGATGGCCATCTTCATCGCCTTTGCCTTCGCGGAGCCGACCACACGCTCCCTGCAAGGACTGGCAAAGGCGGTCAGGGGCATGAGCTCCGGCAGCCTGGAGACCAGGGCACCGGTGCAGTCCCATGACGAGGTGGGGGAGCTGGCCATAGCATTCAACGCCATGGCCGCGCAGCTCCAAACGAGCTTCGAGCGGGAGAGAGACCTGGAGCAGGCCCGCCGGGAGCTGATCTCCTCGGTCTCTCACGATCTGCGTACACCCCTGGCTTCCATACGAGCCATGGTGGAGAGCATGACCGATGGCGTGGTGACGGATTCAGAGACGGTGCAGCGATACCTGCATACCACCTTGACGGAGGTGGAGAACCTGAGCCAGCTGGTCAACGACCTGTTTGAGCTCTCACAGATAGACGCCGGAGCGCTGGAGCTTCACCTGGAAGCCGCCTCCCTCCAGGACCTGATATCGGACACCCTGGAGAGCATGTCCGCCCAGGCAGCCGCCCGCAACCTGAGCTTGAACGGCACCGTGGACGGAGGAGCCCTGCAGGTAACCATGGATACTCTAAGGGTGCAGCGGGTCCTCTACAACCTGGTGCAGAACTCCATCCGGCACACGCCACCGGACGGGACCATCTCCATCCGTGCGCGGGACATACGGACCGGAGGTCAGGGTAGAGGTGGCGGACACCGGCGAGGGTATTGCTAAGCGAGACCTCCCGCGTATCTTCGAGCGGTCGTATAGGACCGACCGGGCTCGCTCTCGCATCACGGGAGGCACGGGTCTAGGCCTGAGCATCGCCAAGGGGATCGTTGAGGCGCACGGCGGCCGCATCTGGGTGGAGAGCGTGCGGGGAGAGGGAAGCACCTTCAGCTTCACACTCCCGAAGGGGCTGATGCAAGAAGCCACGGGTCGCGCGGGAACGGCGGTTTAACCCTCTATCTCTTAATTATCTCGTATATCTCGCGCACTACCCTCCTCCCCTGGGGGTCAGGAGACCGTACATCCATTTTGCCTCCATAGACGTAACCAGTGCATTGAGCAACCCTTGACAAGCGAATATGCCTTCAGTAAGCTTGCGCTAATTCCGGCCCTACGGCTTTTACGGTACATTCGCGGTAAGGAGGGATCCATGGTTTTTCCGCGAAGGAAGAGTCTCCTAGCTCTCATTGGTGTTGCTAGTATGGTGCTGGTTCTTGGCGCCTGCGGGGCTGCCGAGGATGAGAAGGTCCCACCGACTCCTACCACAGCCGCAGCACAGCAACCCCAGCAGCCAGCGACCGCGGACCCGGCGGCTCCTGCCGACCCGGCAGCACCCGCCGCCACGGCCATTCCCACGGCCACAACGGCGCCGGCCCCATCACCGGGCAGGAGGGGCGGCACTCTGAGACTCAGGGGCTCAGCTGACCCGCGGAACCTGGACCCGCTTCAGAGCACGTCCAACGGCGACTCGCCGTTCATGCATCCGGTGTACGACAATTTCGTCAAGAGCACGCCGGAGTTTAGTGTCGCGCCGCAGCTGGCTGAATCCTGGGACATCGGCTCGGACAACCGCTCCATCACTTTCCACATCCGGGATGGCGTGAAGTTCCACGATGGCACCGATTTCGACGCCCAGGCGGCCAAGGCTCACTTTGATCGGGCGGGGGACCCGGACCTCAAGTCCATTCAGGCAAAATACGTCGGGTCCGCTGACACCATTGAGGTGATCGACAACCTGACACTGCGCTTCAACCTGGCCTTCCCTGACGCCGTGCTTATGGGCTTCATGTCGGACCGTTTGGGAATGATGGTATCGCCCACGGCGCTCAACTCATCGACACCGAGCGTATATACCAGGAATCCCGTTGGAGCGGGCCCCTTCAAGCTGGATGAGTGGGTCTCCGATGCCAACATAACCTATAGCCGATTCGACGATTACTGGGGAGATGGGCTGCCGTACCTGGACGCCATCAAGCAGACCATCATAGCCGACCCCGCGGTGGCCCTGGCCGCCTACCGGGCCGGAGAGCTGGACGTTCTGGGGGTACGAGCAACGGATGTTCCCGCGTTGGAGAATCAACCGGGCATGAGGATGGATGTCTGGCCAAACCCGACCTACGGCTATTTCCAGATCAACCGGACTTTGGCACCTACGGATGACGTGCGAGTCCGCAAGGCCCTCTCCATGGCCGTGGACCGCAAGGCCCTGATCCAGATAGAGTATGCCGGGCGCGCCGTACCCCTCTATGGCCCCATCGTTCCGACCTTCGCGTGGGCCTACGACCCGAACTACAAGAAGTATGCCTACGACCCGGAGGCGTCCAGGCAGCTTCTGGCCGATGCGGGCTACCCCCATGGTTTCACCCTGGACCCCGTTGTCTGGTATGGAGGCATAGGATCAAGGCCCCGGATGGAGGCACTCCAGCAGATGTTTGCCCAGGTGGGCGTGACGCTGGAGCTCCTGCAGCTTACGAGCTCAGTGGCAAGCACCGGCTACCAGATAGACTGGAAGTATCCCGCGTACTCCTCCGGCCTGGGGCCCAGGACCGAGCTCCACATCCTGATGTCAGAACATTTCATATCCGATGCTCGCAAGAACGTGGGCCATACGGAGATCCCCGGGTACGATGCCCTGCTCAAGGTAGCCCAGGGTGAGTTCGACTTTGTGGAGCGGGCCAAGATCTACCAGCAGCTCCAGGATATGATTGTGGAGGACATGATGATGATGGTGTTCCTCCACAGCGCCTTTGCGCACTCGGTGATACGTGACTATGTACAGGACTGGGTGTCCCATCCTTCCAACTTTGTCGACCTGGCGAATGTATGGCTTGAGAAGTAACGAGCTGTAGTCACCTGACCGTGACGATGGTGCTCAAGGGTCTCGCGAGGCAGAGCCGTTCGTAGTACTATCAGAAGGGGGACTCAGTCCCCCTTCTGATAGTACGCTGCTTTTGAAGCAAAAGGAAGGCGATGAAAAGACTGATCGTTCAGCGGATCATCGCTATACCGCCGGTAATTCTGGTGGTCACCATGATCACCTTTTCGCTGATCCTGCTGCTTCCCGGTGACCCGGCGGCGATCCTGCTGGGTGAAGAGGCGGACCCCGAGCTTCTCGAGAAATTCAGGAGAGAGCTGGGCCTTGACAAGCCTATCCCAGTCCAGTACGTCAACTGGTTGGGTGACGTCTTCCGCGGCGACCTCCACAGCTCTTTGCGTACCCACCTGCCCATCACAACGGAGCTGAAGAACCGGATACCGGTCACTCTTGAGCTCAGCATCCTGAGCCTGCTGCTGACCTGGTGGATAGCTATTCCCATTGGCATCATCTCCGCGGCGCGCCCCAACACGGCGGCCGATAACGCGGGCACGATCTTCGCCATGTGGGGGGTGGCCACACCCAACTTCTGGCTGGGGATCATGCTCATCTACCTGTTCTCGGTGGTCCTGGGGTGGCTGCCTGCTATCGGCTATGTGCCCTTCGCAGAGGACCCGATGGGAAACCTGAAGGGCATGATCATGCCGGTTATCGCATCCGGGACCGCTGGGTCTGCCGGCTTGATGCGGCAGACCCGCTCGGCAATGCTGGAGGTGCTGCGCCAGGACTACATACGTACGGCCTACTCCAAGGGTCTGGCCGAAAGGGGAGTACTGACCCGGCATGCCTTGAAGAACGCCATGATTCCAATAATCACTGTGGTAGGATTTGAGATCGGGCACCTTCTTTCAGGCTCGGTAATCGTGGAGACCATCTTTAGCCTTCCCGGCGTCGGCAGGTTCGCGGTGACCGGTGTCATCATGAACGACCTCCCGGTGGTCCAGGGGGTGCTCCTCCTCTTTGGCTTCACGGTCATCCTAGGCAATCTGCTTGCCGATATCACCTACGCCGTTGTAGACCCCAGAATCCGGTACAGCTAGGGGATCATGAATACTTCAGGAGATGCGGTTACATTAGCCCTGCCCCGTCGACGGGTGGCAAAGTGGGTAGCGCAGGGCTCTTTCCTCCGGCGTGTGACGGCCCGGAGGTTGCCCGCAATCTCCCTGGTTGTGGTGTTGGTCTTTGTTACGGTGGCCGTGCTTGCCCCGGTCATCTCTCCCCAGGACCCCCTGTTCATCGATTTCTTTGGCGCACACAACGGCATATGGAGCCGCACCGAATCCGGATTCCACATCCTGGGCACCGACGACCTCGGCAGGGATATCCTGAGCCGCCTGATCCATGGTTCACGGGTCTCGCTACAGGTGGGCTTCATAGCCGTGGGCATCGGCATGGGCATAGGAATGGCGCTGGGGCTGCTGGCCGGATTCCGGGGGGGAATTATAGACGAAGTGATCATGCGCATCATGGATGGGATCATTGTGTTTCCTGGGCTGGTGCTTGCCCTAGCCATAGCTGCGGCCCTGGGTCCCAGCATCACTAACATCTTCATCGCCCTGGGGCTGGTCAGTATGCCCTTCTATGCCCGCCTCATCCGGGGCCAGGTACTTACCGTCCGGGAGATGGACTACGTCCTAGCGGCCAAGGCCATAGGCGCGGGAGGGCTTCGCATCGCCTGGCTCCGTATCTTTCCCAATACCCTTGCGCCCCTCATGGTCGCGGGTACTCTGAACGTGGGGCGGGCCATTCTATCAGAGGCAGGACTCAGCTTTCTGGGCGTTGGGATCCAGCCACCAAATCCAAGCTGGGGATCGATGCTGAGTACCGGGTACGGCTACCTTGAGCTGAATCCGGTCCACTCCGTAGCCCCCGGCCTTTCGATTTTCACCGTGGTCATGGCCATCAATCTGCTGGGCGATGGACTTCGGGAGGCGCTGGACCCCCGCTTACGGGGAAGTGGAACCGGCACCGGTGCAGCCCTCGGCAGGTCAGGAGCATAGCAAAGGAGCAAGAGATGAACGACAGGGAGATAGAGGCGCTCAGAGAGACCGTGGCCCTTGCCAACCGCGTGGTGCACCATACGGGACTGACCACATACCTGGGACATGCCAGCGCCCGGATACCAGGCACAGACCGCGTCCTGATCAAGAGGAACGGGACCATAGCGGTGAGCATGGACACCACCACGATCAAGGACATCCTGATGGCGGACCTGGACGGGAATCAGCTGGATGGCCAGAGTGTGGGCAAGCTGCCGGCGGAATGGCCGCTGCACGCGGAGATCTATAAGGCCCGACCGGATGTCCTGGGAGTGTTGCATACCCATCAACGGTGGGCCACCACGTTTGGGATTGCTGGTGCAAAGGTGCTGCCGGTGCAGCACCCCATCCACTCTTCGGTGGTAGCCGAGGACATACCGGTGTATGACGAGAGCTATGCCATTGTCACCACGGACGAGCAGGCGCAGGTGGTGGCGCAGGTTATGGGGCCGAGCATTGTGTGCCACCTCCGGACCCACGGCATGGTGTTCGCGGCCGGCTCCGTAGAGGCAGCAACCATGGCCGCCATAGACCTGGAGTACCAGGCTGAGCTTACCTATATGGCCAGCCAGATAGGGACGCCCAACTCCATCCCCATGCTTTTCATGCGAGAGGCCCTGGAGAGGCGGAAGGCGGGCGGCGTTGGTAACGCATGGAGCTACTATGGGTGGATGGACGAAAACCTTCAGGACGGCCGCGCACGGCAGGTCCAGCTCTAGTATGGCCCTCACCATCACCTGAGCAAACGAGAGCAGCCGCCCCGACAAGTTGGGGCGGCTGCTCTTTCACGACCCTGGGTGTGTTTTGTTAGCTCCCACGGCGGGCCGGGAGAGAGGCCCACCAGTTGGACTAGCTGTCCCAGATAGCGGTGTAATCTGAGTCGCCGGGGACCGCATGGGATCCGCCGGGAGAGCCGGCGCCATCCCCGTTGGTGGCGTTGGGCTGAACATCCACCGGCGAATCGGCGGGGTCACCTGCCAGCCCCGGCAGTATTGACGTATCGCCGCCCGCGATACCGATAAACCCAGCGTTGGAATGGGCCTTACCCTCTTCAGACACCGGCAGCACCGGGCAGACAAAGTCCGCAAAGGCGGGCACTGCACTGGCCAGGAACACACCAACCACCACGGGCACCGGGGCCCACTTACGATGTTTACGCATGAGATACCTCCTTGTAGCTCTTTTACCTCTTCTCGCTGTACTCAAATCCCCTACCCAGGGTGAACGGTTCCATATTCGGCTCAACTTCTTACGGCTCTCTTAACTATCTGAACTTTCCATTACATCCGCCGAAAGATAGAGGGTGAGTGGCGGGAACTCCAGCGTGTTGCTATGATGACGACCGTCGTCTGTGCCGGCCCGTATCGTTCCAGACGTGCCGCGGGCGTCTCGATACATAGGGATGGCCTACAACTCACTCAGGAAGGGATACGATGCTGTCCAAGTCCAGTGAACTTGTCGAGAAGGTGGCCACGGCAAACCGGGTGCTCGCCGAAACCGGGCTGGCGAACAAGATCCGCATAACGGTGGGGCACGTAAGCGCCCGGATACCGGGGACCGAGCTGATCATCATCAAGGGAAGGGGCTATGAGAGGGACCTGCTATCTGAGATGAGGCCGGAGGATATGCTCATAACCAACCTGGCCAACGAGGTGGTGGAGGCGCCCCCAGGCATAACTCCTCCCAGAGAGGTCTACCTGCACACCGCCGTCTATAAGAGGAGGGGCGATGTGATGAGCGTCGTCCACGCTCACCCGGAGTATGCCACACTCATGAGCCTGGCGGACGCGCCGCTGACGGCGCTTCACCACGAGGGCGTCCTGGCCGTAGCCGATGGTGTGGATGTCTACCCGGACATGGCGGTGATCCGCACCTATGAGCTTGGCGAGGATATGGCGGAGACCATGGGCCACAAGGACAGCCTGCTCCTCCAGGGCCACGGCGCGGTAAGCGCCGGCGTATCGGTGGAGGAGGCCATCGCCACGATGCTAGGGCTGGAGGACCAGGCGAAACGGAACTATATGGCCCTGGCCAGCATGGGCCCGGACCATCCAACCGTCCCGCCGGAGCAGGTGGAGCAGTACGCCGCCACCAGGGCTCGCGGGACCACCTCGGACGCAGCCATAGCCATCTGGCAATACTACGAGAGGCTTGTGCGGCTCTAAGGCAACGGCCCGCATGGCCATAGACAACCCTGCGGCCTCCTCCGGACGCTTTTGCGGAGGGTCGCCCATGTGGTATCCTACTGTTCCGCTTCAGCCGCTTCCTGAACAACCCGACCAGCCAAGGAGGAAAGGCGGCCATGCCACAAGCCGATCTGCTCATCACGGGAGGCTCCGTCTGGACGCCTGATGGTTTCGTCCAGGGTGGCGTGCTCGCCAGCGAGGGGAAGATCGCGGAGATCGGCAGCGGTCTCACCGCGCCGGAAGCCGCTCAGGTCATAGATGCCCAGGGTAAGTATGTCCTCCCAGGGTGCATAGATACCCACACTCACCACAGGGAGCCGGGGTTTACCCACAAGGAGGATATCACCACCGCAACCCGGGCGGCGGCGGCAGGGGGATACACGCTGTCCGTGGGTATGCCCAACGTGGACCCGCCCACCACCTCTGTGGAACAGTTCAACAGCGTCATTCAGACGAGCCAGCGTAAGGCCCTGGTGGATTTCAACCATAACCCCTCTGGCACCGCTCCGGAGGAGGTCGAAAGGCTGGCGGAGGCGGGCTGCCTGGCCTTCAAGATCTTCATGGGCCAGGACACGAGACGGGACTATCCCCACATGCCGGGTATTGCGCTGCACAACCACGGGGACATCCTGAGGAGCTTTGAAGCGGTGGCCGCCACCGGCCTACCGCTGATGGTGCATCCCCACGACCAGGACCTGATGGATGAGATAGAGCAACGGTACTGGAAGCAAGAGGACTTCAGTCCCCAGGCCTACGCCAAGGCGTACCGGGAGATGGACGGCGTCATCTGGGACACCGCCATCGCCACCCTTCTGCGGCTGCAGAGGGCCGCGGGCACCCACCTCCACATCCTGCACATGAGCACACCCGGGGGCCTTCAGATGGCCCGCCAAGCGAAGGCCGAAGGACGGGAGGTCACCTGCGAAGTGAATCCGTGGGCACTCTTCCTGGGAAGCTCCTGGGAAAACATCGAGCGGCTGGGGCCTTACGCCCTGGGCTTCTGGGTGCCGGATGAGCACGTGGAGGCCCTGTGGCAGGCCATTGCGGACGGGACCATCGACGTGGTGGGAACGGACCATGCTCCTCACACCCGCGAGGAAAAAGAGGTGGGCTGGCAGGACATGTGGAAGGCGCCCGGCGGTGAGCCACAGATACAGGACTGCCTGCGCCTCTTCCTGACGGCGGTCAATGAGGGAAAGCTTACCCTGGACCAGGTGGTCCGCATCACCTCCTACAACCCGGCGCGGATCTTCGGCATTCATCCCAGGAAGGGTGTGATCCAGGTCGGGTCGGATGCTGACCTGGTGGTCGTGGACATGGATAAGGAGGAGACCATCAGCAACGCCACCACCTACACCAGGGTGGGCTGGACGCCCTACGACGGCCAGAGGGTCAAGGGTGTTCCCACCCATACCATCGTCCGGGGAAGAATTGTGATGCGGGACGGCGAGGTTATCGGCGAGCCCGGGTATGGCGAATTCATCACCCCGGTGAAGAGGTAACACCCTATGGCAACGAAAATGAAGTTTGGCCTGCTGCTGCCGCACTTTGGTGACCAGGCCTCCTTCCAGAAGATACTGGACGGCGCCAAAAGGGCGGAGGAGTACGGATTCGACTCGGTCTGGGTACGGGACCATCTGGTCTTTGAGCCCCACGGCATGGAGGGCCAGGACAATACCCACTACGAGTGCTTCATCACCCTGGCGGCCATCGCCTCCGTCACCAAGAGGCTCACCCTGGGCACGGGAACGGTCATAGCGCACAGGCACCCCATCTACATGGCCCAGCTCTTCTCAACCCTGAGCACGCTGTGTGATGGACGGGTCATCGCGGGCGTGGGTCAGGGCACCTTTCCCCACGAGTTCGAGGTGGCGGGGCTGCCCTTCGACGAGGAGGACCGGTTCGGCCTCATCAAGGAGACCGTGCACGTCATGCGCCGCCTGTGGGCGGAGGGGAGCGTGGACCACCAGGGTCAGTACTACAACTTTGAAAACGTAGAGCTTCGCCCGCAGCCGGTAAAGGAGATACCCATCTGGTACGGGGGCGCATCTCCGGCCTCCTGCCGCAGGGCCGTGGACTACTGTGACGGCTGGATTCCCGGACGCATTCCGCTGACCACCTTCAAGAAGCTGGTCGGGTACCTGCATGACCTGTGCCAGAAACAGGGGCGGCAGATGTTGACCACCGGGGCCATCCCCATCACCACCGTGGCTCGGAAGCGAGAGGAGGCCCTGGCCAACGTCAACGTGCCGGGGCTTATCAACGAAGGAAACAGGCGGTCCTGGTGGGTGAAACCGCCATCCGGGACATTCTCGGAGATCCAGGACATCGAGGGGCTGCTCCTGTGGGGCACCCCGGACGACATCGCGACGGTCACGCGGAAGTACGAGGAGGGCGGGCTGGACCACATCGTCTACGACCTCCGGTTCCGCTTCGACGATTGGGACGAGCAGCTCGATCTGCTGGGCAAAGAGGTGCTGCCGCAGCTGCAGGGATAGCTGGGCATACCAAGACGTTGCCAGAAGGTGAACAATGCGCAGCGAAAAGGTCAGCTTCTATAGCGAGGGAGTGAAGCTAGCCGGGATGGCCCACCTGCCCGATAGCGGTGGCGGCAAGCCATGGCCGGCCATCGTGCAAGGGCCGGGCTTCCTGGGGGTCAAAGAGGCCGCTCACTACCTCAGGTTCTACGAGAGGTTCTGCGAGGCCGGCTACCTCTGCCTGGCCTTCGATTACCGCGGCTGGGGCGAGAGCGAGGGCGATGAGCGGGGCCTGATAATGCCCATGAACCAGGTCCAGGATATACGCAACGCCATAACCTACCTCCAGACCCGTGACGACGTGGACCCCAACCGTATCGGGGCCTTTGGCTCCGGTGGCACCGGCGGAGGTAACGCCATCTACGTTGCGGGCGTGGACACGCGGGTGGCGTGTACCGTTTGCTATGTGGGCATCAGCAATGGCGCGGACTGGCTCCGGAGCATGCGCAGAGAGTACGAGTGGGTCGATTACCTGAAGCGCCTGGAGAGAGACCGGCTGCTGCGGGTGACCACCAGCTCCGGGGAGATCGTTAACGCCCGGGAGGAGCTGATGGTGGAGACGCCTGAGCGCAGGAGCACCAGCATCAAAAAGGAGGTGGCCGACAAGATACCGGACGCGATCCCCCTGCGGTGCGCCGATGCCATCATGGAGTACGCGCCTGAGGATGTGGTCGACCGGATAACACCCCGCGCCGCCCTGTTCATCGCCGTGGAGAATGATGCCGTCACCCCGGCGGAACAGACGGTGAAGCTCTACGAGAGGGCCGGCGAGCCCAAGAAGCTCATGATGCTGAAGGAGACCACCCACTACGCCGCCTACGGGGACTACTTTGAGGAGGTCTCCACCGCCGTGGTGGACTGGTACGACCGGTATCTCCGCTACGACCGCATCCAGGTTACGGGTATCTAGAGCTCCCCGACGACGCAGCGGAGGAGAGTGCGATGAAAACGGTCCAGTTCGGAGTCCGTGTGCCCAACTCCGGGCCGCTGGCGAGTAAGGAGAACATCCTCCAGACGGCCCAGGCGGCGGAGCGGATGGGGTTTGACTCTATCTGGGTCCATGACCACGTGGTGTGGAGCTCTGAGATGCACCGCCACCACATCTCCTCCGGTGCCGCCGAGGCGATCAGCGAGGGGCAGGATGCCGACTTCTACGAGGCGCTGACGATGTTGGCGTACCTGTCCGCGCACACCCGCTCTGTACAGCTGGGCGTCGCCTGCCTGGTGATGCCCTGCCGCAACCCCGTCTACGCCGCGAAGCAGACCTCCACGGTGGACTGGCTGTGCGATGGGCGGCTGATCGTTGGAGTGGGCCTGGGCTCCAAGGCGACCCGCGACTCCAACGAGTTCGAGGTGTTCGGCATACCCACCAAGGCACGGGCAGGGATGACGGACGAGTACATCCAGGCCATGACCGCCGTGTGGGAGCAGCCGCAGGCATCCTACCAGGGCAAGTACATCAGCTTCAAGGATGCTGAGGTGTTCCCCAAACCGGTGCAGAAGCCACATCCGCCGATCTGGGTGGGCGGCTGGACGGACAAGGCGGCGGAGCGGGCCGCCAAGTACGGCGATGGGTGGATCCCTGGCTGGCTCTCCCCCGCCGAGATGAAGAGCGGGTGCCAGGTCCTGAGCAGAACAGCCGAGGAGCATGGGCGGGACCCGGGCGTGGTGACCATAGCCGTGGAGAAGCTGGCCTGCATCGCGCGGAGCCGGGAGGACGCCCTGGAGCTAGCCCTGCCCACCATCCAGGAGAGCAGCCAGACCTACGAGCGGGACGTGGACACCATCCAGTTCGCCCTGGACCGCCACATCATCGGCTCCGTGGACGACGTCAGAAGGCGGGTCGAGGAGTTCGTAGAGGCGGGAGTCCGCCATTTCGAACTGAAGCTCATTTACCCCTCCATGGAGAAGCAGTTGGAGCAGATGGAGCTGTGGGCGAAGGAGATCATCCCGCAGTACGGATGACGGAACGCCAAGCGGCGCGCCGCAGGCTATTGGCCGCCTCTTGGGAACCGCCCGCCGCCGCCGAAGAGACCTTCGGCCCCCTCGGGAGTGATGAAGATGGTCGTGGCTTGAACCGTCCCGTCGTCTCCCCTCTGGCCGGTCACGGTCACCCGAACGCCCGCCGCCAGGTCCTCCAGCGTCCCCTCAACCACCATCTGAATGGTCGTATCCACCCCCAGCGTGGCCGTGAGCGGGCCCTGTGACGTGTTGACCGTCAGCGTCGCGCCCTCTACCTGCTCGACCGTGCCCGTCAGTCCCCCTCTTCCACCAAAGCCTGCGCCACCGCCACCCCCTCCCTGTCCGAACTGGCCCTGAAACTGCTGGCGGAACTGGTCCAACTCCTCCGGGCTCAGCTGCGTTGGATCGAACTGCGGGAACTGTTGTGTTTGATTAGACGGCAACTGGGGCAGGTTGTTTTCCGCCGGCGTTTCCACCTCCTGGCCCTTCCCCACGGCCACGCCTCCGGCAAAGGCAGCGCCAAGGCTCCCTCCAAGCACCAGCACGACTACCACCAGCAAAACGAATGGTTTCCCACTCATACCATTCCCTCCTGGAAATTTGTCTACTCGTACCTCAGGGCCTCAATGGGATGCAAGCGGGCGGCCCGCATGGCAGGGTAGATACCGAAGAAGAGCCCGATGGCCGCGGACACGACCATTGCAAGGAGAGCGATGTCACCGCTCACGGTCGTTTGAAAGCTCTGGTTACCCAGGCTCCTGCCGTCGGCGAGCTTTGAGATCGCAAGGCCCAGGGCTACCCCGACGCCACCACCACCAAAGCTGAGCAGGGTTGCCTCAGCGACGAACTGAACGAGTATGTTCCGACGCTTGGCACCCATCGCCTTGCGGATGCCTATCTCCCGGGTACGCTCCGTCACAGAGACCAGCATGATATTCATGACACCGATGCCGCCGACGAGCAGGGAGATGCCGGCTATAGCACCCAGGAAGAGCACGAAGGTCTCCGTGGTCTCCTCCAGCGTCTCGATGGTGTCCTGCTGGTTGGTGATGATGAAATCGTCGTCACCGGCGATGCGATGGCGCAACCGGAGTACGGTGGTGACCTCTCGAAGCGCGTCATCCATGACATCGCCGTCCTTCACCTGGACGTTGATGCTCTGGACGGTGATACCGCCCTGGGTGGTGCGCTGAGACTCCAGGCGGTAGTAGGCGGTGGTGATGGGAACAAGGACCTGGTTGTCCTGGTTGCCCAGCGCCGTACCTCCCTTGCTCTCCAAAATGCCGATGACCGTGAACTGGCGGCCGTTGATCCGTATCTGCTGACCGACGGGGTCACGAAAACCGAACAGGGTCTCCGACACCTGTGACCCCAGCACAGCCACCTCCAAACGGTTAGCAACATGGACCTGGGATATGAACTGACCCGAGCCGACAGGGAAATTACGCACAAACTGATACTCAGGGGTCACTCCCACTATCTGAACAAAGGTGGTCTCCCTTCCCGCCTTTATCTGACCGCTGGTGCCCACCTCAGGCGCGACGGCGGCAACATCCGGCGCGAAGAGCGGGTCCAGGAGGGCATATGCGTCCTCCAGGGTGAGGCTACCCTGGTCGACTCCAGCGCCCTGGTTGGGACGTACGAAGAGCAGGTTGGTGCCCAGGGACTCGATTCTGGAGGTGATGGACTCCTGGGCACCCCTGCCTATGGACATCAGCGATATGACCGCCGCCACACCAATGACGATGCCCAGCAGGGTAAGGGAGGCCCTGAGCTTGTTTGCTCCCATGGAGGAGAGTGCCGTTTGAAGCGTCGTCAGCACGGTCACGGACGCACCCCCTCGCCGGTTCCAACGGGAGTGGACTGGAGAGGCTCCTTCACCGGCTCATCGCTCACCACGGTTCCATCCCGCATGGCGACCACCCGATGGGTATGGGCCGCAATGTCAGGCTCATGGGTCACGATCACCACGGTGAGGCCCTCCTCCCGGTTCAGCTGCTGAAGGATGGCGATGATCTCCACGCTGGACCGGCTGTCCAGATTCCCGGTAGGCTCGTCGGCCAGGAGGATCGCGGGGTCCTTCACCAGCGCCCTGGCGATCCCAACGCGCTGCTGCTGGCCGCCGGAGAGCTCGGTGGGCCTATGGTGCGCCCGGTCGCCCAGGCCCACCCGGTCCAGCGCCGCCAGTGCCCTGCCCTTGCGGTTGTGGCCGTTGCCGTAGAGCAGGGGAAGCTCCACGTTGGCCAGGGCCGAGAGCCTGGGCAGCAGGTTGTAGGTCTGGAACACGAACCCTATCTTCCGGTTCCGGATCTCCGCCAACCGGTCATCCCCCAGCATGCCCACATCCTCGTCCTCCAGGATGTACCTACCCGAGGTTGGCACGTCCAGGCATCCGATGATATTCATCAGGGTGGACTTGCCGGAGCCAGATGGGCCCATGACGGCCAGCATCTCTCCCCGCCGGACGGAAAGGCTGACCCCCTGGAGGGCGGCGACCTCCAGCCTACCCATGGGATAGACCTTGGTCACGTTTTCCAGCTCTATCATCTCTCCCATCTCGCTGCACTATCTCCCACGCCTCTGGCCACCACCACCGCCCGTCAGGCCTCCAACGAATCCGCCACCCCGCCCGAAGAACCCGAACTGGCTGGTGTTGGCCTCCTGGACCTGCATGACCACCTGGTCTCCCTCCACCAGGCCTTCACGGACAACCACCCAGAAGTCGTCGCTGTCGCCCAGGACTACCGGCCGATCCACTATGCTCCCGCTGTCCATCATCCTCACCACGGGCTGGTCAAAGCTGCCGTAGAGCGCCTGAAGGGGTATCAGGAGGACGTTGCGCTCCTCTCGCAGGACGATATCGGCGGTGGCGGTGAGGCCCTCGCGAAGCTCCACGCCCGGGGGTACCTCCAGCAAGACGCGGATGGGGTAGCTCACTACGCCCTGCTGGTTCCTGGCCGCCGACGCGATCTCCGAGACGATGCCCTCAAGCACCTGACCCGGCAGCGCATCAAGGCTCACCGTCACCCGAGCGCCCAACCGGATGAAGAGCACGTCTATCTCATCCACGATGCCGTCCACCTCGACGACCGTGGGGTCCACGATCTCAAAAGCGGGGGTGTTGGCGTTGACCGCCTGACCCCCCTCTACGTTCACCAGGGAGACAATACCCGACATGGGAGCGCGCAGTGTTGCTTCATCCAGCAGGCTAAGGGCGGACTCCAGGTCCGACTGCGCCAGGGCTACCTCCGCCTCCCGCAATGTAACTCCCAGCGGATCGGCGCTGTGCTTCAGCTCATCCAGCTCCCCTTCGAGTGCGGCCAGGTTTGCCCCGGCCACGTCCAACTGCCTCTCCCTGACCTCGACCTCCAGAGGGTCGAACTTGCTTTCGGCGCTGCTGACGGCAGCCATGGCGGCGGAGATAGCCTTTGCCGACTGGATGCGTACCCTATCGAGATCGTCGGTGGCCGACTGGTAGCCATCCCAGGCGTCCTCCATCTCCTGTGTGACACAGACCGCCTGGAAAGGTACGCTATCCTCACAGGTGGGCGCTATGGGCCCGGGGTAGAGGTTGAGCCAGGTGTAGAGGACGGTCTCGCTCCACAGGGTAGCAGGATGATCCTCCGGAAAGGCTCCACTAACCGAGAAGTATGGGTCCTGGAACCGCAAGTCGTCGTCGAAAAGGGATGCAAGATCAACGCCCCAGGAGTCCAGCAGGGCCTCCGGGGCCAGGCCTATCTCACCATCATCCAGTGTCATCCCCAGCCATCTCTGGAACGTGCTCCGGTAGTCCTCCAGGGCGGTATCCGCGGCATCCAGCGCCTCCTGCTCTTTCCCGTCCCACTCCTTCTGCGCCAGGGAGAGGTCCCCCTGGGCGTTTGCCAGGGCCGTGGTGGCCGAATCGACCTGGGTATCGACATCGCCGCTCTCCTGGACGGGGCCATCCTTGACCTGGTCCAAAGCCTCCTGGGCGCTCTTCAGAGAGAGCTTGGCATTGGCGACGGCCGCCTCCGCCTGCGCCATATCCAGGGGCGTGTGGGGGTCCTCAGCCTCCGCCAGGGCATCTTGCGCCTTCTGAAGATCGACCTGGGCCTGGGCCACCGCCTTTCGGAGGGATGCGGTGGTGGATGCATCCAACGTGGCCACCGTCTCTCCCTCCTCCACCTGTTGCCCCTCCTCCACCAGGAGCGCTCCCACGGTACCCTGGCTCCCGAAGGTCAACGTCTCTCGGTTGGGATAGAGGAGGGTGCCGTTGGTGGAGACCTGGTTTATCAGGCTCCCTCGCTGCACGGGGATCAGCTGCTGGTCATCTTCCAGACGCGCCTGGTCTGAGCCGTTGACCATGGTATATACGCCGTAGGAACCGATGGCGGTTCCCACCAGGATGACCAGCAGAATGCCAAGCTGCCACAGCTTCAGGGTTTTGAGTGCATCCATAGATTCCTGCCCCCACCTACTCGGATAGATAAACAATGCCCAGCCAAATAAACGTTTATAAGCCCATTTTGTCAGGCCTGGTCTCTGGCGATATCATACGCATGGGGGCCAGGCCGCAACTTGCATCACTCCGGCGCTCAGAGGATGATAGCATCCGCCTGACCTTTGACGCCAAGACCCACCAACGGGGCACCATGGAAGGAGACAGCTCATGGTAGAGCAGGAACAGCCCATCGGTCAGCTACGATGGCAACGTCCACCCACGGTCTATGAGGCCTTCATGGAGGAGCAGAGCATACCGGTTATCCGAAGCATGGGTGTGTACAATTGCCGGGATGTAACCCTGGCCGCATGGAAACGGAGGGGGGGGCAAGGGGCCTTCATTCAGCTAGACGGGACGGGCGGCATCTCAGGCATGTATCTGATAGAGGTACCACCGGCCGGGGCGCTCAACCCTGAGAAGCATATGTATGAGGAGCTCTTCTACGTGCTGGAGGGGCGTGGCACCACAGAAATCTGGCTGGACGGCAGCTCTAAGAGACAGACCTTTGAGTGGCAGGCCGGCAGCGCCTTCTCTCCACCGCTGAACACACACCACCGACTGGTGAACGCCGCCTCCAGTCCGGCCCTGCTCCTGGCGGCGACCAACGCCCCGCCTGTCTTTGCGCTGTACCGGAACGCCACCTTCATCTTCGATAATCCGTTCCATTTCACTGAACGGTACGACGAGCAGCAGGACTACTTCAAGGGAGACTCCGAGCTGACCAAGAGTCCGTTGGAGCGGCGGTTCGTCAACCCCAACAACCTGATACCGGACGCTGTCAACTGCGATCTACCCCTGGACGGGACACGTGGAGCCGGACACCGGCACTTCGAGGTTGAGATGTCCGGCAATGTCTTTGAGGCGTTCATGGCCGAGTACCCCAGCGGGCGATACTCCAAATGCCACGCCCACGACTCGGGGCCGGTGCTGCTCTGCTTGCGGGGCAAGGGCTACACCATCACCTGGCCCAAAGAGGCGGGGACCCGTCCGTGGGAGGCGGGCAAGGGGCACCTGGTCAAGCGTCAGGACTATGTTCCCGGCGGCCTAGTGAGCGCGGCGCCCGGAAACGCCAACTGGTTCCACGGGCACTACGGCGCCTCCAAAGAGCCGCTGCGGGTCATGGCGTTCGCCGGCGGCTACCCCAGGCGTGTCACGGGCGCACCTGGCGACGAGGTTATCTCCGGCGATGCCGACATCAGGGAGGGCGGCAACAGCATCGAATACCGGGACGAGGACCCCGAGGTCCGGAGGATGTTCGAGGAGGAGCTGGCCAGGGAGGGTGCCGCATTCGATATGCCTGAGTCGGTCTACCGGTAAGCACGCAACACCAGCCGCTCCTGGGAGGCCTGGGCGGCGGAGCCATGGAAAAGGCACCAGACACCCCTCAGTTCACCGCCGTCGGGCGTCACATCATCGGCGAGAACCTCCTGCGCCTTACCAGCGTTGGGATAGATATCGGCTCGTCCACCTCGCACCTGGTCTTCTCAGAGCTGGAGCTGAAGCGAGAGGGCACCCGCTACGTCACGGTCAACAGGACCGTCCTCTACGCATCCGACATCCTGCTGACGCCCTACCGTGATGGGAGCACCATAGATGGCGACGCCCTGGGGAGCTTCATCGCCCGGCAATATGAGGCCAGCGGGCTGCGGCGAGAGGAGGTGGACACCGGGGCACTCATCCTGACGGGGGTGGCCCTCCAGAGGCAGAACGCCCGGGCCATAGGTGATCTGTTTGCCGAGGAGGCAGGCCGGTTCGTTGCCGTGAGCGCGGGGGACAACCTGGAGGCCACCATGGCCGCCCACGGGTCCGGGGCCGTGGCCCTCTCTGCCAGAGAGAGCAACACGGTCATGAGCATAGACATTGGAGGCGGCACCACCAAGATAGCCGTGTGTGTCCGCGGTAGGGTGCAAGAGGTGGCCGCACTGAACATTGGCGCTCGCCTGGTCGTCCTGGACAGAGAGGGAGTGGTCACCCGTATCGAAGAGGCCGGTCGCCAGATAGGAGAGGCGGTGGGGCTGGAGCTGAAGGAGGGACGCCGAATGGTGGCGGAGGAGCAAAGGGCCATGGCCTCCTACATGGCCGACCAGCTATTCCAACTGGCCGGCATGTCACCACCATCGCAGGAGTCCCGGTGGCTATGGCGCACGCCTCCGCTGCCCCACGCCGGCACGGTGGACGGCGTTATCTTCTCCGGCGGTGTCTCTGAGTTTATCTACGATCGCGAGGGGGGACCCTTTGGCGACCTGGGTATACAGCTGGCGGAGGCCGTGAAGAGGAGGGTTGCAGAGCTTGGTATCCGGGTCTGGAGACCGGCGGCGGGCATCCGGGCCACGGTGATCGGCGCGTCCCAGTACACAGTCCAGGTCAGCGGCAACACCATATTCATATCGCCCGTGGAGGCGGTGCCCGTCCGCAACGTGCCCGTGGTGGCACCGGAGCTCACCCTGGATGGGGAGGCGATCGATGCAGCGGGGGTTCGGCGGGCAGTCACCACCGCTCTGCGCCGCCTCGACCTGCTCCGAGAGGAGCGTCCGGTTGCGGTTGCCTTCCGGTGGGAGGGCTCGGCAACCTACGGCAGGCTCGACGCCCTGTGCAGGGGAATCGTCGACGCCATGAGAGACAACCTTGCCAGCGGGAACCCGCTGGTGCTGGTATGTGACCGAGATGTCGGGGGGCTACTGGGAATCCATCTCAAGAACGAGATGCACCTGGAACAGGCCGTTATTTCCATTGATGGGATCGATCTGCGGGAGTTCGACTACATCGACATTGGCACGCTCATACCATCCTCAGGCTCCGTACCCGTAGTCATCAAGTCCCTGGTCTTTCCCGCCCGTGAGCCGGGTTGAGTCAGAGAAAGGCCATCACCTCCTTGACGAACTCCTCCGGCGAGTAGTGGTGCGCCGTATCGCCTGGACCGGTCAACACTCGTACCACCGAACCCTTTATCTCCTCCGCGAAGCGCTGCTCTCGTATGCGCAGCGGGTCCTCTTCCTGAAAGATGACCAGCGTGGGCGCCTGTATCTTGCCCATCAAGCTGGCCACATCCAGGCCCGTATTGGCCACGTGGCATACATTTATCCACTCCCGGCCCTCGCGCCGGTTCCGCCTGGCGTGGGTCTCCCTGTCCAGGTCTGGATTTCTTTTCACAGCCTCCTCATAGGGCACCACCGGGGGCAGCCCGTCCTCACCATACGTTGGCTTGAACCACCGCTCCATGATGATGTTACCCTCCCGCAGGTCCCAGCCGGGGGAGTCCTCCACCACCAGCCTGTTCACCCGCTCCGGGCGTTTGGCCGCCATATAGATGGAGACCGTTGCTCCCGTATGGTTCCCCAGGAAGTGGGCGCTACGGAGCCCCGCCTCCTCCATGACATCCACGACCGAATCGGCGAAATCATCGATGGAGTAGCGCCTGGGAGGCAGGTCGGAGTGATCATGGCCCGGCAGGTCCAGCACGTAGCAGGTGAAGCCCCGGGCGATGGCGGGCACCACGTTGTCGAAGCTGGAGCCACCCTGGCCACCGCCGTGCAAAAAGATGACCGGCTGACCCTGTCCCATCTTTTTATAGTAGACCCGACCGTCGTTACGCTGAACGTAGTGCTCAGTGGCATCGGTTTGCGTGCTCACATCGGCTCTCCTGAAGAGGGGTTTGCGGATTGCGCTGTAGCCTGCTCATCCAGACCCAGGCACTGGGCTGCGTTACCACCCAGTATCAGATCGACCTCCTCCTGGGTAAAGGTAACACCGTACTTCTTTGCCCTGTCCGGCAGCTCCCGGAACCAGTTGGTCCACCTGGCAAGAGCCTCTTTGCCTCCGACACGGAAGCGGGGCCCGGCGATGTTGTCGCTGCCGAACAGGATACGCTGTGCCGTGAGCCTGTCCCTTGCCTTACCCAACTGCTTGATGAACGGCTCCTCATTCTCATAGGCCGTTTCCGCCCACGTGGAGAGCTCCAGGTAGGAGTTCACACCGTTGGCCGCTACCCCCACCGCCTCCTCCCACCACCATCTCCCCCCAGCGTGACCGAACCACAAGATCAGCTTTGGGAAGTCCGCCTGGACATCCTGGAGATACATAGGATGAGCAAACCGTGGCCTGAGCAAGGGGATGGTGTGGCCCGTGTGGCACAGCACCGGCAGTCCCCACGCCTCACACCGCTCGTACAGCGGGTACACTCGCTCATCATACGGATAGAAGCCTGTGGGCGGGTATAGCTTCAGTCCACGCATACCCAGCTTCTGCACCGACCACTCGAAGAGCTCGACGGCATTGGGACGCTGCGGGTCTATACCGGCAAAGGAGATCAGGCGGCCTTCGTGGTTCTTCACCATCTGAGCGTGGCGCTCATGAGTCTGCTCTATTGATACGGGCGGCTCCTGATCGGTATGTTGAGCGGGCCTCTGGCGAAAGCCCAACTCCCAGTCCAGCGGCAGGATTATCGATACGTCGATCCCGGCAGCATCCATATGGGCCACGGTGCTGGAGCCGTCCGGGTCTGCCATGCCCGCCTCTATCCTCGGACGAATGATGGCCGGGTCCCGGTCTTGCGGCGGCTTGTGGGCCCACTGGTAGGCCACGTTATCAAAATGCCTGGCGGACCAGAAGCCATAGTCGTAGATGTGGATATGGGTGTCGATGATCATTGCCGTCCTCTATCACACCGTTCTCCCGCGCGCCATTTGCCCCGGCGTAGCGCTCTGCCGGACCCTCTGTGGCGGCATGCTATGGCGGGCACGATGGCCCTCCTACCGCTGCATGATCTGGATAAGCACACCGTGAGTCTGATTGGGGTGGAGGAAGAAGGAATGGGTATGCTGGCTGAGGAGGATGGGAACGCCGCGCTGCTTGGAGCCCTCAATGGCCGCATCCATATCATCCACCGCAACCGCAACGTTCTGGAGCCCCTCTCCAAGCTGCTCCAGGCTGCGCATGAACGCTGCGCCCGCCTGTTTGGTGGCATCGATGCCCTGGCACAGCGATATCATCTGCCCCGAATCACCGAGATAGAAGTTGGTGCTCAGATATCCCTGGCCCGGGACCTCCTTGGCCACGGTTGCAGGCGCTATGCCCAGCAGCTTCTCGTAGTCCTGGCTCGCCTGAACAATGTCACGAACCCTGACGACCACATGGTCCAGAAACCTGTACTGCATGAATCCCTCCTTGTGCTGGCACTGTGTATCAATGGAGCGTTGTGCATAATTCGATAGTCACCTATTCGAAGAGCCCTTAAGCCAATCGACCAAATTAGTCAAGACTCCGGCGGTAAACATAACAACGACGCTAGCCACGACGCTAGCCCAAAAAATGACCCAGGCAGGATAATAATTAGCAAAACATGCAACCAGGAGGCTAATAATGAAAACCGGAACAGAACCGGCATATATTACCCCAAGGACACGCCTCACCTAACACCTCCCCAGCCCATGGCTACGAAATCCTATCTACGGGTTCAAACGGTGATTGATTCCGGCATACTAGATATAGAAGTTCCACTACTCGTAGTCTGACAAATGCCCTGCCGTTTTAGCAGATTCGATTTGTGTTTCTAATCTCCCTTTGTGCCCTCGTTGTTCCAATGCTTCTTCTACAGCTGCCCTTGCCATCGCAACCGTACCCCGCCAGCCCGACCCATAGAAGCACATTCTCGCATCCGTCAGCATATCCCCTACTAAATCCGGAACTTTGGGCAACGTCTGGACTTCCTCAATTGCAGGGTAACGGTCTACGGCATCTTTCCGCATCCCGAACGCGGTTTGTTTTTGACAATTACGGCAGGTTAGGACACCACGAATCAAATCAACAAGTGGGTCGGGTTTGCTCGAATTCTTCGACTGTACCTCGGATGTACTATAGGTATAGGTTCGCTCTTTTCCACAGTGCTGACACACTAGGATTGCCATATATGATACCTCCGCTTCTGCGCTATCGGATGGGGCAGTGTAGTGTGTTCATTCGGAGATGTCATTGGCCACCTCCTAAATATGCACAACGCTCAGTGGTACCAGCGTACCACCTGCGCAAGCTTCTGAAGCTGCTCCATTCTTCCGCTGGCGCCTATCCTGAACATCACTTCGTGGGGATTGAGGGTGAGGAGCGCGTCCATCTGGCCACGGCACTCCTCTTCATTCCCCACGATCGCCATCATTCTTGCGAGCTCAAGTGTCACCACCGCCGCCGCCGGGTCCCGGTTGGAGAAATGCATGGACGGGTCATGCAGCCTCCTGATCTCGCTGACCACGCCCTCAAGGTGAGACGCCATCTCCAGCCCATCGCCGTCATTGGCCGCCAGCGCGGCGGACACCGCGGAGGCCCGCACGGGAGCCAGCGCCTTCTCAGGGTCGCTGTCCATGGAGAGGTTCACCATGACGTTCACCTTGATCTCATCGACGGCCCTCCCCGCTCTCTCCGCTCCCTCGCTCAGATGCCGGAGCCTTTCCAGGAGGGCCTCCCTCCGGACACCGCTCATGATCACACCATCCGCCAACTCGCCCGCCACGGCCAACATCCGTGGATGGGCCGCCGCCACGTACACAGGGATAGGACCGACCACGGCACCCACACGGTAGCGGCTGGAGTCCGGTCCCACCACCTCTCCACCCTGCAGCAGGGTGCGCATCTGGGAGAGGTGCTCTCTGAAGGCATTGACCCTGCCCACCATACCCAGTGGCCGCAGGAGCGGCAGACCACCCATCCCCACACCCAGCACGGCACGACCATCGCTAATCTGGTCCAGGGTGGCGATGGAGTTGACGATGACGCTGACGTGCCGGAGCAGTGTATTGGACACGCCGGGAGCCAGGAACAGCCTGCTGGTATTGAGGGCCGCCACGGTCAGGGCCATGTAGGCGTCCTTGGTCATCAGAGGGTTGTCCTGCACCCAGATGCCGTGGAAGCCGTACTCCTCCGCTGCCCTAGCGAACTCGCCAATGCGAGACATCGGCTCCCGGCGGCCTACCCCCATTGCAAGGCTGAACTTGGTCACAGCTGCTCCCGGCGGCCATCCCCCATTGGAAGGCTGAACTTGGTCACTTAGAGGACCTTTCCAGCTTCCCGCAGGCTCCGAAGGGCGGCCTCATAGTATCCGAGGTCCCCGAAAACTTGATCCGTGTGAGCGCCCAACGACGGCGCAGGAGTATGGTCTACCCTGCCCACATCGCCGTACATGGCCCAGGGCGACAATATGATCTTGTAGGGATCGCCATCGGGCTGGGAGACCTCTCGGATCACCCGGGCGGCCTCTACCTGAGGATGGGGTGGGTCTCCGTACATGTCACTATAATCTGCATAGGGAATCCCCACTCCACCTTTCTGGAGCATAATACGTGCCACCTCATCACTGCTCATGGTACGCAAACGCTCCTCCAGCAGCGGCCTCATAAGCTGGGCATCGGTCCCCACGCCCACGTACCCGGCACCATATTTGGCCATCCACTCGTCCTCCAAGAGCTCGGACAGGCCAACGGCCTTGCAGAACTCCAGGAAGTAAGCCTGCCGCTCCGCAAACCTCCCTGGGAAGTTCAGCATCACCGACCGGTCCGCCGTGGCATAGCCGGTCTCAGGCGCATCATAGGGGGCGGTCATTCCTCCGCCGTACTCGTCCGGGTCGGAGAAATCGGCCATCCAGTGGGAGTCGTGGGAGAGTATCGAGCCCATGAGGGAGACGCTCACGTGCTGGCCCTCACCGGAGGTATGACGTCGAAACAGGGCGGCGACTATGCCCACGAACGCTTGCATAGCGCCCAGGTCAGTCACGATGTCCGCACCGACCCTCACCGGCGGCTCTCCCAGCTGTCCCATGAACCACATGCAGGCTGAAATGCCCTGCATCTCAAGCTCCGTGGCCGGCAGATCGGCGTAGGGGCCGGTCTCGCCGTAGGGTGTGATGGAGCAGTGGATGACGTCCGGCCTGGCGGCTCTGAACTGCTCATACGTGCACTGAATGGTCTCGGCATAGGACGGAGCAAAGTCAGTCACCACTACGTCCGCTTGCCGGACCAGTGCAAGAACCAGTGAATGAACCGCAGGGTCGGTGTAGTCCATAGCTATGGAGTGCTTGTCCCGGTTCAGCATCAGGAAGAGGTTACTTTGCCCATTGACCATTGGACCGAGTTGCCTGATGGGGTCGCCACTGAGCGGCTCCACCTTGATGACCTCAGCACCGGCGTCTGCGAGCTGAAGGGTGCACATGGCTCCCGCCAGGTCTCGGGAGAAGTCGATGACCGTGGTTCCCTCAAGGGCGCTCATTGTCCCTGCCCTTTCCTCTACCACCGGGGAGATCCTGCTGGACAAGATGCAGTACCTCATCCTTATCAGCTCCAGGTGCGTGGGTCCCCTCTATGGGGCCGCACGGAGTGGCGCTGAACTGCCAGGGGTGGGCACCGTGGTAGACGGACCCCCACTGCGTGGGCACCCGGACAATCATCTCCTGGCTCTGCACGTGGGGATCGCCAAGCAGCTCATCGAAATCATGGAGCGGAGCGCACGGGACCTGGTGGCGCCGCAGACGGAGAAGCCACCACCGCGCGGGGGCCTCCTCCATGCGGAACTGGATGAGCTTGGCCAAGGCGGGCCGATTTTGCAACCTGCGCTGGTTGGAGATGAACCGCTCGTCTCCCAGCAGGTTTTCTAAGTCAAGGGCCTTGCAGAGCCGCTCCCAGCACTCATCGTCATGCGCCGTGACATTAATATATCTGCCATCCAGGCACCGGAAGCTCTGAGAGGGAGCGTAGAGAGAGCTTGCACTGCCCTGGCGCGCCGGGTTCTGACCCGTGGCGAAGAACTCCGAGAGCCTGGTGGTCTGGCCGAAGATCGCCGTGGTCAAGTGCCAGACCTCGATGTGCTGTCCAACCCCGCTGCGACGTCGCGACATTAGACCGAGCAGCGCCGCCTGGACAACGGCCATGGCCGCCATCTGGTCCAGGTGCCCGGCCGTCCGCCACAGCTCCGAGGGGCCGTCGTCACTGCCCTGAATGCTGGTGAAGCCGGAGAAGGCCTGGACGGACACATCCAAACAGGGCCAGGAGGAGCAGGGGCCTGAGGACCCGAAACCGGGGCTGGATACGTACACGAGCTGAGAGTTCACCCTGGCTACCTCCTTGTACCCAAGGCCCAGGCTATCGATCACTCCCGTGAGGCGGTTCTCGATAAAAACATCGGCCCACTTTACCAGGGCGTGCGCTGCGGGAGTGCTCTGCGGGTCCTTCAGGTCCAGCTGGATATTTTTTTTCTGCAAGTTAGCGTTGATATAAGAGGCACCCATACCCTTCATAAGAGGGCGGACGTCCATGAGCCCGTCTCCCCTGGGATGCTCCAGGCGTATGACATCAGCGCCAAGAAAACCGAGATATCCCGCCGCACACGGGCCTATGGCATAGGTGCCAACATCCAAAACGTTAATCCCGGCTAGTGGACCAGGCATCATGCCCCCTGATCTGCCCCGGCAGAGGTATTTCGCTGGCCTAAAGCTACGTGGCTTCGGATTGGTGGCAGGATACGTTCCCGCTCACAATGATGTCAACCGCAAGGTGATCGACCTCCGGCACCCGTACCGGAGGTACATGTGGCCACGGTGACCACCCCGAATGCCAACGGACCATACGATAAGCGTCACCACACGTACACCCAGCCTGTCCAAGACCAAGCACCTTGCCCCGCTGAGCTATAGCCACTTTCCCACCCTCCCGTAGTCATGTATACTGATGACCTGGAGGCGGATTCCCGTGCTATTTAGATGGTTCAGACAGCTATTCGGCTCCCTATCTCGTAGCCCCAGAACGGTGTATGCCCAGGACGAAGCCGTGGCGCTCCGCATCCTACGCTACTGAGACGACGAGGCCCTCGCTGTCAGCGAGGCGTACCGACTGGCCGGCATATCCCCCACCGTTCCCTGGCCGCTGTAGGCCCTCCTCCGCCGACTGTGAGTAGAACGGCGGCCTTCGTCTACGCGGACGGGCTCTCGCGCCACCTCCTCCGGGCCGACCATCCCATGGTCCCCGCCCGCATTCGCTACACCTACCAGCTTCTGGAGTCGTTCAACGCCTTCCACGGACCCGGCTCACGGCTGGTGGAGCCCAGGCCTGCGACGGAGGAGGAGCTCCTCACCCTCCACACTCCCGAGTACGTTGCCGCCGTCAGAGGCCTCAGCAGTAACGTCCCACTCCCTGCTCTCCATCGCTACGGCTTCGGCAAGGGTGGCGATAACCCCACGTATCCGGGCATGTATGACGCTGCGCTGCTCTCCACCGGGGCCTCCCTGGTTGCGGTGGACCTTCTTCTGTCAGGGCAGGCGCAGGTCGCCTTCAGCCCCTCGGGTGGCCTTCATCACGCCATGCCCGACCACGCCTCCGGCTTCTGCACCTTCAACGACCCGGCCATCACCATCAACGCCGCGAGGGCGCGGGGCCTGCGAGTCGCCTACGTGGACATCGATGCCCACCATGGCGACGGCGTCCAGCACGCCTTCTACGACACCGACGCCGTGCTCACCATCTCCCTCCACGAGTCCGGCCGTTACCTCTTTCCGGGGACCGGCTTCGTCAACGAGCTGGGAGCCGGGCAGGGGCAGGGCTACGCGGTGAACGTCCCGCTAGCGCCCTACACCGGCGACCAGGTCTACCTGTGGGCCTTCAAGCAGGTGGTGCCGCCGCTCCTGGAGGCCTTCCGGCCCGATCTCCTGGTCACACAGCTTGGCATCGATACCTACCACAGCGACCCTCTCACCCATCTGGCGCTCACCACCCACGGCTACGTTCAGGCGGTGAAGGCCCTAGCCGACTGCGCCGGAGCCCAGCCGTGGCTCGCCCTGGGCGGCGGTGGCTACGACCTCTCAGCCGTCGCCCGCTGCTGGGCGCTGGCCTATGGCGTTATAGTGGAGCGGGAGTGGCCGGATGCATTGCCCCTGGATGCGCTGCCGGAGGAGCAGCACTCCATGCATGGCGCTTCCACCCTGCGCGATGCCCAGGACACCACCCCATTCCCCGAGGCCCAGGAGAAGGCCCGCCGTTTCGCGGAGGCGACCGTGGAAGAGGTGAAGCAACGCATCTTCCCTTTCCACGGACTGTAGGGCCAGCCTCATCCGCTATTACAGAACGAGCTTGCGAATAGACCGTCTCGAAGCTCGGCGGCGTAGGCCACACAAGATTTCCCTCTTGATGGGAGAGGGTCAGGATGAGGGTGAGTCTTCCCCCTCCTCTGACTCCTGCGCCTCTCCGTCCCCTTCTTGCTCTGGATGAGGCTCCGGTCTCCCGACGGAGACCACCGCCACCGTCCCCATATTGCTCACCACCCGCCGAACCCCTGCTACTGCGCCGGCAAGTTCCACGGCCTGCTGCATCTCATCATCGGAGGAGAGGGTGCCGGCGAGGGTGACCCGGCCCAGGACGCTTTTCACCAGCACCGTCCCGCTATGGGTCAGCCCTGCCTGCGCCATCGACTCAGCAGCCGCCATCTGGATACCCTCGTCCGTCGCGATATCGCTCTGGACATCCAGCACGCCGGGTGCTCGACGCACCGCCTCCTCCACCTCTGCTCTCTGGATGGAAATCCGCACGTTGCCGCTCAGATAGGCAGTCCCGTCATGGACCTCCGACAATAGTACCGCCTCATAGGCGCGCCCGCCGGTGGGGTCCCCGTCCCGAAGCGCACGCTCAGCCAGGGATTGGGCCGTATCATCGGGTCTGTAGCTGGGGAAGCCCCGTAACTCCATGCCGTGGTCTGTTGCCCCGGTGAATTGGGGTGACCCCGTTCTCAGGTTGGTCACCCCGTCTATGGCGATCACTTTCGGGTCCCGGCCCGAGCCCACCAGCAGCGCGGATACGGCATTGCTGGCCTGGTCCAGGAGAAACCCCTGCAGGTGAGACCGTGAGCCGCCGCTCCACAGGAGTGCGCTTTTGGCAGAGAAGTGGACGGACCCTCGGCGTGGCTCCGTATCCTCCTCCCGCCCGCCGCTGCGAGATTCCAAGGTTACCGTTCCGTCCCGTGCCTGGTTAGCCCGCTGCAGTCGGACCGTTGCAGTGCTGCGGAGCCTGTGCCGCACCACCAGGTGACTGATACGGTCGGAGCGGGGCGCCAGGATGGCACCCTGTAGCCTGACTGATCGACCGTCCGGGGCGATCACTCGCGTACCCCATGGGATGGCCAGGTGCTTTCGCTCCATCGTCGCTCCTCAGATCAAGCGAACCCTGCTTCACACGCCGCCGCCCCGACTCATCGGTGCGGTTTGCGTATCGCTAGATGCGAACTCAGAAGGCTTTCCGGCACCCCTGCTGCCAGGGAAGACGCGGGTAGGGTGAGCAAGAACCTGCTCTATACCTCCCGAAACTCGCCCTCCACCGTGTCCTCCGGGGGCTTGTCCTCCCCGTCCTGGGACTCCGGCGGCTCCTGGCCATCGCCGGGGCCTGGGCCAGCCTCTTCCGCCTGCTGCTGGCCGTAGACCGCCTGGCCCACCTTCTGGAGAGAGGCCTGAAGCTCACCCATGGCGGACTTCATCTTCTCGTTGTCTCCCTCCTGAATGGCTGCGCGCAGGGTGGTGATGCTCGTGTTGATCTCCTGCTGAAGCTCCTCCGGCACCTTATCCTTGTTCTCCCGCAGCAGCTTCTCCGCGCTGTAGGCCATGCTGTCCGCCATGTTCTTCGTCTCGATCTCTTCTCGACGCCGGTTGTCCTCCTCCGCGTGGGCCTCTGCCTCCTGGACCAGCCGCTCCACATCATCCTTGGCCAGGCCTGAGCTTCCGGCTATGGTGATCCTCTGCTCCTTCCCCGTGCCCTTGTCCTTGGCGGAGACATTCAAGATACCGTTGGCATCAATGTCAAAGGAAACCTCTACTTGGGGAACGCCACGCGGTGACGGCAGGATGCCGTCCAGGATGAACCTTCCCAGGGACTTGTTCTCCGGCGCCATGCTGCGTTCGCCCTGGAGTACGTGCACCTCAACGCTGGTCTGACCGTCCGCGGCCGTGGTGAATATCTCTCCCTTGGAGGTGGGGATGGTAGTATTCCTGGGGATCAGGGTGGTGGTGACACTGCCCAGGGTCTCTATGCCCAGGGTCAGGGGCGTCACATCCAGTAGCAGCACGTCCCGCACCTCCCCTTTCAGGACCCCCGCCTGGATTGCGGCACCCGCGGCCACCACCTCGTCCGGGTTGACGCTCTTGTTGGGCTCCTTGCCGAACAGGTCCTGCACCTTCTGTTGCACCCCAGGCATTCTGGTCATACCCCCTACCAGCACCACATCGTCCACCTGGTTGGCCTTGATGCCGGCGTCTTCCAGCGCCTGGCGGCATGGCCCAACGGTCCGCTCCACCAGGTCGCCCACTAGCTGTTCCAGCTTGGATCGGGAGAGGGTCATGGTCAGATGCTTGGGGCCGGAGGCGTCCGCGGTGATGAAGGGTAGGTTGATCTCCGTCTGCATCACGCTGGAAAGCTCCACCTTTGCCTTCTCCGCACCCTCTTTTAGCCTCTGTAGCGCCATCCGGTCCTGCAGCAGGTCTATCCCCTGGTCCCGTTTGAACTCCTCCACTATCCACTCGATAATCCGCTGATCGAAGTCATCGCCGCCCAGGTGGGTGTCGCCGTTGGTGGCCTTCACCTCTAGGACGCCCTCGCCCATCTGGAGAATGGAGATGTCGAATGTCCCGCCACCCAGGTCGTACACGGCGATGGTCCTATCGCCTGCCTTGTCCATCCCGTAGGCCAGCGCCGCCGCGGTCGGCTCGTTCACAATACGTAGCACCTCCAGGCCGGCGATCTTCCCCGCGTCCTTGGTGGCGTTCCGCTGGATGTCGTTGAAATAGGCGGGTACGGTGATCACTGCCTGGGTAATGGGCTCCCCCAGCTTCGCCTCCGCGTCCTGCTTCATCTTCTGCAGGATCATGGCGGAGACCTCCGGCGGCGAGTGCTGCTTTTCCTCCATCACCACATGGACATCGCCGTTTGATGCCTTCGCCACCTTATAGGGCACCAGCCTGATCTCCTCTCCAACCTCATCAAAGCGACGACCCATAAAACGCTTGATGGAGTAGACGGTGTTATCAGGATTGGTCACCGCCTGGCGTCTGGCCGCCTGGCCCACGTATCGCTCTCCGGTGCGCGTATTGACGGCCACCACTGACGGTGTGACCCGCCCGCCCTCGCTGTTTTCCAGCACTCGGGACTCTCCTGCCTCCATAACGGCCATGCAGGAGTTGGTGGTCCCAAGGTCTATTCCCAGGACTTTCGCCATGACTATTCCTCCCTAGTCTTCCATGTTGCGGGGAGAGGCCCTATCCAGACGTCTCTCCGTTTGCTACGCTCACCTGTGCGGGGCGTAGCACCTTACCGTTGTGTTTGTAGCCCTTCCGGACAACATTGATCACCGTTCCAGGCTCGTGGTCCTCTCCGTCTACGGAGAATACCGCCTCATGCTCCCACGGATCAAAGGGCTGTCCCTCCGCCTCCGTGGGCGTCACCCCCTCCGATTCCAGCAGTCCCACAAGGCCCCGCTCAATCAGCCGGATGCCCTCCAGCCACGTTTCCTCCTCGGCGTTGGCCGGGGTGTACTCCAACGCGCGCTGGAGGTCGTCCAGCGTGGGCAGCAGCTTGAGCAAAAGGCGAGCAGCCACGGAGCGCTGGTTCTCCCCACGCTCCTCCTCAACCCTGCGTTTGTAGTTCTCCAGGTCGGCCTGGGCACGCAGTGCCATCTCCTTGAACTGGCCTCGCTCCCGGTTGACCTCCTCAAGCTCCTCCTGAAGGGTAGAGATCTCAGGTGCCTCGTCGGCGCCCTCCACGTGGGACTCTTCCCGCTCTTCGTCGCTGGTCATCACACTACTCTACCCTACTCTTCCCAGAGAGAAGCGCCGTCCTTCGCTTTGGGCAGCGCGATGTCCAGAAGCTCCATCAGCGTCTCCAGCTCTTGCCCCAGCGTTTCCCTGACCCTGTCCATCTCCTCCAGGGCCTCGATACGGTCTCGAACCTGGAGCAGCCTGTTCACCATGTGCAGCGCAAACTCCACCCCCGCCAGGTTCATGTGCAGATCGTCCACCAGGTGCTTGATAAGCCGCAGCCGTGCGATGTCCTGCTCCGAGTACAGTCGGAGCATGCCCAGCGTCCTTGACGGACTCACCAGCCCAACCCGTTCGTACTTTCTTAGCGTCTGGGGGTGCATCTCCAGGAGGCGGGCGGCGACGCTGATGATGTAGAGACCCTGGAACCCCTGCGAGCCGCCCGCCTCATCAGGCCCGCTTCTTGCCTTTTGGGGCGGTACGCCACGCCTGGCCGGAAGAGAGTCCTCCGGTACACCGCTCGGAACGGAGCCGAAGATGGGCCTATGCCCAGACCGCTGTCTTATCAGGATGCGTTTGACTGCCATAGCCCTTCACGACACGCTGTACACGGCCTCGACCCTCCGGCGTACCTACTTGAAGCGTAGTGTACAACTTGACACGCCTTATATCAAGTTGTATGATTCCTATCGCACAGAAGGACGGATTACTCGCCCTGACCTGACACGGGCGGACTCTTCGTCGTTAATGATACCAGAAGCGGCATAAACGCCAAAGCGAGATTGCCAGTGGAGCCGGATACGCGCCTCTGGACGAATCTCACAGCAGAGTTCTACATCTAATAACTAATTGGAGACCCGGAGGAAGAACGTAGGTATACCATAGTGGAGGTGAGGTCATGATCTCTTTCAAAGCCTGCCCACGTTGCCGCGGTGATATGCATCACACAGGCGACTACTACGGAGAGTACCGCCAGTGCCTTCAGTGCGGTCATATCATAGATGAGGAAGACGCCCGCTTGGTTCCAGAGGAGCTGCGGAAAACCCTGGCCACGCTGGACTCGCAAGCGGCCTAGTATGCCACCCCGCGGCATACCAGGCCGCCGGGGTGCTCAATCCGACAGCCTCGGCCCGCCGGACAACCGGCGGGCCCTCTCTTGTGTGGGATTCATGCGTAGCTTGCTCAGAAATCAAGAGTAGGTAACGGCCACGCCAAAATCTGTAGGCGCTCCGGCGCATATCTATAGAGGAGCGGGCCTCGGTAGAACGGCTGATAGGGACATCGGCCATTCTACTCAGGCGAAATCGGCAGTCTGGACGATTCCCCGCACCGGCTCGTAGGCCCAATAATGTAAAGAGTAGGTGTACTAAGTGGATGGGACCTGGAAGTCAGTACGATAGGCCCATACCGGAGGTGGCTGATATGGGTGGGGGGAACATCAAAAAGCAAGAGGGAGTGGAGAATGTGCTCAGCATGCTCTCCGAACATTCTGACGTCCTCTTTGACTACGCCCCGGTCATGATGCACGCAATCGATAAGAATGGCAGGCTCGTCAAGGTCAACCGCCGCTGGCTCGAGACGCTGGGATACCAGAAGGAGGAAGTGCTGGGCCGGAAGTCCATCGACTTCCTGACCCAGGAATCACGGGAGCGAGTAGTAAAGGACGCGCTACCCCTTTTCTGGCACGCTGGGTCCGCTCGCAGCGTGGGTTGTCGGTTCGTCAGGAAGGATGGTCAGATGCTTGATGTCTTGCTGGATGCCGAGGTCTGCCCTGCTTCCGCGTGCGGTTTTTCTGCTTACGCCGCCATCCACGTCGCCCATGACCCCGTGCAGTGGGAACAGGCATCCCAGACCCTCAGGGCGCTCCGGGAGATCACCGCTGCGCAGAGCATCCTTGAGGGCATTCCATTCGCAAAGGGCAGTGAAGGCTCACCCTCAACCCTACCGGCAGTCCAGCACTCGCCGGGCCAAGTACCCGGTCCGAGCTTAGTGGAGCAGGGACTAGAGGAGCTCCTGGAAGCCACCCACGATATCTCTGTACACCTGCGGGGTCTGGAGGAGTACCTGGATGAAACCGTGGAGCAGCGGCGCGAGCTGGTTCTCGTGGCTAAAAATACCGATAAGACCCTCGCACAGCTAGCCGACACGGTAGCTACGACTCACGGCAAGCCCGATTAGTTGCCATCCTTACTATCCATCCCTCCTCAGCATGTCGAAAGACAAGACTACCCCGACGTGTCGGGGAGGGCGGTAGGTGGATAGAGCACTCCTCGGCATGTGCCCTACCCCAAACTCTCCCAGAACCGCTCCTCTCTCCACGGGTCGCCGTTGCTGTGGTAGCCCAGCTGCTCCCAGAACCCCATCCTGTCCTCCACCATAAACTCAAGCCCGTTCACCCACTTGGCGCTCTTCCAGCCGTAGCGGCTGGGGACCACCAGCCGCAGTGGACCGCCGTGGTCGGGCTCCAGGGGCTCGCCCTCCCGCCTGTGCGCAAAGAGGACATCCTCCTCCAGAAAGACCTCCAGGGGAAGGTTGGTGGCGTAGCCGCCGTAGCAGTGCGCCATCACGAAGCCGGCCTCCGGCTTCGGGCGTGCCAGCTTGACGAGGTCTCGCGCCGTTACTCCCTCCCACAGGTTGTCCATCCGGCTCCACTGGGTCACGCAGTGGAAGTCCCTGGTCACCGCTATCTGGGGCAGCGCCTGAAACTCCTGCCAACTCAGCGTCAGTTCCTCCTCCACCAGCCCGAATATCCTGAACCGCCACGTCCCGAGCTCTATCCTGGGCGTGGGGCCGTGGCTGAGCACCGGAAACTTCTCGGTTACGTACTGGCCCGGGGGCACCCGCTGCCCTTCCTGGTCCTGGGTGATCCTCTTTATTCGACCGATCTTCCTTAGCAACAGCCCTCTCCTGCCAGGATAGCTCCTCAGTCAGCGGTCATCATATGCACGCCCCGCCTACCGGTAAACGTCGTATTGCGAGGATGGCATAGGTGAGGCGGACACTAGTCGTTCGCCAACGCCTCTCGACGCTTTGTAACGAAGCGCTGCAACGCTATGAGAGTCCATACGGCCTCGATAACGGTAATCGGGTACGCCTCCACAAGTCCGCTATACAGTGCGGTGGAGGCCGAGCCGCCGGCGAAGAGCAAAACGAACCATCTGGAGCGGGGCTCTAGCCAGTACGATACCATCATAACCGTTACTGCGATGGACCCGAAAACAGTAAGCCTATTGGACCTCTACGGCTAGGCGTTTTCTTCAGGAGAGTATCGCATCTTTCCCGGCAACGTGTTGGCTCTGGTGATGCGCTGCATGCTCAGATTGCGATGCCGTATCCCCGTAAGCTATAGTAGCTTGGACGCTTGTCCCCACGTGTGTCAGCCCACGAGTCGCCCAAGGAATAGGGTGCTCCATGCTAGGGCTGCCGCAAAGCTTTGAGAAACGGTGAACGCAACCACAAAAGAGACCGCAGCCATCCTGGTCCAGGGGCTGACAAGGTCCTTTGGCGCTGCGCCTGTGCTCCACAACCTGGACCTCCAGATAGCCTGGGGCGAGTTCCTGGTCCTCTTCGGCGCCAACGGCTCCGGCAAGACTACCCTCATCCGTACCCTGGCATCCCTGGCAAGGGCCGATAGCGGCCGGATTCAGGTGGCTGGTCAGGACCTCCGCCGCAACGCCGCCCTCGCTCGCAGGCTCATCGGCGTGGTCACCCACCAGCCCCTCCTCTACGGCGACCTCACCGGTTCCGAGAACCTCCGCTTCTACGGACGCATGTTTCGTGTGCCGGACGTAGAGGAGCGCATCCTACACGTTGCCGGGCAGATGGGCCTCCTGAAACTACTGGACCGGCGCGTGCGCACCCTCTCCCACGGTATGCAGAAGCGGCTCTCCCTGGCCCGCGCCGTCCTCCACGACCCTCCCATCCTGCTGTTGGACGAGCCGGAAACAGGCCTCGACCAGGAGGCCCTGGGCTACCTGGACGCCCTCCTGACCGGCGGAGAGGGCGCTCCACGCACTATACTGATGACCACCCATAACCTTGAGCGTGGCCTCAGCCTGGGCGATCGCGTCGCCATCCTGGCCAATGGGCGCATCGTGTTCCAGGAGTCGCGCCAGAACCTAGATATTGCAGACTTCAAGAACAGCTTCTCAGGCTACCAGGGGGTGGGCAGGTGAGAGACTTCCTCAGCCCCATCCTGACCCTGGCCTGGAAGGATATCCTTCTGGAGCTACGGACAAAAGAGATCATCACCTCTATGCTGGTCTTCGCCGTCCTAGCGGTCATCATCTTCAACTTCGCCTTTGATCCAACGCCCGCGGTGCTGGCGTTGGTTGTGCCGGGTATCCTGTGGGTGGCCTTCACCTTCGCCGGGATTCTCGGGTTCAACCGCTCCTTCATCCTGGAGAAGGATAGGGGCAGCCTGGACGGCCTCTTGCTCTGCCCGGTCAGCCGCGACGTGATCTATCTGGCCAAGCTGGCGGGCACCTTCCTTTTCATGCTCACGATGGAGGCCCTGCTCTTCCCCATATTCGCCGTGCTCTACAACGTCTCCCTCTGGATTCCCGGCCTCTTCCTGGTCACGGCTCTGGCCACCCTGGGCTTCGCCGCCGTGGGCACCCTGTTCACCGCCATGGCGGTGAATACACGCTCCCGGGAGATCATGCTGCCACTCCTTTTGCTGCCCGTTACCGTCCCGGTTATCATCGCCGCGGTGGAGGCCACCGCCGCACTCCTGGGCGGCGCAGGGCTGGCGGAATTGGGACGGTGGTTGACGCTCCTCCTGGCCTTCGATGTGATATTCTTGGTTATCTCATCCTTCCTCTTTGGAGCCGTGCTGGAAGAATAGGCCTCTATCATTCTGAGGAGTCCCGATGTATCGGGGATGACGATGAATCCAAAGCGGTTGAAGAACGTCACAGCCAGCTTTAGCTAGCTTCCACGGGGGAGTGATATGACAGAACGTGTACAATCCAAGCAAGCGGTGGCACCCGCACCCGAGCGGACGTCGGGGTCAGAGATGGTGCGCCTGGCCCTGCTCATGGCCAGCGCCGTCCTCATGCTCGCCAACCTGGGGCTCATCTTCCTCTGGGCGCCCACGGAGCTGGTGATGGGGCAGGTGCAGCGCATCTTCTACTTCCACGTGCCCGTCGCCTGGGTGGCCTTCCTGGCCGTCTTTATCGTCTTCGTCGCCAGCATCCTCTACCTCTGGAGGGGCCAGCGACGGTGGGATGCCCTGGCCCACTCCGCCGCCGAGATCGGAGTGCTCTTCATCACCCTTATGCTCATCTCCGGGGCCACCTGGGCCAAGCCCGTGTGGGGGGTCTGGTGGACGTGGGACCCGCGATTGACCACCTCTCTCATCATGTGGCTCATCTATGTGGCCTACCTGATGCTCCGGGCCTACGCTCCCACCCCCTCCCAGGCCGCGCGGTACTCGGCGGTGCTGGGGATCGTCGGCTTTGTGGATGTGCCCATCGTCTACTTCGCCGTGGAATGGTGGCGCAACATTCACCCGGAGATGGTCATCGGCCCCCTGGCCGAAACGGGCAGCCTGGAAGGCTCCATGGTGGTCACTTTCCTCTTCTCCCTCCTGGCCTTCACCGTGCTGTTCGCCTACCTCCTCTGGGAGCGGGTTGGTCTCCGCAACTCGGAGGACACCCTCCGGGCCGTCCGACGACAGGAGGTCATGTCCTGACATGCGACAGATATACCATATTCGACTTGGAAGGCGTGGCGTAGCGGTGGCCGTGGCCGCGATGACGTGGCTCCTCTCCACGAGCGTCGCACTGGCGGCCGGCGCCGCCCAGGATACGTATGACCCAGGGGGGAACCTACCCTTCCTCTACGGCGTCTACACCATCACCTGGGCCGCCTTCTTCGCCTATGCCTTCTATATGAACCGACGCCAGCGGGAGCTGCGCCGGCAGGTAGATGAGATCAAGAGGGCATTGGAAGAGAAAGAGGCTCAGAAGCCGTCAACCTGAGCCGCTGAGGTTGGTGGCGGATGATACCCCACCCTCTAGGACGGGGTACACAAGCCCTTACTGGAAACAGGCTCTGGAGCAGGCACGCCCCTTGTTCCCCGGCACCCTATGACGCACAATGTGCCCATGTCTCCGGCAACCGACGGCCCTGGCCGCCCCTTTCAGGAGGGTGAGTTCGCACTCCTGGTCGACTTCAAGGGACGTCGCTACCTGACCCGCCTCGCCCGCGATGAGACCTTCTATACTCATATGGGTCACGTGACCCATGCGGAGATGATCGGTGGCCAGGAGGGCTCCTGGGTCACCACCAACAAGGGTCACCTGCTCCTGGTCTTCCGTCCCACCCTGGCCGATTTCGTCCTGGAGATGCCGCGGTCCCGTCAGGTCATCTACCCCAAGGACCTGGGCGCTATCCTCATCTACGCCGACATCTTCCCCGGCGCCCGCGTCGTCGAGGCCGGCCTAGGCTCCGGTTCTCTCACCCTGACCCTGCTCAGGGCCGTGGGCCAGCACGGGGGCGTCGTCTCCTACGAGCTACGGGAGGATGTTGCGGAGAAGGCCCTGGCCAACATCAACGGCATGCTTCCCAACACCGACAACCTGACGGTGAGGATCGCCGACATCTACCAGGGCATCCAGGAACGAGACGTGGACCGCATTGTCCTGGACCTGCCGGAGCCCTGGCACGTGGTCGCCAGCGCCGGCCAGGCCCTGGTGCCCGGCGGCATCCTCCTCTCTTTTCTTCCCACGGTGCTCCAGGTCCACGATCTGGTGAACAGCCTCAACGAGAGCGGTATCTTTCAACTGGTGCTAACCCAGGAGGTCATGCTCCGCTCATGGCATGTTGCCAAGCGCAGCGTCCGTCCAGACCACCGAATGGTGGCCCACACCGGCTTCCTGGTCACGGCCCGCAAGACCTTCCCCAAGACCTCTCGTCCCGGCGGTGATGACCCGCGAGAGGAGGCTCAGGTGCACGTCGAGGATGAACGTGTCGTGGATCTGGACTCTCCCTCTCCTGGTGAGAACGAGTAGTAGGGCAGGGATGGGATGATGCAGTCAGGTACATTTTCCTCGTCGCTCCCCTAGGTAGACCCGCTGGGAGAGCTTCCACCGCCCTTGGGCCTCACGACAAGAAGAAAGAAGGCACCACCTGCCCCAATAGCCAGCAGCGTTATCACCACCAGAATGGGAACGATGGGCGAGCCCCCCTCTGCCGCTATAATAGGCGTCGGCGTTGGGGCTAGCGCGGCAGTTGGTGAAAGCGACGACATTGGGCGTAGTTGGCACCGTCCACTCCACCTGCGCGTCGCTGCCGATAACCTCCCATGTCCAGCGGCCACCGACCTGCCTCTCCCAGGTATAGGTCAACGGCACCTCCTCCCCCAAGGGGTGCGTGGCTACCACGCTAAGGGTAACCGTAGCGCCCCGCTCTGGGCGCTCCGGCGTGGCCTGATGCCGGTGGCCACGTCAGAAAAGGTGTAGAGGCCCGCCTGGGTGGTGGTGACGGTCTGCTGCCCTATCTGAACGGTCACATTGCCGTGCTCAGGGGATCCCTCGAGCTCTATCGTTCCAATGACACTACTGGGAGCTTCCTCCTGTGCACCTGCTATCTGTGTCAAGGACAGGCCACCCACCAGGAAGAAGGAGAGCACGAAAAGGACCGCCAGATACGTGAGTCTTGGTGACTTTTTAGCTTGCCTAGCGGCTTTTCATAGGCAGTTCTGAGGCGGTAGTACGCAGGTTATAAAAATTGGGGGGCCACGTCAAGAAGTCACGCCGCCTGGAACGCTGCCCTTCTCCCTGGTGGTACTGCTTATCAGGCAGGTGCAAGCACGCAACGACGATAGCCGCTGCATATCACTGGGAGCGGCAGGGATTTTCGATTCCAGGCCATTCGGAGAGTTCACCAGAATGGCGACGTATTGAGTGGAGTGAGTGTAGTATTCTCTACGCCCTCATAGATTTAGACAGACCCTTACAAGGGAATCCCTTACCTTCCACGCCGGTCGCCTTAGGTATTGGAGGAGCAAGATTGCAAAGCCAACCAAAGAGAGCAGATTCAGGTTCGGCCGGGATCTTCTACGGCTGGCGGCTGGTGCCCGTAAGAGTCCTAGTCAACACCATAAGCTCACTCAACAGTGCCGCAGCCACGGTTTTCTTCCTGCCCATCTCCCAAGAGTTTGGGATGAGCCGCGCTACTCTGGCCCTTGTCTTCTCTATGTCTCGATTAGTGGGCGGAATAGAGGGGCCCCTAGCTGGATGGCTCATTGACCGCTACGGCCCACGATTTCCGGCTGCGTTAGGAGCTGTCCTGGGAGGGACCGGCTTCTTGCTGTTGGCCACTGCACACAGCCCTTGGAGCTTTCTGTTGGTCTTCTTGGGGATGATGTCCGTTGGCTTCAATATCGGTGGCGTCCACGCCATGCTCTCCATGGCCAACCTCTGGTTTGTGCGTTACCACACCAGAGTCCTTAGCGTTTTCTCCTCGGCCATACGGCTAGGGCCGCCATCTTCACACCCGTGCTTGCCTATATTGTGCTCACCCACGGATGGCGCACCGGGGCGGTTGTCGCTGGAGTGGTAGTGCTTATGGTGATGCTCCCGGCAACCCGCTTCATCCGCCGTTCTCCAGAGTCCATGGGCCTCTTACCTGACGGCGCGCAGCCCGACGGTGTGAAGAGCGACGGCAATGAGCAGACGCAGGGAGCACCTCAGGCACCTGGTGGACTGCCAACGGACTTTGCCCTGAAGGAGGCGCTACGAACTCCAGCCTTCTGGATGGTTGCTATGAGCTTTGCCGCACGGACATCCGTCATGACCGGGGTGCGTGTGCACATCATACCCATCTTCGTCTGGAAGGGGCTCACCGAGCAGGCGGGAGCCAACCTGGCAGGCCTTGCGGCCTTATTGACCGTCCCTTTGATCCTCACCATGGGTTGGCTGGGGGACCGAATGAGCAAAAGGACGATTTTGATTTCAGGGCATATCGCCCAATGCCTAGCCATGCTTTTAGTAGTGTATGCAGATAGCAACTGGGCGCTGGCCCTGTTCATACCTCTTATGGCCGCCGGGGAGAGCACGGCACCTGTCAACCACTCGATACTAGGGGAATTCTTCGGGCGCAGAGCATTTGCCACACTGCACGGCGTAATAACCGCCACTGGCGTAATTGGGATGGCGACGCCGTCTTTGCCGGCCTGGTTTTGACCGCACCATGAGCTACAACTTAGCCCTGCTCGCGTTTAGCGCCATCGCCGGCCTAGCTACGCTCATTCTCCTTTTCCTCTCCCCTCCAAAGGAGATTGCGCCGGTATTGCCACAGTCCCGCTGAATTCGACTCCGCTATTTCGACATCGCACCCAAGGGTGGAATATAGTAGCGTTAGACCGGCTCCGTGCCGCCAGCCGACCCATAGCCACGACCTCATCCTATGAAAGGGGAGGGCGCCTCTGCTGTTGCAGAGCCAAAGCCCCAACCAGCCGGGGCCGGAAGGTAGCAGGGAGGTGTCCTCCCAGACCCATAAAAAGCTCACCCGGGCGGGTGGATGGAAGAAAGAGGAGGCTATCTTATGGAACGAGTTGACCGAGACACAGCCTGGGCACTGCTTCAGGAGCACGCCAAGGGAGATACTCTCATCAAGCACGCCCTGGCCGTGGAGGCGTGCATGCAGGCATACGCCGCAAAGCAAGGCGAAGACCAGGATCTGTGGGGAGTAGTGGGCATGCTCCACGATTTCGATTGGGATGTCTGCCCCAGCCCAGACGAGCACCCCCAGTTCGGCGCGGCGATCCTCCGGGAGCGCGGCTATCCGGAGGAGGTAGTCCGAGCGGTCCTCTCCCACGGGAACCACACCGGCATTCCCAGGGAGACGCTGATGGAGAAGGCCCTCTACGCCATGGACGAGCTCTCAGGCTTCGTCACCGCCGTCGCCCTGGTTCGCCCCAGCAAGAGCCTCGCGGAGACCCAGGTCCGGTCCGTGCGCAAGAAGATGAAGGACAAGGCCTTCGCCCGCGCCATAAACCGCGACGACATCGCCCAGGGAGCCGAGGAGCTGGGAGTCGACCTGGATGAGCACATCGCCTTCGTCATCGAGGCGCTGAAGCCCGTTGCCAACAAGCTGGGGCTGCAACCGTAGCTTTCCCGTTGGCCCAGAGCCCGCCAAATCATCACCACACTCCTCCGAGACGGAGGAGTTGCGCTCATTCTGGTAGGCATGCGCATGGAGGCGCGCTGAGGGCACTCCCCGCTGGGAGACGGCATGCCTCACTGCTCCGGCTCCTCCCACTCCCAGGCTGTATGGGGGTACCGTGCCTCCATGAGCTGCAAATGCTCCTCCTCCAGCAGGGGCAACGTTAGCTCCCGGAGCCGCTCCGACCAGGGGGGTGAGGCCCCCTCCAGCCCGGTGATCTTCGGTGTTCCAACGCCTGTGCTCTGCACCAGCACCTTGAACTCTCCCATGGCCCCAGCCCTGGCCAGTTCCAGCATGCCCATCCGGTTGGCGTCGCGCTCCCGCTGCCCCAGGTCGGAGCCTGCGAGCCTCCGCTGGAGCGTGCCCAGGCCCAGGTTGGCCAGGAAGGTGGCCTGGCGCTCCAGGCCCAGGTTGGCCAGTCCGTGGCGCTGGCCCAGGGCCATCACCGCCGTGAAGTCCACGTGGGAAGTGATGTCCTGATCGCCCACCCGGACATAGGGATTCATGGACATGGTGTGCTGGTAGAAGCACCGGAGGCTTCCGCGGAGTCGCTCTGGGGCGTAGAGGGTCTGGGCCGTGTGGCCATAGTCGATGGTCAGGACGAAGCCCCGCTTCAGACAGGCGGTCACCTGCTGTATCCACGGCTCCAGGGCAAGACACACCTCGGCGCGCTGATTTTCGGCCAGGGTCACGCCCTCCTCCTGAAGCCGGTCGCCCAGGGCTGTAGTAGACGGCTCCCCCATCACCTCTATGAACCGTCCGTCCTTGAGCCCAACGTAGATCTCCTGGAGCCGCCCCTGGTGGACGGTCACCCGGTGTACCGGAAAGACATCCAGCAGCTCGTTGGAGAGTACGCAGCCGGTGATCCCATGAAGAGGCAAGCCCACGCTCTGTATCCACTCTACCGGTGTCCCGGTGGGTTCGGAGGCCACGGCTGCCGTATCCCGCACTGGCCTAGCTGGTGGCCTCCTCTCGATGGCTATGTACCGTATCGCTCGGTGGAACCGGGGCTCCAGGTGCCCGGCGTATCGGCGTATATCCCGGGCAAGGAGACCGCCGCCGGCACCCTGCTCCACAATGGTGAATCTGGGCGGGCAGTCAAGCAGGCGCCACATCTCCTCAAGCTGCAGGCAGAGTAGCGCCCCGAATGCTGGATGGGCGGCGGGGGCGGTGAAAAAGTCGCCGGCATAGTCGCCGAACCTGGCCTGGGGGTAGTAGCCACCATGGGGCCAGTAGAGAGCCAGCTCCATGAACTCGGCGAATGGAATGGGCCCGCGGTCAGCTATCCGCCGCTTTAGGACCTCCTCAACGGAAGAGGCCATACGCACTACCTCAGCCATATGAAACCAAGGTAAAAACAGGGGGTGCGTCCGAAGAGGAGGCACCCCCTGTTTCTGGTTATTGGGACCCTTATACCGCTTCCCAGCCGTTACGTCTCTTTACCATCCCCTTGCTCCACGTCGAGCTGTACATCGAGTTCCTGAACTCCCTCACCTCGCCGCATGTCTTGCAGACACCGGCGCTGGTGGGGCCGTTTGGGCTATCGATCAGCCAGAAGTGAGCACACTCTACCTGGGATAGGCCGGCGGGAAAGCCGAACGAAAACGAGGAACCGGCGAAGACGTCCACCGACTCCGATATCAGGGAATCCCCCGTCTGGCTCGCTGACTCCATCAGTCCCTCCCCCTATTCGGATAGGGCCAGCAGGAAACGCCAAGCGGAAGTGAGTATACAAGATGCCAATCTGGCTTGTCAACGCCGTGGAGAGGGCCGGGCTCACGCAGCCTCTTCACCGCTGGTGCCTCTTTCATGGGAGGGAAGGATGGATGGAGATTAGGCGGTTGAAAATCACTCTTTCGCAGTACCCTTACGACCTTCCCAGCTACGAATTTAGTTGACACACGCCCCAGGCCAATGCTATAGTGGCCTCGAATGACATCGGTCGATTATCTCTCCGAGGTGATCGCCACCGCGTGCCTGATGGAGCATCGATCACGGTGCCTGTCGCTGGATTATGTAAAGGTCGGAGGGGGACCAGTGGGACAAGCATGAGCCTTGGAGTATTCAAATGACGCCTGCCTGTAAGGGAACAGGCGTCTCTTCTTGAAGGGGGCGACTCGATATCTATATAAACGGGAACACGCTTCCGGGAGGCATCAGGTGAAAAAACAGAACTTCGTGGTACGGTTTGCAGGAGAGGGGGGCCAGGGTGTGGTCACCTCTGCCGAGGGTTTAGCCCAAGCCGCCGCCCAGGTAGGCTACCACGTCCAGACATTTGCGACCTTCCCCTCCCAAATCCTGGGAGGCCCAACATGGACCCAGACGCGCATCTCTGACGCACCGGTCCTCAGCTCTGGAGATGAGATGGACGTCCTGGTGGTCTTTAACCAGGAGGCCTACGATACCCATTACCAGGAGGTGCGCCAGGACGGCGTCATCATCTTCGACTCCGGCGAGTTCCAGCTTGAGCACGCTGGTCCCACCTTCGGGATGCCCTTTGACGAGCTGGCCAAGTCCACCGGGAACCCTCGCGCCGCCAATATGGTCATCATTGGGGCCCTTGCCTATCTGGTGAACATGCCACAGGTTTACCTGGAGGAGTTCGTCACCAAGCGGTTCACCCGTGGCCGTGCCGGAGATGAGGAGATCATCAAGCAGAACATCCAGGCCCTCTCCCTGGGGCGAGAGGAGGCCGAGAAGAGCGGTTTCAGCCTGGGCGAGTTGGCCGATCCTCAGATGCCGGAGGGCGTGCAAATCCTGCTCAAAGGAAACGAGGCCCTCTCCCTGGGTGCACTCGCCGCCGGACTCGATTTCTACGTGGGCTATCCCATATCCCCGGCTACTCCAATCCTGCTCTACATGGAGCGCAACCTGGTGGGGCCAGGGAAGTTCGCCTACCAGGGAAGCTCGGAGATCGAGTCCATCAACTCGGTGCTGGGGGCTGGCTTCTCAGGCAAAAAGGCCATGACCGCAACCTCCGGCCCTGGCCTCTCCCTGATGAGCGAGGGCCTAGGGCTGGCATGGATGACTGAAATACCCGTCGTGGTCGTGGACATACAGCGGGGCGGCCCTGCCACGGGTTTGCCCACTAAGACCGAGCAATCCGACTTCCAGGTGGCGCTCCATCCCGCCCACGGCGACTCATCTCTTCCGATCATAGCGCCCGGGGACGTTGAGGAGTGTTTCCAAGCCGCCGTCACCGCCTTCAACTGGGCCGAGCGCTACCAGGGCCCGGTGATTGTGCTGGGCGAAATGGCCCTGGCGGAGCGCACTCAGAACATCCCCAGACCGGACCTCTCCGAGATCGTGGTGGAGAGGCGAAAGGTCTACGAGGGCTCCAACGGCTACCAGCGCTACGATGGGTATGAGCTTTCGCCCATGCCCATTCCGGGCAGCCCGGGCGCGTACGTGGCCAACGGTAGTGAGCACGATGCGATTGGCGATACCACCCATCTTGCCCAGCGCCATATCCAGATGACCCAGCGCCGGTTCAGCAAGCTCAACCTTCTGGAGGATGGCACCTACGAGTCCCAGAACAGGGAGCATCCCGTAGCCGTCATGACCTGGGGTGGCTCCAAGGGGCCCACGCAGGAGGCCTACAACACCCTTATGGAGCGGGACATCCCCTTGGCCTGGTACTACACGATATTCCTCAATCCACTGCCTCCGAAGCTGCTGGAGGAGCTGCGTCAGAAGGAGCTCGTTATTGTGCCGGAGCTGAGCTACCAGGGGCAGTTCGCCAGCCATCTTCGTTCCCTTGGCGTGCATGCGGAGGCCCTAACCCAGTACACCGGCCTCCCATTCAAGGTCAGAGACCTGGTTCCCAGGATCAGCGAGCGGGTCGAATCCTATCAGAAGAAGGCGGTTACCGTATGAGCGCTTCTAATCAAGAGTACGATTTCACATGGTGCCCGGGCTGCGGCGACTTTGGAGTTCGCCGTGCCTTGGAGTTCGCCATGGAGGACTGGATTACCCGGTATGAGGTCCCCATGGAGAACAACGTCATCGTTGCGGGCATAGGCTGCTCAGGAAACCTGGTGCACCTCCTGGAGGGGGAGCAACCCTATGGGGTCCACGGCATTCACGGCAGGACCCTGCCCATTGCCCTAGGCGTGAAGATGGGCCGTCCGGACCTCAACGTCATCATCGTCGCCGGGGACGGGGACTTTCTGAGCATCGGCGCCGAGCATGTTGCCCCCCAGGCCGCCAGGAACCTCAACGTTTGCGCTGTGATCATGGACAACGGGGTGTATGGGTTGACCAAGGGCCAGAGCTCGCCCACCTCGGAACTGGGCATGATCACCAGTTCAACGCCCTTCGGCAAGATAGAGACGCCCTTGAATCCCTTGAGCCTCTACCTGACCCTGGGCGTCACCTTCATCGCCTCCGGTTTCTCCAGCAAGCCCAGGGATCTCGCCAAGCTGATCACCGCGGGCATGGAGCACCCGGGGTTTGCCATGGTGCACGTCCAGTCTCCCTGCACTACCTACAACGACAACTACGAGATCCTGAAAGGCAGCGTCAAGAAGGGCATCGATCCCATGACCTACAGCGTGCCGGAGGACCATGACCCTGCGGACCGGGGAGCGGCCTACAACCTGGTTGAAGCCCCGGGTATTCCACTCGGCATTGTCTACCAGGACACCAGCCGCCCCTCCTTTGACCAGATGGTACAGGAGGTACAGGAGAAACACCCGGCCAAGAGCGTGGAGGAGCTTATCGACTCCTACCAGTTGGCCTAGCCTCCGCCAACTCCACTCACGAGCCATGAAGAGAGCGCCCCTCCTGAGTGCAGGAGGGGCGCTCTCTCGTTTGCGACCGTCTCGCTCCAGTCAGAGCTACGCCGGGCTGGTATAGTCAGAACTACGCTGGACTGGTACAGCCAGAGCTATGCCGGGCTGGTATAGATAGAGGTCCCTTCGAAGGCGGCGGCCCAGTAGAACCAGAGCCCCTGGGTATGGAAGAGGGGTGGCAGCTTCTCCCCCACCAGAGAGCCATCTATCGCCTCGCCAAGGATGTTCCACGTGCTGCCCGTCTCCCGGTCCATGAAGGCCCCGTTCCTGAACTCGAACGTCAGGTCCTGGTCCGCGACCCGTGGCACGAACACCGTAGCCGTGCCCACGCTCCGGGCACGCGTTAGCTGGGATGCCCCCAGGGTAGAGAGCGCGCTGGGCTCATAGAAGAGCACCACGTTTCGCTCTCCCAGCCTCTCCTGCACCACCCGTTCCTTGCTCAGCTCCGTATACGGGTAGGCACGCGCCTCGGTGCCCAGCGCGATCCCTATGACTCGCTCCATCGTAGGCAGTCGCGCATCCTCTGGCCCGAAGTAGAGGAAGGGGAAAGAGGTGTCGTACCCGTAGTAGGGGTTGTAGCCGTGGATGCTCCCCTCCTTGGACAGCACCTTGCCATCCGGGAACGACGCCTTGAAGTCGCGCCAGGTCACCACCTGGGACGCGACGGTATCCAGCTTTGTCCCGGTCATCTCTCCCACGATCGCCTCCGCCGTGCCCTGCTGCCACCAGGACTCCGTCTCATGGTCCCACATGATCATGTTGCTCTGGCGCAGCATCCCGGAAACTCCGAATGTGAGCACCTTGCCATCCACCTCCCGGCTAAAGACAAGAGAGGTATTGCACAGTGGACACCAGGTGACCGCAATGGGCTTCCCTCCCACCACGTCGTCCACAATCTCGTGGCTCACAAGGAGAATCTGTGAGTAGGCCCGAACGTCGTCGCCTATCTGCACAACGATCACCGGCTCAAGCTCCAGCATCCACTCGTTGGCCTGCTCCACCGTCTCAAACTGCGGATCGTAGATCGGCGGTATACCGTCGCGGGGTGGGCCGCCGGAGATGATCTCCCCATAAGCGACCGCCGTCTTCGAGAAGTCCGTCTCCCAGTAGTACGCGAACCGACGGCGTGCCAGGTCCACCAGGTCCTCCTGACTCGGCGTGGGTGTGTGCGTTGCCGTGGGCACCGGCGCCGGAGACGCGACCACGCTCGAGTCACTCGTAGGCGATGGCACAGGCGCGGGCGTTGGCGATGCAACACCGCTGGAAGCACCGACTATGGGCGTCGGGCTGCTGCCGGAGGCCGTCGGACGCACGGGGACTCCACCCGCGAAGTCTCCTGCAACGGCGGTAGGCTCCACCGGGGAATCCGTCCCACCGCCACACACCACCACCAGAAACGCCACCACCAGAAGCACTATCAGTCTGGATCGTCCCAACGCTTTCCTCCGTAGTCTCCTGTACCTTAGAGTACGCAAAGGAGGAAAAGGGTGCAGAGTGAGGCCACCCCGTCAGGTCGGGGTCCACACGGTGCTGCTTATCAGCTCAAATTGCCAGTGCAACGCAGCAGATGATATCAGCTACTTAGTATTAAGCGCGGCGTCTTTTCCTAAAGCCTGGTTTTGCCTGTGGGAGGACACGCTTCAGTTCAGAAGGATGAGCTTTTTGCAAGGCTCGGAGCTTACGCCTTATCCCCCTAATTGCAGCTTTGTCTTCCTCATCTACCATACTCAATGCCGCCAAAGCAAACACTTGATCTGCAACTCCTATGCCAGACACCCGTCCCAGTAGGCCTAGGACTTCGCTAACGAATTCCCGTCGTTCTTCATCTTCCAGCCTCGTTCGGCATGACCAAAGGAGCACCAAGGCTTGGTGTAGATGGGCCACATCGTTCGCCTTGCAGAGTTGCTTCAGCAAAGCCCGCTCCTCATTCAAGAGGGTCATCGTACCAAAGGAAAGCTCTCCTATGAATAGAGGTACAAAGTATGCAAATATTGAGGGGATTGGCTTTGCACTAAAAGTCGGTGTTGATGCAAAAACCCCTCGGTTGATGCAAAAATCACGGAACCTCTGGACTTTCCAGTATGCTCTGCATCTCATCCCCAACCATGGCCAGCCGAGATTCCAAGTGCCGCAAGTCCTCAATCTTGGCCGTGACCTCCTTGATGATCTCGTCTTGCTCTGCCAGCGACGGCACTAGGATGCGGAGTTGCCGTACCGAGCGGTAATCCAAGGCGGGTCGGGACGAGCCGGTCGCCGCCCGGTCCATCTGTGGGCGACACAGGGACGAATTTAGGAAGGCCGCCAAGTATTCGGGTTTGACCCGGCTTCTGTCTACTCTGATCCTGACAGAATGTTGGTTAATGTTTGCTGGCGCGAAATTGTCTGGAACCACCGCTGCGTTGCCGTAGCTCCCAGTAATTGTGAAGACAACATCACCGGGTTGAAGCTGTGACCTAGAGAGTTGCCCGTTGTGGATGTCCGTGGGTATACAGGCATCCGACTCTAAAGACCACTCCAGACGGTTAGGACGGACATTTTGTACCCGTATGAACTTTGGGCCGTAGTCTGGGTAACGCGCCCCCAGCGGTGTTGCACCCCCTGTGAGCGCCCCTTTCCGGTTAGAAGTCTCAAGCAGGTTGTTCAGTACGATAACCTCCCATCCTCGTTCGGTAGACATCTCATCTAATCTGGCAAGCGTCGCAAAATAGTCAGGGTTGAAGTATGCGGCATCCAGCCGGCGTGTCGTGTTGCCTTCGTCCGACTCACTTGATTGGACAATAAAGCCAAGGTGAGCGGCCGGCAAAGTGCCGGTCTCTTCATATTGGCGGTACTCATCAAGTAGCAATGGCAGCTGGTTCAATTCTGGTCGATCTTTGCCTGAATCACTGTGCCCTACGTTCGCGCAAAGGGCCATGTAGATGGCAGGTTGTTGCTCTGCAGGGTTTGTCTTCTTGCGCAGGTACAGAACCGACGTTGATACCGCACTCCCTGCTTTCACGAACGCATTCTTAGGCAGTCCTATGATGGCCTTGATTACAAATTTCTCTCTGATGAAACCCCTCACGAACTGGTCAGTTGCGGTGTTGAGGACACTGTCGTCCATTACGGTCACTAACCTTCCTTGGCCCTCCAACAACTCCCAGTACCGTTCAATGAACATCACCGAGGATTTCAGCGAAGATACTGCTCTGCCCTCGTCGTTGGCCGACAAGAGATATTCAGAAAGCACCCTAGCTTCAGCAGGGTCTTTCCGCTCATAATTCATGGAGAAAGGGGGGTTGGTCAAGACGACTGAGAATCTCTGCGGGGTGCTCCCAAGTAACCCTGTCTGCAACTCCTCAGTTTCTAGCCGCAAATCCAAAGATGTGCCAGGCTCGATGAGCAGCTTCTTATCCAGTAGGTCCCCTTGGTATATCCGGCTTCCACCGTCACGATGGAGCAGCATATTCAATCTGGCGATCCTTGCGATTTGCGGGTCTGTGCCAGCGTCCACCCCCCATAAGGCTTCTTTCCGCAACCTGGACATCAGGTCTTCTTGCTCCAACTGGCTCAACGAGGTATTCCCCGCGATCTGGTTGCTCATATCAGCCATTGCTTCGATCAGAAAGCCGCCACTACCGCAGCACCCGTCCAATACCGTATCCATCCGGTTCCGCGTGGCCTGAAGTCCCACCAACTGCACCATGAACTTGACCACGCTACGGGTAGTGAAAAACTGCCCCAAGTCCTTTCCTCGCATGGTCGCGGTTAGGAAAGTTTCAAACATCCTCCCGTTCAAATCCTCATCCACCGCTCCAAGGTCAAGGTGCTCTAGGAGCTTGACCACTTCCTTGATGGTAGAAGGCGATAGGGCAATGCCCTCATGTTCGTCGAATATACGCTTTTTCTCTCGTCTGCTGATTTGCTCTTCCAGTCTGTCGACTAGGCTCGCAAATAGAACGGTGTTTACTGGGTTTTCGCTACCACCCTCCTCCATATCGAGTATCCAGTGGCTGGAGAAGTGAACCGACGAGCGAGGAACCGTCCCGTCTGACGAGGCCAAGTCTAGGACATCTGCCCTCATTCTGCTCCTTACCTGTCTGTCCTCATCAATCTTGATATACATTAACTTGGAGAACTCGTAAAAAGCAGGCGCAGGATGACGTTTTTCAGCCTTGCGTATCTTGCTGTGACACGCCTCAAAGATGCTCGGCAAGTCGTTGGGAGTGACCTTGCGGAACTCGAAGGGCTCGTTGTCCACTGTCGTTGACATCGTGGCCGCTAGGGCTGCACGGGATAGTTGGGCCTTGAAAGCCTCAAACCTGTGGTTCCCGTCAACGAAGTCTGCAAAGGACAGTCTGTGAAGTTCTTGGTCGCTGTCAAAATGCTTGACGATGCACGTCTGCCCATTTATTCCAACGCAGTACTGCTCGGGCTTCGGAGAGGCTATACCACGGCGAATGACGGAGGCATATAGTTGGGCATCATCCACGCCTTCATCCGCGTCCCTATCCGGTCCCTTCGCGTCAACTACCAGTACGGGTCTGCTTTGTGTGGAGGTCAGATAACCAACGTAATCAGGGATGTAGGACCGTCGCCGTTTGCCCTTCCCGATTTGCCTAGCGATGACTGTCCTTTTGGTTTGCAGGTAGTCTGCGGGAAAGCCCAGCTCGCCGAGGAGCGGCGCGACAAAGAACTGTTCGACATCACTCTCGTTCCTAAGGTTGGAGACAGAACAGAATTTGTTCGCAGTCCCGGCGTTTTGAGGTTTCTCACTCATCGCGGTCGCGCTGGTTAATACTCTTCGAGTACCGCCGTTTCTTGGGAACGCGCTGTCGTTGAAGCAACCGGCCCAAGTGCTCTAGGGTCGACTTCCGATTCGCTGGTGTCCGGTCGCCGACGTTCCACTTCTCAACGGCGTTTTTGGTGACCCCCAGTTCGCCTGCTATCGCCGCCAGTGTCCAGCCTTTGTCCCGGAGGTTCGCAAGGCACGTCTGCACTTCGTTCATAATGGCACAGTACCATACAACGTATATTGCCGTCAAACCCTTGACAAAGCTATACAGTGTATAGTACTGTGAATACAAATAGGAACGGTTAACAGAGGTAGGAACATGAACGGGCAACGGACACAAACCATTACCGCTCTCGGCCCCAACGACCCCGACGACGGCGACGCTGGACGCCAGCAACGCGGGCTGGCGATCGCCGCCGTTGGGCCCATCCAGAAAAACCGACTCGGCTACCAGATTCCCTCCCAGTCCGGCAACGGCTCCTACGTGGTGAGCGTTGAAGATGAGCCGTTCTGCACCTGCCCGGACTTCGAGCAACGTCAGGAACGCTGCAAGCACGTCTACGCTGTCGAGTTCACCGTCCAGCGGGATCAGGCACCGGACGACACCCTCGAAACGGTGCGGGTAGCTCTCGGTCCTTCCTGGACGGCATACAACTTGGCTCAGACCAACGAGCAGGAACTGTTCGGGACCCTGCTCCGTGAGCTGTGTGCTACTGTCTCGCAGCCACCACAGGGCAAGGGCCGCCCCCGCCTCCCCATTTCCGATATGTTGTTCGCCGTTGGGCTCAAGGTCTACAGCACCATGTCTGGACGTCGAGCCATGACGGATTTCAGGAACGCCCAGGCCAGCGGGCTGCTCTCCACCTGCCCATCCCTCAGCACCGCCTTCCGGTGCATGGAGAACCCCGCCGTTACCCCGATCCTGAAGTCCCTGATCGAACAGAGTGCCCTGCCTCTCCGAGCAGTTGAAGCCGACTTCGCCGCCGATGCCAGCGGCTTTTCCACCAGCGTCTATGACCGTTGGTTCGACCACAAGTGGGGGAAAGAGAAGAAGCAGGCCCGCTTCCTCAAGGCTCACATCATGTGCGGGGTGAACACCAAGGTCGTGACCGCAGTGGAGGTCACCGAGGCCAATGTCCACGATTCGCCGCCCTTCCCCGGTCTGGTGGAAAAGACAGCAGAGAACTTCGCCATGAGTGAAGTATCGGCGGACAAAGCCTACCTGAGCCGGAGGAACCTGAGGGCCGTCGTGGATGCCGGGGCTACGCCCTTCATTCCCTTCAAGAGCAACTCCAAGCCGGAACACACCCACGGAGACTCCCTGTGGGCCAAGACTTACCACTACTTCAGCCTGTTCCGCGAGGAATTCATGGACCACTACCACAAGCGCTCCAACGTGGAGACGGCCTTCTCGATGATCAAGGCCAAGTTCGGGGGCGCGGTGCGCTCGAAGACACCGGTCGCCCAGATGAACGAGGTTCTGGTCAAGATTCTGTGCCATAATATCTGCGTTCTGATTCAGGCGATGTACGCCCTAGGGATTGAGCCAGATTTCCGGGGTGGAAGGACTTTTGCATCAAAAGCTCTTGGTGATGCAAAAGTCAGTTAGATTTCAGACTTTTGGTGCAAAGCCACGTCGCCCCTTGATTTGGGTTACTTTCGGCCCACGCGTTCCCGCCGAAGCGTTGGACGATACGTTTCACGATAGCCAAGCCTATGCCAGAGCCCTCGTATTGATCCGCCGTGTGCAGGCGTTGGAAGGGACGAAACAGCTTGTGGACGTACTCCATGTCAAACCCCACGCCGTCGTCCCGTACGAAGTACACCGGCCGGCCGTTCTCCTGACTACAACCAAACTCTACTCGGGCACGTTCATGCTTTTTGGTGTATTTCCACGCATTGCCTAACAGGTTTTCCAACATGGTGTGTGTTGGCAATCAGCACAAGTGGGACAGATTAGGACCCGAGAAGATTATTATTATGAAGAGCTGCGTGGGAGCTCCCTGAGGGTCTTGTTGTAGCGTCTTCGCCGTTCTAACGTCTGGACCTGCACCTCCTTTCTCCGTTGGAGGATCTGCTCCCGCCTTCCGTTGAGCATGTCTGCGGGCGTCACGTTGCCCAGCGCCTTGTGATAGCGTCGGTAGTTGTAGTAGGCCACGAAGGCGGCGATTGCTCCTTCCAGGGCAGAAGGCATCTCGTAGGGGACCTGTTTGACGTCCCGCTTGATACTCTGGTGATAGCGCTCGAGCTTGCCATTGGTCTGAGGGTGGAACGGCGCGGCCAGAATGTGCTTGATCCCCACCAGGTGCAGGTAGTCTCTGAAGCCACGGGAGACATAACCTGAGCCGTTATCGCTCAGCAGGCTGGTCCGGTCGGCCACTGGGACCTCAGTCATGCCGGTCTTGTCCACGGCCTCTTGGACCACCTCGATGAGAGAGTCGGTGGTCATGTCCCGCTGGAGCTTGTGGGCCAGTATGAAGCGGGAGTAGTCGTCCATCACGGTGACCAGGTAGTAGTAGCCCCAACCGATCACCTTGAAGTAGGAGGCGTCGGTAGCCCACATCTGGTGAGGGCCGCTGGTCTTGCGATGGTACTCTTTGCCGGCCTTGAGCTGCATCTCGGGTGACTTCACAAGACCTTCTCTGCACAGGATGCGATACACAGTGGACTCGGATACAGCGAAGGCCAGGTTGTCTGTAGACCACGCTGCCAACTGGCGGCTACTTAGCTCCGGCATCTCCCTGGCCGCTTCCAGGATCGACCGTTCCTCCTGAGGTCTAAGGCGGTTCCACGGTGGAGCGCTGGCTCCAGGTCGGTCCTCGAGACCTTGTTGATGTTGTTGTCGCATCAACCACCGATAGTAGGTGCTCTTGGGAACACCCAGGTCTCTGAGCACCCGACGCTTGGCCAGCGGTGATGCGGCTACACTGGCCAGGACCGTCGCCTTCTCAACGGCGCTCATCCGCTGGTACCGACGCCGTTCTGGGGCATTGGTATGGCCGTTTTTTTCAGACGGTAGACCTCGAGGGATAGCTCGGCTACCAGCTGCTTGAGCTCGCCGTTCTCCCGCTTGAGATCCTGGATCTCCTGCCGGGTGGCATCGCGCACCGTGTCACGGGACAGCCGCTCCCTGCCCGCCTCCATGAACTCCTTGGTCCATGAGTAGTAGGAGTGGGGCTTGATACCCTCCCGCCGGCACAGGTCGTTCACGGTGACCTCGCGGCGGAAGCCCTCCAGCACGATACGGATCTTCTCTTCCGGGGTGTATTTGCGCCGGGTAGCCGCTCTAACTCGTCGAACGAAGGACCTAGTCTGCTCCGACCGCTGATCGGCGGCCTCGGCCTTGCTGACGTCTGACTGGGACATCGCTGCTCCTTTCATGAGGTACTCTACCCTCACTTCAGGAGCTCACACCACTCTCAGACTCTCGGGTTTTCTACCCCTCTCACGTGTCCCATTATCGCTGACGGTCTACAGTCTCCGTTCATGAAATTGGCCCAGGAATTTGACGTTCATACTCATGTGCCAGGGATACCAAAGCGTCATCCTAGTATCATCCGCTCAGGTCGATGTCCAACACCGCCGAATCGCCGAGGACATCCAGTCGCCAAAAAGCAGTATGGAGGGATGAGAGCATAGCCTCTTTACTGCCTGCCTGTTGGGTCTGCTACGTCAGGACCAAGAGCGCTCGTTAGGCTTACCTTTCGAAGGGGAGTGAGTCCCAGCGTGGCAGGAGGATGCTCACACCGGCAGCACAACGAGGCGGGGATCGTCCGTGAGCCGGGGTTCGCACCCAGGTTCTTCTGCGGACGGGGAGTTCGACCTTCTCCGGTCTCCACCAACTACTTATTAGTAACAACATCTTTATATGAGCTCCGGCCAGGGGTTCTTAACCTCGAAGGCGTTGCTTGTTGTCGCTCTGGTTACTCCTTGGTTGAGGTGAGACATTTCACTGTTGCAGTTGAGTGGTTCCACACTTTCGGCGGAATCTGCTGGGTTTTATACTTGGCAACATGGCCGCAGTATCACGTTGGTCGATCTTGTCAGCCTTAATCGCGTTAACCGTCTCGGCCTGTGCGGGGGAACGTGAGCTAGTCCCAAATACGCCGGAGGAAGACATTGTCCAGACCGGTATGCATGCGATGATGGCAGACAGGGAAATCACGAGCGTTACACCAAACACACACTCGACCAATTCGTGGATCGACCATCCAACAGGTTCAGGCACAAGCCCGCTGGTTCCAACGTACCTGCAAGAGCCCGATACAACTTGCTACTACTGCTGGGACTCGACCGGCATGATCACGCGTCAAGACAAATCCTCGGCAACCTGTGGAGCGCCTAGCGGCGGCGCAGCCACCATCCCACTTTGCTTGGTTCAGATGTCAATTGATCCTTACTTCGATCAGACTAACTACTTTATAGCCGAGATTGGCGCTATCGTGATAGCGGCTATCGTTCTTTTTGGGACTTTGAGATGGCTCAGGCGCAAACGTAGTGATTAGCTTACGTCATACTGAGAATAATGTGAGATGCAAAACTTAGGGCTTATATCTCGCCTCCGGGTCGGGCATTTTGATAGGGATATTGATACAAGCGTCATAACCGAGAGGCGAGAAACAGATACGGGTGTCGTCAGTATGACGCAGTTCGCGTGCTCCTCTGAACCACACCCCGAACTTGCCGGTACGTCAACGGCTTGGCGCAAATTGTTTACCTACGCCTTTGGCGCCCTGTTGCTAGTCGCCTGCAGTAAGCCCGAGCTGACGCCCACTGTCACACCCACGCAGCCACCAATGCCCGCTTTTACACCCACTGCCACGAGGGCGCCAAACAGTGGTGGCTCAACGCGTACCCCGACTACTACGCTTGAAAGCCCGGCATGCATCCCTTCCGGAGACCACACCAGCATCCAGATCGCGCTCATCAGTCCTGGATCGAAGGCCGTTCTGTGTCCCAACGCGGTGTTTGAGCTGAACGATACCGTTCTCTTTACGTACGACAACCAGGAGATCTACACGCAGGGCTTCCCGAGGGATGATTCGAGAGCCCTTCTACGGGTGGTTGGCAAGAAGATGGCGACGGCCGTTTCCGCCGAAAGCAACGACTACGTAGCCCTTCGGAACGTGATTATTGATGGCAACCGTCCCCAGCTTGGCTTTGCAGAGGGCGCGTTGATCAACTTCGGCCGTGGCGTTGAAGGCCGCGATGCAGAAGGCCACGTGGTGGAGTGGGTCAAGGCCTACGAGCCGCGAGGCTGGGCCATCATCTACCTCGGCGGTCCGTGCAGGGGGGCCGTGGCGAGGAACAACGAGATCGGCCCGGGTGGGCGGGCAGAATTCCTCGTGGCGGACGGCATCTCCATGGAGGATTACTGGCCCCTCGAAGGCGATTTTACGGGCACACGGGTCACCGGCAACGTCATCGATGCGGCGGGCGCCATGATCCGGAAAGGGATCGGCATGGGGCCTCATACGGGCTGCGTCCCTGACGGGGAAGCCATCCGGAGGAGTCGGGGAGCGGTCGTCACGGGTAACACTCTGATGGGAGACCACATGGCCTATGGATTCGTGATCGGCGGGGTGGAGGACTGGACCGTGACCGGCAACGTTGATCTCTCCACGCACCTTACCTCTGAGGTGGTAGCAGACTGTTTTGGAAACGTTGTTGATCCTCCCGCTGGGTTTCAGCTCAATCCAGCAACCTCAAGTGGAACGTTTCAGGCGGAGTTTGAAGCGGCCGTCCTGGGAAGTACGGGGGATATGTGGCCGTTTCAGCCCGTGATTTCTGAATCGTGCATACGTGACCTTATCGGAGCTGAAGCGCTCGCGGAGATAAAGGCAGGCAACCGGAGAGAACTGGGTTCGGCCCTGGAGGCTACCCCGAACGGCGAACGCCTCGGCCAGTGCTTCAGCGTATACACACCGCCTGATTTCTCGGATTTCCCCGACGAAGTTGGACTCGCGGTTCTCCCTTGCGCGCCTCTCTGCGCCGAATTGAGGCTTTCCAACCTCTCCGAGACCGACACTGCAGATCTACGGAGGGCGGAGTTTCTTCTGGATGACATTCTCGTCCCATGTCACGGTCTTCCGGAATCCCTCGGTCCCGGGGAGGAGGTCCACTGTACTATTGAGGATTTCGTGATACCTGGCCTCCACGTCCTCAACTGGTATGGATTCCCAGCCGGGGGCGGGAATTGGTTCTTCACGTATCCTTTCGAGGAGGAGGAGGCCCTTTCTCTGTCATGAACAAACCAGGGCGTTGAACGTGGCTCGTGACAGAAGGCGACTTTCGAGCGAAGAATGAAGTGCAGTCAGGCAAATCGGGAACCCGCTAATGAGACCAAACAATGGGTTGCCTCTGGTCAACTATGTTAGGTATAGTCACACTGGATACATTATCTAACCCTCGCCAATAAAACGTCAATCAAGTGTGGAGTTATCGCCTATGAATCCCTATGCAGATTATTGGCCATTTCATTGAAAATTTCAAAGAAATCACACTAGATATTTCGTGGATAAATCCGTGGTAATCATAGGAAATTCGAATGATTAGGGTATAGTCCCAAAACAGCCACCTGTGAGAGAATGGTGGCATGGGACGGAAGATTGGGTGCCCTCGATGTCAACACGCCAAGAGCTGGAGCATTCGGCGAGGTAAGAGTCGTTGTGCAGCCTGCCACTACGAGTGGGTGCCCAGGGCGCTGCCGCTTCGGTTGTCGCCAGGGGAGTGGTGGCGACTGTTGCGCTGGTTCGTCTTGGGGCAGAGTGCCGAGGTGATTGCCCAGGAGGCCCGCCTGGAGCGAAAGCGAGTCCTGCGAGCCCTGATCGTGGTGCGCCAGGCCATGGTCCGGGACGTTCCCCATGTCTTCTCCGGCGTGGTGGAGGTCGACGAGACCTACCTGGGAGGTTCCTGGCGCAACAGGCGCCTGGCAAAGCGTGTTCAGGGCACGAAGCGGGGCCGTGGAACCACTAAGCAAGCTGTCTTTGGGATCCTGTGTCGAGGTGGCCTGGTGTGGGCGCACGTGGTACCTAACGTGGAAGCCAAGACGCTGCTGCCGCTCCTGCACCAACGCGTGCAACGTGGCTCCATCGTCTGCTCGGACACCTTTACCAGCTACACGGGCGTCGCAGCGGGGGGCTACGTCCACCGGCTTGTGGACCACAGCCAGGCGTTCAGCGATCGGCAAGGGAGCCACGTCAACGGCTTGGAGGGCTTCTGGGGTTATCTCAAGCGGCGTCTGGCAGCCAAAGGGGGAGTCCGCCGAGAACGGCTGCCCCTCTATCTTGCTGAGTATGTCTGGCGCTACAATCATCGGCGTCTGTTGGGACCAGAACAGGTTAAGACATTGTTCAAGCTGCTTCAAAGCTAATCCGGTGGCTAACACGGGACTTTACCCATGATTATTCATTGAAAACTCTCTAGAAATCCCGTGAAAATTCTAATTCTCGCTCCTTAATTCCAATTCCCAGAAATGGCCCTGAGCTCCAAGGGCGAGGGATTCTCTCTTCCGCTAGGATACGCCTGAATGTCAGTCCAGCGGCTGAATTGGTCCATCGCCCCGATATCTGGAGTCGTCCCGCTGGTTTACAGTTGCCCGAGCGGGCTTGAATCGAGAGAGGTAACCGTGAGCGAATACATACCTAGTCCTAGGGCATGGGTGGCAGAGCAGGTTGACCTATATGAAGGAAGCGGAGGCACCGACGGTTTGACCTTGAGGGACACGGGTCTGCCAGTCATCATTGTGACTAATCGAGGGGGGAAGACGGGTGCGATCCGTAAGACCCCGCTAATGAGAGTCGTGGATGGATATAGCTATATCCTCGTTGCATCCATGGGTGGAGCGCCGAAACACCCGCTTTGGTATCACAACTTGAAGGCGGAACCGAATGTTGAAATTCGCGACGAGGCCGAAGTCTATTCGATGCGGGTTCGAGAGGTAGTAGATACCGTCGAGAGACAACGGTTCTGGGAAATCGCAGTAGAAGCATACCCTCCCTATCAGGAGTACCAAGACAAAACCGATCGCGTCATCCCGGTCTTTGTAGCAGAAGCCATCGAATGAACGGGAAGAGAAACCGCTGTGCCTAGGGGCTGGAATGGGCCTAACATTAGCCGTTCAGTTCCTCATTAGTGCAGCTTATCCAAAGCCGTACAAGAATCGAATCTAGACGCTAATAGGCATGGGCCCAGGAGCGCCGTGTGGCCTTGTCGATTGGCAAGTACGATAACAAGCAAGGTTGTCGAACCAGATGAGCGGGACTTCAGGTTGTGCCCTTGTTACGTTGATTTACGAAAGAAAGTGCTAGGCGCTCCCGGTTTGGTACCTCCTGCACAGCACTGCATCGACTCCGCTGAGCCATACGTTACCTTTCTCTGATCGCATTCCCAGGACCGTGGCATCGGCGGCTCGTGGCAGAATTGACACCGCCCAAGGGTGCCAACATAATGACCTCTGAGGGTTGCGCGCTGGCTTGGTTCTTACCCCGGTGGTATGTTCATGTGGCGTCCCACCCACAGCCCGGCTACCGATTCCGAAGAGGTGTCATCTGGATGACTGGCTACGGCGATGCGGATAGGGCCTTGCTCACGGATGTCTATGAGCTCACTATGGCCCAGAGCTACCTCAAAGAGGACATGGATGCTCCCGCTACCTTCAGCCTCTTTGCGCGTAGCTTTCCCGCCAGCAGGGGCTACTTCGTCTTCGCGGGGCTGGAGGAGGTGCTCCGTTACCTGGAGGAGCTGCGGTTCTCCTCCGACGCAATCGACTACCTGCGTGGCGCCGGCCTCTTCAGCGCCGACTTTCTGAGCTACCTTGCGGAGGTCCGCTTCACCGGAGACGTCTGGGCCCTCCCTGAGGGGCGTGTCTTCTTTCCCAACGAGCCGGTGCTTGAGGTGACAGCGCCCATCATAGAGAGCCAGCTTGTGGAGACCTTCATCATGAACCAGGTAAACCTCCAGAGCATCGTCGCTACCAAGGCGGCTCGGTGCTACTCGGCGGCGCAAGGCCGCAACCTGGTGGACTTTTCACTCCGTCGTACCCAGGGCACCGACGCCGGAATGAAGGTGGCCCGATCCAGCCATATGGCCGGGTTCGCCGCCACCAGCAACACCCTGGCGGGAATGCGATACGGCGTCCCCATTTCCGGGACCATGGCCCACTCGTTCGTCGTCAGCTTCGAGCACGAGATCGACGCCTTCCGGGCCTACGTCCGCAGCTTCCCAAACCACGCCGTCCTGCTCATAGATACCTACGACACCCTGGCCGGCGCAAGCAAGGCTGCCATCGTGGGCAGGGAGATGGAGCAGCAGGGCCACCGGCTGCGGGCGGTGCGCCTGGACAGCGGCGACCTGGTTACGCTCAGCCGTCAGGTGCGCCACATCCTGGACCGCGACGGTCTCGACTACGTGGAGGTCTTCCTCAGCGGCGGGCTGGACGAATACCAGATAGAGACGATCCTGGAGGCGGGTGCGCCCGTGGACGGTTTCGGCGTGGGCACCCAGATGGGTGTATCCGGGGACGCCCCCTGGCTGGACACCGCCTACAAGCTGGTGAAGTACAACGGACGCCCGGTGCTGAAGCTGAGCACCGGCAAGGTAACCCTGGCCGACGAAAAGCAGGTTTACCGGCGCAGCGATGGCGAAGGGATGTACGTGGGGGATACCATAGCTCTCCGGGAGGAGCCCTCTCCGGACGGAGCGGAGCCGCTCCTGACCAGGGTGATGGCGGGCGGGCGCATCATATCAGCGTCGCCAGACCTTCCCCAGCTCCGCCAGCGGTTCCAGGAGGAGTTCTCTCGCCTACCCGCTCAGTACAAGGCCCTGCGCAACCCGCCCTCCTATCCGGTAGCGCTCACCCCCGGCCTGCAGCGGCTGCAGGAGGAGGCGCAGCGGCACCTGGAGCAGGAGGAGGCCCGACTGCCCTAGGGCATCCCGGCGCAAATATTCTGCACCGATCGCAAGGACACACGCAGTCACCAGTTCGTGAAGCACATAGCGTACCCATCGCAAGGAGGGGAATATGGCCGACGAGGTGCTCTTTGAGACCAAGGGACAAGTGGCGGTTATCTCCATCAACCGTCCCGAGAAACGGAACGCCATCACTCCGCCAATGCAGGGGATGCTACGGGACGCCTTCAAACGGTTCCGCGACGATGACGATCTGCGAGTGGCGGTACTCACCGGCGCAGGGGATAAGGCCTTTACCGCCGGCGCCGACCTGAAGGACATCGGCGGACGGGATCTGGACGTGCGCCGCATGCGGTTCTGGCGCTCCAACCCGGAGGAGCGGTACCTGCAGGTGTACAAGCCTGTGGTGGCGGCGATCAACGGCTACTGCTACGGCGACGGCCTCAACCTGCTCTGCGCCATGACCGATATCCGTATCGCCTCGGACACCGCCACCTTCTCCTATGCGGAGGTGCGCTTCGGGTTCAGCGGCAACGGCGGCGCACTCCAGTGGCTCCCCCGGCAGGTCCCCTACGCCAAGGCCATGGAGTGGCTGCTCACCGGCAAGGTCTTTGACGCCCAGGAGGCGCTCCAGGCGGGCCTGATAAACGAGGTGGTCCCACTGGCACGGGTGCAGGAGCGCGCGCTGGAGCTGGCCCAGCAGCTTGCCAAGCTGCCGCCGCTGACCCTCCGTGCGGTGAAGGAGGCCGTGGTCCGCGGCCTCTCCATGGCCGTTCCGGACGCCATCCAGTTCTCCTATGCCCTGGAGTCCATCCTGTACACCACCGACGATGCGGTGGAAGGCCCCCAGGCCTTTGCCGAGAAACGGGAGCCTCTCTTCAAAGGGCGATAGCGGGAAATCTCGTCTACCGGGCCTTCCCGACACGTCGGAGTACCCTCAGTTTTTCCGCTTGCCGCTGTTTGAGCGGTCAGTATACTCCGAGACTGCTCGGGGGAGGGGGGTACATTCGGGCACGTTAGTATTGGTTTGTGTAATCCACAGATATGACCCCCGTAGAAGCAATCGCATTCAACTACCAGCGGACCCACGGGCGTGCGCTCAGTGCTGTCGAGGGCCTCTCTAACGAGCAGCTAGCCTGGCGAGCAAGCACGTCTGCTCCCTCCATCGGGTTTCATATCTGGCATATGGCGCGCTGGGCCGACGGTCTCCTGGAGGCCGTCAACGGGCCGGGCAGTCAGCTATGGGAGAAGGAGCGTTTGGCGGTACACTGGGGTTTTATCCCGGCCACCTTGGGACATGGGGAGACCGGAATGGGCATGGGTGACGATGCATCCGCGCACCTTCCACTTCCTGGAAAGGATGCTATCTTGGACTACGTGCGTAGGGCGTTTGCGGCCGCGGTCCAGGCGGTCCATGCGATAGATGAGCAACGGTTCCAAGAGCCCAGAACCTGGGAGGGAAGCGAGCGCACGCTCGGATTTATTGTGACCAGTGCCCTGACCCATGACAACCGGCACCTTGGGATGATAGAGGCTTTACGTGGTGCTCAGGGCCTGCGTGGGACCGCCACCGCCTAAACTGCCGACCGAGACTTTGGACATCGAACGCCTGATTGAGAAGATCGACCCGGACAGGCTACGGGCCCACGTCGCCCGCCTGGCCGGGGGTGACCGCCATCCGGTCTACAGCCCGGAGCGTCACACAGCGGCCGCAAGCTATGTAAGCGCCGCTTTTGAAGAGGCGGGGCTCACCGTCCGCATTCACACCTTTCCCCAGGGGGAATATCAGGGCCGTAACGTTATCGCCACCCAGCCTAGCTCCCAGCCAGGGCCCCCTCCACTCCTGGTCTGCGCCCACTACGACACGGTGCGCGACTCGCCCGGCGCCGACGATAACGCCAGCGGCGTGGCCGCCCTCCTGGAGTGCGCCCGGGTGCTCTCCGGGGCGCAGCTTGGGCGCACCATCGAGTTCGCGGCGTTGGATATGGAGGAGAGGCAGCCGGAGGCGGGAGCGCTGCTGGGAGCCACCGCCCTGGCCAGTGAGGCCAAAAGGGTCCGCCGGTATGACGGCGTCTACAACCTGGAGATGGTGGGCTACACCTCTGGCCCGGACACGCAGAGCTTTCCCCCGGGGTTCCGGTTCCTCTTCCGCGGTGTGTACAAACGGGTGCGCGCCCGGCAGTTTCGGGGGGATGCCCTGACCGTGGTCGCCCTGGGCCGCAGCAGGAAGTTGAGCCGGAGGTTCGCCCGGGCCGCCGCAAGGTGGGTGCCGGAGCTGGAGGTGGTCCTGGTGGAAACCCGCCGGTGGCTGGTCATTCCCGATCTGCTCCGCAGCGACCACGCCCCCTTCTGGAGGGCAGGCATACCCGCTGTGATGATGACGGACACCGCCGACTTCCGAAACCCCAACTACCACGCACCGACGGACACTCCGGATACCCTGGACTACGACTTCCTGCACAAGGTGACCCGTGCCCTGGTGGCTACCGTGGCCGAACACGCGGACGAGGGCGGGTAGAAGCGCCGGGTAGATCCGTCACGCCATTCCGCAACCACGAGCCTCGCAGAGCGAGGCACTGCGGGGCGCCTACCTATCCAGGTTCTTCTCGATAAACTCGCGTATCTGAGCTTCATCGAGAGAGTCGAACTTCTCCAACCGGCCCGGCGCTGCCAGGGCTATCTTGGCATCCATACCCGGATACGGCGCAAGGTAGACCTGCGGAGGGTACCCCTGGACCATCTCCACCAGGTTTCCGATGAGGTCGGGCTCGCACTCGTAGTCGGCGCAGTTGTACTGCACCAGCATACTGCCCTCCCGATGATGTCCGCCGCCCCGCTCCATGATGTGCTCCTGGATAGGTCGCGGGATAGGCTGGGAGTTGATCTGTTGCGGTGGAAAGGACTCGGAGTGCCCCGGGCCGAAGCTCGTAGGCGGCAGGGTTTTTCTGGTGCTTGAGTAGAGCACCAACCCGGCTATAACCAGGACTACCACGGCAAGCATACCGGATGCGGTGAGGAGAGAGCGACCCAGGTTGCCCCGCCTGGCACGCCGGGACTCCTGCCGCCTACGCTGCCGACCTTGCTGCCGTCGCTCGTATCTCTCCTTCCGGTCGGTCGCCATGCTTTCTCCCTGGCCTACTCAACGACCAGCTCCTGCGGCTCTTTCAATCTAGGACATAGCATCGCAAACATAGAGCCTATTCCCCGCTATTCCAGCGCGTCAATGAATCGGACAGCCCTACATTTTGTAGAAGGAGCTATCCGGGTAAAAGTCCTGCCAAGCCCAGTCGAAGGCCGTGGAGTAGGGGATCTCCTTCAGCAGCGTGCCCTTCAGGGGGCCCTCCTGCGCCAGCCCCCGCGCCGGGTCCCACACCGTACCGGTCTCGCCGTCCACCAGCTTGCCGTCTCTCAGGGTGAAGGTAAGCACCTGTCGGCCGGTGTCGCGCAGGTAGATGTGGACGTTGCGCGTCTCCGGGTCGGTAAACACCACCACGGGGTGTGGCCCCACGGCATCGTTGATCACACGCTCCTTCGCGGCCTCGGTGTACGGATAGGCCTTCTAGCACCACACCCACCACGAAGTCGTCCAGGGGTCGCACCTGTGCCCTCCCAAAGGGCCGCCCGGCGGTGGCCAGGGCCAGCGCCTCCGGATGCTCCGCCCTCCAGCTTGCCCAGGGCGCCAGGCTTATGGGAAGCATATCCAGGCGAGTCCCTTTCAAGGGGCCGGAGATGGCCACGCCCCACGGCTGTGACCAGATGCTCTCCGTTTCATGGTCCCACCAGGTCATGGCGTTCATATAGAGCGCCCCCTGGTTCCCGAAGACCTTCTCTTCGCCATCGATCCGCCGGTCATGGACCAGACCGGTGTAGCAGATCGGTCACCAGGTGACCAGGAGGGGCACCCCGCCAACCTCATCTATCACCATCTCCCGATAGGTCAGCACGCCCACGGGATAGGCCCTGCTCTCCCCGTTGATGGCCACACCCAACACCAGCTCCTCGTCGCTGAAGCTGGCCTCCTCCGCGGTGACGAACTCCGGATCGTAGATCGGCAGAATGGCGTCCCGTCTGAGCAGCTGCCGGTAGTCCTGGAGCGAGAACTCCTCCCCCAGCACGGTGATCCTCCCCGCTGGCTTTTCACCCTCCACGGCCGGTGCTCCCCGGAGCACCCACTCCACGGTGTTGAGGTCAATGTTGGTCACCACGAACACCCCAAGCACCCCAAGGATAGCCAGGAGCCCGTACAACCGTAGCTTGCGCAGCGGAAGCCTCACGCCGCTCCCCTCTTCTCCGGCGCCGACGCCCTATTGAACACGTGGCTGCGGCGGGCGCGGGCCTCCGCCGCCTCCTTGATGCCGCGCAGGTGCTTTCCCACCACCCGCTCGAAGAGCGGCTTGACGTACAGACGACCGATGAGCCATCCCGCTGACCGGCCCACCACGGGCCAGTCGTTGGCGATGAACTCGCCCCGGTAGGTGAGCACCGTGGTGCCCTGCTCCTCCTCCAACGTGAACTCCTCCCACACGTAGGAGAGGGGGCCCTTCACGTGCCGGAAGGTCATCCGCTCCGGTGGATACAGGGTCACCTCCTCCACCGTGACGTAGGTGCGAAATCCAGCCCTGGTGTGGAACTCGGCGATGATGGTGTTATCGCTACGGCAGAGCACACGCGCCTGGTCGCCCTGGGAGCCGGGGGTCTGCCCGTTGCCGATGGCGCTCAGCATCTGGAAAACCATCTGCCGTGGCACCGCTATGGTGACCTTAACGAAACGAACGGGTCTCAGTTGTATTGCCATTTTTAACAGCCTACGAGTGGCCTTCATGGGCGGAAGAGTGATTCATCCACAACCGCCCTACATGAGCAAAAGCGTCCACACACCTGCCGTCCCTGTCGACACCCGGTCCTACTTTAGATGCGCGCCGTGGCGAGTGGATACAGAAGGGATGCGCGGTGCCTGGCTATAGCGCCCGCGCGCAGTCACCCGTCGTGGGACTAACTGGGCAGGGCCGACTGCTGGTCGGAGGTATCCGGGGAGAGCGCGCGCTGTGCGGCGAGTCGAAACACCTCGTAGGGAGCGGCCCCGGTAAAGGCGTTATTGCCAATCACAAAGCCGGGGATACCCTTGAACCCGATCCGCAAGCCCTCGTTGTACTGCCTGAGCACCTCAGGCCTGTAGTGCTCCGACCGCAGCCGTGGCTCCAGCTCGGCCCAGTCCAGGTCGCACCCCTCAGCCACCTGCTCAAGCACCTCCAGATCGCCGATGTCCTGGGACTCCTCCCAGTAGGCTTCATAGCAGGCCCTGTGGAACTCCTCGTACTTGCCCTGCTCTTTGGCGTACTCCGTGGCCTCCAGGGCGGGTAGCGAGTAGGAGATCAACGGCGACCGGCGCATCTTCGTCAGGCCCGCCTCCACGGCGGCGGAGCGCAGCGGTTCCTGGAGCTGGCCGTCGGACGGGGGACGCTGTTTGCCCTCGGGTGGAATGTCGGAGCGCAGGGGAACGCCTGGCCACCGATGCGCACCGGGAACTCCTGCTGTAACCGTTCGAGCCTGGCCAGGCCGATGTAGCACCAGGGTCAGATGTAGTCGTACCAGACGATGACCGGGATCGCCGTGCCGTTGCTTGCGACCATCGCTCCGCTCCTTCGCTCCGCTTCCGCCTTTTCCGCTCGTGGTGAGCCTGCCTGTGGTGAGCTCCGATTGCATCCCGACTCGTCGGGACAGAGTCGGACTTGTCGAATCCGCCGGGCCATGAATGTGCTGAACAGACCGTACATCCATTGTGGCAGAGGCGAGCGCCAGGGGCAAGAGGGCGTTCTCCCAGATACGGCTACTCCTCACGCTAGAGTAGCGCCTGCTAGGGCATCGCCGGTTACGTCGCTGTAGCGGCAAGGATGGCAATGATAATGAAGAGAAAGAAGACAAAGGACGCAATCAGCAGTACCCAGAACCAGATAACCGCGGCGTGTGAGCTGGTTCCCGGACGTTCCGCCATCTCCGGTGAGTCGCGCATGACGTAGGTGCGCATGATCTTATCGTGCCAGGTCTGCCTCTCGGGGTCCCAGAAGGCCCACCAGAACCCCAGGCCCAGGGGTATGAAGCTCAGGATGGCGGCCGCGGCCCGTACCCACGTGTGGTAAAAGCCTGATAGCTCGCCGTTGTCGCGGACTATCCGAGCTCCCACCAGCCTCAGGCCTATAGTGTTACCCCGGCGGTACATTATCCAGTTGATGACCAGTGGAATCAGCCCAAGGTAAGGGATCCCTTGCAAGATTCCGTCGACGATGTAGGATCCCACCCGCTGTCCCATGCTCGCCCGCGGGTCACGGGTAGGCTGTAATGCCTCGGTCAATGGGCTCCCGCACCGGGTACAGTAGGTGGCGTCCTCGGTGTTTTGCGTCCCGCACTGGCTGCAATACATCCCGTACCTCCTGCGCTTCGGTGAAGGCGACAGCCACCCCCGTCTCATCGGGCGGCCCGCCGATGCTGATACTACACTTCGTACGCCGCTGTCAAGAGCCGTTCCAGCGTCCATAACCCAGCGCTCCATGTGACTTCGGAGCAACGGCGGCCCTCCACGACGCTTTCTGCTGGCCACTACCGAGCGGAGACCTCCCTACATCCCAGGCAAACCCTTGACCACCCTTCTCCTGATATAATGCTCTGTAAGAAGGGGTACGGCACCATACATTGAAGGCAACGGTCAGGCTATTCGCAATGCTCAGGGAGAAGGCGGGAACGCCGGAGCTGGTGATGGAGCTGCCGGAGTCGGCCACCGTGGCCGACCTGCTCAAGAAGGTCGAGGAGCGCTTCCCCGGCCTGCCCATTGCCGCTCCCGTCACCATGATCGCCGTAAACGCCGAGTACGTGGAGGAGTCCCACCCTCTCCACGATGGCGATGAGGTGGCACTGATACCGCCGGTGAGCGGAGGCGCTGGGTCAGCTATAACCACGGCCCGAGCACGTCGGCACAGCGGCCCTGTCGCTAGAGGAATATATAAAAGGTAATTATCCCCTGATTGCACGTAAGTTTGATATCCGCCATCGTGAACGTAACTCGCTTCAGCCGGTGCGACCCATATGACATCAGCAACGCAGCGCCTGCACCAAGATGCAGAGCTATATCCATGAGGCGTTTCAAATGGACGGAGTGAAAAGAGGCACATGAGTCACCCAACTCCGATGGCGCACGACGGAGAAGAATTTGACATTCACGCCGGTGGCCAAGACTGGATTGCATCGTGGCATCCCCCAGTCCACCCTCCTCCGAGCGGAAAGCCGCACGGCTCGGCTGCTGTTTGCCTCACCTTCGACGGAAATGTCGTCTTAGTGAGTTCAGACGGCGAGTCTTGGGAACTACCTGGCGGCCGGCCCGAGGGAGACGAAGGTTGGCAAGCGACTCTAGAGAGGGAAGTGCTCGAAGAAGCCTGCGCGTGGGTCGAGGAAGCATCGCTGCTTGGTTTCAGCAAGAGCGTATGCAAGAGAGGCCCGGAGAAGGGACTAGTACTTATCAGATCTCTTTGGCGCGCAGTTGTTTCGCTACGCCAATGGGAGCCTCATCGCGAGATCAGCCACAGACTCCTTGTGCCGTCAAATACGGCGCTGGAACAGGTAAATCTTTCTCATGGCCTCCGACCCATCTATCAAAGGTGGTTCCATGAAGCCTTGGCCACCTAGGCACTGGTGTGAACGTACGTGGACGCAGCCACGCGCCGAATCTATACGCGCTGTCAAGGGATAGTTACCAAAAAAATGATAACGCTGACCCGCGACCCCCTAGACCCGCAGGCCGTCACCGCCACCGTGCGCACGGAGGCCAACGGCGGTGTGGTCACCTTCCTGGGCACCACGCGCAACGAGTCCGGTGGCCGCCGGGTCCTCTACCTGGAGTATGAGGCCTACGAGGGTATGGCCGAAAAGATGCTGGCCCGCATCGTTGAGGAGATCCGCCAGCGGTGGGGCATGGCCGACGTCTCCATCGCCCACCGCTTCGGCAGGCTGGAGCTGGGGGAGATCAGCCTGGTGGTGGCCGTGGCATCGCCCCATCGTGGCCAGGCCTTTGCCGCCGCGCAGTACGCCGTGGACAGGATCAAGCAGAACGTGCCCATCTGGAAGAAAGAGGTGTTCGCCGACGGCGAGGTGTGGGTGGGCATGGAGGGTCAGCATCAGCCAGCGCGGGTTTCCGACTGATCGGTTGCCCCCGCTCATGGTTCGACGGGCTCACCACGAACGTATGGTCCCTTCCCCTTGACGGGGGAAGAGCCTGCTGACGGGGGAAGAGCCTGCCCTGAGCCCCGACTCGTCGGGAAAGGGTCAGGGGAAAGGGTCAGGATGGGGGGTGACCCGGCTGCCATGCCCCTGCTCACCAAGCGTATTTATGAAAAACCCTCCCCGGATGACGGCTATCGCCTCCTGGTGATGCGCCGCTGGCCCAGGGGCATCCGCAAGGATGCGGTGCATGCCTGGCAGAAGGAGCTGGCGCCCTCGGAGCCGCTGCGGGTGGCCTTTCTGCACGGCGGTATGCCCTGGGAGGAGTACGCCCCGCGATACATCGAGGAGGTGGCCCCCAGGGTGGCGCTGCTGGCGGAGGTTGCCCGCCGCGCCCAAGAGGGCACGGTGACCCTCCTCTGCTGGTGTGTGGACGACGCCCGCTGCCACCGCTCGCTGCTGCGGGGGCTGGTGGAGGGAGTGGAGGGCTAGTCGCCTTGCCCCCTCTACCCACCTTTGCTATAGTGATTCAACGGGCTGGAGGGATCGCATAGAGGCCTAGTGCGCCCGCCTGCTAAGCGGGTTGGGGGTGATGAGCCCCCTCGTGGGTTCGAATCCCACTCCCTCCGCCACACAAAGCGCTATGACCACCCAGCAGCTTGCGGATTCCCCCAACAGCTACTACATCTGGACCATCGGCTGCCAGATGAACGTCGCCGACTCCGAGCGGCTGGAGAGCGCCCTTCTCCAGCTGGGCCTCCAGACCACGCCCTCGCCCAGAGATGCGGATGTCATCGTCCTTAACAGCTGCGTGGTCCGCCAGAGCGCCGAGGACAAGGTGGTGGGCATGCTCACCTCCCTGAAGCCCCTCAAGGGCCGCTTCCCGGACCGCGTGGTGGCCCTCATGGGGTGCATGGTGGGCCCCAACACCGACGCCCTCCAGCGGCGGTTCCCCTACGTGGACCTGTTCATGCGGCCCCAGCAGTATGCCCCCCTGCTGGACCTCCTGGGCGACCGTATGGGTATCGATGCCGAGGGGTGCCTGAGCACCCTGGTGCCGGAGCGGGCCACCGTGACCGCCTTCATCCCCATCATCCACGGCTGCGACAAGTTCTGCTCCTTCTGCATCATCCCCTACCGGCGCGGGCGTGAGAGCAGCCGCACCATGCCGGACATCGTGCGGGAGGCGGAGCTCCTGGCGGGTCGCGGCGTCGCGGAGGTGACCCTCCTGGGGCAGAACGTCGATTCCTACGGCAACGACCTCCCCGACAACGGCGACCTGGCCGACCTGCTCACGGCGGTCAGCCGGGTGGAGGGGCTCCAGCGGGTGCGCTTCCTCACCTCGCACCCCAACGACATGAGCCCCCGGATCATCGACACCGTCGCATCCCTGGACAAGGTGTGCGAGCATTTCAACCTCCCCTTCCAGGCCGGCGACGACGGCATTCTGCGGGTCATGCGCCGCGGCTACACCTCCCACGACTACCTGCGGCTTGTTGAGCGCGTCCGGGCCGCGGTCCCGCGCGTCTCCCTGAGCACCGACCTCATCGTCGGCTTCCCGGGCGAGAGCCAGGCGGCCTTCCAGCACACCGTCGATATGCTGGAGGAGGTGCGGTTCGATAAGGTACACGCCGCCGCCTACTCCACCCGCCCCGGCACCATCGCCGCCCGCAAGCTGGAGGACGACGTCACGGCGGAGGAGAAGAAACGCAGGATGCAGGTCATCGAGTCGGTCCAGGAGCGCATCGCCACAGAGATCAACGCCGGGCTGCTTCACACCACCCAAGAGGTGCTGGTGGAGAGCCGTGAGAAGGGGAAGTGGCGCGGCAGGAGCCGAAACGATAAGCTGGTGTTTATCGAAGACCCCCGTGACCTGCAGGGGCAGACCGTGACTGCCCGTATCCACAAGACCTCTCCCTGGTCGCTTCAGGGTGTGGCGGTGTCCGTGCAATAAGCTATGGGGCACGCCCTGAATGCTGCGGCATGGTGCAAAGGATATCCCTATGGACAAATCTCCTAAGCTCTCTCACCTGGTGCTCAGAGTCCGTGACCTGGAGCGTTCGGAGAAGTTCTATACCCAGGTACTGGGCCTCAAGGTAACTGGGCGTATCCCGGAAGCCATGACATTCCTCACCGGCGGCCAGGAATCGCATACGCTCGGCATCATGAGCGTTGGGCCCAACGCGCCCGGCCCAGAGCCTACGAGGGTAGGGCTATACCACTTCGCCTACCAGGTGGACAGCATGGATGAGCTCCGGGAGTTCCACCGCCATCTCAAGGAGTGTGAGGCGCGTATCGTAGGCATGGGGGACCACGGCATCTCCAAGGGTGTCTATTTCCTGGACCCCGATGGCAACGAGATAGAGGTATTCTACGAGATACCTCGCTCCCAGTGGCCCGACCCCGATCGGCCCTTTGATAACATCGTCGTGAAACCCCTTAGCCTGGAGTAGCGGATCCACCTCAAGCGGCTATGCTTCTCACCTGCGACACACTTGATCTGATCGACCGTGCCCTGACCGAGGGCCTGGCGGTGTAGCGGTATGACCATACACATCTCTTCCCGAAGGCTCACCAGGTGGCTGATGGTGGCCGGTGCCGTGGCCTCCCTGGGTCTTCTGGGTTGCCAGCGGTTCGAAGCTGACACCCCCGTCCCGGCGCCTGCCCAGGTGACGCCGACTGCGATACCATCCCCGCAGGCCTCCACCAAATTCATCGACCGGATCGTCTACGTGGGCAGCGACTTCCATATCTACACCATCAACCCCGACGGCACCGACCGCCAACTCATCAGCGGGGACACCCAGTTTCTCGACGAAGGCTCATCTGACCAGCAGACGGAGGTCTTCTTCGGCTGGCCTAGCTGGTCCCCCGATGGTGCCAGCATCCTCTTTTCCGCCTTTTCTCCACAAGCTCAGCAGCCCGGCGCAGCCCTCATTTCGACCGATCTCCGGGGGCGCGACCCCACCAGGGTGTTCACCAATCCGGCGGGCCCCATAACCCTTGTCGCCCAGGACAGTCCCCATTACTCCCTCTGGTCCCCTGATGGTAGCTACGTGGCCTTCCTGGCCGGTGACCAGGAGGGGCTTGTGCTGTATCTGGCTGCGGGCTCAGGTGAGGGAGAGGCACAGCGTGTGGCCGCTGGTGCACCCCTGTATCTTGCCTGGGCCCACGACTCGCGTAGCCTTTTGCTGCACTGGGGCACCCAGCTCTTGCGAGTGAGCGTGGATGCGCCAGGAGCACCGGCCCGCGTGGGTGCGGCCTCGCCTGGCTACCGTGCCCCAGCGGGCTCGCCCACCACGGACCTCATCGCCTACGTCGATGCGGACGAAGCGGGCAGGGGCAGCCTCTACACCGCCCGCTTCGATGGCTCAGGAAGGACGCCCCTGGCGCAAACCGACGGCTTCTCCTCCTTCCTCTGGGCACCGCAGGGAGACCGCATAGCCATAGGCCAGTCCCGTGACCCCGCCGACCCCTTCCTCCAGGAGGTCCAGGTGGTTGACGTGGCCACCCAGGAGACCGTGTCCCTGGTGACCAGGGAGGCCCCCGTTATGGCATTCTTCTGGTCCCCGGACGGGTCCAAGATCGCCCTGGTCACGCCCAATGCCAGTCGCAATGCCCTCCAGTGGGAGGTAGTGGACTCCCGTACCGGCGCCACCATGCGAGTTGTGGAGTTCATCCCCTCGTCGGACCTGCTCACGGTCCTGGCCTTCTTTGACCAGTACGCCTACTCCCACCAGGTCTGGTCACCGGATAGTCGCTACCTGGTGTTCACAGGCTCCCTGGCTGGCGCGGGAAGCGGCGCCGGCCAGGGCCGCAGGGTCAGCCAGGTGTTCGTGGTAGATGTAGAGCGAAGCCTTTCCCCCGTCCCTCTGGACGATGGCTTCCTGGCCTCCTGGTCTCTCCAGTAGGCCCTCAACCCATCCTCTCCAGCACGCTGGGATGTCCCCAGTCTTCTCTCAAGTTCGTTCCCTGATGGCCTTATATACAATAAGCGTAAGCCTTGTTTGGCAGATCCTGATTCGCCAGAGTCTGCAGAAGGCCAATACCCTCCTCCACGAAGACCGGCCTCCGGGAATCCTTAAATTAGGGGGTGGGGTGAGGAAGGCAGGGAGTAGGGACGCAGTCCGAGGGTGGGGAAAGGATGAAGGGCTTATAAGAAAGTGGGTGGGTGGGTAAATACAAACCATTGCGGCTAACACGACTCTCGGGAGAACGTGAAAGTATTAGCTTGATGGCCATAAGGGAGAGGACACAGGCGGCGGTGACTCCTCTGCGGCCGCCTAGCCGCGTCTGGGACGGTGGCGGTCCTGGCTATCCACCATCAGCGACACCGGGCCGTCGTTGTGGACCTCCACCAGCATCTGCTCCTGGAAACGCCCCGTCTCCACCCGCAGCCCCTGCTCTCGGAAGAGCGACACCGCCTTTTGGAACAGGGGAAGCGCTTCCTGGGGTGGCGCGGCCTCCACAAAGGAGGGCCGTCGGCCCTTGCGGGTGTCCGCAAAGAGGGTGAACTGGCTGACTACAAGTAGGTCGGCGTGCGTCTCCAGGGCGGAGCGGTCGAACCTTCCCTCGGCATCGGGGAACAGGCGGAGGTTTACAATTTTCTCGACCAGGTAGGTGGCATCCTCATCGCCGTCCTCCCTACCGATCCCAAGAAAGACCACCAGCCCCGGCCCGATGGCACCTACCGCATCCGCTTCCACCGACACCGTGGCCCGAGCGACCCGCTGGATAAGGGCGCGCACGAGCTATGCCTTGCTGGGCGTCGACTCCTTGGAGGACTCGCCCTTGGTCTCACCCTTGGCGGTGTCACCTGCGGAAGCGTCCGACGGCTTCGACTCAGACGCCTTCTCTGTTTTATCGCTCTTTTCGCTCTTGGGGGCTTCCTCAGAGGGCGCGCCGTCGCGGGAGCGGTCCGGAAGACTGGCATGGGTGTTCTTGTAGTCCGTGGTGTAGAAGCCGCTGCCCTTGTAGATAATTGCCGGCGCATGTAAGAGCCGTCGTACCTCGTGGTGGCACTTTGGGCAGGACGTTACCGGCTCGTCAGAAAACCTCTGCCTAATCTCGAACCTGTTGCCGCAATTCGCGCAACCATAATCGTACGTGGGCAATCTGCTCTCCTCTACCAATACAAGGGTTAGCAGCCTCAGCGTGAGGCTGCTAACGTTATTCCGAAGTGTACCAGCGGGCTGGATGCTCTGTCAACGTGAGCAGTTGTTGGCGGTGTAGTCCTATGCTATACTTGCTCACTGCTGATTCTTGCATACATTCCAGAAAGGAAACCGTATGGAGCAGGAGACCTCAGAGACTCCGGAGATAGCCCCGCTTCCTGAACAGAGCTCCCCGGAAGTCACCACCAACGGGGCACAGTCCCAGCTGACCCGGGATATCTCTGAGCCTTTGACCATGAAGGCCTTGCTAGAGGCAGGGGTCCACTTCGGGCACCAAACTCGCCGGTGGAACCCCGTCATGAAGCGGTACATCTTCGCCGTCCGCAACGGCATACATATCATCGATCTCCAGCAGACCCTCTCTCTGTTGGAGGCGGCCTGTGACTACATAAGCGACCTGGTGGCCGGTGGCGAAGATGTCCTCCTGGTCGGCACCAAGAAGCAGGCCCAGGAGATCATCTCTGAGGAGGCCCAGCGAGTGGGCGCCTTCTACGTAGACCAGCGGTGGCTGGGCGGGACGTTTACCAACTTCGCAACTATCCAGTCCAGGATCGATTACCTCGTCCAGCTGGAGGAGCGGAAGCTCAAAGGCCAGTTCCAGGTGCTTCCAAAGAAGGAGGCCCTGAAGCTGGAGGAGCAGATTGCTCGGTTGAACCGGTATCTTGGCGGAATCAAGGCCATGACCAAACTGCCCGGTGCCATATTCATTGCGGACATCGCCAGGGAGAAGATAGCCGTGGCGGAGGCCCGCCGCGTCGGTGTACCCATTGTTGCCCTGGTGGACACCGACTGCGACCCTGACCAGGTCGATTATCCTATTCCAGGCAACGACGACGCCATCCGCTCCATCCGGTTGGTTACCAAAAAGATAGCCGACGCCGTTGGGGATGGGAAGAGCCGACGCTCCTTTGAGGTCCCGGTGTCAGAGGACTCCGAGGAGATAGAGATAACAGACACAGACCTTACGGCGTCGGTTGCTGCCAGCGGTGATTCCTAAGAGCCGCCGCTCCAACCCGTTGTGCCGCTGCATACTCCGCCCGCCGTTCATAGGGCACCTGTGCCATGAGTCATGAGAAGGAGTCTTCCTTGCAAATCAGCGTAGAGCAGATCAAGCTCCTCCGGAGCCAGACCGGGGCCGGAGTGATGGATTGCAAAAAGGCCCTGGAAGAGGCAGAGGGAGATATTACCAGGGCCGAGGAGGTCCTGAAACAGAAGGGGATAGCCAAGGCGGAGAAGAAGGCAGGGCTGGAGACCGGTGATGGAGTTGTGGAGGCCTACATTCACAGCGGCAGTCGAGTTGGGGCAATGGTAGAGTTGAACTGCCAGACGGACTTTGTGGCCAGGACATCCGAGTTCAAGGGCTTGGCCCACGATCTGGCCATGCAGGTGGCGGCCATGAGTCCCGAATTCGTAGACCGCTCCGAGATGCCTGAAGATGATGGGCGGGACCCGGAAGAGGTCTGTCTGCTCCAACAGCCATTCATCAAGGACAACAGCAAGGTCATCCAGGACCTGATCACGGAGATGGCCGTACAGGTGGGGGAGAACGTCCGGGTCCGGAGGTTCGCATACTACGCCCTGGGGAAGTAGGCAATGAGATGAAGACGGCAACATCCATCTACAAGCGAGCCGTCCTGAAGCTCAGCGGGGAGTCCCTGAAAGGGACATCCCCTTTTGGTATTGATCCCGAGGCTCTGGTCTATCTTGCCGCTGAGATCAAAGAGGCCGTCTCCATGGGCGTCCAGCTTGTCATCGTCATTGGCGGTGGAAACTTCTGGCGCGGCGATGAATGGGAGGCCCGTGGCATGGATAGGGCCACCGCCGACTACGCAGGGATGCTGGCCACCGTTATGAACACCCTGGCGCTTCAGGACGCCCTGGAGCGTGACGGCACCGATACCCGCGCCCAGAGCGCCATCAACATCCAGGCCGTCGCGGAGCCGTACATACGTCGCAGGGCCATCCGCCACCTGGAGAAGGGGCGCGTGGTCATCTTTGCCGCGGGGACAGGAAACCCCTACATGACCACGGACACCGCCGCCGCCCTCCGCTCTCTGGAGATAGATAGTGAAGTGCTGCTCATGGCAAAGCACCAGGTGGACGGAGTCTACGACTCCGATCCCAACAAGAACCGCGACGCCAAGAAGTTTCAGCGTCTTGACTATATCGACGCTTTAAGCCTGCGGCTGGGGGTCATGGACGCCACCGCCCTCTCCTTGTGCATGGAGAACCATGTGCCCATCGTTGTCTTTGACCTGTTCACACCGGGAACTCTGGCCCGTATACTAGCCGGTGAGACCGTGGGAACCCTGGTTGCTGATAAGGAGACCGTTCCGGCGAACCGCTGACCCTCAGGGCCATCGGTCTGCGCCCGTCAGTGGATGAGGAGGCGTGGCAGCAGCAGCTTCGTTGTCCACTGGCGCAAGGAAGAGCACGCGTGATGGTTGCCGACACCCTGAGCGATGCCGAACCCCGGATGCAAAAGGCCATGGAGGCCCTGAACCGGGAGCTTGCCACCGTCCGCACCGGACGGGCCAACTCCGGTCTGGTAGAGAGCCTCATGGTGGAATACTACGGCACCCTCACACCGTTGAACCAGCTTGCCACCATCTCCGTACCAGAGGCCCGTCTCATCATGGTCCAACCCTGGGACAGACAGGTGCTCTCAGCCATTGAGAAGGCCGTTCTCAAGGCCAACCTGGGTCTGAACCCCACCAACGACGGTTCCGTCATCCGCCTGCCCATACCGCAGCCCACCGAGGAGCGACGCCGAGAGCTGGTGAAGATAGTAAAAGGCCGACTTGAAGAGGCGCGGGTGGAGGTCCGCAATATCCGCCGAGACATCATCGACCGGCTCCGCACCATGGAGCGGAACAAGGAGCTCTCCCAGGACGAGAGCCAGGCGACCCAGGGTCGGCTCCAGCAGATCACCGATGCCTTCATCGCCCAGATGGACTCCGCTGCCGCTACCAAGGAAAAAGAGGTGATGGAGGTCTGAGCATTCCGTGGCCAAAGCCGGTCCTGTGAATCGCAAAGGTGTAGCTCCAGCGAAAGCGGCCATGCAACAGAATGGCCGCAATGGCCCTATTCCCGTCCACGTCGCCATCATCATGGACGGCAACGGGCGCTGGGCACAGGCGCACAACAGGCCGCGTACCCAGGGCCATCGCGCCGGTATTGGCAACGTCCGCACGGTCATCAGCACCTTTGCCAACCTGGGCGTACGGTACGTCACCCTGTTCGCCTTCTCCACGGAGAACTGGGGCCGTCCCTCCGAGGAGGTCTCCACACTCCTGGAGCTGCTGGGCGAGGCGGTCCGGTCCGAGACCACCGAGCTCCATAAGAACAATGTGCGCATTCTCCACACCGGACGCCTGGACCGCCTCTCGCCAGAGCTACGACGAGAGATCGACGAAGCGGTTGATCTGACCAAGGATAATAGCGGGCTCACCCTGAGCGTCGCCTTCGACTACGGTGGCCGGGACGAGATCGTGGAGGCGACGCGGCGGATTGTGGCCGCGGGCATACCCGCAGAGCAGATAGACGAAGAGACCTTCTCCCGCTACCTCCTCACGCCCTCCATTCCCGACCCCGACCTGGTCATTCGCACCGCGGGCGAGTTCAGGATCAGCAACTTCCTTCTCTGGCAGAGCGCCTACAGCGAGTTCTACTCGACGGCCGTCCATTGGCCCGACTTCGATGAGCAGGAAATCGAGCGGGCGCTAGAGGCCTTTCGTCGCAGGAAGCGTCGGTTCGGCGCCCTCGCTTCTGAGGAGTAGATGCTCTCCGTGCGGCCTACCGGCCCTTCCAGCGAAACGGAGTCCCTCGGCTTGCGCGTAGCCAGCGCCGCAGTAGCTATTCCACTGCTCCTGCTGCTGGTATGGCTTGGCTCTCTCTGGCTCGCCGCCGCCGCCGGCCTGGTCACCGCCGTTGGTGCCCTGGAATACTACCGCCTCCTCACGGATAAGGTCGCGCGGCCTCTGATGGCGCTGGGCCTGCTCTGGGCGCTCCTCTTCATCATAGATGGTCACCGGGGCGGTGACCTGGTGGTACTCCTTGTTACGGTAGGGCCGCCGCTCCTCCTGGTGCTCTCCCTTCCTTTCCATAGGCAGGGCTCGCTTCTGAAGGGGTGGCTTCTGGCTACTGGCGGCCCGCTGTACCTGGGCCTTACGCTCAGCCATGCTCTGCTCCTGCGCCAGCTGGATGGCGGCGACCGTTGGCTGGCGCTGGCCCTCTTCACCGCCTTCGCCACCGACACCGCCGCCTATCTGGTGGGCCGGATGGTGGGAAGACACCGGCTGGCTCCCAGGATCAGTCCCGGGAAGACGTGGGAGGGAGCCGCGGCTGGACTGGTGGGCGGGACCATAGCGGCCATGGCGCTGGTCGTTTTGCTGGACCTGCCCGCCCACGTCTGGCAGGCCGCTCTCATAGGGGCCGGCGTGGGCATCGTCTCCCAGGCCGGGGACCTGCTTGAGTCGTCGCTGAAGCGGTATGCCCAGGCCAAGGATGCCGGTCGGCTCATCCCCGGCCACGGCGGCCTCCTGGACCGGCTGGATAGCGTTGTGCCTAGCTTGGTGCTGGTGTACTATGGAGCTACATGGGTAGTACCGTAAGAGGCATCGCAGTCCTTGGCTCCACCGGCTCAATAGGCTGCCAGACCCTCCAGGTCATTCGCTCCTTTCCAGACGAGTTCGCCGTCGTCGGCCTTGCCGGTTGGAGCAACCTGAAGCTGCTGGAGGAGCAGGGCCGTGAGTTCCGCCCCTCGCTGGTCTGGTGCCAGGGAGCGGGGACGGATGCCCTGACCTCCGCCGTCCCGGACTGCGCCGCCGTCACCATGGAGGAGATGGTATGCCGCCCGGAGGTCGATCTGGTCGTGGTGGCCACCGCTGGCAAGGCGGGGCTGCTCCCCATCCTCATGGCCTTACAGGCGGGGAAGTCAGTCGCCCTGGCCAACAAGGAGGCCATCGTGATGGCCGGGGAGCTCATCGCCCGGGAAGCGGCCCAGGGCTGCCTCCTGCCGGTGGACAGTGAGCCCAGCGCCATCTGGCAGTGCCTCCGGGGAGAGGATAGCAACGTAGCCCGGCTGATTATCACGGCCTCCGGTGGCTCCCTTCGCGACCTGCCTCTCTCACAGATGGCAGCCGTGACCCCTGAAGAGGCCCTGCGGCACCCAACCTGGCAGATGGGAAAGAAGATCACCATAGATTCCGCCACGCTTATGAACAAGGCCTTCGAGGTTATCGAGTCCCACTGGCTCTTTGATATGCCGTGGGAGAAGATCGATGTGGTCGTCCACCCTCAGAGCATCGTCCACTCCCTGGTGGAGTTTGAGGACGGGTCGATGAAGGCGCAGCTGTCACCTCCGGATATGCGTCTCCCCATCCAGTACGCCCTGTTCCACCCGCGCCGCGTTCACGATGGCTCCCGCGCCGGCCTGGACCTCACGGAGATCGCTAACTTGAGCTTCGAGCCCCTGGATACCCAGCGCTACCCGTGCTTCAACCTGGCGTTGGAGGCGGCACGGGCCGGCGGCACCTATCCCGCCGCCTTGAGCGCGGCGGACGAGGTGGCCGTCAACCTGTTTCTCAACGGGCGCATCGGCTTCCTGGATATACCCTACCTGGTCGAAGAGGTGGTGAACCAGCACGATCCTGGAAACGCCACCTCCCTGGACGAAATCATGGGCGCGGACACCTGGGCACGGCGTCGCACTGTGGAGCTTGCCGGAGTATAGGTATGCTTGAGGTCATCGGCTACATCGCTATCTTCGTCGTTGTGCTGACCATCCTGCTGATCATCCACGAAGCGGGGCATTTCTTCGTGGCCAAGGCCGCGGGGGTCAAAGTGCTGGAGTTCGGCGTAGGGTTTCCCCCTCGTCTCTTGGGCCTCCGCCATGGTGAGACCGTCTACTCGCTGAACGCCGTTCCCTTTGGGGCCTTCGTGAAGATGGCGGGAGAGGAGGACCCCACCGAGGCACGGAGCCTTGCCGGAAAATCGGCCGGTGTCCGGCTGCTGGTATTGGGCGCCGGACCCTTTATGAACGCCCTCCTTGCCGTCGTGCTCTTCACAGTGCTCTTCACCATCCCCCAAGACGTTCTGGTGGGCAATGTGCTCGTCCAGGAGGTGCAGAACGGCTCGCCCGCCCAGGAGGCCGGCATCCAGCCCGCCGATATCATCCTTGAGGCCAACGGCCAGGCCCTGGACAACCACGGCGATCTGACCTTCCTGGTCAACCTGAAGCTCGGCACGGAGATGTCCTGGCTGGTGGCACAAGGGGACCAGCGTATGGAGGTAGGGATCCAGCCGCTGTTCAACCCGCCGGAGTACCGGGAAGGCGTCGATCTCCTGGCGGGCGACGTGGTGATCCAGGAGGTAGCGCCGGGCTCGCCCGCTCAGGGGGCAGGCATACTCCCCGGCGATATTATCGTAGAGGCCGCCGGCCAGGCCGTGGACAGCCATTCCGACCTGATCTATCTGGTCGACCGCAATCTTGGCACCAGCATGACCTGGATGGTCCAGCGGGAAGACCAGCGCTTTCCGGTAGAGCTGACGCCGAGACTCAACCCGCCTGAGGGCCAGGGAGCCGTAGGAATCATCCTCACCACCGTCAACTACCGTGTTGAAAGCAGGGCGGAGTCGCCCTGGACGGAGGGACGGAGGGGCTTCGACCGTATCGACGAAGCGGGGCTCACCCTCACCACCGTCAGCTATCGCTATGAAAGCCGCTCCAACCCTCCCTGGACCGCCGCACGCAAGGGCGTTGTGCGCATGGGTGAAATACTGGTGCTCATCAAGAACGAGTTCACCAAGTGGACCTCCGGCGGCTCGCCACCAGAGGTCAGCGGGCCCGTGGGCATAGGCCACATATTCGTGGAGGTAGGGCAGACGGAGGGCGTTACCCTCGCCGATCGGGCCCTGGTCTTCCTTCAGCTCGCCGCGGTCATCAGCCTGGTCCTCTCCGTCTTCAACTTCCTTCCCATCCCCGCGCTGGACGGAGGCCGCATCTTCTTCGTGGTCATTGAGCTGGCCCGGCGCGGCAAGCGGATCTCGCCTGAGAGGGAGGGGTTCGTCCACATGGTCGGCTTTGCCGTCCTCATCACCTTCCTGCTCTTCGTCACCTTCATGGACCTGAGCAAGCTTGGGGAGAGCCTGCTGGGAGGCTAGGAAAGGATTGCCATGAACCGTAGGCCAACCAAGCCCGTCTACATCGGCGACGTCAAGGTCGGCGGCGATGCCCCCATCACCGTTCAGTCCATGACCAAGACCGATACCCGCGACGTGAAGGCCACCGTGGAGCAGATCAAGGGGCTGGAGGAGGCGGGCTGCGAGATCATCCGGTGCGCCGTGCCTGATATGGAGGCAGCAAAGGCTCTTCCGGAGATCAAACGTCAGATAGGCATACCCCTGGTCGCCGATATCCATTTCCACTACCAACTTGCCCTGGAGGCCATCGCCGGCGGCGTCGACTGCCTACGCCTGAACCCCGGCAACATCCGCGACCCAGAGAGGGTCAAGGAGGTTGTGATGGCCGCAAAGGAGCGGCAGATACCTATCCGCATTGGCGTCAACTTCGGCAGCCTACCGCCCGTGGGCCGCATCGGTCAGCGGGGCGCTACGTCCCGCCTTCAGGACGGCGTGAACCTGCTTCCCAAGGCGGGCGAGGCCCAGGAGGGCGGCTACTCGGCGGTGGACCACATGGTGGACACCGGCCTCTGGGAGATCGGCATCCTGGAGGCCCTGGACTTTGACCTCATCAAGATCTCCCTCAAGGCCTTTGATGTCTACACCACCGTGGAGGCCTACCGCAGGCTGGCGGAGATGGTGCCCTACCCATTCCACCTGGGCATCACGGAGGCGGGCACCGCCAAGTCAGGCACCGTGCGCAGCGCCATCGGCCTGGGCGTCCTCCTCTACCAGGGTATCGGCGATACCATTCGCGTCTCTCTGAGCGACGACTCTCACGAGGAGGTGGCCGCCGGTTTCGAGATCCTGAAGTCGCTGAACCTGCGCGAAAAGGGCGCCATCCTGGTCGCCTGCCCCTCCTGTGGCCGCGCCGATGTGGACGTTATCAAGCTAGCCAACGCCGTGGACGAGCTGCTGAAGGGCGTCGATAAGAGCGTGAAGGTGGCCGTCATGGGCTGCGAGGTCAACGGCCCCGGCGAGGCCAAGGACGCCGATGTGGGCATCGCCGCCGGCGCCGGTCGCGCCGTCATCTTCCGCAAGGGCAAGAAGGTGCGTGTCGTAGCCGAGGCCGACATGCTCACCGCCCTGATGGAAGAGGTGGAGGCGGTGTAGCGACCATGGGAACTTTCGGTGTAATCATTGAGATCGGCGACCCCACCGGCTCCCGCTACCGTGAGGTCTCCGCGCTGGTGGACACCGGTGCCAGCTACACCCAGATGCCTGCCTCTTTACTCAATGAGCTAGGAGTCCCACCTTTGGAGCGCCGCCCGTTCTGCCGCGCTGATGGCGCTGAGGTAGAACGAGATATTGGGCAGGCTCGGGTTCGCATACATGACCGTACTGAGATGACTATAGTAGTCTTCGATGATCAGAACGCTGAGCCGGTATTGGGCGCCGTGACGCTGGAGGAGCTTGGCCTTGCCGTCGATCCGCTGAACCAGCGCCTCATCCCGGTGCCGGGGTTGCTCATGGCAGCACCAGGCCTTGCCTAGGCCGCCGCCAGTGAAGACGATAAGGGTGGACGACGACATACTCCTGCGCTGGCCCTCCATGGCCGATGCGGAAGAGCTTGTCGCCCTGATCGACTCCAATCGCAGGTATTTGGGCCGCTGGCTGCCCTTGTTTGATGCCATCCGCACCGTGGAAGACGAGCGGGTGTGGATAGAGGGCCGTCAGGCGCCTGAGGAGAAGGGAGAGGGCACCCCGCCGCTGATCGTATACAGGGGAGCGATTGTGGGCACCGCTGGCACCGTACTAGTGGACTCTCCCAATAGATCATACGAGGTTGGCTACTGGCTGACCGAGGAGATGCAGGGTCGCGGGATCGTGACCCGCGCCTGCCGCGCCGTCCTTGACTACGCATTTGGTGAACTGCAATTGAACCGCGTTCAGATACGGGCCGCCACTCAAAATAAGAAAAGCCGTGCCATTCCTGAGCGGATGGGGTTCGTGTTCGAGGGTGTGCAGCGGCAGGCCGAGCTAGTGAACGGCGAATACTACGATCTCGCCCTCTACTCCATGCTGGCGTCGGAGTGGTCGCCTAGCTAGGCCGCCGCCAATGAAGACGATAAGGGTTGACGATGACATTCTCCTGCGCTGGCCCTCCCTGGCCGATGCAAAAGAGCTTGTCGCCCTGATCGACTCCAACCGCGAGTATTTGGGCCTCTGGCTACCCCAGTTTGATGCCATCCGCACCGTGGAAGACGAGCGGGTATGGATAGAGGGCCGTCTGGCGGCTGAGGAGAAGGGCGAGGGCACCCCGCCGCTGATCGTATACAGGGGAGCAATTGTGGGCACCGTTGGCACCGTACTAGTCGACTCTCTCAATAGGTCATGCGAAATCGGCTACTGGCTGACCGAGGAGATGCAGGGTCGCGGGATCGTGACCCGCGCCTGCCGCGCCGTCCTTGACTACGCATTTGGTGAACTGCAGTTGAACCGCGTTCAGATACGGGCCGCTACTCAAAATAAGAAAAGCCGTGCCATTCCTGAGCGACTGGGGTTCCTATTCGAGGGTGTTCAGCGACAGGCCGAGCTAGTGAACGGCGAGTACAACGACCTTGCCCTCTACTCCATGCTGGCGTCTGAGTGGTCGCCAAGCTAGCCTGACGCCTCCATTGCCCCTCAGTCGTATCCAGACGCTCCCTGTGCTATCCTTTCCCCACCATGTCACCCGTCGGTCTGTTCCTCGTTTGGTGGCTCCGGTGGGGCCGCTACCCCTGGTCGCGGTTCCGCCGCCTCTTCGAGCGTCGCTACCTGGGCACGCTACTACCTGCAGCCTCGTCGCTTCAGGAGATCGCCGGTCCCCTGGAACAGGTCACCTGGACAACGGACGGCCCGCTCCACCTGTACGACGCCATCAGCTACCCGCAGACCACCTGGGCCAAGAGGCGGGACGACTGCGACGGCTTTGCCGTCCTTGCCGCCGAGCTCCTCAACCGGTGGAACCCCAGCACGTCACCCGTGCTGCTTACGGTGATGATGCGCCCCACCGCGAAGAGCCACACGGTCTGCGTTTTCAAACAGGGCGACGCCTACCGCTTCTTCGACAACGACCGGCTCAACCCCCAGAGCTACGCCGGCTACACGGACGTTGCCCAGGAGATCAGCCGCCGCGGCGAAAAATCGTTGTGCTGGGACATCGCCGACCCGTGGACACTGCGCCAGCGGGAGTTCCACAGGGCGTAGCCCTTGGGGGCAGGGGATGTCATGCTGAGGAGTCCCGATTTCATCGGGACGACGAAGCCTGTCCTGAGCGGAGTCGAAGGGCATCTGGGGCGTATGTTCATCCTCCGTGGTGCCGATGACCATCGACATGGGAGATTCTTTCAGTCCCGCCTCGGTGAGCTAGCGAACCGCCACCGCCCTCTGCTATCCTAGTCGGTAGTTTTAGCACCGGTGTTACCGTCTGCTCTGGTTCTCGTGCCTGGTGACGGTGTGGAGTCGTAGCTATGAAAATCGGGTTGCAGGTCCCTAGCTTCACCTGGCCGGGCGGGCCGCAAAAATTGGCCCCCACCCTGTCCGAGATCGCTCGTACGGCCGATGCCGCCGGGTTCGCCAGCCTCTGGGTCATGGACCACTTCTTTCAGATCCGCGCCGTCGGGCCCGTGGACCAGGATATGCTGGAGTCCTGGACCACCCTCGGCTACCTGGCCGGGGTCACCAGCAACGTGCGCCTGGGCACCATGGTCACCGGGGTCACCTATCGCCATCCGGGTCTCCTGGCCAAGACGGCAACCACCCTGGACGTGCTCACAGGCGGCCGGGCCTACCTGGGCATCGGCGCTGCCTGGAACGAGCGCGAGCACCTGGGGCTTGGCATCCCGTTCCCACCACGCTCTGAGCGGTTCCAGCGCCTGGAGGAGGCGCTCCAGATCGTCAAACAGATGTGGTCGGAGGATACAGGGGCCTATGAGGGGCGTTACTACCGGTTGGAGGAGACGTTGAACGTCCCTCAGCCGCTGTCGCAGCCCCATCCGCCCATCCTGGTGGGAGGCGGCGGTGAGAAGAAGACCCTCCGCCTGGCCGCCCGCTACGCCGATGCCGTCAACGTCTTCGGCGACCCGGAGACGGTGCGCCACAAGTACGACGTGCTGCGCCACTGGTGCGAGGTGGAGGGCCGCTCCTACGACGCCATCGAGAAGACCACACTGCAAGGGGTGAACCTCGGCGACAGGCCCGATGGCGAGAGCGTCGAGGAGTTCATCCTGCGGTGCGGTGCCTATGCCGATGCGGGCGTCCAGCACCTGATCGTCAACATACCCAACGTCAGCGACATCACGCCCCTGGAGACCATTGGCCAGCGGGTGATCCCTGCGGTCGCATCGCTGTAAGGAGCACCCATGCGCGTAACCCAGCTCTTCGGTAAGACCCGGCGTGAGGACCCGGCGGAGGCGGAGATCGCCAGCCACCGCCTCATGCTCCGCGCCGGTATGCTCCACCAGGTCGCCGCCGGCGTCTACGCCTACATGCCCCTGGCCCATCGCTCCCTGACCAAGATCGAGTCGATCATACGGCAGGAGATGGACGCCGCGGGCAGCCAGGAGGTCAAACTGCCCACCCTCCAACCGCTGGAGATATGGGAGGAGAGCGGCCGCGCTGCCGCCTTCGGCGACAACCTCTTCCGCCTCAAGGACCGCCGTGATCGGGACCTTGTCCTTGCGCCCACGCATGAAGAGGTCATTACCCAGATGGTGCGCGCCAACGTCAGCTCCTACCGTGACCTGCCGCTGATCCTCTATCAGATACAGACCAAGTTTCGCGACGAGCCCCGGCCCCGCGCCGGCCTCATCCGCGTCCGCGAGTTCGATATGAAGGATGCCTACTCCTTCGACGCCGACGAGGAGGGGCTGGCCCTCTCCTACCAGCGCATGGCCCAGGCCTACCGCAACATCTTCCAGCGGTGCGGCCTGCCCGCCATGGCCGTGGAGGCGGACAGCGGTGCCATCGGCGGCAAGGACTCCCAGGAGTTCATCCTGGCCACCGAGGCAGGCGAGGATACCGTCCTCTTCTGCCCCGCCTGTCACTACGCCGCCAACGCGGAGCGGGCCGAGGGCGGGCCGACCGCCGTCCCCGCCGAGGAGGAGCTGCCCCTGGAAGAGGTAGCCACCCCAGGCGTGAAGACCATCGCCGCGCTGGCCGATCTCCTGAGCGTACCGGAGAGCAAGACCCTCAAGGCCGTCTTTTACTCAGCCGATGGCCGCCTGGTGTTCGTCACCATCCGGGGTGACCTGGATGTCAACGAGGTGAAGCTGAACAACGCCCTCCACGCCCATGACCTCCGCCTGGCAACCGACGAGGAGGTGGCCCAGGCTGGCCTGGTGGCCGGCTCCTCCTCTCCCGTGGGCCTGAAGGGCATCGCCACCATCGCCGACCAATCCATCAAAAGCGGCTCGAACTTCGTCGCCGGTGCCAACAAGCCCGACCACCACCTGCGCAACGCCAACTACCCTCGCGACTTCCAGGTGGACCAGGTCACGGATATCGCCCTGGCCAGGGAGGGCGACGGCTGCCCCAAGTGCGGCACGGCCCTCCAATCCACCAGGGGCATTGAGGTAGGCCACATCTTCAAGGTGGGCACCTTCTACTCCGATCTCCTGGGCGCTGGCTACCTGGACCCGGACGGCCACCAGCGCACCATCATCATGGGCTGCTACGGCATCGGCGTAGGCCGTCTGCTGGCCGCCGCCATCGAGCAGAACCATGACGACCGCGGCATCATCTTCCCAGCGCCTATCGCCCCCTACCAGGTGCACCTGCTGTCGTTGAATACGGAGAAGGACCAGGTGCGACAGGCGGCGGATGAGCTCTACCAGCGGCTCCAGGACGACGGTCTGGAGATGCTGTATGACGACCGTGAGGAGTCGGCGGGCGTCAAGTTCAACGACGCCGACCTCCTGGGACTGCCTGTGCGCCTGGTGGTGAGCCCTCGCAACCTGAAGGAGAGTGCCGTGGAGGTCAAGGGACGGCAGGAAGAGAAGGGCAGGCTTGTGGGGACGGCGGAGGTGGGGGAGGCGGTCCGGGGGATGGTGAACTGACAGGCCACTTTCCCCCCCCCCCCCCGCTCGTCGTGAGCCTGTCGAACCATGAACGGGGCTATTCTAGCAGAACACCAGTTGATGGCTATCAACAAAATAGCACGGTATTTCTTGGGCGTTACGTCTTAGATTCTTCGTCCCGATACATCGGGCCTCAGCAACTGTATTGCATGTCAAGAGTAGGGTGAGGGTTCCATGGGGTCCTGTGTTTGAGCATGGCGTTCAAGATGATCAGGAACTTGTGCATCGAAGCGACCAGGGCAACTTTCTTGGGCTTTCCTTGCGCACAGAGGCGCAGATAGAAGAAGCGGATGATGGGATTGCACCGTGTTGAGGCGATGGTAGCCATGTACAAGGTTGAGCGGACCTCTGCTCTTCCGCCCCGGATGTGGCGTTGGCCTTTGCGGCGTCCGCTATCGTGGTTGATGGGCGCGACCCCCACCAGGGCGGCAATTTGCTTGCGGTCCAGGGTGCCCAGCTCTGGGAGGTCGGCCAGCAGGGTTGAGGAAAGGACGGGGCCAACGCCGGGCACGCTACGGAGCAGGTCTTCCTTCTCCCGCCACAGAGGGCTTTCCCGCAGGCGGTTGCCCAGGTCATCATCCAACCGCTGGAGGCGTTCCTCTAGCCAGGCCAGGTGCTCCTGGATCTCCTGCCGAAGGGCAGGCATCATGGTGCTTCCTAACCGGTTCTCCTCCGCCGTGCGCATCTGGATGAGCTGGCGCCGCCTTGCCAGCAGAGCGGAGAGCTCTTGCGCCTGGACATCGGGCAGGGGCCGTGGTGTGGGGCACACCCGCTGGGCAAACTGGGCAATGACCTGGGCGTCCAGGGAGTCTGTTTTCGCCAGCAGCCCCAGGCTCTTGGCGAAGTCCCGGACCTGCCGGGGGTTGACCACCGCGACGGGCATCTCCAACCCCCCGGTGGCCTCCAGAACCACTAAGGTAGGGCCGAGGGCCCTGACGCGCCCCACCAGGTGGGCTATCCCCGCTTCGTCGTTGGGCTCCTGCCATGTTTCCCCGGAGGAAAGCACCGCCACGTCTAGATGGGCCTTGCTCACATCTATGCCGATGAACACCGGTCCGCGTTCCATTACACTCCTTTGGCCCGGTCTTGCGGATGCGGGCTCTCAGACCCTGGCAACTGTCCGGGCTCTTTCTTGTGGAGGCCAGGGCGACCACGCTGAGTCACGGTCTCCTGGGACCGAGAATGCATCGGCCTGCCCTGGCCTGTCTCCACCGCAATATACAAGAATGACAAGAGCATAAGGTTGTGTCATTCTGAGGGAGTCCCGATAGAATCGGGACGACCGAAGAATCTAGAGCGACATGCAATGTATGTAGTCAATGACCATGAAGAACAAGACTTTCCCTTCCTGGCCTCTTGGCAAATCGCGGTTCACAGCGACATCACCGACGAGTCGGCTGATTCTGGTTGGGCTTTATCGGGCCTGCGGGCTCCCCTGCAGGGTGCACATGAAACGCTCCACGCCAGAATACTGCTCGCCCAGGCTTTTCACGCTGAAGCCGCAGTGACGCCAGAATTCTACCGTATCGGAGTCCGTTACCGCGGTGACGCTTTGGAGCTGGAAGTTCTCGCGGATGTGGTCCAGCATGGCTCTACCGATGCCCTTCCCCCGGGCCTCTGGTCGCACGGCGATATGACGCACCTGTCCTCTACCTACCCCTAACACCTCGACTCCCACACAGCCAATTGGAGTCCCATCTTGTTCGTGGCCGAGCAGACTCCAGTTGCCTTTGGCGGCATAGTGGTCACAGACGTCCTGTATCTTGGCCGCAGTGGGGAATCCAATCGAGTATGCCAAGAGGGCCCGGACACTAGGGTGATCAAGTCTATCTGCAAGTTCAATCATTGCTACTTCCCACATGATTCAAGCGAAACGATCCCAGTCGTCCGGTAGCTGAGGGGCGGGCCACTTTGCCCTGGCTGCCACCTATGGCGAGCTGCAGGTCGTCGCCGAGCGGATAGGCGGCGTCTGGCGTGACAGCCTGACGCACCCCTGACCTACGTACGGCCCACGGCCGCATCGATGCGGGCCATGAGCTCCGGGGTCAGCGGCCCCCTTGCCTCCGCCGCAACGCACTCCCGTAGCTCCGTGCGGTTCTTCACCCCCAGCACCACCGTCGCTATGCCCTCCATCGAGAGGGCGTAGCGGTGCGCCAGGGACGCCGGTGACTCCCCGCTCTCTCTGGCCAGGGCACGGAACGGCTCGGCCCGGCAGTAGTCCACCATCTCAGCATGGTCATCCGCCACCTCGCGGTCCAGGGCATCGGTCAGCGCACCCGCCTGCACGACGCGGATGCCCATGACGGCGACGCCCCGACGGTTGGCCGCCGCGATGATCTCCCGTGGCCTGGCCGGCTCGTCGAAGCGCTTCAACCCGCCGGGCGAGTCCAACAGGTTTGCTATGACCTGAGCGACGGCCGGCGGTGGCTCCTCGCCTATGGTATCGATGACCGCACCCGGCACGCCGATGCCGGTGATGCCCCACGCTCCTATCCGTCCGCTCGTTACCAGCCGCTCGTAGGCGGGGCGCACCGCCTCCATGAACAGCGTCCGAGATGTTCCCTGGTAGCGGCCCACCGCGTCGTCCGGAGTGATACGACCGTGCAGGAAGAAGAGGTCGACCCTCTCCAGCCTCATGCGGCGCAGGCTCTCGTCCAGGCTCTTTTCCAGGAGGGCGGGGACATCCTCCGCCGCCGGGTTGCCGACTGAGTACTTGGTGGAGATGCGCACGTCATCGGGAAGGCGTCCACCGAACGCCTCACCTATCACGGACTCCGCCTCACCGTTGCCGTAGCTGGGCGCCACATCAAGGAAGGTGACCCCGGCCTCCACCGCCTCGCGCACCGTCGCCACCGCCTCCTCACGGCTCGTAGAGCCGAAGACCTGCCCTATGCCGCCGCGGCCAAGGGTTAAAGCGCTGATTTCGCCGAGTCTACCGAAGGGTCGCTTCTCCATGGGCGTCAATGTAGTAGCGTATAAGGACGGTGTCAACAGGCGCGTATGCGCTATGATTGGGGCCATCTGATTGAGGCCATCAAGAAGCCATGAGAGGAGGTCGCCATGACCGGTATCTGGCCCGGCAGCACCACTTGCGTTGCTCTGCTCACCTTTGACCTGGACGGAGAGTCCAGCCTGCTCCGACGCTACCCGGAGGCTGAAAAGCACCCCAGCCTCTTCTCCACCGCCCAGTTCGGCCCCAAAGTCGGCGTCTTCCGCATCCTGGACCTTCTGGACAGGTACGGTATCAGGTCCACCTTCTTTATCCCCGGGTGGGTGGCCGAGAGAAACCAGGAGACAGTGCGCCTCATTCAGCGCCGCGGCCATGAGGTCGCTCACCACGGCTACCTGCATGAGGCACCGTCCTCTGTCGAGCCCCAGGAGGAGGCGGCCATCCTGGACAGGGGCATTCGCATCCTGGAGGGGATCACCGGGCAGCGTCCCTTGGGGTACCGGTCTCCCTCCTGGGAGCTCAGTGAACACTCCCTGGAGCTCCTGGCCGAGCGGGGGTTCCTGTACGAATCCAGCCTCATGGGAGACGACGTACCTTACCTTGTCCCAACGTCCCGAGGCCCCCTGGTGGAGCTGCCCGTCCAGTGGGCCCTGGACGACGCCCCCTACTACGTGCATCAGCCCCTACTGGACCGCCTGGGTCCAATGGCCAGCCCCCATCAGGTGTATAACGCCTGGCAGTGGGAGTTCGATGGCGCCTATCAGTACGGCCGGCTCTTCATGCTCACCATGCATCCTCAGGTGACGGGTCGCCTGGCCAAGGTCATGGTGCTGGAGCGGCTGGTCCAGTACATCCGCTCCCACGCCAACGTTGAGTTCTTGAGGTGTATAGACGTTGCCCAGAGATGGACGGAGAAGGGAATGCGGCGTGGCCGGAGGGCTGTTTCTCGGAAGGGCGTGTAGGATACTTCCGGGTACCGGGATGGATTTGCCCCTGGGGCGGTAAAGCTGGTATACTAAGCCCTGTTGTTCGGTTACCACCTCCGGTTCCGTATGTGTGAAAGTGGGAGTTCTCCCACTTTTTTCATACATAGGGGGGAGCTACTAGGGGGCGGGGTATGAAGAGCGATTTTCTTATAGCGCTGACACAGCTGGCTGCGGAGCGAAATCTGCCTCGTGAAATGGTGATTCAGGCCATTGAGGCAGGTCTGGTGTCCGCGTACAGGAAGGACAGCGTTGGCGCTGGCCAGAACGTTACCGTCCGCCTTGACCCGGCCACAGGTGAGGTAAACGTGTTCGCCGTCATGGACGTGGTGGAAGAGGTGACCGATGACCGCAAGGAGCTCACTCTTAAGGATGCCAAAAAGCGTGACCCCAACGCCCAGTTGGAAGGCACCGTAGAGATAGAGATTACCGGTCGGAGCGGAGGGCGCATCGCCGCTCAGACCGCCAAGCAGGTGGTCATGCAACGGCTCCGTGAGGCGGAGCGGGACCTCGTATTTGAGGAGTACACCGCACGGGCAGATGAGATCGTCACCGGGACTATCCAGCGTATAGAGCCCCGGCAGATTACCGTGGACCTGGGCCGTGCCGAGGCCGTCATGTCCGACAAGGAGCAGGTGCCAACGGAGAGATACCGGCCCGGCCAGCGGTTGAAGGTCTATATTGAAGAGGTGCGCCGCTCGGCCAGGGGGCCGGAGATCGTCGTGTCCCGGTCCCACAAAAACCTCCTGCGTAGACTCTTCGAGATGGAGGTGCCGGAGATAGCCAACGGCATCGTAGAGATAAAGGGCATCGCTCGCGAGGCCGGTTCCCGTAGTAAAATTGCCGTCTGGGCTCGCCAGGAGGGCGTAGACCCCGTCGGCTCCTGTGTGGGACTTCGGGGCATCCGTATTCAGAATATCGTCAACGAGCTCCAGGGAGAGAAGATCGACGTTGTGCCCTGGAGCCGGGACACCGGCGTCTTCATCGGCAACTCCCTGAGCCCCGCGCAGCCCCTTCGGGTCGAAATCGATGAGGGAGAGAACGTCGCCACCGTCATCGTTCCCGACAAACAGCTCTCGCTGGCCATCGGACGCGAGGGTCAGAACGCCCGCCTGGCCGCCAAGCTGACCGGGTGGAAGGTGGACATCAAGAGCTCCACCAATGCCGAAATGGAGCGCCTGGGTCGCACCGCGCCGGAGCCCACCGAGGCTGCTGCCGAGGAACAGGCCGTAGCCGTGGCGGAGCCGGAGCCAGTCCAGGTGGAGCAGGCCGCTGCACCGGAGCCAGCACCAGATGCCGCGGTCGTCGCCGAGCAGACGGAGCCCGTAACGGCAGAGGCCCCCCAGGAGCAGATAGAGGCGGAGGTTGAGCCTGAGACAGCAGAGACGGTGACGGAGGAGCGTACGGGGGTGAGCGCGGAGGAGGAGCTGGCGGCCCTCTCCATAGAGACGGAGGCCACAGAGCCGGCGGTAGAGGAAGAGGAGACCGTGCCCATGACGGACGAGATCTGGCAGGTCCCTCAGCTCGTTACCGCCCCAGGCGCAACGCAGATCCGATTCTCCGAGGATATTATGGTCCCCAGAGCGGGTGGCGGACGCAGCCGACGTGGCAGGCGAAGAGGTGGAGACGTGGATACCAAGAAAGCCCGGCGCTCTGCAGCACGACGCACCCAGACGGGGGATTCTAATGGGAACCAGCCAACAGGCGGAGGTGGGGGGGCAGAACCCTCCGGTGGATGAACCCAGAGGTGTAGGGTGCAACCTCGTCACGTTCCATTACGGAGATGCATCGGGTGCGGTACCAGGTTGCCCAAGCGGGAGCTGAACCGTATCGTCAGAGTGCCCAGCGGGTCCGTTGAAGTGGACCCCACCGGAAAGCTGACCGGCAGGGGAGCGTATCTGTGTAGCCGCCCAGAGTGTTGGGAGCAGAGCATAAAGAAGAACCGGCTGGACTACGCGCTGCGTGAGCGTATCGCGCCCGATCAGCAGCAACACCTGCTGGAGTACGCACAGAACCAGCTGAAGATGACCAAGGTGTAGGAACCATATGGTAGAGAAACAGAAAGCGGAGGGCGAAGGCAGCAGGGCAGCTACCCAGCGCACCGCATATCGAGCGCTGAAGGTGCCCAACGCCGTGAGCATCGGCGTCCTTGCTGAGCTCATGGGAGTGGGGTCTGTGCCCCTGATCAAACAGCTCATGCGCGGCGGCATCATGGCCAGCGTGAACCAGGTCATTGATTTCGACACCGCCGCGGCAATAGTCCCCGCCTTCGGGTTCCGGGCGTTCCCTGTAGAGGAGGCCTCCAAAGATGCCGCCTCCCTACCACCGGAAGAGGAAGATGCGGCGCTCCTTCAACCAAGGCCGCCCGTGGTGGCCGTCCTTGGCCACGTGGACCACGGCAAGACCACCCTCTTGGACGTCATCCGATCTGCTCGTGTGGCGGAGAAGGAGATCGGCGGAATCACTCAGCACATCGGCGCCTACCAAGTCCTGCACAAGGATACCACCATCACCTTCCTGGACACCCCGGGCACCAGGCCTTTACCGCCATGCGCGCCCGAGGTGCCCAGGCTACCGACATCGCTATCCTGGTGGTTGCCGCGGACGACGGCATCATGCCTCAGACGGTGGAAGCCATCGCCCATATCAAGGCGGCCAACGTCCCTATAGCCGTAGCTATCAATAAGACCGACCTGCCCAATGCCGACGTGGATCGAGTCAAGCGACAGCTCTCCGAGCATGACCTGCTCATCGAGGAGTGGGGTGGCGACGTCATCGCAGTCCCCGTGTCCGCCAAGTCCGGCGATGGGATTGATGAGCTGCTGGAGAGCATCCTCGTCGTCGCCGAGGTCGCGGAGCTGAAGGCCAACCCTGACCGCTCGGCATCCGGCGTGGTGGTGGAGGCAAAGCTGGACAAGAGCAGGGGACCCCTTGCCACCATACTGATAAAAACGGGGACCCTTCGGGTTGCAGACTATGTGGTGGTGGGCACCAGCCGGGGCAGGGTCAAGGCGATCATCAATGATACGGGCAAGCGGGTGAAGGAGGCCGGGCCCTCCACGCCCGTCGAGATCCTTGGCCTCGATCGGCTTCCCCAAGCGGGAGATGCCTTCCTGGTCACCGAGGACGAGCGTGCCGGCCGGCTTCTGGTGGAAAGTCGCCAGCGGGAGGAGAGTATCCGCACGTCTCGGGTCACCCTGGAGGAGATGTTTACCCAGATCCGCATGGGAGAGGCCAAGGAGCTCTTCCTCCTCATCAAGGCGGATGTCCAGGGAAGCGTGGAGGCTATCCGGGATGCCTTTGGCCAGGTCACCAGCGATGCGGCGCAGGTGCGGATCGTGCATGCCGCCAGCGGGACCATCTCCGAAAGCGACATCTTTCTGGCGTCCGCCTCCAAGGCCATCATCATCGGCTTTAACACCCATGTGGAGGCGGGTGCCCGGCAGACAGCGAACCAGGCGGGTGTCCAGATCCGCTTCTACAACGTTATCTACACCCTCTTGGAGGATATCCAGAATACCCTGGAGGGGTTGGTCGAACCTACGATCACCGAGGTGATCGAGGGGCACGCCACCATTCGCGCGGTGTTCTCCCAGGGCAGACGTGGCAAGGTGGCCGGCGTCTACGTCACCGACGGTCAGATGGTACGCAACGGCATGGCTCGACTCCTCAGAAACGGTGAGACCATCCACGATGGGCCCATCGCCAGCCTCCGGCACTTCAAAGAGAACGTACGGGAGATGGCAACGGGAACGGAGTGCGGCATAGGCCTAGAGGGATACAACGATTTTCAGGAAGGAGACATCATAGAGGTGTACCGCATGGACCGGCCCAGCCGGTAATCCGGGGATACTCCTCCTCGTGTCCCAAAGCCGCCTCGGCTCCAGCCCCGCGCGGCATTGTATCAAGCCAACCCACAGCCTCTCCAACAGGCATACCTGTGCCCAAAGTCCGTCCCACGTTATGGGAAAATCTCATCTGAGCACCAACGTTGGTTCTCTCGCCTCAGGTGAATAGAGGGTACCGCACCGGACCATCTCCACGGCCGGTTGCGGAGAGGAGCCCCATGAGCAGGCGTCTTGAGCGGGTGAACGAGCTACTCCGCCAGGAGTTGAGCAACCTCGTGGCCCGGGAGCTCAGCGACCCCAGGCTTTCCCTTCTCCTCACCATAACCCGAGTGGAGACCTCCGCGGACCTCCGGAGCGCCCGGGTATTTGTCAGCGTTATGGGAGACGAAGAGGAGAAGAATACGGCCGTCTCCACACTCCAGTCCGCCGCTGGGTTCCTACGACGCGCCTTGCGGCCCAGACTCCTGCTCCGCTACGTCCCCTCGCTCACCTTCAGGCTGGACGAGTCCATAGAAGAGGGCGCTAGGATGCTCAAGGCTATTGAAGAGCTTCCCATAACCAAGGAGCCAACGTGATGGCCGGCGTTATCAATGCCGTCCTCAACATAGATAAAGCCCACGGTCTCACCTCCATGGATGTGGTGCGACGTATAAAGCGCCTTACAGGCCAGAAGCACGTGGGGCATGGTGGCACCCTGGACCCGCAAGCCACCGGGGTGCTACCCGTGTGCCTGGGCCACGCCAGCCGCCTGATGCAGTTCCTGGTAGACAGCTCCAAGGAGTACCACGCCACCGTACTGCTGGGAGTCACCACCGATACCTACGACGCCGAGGGTCAGGTGACCTCTCAGCAAGACGCCTCCGGAGTGACCCGTGAGGCCATAGAGGCTGCCCTGGCCCCCCTACGCGGAACCATCTATCAGACACCGCCCATGTACAGCGCTCTGAAGCAAAACGGTCGCCGCCTGTACCATCTGGCCCGCTCTGGCCTGGAGGTAGAGCGGGCCCCACGCAAGGTAGAGGTGCTGCGGCTGGAGTTGGTGGAGTGGGCACCGCCCCGGCTGACCCTGGAGATAGAGTGTAGCCGTGGGTTCTATGTACGGTCCATGGCCTATGATTTGGGCCAGCAAATAGGCTGTGGTGCTCATCTGTTGGCTCTGAGGAGGCTAAGGACCGGACCCTTCCGTATAGACGATTCCGTGTCTCTGGAGCGGCTCCAGCAGATGCACCAGGATGGCGTGTGGGAGAGCGTCCTGTACGCCCCGGACTATCTGGCGCTCCACCTGCGCGCCGTGGTTGTCAGCAGCCGGGAGGAGGCTCAGTTGGAAAACGGTCAGCCGGTGGCGCTCACGCCGCGGACCCACTATGCTCAGCACCTTGAGCAGTGTCGCGCCTATAGCGCCGACGGCCGGTTCCTCGCCCTGGTCCAGTTCAACCGCCCCTTGCGCATGTGGCAGCCGTTCAAGGTATTCCAATCTGAGACGCCATCGCCCTACTGCCAGCAGGATGCCCTGGTGTGATCAGAAGGGCCCGTTCAAGAGTCTTCCAGCTAGCCAAAGCCTCGGGAGAAAACCCAAGAATCCTATGTAAAAGGCTTGACAAGTACGCCAGATACAGTATATGGTCTCTTTATATTTAGGGAGGGAGGTTTCGCCTTATGGATGCATATTGCTTTAAGTGCAGGGCGAAGCGAGAGATCCGTAGTCCTCAAAGCGTCACTCTGAAGAATGGCAGGCCAGCCACTCAAGGCTCTTGCCCTGTTTGCGGTACAAAGGTCTTTCGTATCGGCAAGGGGTAATCCCCCAAGGTTTCGGCTGGAGGGGCCCGGCCACCACCTCATTGTATCGCGTTAGCACGGTTCTTCCGCGTATTTGTTCTAACTTTGTTGGATCCGGCTCCGAGAAGAGCGTAGAGATCCATCCCCACTAGCTCCGGCTTTATTGGTATTCAAGCCTCTTGTCCGGGAGAGCGGGTTTTGGGGAGGCCTGATGTTGGTCTCCTCAAGCAAGGTTGCTTCTGCCCGGGAGTCCCGTATTAGCGTATCGTTGTTGGCCTGGTTGAGGCTCCTTCGGCTTGATATTTTCCGAAAAAGGTTCGTCGCCCGCAGCTAGCGAGGCGTGCTAGTAGCTTGTGTCAGGCTCCGGCCGTCTCTCATACCCCCGTCCAGCTTTTATACCTCTGATAAGGGGGTGTGACCGCACAGTCCCTTTTGCCTGGCTTATCCAGGGCTCCACCAAAGGGGCGTACGGTTTGCCTCTGGCCGCCACCAGACGCCCTGGAAAGCCGTCTCTATGGAGACATCTCTGGAGTTCCTGGTGAATAGCCAGGACAACTACGCGCGGATCCGGTTTGCCCGGCACCCCAGCGCCGCTGATTCTCGTGGCGCTTGCAGGCGTGGATATTGCTAAACCTGTTTTCAGGGAGGTAGGCGTGTCCAGGAGCAGATTTCGCCAACTCTCTCTCTGGGTCATGGCGGGAGATTTCCCGCTGCTCTGTGTGGGGTCGGTCACACTTGAAAGCACCGTCATAACCGCTGCGGCAGTAAAAGGGAAGGCCCCGGCAAAGCCGGGGCCTTCTGCTCTTGCGCCTTGGCTATGGTCTACTTATCGATCCACACCGTGGCGTTATCGATGCTGCAGCTTGAGCACACCGGCGGCACCGGCATGCCCTTGATGTAGTCGCGGAAGGCGATGGTGCCCAGCTCGAACCATACGGGGATGGCATACACCTTTTCCTGCACCAGGTAATACTCCAACTCCCTGGCCAGCCTGGTCCGCTCCGGTCCATCCGGCGTGTTGGCCAGCGTCTTAAACATCTCGTCCACCTTGGTGTCGTCGTGCTGTGCCTTGGCATTGGGGTTGGTGGTGAGCCAGTAGGACTGCATATCCTCCGGCGTCACCTGCGCACCGCCACTGGGGGCATCGATCTCCCAGTCGCCGGCCCGCCTCCGCTCGGACAGGGTCGGGTTGTCCACCACGTCCAGGGTGACGTTCCCCTTCCCCAAAAGCGGCGTGAGCTGCCCCTCCAGCCACTCGCCGAAGGCGACCCACCTGTCGCGGGTGATAATACTGACCTCAAAGCCATCGGGATATCCCGCCTCGGCCAGAAGCTCCTTGGCTCGCTGGCGGTCGGCCTCCTTGGTCACGGGGTTCCATCCAGGCCACTCCGCAAAGTCGGGGTTTGCCAGAGGAGAGCCGGGCGGGAACAGGGAGAACATCACACCGTCGCCGCTGTGGACCGCCTGGATTCCAGACGGCCGGTCCAGCCACAGGCTGACCGCCTGCCGGACCTTCACATCGTTCCATGGCGGTTTGCGGCTATTTATACCAATGAGCTTGTTGTACGCGGGAATATTGGCGAACCAGGCCTTGTCCCCTAGCTCCCGCTCTATTGGGGCACGCTGCTCCGGGTTGGCGAAGTAACCGCTGCCCCGAGCCGTCCCATCCAGCCGCCCGGTCCGGAAGGCGGCGAACATGGCCGACTGGTCTGAGATGATGGGGAAGTTGATCCCGTCCAGGAAGGGGAGCTGGCGGCCCTTCTCATCCACCTCCCAGTACCGGGGGTTCCGGCGTAGCTTCACCACGGACCCCTTCTGGTAGTTATTCATTATGAAGGGCCCCGTGGCCACATAGCCCACCTCATTGGGGCCCACCGTGGCGTTGCCCTTATCTATCTCCGGCTGCATCAGGTGTTTCGGGTGGGCAAGGCTGTTGTTGGTCATAAAGGAGGGGTATCTCTGCGAAGGAGTGCCCAGCGTGATGCGGAGAGTGGTGCCATCCACCACCTCCAGCTTTTCGATGGCGCCCAGGTTGCTCCTCCACGAAGCCGACTTGCGCTCTCCAGCCCCGTTTAGGGCCAGGTCCAGGAACCACCGAGCATCCTCAGCGGTGAACTCCTTACCATCATGCCAGACAACATTGTCACGGATCTTGAACGTCCACTGGGTGAAGTCGGGGTTGGAATCCCAACTTTCGGCCAGTCCGGGACAAATCTTATAGACATCGTCTCTGCACAGCCTCAGCAGGTGCCCCTCGCTGTATATGCTAGCGCTCACGTTGTGCAGCGTGATGGTGCCCGTGAACATGGGGTCCCACCCTGGGGGGTCTCTCCGGTTAGCTAAGATGGCTATACCACCGTACTTCGGGTCGTCCGGGCTGGCCGTCGGCGTCGGTATTGGCGTCGACGTTGCCACGGGCCCCGTTGGCACCGTCGTAGCCGTAGGCTGCGGTACGGCCGTTGGGTCCTCAGATGAGCCGCAGCTGCCCAGGATAAACACCAGGGCCGCCACGCCCAGCAAGCCAATCATGGTCATCTTCCCTCGCATCATGGTGGAACTCCTCCTCAGTTTGAGACAGAAGATAGATCAGTAGCGTAGACTGGGTGAAAGATTAGCTAGTCGTCTCTCTGTTGTCAATACAGACCGGTTTGAAGAGGGATACGTTTGGCCGTAATGATCGGATTTATCGGCCACGCAGCCGTGGGTCCAGCGTGTCCCGAAGCGCATCGCCAAAGAGATTGAAGCCGAACACGGTGATCGTCAACGCCAGGCCCGGGAAGATGGTCAGCCAGGGAGCGGCCTCCTGGTACTGGCGCGCTCCAAACTGGAGCATGCCGCCCCAAGAGGGATGCGGTGGCGGCACCCCCAGGCCCAGGAAGCTGAGCCCCGCCTCAGACACGATGGCGGTTCCCAGGTACCCGGTGGAGAGCACAATCACCGGCGTCAGGCTGTTGGGCAACACGTGCCTCAGAATAATGCGCATCGTGCTGTTGCCGATGGCCCGCCCCGCTAGGATGTAGTCCTCCTGCTTCACCGAGAGCGCCTGGGAGCGCGACAGCCTTACCATCCGTGGCACGAAGGCCACGGCAATGGCTATGGTGACGTTGTTCAGAGAGGCGCCCAGGGCCACCACCAGCGCAAGGATCAGGATCAGGCCGGGGATGCCCTGCATGGCATCCACAACCCGCTGCACCAGCAGGTCTACCCTTCCCCCCGCATAGGCCGACGAGATGCCCACAAGAGTCCCCACGGAGGCCCCCACCACCACCGATATGAGACCGACGTACAAAGAGACCCGAGCACCAAAGACGATACGGCTGAACATATCCCGTCCAAATGGGTCCGTGCCAAAGAGGAACTGGGAACTGGGAGAGTGAAGCCGGTTGGGGATGTCCTGCACCAAGGGATCAAAGGTGGCTATGAGGGGAGCGAAAATTGCCGTAACCACCAGGATGAGAAGGCTTATACCGCCAATGGCACCCAGCGGCTTTTTGCGGCAGAAGCTCCAGACGTGCCACGTCCATGCTCTCTTGGGCCGGAGTGCAACCCCCGGCCGTACCGCACCTTCTCTTGCCACGTTCCTCTTCTCCTGTAACTCCGCCTAGCTCACTCGTACGAGATGCGGGGGTCGATAAAGACGTAGATAAGATCGATGAAAAGATTGACGCTCAACGCCAGCATGACCAGGAGCATCGCCAGGCTCTGAATCACCGGATAGTCACGAATCGTTGCCGCCTGGACAATGCCTTGCCCCATGCCTGGCATCCCAAAGATAGATTCCAGAATAATCGTGCCGCCCAAGAGGCCGTCCAGGTATCCCCCAATGAGCGTGACCACCGGAATCAGTGCGTTTCGCAGCGCGTGTCGCCAGACAACAGTGCTCTGACTCAGTCCCTTGCTGTAAGCGGTGCGGACATAGTCCTGGCGCAACACCTCCAGCATGTTGGCGCGAGTTACCCGTGCAATGTAGGAGCTGAACCCCCACGCCAGCACCACGGCAGGCCAAATGGCTATCTGGATGTAGGTCCACGGATCTTCCCAGATATTTACATAGATGATGGGCGGAGACCAGTGGAAAAAGAGCACCAGGCTAAGAATTACCAGCAGCGCCACCCAGAAATTGGGCAGGGCTAGTCCCAGAATCGTTACCACGCGGGCCACATAGTCCGGCCACCTGTCGTGGTTCAGAGCGGCCACCACCCCCAAGGGCAGGGATACCACAATGGCTATGACCATAGTAATCAGGGCAAGCTGAACGGTCACCGGCATCCGCCGCCCGATGATCTCGCCTATCGGCTCCTTACTCACCAGGGACTCGCCGCCATAGCCGCCGGAGACCATGCTCCATGCCCATCTGCCGTACTGCTCGTAGAACGGGTCCAGCAATCCCAGCTGTTCCCGGAGGTTCTGAAGGTCCTCCTCGTAGAAGCCTTCAGCCTCGTCATCGCCACCCAGGATGACCAGCGCCACGTCGCCGGGCAAGAAGCGCATGATCCCAAAGACTATGAAGGATGCTATTAAGACCGTGGGGATGAAGAGTAGGATGCGCCGGATCAGATAGCGCTGCATCTCTGTTTCCTTATGCCCAGGCTCTCGTTATCGCCAAGATCCCGTTTAGGAAACGGCCGGTGCCTGGGGGCCGGTCGTGGTTGGCTACCTATTGTAGGCTTCTACGGCAGGGCCGTCTAGTGGTGGCACAGCCTGCGGCCTCTGCTCCTTACGGGGAGAGCCGCGGCGGTGGCGTCAGAATGCTCCAACCGTACTTACGTTTGTTGTACTGCGGCATATCCACCAGCTTCAGAAGCCGCGCCATGTTCATCCCCGTGATCAGGTCCACCTCTTCCTGGCTGAAATCAACACCGTACTTCTTCGCGATGCTCCGCAGCGACCTCCAGGACCCAATGGTGCGTGCGTAGCTCTCCGCCGCCCGTTTACCCCAGTCGCTGTGGGAGAACTGCCCGTCCGTCCCCATAATCATCCGGTGTGCCCCAACCAGGTCTCGGGCATGGACCAGCTTCCTCACCCACTCCTCCTCCGTGAGGTCGGGGCGTTTCCCACCGCCCGCGTGCCAGCCGGCAAACTCCATGTAGACATTGAAGGCGGAGCGGGCTATCTGCACCGACTCCTCAAACCAGTGGTCAAAGGGATACCCAGAGTGAAATATGATGACGTTCATGTCCGGGAAGTCGGCCACTAGGCTGCTGATGTGGATGGGGTCGTTGAACACCGCCCGTGAGTAGGAGGATTCGTAGTTGGTGCAGATGGACACCGGAACATCATGCTCCAGGCACGTCTGGTAGAAGGGATAGAGCATCCGGTCGGATGGATAGTAGCCCACCTGGGGCATCACCTTGAGCCCCTTGAGACCCCACTCGCTGATGCCCCGCTTCACCACCTCCAGCGAGCCGGGGCGGCGCACATCAGGGCCCGCAAAGCCGTACAGCCTGCCCTTGTGCCTGGTCTGGAGGTCGGCGTAGTCCCTCTGCATCTCCTCCATCGGCTTAGGCTGAAGCTCCCCCCGGCTGGGACCAAAGTCGGCGTGAATCAGCACGGCGGCATCCACCCCCGCCTTGTCCAGCGCCTCCACCGTGGCCGTGCCGTCCGGGTCAGAAACGCGCTCCTCCATTCGTGGGTAGAGGTCAAGAGGGTCGCGCTCGAATCCACCGGTCCACCTCTTGCCGCCCGAGTAGGCCCAGATAAACGACCGGTCAAGGCGGTAACGGGGCGGGAAGTATTCGTTGCCCGGGGTGCCGGTTATGAGATGTACGTGCGCATCAATGATCACGGCATTCCTCCCTCAAACGCTTCGGCTGAGCCACCCACGGTGGCATTTTGGTATACCGGGGGGCCTCGGTCAACCCAGGGCCTCCTCCGCCACGAATATCTCCTCCGCGAACAGCTCCTCCAGTGGCTGTTTGCGTTTGGTCAGCCCCTGCTCCACGGAGAAGGTCTGCACCATCTCAATGGCCTTGGCGTTGGCCTTGAGCCCGTAGGGGAACGGGTCATCGCCAAAGATCTCCCTCTGCTCCTCCAGCTGGTCCATCCCGGACACCAGCGCCGACAGCGACCGGTTATTGCTCCCCGCTCGCATATAGATGTGGTCCAGCCAGTCCTTTTTCGCCTTGTTGAAGGCGTTGAAGAGGCTGGTGGCCACCCACGGGTACTCCTCCAGAATGCTCTCCCTGACCACAATCAGGTGGTGGGGTGGGAAGAGGCCATGCTTCTTGAAGTATCGGATTCCCTCCGCCTGCCGGTTATCGAAGAGCAGCTTGAAATCCGGGTGGTGGAACAGGTCCTCCGCAGAGCGGATCACCTGCTGGCCCTCCCACTGGTAGTGGGCGGCGTCCAGCTCACGATTGAGAAGCATCTCCTGGAAAGGCCGCTCAGCATAGTGGAACGTGAGGCCCGGTGGAGGCGTGAACCCAACCGCTCCCCCGTGGCTAAAGCGAGGAGCCCGCTCCATGTACCAGATCATATCCTCCGGCTTGACGCCGAACTCGTGCTGCAGGACGCCCCGGATCCAGAGGGCCGCCGTCTGCTGGTAGTCGCCGGTGCCCACGCGCTTCCCCTTCAGGTCCATCGGCTCGTTGATGCCGGCGGCCCTGTGCACTAGCAGCGTAGTCCAGGCGAACTGTCGGTTCATAAAGACCGGCAGGGCGCGGTAGGGCCATCCCTGTGCCCTGGCCATCAGGTAGGAGGAGAAGGACATCTCCGATACATCAAACCGCTTGAACTTGAGCTGCGTGTAGAAGACCCCCTCGTGAGGGATGTTCTCCAGGGTAATCCCATCCGGTTTTACGTCACCCCTGGTCACCGGCGTCAGCATCTCCCAGCCACCCACGGAGAGTGTCAGGTTAAGTTCAGCCATGGCGTGACATTCCTCCCTTCCTTCGGCAACAGGCAAGCCTTCGGTGAATGAACGGCGGCATTATAGCAGAACGGTGCTCTCTCTCCGATACAAGCGCACGGAAGTGACCGTCGTGAGCTGTCGGACATCTAAATAAAGGGATTACCCCAGTCGGCAAAGCAGCAACATGCGTGGACGCAGGGATGGTAGCCCTATGGGTGTGGGGTGTAGGATAATAGGTAACGAGAGCGGGCCTTCGTCAGCGGTGCTATGAAGTAGCCAGGAGGTGTGATATGGCCAACCCCATTCAGGAGGCCCAGCGGCTTGGCCAGGCGGTCTGGTACGACAACATCCGCCGTGGCCTGCTGACCTCCGGCGAGCTCAAGCGCCTGATAGATATGGGGGTCACCGGCGTCACCTCCAACCCAACCATCTTCGAGAAGGCCGTGGCGGGAAGCACCGACTATGATGATGCCCTGACCGCCCTGGGTCTGGAGGCCGGCAGCATCAAGGATACCTACGAGGCCCTGGCGCTGGAGGATATCAGCGATGCCGCCGAGCTGCTGCGCCCCGTCTACGACCGGACCGCGGGGGCGGATGGCTACATTAGCCTGGAGGTGAGCCCCCACCTGGCCCACGATACCGAGGGCACCGTTGCCGAGGCGCGGCGTCTCTTCGCTGCCCTGGACCGGCCCAACGTCATGATCAAGGTGCCCGCCACACCGGAGGGCGTCCCCGCCGTCCGCAGGCTTATCGGCGAAGGCGTCAACATCAACATCACCCTCATCTTCGCCCTGGAGGCCTACCGGCAAGTGAGGGAGGCATACATCGCCGGGCTGGAAGACCTGGCCCAAGCCGGCGGCGACGTGACCAAGGTGGCCTCCGTGGCCTCATTCTTCGTCAGCCGGGTGGACACCGCCGTGGACAATCTGCTGGAGGAGCTCATCCGCCAAGGCCATGAGAACCTGAGGCCCCTTCTGGGCAAGGCCGCCGTCGCTAACGCTAAGCTGGCGTATCAGGCGTTCAAGGAGTCCTTCGGCGGCCAGCGATTCGCCGCGCTACGGGCCGGGGGCGCGCGGGTGCAACGCCCCCTGTGGGCCAGCACCGGCACCAAGAACCCCGCCTACAGCGACGTGCTCTACGTGGAGCCGCTGATCGGCCCGGACACGGTCAACACCATGCCGCCCGCCACCCTGACGACGTTTCTGGAGCTCGGCTCCGTGGATGCCACCCTGGAGCAAGGTGTCGGCGAGGCGGAGGAGGCCCTGGAGGCCCTGGCGGCGGCGGGCATCGATATGGAGCAGGTCACGGCCAAGCTCCTTGCCGACGGCGTGCGCTCCTTCGCCGACTCGTTCGACAAGCTGCTGGCCAACGTCGATGAGAAGCGAGCGCTGCTCCTGGCGCGGCACCACGCCCACCCCGGAGTCAGCCTTGGCGAGTATCTTCCTGACGTGGAGGCTGCCGTGGCCGACCTTCAGAGGCGGGAAGTGGTGGCCCGTATCTGGAAAAAGGACCACACCGTCTGGAATCCGGACCCCGCGGAGATCACCGACCGGCTGGGGTGGCTCAACGTCACCGAGGCAATGTCCGAGCAGGTGCCCGTCCTAGAGGCCTTCGCCCAGGAGATACGAGACGCTGGCTTCCGCCACGTGGTGCTGCTGGGCATGGGCGGCAGCAGCCTGGGACCGGAGGTGCTCCGGCAGGCCTTCGGCAAACGGGACGGCTATCCCCAGCTTATCGTCATGGACTCCACGGTGCCCGCCTGGGTTCAAGCAGTAACCGATGCCATCGACCCTGAGCACACGCTGTTCCTGGTCTCCTCCAAGTCTGGAAGCACCGTCGAAACACTCTCCGGCTACCGGTATTTCAGGGGTGTGGTAGAGCACGCCGTTGGCCCAGAGCGCGCCGGGGGGAGCTTCGTCGCCATCACTGATGCCAGAACGCCGCTGGAGAGGCTGGCCCAGGAGGATGCGTTCCGGCGCGTCTTTCTCAACCCCGGCGACATCGGCGGGCGCTACTCCCTCCTCTCCTATTTCGGCTTGGTCCCCGCGGCCCTCACGGGTGTTGATATCGGCGCGCTTCTGGACCGGGCGGACCGCATGCGGGAGGGGTGCGTCCCCTTTGTGCCCGCCCACGACAACCCCGGCGCATGGCTCGGAGCGGTCCTGGCCACCCTGGCCGCCAGGGGACGCGACAAGCTCACCCTGGTCGCATCCCCCTCCATCGGCGGCTTCGGGCTGTGGGTGGAGCAGCTCATCGCCGAGAGCACCGGCAAGGACGGCAAAGGCATCGTACCCGTCGCGGGCGAGCCGTTGGGTACGCCCGTCTCCTACGGCGACGACCGGCTGTTCGTCTACCTGCGCCTGGAAGGTGATGACAACACTGCCGCGGACAAGGCCCTGGCGGACCTGGAAGCCGCGGGACAGTCTCTAGTGCGCCTGGACCTGACGGACCGGTTGGACCTGGGAGCCGAGTTCTTCCGCTGGGAGATGGCCACGGCGGTGGCTGGAGCCCTGCTGGGCATCCATCCCTTCAACCAACCCAACGTGCAGGGAGCAAAGGACCGTACGGAGGGGGTGCTTCAGGAGTACCGATCGGCCGGTCGCCTGCCACAGGTGAAGGCACCCGACTCGCTCAAGGCGCTCCTCTCCCAGGCGGGGCCCGGCCGCTACCTGGCTATCATGGCCTATCTCCATCAGACGCCGGAGATAGATGAGGCACTGGCGGAGTTGCGGCGAGCGGTGATGGAGAAACATCATATAGCCACCACCGTAGGCTACGGGCCACGCTTCCTCCACTCCACCGGGCAGCTCCACAAGGGTGGCCCGGATTCAGGGCTTTTCCTCCAGATCACGGACGATCATCCCGGCGACCTGCCCGTTCCCGGCGAGCCCTACACCTTCGGCATTCTCGCGGACGCCCAGGCCCTGGGAGACCTGCAGGTGCTGCAGACGCTGGGCAGGCCTTCGGCCAGGGTCCGCCTGGGTGGTGCCGGTGTTGCGGGCGTCAGAAAGCTGACGGAAGCTCTCGGTTAGGTGAGCGCCAAGCGTCCCGTTGTCACCCTGGGCACTGCTACTGGCTTTGATCAAATCAAGCGGGCACCTTCTTTGGCTACTCCTGGTTCGCCAGCGTCTAACGAAGGCCAACACCTTCCTGCATAAATAGCGGCTTATCGGTATCTTCAGATAGGGGGTGGGGAGAGGAAAGCAGGGAGTATGGACGCAGTCCAAGAGCGGGGAGAGGATGAAGGGCTTATAAGAAAGTGGGAGGGTGGGCAAATATTACCCTTTGCGGTTAACACAACCCTCGGGAGAGTGTTCAAATTGGGGGCGGGGAGAGGAAAGCAGGGAGTATGGACGCAGTCCAAGAGCGGGGAGAGGATGAAGGGCTTATAAGAAAGTGGGAGGGTGGGTAAATATAAACCATAGTTGTTAGCACGGCTTTCGGAAGAATGTGAAGATAATAGCTTGATGACCATTGCCGAGACTCTGTGTGGCACAAGGAGATGCTGTGAAAAACTACGACCTTATCGTTATAGGCTCCGGCTCGGGCCTGGAGGTCTCCTCGGAGGCCGCGCTCGGCGGCCTCTCCGTAGCCGTTGTTGAGAACGGCCCCTTCGGTGGCACCTGCCTGAACCGGGGCTGCATCCCCTCCAAGATGCTGATCCACTGCGCCGACGTCATGGAAACCATCAAGCAGTCGGCACGGTTCGGCATCAAAGCCACGGTGGAGGCGGTGGACTGGCAGTTCATCGTCCAGCGCGCCAGCGATGAGGTGGACGAGGAGGCCCGCACGGTGGAGGAGGGGAATCGCCAGGCCCCAAACATCGATGTCTACCAGGACACAGCGCGGTTCGTGGGCGTGAAGATGCTGGAGGTGGCCGGTGAGCAGATACAAGCGGAGACCATCCTCATCGCAGCCGGCACGCGCCCCTGGGCGCCGGAGATCCCCGGCCTCCGCGACGTGCCCTACATCACCTCCGACGAGGCCCTGCGCCTACCGGAGCAGCCCCGGCGGCTGACCATCATCGGGGGTGGCTATATCGCGGCGGAGATGGCCCACTTCTACGGCTCACTGGGCACGGAGGTGACCATTGTCCAGCGGGGACCCACCCTGCTCCGCGGTGAAGATGAAGACGTGGCCCGTCGGTTTACGGAGGTCTACCAGCGACGGTTCAACCTCCTGCTGAACGCTCAGGTGGAGCGCGCCTCAGTGCAGAACGGCGAGACCGTCCTGGAGGTATGGGTGGACGGGCGTACCCAGCAGGTGCGCGGTGATGTCCTGTTGATGGCCACGGGGCGTGTCCCCAACACCGACCTGCTTGAGGTGGCCAGCACCGGCGTTGAGGTGGATGACCGGGGTTGCATCAAGGCAGACGAGTACCTGGAGACCAACGTGCCGGGAATATGGACCCTCGGTGACATCCTGGGCCGCTATCTGCTCAAACACAGCGCCAACCTGGAAGCTGCCTACGTGGCCAACAACATCTTCCACCCAGACGCCAAAGTCGCGGCTGACTACACCGCCATGCCTCACGCCGTCTTCGCCTCGCCGCAAGTAGCCAGCGTGGGGCTCACGGAGCGGGCGGCGAAGGAATCTGGACTCCCGTACGTTGCCGCCACCTATGACTACTCCGATACCGCCTACGGCTCCTCCATTGAAGACCATGACGGCTTCGTCAAGGTGCTGGCCCACCAGGAGACCGGCGAGATTCTGGGCTGCCACATCGTCGGCACCGACGCCTCCATGCTTATCCAGGAGGCCGCCAACGCCATGCGTATGCGGCTCACCACAGATGCCATCACCCAGGCCATCTACGTGCACCCGGCGCTGCCGGAGGTGGTCCAGCGGGCCTTCGGCGCCCTTCCGGTGTGACGCAGCGGGGCTCGCTGAGCCCGTGCAACATCTACCCGGCTACCGCTTCCCTGAAAGATTGGCCTGCCGTCTGTCGGTACGTCACTGACACCTCTCCCTGCATCTGTTCCCTGCCTTCGAACATCAATATATATGTATAATATATGTATAGATTTGATTCTGATGTGAGGGTAGGAGGAAGTTGGATATGGACTATAGCATCGGAGCAGCAATCGGAGCCGGGCTGGCGGGGGCAGGGGCTATGGCAGCTCTCCTCTACATGGGCATCGCCATGGCGCCCAAGCAGATGACCATGAACCTGTTCTACATGCTGGGCACCATGATGACGCGGAACAGGACGGCTGCCTACGTCGTCGGGGGCATGATGCATGCCGTCATGGGCATCGCCTTCGCACTGATTCATACCGGTCTGTACCAGGCGTTCGGCCTGGAATCGGGACTCGCGCTCTGGGGCCTCCTGTTCGGCTTCGGCCATTGGATCGTCGTTGGTACTGGATTCGCAATGATTGGATCCATGCACCCGCTGATGCGCAGCGGCGAGATGCAGGCTCCCGGACCCTTCGTCAAGAACTACCCCGCCATGACGGTGATGGGGTTCCTCATGCTCCACCTCGTCTACGGCCTGCTAGTGGGCCTCCTGTACGAAGCGTGGGCCTAGCCTAGGGCTGAAACCGATTGACCAAGCGATTTCCCTTTGCTGCGGTGCGAGGCGAATAGCCTCTTCTTTTCGCCTCGGCGAAGCTCCGAGGCGGTCGGAGCCGTTGACGGTGCCCACGCCCTATGTGTACAATGCATATGACTGTAAATGTAGGGTTCCTGGAGGAAGATGATGCCTACACCCCTAACCATCTCTATCTCGGAGAATGCGGCCAAGCACGTCCGCGAGTTCACCAGCAAGAAGGAAGACGAGGCGGTCTCACTGCGGGTGGGCGTCAAGGGCGGCGGCTGCTCAGGCCTCACCTACGACCTCGGCATCGATGCGGAGGCCCTCCCGAACGATAAGGTCATCGAGCAGCACGGCGTCACCATCCTCATCGATAAGAAAAGCTACGTCTTTCTTGCCGGGACCACCCTGGACTACTCCGGCGGACTCAACGGCAAGGGGTTCCAGTTCCACAACCCCAACGCCAAGACCACCTGTGGTTGCGGCACCTCTTTCTCCGTATAGAAGGGGAAACGAGATTCCAGGAGCCGCCTTGGAGGACCCCTCCGGCGGCTCTCCTCTTTATTTAGAAGGAGACCGACCATGAAGCGGGCTCCCCTGCACAAGCACCACCGGGACGCCGGCGCTACCTTTGCCGAGCTGTTCGGTTGGGAGCTACCCCATTCCTACGGCGACCCCGCGGCAGAATACGACGCCGCCCGGGAGAGCGTGGCGGTGATGGACCGCTCCTACGTCGGCCGCTTCCGGGTCACCGGCAAGGACACCCTGGACCTACTGAACCGTCTCTCCAGCAACAAGGTTGACCCGCTGCCTCCCGGGACCGGCGCCGTGACCATCCTGCCCACTAACAAGGGACGGGTCATAGACCTCCTGAACCTCTTCGCCAGGGATGACCATCTGCTGATGCTCACCTCTCCCCAAACCCGCGAGCGGGTGGCAGAGTGGATAGACCTGTACACCTTCCTGGAGGAGGTAGCCCTAGAGGAGATCACCCAAGGCACCGCCATGATCGCGGTCCTGGGACCGCAGGCAGCCCGCATCGTCGACGATCTCCTGGGCCTTGCGACGGCAAACCTGGAGCCGTATGCCAGCGTCGCCGTGTCGATAAACGGCTTTGAAGCCACCCTGCTACGTAGCGACCCGCTCCGGGCTCCCGGCTGCGACATCCTTCTCCCAGCCCAGCAGGCCCCCGACACGTGGAATGCCCTTATCGCGGCCGGCGCGGTGCCTATCGGGGAGCGGGCCTTCGACCTCTTGCGCATAGAGGCAGGGATCCCCCGCTACGGCTGGGAGATGAGTGAGGCCGTGAACCCCTGGGAGGTGAACCTTCAGGAGTACATCAACTTTGAGAAGGGATGCTATATCGGCCAGGAGGTGATCCTCCGCCTCAACACCTACCAGAAGGTACAGAAGCACCTCATGGCCCTGGCCCTCTCCAACGCCGCCCAGGTAGCCCCGGGGCACAAGCTCTACTTAGGGGAGCAGCAGGCGGGCGTCGTGACCTCCCTGGCACAGCGGCCCACCTCCGGTGAGACCATAGGGCTGGGGTTGATAAGGCGGGCGTTCGCGACGTCCGGGATGGAGCTGCGGGTGGTGGCAAAGGGTGGAGAGCAGATAGCCAGCGCAACCCTTGGGACACTGCCCACTCGCGTTCCCGTGGCCGGGTAGCGCCTCGCCTCTGAGTGGCCATGGATGAAGCGATGCACCAGGAAGAAGTCAGGGCGCTGGCCATTTGCGTCTTCAGCAACGAGGGTTCTATCCTTGTCGCCGAGCTCTATGATGCCACCAAGGATGAGCTCTTTTATCGTCCCCTAGGTGGTTCCATCGAGTTCGGTGAGTACAGCCGGCAGACCGTCGTGCGCGAAATTCAGGAAGAGATAGGCGAAGAGACCACAGACCTCCTCTATCTCGGCACTATAGAAAACATCTTCACCTATAAAGGCCACCCTGGCCATGAGATCGCCCTGGTCTACGACGGTGCGTTTACTGATACGTCGGTCTACCAGCGCGCATCGGTGGAGGGCCATGAGGACGACGGTATCTTTTTCAAGGCAGTGTGGAAGCCGCTGGATGATTTCCGTCCCGGACAGCCTCCTCTGTATCCCGATGGGCTCCTGGAGCTGCTTACGAGACCTGCTGGCCATTAGCGCTGCCCCGCTAGACCATGGTGATCAGGGCTCTGTGGGCGTCGCTTCGGACGCAGGCACCACTACTTCGACGGTCTCTGTGAAGCCAACCACGTCTCGCACCTCTACGGTGTGCGTCCCCGGGGCCACGCTCTGAAAAACGAACCCCAGGATTGGGATAAGGGCGGTAACCTGGTCAGGGTCCCTGCCGTCCACAGTTACCCAGACGTCTATACCCGCATACACTCGCAGTTGCACCGTGATCGTGGTACCGTCCACCCGGATCTCCTCCATATCCCACTCCCTTATTACCGATGGCGTGGGCGTGGCCGTGGGTGTCTGTGGTGGAGACCAAGGCAGAAGCTCTACCTCTGAGGGGACAATCTGAGCGATAAACCCTCCCCCGTGTCCATATCTTGCTCCATAATCAAACCTTCCCTTGATACGGAGTTTGCCAAACCGTTCAGTGGGCCCCATCATCTTTTGTTCGTAAAGCTGGCCGTATACCTCCCTTGGTATCGAACCTTCCACCCAAACCTTTTGGCCTTGGGGCCACAGATGGCCCTCAGCGTATCCCGTATACTCCATCCTCTCGCTCAGGACGATAGTTTCAAAGCCGTGAAAGTAGAACCCCTCCAGGAGAATGTCTCTGCCGCGGTATTGGTCCGGGCTGGAGAGCAACTCACTGAAGGTAACGTCCTGCGCTTCTCCTGTGGGTATCATTGTGGGCGTAGCCTCGGACGCAGGCACAACTACCTCGACGGTCTCTGTGAAGCCAACCACGTCTCGCACCTCTACGCTGTGCGTCCCCGGGGCCACGCTCTGAAAAACGAACTCCAGGATTGGGATAAGGGCGATAACCTGGTCAGGGTCCCTGCCGTCCACAGTTACCCGGACGTCTATACCCGCATACACTCGCAGTTGCACCTTAATCGTGGCGCCGTCCACCCGGATCTCCTCCATACCCCACTCCCTTGGTACCGATGGCGTGGGCGATGGTGTAGGCGTGGGCGCACCACCGGTGCAGCCCAATGCCAACGCCAGGGTGAGCGCCAGGCCCGTCAGCGATATCGACCGCCTCTTCATAGCCTGTTCGCCACCAGTTCGGCCAGCTCCACAAGGCCATCGTGAGACACCAGCGGCCGTTGGCCATCCGACTGCGCGGTGTGCAATGAAATAACCTTGTCTCCCTTTGCAACAACCACCATGCTCCCTATTCCCTCAGCGTTCACCTCCGCCTGGAGGGATGCGTCTCCAATGGGCTGCGCCATCTCCTGCAACGAACCCTCAGACTCCGACCTCATCTTCTCGAAGTGGTCCTGAGCCGACAACGGTGAGTCGAAATCGATCACGGTAAACGTCATGCCGCCCGTGCCGTCAGCCGCCTCGACGGTCAGACCGTACCAGCTATCCATATTTGCGGCCTGCGCAGTATCAACTCCCTCGGCCATCGCTTTGAAGTCCCTGATCTCGACATCCAGCGAAATCTCGGTGGCCAAGAGCTTATGTATGTCCTCTACCGTCAGCAGGGTCATGAAGCTCTTCTCGGTTAGCGTGGGAGACACCAAGCCCACTACCACCGTGGGCTCCTGCGGTCCGTCGCTCGTGCTGGATGTCGGAATGGTGATGAGAACGACCGCCCACATAGCGACACCGCCCGCCATAGCGGCCGCACTGAGCGCTCGGACGCCGGTTCTGGCACTCCTGCGATACGCCACAATGCCGCCCACGATGAGCACCGCGCCGAGGATAACAAGCACCAGGACCATGGGTAGCTGTACGTCAATATCCATAGTAAACCTCCGCTTCTAGATATGCCCGTTCTTATCTGCACCGGCGTGGCCGGAGGGAACAGGTCCTCGGATACCGGTGTCGATGTCGATGTGCAGTGTGGTCGTCTCTCCTGACGCAACCGTGACCGTTACCGGGAGCACGCCCGGACATCCCAGGAAGTCGCACTCCGTCACCTCAACGGTGTACCGCCCCGCTGGCACCACGGCCGAGAAGCTCCCGTCGGCCTCCAGTAGCATCCGAATTGTCTCCCTGCCCTGTCGCCGGAGCAGGAGCTCCCTGGACGAGTACACATCGCCCAGGGGCTGCGTGCACGGCTGCACTGGGCAGAGGGGGCCTATGGTCAACGATCCCGTAAGGACTCCGTCCGGCCTATGGGACAACGGCGTTGCTCCGCCTGCCGTGCAGGCAACCGTCACCAGTAGCATGCGGCTCATACCCATCAGTGCTATCAACCCCTTCGCCATCGCTCTGCCCCCTCGCCGGACTAGCTCCGCGAAGCTCAATCAATCATCAAGACGGAAGACAGGGCCAAGAAGTTCCAGCACGCTCCTCCTTGCATCCATCTGTGTGACGACATGATTGCATCTCATCTCTCGATTGTGCTCAGGCGTTCTGCTGATTTCCGCAAAGCAAAAGGCTGACCGTTGAGGTCAGCCTTTCTACCGATGCCCTATCGTACTTTCGGGCGGCTCTTTACGTTATACAGACAGCACTATAGCCATGCCTTTACAACCGTGCCTTTACCCTGCCAACCTGCCCTGGCTCATACCTCTTGTTTCCGCTCATCATTCTCTTGCCTGTGGTGAGCCGTCGATATATCCCTTCCCCCTGGACGGGGAAGAGCCTGCCCAGAGCACAGCCGAAGGGCTAGGATGGGGGTGTTTTCTCTCACCCGCCCTACCCCTTACAACGACAGTCCGCCATCTATGCCGATGACCTGCCCGGTGACGTAGGCGGCCTCCTCGCTGGCCAGGAAGGTGATCACCGCCGCCACGTCCTCCGGTGTCCCAAACCTGTCCATGGGAATCCGCTCCATCACCCGCGCCTTCATCTCGTCGGTGAGGGCATCCACCATGTCCGTAGCAATAAAACCAGGGGCCACGGCGTTGACGGTGATGTTGCGAGACGCCACCTCTCGCGACAGCGTGCGTGTGAGCCCGATGAGCCCCGCCTTCGACGCCGCGTAGTTCACTTGGCCAGGGTTGCCCGCCAGCGCCACCACCGACGACATGCTGATGATGCGTCCCCATCGCTTGCGCATCATGGTTCGGACGGCGGCGCGGGTGCAGTGGAACGCCCCCTTCAGGTTGACGTTCAGCACGGCGTCCCACTGGTCGTCGGACATGCGCATCAGCAGCGTATCCCGAGTGATGCCGGCGTTGTTCACCAGGATGTCCACGCCGCCCCACTCCTCGTCGATGGCCTTGAACATCGCGTCCACCTGGGCGGCATCGGTAACGTCCGCCTGGTGGACTCTGGCCTCGGCATCGGCCTCCTTGAAGGCCGCCAGCGTCGCCTCCTCACCCTCGCGGAAGACCACGTCGTTGATCACCAGCCTGGCGCCCGCCGCGCCCAGCCGTCGCGCCACCGCCAGCCCAATGCCCCTGGAGGCCCCGGTTACCAGCGCCACCTTGCCCTGAAGCCCCTTATGCTCGTCCACTGCTTCCCCCTTGTATGGTCTGCACCTTCGCCAGCTCCCTGCGCATGCTCTCCACCAGCCCCATCTCCACCGTGCTCCTGGCCATCTCTATGGCCCCCGCCACGGAGGATGCCCTGGACCGACCGTGCCCCACGACGACGATGGCATCGACCCCGAACAGTGGGCCTCCGCCTGCACGCTCCACGGCGTTGGTCAGGGTGTACACCTCCTGCTCAAGCCGGTCCAGCTCTTCAGCGGGAAAACGACCGTCCAACAGCTTCCGAAGCTGCTTGGTCAGGGCCAGGCTCACCCCCTCGCCGAACTTCATCAGGACGTTGCCTATGAAACCATCGCAGACCACAACGTCGGCCCGGTCCAGGAAGAGGTCGCCCCCCTCCACGTTGCCGACAAAGTTGAGACCGCTCTCCTTGAACAGCGGGTGTGCCTCCTGTACCTGGCGGTTCCCCTTCTCCGCCTCCGCACCGATGCTGAGCAAGGCCACCCGCGGGTCGCTTATACCCTGGACGCTCCGGGCAAAGGCACACCCAATGGCCGCAAAGCCGAGAAGCTGTGTAGGGCGGCAGTCCACGTTGGTCCCCAGGTCCACCAGCACGGTCTGGGAGAGAGGGTCCAGGAGCGGGCCGCCCAGGACAGGCCGCTCCACACCGTCCAGCAGGCCCAGCACCAGCGCCGCCGAGGCCGTGGCGGCCCCCGTGGAGCCCATGGTCACGGCGGCCTGCGCCTCTCCTGCCTTCACCAGCTTCACCGCCTCCACCACAGATGCGCGGGGCTTCTGTCTTATGGCGGTTACCGGTTGCTCCGTCTCCTGTATCATCCCCTCGGAAGGCACCAGCGAAATGGGGGTATCGCCCAGGTAGTAGCTGTCCAACTCCGTCCCCACCATCATGGGGTCTCCCACCAGGATGACCCGGACGCTCCCGCCCCGTGCGGCTTCAACGGCTCCCTTGACCACCTCCGCCGGGGCATAGTCGCCGCCCATTGCGTCCACCGCTATGGTGAGTAGGGTGCTCGGATTTTTGGATGATCGCATGGTGTGGTGGCCCTCATTATCTACCCGATCCACCCGCCTACGCCACCTCGCTGACGGAAGCCTCTCCCATTATGACATCCTCGCCATTCTGGTTGCGGCATCCCACGGCACACACAACTCGTCGGGCCCCGTCCTCCTCTACCAGCTTTGTTACCTTGCCAAAGATCGTTACCTCCTCGCCCGGATGCACCGGGGATCGGAAGCGCACCTTGAGCGTGCCGCTTTCCAGCCAGGCACGACCAAAGGCGGTGGTCAGCATCTCAGAGAGGAATGCCAGGACCAGCATCCCGTGGGCCACGATACCGCCGAAGGGTGTCTTGGCGGCGAACTCGGCGTCCAGATGAATGGGGTTGAAATCACCGGAGGCCTGGGCGTACCGGTTGATCTGCTCCTGCGTCACGGCCTTGCAGAGCTCCGGGAGATCGTATCCAACTTCGAAAGAAGAGGTCATGAGCCTGGCTGTGGGATCATAAGGGTGGTGTGACCGTCCAGCACCGCCTCGCTCTTATGGTTGGCGATGGCGAACTCCACAACCGCGAACCTCCAGTCCCCACGCTGGCTGCTTTGCGTGACCTGGGCTGTACAGGTCACCTCCTCGCCGGCGCTCACGGCGCGATGCATGGTAAGCTCCTGGGCGGCATGCAAGGTGCCCGGTGGAAGAGCTAGCTCCTCCAGGATGGCCCGGACGCCTAGGGCGGCGATTGCCATAGGGGGGACCAGGCTGGCCTCCTTATACAGCGGCGATGACTCCTCTACCGCTGAGACATACTCACCGACCATAGAGGAGTCCAGATGGAAACTGGCTCCGCCTATCTTCCGCCCGGCAACGATATCGGGGCTGTCGGTCATCGCATCTCCATGCGGCCAAAGTGCCGTTGATTATAGGCGTCGCTTCTTGAGAAAATCAACTCGTTGACAGGGGGTTACTGAGCACCCAAAATGGAGCGAAGCCACGGAGGTAACAGAATGAGCGATGACCTGGTGCTGGTAGAGCGGGAGGGGCTTGTAGCCACGCTCTTCATCAACCGCCCAGACAAGCGGAACTCCCTGAACCCGGAGCTGCTCGGGCAGATCGCCGACATCTTGGAGAGCCTCAGGAGCGAGGACGTTCGCTGTGTTGTGCTTCGCGGCGTAGGAGAGAAGGCCTTTTCCGCGGGATTCGACATTGGAAGAATAGGCCAGGAGGGCTCCCGGCAGCAGGTCAACGCCGACCCTTCAATTTCCGACCCGTACAGGCGTCCGGAAGAGGCCATCAAGAGCTTTCCCTACCCCGTTATCGCCATGATCTACGGCTACTGCGTCGGCGGTGGTCTGGAGATTGCGGCAACCTGCGATATGCGCATCGCCGCCGACAACGCCCGGATTGGCATAACCCCCGCCAAGCTGGGCATCGTGTACCAGCACGAGCCCATGAAGATGTTCATAGACCTGATAGGCCCCTCCTACACCAAGGAGCTCTTCGCTACGGGCCGCCTGGTGGACGCCCAGCGGGCCCATACTATGGGACTGCTGAACGACGTGATCCCTGAGGCGGAGTTGAAGGAGCATACCTACACCCTGGCGAGAGAGCTGGCCGCCAATGCGCCGCTGTCGGTTCGGGCGGCCAAGATTATCGTGAACCGCCTAAGCGAGGGTACGCCGTTGACCCCTGAAGAGGCCGCCCGGTTCGAGGAGATGCGGCAGGAGGGCACGGCCAGCGAAGACCTCAAAGAGGGGCGCAAGGCCTTCTTGGAGAAGCGGAAGCCGCAGTTTACGGACCATTAGAAGGGATTTCAGCAGTCGCCTCACTGGCGGATTGCAATGCCTGCGGTCGCAGTACGGGACAGATAGAAGAATGAGACCCCTTGGGGAAGTCTCTGCCCTTAGGCCGCGTAGTATCAATTGAGAACTTGAGAAAAGCCATGCGCTTCAAGGACATCCGCGAGTTCATCACCCTCCTCGACAGCAGAGGCGAGCTGCGCCGCATCAGCGTCCCGGTAAGCCGTGACCTGGAGATCACCGAGATCGCCGACCGCGTCAGCAAGCAGGGGGGGCCTGCGCTGCTTTTTGAGCGGGTGGAGGGCTATGACATCCCCGTGCTTATCAACGCCTACGGCTCCTCACAGCGTATCGCATGGGCCCTGGGCGTGGAGCGCCTGAACGATCTGTCGGAGCGGGTGCGCAAGCTGCTGGGGCTCATGCAAGGGCCGCCGCAAGGAATCATGGACAAGCTGCACACCCTGGGCGAGCTGAGGAAGATGGCCTCCTACCAGCCCAAGACCGTGCGCAACGCCCCATGCCAGGAGGTGGTGCTCACCGGTGACCAGGTAGACCTGGACCGCCTTCCTATCCTCACGTGCTGGCCCCTAGACGGCGGACGCACCATCACCCTCCCGCTGGTGGTCACCCGTGACCCGGAGACGGGCACCCGCAACATGGGCACCTACCGGATGCAGGTCTACGACGCCCGCACCACGGGGATGCACTGGCAGACCCACAAAGTGGGTACCCACCATATGCGCGTTGCACGCGAGGAGGGACGGCCTCGCATCGATGCGGCCGTCGCCCTGGGCGCGGACCCGACCACCCTGTGGACGGGAACGGCGCCGTTGCCGCCGGAGATGGAGGAGCTTCTCATCGCCGGCTTCCTGCGTGAGGAGGGCGTGGAGCTGGTGAGGTGCAAGACGGTGGACCTGGAGGTTCCCGCCCATGCGGAGATCATCCTGGAGGGGTACGTGGACCCGGAGGAACTGCGGGATGAGGGCCCCTTCGGCGACCACACCGGCTACTACTCCCCCAAGGATCCCTACCCGGTGTTCCACGTCACCGCAATCACCCATCGCCGCAACCCCATCTACGTCACCACCATCGTGGGCAGGCCTCCCATGGAGGACTACTTCATGGGCAAGGCCACGGAGCGGCTGTTCCTGCCCATCATCCAGATGATGCTGCCGGAGGTGGTGGACATGAACATGCCCGCGGAGGGGGTGTTTCACAACCTGGTTATCGTATCCATCAAGAAGGAGTACGTGGGCCAGCCGCGCAAGGTTATGTACGCCCTGTGGGGCCTGGGACTGATGATGCTGGCCAAGAACATCATTGTGGTGGACCACTCCGTGGACGTGCAAAACCTCTCCCAGGTGACCTGGCGTGTGACCAACAACATCGACCCGTCCCAGGATGTCCAGTTCGCCGCCGGTCCCCTGGACGACCTTGACCACGCCTCGCGGATAGCCAAGTATGGTAGCAAGATGGGCATAGACGCCACGGCCAAGGGGCCCACGGACGGCAGGACGCGGGAGTGGCCACCGGACATCCTCATGTCTGAGGAGGTGAAGGCGCTGGTGGACGGCAAGTGGGAGCAGTACGGAATCTAGGGATATAGCCGGTTTCCCGCTCATACTGATATCCGATTCCTCCGGCCTTGTCGAACCATGAACGAGCGTCAAGAGGGAGATAGCATGGCAGTAAACAGGCTTGTCGGACTCCTGTACGAGGCATGGAAGGACGTGGACCGTGTGGTCGATGGCCTGGACGCCGAAGAGGCGGTCCAGCAGTTTGACGGAGGAAGCTCCTACGCCTGGACCTACGCACACCTGGGGAACTCCACGGATAACTGGATCAACGTCCGATTTCAGAAGCATGCGCTACACGAGTACATCTCCAGGGATCAGTTCCGCTACGGAGCCGCGGGCGAGGCGGATGACTGGGAGGCGATACGCCGGGGAGTGCAGGAGGTGAGGGAGGCGGTCCGTGGTTTCCTGGACGGGGTAGGCGACGCCGATCTGGACAAGATGACCTTCCTCACCAGGATTCCCGGCAGCGACGAGGAGCGCAGTATTAGCCTGCGGTACTACGTCCTGCGGAACTGCGCTCATCACTGTTTCCATATCGGTGAGATCGCGACGAAGCGGGACCAGCGTGGGCAGCGGGTGGGAGACTACCCTGGGCTGCTGGAGGAGTGCCTGTAGCGGCTGCTCATGGTTCGACTGGTCCGACTCTGTCGAGACTCTCGATGGAAATCGGAGCTCACCATGAACGGGATGAAGGGTTGGGTTCGTTTCCACATTATGTCAACTACTTATATCCGGCTCCTATCTGGAGAAACTTTTTTTCTGGGGAAACGAATCCGATTTTCGTAATGGTGCGGTGTGCCTGCGCAGACTAGGCAAATGCCAGGAGCCATGGTCTTCATGGACATATGGTAAGAAATAAGCAGGGGATGGGGAAGAAGAGGATGGCAGGATTGAAAGTGGCGTTGGAAATCAGGCCGGGTAGTAGCATGATTCTGGTGGAGCAGTACAAAATTTGAGGGTCTCAAATGGCTAAACTAGTCACTGAAGAGCAAGTTAGGCGGTGCCTTTGGCATTGTCTAAAGAAGGAGAAGTATTCTCTTAGCCCTCTTGAAATGCCAACTGGTCAAACAGGGGCTGACATTCGGGCGACCAGGGCCGCCAAAGAAGTAATCTATATCGAAACCATTGGTATTGATATTAGGCCACCTGTTCGGTCCAGCCTATTTTACCAAGCTTTCTTTCGTGCTGTTTCCAGGCTTAACCACGAAGACTTAACTCATTGTGTAATAGCGCTGCCGAAACGTTATGAAAGAGGAATGCATCAGAGAGTCAAACAACACTGGATGGCCTGGAATCGAATCGCAGATGCCTTTCCCGAGTTAGAAGTTTGGTTCGTTGACGTCGATAACGGCACCTATGAGCGTCAAAGTTGGAGTAGATGGGTTAGTAGCAGTAAGACTGCAAGCATGAGTAGCTAATCAACCACTCGCCTGTTCACCCTTCGACATACTCTGGAAAGCGTATTTAGTAACAAGCTCATTATGGCAACACCACAACCACAGGCGGCCGGTTTCGCGCCCATAGGCAAGCTCCGTCTACTGCTGGCCTCCATCCGCTTCGAGCACTCCATCTTTGCGCTGCCCTTCGCCTACCTGGGCATGGTGCTGGCGGCGGAGGGCCTGCCCACCTGGTGGCAGGTCGCCTGGATCACCGTGGCCATGGTGGCCGCACGAACCCTGGCCATGAGCTCCAACCGCCTCATAGACGTGGAGCAGGACGCCTTGAACCCACGCACGGCTGGACGGGCACTGCCCATAGGCCTGCTGAAGCGGCGCGAGATGCTGGCGATGGCCGTCGTGTCGCTGGGCCTGTTCCTCTTTGCCGCCGCCATGCTCAACACCCTCGCCCTGGTCCTGGCACCGGTGGCCATTGTTGCCGTGGTGGGCTACTCCTACGTGAAGCGGTTCACCTGGCTCACCCACTTCGTCCTGGGCTGGTCGGATGGCATCGCCCCGGCGGGAGGATGGATCGCCGTCACGGGTACGCTTCCGTGGGAGGCGGTGCTTTTGGCCTTCGCCGTGGCTATGTGGATCGGCGGCTTCGATATCTTCTACTCGTGCCAGGACATCGAGTTCGACCGGGAGCACGGCGTGCACTCCATTCCCCAACGGTTCGGCGTCACCGTGGGGTTCTGGGTGGCGCGCGCCATGCACCTGCTGACCTCGCTATCGCTGCTGGGCATGGGCCTCTGGGTGGGCCTGGGCTGGCCCTACTACCTAGGCTGGGCCATCGCATCCGGGCTGCTGGTCTACGAGCATCTGATCATCTCGCCCAGGGACCTCTCGCGCCTGAACGTGGCCTTCTTCAGCGTGAACGGGTACATCTCCATTATCGTCTTCGGGTTCGCGTTCCTTTCGCTGTACGTGTGAGGCCTTTGCAAGAGTCTCACCGTACCGCTAGACTACGTGCATGGACCTTCGCATCTGCTTTGTGGGTGATTCCTTCCTCAATGGCACTGGAGACCCGGAGTACCTGGGATGGACTGGGCGGGTCTGTGCCGCGGCTTTGAAGCAAGGCATCCGTGTCACGTACTACAACCTTGGGGTTCGCCGGGAAACCAGTGCAGATATTCGGGATCGGTGGCGTAAAGAGGTGATTCCCCGCCTTCCGGAAGAGCATCATGCAGGGATCGTGTTTCCCTTCGGGGTAAACGACATAACGTCCGCGAAGGAGGGCGGCCGGGTTGCCTATGGAGACTCTATCGCTAACACGCGGAGCATCCTACGTGAGGCCAGTGAGGTCTGCCGTACCTTCATGGTTGGGCCGGCACCCATTGCAAGTGAACACCAGAATAGCTCAATCGCGAAGCTATCGCAGGGGATGGAAGAGGTCTGCACCACGTTGGGAGTACCCTACCTAGATGTGTTCTCCTCGCTACACGAGTCCGCCGTATGGATGGATGAAGTCAGGGCTGGTGATGGCTCGCATCCATCTTCGATGGGATATGCAGAGCTCGCAGGGCTCGTCATAAGCTCGCCAACGTGGTGGGCCTGGCTGCGCAAGGGATCAGAGCATGGCTGAGCTGAAGGGAGAGGCCAAGGCCCGCTACGTTGCCGCCATGTTCGGTCGCATCGCCCGCAGGTACGACCTGCTGAACACGGTGATGACCGGCGGGCAGCACCACCGGTGGCGGTCGCTGGCCACCCGGCTGGCCACCGCTGAGCTGGAGGGATCGGCCCTAGACGTGGCCACGGGCACCGGCGATTTCGCCTTTGCGCTATCAAGACGCCCCGGCATCGAGTCCGTGGTGGGCGTGGACTTTGTGCCGGAGATGGTGGCCCTGGCGCGGGCAAAGGCACGGAAGCGAGAGGCACACCGCTCGGTGGAGTTCTCCGTGGCCGATGCCCTGGCTCTGCCCTTCTCCGACAACGCGTTTGCCTGTGCCACCTCCGGCTTTGGTCTCCGGAACTTCGTCGATCTCCCCGCGGCGTTGTCGGAGATGGCGCGGGTGGTCCGCCCCGGCGGACGCGTGGTGACCCTGGAGATGACGCCCTTCGAGCGCAACGGCCCAATCCCAAGGCTGTTCCGACTCTACTTCCACCGTATGGTGCCGCTACTGGGCGGCCTCCTGGCGGGAGACCGGGAGGCGTACACCTATCTGCCCCAATCCGTGGATGTCTTCCCTACGGCGGTGGAGCTGACGGGCCTCATGGAGCAATCAGGGCTTCGAGATGTGACCTACCGCAAAGTGGGCCTGGGGGCGGTGGCGATCCACGTTGGAGTCAAAGGATAGAGAGGCTCGGCTATACTGTTGGAGCCTCGGAAGGCTAGAGGCTATCTGAAATTGGTTTGGTAACTATCCCATAAGCCCAAGTATGATATGCGGTGGACAAAATGTACCTCGAGAACAGTTCGATGGAGCTGAAGTATTATGCGCTTCCGACTTCGGAGGGCTCTGGCATCATCCTGATTTTCTGAAACTCTGGGCAGCTCAAAGTGTCTCGCAGTTCGGCTCTCAGATTACCCTCCTGGCCCTGCCTCTGACCGCTGTGCTGGTCTTGGACGCCACTCCTGCCCAGATGGGAGTCCTGACAGCAATCGGAGGGCTGCCACCCCTCTTGGTTGGATTGGTCGTTGGAGCATGGATAGACCGACGGCGACGCCGCCCTATTCTTATCGCGACAAGCTACGGCCGCGCAGCATTGCTCCTGATAATTCCCATGGCTGCGCTGCTAGGTGCCCTCCGCATCCAGCTGTTGTACCTTGTGGCATTTGGCCTGGGCACTCTTCGTCTGTTCTTCGCTGTTGCCTACCGCTCGTTCCTGCCGTCATTGATAGGCCGAGAGCGACTCGTGGAAGGTAATAGCAAGCTTGAGCTGAGCAGGTCGGCGGCTGAGATGGCAGGGCCAGGAATAGGTGGGACATTGGTACAACTAGTCTCTGCGCCTGCTGCATTCGTTGTCAGTGTAGTCACATTCGTAGTGTCCGCTCTGTTGTTGCAGATTATCCGCACTCCGGAGCCGGAGCCAGAACTTTCTGAGGAGCGGCATCGTATCTGGAAAGAAGCAGGCGAAGGTCTTAAGGTGGTAGGGACTACTCCAGTATTGAGAGCACTTGCCGCTACCGCAGGCACTGTTGGCAATCAGCACAAGTGGGACAGATTAGGACCCGAGAAGATTATTATTATGAAGAGCTGCGTGGGAGCTCCCTGAGGGTCTTGTTGTAGCGTCTTCGCCGTTCTAACGTCTGGACCTGCACCTCCTTTCTCCGTTGGAGGATCTGCTCCCGCCTTCCGTTGAGCATGTCTGCGGGCGTCACGTTGCCCAGCGCCTTGTGATAGCGTCGGTAGTTGTAGTAGGCCACGAAGGCGGCGATTGCTGCTTCCAGGGCAGAAGGCATCTCGTAGGGGACCTGTTTGACGTCCCGCTTGATACTCTGGTGATAGCGCTCGAGCTTGCCATTGGTCTGAGGGTGGAACGGCGCGGCCAGAATGTGCTTGATTCCCACCAGGTGCAGGTAGTCTCTGAAGCCACGGGAGACATAACCTGAGCCGTTATCGCTCAGCAGGCTGGTCCGGTCGGCCACTGGGACCTCAGTCATGCCGGTCTTGTCCACGGCCTCTTGGACCACCTCGATGAGAGAGTCGGTGGTCATGTCCCGCTGGAGCTTGTGGGCCAGTATGAAGCGGGAGTAGTCGTCCATCACGGTGACCAGGTAGTAGTAGCCCCAACCGATCACCTTGAAGTGGGAGGCGTCGGTAGCCCACATCTGGTGAGGGCCGCTGGTCTTGCGATGGTACTCTTTGCCGGCCTTGAGCTGCATCTCGGGTGACTTCACAAGACCTTCTCTGCACAGGATGCGATACACAGTGGACTCGGATACAGCGAAGGCCAGGTTGTCTGTAGACCACGCTGCCAACTGGCGGCTACTTAGCTCCGGCATCTCCCTGGCCGCTTCCAGGATCGACCGTTCCTCCTGAGGTCTAAGGCGGTTCCACGGTGGAGCGCTGGCTCCAGGTCGGTCCTCGAGACCTTGTTGATGTTGTTGTCGCATCAACCACCGATAGTAGGTGCTCTTGGGAACACCCAGGTCTCTGAGCACCCGACGCTTGGCCAGCGGTGATGCGGCTACACTGGCCAGGACCGTCGCCTTCTCAACGGCGCTCATCCGCTGGTACCGACGCCGTTCTGGGGCATTGGTATGGCCGTTTTTTTCAGACGGTAGACCTCGAGGGATAGCTCGGCTACCAGCTGCTTGAGCTCGCCGTTCTCCCGCTTGAGATCCTGGATCTCCTGCCGGGTGGCATCGCGCACCGTGTCACGGGACAGCCGCTCCCTGCCCGCCTCCATGAACTCCTTGGTCCACGAGTAGTAGGAGTGGGGCTTGATACCCTCCCGCCGGCACAGGTCGTTCACGGTGACCTCGCGGCGGAAGCCCTCCAGCACGATACGGATCTTCTCTTCCGGGGTGTATTTGCGCCGGGTAGCCGCTCTAACTCGTCGAACGAAGGACCTAGTCTGCTCCGACCGCTGATCGGCGGCCTCGGCCTTGCTGACGTCTGACTGGGACATCGCTGCTCCTTTCATGAGGTACTCTCCCCTCACTTCAGGAGCTCACACCACTCTCAGACTCTCGGGTTTTCTACCCCTCTCACGTGTCCCATTATCGCTGACGGTCTACACATAGCTCCAGGGTCCGCTCCCTCCACTGCACCTCAATATCCTTGGCGGAATCCATCAGATCATCCAACATGGCGTTCAGCTTATGGTACGCGTGCTGGACCTCACCGCTGATGTGGTCCTGGATATCCTCTCTGGCCCTGATCAACATGAGTTGGCTGAGCTGGCGGGCCCGGGACTCTGTGACCTGGGCCTTCTTTTGGGCGGCGGTGAGAATGTCCTGAACGCCTTTTTCCGTAAGCTCATGCGCCCGGCGAGAGGCGCGGTCCGTAAGCTCCTGGGACTGCCGCTTGGCGTCAGCGACCATCCGAGAGGCCGTTACATCCGCCTCCTGCTTGGCCCTGAGCTTGATACGCGCTGCCTCCCGTTCGGCCTCGGCCAGGACCTGCTTGGAGAAGGTATCCCAGGCCGTGGACTCCGCCTTCTCACGCAACCGGCTTTCATAGTCGGCCTTCAGGCCCTCAATAAAGCTGGCCACCTCGTCCGGAGCCAAGCCACCGTCCACCACCTGAAACTGGCGCCCTGACACCACACGGCTGGGTGAGGAGGGTGGGGACGACTCAGGTGGAGGGGCCACAGAAGTGCCCGACTCGACTTAAGGAACGTCTTCTGGGCTTGCCGAAGACTCCACGGCCTCTGCTACCGGTGCCTGAGGAAGAGCATCTGAGCCAGTCGCAGGCCCTTCAGTCGCTACGGTCTCTTCTTGAGAAGAGCCCTCGGGACTTTGAGCGGTTTCCGCCTGCTTTTGTCCCTTCTACCGCTTCGGCCAGAGCCGTACGTTCATTGACCAAAACCCTGCCATCTCCCGACCTCACGTTTTTAGATACAATGGTAATAAGGAATTTTACTACGATTACAATACAAGGTCAATTTGAGCCGGAGCGACCCCATTTCCAGACAACCTCTCCACCCCAACCTGCAATACGACAGCCCACAGGGTACGTGGGCCTCTACGTACTGTACTTCACGGTGGCATGTCGCTATGATCTCCACCGCTTCACTGACCGGGAGTGCCCTTGAGCAGACTCAAGCAACCAGGGAAGGAGCACGTACAATGGCCGACGAGCCCCTCCGTCTGCTGGAGGCGAGCAGATGCCCTGCACCTACCTTCAGCAACCCACAACGCGGCGGGACCCAGCATAGGCTGCCGGCAGCCGGATTTCTCTATCAGTCCATCTTGAGAAGGGCAGCGGCGTTCCCGCCGTAAACCATCTCTTTCTGGCCGTCTGAAAGGTGTGGCAGCGAAGCTACGGTCCTCAGAGGATCAGGGTCTCCCATATCGAAGGGGTAGTCGGTGCCCAGCATGACCCTCTCCACTCCAACGGTCTCCACCAGATAGTTCAGCGCCGCGGTTGAATGCAACAGGGAGTCGAAGTAGAGGAGGCCAAAGTACTCGCTGAAAGGCCGGTCGAGGACCGCCTTGATCTCCGACCGCACCCGCCAGCCATGTTCCCAGCGTCCCCGGAGGTACGGGCAGCTACCTCCGCCGTGGGCCAGGTAGAACTTGAGGCGGGGGAACTCCTTGAGGACGCCACCGAAGATGAGGCTGGCGGCGGCAGCGGCGGTGTCGGTCGGGTTGCCCAGGAGATTGGCCAGGTGGTAGCTTCTCAGTCGGTCTATGCCCAGCACCTCCACCGGATGAATGAAGACCGGCACGTCAAGCTCCTGCACCTTGGCGTAGAAGGGAGCGAACTCCTTGGCGTCCAGGTTCGTCCCGCCAACGTTGCTTCCTATCTCCACGCCCCGCATGCCCAGCTCCTTGACGGCCCGCTCCAACTCAGCCGCCGCTTCTGCGGGGTTGCTCATGGGCACCGCCGCAAGCCCAACGAATCGGCTGGGATGACTGTCCACCGCCTCTGCTATCCCGTGGTTCATCCGGCGGGCCGTGGCCAGGTCCTTGTTGAGGAAACCCAGGTAGGGCGATATAGCCTGGACGTCCACGCTGGTCCTATCCATGTCCTGTAGCCGCTTACCCAGATCGGTCATGTCCCCCATCAATGCAGCGGGGTCCGGGTATTCCGCCTCAAGCTCCAGGCAGCTCTCCGGTATGTAGTGAGCATGAACATCTATTTTCAATGTTGGCTCCTCCTCCATCGACGACTACCGAATGACCAGGACACCAAGTGGCTACTCCACCTCAACGATCGCCTCCACCTCGACGGCCATGCCCCTGGGCAGCGTGCCCATGCCCACGGCCGAGCGGGCATGGTACCCACGCTCGCCGAAGGCCGCCACCACCAGGTCTGAGTAGCCGTTCATCACCGCGGGCGTGTCGCCGAACTCCGGGTCTACGTTTATCATGCCCAGCACCTTGACGAAGTGGACCACCTTGTCCAGGTCGCCGATGATCGCCTTCAGGTTGGCCAGGCTGTTCAGGGCGCAGAGGCGGGCGGCCTCATATCCCTGTTCAACCGTCAGCTCCCGCCCCAGCTTGCCGATGACCAGGGAGCCATCCTCCTTGCTCGGGCCGACGCCGGCCAGGAACACCAGGTTCCCGGTCCTGTAGGCCGAAATGTAGGTCCCGGCGGGAGATCCCGGCTCGGGTAGGGTATACCCCAGCTCCCTCAGCTTCTCTTCTACTTGCGGCACTGGTCACCTCCTCGCCGCCGTAGCGGCTATTCAGGTCGCTTTGACGGCATTCTAGCATGAAGCGACCATGGCTACACTCACGCAACAGCCTCAATGCCTTTTGCCACCCCGCCATTTTGCGGGATTGCCCTACCATCGACTGGGCAATGGGGCTGTGATAGCATGCGCCGTGTTTCCCTTGCCGGAAACGCCACGCCTCCTGGAAATCCCAGGGCCAGCAGGTTCTAATGGGAAGCTCGGCTAAACAACTTAAGGGGGGAACCATGCTTTTTCATGTGACCGCGACCCATACCGAAGAGAACTGCCCCGGCTATCACCCCGAGATGATGCCGACCATTCTTGCGGCGGCGGAAAAACAAGAGGAGACCGTGAAAGAGCTGGGCGTGAAGGTGCATTTCTTCCTAAACGGCGCTCCGGAGCACGTGTTCTATGCCCTGGTTGAGGCGGACACCGTTGCCAGCGTGGGACGGTTCTTCATCAACGGCCTGCCCATCGTCTCCTCTTTCAAGGTCACCGCCGTCCAGCCCTTGGAGGAGACCATCGCTATGGGGAGGGCGATGATGGCACGAGCAGGAAGCTAGTGTTCGACGCCCTTACCGATAAACTGACCGCCGTCTTCCAACGGCTGGGCAACCGCGGCCGCCTCACCGAAAAGGACGTGGATGAGGCCCTGCGTGAGGTGCGCCTGGCTCTTCTAGAGGCCGACGTTAACTTCCGGGTGGCCCGGGAGCTCATCGACCGCATCCGAGAGCGGGCCGTGGGCAGCCAGGTGCTGGAGAGCCTCTCGCCCGGCCAGCAGGTGGTGAAGATCGTCAATGAGGAGCTCACCGCCATTCTGGGAGAGGGGCACCAGGGTCTACAGCCGTCCCCCCAGTCGCCCTCGGTACTGTTGCTGATGGGGCTCCAGGGCTCCGGCAAGACTACCACGGCGGCCAAGCTGGCACTGCACCTGCGTGGCCAGGGACACCGCAGCCTCCTGGTGGCCGCAGACCTGCGACGGCCCGCCGCCGTGGAGCAGTTGATCACCCTTGGCAAGCAGCTGGATGTGCCGGTCTACCCGCAGAAGGCGGCCTCCCTTCAGGGCGCTGAGGGCACCCTCTCCACGGTCGACGTGGCGGCTAAGGGGTTGGCGCGGGCCCGGGAGCTGGGCGTCATGTGGACCATCGTGGACACCGGCGGCCGGCTTCACATCGATGACGAGCTGATGCTGGAGCTGGAAGAGTTGAAGACCGCCCTCTCTCCCCCCGAGTCGCTCCTGGTTGTGGATGCCATGACCGGTCAGGACGCGGTGAACGCTGCCGGGGAGTTCCACCAGCGGATAGGGCTCACCGGCCTCATCCTCTCCAAGCTGGACGGCGATGCCCGGGGAGGCGCCGCCCTCTCCATAGCCCACGTCACCGGTGTGCCGGTCAAGTTCATCGGCACGGGTGAGAAGTCCGACGCCCTGGAGGCGTTTCACCCGGACCGCCTGGCCTCCCGGATCCTGGGCATGGGCGATCTCCTCACCTTCATAGAGCGTACGCAAGAGCAGGTGGAGGAGAAGCAGGTCAAGGAGCTTGAGCAGAAGATACGCCGCGCCACCTTTGACCTGGAGGACTTCCTCCAGCAGCTCCAGCAGATACGGCGTATGGGCTCCCTGAGTCAGCTCCTGGAGATGATCCCCGGTGTTTCGTCACTAGCACGCAAGCTGCCCACGGAGGCCACCGACGAGACGCGCCTCAAGAAGGTAGAGGCCATCATCTACTCCATGACTCCAAAGGAGCGGCACAACCCGGACATCCTCAACGGAAGCCGGCGACGGCGCATTTCCAAGGGCAGCGGCACCACGCCCCAGGATGTGAACCAGCTCCTGAACCAGTTCCGGCAGATGCAGAAGGTGATGAAGCAGATGGCCTCAGGACGCGGCATGAAGGGACTGGGCGGACTGTTCGGCTAAGCGCCGTACCGTCACTCAGGCCAACCGACGCCTAGAGCTTGGGCAGATCCTCCGCCGCGCTGCTACCCGCTATCTTGCCGAACACCGCGCCGGAGCATAGCCCGGACCCCCCGGGGTAGTTCATGTGAAAGAGGCCGCCCACAAGCTCACCAGCGGCGTACAGCCCGGGAATCGGCAGGTCCTCCGTGTCCAGCACCTGGGCGCGGTTGTTTATCTTCAGCCCGCCAAAGGTGAAGGTGATGCCACAGGTAACAGCGAATCCGTAGTACGGCGGGGTGTCTATGGGTAAGGCCCAGTTGCTCTTGGGAGGATCGATTCCTTTAGTATGCTTGCCGTCCAGAACGGTGGGATTGTAGTCGCCGGGCTGCACCGCCGCATTGTACTCGTTGATGGTCTTCTCAAAACCGTCCGTGTCTATGTCCATCTGCTCCGCAAGCTCTCGCAGCGTATTCGCCTCACCCTTGGTGACCTGAGGGATCTTGTACTCATCGCGCCACAGGTGCTTCACCTTCTCGTCGAAGATCTGGAAGGCCACACGCTGGGGCTGCGTGAGGATGGTGCGGCCGTAGTGGGCATACGTGTAGTTGCGAAAATCGGCGCCCTCATCCACGAACCGTTTCCCCTCAATGTTGACGATGAGCCCGAAGGGATAGGAGTGCTTCTGGAACAGGTCCGTGACCTGGCGATCGCCAAAGGGGGGTGCGTTCAGGTCCCAGGCCACGGCGTGGCAGCTACTCCAGTTGCCGTAGGGCTGGGCACCTATATCCAGGGCGCACCGGATACCATCGCCGGTGTTGAACTGGGTGCCGCGGACCTTGGCATACTCCCAGCCGGGCCCCAGATAGCGGGTGCGCATCTCCACGTTGGCCTCAAACCCACCACACGCCAGGACAACCGCCTTGCCGCCTATCTCCTCAAACCCCTCCGGCCCCTTCACCTTTACTCCTCGGACGGCCCCCCGCTGGTCCTGGAGCAGGCTCACCATGCCGGTCTGGTAGCGCACCTCCACCTCCCGTTTCTCCGCCATCTCGAAGAGCTGGTCGGAGAGGCCCTTGCCACCACCAACCGCCTCCAGGTTCAAATTACCCCAGAAGCGGTACTTATCGCCGATCTTGAAGGCCTGGCGGCCCCACAGGGGAACGAAGCGCATTCCCTGTTTCTGAAGCCAGAGCATGGTGGGGAAGGACTGATGCACCAGGACCTGGGCCAGATCAGGATCGGACTTTCCCTCGGTGACTCGCATCAGATCGCTGTAGAACTGCGAGGGCGGGTAGTCCGGGACCTCCATGGAGTCCCTCTCCGACTGAGAGAGGTCCGGGATCAGCTGGGAGAACTGCTCCCAGCCATCAAAGGCAAAGCGGATGGCACCGCCGGTGAAGAAGGTGTTGCCTCCGCGCAGCGCAACAGGCGCTCTCTCTAGCACAACCGCGCTTGCTCCGCCTTCCCGGGCAGACAGTGCCGCGCCCAGGGCCGCATTGCCCGCGCCCACCACAATGACATCATACTGCTGGGAATCGGCCATCACACTCCTCCGATCTGCATGCTGGGAGGTTAGCAGCGATACCTTATCCTAATAGCTGGCACGGGTAAAGGCGACGGTGCTCCTGACTCGCGGCTCTGGTTAGTCCAGGGTGATACCCACCAGGGAGCCGATGCCGAAAGTGAGCGTGGCGGCGGATATGCCTATGATGAGCATACGAGCCCCACCCCACAGGGCATGCTTCCCGGAGAGTGCCGAGAGGAGCGATCCGACGCCCACCAGCGCCAGGATACTGAGTGCACCACTCAGGGAGAAGGCAAATACCCCTTCACCAATAATGTAGGGAAAGACAGGAATAAGGGCACCTGCTGCGAAGGCCACGAAGGAGCTAATGGCGGCTCCCCCTGGGGAGCCAAGCTGCCTGGGGTCAAGCCCCAACTCTTCCCGGGCCATGGTGTCCAGGGCAATAGCTGGGTCCTGCATGATCCGACTGGCCACCGTCTTGGCCTCTCCCTCCGTGAGTCCTTTGGACTGATAGATGAGCACCAGCTCCTCGGTCTCCTCCTCCGGAAACTCCTCCAGCTCGCCGCGTTCCATCTCCAACTGATATTCGAAGCGGTCACGCTGGGCCCTCATAGAGACGTACTCGCCCGCCGCCATGGAAAAGGCGCCCGCCAAAAGACCCGCAACCCCTGCCAGAAGGATGATCCCTGGGTCAGAGGTGCCGCCGGTAACACCCATAACCAGGCTGAAGTTGGAGACCAGGCCATCGTTAAAGCCCAAGACCACCGCACGCAGGGCACCGCTGGCTCCCGAGCCCTGCCGCTCACCGCTGTCTATTTCGGTATGGGATCTAAATGATGCCAGGCCCCTCAGGGTACGGGAGTGTCCACGCTCTTCCCTGACGATATCCGTTGCCTCGGAGTCCCCCGCGTACATATCTGTATCCGCACCCTCGATTCGCATGACCAGGGGCATCACCCGTCTGGTGCCGAGCCGCCGGGCACCCCAGGCGATGAGACGGACGCGGAGGCCGGGCCGATACGCCTCAAGACCGGTGGAAGCCAACCCGAGCTTCTCCGCCCAACGGCTGGCATGGCGCACCTCCATATCGGCAAGGGTGCGGAACACCTCGGCACGGTGGGAGTCAGATTCGGCTTCGGCAAGCCCACGGTAGAGGGCCACCGCCTCCAGCTCGGCCTCCAGGTAGCGCCTATAGCGAGCCGATGCCTCTTCTCCCTCTTTTGCCATAGCTACGCTTCACTCCGCTATCACCTGCAGTTGGCACATACGGCAGTATACCTCAAACGCAGAGCGCCGGTCAGGGAGCGGGAACCGGTACTAGGGCTGAAAGACTGAAGCCCTGCTAGTTCCGGAGCAGCATTCCGGGCTGACAGTGGCGGCAGTAGCTGGTGATCCGCTGGTTGGCGGTGAGCTGGCTGATGGTACCGCCACAGCGGGGGCATGGCTGGCCCCCTTTGTTATGGACCTGGAGGAAGTCGCGTATCTTGCGGTGAGTCGCCTGCTCCATCCGCTGCCTGAGCACGGCCACCGCACCCTCCGTAACCTGGCGGGCAGACTCGTAGAGCCGCCGCAGCTCGTCGTCGGAGAGCGAGTTGCGCTTGCGAAAGGGGGAGATGCCAGCGGCGAAGAGTATCTCGTCGCTGTAGGCGTTCCCGATGCCCGACAGGACAAACCCCCGGGTGAGGATACCCTTGATCTCACCGCGGTATCGCTGCAGGCGGGCCTTGAACTCGTCGAATGAAGGGGCGTCGTCCAGCACGTCCGGCCCCTGCTCTTTCAGGCCGTGCACCTGGTCAAGCTGGTCGGGAGAGACATAGTAGACCCTACCCATCTGCCGGTCATCAATGTAGCGAAGATCCAGGTCTTCTGCGAAGGTCAGGACAATACAGGTACGCTTGTACACCCGTTCTGAGGGAGCACAGATCTGGAGGGCTCCGGTGAGCATGGGGTTGATGGCCACCATGCGCTTGCCCGATAACGAGAGCAGCAGGTATTTGCCCCGCCGGTCAATGCTCCCGACAGATCGCCCTACAATGTCGCTCGGGAAGTCCCGGGACGCCAGGGAACGAAGGACCGTGGGCCTGAGCACCCGTGCCGCTGTGACCTCCCTGCCCGCGATCCGTTCAGTGAGGAGCTCTCTTATCACGTGCAGGTCTGGCGCCTCAGGCATTGGGCGGTACTCCTTAGAGCGACCGTTACGGTGGTATTGGTGTCCCCTATCGCGTTGTGGCTGATACACGGCCCGCCAGAAACGGAGGGGGTGCTCTTCTGAACACCCCCTCCGTGTGGCCCATATCCAGCGGCTCTATTCCAAAAAGTCCCGGAGCTTCTTTGACCGGGTGGGGTGCCGCAGCTTTCGAAGCGCCTTGGCCTCTATCTGCCGGATGCGCTCTCTGGTCACCCCGAACACCTTTCCCACCTCCTCAAGCGTCCTGCTTCTGCCATCCTCCAGCCCAAAGCGGAGCTGGAGTACCCGTTTCTCCCGCTCATTGAGGGTATCCAGGACTGAACCAACCTGCTCTCTGAGGAGTTGATAGCTGGCGGCGTCTGCGGGGGCCAAGCCCGAGCGATCTTCGAGGAAGTCGCCCAGGTGAGAGTCCTCCTCTTCACCAATGGGAGTCTCCAGGGAGACCGGGCCTTGAGAAATTTTGAGGATCTCCTGTACCTTTTCCGGTGACACTTCCATGCCCACGCTGATCTCCTCCGTGGTGGGCTCCCGTCCATACTCTTGGACCAACCGCCGGCTCACGCGAATGAGCTTGTTGATGGTCTCCACCATGTGCACCGGGATCCGGATGGTGCGGGCCTGGTCCGCAATGGCCCGGGTGATGGCCTGGCGGATCCACCAGGTGGCGTAGGTGGAAAACTTGTATCCCTTGCGGTAGTCGAACTTCTCCACCGCCCGCATCAGGCCGATGTTGCCCTCCTGGATCAGGTCCAGGAGGGACATCCCCCGGCCGATATACTTCTTTGCTACGTTGACCACCAGCCGGAGGTTGGCCTCAGCCATGTGCTGCTGAGACCGATGGCCCGCCTCTCTCACCCGGTCCAGGTGAAGCCGAAAGACCAGCTCATACGGCTGGAGCTGGCTGACCAGCATCCCTTCGTCCACCAGAGCCGCCAGCTGTTCCAGAGAGGTATCCCCTCCGACTACCTCCAACACCTCCTCCGGAAAGAGCCGGCTATGAAGAGAGAGGGCCATAAGCTTCTTTCTAACCTCATCCTCCCCCATACCGTCCATGGATTCGGACAGGCTCTCAATCATTTCAACGTTGAAATCGTGGTCTATGGCCAATCGCAGCGCTTCGTTGGATACCAACTCGGTGAGAGGCAAGGGATCTGACAACTCGTATTTGACGGCCAGATGATGTGCCAGCGTAGCCTGCTCCGAGAGCTGCTCCAGGATATGAAGGATGGCCCCCGACGCTCTGACTGGATGGCCATTGGACTCCAGGGCTTCTTGCTCCAGGTGCTCCACATACTTCCAACACTCCATCTGCCGGGCCAGCTCCCGCTCTATCTTGGCGGTCAGCAGGCTGACCCGGCCGATCTCACGGAGGTACATCCGAACCGGGTCATAGGTGAGTTCGGCATCAAGCAGCTCCTCCGCCTCTCGTTGGGACTTGGCCAGTCGGAGGCTTTTCTTTTCGCTCTCCAGGCTGTCGAGTGGGCCTTCGTCCTCGACTTCCCTGTCACCATCTATCACCGCCCTCACGTCCGGTGCCCCGTTGGGAAGAAGGTCAGCACCTTCCTCCGTAGCCGCAAAGTTGGCCCCGGGGACCAGGTTCATCAGCTCCGATTTGGAGACACCATGCTCACTATCACTGATGGTTTCGTCGAAGGGTTTCAATTGTTGTTCCATTGCTCTCCCGTACCGCTATCCGCGCTGCTGAGTTTGAGCCCTGTCGTAGAACAGCTGTCGAAGGCGCTCGTTGGTGTCCACTACCCGCTGCTCCAGCGCATCCATGTCCTGCGGCTCCCCACCCTCTTCCCCATCTGTCGGGGTGGATTGGCTGAGGAGAAGCGCCTCCTCCGCCTTGAGCTCCCGCAGCCGTCGCTCCTCCAGCCGATGGACACACTGCTCCACCGCCTGCTCACGCTGGCGGTGTTCTGCGGCAGGGAATGGTGCAGAGAGAAGAAGCTCTATGTGGTCTTTCAGCGCCTCATCTACGCTAAGGACTAGCTCTTCTATTGTAGAACATTTTAGCCAACGAGTGAAGAGCTCTCTGCTATCCGGTCGGCGGAGCGCCTCCGGTGGTAGACCGCTGGCCAGCTTCTTCAAGTCTGGCCATTGTAAGATATAGCCCATCAGGTGCTCCTCCAAAGGGTCACGGCGCTCCCCTTCAAAGGGGGCTATCAAGGTTTGAGGCGGTCCCAATGGCGCATCGCGTTGAGATGAGCGCCTCTGGGGCTTGCTAACGCTGGCCGCAAGGGTCTCCGGCGCCACTCCAAGGAGGTCCGCCAGCCTTCTGAGGTACCGCTCCCTCTCAAAGACGTTGGTCATGGAGGCAAAAAACGGGAAGAGCTGCTCGTTGGCCTGGCTTTTCCCCTCATCGGTGCTCAGATCCCACCAGGAGGCGGCCTTCTCCAGCAGGTACTCCGGGAGAGCAGGGGCATCCTGGATGAGTCGCTTCCACACGGTGGGGTCTTGGCGGATCACCTGGTCAGGGTCTTCCCCCTCTGGCAGCACCGCCACGCTCAACGTGACCTCGAAGGGTTTCTCATAGAAGGTGACGCCCCGACGGCTTACCGCCACCCGGTGTTGAAACCTCTGCCACGAGCTCTGAAGGCTTCGGAAAGTGGCCGCCTGGCCGGCAGGATCGGGATCAAGGGCAAGCACGAACCGCTGGCCGGTCCCCAGCAAAAGCCGAACCTGCGCCTCCGTGAGGGCGGTCCCCATAGAGGCGACGACGTTCCTAAAGCCATGCTGATGGGCTGCAATGGCATCCATGTAGCCCTCAACTACCACACCCTCTCCACTCTCCTTGATGCCCTCTTTGGCCCGGTGGAAGGCATACAGAATATGGCTCTTATCAAATGCCGGGGTGCGCGGTGAGTTCAGATACTTGGGCTCCCCACTATTCAGGGTGCGCCCCCCGAATCCCGCAAGGCGACCACGCTCATCATGGATAGGGAACATAAGCCGTCCCCTGAACATGTCTCGGGGTGGGCCGTTCTCCCTACTGGTGGCCAGTCCCGCCGCAACCACCTGCTGCTGGGAGAAGCTGGCGGCCGCAAGATGCTTCAGTAGCTCATCACCGCCTCCGGGGCTGAGTCCCAGCTGGAACTGCTCCGTAGCCTCTCTATCCAACCCCCGACTCTCCAGGTACGTCAGAGCCGTGCTTCCCCGCTGTGAGTGCAGCAACTCTTGGAACATCGCGGCAGCCGCCTCATTGGTCCGGTAGAGCGACTCGTCCTCCTGGCGGGTCGGCCGCTGGGGGATAGTCACCCCGGCACGCTGGGCCAGCATCTTGAGGGCATCGCTGAAGCCCATCTGCTCCTTCCGCATCACAAAGGCAAAGGCGTCGCCGCCGATGGCACAGGCTCCGAAGCAGCGCCAGGTCTGGCGGTCAGGAAAGACAACGAAAGAGGGGGTCTTCTCCGAGTGAAAGGGGCAGAGCGCCTTGAAGTTACGGCCCGCTTTCAGGAGGTTGGGCACGTACTGGCCCACCACCTCCACAATATCCAGGCGCTCTTTTACGTCATCTGCAAGCGACATACCGATTGCCCAACTCTAGCGCATACAGTCGCTGATGGGGAAGCACCTCGCTGGCAAGTTTCCGCCAGTTACTCGGAGTCGCCCTTGAAATGGGGAATCACCCCCTCACCAAAGAGGCGGATCTGCCGCACCTTGGCCTCAAAGGACATGCCCACGTAGTTGAGACGTACCACGTGATAGTTCACACCCATCTCCCGCTCATAGCGACGACACGTCTCCACGCACTCCTCCGGCGTCCCGATGATAAATCGGTCCGCCGCCAGCTCGCGAAAGGGCTGAGCGAAGGTATCGCCTTCCGCCAGCATCTTATCCTGGCCCCACTGCTGATAGACGTTGTAACGCCAGCCGAGTACGGGCCCCGCCTCTTTCCACGCCAGCTCTGAGTCCTCCCCTAGGTAGACATCCCTCCTTATAGGAAAGAGGGCAGGCATGGCATGCCCATGCTCGTGCAGAACGGTACGGTACATCTCCACCTGAGGCGCTATGTCAGAGATGGGCGAGTGGGGATTGATCACCCACGTGTACCCAAGACGGCCCAGACGACGCACGGCGGCATCCACGTTAGCCGCCACCCAGATGGGAGGATGGGGCTTCTGCACCGGCTTGGCAGTAGGCTCGACCGAGGGGAGATGGTAGTATCTTCCGTGGAACTCTACCTCATCCGCCGTCCATAGCCTCTTTATGACCTCCAGGCCCTCCACCATACGCCCCACGCGCTCCCTCCGGTCGATGCCAAAGGCGGAGAACTCCTCCTCCCGATACCCCAGCCCAACGCCAAGCACGGAGCGCCCCCCGGTAATGGCATCAAAGGTGGCCATCTCCTCGGCAACCTGCACCGGGGAGTGAAGGGGCAGCAGCAGGATCATAGGGCCCATGAGCATACCCTCGGCCTCAGCGGCCAGGCGTGACAGGGCGGGCATGGTAGCGGCGGCCTGGTGTGGGTGCGTCAGGTAGTGCTGGCTGAGCACCACACCATCAAACCCGTACTCCCGCGCCATCCTTACCAGGTAGACCGCCTCACGCAGTGTTTTGGTCAGGTTCATGCCCGGCTCGTACCGCTCCGACAGGGTAAGGGTCAGTGCAAACTTCATAGCCCCTCTTTCTCTGACGTGTTGCGTTGCCGAATCAAGCAGCTAGGAGCGTTCTGGATCGTCGTTTCTCCTGTCCAAGCCACGGCGCGTGGCGTAGGCCACCACTTGTGCACGATTTTCAAGGTGGAGCTTGTCCAGTATGTTCCGAAGGTGGTACTTCGCCGTGCTCTCGCTGATGAACAGCTTTTCCCCGATCTCTCTGTTGGTCTTTCCCTGGGCCACCAGCCGCACCTCAGCCGCCTCGCCGCCGGTGACCTCCAACACCGCCTTTGAGGCGGAACGGAGCACCGGGTCCAGTTCCAGGGACTCTTCAGTGGTCCGGTTCTGCGGGAGTATGTGCTTCTCAATGCTCCGGAAGATATGGTGGGCAAAGAAGGAGAATGGAATAATTCCCGTCACCATGATCACCGCCAAGAGGAGATGCTCCCCTCCGTGGGTCAGGAAGCCAGCCTGGTGAGAGAGGTAGCTGAGAACCACCACCCCCACCACGAAAGTCGAGGGAGCCAGAATGGTAAGAAGCAGCAGCCGTCTTAGATTCATATCTGGGCTGAGTATATCGCCTTCACTCCTCATCATACCACTTCCCGTTTACCGGCTATCCAGTCTGCATAAACAGACCGGGCCTTTACTTCGTCGAAGGTCAGGAGCCCCCTGGCCTGTTGGCCAGGGGGCTCCTGATTCAGACAATTTCCCCATTACTATGTCTCAACTGGAAGGTGATCGATAGGCCCTCTCCTACACCCTCCCCGCAAAGGCTCCGCCGGAGATTCCTGGGCATAGCCGCTCCGCCAGCCGCAGGGCATACTGATCGGTCATCCCTGCAATGTAGTCCACGGCCATCTGCTCCGGCGGGTCCTCCCGCACCCAGTACTCCTCCGGGACATTCTCCGGGTGGTTGGCGAAGTGATGGTGCAGGAAGGTGAGCACCTCCTGGGCACGACGAGACTGCTCCCCTGTGCTCTCGGGGACGTAGACTCGCTCAAAAAGGAACTCCCGCAGGACGTTCAGCGCTCGGCGGACGCGTGGACTCATGGTGATGCTGGGACGCCGGCCACTCCCCTCCGCCAGGCCGCTACACCTCCAGGAGGCCTCCACCACATCAGTGACCATGGTATCGATACGCTGGGAGTGGCGAGAGCCCAGGGTACGCCGCACGACGGCGGGCAGCTCCTCCTCCCGCAGGATGCCCGCGCGAACGACGTCTGCGATGTCGTGGTTCAGATAGGCAACGGCATCGGAAAGCCGGCACACCTGGGCCTCCAGGGTAAGGTACCTGGTGAGCTGTTTGCCCAGGAAATCGCCCCGCGGCTTGGAGTGGCTGACAATGCCCTGGCGAACCTCCCAGGTGAGGTTCAGCCCGCGGCCCTCTTTCTCCAACACCTCCACTACTCGGAGGCTCTGCTGGCTATGGTGAAAGCCGCCGGGGGCCAACTTGTTCATGGTCTCCTCACCAACGTGACCAAAGGGGGTGTGGCCCAGGTCGTGGGCCAGGCAGATGGCCTCCTCCAGGTCCTCGTTCAGGTTGAGGGCGCGGGCGATGGTCCGGCCGATCTGGGCGACCTCCAGGGTATGGGTAAGGCGGGTAGCAAAGTGGTCTCCCAGGGGTGCAATGAACACCTGGGTCTTATGCTTCAAGCGGCGGAAGGCGTTGGTGTGGATGATCCTATCCCGGTCCCGCTGGAACTCCGTGCGCAGTGGGGACGGCGATTCGAGCACATCCCTTCCCCTGGAGCGCGCTGTGGTCATGGCATAGGGGGAAAGGGATGCCTCAGCTGCTTCCAGACGCAGGCGGACCCGGTGGTCGGTCATCTACGCCTCCTTTCGCTGGCACTATAGCATGGCGTTCCCCCTCCAGAAAGGCGGCGGCGCTCCGTATTTACCGGAGTCCACCCTGGGTGGCGGATGATGATATACTCCCTCCGCCACACAACCGACAAGGCAGAGGTTCTTGTATGGCGACGAGGCAAAAAACGAAGAAATGGGTCTATCTCCTTAGAGAGGGCTCAGCGGGGATGCGCGACCTCCTGGGAGGGAAGGGAGCAGGACTGGCGGAGATGACCGCTGCGCAGCTTCCGGTGCCACTGGGGTTCACCATCACCACTGAGGCCTGTAATGCCTACTATGACTCCTCGGAGGAGTTCCCACCGGGGATGTGGGAGCAGACCATGGAGGCGTTGAAGGAGGTGGAGGCGGAGACCGGCAAAGCCCTCGGCGATCCAGCCGATCCCCTCCTGGTCTCCGTACGCTCCGGGGGCAAGGTGTCTATGCCGGGCATGATGGACACCATCCTGAACCTGGGCCTAAACCGGGATACCGTCCCGGGAATAATCCAGGCCAGTGGCAACGAGCGATTCGCCTACGATGCATACCGCCGCTTCATTCAGATGTTTGGGAAGATCGTGCTGGACATCTCCGGCGAGGCCTTCGACGATATCCTCAACGCATTCAAGGAGCGCGTCGGCGCCTCCGCAGACACCGACCTGACGGCGTTGCACCTCAAGGAGGTTGCCGACCAGTTTCTGGCCCTCGTGGAGAGGGAGACGGGCACGGGATTCCCCCAGGACCCGATGGAGCAGCTTAGACTGGCCATCAAGGCGGTCTTCGCCAGCTGGAACGGCAAACGCGCCGTGGATTACCGCAACTTCCAGGGCATTCCCCACCACCTGGGGACCGCGGTCAACGTGGTGACCATGGTGTTTGGCAACATGGGGAACGATAGCGGCACCGGCGTCGCTTTCACGCGAGATCCTGCCACCGGGAGGAAGCAGTTGTACGGTGAATACCTCCCCAATGCCCAGGGAGAGGATGTGGTTGCCGGCATCCGTACCCCGGAGAAGATAGAAGAGCTGGCACGGGCCATGCCCAAGCAGTACCAGCAGCTGCTCCAGATTGCCCAACGCCTGGAGGACCACTACAGGGACGCCCAGGACCTGGAGTTCACCATAGAGAAGGGTAAGCTCTACATGCTTCAGACCAGGACCGCCAAACGCACGGCCCAAGCGGCCGTCAAGATCGCGGTGGATATGGTCAAGGAAGAGCTGATCACCAGGGAGGAGGCCCTCCAGCGAGTGGAGCCACAACAGATCAACCACCTTCTACTACCCCGATTCGACGAAGCGGCCAAGGAGAGCGCCGTGGAGCTGGGAAAACTGTTGGCCTACGGGCTCAACGCCTCTCCCGGAGCGGCCAGTGGGAAGGCTATATTCGATGCCGATAGGGCTGAGACCCTGGGGTTACAAGGTGAGAGCGTCATCCTGGTAAGGCCAGAGACCAACCCCGACGATGTCCACGGAATGCTGCATGCCAAGGGCATTCTCACCGCCCGGGGTGGTACTACCAGCCACGCCGCCGTGGTAGCCAGGCAGCTAGGTAAGCCATGCGTCGCCGGGGCCGCCGCCCTGAAAGTGGAGCCGGATGCCCGGCGATGTACGGTGGACGGCCGAGTGTTCAACGAAGGTGAGGAGATCAGCATAGACGGTGCCACCGGTGAGATCTTCCTGGGAAGCCTGCCCACCATCGAGCCACGGTTTTCTGAGGAGGTGGACCTCAACACCCTCCTGGGCTGGGCCAACGATGTCAAACGGTTGGGTGTCTGGGCAAACGCCGATGATCCCTGGGCCGCCGAACGCGCCCTGGAGTTTGGCGCTGAGGGGATTGGCCTATGCCGCACGGAGCATATGTTCTTTGAGGAGGAGCGGCTGCCCATCATGCAGTGTATGATCCTGGCCGCCGCGGAAGCTACCCGGCTGGAAGGAGAGCTCCAGAGGCTTGAAGAGGTTGCCGCACGCGACGACTCCGCCAAGGGGCTTGAGCGACTGGCGGATCAGAAGGCCATAGTGGCGGCTTCCAAGGAGGTCAAGAGCTACCACGAGGCCCTGGGTGCTCTGTTGACGTTCCAGGTACAGGACTTCAAGGGCATCCTCAGGACTATGACCGGTAAGCCGGTGATCATACGGCTCTTGGACCCACCCTTGCATGAGTTTCTGCCCAGCCATGAGGACCTCCTGGTAGAGATTACCGTGCTCCGCTCAAAGGGGGGGGACTCCTCCAACCTGGCGGAGAAGGAGAAGCTCCTGGGCATGGTGAACGAGATGCGGGAGCAAAACCCCATGCTGGGCCTGCGAGGATGTCGCCTGGGCATTCTATACAATGCCATCACAGAGATGCAGGCACGGGCCATCTTCACCGCAGCCTGCGAGCTGGCCAAGGAGGGCCTGATCCCTCGCCCGGAGATCATGGTTCCCCTGGTAGGACACGCCAACGAGCTCCGCTTGGTGCGCCGGGAGTTGGAGATGGTTGGAGAAGAGGTACAGCGGGAACAGGGCATCAAGGTTTCCTGCAAGATCGGTACTATGATCGAGCTTCCCAGGGCCGCGCTCACCGCCGACGAGATCGCCCAAGATGCGCAGTTCTTCAGCTTCGGAACCAACGACCTCACGCAGACCACCTACGGCATCAGCCGCGATGACGCCGAGGGTAAGTTCCTCCTACAATACATTGAGCGCGGCATCCTGCCGGACAACCCGTTTCAGGTGCTGGACCGGGAAGGCGTTGGCAAGCTTATCCGAACAGCAGTCAAGTTGGGGCGGGCGGCAAATCCGGACCTGGAGATAGGGATCTGCGGAGAGCATGGCGGCGACCCGTCCAGCATTGAGTTCTGTCACCAGATAGGGCTGGACTACGTCAGCGCCTCACCCTTCCGGGTTCCGGTGGCCCGGCTGGCTGCGGCCCAGGCAAAGCTGGTCTCTCATCAGCTTGAGCTCCGGTTTGTGGACGTGTGAAAGAGCATACCGCAACGTTGCTCCTTCATATAAGGTCCTAGGAACCGTCCTCTCTTCCTTTCAGCGTGTAGGGACTACTCCCTCCTCATCCTGAAATCACCCGTTTTGGTGATGCCCTGCCCCTGACTTCCCCTCCTTAGGCAACGTTATACTTGGTGAAGTCTTATGATTGGAAAAGAGCATGCATATATTCAGGATTGCACCGCTATTTACCACTGCCACCCTGCAGGTGCTGGCAGCGGCATGTGGAGGTGCAGAGCCCACCTCCACGTCGGCGCCGCAGGCTAGCCCTGCGCCCGTCGCCCCAACACAGGTGGTCACGCCGCCTGAAGCAGCTTACAACTTCCGCTTCCTGGTCAGCGACAAGGTCAACGCCATCGACCAGTTCCAGCGCCTGGATGTCTCCATCAGCCGCATTGGACTCTTGCAGGGTGGCGAAAGCGACAAATGGATGGAGATGCCACCCCAGGAACCCACCGTGGACCTCACCCAACTCCAAGGGGAGAACGCCCAGGTGATATGGAGCGGTGCGTTACCAGACGGCCAGTACACCAAGGTGTTCGTGTACGTGGACGCAGTCACTGGTGTCTTAAAAGATGACCCCAGCCAGACGGTTGAGGTTAAGCTACCGAGCAGCAAGCTCCAAATATCCAAGAGCTTTGAAGTGGCCACGGACACCGTGGTGAGCTTTGTCTATGACCTCACGGTGATCGCCGCCGGCAATCCGCAACGCGGGGTCAAGTACATTCTGAAGCCCCAAATTGGGGAGAGCGGCTCCGATCAGCGGTTCAAGGAGATCAAGCCAGAGAAGGCAACGAAGGGGCCAGAGGTCAAGGGTGAGCTGGCCTTCCAACTGGAGGGGGACGTGGTTCCCGGGGGGACTGCCACCCTTACGGTCACCCATTATGGAACGGCCCTGGCCAACGTGCCCGTTGAGCTCAATGACGACCAGATCGGCGTCACCGATGCCACGGTTCGGCTTACCCTTGAGATTCCCGCGGATGCCGACGAGGTAGATCTGGAATCCGAGTTGAAGGGGAAACTTGAGTTGGAGTTTGGAGCGGCTCCACCCCAAACGCCGCGGATAAGCGGAGAGCTGAACCTCCAGCTAAACGGCGATGCTACACCTGGCGCCACTGTTACCCTCCCGGTCACCCATCAGGGAACGGCCCTGGCCAACGTGCCCATTGAGCTCAATGACGAGGAGATCGGCGTCACCGACGCTTCTGGTCAGCTTACTCTTGAGATTCCCGCCGATGTTCAGGAGCTTGAGCTTGAAGCGAAGCTAAAGGGAGAATTCGAGCTCAAGTTCAAGGAAGAGAGCATTGAGTCCGAGGAGTTCAAGGGTACCGTCACCACCCTTACGGAAGGCACTGATCTGAACAGCCCCTGGACCGTATCCATCTCCGGTATCCAAGACCCGGTGACCGTCCACGTCTTGGAGCTGGAGTGCACTCCACAGGTGGGCAGTGAGGTGGAGGTAAAGGGCGTGCTCATCGAGGGTATCATCATCGACGCCGAGGTAGAGGTGGAGGAAAACGGCGAAGACGAGGATGAAGACGGGGACAAGGATAATGACAAGGGAAAGCCGGAGACCCCCGGAGGCCGTAAACGCCACGCCTAGGGCATCACGTGGGGCATGGGTAGCACCTACATACACAGGAGTTCTGCTAGAGATCAGCCCTCCTGCGGAGCATCAGGAGCTCGCGGCACGGATGTGAGCTCCTGAACGCTCAGGTCACGGATGCGTGGGTTAGGCCCGGCTCCGAACAGCGTAACGGCCAGCATCACGGAGGCGCCCAGGATCACGGCCGTGGGTGCTCCAGCAAACCTACCCAGAGCATCTCCCAGATTGGTCCGAGAGAAGCCGGCCACCGCCCCCATCTGAGCCCTGCCCAGAGGCATGACTGCGCTGTAGGTCAGGCCCCAAACAGCCATGACTCTCCCTCGAAACTCGTCGGGTACCAGAAACTGCACGGTGCTCTGGGAAGTTACCATGAAGAGGGAGAACCCAATGCCAGCCAGAGGCAGCAGCACGAGGGCAACCGTGTAGGAGCTCGTCGAGGCGAAAAGCATCAGAATGAGCGCCTGTATCGACGCTCCACCAATTATCAACCAGCCCCGCCGTCGGAAGTTGGCCAGGCTCGCCGCGGCCAGGGCTCCGGAGAGGCTGCCAACGCCACCAGCGGCGAAGAGGGAGCCCAGGGTCGTGCCGTTTCCTTCGAAGATGTTGCTGGCGAACACGGGCAAAAGAGCGGTATGGGACCCAACGAAAAAGCTGTTCAGGAAGGTCATTCCAATGAGAAGGGAAAAGAGCCTCTGACTCCAGATAAACTTCAGACCCTCTCCAATGTCTGTCAGCAAACTCTTGCTCCTGGTACGCTCAACCGGCGGGACCTTGATAAGAAAGAGGAAGAGGCCGTACAGAGCGAACCCCAGAGAGGCCAGATAGAAAACCACTGCCGCTCCCATCAACGGTGCATTGGCCACCATGGCCACCCTGTCGATCACAACACCGGCGATGGCAGGGCCAAATATCCTTGTGCCTGGCCAGATGGTGGCGTTCAAGCTCACGGCGCTCATAAGGTTCCTGCGGTCCAGGAGGTGGGGAAAGAGGGCCTGTCGGCCCGGATTATCGAAGGCCTCCACCGTTCCAAACACTACGGCTAAGACGAATATGTGCCAGACCTGGACCATCTCGATTGCGGTCAGGCTTGCAAGCAGCACCAGGGCAACTGCATAGACGGCCTGGAGGGCAACAAGGAGGCGGCGCAAGTCCACCTTGTCTGCCACAGCACCTCCGAACAGGCTAAGGACTACCGCGGGAGCAGCCTCAGCCAGACCTACCATCCCCAGCAGCACCTCCGAGCCCGTCAGCTTCCAGACCAACCAACCCTCCGTCAAGATAACCATCTGAAGGCCGGACACGGAAACCACCTGGCCGGACCAGTAGAGGCGAAAGTCCCTGTACTGCAGTGCGCTGAACACCTGCACCCTGCGCTTGACCGAGGCTAAGCCCAGGCTCACCGTTGCCCTCCCACGCCCTGCAAGGTATCGGCGTGCACGCCCAGACGACGAACCTGGTGATTGCGTGCCGCCCCCACAGCGGCGAAGGCCACCACCAACAGTCCACCCAGCGCCACGGCAAAGGGCGCCCCGGCGATTCTGCCCAGCAGTCCAACCATAGAGGTCTCGCTGAAGTTCGCCACCGCTCCCGCTTGCATGCGGCCTGTGGGCATCACAACGGTATGGGTCATCCCCCACACCCCCATCACCCTGCCGCGAAACTCATCGGGCACCATGAGCTGTATGGTTGTCTGGGCGGTTACGTTGAACAGTGAGAAGCCGACACCCACAAGGGGCAGCACGACCAACGATACCCCCGCCCAGTGAGAGAGGGAAAACGCGACCAGAGCAACACCTTGCAACGCGGCTCCAAAGAAGAGCACCCACCCTCTTCTCCTATAGTTCCCCAGACTCGCCCCGATGATCGCTCCTGAAAGGCTGCCGACCCCCCCGGCCGCGAATAGAAAACCAAGGAGTGAGGCCCCACCGCCCAAAATGTCCTTGGCAAAAATAGGCAGCAGTATAATATACGCCCCCCCAAAATAGCTAGTGAAGAAGACCATCCCTATGAGAAACAGGATGACCTTATCACGCCAGATGACCCTCAGCCCCTCTACGACATCGTGAAGGATGTTCCGCCCCTGAGCACGCGGTACCCTTGGCACCCTGATAGTCAGCAGGAATATGCCAAAGACCGCATACCAGACCGCGGCAAGATACAGTACAACGGCGGCGCCCATGAAGGGCATGCCGGTGAGCTTCGCCACCTGGGCAATGATCACACCGGCCACCGCGGGCCCAGCGATCCTCGTCCCAGGGTGGACCGTAGAGTTCATCCCAACGGCGCTCATCATGTTCTGACGGTCCACCAGATGAGGGAACAGGGCCTGGCGAGCGGGCTGGTCGAAGGCCCCAATGGTCCCCCAAACAAAGGCGAAAGCAACAATATGCCAGGCGCGGATGACCTCGGTAGAGGTCAGCGTACCCAGCACAAGAAGAGCGGCGGCATTGGCCCATTGCATGAGAACAAGAAGCCGTCTTTGGTCCACCTTATCGGCCGCCACACCTCCAAAAAGAGTCAGGCCAATAGAGGGAACAGCCTCCGCAATGCCCACTACACCCAACCAAAGCGGAGAGCCGGTGAGCTCATAGACAAGCCAACCCTGGACTACAAGGAACATCTGGTGGCCCGAGACGGAGGCGAGGTGGCCAAACCAGTAGAAGCGAAAATCCCTGAAGCGGAGGGCGCTCAGCACTGGCACCCTCACCATAATGCTCTGAAATTTCACAGGTGCGCAAACCTCTCTAGAGAATACCCGGAGCAGGCTCTCGCCTGCCCCAGCGGGCCCACGATGCCAGGCACGCAGAGAGCCCGTGGGCTGGTATGCTCAGCAGCAGGGCCTGGCGTTACTCTCGGAGGGGGAGGCTGCCCCAGTGGACGGCGGCCGGATCGGGCATCAGGTCCATCTCTTTGATGGTCTCTCTGATAGCCACCAGGGTTGCGTTTGAATCGCTGGTTACCAGCTCCCAGTCCAGCTTCTCCGGGATCCAGTAAGGCGAGGTGATGCGCACCACCGTCGCCTCCTTGGGATTGAGATAGATCCCCATCTGACTCTGCTCCATGGCTTTCACCTCAGGCAGGCTACTCCACAGTCACCGTTTTGGCCAGGTTACGGGGCTGGTCAACATCACAGCCCCGGCGCTCCGCAATTTCATAGGCCAGGAGCTGTAGTGGGACCACCGCCACCATGGGCATGAGCAGAGGAGGAGTCTCCGGTAACTCCACAACATCGTTCACTTTCTCCCGGAGCTCTTCGTCTCCGCGTGTCGCCAAGGCGATGACGGTGCCTCCTCTGGCCCTGACCTCCTCAATGTTGTTCAGCATCTTCTCGTACAGGTCGTTGCGGGGTGCAATGGCCACCACCGGCATCATCTCATCAATGAGGGCGATGGGCCCGTGCTTCATCTCTCCGGCGGCGTACCCCTCTGCGTGAATGTAGCTAACCTCTTTGAGCTTGAGCGCGCCCTCCATGGCCATGCTGGTGTTGATGCCACGCCCCAGGAAGAGAAAGTGGTCGTACTTGAAGTAGCGCAGAGCCAGCTTCTGCATATGTCCCCGCTGCTCCAACGCCTCGCCCAAGAGTCGTGGGAGGGTGACCATCTCCTCCAGCGCGTTGGCCATACGCCCGGCATCCAGAGCACCCCGGACCTTCCCGAGATACACCGCAAGCAGGTAGAGGCCCGCCAGTGAGCCGATGAGGCATTTGGTGGTGGCCACGCTGATCTCTGGCCCTACACCTATGTACACAGTGCCATCCGCTATGCGGGTTGCCTGGCTTCCCTCAACGTTGCACACCGTCACCTGTTTGACGCCATGCTTCGCCGCCTCCTCCATAGCGCCCAGGGAATCCGCGGTCTCCCCGGACTGACCCACGGAGACCAGCAGCGTCCGAGGCCCCAGGATCGCGTTGCGGTAGCGGAACTCTGATGAGTTGTCCACCTCCGCAGGCAGGCAGGCCAGGCTCTCCATCATGTAGCGCCCGGCCTGGGCGGCGTGCATGCTGGTGCCCATGCCTATCAGAACAACCCGGTCGATTTCGGCGAGTTGCCGGTTGGTCAGACCGATATCTTCCAGCACCACATCCACAGGGTCAAAGGTCACCTGGCCACGGAGGGTCCGAGTGACCGCTTCCGGCTGCTCCATGATCTCCTTGATCATGAAGTGCTTATAGCCGCCCTTCGCTACTGAGACGGCATCCAGAGGCATGACCCGGGGCTTTCTCTCAAGGACCGCTCCCTCCATCGACCGGTAGGAGGCCCCATCGCGGCTGACCGAGACCAGCTCACCCGGTGCCAGGAATACCGCTCGATTCGTATGGGGAAGCATAGCTGGGAGATCGCTGGCCACCAGCATCTCACCATCGCCATAGCCTACGGAGATACCACCGGCATTGCCCAGACGGAAGGCGACAAAACTGTCAGGCTCCTGGACCGCCATGGCCACCACGGCGTTGGATCCCTTGAGCCGTAGGGCCGTCTCCCGGACGGCCTCCACCAACTCTACGCCGGATTCCAAATAGGCCTCGATGAGATGAACAATAGCCTCGCTGTCGGTCTCGGAGTCGAATCGGTGGCCCTGGCCCAAGAGCTCACCCTTCAGCTCTCTGTAGTTCTCCACAATGCCGTTGTGGACAATGACCACCCTGCCGTTACAGTCCAGGTGAGGGTGTGCATTCACCAGGTTGGGGCTCCCGTGAGTGGCCCAGCGCGTGTGGCCCATTCCCACGGTTCCCTGGGGAAGCTCCCCTTCCATAGACTCGACCAGGCTGCTAAGCTTTCCTGGCGCCTTCCGAACCACGATACCCTTGTTGGGGTCCAGGAGAGCAATTCCGGCGCTATCATAGCCACGGTATTCTAGGCTGGCCAGTCCCTCAATAAGGACCGGCGCCGCCAGCCTATTTCCGATGTATCCAACGATTCCGCACATAGTTTGCTCCGGACCGCTTTGAAGCGCTACGTCAGCGAATGGCTGAGGCCTCTCCGTAGACACCACGGTACTCAACCGGCAGCAGCGCTGCGATGCGCAACATCACCATATCTGTCAGCGAGTCAAGGACTGGGCGTTCCAGCCTGCCTTCTATAGCCGGTAACGTAAACGGAGGGCCGATGTTGACCCGGATCTTGTGAAAGGCAAAGGGAATCCGCCAAAGGCCGGGGACTCTCTCCGTTCCCGTTATGCCAACAGGAAGAATGGGTGTTTGAGACTTCATGGCAAGATAGGATATGCCGCTCAGTGCCTTGCGCATTCCACCGGGACTTCGCGTCCCTTCAGGGAAAAGGCCAACGGCCTCCTCCCGCTCCAGGGACCGGAGCGCCCACAAACCCGCCGCCAGGTCTCCGCTCTCCCTGGCAACCGGGTGGGCCCCCCATGCCCTGAAGGCAGCGGCCGCCAAGGGGTTCTGAAACAGTCCCTTGTGAGCAAGGAAATGCACCACCCGGGGCATGGCCGCCAGAAGCACCGGGGGATCGGCGTAGGAGAGATGGTTGGCCACTACCAAGAGCCGACCCATGGGAGGGACGGCTTCCCGTCCTATCACCTCCCAGCGGGCGAAGGTGAAGAAACAGAACCGACCAAGTCCCTTTCCCAGCGTATACAGAAGGCTCACTCAGGTCTCTCCAACAGGTCAATAACACACTTTACCACGTCCTGCACACTGAGGCCGTCGGTTTCAACCACCTGGGCTTCCTCCGCGGGCCTCAGCGGTGCAACCGCCCGCTCCGAGTCCCTGCGGTCCCGCTGCTCCAGCTCCTCCAGGACCTGAGGAAAGTCCACCTTCTCCTCTTGGGCCTGTAGCTCCAGGTACCGCCGGCGGGCGCGCTCCTTGACCGATGCAGTAAGGAAGACTTTCAGCGGAGCGTCTGGCAGCACCACGGTGCCGATATCCCGTCCCATCATGACTACCTCATCCTCTCGCCCGATACGCCGCTGGAGGGCCAAAAGGGCCTGTCGCACCCCTGGAACCTGGGCCACCTGGGAGGCTCCCTCCGCGACCTCCGGTTGCTCCAAGTAGGGCATCAGGTTCCGGCCGTTCACCAGGATAGAGGCCTCGCTAGAATCATCAAATACCACCTCCACCTGCTGCTCCTGCACCAGCCGGACCAGAAGATCGGCGTCATCCAGATCGGCGCCTGCCTCCATAGCCACCCAGGCAACGGCGCGGTACAAGAGACCAGTGTCCAGGCACCTGTATCCCAACCGACGAGCAAGGATCCTCCCTATGGCGGTCTTGCCAGAGGCCACCGGGCCATCTATTGCTATAACGGTAGCTCTAGGCATGATGAAAGTCTGCTCTTCCCATTGGATTCATGCCAAGTAGGCATACATGACAGCCAGAAAGAGAGGTCTGGCAGTGATTATAGGCACTTGAGGAGTCACACGGCAACCAACATCCCAAGGGAAAACCTCGGTAGCGATTACCAACCCTCATGGGCGCGACTCTCAGAACGGCTTCGGGACTTGTCCAGCGGACCTGTTCCGAGTAGAATCTAATGTTTTTAGGTCTCGTTATCGTGAAAACCCATGATAACTCTCCTTCGCTCCAGTTGGACAAGTGAACGAGCCGCCCTCTTGCTTCAATTATCGCTGACTGGCGCGGTCCTTCTATCGCTGTTTGCCGCCTTCTACCCCAGATTTCCCGGTGACCACCAGTTGAGCACATGGGTCCAGGCTCCGGCTACACCGTGGCTGGAAGAGTTCATGAGGGCTATATCTACCCTAGGCCGACTACCCGTCGCCCTGGTCAGTATTGCCAGCGTGGGGGCCGCCCTGACGCTGACCGGCCGATGGCGTGAGGGATTGCTGGTCTGGATGGTCTCCATCCCAGAAGCACTCCTCCAAGTCCTCAAGACCATCATAGACCGACCACGGCCGCCGGATGATCTGGTACGAGTGTTGGAGCAGGCCTCCACGGGAAGCTTCCCCAGCGGTCACGCCTACCATGGACTGCTGCTCTTGGGCCTCCTCATCTTCCTGTCCAGCGGCATCCGCAACCCATGGCTCCGCAACGGGGCCGTACTTTCGCTTACCACGCTCCTTCTCCTGGTAGGGCTATCACGAGTGTACCTTGGGGCCCATTGGCCAAGTGATGTCCTGGGAAGCGCGCTCTTCGCCATCCCCACGCTACTCGTCTTTCTCAGCGTGTACCAAAGAGTGGGTGGGTGCCCACCAGGGCATAGGGAGTTACGTGATGACAACCAACTGCGGGACAGCGCCGCAAAGGAGTAGGCTTTCACGTCCCTAGATTCGCGTCCCTAGAGTAGAGAGGCGCTTCACCAAGAGGTGCGCACGCTCTCGGTCACTTTTGCCGTCGAATCCTTCGTGGTAAACTGGCTACGGAGATGGAATTTCGTCACAGGTTAGGAGATGGTTAGTGGCCAGAAAGACTTCAGTGACCAGAGGGACTAAGAAAGTGCAAGAGACGAAGCTCCTTGAGCTTCCCCTTCTCCCCAGAAGGGACACCGTGGTGTTCCCCAAGCTGGTCAACCAGCTTATGGTGATGCGGCCTCAGTCCCAGCGGGCGATAGAGGAAGCCGTGGCGGAAGACCGCAAGATCGTGGTTGTGGCCCGCCAAAATGCTAACCAGCGTGAGTTTGGCATCGACGATCTCTATTCGATGGGCACGCTGGTCACGGTAGGCCGGCTACTGAAGCTGCCAGATGGTATGGCTACCGTCTGGCTCCAGGGAGAGCAGCGGGTAAAAATCCTGGAGGTGCATCAGACGGAGGGAGTTTTCAGAGCAAAGGTGGAGCTACTGGAAGAGGAGACCGTGGAGAGCCTGCAGGTGCAGGCTCTGACGCGCGCCGTCCTGGCACTCTTTGAAAAGTCTGTTGATCTGTCACCGAACCTTTCGGATGATATGTACATAGCGGCTATGAACGTCGAGGACCCCGGATGGCTGGCGGACCTCATCGGTTCCTCTCTCAACCTTGAGCTTGCGCAGCGTCAGGAGATTTTGGAGACTCTGGACGTTGAGAAGCGGATGCAGCTCGTCAACATGCATCTGGCACGAGAGGTGGAGGTGTTGGAGATTCAAAGCCGCATCAACTCCCAGGTCCAGGAGGAGCTGGAGCGGACTCAGCGGGAGCATGTCCTCAGGGAGCAGATGCACGCCATCCAAAAGGAGCTGGCCCAGGTAGACCCTCAGATCAACGAAATAGAGAAGTTGCAAAAGGGCATAGAGGAATCCGGGATGCCGGAGGAGGCCGCCACTAAGACCAGGGAGGAGGTGGAGCGCCTGCAGCACATACCGTCCGCATCGCCGGAAAACGGGGTGATTCGTGGGTACGTTGACTGGCTCATCTCAATTCCGTGGAAGGCAAGAACGGAAGATAACCTTGATATCAGACGCGCCGCGCAGGTCTTGGACGAGAACCACTACGGGCTGCCCAAGGTCAAGGACCGTATCTTGGAATATATGGCTGTGCGGAAGCTCTCGGAGGGGAAGCTTCGCAGCCCCATCCTCTGCTTTATCGGCCCGCCGGGGGTGGGAAAGACCAGCTTAGGCAAATCCATAGCCATGGCCCTTGGCCGGAAGTTCGTGCGGCTGAGCCTGGGCGGCATCCGAGATGAAGCGGAGATTCGCGGCCACCGCCGTACATATGTGGGTGCTCTGCCCGGACGTATCCTTCAGGCCATGCGGACTGTCGGGACCATCAACCCTGTGTTCATGCTGGATGAGATCGACAAGGTGGGCATAGACTTCCGGGGCGATCCCTCCTCCGCCCTTTTGGAGGTGCTGGACCCTGAACAGAACCACTCCTTCAGCGACCACTACCTTGAGGTACCCTATGACCTCTCAAAGGTCCTGTTTATCACCACGGGCAATCTCTTGGACCCCGTCATACCGGCGCTCAGGGACCGCATGGAGGTTATAGAACTGGCCGGCTATACGGAGGAGGAGAAGCTGGAGATAGCCCGTCGCTTCCTCATTCCCAATCAGCTTAAGGAGCATGGGCTCTCGGTGGACCGGCTGCGTTTTCCGCCAAGTACCATCCGTATGATTGCCAGGGAGTACACCCGGGAAGCAGGTGTGCGGAACCTGGAGCGAGAGCTAGGCTCTATCTGCCGGAAGGTGGCCAGAAGGGTTGCCGAGGAGCGGAAAGCACCCGCCAGGGTTCTTCCGCAACTGCTGCCCAAATACCTGGGCGCTCCTCACTTCACCTGGGGTACCGCAGAGCAGAAGGACGAAGTAGGCGTGGCCACCGGAGTGGCCCGCACGGAGTCTGGCGGAGATGTTCTTTCCGTGGAGGCCACGCTGATGGAGGGCAAGGGAAACCTTATCCTCACCGGCCAGCTTGGCGATGTCATGAAGGAATCGGCCCAGGCCGCAGTGAGCTACTCAAGATCACGCTCTCGGGATTGGAAGCTGGGCCAGAAGTTCTTCAACAGTAGGGATATTCACATCCACATCCCCGCCGGGGCAATTCCAAAGGACGGCCCCTCCGCGGGCGTAACCATGACCACAGCCCTGATCTCCACCCTCTCCAAGCGGGCGGTCCGCAAGGAGGTGGCCATGACCGGCGAAATAACCCTGCGGGGAAAGGTGCTGCCGGTGGGAGGCATCAAGGAGAAGGTGCTGGCTGCGCACCGTGCCGGGATCACCACATTTGTCATGCCGATGCAAAACAAACGTGACCTGGAGAAGATTCCGGCCAAGGTAAAACGGAGCTTCAACTTCGTATTCGTGGAGCAGATGGAGGAGGTGCTGAACTCTGCTCTGTGCCCAAGCACAGCCTCCAAGTCAGGAGCGTCATGAACTGGATAGATATCGTTCTGATAATCGTGGCCGCCGTCGGTATATTCGTGGGGTGGCGTATCGGCCTTCTAGGGGCAATCTTCACCACCCTCGGTGTGATCATCGGTATGTTCCTTGCGGGCCAATTGGCCGATGACGTGGCCGAGGCTCTCACGGAGAGCGTCTCCAGCGATACAATCGCCACGGCGCTAGCCTATCTGATCCTGGTAGGTGGCTCCATAGGTGCGGCCCTGGTCGCCCGGTCCGTGGTCAAGAAGATGCTGAGCCTGGTCTTCCTTGGTTGGGTGGACAGTATAGGATCGCTCGCTCTGGGGCTGGTCACGGGCGTGCTTCTGGCCGGCGCTCTCATCACTCTCGCCGCCCGCTATTCGGGGAACATTCCAGAGGGCGAACTTGGGTTTATCGTCAAGGTGTCCGGCATCCAGGGGAACATCAACGGTGCCCTGGTGGATTCTTCCCTGGTGCCCATCTGGTTGGATGTTGTGGATGCCATTCCCGCGGACGCCCTGGGCATGGTTCCCGACGATTTCAAGCTGGCGTTGGAGGCCCTGCAAGATCGGATAGACGAGCCCCAAGCGTAAGAGGGAAACCCTCTTCTCCCCATAGGCCAATGCTCAACGGGACGATAAGCTCGCCAGTGCTGGTCCTGAACCAGAACTACGTGCCCCTGAACGTATGCAACGTGAGGCGGGCTGTGGTGCTGGTAGACCGAGGGAAGGCGGAGTTGCTGGTAAATGGTCGCGGGCAGATCCATACTCCACGCCTGACCCTGCCCGCCCCCTCTGTTATCCGCCTGATCTCCCTCATACGTAGACCATTGCTCCAACGCCGCCTTTCCCGGCGAGAGGTCTTCATCCGCGATGGACACGTATGCCAGTACTGTGGTAGGGAGAGTCGAAACCTGACCCTGGATCACGTCATCCCGCGGTTCCGGGGCGGCGCCCACTCCTGGGAGAACGTGGCGACAGCCTGCATTCCCTGCAACCACAGAAAGGCAGGGCGCACGCCCAGAGAGGCGAACATGGGCCTGCTCCATCAGCCCAGGGCACCACGACCCAACCCCTACTACCTGTTTCAGGCCCGCCCTCTGCAAGAGGAGTGGCTCCAGTTCATGCCCTGGGTTGAGTAACCTTCCAGCATAGCCACTGAGCCTCCCTGGTCTTACGCTCCTTCCTCTTGACGCGTGGCCTTGTCACCAGACCTGAGCTACGGGCCATCTCGTCTACCCCATTTGCATCCTCACTACCCCCGGTTATAACGATCTATTCACCAGGTGTCTCCGTGTTGGCACCGTTTGTTCATTGTGACCCTGCCGAAACCAGCTAATAATGAGAATCAGCTTTGCTGAGCAAGGCTGTGAAGTACGTTTAGGGGGAACCAACCATGAGCCAGACCAGTGCACTGCCATTACCTTCCAAGCTACGACTCTATATGCTGGCCTTTGCGCTAGCCATAGTCGCGAGCTTGGCGCTCGTTCCCAATTCAAACGCCTACGCGTCCGACTGCATCCTGGAAGGGTCCGAGATCACGGAGACGCTGAACGGGGTCATGTTGAGCGATAGCACAGGGCGGGTCATCAATACCTCGACTCATTGCTCTTTCCAGGTCGGGATAGCCTCGTACAAATGGGTTGACAATACCATCGACAACCAGGTGCTCTTCGACTTCACCATTGGCACGGTCCCGGCAGCCCAGGTGCTCAACGGAACCCTGGACCTACAAGTGGCATTGCCAGGCTGCGCCGCCCAGGTGGACATCTTCTATGGAGATGTCCTGCTCTCACTTGACGGCCAGCGCTACGGGGAGAGGCTGCTCAGGGCGTGGAGTGTGGACATCCTGAGCCTGTGTGACCAGGAGGAGGGTGAAGGTGGTCTCACCATAGGGTACTGGAAGAACCACCAGGAGCATCTCGCGGAGATGCTGGCGATAGGCCCCATTGATCTTGGCGATACCACCGTGACCACCGTGCAAGAGGCGCGGGCCATCTTCAAAGGCGCGAAGGCCAAGGATGCAAGGAACCAATTACGGGCCCAACTGCTGGGCGCCATCCTGAACATCAGGAACGGGGCCGATCCCTCAGCAGCAGGCGATGACATCGGTCCTACAATCGATGCCGCAATAGCGTTCCTAGCGGCCCAGATTGGAGACCCCATTCTAGGCGGAGACCCCGACCGGGACGAGTGCCTGGAGCTGAAGGACCTGCTGGACGAGTTCAACAACTCCGGCGACGACTAGAATATCTGCAGATAGGAAAACAAGAAAGGGCGTCTGGCTTACCGTGAGCCTGATGCCCTCTCTTCACGCCGGAACCGTCTGGGCCCTGGGTAACATCAGCATGAGAGCCTCCAACGCCAGCCTTGGGCTGGCGTTCTGCTCCAGCCGCTGCAGCGTGGCCACCACCTCCTTGACAACCAGGGCCACGTCCACCGGCCCAACCCGCCGGGCCAGTCGCTCCAGTGCTTCCCGATAGTCCAAGTTCACGACCAGATCCAGGGAGCCCTCTTGGAGCACCAGCACGTCCCGCCACCACTGGAGCCAGAGACCTAGCGCCTGCCAGACCGACTCACGGCTCCTGCTAAACTGAGCGACAAGCTCCTGGGCGTATGCGAATCGTATCTCCAGGCCGCCATCGATGACATCCTGGAGGCGCTGAAGCTGCTGAGCCCGCTCCTCCAGGATGGAAGGGGCGTTGGCGGCGGCTATTGCCCACCCCAATCTGCCGCCGGAAAGGTGGGCAAGCAGGTGGGCCTGCTCCTGGGCAAGGCCGTGCTCATGTACAAGGAAGTCGGCCACGGCCTCCCGGGCTAGCGGCCGCAGCTCCAGCCGCTGGCATCGTGAGCGCAGGGTCGGCAGGATCGCCTCCTCATTGGACGTCAGGAGTAGTAGCAAGACCTGGGGCGGTGGCTCCTCCACGGTCTTGAGCAGAGCGTTGGCCGCAAACTGATTCAGACGCTCGGCGCCGTCGATGATGAACACCCGGCAGGCCCCTTCATACGGCTTCAGCGTCGCTGCTTGCTCCAGCTCCCGTATCTGGTCGATGGTAATCTCCGTCCGGGGGCGCTCCGTCCGCTCATCCATCGCCAGCCCGATCACCTGAACATCGGCATGAATGCCGCTCTCAATGCGTTGGCACTGCTGGCACGCGCCGCAGGGTCTCTCCTGCTCATCAAGGCAGTTGACCGCCCGGGCCAGGTCTACGGCCAGTGTCCCCTTGCCAACCTGGGGCGGACCAATAAGCAGGTAGGCGTGGGAGAGCCGGTCCTGCTGAAGGCTCCGGCTGAGCGCCTGGACTAGGTGGTCCTGTCCACGGATTTTCCAAGTGGGCATAATACCAACAATCGCGGAGAAGCGACCCTCTCGGCATTTACACTGCGCGCAACGTTGCCAGTGGTAAGCCCAAAGCCTCCAGGCGTGACAGGTTCACCATTTGGCTAGCGTGGTCAATATCTATGCCCACAAGACGTCCATCAGCGCCAAAGTCCAGGACTACTCCAGGAGCAACCTCTTGCGAGTCTTTACTAGCAACTTCGGAAAGCTCTATGTACAGGGAATCCGTCGCTGGATAGTAGTGGAGCTTCATAGTTATACCCCTTGGAAGTCTCTGTCTGGAAAGGCATTGTGGACAGTTTCGCCATCTTCCAATGTTACCACGCGAAGATCCCTTCCCAACTCTGGAATGAATACCCAATAGCGAACTCTACCATCCTGTTGAACTTCGCGACGAGCCGGTCAACGCAATGCCATCTCACACCAATCTTTGCGGATATACGGTCGTTTCCGCAGCACCTGCTCCTCAAAATAGTCTGTAGTTTTCACCAGCTATTTAACAAGTTCATACCAAGGGGTTCCAGCCCAATCATACAGACAAAGTCTTGGTCAGCGATTGTGTTGACTTATAAATACGGAGGAGTTACACAACGTCCGCGGCCATCATGTCCCGGTACGTCTCCCGACGCCGAATGAGGCGGGCGGCGCCGTCGCGCACCATGAGGATGGCGGGCCTGGGGGCCATGTTGTAGTTGCTGGCCATGGCCGGACAGTACGCACCCGATGCCGGTATGGCGATGATATCGCCGGGCTCCGTGGCCGGAAGGTCCACGTCACTCACCAGGATATCCCCGGACTCGCAGAACTTCCCAGCGATGGTCACACGCTCCTCCGCCTCCTGGCCCATCCGGTTCGCGACAACAGCCTCGTACCGGGCTTCGTAGAGGGCCGGGCGAATGTTGTCCCCCATCCCTCCGTCCACGCTCACATAGGTGCGCACGCCCGGGATAGCCTTACGGGACCCAACGGTGTAGAGAGCAACCCCCGCCGGCCCAACGATGGACCGTCCCGGCTCGATGACCAGTGTCGGCAGGTTGGCAAAGCCCAGGGCCTCGCACTCGCGCTTCAGGGCGGAGGTGATGGCCTCCGCATGGGCGGCAACGGTGGACGGCTCCTGGTCACGAGTGTAGGCAATGCCGAACCCTCCGCCGGGGCTGAACTCCACCGTCTGGAGGCCCTCCTCCCTCATTCGAGCGGCGAACCCCAGGGTCACGCGTACGGCCTGCGCATGCGGTTCGGTCTCAAGCAACTGAGACCCTATGTGGCAGTGCAGCCCTAGAAGTCGCAGGTGGCGGGATGCCAGGGCCCGCCGCACCGCCTCCGCCGCCTGCCCCGTCTCTACGGGAAACCCGAACTTGCTGTCCAGGGCACCCGTACTGATGTAGGCGTGTGTATGGGGGTCCACCCCTGGGGAAACCCGAAGCAGGATATCCTGAACACGGTCGGCGCCCTGCGCCACCTCCTCCAGCAGACCCAGCTCATACAGGTTATCCACCACGACCCGCCCTACACCGGCAAGCACCGCCTCTTGCAGCTCCTGGCGTCCCTTGTTGTTGCCGTGGAAGTAGACCTCCGAGGCGGGCATGTCTCCGGCCAGTGCAACGGCAAGCTCGCCTCCGGAGACAATCTCCAGCCCCAGGCCCTCCTGGCGCAGCAGCCGGACCAGCGCAACGTTGATATAGGCTTTAGCGGCGTAGATGACCTTGGTATTAGGGTAGCGGCCCTGGAACTCATTGCGAAACTCACGGCAGAGGCTACGTAGCGTCTCTTCGTCGTAGAGGTAGAGAGGGGTGCCGTACTCCGCCGCCAGGTCCACCACGTCGCATCCTCCGACCATCAGATGGCCGTGCGAGCCGATGGCGGCGGTGTGAGGAAAAACCCTTGGAGCGGGGAGAGCGTTCACGGTAACCTCAGGAGACCGACAGGAGAGCGCGACAGGAAAGAAGGCCGACTAGAGGAGCCGGTAGGTATCCTCCCCAGTAGCGTTGACCCGTCCCTCTCTCTCCAGTTTGATCAGGTGGCTCCGGATCTGGCTTCGGGCCATGTTCTGAACCCTCCCGGCCAGCTCCTCATAGATGGCTTTGAGTAGCTCCTCCACCGTCTTTGGGCCGCCTTGGAGCAGGCCCACAATCTGCTCCTCTCGCTCCCGCCGGTGGTCGATGAGCTCCTGGAGCTTGGCCTTGGGATCCTTGACCACCGAACCGTGTCCAGGATAGATAACCTCGAGCTCGTAGGTGAGGAATTTCTCCATCGTCTCAATGTAGAGGGCAATGTCCCCCTCTTCCGGATTCACCACAGAGGTGCCGAACCCCATGACGTTGTCGCCCGTGAAGAGCGCCTTACGCTCCTGAATGAACACCGCCAGGCTACCCATGGTGTGACCCGGCGCATGCACAACCTCCATGGTCATATCCCCCAGGCTAAGGGTATCGCCGTCCTGGGCAACCAGGCCCACCGTCGCATCCTCAAGGCCTTGCTCCACGGCCTCCTTCTCCGCCGGGGTGGTGACGATAGCGGCTCCCGTTGCTTTGTGGATCGCTGAGGCCCCACCCATGTGGTCCGGGTGCCTGTGGGTGATATAGATGGCCTTGACTGGCGGGTTCCCCATCTGTTGGAGGTAGTCTAGCCTGGCCTTGACCTCTTCCTCCCGGTTCCAGCCGGCGTCAACGAAGACCGAGGCCTCACTGCCCATGACCAGATAGCTGTTCGTGGCGTAGAGGCCGGGAGCAGGGCCTTCGCCAACTGTTATCCGATGGATCCCGGGGTCGATCTCCATGCCTTCATTCTTGGGGCCAGGTTCCAGGGCTGTCTCATCTTACGTTTGCCTTCCTACAGTGTCAACACGGTATCAACCTGACACGTCACCTCCTCGGTGTGGCAGCACCATGCCTGGAAGTCTCCAGACATACACGTTGTCGCCAGGGCTATAATGGGCCGGGCCATAGTATTACCCAAGCATCGACGGCGCAATCCAAGGCAGGCGTCTCCATCCACTCCCTCCGGTTACATGAGGCCCAGTCGAAGTTGCTCTACCATGGTAGCTCCAGACCACACAGCTATCTCCTGGAAACGAAACCTGGCCACCATGTGGCTGGTCAGGTTCTTCTCAGGCATGGGCATAAGCTTCATGTACCCGTTTATGCCACTGTTTGTTCAAGACCTGGGAATAGATGACCCTGGGCGTGCGGCCCTCTGGGCAGGGGCCGCCATTGGCGTATCAGGAATCCCCGCGTTTATTTTCGGGCCAATCTGGGGAGTGCTGGGAGACCGGTTCGGTCGGAAGAAGAACGTGCTCCGAGCAATTTTCGGCACCGCCTCCCTGCTCCTGCTCATGGGCCTCTCCACCAACGTCTACCAGCTTATCGTTTTCCGCCTGCTCTACGGCATGGTCACGGGAGTGGATGCCTCATCAACCACCCTTATAGTGGCCACCTCACCTAAGGAGCGCATCCCCTTTTCAATAGGCGTGCTCCAATCATCAGGCTCTGCTGGGAATACCTTCGGCCCTATCCTTGGTGCGCTGATAGCGGAGACCTTGGGGTTCCAGGCCGCCTTCTTCACAGCGGGCGGACTGCTGGCCTTCGGAGGCGTCCTGGTGATGCTCCTTGTCCGAGACAATTTCCAGCCACCCCCAGGCGACACTTCAATAATTCCTCGTGGGGCCTTTCGGGGATTGTGGGACCTGATGACCTCACGGCAGATGCTGCCCATGCTGGTGATGCTGTTCATGCTCCATCTGGTGTCACCAATGATGCTCATTGCCCTACCGATACTTCTGGGACAGCTACATGCCCAGAGTGTTGCAAGGGCTACCGGCATAGCCTTTGCTCTCCGGGGGTTGATGGCGGGACTGGCCTCCTACACCAGCGGATGGCTGGCCAATAAGGTCGGTTTGGTGCGTATCCTGGTGGTGGCCTGCATGGGAGCTGGTCTCTCCTATCTACTCCTGTTAGTCATGGACTCCTTTCCTATGATCTTTCTCACGCTGGCCCTCGTTGGGGTATTCCAGGGTGCACTCTTGACCGCCGCTACAGGGCTGGTAGGAATCACCGTGCCCAGTGCTCAGCTCGGTGCGGCCTTTGGCGGGCTACAGAGCATCACCCTGTCCAGCTTTACCACGGGCCCTCTAGTAGCAGGCGTGGTGGTGAGTACCCTGGGCGTTCGGGTAGTATTCCTGGTCCAGGCACTACTAGTGCTAACCGTGGCGGTGCTTGCCGTCTCCTTCCTGCGCCGGCGACAGCAACCGGCCACCGCAGACACCCCGCACTAGAGAGCCGTCCTTAGCCAGCACAGGATAGATGCTATAATGGCATCCATCCATTACGTAGCGAATTCAAGCTGTGACAAAGGAAAACCGCAACGGGCCTGCTGACTCTACTCCGCCAGAATACAAGCGCATCGTTGTCAAGGCGGGGACCAGCCTGCTAACCGCGGGCACCGACCACCTGGACCTGGATATCATTGCGACGCTGGTGGGCCAGATAGCTCGGCTTCGAGAGCGAGGCCACGAGGTGATTTTTGTCACCTCCGGAGCTATTGCCGCGGGACGGCACGCCCTTGGCCTGCCCCAGGAGAGGCGCGGCGTTCCCTTTCGCCAGGTGCTGGCCGCCGTAGGCCAGGGCCGCCTTATGCACACGTACCAGGAGCTCTTCGACACGCACGGCCTGGTGGTGGCCCAGGCGCTGCTGGCTCGCTCAGATATAACCGATCGCCAGGGATACCTGCACGTCCGCGACTCGCTTCTGACCCTGTTGGACATGGGCGTGGTGCCCATCGTCAACGAGAATGACGTGGTGGCGGTGGAGGAGATCGGCGACCAGGAGTTCGGAGACAACGACACCCTCTCCGCACTGGTATCCAACCTTGTGGACGCCGACCTGCTGGTGATGCTCACAGACACCGATGGCCTGTACACCGCCGACCCAGACATTGACCCCAAGGCCCAGCTCGTTCCCCGCGTCGAGGAGGTGGACCAGGCCATCATCAACCTGGCCGCTTTGGAGAAGGTCCACGCCTGGAGCCGCGGCGGCATGGCCACCAAACTGGACGCCGCACGCCTGGCCACAAGCTGGGGTGTAACGGTGGTCATCGCCAGGGGCACCGCACCGGATATCCTGCTGGACGCGGCGTCCGGTGTGGCGCACGGGACCCTCTTTGTGCCAAAGGCCAGCAAGATGGAGAGCCGCCGCCGCTGGCTCCTCAGCGGCCTCTCCACCAAGGGTGAGATCCTGGTGGACAGGGGCGCCGCCTCCGCGCTGCGCGCTCACCACCGGAGCCTGCTGCCGGCCGGGGTACAGGAAGTCCATGGCGACTTTGGCCGCCACGACGTGGTGCTGATCATCGATGGCGATGGCCAGCGGGTGGCCTGCGGGGTCACCAACTACTCCGCTGAGGAGGTGGCCACCATAAAGGGCCTTCACTCCGACCGCATCCGGGCAACCCTGGGTCACGAGTATGGTGACGAGGTGGTGCACCGCAACAACCTGGCGGTGCTGTAAGGGCTAACGAAAGCCAACGATCCGTACTATGACAATAATCTGGAGGGGCTAGATGGATAAGAAACGGAAGCACAAGTCGACTTACGAGGTGGTCTTGGAGCCTTCTGAGGAGGGTGGATACACCGTGTACGTCCCTACCCTGCGGGGCTGTGTCTCCGAAGGTGATTCTGAGGAGGAAGCTATGAAGAACATTAAGGATGCCATCACACAATGGCTAGACTCCTGGGAGCAAGTGGCCTCAGATAAGGGAGCTTTGCTGAAGACGGTTGTAATAGTTCGGTGAGCAGGGCCCCAGACCTGTCCCATCAGCGCATTGTGCGGGCATTGGGGCGAGCAGGTTTCGTCATCATCAGGCAAGGTAAGCATATCTCCATGTATAACGAAGAACACAAGGTCATGGCGGTCATACCGAGACATAATCCGGTCAAGCGAACGACCCTAGCCCGCATTCTGAAAGAGATTGACATGGCCCTGGAGGATTTCCTAGAGCTCACGTAGGATACATAGCATGACCGTGATGAAACTGTAAAAGAGATGCTAAAAGGCAAGAGGCCGGAGCTGCCGCATACAAGGTCACCTTTTGCCGAGGCACCTCTGGAGCGGGAGGAAGTTGAGCAAGGGAAGCTAGTACCATGAATATCGCCACAAAAGAATTGACCATCTTGGGCCAGCGGGCGCGGGAGGCCTCCCGAGAGCTCTCCAGGCTCTCCACAGAGGCCAAGAACCGTGCGCTGCTCAACATCGCCGCCGCCCTGGAGGAACGCGTCGACGAGGTGCTGGCGGCCAACCAGAGGGATTACCAGGCAGCCCAGGGCACCGGCCTTGCCGAGGACGTGCTGGACAAACTCCTGCTGAACAACCAGCGGATGGTCTCAATAGCCAGGGATGTCCGTAACATCGCAGAGCTCCCCGACCCCGTCGGAGAGGAGTACGACGTCCGCACCCTGCCCAACGGCCTCGTCCTGGGACGCCGCCGCGTGCCGCTGGGGGTCATCGGTGCCGTGTACGAAAGCCGTCCCAACGTCACGGTTGATATCGCATCCCTCTGCCTGAAATCCGGCAACACCGTCATCCTCCGCGGCGGCAGCGAGGCGTCTCATTCCAACAAGGCTCTCAGCAACATAGTGCGGGAGGCCATCGCCCAGGCCGGGGTGCCCAAAGAGGCCGTTCAGTTTGTGGAGAACACCGACCACGCGATAGTGGCGGAGATGCTCCAGCTAACGGAGTACATCGACCTGCTCATCCCAAGGGGTGGCGCCGAGCTGATCCGCCGCGTGGCTGAGGAGGCCAGGATGCCGGCGGTCACCGGCGGTATCGGCGTGTGCCACACCTATATCGACCAGGCGGCCGACCTGGACAAGGCGGTGGAGATCGCATTCAACGCCAAGGTGCAGCGCCCCACGGTGTGCAACGCCCTGGATACCCTGCTGGTCCACAGCCGGGTGGCGCCCAGCTACCTCCCCCGCATTGCCGCCAAATGGGCCGAGGCCGGGGTCCAACTCCACGCCGATGGCCGGGCACTGAGTATCCTGGGCCCCCTGGACGGGTCGGATATCTCGCCCGCCAAGAACGATGACTGGGGCCGTGAGTTCCTCTCTCTGACCGCCGCCGTCAAGGTGGTGGACTCCCTGGAAGAGGCCATCGCCCACATAGACCGGTACGGATCCGGCCATTCGGAGGCTATCGTCACCGAGGACCAGGCTGCCGCCGACCGGTTCCTGGACGATGTGGATGCCGCGGTGGTCTTCGTCAATGCCAGCACCCGCTTCACGGATGGCGCTGAGTTCGGCCTGGGAGCGGAAGTGGCCATCAGCACCAACAAGATACACGCCCGAGGCCCCATGGGGCTCCGGGAGCTCACCTCCTACAAATGGATAGTCCGAGGCACCGGCCAGGTCCGGGCCTAGGCAGGAGGGCCCCATGGCCGACTACTATTTCGAGCGGGAGTGCCGCACGCCCCAGTCGGAAGCCTACAACATCCTAGAGGGGGAAATTGCCGTCGGACGGCTTGACCTGCACTTTGCTGCAGCCATCGTGCACGCAACCCTCTGTGTGAATGAGAGCCTCACCCAGGAGCTGATCCAGGAGCTCATAGAGACCATCGACGAGGAGCTGGTGGACGCCGTGGGCGTGATCAGGGATGAGTTCATCGTCCACGTCCATCAGGGCCATGACGTTGGCGTGTTCACCAACCGGGAGTTCGATCAGAACGGTGGTGAAGAGATCTAGGGTCTGGGTGGCGGGCTATGGCCGCTTGCGCTCCAATCTTGCGCTTCAATATGGTCTTGGCCGCCCTCTGGATGGCTCCGACTACCCGCTTCTGAGTCCCGAGCGCGTGCTCCGAGAGCTTTCCACGGTGCCTCTCGCCGAGGCGGAGAGGCAGGCTATCCTTGGAAAGAACGCCATGCGTCTGCTAGACCTAAAGGATGACCGAGATGGACAGGCCCGATAGCAACCCAGCCCCGCCTTCTCTGCCCGACTACCTAGCGCCCGGCCTGGCGCTTGTTTTTGTAGGCATCAACCCCGGTCTTCACTCCGCCCGCGTAAGCCACTACTTCGCCACGCCCGCCAACCGGTTCTGGCGCGCCTTCAATGCGGCCCAGTTCATCGAAGGCGACTACGGGCCGGAGGATGACCACCTGCTGCTCCAGCACGGCATCGGCTTCACCGACGTGGTCAAACGACCCACGGCGGGCGTTGCCCAGCTTACCACCCGTGACTTTCGCCACGGCGCACCCCTCCTCAGGGAAAAGCTTATACGCTACCAGCCAAAGGTAGTCTGTTTCCATGGCGTAACGGCCTACAGCAGCTACCTGAGGTTTGCGGAGGGGGAGCGAGCACACCCGGATCTGAGTCTGCAGCCGGCCACCATCGGGCGGTCGCTCGTTTTCGTTGTGCCAAACCCCAGCCCTGCCAACGCCGCCTTCTCCCTCCCTGTGTTGATCGAGTGGTACGTCCGGTTGAAGGAGCTAACCTTGGGGAAACCCGCTGATGGCTAACACCCTCCGCCTCTTCGTCGCCGTAGAGTTGACGGACCCGGTGCGCCGGCACATTGCCAACCTGATGGATACCCTTCGCGGTGAAGGAGTGCAGGGATTTCGGTGGTTGGACGTGGAAGGGATACACCTGACCCTGAAATTTCTGGGGAACGTTCCGGAGGGCAGCGTTGATGAGATCGTCGAAGGGATGGAGGAGGCCGTGGAAGGAGTTAGCCCCTTTTCTCTCTCTATTGAGAATCTGGGAGCCTTCCCGGACCTGGGCTCGCCCAGGGTGCTCTGGGTAGGCGTTCATGGGGAGTTGGACCCGCTCCTCCTGCTACAGTCGAGGCTTGAGGAGGCTCTTGTTGCCAGGGGCTTCGCCAAGGAGACCCGTGCCTTTTCTCCACACCTCACCCTGGCCCGGACCAGGGGAAGGTTCACCCCGACGGCCCGAAAGCACCTGACGACGGCTGTGGAATCGGCGCTGGCTGCGGTAAACCAGGAGCTTCCCGTGGGCCTGCTCAGCCTGATGGAGAGCAACCTGACCTCCCACGGAGCGATATACACCAGAAGAGGCCAAATTTCGTTGCGTTCCTCCTTGGCACTGTAAAGAAGTCGTGATACACTTCTCAAAGTTTGCGGTCGAATGGAGGAGGGTTCTGTGGAGTCAAATTCAATGCCCAAGTGTCAAAAATGCGCGAACGGCGACCTGGTACCATTGTCGGATTTCGGTAGCCAGGGGGCGCCCATTCACTACAAAGCCTGGGTCTGCACCAACCCTGATTGCGGGTTCAACATAAAGATTAGAAACGGGGATGTCTACATCAACGAGCCTATCACCAGCGGGGCCATGCACGCCCCGCGCATGAGATAGAAGCGTTTCCACCAGCCACGTCTGCCCTGTAGGGGCTTCCTGTGCCGGCCTGGTTACTCCATACCTAGCTGCGGCATGGGTTCAGATGGCATCTCCGCCAGTTTTGTGGCATCATAGGAGGTGAAGGCGTACCTACTTGGCTGGAGACGCTCGTATAGGTGCACATGGTATCGGCTCTTCCCCTTAGGGATGATCGACGCAGCCGCAGACGGCTCCTGGGCATCGGCATAGTCGGCCTTGGGGTTCTGCTTCTTATCGCAAGCGGCGGCTACTCCCTCTATTCATGGTCAGCCAACCGTGACTTGGAGAGCCTGGTCTACAAACCCGCTGAAGGCACAATCGGTTGGAACGCGCCTGCTCTGGAGAAGCCACCGCCACTCGAAATTGGCGAGACCAAGGCCATTAACGGCGCTCTGCCGGCTACCAGTCCGCAGATCACCGACCCGCCGGCGGCAACCGTGTCCGACACCACCGGCGACGGTCCGCTGCCCGTGCGGGACACTCCATACCTGTCCACAGCTGGGCCACCGCTAGGTGATGATGATGATGACGTGCTCGTTGAGGAGGCTCCGCTGACCAGCGGCTACCTGCCCTTGAGCACTGATGCACTGAGCGCGCTGGGAACGCTGCCCCCGGCGACCCGTCTCCGCATACCTGCCATCGACCTGGACGCAGACATCAGCGAGCTGGCCATCCTGGACCTGGGCAATTCCCGAGCTTATGAGACGCCCAAGAACGTCGTCGGGCATACTCCCGAATCGGCGAACCCCGGCGAGTTAGGCAACGTGTGGCTCTTTGGCCACCTGGAAAGCCTTATACGAGGCGAAGGCTCCATTTTCCGTAAGCTCCCACGAATTCCCGAGCTTCTCAAGACCCAGCCCGTTTACATATTCCTGGAGACTCCTCAAGGTGAGTACGTCTATCAAGCCGTGGAAACGGATGTCCTCCACAAAAGCGAACTGATCCTGTACCACACTGATCAGCCGAGCGTTACCCTGGTCACCTGCGTTCCCCGCTTTGTCTATGACAACAGGCTGCTGGTGACCACCACCCTCGTCGGTTTCAAGCCCACCGCCAGCTAGCTCGCCGTCGTGGGGAGCTCTTGGGAGCGTAGCGCTTTATCCGGAGGGTAGCAGCATGGCCGAGTCCATCGGCGACCTCACTCAGGTCCTGGGCCAGATCGATGAGGAGTGGCGGCTGCTCCTGCACAGCGCGGAACACTGTACCGCGGAGGAGCAACTCCTTCCCAATGCCGTGGGCGATTGGACCATCAAGAACCTCCTGGGTCATATCGCCACCTGGGATGATGAGACGGTGAGCAACATGGAGCGATTCCGCCAGACCGGAGAGCGGTCGTCCTACGAGGCCGTAGACCAGTGGAATAACGCAGCAGCGGAAGGGAAGCGAAGGCTCACCGTGGAGCAGACCTGGCAAGACCTCCAGGTGAGCCATCAGCGGCTCATCGACTACTTGAACGGGGCGGCGAAAGAGTTGCTCAGCACCGGTCGCTACTCCCAGAGCCAAGTCTTGGATCAGACCGCGGTCCACTACAAGGAGCACCGGGAGGACCTGGAGCGGTGGCAAGATGCTCGCAGCAAGCCCGCTCCTTGACACCCCAAACACCGATACCTATACTGACGGAACATACGAAAAGGCAGAGAACGGGAGGAGTACACCCCCAGCGAGGCCCAGAGAGCCGGGTAAGGCAGTGCCCTGAGCCTGCCGAATGGTGGAATCCGGTGCCAGGCGCAGGGGTGGAATGGACCCGGGAGCCGCAATCCGAGTCCTCCGGCGAGTCCGGGGGAGGTAGGCCTTGCCGGAGGGGCACCGTTACAGGCCCAGGCATTCGCCCACATGAGTAGGCCGATGCCGTAATGAGGTCCCGATACATCGGGATGAAAAGGGTGGCACCGCGGATTGAACTCCCGCCCCTAATAGAGGGCGGGTTTTTTTATAGCTAAGGAGTGTATGACAGACCGAACAGTGAAAAAACGCATCCTGACGGGCATCCGGCCCACCGGTGCCCTGCACCTGGGCCACTATGTCGGCGCGCTGGAGAACTGGGTGCGCCTCCAGGAGGAGTACGACTGCTTCTTCCTCATCGCCGACTACCAGGCCCTGGGCGACCACCTGAACGATATCGAAGGGATACGGCGCTCGGTTATGGACGTAGCCCTGGACTGGCTGGCCGTGGGGCTGGACCCGGAGAGGAGCACCTTCGTCGTACAGAGCTACGTGCCGGAGCACGCCGAGCTTGCCATGCTCCTCTCCATGCTGACGCCGCTGGGTATGCTGGAGCGCAATCCAACGCTCAAGGCGGAGCGGGAGCAGGTGGAGGCCAAGGGGCTCTCCGTGGGGTTCTACACCTACCCTGTCAGCCAGGTGGCAGACATCCTGCTCCCCAAGGCCCACCTGGTGCCCGTGGGAGAGGACCAGCTGCCCCACATCGAGATGACCCGGGAGATCGTCCGAAGGTTCAATACCCGGTACGGCGATCTATTCCCTGAACCGGATGGACTGGTAGGACGGGTGGCCCGGCTGCCTGGCACGGACGGCCAGGCCAAGATGAGCAAGAGCCTGGGCAACGTCATTTACCTCTCAGACGACTCGGAGACAGTGGCCCAGAAGGTGCGGAGCATGTACACCGACCCCACACGCATCCATGCCACAGACCCCGGCCACGTGGAGGGAAACCCGGTCTTCGACTACCACGATGCCTTCAACGCCAACCGCGATGAGGTGGAGGAGCTGAAGGAGCGCTACCGGGCGGGGACGGTGGGCGACGTTGAGGTAAAGCAGCGGCTGGGTGCTGCCCTCAACGCCTTCCTGGAGCCCATCCGGGAGCGCCGCGCCACCTACGAGGAGCGTCCGGACCAGGCGCGGGAGGCACTCATCGAGGGCTCCCGGCAGGCCAAGAGAGTGGCCGAAGCCACCATGGCGGAGGTGCGGGAGAAGATGGGCATCCTGTATTTTGACGAAACGTAAGTCTATCACTCTATGCACGTGCTCCTGTCAATGTGAGCCTGTCACCATATGTCATTCTGAGGAGCGAAGCGACGAAGAATCTGGCTCGCCATAGAAGACCACGGAGGTATCTTCAAAAAGTGTGTAAACAGTCAGGCGGTGTACCCTCTCTCTGAACAACACGGGCTCGAGGCCCAAGAGAGGAGATAGACCGCCCATGAGGAAGGAAAGCACTGAGAGTAGGTCGGAGTCAAGGCCGGAGTGGGAGCAGTTGGAGGATTGGGTGCGAAGCCAGGTCCAGAGGCTGATCCAGGAGTTGCTGGAGGAGGAGGTGACGGCGTTTCTGGGAAGGGCGAAGTCGGCGCTCAGATCCGACTCGGACAACGATACCGGCTATCGGAACGGATACGGCAGAGCCCGGAGGCTTACGCTGAGTTCGGGAACGATACAGCTGAGGCGGCCGCGAGTCCGCGATACCGAGGAGCAGTTCGAGAGCCGGCTGCTGCCGCTGTTCGTCAACAGGACCAGGAAGGTTGCTGAGTTGATCCCCGAGCTGTACCTGCACGGTCTATCCGAAGGCGACTTCGATCTGGCTTTGCGGGGGCTGCTGGGAGAGGACGCACCGGTATCGGCGAGCACGGTGGCCCGGTTGAAGTCCAAGTGGAACGATGAGCTTGCCCAATGGCGCAGCCGGCCCCTCGATGACCTGGAAGTGGTCTACATGTGGGTGGATGGAGTCTACGTCAAGGCTGGTCTTGAGAAGGAGAAGGCGGCGGTACTGGTGGTGATGGCGGCCCTGAGCGACGGGAGCAAGGTGGTGGTGAGCGCTGTTCCCGGATACAGGGAGTCCACAGAGAACTGGTCCGAGGTGCTCAGGGACATCAAGCGCCGGGGCTTGAGCTGCCCGAGGCTGGTGGTTGGAGACGGACACCTGGGCATCTGGGGAGCTCTGCGCAACGTCTATCCGCAGGCGGCAGAGCAACGCTGCTGGAACCACAAGATCGTAAACGTGCTCGCCAAGCTTCCAAAGCGACAACAGGACCAGGCCAAGCTCATGCTGCGTACTATCCCCTACGCGCCGACTCGGACAGAGGCTGAGCGGCTCAGGACGGTGTTCACCAGGTGGTGCGGCGACCATTCCTACGAGGCGGCCTCAGAGGCCTTGGAGCGGGACTGGGACCGCATGGTCACCTTCTATGACTTCCCAAAGGAGCACTGGGGGCACCTTCGCACGACGAACCCGGTAGAATCACCCTTCGCGGCCCTCAGGCTTCGGACCGATGCCGCCAAGCGCTACAAGAGGGTCGATCGGGCGATAGCGGTGATCTGGAAAATGTTGATGGTCGCCGAACAGCGCTTCAGGCGTCTGAAGGCCCCTGAGTTGATCGAAGACGTCTATCTCGGTGCACAGTATGCGGATGGAATCGCCATTGAATCAACGGCTGAGAAGGTCGCCGCCTGATGTCGTTTACACACCTATTGACGTAACCTCAGCCCACGCCGTGAAAGCGTATTACGTTTACATTATGTCGAGCTTCTCAAAGAGGCTTTACGTTGGTGTGACCAACAACCTGCATCGCAGGATGTACGAGCATAAGAACCACCTCATTAAAGGGTTCACTAAAAGATACAACCTGGCGCAACTTGTGTACTACGAGGCTACAAATGATATTCACTCTGCGATCAGTAGGGAAAAGCAGATCAAAGGTTGGGTGCGCAGGAGGAAAATAGCTCTTGTGGAGTCGGCGAATCCTGAGTGGGATGATCTAAGTGAGACGTGGTTTGAGAAAGTTACAGTTGGACAAAAGGCTAAGGTCTCCGTTGGCAAACAAGATTCTTCGGTCGTCCCGACTTGTCGGGGCTCCCTCAGAATGACATGGCGTTCTTAACCTGTCATTCTGCGCCCTTGCCCCGTGTTATTCTGAGCAAAGCGAAGAATCTAGGGCGATTGAAGTAGTAATCCGATCGACAAGGAGATCCTGGATGCCAAGCCGGAAAGGGAAAAAACCCAAGCCCGTTTTGACTGGCGTGGAGGGAAGGGCTGTACTGGATCGCATTACAGAGCTTCTGTTGGAAAACATTCGGCCAGATTATGCCGAGGATTCAGATGAAGTTAGACGGCTAATCCAACATACCTGCAATAGGCTAACCCCTGCACAGGGGAGGGTATTCCTTATGATATACGAAGTAGCTTTGGAAATCATCGCCAACTATGCTATACGTACACGAAGGGTAAGACTCACCTCTTCAGAGCCAATAGGTATTTCTTACTATGACTCACCAATTAGGAAGTACAAAAGTCATGAAGTGATGTTCCGTGGCTTCCCCACAAGAAAAGAACTGGAGCACCTGGAGTTTTACTTCAGTGGCGTTGGTGATGACCCGCATAGGAAAGCACTACCTTTGCCCGGCGGACAAACTCGATTCGGTGTGCCAGTATTGCGAGCCATTGAGAAAGCATCTAACGAGACCGTGCAGTGGGCAACGAGCTTGTTACGAACTGGATATAGCCGGAGCAGATGAGCATGTACACACCCTCCCTTGAACAAGTGAAAGCCCTGGCGGCCAGCGGCAACCTGGTCCCCGTCTACAGGGAGATCACCGCCGACCTGGAGACCCCCGTCTCAGCCTACCTGAAGATCGCCCGCGGGCCCTACTCCTTCTTTCTGGAGAGCGTGGAGGGAGGAGAGCGTCAGGCCCGCTACAGCTTCATGGGCACCGAGCCGTACCGGGTGCTCAGGACCGGACCCGGCACTCATGCCGGGCCCATCGATCCGCTGCTGCCGGTGGAGGAGGAGCTCTCCTCATACCGGTACGTACAGGTCGAGGGCCTCCCCAGGTTCCTAGGCGGTGCCATCGGCTACCTGGCGTATGAGTGCGTCCGCTACTTCGAGCCGCGGGTCCCGGCACCGGAGGCCGACCCCATCGCCGTGCCCGAGGCGGTGCTCATGTTCACCGACACCGTCCTGGTCTTCGACCACCTGAAGCATGTCATCAAGGTGGTCTCCCACGTCCACACCGACGGCAATGTAGCCTCCCCCTATAATGAGGCCGTGGAGCGCATTGAGCGGCTGGTATCGCGCCTGAGGGAGCCGCTCCCGCCCCCAACCGAAGTGGGTTCTAAAGATGGGGCAACGGAGGCCTCCTCCAACTTCACCCAGGAGTCCTACGAGGATGTTGTGCGCCGCTGCAAGGAGTACATCGTGGCCGGGGACATCATCCAGGTGGTGCCCTCCCGGCGCGTGGCCCGGCCAACCTCAGCCGGTCCCTTTGACATCTACCGTGCCCTGCGCACGCTGAACCCCTCGCCGTACATGTACTTCCTGGCTCTGGACGACTTTCACATCATCGGCGCATCACCGGAGGCCCTGGTACGCGTTGAGGAGGGCGTCATCTACAACTTCCCACTTGCCGGCACCTATCGCCGCGGCACCACGCCCGAGGAGGACGAGGCCCTGGCCACACAGCTACGCAACGACGAGAAGGAGCGGGCCGAGCACATCATGCTGGTGGACCTGGGCCGTAACGACGTGGGCCGTGTCGCCGAACCGGGCACCGTGGAGGTCACCGACCTGATGCGCGTGGTCCGCTACTCCCACGTCATGCACCTGGAATCCGAGGTGCACGGGCGGCTGCGCGCCGACCGCACCATGTACGACGCCCTGCGCTCCTGCCTCCCGGCGGGCACCCTGGCGGGAGCGCCCAAGATCCGGGCCATGGAGATCATCGCAGAGATGGAGCAGCAGCGCCGCGGGCCCTATGGCGGTGCCGTGGGTTACTTCGGCTTCCAGGGCAACATGGACACCGCCATCCCCATCCGGACCATCGTTCTCAAGGATGGTGTCGCCTACGTGCAGGCGGGCGGCGGCGTCGTCTACGACAGCGACACAGAAAGCGAATACCGGGAGACGGTGAGCAAGGCCCAGGCCCCGCTGCGCGCCATTGAGCAGGCGGAGGAGAACCGGTTGTGAGCACACCAACGACTATCCAGTCTCCCCGGAAGAGAAAATCCAGATGATACTCTTGATAGACAACTACGACAGCTTCACCTATAACCTGTTCCAGTACCTGAGCGAGCTGGGGGCCCAGGTCCGCGTGGTCCGCAACGACGAGACCACCCTGGAGGAGATCGACGCCCTGGCACCGGAGCGTATCGTCATCTCCCCCGGACCGTGCACACCCCGAGAGGCCGGCATCTCCAACGATGTCGTGCGACACTTCGGGCCGACGATTCCGACGCTGGGTGTCTGCCTGGGCCACCAGTGCATCGGCCAGGCCTACGGAGCCACGGTTGGCTACGCCGGCGAGATCATGCACGGCAAGACCTCCCTGGTCCACCACGACGGCAAAGGGGTCTTCCGCGACCTGCCCAACCCCCTGGAGGGCATCCGCTACCACTCCCTAGCCGTCCACCGCGATACCCTGCCCCCAGAGCTGGAGGTGACCGCCTGGACCGATAGCGGTGTTGTCATGGGGCTGCGGCACAGAGAGCACCCCGTAGAGGGCATCCAGTTCCACCCGGAGTCCATTGTCACCCAGTGCGGCAAGGAGCTGCTTCGGAACTTCCTGGATCAATAGTATGGTAAAATATGCCATACTTTGCTTAAGGTGAGAATTATGGCTACTAAGGTGCAAAAGAAGGTAACTCTTTCTCTGGATGCATCCCTGATAGAGCAAGTGCAGAAGGTAGTTCGAGAAGGGGAAGCGAGGTCACAGAGCCAGTTCTTTGAGGAGGCCCTGCGGGCAAGACTAAAGCAGCTAGAAAGGGAGGCGTGGGAGCGATCACTGGAGGCAGCGAGCAAGGATCCCATGTACCTTGCTGACTTAGAAGAGGTAGAGCGGGACTTTATGTACGCTGATGCTGAGGCGGCAAGGATGATTGAATGATTGAGACGTGGCGCTGGCGGACCTTTGTTGCCGACCTCAATCCGGTAATAGGTTCAGAGCAAGCCGGCACCCGGCCTGTCCTCGTCATCAGTGATGAAGGTTTCAACCGCCGTATGCCCCTTGTAACTGTACTGCCCTTGACCTCCCGCAAGCCTGGGCGTCAACTCTACCTAAACGAAATGCTGTTGGAATCAGGCATGGCTGGGCTGTCTCTGGACTCCATAGTCCTTGTCTCCCAGGTCCGAACGATTTCCAAGAGGAGGTTGCGTGTTTCGCTGGGCTCTTTGGACAGTCAGGACGAGCATGAGCAGATTCTGGGGATACTCCTGAAGCACCTCGGCATTTGGTAGATATGTAGACGGGGGCGGTTAGTGTGCGCAAGGAGTTTACCCTACCCTGGATACGCCACCGGCGAGAGGTGTACCGAAATCTGTGAGCGAGGTAGCCAGTGCGGCAAGGAGTTGCTCAAGAACTTCCTGGAGATGACAGGAGAGTAGTCTATATTATCTGATTGCCGTTTTTACGGCTTTACGGTAGTATGGCTACAGGAGGTTATACCATGGTTACCAAAGCCACCAAGATAACTGTCGACCTGGGAAATCCTGGCCTGTACAAAGCTGTGAAGATATTGGCCATCGAGCGTGGCCTGACCCTGCGAGAGGTGGTCATAGACGCGCTGAAGGACTGGGTAGAGAAGCAGGAGGAGCTTGAGGACCTTGCGGCCGTTGAAGAGGTGAAAGGTGAACCTACCAGACCTTTAGAGGAGTTCCTGTCCGAGATAGGGGAACGTGGACTACTCCGTAAGAACAACTAGGGGTGCCGAGCGGGATATAAGGCGCCTCGACTCTAGGATCCGTAGGCAGGTCCTAAGCAAAATCGCCTCGTTAGGCGACAATCCCCGCCCTCAGGATATCAAGCAGATCAGAGGGGGCCAGCGGATTTTTCGAGTGGGCAGCGGCGAGTACCGCATCCTGTATGACATTGATGATCAAGCTAAAATGGTCACCATCTCTCGTGTCCGCCATCGGCGAGAGGTGTACCGAAACCTGTGAGTTAGATTGCGAGGGAGCAACACCATGATTCGTGAAATGATCGGCGAGGTGGTTCGCGGCCGCGATCTCACCCAGGAGGAGGCCGCCCAGGTGATGGAGGAGGTCATGGGGGACCAGGCCACGCCGGCCCAGATCGCCGCCTTCATCACCGCCCTGCGCATCAAGGGCGAGACGGTGGACGAGATCACCGGCATGGCCACCACCATGCGCAGGAAGTCCCACAAGGTGACCGTCGACGGCCCACTTCTGGATATCGTCGGCACCGGCGGCGACCGTCGTGCCACGGGGGCAGACCGTCGGGGTACCATCAACGTCTCCACCACCGCATCCTTCGTCGCCGCGGCCACTGGGGTCAAGGTGGCCAAGCACGGCGGTCGCAGCGCCTCTGGCGGTCCCGGAAGCGCCGATGCCCTGGAGGGCAACGGTGTCAACATCAACCTCGGCCCTGAGGGGGTGGAGCGCTGCATTCAAGAGGTCGGCATCGGCTTCATGTTCGCCCCCGTCTTCCATCCCTCCATGGCCCACGCCCTGCGCCCTCGCCAGGAGATAGGCATCCACACCGTCTTCAACCTCCTCGGCCCCCTGACCAACCCTGCGAGTGCCGAGAACCAGCTCCTGGGTGTCGCCACTCCCGACATTGGCGAAAGGATCGCCCAGGTGCTGGGCCGCCTGGGGGCCAAGCGGGTCTGGGTGGTCCACGGCGAGGAGGGCCTGGACGAGGTCTCCATCTCAGGGCCCACAAAGGTGTGGGAGTTCTCCGGCGGTCAGGTCAAAACCTTCGCCATTACCCCGGAGGATGCGGGCCTCTCCCGCTCTCCCTTCGAATCGATCCTGGGTGGCTCCAAAGAGGAGAACGCTCGACTCCTCCGGGAGGTGCTCCAGGGCAAGCAGGGGCCGATGCTCGATTTCGTGGCCCTGAACGCCAGCGCGGCCCTGGTGGTGGGCAACGCCGCCGCCGACCTTACCGAGGGTGTCCAAAAGGCCAAGGATGCGATAGCCAGCGGCGCGGCCCTTGAGAAGCTGGACGCCTTGGTCAAGCTGAGCCAGGGGCTGAGCTAGCCAATGATACCGCCTTCTCTACCAAGAGTTCGCTTCACCACACACGCGACTCTCAAGTTGGCGGTCTTGGCTTCTCACGGGCTTATTATAGGTCGGGACACCGTCGAAGCTACTGTCAGAGAACCGGATACCATAGAGGCAGGGTTCGCTGGGAGAGAGATTCGCCAAAAACGCATGCCATCCACCCATGTCCTCAGAGTGATTTGCGAAGTGCATCAGAATGAGATCACAATGTACCCTGGAAGGCAGTCCCGGTATGAGAAAGTTAGATACAGTCAAGATGAAGATGTGCTCCTTATTGAACTTTCTGAAAGCCCCATTGACCACGCGGAGGAGGCGGGGCAACTCATTGTCCACCTCTCTTCTGCAGGAAAGCCTGTACTCCTAGAAATTCTGGAGGCCAAGGAGTTTCTCCTCGGGTCCCTGTCCACGGTGATGCGTGGTGCCGATACAGGATAAGGTGACCCTAACATCGAGTGATCTACCCATGCCTGCCATCCTCGACCAGATACTAGACACAAAGAGAGCCGAGCTGGAGCGCCGCCGGCGGGAGGAGCCCCTATCCGCCCTTGAGCGACGCATAGCGGAGCTTCCCCCGCCACTCAACTTCTCCGGCTGCATCTGGGGCCCAAGCGTCCGGCTCATCGCCGAGGCCAAGAAGACATCCCCTTCACGGGGGCTGCTCGCCGCCGACTACGATCCTACGGCCCTTGCAACCACCTACGCCCGAAACGGCGCGGCGGCCATCTCTGTGCTTACGGAGGTCGATCACTTCCAGGGCAGCCTTGAGCACCTCAGCCTAGTGAGCACCGCCGTCCATCCGCAGGGCATCCCCGTCCTGCGCAAGGACTTCCTCTTCGACCCGTACCAGGTGTATGAGGCACGGGCCTACGGTGCCGACGCCATCCTGCTCATCGTGGCCATGCTGGAGCAGAAGCGGCTGGCGGAGCTCCTCACTGTGGCCACTTCTCTATGGCTCCAATGCCTGGTGGAGGTGCACTCCCAGGATGAGACCCATATAGCCCTGGAAGCAGGTGCGGAGGTCATCGGCATCAACCACCGTGACCTGCGGACCTTCCGGACCGATACCTCGCTGACCGGGCGGCTGCGACCCCTAATTCCCCAGGGCAAGCTGGTCGTGGCGGAGAGCGGCATCGGCAGCCGAGAGGACGTTGAACGAATGAAGCAGGCGGGGGTCAACGCCGTGCTGGTGGGCGAGGCGCTGGTCACGGCTCCGGACGTGGCGGCCAAGGTGCGTGAATTAGCCGGAGTATGAGAAACACCCGCAATGTCTTGTCCCGCTCATTTCCTTCGACCGGCTCAGGATGCGCGGGACTGTTACTCCGCTCGTGGTGAGCTTGTCGAACCATACGAGCGGAGTAACATATACCCATATTACCTTGAGCACCCTGTAATGATATTGGAATAGAAAAGGGGAAATGGTCGTTGACTCGTATTAAGATCTGTAGCGTGCAGGCCTTGGACCACGCCCTGGCAGCAGCCGACGCCGGTGCCGATTTCATCGGCTTCAACTTCGTACCCAGCGTCCGGCGGTGTCTGGAAGAGGACGCGGCGCGCGATATGGTCCAGCGGTACAGGCATGAGCATACCTCCGACGGCCCCAAGCTGGTGGGCATATTCGCCGACCAGCCCCTGGACGATGTGAACCGCATCCTCGCCGAATGCGGCCTGGACATGGCGCAGCTCAGCGGACGGGAGCCCCTCAGCTACGCGCTGCACGTGGAGCGTCCCGTCATCAAGGCCGTTCACGTCCCAGGCGGCCAGCCCCGGGAGCTTGTGGTCGATCTTCTGCAACGGCTTCTCCAGGAGATCGAGTCGGTGGATATGCTGCCCCTGTTGGACCCGGACGTTGAGAGTGCCCCAGGCGGCACCGGCGCTACATTCGACTGGGCCGTGGCCAGGGAGCTGGCCCCCAGCCACAGGTTCCTCCTAGCGGGCGGCCTCTCGCCCAGCAACGTCGCCTACGCGGTGCGACTCGTAAGCCCATGGGGGGTCGATGTCTCCAGCGGCGTCGAGACTGACGGCGTCAAAGACGTCAACAAGATCCGGTCCTTCATCCAGAACGCCCGAGCAACCCAGGTGACACATGAGTAAAACGACAGAGCTTCCCGACCAGCACGGTCGCTTCGGCGACTACGGTGGACGGTTCGTCCCGGAGACCCTGATGCCTGCCCTGGCGGAGCTGGAGGACGCCTACCGCCAGGCCAGCGCCGACACCGCCTTCCAACAGGAGCTCTCATCCCTGCTAAAGCACTACGCCGGGCGTCCCACGCCCCTCTACTACGCGGCCAACCTGAGCGACCACTGGGGAGGCGCCAGGCTCTACCTGAAACGAGAGGACCTGGCCCACACCGGGGCACACAAGATCAACAACGCCCTGGGGCAGGGCCTGCTGGCCAAACGGATGGGCAAGGGACGTATCATCGCGGAGACGGGGGCGGGGCAGCACGGGGTGGCCGCCGCTACCGTGTGCGCCATGCTGGGGATGGAGTGCATCGTCTACATGGGGGCGGAGGATATCATTCGCCAGGCACCCAACGTGAACCGCATGCGGCTCCTGGGAGCGGAGGTCCGCCAGGTGGACAGCGGCACCCGCACGCTGAAGGACGCCATCAATGAGACCATCCGCGACTGGGTGACCAACGTGGAGACCACCCACTACCTCCTGGGCAGCGCCGTGGGCCCACACCCCTACCCCATGATGGTGCGCGACCTCCAGTCGGTCATCGGCACGGAGGCGAGAGAGCAGGTGCTGGAGGCGATCGGCCGCCTGCCTGACTACGCCATCGCCTGCGTGGGAGGGGGAAGCAACGCCATCGGCCTCTTCCACCCCTTCCTGGCGGACCAGGGCGTGCGGCTCATCGGCGTGGAGGCCGCGGGGGAGGGCGTCGATACAGGTCGACACGCCGCGACCCTGGCGGGAGGCAGGCCGGGGGTGCTCCACGGCTCCTTCTCCTACCTGCTCCAGGACAACGACGGCCAGGTGATGGGCACCCACAGCATCTCGGCGGGGCTGGACTACCCGGGCGTGGGCCCGGAGCACGCCTACCTGAAGGACACCGAGCGCGCCGCCTACGTTGCCGTCACCGACGCCGAGGCTCTGGAGGGCTTCCGGCTGCTCTGCCAGACCGAGGGGATCATCCCTGCCCTGGAGCCGGCCCACGCCATCGCCTACGCGGGGAAGCTGGCACCCACCCTGGGAGCCGAGGAGACCATCCTGCTCTGCCTCAGCGGCCGCGGCGACAAGGACCTGCAAAGCGTAGAGGAGGCCCAAGGCGGTTGAACGCTTCCCTTTGAGGTTGATTGGTTGAATAAATCTCTCGCCGCCGCCTCATTGGTATTCGGGCCAACCAGCTTGCGGGGCACTCGATAGTTTTCTGACACGGGTTGCTCTCTCCTGAGCTGCTGTCCGCCCACCCTTCGACGGCCCAGGGCGAGCGGTCAGTCTGTTTCGACCGCCCCGTAAACGGGGCGATATGCCCTTGAGATGGGCATCACTTGCATCACCTCAAGGATAGCGTAACGGGATTTGGACGCGGGAGGGTCAGGTGGCGAAGGAAGGGGCTATAAGAGGCCCGTATGGTGGGGCTGATGCGCACGGCGTTCAAGACGCCTCGTCGCACGCTCGAGCTCCTCCCTCTGGTGCCGCAGCTTCTGCATCTCCACCTTGTAGCGCTCGAGCTCCATCGCTTCGTTGATATAGGCGTCGGTGATCCGATCCTCACGAGCCTTGATCCGCTTCAGTGCCAGTGCCAGTTGCGTCTGCTCTGAGTCAAGGGTCTCGGGCCTTTGTTGCAGCCGTCTCTCATACTCCACTGCCAGAGCTTCAGGTCGCCGCAAAGCGTCCGTTACCGCCGCCCACACGGCCTCTTCCAGAAGGTCCGCGCTGACCGACCCGGGGACACACTTCTTGCCAGTAGATGAAATTGCAGGATCTTCCCGAGTACAGCGATAGCGTCTCTTTCCCCTGTTGGCCGCACCGGTGTAGGCCGACCTGCACCGGGGACATTTGACGAGGCCCCGCAGCAGGTATTGATGACGCTTGTTATTGCGCTGCGAATAGACACCGTTTTGCCGTAGTTGCTCTTGGGCCATGTCCCAGGTGGCCTCATCAATGATTGCGGAAACGGGAATGCGAATCCAGTCCTCTGGAAGCCGAGGTTTCCGCCCGGTCTTCCTCCTCTTACGATAGGGGTTCTCTGAGAGTCGATATGCCGGTTCCACACTTTCTGACCGCTGGTAGTAGAAAGAACCCTCGTACACGGGATTGCGCAAGATGCGGTCCACCGCCATGGGCTGCCACTGATTCGCGCCTTTGCGAGTCGGAACGCCGTTCTCCGTGAGCTTCACGGCAATAGCCCTCGTGCGCAACTGTTCGTCGATGAGCATCTGGTACATTTCTTTAACGACCACGGCCTCGAAGTCGTGGACCTCAAGGCGTGCCCTGTGGGTATCGGAACGGCGCACCAGGCGGTATCCATAGGGTGCATGGCCGCCAACCATAGCGCCTTGCCGGGCCCAAAGGATCTTACCCCTTCGAGTGCGCTTGGAGATCTTCGTGCGCTCATACTCCGAGAAGGCCCCTTGCATGTGAAGCATGAGCTTCCCTTCGGGTGTGTCATCCACAGCCCCCTTCAAAAACACCACTTCGACATGGTGATCCTGGAACTCCTCATACAACACCATCAGCTTGGCTCCGCTCGCCAGCCGGTCGGGTGCGTGGATGTAGACTCGGTCGATCTCTCGCAGGGCCACCAGGTCACGAAGCCGGTCGAGAGCTGGCCGGACCAGGTTGTCCCTTCCATACCCCTCATCGGTGAACTCCTGCCACTCCAGGATCCCGTCCTCCTTCATGCGCGCCCGAAGCTCTGCAAGTTGGCTTTGGATGGTGTCTTCCCGCTCCTGGCGATCGGAGCTGACCCGCCCGTATAGCCCTGATCTCGACTGATCATCCATGTCCGTCCTCCTCAAATGGCAAGGACAAATGAAGCGATTGCAAAAGTATTGTCACCACCGGACGTCGGTAATGTCAATCCAGTCAGGGAGACATGCGTATGCTCCGACACTCTAGTGAGAGCGTCTTACCGCATTAGGAAAAGCCATCAGGCACTGGATCATGCCGGTATTCCAGACTCTAGTTTGACTCGAATGCGGTAGTTCGAATCCCCTCTGGTGGAGCATCCGAGTCCAAAGTGCTACCAAAAAACGCTGCTCGAAATAGTCGGCCTCCTGCACCCGCAAGCGTAGTGGACCGAAACCGGTGACTGTCCCCTTGCTTTGTCGCCTGTGCGCGCCCTGGCGGCAGCGCATGGGTGGGCCGCCGGGCCCCCTTGGGCTTGAGTCACGGGTTTTCACACATAGCGCCGACGGTTGCACATCTCTATACTGTACACAGATCACATCGTGTCCGGAGCAAATAAGGGCGGAGCCTTAAGGGGTCAAGTAATTCAACCGCCTCTTGTAAAGGTGCGATTAGGATCTGTAAGGCGATCGTTAAGTGCGTCGCCGCTTCAAGACGTAACAAGTCTGCGACCCATCGGCCACATGACAGCTGCACCGCAACTCCTTGTTCCTCTCTGGAGAGGGGCGGAAGCAGTCCATTACCCTGCTTTAGAAGCGTTACGTGTACTGCAAATTCCGAGCCAGGGCTTGAGTTACTCTTCGTGATTGACATGTAGTCCCCAGGGTTCCAGGCAGAGTCAACGACCTCTTCCCACTCCGAAGTTCCAATACCCTCCTTAACCTTCTGCCCGGCTGCCAATTCTCTGATCACCTGCCAGCCGATCTCCACTAGCTCTTCGGCCACCCGGTGGGCCTCGTCTTTGCTAAGTTCCAGTTCGATCTCCGGATGGCCCTTGAACAGGTATTCACGCCGCGACTAGCACCGTGAGCTTGCGTTTCAGGAGTAGTTTGAGAACCCCGCCCAGCCCCCTGTTTTCTTTGAGCGCCCTAACTACCCCGTTATCGCGGGCGAAATCAAGTAGGAGGCGGCTCCGAGTCCGGTGAACAATGCCGGACGTATCTAGTGAAAGAGCCCAAGGAGTGAATCATTGGGCTCCGACTTGGGGAGAACAGCAACGCCGGAAAGTACCCCCCGATGATCCTTTGTGAGGTCGTCCGAACTTGCCGATGGGCCAGTAAGCCTGTCACATACATTTACTCATGGAGCCCAATAACGTCTCGCCAGGAAATCGTAAGATTCACAAGGATTCAGCAATATATGTGGCCTATCATGGCTCTCACAGTCACTTTTGAAGGAAGCACAATGCCAGTACCAAGCACCCGATTCCCGGTTCCTTTGTTTCCGGTGTTATTCGGTCTTTTTCTGTTGGTCTCCGGGTGTACCCAGAGTGAGACACCAACGGCAGAGCCCACCGATGCCATGGCAGGCGACACCAGGGACAAGATGGACGACTCCATGGCCAAGGAGACCACAGATACCATAACAAAGCGCCTGCCAGATAAGATAGTGGCGGACCCTCAACTTCTCATGGCCGCTGCGCTGAGGGAATTGTTCGTGGGGGAGGCCACGTCTGTGGAAGCGATGGGGGAGAGCGGCGATCCATCCTACATCCCCGTCCTTGTTGAGCTCCAACGGTTCCCGTGGTATTACGATTCTTCAAGCCAGGCGGCCATCGGCTCGTCGCTCGTGATGTTGGGACAGGGGTACGGGGAAGATCCGGTCCCAGACGGATTTGAATGGGAAGGATGGGTTAGTTGGCTAGGCACCCACCCTGATGTGACGCCACCCCACGGATTCGCCGCCTGGAAAGGCCAGCTGTTCACCACTCTCGTCGACCCTGACATTGGAGACTTTTTCTACGATGGGGTGAAGACACGCATCAGGCTAGAAGAGATAGTGTGGGGTGGGGTCGTTAAGGATGGCATACCTGACCTGCGCTACGCGCCAGTGATAGCGGCCCGGGAAGCGTCGTACCTTGACGCATCGGATAGGGTGTTCGGTGTCTCTATCAATGGGAAGCACAGGGCCTATCCTCTGCGCATCCTCAACGCCCACGAGATGGCCAACGACGTGGTTGGCGGAGTCCCTATAGCCCTAGCATACTGAACGCTGTGCGGTTCTGGAATCGTGTATTCCACCAAGGTCAACGGCCAAATCCTGGAGTTCGGCACCTCAGGCCTGCTGTATAGGAGCAACAAGCTGATGTATGACCGAGCAACAGGAACGCTATGGCACCAGTTCTTGGGTGAGCCGGTAGTTGGGGAGCTGGCTGATAGCGGCATCAAACTTGAACTCCTGCCGGTGGTTGTCACGACTTGGGAAGAGTGGCTTGCCGCTCATCCCGATACCACGGTCTTGGACGTCCAGACCGATGTATACCCTGCCGAAACGTACTTCCCTGAGGGCGACATAAGGTCGATCTACTATGCCTATCGTGAACAGCCCGATACGATGTTTCCGGTGTGGCAGCGCAGCGCCGTGCTCCACACAAAAGCACCTATTCTGGGTGTCACCGTGAACGGTGAGGCAAAGGCCTACCCGTTGGTTCGGCTTGCTAATGAGCCTGTGGTGAACGACTCCCTAGGAGACAAGAGCCTGGTAGTCATTACCGTGGGGAAAGCACGGTCGGCACGGGTCTATGAGCGTCACGATCACTCTTTTTCGCTTGCTGAGCCGGGCGAAGGCGGACCAGCGGCGGCGGTCCTGATAGATGAGCAAGAGCGTCGGTGGCGGATGGAAGAGGAGGCACTGGTTCTAGAGAGTGACCCTACTAAACGTCTGGTGCGGCTGCCCAGCCACGTAGCCTACTGGTTTGGATGGTACGCGTTTTATCCCGCCACCGATGTCTATTAGATAGACCGGCGAGGGGAGCAACACGCGTTGTCCCGGCCTCGGTGCCTAAGTTGGGACTTTCCATCCCTGGCATTTCTGCAAGTTGGGACGGATGCTAGAATGTTTACACTAAAGTGTGGGTTCGAATCTCACCCGGAGCAGAGGATCAGTATCACCAGCAATGGCAGCGCTTTCTCTTGCGACGTCCGATTATCGCTGACGTCCTAGACCGTTTGACACGTGCACTCGGTGATTCCCTCGGTCGGCCACGTAGATGTTGCCTGATTCGCCTATGGCTATCCCGGTAGGGCCCTCGAATTGGCCTTCGCCACGGCCTCGGATGCCCCATGTGGCGAGGAATTCGCCACTGAGGTTGAAGACCTGCACCCGGTCATTGCCGGTGTCGGCCACGTATACATCACCTACTTGATCCACGGCTATCCCAAAAGGTGCACTGAACTGACCGTCGCGGCTGCCCTCCGAGCCCCATTTCCCCAGAAATGCACCGACCAGGGTGAACGCCTGCACCCTGTTATTGGCGCTTTCGGTCACGTAGACGTTGCCTGCCCAATGTATCGCTACCCCGCTAGGTGCGTTGAACTGGACATCGCCGTTGCCCCGGGTGCCCCAGCTAGACAGCAATTCGCCGCTGGCGTTGAAAACCTGTATGCGGTGATTGCCTGTGTCCGCTACGTAAATATTGCGGCCTGAGTCTACCCCGATGCCAAATGGTGTATTGAACTGGCCCGCACCATTACCGAGTGAGCCCCAAGTGGCTAGGAATGAGCCGCTGGGGCTGAATACCTGCACTCGGTGGTTGCCGGAGTCGGCCACGTATACGTTGCCCGTCGAGTCCACCGCTATCCCTTGAGGCAGGTTGAACTGACCGTGGCCGCTACCCCTAGAACCCCACATGGCTAGGGGCGTGCCGCTGCCGCTGAAAACCTGGACCCGGTGATTCAAGCTTTCGGCTACGTAAACGTTGCCCGCCACGTCCACCGCCAATCCAAATGGCATGTTGAACTGGCCGCTGCTGCTGCCCCGGTTGCCCCACGTATTCAGGAATTCGCCACCACTGGACATCTGGTCCTGCTTCTTAATTGGGATAGCCAATGTTAAACCCGATGACCCCAAGCCACGTACCGCTCTCGACGAAGGCGAGGGTAGTCACAACTCCATGCTATGTTTGGGCACCACATCTCACCGCTACGGGGATGAACTGTCTGGGCCCCAGTGCCGCCTATCGTCTACTCCCAGTGAGAGTGAAAACCTATGAGCCCGTCACTATTGTGAAGCCGCAGCCACTAAGGCCTGACCGTGTACTCGTCATGCGCAACGGTGTGGTTCATGAACGCTCCGGCATGGATGGGGATAGCAATGTCTTTGAAACAGTGGATGGGGGATATGCCCCTCAACTCGTGTTGGCATGGCTTCGCTGCCGCTGTGTTCGCGTAGCTGTGGATGCTGAGGGGGCCCAGGCTGAGGCGCGGGTCTCCGTATCTACCGCCGCTCCCAGGCCACCGGCTTGAGCACCAAGGCCACGATACCCGAAATGCTGATCCCTGTTCTTAGCCTTCTGGTTTCCATAGCTACCGTCCCGTCAGCTTAATGTCTCCCCGAGTTAGGCTATGCTTTATACACCTTGAGGGGTGCACACATATCTACAGCGGTGGAGATTACATCCATTTTATCCTCGCCATAGGGAAGCAACCCCTGGAAGTTCACACCCTTTCCCTTGGAGAGCGGCTTGCCCTCTGCCCAGTGGCCTGCGTGTCCCGCGATGCCCAGCACCTCTGGATGAACCATCTGTGTTACCCGGGCGACCGCCTGTACCCTCTTCACCGGGGATTCCAACCAAATGGAATCCCCATCCTTGATGCCTTTGCGCCGAGCAAGCTCCGCATTCATGATTATCCCATACGAGTGGGGGAGCTTTTCGCACAGCTCGTCGGTCCAGGGGTTAGCGTTGCCCTGCGCTCCATAGGTGAAGGGCAGCTTGTAGTGGACCCCGATCGCATCGATCTCTCCACGTTGTAACTGGCCAAAGGGCTCGCATGGCCGCCACTCAGGCACTGGATCGTAGTCTGAGAGATCCCAGGAAAGATTCATCTCCCCAAGCACCGCCTCCAACTCCTCACCTCGCTCAATGAAATTCTCCAGATATACGGGCACGCGCGCCTTGATAAACCGACCCGGGTAGCGTTCGTCTACATCGCGCTTGTGCACCAGAACTCCGTTCTCCTTGAACCAGTCCCAACCAAACTCCTCGCCAAAGGTGCTCTTGGCCTGCTGGTCCAGGACCTCCTCCTCGCTGTACCGCTTGCCGGCCTCCAATGTATGGGATTCCTTGAGTCCCAGAGTGCGGTTCATGATCATGTACACGTCATCCAGGATCCCGGCTCGCTCGTAAATATCCATCAACACCTCAACAGGGCTCCGGACCCCCTCAGGCGGTTCCACCGTCTTCTGCTGGATCTGGTGGAATCCCACAGCCTCTCCTGATACCGCACTCCCGTAAGACCCGCTAAAGTCGGGCTTCTCCAGATACGTGGGATACGGTAGCACGATGTCGTCCAACTCGTGGGTCTCGTTGATCTCCACCGCAAACCCCACCACCATATCAATGCCTTCGTACCAGTCCACTACCGCCTGCACGTCACCCCAGCCACCCGTCACCTGGTTCCCCGGACTGTGGATCACCAGTTCTGTCTTATGATCGATCCCGTACTTGTCTGGGTCCTTCGCCACCAGGGGGACGAACGTCCTGGTGTGAGCGGCGACTGGGAAGAGCTCAAAGAGGTCGCACCGCTCAGGCTTGGTTGCGGGGCGTCCAGGAAAGGCTGCATTGTGCCCGCCTCCACGACCCATGGAACCGGCCATCATCAGCATCCCGTCTTGCCCCGCTTCCGGCCACTTCTTGACGGGCCAGTTGCTGGCCGTGTCCGTACTGTGGATGCTGCCTGCCACGTTCACTGCCCCCAGCACCAGGTTAACCAGATGGAGTGCCCAGGTGTGGTGCCAGGCGTGGATGTGGCCCTGGGGACCTCTGTTCCACTCAAGGCACACCGGCCGGTATGGGACCTCCACACCATCAATGTTGATAGTAGCCCCAATCTGAGCCGCCTCGCCGAACTCCCGGGCGATGCGCCTGATCCTGTTAGCTGGGATAGAGGTGATCTCCTCTACCCGCTCGGGAGGGTACTGGGCGGCACGGGCCTTCAGGACCTCCAAGGCGGGTTTGGCCTTATTCCCCTGCACCTCGTACTCTCCCTCCAGTGCCGGGTCCTTCAGCGTGGGATCGTCGTACGTCTTCATCACACCGTCGCTCAGATCGTACAGGAGCGCCTTGTTGGTGGCGGAGTCGCGAACGTACTTCCCCTTCGGCCCCACCAGATAGCCGGCGTTGGTAAAGTGCTTCAGGAACTCCACGTCGTAGATCTTCACTTCATTTAGGAGAATGTTCAGCATCCCCAGGCCAAAGGCGGCATCGGTACCGGGACGGATGGGGAGCCACTCATCGGCCTTGGCTGCCGCGTTATTTCCTATTGGGTCCACCACCACCAGCTTCATGCCCCGTTCCCGGGCCTTGGCACAATCAGGCACTTGGTGATTGAACCCCTCGCGTGTTGCTATCCCCGCCTGGGTTCCACAGTCAATGAGATAGTTACAGTAGGTGAAATCCGGCTCCTGGTGAAATCCCCCCGCGGTGATGAACTGGATTGAGTGAATAGTCTTGCCACAGGTGCCAGAGATCCCCGTTTGGATGTAAGGGGTGCCGACAGCACCCCGGAGAACACCCAGCCACGTCCCCAGGTCGGAGGCTCCCCATGTTTGCACGTACACCTTGCGTGGGTCCTCTGCGATTATCTTTTGCAACTTCTGGGAGATGGTGTCTGTGGCCTCTTCCCAGGAGATCTCCTGCCATTTTGGATCGACACCGATTCCCTTCTCCGGGTTGGTACGCTTGAGGGGCCCGGTCACCCGGTTAACGTTATAGTGGTTCATGATCCCTGACTTCCCCTTAGCACACATGCGCCCTCGGTTCTTGGGGGTATCGGGGTTCCCGATGACATTCATCGGCCTTCCATTCTCCACTTTAACCAGGACACCGCAGCCAACCAGGCACATGCGACACGTGGTCGGCACCCACTCTATGTTGGGGGACTCGTGCCGCTCTCCACCGGGGCGGTAAACTATCTGCGGTTTGGTATCTCTTCCTCTAAGTATGGTGACCATTCCTGCCTCCATGCTTGCTGCTGTCTAGCCACTTCCTATTACAGAAACCGCCCTCGTGGACGGGCAGGAGCATCAACCCCACCTGCCCCACGGTAAGCACCGATTAAGTGCCATCCAGTTCCGTCATCTGCACTCCGTTGACCAACACCGCCACATGGGACTGCAAGGTTCCCTCTTTATGTCATCGCATGCTAAGTGAAGGCCGCTCCACACAGGGCCGACCGTCTCTTTACCTTAGGCAGCTATGCTAGTAACCGCGGAAGTCCCTCATTAAATAGCATGGGACAGAAGGATTGTCAATACCGAAAACTTACGTCGTACACATAGCTTGGCACTGCGTCAATCTTCTGTCTTCCTCCAATCGGCGACGATTTACATCATCCGCGGCTGCTGCTCTACACCCACGCCGCTCTCCGGTCTCACGAACTCTCCCTTAGGCCAGGAAGGGCGATTAAGCAAATTTGCCGATTGGACACTGGACAATGGGTGATTGGTTGATTGGTCATATGAGGTGTTACTATGTAGCTAGTGGGCATCGTCGCCCGATCTCGAGGCGATTCCAAGGTAATCCCGAAAGAACCCAAATCCTTCCTCATAGGTCGTTTACCGCATTGGATCTGGCGAGACCGTCTGGTGCTCGTCCGGGAGGAACACCATGGCAAGACTTGGTATTGTTGTCTACCACGGGATCGACGGCGGACCCGCGCTGCAAGAGTACGGACGCACAGCTGAGGAAGCAGGGTTTGAGTCGCTGTGGGTGACCGAGCGTTATTTCCACGAGGAGACGTTTTCTCTGCTGGGTTTCCTGGCAGCGGTGACCCAACACATCAAGCTGGGACTGGGCGTTACCAACCCCTATACCAGGAACCCGGCCCTGCTGGCTATGGCAAGCGCCACCCTGGACCGGATCTGTGGCGGCCGATTCCTCCTGGGACTAGGCAGAAGCGATACGTCTACAATCCAGGAAGGGATGGGTATACCCTATGGTAACCCTCGCTCCACCACAGAGGAAGCGGTGTCTATCCTTAGGAAGCTCCTCTCGGGAGGAACGGTTACTTCAACTGAGAGACGATTCCGGCTGAAAGATACCCGGCTTGCCATCCAGCCCATCCAGAAGAAGCTCCCCATCTATCTCGCGGGCATCGGCCCTAAGGCTTTGCGGCTGGCCGGTGCCATAGCCGATGGCGTCTTACTCAACGCCTATGCTCCCACAGGCTACGTGAAGTACGCGGTGGAAGAAGTGAGGAAAGCCGCCCAAGAGGTGGGCCGAGACCCTTTCGCGGTCGACATAGCGTGTATGCTGGTGGTGCGACCCACGGATACCCCAGAAGCCATGTGGCCCGGCCTGAAACAGCGCATCGTGAGACTCCTGGCAGAGCCCAATGTAGGAGAGATTCTACTGGAGAAAGGCGGGTTCGATCCTTCTATTCTGGGACCACTTCGAGCATCGGTAGAAAACAATGGAAGGGAAGAGGTGGGCGGCTTGGTAAGCGATGAAATGGTGGAGTCCTTCTACCTGGTAGGCCCGGCGGCTCGTTGCAAAGAACGCATCGCAGAGTATCGCGAGGCCGGAGTTAACCTGCCTCTGCTTCTTCCCAGGCTGGACGATTTTGGCACGGTTGCCCGGTCGCTCAGGGATTAGAACCAACTTTGCCCGCAAGGAGTCCGGTTCATGAAGCGACCCCACCTCAAGGAGATTGAACTACTCGCAGACGGGATCTACATTCACTGGGACGATGGCCACCGTAGCTACTATAACCACCGCTACCTGCGCTCCCAGTGCGGCTGCGCCCTCTGTGTGAGCGAGACGACGGGACAGCACATTGTCCTTCTGGGTGACATCTCCAGCGATACCGTGGCAGTGGACTGGATACCCATTGGCAACTACGCCGTTCAGTTCCTCTGGAGCGATGCCCACGATGCCGGGGCCTATCCCTTTTCCCTTCTGCGCGGGCTATGTCAGTGCGACCAGTGTAGTGGTTAGATTCGCGGCACAACAGTTTGGTTTGTGCTCACCCACCGTTCGGCTGAGCTCACAACGAAGCCCAATTACAACACCCTGAACTAGCCAAACGGCCAGGATCGGAAAGCTGGGGTAGCTAATATCCCCCCCCGCCTCTTTTCGTCAATTCAGCGCGATCGACCGTCTACTACTGCGAGTTTTGGTTCCGATAGTGGTACACTGACGGTCTCACTCAGTGGGCCGTGCCCTGGACTGCCACTTCGATGAATTTACCCTATGGTTTTCGCTATTGTGTGCTATATGGTAATCCACATGGTTTGCCATAGTGTTGTCGTCGGCGCCTATCACTTTCAGGTGCACAGTGATCGGTACGAGGTACAGCCGATTTCTCAGAGCCCGCAGCAAGGCTCTACTCCCGGAGCGGGAAGGTCACTGAAAAAGTTCTGCCTATCATAACCCCAGCTCCACCAGAGGTTATGATAGGCAGAACTTCGGACGAGTTCCTTGTCTGCTTATCCGAAGACATTGGTAGCTTGTAGTGGATTGTCACATTTTGCGGGTCCACATCGATTTGCTCCACGAATGAGCGAATAAACGCTTTCCGTTCAGTGATTTCCGATTCCTCCAGTAGCCCTTGCAGATCCTGTGCGTAGGCCTTCACCAAGGCACTGTCCACGGCATGTGCCCCTGGATCCAACGGACCTGGGTTGCCCGACCTTCAAACTGGTGACATACTCCACCCTACTCGACGTTACCGGCGATGCGGGGGTGTGGCATGAAGAACCTTCAACACGACCGACCAATTGCGTTCTTGGACCTTGAGACCACAGGATTGAGCACCAGCCAAGATCGCATTGCCGAGCTGACTGTTCTGAAGATCCATCCCGATGGCGCAGAGCAGCTAAAAAGTGAACTTATCAATCCTCAAATGCCGATTGCACCTGAGGCAACGGCTGTCCATGGGATTACCGATGATGATGTGGCGATGGCACCCTTGTTCAAGCAATACGCCGGTAGCCTTCTCGGATTCCTTGCCGATTGTGGTATAGGAGGATTTGGAGTCAAGCGTTTCGACCTTCCTCTCTTGGAGGCCGAACTACGACGGGTAGGAAGGGAGTTCTCCCGAGAAGGGCGCCGCATTCTTGATGCTCAAGTGATCTACCACAAACTTGACCCTCGGGACCTTTAAGCCGCATATCGCAAGTATTGCGGAGAAGAGTTGGTCGACGCCCATAGTTCTGGTGCCGACGTGCGGGCCGCTGCTTTGGTTTTGGACGCTCAAGTAGCCGCGCATACCGAGTTGCCCAAAGATGTCGATGGACTTGATGAGTTCTGCAATCCGCCTGTCGCCAACGCGGTAGATGCTGAAGGTAGATTCTTATGGTCTGAAGGGGAGGTTGTCTTCAACTTCGGGAAGTACAGGGAACGGCGACTCAGGATAATTGTGGGGGAAGACCCAGAATATGCTCAGTGGGTCGCAAATTCGGATTTCCCTTCTGATGTCAGAAAATAGTCAGACGGGCCTTGGTCGGCGAATATCCAGACACGCCGGAGCATTTATGATATTGAAACGTAGAATCTATTGGTTAATCTTCAGCATTGATCCAGAACCCTCTACGGCCGTAGTTGGCGAATAGGCGGGAGCGACTAACTGAGGTTTTCCAGTCATGTAATAGCAAAAATAATCAACAAATCTGCTCTCTGCCTTGGCATGGGGCGCGGACAATTGGGCTAATAGATTCCACACCAAAGGGAGGAGCTAGTGCCCCTTGCGCTGATGGCGCTGAACAAGATAAAGGCTGAGGATGAACGTTGGAATCGCGAGAATAACGACCGCCAAAAGCAGCACGATGGTCTGGGGCTCCATGTCAACCATAGCATCCATCTGGTGTTTGATCCAGTCCAGCAACACGGGGTCAGCAGGTTCGGAGTGATGTACTGGCGGAGAGAGGCGCATCCTTAGTAAGTACCCTCACAACCCTGTCCCGGCAAGATAGCCATCTGGGCGTGGTCCTGTGCCGCCCCTGACCTATGGTAAAGCTCGTGAGGCTGGCAGCCAACCATGGTAACTATGGAGGCCCCTCCGCCAACCTGGGCTGCGGTGTAGCTGGGAGGGGACAATATCTCACCGAGTAGCGTCTTTCTCGGATTGAGAAGCTTACTATACTGGCAACAATGAGTAGAGCCCCCGCAAAAGCAAACGGAATAGTATAAGAGCCATACCGATCGTACAGGAGTCCCCCCAAGAAGATACTTACCGCCGAACCTACCTGGTGTGTCATGAATATCAACCCATTCAGCGTCCCAAGGTTCCTCAACCCATAGATGTCTGCGGTCAAGCCAGTGGTGAGAGGCGCCGTTGCCAGCCAAGAAAGGCCGGCAATGACGGTACCGCCCCAGATGGCCAGCGGTCCTGGCGCAAATAAAAGCATGGAATAGCCCGTAGCCCGAGTCAGATAGACCACAGCTAACAAATTCTTTCGGCCAACCCTGTCAGAGATCGGGCCCACGGCAAGTACCCCGATAAAGTTCATGGCGCTCATCAGGCCAAAGGCCATGGCTGCCATACTCCTGGAGAATTCCTGGTCCATGACATAGGGCACGTAGTGGACATGCAAGATGCCAGTGGTGAACCCGCAGACAAAATACGCCCCCGAAAGCTGCCAAATGGGCGGCCATCTGTAAGAGTCTTGCCACCGGTCGACCTCCACAGGGCCACGAACCGCACCCGTGCTCGCCGAGCGCACCACAGTCCCCTCTTCGATGTCGCCGTCGGGTAGCAACCCCATGTCTCTGGGGTCGTCTCGTATGATGAGCCACGCCAACGGCAAAGCCAACAGCAATATAAGAGCACCAAGAACAGCCCAGGTTATTCGCCAGTCCGTAAAGGTAAGCAGATATGCGGCAAAGGGTACAATGATGAGGCCTCCGGCGGACCGACCCGCAGAATGTATACTAAGGACCGTTCCTCGGCGGCGCAGGAACCACTTAGATAAGAGAGCGCCCACCGCCGGACCGGTGGCTCCCCCCAATGCTACAGAGATGATGCCACCGTAGATAAGGACAAGAAGGAAGATGTTACTGATGACGCTAATGAGCATAGTGCCGGCCCCCAGAGCAAGGAGGCTCCATAGCACCACCTTGCGGGCACCGAGCCTGTCATACATGTGTCCTACAAAGGGCGATGAAAGACCATTGAGGAGCATGCCCACAGACGCGGCCAGGGAGATGGAAGCACGGCTCCACCCTAGGTCATTGCTCCAGATGTCAACGAAGAGGCCAAAACCCTGCCGAGAGCCAGTGCTCAGTAGCCCGAAGAAGGCGGTGGTACCGACGATCAACCACCCGTAGAAGACTCCTTGGTGAGAACTACGATCCTTCAAGGGGACACCTCAAGCAGACCAGAGGGCCGGAAGCGTATCCTGGGGTGAGCGGTGGGATTCAAACCGATGAATAGGGGATTTGCAGTCCTAAGCCAGCTATGATGTTCTATGCTTTCAGATATGTTTCAGAATATACATATCCAGGCGCTCGCCCTCCAATCAGTATGTGTGATGCTTGTCCGTGCCGTCAAGTGCTGGGGGGGTGGTTAACAGACGGTTGACAAGGTGTGCTATCTGCCCCAAAGCTAGGCCGGTGTGGTCAACGACCTTTTCATAAGATGATATGGTGGCTCACAGAGCGTATGCGCATGGAGATGACTTCGCCGCAATCGTTGGGCTTACTACTCGCTGACTTTCTACATTTCCCAATATCGCGCAGCCCGAAATGCGATATCCTTGCCTGGAATGTTGCTGGCGAATGTGTGTGGCATGTGAAGGGGGTGACCGTTAGGCTAATGTGGGTATGGATGGACGGTATGCCTGATAGATTAGATTTCCTAAAAGCCCCCCTGACGTGACGACCAATCCGGTTGAAGGGGGCTGACACGTCGGAGCGCGCCCATAGGCCTGGCATCCAGGCTCGGAGGATAAACTCATATGTTAACGACATCGGGAGCTCCAAAGGCGATACGTTCCAAGCTCTACGCGCCTGGCAACGATCTCCGGAAACTTGCGGGCGTCGGCAACTTTGGCGCAGACGCCGTAATTCTTGACTTAGAGGATGCCGTCCCTGTCTCATCAAAGGAGGCAGCCCGGCAACTCGTCAGGGAGGCGATCCCGAAGGTTAAGCAGACCGTTCCGCGTGTGTATGTGCGGATCAACCCCTTGGGAGATAAGACCAGCTTCTCGGTGGGTCAGGGAGCCGATGACGTTGAAGCTGTCGTGTGCCGCGGACTGGATGGCATCGTGGTTCCCAAAGTGGAGTCGGAAAAGGAGCTTGACGAGATCGACGCAAGGCTGTCGGCCATGGAGACGAGGGTTGGGCTTCCAGTTGGTATTCTGGAGGTAGTGCCGATCATAGAGACAGCGAAAGGTCTCTGGAATGCCTACGAGATTGCTACTCGGAGCAGGAGGGTAAGATCTTTGAGCCTAGGCGCCGGCGACCTTACTAGAGACCTGAGCATCGAGTGGTCGCGTGACGAGCAGGAGCTGGCCTATTCCCGATCTCGACTGGTGCTTATCTCGCGCGCCGCAGGAATTCAGCCACCCACTGATTCGGTTTGGGTACGCCTTGCGGACGATGATGGGTTTGAGGATTCTGCGCGGAGGGCACGCCGGATGGGTTTTCAGGGAAAGAGCTGTATACACCCGAAACAGGTTGAGATAGTAAATCGAGTGTTCTCTATATCCCCGGAGGAGTTGGCACGGGCAAAGAGGATTGTTGCGGCTTTCGATGATGCCATTGCGAAGGGCTCTGCGTCTATTCAGGTGGACGGCGAGTTCGTTGACTACCCTCTTGCGGAAAAGGCGAGGCAACTTCTCGAAACAGCAGGCACCTGAGGAAGAGAAGGAGTAACCATATGGCAGACTCAGATTACGGGGGCCAGGAGTTCACTGGCCCATTAAGCGGCATCCGTGTTCTCGACGTAGCCACATTCATTGCTGCACCATTCTGTGCGACACTTATGGCGGAGTTCGGGGCCGATGTAATCAAAAATGAGATGCCAAGACGAGGTGATCCCCTGCGGGAGTTGGGGGAGAAGGGCAACGGCGTCGGTCTCATCTGGTCCCAGGAGAACCGGAATAAGAAGGGGATAACGTGTGATCTGAGAGACCCTCGCGGCCAGGAGATCATTAAAAGGCTTGTACAGACATGTGACGTTCTAATAGAAAACTTCACGCCTGGGACCATGGAGGGATGGCACCTGGGCTATGAGGATCTCAAAGCAATTAACCCTGGCCTTGTTATGGTGCGCATCTCCGCCTACGGACAGACAGGGCCGATGAGCAGCAAGCCTGGGTTCGGAAGGATAGCTTCAGCCTTCGGAGGCATCACGTACTTGTCGGGCTTTCCGGACCGCCCTCCCGTCAACCCTGGCTCACCCACTATTGCTGACTACGTGGCTGGGCTCTTCGCCGCCTTCTCGGTCATGGTGGCCCTAGAACACCGCCGAAACACGGGACGTGGCCAATGTGTGGACATATCTCTATATGAGAGCATATTCCGGCTCCTCGACAATTTGGCTGCTGTGTACGACAGGCTGGGTGTGGTGCGGGAGCGGCAGGGCTCTCTAGGCCATGCAGTTCCACATGACCACTACCCTACGGGAGACGGCAAGTGGGTGGCTATCGCTTGTACCACGGATGCTATCTTCCAGCGTCTGACCAGGGCTATGGGTCAGGCAGACTTGGCACAAGACCCTCGCTATTCCACCATGGCTGCCCGTGTGGAGCGGAGGGAAGAGGTGGACACCATGGTTTCTGAATGGACGCAGAGCATGGACTTACCGGCCCTAGTTAACTTGCTTGATTCCAGTGATGTTCCCGTCAGTCCGATCAATAGTATCGCCGACATCTTCAAACACCCTCAAATAAAGGCTCGCGGTACTCTTGTAGAGATTAGCGATCCGATACTGGGTACCATCAAGATGCCTGGCATCGTCCCTCGCATGAGTGAGAGCCCTGGGCAAATCACTAGCTTGAGCCCAAGGCTCGGCCAGCACAACAAAGAGATCTACTGCGACTGGCTGGGTTTTACAGATGACGAAATGGACGATTTAAAAGAGAGTGGCGTCATCTGAGCAGTCCTAACACCTACACAGACCCGGCCATCAATGATGGCGCACACGCAAGCAGGATGGTAGTGACTGACAGGCACATGATGAGGCCATAACTGGGGGCCCAGCTGTAGACCGTCAGCGATAATGGGACACGTGAGAGGGGTAGAAAACCCGAGAGTCTGAGAGTGGTGTGAGCTCCTGAAGTGAGGGGAGAGTACCTCATGAAAGGAGCAGCGATGTCCCAGTCAGACGTCAGCAAGGCCGAGGCCGCCGATCAGCGGTCGGAGCAGACTAGGTCCTTCGTTCGACGAGTTAGAGCGGCTACCCGGCGCAAATACACCCCGGAAGAGAAGATCCGTATCGTGCTGGAGGGCTTCCGCCGCGAGGTCACCGTGAACGACCTGTGCCGGCGGGAGGGTATCAAGCCCCACTCCTACTACTCGTGGACCAAGGAGTTCATGGAGGCGGGCAGGGAGCGGCTGTCCCGTGACACGGTGCGCGATGCCACCCGGCAGGAGATCCAGGATCTCAAGCGGGAGAACGGCGAGCTCAAGCAGCTGGTAGCCGAGCTATCCCTCGAGGTCTACCGTCTGAAAAAAACGGCCATACCAATGCCCCAGAACGGCGTCGGTACCAGCGGATGAGCGCCGTTGAGAAGGCGACGGTCCTGGCCAGTGTAGCCGCATCACCGCTGGCCAAGCGTCGGGTGCTCAGAGACCTGGGTGTTCCCAAGAGCACCTACTATCGGTGGTTGATGCGACAACAACATCAACAAGGTCTCGAGGACCGACCTGGAGCCAGCGCTCCACCGTGGAACCGCCTTAGACCTCAGGAGGAACGGTCGATCCTGGAAGCGGCCAGGGAGATGCCGGAGCTAAGTAGCCGCCAGTTGGCAGCGTGGTCTACAGACAACCTGGCCTTCGCTGTATCCGAGTCCACTGTGTATCGCATCCTGTGCAGAGAAGGTCTTGTGAAGTCACCCGAGATGCAGCTCAAGGCCGGCAAAGAGTACCATCGCAAGACCAGCGGCCCTCACCAGATGTGGGCTACCGACGCCTCCTACTTCAAGGTGATCGGTTGGGGCTACTACTACCTGGTCACCGTGATGGACGACTACTCCCGCTTCATACTGGCCCACAAGCTCCAGCGGGACATGACCACCGACTCTCTCATCGAGGTGGTCCAAGAGGCCGTGGGCAAGACCGGCATGACTGAGGTCCCAGTGGCCGACCGGACCAGCCTGCTGAGCGATAACGGCTCAGGTTATGTCTCCCGTGGCTTCAGAGACTACCTGCACCTGGTGGGAATCAAGCACATTCTGGCCGCGCCGTTCCACCCTCAGACCAATGGCAAGCTCGAGCGCTATCACCAGAGTATCAAGCGGGACGTCAAACAGGTCCCCTACGAGATGCCTTCTGCCCTGGAAGCAGCAATCGCCGCCTTCGTGGCCTACTACAACTACCGACGCTATCACAAGGCGCTGGGCAACGTGACGCCCGCAGACATGCTCAACGGAAGGCGGGAGCAGATCCTCCAACGGAGAAAGGAGGTGCAGGTCCAGACGTTAGAACGGCGAAGACGCTACAACAAGACCCTCAGGGAGCTCCCACGCAGCTCTTCATAATAATAATCTTCTCGGGTCCTAATCTGTCCCACTTGTGCTGATTGCCAACAGTCGTGTACCAAAAAAGGGGACCTTTTTCTTCGGAGCCTGGTTCAAACCCGTGGCTCAGGCCCTTCCTAATTCTCCTCCGAAATGGCCCGCGTGCGCCCACCCACCAGGTCAACTGGAATGTCGGCACCATGTTTGGCGACACGTCACGTGCCCGTGCAGTCAATATATTGTGGATTGGCTTGAGGACCGGGGGGCTTTGCTGCGAGGGCAAATGGCCGCCGAATCCCGATCATAATAGCCGCTTAAACCAATCCTACATTGAAGGCCTTGAGTGGTGTGTCATTTGCCCTTGCTGGCCAACCGGAAAGTCGGGTGTTTTCAGCCTTTGTTGGTATGGCACGTGCGGCCTCTTAGGAGAGCGCCAAGCCAACACTCCTAGACTTCAGGTAAGCTGGGTGCAATACCGTGAAACAGTGGACTGGGGATATGTTTCCCAAACCGTGTTCGTATGGCTTGGCTACCGCTGTATACGCGTAACTATGCATGCAGGGCGATTCTAGGCTGAGAAGGGCGTCTGTATATCTACTGCCGCTCCCAAGAAACCGGCTTGGCCAGCATAATCGGCAGGATGCCTATCAGAGCGACGCCGCTCATAAGGATGAAGAACAGGCGATAGGTACCGCTCACGTCAAACATAGCGCCGCCCAGTACTGGCCCAATGACCGCCGCCAAGATACCAAGTGTTTGCATAAGGCCGCGTATACTGGCAAACCGGCGAGTCCCAAAGTAATGGACGGTGAGGACCCCTTGAAAAGCCAGGTTAGCGGAGAAGGCCGTTTCGTACACCAGCGCAAAGGCTAGAACCTGCCAGGCACTGGTCAGGTTGGCCAGAAAGAATAGGCCGAGGGCCTGCAAAAGGAAAACCAGCGGGTAGGTGCTCTTCACGTTCACTTGGTCTGCTACCCACCCCATGAGTATCCGGGTCGGGGGGCCAACCACAAGGAATCCAATTGTCACAGTAACACTTGCCAGCTCCCGAGAGAATCCCCTGGCTTGCAGATGAGGAATGATCAAGAGCCGCTCTGCTTGATGGCTCAGGTTGAACAAGGCAAAGGAAATGCCAATGAGCCAAAAGGCCGGGGTCCGCAGTGCTTGGCGTATGGATACCGCTTCTCCACGGCGGGTAGAGCCTCTGGCAAGGTGAGCACGCTGCGGGCGTGGGCTGGAGAGAGTAGACTCATCGGCCACTACGCCATCGGGGAGGAGGCCATAGTCCTCAGGACGGGAACGTATGAGGAAAGAGAGGGGAAAACAGATAGTAAGCACGGCTCCTCCAGCCACTGCCAGAGCGGCCCTCCAACCCCACACGGTAATTATTGTGGCCATGATGGGCAAGAACACAGAGGCGATGGTAGGTGCCGTGTTCAAGACTCCAAGGGCACGACCCAGGTACCGATCGAACCACCGCACCACCACCGCTTGCAAAGTAGCGTACGCACCTATACTGCTGCCCGTGTTGATGATGAGGAAAGCGGCGTAGAACTGCCACAGTGAGTGAATTTGGCTGGCCAGGATGAATCCCAGTCCAATAATGGCCGTGCCCATGACCATCATCTTGCGACCACCCAGGCGGTCCGTCATGTAGCCGGTCACCGGTGCCAGCAGTCCTCCCTCTACCCTGTCCAGAGAAAACGCCAGGGCAATGAGGGCAGTGCTCCATCCAAAGTCTCGCTGGAGGGGGTCAAAGAAGAGGCCATAGCTGCGCATGGTCACACCATGGACCACCATGAGAAGAGGGAAAGCCGCCGCTAGGATGCGCCATCCGTAGAAGATCCGCGGTGATTGTTTCCCAGTTGCCAAGTTCTTACCTGTGCCTATTACGAATTATGCTGGATTTCCTGGCGTTTCGCCCTGCCCCAGTCACGCCTGAAGTGAACTTCTCATTTCACGGGCAAACTTAATCTGGCGATGGACTCGCGATGGGGAGGTCGCCCAAGGCAATGACATACCCCGGTGCCACTCTGGGGCAGCATATTGTTGGCTACCCCGTGGGCTCTTCCCCGCGAGGCAAGAGGTAGAAGTGAAGGTTTGTTGGCACCAATATGAGAAGCTTTCAGGATTCTGGGGCAGTGGAATTGTATCACCTCGCCTGCTGTTCCAAGGACACCGGCTTGGCCAACATAATCGGTGGGATACCGAGCAGGGCCAGGGCGCTAAGGATGAGAAAGAACAGCCGGTAGGAGCCGGTGACGTCGAATATCGCCCCGCCAAGGACGGGGCCTATCATTCCTATAACCGTGACCATGGGTGACATAAGGCCGCGAATGCTGGCGAAACGCCGGGTACCGAAGAAGTGGGAGACCAGCAGGTTCTGGAAAACCAAGTTGGCCGCCCATCCGGGCTCGTAAACAATGGCGAAGAGGAATATCTGCCACAGGTGAGTAGTGTAGCCCAGGATGATAAAGCTCAACCCCTGGAGGAGGAAGAGTAACGGGTACGTCCGTTTCACGTCGACTTTATCAGCAAGCAAACCTGCCAGGGGCCGAAAAGGGAGGCCTATCAACGGGACAATCGCCATGCTGAGACCAGCAAGCTCGCGGGAGAACCCCGCTGCTTGTAGATGGGGAATGAGCAGCAGCCGCGAAACGTGAGCACCCATGCCATACACTGCCGTAGCAAGGGCGATAAGCCAGAAGGAGGGCGCGCGGAGAGCCTGGCCTACGGAGAGGCCCTCGGCGGCCTCACTGGTATGTTGCTCTTGATGAGATGGCAAAGGGCCTCCAGGATGTAAAGAGGGATCAGCGGGCACGAACCCATCAGGCACAAGGCCATAGTCCTCGGGGCGGGAACGGATTACTAGGGCCAGCGGCAGGCAGATGGCCAAGACGGTTATCCCGCTGCCAGCCAGGGCGGTGCGCCAACCGGACGTAGATATTACCACGGCGACCATCGGAACCAACCAATGCCCAATGGTGGCGGTATTCACCAATCCCAAGGCCCTGCCACGGTAACGGTCAAACCATCGCATCATTACCGCCCAAATGATAGTCACGCCGCCAAGACTGTTGCCGGCGCTGACGATCAGGAAAGTGACATAAAACTGCCAGAGGGAGTGAATCTGGCTGGTCAGAAGCAGCCCCAGACCAATGGTCGCCATCCCTGTGAGCACCATCGCCCTGCCTCCCAGGCGGTCGGTGAGGTACCCTGCCACCGGACTGAGGACGCCCGACTCTATGCGGTTAAGGGAGAACACCAGAGTGATGATGGCGGCGCTCCACCCAAACTCTGTCTGGAAGGGTTCTATATACAATCCAATAGCGTCGTTGGATAGCCCTTTGGACAATGCGATGAGGGGAACGGAGGCGGCCACCATTTTCCATCCGTAGAAGATCCGCTGCGATTGCCGTATTCGTATCACCTGACCATCCTGCCACAAGAATAAGCCCGAGAACAGATTTGCCCTCAGGCATTCCTAGTCGCGTGGTGCGCTTGCCGTGGAGAAGGCTTACCCCCTGCAGGGTTTAAGCTGAACCGACCGCCCTTGGCGATCGGGCGGTCATCGCTTAGTGCCAGCCTGGGGTAATTGGTGGTCGCCCACGCCACCACCCGCACACGGCTGGAGGCATTGGCCCGATCGTGCAATAACTGCAGGAGTTAGCCAGCACTGGCCTGCGGGCGCCAGTGGCAACTACCTAGTCCCTCGCAGCCGTGGGTCCCATGCCTCCCGGAGGGCATCTCCTAGGAGATTGATGGTCAGGACTACCATGAAAATCGCCATCCCAGGAGCAAAGGACTCTACAGGATTGATCTCTAAGAAAGGATACCCGGACTGGAGCATCGCTCCCCAGCTCGCCGCGGGCGGCTGAATTCCAACGCCCAGGAAACTAAGAGAGGCCTCGGTCAAGATCGCCCTGCCAACGGCCAGGGTTGCGGACACGATAAGAGGAGCTACGACGTTAGGAAGAATGTGCCGCAAGGCGATGCGGGTGTCGGAGATTCCAACAGACTGGGCCGCCAGTACGTAGTCGAGCTCCCTTGCCGAAAGCACCTGCCCGCGTACAAGCCGGGATGGGGCCGCAACACCGGCGACCCCAATTGCGATCATGACGTTGGTAAGGTTGGGGCCCAATGCTGAAGCAATTGCAAGCGCAAGCAGCAGCCCGGGGATGATGAAGAGGGCGTCCATGAACCGCATGATCACTTCATCCAAAATGCCTCCCCGGAACCCCGACAAGAGTCCCAAGAGGATGCCGACGCCATGGGAGATGCCCACCGCCAGGACACCAACCTGGACGGAGACTCGAGCACCATACAAGAGGCGGCTAAAAGTATCTCTTCCGATCTCGTCAGTGCCTAGCCAGTGCTGCCCTGACACAGTGTCATGAGTGTTGAGCAGGTTCGTGGAGAAGGGATCGCGTGGTGCTGCCCACGGAGCAACAACAGCGGCCAGCAGAACCAACAGAATGATAACCAAGGAGGCAGCGTGGATCCTGCGCCGCGTGATCCTCCTCAGCAAAGAGTGTGGACCCAACCACTGCTGAAGCCGTGAGCGGACTACCGCTAATGTCGCCGTTTCACTTGTCGCACGCATGCTCACTCACTACGTGTACCGCACACGAGGATCCAGAAAGCCATATAAGATGTCGACGGCGAGGTTGGCTACGATCACGACGCCCCCAAAGGCCAGCAGCGCTCCCTGGATGGCGGGAAGGTCCAGAGCCTTGGCAGCTCCGACAGCGTATTGTCCCATCCCGGGCAGCCCGAAGATGGTCTCGACCACCGTGAATCCCTCCAGAATACCCACTATCTGCACGCCCATAACCGTCAGTACAGGAATAAAGCCGTTTTTCAGGGCGTGTCGCAAAAGGATACGGCGTTCTCCCAGCCCTTTAGCGTGGGCTGTGCGGATGTAGTCCTCCCGCAGCACCTCCATCATAGCCGACCGTGTCTGGCGCATGATGCCAGCCGCACCATTAGTACCGCCTACCAGAACCGGCAAGATCATGCGTTGAATGTTGCCCCAGGGGTCTTTCCAGGGCTCGACGTAGCCGTAGGAGGGAAGCCACCCAAGAATGACCGCGAAAAGGTAGATCAGCATGATACCGAACCAGAAGCTAGGGAGCGACACCCCTGCGATAGCGAAGACGGTTCCTACGTTGTCTCCAACCGAGTAGGGGCGGACCGCTGAGTAGACACCCACGGGCAGGGCGATGAGGAGGCTCACCAAGAAACTTCCCAGACCAAGCTGCAGGGTAATTTGGTAGCGGTTTTTCAACTCCGTGGTGATCTTTTCGCCGTTCCGGATGGAGTACCTCAGATCGCCCCTGAAGACATCGGTAAGCCAGTCGACATACTGGACGTAAATAGGCCGATCGAACCCTAGCTCATGTCGGAATCGCTCCAGGTGCTGAGAAGTCCCCTCGTCACCCAGCAACTGCGCCGCCGGGTCCCCAGGTATGAGAAGGATCAGGGAGAAAACGAAGGCGGTGACCAGAAATATCGTGGGGATAACGACAAGGAGTCGTCGGAGAACAAAACGTCTCATGGCAAGCCTGCTACGGAAGCCAGGCCGCGGGAGGAGCCAGCCCGGTTGCCAGTTGCATGCCGGGCGGTGGACACACGAACCGCTGTCTCCGGTTCCGGCATACCCAATCTATCGCGAACATAAGAGACTTTCCCGTCCTGAGCGACCATGATTGGAGCAATCAGGATTGGGCTCAGGACGGGATAAGTCACTAATCTATATCCAACAGAGAGACCTATTTGTCAAGCCAGATGGTCCAATGCCGCTGGAGTCCATCGCCACCAGGCCACGATTCATAGTTCTTGACGTAGTCCCAATAGACAAGGGGGACCTTGTTGGCAACGGTGAACACGTCGATCTGGTTGTCTACAATCAGATCCCGAGCTTGCAACAGGATCTTGTTCCGCTCGACAGGGTCGAAAATCGTTCGCTGCTTGTCTATCAGTGCGTCCAGCCCGGGGATCGGGGCACCCTGGGAGTACTGGGGAGATGCGGAGTGGAAGTGCTCTCTGAAGCACCGGTCGGGGTCCTCCGGGCAACTGATGCTCAGGATGATCATTGGGGTCTTGTGCTGGAGGAAGTGGCCCTGATAGGCGTCCCGCCCTGGCAAGAGCTGCAACTCTAGCTCGATACCTACCTTCCCTAACATATCTTTGAGGACGTTCGCCAGTGGGAGTCCCCGCTCGCCGGTGTACCAGACCGTGGGGCCAGGCATTTTGAACCCGTCGGCATAGCCCGCTTCAGCTAGCAGCCTCTTCGCCTCGGCGGGGTCGTAGGGGAACTTCACGTAGTTGGGATCATACAACTCAGTCAGGTGTGGAGGAATCTGGGCATAGAGGGGGACCGCATTCCCCTTATAGATGCCCTGAACCAACGCCTCCCTATCCAGGGCGTGGGAGATGGCCCGCCGCACCCTTACGTCGCTGAGAGGACCCATCGTCCTGTTGAAGTGCAAGTACCCATACGCAGGGTCAAATCCCTGGTGCACTACGACGCCTCGCTGATTCTCGATAAGCGCTACCTGGTCCTGAGTGGAATCCATGGTATCGATGTCCTGGGCGCGAAAGGCGGCCAGGGCCACCGACCGGTCGGCGATGATGCGAAGCTCCAATCCATCAAGATGAGGAAGGCCTCGGTCTGCCGGATGCGACTTGTCCCACCGCTCGAATTTTACGTTGGAATCGGCGCGGCGACTCACGAACTTGAACGGGCCCGCTCCCACAGGGTTGAGGCTGAACTCGGTCAGCGTTGCCGGGGTGACAGCCTCCATCGCCTTCTTGGAGGGGACCATCCCATCTCGCCTGGCCAGCCTGGCTAGAACCACAACGTCGGGGAACTTGAAGTTGAGCCGAACCGTCAGCTCGCCCCTCACCTCGACCGAGCTGATAGGCGCCAGAACTGACTGGCCCAGGGCAGCCCATTCGGGGTCGAGTATCTTGTCTAAGTGGTCCTTCACTGCCGCGGCGTTGAAGTCGGAGCCGTCGTGGAACTTGACTCCTGGCTTCAGGAAGAAGGTCAAACTCGATCCGTCCGCGCCGGCCTCCCAGGACTCGGCCATTTGAGGCTCCAGTACAATGTCCCGTGTGATCCCAACCAGGTAGCCAAATATTGGCTCAAGGAACGAGGTTTCCGACGTTGTGACGCGCAGGGGCGAAAAGCTTCGTGTATCGAAGCTCTCCACGTACCGAAGGGTGCCTCCTTTCTTGGGTCCCGTCGGCGGGGGTACCGCGGTCGGCGTCGGCACGGCTGTGGGTACAGGTGCCGTGGTAGCTGAGGGTGCCGTAGTAGCTGTCGGGCGCGGGACGGCCGTGGGGTCCTCAGATGAGCCGCAACTGCCCAGTAGCAGCACCAGCAATCCCACGCCGATAACGCTTACGACTATTCCTGGCCTTCGAATCACCATGGGGCCTCCTTACTCTTCTTTCGGCTCTTTTGGAGCTATGACTCTCTAGCAACGATTACGCCTTGTACACCTTCAGCGGCGCACACATGTCTATTGCCGATGAGATCATGTCGATGTGATCTAGGTCATAGGGCAATAGTCCCTGGAAGTTGACTCCCTTGCCTCTGGAAAGGGGCTTCCCTGCTGACCAGTGTCCGGAGTGCCCGGCAATGCCTATCACCTCTGGGTGGACCATCTGGGTGACCCGGGCCGCCACTTTGTCTTTTTTGTCCGCTGATTCCAGCCATACCTGATCCCCATCCTTGATCCCTTTCCGTCGCGCCATTTGGGCGTTGATAAGCACCCCATAGGAATGGGGGAGCTTTTCACACAGCTCGTCAACCCAGGGATTGCCATTGCCCTGCGCTCCATAGACATGGGGGAGCTTGTAATGGACTCCTATGGCGTCGATCTCCCCTCGCTGTACCTGTTCAAAGGGTTGGCATGGCTTCCACTCAGGAAGCGGCTGGTAGTCAGAGGTGTCCCACTCAAGGTTCATTTCCCCAATCACCGCATCCAGTTCCTCGCCCCGCGTGATGAAATTTTCCATGTATATCGGTATCCGCCCTTTGACAAAGCTACCCGGATAGCGCTCGTCCACATCCCGCTTGTGCACCAGAACGCCGTTCTCTTTGAACCAGTCCCAACCGTACTCCTCCCCATACCGGCTCTTGGCTTGCCGGTCCAGGACTTCCTCTGCGGTGTACCGCTTGCCGGCTTCAAGCAGATACGAAGGCTTCAACCCCAGTGTCATGTTTTGTACATAGTAAACGTCGTCCAAGATCCCCGTACGATCATAGAGGTCCATCAGCACTTCAATAGGGTTCCGGACTCCCTCCGGCGGCTCGACGACCTTCTGCTGGATCTGGTGGAATCCCGCAACCTCCCCACATACGGCGTCCTGAGAACCGAAGCTATCCTCTTCCAGGTACGTCGGCATGGGCAGGACGATGTCATCCAGCTCGTGGGTCTCGTTGATCTCCACGGCAAACCCCACCACCAGATCGATGCCTTTGTACCAGTCCACTACCGCCTGAACATTTCCCCACCCCCCCATAACCTGGTTTCCAGGGGTATGGATAACCAACTCGATCTTGTGATCGATTCCGAACTTGTCCGGGTCCTTGTACACCTCCGGAACGGCGGTCCTGGTGTGGGCCGCCACGGGGAACAGCTCAAAGAGGTCACACCGGTCAGGCTTACTCGCAGGACGTCCCGGGAAGGCAGCGGCATGATTGCCCGCATGGGCAGCCCCCAGCATGCCATCCTCTTCCACTGTCGGCCAGACCTTGACAGGCCAGTTAGTGGCCGTAGCCCTGCTTTGGTAGCCGCCTGGCTCGTTGATTCCCCCCATGATCACATTCACTAGTTGGAGTGCCCACGTGTGATGCCAGGCATGCTTGTGGCCCTGGGGTCCACGGCACCAGTTGAGAGCCACCGGCCTGTACGGCAGATTCTGGCCATCGATGTTGATGATGGCGCCGATCTGGGCCGCTTCCCCGAACTCTTGGGCGATTCTTCGGATCTTCTTGGCCGGGATGGAGGTGATCTCCTCTACCCGCTCCAAAGGATATTCCGCAGCACGGGCCTTCAGGAGCTCGAAGGCCGGCCTCGCCTTCTGCCCCTCCACCTCGTACTCCCCCTCCAGCGCCGGGTCCACCAGCGTGGGATCATCGTACGTCTTCACCACACCGTCGCTCAAATCATACTGAAGCGCCTTGCTGGTGGCGGCGTCGCGCACATATTTCCCATTGGCCCCCACCAGATAGACGGCGTTGGTACGGTGCTTCAGGAACTCCCGGTCGTATATTTTCACTTCGTTCAGGAGGACGTTCAGCATCCCTAGGCCAAAGGCGGCATCGGTGCCGGGGCGGATGGGAAGCCATTCATTGGCCTTGGCGGCTGCGTTGTTTCCTATGGGGTCCACCACAACCAGCTTCATGCCCCGTTCCCGAGCCGTGGCGCAATCCGGTACGCTGTGATTGAACCCTTCACGGGTTGCTATACCCTGCTGGGTTCCCACATCAATGAGGTAATTGCAGTACTCAAAATCCACTTCGTCCCAAAATCCCCCGGCGGTAAGATGGTTTAGCTGGTGAATGGTCTTGCCACAGGTGCCTGATAGTCCCGATTGGTGGTAGGGCGTGCCGACAGCAGAGGTGAGAGGCGACAGCCAGGCAGCAAGGTCGTGAGCTCCCCAGGTTTGCAGATAGAGCTTACGGGGATCCTCCTCAATAACCTTCCGCAACTTCTGGGAGATGGTGTCTAGGGCCTCCTCCCATGAGATCTCCTGCCACTTTGGATCGACATTGATCCCCTTATCCGGGTTTGTGCGCTTCAGCGGATGGGTAACCCGGTCGCGGTTGTAATGGTTCATGATGCCGGACTTGCCCTTGGCACACATCCGGCCCCGGTTCTTGGGAGAATCGGGGTTGCCGATCACATTCATCGCCAGCCCATTCTCCACTTTGACGAGGAGGTGACAGCCCACCAGGCACATGCGACAGGTGGTTGGCACCCAATCGGTGGTTGGGGACTCGTGGCGATCGCCCCCAGGCCGGTGAACTATCTGCGGTTTGGTATCTCTTCCTCTGAGGATGGTGACCATGTCTCCCCTCCTGCTACTATTTCCCAGCTAGTTACTACTTCCCAGCTAGCTTGCATGGGAAGACCCACCTTCGTACATGGGTAGGAGCATCAACTCCACCTGCCCACCGGTAAGGATCAACTGGCTGCCTCCCAGTTCTCCCATCTGGACTCCGTTGATAAATACTGCCAAATGCGGTTGCAAGGCCCCCTCTTTCGTCATTGCCCGACGGGAGAAGGCCGGCCCACACAGGCCCGGAAGCTTCTCCGCCAGAGCCTCTACCGTACTTCCCTGGGGAAGCTCTACCTCTACCTCCCGTCTCCCTGCCAAGCGCTTCAACTCCCCCATGAGCAACACGGTTACCTTCACCATTGAACCCGTGGCACTTGCTGTGCCTGCCTCAGGGGCATTCTCTCTGTTAGACTGGGCTTGCATAGACCCCCACCCGCAGGACATTGTCCCGCAGCAGAAACCCCCCAATTAGCACGGCCACCCCGGCCACGGCCAGCAGAGTCGCCGCTGCGGCTCCATCCTCGAGAGCCCCTCCCACCGCCAGGGCGACGATCACCGTCGGAACCACAAGGCCAATGACCACCACCCCTACCCAGAAGCTCCAACCCACCGCTCCGTGCAGCAAGCGGCGCACCGACTCCCGCGCCGGCGTTGTCGCCGTGGCCATCCCTATGACGTAGAGGAAGAGCAATAGCCCATTGCCCAGCAGCAGCCCCAAAAGGTACGGCCACACCTCTTTCCCCAGCGCCTCCATGCCCGCTCTTCCCTCCACCAGCCAGGCTAGGAGCGGCAGCGCCGCCAGCCCCCCCAGGAACGAGTAGCCCACGTAGAGGGCCGGCAGCAGCGGCGTGTTCCAAAAGGCTATAGAGTTCCAGGAGGAGATCACCAGCCCGCTGTAGACCATGAACGCCAGGGCGAAGACCACCACAAGGCCCCGCAGCACGGTGCCAGCCACCGTCCCCTCCTCCCAGGGAAGCCCCTCCAGCCCCGATACCTCGGGCAGCAACACCGTGACCCGCAGCACCACCAACACGGTGACGATGATGGCGCCCCGGGAGATCCAACTCGTCCGAGGCCGCCGGAAAGCATAGTGGAAACGCCACCGCGCCACCGGCCCCAGGTGATCGAACAGCACCACCAGCGAGAGCAACGCCAGCCCCAGCCCTATCCACATCCCCCACATCGCTGTCCTCTCCTCGATGACGCCCAGCCACTGCAGTACCACCTCCAAGAAGATGAGCCCGCCGCTGCTGGCCGCCAGGTACAGGTAGAAGGCCACCTTCCAGTCCCAGTGCTTCTGCACCGGGAGGTCCAGGACGAACTTGTGCTCGCTCAGTCCGTGGCTCCGGCGCTTCCCCCGCCAGCCCGACCATATCCCCTCCAGAGCCACGATGAGCCCCCCCTCGGCACTAGGCCCCCTGGTGGCCATTATGCCTTCCCTCCTATGCTGCCTCCACCCTTCCCCGTCAGGTAGTACAGCCCCGGGTCCGTCCCCAGCTCCTCCCGCGGCCGAAAGTGCTTCTTCTGGCGCAGCAGAACGTTGATCCGGCTCTCCGGGTCCTCTAGGTCACCGTAGTTCAAGGCATCCGCCGGACACGCCTCCACACAGGCCGGCGGCCGCCCTACGTCCAAGCGATGATAACAGAAGTGGCACTTCTGGGCGGTGCCTACCTTGAAATCTTTGTACTTAGCCTCCTCGTATTGCGTGAGCTCCTTTCCATAGTAGCCGTCACCACCATCCCAACGGAAGGGCACATAGTAGGGACAGGCGGTCAGACAAGCCATGGAGCCTATACATACATCCTGGTTCACCCAGACGATGCCGTCTTCCCTCTGGACAAAGGCACCCGTGGGACATGCGGCCACGCAGGGAGGATTGGCACAATGGTTACACCGGACCGGAGTGAAGGTCCGCTCTGCATACGGGAACTCCCCCTCTTCCCGCTCCAGAACCCGCATCCAGTGAATGTTCCGCGGCGTACCGTTCTCCGCCTTACAGGCGATCACACAGCTCTGACATCCCACACACCGTTCAAGGTCTACCGTGAATCCCCACCGTACCATGAGTCCCTCCAAAGCAAAGACTGAGGATTTTCCGAGTTACATTGCTACAGATTTCACCGACAAGGTTTACCATGGAAACGTTTAGCTGTCAAGCGTCTTTTTCCGTCTTCATTGATCAAGTCAGAAGTCCACAGAGGGCCAAAGCCCGTCTCCACGTGGACATCCTCCACACCCTCGATCTCTGGGATAGCCCTATCCTCCTATCTCGGTATATCTCTTTCTTCCTGGGCTGGTGGCCCTCTTCCGCCTAATTGCCATGGTTTATTATGATGTGGACAGCCTTAAGCTGCGTGTATCTGTCTAGTGGTCCAGACTCACCGATGCCACTATCCTTGTATTTGCCGAAGGGAGTTCCTGGGAAGTGCCGGATGGGACTGTTGACGAAGACCCTGCCCGCCTGTATTTGTGAGGCCATCCAGTGGGCCCGCTCAAGGTCTTGTGTCCACAAGGAGGACGTAAGACCGTAGCGAACGCCGTTGGCGATGGCTAGCGCTTCCTCCTCCGTCTCCCACTCCATGGCGGAGAGCACCGGCCCGAAGATCTCCTCCTGGGCAATGGTCATGTTGGGGTTGACCTTGTCGAATAACGTCGCCGGAACGAAGCAGCCGCGTGCCAGCTCTGGGTTCCTGGGCAGTGTGCCGCCGACGGCTAGGCGAGCGCCCTCCTGCTTGCCCCGCTCAATGTAGGACGTGACTCGGTCCCATTGCGCCCGCGAGATAAGTGAGCCCATCACCGTATCGGGATCCAGAGGGTCGCCCATGGAGATCCCTTCCATTTGTGTGGTGAGGCGCTCGACGAACTCATCTTTGATGGAGCGGTGCAGGAGCACCCGGCTGGTGGAGCCGCACGATTGGCCCTGGCAGCGATCAAAGTTCATGCCGGAGACCGCTGCGTTAACCGCACGGGGCAGATCAGCGTCTGGAAAGACGATCAAGGGGTTCTTGCCGCCGAGCTCCAGGAGGTAGGTCTTGATACCCTGCTCGGCACCAACCTGCACAACCCGCTGGCCTGAGGGGACGCTGCCCGTGAACGAGATGAGTCGTACATCCGGATGTCGAACCAGAGAAGCACCCGTCGTCGGTCCATCACCGGTCACGATGTTGACGACACCGGCAGGGAAAACCTCTCTGCAGAGCTCTCCCAACAGGAGTGCGCTCAGGGGCGCCTGTTCAGAGGGTTTCAGGACGACGGCGTTGCCCACGGCCAGGGGGGCGCAGATACTCAAGGCAAAGGTTGTCGGGTGGTTGAAGGGTATAATAACACCGACCACCCCAAACGGCTCCCGAACCGTGTAGTGAAGGTTGCCAGGTAGAGAAGCAGGAACTGTCTCTCCCTTCACGTCTAGGATATGGGAAGCTGTTGCCTCGCAGCCAGCAGCAGCTCCCAGAACGTCAGCTTTAGCCGCCCTGATGGGATTTCCACTGTCAGCAGCATCCAGCCAGGTCAGGTCATCGGCATGCTCACGGATGATTTGAGCTAGCTTTCTAAGCCGGCCGGCGCGCTCCTGGGAGCCCAGCCCCCACCACCCAGGAGATGCACCTTTGGCCGCTTCCACAGCACGGCCAACATCTTGTGCACTGGCCAATGGCACCTTTCCAAGCACCTCGGCCCGTGCGGGGTTCCAGACCTCCATCTGCCCGCCGTCCGATGAATCCACCCACTGCCCACCAATCAGCATACGCCAGGTCCGAACCCCTATCTCCTGCTCGATCGCCATGGGAGCACCTCCCTATTCGAACTTAGCCTGAATTACCCTGATTAACTGGATTTCCCATTCAAACTCATCTCGGCTTAGTTCAACGGGATGAGGCGAGCATATCCTCTCCATCTGATGCCTGTCAACCATCATCTCCCCAGCCCTCAAGTGCGATTTTGCTCTTTCGCTGCTTGTGCCAGCACCATTCATCGTCATAAGGAACTACTGTGAGCCATGGAGGCCCTTGCACAAGTCGCACTTTTCCCCGGAATCCTCGCACATCCACCTTGGAGAAGTCCGTTCTCTTTACTCAGGTGCCGGACCTAGCCGGGTGGTGCGCTCCAGCACCCACTGGAAGGCCGCCTGCGCCACGGCCACTTCAGCCAACTGGAACACCAGCCGCCAGGCGTGGCGCACCATGTGGGAACGGACACAACGCGGCTGCGTCACCTGGCATCCGCAGGCCGTGAGGTGACTGGAGTCCTCGTACGCATTGCCGATGAACGAGACCGAGACGTTCCTGCTGGAGAGATTGGGGTTATCTTGGTTCGTAGCGATCTTGTGATGAAGGGTTATTGGAACAACCAAGAGGCAACGGCAGAGACCCTACGGGATGGATGGCTCCACACGGGAGATCTGGGCCACATGCACGATGAAGGATATCTCTATGTCACGGACCGAAAGAAGGATATGATCACCAGCGGAGGCGCCAACATTTATCCAAGGAAAGTGGAAGAGATCATCGTGCAGCACCCCTCCGTAGCTGAGGTTGCCGTGATCGGCGTTCCTGATAAGATTTGGGGGGGGAGTCTGTCAAGGCCTTGGTAGAACTAATTGCAAATCGCTAGGCGACAGTAAAGTGTCAAGCGGAGCTGCGTGAGCAGTATTGGGTTGGTGAGGCGAGGAGGATCTGAACTGGTTCAAGTGCTTGCCTCTCCGGAAGGCCATGTTATCTCTTCCTGGATTTATTGCATGGCTTTGGTTGATTCGGATGCGTACCATCGAGCAACTTGAGCCGGCCTCGTGGGTAACGTGGGTCGTGGGCGAAATACGCTCACGGATTGTATCACAGGTATGGCCGCATTCCTCTCAGGCGGGGTATGGCTAAGACTACATTTGACGAAAGGGAGCGTGCCTGTAACCCTCACCTCCTTGAGCGCTCCCACGAATTATTGCCAGTAACCTTGTCCAGGTAGCCAGAGAGCCAGTCCAAGGTATCGAGCTCCGAGTCCGGTCGCTCAAGGGGGCCATCTCCGTTCCGGCGTCGGAGAAGGCAGGTCACATTGTCGAGTGGATGCCGCAAGAGCGCAATAAAAGTGCAGCCCCGGACCGCGTTGGCGCCGGGGCTGCAGCACGAGCCGATCAGTGGTGTGGGTTGATGCTAGCTACCCTTCGTTGTGAACCAGGTAGGAATCAGGAGGAAGGGACTTCTCATACTCCAGGTTCATCTTGGCATTGTCAACATCCACCCCACGCTTGCCGCACTGCTCCTGGAACTTCTCCCTCACCCAGGCCTCTTCATCCTCGTAGTTCATCTCGTCTCCAAACTCCTTCAACGTCGCATCTCGTTTGGGAGACGGACGGGCCCGCAGACCTACATGGTATCTTCCATGGGTGATGGCCAGGTAGCGGACCGCCTCAGGGCCTGTATTGAAATGTTGGTGCCAGAAGGAGTTGAGGGCTGTATAGACCGTGCCGTCCTTCCAGGGAAACTCAACCAGCTCCTTGCCCCAGTTCCACTCCAGGGTGTATCCAGTGCCCGACAGGGTAAACAGGTGGGCACCGGGACCATGCCTGTGCGCTTTCTTGTATGTCCCGGAGGGAAACTCGGAGATATGGGCCTGAAAGTGACCGCTGCCCATACTGAACATCCTATTGGTCCCACCAACGCCACGGAACCTCCACAGCTCCGTCTCCATGGCCCGCAGATCGGCGATGAAATTGCTCTGCCATACCCTTCCTGAAAGCGCCTGTCCCTCGGCGCTGAAGAAGTCGTCCTGACCAGCGAACATGTTGTCAAAGACGTAGGAGTTGTTGAAGACGAAATCGTGGCTGGGCATGAAGTTCATCGTGAGGGGGGCGGAGGTCACACAGAACAGCAGCACACGCTCTGAGCCAGAGCCGTTGAAATGCTCATGCCAGGCATTCAATGGAATGTTGAAGAGGCTCCCCTTCTGCCATTCAAAGGTCTGCTTCTTTTTGCTCCCCTCGTTCCAGACCGACGTCGCACCTCGCCCTTCAATCACATGGATGATCTTGTGGTACACATGGTGAATGGGCTTGACCTGCCCTCCCGGTGGTATCTCCATCAGGACAGCGTCACTCATCTCACCTGTCTCAAAGTTGATGATAGCGGCCTTGGCGCCGGTATCTCCCCATTCCTCTCGAGGGGTTTCGTACATGTCGTACAGGGAGACGCCCGTAACTATAGGCACGCCCTGGGACTCTATCCAATTCATCCACGGTGACTTCTGTCCCCGTAAATAACCCGTGTAGTCGGTCATCGGAATGATCCCGGTTTGATCCACCGCCGTTTTCGTGGCCATGCAATTCCTCCTACCGTATGGTATCTCGGCTTGGTCTCACGAGAAGCAATGTAACCCGCTCTGGCCCCAGATGTCAAGCCAGGCTGCTCTCTGTGCCTGACGAGCCACCAATTATCGCCCTTGGCTATAGGGAAGGTTGTGGCTATCCACGAAGCTCTCGCGGCCCCGTCAATTCGCGATATCTGGTACATCTCAACCTTTCTTGGCTGAGGACGGGTGGATTCATTTCTCTGCTCGGGGTACCGGTCTGTCCTGGCGCGCCACAGGTTTGCCACCAACTCTTTTATCTCAGCGTCGCCGGCCCCGGCGCGCAGGGGGGCCTTCAGGTCGAATCCCTGGCTGGCAAAGAGACACGTATAAAGCCCGCCATTAAACTTCGGCAACGTGTTCGTTCAGATATTCGGTCAAGGGAGAGAACCCCATGACCATCACCACCCTTCCCAAGGAAGAACACCAAGTAGAGAACGACCTAGTAGGCCTGCAACGATTGGCCTCTGCCGGCCCGGTGTAGGCAAACGGGTCTTGTGATGATGGATAGTCCTCACGTGTCTCATTAGGCACCGCGAGCCAATCATGTGCCAATCCGACACCTAAAGAGAAACCATGCTGCGGGGTCATCGGCAGTAAGAAGGACTAAGTGTTATCCTCTGCGTATCTTAATGTGGCACAGCCTGTGATCTTATATCCTTCAGGCTGAAGGGAGGAGAGGGCCAATGGCTAGCACATCCAAACCAAAGATTACGCCGGAACTCGCGGAGGCACTAGCGCGGTGCGCGGGCCTGACGTTACCCACAGAAGAAGTAGGTGGTGCCATCGCCATCATCCAGAACGTCGTGGATGTCCTGGGCGAGGTGGACGTAGCCACCTTGCGCGATGTGGAGCCTGCCTATATCCAGCCGATGCGCCGTGAGGGCAGAAGGAGGCGGGCATGACCATGCAGGAACTGCCATTGCTGTCCATCCGCGAGGCTGGGGACCTTATCCGCAAGCGAGAGGTGTCCCCGGTGGAGTTGGTGGAGGCCACTCTGGAACGCATCGCGCTCCACTCTCCCACACTGAACGACTACATCACCGTGACGGCCGACCAAGCACGCCGCGACGCGAAGCGAGCGGAGCGGGAGATCGCCTCGGGGCGGTATCGGGGTCCCCTGCACGGCCTCCCGGTGGGAGTCAAGGACCTGTTCGCCACCAAGTGCACGCGAACGACAATGGGCAGCAAGATCATGGCGGACTGGGTGCCCGACTACGACGCCACTACGGTGGCAAAGCTGCAACAGGCGGGCGCCATCATTGTGGGCAAGCATAACTGCTCCGAGTTCGCATTCGGCTCCACCAATGTGAACGCCCATTACGGCCCCGTCCGCAATCCGTGGAACCCTGAGCGCGTGTCCGGAGGGTCCAGTGGCGGCACCGCTGCCTCCGTCTCTGCAGGCACCTGTATCGGCGGACTGGGCACGGATACCGGAGGGTCGATTCGCAAGCCTTCCTGTCTGTGCGGCGGTGTGGGCCTAAAGCCCACTGCCGGACGAGTCAGTCGTTTTGGCGTGACCCCGCTGTCCTGGACGATGGATCACGTGGGCCCCATGACGCGCACGGTGTGGGACTGTGCCGCCATGCTCGGTGTTGTCGCGGGCTATGATCACAAGGACCCCTCGTCCGCTCGTGTTCCCGTTCCCGACTATACAGCAGAGTTGGACGCCTCCACAGAGGGTCTGAAGGGCCTCCGGGTTGGAGCGTTGCCAGCGTTCTTCTGGGATGCCGCATCCGAGGAGGTGAGCAGTCTGGCGCGTCGCGCGCTTGGCGTGCTGAAGGACCTGGGGGCGGAGGTGGTGGAGGTGTCTCTACCATCCGTGCATCTGAGCAATCAAGTGGGGGATGTCATCTACCTATCCGAGGCGGCGGCGTGGCACGAGGAGTGGCTGCGGACCCGTCCCCTGGACTACTCCTCCGAAGTGCTCGTGCGGCTCCACGCGGGTGCAATGTTCTCTGCGGTGCAGTACCACAAGGCGCAGCGCATGCGCAGCGTGATCCGCCAGGAGACGCTGAAGGTGCTCGAGCGAGTGGACGTGCTGGTCTCGCCCACGAGCCACGAGGAGGCCCCTAAAGTCGAGGAGAGCATGCCTGGGGCGTCGAAGCGGTCGTCGCCTCTGTTGCACCTGGGACGATTGACCCGGACCTTCAACATCTCAGGGGTGCCTGCATTATCGGTGCCCTGCGGCTTCACGGGCAGCGGGCTGCCGGTGGGCCTGCAAATAGCAGGGCGGAACTTCGACGAGGCGGGAATTTTCAGGGTGGCGCACCTCTACGAGCGGGCCACCGAATGGCATAAGCTACGCCCACAGTTGTCGGGATAAGCGTTCACCGCGCAAGCATACGTGCACTCCTCGCTCTGACGTCCATGTGTCGACTGGACGTAGGCGCGTTTGGACGTCTGGACGGCGGTGGCGGCGCAGGGCCAGCCAGCATAGAATGCCAAGTGGGTGATGACCTCGCCGATCTCCTCCCGGGTCACCCCGTTGTCCAGGGCTCACCAGATGTGCTGTTGAAGCTACTCGGTACTGATGTCGCAGTAGGTGGAATGTCACATGAATGGGACGCGATCAGGCCCAGGCGTTTCTGCAGGCTTCTGGCGTTTCGGTAGAGAGGGTTGAAAGGATCAAAGAGCTTGCAACCTCGGGGCGAACCGAGGAAGCGGAGCGGGAACTCAGCGACGAGGATTTGGACAAGTATTGTATAGCCGGCACTCCAGAGGAGCGCGTGGACGGCCTTCAACGCTTGGCGAGTCTCAGAGTGAGCACGGTGTGCCGGATGCTGCAAGGGAGCCCAAATGTCGAGGAAGCCATTCGACTCTTTGCACGAGAAATTGTTTGATACTTCTTTGATACTTCACTTCTTTGATACTTCAAGGAGGTTGGAGGGTGAGGAGGTAGACATGATCGCTCCTCGTACGTTAACATTTGGGATGGCGTTGCCACAACTCCTTCACGATTCGTCGACAGTCGACCTGTATATCCTTGCCGATTCCCATGACAATAGGACCCAGCGAACGCTCCGCGAATGGTCCGGGACGGTGTATGGAAGCGAACAGCGGGGACCTGAGGTAGCCGTGTGGGGGGACGTGCGTCCTTGTGCGGCCCCATTACAGGAAGTCATTTCGATTGGCGCTGATCACCTCCTTCTGCGCCCTGTGTCGTTTGAACAGCGGGAGCAGTTGAAGGCGGTTGCGGAGGTTGTGGGGCTCGGGACCACGAACGGTGCTCCCGTCAGCGGTTAGTTCTCGTTCTAGGTAGCACACCAGGCCAAAGTCCATGATAGCCCCTACAAACCGCGGCGATCCGGCTGGGAATGTGCCGCCCGTGCAAGGCCCGTCCTCTTTTGTCCATAGAGTCCGACTACATAGGGCGCGACCCACCAGGTAGTCGGTATCACACATGGCATGCCACTGAAGGCGCAACCCTCTGCTAAAGGAGGAGAGAGATGACACGGATACCGGAGATCACCGAGCGGAGCCAACTCCCCATGGACCAGCAGCATAACTGGGACATTATTATGAATAGCCGTGGCTACATGGGGAGTGTGTTCGGAACGATGCTCCACAGCCCCGAGTTGGCAGGCCGTACCGCGCATCTGGGGGAATACGTCCGATTTCAGCAGAGCCTGCCGGAGGCACTACGTTTTCTGGCTGCCCTCGTGACGGCACGGCATTTCGATTGCCAGTTTGAATGGTCCGCTAACGAGCCAGGCGCCCGCAGCACTGGCGTGCCGGAGGCAGCCATCGAATCCATCCGGGACCGTCGAGCCCCCCAAGGGCTGGAGGGCGATGAGGCTCTGGTGTTCCAGGTAGGAAACGAGCTGCTAGCAGGACGGCACCGCCTGAGCGACGCCGTGTTTCAGCAGGCCCTCGAACGGTTTGGCCTGAGAGGTCTGACGGACCTCCTTGGGACCATCGGCTACTTCTCCCATGTGAGCATGGGGTTGAACGCCTTCGCTGTAACCCGTGAGGACCGACCCCCCTTGCTTCCTGAGCCGTAGAGCATGCTGAAAAGCCTTTGCTGGGTACCAAAGCCTCACTCTAAAGGCAGGCGAAGCAAATGGGCAACGATGGCGTCTTCCTTGAAATTCCGAAGGCCTGGTGTGGAAAGTCAGCGGCCAGCACAGTAAGCTTGCGTTTCAGGTGTAATGCCTGCAGAGGATTCCGGACATCGGTTGGAGGCCAATCTGCTACGGGTAGGAGACAGAATCATTAAGAAGGAGCTTCATGGCCACTGAAAACCGCCTGTCTATGCCACTGGGGAACGCCATATTTAGCCAGCGGGCAGTACGTCGCCTGAAACGAGATCCAATCCCTGACCGTGATATTCGGGATATCCTGGAAGCCGCTATCCGTGCACCAAGTGCAGCCAACGGTCAGCCGTGGCACTTCATTGTCATGACAGATCCCGACATACTTGCTCAGTTTGGGGGACTATATCGGGAAGCCTGGTGGGCGAAGCGCAAGGACGTGGGCATCCGAGGCCCTGAAGACATACCCACAGATGACCGTGTGGTTCAGTCTGCGATGCGACTTGCGGACGAGATCGGGCGTGCTCCTGTCATCGTACTCGTCTGTGCAACGGCCAAGGGGCCTGGCCCAATGGGGTCGGTGATTCCCGCGACGCAGAATCTGCTACTTGCGGCTCGGTCATTGGGCATTGGTGGAACCATAACTACCCTCCACCCAAAGGTGGAAGGTAGCGTCAAAAAGTTGTTGGAGATACCAGAAACGGCACAGATAGTCTACTGCATTCCTCTCGGTTATCCGCGAGGTCGATTTGGCCCGACCAGCAGGAAGCCAGTCGACGAAGTTTGCTCAGGTAACAAGTGGGGTCATCCTCTGAAGTGAACTGGCAGGCATTTGCAGGTGAATACCTACTCAGCGACCGGTTCGGTGAGCTTGCGTTTCAGGTGTGATTCGACTCCGCTGATCCGCCTATCCTTTGCTCCAAAACAAAGTCCTTTTGGAGTTCGTGTTCCAGCTCCTCTGTTGTTGATCCGCAATTTTGTCAGTAGATTAACTAGTCAGGGAAAATGTCAGTCCTTTCATGGACTGACATTGAGCGCAACGGAACAGGACAGGTTAACAGGTTACAGGTATTGAATGGACTGTTGTCGGGTCAGTGGTGTGTGAGTGAGGCGGCCCAGCCAGAACCTGCCTATCGTCCCTTGGATCCAGAACTGGACCTTGCTGGTGTGCTGTGCATCAAGGAGCAGAGGAGAGTGGCGAGAGATAACACGGTACAGTATCACCTTCAGACGTTGCAACTGTATCCAGAAGTTGATCCACCCAGCTATGCGGGATCACATGCAGAGGTCCAGGAGCGTCTGGACGGCCGTGTTGTGGTGAAGTGCCAGGGGAAAGTACTGACTCCTCAGCAAGCACCAGCCCTGGCATCTGAACTTCGCCATTACATCACATCGTCGCCTGTGGGCCCGTATCTATTGGCCCCGATACCTGAAAGGCCTGTTGGGGTCCCAAACCCCCAGGGACCACTGGCGGGAGAGACTATGTGGTATCAGGATCCGACCAGGAACCGGGACCTGGTGTTGGCTGGCAAGGAGTGAGCAAGGCAGTGTGGCAAGCGAATTGGCGTAGTCCTCGACACACCGTCAGGTCAGGGTGGGCAATATAAACGTGCAACGAAATGGTGGAATAGTTGACCGGGCAGGCAAGTGAACGTACGATACCGCTTGTCGCGGTGTGGACCTTGCGTATGTCCAGGCATTTTGGTATGCAGAATCCCTGAAGACACGAAAAGGGGAGAGAGATGACTGAAGACACAGATTACTCCGCCATGGCTCAGCGAGCTACTGATCTGGCCCAGGAACTAGTGGATGCGGTGCGTCGACCGGATTGGGACCAGGTCTTTCTCATCTCACAAACACTCCAAGAAATTGCAGACGTGCTGAGCGCTCAGCCCAACACGTAGAACTCGTAGAGTGCTTTGGCCGGGACTCCACCCCCAAAATGTATCCCATTGCAGCCATCTTCATGACATGGGGTGTGGCAAAAAGATCTCCCGCCGTTCTTCAGTACCTGCCTCGTAGTGCCACGTAGGTGAGTTCAGATACTGAGCCGTCGCCTTTCAGTGAGCACTTTGGTAGGTTAGACCTCCGCCCGAGCTGAGGTTACCGCCGGACTGCCACCGGAATACAACGTGCGGAGGGGTTCCCTCAAGAAACTGAGGGCTACAACCACAACGAATGCGCTTCCCATGACGCCCAGGATCCAGGGCGTGGGGTGGACATCGGCCAGAGCCCCATTGGCTAGGTTGAAACACGCCATGGCTCCGGAGATGTGCAAGTTGTTCAAAGCGGAGATACGACCCCGGATAGAATCTGGGACTATGGACTGCACCGTACCGTGGAAGAGAACCATGAACCCGGATTGGGACGCGCCCATTCCAACTGCGGCCAGTAATGCCAGGTACAGGTTAGGGGACAGGGCCAAGGCCAGCGGAGTGAGGCCGCTGGAAACTCCTAGAACCAGAAGGAGCCTTCCTCGGGCCAGCTCACTCTGAATTGTCGCCAGGAACAGCACGCCGACGAGGGCACCGCTTCCTATTGCCATCATCATGTAGGCAAATCCCTCTCCTCCCATGTCCAGCTTATCGCGGGCCAGCAAGGGGAGTAGCGACTCGAAGGCCATGGTGAGGGAGCAGTGCACGACTGCCAGGACAAGCAAGGACAGGAGCAAGGGATGATGGTACACATAGACCAGCCCCGCCATGAGGTTGCCCAAGAACCCTTCCCCAGACCGGACCGTTCCCCGAGAGGGCGTGCGTATCCGAAGGACCTGAACAAAGCCTAGCGCATAGAACATCGTACAACCCAGGAACGCCCAGGCCACGCCAACCGTGGCCATCAGTGGAACAATCAACAGGGGCCCTAACAGCCGTCCGCCGTGTTGCGTGCCGCTGTTCAGGACGATGGCGTTGAGGAGGTTTTCCCTGGGGACCAGGTTCGGGAGTAACGCACTGCCGGCTGGCATCTGCACTCCGCGGATCATACCTTCGAAGAGGGCCAGCACTACCAGATGCCACACTTGAATAAGCCCCGATATGGCGAGCGCTGCCAACAGCAGGTTGTGAGCTAGGTTGAGGCCAAACGCCCATGCCAGGAGATGGCGGCGGTCCATCTGGTCGGCCAGCAGTCCTGCAAAGGGTGCAATAAACATTCGAGGGATCATAGCGGAAAAGGTGACTAGGCCCACCAAGGTAGCGGAGTCGGATAGTACTAACACCAACCAGGCGCGGGCCACGATCAGCGCCCAGTGAGCCGCTCCAACGCAGACGTTGGCAACCCACAGCCTACGGTAGTCCCGGTGCTGCAACGCCATCAGAAACCGCTCTCCCATGGCACCTCCTAATTAAGGCAGGTTAGCCATCAATCCCCCTCACAGAGTGGTGCATTCTATACCACGTCGAGTTGCATCATGTCCACCTTCCCATGCCCTTAAGATAAATTGTGTCATTTCCCCAACAGTCGTGGGCAAACCCGAAAAGCAACATGGAAGCTAACACAGGCCTTTGCCCAGCTCCACCAAATTGCCAATGCATGGAGCCTCAAGTATCCTCGTGGGAAACAAGCGAGCGCAGTTCATTGGCAGCGCCGGCAACCATCATGGCGAGTTTCGGAGAGAAACGACCGTTTCCCGATCCCCCACAGTTCCAATGCCGGAAAGCGGTCCTCAGGAGGTGACGATGGGCAATGGAACATATGCGGCCAGGATCGGGAGCCGGTGGCATGAGGAAGCCTACGATGAACGAATACGCTGGCCCGTATCTATCCTTCCTCCAGCCAGTCCCGTGCGATTTGCCGCATCTGCATGGCGAAGCCTGCGGCTAGACCGCTGACCCAGAACCAACGGAAGTTGGCGTTGGTCAGGGAAACGAACGGGCCAAGCTTTTCTGACCGCCCACAGTATATGATGTCTGGCTCTGCGGGATCCGGGGAAGGGGCCAGGGACTCCGACGCCTTCTTGAACCTGAGATTCCCCATATCAAACCACCTGAAGCCAAGAAGGGTGCCATGCTGGACAAGAGGGCGTGATAGTCTCACCCACGAACGCCGTTAACCATCCGGTCGAGCTCACAAAACCATCTCTCCGCGTCTTGAGATAGCCTTCGACGGGCACCGGAGGTGGCTGTGGCCATGTTTGCACTCCCACCGACCTCTCCTAGGCGCGCACCTTCTTCTCAGTCGCTCTTCATGCCGTCTGACGCCAAACAATCGCCTACGGCTGACTACCCTGGCACGGCACAGAGTCTGCCAGCGCGCCCTTACACTTGTGTCTGTCTCAGAGCGTACCAAATTTGGGCGTTTTCAAGCTGAAATAGGAGATGTCCAGTAAGGATATCGCTCCTGTTGACTTATTGGTATACTGGGTGTTAAGTCAGGCGGGGTGCCAGGTATACAATAGCCGCCCGGCATGGATGCGGAGAGAAGCGGTTAGGTGAGATCGTTGGGAGTTAGGGGATGGCTTTGCCCTTCCCCAACGCAGGAGAGGCCCGCAGCTTTGCGGAACCCGTGGGTTGGGTAGAGGCATCTGAACATGGGCAAGGTCGTCTCGTTACAGCTCGTGGTCAAGCACGGCAAACCTTTGCGGCGGGTAGACTCCGTGGAGGCTATAGTAGGCCACGGGCTAGAAGGGGATGTGCACACCAAACGGGTCCGCGGCACCAAGCGGCAGGTGCTCCTGTTGGATACCCGCGTAGTGGAGTCGGTCGGTTTGCAGCCGGGTGATCTGAGGGAACAGGTCACTGTGGATTTCCCCGAGCTGATGCAGCTACCCGAGGGGACATCCGTGGCTATTGGAGAAGCTGTTATGGAGTTGACTATGCCCTGTCCGGTGTGCGACCACGTTGCGGAGCTCACGGACCACCCAGATAAAGCAGGGCTGACGGAGGCTCTTGAAGGGGGCAGCGGAATGCTGGCTAAAGTGGTGGCAACAAGCGGGGAGGGACGTATCCAGGTGGGCGATTCCGTGAGAGTCTACGAAAGGAACACCTCAAAATAGCGATCTGGTCGTCCGGTTGCGTAGTTATGCGTCATCAACCCGTGGCTGAGAGAGTGTGGACCCTCCTCCCTCCCTCTCATAGCTCACCGCTAGTTCAAGGGCAGAGCCGTTATGAGCACCTACACGGCGGTCAGTAATGATCTCTATCCGAGGGCAAGCTAACGTAGTTAACTGCTTTTATTCGCAATGCTATGCAAAATATGGTAATTGTGCTAGTGCGGTAGAGAGAGTGGCCTCCGTTGGCTTGAGTTGCCAAGAGCCTAGGATGATTACCGTAACTGACCTGGCTCCAGGGCATCTGAAAGAGATCCCTTCAGGAGGACGGCCTGCCAGAGGGGGCGTGCGGATGGCGATCTCCCCGATAGCGCGTGGGGCGCCAGATGCAAGCTGGCCCTAGAGAAGCAGCCCAACGCAGATGGCTTGGTGTTTCATACTCATGGGATCAGGTAGTAGTTGACCGCAATAGCCTCCCTCTGATAGCCTCCCTCTGATTGAGAGTATAAGGATCGATAGCGTTGAGGGGCTGAGTCCTCTGAGTAAGGCAGCCGCCGTATCTTAGCCCAGGGCGTGATCATCAATGAGAACGGGTACTGATAAGGAGACGGTCACCGATACCCTTGGCAGGCCGTTACGGGACCTACGGGTCTCCGTGACCGACCGGTGCAACTTTCGCTGCGTCTATTGTATGCCGGCGGAAATCTACGGCGAGCGGTACGAGTTTCTCCCCAAGCCCGAGCTCCTGACCTTTGAGGAAATCACTCGCCTGACCGGCATCCTCGTGAGGTTTGGAGTGCAGAAGGTCCGACTGACCGGCGGCGAGCCGTTAGTCAGAGCGGAGATGGAGATCCTGGTCGCGATGCTGGCTCAGATTGACGGCGTCAAGGACCTGACCCTCACGACCAACGGATTCCTGTTAGCCCAAAAGGCACGCGCCCTCAAAGAGGCCGGACTTCAGCGGGTGACCGTGAGCTTGGACACCCTGGACGACGAGATATTCAAGGCGATGAACGGGCGCGGGTATGGCACCCACCAAGTGCTGAAGGGCATCCATGCCGCAGAGGAGGCGGGCCTGCGTCCCATCAAAATCAACGCTGTTGTCAAAAAGGGGGTAAATGACCACACCCTGGTTGACCTGGCACGGTATTTCAAAGGCACCGGGCATATTGTACGGTTCATTGAGTACATGGATGTAGGAAACCTAAACGGGTGGAACACGGACCAAGTGGTGCCGTCGGCGGAGGTTATCCAGCGCATCAGCGCAGTGTTTCCTCTTGAGCCCTTGGAGTCCAACTATTACGGAGAGGTGGCCTCCCGGCTCCGGTACCGCGATGGCAGCGGAGAGATCGGGGTGATCTCCTCGGTCACGACGCCCTTCTGCGGAAACTGCACCAGGGCCAGGCTCTCACCCAATGGCGGGCTTTATACGTGTCTCTTTGCCAGCCAGGGATTCGACCTGAAGGCCCCCCTGCGCGCCGGGGCCGGCGACGCTGAGATAAAAGAGCTGGTGGCAAACCTGTGGCGCGCCAGGACAGACCGGTACTCCGAGCAGAGAAATGAATCCACCCGCCCTCAGCCAAGAAAGGTTGAGATGTACCAGATAGGGGGATAACCGGTTATCCGAGAGATGGAGGGTGTGGAGGATATCTGCCAAGAAACGGCCATTCACCCTCCGTGGACTTCTGGCCTGAGCAATGAAAATACAAGAACATTCCTCGGCAGTTAGCAGTTACCTGGCACCGTTTTTAGGAGGTATCCATGGCTGAATCGCGTCAACCACGTACTCCGACTCCCCAGGAGAGGGAGCGTCTGGAAGCGATGAAACACTCATGGGAGCAGCGAAAAAAGATGGACGAGCTCCTTGGGAAAATCAAGACCAAGCTGGGCGTGTACAGCGGCAAGGGTGGCGTAGGCAAAACGACTGTGGCCGTGAACCTGGCCGTGACTCTGGCAAATCAGGGATACAAGGTGGGGTTATTTGATACCGATATAGACTGCCCCAACGTCGCCATCGCTATTGGCGTGGTGGAGCCGGTTCGTACTCAGAACGGCATGATAACCCCTCCGAACGCCTTCGGTGTGAAGGTCTTATCCATGAGCTTCTTTCAGGAGAATCCTGATGAGGCCACGATTTGGCGCGGCCCTATGCTGCACAATGCCATCACCCAGCTGCTCCAATCCACCGAGTGGGGCGAACTGGATTTCCTTATTGTGGACCTACCGCCGGGAACCTCCGATGTCCCGCTGACTATCATGCAGACCCTACAGTTGGACGGGTTCGTAGTGGTCACTACACCTCAGGATCTCGCCAAGATAGACGCCATGCGCTCCATCAACATGATTCGAAAGCTGAACGTGAGGGTGCTGGGCGTTGTAGAGAACTTCTCCGGAGAGATCTTCGGCTCCGGCATTGGAAGGGGGCTGGCCACTGCGATGGAACTGCCGTTCCTGGGGCAGTTGGAGATTCGCATCGACTATCGAATGTCAGGGGGGCCTACTGTCCTCGTGAGCGATGCCGTTCGGGAGGAATATGAGAACATCACCAATAGTGTTCTGCGGCAATTGGAGGTGGCAGCCTTGCGGTAGCACAGGTCAACCTCAAGGTTTGATGCAACGACACTCCGCAGGAATGTCACCAGACGGGGAACTTAATATGTCGGCTATTCTTCGCAAGTCTTGGGCAACCAAGAGCACCTGATCCTAGTCGGCCCGCCAGACAGTATCTAGCACCTCTTTGCTAAACCCCCTGGCTATCTAAATCAACTCATCTTTTCCTGGCTCGTTAGCTATCGTTGCTCCATTTCCTGAACGTGAGACGCAATATCCAGCGTTACCCATATCAAACGGCATGAGTCCAGAATACGTATAGTCCCTGCGTTTGGGCGAGTCTAGATATGCCCGGAAACGCGTTCAACGCCTTCTTCACGGACGAGTTGACATGCCGTAATTATTACGATCTACTCTTTCTCTGGGCCATACTCACGTCCTTTCTCTCCAAACCCTGGTCTATCACAGTTCCGACACGCACTTCATTACAGCGACCACTATGCCTAATTACTCAAGGGTATAGTCCCAAAACAGCCACCTGTGAGAGAATGGTGGCATGGGACGGAAGATTGGGTGCCCTCGATGTCAACACGCCAAGAGCTGGAGCATTCGGCGAGGTAAGAGTCGTTGTGCAGCCTGCCACTACGAGTGGGTGCCCAGGGCGCTGCCGCTTCGGTTGTCGCCAGGGGAGTGGCGGCGACTGTTGCGCTGGTTCGTCTTGGGGCAGAGTGCCGAGGTGATTGCCCAGGAGGCCCGCCTGGAGCGAAAGCGAGTCCTGCGAGCCCTGATCGTGGTGCGCCAGGCCATGGTCCGGGACGTTCCCCATGTCTTCTCCGGCGTGGTGGAGGTCGACGAGACCTACCTGGGAGGTTCCTGGCGCAACAGGCGCCTGGCAAAGCGTGTTCAGGGCACGAAGCGGGGCCGTGGAACCACTAAGCAAGCTGTCTTTGGGATCCTGTGTCGAGGTGGCCTGGTGTGGGCGCACGTGGTACCTAACGTGGAAGCCAAGACGCTGCTGCCGCTCCTGCACCAACGCGTGCAACGTGGCTCCATCGTCTGCTCGGACACCTTTACCAGCTACACGGGCGTCGCAGCGGGGGGCTACGTCCACCGGCTTGTGGTCCACAGCCAGGCGTTCAGCGATCGGCAAGGGAGCCACGTCAACGGCTTGGAGGGCTTCTGGGGTTATCTCAAGCGGCGTCTGGCAGCCAAAGGGGGAGTCCGCCGAGAACGGCTGCCCCTCTATCTTGCTGAGTATGTCTGGCGCTACAATCATCGGCGTTTGTCGGGACCAGAACAGGTTAAGACATTTTGGGCCCAGCAAGCCGAAAACAACCCCTTCCGGAACCTCCAACGACAGGTCGGTGAGGGCAACGGTTTCACGTTTCCTGCCAGTGAAACCTCGGGAGGTATACACCCGCTGCAGGTTCTCGCATTCTATGGCGTATTCGCTGCTTATGGCCATTGGAAAACGCCTTCGACTAACGTCGCTCGGGATTGCTCTAAGCTATAGCGCGTTCCAGCGTCGAGCGCCTTTTCGCAACCGCTTCTACCAGTAGGTAAACCAAGAAGCCCGCAATGGCATAGCTCAAGCCAATGCCAAGTTCTGGGAAAAGGTCACCCGCCAGCGACGCAATGTCCGCTCCAAGGAATGATTCCCGCAGAGCAACGAGACCGTGGGTTAACGGGAGCGCCTGGGAGACAGCACCAAGGATCCCTGGCAGGCTTGTTGTAGGGATTATGACTCCTGTCATAACAATGAACAGTCCGAAGGCCCCGTTCATTAAGAGCTCCCATTCACCAAAAAAGACGGTCAAGTTCCCGAGGAACAGGGCAAATGCCGTGCAGGCCCAAGCTATCAACAGGACGGAGAAGATCATCGATAGCCAATTCAGGGTAGAGAGGTCAAGGTCAAGTACGAGCCACCCGAAAAGGACCCCAGACGCGTAAGCGATGATGCTGTTCGGGTAATGCATCACTCCCCTGGTGAAGAACACCGCCATTCTGTTTCCCGGAGAGCTGAAGATAAACGATAAGGTGCCAAAGGCTCGATCGTAAAAGGAAGACTGTAGGATGCCAGCCAGGAGGATGAGCGGCATGGAGTAGCTAGCCATCCCTATCATATGCGCCTGTGCCGCTTCAGCATCGCCGGCAAATCTTCCTAGAAGAGCAAACATAAGAACCAAGAGGCCCGGTCGAAGGATGACATTGAAGATGTATCCTGGCCAGTTCAGCCATAAAAACAATCCCTTATAGGAGAGGTAAGCCAGAGTTGCGAAGTTTGTCATTGCGAGCAATGCTCTCAGAAGGTGCTGAGGACTCCCGTGACGCGGACTCGGGTCTCCACTATCTTGAACAATAGAAAACTGAGCCCCCAATAGACAGTACTCATCAGTAAGGAGACTCCCCAGAATCCAACTATTTCCAACGGCGGCCCTCCTCCCTCTATGGATGAAACCACCCCGCGCACGGCCCATGAGGTCGGAAGGAACCATGAGATTGGTTGGACGACGTTTGGAAGCGATGTTACAGGGTATAGAAAGCCGCTAAAAGCTACTCCAAATGGCATGATGGCTCCAAAAAACCCAGGACGCGCGACTACCAACAACGTTAGTGGAGCAAAGACGAAGGCAGCAGAGAATAACGCGAATAATGCCAGGCATATCGACGGAATAAGTAAGCCAACTCGCGCAATCTCGATTGATTCCTGGGAGACCGCCACGACAACGACAAGCGCTACCAGGCTCGATAGTAGGATAAATGCGGTCATTCCCAGGGCTTTACCGAGCATGATGAGAATAAGAGGTGTCCTGCTTGCGAGACTGAACTCGAGCGCTCCAATGGACCACTCCGAGGTGACTGAATATCCCATTCTAAATACTGAGCTATTCCAAACGACCATCAAGGGGGCTCCAATAACAATCAGCGACAGCACCGCCGGATCATCACTCTTGCGAGCAAACCAAGTTACCACGTAAACCGTCGGAATCGCGCTAATCAGGAAGTTCAAGTAATTGGGAGAGCGAACGATCGCCCTCCACTGATTTAGAAAAGCCCCTTGAATCCCGTAGATATGACCCATTTGAAAACTCGAGGTTCTACTTGTCCGAGTTCAAGAGATGTCACTGGTTACAGGTAGCCAATAGGATACATTGGCATTGCTCATCTTCCAACACTCCGGCGGTCAATCGCTCTGAGGATTACCTGGGCACCACGTTACTACACTCGCTACCGAGCCAGTATAGACCCTCCACATTCCGCGAATGTCCGCCCGCGGCTAGCATGCGTGCGACAGCGCTTTAACGGCTGCCTGATGGACTTCGACGTGGTCCAGGACACTCTTGATAAGGTTCAAGGGTTGACGCCGCCGGCCGAATTTCTCGCCGACCATGGGCTGCTCATTCAGTACCTGGATGAAACCCTAGACACAGCAAACAGGATGCTCGGCACATTGGAAGTCCAAGACCTGGTGAAGTTTGATCAGGAGTCTCTCACTGGGGTAGGAGCGTTCTGCGAGGTGAGACAGACATTCTCGTCTGCATTCAAGCCGCTGGTGAGCGCCCACTTTAATTTTATGGTGCTCCCGGAAGAGGACATATGCAACGGAGGCCCCTTTGATATGAACCGAGATTTCCCATTTCGGCTGGGTTGCCTCAGCCTACGCCGCGACCAGGGCCTGTCGCTTGCGTTTCAGGTGTAGTTCGCCCCCCCCCCGTCTCCACCACAAACACGGAATTGACGGATTCGCTTCTGGAGGGAGGGCTGGAGACAAGTCCTTGACCAATGTCAACTCCGACCCTTCCCTGGTAGTCGCCACTAGAAAGACCGGCCTGAAGGGTGCCTTGGGCTTGATAGCCACGACCCGCTTCTCCTCTTGAGTATCCACGTAAACTGCCTCCAGCATGTTCAACAGTAGCCTCCGGCGTTCATCCAAGTCCGCTTCCCTCCACAGGGCTGGTAGCCTCTCCAACAAGTAACCTGCCTCCTCCGCGGCGGATGCCTTGGGGACTACGAGAGACCCCATCTCTTGGTCGATTGCCCTCAACTGGCGCAGGTACTCCCCATCGGCGTAGTGACCGTCAACTTAGGCGCTACCCAGCCTATTCCTCCGCTCCTCAAGCTGTTGCCGACGTCCCCTGATCCGCTCCACCTCGTCCTTGACCTCGATCTGTGCCAGGGCTTTATCCAGCCAGTCCTGTTCCAGGACGATGGCCTCTACCAGCTTGCCGACCTGCTCATCGGCGCTCTCGCAACGGATGGAGCCGCCGTGAGCTGGACACTCGGACAGTCCCCTGGTGGCATGGTGCTGCCGGTAGTAGCGGTTGCCGTTCTCGTACGTCTGGGCCCACATGGGCATTCTAAATGGGCTCAACGGATGAGCCCCTTCAGAAGGTACTGAGGCTCCGGCCTGGAACTAAGGGTCTCCGACCTGCCGCTGTTCCTGCGCATGGCCACCTGGACCAGGTCGAAGACCGCCTTGGAAACCAGCGAATCGTGGATTCCTGGAAGCAGTTCATCCCGGTGCTTGATCATCCCTGCGTAGAACGCGTTGTGGAGGATGACCCGCACCGATGCCGTCGTGAATAGGCGAGGCCCTGCGACCGGGTCCTCATTCCCATCGGCTGTCAGGTGCATGCTCCTAGTTCGGAATCCCTGGGAATTGATCCAACTCGCTAGCTGGGCCAGGGTGGTGGCTCCAGCAACATATCTCTGGAACAGTTCCGCCACCGCCTGCCCTTTCTTATCATCGATATGGAGCCACCTGGGTGCTCCGGGTCGCACCGCTGCTCTCGGTGGCCTTTGTCGCCTGTCCAGTAGGAGGTGTAGCCGAATGGGATGCCCCTGTGTGTTTGCCTTCCAGGACCCTCTGGTCCAGACCTTTTCGGACGTGCGTTGCGAGGGCACCGGAGAAGTACTCGGCGACCGCCCCGATTATCTGGGTGGAGAGCATGCCTTGTGGGTCGGAATAGTCGATCCTTTCCGTGCAACTCCATATTTGAAGGTCGTATGGCTGATAGCCCGGGATTTCTGTGCTCGAAGCGACTTTGGTTGGGGTGTCGCGGAATCTTGACAATCTTGAGGCTCGTGCCAATACAGAATTGCGCCAAATGTACAGTGAATCTCGGAAGAGATGCTGAAAGAGGGACTTTCGGGAAGATCAAGGGTTCTCGCACGAATGTCTACCACAGTGCGAGTATTCTCCGGAGATTGACATGGTCAACAAGAGTTCCATCGACAGGAGTCTGCGTGAGATAAATTCCCGGTAAAAGAGAGCCAGAAGACCACGAGACCCATTGTACTACTCCAAATTGGCCTTGATAGAGTTGTGTGGATGGATAGAAGTCACGATGGACAAGATCGTGAAGTACTGTGCAAGCAGGCATCTGAGTGAGGATAAGAACCTAGACTCCGTGGAAAAACGGGTCATCGGACAGACCTACGGCTTTGCATATGGACCTCATTTTCGAGACATGCTAATGAGGGTCATAGGGCTGGTCAAACTGGAAGAGCTTGAAGGCGTGCTTGATCCAACAAAGTTTCATGTGATGAAGTCGAGCCTAGGCACTCTAAGGCAGCAACGTGACCAGGAGGCACACACGTACATTGCTGGAACTACCCACCGCCTGGCCGCACCTTCTGTCACCATGGGCCATTTCCAGAGCGTGTACGTCGGATTGAAGGACGTCGAAATGTGCATTAGGCGTCTCAAGATGTGAAGTAACCCAACGCCTGATCATGCTTTGGGCAAGGGTCGGATTCGCGGGTCGCAGAAATCGACCTTCTGAACGTGGGCCACGGGGCCGCCATCCCATCTATGTTAGCTGGAGTGCCTGCACTATCGCCCGCTCAGACAGGAGGGCGATGGGTGTGCCAGGGGGTCCGCTCCTGATAGACGTAGCCCACCTGAAAGAGGGTGGCTTCCTCAAAGGGAAGTGCGGCTAGCTGTAGGCCAATTGGCAGGCCATCTTCTGTGAAGCCGCATGGCACCGACATGGCGGGCACGGCGGCCAGGTTGAAGGGTGCCGTGGCACCGCGCGGCCCGGCGAACCGCCTTAGAACATCCTCCTTGCTGTTGAGACCGCTGGAGGTTTCGATCATCGCGGCAGCCGTTGGCTGAGTCGGGGAGAGCAGGACGTCGACCACCTCAAGCGTCGCCAGCACCTGGTTGCGCAGAAGCACGCGCAGCCGTTGTGCCTTCTGGTAGGCTTGGGCGGAGATGAGGCTTCCGGCCAGTAGCCGGCGCCGGGTGACTCCATCGTAGTCTTTGGCTCTGCTCCTCAGCCTGTGCCCGTGAACGTAGGCGCCGTCCGAGTCGCAGATGGTGGTGCTGATAACCCCGGCATCGCTCATCAGGGGGATCGACACCTCCGATACGATGGCTCCCGCCTCTTTCAGGACTTCCAAGGCATTCTGCACCGCCGTGCTCACCTGCGGCTCCATCAACGAGGTGGTTAGCGACTCCTGAATGAGCCCCACCCGCAGGCCGCGCAGGTCTGGCGTGGGAGTGAAGCGTCCCACCGGCTCGGTGGAAGTGTACGGGTCGTTGGCGTCGTGCCCGGCGATAGCCCGGTAGACCAGGGCACAGTCCTCTACGCTCTTGGTCATCGGCCCCGCCTGGTCCATGGACCAGCAGATGGGCAGGATGCCATAGCGGCTCACCCGACCCCACGTCGGTCGAAGCCCCGTGACCCCACACCACGCGGCAGGGATGCGTATAGAGCCCCCGGTGTCCTCGCCAATGGCGGCGGCGCACAAGGAGGCCGCCACCGCCACCCCGGCCCCGCTGCTGGAGTGACCGGGCTGCCTTTCCACGTTCCAAGGATTACGAGGCGTCCCGAAGGGGTGACGGATGTTCCCACCAAAGGCGAACTCGCTGAGGTTAAGCTTGCCAAGAAGGATGGCACCGGCGCTTCGGAGCCGGGCCACCACCGTTGAGTCCTCCCCGGGGGTGACATCCAGGAAGGAGCCGCCCGTAGTGGGGACTCCCCGCATGTGCATCTGGTCCTTCACCGCGACAGGGATGCCGTTCAGCGAACCGCGTGCCGTCCCCGTAGCCCGATTGGCGTCGCACCGGCGCGCTGCCTCCAGGGCCTCATCGCCACACACGGTGATGTAGGCGTTCAGCGTGGGGTTGAGGCGTTGGATCCGTCCCAGGTAGGCCTCGACCAGCTCAACCGAGGAGACCTCGCCTCCATCCAAGAGGTTGGCCAGCTCGGCTACGGTCTTCTCGACCAGGTCATCGGCGGACATCTTCTAGTGGCCCTCTAGCCAAAAGACCGGCACCGGCTCAGCCGCGTCCAACCCCAGGGGCTCCAGCCGGTCGAGCACCTCTCTGAGGGCGTTGAGCCGCCACGTGACCTCTGAGAGGTCTGCCCGTGTTATCTCCAGGCCCATGCTCTGAGCCAGCTCTCGCACTTGCCGGGGGGTCAGGTCCGCCATGGCTCCCTCCTCATTTCCAGCGCCCCTGCTTCAAGCAAGAACATATCCGCGGGACTTCGCGGCACTGGCGGCACCCGGATCCCACTTGGCAGGTTACTCGTCACCGACGTAGTCGAAGGTCTTATCCATGGCCCGGGCCCGCTGGAAGGCCAGGTACTCCTCTTTGGTCATCCGTGGCGTGAAGTTGTCCAGCACCTTCTTGGCGCCGGCGCCGCCATCGGCCAACAGATCGATGATGGTCATGGCGAAGATCTTCGCCATCCGGACCACCGCCTTATCATAGTCCACAATGTCGTAGTCATCTGAATGGTTCCAGCCCACGGCTCCCGATGTATAGGTATGGATGCACGGCTTGAGGTAGGAAACATCGCCCAGGTCCTCGGACCCACCCCGCACATAGTCCGGCGGGTAGACCACCATGCTACTGGGGTCCGCAAATCGCCCGGCGTTGGACTGGAAGAGCTCTTGAAGGTCGAGGTTATTGATGAGGGGTAAGTAGCCAGGGATCGTGCGTATGCGCACCTTGCCGCCCACCGCAAGGGCCCCGGCCATCAGGCACCGGTTCACCCTGTTGTCCAGTTCCGCCACCATCTCCGGCGACCGCGCTCGCACCCGGACTTCCATATCTACCTGGGCTGGAATGGCGTTCAGCTCATCGCCGGCCCTGTTGAGGACCCAATGGACACGCATGGTCTCCCCGTCCTTGAAGGTCTCCCGGAGCCCGTGCATGGCGTGCTGGGCCACGGAGGCGGCCGTCAAAGCGTTGATACCCTCGTGGGGGTATGCTGCGGCGTGGGCCTGCTTCCCGAAGAACTCGACGTACTTGGCCACATGGCAGTTGCTGCTGCCTCCGATGAGGAAGGAGCCCTCTGCACTGCCTCGGACGTGGGCCATGACCACCATGTCCACGTCATCCAGGGCGCCCAAACGGATGAACTCCTGCTTGCCGGAGAAGAACTCGATCTCGGCCCGTTCCTTGAGGGTGAGACGGTGCTCTACCTCTATGAGCTCCTCCGCCGGCAGGATGCAGGGCGCGATATTCCCGCTCAGTGACTCCAATACCCCCGGTGCCTGGAGGCCCACCGTGGCGCCCAGTGCCATACCGATCTGCGCGTTGTGGCCGCAGGCGTGGGCCGCTCCCGTCTTAGGATTGGCGTACAGGTGGCCGGGGACGATGCCACCGTCCAGCTCGCCAAAGAGCGCAACGGTTGGACCCGGGGCACCGCCTTTCACCAGGCCTTTGATCCCCGTGAGGGCGATGGGTGCTTCAAAGGGGATGCCGAACTCCTTCATCCTTTTCTGCACGCGCTTGGAGGTCTCGAACTCCCGAAAGCCTGATTCAGCGTTGTGCAGAATATCCTTCACAAGCTGGACCAACGCATCCTTGTGCGCATCGATGCGTTCAACGGCCGCCGCTTTCAGTTCCTCTCTGGATGTGGTCTGGGTGGCCATGTCCCCTCCTTCTCGTTGGCAAGCCGACGAGGCAATACTAGGTACTCCAGTGAGGAAAATCAACTACTCCCTCGCACAATCGTCGGCACGGGAATCATTCTGGAAAGAGTCAACCCCGATTCATCTCTATCTATCGCGGCTACGCTGGTATAAGCCAGGTATGTGGTAGCCAATCGAACTGCCGAGTGTGCCAGAGGACGCCGCAGCAAGGAGTCGTGCCGCTCGTTGTTTCACTCATGAGCTCACTTGTAACGGGCCCTTGCCATTCGCGGGACAAGGGGCACCACCTACAAACTACTGCCTTCTGGCAACAAGATATCTCATCACTATGGTGCATGCGCACTGTTGACACCTAGGACTCTGAAGGCTAAGTTGTCTACATCGCCAGACTTCTTCCCAGGCAAGCCAAGAATTATCATGAGGAGCAGCTGCCACCGAATTTCAGAGAGGTGAGACAAATGACGTCAGTTAGCAATGAGACGGTGGCTATGGCGCAACGGCCAGAGGCCTATTTATATGGCAACATCCTGTCAGGTCCCGAAGCCGAGGCCCGAAAGTCCACTCATGGGCGCCGCATGGTAAGGGACCGAGTCCTGGGCTCGGGCAAAGACAGCATCTACAACCTTACAGGCCTGGTCCGCGCGTTTCCTCTGAACCCCGAAGACCTGCCACGACTGGAGAATCAGTATGCCTTCTACACCCATTTCCTTGGACGCGCCGAGGAGCTAGCGATAACGTACACCGGTGCTAATCCCCGGGACTTCGGCGCAGTAATGTGTAACCGCGTTACCTCGGCGATGCTGGCCGTAATGCTGGGTTCCATCCAGTCGGGGGACAGGGTACTCTCCCTGGTCGCCCGTGGCCGCTCCCATCCTTCGGTACAGCAGGCCGTAGAGCTGGTGGGAGCAAGCTTCCACGAGGTTCAGGGCATAGAAGCCCTGGAACAGGCCATTAAAGAAGGCCCTTGGAAGATGCTAGTCATCACACCTCTAACCCCCTCTAAATACCACCTGCCAGCTTTGGACGTGTCTCGCGCCATCAACTTAGCCAAGGATCATGGCTCGATAGTCTTTGCCGACGACGCCCACATGATGTCCCGCACCGTTTTCTACGATGAGCCGCCGACCTTCGGCCTAGGAGATGTAGACGTCTCCGTTTGGTCCCTTGACAAGCACGTGCCGGGACCCAGGGGGGCGGTCATCGTGGGCCACAAGGACCTGATGGACAGGGTCTCGGCCCAGGCCTTTCAGTTCGGCTTGGAGGCCCAATCCGGCCACTATGTGGCCATGATGCGGGGCATGGAGTCCTTCGACCCGGAGCCTATACGTCAAGCAGGAGAACTGGCAAAGAAGCTCTTTCGGCGCTTTAGCCCCAAGTTTGGTGAGCGGGTTTACCAAGCCGGCCCGGGCGTGGCGCTCTCTGCGGAAGATTTTGCTGAGGTGGTCTTCCAGCGGGCTGGTAGCCGCGAGACCTCCCTGGTGCCCTTGGAAGTCTCTGTCACAGGCTGCTTCCTCCTCTTGAAACACCATGGCGCCATTACCATACCTATTACCGGCTATCCTGGTGCGGCGCCCACCTTCCGCTTGATGATGCATCCCGACGGTGCCCGTTTTGGCATCGACCGCCTGGAGGAGGCGGTGGAAAACACCATTGAGCGTACCGCTCGGCTTCTCCAGAGGCCAGAACAAGTTCAGAAGCTGTTATTAGGGGAGCGCTAGAGAAAGGGCACAACAGTTCCTCCCCCGTCTCCATTTGCAAATTGCATAAGGCCAACAAGGGCGAGTTGCCTCGCTTTCCAGAAGGGCACTTTTGAAAAGTAGCCTCCTTCATAATCATGTCCTGCTGCTGCGCCCAGATATGCCTTCTTTGCAATCCTGATCCTTCTTTGCCCGTGAGCCCCTGGGCGAGACTGAGGTGAATGGCAAGAGCATGCCTGAGCCGGCTTATAGGGTGTGAGAGCCCAGCCTGAAAGGGTGGGTAGGATTGAGGGCGTGAGCGCCCGGGTCATCGCGTTGTGCGTGACGTTCTGGAAGTGGGGCCCATACATCCGGGCGACAGGCTGTTAGAGGTAGGATGCGGGTCGGGGGTGCTGAGTCGCTTGCTAGCTTATCACACTGGGAAAGCCAACCCGATAGTCGCCATGGATAACAACGCTTAACTGCTGCGCGAGGCCGAGCTTCTAGCCGCTAAGGAAGAGTTGGCCGACGTTATCGATTTTCGGGAGGGGGAAGCGGAAGCGCTAACTTTCCCGAACGGCAGCTTTCACGTCACCAGGTCGGTTACCCTTCTAGAAGAGGGAAATGCCGACCGGATGTTGGCCGAAATGGTCCTGTAACCAAGCCTGGGCGGGAAGATCTTCCTGAGCTCTACCCGGTTGCCCTTCACACCGAGACAGTCGTCCCTATCGGAACCCACGGGTCAGCCTGGAACCACCGCCGATGAATAGCAAGACTCCATCCTTTCGGACGGAGTGAAGGCCAGCCTCTTGGTGTCTCCATAACATCGTTTAGTTCCTGGATGCTGGGCGCTCTTATAGACCACGCGTTTGTCTGTGGGGCCGCTGCGGCGGCGATGTTCAAAAAAAGTTGGCCATTGGAAGGCCGAGTTGACAATGTTCGTCGGGTTTGGCATACTCCCATGCAAGAACATATCGTTGCTTTGACCTTCTTCGAGTCGACGGTCCTACGAGCTACTGGCTTATGGCCGAGCGACCGATTAGGGTAGGAGGGGAAACGCTCCTGCCTCCCGCATTGGAAAGAAGAAGTGCCCGGAGATTGCGCATCGCCGGATTTCCAGTGCGGAAACCGGCGATGTCTATTTGAGAAGGGAGAGAGGCATGGACTCTCTGGAACGGCTCCTGGAAGAATCGGTGGCCCTCCACGGCCATAAGTGCCCCGGACAGGTGTTGGGAGTCCGGTTGGCAATGGAAGGGTGCCGAGCCGTGGACGCCCTAGACCCCAAGGGTAGTAAGAAGCTCATCGTCTATGTGGAGATCGATAGGTGCGCCACCGATGCTATCCAGAGCGTGACGGGGTGCAAGCTGGGAAGACGTACTCTGAAGTACGTGGACTACGGCAAGGTGGCCGCCACCTTCTTGAATACCGAGACTGACCGATCGGTGCGTGTGGTGGCTCGGGATGACTCCCGTGAAAAGGTGATTGATTACGCTCCTGAGATCGCTAACAAATCGGAGGCTCAGCTACACGCATACATGGTCATGCCGGTGGAGGAGCTGTTTACCTTTCAAGAGGTTCAAGTGACGCTTTTAGAGGAGGACGTGCCTGGAAGGCCTAAGAAGCGCGTCTTTTGCCAACAGTGCGGAGAAGGCATCAATGATAATCGGGAGGTGGACCTCAACGGCCAGATGCTTTGTCGTCCCTGCGCCTACGGTGGGTACTATCGGCCGGTGGAGACAGAGCCGACAGTATCCCGGTAGCGTGACGTGGGCACTTCGCACCAGGAGCAGACAATCTGCGGGCTTGTCCTGGCGGGCGGGCGGAGCAGACGTATGGGTACCGACAAGGCCATGCTCCTCCTCGATAGGAAAACGGTGATCGAGTGGGTGGTGCAGTGCGTGACTTTGGTCTGCGACGAGGTTCTCCTGGTGGTAAACGAACCCGCTCGCTACCAGTTTCTGAATCTTCCCGTGGTGATGGACCAGACTCCCTACGGCGGGCCCCTCGTGGGCCTCTACAGTGGCCTTCGTCATACCCGTGCACCCTGGTGTTTGGCGGTGGCATGTGACGCCCCCCTGATGCGGACTGAGCTTCTCCAGTGGCTCCTTGGATGCCGCGGCCCCGTGGATGCCGTCCTTCCCCTTATCAATGACCTAGTCCAGCCATTTCCCGGCCTCTATTCCCGGACCTGCATGGGTGCTCTTGAATCTCTTCTGGCTAAGGGACGCTCTGCAGTCCGGGATCTTGCCGAGGTGTGCCGGGTGACGTTGGTTGAGGAGGAAACGCTCCGAAGGCTGGACCCTGACCTGACGTCGTTCCGGGACCTAGATACTCCCAGTGATTTCCAGGAGATGCAAACTAGGGCCTCGGAAAGGGGGCTGTCATGATCCGCTCCGATATGAAACCCATCCCTGTAGTCTGTGTTGTGGGCTATTCCAACTCCGGAAAGACCCTGCTCATGGAGGCGCTGATTGCTGCACTGAAGGCTCTCAAATACCGAGTGGCGGCCGTGAAGCACGCCACCCATGGGCATCAGGTTGGGCACCCGGGCAAGGACAGTTCGCGGATGTTGGCCGCCGGCGCCGACGCGGTGGTCATGAGCTCTCCTGACCAGGCAACCGTTATTCGCCGAGTTGCCTCAGAGCTTTCTCTGGACGATGTCATAGCCTCTTTGGGTCCAGACTACGATATTGTTTTAATTGAGGGTTACAAGACGAGTCTCGCCCCTAAGATTGTCGTTTTGCGGGAGGGTGAGACGGCCCCTAACGATGCCGACCTCAGTAGGCTCTTGGCCACCATCGTGCCAGAAGTTGGGCCAAACGGAGCGCTCCAGCTCTCTCCAGGCTCAGTAAGGGACTTGGTAGAGTTGATAGTAACCGCCGTTGTTGATGTAGAGCCTCCTATGCCGCAGAAAGCATTGCGGGAATGAGCTAGGCCTTGGTCCCCTTTGCCGTCATCTGCGTCACCCTTCGCCGGACCCTCCTTGCGCAGCCATTTCACAAGCCGTGTATAGCTTCAATCTTCAGCGTTTCAGTTGGCCCGGACCAATGAAGCCCAGGAAGTGTTCAAAGGAGTGTCAAGGCGGGTCTACCGCTTCCGCTAAGCACCCGGTAATTGAGTAAGGGTAAAGTCTCGTTTTAGCCACTGAATTAGCTTTGAAGCAGCTTGAACAATGTCTTAACCTGTTCTGGTCCCAACAAACGCCGATGATTGTAGCGCCAGACATACTCAGCAAGATAGAGGGGCAGCCGTTCTCGGCGGACTCCCCCTTTGGCTGCCAGACGCCGCTTGAGATAACCCCAGAAGCCCTCCAAGCCGTTGACGTGGCTCCCTTGCCGATCGCTGAACGCCTGGCTGTGGACCACAAGCCGGTGGACGTAGCCCCCCGCTGCGACGCCCGTGTAGCTGGTAAAGGTGTCCGAGCAGACGATGGAGCCACGTTGCACGCGTTGGTGCAGGAGCGGCAGCAGCGTCTTGGCTTCCACGTTAGGTACCACGTGCGCCCACACCAGGCCACCTCGACACAGGATCCCAAAGACAGCTTGCTTAGTGGTTCCACGGCCCCGCTTCGTGCCCTGAACACGCTTTGCCAGGCGCCTGTTGCGCCAGGAACCTCCCAGGTAGGTCTCGTCGACCTCCACCACGCCGGAGAAGACATGGGGAACGTCCCGGACCATGGCCTGGCGCACCACGATCAGGGCTCGCAGGACTCGCTTTCGCTCCAGGCGGGCCTCCTGGGCAATCACCTCGGCACTCTGCCCCAAGACGAACCAGCGCAACAGTCGCCGCCACTCCCCTGGCGACAACCGAAGCGGCAGCGCCCTGGGCACCCACTCGTAGTGGCAGGCTGCACAACGACTCTTACCTCGCCGAATGCTCCAGCTCTTGGCGTGTTGACATCGAGGGCACCCAATCTTCCGTCCCATGCCACCATTCTCTCACAGGTGGCTGTTTTGGGACTATACCCAATCTAAAGTGTCCAAACCATGGCTACAAGGTGGACATCCTGGGCAGAAGGTGGAGAGTGTCCACTCATATAATGTTATCTGTTCTGGCGAATCCCGGTTCATCACTCCTGGTGTTCCAAACTTCGCACATATACTTTGAGATTCTCGATCAGGCGCAGTCGGAGCAATTGCCGTTCGTCGGGGGTAAGAAGGTGAAGTTGATCAGCAATGCGCCAAAGGAGAACCTCCTGTTGGGGCATCGCCTTACGGACACGTTTCGGTGTTGCTCTGCCTCCGTGTATGTAGTCGTGGTGCCTATGTTGCCGTCACCGACGCCGAGGCACTGGAGGGCTTCCGGCTGCTCTGCCAGACCGAGGGGATCATCCCGGCGCTGGAGCCGGCCCATGCCATCGCCTACGCGGCGAAGCTGGCCCCTACCCTGGGCTCCGAGGAGACCATACTGCTCTGCCTCAGCGGCCGCGGCGACAAGGACCTACAGAGCGTTCAGGATGCCGAAGGCGGTTGAACGCTTCCCTTTGAGGTTGATTGGTTGAAAAAATCTCTCGCCGCCGCATCATTGGTATTTGGGCCAACCAGCTTGCGGGGCGCTCGATAGTTTTCTGACACGGGTTGCTCCCTCATTAGCTATAGCCCGCCGACCCCTTCGACAGCCCAGGGCGATTCGTGAATCGCCCCTACAAGAGGCGGTACGCCGTCCTCACACCCTACGAGGGGGTCGGGCATCACTTCCATTACGTCAAGGATAGCGGCGGGGGTGCGGATGTGGGAGGGTCAGGTGGCGGGGGGGGGATTGGAGCCCGAACTATTGGAGCGATCCTTGATTTGACTAGCAATTCAGCGTTTGCTATTGTCCTATCCATGAGAATAGCGTTATCTTGGCTGTCGATTTTGGTATTGGGCACATTGCTGGTGGCGGCCTGTCAGCCGGAACCAACGGCTACGCCTCCGCCCACACCCAGGGCTGTGTCCACACTTGCATCGACGGCAGCGCCGACCCCTACGTTCACTCCAACAGCTACGCTAAGGCCTACGCTGCCCCCCATACCAACACCGACAGCGACTCCCACTCCTACGCCTACGCCCACCCCCACTCCCACTCCCACGCCTACGTCTACCCCAACACCGACGCCTACGCTGGCTCCAACGCCTATCCCAACGCCAACCCCCACCTCAACACCCACCCCTACCCCCACGCCAACACCCACTTCTACGCCCATGTCCTCTTTCACCGTCAACTCTATCGAAGATGGCGAAGATGCCAATACTGGCGACGGCTTGTGCAACGACGGGACGGGCAGTTGCACGCTGCGCGCAGCGATCGAGCAGGCTAACGCCAATCCGGGTATCGATACCATCGGTTTCGACATCCCGGGAGCAGGTCCTCACACCATTCGACCAGCACAAGTTCTGCCGCAAATCACCGATCCTATCGTCATCGCTGGGTACACTCAGCCGGGTGCCAGTCCCAACACCAACGGCCCGGGCCTCGGGTCCAACGCAGTAGTCATGATCGAGCTACATAGAACCGCTACGAGCGTGATAGTGATTGGACTGCGGATCTCCGCTGGTAACAGCACAGTGCGGGGATTGACTATCACCAGCTTCAGTGATGGGATCCGGTTGTCTGACATCGGAGGCAACGTCATCGAGGGCAACTTCATCGGCACCGATGTGACTGGCACCACCGATATCCGTCAGGACCCTCGCGGCCCTTCCCTCCCCCTAATCCGTCTTGGCAACAGTAATGGTGTGCTCATCGAATCCTCTAACAACATCATCGGCGGCACATCACCCGGGGCACGTAACGTTATTTCAAGTAATGGCAATGCCGGAATGATCATTAGCGGCGGAGATGCTACAGATAACCGCGTACAGGGCAACTTCATCGGCACCGATGTGACTGGCTCAGCCGTCCTAGGCAACAGAGATGGTGTGATCATCGTTTCCTCTAACAACACCATCGGCGGGGGCACGGCCGGCGCTCGCAACGTTATTTCAGGGAATGACAATGCCGGGCTCAACCTTGCCGGAAGCGCAAACCTGGTGTGGGGCAACGTCATCTCTCGAAACAATATCGGCGTACTGTCGCCGGTGGCGGGAATCAGGTGAGTGGCAACTTCATCGGTACCGATGCCTCTGGAACTATCGCTATGCCAAACCGTTCCCACGGCGTGGACATCAGTGGCTCCGCTAATACCATCGGCGGGGCCACGCCCGCAACGCGCAACGTAATCTCAGGTAACGGTGGACACGGGCTAAATATTGACGGCAGAGAAAATATCGTACAGGGCAACATGATCGGCACCAATGTTACGGGAACTGCCGCTCTTGGCAACGGGACTAGTGGCGTGACTCTCACTGGCTCCAATAACGTCATCGGTAGCACTATGCCCGGGGCACGTAACGTTATTTCAGCTAATAACGAGTACGGGGTGAGCATTGACGGCAGAGAAAACATCGTACAGGGCAACTTCATCGGTACTGAAGTCACAGGCACAGCCGCCTTGGGCAACAACCTCACCGGCTTGAATATCACCGGTCCATTTAACACGATCGCGGCATTATTCCCGGGGCAGACAACGTTATTTCAGCAAATGGCGAGCACGGGGTGACCATTAGCGGCGAAAATGCTTTTAGTAACCTTGTATATGGCAACTTCATCGGTACTGAAGTCACAGGCACAGCCGCCCTGGGCAACAACCTCAGTGGGATAAATATCGCCAGCCCAGGTAACATCATCGGTGGGACCACAGCGGAGGCACGTAACGTTATTTCAGGGAATATTGAGCATGGGGTTAGCCTTACCGGCGCCATCTCTAAGTTAAACATCGTACAGGGCAACTTCATAGGTACTGAAGTCACAGGTACAGCCGCCCTGGGTAACGGCATGAGTGGCGTCTACATTAGTGTGTTCGCCAGCGGAAACACGATCGGTCAGCGCAACGTCATTTCCGGCAACCGTGAAGGCGTACTCGTTGCTCTAAGCAACGGGAACTGGATCGTGGCTAACTCTATCTTCGCCAACGGTGGCTTAGGAATCAAACTAGAGGCAGGCGGCAACTTACGTCAGAATCCCCCGAAGTTTACCTCAGCGGATCCTGCCGGTACCTTGGTTGGCGGTACCTTCATCCGGGGAACGCTCAACGACAAGCCCCAAACTGCGTTCCGTCTCGAATTCTTCCTTAACACTGCCTGCGACCCTTCGGGCAACGGTGAAGGAGAAATGTGGCTTGGATTTACCGATATCACCACCGAGCCCGATGGCACGGCAAGCTTCTCGGTCAGGTTGGACATCCCGGTCCCCGAAGGCAAAGTCATTACGGCGACGGCGACTGACCCCGACAACAACACCTCGGAGTTCTCTGAATGTTACTTCATCCCGCTGTAACTACGGCAATACGACTTCTGGCCCCGGCCAAGCCTCCTTTCCGTTCTAATCTGCACCTGCTGGGTCATAATGACCCCACAATTCTTGGGGGGAGGGGAACCGTGACTCAAGACCGCGGATCATCAGGTGATGGCAGGCAGGCCGCCTTACACGATAAGCCCCTGCTTTTTCTGCTAGACGGCCACGCCCTGGTGCACCGGGCGTGGCACGTCATCCCGCAGCCCTTGACGGCGGTCACGGCACCCCTATAATCAGGGTGCCCGGAGCGCCACACGAGGAGGAGAGAACATGGCGAGCAGCATTACCATCGAGGACATTGAGCTGACCAGGTACGTGCAGTCCACCTTCAAGATCAAGGCCCCCGGCAAGGTAATATGGGTGGACCCCATCATGGTGGATGCGGAGCAGGTGGGTGAGGACAAGGCGGATGTGGTCCTGCTGACCCATGAGCACTTCGATCACTTCAACGTGGACAGCATCAACGCCTGCTCCAAGGAGGGGACGGTCCTGGTCTGCAACAACAGCGGTATCATCAGCAAGATCCAGGGGAACGTGTCGGCGGCGGTGGAGGTGATGAAGGAGATGGACGTGCGGGATGTCACGGATATGCACGTCTCGGCAACCGCGGGCTACAACAGCTTCCACCCCAGGAACCATGGCCACGATAGCTTCAACATCGGCTTCAGCTTCACCCTGGGCGGCAAGGTGATCCTCCACACCGGCGACACGGACCTGGTGGACGAGCTTGGAAGCATCGGGGCCGTGGACATCGCCCTAGTGCCCATAGGGGGCCACTACACCATGGACGAGGATGCAGCGGCGGAGGCGGTCACGCGGCTGATCAAACCCAAGATAGCGATACCGATGCACTACGGCTACGCCACAGCGGGCGACCCCAACAGGTTCAAGCAGGGGATTGGCAGCGCCGCTACGGTCCATATCCTGGACCCGGTCTTCAGCGGAAGGCGATAGAGGCCGCCGTTAGGCCAACTGCCGGGAAGAGGTGTGCCATGACGCTCCACTACGACGGCGAAATCAGGGTCCATAAGGTGCTGATGGGAGACTACGGCAACAACGGCTACCTGCTGGTGTCGCCGGAGACCAACGAGAGCATCATCATCGACACGCCCGGCGAGCCGGAGAAGCTGCTAGCCGTGGCCAAGGAGACCACGGTGAAGGCCATCCTCATCACCCACAGGCACCAAGACCACCTGGTGGGGTTTGCGGCCATCCGCTCTGCCATCGGCGCGCCCGTGGGCATCCATAGCGCTGACGCCGAAGTGCTCCCCAGTCCACCCGAGCTGCTCCTCTCCGACGGCAATACGGTCACCGCGGGCTCGATTACGGTCACCGTCCTGCACACGCCTGGACATACGCCGGGTTCGGTATGCTATCTGAGCGGTGGCCACCTCTTCTCCGGGGACACCCTCTTCCCCGGCGGGCCTGGACGTACACGCACACCGGAGAACCTCCAGGAGGAGATAGAGAGCATCACCACCAAGCTCCTGGCGCTGCCCACGGATACCGCGGTCTACCCGGGGCACGGCGACGATACAACCATCGGGAAGGCGCAGGAGGAGTACCAGGCGTTCGCCAGCCGGCCGCATCCGGCGGACCTGTGCGGCGACGTGGAGTGGCTCACCAGCTAGCGGCAGGCGTCCCCGGCTCACCTAGCGGGGCGACGTTGCTCTAAAGGGGTGCCGTAGCTTCGGAGAGCAGGGCCACGGTAGCGGCACCGGGTGTTGTTATCTGCCCCTTACCGTTCTCCAACCAGACCTCGCAGTCGACCAGGTGCTGACCGCCCTCCGTGTACTTTTTGACGACCTTTCCTTTGCAGGTGAGGGTGTCTCCGGGGACATCCATGCCCCTGTACTGACAGCTCAGCTTCCTCAGCGTGCCATGCTCGCCTATCCATTCCATGGTCATCCGGCCCAGGAAGGCGCTCTTGAGCGCGCCGTGGATTATGACGCCGGGGAGCCCCGTGTCCTGGGCGAAGGCCGTGTCGTAATGGATCTGATAGAAGTCCCCGGAGGCGCCGGCGTACTTCACCAGCTGCTGAGTGGTGGGATGCACCACCAGGGACGGCAGCTCCATCCCCTCCTGAACATCCTCCCAGTAGAGCACATTTGCCATTGAAAAAGCCCTCGTTTGCCAGCGAGCTAGTAGCGGATAGAGGTGGTCCGCTGGCTGGCCACTACCTGGCCCAGCTGGTTGGTGTAGGTGGTCTCAAAGGTCACGATGAGCATCTGACCAATGCTCTTCGATACGCGCTCGGCTAGGTCGGCAAGCCGGGTGACCGCAGTGATGGTATCTCCAGAGCGCACCGGCTGGAAGTAATCCCACTCGCTGCCGCCGTCCAGGAGCCGGTCCGGGGAACGGGCCAGAGGAAGCTCCGGACGCTCGGCGGGTACGGAGCGGAGAAAGGTGGGGGGAGCAATGATGCCCCCGTAGCGTGAGCTGCGCGCCGCCGCCTCATCCCGGTAGAGGGGGTTCGGGTCACCGATGGCCTCGGCGAAGCGGCGTATGGCGCCCTTCTCAATCTCCGTGGAGCGCGGGGCTGACTCCACGCCGATAGCCTGTCGCAACGCATCCGTAATCAGGGATTGGGTGGCCATGGTGCATTGTTCTCCGGTATTCGGGGGAGAGTGTATCCACGCAGTACGGGTGCGTCAAGGAAACCGCCGGTGACAGGCTGCGGTTGTAGGCTAGGTGGCACCCGGGCGGTGCGGACTGGAGCCGTCCTGGGGAGCCAGCTTCTCGTCTCGGATGCCACGCCAATGATCCCGGGAGATGTCCATCAAGGCAAAGCTCTTTCCGCTTCTCCCCACGACGCGGCGAAAGGTGAAGCCACACTTTTCGAAGCACCTTCGCGCCCGGGCATTCCACTCCAGGGTGTGGAGGTAGAGTCGGCGGAGGCTGGTGCTGCGAAACATGTGGTCCACCAGGGCGACGACGCTGTGGTATCCATAGCTCTGGCTCCAGTAGCCACGGTCCCCTATCATGATGCCCATCTCCGCCTCGCCGTAACTCATGTTGATGTCATAGCACATGCAGTTGCCGATATGCTTGCCATCCAGCGTATAGATGGAGAAACGCTGCGACCAGGGAGAGGGGTGGAGGCTCTCCTCCCTATGGAGACGCTCAAAATCTTCGAAGCTCTGACGCAGGGGAACGGTGGCATCCAGAGTGGCAAGCTCCTCATCCACCCGCCATGCGTAGTCATCCCGGGCGTCCTCCGGCCGCTTGGGGCGCAGTACGACCTTTGAGGAGCGGATGACATCCTGCTCCACCATCAGGCTGCCTCCTCCTTGACCAGCGAGAGGGCCTTCTCCACAATACCGGCCTCAGTTGGGTAGGTCATGGTCTTGAGGGCCTCCGCTTCCGGAAACCACTGGACGATATCGAACTCCGGGTCGTGAAGGGAGAGGGAGCCGCCGATGGGTGACATCAGGTGGAAATGGACGGTCTTGTGGCACTTCAAATTTTCCTGGGTGCGGACAAACCAATACTCAATGCTGCCAAGGTCCGCCTGAATGACGACCTCCATCCCGGTCTCCTCCCGTACCTCACGGAGGGCGGTCTGCTCCAGGCTCTCTCCCGGATCAGGCGTGCCCTTGGGAAGCGCCCAGAGAGGAGGGGAATGCCGCCCGCAGAGGAGCACCTGGATGCCGTGGTCTTCTCTCCTGTAGACAACACCTCCGGCCGAGACCAGGTGCTCTACCCGTTTTCTGAGCGGCATGCTGCCTCCCTGAGAATCTGCCTTCAATTCTATGGACACCCTCCGCCTCAGTCAAGAGACAGCGGAATGTGGGAGTGGGCCAGTTTGAAAACCAGTTCGAGGGCAGCGTTCAGCAGGCCCTCAGAGGAGCTTGCGAAAGTAACTGGCCGATTCTTGGTACTCCAATGCGAGGTAAAACGCGGCTGCTCGGCGGGTGGCAAGCGCCACCAGCTTCGATCCCCGTGATTTCGCCCACTGCTCGCATTGCTGCATGAGCTCCTCACCGATGCGCTGTCGCCGACGGTCCTCCCGTACCATGATCTCCTCGACCCACGAAACCCGCCCGTTTGCGAACAGTGCATAGTGATCAAAGCCCAGAAGGTAGCCCAACAACTGCCCCGACTCCTCCACCACAAGGAGTAAAGCGTCATCCTGGATGATCAGGCGTGCGAAAGCCACTCCAAAGGCCTCGAATTCAGGCCGGAAGGACGTAGCGAAATCCCGTGCCAGATTGAATACTTGCTCTGCGTCAGTGGAGATTGCGCGTCGGATGAGCCTCATTGGGTAACGTCCAAGCTAACCCGCTATCCGGCGCGTGGGCAGAAAGCGCTACTCCCTCTCCAGGCGGAACTTGATGCTCACGGGGTCTTCATCCGCGTCCATCTGCTGAATAGCCGCCTCAGCAGCATCATGAATGACCTCCTCCGACGACGCATCAAGACAGCGCAGGAGCGCCCGCCTGGCCAAGCGCCCGCCCAGGGCACTCAGCGTTCGAATGGCGGAAAGCTGGACCTGAAGGTCTTCATCATCCAGGAGCGGGATCAGGGACGGGACGTCCTCCTCCTCCGCAAGCTCTGCGCAGGCATTGGCCGCCTCATATCTCATGGAGGCGTCGTTGCTGTCCAGCTCGTAGAGGACCGTGGAGAGCAAGGAGACATCGCACGTCCGTCCCATGGCGTAGACGGCGCTGACCCTCATCGTCGGCTCACTGCTCTGGTAAGCCCGTTGAATAAGCTCTTCTATCTCGCTTGTATTGAAGACGGCCACGGACTCCAGGGCCCGCCTTCGCACGTCCACGCTCTGCTGATCGCTCTCAAAAACGGAGATCAGGAGGTCCTCTATCCGCTGCCCGTCCTTTGGGAGAAGCTTCCCCAGGCTGGCAAGGGTACAGAACTTCCCCAGGGAGATAGCGGCCAAGGCCCGCACCCGCTCCACAGGGTCGTTGTTGAGGAGCTCAATCAGGGGCTCAAGGAGCGTGCGGTCGTCGCACTCCCAGAGGCCGGACACCGACTTTTCCCTGACGCTAGGGTCTTCATCCTTCAGGCCGTGGCGGAAGACCGCATCGAAATCCATCTCCACACCGTCCTCAGCCAGGGTGACCAGGCGGTCCACCAGGCGCAGTCGCCGCTCCGGGGGCATAGCGGACCAGGCTCCTTTCAGGCTCTCAAGCTCGCTGGCGTCCAGGCCGGAGAGCTGGGCCAGGCGCGCATGGCTGAGGGCCTCATCATCCTGGGCCAACTCTTGAATGTACTCCTCTAGAGCCATGGTGACACCACGGGTAGACGTTTCGCCGCTACAGGTAGACGCCGTACTGAGCCATCAGCTCTTCGCCGCAACCGAGACACCCCGGCAGTAGAGGGCGGGCGTCTTGAGGGCTCCGCCCACCCAGCGAGCCTGACTACCCGCGGCAACCAGGCTGTCCAGCACCTTGTAGACATTCCCGGAGATCATGGTGTTCTTCACCCGGCCGGCGGGCTTCCCGTTGCTTATCCTATAGCCGAGCAGAACGTTGGCGTTGAAGTCTCCCGCCAGGACGTTCCCCTGGCCCGCGCCCAAGAGGCGCTCAACGATGATGCCGTCCTTGACGTCCTGAACCATCTCTTCATACGCGACATCGCCCTCGTCAACGACCAGAACACTACTGGAAGGCGATGGCAATGATGCCAGGGAGCGGGAGGCGCTGCCGTTGCTGGCGGTGCCCGCCTGGCAGGCCGTTTGGAGGTCATAGAGGAAGGTTGTGGCCACGCCATTGTGAATGAGGGCATGGCGCTGGCTGGGCACCCCCTCGTCGTCCACGATACGACTGCCCGGAACATAGGCGAGGAGCGGGTCGTCCCAGATGGAGAGACGCTGGTCCACGACCCTCTCGCCCAGCCTCCCTATCAGCGGAGAGGAGCCCTGGAGAACGTTGCGTCCGTTGAATCCGGCCAGCAGCGGGCCGAGGAGGGTCCCAGCGACGCCGTGGGGGGTGAAGATGACGGGCAGGGACCCGGAGAGGGGCTGGGCCTCCGTGGTCGCCAGCTCCAGCTGCTCCACGATGGCCTGCCTGATGGCGGTGGTATCCGTCATAGGGTGACAGGAGCTCTCCCGCTCCCCAATGAAAAGCATATCCTCTCCCCGGACTAGCATGGCCTCCATACCAACGCCGAAAACGCCCTTGGTGTAGGTGACCTGGGCGCCGCTGGAGTTGAGCAATGAGATGGTGCTGACCGTTTTGGATACACGCCCATCGCAGAGGAGCTCCGAATTGGCCGCGCGGATGCCATCGATAAGCCCCTGGCCCAAGTGGACCATGGTCTCTATCGAAACATCCTCCACGGCGGGGTCGTAGACTTCAACCGCGGGATACTCCGCAAGGGAAGGAAACTCCAGGCAGGCGGTGGAGCCAAAGCCGGCAAGCTCCACGGCGTTGTCGATAAGACCGTCGACATCCTCCAGCTTGGTGGTGGCGGAGAGGCCGACACGGCCATCCTTGATGATACGGAGGGCAACGCCGGAGGTCTCCCTGGTCTCCAGCATCTTCAGCCGGTTGGCCTCAAAGATGGCCGGTGTCTCCCTGGTAGCGACGTGGAACACCTCCGCAGCCTGAGCCACCTTTGACGCTCGGGCCAGGATATCCTGAAGCACGGCTTCAGAATTATCAGCCATGGTACGCTGCGCTTCCTATCGCCGCACGCTTCGGACGGCTTTCATCCCCAGAGGCCCGTTGCTTTTCAGACGAGTTCAAGGGCCTACGTACCTCCGACGAGGCAGCTCTGTATGCGGATATGGGGGCTCCCGTTGGACACCGGCAGCGGGCTCTGGCCCGCCTTGCCGCACCCGCCGCCCTGGTTCATCTCCAGGTCTCCGGCTATGGCATCCAGGTTCTGGAGTGTGGTGAAGAGGTTCCCTGAGAGCATCACCGGCCGGAGAAGCTCCTCCACCTTGCCGTTGCGGACCATGTAGGCCTCCCGGGCGGAGAAGGTGAACATCTCCATGCTAGTCATGCCGCCGTACCAGTTGCGGACGTAGACCCCCTCCATGATATCGGCGATCATATCTTCGAACGTAGCCTCTCCCGGCTCGATGATGGTATTGGTCATGCGCACTATTGGCGGGAATTTGTAGTTGATGGCCCGGGCGTTGCCGGATGGGGCCTCCCCCATCTTGGCGGCGGTTTCCCGGGAGTGAAGCCGTCCGACCAGCACCCCCTCCCGGATCAGGTCCGTCCGAGTAGCCGGAGTCCCTTCGTCGTCGTACTCGTAGCTGCCTCTCAGGTTGGGGATCGCTCCTCCGTCCACCACGTTCAGATGGGGACCGCCGAAGCGACGCCCCAGCACCATAATCTCCTTGAGGTGGTCGCTCTCGTAGACGTGGTCGGCCTCGGAGAGGTGGCCGAAGGCCTCATGAATGAACACGCCCGCCAGGACGGGGTCCAAGACCACGGTGTACTCTCCGCCCTTGACCTGCGGCGCTTTGAGTAGCTCCACAGCACGGTCGGCCATCTCCTGGACCTGGTCGTGGAGGGTCTCCACCCAGGAGTAATCGCCGCTGGAGCCCAGGCTGACGCCGGCCTGCTGCACATCCGCGCCGTCCCGGGCCATGGGTGAGACGCGCATGGTCACCTCCGCCCTCTCCTGCTGAACGTAGGCGCCCTGGGAGCTGGCGAACACGACGTTTCGATGGCCATCCGCATAGCCGATGGTGGAGCTCTGGATACCAGGGGTACTCCAGATAATGTCCTGGTACTGGTCCAGAATGCGCTTCTTGTCTCTCAGGGACACGGTGCGAGGGTCCCTCTCGATCTGAAGGCCTACGCTACTCTCCTGAGGCTCCACCGGGGCCAGCCGCACCCGCTCACCACCCACCAGGCGGGCGTGGCTGACCGCCTGGGCTACCTTGTCCCTCAGCCCGTCCAGACTATTGAAGCAAACGAATCCCCAGCCACCACCGGCCAGGGCGCGGACGTTGCCGCCAACATCAGAGGTGCGGCCAATCTCCTCCAGCTCACGGCCCCGGTAGCGGATATGGGTACCCTGGCTCTCTTCCAGGCGAATCTCCACATACTCGGCGTTGTGGCCCTTGAGGGCGTCGGCTATCCGGTCTCGCATGGCAGGGGTGTTGCTGGAACATACCGATTCGAACTCTGGCGGAGTATAGCATAACCGCCGTGGCCGATGAAGAACCGAGTGGCGCGGGCTGCCGGGGGTTGCTTTTCCCCAGGGCCTTTGCGAGAGTGTGCTCATGCCCAAAAGGTCGGTACAGACCCCAGGCACCACCCCTCCATCCCTGGCGGCCCAGGAGGTGTATGCACGCCTGGAGCCCCACTATGGCCCCCTACGCTGGGAACCCCGGTACGACGGCGTATCCGAGCTTGTCTTCACTATCCTCTCCCAGCACACCTCCGACCTGAACTCTGAGAGAGCGTTCCAACGGCTGCAGGAGGTCTTCGGGTCCTGGGAGACTGTGGCCAAAGGAGAAGAGGAGGCCATCGCGGCGTGCATACGGGTAGGCGGTCTGGCCCAGATTAAGGCGCCTCGGATCAAGGCGGTGCTGAACCGGATCATGGACCTGCGCGGCACCCTGGACCTGGACTTCCTGCGGGAGCTTCCCCTTCCGGAGGCCAAGGCATGGCTGATGGGGCTGCCGGGGGTAGGCCCCAAGACCGCGGCCATCGTTCTCTGCTTTGCCCTGGGGATGCCGGCCATGCCCGTGGACACCCACATCCACCGGGTGAGCAGACGCCTGGGGCTCATCGGCCCCAGGACCACCGCCGAGCAGGCCCACGACCTTCTGGAGGCGATGGTAGCGCCGGAGCAGGTGTTCCCCTTCCACGTCTACGTCATCACCCACGGAAGACAGGTGTGCAAGGCGCAGCGCCCCCTGTGTGAGGCGTGCATACTGCTGGACGGTTGCCCCACCGGGAGGGAGCGGGCGGGAGTGGCGAAGCAGACGTTGTGAGCCAAGCGTAGGCCCTGCTATACTCAAGCCACTCGTAGGGGGCATACTACAGCTATGAAGGCAGGCATCATCAACGTGACGGGATACGCCGGCTCTGAGCTGGCGCGCCTGCTGTGGCACCATCCAGATGTAGAGCTGGTCTCAGTGACCGGGCGGAGCGCCGCGGGCAAGCGTCTCCCGGAGGTACTGCCCCACCTGTGGGAGATCGACCTGCCCATCACCGAGTCCATAGACGGCTCCGTCGACATCGCGTTCTCGGCACTGCCCAGCGGTGCCAGCGCCGAGGCCCTGGCTCCCCTGGTGGAAAGCGGCGTCAAGGCCGTGGACATAGCGGCGGACTTCCGCCTCCACGATGCGGAGGCCTTCAAACAGGCCTTCAACACCGACCACCCAGCGCCGCACCTACTGGAAAAGGCGGTGTACGGACTTCCTGAGCTCCACCGGAAGGAGATCAGGGGGTCTGCCCTGGTGGCCAACCCGGGATGCTACCCGGAGGCGGCCATCCTCGCCCTGGCACCCGCCGTTCGCGAGGGGATCGTGGCCGACGATATTATCGTGGATGCCAAGTCCGGGATCTCCGGCGCAGGCCGTGGAGGCCTAGCGACCAGCATTATAGACCACTTCGCCGAGGCCAATGAGAACGTGGTGGCCTACGGGCTGGATGGCCACGGGCACCAGCCGGAGATCGCCCAGGAGCTGGCGGAACTGAGGGAGGCGAGCAGCGCGAATGTCACCTTTGTTCCGCATCGCATACCCATGACCCGCGGCATCCTGGCGACATGCTACGCTCCTCTGCTGGACAAGGGCCTCGGCAAGAAGGCGGTCCGGGAGATGTACCAGGAGTTCTACCGCGACGAACCGTACGTTAGGGTCACGGACATGCCGCCACAGACCAAGCAGACGACGGGCTCCAACATGTGCCTGGTCTATCCGACGGTGGACGAGCGGGCGGGACGGCTGATAGTGGTGAGCTGCCTGGACAACCTGATAAAGGGTGCGGCAGGCCAGGCGGTCCAGAACATGAACCTGATGTTCGGCCTGCCAGAGACGGCGGGGCCGGACCACCTGCCGATGTACCCGTAGCGTATGGCTGACAACCTGCGCTTTTCAGCGATGGCCCGCCTCCCCACGGAAGGCTCCGCAGTTGTAAAGGCGGGGGCACAGCTAGCGACACCCCACGGTCTCGGTTACAATAGCGTGGGCCGTTCCGAGCGCGTCCGGCTCGTAGTGGAACCACGCCCCCATCGTCTAGCGGCCTAGGACGCCACCCTTTCAAGGTGGAGATCAGGGGTTCGAATCCCCTTGGGGGCACCAGTTCTTTCGATGTTTCTAGCTTTGAAACACCTTGTTTCGCCCCAATTCGTAGCTAAGCCAGCCTCAACTCATTAACCGTAGCAGGTTGTCAAAGTCCGTTACAGTTCGCTATAATCCGCATAAAAATGGTATACGGAAAGGTACACGAATTATGAAGATGGGCAGGCATCCACACAACGCTTTGACCGTGGCGAAGGTGCGTACCGTAAAGGAGCCAGGTATGTACGCCGACGGTCAGGGCCTCTATCTCCGGGTGGACCCGTCGGGAGCGCGGCGGTGGGTGCAGCGGATTGTGGTCCAGGGCAAACGCCGCAACCTGGGGCTCGGCGGATGGCCGGCAGTATCGCTGGCTGAAGCGCGTGAGCAAGCGATAGTCAATCTCCAAGTCATCCGGGCCGGCGGCGACCCGTTGGCAGTCAAACGCCGGGAGGCTATGCCGACGGTCGCTGAAGCAGCCGTCAAGGTTATTGCCTTTAACCGTCCTACGTGGACCAATAGCAAGCACACCTACCAGTGGGAAATGACCTTTTCAAAGTACGTGAACCCCGTCATAGGCTCGCACCTTGTTGGCGATGTGACCAGCACCGATGCGTTAGCCGTTTTGACTCCGATATGGACCAGCAAGCACGAGACGGCGCGGCGCATCCGGCAGCGCATAGGCGCGGTCATGGATTGGGCAGTGGCGCAGGGTTACCGCCAAGACAACCCCGCCGGCGAAGCTTTGACCAAGGTCCTGCCGCGGATGCCTAAGACCAAGGCGCATCAACCGGCGCTGCCATACACTGAGGTATCCGCGGCGGTCCGCACCTTCTACGCGTCGGATGCGGACAGGGTAACCAAGCTGTCCTTTGAGTTGCTGGTCTTGACTGCTACGCGCTCCACCGAGGTGAGGCTGGCTGAGTGGGATGAGGTCGATTGGACCTCAAGGACCTGGACCATCCCCGCAGGGCGCATGAAGGGACGGAAGGGAGAGCGGAGGGAACACCGGGTGCCGTTGGCGCCTCGGGCATTGGAAAATCTCCTTGCTGCCAGAGGGTTGGGCGATGGCTCCGGTCTTATATTCCCGTCCCCTTTAACAGGGGGGCCTATCTCAAACAATACGCACCGGAAGCGGATGCAAGACCTGGGTCTTAAGGCCGCGGACGGTCGTTACGCCGTACCCCACGGATTCCGCAGCAGTTTTCGCGACTGGGCGGCTGAGAAGACAGACGCGCCGCACGCGGTCATGGAGGCGGCGCTAGCCCACGTAGTTGGAGACTCTACCGAAGCTGCCTACTTTCGCTCTGATCTGTTCGACCGACGGAGGGCGCTTATGACCCAATGGGCTGACTATCTGGGGTGAGAACGATGTGCGAAGGATCAGAGATAGGCGCAGCCTACCCTACGTGATTCCCATCGGCATCGTAGACGTACACCTTATGGTCTCTATAGTCCACCACGTAGAAGTATGCTCCATCCCAGGCGATACCACGGGGGCCGGTGTTGCCGGTGGCGAGGGCGAAGTCGCGGTCTGACTGGTAGTTCCCATCGGCGTCGTAGACGTACACCTTATCGTCGTCGACGTCCACCACGTAGAAGTATGCTCCATCCCAGGCGATACCACGGGGGGAGGTGTTGTTGGCGGCGAAGTCGAAGTCTCGGTCTGACTGGTAGTTCCCATCGGAATCGTAGACGTACACCTTATCGTCGTCGAAGTCCACCACGTAGAAGTATGCTCCATCCCAGGCGATACCACGGGGGTCGGTGTTGCCGGTGGCGAGGGCGAAGTCGCGGTCTGACTGGTAGTTCCCATCGGCGTCGTAGACGTACACCTTATCGTCGCCGAAGTCCACCACGTAGAAGTATGCTCCATCCCAGGCGATACCAAGGGGGGCGGTGCTGTTGGCGGCGAAGTCGAAGTCTCGGTCTGACTGGTAGTTCCCATCGGGATCGTAGACGTACACCTTGTGGTCTCTATAGTCCACCAGGTAGAAGTATGCTCCATCCCAGGCGATACCACGGGGGTCGGTGTTGCCGGTGGCGAAGTCTCGAGCGTCCCTTCGCCACGTCCCATTGACCTTGGTCCAAGAACGGGCTGCCTTCCATGTCCCGGCTACCTTAACCTTGGTGTTCGCCGTCTGCCATGCTCCAGCCACCTTAACCTTCATCGGCATCGCTAATACTCCAGCCACACGTCGCCGTCGTCCCCGTCCGAGCTGGTAGGCGCAGAGTTGCTCACCGTGACCTTGCGGTACCCCAGAGCAGCCAGACCAGCAGGTGTGATCGCGCTGGTCGCATCGGTCCCGTCCCCTGCATCCGTGGCTAGCCTGACAACCCCGCGCTCCGTGGCGGAGGCATTGGGGAGCGGCGTATTCAGTGGCTTCCAATGGGACTCGCCGCTGTCGGTAACCGGATCGACGTTCGTGGAGTCCTGGACGCTTACGTAGAACAGGGCATCGCTGCCCGTTACCAGCGCCGGATGCTCGTATGAGATAGAGGAGTCCCATTCAAGCCCTGCGCCGTGGACGTTGATCTCCACTCCCAGGGCGGTCTCCTCTCTATGCAGCTCGTTGATGTGCTCCCGCTTGGGAAGCGACCCGCCGGGCTGGGAGTGGCTGATGTCCCAGCCAATAGAGCGGTCTATACCGCCATCCTCCGGGTCCTGCACGTCCCCTATGGCCGCCCACTTACTGATCTTTAGTGCGTCCGGGTCTCTTGCCATGACTACTCACTCCTGAAGCTAATGTCGTCCCAATAAAGCACGTGCGGGGCCGAACGGTCGGTGACCTTCAAAGCCAGCCGGATGTCCTGACAAGCGGCGGAGATAGTCGTCGTGGCTTCGAGATATTCCCAGGAGTCATAGGCGGCCGGGTTCTCCGATCTCGTATTCTCCCATGTGGTGGCGCCCTCTGAATCCACCTCGCCACACATTATCTCTAGCTCCACATCGGAGAGGAGCAGGTCGCTCGCGGGGACGTAGACCCACGCCGAGAAGGTGATTTGGGTCATAGGCAGTAGGTCGGCGTATGCGACGTTGAAGCCAATGAAGACGTTTGCCGAATCTGAAGCGCCCTGTGCAACCGTGATCTTCCAACTGTGGTTGCCGGAGTGGGCCTGCTCGTCGCTCAGTTCGTACTCGCTAACGTTGGTATGGCTAGAAGTATGGCCGGCCACGACCGGCGGCTCGTCTCCCTCACAGTCTCCACCGACCACGTACTCCCACACGACCCTAGACAGCTCGACACCCGCCGGAGAAGGCAACCCCCCAGCGATATCGAGTGCCTCCAGGAGGCTCCGGGAGTCGAGGCCATGGTACGCTCCCTGGACCTCCGCCGTCATGTCGCCACCGTCCCTATAGCCCGTCCCAGGGAACACATGCCCCACCGCATCGCTAAGACGCTCCACCGTACCGTCCGCAAGTAGCGCCTCCGCCCGCATCATAAGCAGCTTCCGGTAGAACTCGTCTCCCAGCGGCACCCTGGGCGACAACGCCTCAACCACCGTGGCGAACGGACCCTGGTCGAAGCCGACACCACCTGAGCCGTGGAAACCAAAAGGGGCAAAGTTGGCGATGTCCGTCGCCGGACGCGGAAGCATCACCCGTTCTCCAATACAGTCCAGCCAGAACCCTTCAGCGGTGTCAATGCGGAGGCGTTCCTCCATGTCCGCCAACGGCCTGATCAGGTGGTCGTCCATCACTCCTTGGAGCGCATCCACCAGGGCGCGCATACGCGGAGCCTGTTGCCACTGCTGGATCAGCAGGCCAGCATTGGCGTGAACGTTGATCCTCTTGGCCAGGTCGCTCATGATGCCAACACCGTGATGGTGATGTCTTCGGGGATAACCGTCAGCCGCTCGGTCAACTCGATGTCGTCCTGACTGGTGACGGAGCCCTGAACCGCATCGACGCTATCCAGACCCAGATTGTCAGCCGTATCGCCAGTCACCGCGCCGGATACCACAATGGGGTTGCCATCGGCATCCAGGGGAATGGTGATGACAAACCCTCCAACCACATAGGCCACCTCTACCTGGTCCAGGTCTGTCTCGGAGGTTCCCCGCAGCGCGCCCTTGACTACCGTGGCCACGTCGTCGTAGCTCGCCACGGCGCCGAAGTCCAGACCGGATGCAGTCGCACCGTGCAGCGTGATCGTGCCGCTCTTGATGGCGTCCACGCCGTTGACGATGGTTGCGGTGTCCAAGCCCAACTCGTCGGCGTTGTCCCCGGTGAAAGCGGTACTTGCCGTGGTGGCTGCCCCATCGGAGTCCAGGGGCAACGTCACCACGAACGCCGCGCCGTCGTGGGTGACCTCCACATTGTCCAGGTCCGTGGAGCTGGTAGCCCGGAGCGCGGTCTGAAGCGTGGAAGCCACGTCGTCGAGGTCATTGTCGGAGGAGAAGTCGAGGCCGGTCACGGTCTGGCTCAAGAAGGTCACGGTACCGGCGGTGATGGCCTGGAGGGTCGCCAGAGTACTGTGATTCTCCCCGGTCAGCACGGTGGCCCTACCGCGGAACGTATCCAGGGACGCCACCGTGCCTGTGCCTCTGAGCAACGTGCCAGCCTTGCGCCCGACACCGAGGTTCACGGTGTGTCCCGGCACCAACAGCACGTCGGCAAGGAGCCGCTGTGCTGTCAGGCGCTCCCCAAGGGCCAGCCCTATCAGATGGTCTACCACCCGCATGACGATCCGGCTCGTGCCGTCCGAAGGAAAGCCTGCCATCAGCGTCAGGGCCAGCTTGACTTTGATTGGGACTGGAGTGACACGGGACAGTCGAATGGGCACGCTCCAGCCTTTGGCATGGGGCACGTCAACGCTGGTCTCCCCGATGGTGCCTGTCCCTACTGGCTTTGACCGGGCTATCGCTGCTGCGACAGCTTCGTCCGTGCCACCGTCTACAACCAGGCAGATCGAGTAAGCGCCAATGGTCTTGCCCTGCTCAGTCACCTCGGCGGCGGTGGCGTTCTCACGGATTAGTGCATCGGTTACACCCTCGACGCTAAGCACTGCGGCCAGTATCGCCTCAGCCGAACCCCTGGCGTTCCTGGCCACTAGCCTTCCGTACCTGGCTCGGTACTCGTCGTCCGCCTCTCCTTCCAGGCGCGGAATACCCAAGAGAGACCCCAGATCGTCGAGTTGGACTCCCTGCGCCCTGCTGCGCGACATGCCGTTGCCCACCGCAACCAGCGCCTCGTCCGCCTCCGTCAGCGTCAAGGCCAGGGTTCCAACCAACTGGCCCGCTGGCGTCTCCGGGGCCAGATCAATGTCCTGGCCCAAGGCAGACCGGAACGCTGCCTCCAGCGCGTCGATGTAGCCCTGGAGCGTCGTGGGCTCTATTCCCTGCGCCGTCACCCGTGCCATTACAACACCTCCGCGACCATCACCTGTCCGTGGACCGTATTGACACGGAACTCCAGCGACAGCCTCCGGGTGAGGGGGTCAAGGACGGCTCGAACCACGGCTACATCCGTAACGTCCTCTACACCGAGCACTTCGGCGGCAATGAGCTGTGCGGCGAATTCAGGACTACTGTTGTCAGCGAACAGGCCATCGAAGTACGGGATGCCCTGGTCCGAGTCAAGAAACCAATCGCTCAAGGTGAAGCGTAGATGCTGGACTACCCGCTGCCTGGTGGCTTCAAGGCCATCCACTACAGCGAATCCGTCAAGGAGATCGTCCACGGCTGAGATGGTGCGCATCACACGATACTCTCTGGCTCTTCGTCCGTACCAACGGTCTTGAACGTCACGTCCTGAGCCTCTATAGCGAGCTTGCCGGTCGTCCTGATGTGAACGCCGCCCGACTCAATGGCGATCATGTGCTCAAGTTCCCCCTGAGTAGGCCCGAACCCAGGAATGGCGAAGGCGTCCTTCTCACTGAAGAACCCGATTGTGTCCGGGGCCGCCACGCCAAGCGTCTTCTTCCAATTCGTCAAACCCCGCTGGGAGTAGAGCAGCAGCACAGGGTCTCCCTGCTCCAAGGGGAAGGTTATGGCGAATCCACCGCCGGATGGAAACATCACCTGGACGTTGTGGATGGACTCCCGCTCGATCTCCTCTTTCTTAGTGGTGACAATATTGAGCGCTCCCTTCACCACTGCCCGTCGGGTCTCCGCGTCGTAGGACTCCACTATCCCAGGCATACAGGTATACAGGTCCTTGAGCGACTGGCGGATGGCGAAGCGGATCGCCTGCGCCAGGTTCGCGTAGTCGGTATCTCGGTTCATGCTGGTCACGACACTACCCCCACCAGTGCAGGGGAATCGGTCTTCGCTCCCTCGATCTCCGTCACAAACTCCCCGCCCCAGTTGTCTCCCCTGTGGACGAGGGTCTTGACCCTGAACCAGCCGTCCACGGCCTCGCTGCTGACCTCAACCAACTGGCTCAGCTCAATGGAGCGGTTCAGCGCCATCTTCGCCCTCAACCCTTCGTCCTCGGTGAGGGACGGGGTGCCGATAAGCCCCGTCGCATGACTGAGAAAGAATGTGCCCCGCTCTGGCTCGTCGTCCCTGTGGGTGAAGTGCATCACCCGGCCGGCCTGATAGGCGGTAACCTTGTGAGGCTCCAGAAGGTCCTTGAGCGCCGACTTCGCTGAGCCGTTGTAGACGAAACCTTCCTCAAGCTCCTCGTCGGGAACTGCCTGGACGGATTCGATGCGTAGGCCCATAGCGTCCACTACCCGGCGCACAAGGTCACGCAGCCTGACAGGTCCCACGAGGCTGATGGAGACCAGTGCGCCGGTCGTCGCCGAGTCGGAACGGCCCAGCACGATGGTCGTCACGCGGTCTAGGCCGGTGGGCTCATGGAGGACGCGCCGTATCTCGCCATCGAAGATCGGTTCAGCGTTTCTAATATCCCCGTAGCCAGCCTTGACCCGCACGATCTGCCCTGACTCCGCTATGTGCGAGGCCGAAGCCTTGGCCAGGTTCCATATCTTGACCGTGGACGGCGACGATGACGACTGATCGTCTATGTGCAGGTCGAAGGTGATACGAAGCTCCTCGACGACGAGCACGGAGCGGTCTGCGTCCTCGATCTCGACGCTTATCTGGCGTAGGTACTGCCTCATGCTCATAGCGCCCAGCTCACCTGCTCGATTTCGGACGGCTCAAGGTAGGCCAGCCCGTGGGTCTGCCCCCACGCCTCCCGGCCTATCGGCACCCCGTAGCGCTCCAAGGGAATGGCCACCAGGTCGCCAGCTAGACCAGGAGCCTCAATCAACCTCCGGGCCGTCGTTACCTGACGCCCCAGCGCTATCGGCTCCTCTCCCCTGGTGTACAGGGAGAGGTACCACGCTTCGGAGAGCGGCTGCCACCAGGCGCGGAGGATGACCGGCTGGTTGCCAAGAGTCACCCGCATTCGCTGCCTTGCATCTGTCGTGAGCGGTATCGCTTGCATCAGCCGACCCCCAAGAACCTACCTACGGCCTTGAGACCGCCGAATATCCAACCACCGCTTGAGGGACCATCCTCTGAGTCCTCTGGCTCTTGCAGGTCGTTGATTGCCATAACTACAGGCACGGCATGAAGAGGATGCAGCGAGGGCGCGTTGACCAAGCCCCCATCAACCTCCTCCGACCTATCCTCGGCAGGGCCTATCCGCACCGGGGGAGGCCGCTGGCCCCGCTCCAGGGCGCGGAACTGCACCTCCTCAAGCTCCATCTCGAAGCGGAGCGCCCGTCCCGTGGTTCTATCAACCGGAGCCTTGAGCGACGTAATCAGCATCGACGGGTAGACGCCCAGCAGCGTGACCACCCGGAACGGCTCCCTCGATTCGACCAACCGGTTGAGCTGAAGCCACGCATCACTACCGCGAGACGGAGTACCCCGCTTCCCTTCGGGAGCCAGCAGGTCTGAGACCCAGCCCACCAGCTTGAGCGTGCGTGGTTGTATAACCGCATGGTCTACCAGCGACCCGCCCGTCTCGACGGGATACGAGGTCTTGCTGATCCTGACGGCGTGCTCCTCCGAGAGGAAGCCATCGGCAATGGCAGTAACAGGACTCCCGTGCAAGAGCAAGAAATCGTGGCCCTGTATGACGCTAGCCGCCATCAGCGCTCCACCGGCCCGTCGTGGTCGTAGGCGATGTTCCGAATCTGGTCTTGAATCTCCTCGCCCAGCTCCTGAGCGATCCCCTTGGCGTCCGTCGCCTGGGTCTGGATCACAATGGGCTCATTCATGTTGATGTTTACCGTCCGGTTGGTCACCGAAGACCTGTACATCTGGCCGTAGTAGTGCGGCGCTTGCGGCAAAGCGGTGGGGCCGAGCCGGAACCCTTCAAGCATCTGAGCGATGACCCTGGACGCCCCTACTGGCAGCACCATCTCACCCCCGTGGACCGTGGCCAGTAACGGCCTGCCCAGCGGACCAGGGACGATGCCTCCTTCGGCAAAGCCAACCGCCTTGCCCACCTTGCCTGCAATCCATGTGAATGCCTCAAGTGCAGCCCCAAGACCTGGCACGTCCCTTATGGCATCTGCGATCATTCCGGGGATGTCCTTTACGATGGCAAGCACCCTGCCGGGCAGCTCGCGCACAAAGTCGATGATCGCCTGTATCCACCCCCGCACGGTGTCGTTGACACGAGACCAGATGCCTCCGACGATCTCGACGATCCTGCTCCAGTTCTTGGCGATCAACAGCGGGACGGCGATGAACGGCGCGACGACTGCCAACGCGGCCAGGACGTAGTTGCCGTAGCGGTCGAAGAAGTCCCTAACGACTCTCTTCACGGTGTCCCAATGCTTGACCAGCAGCACGAGGGCGGCGATCAGGCCAACGATGCCCAGCACGATCCACGTGAGCGGGTTCGCCAACAACGCGGCGTTGAAGGCCCAAGTAGCGGCGCTGGCGATGCCGGTAGCAGCCGCGCCCGCCAACTGCGCGACCCTGGCCAAGCTCAGGCTTGCAATGAAGCCGCGGACATTGATTGCGGCAAGTCTCAGAGATAGGATGAAGTTGGAGTTCCAGATGGCTCCCGTCTTGAGGGCCACTATGAATCGCCCCAAGGACGATATGAGCCCTCCTACGGATGGACCAAGGCCGATAGTTGACGCGATCTGCATCGCCCCCATTCCAAGGACGACCGTCTGTATAGCTGAGGGCAGCTTGCCAAAGAGCTGGAGCAAAGGTGCAAGAACGTTGTTGTAGAGGGAAGATAGAGCGAGCCGGAGGTTGTTGGTTGCCTCGTCCGCTTGAGCAACGCTCGAATTGGCATAGATATCAAATGCCTCGTTTACGCTGTCTGTTGATGCGCGGATGTCGGCCTGGATATCCATGTAGTCCTGAAACTTGGGACCGGAGGCGCTGAGGGCGAAACCAACTGCATTCACATCGCCGAACAGACGGCGTAGCTGGGTCGTATCGCCCTCAAGCTCATCGCTCAGCATCCTTATGGTCTGGATAAAACCCTCTTCACGAATGTGCCGATGCACATCCTCAACAGAAAGCCCTACCCCGTTGAGAATCTTCTCTGCCTCGGTACTCGGTGCCAACAGAGCAGTCAGAGCCATTCTGACGGCATCGGTCGCTTGCGAGGCATTCTGGCCCCCACGAGTATATCCAGCTATGGCCGTACCAACCTCGTCAACTCCCACCCCTAATTTGGCAGCGAACTCGAAGGTGCGCCCGAACGTTGTCGCGAGTTGCGCAGCATCAAGGTTGCCAGCCTTGACAGTTGCCAGCAGAATCTCGACCGCCCGTTTGCCGTCAAGCACTGCTGCCCCATACGAGTAGACCGCACCACTAGCCAACAGGGCTATGGGCTTCGTCTCTCCTAGTCCGGATGCGGCAGCTTTGGCCGACTGATCCATCACGACAAGCGCATCTGCGGTCTCCAGGCCTGCGGACTTTACGGAGAACATTGCATCATTCACTTCTTTCAATGACCGGTTCGTCTCTTTGGAGAGGTCTCGGAGCGGAGCCTTCAGCTCTTCGACTTCATCAGCGGCGAGCCCCAACTGTGTTCTGAGATTAAGCAGTGAGCGTTCTTCGGCTGCGCCAACCTTGAAAGCTCCAGCCCCAAGTGCGCCCAAAACCACGGTGGCGGCCCTGGTGGCCTTGTTGATAGTCTGTCCCCAGGACTGGAACCGCTTCTGCGTATTCCTCGTGAAGTCGTTGACCTGCTGTTCCGCGCGGCGCAATTCTCGGTTGCTAGTGTTGTACCTGATGATGGTTATCAACTCATCTACGACTTGGCCCGCCATGATTAGTATTCTCCTGTGTTCATTGCCTTGATAGCATCAAGGTTTAGTTGTTCAGCGGCGCGGAAGGCTGCAGCGTGGGCTTCCGTGAGGCGTTCAAAAGCGCCGATGTTCCCATAGGGGTCTTCCTTCCAATGCCAGTACTCTCTAGTCATGGCTCTCGACAGGTTCTTGATGCCCTCAACCCTGCTCTTGAAGCTCGGAACAGGCAATCCCTCAAACGGGGAGTCTTGGGGGTCCACATAAATCGGTTCCAGTACCCTGATCATTCCCTCGAAGTTCGACATCCATGAAGGTCGATCCGAGATTAGGGGATCCAAAGATGCGGCCTCAATGATGGAGATTGGGTCTTGCTCGTAAAGCTCCCGCTCGCCGAGCGTGATTCCGAGGCCATATACCCACCGTTGCACTGACTTCAGGTAGGTCTCTTCGAGTGTTGGAGTCGGGGTAGGCGTAGGTTCCGCCTCCCCACACGCAACAACAAGCCCCAGCGTGATGAGCGCGATGAATACTAGGACTACCCTCATACCCTTCCTCCTACTCGAACTCTTGCGGCCAGCTTGGCCAACTCCGGTGACTCTGGGTCAACGGACAGGCTCTCGAAGTCCAGTGAAGATACCACCCATTCGAGGACGTGCGCCCAGGCTTTGTACGACTCGTCACTGATGCCCTGCCTCGCCTCGACCTTCCTGATGCACCTCTGCGCGAACGAACACATGGCCGCCCCAGCGCTGAGCTGGCCTTCGAGGTTGCTTCTATCTTTGCTGAGTCGCGCCAGCGCGCCGTAGTAGATCAACCCGCCGAGGTCGCTGAGCAAGTGGCTGGGGATGCCTACATCGACCTTCTGTCCGTTGAGGTCGAGCTTGGCGGTCTTCTGCTTCTTCAACGTTCGTCCCCCATACTAGACGTGGATATTCACACCACCACGGTCTGTGAACACGGCATCCACCGCTTCTGCCGCTTCTTTCATCACCTTCTGGGCCTTGGCGATGTAGTCCGCCTCGGTCCAAGCCCCTGACGGTTGCGGCTTTTCAGGGATGATTCGGGAGGCCAGCTCCCAGGCGATATCCATCTTTCGCATCCTATAGTCCCACATAGTCATGGCTCTCTCCTTCATCTCGACTACTCCTAGTAGCTCTCGAGCTTGGCGGTCTTCTGCTTGGTCATGGTGCGCCTCCTCGTTACTTCCCAATGAGTTTCTCCAGGCCGGCCTGTCGCAGGCAGTCCTCTAGCCGTTCCTTGTTAGCAAGCGCCTTGTGCCATGTATCTAAGTGATCGCGGAGGTCGTTGGAAGAGACAGATGCGCAAGGAACGGCGCTATGTAAGCGGAAACGGAACTCGGCATCTGTTGCTTTAACCTCGGGCGGAACCCTTTGCAATTCACGGCCCAATAGCTCGAGGTCTGTACCTATCTTGTATAGCAATGACTTTAGCGTTGCTATGCGCCTCTCGTTCTCTTCATACTCGACGACGAGGGCTCCTATCGCGGCGTTTCGCACTTCCTCAGTCATTTCCAACCTTCCTTCACTACCCGTATGTGCTTGGTCATGGTGCGCCTCCTAAGATTTCTACTCACTTCCCGGTCCATCGCCGCCTTGTGTTAAACTAGGTGATGACATGCCCAAGTATGCGGTAATCATCGAAGAAGGCCCCACAAGCTTTGGGGCATACGTTCCCGACCTGCCTGGCTGTGTAGCTGCTGCTGAGACCAGGGAAGAGGTCTGCTCCCTCATTAAAGAAGCCATCGTTCTCCACCTTGAGAGCATACGGGGGGATGGCACGCCGATCCCGGAACCGCAGTCCTCGACTGAGCTGGTCGAGGTGCCGGTCTAACTTCTCCTATTCGCAAAACCATCCTCCTCTCCCTCTTAAGTATCCCCCCTGTCCAAGCCTGCGAGCGTTGAGGTCGAGCTTGGCGGTCTTCTGCTTGGTCATGGGTGCGTCGTCTCCTCTTCAATCCACCAGGCTTGCACGTTCCCTCTGACAACTCCGACGATATTGCCTTCCCTTTTGAAGGTGTAGCCTTCCTGTTCAAGGGAGAGCGTATCGGCGTGGATGCGAATTGTGGGAGGCCAGTTTCCTCCCGCTGTCGCCAACTGGATGCAATAGACGCGCATGGCCTCTTGTTCAATCGTGGGATTCATGCAAACACCCTCCTATCGCTGCTTGAGTCTTTGGCGGTCTTCTGCTTGGTCATGGTGCGCCTCCTAAGATTAGTTGGGGGCCTTCTTCCTTGACAAGGTGTAAACCATAGTATACAATAAGGTCATGCTCACGATAGTCCAGACCGCCACTTTTAGGGCCTGGCTCAATGGCCTCAGAGACAGGCAGGTCGCTGGTCGCATCCGCGCCCGGATGCGCCGAATGGCCGGTGGCAATTTGGGTGACGTTAAGCCGGTCGGAAGCGGCGTGTTCGAGGCCAGAATTTTCCACAGGCCGGGGTATCGCCTCTACTTTATCCGCGAAGGCAACGCGGTGATCGTCCTTCTGTGTGGTGGCGACAAGGGCAATCAAGACCGGGACATTGAGCGTGCTATTGAGATGGCGAAAGAGAGGGAATAGACGATGGCAAAGGGAGATAGGATTTGGGACCCTGCGGAGGACATCCAGAATGAAGAAGACACGCGCTACTATCTGGAAGGCTGCATTGAGGAAGACCCTGGGGATGGCAGTCTCATTCGGGCGGCATTGAGCGATATTGCTCGTGCTCAGAACATGACCCATCTGGCCAAGGCAGCGGGCATTACTCGGGTGGGTCTGTATAAGGCGTTGTCCCCAGACGGAAATCCCTCCTTCGCCACGGTGCTTCGCATCGCGCGCGCGATGGGCATTGACTGGAGATTCACCATGGATGACCTCCCAACTAGCGAGCACGCTCGTACCTCCTCCTAATTGGGTTGGTATCAGCCCCAGAATTGCTACTCTTTGGCTTACGTCGAATAGGTGGCGGAGGTGGTGGTGGCCATTTGGGGATAGGTGGCGGGCCTTTTCGTTCTATCCCTGTCTTCGCTACATTCACGATGAGAACCTCGCCGCGAGCACTGCGTAGGCTTCCTCTGCGCACCGTTCATTGAGCCCATCATCGTCGGGGCCACACTGAGCCTCGGCACCGACGATACGCTCTCTTTGTTGAAGAGCGAGCATACGACCAGCTATCTCCTCACCGTTCAGATCGTCAAGGTCGTACCAAAGGCGTTCCCACTCTAGGGCAAGCCCCCTCCACTGGCCGGAAGCCAGTCCTGCTACGGCTGATCTCTTTGAGTAGTCTGCCGTGAACACCCATATGGTTGCCCCAGCTACGAGAAAGAACAGGATCGCCGATAGGAAGTCTGGAAGGTGTCCCAACAACGCAGCAGCCGCTCCAGAAGAAGCGACGCCGATGAACACCAAGGAGGTAACGTGAAGCCGCTGGAGCTTTGATTCAAGGCGTCCATAGTAGCGATACAATCTCTCGGAAGAATGGACCCCAGTCCAAACTTGCGGTATGTGGCGTTCATCCGTCATGCTTCCACTCCTCTCCCCGTCACCGCTGGGATGTATCTCTTCATGGTGTACTCCTTCCTTTCTTAACTTCGTCCACCCGTAGGACAAAGTTACCTCCACGGGTATTTTCATGCTCCCGGAACACGCTTCCCGTAGCTATATGATATACTGAATACCTGTATCGCACGACGGAGGGACTACGGCATGGCAACTTCGATCCGACTCTCACCAGAGCTAGAACAACGGCTTGATAACCTAGCCTCGCAAACGGGGCGCACGAAGGCGTTCTACCTACGCGAGTTGATCGAGCGCGGGCTTGAGGACATGGAAGACTACTACCTTGCTGCCGACGTGCTCGAACGGGTCCGCAAGGGCGAGGAGCCAGTCTACTCGTCCGAAGAAGTGAGGGCAGAGCTTGGCCTGGACAATTGAGTACACCGACACGGCCAGGACTCAGCTGCGTAGGCTTGACCGGCAGACGGCTCAGCGCATCGTCGATTACATGGACCAGCGGGTCTCCGTACTTGAAAACCCGCGAGACCTGGGCCAAGCGTTGAGTGGCCCGCTCGGCGGGCTGTGGCGCTACCGTGTAGGGGACTGCCGGGTTATCTGCGACATCCAAGACCAGGTACTGCGTATTCTGGTGGTGAGGGTCGGAAGACGTGACACGGTGTACCGCTGACGGCACCTGCGCCGTCGCAGGACTCTGGTTCTTCTTTATCGCATTGCTCACCGCTTCTCCTTAGCCTTTCGCTCCGCCTCCTCATGTGCCCGATGGTCGTTCTCAATCCTCGCGGTTAACTGCTCGTGGAGTTGCATGGCTTCGTCCAGGTCCAAGGTATTCTTTAGCGCCAGGTATTCAGCCAGTCCTGCGTCTATGAGAGCGCCGAAGAAGGGTTTTATTCCGAGGGGGCGGACGGGCTCGAAACCAGGGGGGCGTCTCTCAACCTGGAGCCGAGGGCGTCTAAGGACGGCGTAAAATTTACGGCTGCACTCCGCAGCAAAACCTCGTAGATCGCTATGGGCTCCAGGCCGTCGAAGGCCATCTCCTCGGCCCCAGCTAGCTGCTGCGGAGTGGGGACCCGCGCGTTGGAGAAGGCCACCTTCTCGAATAGTTTCTGCCGCACCTGGCGCACAAACGCAGGGTCCAGCGACAGCACGATCTTGAGGAAGGCTGCTATCGACCTGTCGTCCTCCTTCAACACTTCTGTGGGCAGGGACAGAGCCTGGGACTTGCCCAGCTCGTGCCTGATCGCTTCCAGGAGGTCGAAGCCCGCCATCGCCGGCAGCTTGGACACAGCAAATCGTGTGCCGCCGATCTCGAACTCGGTCTTTGTAAGATCGCCGCCTATTCCGTTAAGCGTTACCATCTAGTTGCCTCCCCTTACGGTCCTGCCACGAAATTTACCTTGGCAAAGTCGGGGATGATCTGCTCGAACTCCCACGTGAAGGTGAGGTTGCCCGCCTCACCCTTGCCCATCGTGTACCACAAAGGGCCAGAGACGAGGACGCCCCGACTGAGCGTAACGCCGGCATCAGTCCTTTTGTGCTTTACGCTACCGTCCCAGATCACTTCGGCCTTCTCCACCAGAATCCGCGTCACCTGAATCATGAAGAACGGCACCGAGGGGGAGTTGGGCATCAGCTTGAGCGTTACCGGACCGCCCTTGTCTCCTGTGCTGAATGCCGCCATCTTTCCGGTCGCGCCGCGCCGAACGCTGGCGAACTCGAATGCGTCCGGCAGTGTGAGCGCGTCCGTATCCTCAGACCAGCCACTTATGGTGTGCTCACCCTCCACGGCATGGCCGTTGAGCAGAAACGTTACGTCTTGCAACGAGAAAAACATTGTTCTTCCTCCTACCCAGTGAATACCAGCCCGATGGTTACGTAGTGCATGGCTCCGCTGCCCTTCAGCCATACCCGGATCGTCGGGCTCCTGCGGGCGTCGCGGTCTATCTGTAGCTGATCTGCGATGGAGCCTATTGCCACCAGATACCCCGTTGGCAGGAACCCATCGAAGGCCGGGTTGTTCGTGGCCAGCCGTATGTCGTTAGCGACCGCCTCGGACACTCGGCCCGGAGCGATGCCGCCGTTCCTGCGGCCCGCCTCGCACACCCGCTCGATGGCTGCCTCAATACTGGCCAGACCCTCGGCTGTCTGCGGCACTCTCGTGGGGTGTTGCCTCAGCAGGGTGTAGACTTCGTTCTGGGTGGCCTTGGTGATCCAGTCCAGCCAATACCGAACGTCGATCCAGTCGCCGGATTGCGTCCAGCCTTCCGCGAAGATGGCATCCGGGCCAAAGCGGGTGTAGTACCCGACCCACTTCCGGTCCAGCTCCTCTTTCTGAGCGGTCGTCACGATGTCCGGGCTGGTCCCCGGCAGGCTCTTGAACTTGGGCGTGATGAGCGCGTTCTGACCTCCAAAGTTCACGCTGGAGAGCCTCCCGGCCAGCGACAGGGCCTTGCTGTCCCTGGTTCTAGACCAGACCAGGAAGGTCCTCTGCTGCTCCAGGGCGGATAGCTGCGCCGCCAGGCTGGTGGACTCGTTAGGCGTCAGGACACCCTCGTCCACCACATCCAACGCCAGCATGTGGGCCTTGGTCTGAACCCACCGCGACAGGGAGAGCAGGTCTGCACCCGTGGTGATGCTCGAGTCCACCGTAACGAAGTACCAGCCATCGTCCAGCCCGCTGATGGCGTCCATCGCGTCCTCGATGGGCTCCGAGGCTTGACCCTGGACGATGCCGCCCCCCGATGTGCTATCCAATCCAAGAGCGGAAGCTGGCTCCTGGGCATCGTCCGCCATGAAGCCGTTGATGGCATAGGGGTCACCGCTTGTCGAATCGAAACCGAGCCGCACCCGGAAGAATCCGACGGGGTCAAACTCAACCGTTGCGCTCCGCAGGTCCGCTCTTGCCGCCGCTCTCACCGCTCTGAGGGCCGTCTGGAGCGTGCTGGCCACGTCGTCGTAAGAGTCAGCGCCGGTGAAGTCTACGGAGATGGAGGAGCCATGCCAGGTGAGGGAGCCTGCTCCTATACCGTCCACTCCGGCGGTGATATCTACCGTATCCAGCCCCAACTCGTCGGCATGCTCTCCGGTGAAGGGGCCGCTCACCTCAGTGGCGGACCCGTCTAAGCCAAGAGGAAGGGTGAGGACGAACTGCGAGCCGTCGTGCTCCACCTCTACTGCATCAAGGGTGGCGACGGAGCTTCCCCGCAGAGCCGTCTGGACCACAGCAGCCACATCGTCGTATCCCGCCACGGGGCTGAAGTCCAGACCAGTAAGACTTGCACCGTGGAACGTCACGCTGCCGGCGGTGATAGTGTCTATGCCGTCTTCAATCGTGACCGTATCCAGGCCCACCTCGTCGGCGGTTGCCCCGGTGAAGGCCGCGGTGACCGCCGTGGCCGAGCCATCGGCCGCCAGCGGGATTGTGACCACGAAGGCCGAGGCGTCGCTGTCGTAGGCGACCTCGACGGCATCAAGCGTCGTGCCCGTGGCCCCACGCAGCGCCGTCTGGAGCGTGGAGGCCACATCGTCGTAGTCGGTGACGGCGGAGAAATCCAGGCCAGTCAACGTCTGGCTCAGGAAGGTAACGGTCCCGGACACGATGGCGTCCACACCGTTGACGATGGCGGCGGTGTCCAGGCCCAGCTCGTCGGACTCGGTTCCAGTAAACGCCGCGCTTGCAGTGGGCACAACCCCGCTGCTGTCTAGAGGCAGAGTCACGACGAACGCCGAGGCGGTGCTATCGTAGGCGACCTCTACGTTGTCCAGGTCTGTCTCTGAAGTGGCCCTGAGCGCGGTCTGGAGCGTGGAAGCCACGCCGTCGAGGTCGGTGTCCGAGGAGAAATCAAGGCCCGTCAATGTCTGGCCCAGGAAGGTCACGGTCCCGTTGGTGATGCCCTGAAGCGTCGTCAGGGACGCCACCGTCCCCGTGCCGGTGACTACGGTGGCACGACCGTGGAAGTTGACCAAATCAGCCACCGTCCCCGTGCCGGTGACTACGGTGGCGCGTCCGTGGAATGTCTCTAAAGACGCCACAGTACCGCTGCCCCTGACCACGGTGGGGCTGCCTGTTATCTGCTCCAAAGCGCTGGGGCTGCCCCCGGTCAGCCTAGCCGACTCCCTCGTGTTGATCCAGCGGCCTATCACCAGGTTCCGGGGATAGGGAACCTGAGAGAAGTAGACCTGGGCGGCCTGGTAGGGACCGGAGTCCGCAGCAAATGTCCGAGCCACCTCGTCCATGCTGGCAAAGACCCCTACCCTGCCCGCACCAGCGTCCAGGGTGGGGTCGGTGGTGAGCAGCAGCGTTCTCCCGAACTCTCTGCCCCCAGCGCCACGGGGCGTTATCTGCGCCCTTACTTCTACGATGTCCTGTATTCCAAGCGTCATTGTCTAAACCTCCACTGTAATGGTCTCGGTGCTACCACCTGCCCCGATCTCGATGGGTGCGGCCTTCAGGTAATCCACTGTCTGGTCGATCCTCTGCTTGTAGCCAACGTCAATGTCCAGCCCTGCTCGTTCCTCCCAGGCCCCAGACACCACGTCGTCGAGCTGCCGAACGTCCGATACACGCAACACCGTCAGATCGGCCTGTTGAGCCTGAGCTACCCCCTCCGGTGACCAGACCCACACCGACAGCCTCGTTGCCGCGTCGTGTGCTCCGGTGCGGAACCACTGAACCGAGTACCTCCCTCGAACCGTCGCTATTGTCGGAGCGTCCAGGTCTGCCCCGCCTGTGGCAAGGCTCATCACGGTTGCCGGTACCCCCTCGATGGCCTGGTGGATCAGCACCAGTGACGCGAATAGACCGTCCGGCACAGAAGCCCCCTTGTTGCCGGACCGCACACTGTTGTAGTCAAGGCCCGACCCTGCCGCGACAAGCTCCGCCACGGCATCCTCTAGGCTGGCTGTCGTTGGTGCGATCACCTACCTTCCTCCCGAATACCCAGGACTTCGACAAACCCCGGCCAAGCCTCGACGTGCTGCGCCCTGTAGGAAACACCTCCGTATTCGATCACGTCTCCCCCAGAAGCATTCGCGCCCACACCGACCGGCTCAACCGTGACGCCTGCTATCCAGAACGTCCTCGATTCAGTGAGACGTGTGCCTTCAGGCAACATCTGACGCATCTTGGCCGCGTCGGGCGGTGCGGTCACCACGGTGATATCAGTCCACCTCTCTGCGCCTGGCACCGGCCTGCGATTGACGATCTCATCGGGGCCTCTCTGAATCAGGGTGGCCGGCTCCTTGAGCCTGTTGGCAAAGAGCTTTCTCACTGTTCCACTTCCCAATCAACGGAGTTGCGAAGGGTACCTGTGTCCAAGAGCGGGTCGCTGCTACCCTTACGCCTCACGGTTTCAGGTGCATTCGGCGGCTCCTTGAGAGCGGTGATGCTATCTCGAATCTTTCCTTGAACATGCGCACCCACTCGGCCCGCAAGCTGCTCACCGACCACCATCTTCTTGGTGTCAAGGCCAGCCTGGAGAATCCTGCCTACGCTGCGCTCAGACTCGGCCAAGGCGTTGCGGAAGAAGGGCCGTTCCGGGATGGTCTCCGTACCGAACTCGTTCCAGGCTGCGACCGCAGCCACAGGGGTACCGTCTTCATACTTCGCCGTCGAGAAGAATCCGACCTTGACGCCTGAGACGCCGCCCTTGCCAGCCTCCCGCAGCAGTCTTTGGAGCTTCTTGCCCCCGCGCCGCTGGACTTTCACGCTTACCCTTGCCATCGTTCTGCCCCTCTCGGCTTACCGCTCCAAAAACCCGTTAGCCTGGCCCAGAACCCCGTGGGCGTCATCAGCCGATAGGCCAGCTCCAAGGCCGCCAGGGCTTCATCCTCGGTGTCGTAGCTGGTAACTGACATGGCCACAGTCAGGCCGTGCCTGTCTCTGACGAACCAGCGATACCGTTCCCGTTGTGACTTGCGTATTACGATCATCTGGCTATCTCCACCACGATGCTGCACCTTGACCTTGCTCGCTCACCGCACCCCCAGCAGCTCTAGCAAATTGGAGCCGACTACTTCGCCCAAAAGGACGAAGAGCACGATGTCGCGCACCTTCAGACCCAGGGGCAGCTTCACGGCTCGCTCCTCAACCGCCTCTCCGTTCCCAGTCAGGCGGTGCGTGTGCAAGGCACCGCGTAGCTCATCCACCTTGTCGTCAATCGACTCGACCTTGCCCCGCAACTCCCGAAGGTCCTGGGCTAACTGCTTGGTGAGCTCTAGGGAAGCGTTCGTGGACATTAGATTGGCACTCCCGTAGAGAGCTGCTTAAGGATGGCCTCCCGCTCCTTCGCGTAGTCGAGGTTCTGGGCCCTGTACGGACCCACGCTCTCCGACTGCAGCCCTGAGTAGGGAAGGCCCAACTGGACCAGGCGGATGATGGCCATCCGGCGCTGTGGGTCGGTATCTACCGGCGTGTATGTGAGCTCCACACGCTCTCCCCAATCCGCACGGGGATGTGAACCGTTGGACAGCCGCTCCAGCATCCTGCCCCCGTACCAGGTCCGGTAGTCGTCGGGGGATAGCACGGTCGCGGTATCCCAGACCGTCTCGGTAATGCTGGTAATCCCTTCCACGGCTTGACTCGGAAACAGCCTCACACTCCCTCCTCGCAGCACGTCGGTCAGCGGACCGTCGATGCTGTGGGGACCGTAGCGGCTGACCACCTCGGCGTCAGCCTCCTCGATGAGCCGCTGGAGCACCTCGTCCGTGTCGGTCGAGTTGGACCCGATGTGCTCCCGCACCTGATCGGCGGTAACCAAGCGCGGACGCGCTGGTCCAACAGTCATGGTCACCGTCGGGCTAGGCTCTGACACCATAGAAATCGACTCCTTCACCATCTACATCGGCATCGACGTAGATGTCCTTCAAGTCCATCCACCCCTCTGCTTCAAGGCTGATCGAGCCAGAGGCGGTAAGACCGCCGTTGGTCGTAGAGGCCACATCAGACCCGCCCAGGTACACCGGCTTGGTGTTGGTGGGCAGGGCAATGACCTGCACCCGCTTTACTCGCTTGGCGCTCGCTACCAGGGCCTCTGCCGCCCCCGCTGTGGCCACGAGCTTCTGTCCCGACAAGAGCACCGGCCCCTCGCTGTTTGCCATCCCTATGACTCCCTAGAGCGCCGCCGTCCGCCCTGCTGGGCGCGGTCCACGGCCTTCTCGGTAAAGTCTTCGGAGACTTCTTCAGCCACCTCGGCAGGGACTTCTATAGGCTCCGGCGTCGGCACAACCAGCTCCATCTTGCCTGGGTGGGCCTGACAGACCTGCTGAGCTACGGCGTGGGGCACGTCCCTGATCTCCCAGGGAGCCCAGACGAGATACGCCTTCCGGGAGTAGTCGTAGTACCGGTGGGGAACCCCAGACTTGTTCCTGACCTCTGGCATCGTTACCTCCTCCGTGTTGCCTAGCTCACCCCTGTGATGTTGTACTGGAGGGCTACTGCCGTGTCCGAATCGTTGTCCATCCGGCCCTCGAAGGCAACCCTCATGCTGGCCACAAGAACGGTCTGCCGCTTCTGGATGTCCCGCTCGCTCTCGATCATCAGCTCCCGCTTGAAGCCAAGCCGGTACATGTTCCGGTTCACCGCAAGCACCCGGCCCGTGTCCGTCACATTGCCGCCTGAGCTGACCTTCCCGTCGATGTCTGCAAGCAACATCTGCTCCGAAATGATCACGGGTATTCCCTCGATGTCACCTAGCTGGCCGGTCAGCAGCGTAGCGTTGGGTCCCAGCTTCTCTACCGTGCGGAAGTTCTCGATGGACAAAGACCGGATGTAGGTGTTGATGTCCATGACGAAGGCGCACTCGGAGGGACGGACGCCATACTTGCCCAGCTTGGCCCGTGCCTCATTGAACATGTCGTCGGACACGGCAGCGCCATGGTCATTTCCCTGGTTGGTGTTGTCCACCAGGGGTATATGGATCAGCCCGTCGAAGACCAGGTAGTGGTCCAGTCCCGCGCTACCGGCCAGCGAATCCGCCGTGGCTCCGTCCGCGTTGATGTTGGTGGCGTCGTCGGAGGTGTCTCCGTTGAGCACCACATCGTCCAGGACCTCGGCTCCATTCCGTACCAAGGTCGCCCGTAGATCCGGCAGTACCGCGATCACCGCGTCCTCGTCCAGGTCGTAGGACCACCCGATCATCGCCGCAAGCTCGGCGGACGTGAGGGTCTGCCTTCCCGTGCCCGGAGTGGACGAGCTGACCGCAAGATTGGACGTGCCCCTGTACCAGCTCACATCCCCAAAGTCATAGGGAATCCGGAACGGGTCCGTGGGCATCATGATGCTCCCAAAGAGGCTGACCACCGAGGTGGCCAGATGCACGTCCCGCCACATCTCGCTGGTCTCTCCGGTGAAGGTGAGCTCGTCGCCTGCGCCCGCTGTGCTCGCATCCAGGGCGCGTCCTATAGATTCGTACAGGTCCGCCCTCGCTCCCTCCAGGTTGCTCCGCCACTCGGCAGCCGTTCGGGGGTCTACGGGTCTCCTTCCGTCAACCCCGCCGCGCTCGGCAATCCGCAGCACGGCGCGGGAGAGCATCAGGTCAAACTCGTCGAATCCCCGGTACTTGCCGGACAAGACTCTGGCCCCCTGGGTCGTGGACTCTACCTGCCGAAGCAGGGCAGCCCGCTTGGAGGCCCGCATGGACTCCGTGATCTGCGCCGAAAGGCGCTCCACCTCCTCCTTCAGGGGGCTGTAGTCCTTCTCCAAGAAGGAGTGTACGGCGGCTACGTTCTCCATTAGCTTCTCGGTCTCTGTGGGCATGGTTACTTCTCCTCTATGATCTGCCGCATGGCGGCGAATTCGACCTCAACGGCTGCCAGGATAGGGTCCGGGGATTCTTCCGGTGCAGGAATCTCCTGTGGTTCCTCTTCAGTCGTGGAGTCTCTGGCAGCCAACTCTTCAAGCTTCTGCTCCACGGCGTCCACACGCTCTCTCAGAGCCTCTATCGGGTCATCCTGGTTGGGTTCAGGCTCCGGTTTTTCAGTCACCGAATCGACGAACGGTTCGGGCTGTGGCTCCGGTTCAGGTTCAAGCCCACGGAAAATCTCTTCGGGAAGGTTCAGGGCGCGGGCCGCTGCCCTCACCGAGTCGGGATCGGCTGGTACGGGCACCAGGCTCCACTCCAGAAGCTCCGATTCCTCGATGCGCAGCCGGTCCACCCGGCCTTGCTCGTCCAGCATCTCCACGACCTTCGTGGGCATGAAGCGGATAGACGCGGCCCGAATGAAACCGCCGTTCCAGGCGTTCTCCACACGGGCCGCGAACTCGTCCTCGGAGTTGAACTGGAAGTCGGCCACGATCCGCCCCTTATCATCGTGGTCGATCTCCAGCGTCTTGCCGATGGGAATACCGCCGAACGAGTCGTGGGACCACAAGACGACGGGGTTCTTCAGGTAGTTCTGGAAGTCCACACCGCGCAGGTTCAGCTCGTCGCCGTTGCGACTGCGTTCCCTGGCGGCTATCACCATCTGGTGCGTGTCTTCTCCTTTTACCTGACGGGCTTCAGCCACCATCACTCGGCACTGCTCTCTATAGGCTGCTGTGCTTACCATCGACACCTCCTTGCGCTGAACGCAAAAAACCCCGTGCGACTAACTATGCACGGGGTCCCAATGGTCCACGATGTGCGGGGGCCCAAGGCCCACGAATGGCTATTTAGTTGTCTTGGAGCACCTTGAGGCTATATAACTTATATACCACGAGTTGTGAAATCTGTCAAGCTTTCCACAGCATGTTGGGGTTTACAGCACCAGCGCCTTCGTTAAGTCTCTCTTCACGTTGCTGCACCGTCCTCGTTCCGTCCCAGTATCCGCGCGCCCTTCGCTGCGGTCTCGACAGCCTGTTTTATCCAGGCATTTAGGCTTACCCCGGTGTCCATAGCGGCCACTGTCGCCTGCTGGTGAAGATCGGAACCCAGGCGGAGACGAAGATCACCTGAGAAGGGCCTGACGGGCTCGATGCCTAGCTCTTTGCACGAGGCTAGATACTCGTCAATGGAGATACGGAACTCACGCTTGATCCCCTCGGCGTCGGTCGCCTCGGCATTAGCGATCGGATATGAGCCGCTGTTGATGACCCTGGCGTGCAGAACCTCAGCCTCGTCGTCGTATACGACTTCCGCAATGTAGCCCTTATACTCAAGCATTATTCAGTCCCCCTTATACGATCTAGGAATGCAACGATGTCGCGTACCGTCTCCCGGCTCGTCTCAGGCCGGGGGTGTGGCCGGTGGGCGACGATTGACTCCTTTCCTTTGACCAGGTGCACCCTGGAGCCCGCCCGCTCGTACAATTCCACTCCCAGCGCACGCAACAACGACTCGATATCGGCCCACCTGATGCCCGATGGCGTGGGCTTAGCAAGTATGCGCTCTAACGTCCGCTGATGCCGTTTCCTCATACACATATGGTATCATAGATGACACCATATGTCAAATGTCTATACGCTGGAATTGGCAACAAGGGGGGGGCTCCGCGCGGCTATCGCGAATGGACGCGGGTTAGACGGTATGACCCTCTGGAGGAGGCGCACTGTTCATCGCCTGGCACCGCAGACACTTTTTCCGCCAGGGCCGGGTAAACTCCTCACCAAGGAGTCTATCGCACCGCCAGCACCGGGGATAAATGTCCGAGACTAGCTGCTGGAATTTCCAGTCGCCATAGCGTACTTCCGACGCCCGCGTGGTCACGCTGCGATCCCCTGTGCCTCCGGCACCACCGGAATCGCCACGCAACGGCAGGAGATACCTTGCCCTGGATGACCCACCGACGGCGGGTTGTCCCACCGCTGGGGAGTCCCGTCGAGGACCTGGTGGGTGGGTCTCACCCGCTCGTCTTGGGCTGTCCTCCAGGTGTATTCCTGTATCCCTAGCTGGCGGTGTCTCGCATGGGTCAACTGACCAACGGCCTTTGAGGTCTGGTCCCTGGTGATCCGGCGCAGGTTGCTGCCCGATACCTTGAACTCTCGGTTCAGCACCTTCGAGAGCGCCTGCTGGTCAAAGGGCTGCTGCGCGAACGTCTCGCTCACCCGCTGGTACAGCGCCCCGTGGAACCGCTCAGGAACCGTCCGAATGAGAGAGATGTTCTCCTGACGCCATGCCGACATCAGCGGCTCGATGGCCGAGTCCAAGAGCATAGGCCGTATGTCTATCCCCAGCGCCGTCCTGAAGGTCTGAATGAGCCTTCGCCTGTGGTAGCCTGACACCCTGGCAGAGTGGGCCGCCACCTCCTCTGCGACCAATCCTCCGGTGTGCCAGCGACGGAACACCCCGTCGATGATCTCCAGGGCCAGGGACGCGGCTGAAGCCTCGGATAGGCCAGAGCGAAGCTGGGCCATGAGCGGAGTAAGTGCAAGCCTTCGCAGGTTCCTGTCATACACCCGCTCGTCCAGCCGTCTGGGTCCTACGCCGTTGACCTTTCGTGCCATCGACTATTCCATCTCCTCAAGCTCGCCAAAGATCGGGTCTCCGCTCAAGATGGTGCGGCCCTCTGGCTCGTCGATAATACCCCCCAGAACCGCAACGTTCACCGCCTCGGCACGCAGCTTGGCCGCCGTCGCCTGAGCGACCTCCCTGTTCGAGCGGTCGGTGAGCGACTCCTGCATCTCCGCTATCTCAGCGGTGTCGAACCTCAGCACCACATCCTGATAACCCCTGGGCAGCATGGGGACGAACTGCTCCTGCATCTCCGAGGCCAGCAAGTCCCACTCCTGCGTTACCGTGTTGGCGTAGAAGTCCTTGATGGCCGCCTCACGATTGCTGAACGTGGGGTGCTGTGCGCCGGCCATCAGCTCCTCCGGCACCCCTAAGCTGTCGGCAACCTGCTCCTTGGCAAGCTGGATGCCCTGGATGAACTCCATGTCCCGGTTGCTAAGGCCGAGGTTCTGGACGCTGCCCTGACCTGGAGCAATGATGGGGCGCTGTGCGTTCTCCATCCCGCTGTAACGGTCTACCAACCGTTCCTGGAACAGCTCAATCTCGCCTGGCATCGGGCTTTCGAGGAAGAAGGCCAGATTGCTGACTAGGATGCCGTGCTTGAATAGCTGGCGGTTGAACTCCAGCATGTCAAGCTGCATCTGCACCGAGCCACGCACCGCCTCCAGTGGAGACTGCCCCTTGAAGTGGTCCAGAGGATTGAAGTAGCGGTCCCAGATCACCTCGTCGGGCAGCATGGCAAACCGCGAGCCGTGCGGGTCGTGGACGTAGCCAGCGATAGTACCATCCTTGCCCGCTACCACCTTCACCTTGTCGGGTCTGAGAGGCCATATCTCCCATGCCGCAGGGTCGGGGGAGCCGCCCTTGTTAATCCACCTGAACGATTGCCCCCAGAGGCACAGATACGTCTCTACCGCACGCCACATGCGGCTCCGCGTCCAATCCTGATTCACCCGGTCAAGGAGTCCCTGCACCGGGTCGGCCTCACCCACCCACTCCAACTCATCGTCAGAGTCCAGGCGGTAGACCTTGAGCCGGGCGCGGGCAACGGCGTCAGACCTGAGCTTTATCGCCCTGTAGACCGGGACAGAGGTTCGGTAGTAGCCCTCCACACCACCCGACTGTCTCTTGCCGAGGTTGTTCAGCCACTCCTCGATCTGCTTCGTGGCAAGCCCCGTGCCGTTACTGACCTGGGACATGGCGGCGTAGGGTTCGTTCGCGCGCTGGACGCCGCCCCTGGGCCGTCTTCCCAGGCCCAACATGCCCCGCATCGCTAGCATCTGTCGTTCAAGTATCATCTCTCTGTTCCTCCCATACGCAGAAGCGCTGTGGCAACTTCGGGTTCCGGGAACCCGAAGTTGCCTACCCACCTATACATAGAACCCCCCAATGCCTCCGGCCCTGCCCGTGAACTGCGTGAGACAGCCGACGAAGGCGTCCACCTGATCGTCGTGTACGCCGTTGGGGAACGTGGCGAGCTCCTCACGGAACGCCTGTAGCCAAGGCGCTCTCCTGGGGAGAACCACCCTGCCGGCCTCCACCGTACCGGTCACCCGGTTGGCCCTCAGCACCTTGTCCCCGCGCGGTTGCACTGGCAGCACCGGCAGCCTCGTCTCGCGCCGGAGGCTCTGGACCACCGACTGCCCGCTGGCCGCGTCTTCGACGAAGATAGCCGAGGGGTTGTGCTCCTTGGCCTGAGCCTGCATAGCCCTCAGCAGGTCTGGATACTCAACCCGATCTCTCCACACATCCAGCACCGCGTAGCCGTTGGGAGTCGTCGTCATGGTGCAGCACACCGAGTAGTCGTTCTGCTGTCCGGTCTTGAAGGCGGTGTCCCAGAACTGGAACACCCGCTCTCCTGGCTCCACCTTTTCCTCGAAGACCCACCACTGGTCCCGGAACACGCTGCCCCCCTGTCGGGACGGGCGCTGCTGGTAGAGCCCCGGCCATTCCTGGGGGCCGATGTCCACCCTGGCCGCTGCTAGGGAGCTGGCGTCGTAGCGCTCCGGCCATAGCGGAGCGTCTTCCTCTCGTCCCAACGGGTCACCGGGCTCGGCCAGTGCTGGAAGCCGTAAGTGCTGCCATCGGTCACTCGCTTCCTCTCCCTCCAGGAAGTCGTCGCTCAGCAGTCGGCCTATGAGGTCGTCTTCATGCCAACGCGTCGCGACGATGATGACGGAGCCCCCTGGCTCCAGCCTGGTGCGGGCTGTCGAGCGCCACCACTCCCACAGGTGGTTGCGCATTGTGATGCTGTCCGCTTCCTGCCGGTTCTTGATCGGGTCATCCAGAATCAGCAGGTCGAAGCCGTACCCCGTAAATGGGCCGCCGACGCCAGCGGTCATCATTCCGCCTCCCGCTGATAGCTGCCACTGCGAGGCCCTGTTCAGGTCGTCCCGAACACGAAGGCCCATTTGCAACTGGTTCTCTACCACCGAGTCCCTAGCCTTACGGCCCCAGGTCCCAGCGAAGTCGGCGGCGTAGCTGGCCAGGCCCACGCTCTTCCACGGCCAGTTTGCCAGAAACCATACCGGCGTCCAGTGAGAGAGCAGTTCACTCTTTCCGTGCCTCGGAGGCATGGAGACAATGAGGCGCAACGGCCTCTCAACCAGCGATGCGACCTTCTGGGAGATCAGGCCAAGGTGGGGCTGTCGCACCCACTGACCTTTAGACCACCTAGCCGCTGTTGCCGCTGGACTGGCTCTCCAGGCGTTGACTAAGAACGTCGAGAGCGTGTCGTGTGTCAGGGTCGATAAGGGCATCTGTCACAATCCTCGCACTAATTTCTAGGGCCTCCCCCCCAGGACCAACCAGCTCCGTCCGTGTGGTCCTTGAACTGATACCGAGTGAGGTAAGCTCCAGCTCGGCGCTGACCCGCAGTAGGCGGTCCAACGTAGCCGGAGTGATGTCGTCTGGTTCAAGAGACTGCATCCGCTCATAGACCTTGTTCAGCAGTAACCTCGCTAGCTGGAGGTGCCGCCGCCGGGTATCCTTGATATCCTGCTCACGGTCCAAACGGGCTCGGCGTTCAAGTTCGTCGTCGTACTGCTGGGCACGCAAGACCCAGTTCCATCGACTGCTCCAGCGATTGAGCAAGGTCGTGGTCTTGCCCAACTGCTGCGCAACTTTTGCGATACTGCGGCTACTGCCCATGTCCCGGTAGCCGCAGAACGCCTCGTATGCTTGACGGGTCTCATGGGGCACCCGCTCCCAAGGGAGACTGTCGCTAGCCATTTTTCTCCTCTTCCGCTTCGGCAGCGATAGCCTCAAGCCTACTGTTCTGCTCCAGCGCGACCTCGGAGAGCAGAGCGAGGGCCGTGCCGATATTCCGTATGTCCCTCAAGCGGGCGTACTTCAGAGCCTCCTCCAAGAACGCTTCGTACTGCTCAACGCTGGCAACTCCAACCAGATCGGACGGGGGGATCGCGTCTATCAGGTCGGTGAAGTTCGTGAGCTGATGGGGCAGGAACGTAAGCGTAACCGTCTTCCAACCCATGTCCATGTACGGCGTGATGCCCGACTCTAGGTCCACAGAGGGCAGGTCGATAAGGTCGTCGGCCAGACCCGATGCGAGAATCAGGTCAGGGGTATCCAAGATGCTGAACAGGCGGCGAAGCGTCTCCGGGTCGTCGAAGCCCTGGATGCGGTTGTGGGCAAGCTGCTTGGCGACGATCTCGCTGCGCGACAGGCCCGACTCGTCCACGAGCACGGGGGCCTCGGTTACCCCCGCCTCCCTCGCCGCCCGGACCCTGTGGTGTCCGCTGACTATCTCCGCCTGCCCGTTGTTGAGGACGCAGTAGGGCACGCTTTCGAGCCGGCCCCGGCTGCGGATGTTGTTGACCAGCGTGTTGTGCTCCGAGGTAGGCAGGATGCGGGCGTTCACGTCCTGCTCGCGCAGCTTGTCAAGCTCCGCCATGTACAGCTTCATGCCGTCCCCCAGGTCGGCAATAAGGCTGAGTCCAGTGGACTCAGGGTCTACGCTGGCTGTAGCTGCCTTTTTCTGCTCGCTCTTTGCCATCGTTCCTCATCCTTCAACCATAGCTTCAGGGTTTCGTCCCACGTCTCCTCCATGATGGGGCCGTTATAGATCAGTCTGAAGCCGTGATGCGGGTCCTTCTTTCGCTTAACCAGCTTCATAATGCCCCGGTACTCCTTGGCCTCTGGATGCTGCGTGAGCTGCGCTGTCACCAGGTGATCGCAGCGGGCCAGGGCGATGTCAGGCAGGACAATGGACAGAGACTGGCGCGTCATGGCCAGGCGGCTGAGAAGCCGATTCAGCCGCAGGTCTCGCCTAGGCACACACATGCCGTAGACGATGGCCACCGCACTGGAGTCCTTGCCGAAGGCCCCCGCCGAGGTCACATACGACGGGTCATAGCCAAACACCCCGGCCAGGTAGCCATCCAGAAGCATCGCCAGGTTCAGAGCGCACTGACCGCCCACGAATTTGTGCGTCCATAGCGCTCGGTGGTAGTTTCCAACATCGGCGGGGATCGAGACGACATCAACCCGCGAGGAATCAGAGACGGGGTAGTTCTCAGGCAGAAGCCTGAACTCTCCACGCTCAATCGGATAGCCAGACCAGGGAACAACCAGAGCCCCGCCGACGTAGCGCTTCATCTCGTCGGGACGGTTCGAGACGATGTAGTAGTTCACGCTGCGGGCGACACCCGTGTCTCCCTTGCCCTTCCTCATGCTGCCCCGAACAACAAAGGCTCCCTCAACCTCAAAGCCGCTCTGGTTCTCCTCGTAGATGGACAGCAGGGCCTTGGATCGCTCCATGTAGCCCTTCAAGCGCTCGTAGCCTGCCACGGGATCGAAAACCTGGTAGGTGGGTTCCTTCCAGCGGACACGATCCCCTGTGTCGTAGAATTTCTCGTAGCCCGCCTTGGTCGAGGGAGGGTTCAGCGAGACCAGGGTATGCGGGTCGTCGATCACTTCGTCCAGATGGTCGAACAGGTCGAGCGGGCGGTAGTTCAAGCCTCCGATGGAGGACCTGCCCCTATCGAGCTGCTGATTGATCGTATCGAGGTGGTGCTGCTTGTCCAGTCGCATCGCGCGGGCGATCTCGCTCCAGTAGATGCGCTGCGACTTCGCCTCAGCCCGGCAGACCGTCTCGGCCCAGATCACGGTGGCGGGGTCTCCGAGGTCCTCATAGTCGAAGCCGTCTATCTGGACCTCAAGGTGGTCTACGCGCTGCCCCATGAGAGCGTTGCCCATGACCGCGCTGAAAAGGACAACGTCGCTGGCCTCCATCTGATCGGGAAGCCACCCGGCCTGCCGAGACATATGGCACATCGCCATAGACCCGGCGGCGGGCTCGACGAAGCGTGTATAGCCCGTCTGCCTGGCCTTCGCAAAGGCCAGCTTCAGAAACTTGAACTCCGAGTCCACTCCGCTGTTGATGAACAGCAGACCGGGCGTGAGAAAACCTGTACCCGCCAAGCATCCTCCTGTTGGACCGCCTGGAAGGACTCGAACCTTCGACCTACTGCTGAGAAAGCAGTCGCTCTAATCCACTGAGCTACAGGCGGCGAAATCTCCTGACACCAAATACAAAGCGCCTACTCAATCGGATGAGTAGGCGCTATCCAGTCGCGCACTGTTTCGGCGCACTAGGCGCACAGAGTATTTTGTTCTTCTCGCTAGGCTTTCACGCCTAACACCGAGACACGGGCTATGAGCTGCTGGAAGGTCAGTACCGTCACGTGGCGTTCGCCTCCGTGCCTCGACTCGACCCTAACAAGCTCCTTCCCTGGGTCGAACGTCATGGCCGGTCGGCTACACTCGTCACATACCAACACCGATCTATTCTCCGTGCCCCCCTCGAAACCCGCTACAGGCCGCTCTCGGACTCTATTATAGACCATCTTGTTTGCAGCCTCTTCCGATTCACACGAGATGGCTGACTTCCAGCCCGGCAACCGACTTCTTCATTCGCTCAGCCACGTACTCTCGGTGGCAGGACGTGTAACGCTTCTCCGCGCACATGATGGCCGTCGATCCTTCAACCAGGATGGCCGCAAGCGCCTCCAGTCCAGCAGACTCGTTGTTCAACAGGTCGCTTCGCGCGGCTGTGGAAGAGTCTTGCCAGTTGGCTGCCCCTAGGGTCCAGAGATGCACGTACTCGATGCCCTCAGCCGAAAGCCACTGCGCCAGCGAGCTCTTCGAGAAGCCTGGAATCCGACTGCTAGGCCGACTCCTGATGTCCACCAAGGTCTTGACCCCCGCAGACTTCAACATCCCTGCCATCTCCTGCTGGCCTCGGCCACCGTAGCCGATGGTGTAAAGACACTTGTTCGCATCCATGTCTTCATTATGACATGTGTTACCAGAATGGCAAAGAGATTGACCATTCCAGCTTGCCAATTTCTCAACGTCGGTCATGTGCTGAAGTAAGTCCCCTTGCCGTTCCAGGTTCGGGCGCTCCGTCGCCGGACTTCCCACGACGTGTGACGCACCCGTTGCTATGTTCCATTTGTACTGACCATTTCTCGTATCCACTTAGTTGCTTACCTCCACAAGATGTCGTATACGAACGTCTCGCAACGCTCTTTTGATTCTTGAAAGCTGCTGGATCGAAACATCGACCTGTGCCTCCACAACAACCGCCTCCGCTTTGAACGCCTTCTGCAACAGGCCGGGTTGGTCCTCCTCCATGCGCTGAATGCGGGCCAGGGTACGACCAATCTGGGCGAACGCCTGGCCGAAGGTCTGAACGGCCCTTACTTGCTCCTTGCTAAGCTTCGTTTCTGGGAACATCTGTGCCTGAGATTCTTCGGCCAGAACGTGGCGGCAGAACTGGGTTACCTCATCCGTGTTGAGCTTCTCGCTCGTGATGGCCCTCAACACACGCCCCTGGCCATCAGGACTCAGCTTCGCCATCTCGTAGCACATGGAAGGCTTTATATGCCCCAGGGCCACCAGCTCTAACACGTCCTCGCGGGCATCCAACATTTTGATCCGCCAGGCTATCTGGCTAGGGATTATTCCAGTTGCGTCGCTCAGCTCCTTCAGGGCGTAGCCTTCGTCCTGCATTCTCTGAAGCGCACGGGCCTCCTCCACGGGGTTCAGGTTGCGCCGGACGATGTTCTCCAACAGTTGGAGCTTTGCAGCCTCGAATGCCGTCACGTCGTCTCGGATGAGCGCCGGAATCGTGTCCCACCCGAGGATGCCCGCAGCCCTCCACCTACGCTCCCCGGCAATCAGGAGGTAATCCCCCGCGTTGCCCTCCGGGTCTGGCCGGACTACAATGGGTTGGAGAAGCCCGTTACTATCAAGGCTTCCCGCAAGCTCCTGGAGTGCCTCTTCGTCGAACGTCTTCCGGGGCTGATCGGGGCCCGGTCTCACACACCGGACCTCGATTGCTTGGTACGCCGTGGCCTCTAGAGTATCCGTGACCATTGGCTGGTCTCCTTTGCAACAGGATGGCCCCACTGGGCATCTTCGTAGCCCGCAACCCTTGTCCAGGCTAGCTTTCTGAGAACATCAATGAACGCCTTGGCACTGCTGGTAGCCCATCCGGGATGCTCACAGCTCTGGTACTCGTAACAGTCCGTCGCCTTGAGTATCTGGGCCGGTTTCCATATGTAGCCTACCGTGGTGTCCTCGTGGAAGTAGACATAGCCGCTCTCGTTGGCCGGACCAGGCAGGCCCTCATGCCTAGAGTCACTGTACCTGTACGCCACGGATGCGATGTTCTCGTCCCAGAGCATTTGCCCCACGTCGCTGGCGTTCCTGTCATCCAGCCAGTGACTCTTGCCATCGTGATACCAGCGCATCTTATGGCCCTGATGGTGCTGGAACGCGGCCTCAAGCCCAGACTGAACCAGATATTGAATGGTCTCCCGGTCTACGATGTATGCGCTCACTAGCAATCCTCCTTATCACTTTCTTGCAGATACTGTTGCTCCGTCTCTCGCAGGACATCGACCACATCCTCACGAGTTGTTTGGTATGAATCGTTGGACAATATCAAGCTGCGGAAACCAAAGCGGTGTACGTTTCGATCCGCGGGGGAATCCCTTGTTGCAGGTCTGGCACCTAGTCATGGGTTCCTTCCTGCGCTTTAGCTATGGCAGCATGAGCCATGCGACAAAAGTCGCAGTCGCAACTGTGTAAGCCAATCATCAATTCCAGGGCCTCCAGTAATTCCGGGGCGGCCGCGATTAAACGGGCGTTGGCTTCGAGGGTCTCAAAGGTCTCCTCCGAGAGCCCCGTAGTCGTATACTTAGACCCATGCTCTGGCGAGACCGCAGCGACCCCAGCAATGGCAAGACCATTGCCAGCAATAATCTGACTACGCCCATACCCACAACCAAAGCCGGTAGATGGCATATAGTCATTCTTCCACGGCCCCGGCGTATACTGTCTCTCATTCATCCTCATTCTCCTCCTAGGCTGGCTCATCGGCGGCGGGAGCCTGTCCCCGCCGGACCCGCCGTAGCGGGTTTCGCCTATGACTTAGCAGAATAGGCGTCTTCCATAACCTCAACGAATAGCTCGCCAGCAGCGGCAAGTTTGGTACCACGGAGTTTCTTGAGCTTTATCTGCATCTCAACAATGTCTTGGTTTTCCTGGAAGGTCAGGGCCCCTGCACGATCAAGGCGGCTTAGGGTATCGGCGGCTTCGTCAATCCATTCCGCCTGGGCCTTTAGCTGTTCCACTCTCTGAACTTTGTCTATCAACTCTTGCTTGGTCATCTCTGCGCTCCTCCTATCTGTCTTTGCGGTTCTGCCAGACTAACTCCGTAACCTCAGCCCTGATGTCCGGCCTTGTTAGGAAGAGGTAAGCCAGGACTGCCTTGTCTTCATCGCCAGTCACTCTAATGCCCTTGGACTCCATCTCTTCTATTACTTCGGCTATGGTTGTCATCTCTGCGTCCCTCCTATCTTTCTCTTGGCGGACTAGAACAGGTCCGCTAGCTGCTCCTCCAGGGACCGCCCGTCGCCCACCGGGGCGGGCTCCTGGGGCTCTACCTGGGCCTGGGACTTCTTGTAGAGCTCCACCGCCAGCATGTGCTTGCACCACCCCTTGTGAACCTCCGAGCGGTACTGGGCATCCCGGCAGGTGCACTCCCCGTTGACCAGGTAGTAGCCGCCCTTGCAAGCCTGAACCACGTACTGGCCTTCCTTGCCCACCACCGGGGCTATCTTCCCCTCTCCGACGATTTCCCTGGCCCTCTCCAGCCTCTTGCTCAGCTCCTCGATCTGGGTCACTGCCGATACGGTTGTCATGGTGGCTGCTCCTTTGTTGGTCTGGTTGGTTACCATGTGTATATACTATCAGTTTTCTTTACTATTGTCAAGTTATTTAGGCACGAACAATCGGGGTTGATTTAGGTTACTTTGCTAGCTGGTTCACGGTTGTGACACTCGTCATGTTATATGGTCTATTCCTATCGACAACCGTCAGGTCATGTGATATCCTCAAAGGACAAACCCGACTGAGGTCTAGGTAATGTGAACGAGATTCAAGAGCTGCTCGACCTGCTAAGAGCCCATCGCTGGACCGATTCGGCCATCGCCGATGCCCTAGGCACTACCAGACAGACCGTCTCCCAGTGGCGCGGAGGCCAGTCCTACCCCAGGTACCACAAGGCAATCAAGATGGCTCTAAGGGGTCTGATGATGCAGGAGCCTCCCAAGGGCAGGCGGTACTCGAAAGAAGCCGTGGACACCTGGCAGCGGGAGGGGCGCTACAGCGAGTCCAGGGACAAGGGGTCTGGTAACGACGGTAGGGATAAGGAGGGAGCCTGATTCGTTACGCCGACCTCTCCATGCCTAGCTTTTTTGGCTCCGTCACATCTTCGTAGTTGAGGGCTCTCATCAGGTCGGCAATCTTGCCCACCCCGATGCCATCCTTGGTTGCCCTCGTAACAAGGTCTTCATCGTAGTCACCATGTGGGAGCGCGATGAGGATAAAAGCACCTTTCTTGATCTGTGTGGGCCGTGCATCATAATCCGCTTCCCCGTAGCTATAGGCATCACTAAGATGTACAATGACCGGCGAGCGCTTCCTCCGCTTGATGCGATAGAGGTAATCTTTCGCATTAGGAATGGGCTCCAGCGCCTCCACGATATCTTCCATGCTTTCATACGCGCTACAAAGAAGCTGATGTGATAATACTCGCTAAGGTTCTTACCCATCAGCCCACTGTACCGAATAGAGTGCTGTGCCCGTTGGCCCGGTTCAAGAACGAGCGGATCTTTTCCTGCTCATTTTCATAGAACAGTTGGACGTGGACAGGCTTTCCAAAGAGGTCATGAAATTGCCCAAACACATTATAAAGCCTGCCAACCCGCTTGCGATGTTGAGCAATCGGCCCTCGTGGACACACCACAACGATATCGACGTCTGCCGCATCGTAATCCTTGACTACAGAGCCGAATGCTGCGATGCCAACGATGCCTAGATTCGAACCTGCGAGCATCGTTGCCAGCCAGTCTTGCATGGCTTTCTTCTTCCCGGCGTTCGCCACTGCCAGTTGTCGCTCCATCTCTAGCTCGCTACGGATACGGCGGTACTGGGATGGTATTTGGAGCAGGAAAAGAAGAACGCCCACAGCGATTACTGCAACGATGCCAAAGGCAGCGTACACCGCTAGTTCTTCCATAGCCGCATCCTTCCCGCGCCATTGCCAGGTAAAGATGAACCCGACGCCAAAGGCAAGCGGCCACACCAGCGCCCGCCGGGTCCATCCAACCCAAGCCATTGCTTCGCGCCATGCTGCCGCCGTGGTACCTTTAACCATAGGCTGATTCTAGCATACGCGGCTATTGTCCCCCATTCCTGACAAATCAACAGGGTCATTCATTCACCAGTCCCTACGGCTACCCCACAAACGCCGCTAGCAAGACTTGGGCCACTGCCCCAACCCCTAGCCCTATCACGAACCCCTGTATGTCCCGGTACGCCTGGTCGTTGATCTCCTGGTCCTCGGTTACCTCGTAGAGAATGAAGCCAGCGAACAGCAGTATCGCCGTCAACCGGGCTCCCCATAGGACGCTGGCAGCTACATCTAAGGGCCAGAGGAACATCAGCCAGCTAATGGCTAGGCCGACGGGGATATGCGCCACCTGACGGTCCAACATCCAGGGGGCCACCTTGTACCGTAGTTGGCCGGCACGTCCGATGTACCTCTTGAGCACGTTGGCCGCAGTACGCCAACACATGAACCAGCCCGCCCTCTACCCTGGCCATTAGAGCGCCTTCCCTCGTGCGTGCCGGTACTCCTCCATGTCGGGACACCAATCCCAGAGTCCCTGCCGTCCTCGTGCCGGTACTAGTGGCTCCACCTTCTGAATGTCCGTCAGCATCCAGAGCCAGCGCCCCACCGAGAAGTCGCCGTAGGGGTCGGGCTCTACCCACCCGGTATAAGACGGCGACGAGGCCAGGACTCTCCCCACGTAGCGTTGAACCCCCACCTGGCGGGCATCCATCAGCAGAGCCGTAGCAACCACTGAGCCCTTGGGAATGTCCTTTTTCCATTCCTCCCCGAACAAGCGGGCGATGGCCTGCCGGGTATTTCGGTTGAGGAGCTGGGGACCAACTACATTATTCCCGGCGTGTATGGCTATTCGTTGTCCGACCAAACTCTGTGGTGGAGCCCAGGAGCGGGTCTCGATGCTCTTGACACCGTGGGCGATCAGAGACGCCCAGGGCTGATGCAGGGTAAGGGCTTTCACAACGCCTTCCCTCCGTGCCGGTATGGGCGTCGTTGCTCTTCGGGTTTTAGCGTCTCCCGCTGTTCTTTTGTCAGCCTCCCCCGCGTGCTTTTCAGTTCCGCCACCACCATCCTAGGCGGTCGCAGCAGCACCAAGTCCGGCCAGCCCTTGGGGCTGTGGCGGGAGTCCCAGACACAGTAGCAATGCCAGCCTCGAAGGCGTGCATAGTCTCGCACCGCCGACTGCAACGCCTTCTCCGTCTGGTACATCACCGTTTGTACGCACCCTTGGGAGGCACCCATGCCTGGTCCACCTCCGGGTCATACACATTCCAGCCGCAGCGGAGGCACCGCCAACCATCCGCCGGCGACAGATTGATGCGCACTAGGTTCACCGTTCCGTCCGCTTGGCATTTGGCACACTCCGCCGGCTTGGGCGCATACAGCCAAGGTTTGGGCGGCGGGATCGGATTACCCTCACCCGTCTCCCGATAACGCACAATGTAGGCCCGGCCGATGTCAGCCAGTCTCCGCAATCGTGCCTCGCGTTCTTGCTTTGTTTCCATCGCTAGACCTCTAACCCTCCCCTAGCCGCGAGAATCAGGTGCAGTTGCCGCCCGATGAATTCCGTGTAGGTTGGCGGGATGGCCTGGGTGAGCTCCTCGCGCTTCATCCAGTCGATGCCCATTGCCTCGGCTGCAAGGTGCCAGCCCTTGGCATGGCCGATGCCAACGCCGTTGCCTTGGGCACCGTTCTGCCAGTTCGCTAACTGCGTCTCGTGCATCCCATTAGATAATCCGATCTTGCTGTCCTTTGGTCTGCCATTCGCACGGAGTCTTTCGCCAACAATCGTCGCGTAAGAGAAGGGTCCCTTTTCGTACCCAGTCCGGATATTCAGTGCTCCACCGTGGTACTGACGCCATGCACTATTCACTGGATTTGCTACAACCTGTTCGGTTATCCCACGACCACGACTGTCCGAAGTAATCCCCCTGGGACGTTGAGACTTATGCTTCGGATGCCCCGGCGCGAGCCACAACCAGGTCGTCGCGAACAGCCGGTGCCGGTAGAATGGCAACCCGAACATCCCGCCACACAGCCAGCCAGCCTTGAGTCCGTGCGACTCAAGCCCGCGCTTCTGGAGCGTCTTCGACCCGTACCGCGCCCCCATGACGTTCTCGACAACGTAGGGCTTCCCTAAGCCCTCCAACATCTCGATTGTGGGTAGTAGTAGCAGCGGGTAGTCACGGCCACGAAGCCAAGGCAGGTTGTGCATGATGCTGTAGCCCTGGCATGGTGGCGAAGCATGGACGACGTCAAACTCTTTATAGTGGTCTGCTAGGAACTCCAGGGCGTCGGCCTGAACGAACTGGAACGGATAGCGCGGCTGCGGTGCAATGTCCACGCCGACGATCTCATCGAATCCCGCGCGGTGGTAGCCCAATGCTGCACCGCCGGCTCCACAGTACAGGTCCAAGAGCCTCCTCACAGCGCCTTCCCTCCGTGGGAAACTGCATCGGATGAAGCCAATTCCTCAGATGTCTTCCAGCGCCAGGGTGAGGTCTCGATATATTGAGCAACTTGCTCGTCAAAGGGCGAGTCCGTATTGGCCCGAAATAAACCCCACCCAATATGACCGGAATCTAAACGCTGACGGACAAAAAGCTCGGCCTCTTCCCTGCTCACTGGGTCTTGAAAGCTATACACCTCCCTCGGCACCTTGACCTCGCTACCGTCTCGATAGCAGGCCACGACTAAGACACTGTGAGGCCCCGGAAAGGTTTGGCCATCGTCGCAGCGAGCGACTAGGCTTTCGAGGTCAGGAAAGACCTTCACGTCATCCCGATACCAATGCGGCCTAGCAAGGTACGCATAGGGCTGGTCTTGGTTATTCACAGCACCTTCCCTCCTTGCCTGTAGGGTGTCCACTCTAACCAGAGTGAACCCCACGTAAACACAGTGGACCCGCCACCGTAGAAGTTCCTTGTCAACATTGGCAACCATCCAAAGCCGATATATCGCCACCACACCAGACGAATAGGTCCTACCTTGAAATCGACCCACGTCGGCGTCATAGCGCCTTCCCTCCGTACCTATAAGGGCGTCCTCGGTTGTACTGCATCTTCGCCTCAATCGCGGCGTCCAGGTCGATGCCGTAGTGGGAGGCCATATCATTCACGAGACGCAGTGCCGCCTTCAGTGGTTCTATCCACTCGCTACGCTGAAGCGTCGTACAGAGGCCCGCAAAGGCCCAGGAAAGACTGGCGTGGATTAGGCAAATCCAGTCCCCAAATGTTGGGTCTACAATCGTGTGTGATATGTCAGTGTCTTCCCATCCCGACAAGTCCCAGTCATAATGCTCCGCCATGTCCGCCACCCGGATCACCACGTCGGCCAGTTCATGACCAACACCAACTGGAATACGGTCGTCACTATCCTCATCAACAAGTTCCATCCACGCGTTAGTGGTATTCCCATACTCCCGATACGCCTCCAGCGCCTCGCTCTGCTCGCTATGCACCAGAGCGATCAGGTCGCCGAAGGTTCTCTCCTCATCCCACCAGCCGTGCTCCTTGGCGATGGCATGGGCCTCTTTCTGTAGGTCAGCTAGGTTCATCAAAGCAACCCCTCCTTGTCGGTGTCGTCCTGGTCGGGCCATACGTGGAAGCGGTGAACAGCCAATGCGGATATGAAAGCGTCCAACGTCCCAGGCCCCTTGAAACGCATGACTAGCGGAACATCCAGACCCTCAACCATCACGAAGACATGCACTTGGGTCGGCTTGCCTTGCCCATCTGATAGCGGATGCCACTCCAACACGTCGATGGAATCTAGCTTGAGCTCCAGGACCGCCATGCCGTCGAGATTGCGGGGTTGGTCATGAAACTGAATATCGGGTTTTTGATAGCTCTTGTTGTCTTCACTCACCGTAACGTCTCCTCACTGCTCTTTCCCGAAGGCAGCATTCGGGGCATCTCGCCGGACAAATAGGCGTGCTCCACCTGCGGCAGCATCGAGTCGCCCACAGTCGAGTTGTCGGGTAGCACGATGTAGGACAAGAACTCCGCCTCGAAGGTGGTAATACCTGTCTCAACGGCCTCCAGTTTCGCCTTCACGACAAAGGCCAGAGCCCGCCACCGCTGCCTGACGGCTTGCTCATAGGCTTTCTCGATCTCAGCGGCGGACCGCTGCCACTTGCGGCTAGGCGTCAACAGAAACTCATCGGAGTTGCGACCTGGAAGCGGGAGACTAAGCCGGACCATCTTTCCACGAGACCTGAAGCCGATCATTGCCCTGGAGGTTTCCCAGCCGTACATGAACTGGTCAGCTCCGTACCGAGCAAGGGTCCTTTCAATCTCGGTCTTGGACTTGTCCGTGGATACCTCGGTGCCCGCTGCATAACGACCGCTACTCGCCACTACTTCCTCCCTATCGCTCATATTGATGCCCCTTGTCGTTCCATGAGGCTCTGCACGTCCTCCACGCTGGTCACCACGGTCGCCGTACCGCCCGCCGTCTGCACCTGCTCCAGCTCGTGGGCCTGGATCGGTGTCGCCCTCTTGCCAGGGCGCTTCACCTCGAAGGCGTAGAAGAGCCCCTTGTGGCAGCACAGCAGGTCGGGCACCCCGGCCCGCTGGTATGGGCTGCCGTGGACCTTGAAGCACCAGGCCCCCAGGTCCTTCAGGTAACGCACGATGTTCTTCTGGATGGTGGCCTCCTTAGCCATCGGAGCTCAGGTCCACGGCCATGCCTCCACCCGGTTCGGCAATCACCAGGGACTCCTTGGCCCTCGTCATCCCCACGTAGAACAGCCTGTACACGTCGGCCTGCTGGTGAGGGTCGCCGGAGTCCCACTCCTCCATTCCCCTCGGAGACAGGTCGGGGAACAGGCACACCACGTCGGCCTCCGCACCCTTGACGCTGTGGACTGTACCCACGACCACCTGAGGGGACTTTTCCAGGGCCTCCCGGCCCCTGGCCTCGTATATCTCCATCGGGTACTCCATGCCCCTGCGCTTGCTGGCTAGGAGCTGCTGGCCGAGCCATCCGAGGTCACCGCTCATTCCAGCACCGATGGCATCCCCGGTGAGAATCTGGTGCAGGTCGTCATGGGAGACCCACGTGTCATCCAGGAGCTCCAGCCACTCCTTGCCGTCCTTCTGGTAGACATTCTTTACCTTGACGGCTTCCAGCCACCGCCACAGGTTCTCCCGGCTCCACTCCCCCATCTCCACCATCTGGGTGAAGGCCAGGAGCCGTTCTGAGCCGGAGACCTTGCCCCTGGCCCTCCCCAGGGGATTCCAGTCGCCACGGTTGCGCCGGTAGGGGTTGTGAAAGGGGATTCCAGCCTGGCGTAGGACCGCAATCAGGGGCCTTAGCATGTAGGAGCATGAGGCCAACGCCATGACGGACTTGCCGTTGGCCAGGGCATCCTCGATGTCCAGCAGCAGGCCATCTGGCATCTTCCACGTCACATCCCTACGAATGACCTTGCCCTCGTCGTCCCTGGGCTGGTAAGCCACCTGCCGCCGGGTCTGATCCCGGCCTATCCATCCCATCGCCTGAGACCACACATCACGAGGGACCCTGTAGGACTGGGACAATATCCTCTCGTGGTCCTCGGGGATGGTGGATTCGTAGAACACCTTGGGGTCAGCGCCGCGCCACTTGTAGATGGCCTGGTCTGGATCGCCCACGGTGACTAGTCCTCCCGCTGCCGTGGCCCACTTTCTGACCAGGGCCATCTCCAGGGCGTCCATGTCCTGGGCCTCGTCAACGAAAAGAATGTCCGGGGTGTTGGGGGCTTCTTCCACGCTGTCCAGGGCTTGCTCGATCAGGTCGGTGAAGTCCAGCAGGTCGTTGGCTTCCTTCCACCCGTTCCACTGGTCGGCAAACTGCCGTACAGACTGGGGCCAGATATCCCGTGGGATCATCCTGGCCCTGTTGAGGTTCATGGTGTTGAACCGCTCGTCTCCGCCTCCCTCTCCCGGAGCCGTGTCCAGGTTGTCGGCATCCATGTCCCGGCCTCCGGTGAGGGTGTCGAAGGGATGCTCCTTGTTCCACTCGGCAAGCATCTTTGGAGAGTCGGCAATGTCCCGGGCTCCCAGGGCGCGGTAAGCAAAGCTGTGGAGGGTTCCCACGCTCTCCCTGCCGATGGGCATGTCCCTACCCGCTGCCTCCGCTGCGGCCGCCCTGGTGAGGCTGGCCACCACCACACGCTTGCCTGCTCGCACGGCTGCCCCCACCTGCTTCGCCACCTCCGAGGTCTTGCCTGTGCCGGGCGGACCCACAATCCGGTATTCGGATAACGTCGGATAATCTTTTTTGGCGATGGTTATCATAGCTGGGCCGTACCTAGCGGATAACCAGATAACGTGATAATGAACTTTTTTGTTGAAAATGTTTTTTGCATGATTTTTCCTATAACACTATCCTGCGGGGAGCCTCCAGACGCTCCGAGTTGAGGGGCTACCGTCCTTGTTTTCGGCGTGTATCCGTTGGTTGTCTCCCTCGTGGACCCGGAAAATCCGGCCAAGCTCCTTTGCTGTGTATCGCATGTTGTGCTGAACCCCAGCCCACTTGAGAAAGGACTGGAGGAAGAAGTAGTGGTACCCATCTTCGACCCAGTGCTTTCGCTGAGCCAGTCCCTTATCCCGCGAGTCCGCGCTGCTGTTGCTGTAGTCGAAGTATTCCTCAAGTAGCTTGAGAGCATAGGACTCGTGGCTGGTGTCATCGCCGGTGTCCCGCTCCTCCCGGGCATTGAACAGGGCCTGCACCCGCTTCCCCCACTCTTTCGGTTTGCATGTTGAGAGCACCAAGCCAGTGGCGGCCAACACGTGGTCGCAAAAGCGCCGCTGGCTCGTGATGCCAGCCACCGAGTCAATGTGAACGGTCTCGCACCCCTCGATCTCCAGGTCGAAGCTGGGCTCCCCATCGTTGCTGGACCACCTTATGAACCGGGCCATCTTAACTCCGAACACGGCAGACAGCCCCTCCAGTGTGGCTTCCTGGTCGGCATCATCATCCAGCAGGTCCTCCAACGCCTTTTGCGCTCTTACTCCTACGATTGGCTCCTTGGCTCGGCTAATCGTGCGTTGGTAATAGTCCTCCCTGAGCTTCAGGTCTTCACCGTACCTGCGGCGGTGAGCGACCATCAGGTTGGCTATCTCCTGGTCGGACCACCCCGCTGCCAGGGCGATGTTTGCCAAGCTCTGGTCATACCCCGAGGCGCTCTGGTCTGTGAGATCGGGACGCCGGTGCTCCCAGGACCTCTTGAACTTCTGGTCGTTCTCCATCAAAGACAACAGCTTCAGCACTGGTGGGTCCGCATCCGGCGACAGGATGATCTCCCCCACGACAGGCATGCATATCTGTTCCACCACCTTCTCCTCGGTCATGGGCACCAGATCAAGGAGCTCTTGGACGGAGACTCTAGGCCCGTCAGAGGACAGCACCGTCACCGGGACCCGCTCCGCTTTGTTGTTGTAGGTGCCAGGCAACCGCATCACCCGCGCCAGGTCGTGGGTGGCGTCCAGGGTCCAGCCCCGCTCCTTGCAGAGGGCTGCCAGCTTCCCGTGCCACCACTGGGCTAGCGCCTGGGCTTGATACCTCTCCTCTTCGCTCTGGAATATCCAGGGCTCCTCGAACAACCACCACCCCTGGAGCCCGTGCCCTGAATGGACAAGGATGGTGGGGGCGAAGGGCAGCTTCCCCAGGAGTCCCCGGGCATCCTCCTCTGTTGGAGGTAGGTTGGGCTTCTTGTGTGCCGGACCCGCCACGTCTATGTCGGCCCACAGCCCAGGGATGCCCGCTACGTTGACCGAGGTGACCCTGGTATTCGATGTGACCTTGGCGTCGGATGCTGCGATGCCCACCCCGGTATAGATGTCCCTATCGGCGTAGCCTTCAAGCTGGGCAGCCACCCCGTCCAGCTTGAAGTACCACGCCGAGCGTTTCTGGGGCAACATCCACACCAGCACCTGCCCGGGTGACGGGTCTCCCCATAGCTCCCTCAGAAACTGCCCTGCATCCACTGTCTATTCGTCCCGGTTCACTGCGACTCTCTGGCTCACCAGAGGCTTGATGGCGTCCACGTATGCCTTGAGCTTCCCCCTCTCCTCCTCTGGAACCACGCTCTCCACCGTGGGGATCACGCGGCTGTATGTAATTCCGCCGCTGCTCTGGGCCTTCTCCAGCCCCAGATGGCTCACTACTCCCCAGTGGGGCATGGACTTCTCCGACAACCTGTAGAAGTAACGCTTCATGCGCTGGATGCTGGTGGAGGGCACCTGGACTACCACCGGAAGCACCGAGTCCGGCCTTAGCAGGAATAGCAACCTCTTCTCCTTACAGGCCTTCCCGCCGCCCTTCTCAGCACTGCCCCACTGGTTGAAGGGACAGGCAAAGCAGTCCCCTCCTGGGTCTCCCGTGCCGTACTCCCCATCGGGGCTGAAGCAGTCCGGCGGAGCACTTCCACCGCCATCGTCAAGGCTGGTCCTCCAGTAAGCTCTGGGGGTCGTCCAGTGGACTATGATCCCGTCCAGGCTCTTGACCGACTCCTCGCCCTCCAAGGTAGGCACTCTCCAGCTGAGTCCGTCCAGGATGATCCGGTCCAGGTCCTGGTCCGTCATCTTCTCGTTGCCCAGGTTCTCCTGAATTACGGCAAGAACTTCGTTGGTATTGGTGGTCAGGGCCCGGTACTCTGTGATAGTCGCTAATGTGTTTGTCTTGGTCTTGGTCGATGTCATCGTCTTAGCTCCTCACTCTTAGTCTGTAGACTTCGGTAACGTCTATGTAGGGCTGCAAACCCTGGGGTATCTCCTCTCCGCCGTCCTCCTTCTCCCTTACGTAGGCTCTTAGGGTCTGGGCATTGACCGTGGGCTTGATGAAGTCCCCTAGCCCCGCTTGCCTTATGGCCGTGTGGGCCTGCTCTGTGTCGCCCACCAGTCGGGCGAACACCTCCCGGTTGAGATACACCGTCTGCCCGGTGGCGGTCTTCATGTTCTGGATGCCGTCCCTGGAGAAGTTCTCAAGGAGCCTTTCTTCCCTCTTGGCCAACTCCTCCTTGTGGGTCTTGAGTTGAGCTTCCAGTTCCCGAATGCCCATCACCAGTTGGGCATAGTCGTTGACTCTCTGTCCTAGCGTTTCTGTCGCAGTCGTCATTTCAAGCCTCTTCGCATGATGCTCTCTACTACCTGTTCTCGGGCCGCCAATGCGGCCATCACCTTCTCGTCCACAGTTTGCGTGGCGATCAGGTGGATGATCTCCACGGGCCTCTTCTGTCCGTGGCGATGGAGTCTAGCCTGTGATTGCAAGTAGTCGCCTAGCGAGAACGAAAGCGAATAGTAGACGGCGTACCTGGCTTTGGTCAGGTCTATGCCCAACCCCCCGGACTGTATCTGGACCGCCAGCACGCCTCCCCATTCATTCCATAGGCTCAGCTCCTTCCTTGCCCCTGAGATTTCATAGCTGGGGCGCCCGAGCTTCCGGACGACCCTATGAACGACCTCCAGGTCGTGCTTGAAGCGGGCGAACACTACCACCGGCTCCTTGCCCATGTCCTCCAAGAGGTCGGCAAGAAGCTCGGCCTTGGTGGTGTCTACCTCCACGTCTCGCCCGTCCTCCGTTCGTGCATAGCCGGACGTGACTTGCTGGAGCCTCAAGAGCTGGGACAGGGCATTGACCGCCGTGATCCGCCCTTCCTCCAGGTCGGCTATGAAGTCCCGCTCCAGGGTCCGGTAGAGCTTCCTGGCCTTGGGGCCGAGCTCGCACATGCGGGTGACCGTAAGCAGCGGCGGCAGGTCCAGCACGTCGGCTGCTTCAACCCGGTACGCTATGCTGTAGAGCTTCTCCTGAAACTCCTCCTGGTGCTGATAGCCCATGATCTCTTGGTTGTTCCACCCACCCATCACCGCGTACCGGGACTTGAAACGGAAGTAGGAGGTCCCGTAGATGCTCTTGTCCAATGCCCTGTACTGGGCATAGATGTCTAAGGGGCTGTGGGCCATTGGGGTACCCGTAAGAGCCAAGCGTTGAGGTACACGGTCCGAGAGGCGGGAGCAGTAACGAGAGGCCACGCCCCCGGGAGTCTTGCAGCGATGGGCTTCGTCCATCACCACCAGGTCCCAGGGCTGTTTCCGGGCCCAGCTTCCAAAGGGCTCCCGCCACACCGACTCGTAGTTGATCACCACCGCTGCCCGCTCCGATTTGAGAAGGGCTGCTTCCGCCTGGGCCTGCTTGTCCTTTACGCTTCCGTGGGCCAAGGGCAAGACGGTCCAGGGCGCGGCGCTGTGCTTTGCGAACTCCCCGGGCCACACCCCGGACACCACGGACAGGGGGCAGAGGATTAGGACACGCCGGTAGCCGTGGGTGTTCATCAGGTCGATGGCGACCTTGCTCTTGCCCGTCCCCATCTCCATAGCCAGCATCGAGCCAGGCTTGTCCTTCACGAAGGCCAGGGCTTCTCTCTGATGTTGCCAGGATGTGGTCATGGCCCCTCGGTCTGTAATGGCTGTGATCACGCCGCCACCAGCTCATGCTCTCGGATATGGCACTCGCACTGGCATGGAGTTGGCGGGGTGCTTAGGTGGGGCACCTCGCCGCTGCACTTGCGGTGGTCTCCTCTGAAGCACTGGAACGTCTGCGGGTAGCAGCTCATGCTTGTGATGCTTCCTGGTCAGTCTTCAGCGTGCTCTTGTCCGTCCCCTTCTCCATCGGCAATAGCTTCATTGCCTCGGGCCTCAGCCTCTCTTCCAAAGCCCAGCGAGGAATCACCACCCGCCTGCCGATCTTTATGTACCTGATGCGCCCCTGATACATCTCCTCCTTGAGCTTCCAAACGCTGATGCCCAGGGAATCGGCAGCCTCTCTGACGGTGAAACCCAGCTTGTCGTTCATCTAATACTCCGCGTGCTCTTTGCCGTCCCAGCCGACGTAGGCGGGGAACTCGGGCGGCTCGTGCATCTTCCACCAATGGCACTTGTCACACTCCCCATCTTCGCCCTGCTGGATGCTGTTCCCGTGGTCGTCCTCGACTACCAAGGCAATCCCACACCAACGACATGTATCCATCCCATACTCCTCCGTCTCCGCCACCAACCGCGCCAACAGCCCAACAGGATCGTACCGCTCCCAGGCGGCGGCCCCGGCGGCATCCCCGGCGGCATCCCCGGCGGCGGCCCTGGCGGCGGCCCCGGCGGCGGCCCTAGCAGCCCCGGCGGCAGCCCTGGCGGCGGCCCCGGCGGCGGCCCTAGCAGCCCCGGCGGCAGCCCTGGCGGCGGCCCTGGCAGCCTCGGGGGACTTCTCCACGCACATTATTCGCCACTCGGCGCCGAAGCCACCCCGATCCGCTACGCTCTGTAAATCGGGGAGCACCGTCCCCCACATCCAATCCATGATCAGCGCTAGCCGCTCCTCCTCCCTATCACGGCCCGTGCCAGCGGCCATCGGCAGCAAACACTTCCACCCCGACGAGTTGCGCATCTCCGAGGGCATCGCGTCTTGGACGACGATCATCCATTGACCGACAACCTTGGACATACACTTCGGGATGGCGTCCGTTACCTTCTCAGTGAGTGCGAGGTTGATCGCCGCGACCGAGCACGTCGACTCCTCCGTCCCGATGCCGACGACCAACTCGTGTGACGCGAGATAGTCCCGTAACCGTGCGTCCGCCTCTTGCGTCCATACAGTCGTCATACTCGCTCCTCCGTCTCTGCCAGCGCCCGCTCCCTAGCCTCATCAGCTGGCCGGCTCGCCGCGCAGCCCGTGCAGGCGTACGCCAGTATCGGGCTGTCTTCGTATGGCGTATCCACGAGGAGTCGCCGGATCGGATACCAGCCGGGATGCTGGCAGGCGGCATCGCCGCCGACCGGCTCCACAGGGGCCACGTACTCACGGTCTAGCTTCTCGTACACCCGGTCCAGGTCGCGCATCAGCACCTCGGCTACGGCGCTGCCGTTGGTCTGGCGGGTGTGCGCCCGGACCTGGTAGCCGTTGCGCGTGTGCGTCCTGACAGTCGTGCAGCTCATCGACGCGCCTCCTTCGCTCGCCCTGGGCTTTCGGGAACGGTGTGTGGGCGGGAGGCCAGCCACTCTTCCACCTCGTCAGAGCGCCATCTGGCTGCCCGCCGACCGACCTGCACAGGACGGGGAAACTCGCCTAGCGACATCATCCGGTAGAGCGTCGCACTGGACAGGCTAACGAGCCCAAGAACTTCTTTCAGCTTCAGAGCCCGCTTTTCAACAACGCTCATGCTTCCCCCTCCCGAACCGCCAGATGCCGGTACTCGTCGATGTCGATGCGGCGATGCTTGGCTGCTGCCTTTAGAGTCACTAGCTCGCCGATCAGGGCAGCGACGAACGCATCCTTATCGGCTTCGCTGAGTCTGTAGTAGTATTCGAGAAGGCGATCTACGGCATCACTTGGCGACTCCGGGCCGTACACCGGAGCCAGGGTTTTGCCGATTTCCTGAGCGTGAATTAGGAGGTTTGACATGGCTACCCAACTAGTACAAGAGTGTCCTTACTGCCTAACTGTGCGCAGCGGGTTCGAACCTACCGATGGATACGCATTTGACGGTGGTAGGAACCGCGAACCGACGACATGGATTAATCTCTGGATGTGTCGAACCTGTCGCGAGGGGGTTATTACGAAGTTCAAGCACCAGAAACTTGGAGGTAACCACAGCCCTACTCAAGGTCTCGGCGATCCGAGAGAGAACGGATTCGATCTGATCGACATCAACCCGAAGATTCAGAAGCTTGAGGCCCCGGATCACGTTCCAGAGGGCATCTCGCGGGACTTCAACGAAGCTCAGGACAGCCTGCGCCGCAGAAACTGGACGAGCGCCGGAATGATGTTTCGGAAGGTTCTTCAGCGAGCAACCACAGCTATCGCCGGCCCCGAAATGACCCTCTCTCACAACTTGCTGGCTCGTATAGACATGCTCGCTGAGCGGCATCTCATGACGCCCGCGATGCGGGAATGGGCACACGTCATACGCTTGGACGGAAACGAGGCCGCCCACAAGGAAGACCAGGTATTCACGGAGCAACAGGCCACGCAGATGCGAGACTTCACCGAGTTGCTCCTGATCTATGCGTTCACTCTCCCCGCGCGTGTGCAGGCCCACCGAGAGCAGACCGAACGTAGCCCCAGCCAGTAACTCCATCCCTATCTCTCCTCCTCCACCGCCGGACGCCGGTACTCACAGTAGGACTGATCGTTGGATACTAGGCCGGTGCAGTTGGGACAGGAATACAGGTAGCGGCCGCCTGGCATGATGGTGAAACGCCGCCGGCGGCCATTGATGGAAATTCCCACCGGAATTAACTTAGCCATCGCGCCTCCGTTCCCTTTCAGGCTGTGTTGGCTGCACTCCTTCCAACCACTCCCTGACCTCGGACTCCCGCCACGCCACTCGCCTGGAGAATGTCTGCTTCGGCCGGGGGAATACGCCCTTGGCAATCAGTCCGTAGATGGTCGTCTTGCACAGGCCGGTCAGAAGCTTGACTTCCTCAAGCTTGATTAGCCGCAGTTCTTGAATCTCAGTCATAGTCGTTCCCCGTCTGCATCCAGCACCACCCGCTCCGCCCGCAGCTTCTCCACCGCTTCCGCCGCTACCCGCTTCTCCTCCTCTAGGGCGTCCAGGGCGGCGTGAATGCGGGCCTCCATCCCTTCGGGCATGGGACGACGTCCGCGGAGAATGGCATTCAGCAGGGTTTCGTGGATACCCAGGTGGGCGGCGAGGTCTGCTTGCCGGATGCCTATTTCAGCAATGCGTCCGTGGGTGCGGGAGAGATTTGGCTTTGCAAGCATTCCGTCCTCGTAAGTGTCCATGTGGTATAGGAATAAGATACCGCTTGGATACTAGATTGTCAATACCTAATAGACAACTATTTAGAGGAGGGAATTTATGCCGCATACAGCGTCCATTGACCCTGTACTAGCCGAGAACTTAAGGGCCGTCATGCGGGAGAAAGGGCGGACTGCTTATTCAGTCGCTCAGGCACTTGGTGTCTCGCCGAACTGGCTCTATCGCATTATCAATATGGACAGGGGTATTCAGATACCCACACTCAGGAAGGTGGCAGAGGAGCTAGAAGTATCCATTGGAGAACTGCTTGAGACCTCCACTCCGGCTGTCGCCAGCAGGAACGTCAGCCCCGCCGTCTCAGTCAATGACGGCGGCTATCCCGTGCCAGAGAAGCACGCCAACATAGATACCCGTCCCATCGCCGAGACCAAACCCGGATACAACCTCGATGAAGCAAACGATCAAGATGGAATATGGAACCTGCCCGTCCGCGAAGTAAGGCCCGCTGCTGGCAGTGGGGCGGAGGTGTTCGGCGAGGAAGTCGTGGGATATGTTCCGTTCCGCGCCGATTGGTTGAAGGAACGTAGCATCGACCCGGCGCAGGCCGATATAGTCCAGGTCAGCGGGCCATCGATGGAGCCCACACTGCCCGACGGCTGCTCGATATTGGTGGATCGCAATCGCAGAGAGCTTCAGCCCAAGTGTATCTACGTCCTGCGAAACGAGGACGGGCTGGTGGTGAAACGAGTGGACCGCAACCGGGATGGCTGGTGGGTTATCAGCGACAATCCGGCCTGGCTGCCGGTGTCGTTGACCGAGGAGACGGACATTGTGGGGGAAGTGCGATGGTCGGCGGTGACGTACTAGGGGAGAAGAGAGCCTTGGGCAGCGAGGTACCCCGATCGGACCCAGGTAGTCTTTATGCCACACGTTTGGTCTTGTGGAAGGCCGTTGATTACCTGACCGATGAGCAGCGAGAGTTACTCTACGACATCTTCAAGGGCACACTCGCGGACTTACGTGCCAGGGCCAGTGAGTCGAGCAGTGTGTTTCGCCATGAGATTCTGGATGAGCTTGAGAAAATCACGTTCCGATTGGCTCAGAGAGCGCAGTTCCGCGAGGGGTATGGGGAAAGGAGCCTTATGTACTTGGTCTGCATTCGGTGTGATGTCATAGCCGTCGGTCATGGTTCCTCTCTTTCCTGCCCATCCTGTGGGACAGCCACATGGCTTGAGGCTTGGTACATATAGTCGGTTGCAACCTTCCTATCAGTTTACACCACCCAGATCATCGGCGAGGTGCAGTGGGCGGCGGTGACTCACTCATATGGCCGCTGAGCAGGACAGTAACGCGGCGCCATTGTCCGTCGAAGCCCGCTGCCGTTTACCGCAGTTCAGCCCTTGAATGGCATATAAAATGGTATACGCTCGCCACATATCCACCAAACTCAGCTACGAATTAGGGTAATTTCGAGTCCCCTTGGGGGCACCACCAAGAAGCGGACCGGTGTAGGACCATCCCGACTGTGCAGCACTGACAACTGTTCGTATGCCATTCCCTGTGTACTCAAGCACGCGGCGCCCCTGGGTTGCCCGTCTCCCCGTCTACTACGGCTGGGTCATCTTGGCGGTCTCCGGTTCAGCCGTGTTCATGTCCGGGCCCGGGCAGACCTACGGGATATCTGTGTTCGTGGACCCCATTATCAAAGACCTGGGCTGGTCCAGGACAATGATCTCAGGCCTGTACACCGCCGGGTCACTCACTGCGGCTACAACCATGATCCTGGTGGGGCGCCTGCTTGACCGGTATGGCGCGCGAGCAATGCTCGTCATGGTGTCAATCCTCTTTGGCTTCGCGGCCATCTGGATGAGCAATGTCAGCCACCTTTGGCAGCTGTACGCTGGGTTCAGCGCCATCCGCATCCTTGGACAGGGTTCTCTCACGTTGATCCCCTCCACGCTGGTTGCCCTATGGTTTGTGCGTCTACGTGGGAGAGCGATGTCGCTATACCTCATGGGCTCGGCTTTCAGCCTTGCTTTCTTTCCGCCATTCATCCACGCGCTGATTTCCAACCTGGACTGGCGTGGTGCCTGGATTGTACTGGCTGTCCTGATCTGGGGTGTCCTACTACCACCGGCTCTCCTGCTTGTCCGTCGTACTCCCGAATCAGTAGGGCTGCTGCCTGATGGGGGCAGCCCTCAGGCGCCCGGCCCCAACGGACCGGCGGTCCTGGCCAAATCCGATGAAGTTGACTGGACAGTGAGCGAGGCCCTGCGTACTCGCTCCTTCTGGCTGCTGATGTTTGCCGGTTCCTCCCAATCGCTCATTGGCACCGCCCTTGTGTTCCACAATGTATCCCTGCTGGGTAGCCATGGCCTGGGAGCAGGTGTAGCGGCCTCTGTGCTAAGCGTCTTTGCATCCACTTGGCTCGTTGGAACGTTCATAGCGGGGTTACTGTCCGACAGAATTCCCAATCGGTACGTAATGGTCGGAGGTCAGGCAACTCTGGCCCTCGCCATGCTCCTGACCCTGGTCATAGAACAGCCCTGGCAGGCCTTTGTCTATGGCGGGTTGCTGGGTCTCACAAGTGGCATGCTCATGACTGCCAACGCAGTCATATGGCCCAACTACTACGGACGCACACACTTAGGAACCATCCGTGGATTGGTAACCACGAGTATGGTGGCGTTCGCAGCCCTGGGCCCGCTGCCCTTCGGATACCTGTTCGACCTTACGAACAGCTACACGACCGCTGTGGTTGTCTTCCTGGTGTTGCCGGTGGCCTGTGGTGTGGCAACCCTGCTAGCTCCACCACCACGCAAGGAACATGGCTGACAAAGTCGCATCTACCCTTTCGAACAAGTCCCCTCCGGGGACACTCGTCCACAACGTTGGGTACAAGGCTGCTAACCACACCAGCTACGGGGTGCCGAACTATCGCTTACGAGCGAGCGCGACGACCGGAATCTTGCGCGTTGTCTTCCTCTCATACTCTGCAAACCCAGGGTAGAGAGAAGCCTGTTTCGCGTAAATTCCGTCTCGCTCCTTGCCGGTGATAACCGTCGCCTTGGCCGAGAACGTCTCAGTGCCCACTTCTACGGTCACATCAGGATTCGCGACAACGTTGTGATACCAGTCGGGGTTCGTCGGAGCGCCGCCTTTCGAAGCGAACACAAACATGCGGTCGCCGTCGGGCAGGTACATCATCGGGTTCACCCGGGTATTGCCCGTCTTTGCTCCCTTGGTCGTTAGTAGCAGCAATGGAGCGCCTTCAAAGTGTCCACCGACCTTACCGCTGTTTTCGCGAAACTCCTTTATCGTTGCACTGTTCCAGTCGTTCGGTGTAGTCATGGGCTTGCCTCTCTTTTCAATGTCTACTTATTCTTTTGATGCAACTTATCTACAAGTAGATTCTAATCAAGGATTAGTCTAACGGCTCACACTTGTCAAGTCCCTTACTTTTTGTTAGGCTCCGGTTGGGCAACAGCTTAGCTCTGAGGTACCGCTCATGGACTCCAATGAAACCTGTCCTCCTGGCCTGGAAGCAGCAATGGATGTGTTGGGGAAAAAGTGGATGGGGCTTATCCTCAGGGCTTTGATGGACGGACCTCGGCGATTCACCGAGATATCCGGTTATGTCCCTGGGCTCAGCGACCGATTGCTCTCGCAGAGGCTTCAAGAGCTTGAAGCAGTGGAGATCGTGCAGCGGCGCGTGTACAACCAGCGGCCGGTGCTTATTGAGTATGACCTGACTGATAAAGGGCGAGACCTGCGACGTGTGTTTGAGGCCATTCAGGCCTGGAGTGATCGTTGGGAATCCGTGCACTCTGGCTCTGCCTGAGTTGAGTCTCTGTGTTACCAGGGATCGCCTCTCCGGGTCGGCCTAACCTTGTCTGGCAGAAGGACACGGCTTAAGAACCATCGCAACATAGCCTCGGAAGTAGGCGTTTCAAAAGATAGTGGGGTGCTTGTGGTCGTCCTGAACCGGACCCCACTCCAAAAGGTGCATCATTTTGCGCGTTCGACAATTACCCTTCAGGGGCACGCGCATCCCACGAAGTTGGGCAGAAGGCCTTCGACCACACCGGCTCTCGGTTGCTTGACACAAAGGATCTTGGCAGATAGGATGCCCTGCCAGGACGTTAGCAGGTAGAGACATGGAGCAAGCTATTGGTCGGCCGCGTGTGGCACGCGCTTATGCCGCGCTCATTGCCCTGGCGACCTTGACGGTTGTTGTCCAGGCGTTTTTGTTCGCCGGATTCTATTCTGAGGGAGAAAAGGGTTTTATTGATGTCCATGCAGCGTTAGCCGATATCTCACTGATTTTCGTAGTGCTTATTGTTACTCCCCTTGCCTTTCTGGCCCGGTTCCGTCGGGATCGGCGATTCGGTTGGCTCACCCTTACTCTCGCGGTGCTGTGGTTTGTCCAGTACTCATTGGGGTACGTAATAGCGGACGTCCGGTGGCTTGAGATGATCCACATACCCCTAGCGCTAGTGATTTTGGGACTGGCCCACTACCTTACGGGCGGAGCCTACCGAGTACTGAAGGGGCTCCGAAAGTAGAGTTCCAAGTCAATCACACGCAAGACGCAACGATAGCCGTACATCCTGATTACCCATGCAGTTAATGTGGCTAAGCGTTCAAACAAATACCCGGTAGCTTGTAGTCAGCTGAACAGGGCGTCCCACTGGTTGGAATGCGAGTTTAGGGCGTGTATTAGAGACTCGTCGTCTTGACTTCCGACCCTGAGAATGGCATCTGGGATGCGAACGGTCTCAAGCGCCCCATTGCTAAACCGCACTGTTCGACTGGCTGACGAGAGAAAGATCTGTGCTTCCGACTTCACGTTGATGTCGTTGTCCGGATCATCGACAAACAACTTGAAGCACGGGCTAAACTCCTTCGAAAGGTCAATCAGCACCCATTCGACGCGTTTACTGGTGCTGCTTTCGTAAAATCGTCCGGCTCCTTCTAGGTCCTCGACCACAAATGCCCGATTTTCTTTTTTTGCCCATTCGACCATTAGGGGCAGTACCAGGTTGCTCCATATCTCCTGATAGATAGGGTTCGACGAGTCGAGCAAGAAGCGAATCTTTGTGATTCTTGGGTTCTCAAGGGCTGGTTCGAGGAAATACCGGAAGCCTTCGGCGTAGCAGATGCCTCCAAGCGGGGCCTTGAACCAGTACATCATACCTCCGCCCCTTTCGGCGAAATCCCTGCCATCGCGTGCGACGGCCTCCCAGGGTCGGACGAGGCGAAGCAGCTTCGGTGCGGAGGGTTCGATTTGCTGGGTAGAGGCCTGCGTTGGCCCTTCCACTTTAGTGCCGCGGAGTTCGCTTAAGGACTTGGTAATATTCGCGTTGTATGGTTCAAAGATATCGAGTGGAGGCTCACCAGGCTTGACGGTGTAGAAGCCATGTTCTTCCCAAGCTATTCGACTTTTCGTAAGCCAACTAAAGGCGTCGATGTAAACGGCACGTGTGACAGAAATGTGCCCACCATCTGCGAGTGCTGTGGCCCTCGCGGCCCAGTCGACGTGCCGCCCGAAAACGTCCGTGAGTTCGTCTCCGTTGTAATCTCCGCAGACCTCCCCCATGTCCATACCTATTCGCACGCTCAGATGTGGGTGACCGTGCAGCCGTTCCTGGATTTCGATGGCTCGCTCGACAGCTACAGATGGCTTGTAGAAGACGGCGAGGAGTCCGTCTCCCGTCGACTTGATTACTTGCCCGGCCTTCCCTCGCGTAATGATCTCGGTTAGCAGCGAGTCATGCTCTTGTCGCAGCTTCTGGAAGGTGTGCTCATCGGTTTTTCCGTAAGGCCAGCCTTTAGCGCGGTAGATTCACGCATGTCGTCGAAGAATATCACTAGGACGGAGTTATCTTGGCGAACTTGCATCGTCGATGTATTTTATGTTAGAAGAAGGTGCGTTTGCAAATCAACACGGATTAATCCAATTTAAGGAAGCTAGCCTTCTCGAATAGCATCTCCTCATGCCGCAGTGCGATTTTGCAAATAGAGAATCGATTCGAACAATTACCCCTTGGGGGCACCAAGCTGCACAACACCCGCGGTAGGATAGCTGATGGCGCACCACTGAAATTGCCGTAGGCTTTCGGACCCCTAGAGAGGCCAATAGTCCCTGAGGTCATGGGACTATTGGCCTCTTTTATTGTGCCCGAAGGGCCCCACTGGAAAGGGCCGTAGTGCTCTGCTAGACACACTACCCCTCTCGCTACGATGGATGTACAGCGAGCGGCGCAACGGCAGGAAGAGGAGCAGAGCAATGACAACCTGGATTCCCCTAGGCCTGATATCACTGATTCTCGGCTTCCTGATAACCATCATGAGCGGTTTCGCAGACGTTACCGACACCAGCACCACAACGCCTACCACTCCGGCAGAAGCCGGCAGTTTTGGCCAGGACGCCGAAGAGATGGCGACTAAGTTCCTGGGGGGTTACACCTCGGTCATCGACGGTATGTTGGCGCTTCAGGAGAACCCGGACTATGAGACGGCTGAGGCCGCGCGGCAGGAGATGGTGGTCTATGCACAGTCGCTCATTCCACAATTCCAGGGCCTGGCCAGCGAGCTGGAGCAGAAGCTGGATGACCTGACCATCCAGGACTAGCGTGCCAAAGACGCAATTTCGCTGGACGCCGGAGATTCGGCAGCAGGTAGATTCACAGAGGAGGTAATCATGAACAACACCGGTGGAGAGGCTCCTATCATCGACTTCAATGGGTTCGCACACTCCCTCCCGGACGAGCGCTGCGTTTTGCGGGAGGGTTACCAGGCCTTCCTTGCGGGATACCCCGAACTGGAGGTCGTGCGGGTCACAGAGGATACGGCGGATGAGTCCCTCCAAAGAGAGGTATCGGAAGCAACACCGGATGTGGTGCTCCTATGTCTTGAGGTCCTGGACCCCGCCGCAGTGGAGAAGCTGGAGTTGATCCGAAAGCAAAACTCCAATGTCGTCATTGTCCTGGTCTGCGATCAGTACGATGCAGAGGGACTGGATGCGCTATGGAGGTTCTCCCTTGGGGCAACGACTGGATACGCCTACCTCCAGATGGATTCCATGAATACGGGAGAGCATCTCGCCATGATCATCTCATCGGCGGTGGATGGACATATCACGCTAGACCCGGTTGTGGTGGAGAGCCTACTGGCAACCGTAGAGCCCAACCCGACACTGTTCACGACGCTTGCGCCCTGGGAACGCGAGGTGCTGAAGTGGATGGCACGGGGGGCAGCGTGATCGCAGGCTCTCAGACTCTCGACATGGTTCACAGATGCGCGTAGAGACGATACGGGGTTGCCGGTGCCCCGCCGCCGCCGATGCACCCGCTGTAACGTTGCTAGCCCCAGGCGAGGAACCGTCTGGGGCTAGCACGCCGAGAGGCGCTGAGTGAAGGCCATCGCCGATATCCGGCAAGCACTGTTGCACGCCGGCGTGCGCTGCCACACTCTGACATACGCCGCCACACCCCTCCTTACATCCGTACCCTACCATTGCCCCAACCGGAGAGCATGGGTGTTCACCCCACTTCCCACCTGCACATTCCTTCCACTAGCATGGGTAGGAACCCTGCACCATGGACACTCCGGATGCCGTCTGTCGCCATGTGATGTAGCCACCTCAGAGAAGCCGCTATTTGAACATGTCAGACTCAAATATCTGCCTTCGTTGCGGACATGAATGGGTTTCACAGATCTCGAACACCCTGCGATGTCCAAACTGCGGGAGCCAGCAGTGGGCTGATCCAGACCTCCCGCGCTGGTCTGACCTTGGCGGCGATGCCCCTGCGGTTGCTACGCAAACATCCCCCTCATCGGCCGCTAGGGAGCCCACCCAGGAGAGCAATGAGCTGAGCGACCGAGAGGTGGGGCTGGTAAATGCTGTCAGGGCCTTCGTCAGGCGCAAGAACCTCGCGCTCATCTTCCCAGACGAGTACCAGGCGCTGGTAACGGCCTTCTCATTCTACGAAGACCCCGAGCAGCCGTAGCCCCTACAGCAACCGCTACCCGACCACCGGGTGTGGCTATGGTACGCAGCACCACGGCTGCGGTAGAATACCCCCGTTGTGTAAGATTACCGATGGCCGACGCTTGCCTGGGCCGTTGCCCGCAACGAGCACCGCGCTCTTGACAACCGTTTGTGCCTATGCCGTCTCCTGAGCGACGCCGCTCCACCGAAGCAAAGCTATGGCCGAACCGAACATCTGGGACCGCCTCTCCGAGTCATCCAAGCGAGCATTCGCATGGGCTGCCGCGAACGAAAGCAATCAGCCCGTCCGCTCGGATTACCTGCTTCTCGGCATTTTCCGCGCCCATCCAGCAGCCTCCGAGCCTCAACAGCTCCTGGAGCATTTTGCGTACAGCGTCACGGACATTGAGTATTTCCTCCATGGGATAGACGTGGGCGCCTCTCGCGCCCGCAATTCTCCGCTTGACCTTGATGGGCTACCCTCTGTGAGCGACGACGTGCAGGAAATCCTGGAGCGCTCACTTCAGCTCGCCGAGGAGCACAACCCGGAGACACCCACGCTGGTGCGGCTGCGGGACCTCTTCGGCGGCATCCTCTTCACCCAAAACCCATCGCGTTCCAGGCACTGGCCGGCACCTTAGAGGGCAGCGTCTCTATGGAGGAGATACAGGCCACCTACCCGGAGTTCCTGGCCTTGGACTCCTCCCGTGCATATAGCGAGTTCCTGATGGAGCGCTTTCCCTCGCCAGAGGCGCAATCTAGGCCCACGGCCGCCCCCGCTACGCCCGGTGAGCCCGCCGTCCTGAACATCACGACCAGGGCCGTCTCAGATATGCCCAGCGAGGAGGACACCCTGGGGTTCCGCCCGCTGGTGGATGGGCTGGACGCCCTGCTGAACGACAGTCGCACGCAGCTGCCGCTGGCCATAGGGCTAACGGCGCCGTGGGGGTCCGGCAAGTCCTCCATCATGCGGCAGCTCCAGGCAAGGCTAGAGCAACCGCACGCCGCCGGTCGCCGGCTCTGGCATACCGTGTGGTTTGAGGCTTGGAAGTACGAGAAGAGCGAGCGGCTATGGGCGGCCCTGGCCAAGGCCATCTACGATACGCCCCAGGAGGAGATGAACCCCGTGAAGCGCATACGCTTCCGTCTCCGGCTGGAGCAACGCCGGCTGGGGTGGTGGGGCTTCCTCGTCCGCGCCGTGGGCCTCCCAGCGCTGCTGGGGGCAGGGGGCTTTGCGGCGGTACTCGCGATAGCCACTGACTTCGGCTCAACGGCGGTCAACTCCGTTGACGTGAAGGACGGAGCGGCCGGGGCCCTGGCCTTCCTAACTACCTTTGCCGCCGCCGGGTCCAAGTTCTGGGGTGTGTTGAGCCATCCGTACAAACGGAGCCTCCAGGGCCACGTCTCAAGGCCAAAGTACCAGGAGCAGCTCGGCTTCACCAGCGAGGCGGAGCGCGACATTCGCCACCTGATGGAGACGCTTACCGTACAGAAGGACCAGGCCATCGCCGTGTTCGTGGACGACCTGGACCGGTGCAGCAGCCGGCATGTCGTCGAGATCGTCGAGGCCATCAACCAGATATTAAACTCGGACGCGGAACGCAAGGACGTGGGACGCAAGAGCGTCTTCATGATTGGAATAGACCGGTCGGTGGTGGCAGCCAGCCTGGAGGTGGAGTACCAGGAGATGGTGAAACACCTGAAGGAGAGCGGGCATCCACTGGCCATGGACTATGGCTTCCGATTCATCTCTAAGGTGGTGCAGATGGCCGTGGCCGTCCCCACGCCCGATCCGCCGGCCATGCAACGTCTCCTCGCCAAGATCACGGGAGATGCTACGCCCGCCACTGAGACGTCAGCCGCTTCGCTGGAGGCGCGGGCGGAACCGTACCTGCGCCAGATAAGGGACAGAAAACCAGCCAACCCAGTGGATGTCCACGGCATCGGCCGCGGGATCGAGGAGTCAGGTTCCCTGGACAAGGAGGAGCGGGAGGCACTGTCTTACGCGGAGAGGCTGGTGCGGTCGGAGGTGTTCACCACGGATGCCGAGCACGTGCGCCAGGCCGAGCGGGAGGTGCTCCTGCTCCTGGACCTGAACCCCCGGCAGGTAAAGCGGTTCGATAACGCCTTCCGCCTCCAGCTCCACGTGGCCAACGGCACCCCTGGCAACACGCTGAGCTTCAGCCCCAATGAGCTGGCGGCCCTGGGCAAGTGGGTGGCCCTCCGTCTCCGCTGGCCCCGACTGGCGGAGGAGCTGGATAGAGAGGCCGATGTGGAGACGGTGGTCAAGACCTTGGAAAAAGAGGCTGCGACCGATATGTCAGGGGTCCCTGAAGACAAGCTACCACGGTACTGGTCGCTGGTCACCGGACGGGAGCGAGAGTTCCTCCGGGAGCTGCTGGTGGATGACACGACGGAGCGACGGATCTCATCGCTGCCGTTCGAGACGTTTCTCCGAGTCACCTAGCCTCTGAAATCGACGCGATCCGGCTCAAAAAGCCGTCAGAGCTGAAAGGTACGCCGTGCGAATATCCATCGGAAGCATCCAACAAGGCGCCAGAGAGATGGGGCGCCGTCAGCTACTGTTCCTCGGGTCGCTTACCAGCGGCCACATGGTATTGCACTGGTACATGGGGCTCATGGCGCTCATACTGCCCTCCCTCAAGGCCGACCTCCTCCTCAGCAATGTGCAGGTAGGCACCATCACCACGGCCCAGATGAGCGTCAACGGCGTGGGTACGGTGCCTTCCGGCTACCTGGCCGACTCCTACCGTAAACGGGGCTCCCTCATCCTTGCCAGCGCCATCGTCTCCATAGGGCTCGGCTTCTTCCTGATGGGCAGTGCCCATTCCTACGCCCTGGTGCTGGTTGCCGGGGGACTGACGGGGCTGGGGACGGCCCTCTGGCATCCAGGAGCCACGGGGTTCCTCTCCCTCCGGTTCCCGGAGCGCCGCGGCTTTGCCCTGGCCATTCACGGTGTAGGGGCCAGCATAGGAGACGCGCTCTCTCCAGTAATCGTAGGGGCCATCATCATTGCGGTATCCTGGCGGATCGCCCTGCAGGCCCACCTGCTCCCCGCGCTGCTGCTGGCCTTTATACTCTGGAGGACCATAGGAACCCCGCATCCGTCGCAGGCCGCCAGGCCGTCGTTCCGGTCCTACGTAGGGGGAATCAGGAGCCTGCTGACAAATCCCCAGGTGATGGCGGTCATAGCCTCCAGCTCTCTGATGGCCATGGCAAGGCTCAGCATCCTGACCTTTCTACCCATTTATATCAGAGAGACCCTTGGCTATTCCTCCTTCGTCCTGGGGATATATCTGGCACTGCTGTACGTCATGGGGATGATCTCCCAACCGATTATGGGCGTGGTCTCAGACAAGATCGGTAGGAAGAAGGTACTGGTGCCGAGCTTCACGGCAACGGGGCTCCTCTACATGGCCATCGTCTTTGCCCAGGGCGGCATCCAGCTAGGGTTGGTGATCGGGACACTGGGGCTGTTCTTCTACGCCATCCTCAACGTCGTCCATACGGCCGTCCTGGACGTGGCGGATGAGGGCGTGCAGTCCAGCACGTTTGGGGTCATTGTGCTGCTGAGCCAGCCCTTCAGCCTCATATCGCCCGTCCTGGTAGGATACCTGATAAGCCGGTACGAAAACCCGAACATCACCTTCTGGTACGCCGCCACGGCTATGTTCCTGGCGGCGGCCGTCCTGCTGCCCGTCCGGTTCAGCAAACGTTCGCCGGAGGAGTGATGCGACCGCCCGGTGTCTCAGGAGACTCAGTGGGCCCTGGATGCAGTTTTGGAATGAGTTGTTATAAGATGTCCGGGAAACCTTGAATGGGAGGGAGACACATGCCAGACCAGCTTCGTCAGATCGTCAATGTAGCCAAGGATATGGAGGATGCCGCCGCCCTGTATCAGCGGGTATTGGGCATCAAAGCCACCTACCACACTCGAATGGACCAGTTCGGTCTACTGAAGCTGGTGATGCCTGCCGGCAAAAAGACGTTCCTGGAGATCCTCCAGCCCGTTGATGCCAGCAGCAACGCAGGAAAGTTCTTGGAGCGAGAGGGAGCCTACGGTGGAAAGTTCTTCTCCCTCATCACGGAGTCCAGGGACCTGAAGGCCCTGATGGCCCGCGCCGACGATGCTGGAATAAAGATTAGCTACCGCTCAGAGACCGCGTGCTTCCTCCACCCTCTGGGCATGACCGGCGTGCTCATAGAGGTGCAGCAGCCCCCTCGCGGCAAGTGGCCGAACGCCGGGCCAGAGGAGGGGCATCGGAAGCCCTCAGGGGCCGTTGTGACCCAGCTTCGTCAGGTCATGGTCCTGGTGCACGACCTGGAGGACGCGATACGTCGCTGGACCACGGTGTTCGGGCTGCGGGAGGCAGCGCGTTCGTACCGGAAGGATGAGGAGGTGAACACGGCGATGCTCGCCTTTGGGAAGACCGGAACGTTCGTGGAGCTGTGGTCGGCCGCCAGCCTCCGCTCACCCATGCGGCAGGTCCAGGAGCAGTGGAAGCAGGTTGGCGGAACGGGCGAGGGTGTCTATACGGCGGTGTTTCAGGTGAAAGAGCTGGCCGCCGCTGAGGCAAGGAGCCGGCAGCAGGGTGCCGAGATCACCCGGGTTGAGCCGCCGGGAGGGGTGAGCCGCAGCTTGTGGCTCCACCCCCGTTCCATGTACGGGGCACTCTTCCAGCTCACGGAGGTAACCAGCCGGACGAACCCATGGCCCCTGGCCGGCAATGACTGGTACAAATAGGCACGACGGACTTGGAAAAAGCGAGATGAGGAGGCCACCGTGAACGTTGCACGACCATCGGAGATCGCGAAGGAGTCCTACGTGAGCGATATATTCACAGGCCCGGTCACCCGGCAGCCGGTTGCGCCGAACAGCCGGGACTACAACGTGAACATCATCAATTTCGCCAAGGGGATACGGAACAAACCGCACACCCATGAGAGCGATCAGGTGCTCATCGTGACCGCTGGGACGGGCATCGTGGCTGCGGAGGGGAAGGAGCGGGTTGTGACGACGGGTGACGTTATACTGATCCCCGCGGGCGAGGTACACTGGCACGGCGCTACGCCGGACTCCGACTTCTCGCACATCGCCATGACCAGGTCTGACAGCAAGACGGTGATCGTCGGCGAGTAGGGGCTAGGGGCACGGCAACGGCCCAAGCGCTCCGAACGCCGCCCCGCCTGGGCCTCACGAGAGGTCTGCCAGAAAGTCCCGCATCACCTGGTGGAAGGCGGCGGGCTTATCGCCCGGGACCAGGTGGCCTGCGCCCGGTACGGTAACCGAGCGCACGTCCGCCACGGACTCCTCCATCCTCTTGATGGTCTCATCGGCGATCATGCCGCTCTCACCACCGCGGACCATCAGCGTGGGGCAGCCGATGTTGCCGGCACACTCCCAGAGGGCCTCGCTGGTCCAACCGCTGGTCTCGGTATCTCGCAGAACGGGGTCCCACTTCCAGCTCCACTTGCCGCTGGGGAACTGGCGAAGCTGGTGGGCCAGGCTGCCCCGGAGCTGCTCCACGGTGCGCCGGGGGTTCACCTTGTGCGCCGCCTCCACGTACTCCTCAAACGTATCGGTCTCGGCTGGAAGGATGTGCCAGATACCGATCCTGGGCGTGTTCGATGGCTGACTCTGGGGCCGCTCCTGTGCCGGCGCCATCTCTACGATAACCAGGGAGCTCAGCTGCTCTGTGTTCTGCCCTGCATAGACTATGCCGTTGCGCCCCCCCATGGAGTGGCCCACCAGCACCAGAGGAGCCAGGCCCAGCGCCTCCACAACGCCGGCTAGGTCACCCACGTGGGCGTCTATGGTGTAATCGCCGTCTGGCGCCCACTGGCTGTCGCCGTGGCCCCGCTGGTCCAGGGCAATGACGTGGTAATCGTCGTGGAAGGCCAGGGAGGTGAAGTCCCAGGAGTGGGCCGACTGGGTCCTGCCGTGGAGGAGCAGCATGGCGGGCTTATCCTCGTTGCCCCAGTCCAGGTAGTGGAGCTCCAGGCCGTTGGCGACGACCGTCCGGTCCTGGGGCTCCGCCTCTTCGGTGAAGATGACGCCCATTGAGCGGGCGGCGTCATAGAGGGATAGGCCTCCTCCGGATGTTGCCATAACGAGTTGCCTCCGTAGTCGAGCGGTGCCGCAACCGGCGGGCTAGGAACCCGGCCTGGCCACGGCCTGTAGGGCGGCGCTGGCACCCGCGGTGACCATGCCGACATCGCTGCCGATCTGGCACATCATGAACCCCTGCGCGAAGCGGCGGCCCGCCTCCTCTGGGGTGGAGCCGTGGTGGCACGGGACAAGGCCCTTGTCCCTGGCCACATCCACCACCCGCTGGCAGGCCTCCATGTGCCGTGGGTCGCTGGCCACGTCAGGGCCCGGCTGAAGGCCCAGGGAGAGGGCCAGGTCGCTGGGGCCGACGTAGAAGCCGTCGATGCCGGGCGCCTTGGCGATCTCCTCCAGTCTCTCCACCGCGGTCATGGTCTCTATCATAACCAGGCAGATGATCTCATCGTTGGCGTGCAGAGGATAGTCGGGACCGGCGTAGAGCCGGGCGCGACCGGGGCCGCCGCTGCGAAACCCCAGGGGTGGGTACCTGCACGCCTGGCCTGCCTCGGCGGCCTCCTCATAGCTGTTCACCAGTGGGACGATGACCCCGTAGGCACCGCCATCCAGGGCGTACTGGATGAACTCGGGCCTGTTCCAGGGTACGCGCACCAGGGGCACGGTATCCGTAGTGGAGATGGCCTGCAAACAGGCGGCGGCCTGGCTGAAGGGGATACCCACGCCATGCTGCATATCAATGACCAGGGCATCATAGCCCGCGTGGGCCATCACCTCCGCTATATAGGCGTTCCCGGAGGAGATCCATCCCGTCACCACCGGTTGCCCTTCACGCCACATCGCCTTTACTTTGTTTGGTCGCATACTCTCCTCCCTACCTGAGGGCTATTATGGAGCATCCACCGCCTGAGGACAAGATTCCACAACCGCCCATATCAGGTAACATATGAGTGCCATGGCAACGCTATCACCTGAAGCGCACGCCTTTATCCGGAGCCAGCGGGTGGCCCGGCTGGCGACGACCGATGCGGCGGGCCGGCCACACGTGGTGCCGGTGTGCTTTGCCTTCGATGGAGAGCGGTTCTTTAGCGCCATAGACCAGAAGCCCAAGACGACCACTCCCCTGGGGCTGAAACGGGTGCGGAACATCCTTGCCAACGGCAACGTCGCCCTGGTGCTGGACCGGTACCGGGAAGACTGGGAGGAGCTGGCCTACCTTCTGGTGCAGGGGACGGCGCGCATTATAAAGTCGGGGCCGGAGCGGGATAGGGCCATCGGCCTGCTACGGGAGAAGTACCCGCAGTACCGGGAGATGGCCCTTGAGTCGGCGCCGGTTATCGAGATACTACCTCTCCGGACCATCCAGTGGGGCGCAGTGGGTGGGCCTGAAACGGCGGAGCCGGGCGAGCCAGGTGCTACGGGCCTATAGTGGCTGTCACGGCCATATGATCAGAGGCGGTGCTGGGGGAGATGGTCACGTCTGCGACGGTCAGGTCCGGGGAGAGCCAGATGTAATCGATCCGGTATTGCGGGTCATCGGATGGCACCGTGTAGCCCGGCTCGATGCCCGCCAGTTCGATCACATCCACCATACCGGCCTGGCGCATCATATCGGCCTGGGGGTCGGCGCGGCGCACGTTGAAATCGCCCATAATGGCCCACCCGTCGCCATTCGCCCAGAAGTCGAGGAGGGTCTGCGTCTGCTGGGTACGGACGTCCATATCCCCCCGGATGTGATGAAGATGGGTATTCACCACCCGCAGCTCCCGGCCATCGCCGAGGTCCAGCCTGACCCACACGTACGCCCGCTGAAAGAGCAGGTCCGGCGGCGGCAGCTTCACACTCCCCCACTCCTTGATGGGATAGCGGCTCAGGATGGCGTTCCCCCACAGCTCTCCGGTGGCGGGCCCGAAGACGTAGGACATCTCCAAGCGTTGCGAGAGCCAGGTCAGCATATCCAGGGAGCCGTTGGAGACCCACCCGCGGGAGACCCCCTGGAGACCCACCACATCCGGCCGCTCCTCCTCGATGACCCGGGCGATGGCCTCCATGCCCAGGTGGCCATCGGTATTGAAGCCGTTGTGGAGATTGTAGTTCATGATCCGGACGGGATAGCCGTTGCCAGTGACGGCCTGGGGCGATTCCCAGGTGAGGGCCCAGACCAGGGGCACGACAATCAGGAGAAGCGAGAGCTGGGCGGGCAGCCACGCGACCTTGACCGAGGGCCTCTCCCGGGGCAAGGCCGGCAGCGATGCAAGGCAGCATATACCCAGGAGGAAGCCGGCCACGGGCGGCAGCAGGTCATTGCCGAAGGGAAGGTCAATATCATAGATGACGTAGTAGCCAAAGAGGAGGCCAAGAAAGAGGAACATGGCCAGGCCATGCGCAACGGTGGTCCGGGTAGTGCCCAGGCTCGCGCTGCTCCTACCCTGGCCGGCCACGATGGTCACCAGGAGCACCGCCGCGGCGACCTGCCCGACCACTAGGACGCCTGCCGCGGAGAGCTCACCTCCCCATGGCACCGCCAGCACCGCGATAAGGACCGCCATGGCAACGGCAGCCACAGGCCACAGGGAACCCCGACCGCTGTTCAGCGCCCATAGGGCCGCCATGACGCCGATGGCATGGCTGACGAGCATCCAGGCGTAGGCGAGCGGGTAGGACCACTCGGTCAACGCCACCAGGCGTGCCAGGTTCTGAAAAATCAGAAGCTGGAGGAAGAGAAAGGGACCGAGGCCCAGCCAGGGCAGCGCCTGGCTCCAAGAGCCCTCCCGGGCATCCCCATTTTCTCTCTCCGCATCGGAGATCTGGGCCCGGGACGGCAGGCCCCAGAGGAAGGCCACATGGAGCCCGACCAGTAACGCAACAAGCACCAGGCTAGCGGCACCACTGTCCCAGGCCAGGTCGTAGGTGGTGTAGGCACCGTGAAGGGCAACGTCAGCCGAGAGCCCCAGCAGCAGCCCCAGGGCAAAGTTGTGGGACGCCTCCTGGCGACCCCTGACGTAGCCAAGGTACGTGGGTAGCAAGAGGAGAAAGAGGACCACTCCACCGCTGGCGAGAACGAAGTCCACCAAGGGGGTCGCCGGACCATGCCTGCATGGCCAGTCGCAGCAGTCCCAGGCCGCCCACGGTGACAATGAGCATGAGCCGGAGGCCCAACAGGCGGCGAACCGGTGCCGCGAGGAATGCGGTGGAGAAGATAGCGAAACCCAGCGCTCCTATGTACTGAGCATCCCAGTGGTAGGTGTCTCGCAGCAGGAAGGAGGCCAGGGAGAAGAGCACCCGCACTGATTGCATGCCGAAGACCACCGCCAGCGTCGTAAGGCCAAGGTCGGTCCACCGCGGGCGACGGCGCAGGTATGCGGTGAGTGCTGCCATGGCGGTTATCCTTTGGGGAGCACTACCGTGAGTGGATCACCAGGAGCGGCTACAGGGGACGCACAACGTACAAGGGATACGCAGCGTTTAGATAGAGGACGCACTCTAACCTTTTGCAAGCAACTCCTAGTGACCGGAAGGGTTATCGATCTTGTAGTAGAGCCTGGGCTCTGTGCCTTTGATAATGTTCCGGAGCCTGGGCGCATGGCGGATGAAAACCAGGGCTGCGAGAATCCCTATCGGGATGATGGATTCCGGAAAGAAAATGATGGCACCGATGGGCACGGCCACGGTTCCCAGGATCTGCCCAAGGACCAGGAGCCTGGTAGCAGCCACCGTGAGAAGGAACACCCCTATCCAGAGGGCCACCATGAGCGGCGAAAGGTAGAGAAGCACGGGTAGAGAGGTGGCAATTCCCTTGCCGCCCTGGAACCGAAGGAAAACGGAGTAGTTGTGGCCGACCACTGCAAGGATGCCGCCGGTTGCTATGGCGATACCGGTGTCATGGCCCGCGGCGCTGGTCATCACAAGGCCCACCACCATAGCCAGCACGCCCTTGAGGACATCTCCCGCCAGGGTCAACAGGGTAAGGGGCTTGGAGTTTGTTGCCCGAAGGGTGTTCAGGGTCCCGATGTTGCCGGTCCCCCACTCCCTGATATTTTTTCGGGCCAGACTCTTGACGACGATATATCCGGTGGGGATGGAACCCAGGAGATAGCCCAGAAGACCAACAATGGCGAGGACTCCCAGCTGCGCGTCCACCGTGGCGCTCCTCCAAGCAGAACTGCTCCGCTACCCGGCCCATAGAGTGACCATGGCGGTCCCTCTCAGAACTTGGCACAGTGTATGGGCATACCGCACGGAAAAGCAAGAGCGGGATGAGCAGAGGGGACGAGGCAGCGGGCAGAGGCCACACGCCTGGTCTCTTCAACGATGGCGCCAGCTACGGATAGGCCAACCCCGGCTCTTGGCCAGCCTTCGGAGTCGGCGGTCTGGATTCACCGCCACGGAGTGTCCAACGCTCTCCAGAAAGGGCTGGTCTGAGTAGTTGTCGCCGTACGCGTAGCTCTGCTCCAGGTCTATTCCCAGGGTGTCCCGGAGCCGGCGTAACGCCTTGGCCTTGTTCTGGCCGCTCATGGGGCCGTGCAGCAGACGTCCGGTCAGACGGCTATCCCTGACCTCCGGCTCCGCCGCAACCAGCGTGTCCACCTCCAACAGCCGGGCCAGGGGCCGCAGCACGGGCTCGATGCCACCGCTGACCAGTATAATGTGATGCCCCTGGGCCCGGTGCTCGCGGAGCGCCTCAAGGGCCTCGGGGAAGAGGCGGGGTTGGTAATAGAGCTCCCCGGCTCCGGTCGCCCAGAGCTCCAGTTCCTTCTCCCCAACCCTGGCATAGTTAAGAAAGAAGGTGATGTTGAACCAGTCCCGGTTTACGGTATCCAGGAGCAGGTAATACGGCAGCCGCAGCAAGAGCAGCAGCCGTGTTGCCCACCGCCTATAGAAAGGTGCGCCACGAATGCGGTAGTCCAGGTAGGCCAGCACCACGTTGGAGGAGCCAAGGGTGCCATCAACGTCAAAGAAGGCGGCCGGTGTGCCGTTCAGGGGAGGCGTTGTCGTCGGCTCCTCCATCAGCGAAGGGCAACAATGGCCTTTTGGACATCCTCAGCGATCCGCCGGGCCAGCTCCGGGTTGGCCCCGTTACCAGAGGACTGAAGATACGGCCCCATAGAGATGGGAGCGCCGAATTTGACCCGAACGGGGTGACGTTTCGGGATGCTCCGGCCCTTGGCCAGCGCATCGAAACTGCCCGAGATACTGACCGGGACGATCGGCGCGCCCGATTCCATGGCCAGGATACCGATGCCCGACTTGAAGGTGTGCATCTCACCGGTTGCGCTGCGCCCTCCCTCTGGATAGAAGATGAGGGCATGGCTTTGGCGCAGCAATGCCACGGCCAGGCCAAGGTCCTCAGCGGAGTAGCTCTGGCGATCAAAGGGGATGGCATCGATGAAGACACGCGAGGCCCAGCTCCAGAGCCGATTCCTGAAAAAGTAATCGGTAGCGGCCACGGGATGCAGGTCAGGGTACTGCTTCCCCAGAAGGGCCAGCAACGCACCCGTATCCAGGTGGCTGGAGTGGTTGGCGGCCACGATAACGGGGCCCGAAGGAGGAAGGTGCTCCATGCCCTCCCATTGCAGGCCCACGTAGAACCGCATCCCCAGGGAAACAAGCCAGCGGGTGGCGCCGCGTGCAGGACGCCATAGCCAGGTTGCCCCCAGCCAGCGCTTCACCTGTTGCTCATCCGGCAAGGAGACGGACATTCGCCTGGCTCCGCCGGGGTGGGCCCCAGGGGCATTCCCACTGGTATGGGAGGAGGGAACGCTCTCCGGCTGGCCCAACGTCTCTCCCGCGGGTTCCAACCCGCTGGTTGCCACCGTGTCTCCGGCCCTTTCCGGCTCTGCCATGGTTTTCGGTCCCATGCCCAACAGGAACCGCTTGATCCCCGGGATATGCACCTCCTGGATGTAGTGCCTCCAATCGATCCCGGCAACGTCGAAGCTGAATAGCTCCTGCTCCTCGGGAGAGAGGGATGCCAGCACCTCACCCATGCGCCGGGTCTGGTAGAGACAGCGACCGTTACTGTAGGGGGAATAGATCCGCACCCAGTGGAACAATCTCTCCACGCCGGTACGCCGCGAGCGAGAGGTACGGCGCAAGCGCCGTCCCCAGGGTGTAGCCGAGCCGAGCCAACCCAGAAGCTCCAGGCCCCTCAACGGCAATAAGTAGCGAAAGCGCAATCGCCTGAGAAAACGGTTGGTGGAAGGAAATGTGATGTCCGGTAGCGTCTTGGAGGGACCGCCCCGCCCAATGAGAGGCTCCCCATGGAAGTAGTCCTGCACCAGGTCGCAAAAGACCCTGGCGGAAAGCGGGTTTTCCGTACTGGTAGCCAGCTGATGAACGATGTACCCTCCCTGCTGATGCACCCCGGGGATAGTAGCCAGGAGAGCGTTCACCACCATGTCCACGGGCACGATGTCCACAATGGCCTCCGGGTCGCCGGGGAAGTCGGAGAACTGCCTGCGACCGTAGGCGACGATGAGGGGGTCCAACATACGCAGGCCGTCCAGCCAGCCCGGCTCCGGAGAATCCATGGCGCTCTCTATGATAGAGGGACGGAAGATAACCGTGGGTATATCTCCGCGGTGACGCATGATGATCTGCTCGCCCATGGCTTTGGTGAAGGTGTAGGTATCATTCCAACCGCGGCGATGAGACCAGTGCATCCCCGCCGCAACCTGGCGTTGCTCTACCCATTCCTGGCGGAGTCGCTCCGCCGCAAGAGCGGGGTCCGACTCCTGTCCGTTGTCTCGACCGTTTCTGTGGCTCCAGGCCGCCAGGGCAAAGAGCCTGCGACGCCACGGAGCATGAGAGCGATGCTCCACGCTCTGGATGAGCTGGGAGAGGGTCTCCACCTCCTGGTCCACCTGGTACGGCCCATCCCCTGAGCCGTTGCTTCCGACCATAAGCTGCGCCGGCTCCAGGGGCTCTTCGCTCACCAGGCCCTGACGGGTGCCGTTGACGTAACAGGTGGAGACGTGGGCCACAATGGGGTCCGAACACCCACGGGCAAACTCCAGGATGCGGATGGGACCGCGGGTATTGATCTCCAGGGCCATGCCCAGGGGGGCGTCAAAGGCCACCACGGCGGCACTGTTGATGATGACCTGGACCTCCCGCTGAAGCGCCTGGTACGTGGCGGCATCCATCCCAAGGTTCTCCTCGGAGAGGTCACCGGCCACAGCCACAACCTTATCCCGCACCAGGGAGGAGAAGGCGTCGCCGTGGAGGTTGCGAAGGCGTTGGAAGGCGCTGGAGGCCAGAATCTCCTGGTCGAAACGCTCCTCGGCTGAGACCACCTCGCCGTTACGCAAGGTCTTTGGCCGAATGAGAACGTAGAGCCGACGGACCTCGGGAAGATCGCGAAGGATCTTCTCCACAAGGACTCTACCAACCAGGCCCGTGGCGCCCGTGACCAGCACCACCTTATCGACAAAGTATTCCCGAATACTCAATGCACTTCCTCAAATGTGGACAGCGCCTGTGCAATTCTAGCAGAAGTAGCAAGGTGCAGGCACGCCAATTCACTACGTTGCCGTGTGAGAAGTTGAACGAGAAGGCTGATACGTCAGTCACTCTCTCTTTCTGTGCAGGTATCCGCTGTAATCCGAGATCATGCGTCGAATTCCGCTTTGAGCGGAGGCCCCATACCAACGCCAAGCGATGCATCACGGTTGCGCCTCCGTGGCCTGTGGCACAAGCACGGAGAGAGCGTGAGGGACAACCTCAATGGTGGCGGGCGTCTGGGTCATGGGCTCACCATCCCCCCACAGCCACATGGGCTCCCGGGTCTCTATCTCCAGACGCCGGGTCCGCTCTATGGACACGGCGGGGTGGCTAACGTGGCTACCGTTGAAGGACTTGGGAAGCATACGGAGCACAACCCGTCTGGGAACGGCGCGCACCACGCAGACGTCCAGCAGGCCGTCGTCGACGACGGCGGAGGGGGTGACCTTCATCCGACCGCCGTACCTGGTCGTATTGCCCGTGGCCACCAGGAAGATGTGCCCTTCGAACTCACCGAAGTCACCCTTGAGGCGCACCCAGTGGCTGCGGTATCGGAGCAGCTTGACCAGCACGGCGTAGACGTAAGCGGCGGTGCCCCGAAGGAAGGAGGGTTGGCGACCCTGGTCCACGTACTCCGCCACCTCGCTGTCGAAGCCCAGGGTGGCTATTGTGGCGTAGTAGCGGTCCCCGACACGCCCCAGGTCGATGGGCCGCACGGTGCCGTGCAGCAGGGCCTGCGCCGTGGCAGCTGAGCTTTTGGGAAGGCCCAGGCCAAATACCAGGTCGTTGCACCGTCCAAAGGGAACTATGCCCAGGACGGCGTTGCTGGAGGCATCCGGCACCGTCATGAGTCCGTTGACCATCTCGTGCACTGTGCCGTCACCGCCGCAGCCGATGACCCTGGTGGCACCGGCCTCCACCGCCTGGCGGGCCGTACGCTCGGCATCCCCCTTGGCCTCGGTCACCGTCACGGAGACGGTCTCGCCGGCACCTTCCAGGGCGCGGGCCAGCTCCCGGGCCAGGGTTACCGCCTTGCCTCGGCCCGCAACGGGGTTGGCTATGATCGTCCAACGCTCCCGGCTCACCTGCTACTCCACATCACACATGAACACCGGAGGCCAGTGGTACGCCGTCACCTGCGGACTGGGGCCGACGGTGTCCTGAGCCATCGCCAGGGCCTCCTCCAGCGTCGACGCTATGTCGTATCCGAGGGTATCCGCAACCTGCTTGTCCCTTGCACCTAGAACGATGACCTTGCCCAGGTAGCTTTGCGCGTAGCAGGCCCAGTACCACATGTAGAAGGGGTGGACGCCGTGGTAGGCATGGGAGTTACGGTAGAGCTCGATATACCGGGGGTTGGTGGCAAAGGACTCCTCGTACCCACGCTCTATCTCAGCGGGGTCCCGGGTCTGGGAGAGCACCTGGTCGTAGAAATCGATATAGGACGGGTGATGTACGGGGTTGAACCGCCTCTCCAGGGGGTGCATGAGGATGATGACGCCTCCCCGTCGCACCAGCGGCTTGCCACGGTAGAGGTTGAACATATAGCCCAGGGCGTTGCAGTGGACCAGGACAGGGTTCAGGATTGAGCTGACGTTGTACGGGCCCAGGTACGGCATTCCGGCTATCATGATGTCCGCCTGGCCCTTGACCGGCACCACCTGCTGGCGGTAGACGTTGGCCAGGGTGTACTCGTGAACGGGGTCGGTGAGGCCGGCGGCTATGCCGGTGACGCCAAAGGGTGCTCGTAACCCCTGGAAGATCGCACGCCGCAACGAATAGGGCATGAGGTCCAGGCTGCGCCGGTTGATGCCGAAGACCGCCTTATCCCAGAGGCTCCAGTCCCGCTCCGTCTTCTGCAGGTGGTTCAGCAACGGCGGGAAGGTATGCGTGTTCAGGGTGGTCTCAATCTTGAAGACGTTGACGTGCTCCTCCACCACGGCGCCCATCCGATCACAGGAGTGGTGCAGCGCCGAGTTGGGCGGGTCCATGTAGGAGGTGGAGTGCATGAGGGTATGGACGTTGTGGTGGTTGCGGATGGTCCGATAGGGGACCAGGCCGGTGTTGATGGACTTGTGGCCGCCATCCATGGAGACGATGTTAATGTTGACGTAGATGAGGAGGTCCGACTCGACGACTCTCTTGGGCAGCACCACCTCCTCGCCGGCGGAGGTGGTGCCCAGGAGCACAAGATTGTCCGTGTCCTCGGCGTCGAAGTTATAGAGGCGGTCGGAGGGGAAGGCGTTGAAGATGCGTGAGCCAAGCACCCGCTTCAGCTCTCTGGGGGTCATGCGCCGGTGGAGGCCAAGGGCGGCCACCAGGTGGATGTCATCTATGCCATGGTCCGCCAGCTTGGCGAGGACCTTCTCGATGACGCTCTGACGCACGTCCGGGCTCTGCATGGGAGGCAGCGGCAGCGATACGTCGTCAAAGGCGACGGTGACCTTCATACCCGGCCGTAGCTGGGCCGAGAGGGGGTCGCACCCCAGGGGGTTCTCCAGCGCCTCCTCGATAGCGCCGTCCAGGTCGGGCAGCGGTGGCAGAGGAGGCGGCGGGTAGATGACACGGGTGCCCTCGGGCAGCCGCTCGTAGCGGAAGCCCTCACCCTTGTGGAAGTAGTACCGGTCGTTGGGTCGCTCCACATAGGTGACCAGCGCCGCCTTGTCCAGCTCCGTGGCGCCCGGAGTACCGTCGCTCATGGCTCCTCCTCCTGTGTCAGATCGAACACGGTCTTCACCGCTCTCGACCGGCCGGAGAGCATAGCCGTGGCCAGGGCCTTCCGGTAGCCCTTCAGCGGGAAGCGGTGCGTCACCAGGACGCCCAGCCGCCTGGCCCAGCCGTCCCGGGAGAGCATCTCCAGGGCAAGGTCGAACGTCCGCGTCGGGCCCTCTCCGCAGCCCTCCACGGAGTAGGTGTAGGCACCACGGACGGTGAGCTCCCGATACCAGAGGGGCGTCAGGTCAACCTTGCCTACATGGGGCATCCCGAGCATCACCACCTGACCCTGGGAGCGGGTCCACCAGAGGGCGTCTTCCAGGCCTCCGGCGGAACCGGAGCACTCAAAGGTAACATCAAAGCCGCCCAGGACCGTGGGCCTGCCCACGGGCAACGAATAGAGCACCGAGTCCGATAGGCGTGCCAGCTCGTCCTGCCCGTTGCGACCAGGCTGCACCAGGTGATCGGCGCCGAGGTCCCGGGCCAGCTCCCGCTGATGGGAATGCCTTGCCATGGCGACAATGGTACACGACGGCGCCAGTGCCCGGATAGCGGCGATGGTGAGCAACCCGACGGTCCCACAGCCAACCACAAGCACCCTGGCCCCCTCCACCATCCGAGCCGAGAGCACGCCATGCACCGCGCAGCTCAGTGGCTCCGCCAGCACGGCGGCGTCATCGGGCAGTTCGGCGGGCACGGTGTGAAGCTGGTTCTCATGGGCAACCAGCTGCGCGCCCCAGCCGCCGCCGGTATCGCGGCAGTAGCCCGTCTGGATCCCAGGAGCGATATCCCCCTCCGTCACCCGCTCACAGTTGGCATAGTGCCCCTCCCGGCAGGGGGCACAGGCCTCCTTGAGCCCTCGTACCTCACACCCCAGGGCCGGCTCCAGGACCACCCGGTCGCCCACCTGTACGGCGGTGACCTGGGAGCCAACCTCGGTGACCTGGCCGACAACCTCGTGGCCGGGGACGAAGGGGAAGGAGAGGAATGCCGAGAGGTAGAGGCTGCTGCGGGCGGTGACCGCGGCCACGTCGGAGCCGCATATGCCGCTGAGGAGGGGACGCACCCGCACCCAGGAGGGCGTGGGTAACCGGGGCTCGGCGACCTGGGTCAGCCGCAGGAAGGAGCCGGGGCCGGTAGCCATTTTGGGGAACCGCCCGCCCAGCAGACGTACCCAGCCGTACCGAGGGATGCTCTTCCTGTACTGTATGGCCAGCATATCCGTTGACCGGATTCAGCCGTCACTCTAAGGATGGAGTCGGACGCTGGCGATAGGAAGGGAGAGGGACGCCTACGGTCCGGTCATCTTTGGACCTATCTTTCCGCGATAGATTGGCAACCAGTATAGAAGGGGCTCAAGGAGGGTGTCAATTCAGGAGGTGCTTACCGCAGGCCAGAAGACGTTCCACCGAGTGGCATCACCAAACCAGCACACCCTTTGAGATGGCCGCTAGCGGACGCCGCCAGCCGCTGAGAGATTCGCAAGAGCCGTTTGCAGCCGGTCGGACGTGGTGAACAGGGCGTCCGGCACCGCCCTCATCGTCCTCTCAATGGCCTCCTCCCCGCCATCCACGAACAGGAATGGGGATGTCACGGGTCGCCTTGATGGAGCGGAGGTAGCGGGCCGTTTCACGACCGTGGGAGGGCAGACGGGTGAGGTAGACCACCACCGCATCGGGAGGATTCTCCCTGATCAGCTTGGCCGCACGAGCGCCGTCCTGGGCCTCGATGTCAACGCTCCCGCCCTCCGATCGGAGCCTCCCTGCGTGCTCCTCCGCCTCCGAGGCGTTCCAGTGCAAGCAGCGTCCTGACGGCCCTGGCCACCAGCGAGGATGTGAGGCCAACCTTGTACTGGTTGTCCCGCATGGGGCGGGCGCCCTGCACCGCCAGCTCCCCTATCGCCTTGGGGTCAATGCCGTCCACGGACACACCGCGTAGCGCCTCCTCGGCGCGTTGGGCGCGATAGGGCACGGGAGCGACGCCGCCCAAGGTGAGCCTGGCGTCTCGGATACGGCCATCGGCCGGCTCCAGGACCAGGGCCACGCTTGCCATGGCGAAGTCCTGGGTCTGGCGTTCGCGGGCCTTCAGGAAGAGGCCACGGTGATGCTGCGAGGCACTGGGAATGGATACGTGGGTCAGCAGCTCGCCCGGCTGCAGCACGTTCTCGGCCATGATGTTACGGTCCGGGCCTGCGAAGAACTGCTCCAGGGGCATGGTCCGGGGGCCGTCGGGACCCGTGATGGCGGCCTCGGCCCGGTAGGAGATGAGGGCCACGGCGGCATCGGATGGGTGGACGATGAAACAGTCGCGGCCGCCCAGGATGGCGTGGTACTTGTTGCTGCCGTTGATGGCGAAACAGATGGCTCCGCCCTTCTTCCGGCAGTCGAAGAGTGGGCTGCGGTAGTACCAACAGCGGGGTCTCTGGCACAGGTTGCCGCCCAGTGTCCCTACGTTCCGTATCTGAGGTGTCGCGATAGAGGCGACGGCCTGGGCCAGGGCAGGGTAGGACTCGGCTACATCAGGGTGGTGCTCCAGCTCGGCCAGGGTGGTGAGGGCACCCATCCGCAGTCCTTCGGGCGTCGCCGTCACGCCCCGCAGACCCTCCACAGCCGCAAGGCTGATCAGGGCCGCCGGGTTCACCACTCCCTCCTTGATCTCGCCCAGGAGATCGGTGCCGCCGGCGATGACCCGGTTGCCCTCGGAATCGGCCTCCAGCAGGCTGGCGGCCTGGGCTACGGACTCCGCCTCTACAAACTGGAAGGGTTTCACCGTTGGTTTACTCGTCCTCTTTCAACTGGATGGCGTTCAGTATGCGGTCCGGCGTCACCGGGAGGTCGTGGATACGGATGCCGATGGCGTCGTGGATGGCGTTGACCACCGCAGGGGCAACGCCGATGCTGGGGGGCTCGCCCAGCGCCTTGGCACCGAATGGGCCCACCGGGTCCACCACGTCGACGAAGATCACCTCCACGGGCGGATACTCCAGGATGGTGGGACTCTTGTGCTCCAGGAAGCTGGCGTTCACGGTGGTGCCGATGCGGCCATCGGTGATCATCTCCTCGGTGAGGGTGAATCCCAGCATCTGGGAGACGCCGCCCTCCACCTGGTTGACAGCCAGAGCCGGGTTGAGGATGCGACCGGAGTCATGGGCGGCCACGTAGCGCAGCACCCTGACCTGCCCGGTCTCCGTATCCACCTCCACCTCGGCGAAGTGAGCGCCGAAGGAGTTGACCACGTAGTCCGTGCTCCCCGGCACAACGGATGCCTCGGCCTCCAGGGTAGCTTTACCAAGACGGCCCGCCACTTCTGCGACGGTCATCCGTCGCTCAGGGGAGGAGGCCACGTACACCACACCGTCCCGTATCTCCAGCTGGGCAACCTCAGTCTCCAGCTGCGCCGCAGCAGCCTCCAGTATCCTCTCCCTTAAGCTGGCGGCGGCATCCTTGACCGCCAGGCCCGTGGAGACGGTCACCGTGGAGCCAGCGGTGATGGGCGCCTCCGGGGTCAGCGCCGTGTCGGCAAGAGTCGTGTGGATATGGTCCGGCGGGAGGCCAAGCTCCTCGGCGGCTATCTGAACGAGCACGGTGGTCGCGCCCTCGCCCACGTCCATGATACCCGCCTCCAAGTGGACGGTGCCGTCTGGGTTGAGCCGCATCCTGGCGCTGGACTTGCCGCCGGGGCCGCCCCGGTAGATGAACATGCTCATCCCCACGCCGGTCCTTATGGAGCCGCTTGGGGCACTGAACGCATCTTGGCGATCACGCCACCCGATAGCCTCCGCGCCCTGGAGAAGGCACTGGCGAAGACCGTTGCTGGAGAAGGGTACGCCACCCTCAACGGGCTGGGTATCGACAACCTCACCCTGCGGCGTGACGCGCTCGCCCGGCTGGCCCTCCGGCCCCACGTGGTTCTTCAGCCGGAAGTCCAGGGGGTCCATCCCCAGCTCCTGGGCGATCCTATCGGCCGTAAGCTCCAGTGCAAAGTGGCCCTGTGGTGCGCCCAGCGCGCGATAGGAGCCGCCGGAGGGCCGGTTGGTATAGGTGAGGTAGCCATCGTACCGCACGTTGGGGCATCGGTAGAGGTAGAGTGCGCCCTGCCCCGCACGACGCACCACGCCGGGCCCGGAGGAGAGGTAGGCGCCGGTGTCCATGATGGTGGTAGCGAGGATGGCGGTGACGGTGCCATTGTTTTTCACGCCTATCTTCATCGTCGTGACGGTGGCGTGGCGAGATCGGCCCGCCAGGAACTCCTCCTCCCGGGTAAGCTCAAGCACCACCGGGCGTCTGGCGCGCCAGGCGAGGATGGCGGTTATGGCGGCGAGGCGGGTCTCGTCCTTGTTGCCGTAGCCCGCACCCATGTGGGGGCCAATGACCCGCACGCTCTCCTCCGGCACGTCCAGGGCTAGGGCCAACGCCCGGCGGTCGGCGTGGATGCCGCGGCTGGACTTCCAGACGGTCAGCCGCTCACCCTCCCAGGAAGCGACGGCGGCACGCGGCTCCAGGGCAGCGCCGGAGTGGGCGGGGGTGGTAAAGGTCTCCTCAAAGACACGGTCGGCCTGGGCAAACCCCTCGTCGACGTTGCCGCGGGACAGGGTGATAGGCTTGCCGCCGACCAGGTTCCCGCCCGGATGAACGGCGGGAGCGTTGGGCGCCAACGCGTCCTGAGGGTCGGTGACGAAGGGCAGAGGGTCGTACTGGACCTGGACAAGACCGATGGCCTCCTGGGCGGTATCCTCGTCCTCCGCGGCAACGGCGGCCACCTCGTCGCCGACGAAGCGCACCTCCGTATCAAGGATAGGCAGGTCGGGGGCGACACGGCCATCGGGGACGTCGAAGGGCGTCAGGACGGCATGGACGCAGGGGAGCCGCGCCACCTCCGCGGTGTCCACGGCCAGGATGCGGGCATGGGGATAGGGGCTGCGGAGCACCTTGCCGTGGAGCATCCCCGGCAGCCTGATATCGCTGGTGTACTTGGCCTGGCCGGTGAGCTTCTCCGGCAGGTCCCGCCTGGGGATGGCTTTACCTATAGCTGAGTACGCCATACGCCTCCATAACAACCGCGAAATCGAGACGCATGCTCACGTTGACCCGGCCCCTGGGCCTTCCGCAAGCAATCGCGCCGCCTCCTCCACGGAGCGTAGGATGCCCCCGTAGGCGTTGCACCGGCAGATGTTCCCGGAGAGCGCGCGCCGTATCTCCTCATCGGTCGGGTTGGGGTTGTCGTCCAGCAGGGCCTTCGCGGAGAGCAGGAACCCCGGCGTGCAGAACCCGCACTGGCCACCGTCGTTGCTGAGAAAGGCCTGCTGGATGGGATGCAGATGGTCAAGGGAGCCGAGACCCTCCACGGTGAGCACGCTCCGGGGGCCAGCCTGAAGGGCCAGCATCTGGCAGGAGTAGACCGACACGCCGTCCAGGAGGACGGTGCAGGCACCGCACTCGCCACGGTCGCAGCCACGCTTGGCGCCGGTCAGGCCCAACTCGTCGCGCAGCACGCGGAGCAGCGTCCAGCGGTGGTCGACCTCCAACCGGTGGGAGCGCCCGTTCACACTGAGTGTAATCTGCGACCTGTGTGACATGGCCATTCCTGACCGCTCATGGCTCGGGTACGCTCACCATAAGCAGACTTTTATGTGGAAGGACTATTCTAGCCTTCCCAACGAGGGCAATCAAGCTACGGACCGCGTAACCACCAGCGTAACCCAATCGCCATCGGAGGGGCGCTCCAGGACCGCGGCGTTCACATCGCCAAGGGCCTCTTCCACCTCTGCCAGTCGCTCCTGGATGATCCCCGAGAGCACCAGGACTCCTTTGGGGGTCAAACAGTCCATCAGAGAGGTCATCAGGCCGGCAATGGCCTTGGCGGTGACGTTGGCCACAACCATGCGGAAGCCTCCAGACGCCACCTGCGGGTGTGGAAGAGTCCCGTGGATAACCTTGACCCGACGGCCAACGGCGTTGGCCCGCACGTTGGCACGGGCGACCTCTACGGCGGTGGGATCAGAGTCCAGGGCCATGACACTGCGGACGCCAAGCTTTGCCGCGGCGATGGCAAGGATGCCGGAGCCCGTGCCCATATCAAGGAGACGCATCCTGGGAGTCACCCGCTGCTCAAGCTGCTCCAGACACATGCGGGTGGTAGGGTGATGCCCGGTGCCGAAGGCCATTCCAGGGTCCAGCACCACCACGGCCTCCCCGTCACGGGGGGTGTACTCCTGCCAGCTCGGCCTGATCACCAGACGCCGACCGACTCTCAGGAGGCTGAAGTGCGACTTCCATGCGCTCTCCCACTCCGCCTCCTCAAGGGTCCTCTCCTGGAGCTCCCCCAGCGGTTGAAGAAGGGAGACGAGCCGTACCGCCGCTTCAATCATGGCCTTGCTGCTGCGGTAGGTGGCGTCATGGGGAAGATAGGCCCGGACGATGACAGCATCCGGGGGCCCGGGTGGCATGCCCTCATCGTCCGGGTCCCAGGCGCCCTGCTCCTCCACCACCACACCTCCGCGCCCGTACTTGCGGAAGAACTCCGAGAGGGGCTCCACGTACTCGGGCGTGGTGTGGATGCTCAGCTCTGACCACTTCATCGCGGCGCTCTCCATCCCCGCCTCACTCCTTCCCCATACAGGGAGAGGAGAGTAGCTGAGAGGCTGTTCACCGAGAGATTCACCGAAGGCCCCCGCTCCTATCCGGCTTGCCGCGAATATCAAAAAGCCCTGAGCATGGCCAGGACTTCTCGACGCTATGAGCCAGACATCCGGTAAGCTCAGGAGGAGGAGCCGCCAAAGGTCTCCTTGATACGCTCGAACCAGCCTGCCTGACGCTCGTTGCCGTCGGGATGGTCCAGACTCCCGGCGAGCTCTCGAAAGAGCCGCTCCTGCTCAGGGCTCAGGGAGTTGGGCGTCACCACCCGGACCTTGACCAGGAGGTCACCCCGGCGGCTGCCGCGCAGGTGGGGTATGCCCTTCCCCTTGATGCGCAGCACTGCGCCACTCTGGACGCCGGCGGGGAGCTTGAGCACCGCTGGGTCTTGCAACGTTGGGACCTCTACCGAGTCCCCCAAAGCCGCCTGGGCGTAGTTGACGGGCAGTTCATACAGCAGATCATAGTCGCGCCGGTCGAACAGCTTGTGGGATTTGACGTGGATGCCAATATAGAGGTCCCCAGCAGGGCCGCCTAAGGCGCCCGCCTCGCCCTCGCCGCTCAGGCGCATCTGAGAGCCGTCCTCCACGCCCGCGGGAATGGTCACCTCTCGCTTCCGAGAGACACGCTGGTGGCCATTGCCACGACAGGCGGTGCATGGCCGTGGGATGACCTGGCCCTCACCACGGCATGTGGGACACGTCACTACCTGCGTGAACTGGCCGAAGAGGCTCTGCTGTGAGCGGCGCACCTGTCCAGCGCCCTTACAGGTGGTGCACTGCTCGGCGGATGTGCCAGGCTCTCGGCGATTTCCATTGCAGCGCTGGCAGTACTCGGCGCGGGATATCTGGATAGTCTTCTGTGTACCCAGCGCCGCCTCCTCAAAGGAGAGGGTGAGGTCTAGCTGAAGGTCGGCGCCCCGCCGCGGGCCGGTGCGCGTTCTGGCGCCGGACCCGCCAAAGAATGCGTCGAAGATATCGCCCAGGCCCCCAAAGGTCTCGAATCCCTCGAACCCCTGGGCCGGTCCACCGTTGGCGTTTACACCCGCAAACCCGAACCGATCGTACGCCGCCCGCTTCTCAGGATTGGTGAGGACCTGGTAGGCCTCGTTGACCTCCTTGAACTTCTCCTCCGCGTCCGGCTCCCTGTTTCTGTCAGGGTGGTACTCCAGGGCCAGCCTGCGAAACGCCCGCTTGATCTCCTCCTCCGATGCGGAGGAAGAGACGCCAAGGACTTCATAGTATTCACGCTTGTCTGGCATAGCTTGCACTCACGAGGGATGGCTCAGGAGGCGTCGCTCGTCTCTAGGACCAGCTCCCTAGTTACGACCGCCGTGTACCTCCAGGACCATCTCACTCATCAGATCGGAGAGGTAGCGCACGTTGGAGATGGCATTGGGATATTCCATTCGCGTCGGTCCCACAATACCCACAACACCAGATGCCTCTCCGGGAATACCGTACTGGGTAATCACAACACTAAAGGGCTTAAGGAGATCGGCCTTGTTCTCCCTGCCGATGGTTATGTGGACTACACCTCTGGCCGGAATTTCACCGAGAACGGAAAGTAGGAGGCTCCTGTTCTCCAGGAACTCGGCGATCACCGAGGCGTGCGCGCCCCCGGAAAGGTCAGGGTGCCGAAGCATATGCCTCAGTCCGTCCACGGACGGCTCGCCAAGGCCTTCCGCCTCCTCGGCCCTGAGGATGTCCAGCGCCGCTTGAATCACGCCACCCTCGAAGGGGCTCAGGTCAACGTTGCAGCTGGCAACCTCCTGGTGCGTCAGGCCGCTGAAATGGGTATTCAGCCTGTTGGAGACAAGGGTCAGTTCATCTTGCGTGGCCGGCCTTTGGAGGGGGACCAGTTGCTGTTTCAATCGCGTGCCCCCAAGGACCATCACCAGCAAGACCAGGAACTCCTGAAGATAGACCAGCTCCAAGTGCTTCCAACGAGACTCCACGGCCCGGGGTGGAGTGGCCACGGCCATGTACTTAACCATTTGGGCCAGGATCTGGACAGCGGTGCGTGACCACCCATCGATGTCCGGCTGCGCCCGCCGAAACCGTGTGCGCATCGCCTCCTGGAGGTCTGCAGCCGGCTCCAGGTCACCGCCCAGGGACTCCACATAGAACCGATACGCGAGATCGGTGGGGATACACCCTGCGGAGGTGTAGGGACGGGAGATATACCCGGCCTGCTCAAGTTCGGCCATGTCGTTACGCACCGTGGCCGGGCTGACGGCGGCGGAGAGCTTGCTGGCAACGCCCTCCGATGGAACAGGGGCTCCTTCCCGAATATACTGGCCCACGATGATAATGAGGACCTGCTGTTGCCTCTCGGTCAGCGTCGTGAACATCTCTCACACATTTTAGCACTCCCGGAGAGGGAGGGCTAATCTCTGCTATGTCTATTATAGGCAGGACCCTACGTGCTCTCGTGCCTCCTGCGACCAATGACCCAGGCGATTGCCGCCACGGCTGCGCCGGCCACGCCAACGCCCGCAACCAGCAGCACCATGGGCAACTCTTGACCGTCACCACCCTCCTCCCCTGTCTCTTCCGGCGGTGCCGGCGTGATTACGGGCTGCGCCGTAGCCACGGTGGGCACCGGTGATGGCTCCGGTTTGGGAAGCTGGAAGTGGAGATCGAACGCAGCGTCACCGGAGGCCTTGAACACCGGCCCGCCCGATCGCGAGAAGACATCGCTCTCTTCCGCAATGGACCCCAGCGCATGGAAGGTAATCGTCTTGCCGAAATAGCTGCTGCCAGGGGGCTGCACCAGGAGATTGCGGTAGGTCCCACCCTCCTCAACGAGGACGCCGGTCTCATAGCCGTCAACGCGGGCCAGCAGCTCGGTCCCGGCAGGAGCCGCTTCGCCGTCAACGGTCACGTGGCCGCCGTAGAGGATGGGGAAGGGGGGAGGCTCTTGGGCAGAAAGCGTGCGCCAGAGGGCCGGGGTGAGCAGACCTGTACCGACGAGACCGAAAAGTAGTCCGAGAAGGATCGGACGAGCCACCAGCTTGACATGCACGAGGAAAGACCTCTTGTACGTTTCGGATAGAGAAAGAGGGAGGGCTCATGAGAGCCCTCCCTCTTCTTCGCCACAGCAGTCGTCGTTACGGTACCAGGACTCCAGCGGATCCAGCGTAGAGCCAGTAACCGTTCAGGGGCACTACCTTGTTGGCAGGCACCTGGTTCGGCAGCACCTTGACCCAGGAGCCGGTCGTGGTGTCGAACGAGTAGGCGGTAATCCAGTTCACACTGCCGAAGTAGAGGTCAGCGGAGATATTGGCAGGCAGGTTATCGCTATTCAGCACCACTATTGGGACCAGGTTCCAGCCCGCCACCACCGGGATTGCCGGAGGCGCTACCTGGAAGCCCTGGGCCGGTATCTCCACCTCTATAGGAGCCGTGGAGGTGGTATCCACCCAGTATGCGTGCATTGAATCCATGGTGCTGAGAGTTCCGCTGAAGCTCCCACCCGAACCCCTGGTTGCCACCAGCCACGGGCCACCGGAAGCCGTGGGGTCATAGGTGATGACTGATGTCACCTCGCTGGGCAGGCCCACGCTATTGATGTCACCGTTGGCGGGCGCACCCGGCAGGGAGATCAGGTTTGCACCGGGCACCAGGTCGATCTCGATCTTCACCCGTTCCTTGACGGTAAACTCGGTCTGGCTGCCCTTCTCAGTGTTGCCCGCCAGATCCTCGGCGTCAACCACCAGCTCATAGTCCGTACCCACCACCAGGCCGGAGGCGGGGTAGATCCACGTCTTCTGGTCGCTGGAGAACATGGCGCTGGTGATGTCCGTCAGCGTTTCTCCCTCCTCTCCGAACGCGGCCTTGGTGATGGACACCTTCTCCGTGTAGACGGCCCTGACAAAGGGAGCGCTAGAGAAGACCGGCGCCAGCGTGGTCGTCAGCGACTTCTCGGGATCGAAGGTTGGCTCGTCGAGGACGGTATCGTACTCAAAGACGATGGACCCGGACGCATCGGAGTCCTTTTCTCCCTTGGTCCCCTCGTTCTGGCTGAGGTCCTTGCCCGTGACGTAGACGGACATATCTCTGTTCGCCACGTTCAGGGAGGTGGTTACCTCGGACTTCCAGACGTTGGACCCCGTCACCACTACCGGCATGACCTTCTCAATGTTTACGTCGTCTTCCTCCTTGTAGAGCACTACGATGGGCAGGTTACCACTGATAGCCTCGTCCGAGGTGATGGTGATGGCAATGCCCTTGTTAGTGAGCGTCTTGTCCAGGGTCACCGTGAACTTGGGCACAATCTTGTCCGAGGCCTCGATGGCTGTGATGGATGTCCTCGTATTGCCCGCCAGGTCGGCCACGGCGGAGACCAGGGCCACGTCAGGCTTGGCATCGGGAGCCATGTCCGTCGCCAGGGTCACGAAGACGCTGTCCTGCAGCTTGGTGAACACCTCAGCGGTTAAGGGCGTGAAGCCATCGACAGTGAAGTCCGCCGCCGAGACGGTCAGCGAGTCCAGTTTCTCATTGAACAGTATCTGTAAGCTGGATTTCCTGTTGCTCTTCACCACAGCGTCATCGGCGTCCCAGTACTTCCCGGTCAGCACATTGCCGATGCCGAAGAAGCCCTTCTGTGCATCCTTACCATAAGGCGCCAACCTGTCCACCCTCACCAGCTGTGGCTCATCCACATCCAGTAGTTGCGGATCGCCGGCATCGCTGGTGCTGGCTGAGTCGGAGTCGCTCAGCGTACCGTTGCCGGCATTGTCAAAGGCGACAACGTACCACGCAATGTCACCCTCCTCGCCCTCGGAGCCCAGCACTGCGGCAGGGGTGTACGTGATATTCACGTCCGACCCGGCCGCCCCGGTACCAGTTATCGCCGGCTTCACGATTTCGATGTTCCCGGCACTTTCTGGGGTGTCTACCTCATCCTGGAACTTGTCGGCATCCAGCACGGCGGTGATGAAGTAGGGCAGCAAGGCGGTCTCGTCGGTGCCCGTGATCTTTATCCGCCGGAAAGCGTTATCATAGTAGATAGTTTCGCTGTCGTTTCTATCGATCAACAGGTAGATGTTCCCGACGTCGACGCCGGAATCGCTATCATTGAGGACCGCCGTGAACACCGGCAGCTGGAGCTGGGTGGCAGCCTCGTGCGTCGGAACCACGTTGGCAATCAGCGTCGGGTTGGTCTCTACCTTGGCCGTGTCGCTGACCTTGACATCTGTGGCACCGGCGGCGTTCACCTCATCGGTGTAGGTGACGGTGATGGTGTCCCCGTTGAGGACCTTCAGCGCCGGGCTGGGGCCGAGGACACTGGCGGTGGAGGTCAGAGTCACCGTGGCCTCAAATATCCCGGTTGAAATACCGGTCTCCTTCAGTTCCACTTGGTCAGCGGTTTCGATAAAGGTAGTGGTATCCTGGGTGCTGATCAGCTTGACCTTGACCGTGTCCTCGTCGCTGGTCTTGTAGTCGAAGAAGAACTGTGTGGCCGATGCTATAAGCTTCCCGCTGGCGTTCAGCACATCAACGACGCCCAGCGTTGCGCTGACCACGGTCACCTGAGTACCAGCGACCTCGGGTGTTCCAGCCGTTCTGGCCGCAGCGGAACCGTAGACCTTCGGTGTCCCCACCAAATTCAGGTTGGCCATCTGGAATCGCCCGGCACTCAAGTTTTCGATGTCACCGGAACCATCCCGTTCGCCCACACTCAGGTCTTCCGTGCGGAGCGTATCAATATCAAGGTCATCATCATTGATGGTGATCTTGACCGAGCCCGTGGTGGTATACCAGGCCTCGTCCAGCGCAACAGTTCCGGTATCGGTGGCGGCGGAGGGCGCCGCCAGGGCGCCGATCACGCTCATCAACCCTAACAGCAGTGTACCTACTGCAAAAAGTGCGAGAAAACTGATTCGCTTATTCACGTCCTACCCCCTTATTGAGTCCGAGATCGTCGGCATGGCTAGCCACGCTACATGATTTGGAAATACCAAACCCCGGGTCATGGCCACGCCGACCTGCCCGGGCATCATCCTTTTGAGAAGGAAGTAGAGCGAAAGAGGATAAGTCCATACGTCTCCTTCCCCAGTCAAAAGCCCCAACCTTTTTACACGATTGCCAATAGGTTGTCAAGCCCTGCTACCTAACTCTCCCGCCTTTTCGCGGTGGGGAAACAGTGACGGTATCCGTAAGCCGAACCCATTCGCCTTGTGCCACACCGCTGTATCTCACTAACTCCTGAACGTCTTCTGCATTCCAGTGCCAAATACATTTGGCTACAAGCCACGCAAGACTCTAGTGCAATTCCGATGCATTGTCAATAGCCTTTGTGACGATTTCCAGACCCTCCATGCTGAAATCGTTGCTATCCACAGGTACAGAAGGCACCCAGACGCACTTCCCCTCAATGGCTACCGTGGAGGGCCGCAGCAAGGGCGACTTCCGTAGGCTGTAGATAGAGGGGCCATCGCCCTCCGCTGCCAGTGGGTGAGACTTCAGGACCATGTTTTGACCCGTTAGGAGCGTGCTGGAGATCGGCGTTCCGGTTCGGCTAAACACCTTTGGTCAGGGTGACAAGAAATTCGGTGTTGTCCTTGGTCTTGCCCAGCCGTTCCAGCACCTTTTCCGTGGCCTCTGTATTCTGGAGGCCATCGCTGGTGATTATGGCCACCATCCGTCTCAGGAGGACCACCTGTCGCATGGTCTCCTCGTCAAGCAGCAGCTCCTCGCGGCGGGTCCCGCTTCGCTGAATATCTATAGCGGGGAAGGTGCGGCGCTCGGCCAGCTTGCGGTCAAGGTGCAACTCCCAGTTGCCGGTGCCCTTGAACTCCTCGTAGATCACCTCATCCATGCGGCTGCCGGTATCGATGAGGCAGGTGGCAATGATGGTGATGCTGCCGCCCTCCTCTGTCTTGCGGGCGGTGCCGTAGAACCGCTTGGGGGGATACAACGCTACCGGATCGATGCCGCCGGAGAGGGTGCGCCCGCTGGAGGGAACGGCAAGGTTGTAGGCGCGAGTCAGACGGGTGATGCTGTCCAGGAGAAGGACCACGTCCTGACCACTCTCGGCCAGGCGCTTGGCACGCTCCAGGGCAAGCTCCGCCACTCGGCAATGGTCCTCCACAGGCTCATCGAAGTTGGAGCTATACACCTCACCACGAACCGAGCGCCGGACATCCGTGACCTCTTCCGGTCGCTCACCGATAAGGGCAACCATGAGATGAAGGTCCGTATAATTGCTGGTCACGCCGTGGGCGATATCCTTGAGGACCGTGGTCTTCCCCGCTTTGGGGGGAGAGACGATGAGGCCACGCTGCCCCCGGCCAATGGGAGCAAGGACGTCGATAAGGCGGGCGGTCAAAAGGTTGCTCTCGGTCTCCAGGCGGATGAGTTGATTGGGAAAGATGGGGGTCAAGTCCTCAAAATGGTTGCGATTCCTCGCTTTTTCCGGCTCGACCCCATTCACGGCTTCGACGCGTATGAGGCCGAAGTATCGCTCTGCCTCCTTGGGCGGACGTACCTGGCCGGTGACCATGTCCCCTGTCCGGAGGCCAAAGCGCCGAACCTGGGACTGAGAGACGTAGACATCCCTATGGCCGGACCTGTGAACATCGGTTTGGCGCAGGAAGCCATATCCCTCATTCATGACATCCAGGACACCGCTGGCTACAATTTCCCACTGCTTTTCCGCATAGGCATGAACCAGCCGTTGCGTTAGCTCATCCTTGCGAAGCTCCGCGATGGCAGAGCCATTCTCCAGTCCTATGGCTTCAGCCATCCGGAGAAGGTCATCCTTGGACTTGGCCTCCAGCTCAGCCAGATTTAAGGCCTCTTGTGTTGTCAACCCTGTTCCCGCCTTTCCGGATGTTTAGTTTCCACCGAGGATGTCCCCATTCAAATATGTGTGGGGACGCAGTAGAGCGGTGTGGATGTCAGCAGAGGATGTGGTGTTGAAGAACTCCGTATACTCCAGGCTCTAGACCGCTGAGGTGCCTCTACACCGGTTAAGGTGCCATTCCAGCATCAGGAGAATCGGGCTACGCCCACATCGGTGAGCGGGTGGTGGTCCATCTAGATGAGAACCTTTGACTGAAGTGATTCGAATGGAGTGATTCCGGCGGCCTTCACGGGACAAGGAGCGCCATAGCCTCAAAGTTTTCGATTGTGTTAGGAATCATGATAAAACGCTAGGGGCCCTGGGTGCTATCTCTCTGAAACCTCAAGAAGCGTATACTCGAACTCCGTGCTGATGATCTCTACTGAGGCCGGCCCGTCAACCTTGCTTGCTGATCTGTTGGACCGTTAGCCCCTAGGCTCCAGGATGCCCAATAGCCTCTTTGAGAAAGCAGCCAGGCTGGGATTTGGTGGTGGCTCCGCGGCGAACCCACTGAGTCGGTCTCGCCTAAGTTGCCGTGTCGAGGAGAAGCTCAATGCACAGCACCGTCACTATATCACACGGCTGTCAAGAGGTCTACCCCGTGCTGTCAAAGCGGAAGCGGGGGCTGGCCTCCCTCTCGAATGACGCCCTTGACCACGCCCACGAACTCCCGGAACAGGGGGTGCGGCCGGTCCGGCCTGGACAGGAACTCCGGATGAAACTGGACGCCAACCATGAAGGGGTGCTCCACAACCTCGCTTATCTCCACCAGAGTGCCATCCGGGGAGAGGCCGCTGGGCTTCAGACCAGCCTCTTCCAGGGGCTGGCGGTAGCGGTTGTTGAACTCGTACCGGTGGCGATGCCGCTCCTGGATCGCGGCCTGTCCATAGGCCGTGGAGGCCCGGGTGCCGGGCACCAGATGGCAGGGGTAGAGGCCAAGACGCATGGTGCCGCCCATCTCTTTGAGAGAGCGCTGGTCGGGCATGAGGTCAATGACCGGGTTGGGTGTTTCAGGATCGAACTCGGTGGAGTTGGCCTCCTCCATGCCCAGGATGTGCCGCGCGTACTCAACCACCATGAGCTGCATACCCAGGCAGAGGCCTAAATAGGGGACACCGTTTTCCCGGGCGTAGCGCGCTGTCTGGATCATACCCTCAATGCCACGGGGGCCGAATCCACCGGGAACGACGATCCCGCTTACGGAGGCAAGCAGCTCCTCCGTGCCACGCTCCTCAACCTCCTCCGAAGGGATCCATTCCACCTCTATCTCCCGCTCGTGGTAGAGCCCAGCGTGGCGAAGCGCCTCCTTCACCGATATATAGGAATCGGGATGGTCGGCGTACTTGCCGACGACGGCGATGGATACGGTCCCCGAAGGGCTCTGCATCCGGTCAACCATGGCGCGCCACTGGGCAAGGTCCCGGGAGCCTGATCTGAGGCTCAGCCTCTCCACCAGCATGTCTCCCAGGCCCACGTCCTCCAGGATGAGCGGGACCTCGTAGACGTTATCCACGGTGGGTAGAGGTATGACGCCGCGCCGGGGCACGTCACAGAACATGACTATCTTTTCGGTGATGCTCTCGGATATGGGGTAGTCGCTCCGGGCGATGATGGCATCGGGCTGAATACCTATGCGCCGGAGCTCCTGAACGCTGTGCTGGGTAGGCTTGGTCTTCAGCTCTCCCGTGGAGGCGATGTACGGAAGGAGTGTGACATGAATATAGAAGACGTTGTCCCTTCCCACCTCATCCCTCATCTGCCGGATGGCTTCCAGGAAGGGCAACCCCTCGATGTCGCCGACGGTCCCACCCACCTCAACCACCACCACGTCCGCCTGGGCCTCCTCTCCCAAAGCAAGGATACGGGCCTTGATCTCATTGGTCACGTGGGGCACCGTCTGGATGGTGCCGCCCAGGTACTCTCCACGACGCTCCTTGGCAATGACGGTACTGTAGATCTGCCCCGCCGTGACGTTTGAAGAGGCGACCAGCTCGATATCAATGAAACGCTCGTAGTGGCCAAGGTCCAGGTCGGTCTCGCTTCCATCCCTGGTAACGAACACCTCTCCATGTTGGTACGGGGACATGGTACCGGGGTCAACGTTAAGGTAGGGGTCCAGCTTCTGGACAACCACGCTGAGGCCGCGACTCTTGAGGATACGCCCTATGGAGGCGACGCTGATCCCCTTGCCCACGGAACTCACCACGCCGCCGGTTACGAAGATATATTTGGTCATGGAGCAGCTGCTACCTGAGGTAGATGTAGCCCACTATTCAGCCAGGACGCCGGAGAGGGAGAGAGGAGCTTGGCAGGGAGGGCCTCCCGACCGAACGGAGCGCGGTATAGCTGGGCGCTCCTGTGATGGGTCATACCATAGGTGAAAGCATGGGCATGAGGCTTGCCCAATTCTAGGCACCAGCCCAACCAGTGTCAAGCAGTGCCGGCCACTGGTTCCTCCCTTTTGCTAGCCCCTTACAGCCCTACAGCCCTGCTACGCCTTATGAGGAAAAAGATGGAGAAACAACGCTTTACAACCTCGGGACGGTGCGCTATGCTTACATATGGCTGGGGGCCACGGGCCCTTAGCCGTTTTTGCATTGCGGGAACAGCCACATGACACAGAAAGAGACATACCTCACCCAGGAGGGCCTCTCTAATCTCCAGGCGGAGTTGGAGCAGCTCCGGTCTCTCCGCCGGCCGCAGGTGGTGCAGCGCATCCAAAAGTCCAAGGAGATAGGCGGCACGGTGGACAACGCGGAGTACGACGAGACTAAAAACGAGCAGGCCTTTGTTGAGGGGCGCATCCTCACGCTTGAGACGATGATCAAGAATGCCGTCATCATTCCGAGCCATACCAAGCCGCCCAAAGCGGTGCAGCTGGGCTCCACCGTTACCCTGTCTACCGGCAAGGGCAAGAACCAGGTCTATATCATCGTGGGCAGGGCGGAGGCAAATCCATCCCAGGGGAAGATCTCCAATGAATCGCCCATTGGCAAGGCCATCCTTGGCCTGAAACCCGGAGATCAAACTGAAGTCCAGACGCCATCAGGCACCGTCTCCCTCAAGGTTGTGAAACTTACATAGCCCTACAGCCGTGCGTTACTACAGTCCCCACTAGCCGTCGCACCCTCTCAGTTTGCGACGGCTTTGTACAGGTAGAATACTATGCCAGAGCGGGGAGAGCAGCTCACGCGGTCGCGGCAGCAGAAGCTCCAGCAGCTACGGGACCGCCATATAGACCCGTATCCCCCTCGCTACCGCCGGACCCACACCAACCAGGAAGCGATAGCCCTCTTCCAGAAGGCCCAGGCCCATCGGAGCCACGATTACCGCACGCGCAAGAGGTACGCCGTGGCCGGCCGGATCATCGCGATGCGCTCCATGGGCAAGGCCACGTTCATAGACCTGCGGGACGGCACCGGCAAGCTTCAGATACACCTCCGCAGGGACATCCTCAAAAGCGACTACGAGCTACTGGATGACCTGGACCTGGGCGACTTCCTGGGTGCCAGGGGCATCCTCTTCAGGACACGTACCGGCGAGGTGACGCTGGAGGCTTCAGAGATTACACTACTGGCCAAGGCAACGCGCCCTCCGCCGGAGAAATGGCACGGCCTGAAGGACGTGGAGATCCGCTACCGCCAGCGCTACCTGGACCTGATGGCCAACCCGGAGATCCAGCCCATCTTCCAGGAGCGCAGCAGGATCATTACGGCGGTGCGAGCGTTCCTGGATAGCCGGGGGTTCATTGAGGTGGAGACGCCGGTCCTGGTGCCGGTGGCCGCCGGGGCCATGGCCCAGCCCTTTGTTACCCACCATCACGCCCTAGACCGCACCCTGTATATGCGCATCGCCACCGAGCTCTACCTGAAGCGGCTCATCGTGGGAGGCATGGACCGGGTCTACGAGATTGGCAGAGTGTTTCGCAACGAAGGCGTGGACTTCTACCACAACCCGGAGTTCACCATGCTGGAGAGCTACGAGGCCTACGCCGACTACAACGATGTGATGCGGATGGTTGAAGAGATGGTGGCGGAGGTGGCCCAGAGAGTGCTCGGGACGTTGGTTGTAATGTTCGCGGGCGCATCAATTGACCTATCACCACCATGGCGGCGGGTCTCCCTCAAGGAGGAGCTCCACCAGCAAAGCGGTATCGACACCGAGGCATTCCCGGACGCCACCTCCCTGGCGGCGGAGATGAGGAGGAAAGGGGTGGAGGCCCAGGCAGGGATGAGCCGCGGACGCCTGTTGGACAAGATGCTCGGTGCCTTCGTGGAGCCGCACCTGGTACAGCCCACCTTCCTAGTAGACTATCCCCTGGAGATGTCGCCCCTGGCCAAGGCCAAGCCCGACGACCCGCAGTACGTGGAGCGGTTTGAGGCCTTCGCCGGGGGGATGGAGGTCGCCAACGCCTTCACCGAGCTGAACGACCCTGCGGTGCAGCGCCAACGGTTTCAGGAGCAGGAGGCGCTCCGGGCCGAGCACGGCGACGAGGATTTCGACCGGCTGGATAATGACTACCTCACCTCTTTGGAGTACGGCATGCCACCCACCGGCGGCCTGGGGATCGGCATCGACCGGCTGGTGATGCTGCTCACCGGGCAGCGCACCATCCGAGACGTGGTGCTGTTCCCGCAGCTCAGAAGCAGGTAGAATGTGGCCGTGAAAAACGCAACCCGTTTGCTTGACACATTTTCCGTTACTAAGGTCTTGCTAAAGACCGATCTCGGTTTTCATGGTAGTCCGGTAGGTAACGGCAGACACAATCTTCACGCTTTTGCTGCTAAGTTTCCCCCTGAACTTCCTCGCTTTTTCATAGAAGCTCTCACAAAGCGCGGTGACATTGTTCTTGATCCTATGGCGGGATCAGGGACAACACTGGTAGAGGCGTCCATGCTAGGCCGCAGGGCCATTGGTATAGACCGCGATCCTCCAGCTCTCTTAGTCAGCAATGTCAAGCTCTCAAAACACGACACAGCTTCAGCAAAAAAGGTAGTGGAGCGCGCTCTTCAAAGAGCAGAAGCAATCTTGTATACCAATGACGCTCAGATATTGAGGAATCAAATTCTCCAAGAATCCTCACCCAGGACTGTCGAATTCATTGACTATTGGTTCTTTCCTCAAACTCAAGTACAACTGTGGACCTTGGCAAGTGCGATATAAAGAGGAACCTGTTCAGCAGGCCAGAAACTTGCTAAAAGTGATCTTTTCCTCAATCATCGTAACTAAGGCGGGTGGGGTAAGCAGAGCAAGAGATCTTGCTCATACACGCCCACATTTAGATCCTAAGAAGCCTGCAAAAGATGTTCTGGTTGAGTACGCCAAGCGAGCTTCGAGAGTCATTGGATTCCTTGAGCATGATCCTGACAGAGCATGATCCTGACACCGCTGCTCCGGGTGCTGCCTGCTATGGCGATGCTCGCAATCTCCCGATCCGGAGTTCCTCCGTCGACCTAGTCGTTACTTCACCACCATATGCCAATGCCATCGATTATATGCGCGCTCATAAATTCTCTCTTGTATGGATGGGTTACCCAATTGAAGAACTCTCAATACTAAGAGGACAATATATTGGCAGTGAGCGAGAAAACGGCAATGGTACAAGAGCGTCTCTACCATCAACCATTAGATCAACAACTGACACCGTCTCCAGTTCTGATAGACACAAGGGAAGAGTTCTCGAGAACTACTTCAAGGACATGAAGCAATCTATTTCTGAAGATTTCCGCGTGCTTTGTTCAGGAGGCTCTCTTGTTCTGGTCGTTGGCCCGTCGACCATCAGAGGTATGCGGATCAATACCCATGAACACGTTGCGGAGCTGATCGCAGCGAGAGGTTTTCGTTTGGTTGATATAGCTGAGCGAACCCTTGATCGAGACAGACGACTAATGCCAGTGGGTGCAGTAACTACTGGCAAAGGAATAGAGCAGCGCATTCACACAGAGTATGTAATTGGGGCAGTGAAACCATAAATGCCTAGTAGAGAAGAAACTTACCTGATAGCTTCACGCATCGTAGACGAAGCAATCGGAAGATACGGAAATGGCGCTGAGAGCGCTTGGCTCGGCGTTTACGAAGCTTTGCTATGGTATGAATCCATGCCCGATGGCGAGGCTTTCCCCCACATTATTGATTCAAATCGATTCAGGAGAGCCACCGGCCGTAATATCTGGCGCGAGCGAGCAAGAGCATTTGAATCTTATTTTGCTGCCCGAATAGGTATCAGGCCTAGCGGGCTGCAGTCTCACACAGACCAAGTAATGCTCCACCCTGAATTCCGAGGGCTTCAACGACAGAACCCCCTAGGAATAGCCTTCGTAGGCATCATTCAACATCTTCTCCAACGCTTCGGTAACCCGGGAATTACCTATCGTACGGAATTCCCAGCTACAGACCTTTTCCCAGGAATCTCCTTGCCAGGACGGAGTAAAGCCCCACAGATTGATATCGCTGCTTCCCGAGATAACCATCTTATCGCAATTATCTCCATCAAGTGGAGCCTTCGCCATGATAGGATGAGTGATTTGGTAGCCGAGTGCAGGGCATATAAGGCAGCAGCAGTCTGGACTGGATCACTCGAATATCACGTAGTTACCAATGAATTCGACCCTGCTCGACTAGTTAAAGCTCTAACTGATGAATGTTTTGACCGCGTCACGCACGTTCACCGCGAGGCTGTCGTGCAGGCTTGATGGCCGGCTCAACGGCCTGTCTGATTTGACAGAGCTCATTGCCCAAACTCCTAATTGGTAAATGCTTGACCTGGACCTCATCCGCCGCGACCCGGAGCACGTCCGCCACGCCCTCCAGAGCCGCGGCGAGGAGGCCGCGCTGGAGCCTATCCTGGAGCTGGATGACCGCCGCCGTCAGGCCATCCACCAGGGCGATGAGCTGCGGGCCCGTCGCAACGAGGTTAGTAATCAGATAGGTACTAGCGGCCGGCCGTCGCCGGAGTTGATCCAAGAGATGCGACAGGTGGGTGAGCGTATCAAGGAGTTTGAGGGCCAGGTCAGGGAGATGGACGGGCAGCTCAACGCCATCCTCCTCACCCTGCCCAACATCCCCAGCGACGACGTGCCCGATGGCCCCGACGAGAGCGGCAACGTGGTGGTGCGCACCTGGGGTGAGCCCTGCTCCTTCGATTTCACGCCCCTGCCCCATTGGGACCTAGGCGAGCGGCTGGGCATCATCGATTTCCAGCGCGGTGTGAAGCTGTCCGGCTCCCGCTTCTACCTCCTCCAGGGCGCCGGAGCCAGCCTGCAGCGGGCGCTCATCACATGGATGCTGGACCTGCACACCAGGGAGCATGGCTACCGGGAGGTCTACCCCCCGGCGATGGTGCTGGAGAGCGTGATGCAGGGCAGCGGCAACCTCCCCAAGTTCAGGGAGAACCTCTACTACGATGCGGAGGAGGACCTGTGGCTCATACCATCGGCGGAGGTGCCGCTGACCGGGCTGCATCGGGACGAGATCCTGGAGCCCGGCATGGTGCCCGCCTCCTACGTGGCCTACACCCCCTGCTTCCGCCGGGAGAAGGCGGCGGCGGGCCGGGACACCCGCGGGATCAAGCGGGTCCACCAATTCGACAAGGTTGAGCTCTATAAAATCGTGGAGCCGGAGCGCTCGGACCAGGAGCTTCAAAAGCTGCTGGGCAACGCCGAGGAGGTGATCCGCCGGCTGGATATCCCCTACCGAGTCGTCCAGCTCTGCACCGGCGACCTGGGGTTCCAGTCGGCCAAGAGCTTCGACCTGGAGATGTGGGCGCCGGGCTGCGACGAATGGCTGGAGGTGAGCACCTGCTCCAACTGCACCGACTTCCAGGCCAGGCGCTCCAACATCCGCTTCCGCAGGGAGCCGCGCGGGCGGGCGGAGTTTGTGCACACACTGAACGGCTCCGGCCTGGCCATTCCCCGGGTGATGATCGCCATCCTGGAGACGTACCAGCAGGCAGATGGCTCCGTGGTGGTGCCGCAGGTGCTGCGACCCTACATGGCCACCGATGTAATCAGCGCGGAGTGAGCCGCAAATGATGTGCCATCAACAGGCCAGGCACTGAGACGAGCCGCTCGTTTACCGGGTCCGCGGCCAAGAGAAGCCCTTGAAGGGTGTGGGCGCCCAGCAACGGCTCGGTGTCCTCCAAGCCAAAGATCACTAAGGATACCTCGGCCTTGCCATCCACTCGCAGCCACGTTCGACCGATCTCGATCTCGCGTTGAGAGCCATCTTCCAGGATAAAAAAGGAGCTGGTATGTGGGGTAACGCCCAGCCTTCGGAGGAGAGAGGCGGGCACCATCGTATAGCTGGCCCCAGTATCCACCAGCGCCTCTACGGTCTCATAACGCTGCCCCTCTGGGTCACCGATCTCCAGTGGGATGCGAAAGGTGCCCACCTGACATATCTCCTTATGCCCTTCGGCTAGAGACTAAGAGACTAGAGCATGGATAGCTGACCTCATCATAGCAACGTTACCTGGAAGCAGCAACCTCCATCCAATACACACCGCTATGCTGGGCGCAAACCGTTGCCTCCCACCTGCAGTTTGGATAAGATAGGCGGGTTCGCGGGGAGAGGTGGCAGAGTGGACGATTGCGCTGCTCTTGAAAAGCAGAGCGCCTGAAAGGGTGCCGTGGGTTCGAATCCCACCCTCTCCGCCAGGCTCGAATGCCAGCGACACAAGATACTATGGACACCCGCACATATCTCGACGAAGCCTCGGAACGATTTCAGAACGTCTACCGCGAGTTTGCCGCCGCTGTCCACCAGGCCTTTCCGGTGCCGGAGCCATCCTTTGAGCACGGGATGCAGGGCTTCAAGATTAGAATCACGGACGTTGAGAAGGAAGAGTGGCGCGGCACCATTGACCCCAACTTCCTTCACCTCTATATGGTAGAGCGGAAGTCCGGCATCACCTTTCATATCTGGGACCCGCGGAATTACTACGGACTTGATGAGATGAGAGACGAACTCACCAACCTAGGGTTCAAGGTCATGCGGGGCTGCATTGTGTGGAACCGTAAGAGAGAGTACCCCGTTCAACGCATGAAAGATCTGATCAAGGCGCTAGCGAAATGAGGCGGCTCTTGGAGTCATCTCTCCCTCAGGAAAGGAACACCCGAACGTGAAACTGCACGAATACCAGGCCAAGGAGCTCTTCGCCACCTACGGCATCCAGGTCCCCCGGGGCGGCGTGGCCTCTACGCCAGCGGAGGCACAGAAGGTGGCCCAGGGGCTGAACGGGCCGTGTGTGGTGAAGGCCCAAGTTCACGCCGGCGGCAGGGGTAAGGCGGGAGGCATCCGCCTGGTCCCAACGCCACAGGAGGCGGAGCAGGCGGCCGCGGCCATGCTGGGGACGCGCCTGGTCACCTTCCAGACCGACCCCGAGGGTGTTCCCGTGGACACGGTGTTGGTGGAGGAGACAATAGAGGTGGAGCGAGAGCTCTACATCGGCATGGTCATCGATGGGTCCGTGGGCGGTCCCGTCCTCATCGCCAGCCAGGCGGGAGGCATGGAGATCGAGCAGATCGCCTCGGAGAGTCCCGAGCTGGTCCACCAGGTGCCCATAAACCCGGTGGTTAGCCTGCAGCCCTTCCAGTGCCGGAACGTGAGCCACAGCATGGGCCTGAGCGCCGGGGCCGCCAGGGCCCTGACACCCCAGCTTATGGCGCTCTACCGCCTCTTCATGGATAAGGACTGCTCCATGGCGGAGATCAACCCAATGATCCTGACCAGGGACGATCGGATCGTGGCCCTAGACGCCAAGGTCACCATAGACGACAACGCCCTCTACCGACAGAAGGCGCTGGCGGATATGAGGGACATGAGCCAGGAGAACCCACTGGAGGCCAAGGCGCTTGAGAAGGGCATCGCCTACGTGAAGCTGGATGGCAACGTGGGCTGCTTGGTGAACGGAGCGGGCCTGGCCATGGCCACCATGGACACGGTCCGGGCCGCCGGATTCGAGCCCGCCAACTTCCTGGACGTCGGCGGTGGCGCGGACCCGGAGCGGGTGGCGGAGACCGTGAGCCTGGTGCTGGAGGACCCCAAGGTACAGCGGATACTGGTGAACGTCTTCGGTGGGATCGCTCGCTGCGACGATATCGCCAAGGGAATCGTGCTGGCGGTGCCGGCGGAGAGGAAGGCCATGCCCATCATCGTCCGCTTCCTGGGCACCAATATGGATGAGGGGAAACGCATCCTTCAGGGTTCCGGACTCAACGTCCACCCCATCTCCGACCTCTCGGAAGGGATAGAAGTGCTGAAAAGATTGGGGAGCCAATGAGCATTCTCGTCGATAGCAACAGCCGTCTGGTGGTCCAGGGCATTACCGGCAGGCAAGGGACGCTTCACGCCACCCAGATGATTGAGTACGGCACCAGCGTGGTGGCTGGCGTCACCCCGGGCCGTGGCGGCACCATGTTCCTGGACAAGGTCCCGGTCTTCGATTCCGTCCAAGAGTCAGTCCAGGAGGCGGGGGCCAACGTCTCCATCATCTACGTGCCCGCGCCGGGCGCCGCCGACGCCATGCTGGAGGCCGCCGATGCCGGTATTCCACTGATCATCTGTATCACGGAGGGGGTGCCGCCCAGGGACATGATAGGGGTGACCCGCTACGTCCGGGGGAAGGGCGCCCGGCTCATAGGGCCGAACTGTCCGGGCATCATCTCGCCCGCCCACCGGTGCAAGATAGGGATCATGCCGGGAGAGATTCATCTACCCGGCTCCGTCGGTGTGGTGTCCCGCTCCGGCACCCTCACCTACGAGGCGGTGAACCAGCTTACGGAGGCGGGCATCGGCCAGTCCACGTGCGTGGGCATCGGCGGCGACCCTCTGGTCGGCAGCAGCTTTGTCGATATCCTGGGGCTCTTTGCCGCCGACCCGGAGACAGAGGCGGTGGTGCTCATCGGCGAGATAGGCGGGACAAAGGAGCAGAAGGCGGCGGAGTTCATCCGCGCTGGAGGGTTCACCAAGCCCCTGGTCAGCGTCATCGTCGGGCAGTCGGCGCCGCCGGGCAAGCGGATGGGGCACGCCGGTGCCATCATCACCGGGACGGCGGCCCTGGCCTCGGAGAAGTCGCGAGTCCTTGAAGAGGCGGGCGCGGTAGTCGCTCCAACGCCGGGGGAGATCGGGTCCACCATGCGTAAGGTGGTGGGGAAAGGCGGGTAGCCACGGCATATCGCCGGCGACGCGAATCCCCCTTGACCCTAAGCTGGCTCCACGTCTACACTGGTGCCACGATGTTGCGACTAGGTTCCACATTCTGGAGGAACTCCCGGGGGCTCACCCCCCCCGGTGTCACCGCTAGGGATAGCGCAGCCCAAGCTCTGTAGCTAGACCTGGAGGTGACCATCATGCAACACTCGTCTCAGCCGGGCAACGCGCCCAACGATCTGGCCGACTACCGACACCGGATGCGCCACTCCGCGGCCCACGTCATGGCCGGTGTGGTGCTGACCCTCTTCCCGGATGCAAAGCTGGGCATAGGCCCTCCCACGGAGGACGGCTTCTACTACGATTTCCTGGTGCCGGAGCCCTTTACCCCGGAGGAGCTGGAGACCATTGAGGCACACATGCGGGAGGACGTTGCCAGGGACATCCCCTTCGACAGGCGCGAGCTCTCCCGCAGCGAGGCTCAGAAGCAGTTCGCGGACCAGCCCTTAAAGATCGAGATCCTGGAGGAGATCCCGGAGGGGGAGGCCATCTCCACCTACCGACACGGGGAGTTCGAGGACCTGTGTGAAGGCCCTCACGTTGAGTCCACCGGCGCCATCCCCGCCTTCAAGCTCCTCTCCATAGCCGGCGCCTACTGGCGTGGCGATGAGCACCGCCCCATGCTCCAGCGGATCTACGGCACCGCCTTCGAGTCCCAGGAGGCGCTGGACGACCACTTGAAACGGCTTGAGCAGGCCCAGCTGCGGGACCATCGCAAGCTGGGGCCTGAGCTTGGCCTCTTCTTCTTTGACCCCATAGCACCGGCCAGCCCCTTCTTCCTTCCCAAGGGTGCCACCGTCTACAACCTGCTTACGGACTATGTGCGGGAGCTGTATCAACGGTATGGGTATCAGGAGGTGATCACCCCTCAGATATTCTCCACGGAGCTTTGGAAGCGCTCCGGGCACTATGATAACTACCAGGAGAACATGTTTTTCATCCACCTGGATGACCGGGAGTACGGGGTAAAGCCCATGAACTGCCCGGCGGCCGCCCTCATCTACGCCTCCCAGCTTCGCTCCTACCGGGAGCTGCCTATGCGGCTGGCGGACTTCGGGCGCCTGCACCGGTACGAACGCTCCGGCGTGACCCACGGACTGACTCGCGTGCGCACCTTCTCCCAGGACGATGCCCACATCTTCTGCACCCCCGAACAGATAGGAAACGAGACCCGTAGCTTCATCCAAATGCTGACGGAGGCCTACGCCCTGTTCCAGTTTGACAACCTTCGCATCGCCCTATCGCTGAGGCCGGAGAAGCGCATCGGATCGGACGAAATATGGGACAAGGCGGAGGCCGCTCTTGAAGCGGTGCTGAGCGATACCGGAATGGGCTATCAGTCCAAACCGGGCGAGGGCGCTTTCTACGGCCCGAAGATCGACTTCTTTGTACCTGACGCGCTGGGCCGAGAGTGGCAGCTGGGGACCATCCAGCTGGACTTCTCCCTACCCGAGCGGTTCGACCTGGAGTATGTGGCAGAGGATGGGTCCCGGCAACGCCCGGTGGTGCTGCATAGGGCAATGCTAGGGGCCATCGAGCGGTTCCTCGGCGTGCTCATAGAGCACTACGGCGGCACATTCCCTCCCTGGCTGGCGCCGGTCCAGGCCGTGGTCATCCCCATTGCCGACCGCCACCTGGAGTACGCCTCTCGGGTCCAGGAGCGACTCGCCTCTGAAGGCCTCCGAGTGGAGGTGGACGCCCGAGACGAGCGTATGAACGCCAAGATCCGCCAAGCGCAGCTCCAGAAGGTGCCCTACATGCTCATCGTGGGCGACCGGGAGGTCGAAGGAGAGGCCGTGTCGGTGCGCCTCCGCTCCGGTGAGGACCTGGGGTCGCAGTCTCTGGAGCAGGCGCAGAGTCTTATCCTGGGCACCGTCGATTCCCGCAGCCCTTCGTGAGCCACCGCACATGCCCCTTGTATTTGCGGTGGCTAGGGAATATGGTATAGTACAATCGGTGTTTACTCTTTGTCGGCAGGGGTAAGAATGGGAGACCGGAATCGCTAGAGAATATCGAGCAAACCATCGTATACGCGCTTCCAGCGTCCGCGTAGTTGCAGACGACGGTGAGCAACTGGGCGTTATGAGCCTATCGGACGCCTTGCACCTTGCCCAGGAGAAAGACCTTGACCTGGTTGAGGTGGCCCCCACGGCCGATCCTCCCGTGTGCCGGTTGCTGGACTACGGAAGGTTCAAGTACGTCCAGACCAAGAAGGAACGGGAGGCCAAGAGGGCGCAGAAGTCCACCGGACTCCGGGAGGTACGCTTCCGTCCAGCCATAGGCCAGCACGATCTGGACTCCAAATACCGCACGGTGCAGAAGCTGCTGGCTACGGGAGCCAAGGTAAAGCTCTCGGTGGTGTTTCGTGGAAGGAGTATCGCTCACCCGGAGATCGGTGTGGCGTTGCTGCGGAAGGTTGCGGAGGGTCTTCAGGATGAAGCGAAGCTGGAAAGGGCACCAGCCATGGAGGGCCGCATGCTCAGCATTATCCTGGTGCCCCTAGCTCACCGGGATGCGCAAGCAACCCACGGCACCTCTAAGGAGAAGCAGGAGAAGGAGCCAGAGCCGGTGACGGCGAAGGCCTCCCAGAAGGGGAAGCAAGAGAAGAAGCCAGAGCCGGTGACGGCGAAGGCCTCCCAGAAGGGGAAGCAGGAGAAGGAGCCAGAGCCGGTGACGGCGAAGGCCTCCCAGAAGGAGAAGCAGGAGAAGGAGCCAGAGCCGGTGACGGCGAAGGCCTCCCAGAAGGAGAAGCAGGAGAAGGAGCCAGAGCCGGTGACGGCGAAGGCCTCCCAGAAGGAGAAGCAGGAGAAGGAGCCAGAGTCGGTGACGGCGAAGGCCTCCCAAAACGGTGACGTAGCCGCCAAGGAGAAAGAGCATGCCCAAGCTTAAGACTCATAAGGGGGCCAAGGCTCGGTTTCGCTACTCCGGAAGCGGCAAGCCCCTGCGAATGAAGGGCATGAGCAGCCACCTGCGGCTAAAGAAGTCGAAGCGGGCGAAGCGGATGTACAATGACACGGTCTCCGTCAGCAAGGCAGACGCACCGCGCTTGAAGAAGCTGCTCCCCTATTCATAGTGAGTGCCAACGAGAGGGCCTGCTGCGACAGGATGAAGGCGCGACACCTTGCAGGTTTTCGGTCGTTCACAGTTTAGGTAGGAAATAGACCATGGCCCGAGTTAAACGAGGAGTCACCAAACACCGGCGGCATCAGAGGGTGCTGGCCCTGACCAAGGGTCATAAGGGTGTACGGCACCGGCTGTACAAGCGGGCCAAAGAGTCCCTGATCAAAGCCCTGGCATACTCCTATGCCCACCGCAGAGAGCGGAAAGGTGATTTCCGGCGGCTGTGGATCTTGCGCATCAGCGCAGCGGCCCGTCAGGAAGGGCTCACCTACAATGCTTTTGTGCACGGTTTGAAGCTGGCACAAGTGGAGCTGGACCGGAAGGTCCTCTCCGACCTGGCCGTGCGGGACCAACAGGCGTTCTCTGAGCTGGTGACCGTGGCACGGCAGCACCTGGACTCCCGGGCTACAGTAGTCTAATAAACATCTCCCCTGCTGCTCCACCGGTGCAGCTCCAAGGACACCGCCACTAAAGGTAGCTCGTCTTTACAGACGGCGTCTTGGCTGACTAAACTAGAGACTATCAAGAAATCGCTCTGCAGGGGGCTTTGCCATGGCACGGAGAGACTATCGTCAACGGGAAACGAAGAAGTCCAAGAAGAGTGATAAGAAGGCGGCGGCACCCCTGGGCTCCGCACCGTTGAGCGTCGAAGTGGCGATCGTCCCGAAAAAGAAGCGGGACCGTGAGCATACAGAGGAGTAGTGCGTGACGCACTCCCGCTCTACGATCCTTCAGGGACCTCCTCGGCAATACCGTAGAAGGCATCCGTAGCGAGGGTCTTGTACACTCCCTCCAGCGCTGGAATTCGCGGGTTGATGGGGTCCACCCACCGCTCATTCAGCACCCCGTAGACCTCCTCTGTGGTCATCGGTTTATTGCCGTTTGCCAGGAGAACCCGGAAGATCGCCTCCGCCAGCGGCATGTCGGAATGGATGAAGTTCTGAGTGGTGGAGCACTGCTTGGCTATCTGCTTCAGATGCACGGGCACCTTTATGTTCCGACCACCATCGGGGTCTTGCACCAGCTTGACCCAGCACGTGGCGCACCGCCGGTGCAGCAGAAGCATTTGAAGCGAACGCCCAAGGGATACGAGCCGTTGCGGACTAATGGAAAATATCGCCTGGGCGTAAGAAGTGTCCTGTTGCTGTTCCTCTTCTGTTTCAACCATTGCACTCTCCCAAAGGTCTCGGATATAAAGCGGGTGGTTGCCCCTGACGTTCACTCGCAGACGGGCGGCGGCGGCAACCGCTTGGCCCCAGGGCCATCACCCTTGATTCGCTCATAGCATCATCGGCATCGTTCGGAAGGAAGACCCTGCTTACCCCTGGAGTAGGGCCTCCTCACTCCAATCAAGCATGCGCACCTGGACCCGCTGGCCCCGCTCCATGACCGGCACCTCCTCCGGACAGATGGCCAGCCCGTTGGCCCGCGCCATGGAGGTGAGGAGATTGGACCCCTGGGGGCCGGTGAGACGAGCGTAGTATACCCCTTTGCGCTTGCTCACGATTGCCCGCGCATAGACACGACGCCCATCCTGGTTCACTATGGGCTCCTCAAGGACGGCCTCAATGGTGGGTCTGCCCAGCCGGGTGCGGCCCATCATCTTCAGCAGTGCAGGCCGGACCAGCTCCTCAAAGGCCACCAGGGCACTGACCGGATTCCCCGGCAGGCCCAGGTGCGGCACCGGCCTCCCGCCCGGGCCGCGGAGGAGACCGAAGGCCAGGGGCTTGGCGGGCCGCATACGCACGGACCAGAAGGTGATTTCGCCCCGCTCGGCCAGGACATCCTTGACGATATCGTAGTCGCCCTTGGATACGCCTGCCGAGGTGATGAGCATGTCGGCGTCCAGCCCCTCGTCCAGCTTCCGGTTCATGGACTCCAGGGTGTCCTGGGCGATGCCGAGCATCCTGGGAATGCCGCCGCACCTGGTCACCGACGCCGCAAGGCTGTAGCTATTGCTATCGTAGATCCGGCCCGGGGCCATGGGCTCGCCGGGCTCCAACAGCTCGTCGCCGGTGCCCACAATGGCAACCAAGGGACGCCGGACGACGCGCACCTCGGCATAGCCCAGGGAGGCCAGGACGCCGGTCTCGCTGGGCCGGAGGACCGTCCCTCTGGGCAGGATAAGGTCACCCATCCTGGCATCCTCACCGGCGGGCCGAACGGACGACCCCTTGGGCACCTTCTGGGAAAAGGCCACCTGGTCCAGCGGACGCCCGGAGGCCTTGCGCTCCTGCTCATCCGTTACCTCAAAGGGGACCACCGTATCCGCGCCGGGAGGGATGGGCGCGCCGGTCATAATACGAATGGCCGTGCCCGGGCCGACCTCCTGGGTGGCAAGCTGCCCGGCGGCCACGTGGCCGATGACGGGCAGCACCTTGGGATGGTCGCCGGCAGCGCCACGGATGTCCTGGTGACGGACGGCGTAGCCATCCATGGCCGAGTTGTCCGCGGATGGTATATCGAAGGGAGCGACCACATCCTCGGCCAGCACCTGGCCCAGGGTCTCCATGAGAGGTCTGCCTTCGGCCTCCAACACCTGGACCAGCGCCAGGATCTTCTCCCGCGCCTCCTCCACGGAGAGCATGTCCGGGGTTGGCTCGTGGGCGTGCATAGGACTATTCATCGGTCACGGCATCACCGGGCAAAGCTGACACCTCGTCCTGGAGCCCCTCAAGCTGCAGTGTACCATCCAGCCGCCGTTTGTAGCTATCGATGTGGCCGCCACCGACTCGGTAGGCCTCCGTCGCTCTCTCAATGCCCTTCCCCATCTCCTCATATCTCTTGTAGAACAGATCAAATGACCTCTGGAGAGCGGACAACCCCTGCTGGAGCATCTTGGCACTCTTGATGATCTCAACGTTCCGTATGCCAAGAGCTATGATTTGCAGGAAGGCGTAGAAGGTGTTGGGGCTCACCGGAAAGACATGGTGCTTCTGAGCGAACTCCAGGACGCTGGAGGGCTCTCCAAGATGGTTCTTCTCCGCTATGGTCTCGTAGTAGATAGCCTCCGATGGTATGAACATCAGAGCGAACTCAGAGGTGCCCCTCTCCGGTTTCACATACTTTGACTCTATGCTGGTGATCTTCTCCTTTACGGCGCGCTCAAAGTCCTTCCAGCAGCGGGTCTTCTCCTCATCGGTTGGCGCTTCCAGGTACCGCATATAATCGTCCCTGGGAAACTTTGCGTCAATGGGTACCACAACATCCTTGAACCTGACCACGCAGTCAACCATCTCACGGCCCTCTATCATATACTGGCGCTCCCAGATTCCCGCCGGAAGAACCCGTTCCAGCATCTCCTCCAGGATGGTCTCACCAAAGCTGCCGCGGAGCTTTGGCGTCTGCAGCAGGTCTTTGAGGGACTGCCCCAGCTGCTCTGCCTTCTCCTGCTGCTGGGCAAGCCTGTACACCGTCTCGCCGATACTGCTTATTGCGCTAACGGTCTTCAGGGCGTTCTCTGACATAACATCCTTCGCCTCCTGCATCCCCCTCAGTGACGCATCAACCCTTCCTGAATCGGAAGCGGTGCCTCTCTTCAGCAGCAAGGCCAGTACGAAAACCAGGAGGACGATCAGCACCCCTAGAGCAGTCAGAATAAGGGTCTCCATTGTGATTTACCTCCTCCCTACTACCCGCACAGCCGCACACCCGTTGCACGTCGCCCTTGTATCTTGGTTTGGGTGTGTAACAATCACTTCACTTAGGTGGATCGGGGTGCGGCAGACCGGTTTCTCCTTGGTTATGTAAGACCGCCAGAAAGCGAGGGTCGCCGCACCCCTTCCGAATAGAGCCCGAACAGTTGCCTGGGCCAACGGAGCCCGCATCTTGCAAGGACGGGCCAATAATTCGCAGGAGGTGCTGATGGAACAGGAAGCGATCTACGTAGGCATCGATGTAGCCAAGGCCCAGCTGGACGTTGCCATCCGTCCCACGGACGACAGATGGGAGGTCTCCCATGACGATGCAGGGGTCCGGCAGCTGGTCTCGCGGCTGAAGGCCATTGAACCGGCGATGGTGCTGCTGGAGGCTTCCGGCGGCCTGGAACTGCCGCTGGTGGCTGCCCTGGCAGCCCACTCGGTGCCGGTGGTCGTCGTCAACCCCCGCCAAGTGCGGGACTTCGCCAGGGCCACCGGGAAGCTGGCCAAGACCGACGCTCTGGACGCAGCGGTCCTGGCTCACTTCGCCGAAGCAGTCCGCCCGCCCGTGCGCCCTCTTCGAGACACCGAGACTCAGGCCCTCAACTGCCTGGCTGCCCGAAGGCACCAGGTGATGACCATGCTGGTCTCGGAGAAGAACCGCCTGAGCTCCGCCACCATTGCCGTCCGTCCCCGCATCGAGGCTCACATTGCATGGCTCGAGCAGGAGCTGGACGATCTGGACGAGGGCCTGCGTCAGACTCTCCGTCAGAGTCCCGTATGGCGGGAGAAGGACGACCTCCTGCGCACCGTCCCCGGCGTGGGAGAACAGCTCTCCCTCACCCTCCTGGCCCACCTGCCGGAGCTGGGCACGTTGGACCGCCGGGAGATCGCCGCCCTGGTGGGTGTGGCTCCCTTCAACCGGGACAGCGGCACCCTGCGGGGCAAATGCACCGTCTGGGGTGGACGCGCCCGGGTCCGAGCCGCCCTGTACATGGGAGCGTTGGTAGCCAGCCGCTTCAACCCCCTCATACGGGACTTCTACCAGCGGCTGCTGGCCGCTGGTAAGCCGAAGAAGTTGGCCCTCACAGCCTGCATGCGCAAGCTGCTCGTTATCCTCAACTCCATGCTCAAGCATCGCTCCCCCTGGGTGCGACCTGACTCCGACAGTCGCCGGCCATTCCTCTTGACTTTCAAGACAGTTGCTGAGCCCTTCACGGTCATTCTGAAAGAGCGAAGCGACTGAAGAATCCCGTTCAGGGTAAACTCCGCGAAGGGTCTTGGATTCTTCGCTTCGCTCAGAATGACAGTTCAGAATTCTACAATATACGTTTCCACACCCTGAACACACCTCTTCCAACTATGGAAAACTACCCCCGCAACTGAGCGCCCACCTGCTCCTGTAGCTGTTGAAGGATCCGCTCCTGCGCCTGGTTGACCGCATCCGCCGTCAGCGTCCGCCTCTCCGACTGGAACTGGATGCGGAAGGCCAGGGAGCGCTTGCCCTGGGGTAGCTCCGGCCCGGTGTAGACATCGAACACCGTAGCGCTCTCCGCCAGGGGGTGCGCCTCTATGATCTCACTGATGCGAGCCGCAGGGACATCGGCGTCCACTACCAGGGCCAGGTCCCGGTAGGCACCGGGGAACCGCGCCAGTGGAGCGTACTGTAGCGCCTGCTCCTCCACTAGCGGCAGCAACGCCTCCAGGTCAAGCTCAAAGAGGGCCACGGCCCCGCCTGAGATATCGAACCTCTCCAGCACCTGCGGGTGCACCTGACCCACCACGCCGATGCGCCGCCCGCCAATCAGCACCTCGGCGGTACGCCCCGGATGGAGCACCGGGACCTCTCCAGGCAGGAACCGGGGATGTTCCCCCAGCGCCTCAATGACGGCCTCCACCGTGCCCTTGGCATCGAAGAAATCGACGCTCTCCTCGGCGTCGGCCCAGGAGAGGGGAGTCCGGACGCCCCAGAAGGCACCCACGGCCATCTCCCGCTCCGTCGGCAGGTCGTCGCCCCGGGGCAGATACACCCGCCCGACCTCGAACAGGCGCAGGGCCGTCTCCCCGTGGCGCAGGTTGGCCGCCAGGGTGCTCAGCAGGTTGGCCAGCAGGGTCGTGCGGAGGTATTCGTGTGCCGCGGTCATCGGGTTGGCCATCCGCAGCGGCTGCACATCGCCCACAGCCTCCACCTTACGCAGCGTCTCGTAGCTTGTGAGGCTGTAGGAAACGGTCTCCTGCATACCGGCGGCGTACAGCAGGTCCTTCATCCGCTCCCGCAAGGCACGCGCCGGCTGCGCCTTATGGGACGGTATGCTCTCCCTGAGCGAGGTCGTGGGAAGCTGATCGTAGCCCTTGATGCGCGCAAGCTCCTCTACCAGGTCGTCCTCTATAGCGATGTCGCTACGCCAGCGCGGGACAGTCGCCAGGAGCGCATCCACGCCCTGCCGCTGGCACTCGAACCCCAGGGAGGTGAGGATAGCCTCGGCCTCCTCCTGGGAGAAGCGCACCCCCAGCACCTTCTCCACCCGCTTCAGGGTGAGGCGTACCGATGGCCTCTCCCCCATGCGGGCGTCCAGATCGATGATGCCCTGGGCAACCTGCCCACCAGCGTGCTCCTGAATGAGGCGAGTCGCCCGGCGCAGGGCAATGGAGGCCAGGTCGCCGTTGATGTTTCGCTCGAACCGGGTGGAGGCCTCGGTACGCAGCTTGAGCTGCGTGGCCGTGCGCCTGATGTTGATGGCGTCGAACTTGGCCGATTCCAGCAGGACGGCGGTGGTGCCCTCGGTCATCTCCGAATTGGCGCCGCCCAGGACGCCCGCCAGCCCGATGGCGTGATGGGCATTGGCGATCACCAGCATCTCCGGCGAAAGTTTGCGGGTCTCCCCGTCCAGCGTCACCAGCGTCTCGCCGGGGCGGGCGCGGCGCACCAGGACCGTCTTCTCCTCTAACAGGTTGTAGTCAAATAACAGGTTGTAGTCAAAGGCGTGCAGGGGCTGGCCGTACTCCAGCATGACGTAGTTGGTGATGTCGACGATGTTGTTGATGGGCCGCTGTCCAACCTTCAGCAGCCGCTCCTGCATCCACTGGGGCGACGGGCCTATCCGCACGCCGGTGACCAGGCTGGCGGTATACCTCGGCGCCAGGTCCGGCGCTTCCACCCGTATGGTCACCTGGCTCTCTATGGACGGCCCCTCCTCCGGATAGCTATCCTCGGGTTCCAGGACCCGCCCCTGGGTCAGGGCGGCGACCTCATGGGCCACGCCCAGCACGGAGAGCCAGTCCGGTCGGTTGGTGGTGGGCTCCAGGTCAAGCACAACGTCGCCCAGGTAATCCGAGAGAGGCGTGCCCAGGGGCGGGTCGCCCTCCAGCACAAGGATGCCCGCATGGTCCTCCCCCAGGCCAAGCTCCCGCCGTGAGCAGACCATCCCCTCCGAGGTGACGCCCCGAATGCGAGCGGTCTTCAGCGTCTCCAGCTTGCCAGAGTCCGGGTCGTGCAGCCTGGCGCCGGGCCTGGCGAAGGCGACCCGCTGCCCGGAGGCTACGTTGGGCGCACCGCAGACCGCCGTGATCTGCTCTCCGCCCACGTCCACGGTCACTAGCGTCAGACGGTCGGCGTTCGGGTGCGGCTCCACCGAGAGCACGTGGCCGACAAACACGTTGTCCCAGCTACCTCCGATGACGGTGGTGCTCCCGACCTCCAGACCGGCCATGGTGAGTCGGTGGGCCAGATCCTTGGCGGGCAGGTTGAAGTCAACGTAGTCTCGTAGCCAGGACAGCGGTACTTTCACGGTCTCTCCACAAACGGGGCTCAAAAGGGCATTATACTTGCACCGTTGGATTTCGTCAGCAGGGAGGTTCACCATGGAGTATCGGACACTGGGCAGGACAGGCCTGAAGGTGCCGGAGATAGGCTTCGGATGCGGCAACGTTGGCGGACTCATGGTCCGCGGCTCCCACGATGAGCAGGTCCAGGCGGTGCGCCGCGCCCTGGAGCTCGGCATCGACTACTTCGACACCGCGCCCGCCTATGGCGACGGCCAGTCGGAGACGAACCTGGGTCGCGTGCTGGCGGAGCTCCGACCTCGGGTCACGGTGGCCACCAAGGTACGCATTCGGAGCGACGACCTGAATGACATACGTGGCGCCGTGCAACGCTCCCTGGAGGCCAGCCTACAACGCTTACAGCGAGACTCAGCGGACGTGCTCCAGCTCCACACGCAGATATCCATGGAGCGTGGCGGGCCTCAGACGCTGGGACTGGAGGATGTGCTGGGAAACCACGGCGTTGCCGATGCCATCGACGCTCTACGCACCCAGGGGCTGGTCCGGTTCATGGGCTTCACCGGCATGGGAGAGACCCGCGCCCTGCACCAGGTGGTGGACAGCGGTCGCTTCGATGTGGTGCAGGCCTACTACAACCTGCTCAACCCCAGCGCCGGGGTGGCCATACCCGCGGGGTTCCCCGCCCACGACTTCGACCGGCTCATCGACCGCGCGGCGGAGGGCGTTATGGGCGTAGTGGTCATACGAGTGATGGCCGGAGGCGCGTTGGCGGGGCCGGAGGCACGCCAGGGCCACGCCTCCCCAAACATGGGCGGAGCCATGGTGCCCGGCGGCGAGTACGAGGCCGATGAGGCCAGAGCTGCCACGCTGGACTTCCTGATGCCGGGGGATGTAGCCAGCCGGCCCCAGGCGGCCGTGCGATTCGCCCTGATGCACCCCGGCGTGTCCACGGTACTGGTGGGCCTCTCCAGCCTGGCGCAGCTGGAGGAGGCCGCCGCCTGCTCCGGCAGCGCCCCCCTGCCCGATGCGGCGATGGAGCAAGTGCGTGCGCTATGGGCAACGGACTTTGGGAGGGGGTAGAAAGCGTAAGCCACCCTCTCCTGTCACTCTGACTTCCCTCATGTCATTCTGAGCGAAGCGAAGAATCTAAGGCCTTACATATACTCACACACCCCCGCTCATAGTGAGCGGCACACAACACCCCGACTAATGGGCTTAAACGAAATAACTCGCCATTTCTTGAGCGTTTGGCCTTAGATTCTTCGTCGGGACGACGAAGAATCTAGAAGGGTATGATGTTTATAAAGTTGATGACCATCATCGGGTCTCCTGAAGAATCTCTAATATTGTGTTGGATCACTATGCTGAGCTATGACACCTGGAGACGTACATACTCTTCAGGGGTTACAACGAGCAGCGCGTGGTTGCTTTCAAGAAGCTGTCGTAGGTTGAGCCACTCCTGCCTACGAGTTAAGAAGTATCGTGAGCCAGTTCGCACCGCCTCTTCAAAGAATCTCCGGTGCACCTGACGTATTCCTGTAAGACGAGGGCGACCACCAGACCTGCATTTCCTGATGATTCCCCTATTCTCCAATTGCTGTAAAGCAGGAAGCAGCAAGGACAATCCGTATCTCCTGGAAGCTGGGGCATATTCTCTAAGTTTCAGGTTGCCCGTGACACAAATCACATGTTGGGATCGCCGTAAGACCCGAAGGAGATTGGCTCCAACACTTTCTTCTCGCTCATTCAGGACAGCTACAGCAAGTTCATCAAGTATGCGAGAGTTGGCAATGATCTTGGTACCGGCTATGTCAGGCATCAACTACGCCTCTGGCAGGTTCTCCACCCACCCATTCAGCAGCCTGCGCTCTACCTTGGCAAATGATGGCACCCAGCCTTTAAGGTAGCCGTTTCTGGTTACTGACAAGCCTCTTGTCCTTGTTCCCCCTGACGCTTTCGAAACATCGTACACAGCAATATCGCTGGCCCTGATCACACCCTTTTTGACCGCCTCACCGATGGCCAACAGCATCAGTGAACTGTGAGTAGTTACAAGAACCTGTTTAGTGTCTCGAATTGCATCAGCAAACATCTCAATAAGCGACACTTGTGCCTGGGGATGCAGGCTGCTCTCCGGTTCCTCAATCATGACCAGGCTATGAGGAGGGCTCCAAAAAAGTTGTGTTATAGGAGCTAGTATCTGCTTTGCCCCATAGCTAGCCAATGCAAGGTTGAGCGGTGCTTTCAAATCTGAGTCTACATAGTCTCCTGCTACAAGATTTGAACCCCTGGTTCCCGCTTTCAGCTTGCGTAATCCAAATTTCGATGACCACTTGGCAATCTTTCTTTGTACGTCTTCGTACGTGGGGCTTTCTACAAAGGCCAGAATCGAGAGAAGGTCTTCTCCTCTTGATCCCACCCACTTGGGCGATGCACCTGTGCCTGTGGAAAACGGCACCGCTCCCCGAAGTGCCGACAGGAGAAAGACCCGATCCTCTGCTTGAAGGTCAGAGGCTATTTCATGGACTATCCGCTCAGTCTCTTTAGCCTCACTGAACGGTGCCAATCCCCCGGTCCCATCTTGCCTGTAGCCCACAAACAATCCAGCAAACAGGATTAGCAAATGATCAGCTCTTTTGGGAGTTCCACTCCCAACTGAGTCTTCGACTGATATTTTTAAGCCAAGCCGTCGATCCCCTTCTAGTTTCACCCGTATGAAGTCACCGTTTCCATCTGTTATCGTCTGCTGTCCTTCACCGGTATCCGGCCTGAGTTGAAGGCTATACCTGTGTCTGTGATTGTCAAACTCAAGCTCAAATGACAACCATCTATCCAATTCTCCCTTATGGGCAATGTCTTGTAACCCAGAAAACTCTACAAGATTACCCTCCAGCTGCAATTTCCTATCGACACTCTGAGCAATAAGCGCAATGGCTTCAAGGATGGTGGATTTCCCTCCTCCGTTTGGCCCAACCAAAATGGTCAAAGGCTTTAGGTGAATGTCCACTCCCTGCTCGCCAATGCTTTTGAAGTTCTTGATTGCGACTCGTGTGAGCATGGGTCAAGTATACCTCCAAAAATTACTCGCTGCCCGTGGACTCAGCGCTCCATCTCTCCAAAGGCAACATGCCATCTGCCCCTATCGCTTCCTTGGCCTAACCCCTATCCTCATGGTGTGAGCAGTATCCACCGGCAACCGCCGTACCAAATCGTGCCCTGGGGCACAGGTATGAAAAGCGGAGTTGTTTCCCCGAAAAAACTTTTCCGCCAGATAGAGCACAGCTTTAGCGAGTTGACATAATGTTGAAACAAATCAGCGCGGCTAAAGACCTGGGCGCCTCAAGCCACCCCCAACGTTGCGCAACGCTGGCCAGCGGGTAGTAGCCAGGCCCATCTCCCATGCCCGACCAGCCAGGATTGATGGGCACCGCCCACTCCGCGTTGGGGAAAGCCCTCTGTGGGTGTGGATGCCCCCATGCTACGGTAGAACGATAATGGCCACTTCTCTAACGGAAGAGCAGAGCGGTGCCGGTCAGCAAAGGCAGCATCCCTATGAGATCCTCATTGTCGACGATGAGGAGCCCATCCAGGAGCTCCTGACCGCCATCCTCTCCACCCAGGACTACGATGTGGTCTGCGTCTCCCGCGGGACGGAGGCGGCAAAGCTGATCCAGAAGCTGGGGTTCGATCTGATCATTACCGATATCGTCATGCCCGGTCGCTTGAACGGCATCGACGTCTTACGCATCGCCAAAGAGACCGACCCCCTCTGCCCGGTGCTTGCCATCACCGGAAATTTCGACTCGGAGACCGTGGCACGGCTGATGAGCCTCGGAGTGGAGAGCTACATCCCCAAGCCCTTCAGCGGCGATCTGATCCTCTCCACGGTGGCCAAGGCACTGGAGATAAGGGATCTCCGCAAGGCCGCCGCAGCCAGGAAGTAGCCTACAGCACGACGCCACAGGACCAGAGGAGCAGAGGAGACCTGGGCTGACGACGGTTAGAACTGCCGCAAGAACCGCACGTCGTTGGCGCGGAAGCGGCGGTTGTCGTCTATGCCGTACTTGAGCATAGCGATGCGCTCCGGCCCCATCCCGAAGGCGAAACCGGTGTACACGGAGGGGTCGTATCCCACCCCTTCCAGGACGGCGGGGTGCACCATTCCAGCGCCCATGACCTCTATCCAGCCGGTCTCCTTGCAGATGCCGCACCCCTCACCCTTGCAGAGGAAGCAGTCGATGGACATCTCAGCACCAGGCTCAACGAACGGGAAGTAGGAGCAGTTGAACCGGACACGACGCTCTTCGCCGAAGATGCGGCGGGCAAACTCGTAGAGGGTGCCCTTAAGGTCAGCGAAGGTGATCCCCTCGTCCACGGCCAGCCCCTCCACCTGGGTGAACTGCGACTCGTGGGTGGCATCGACGGCCTCGTAGCGGTACACCTGGCCGGGGACCACCACGCGCACCGGGGGGCGCTGCCGCTGCATAATGCGTGCCTGCATGGGAGAGGTGTGGGTCCGCAGGAGCATGCGCCGTCCCTGCTCTGTGGGGTCCGTCCAGTCCACCCAGAAGGTATCGAACATATCCCGCGCCGGGTGGTCGCGAGGGATGTTCAGGAGGTCGAAGTTGTAGTGTTCCCACTCAACCTCCGGCCCCTCCACAATATCGAAGCCCATGGAGACAAAGGCGGCGCAGACCTCTCGCACCATCTGCGTGATGGGGTGCAGGCGGCCCAGGACCACAGGCCGCCCCGGCAGGGTCACGTCGATGCTGCCCTCGGCGAGGCTGCGTGCCGTCTCCGCCTGCTTCAGAGTCTGCAGGCGCTCCTCCAGGAGCTGCTCTAGGGTCTCCTTGGCGCGGTTGGCCTCGGCGCCCGCCTGGCGACGCTCCTCCAGGGATAGGGAGCCGAGGTTGCGCAGCAGCAGGGTGAGCCGGCCGCGACGCCCCAGATAGCCAACGCGCCAGGACTCCAAGGCCTGCGTATCGCCAACCTGGTCAAGCTCCTGGCGGGCCTGGCGGAGGATATCCTCCAGCTGCGTGGGAAGAGGGTCTGAGGCCAAGGGCGGTGCGCCTCCATGCGTTCAATAGTGAAGCGATAGTATAGCTAGTGTCAGCTAGGCGGTCAATTGAGCACCTTGCATATTTCAGGGCAGGCAAGAGGAAGGGCCCGAAGCGATTGGAGAGAGAAGGCCAAGGGGAAAGGTTAGCTGAGAGACCGCCAACGGTGAATGATTTGGTCAGTTGCTTGTGGGTCACAACCAGCCGACTTCTTAAGCCATCCTAGAGGAATTTTTAGCTGATGAGCAATCTTACTCAGTAGGTCGTCGCCAAGTTCCCTAATCCTAGAGGGAGGAGAAAGGTGCGTAAACGCTACTGTTCGGTCATTTATCGTGAACTGGTAGTGCTGATGCTCAGTGACTCTGATGCATGTTCCGTTCAGCTTAACTTCGAAACACTGCACCAGGGCATTATGCTGCACTGGTGGCATCATGTTGCTCCTGGAGATTCGCACGAAGCGTGGCAAGTTCCTGGGCTAGATAGGGGACCAGGGTACCCTCTTGCTCTTGAAGAACTTCGAACCGCCCAAGTAGTGCAAGCCGCCAGTCTTCGAAAGCCTCCTGAAAAGAGTCTCCTAGGCCGTAGGAGTAGCTCTGTGCATCCTCTGCAACAAAACGGCCCTGCTGCCAAGAAACTGCTACTACAAACCGATTCCAACTCAGCCAACTGTGGTGTTCGGAGGATGTGGGCGCAGTACGAAATGAATCCATCGTTCCAGAGTGGACACTCCTACCTGAGAACACACTCTTACTCGTTCCGACAGCTAGGCCAGTTACCATATCTAACGTCCTTTGGGCTGCCTTTTCGTGGCAGGCTGTGCCAATGTCCTTTCGACTGCTTTCTTGATGTTCGGAACAGCATTCTGAAGCATTTCAGCGAGGCTCAAGGTCATCTGGGGACTCATGCGGACAATGACATGGGCTTGAGGTTGCTTAACAATACTTCCTTCTGGGCCAACCTCCCGAGTACCAAAGACAAGTGTCGTTGTAACGGAACTGCTGTAGATGTTGACTGCATCGGAAAAAAATTCGATGGCGTCTTCAACACCCTCGAATCGATGAAGGCTTTTTTGCTTACGCCCATTCCGCCCACCACGCTGTTCAACCATACTCACCTAACCCATAGACGATTGCACGAGAGGCATCATAGGGATGTGCCAAGGGCGTGTCAAGCGCACTGCCAGTGTATCATTTTACCTAGCACAATGACAAGCCTGCATAGCTATCAGACTCAGGTAGCAGTGCAGGGTTACTTTCTTCAGGCCCCGTACAGTGATGTGATCTGAGCGATCGCTGCCCCTTCAAGCGGGAGAAGCATCGTTCAACAGCTTGCCTTTGGCTATAGAGAGCCTTCCAGACAACGTATCTTCCTAGATAACACGTTGAGCCACAAGAGGCTTTTGGCTGCGACTCACGCGACTCACTTGTGTTGGCTCTTCCAATACAGTCTGAAGACACTGTACGTAGGCCCCTTTCCTTGACATTCCGCTCGGCCCGTATGCTAGACTGCGGGTAGGACTAGCGTCCTAAGGAGGGGGAATCATGAAGATTACACTATCCGTCCTGAAGGCCGACGTCGGCTCCATCGGCGGCCACACCAAGCCATCGGAGAGGATGCTTGAGACCGCCCGGAAGTCGGTGGCCGACGCCGCGAAGAAGGGGCTTATCATCGATGGGTACGTCTACCACATTGGCGACGACATCATCACGATAACGTCCCATACCCACGGGCCCAACAACAAAGAGATCCACCAGTTCGCCTGGCAGACGTTCCTGGACGCCACGGCCATCGCCCAGAAGCACGGGCTGTACGGGGCCGGACAGGATCTCCTGACGGACGCCCCATCGGGAAACATCCGCGGTGCAGGCCCCGGCGTTGCCGAGCTGGAGTTCGAGCACGACCCGGTCAAGACCAACAAGGTGCGCCCCGCCGAATCGTTCATGGTGTTCGCCGCCGACAAGTGCGGCCCGGGGGCCTACAACCTGCCGCTCTTCCTGGGCTTCGCCGACCCGATGTATTGCGCAGGGCTGATGCTGCCCAAGCTGATCAAGGGCTTCCGCTTCAACATCATCGACATGGACCATGTCGAGACCGACAGCATTATCGAACTGGACGCCCCGGAAGACTCCTATAAGATCGCTATGCTCCTGCGTGACAACGAGCGGTTCGGCATCGACTCTATCGTCTCGCGCACCGACGGCGAGCCTGCGGCGGCGGTCTCCGCCATGCGGCTGCACGCCATCGCGGGCACCTACACAGGCAAGGACGACCCGGTAGCGCTAGTCCGCAACCAGGGCATCTTCCCTGCTCCAGAGGAGCTGCTGTCCCCCTTCGCCAAGGCCCACTACATCGGCGGTGACGCCAGGGGCTCCCATGTCATGCCGCTGATGCCGGTGCCCATGAACACGCCGGTCACCGGTATGTACTGTCTACCCCTGGTCTGCTGCACCGGGTTCTCCCTAGACGCCGAGGGGAACTTCTCCGACGAGGTCCTCGACATATTCGATAACCCGGCGTGGGACAGCGTGCGGCTGAAGGCCCAGGAGAAGGCTATAGAGATGCGCTCCCAGGGCTGGTCCGGCGCCGCCATGCTCCCCTACAGCGAGCTGGAGTACGGCGGCTTCCGGGATACGCTGAACGGCTTGCTGGAGCAGTTCCGCATCCGGAACGGCCATGAGGATGTACCCATGGGCGCGGCCTCCGCCGATCGAAGCTCAGACTAGCGCCACACGCACCGCAGACCGACCCCTCCTCCAGGCTTTGCTATAATATGGCTTATGGGGGAAAGGGTAGGTGCGTGACGCAGAAGCTCCTTCTGGCAACCAGCAACGCCGGAAAGGTCCGTGAGTACAGGGAGGTGCTCCAGGGTATACCTTTCATCCTGACGACTCCCTCCCAGGAGGGCCTTCAGGAAGAGGTGGCGGAGACCGGTAGCACCTTTGCGGAGAACGCCCTGATCAAGGCCAGCCACTACGCCGGCTCCTCAGGCATCCTGGCGCTGGCAGACGACTCGGGCTTGGAGGTGGATGCCCTGGGAGGCGAGCCGGGGGTACAGAGCGCCCGTTATGCGGGCCCCAAGGCCACGGACCCTGAGCGGGTGGCCTTCCTCCTGGCAAAGCTGCTGGAGGTGCCGTGGGAGAAACGGACTGCACGCTTCCGGTGCGTTATCGCGCTGGTTTGGCCAATGGGGAACCAGGAAACGGTTGAGGGAAGCTGCCAGGGGTATATTGCCTATAAGCCACGGGGCTCCAACGGCTTCGGCTACGACCCGATATTCTACCTGCCCGAGCTTGGAAAGAGCTTCGCCGAGGTGGACGCCGCAACCAAAAACGGGCTGAGCCACCGCGGACGTGCGGCACACAGAGCGGCGGAGCTGCTCCGTAAGCTCAGTGAGGTCTACAAGATAGGGTAATTCAGGACATCCGACGCTATGACGACCGTCACCGACAAGAGATCGGTTACCGACACCCTGGGCAGGCCGCTGCGGGACCTGCGCATCTCCGTTACCGACCGGTGTAACTTCCGATGCACCTACTGCATGCCGGCGGAGGTCTTCGGCGAACGGTACCAGTTCCTCCCCAAGCCAGAGCTTCTTACCTTTGAGGAGATCACCAGACTCACCCGGATCTTCACCAGGTTTGGCGTCAACAAGCTCCGCCTCACCGGGGGCGAGCCGCTGGTCAGGGCGGACATGGAGAAGCTGGTAGCTATGCTGGCGGAGATTGACCTGATAGGAGACCTGACCCTCACCACCAACGGGTTCCTTTTGGCCCAGAAGGCCCAGGCACTGAAAAAGGCGGGGCTTCATCGGGTGACCATAAGCCTGGACAGCCTTGACGACGAGGTCTTCAAGATGATGAACGGGCGAGGCCATAGCACCCAGCGGGTGCTGGAGGGCATCCGAGCGGCGGAAGAGGTGGGCCTCAGCCCCATCAAGATCAACGCCGTTGTGGAGAAGGGTGTAAACGACCACACTCTGGTGGACCTGGCCCGCTACTTCAAGGGGACGGGGCACATCAAGGGGACGGGGCACATCGTGCGATTCATCGAGTTCATGGACGTGGGAAACCTCAACGGCTGGAACATGGACCGCGTGCTTCCTTCCGCTGAAGTGATCAGGCGCATCGATGCGGTGTTCCCCCTGGAGCCCGCGGAGGCCAACTACTACGGTGAAGTGGCGGAGCGCTACCGGTACAAGGACGGCAGCGGTGAGATAGGGGTCATCTCGTCAGTCACGCAACCCTTCTGCGGGAACTGCACCCGGGCCAGACTCTCTCCGGACGGTCACCTGGTCACCTGCCTCTTCGCCAGCACGGGGTTCGACCTGAAGGCTCCGCTGCGGTCCGGCGCTACCGACGAGGAGATCGAGGCGCTGCTGGAGAGCGTGTGGCGAACCAGAACCGACCGGTACTCTGAGGAGAGGACAGCGCTGGCGAGGCCTCAGCCCAAGAAGATAGAGATGTACCAGATAGGCGGATAGGTAGACGAAAAGGGCTGTGCTATCATAGTGGGGCGGCTGAGCCGCCCCACTCTCCTTTAGATAGAATCAGCACTGTGCATATTCGAAAGGCCAACGCAACCGATGCGACGGCTATTGCAAAAGTCCATGTAGATAGCTGGAGGACTACCTATTCTGGCATTGTGCCAGACGACTACTTAGTCTGCCTCTCTTACGAACAGAGGGAACTCCTTTGGCGTGACCAGCTATGTAATACTGACAGTCAAGAGTTCACTTATGTCGTTGAAGACTCAAGTGGGGTTGTTGTCGGATTTGCAGGAGGGGGACCCGAACGCACCGGTCATGCCGAGTATAAAGGCGAGATGTATGGTATCTACATTCTCGAGACTCATCAACGGAAGGGTGTTGGACGACAGCTCACCTCCGCTGTAGTCAAGCGACTCTTACAAGTAGGAATTCATTCCATGTTGGTATGGGTCTTGGCAGAGAATCCGTCGCGCCGGTTTTACGAGGTGCTCGGAGGTAAACAACTTTGCGAACAGGAAATTACTATCGGGGGAGTTACTCTTGTGGAAGTGGCCTATGGTTGGAAGAACCTTCACAGACTAGTGAACCATGAATGAAGCTCAATTGACGGGTATCAACAAATGATCCGCATCTACACCGACGGCGCATGTCTGGGCAACCCCGGCCCCGGTGGCTGGGCGGCGGTCATTGAGGAGAACGGCCGCAAAAGCACCCTTGCCGGTCGTGAGGAGAACACGACCAACAACCGCATGGAGATACTGGCCATCATCAAAGGCCTGGAAGCAACTCCACAACGGGCTGAGGTAACCATCTTCAGCGACAGCCAGTACGTGGTTAACACGATGACCAAGGGCTGGAAGCGAAAGGCCAACCAGGACCTGTGGGCGGCGCTGGATGCCGCAACCAAGGGCCGGAAGGTTACCTGGACATGGGTCCGTGGCCACGCAGGAGACCCGGGCAATGAGGAGGCAGATGCCCTAGCCTACCAGCAGATAGGGATACATCCGGGAGATACCGCAAATCCGGGACAATCGGCCTCACAAGAGGTAAACGCCATGGCGGCGCTCCCGTCTCGTATCTACGTTGGGGCAGCCTGGGACCCCGAAAGCAAGGTTGGCGCATGGGGAGCCGTCGTAAGCACTGCCTCGCAACCGGAGGTCACCGCCAGCGACATCGTCTCCGACACCAACCCAAGCCGTCTGGAGGTCACCAGTGCCATCAAGGGCCTCGTTATAGCCGAGGCATCGGACAGGGTTGAGATCCGCACGGGGTCCGAGTACCTGCTCAAGTGCGGTTCGGGCGTCTGGAAGCGCACGGCCAACAAGGGTCTGTGGAGCGAGCTAGACCAAGCCCTGCAGGGCATAGAGGTCGCCTGGATAGAAGACAACGGCGTGCAGGTAGCGGTGGCTCATGAGATGGCGGCCGCACTGCTGACGGCGGAGACCGGCAAGGAGGCCGATGCTGATGTAGGAGCAACGCAAGCGGCCTCCCTTACCCACCTGGACGATCAGGGCCATGCACGAATGGTGGACGTTGGATGGAAGGAGTCCACCGCCCGGGTGGCGGTTGCGAAGGGAACCGTAAGTATGCGGCCGGAGACCCTCCGGCTGATCAGGCAGGGGCACATGGAGAAGGGAGATGTGCTGGGCGTGGCGCGCATCGCCGGGGTCATGGGTGCCAAGCGCACCTGGGAGCTCATCCCGCTGTGCCACCCCATCCCCCTGGACCAGGTTACCGTCGACCTGGAGGCGGACGAGGCCACCAGCGCGGTGCACATCACCGCCACGGCCCATACCACCGCAAAGACCGGGGTTGAGATGGAGGCAATGACCGCCGTGAGCATCGCCGCTCTCACCATCTACGATATGTGCAAGAGCGTGGACCGGGGGATCCGCATAGAGGCGGTGCGCCTGGTGAGCAAGCGGGGCGGTAAGAGTGGTGACATCACCCTAGAATCGTAGTGGCTGGACAGCATCGCTGTATCACAGAGGAAGGTAGCCGTAGCGGATGGGTGAGATCGTCCCGGGCGTGCACTATATCGATGGTTTGAAGGGAGGGCGGGTTTCCGCTCAGGTCTACTTGCTGGTGGATGGGGACATCCTGGCCCTCATCGATGCGGGCCTCCCCGGCAACATACGTGCGATCACCCAGTATGTGGAGAGTATAGGTAGGAGAATGGACCAGCTTAGATACATCCTCCTCACCCACTGCCATCCAGACCATACCGGTGGTGCTCCTGCCCTACAAGAACGGTCGGGAGCGACCATTCTGGCCCACCCTAACGACGTTCAGGCGAGCGGAAGCCAGGCATCTGTGGCCTATATGGGTGTGTTCGGCTCCTCCCCTCTTCCACTTCCCTTCCTACGGCGCGTCCCAGCCGACGGCCTGCTGGAAGACGACGATACCCTGCCGCTGCTGGGCGGGCTACGGGTGGTGCATACACCGGGGCATACGCCGGGCAGTGTCTGCTTCTACCTGGAGGAGAGTGGCGTACTGTTCACCGGCGATACGATTCTTGAGAGCCACGGAGTCCTGGGAAAGAACCGCCACGCCTTTCCCGGCTCGCACCTCAGGGACTATCAGGCATCCCTGGAGCGCCTGGCCTCTTTGCGCTTTGACACACTGTGTCCGGGGCACGGCGAGCCCGTAGTAGGCAGCGCCGATGCGCGTGTACGGACGCTGGTGGATGCTGGCATGAGCTACGGGCTTAGCTGGCGCCTCTTTGGGAGGGGTGGAAGAGTCTCATAACCGCCAGGTCTGCGCAATCTGCGTAGCCTGCCGCACCTGGTGGCTCCTGTAGGCACAGATAACTAGGGATGCCTCTTTCCACGTTCCTGATGTATCCTGGCCAGCTCCTGAATGGCGCTATGGGCGTAGGGAATGTACTCATGGAGCGGTAGGTCCAGAGCCCTGAGCTCCTCCACTTGGTCCATGCCACCCATCTCCGGGGGAGCAGCGATCAGGCGAAGGACCAGCTCATACAGCTCACCATCGGGCCCTACAACAACACAACCCCTGTTGGGGTCGGCGGAGGCGGCAGAGGGCACCTCCACGGCCTGGAGGGTGGCCATGCCCTGGAAGCCGGGGAAGGGGTTCAGGGCCTGCGCCAGGGCCTGGACAAGCTCCCGCAGCTCCTGGGCCGTCCGCTCCACCGCGGCGTCGGCCACGGCCCTGGCACGCCACGGATCGGCACTGCTGTGGCCCATATGACTCCCTCCTGTACTCGGTCTGATCCATGATACGGTGGTGTGGAAATTGGAACAAGGTGCATACGGTGAAGTTGTACAAGTGAGATAGGAGGATAAATATTTGACATGCATTCTCTCCCAAAGATAACATGAGGTAGAGGGTGGGAACCGATGGGTGCCCTGACCCATGCCCCTTAGTGGCAACGTAGCTCAGCGGCAGAGCGGGGTCTTCATAAGGCCTAGGTCGTTGGTTCGAATCCAACCGTTGCCACACAGAGGCCGAGGGGACGGGCAGGAGGGCGATTAGCTCAGTTGGTTAGAGCGCGTCGTTCACATCGACGAGGTCACTGGTTCGAGTCCAGTATCGCCCACCACGCAGAGCAAATCGGAGGCTAGGCCTCTAGGAGGTGCACGAGAAGAGGCAAACGCTCAGCACCAGAGACCACAGGAACATGCCGAAGTGGCGGAACGGCAGACGCGCTACGTTCAGGGCGTAGTGCCCGCAAGGGCGTGGGAGTTCAAATCTCCCCTTCGGCACTTCTTTTTTGATAAGATAGCTTAGTGCCACATGCGCTTGTAGCTCAGTTGGATAGAGCGCAGGGTTGCGGACCCTGAGGCCGCGGGTTCGAGTCCCGCCAAGCGTACCATTCTGTATATCAACAGGAGTCAGGGCGATTAGCTCAGCTGGTTAGAGCGTCTCTCTTACACAGAGAAGGTCACTGGTTCGAGTCCAGTATCGCCCACCATACGCCAGGCAATGGTTTATCAAGCTGAGAGGTCAAAATGACGCGGCGCTGCCAGGCCGCGATTTTACAGGCTCCCTAGAGAAGTAGGTCGGTCGGCCCTCCGTCGGTGAGAGAAGGATACCAGGGAGGAACATAGTGGAAACAGCCACGAAGGGTAGAGATGTAGCCCTCCGCATCATAGATAACGTCAAGAAGGTGATCGTGGGAAAGGACCACTCAATCGAGCTGGGGGTCCTCGCCTTGGTGTGCCAAGGCCACGTGCTCATCGAAGACGTCCCTGGCGTAGGCAAGACGATGCTGGCGAAGAGCCTGGCCCGGTCCACAGGGTGCGCCTTCAGCCGTATCCAGTTCACGCCGGACCTTCTCCCCAGCGACGTGACCGGCGTCTTCATCTTCAACCAGAAGTCCGGGGAGTTTGAGTTTCGTGCGGGCCCGATCATGACCCAAATAGTGTTGGCCGATGAAATTAACCGGGCTACGCCCAAGACCCAGTCCGCTCTGCTGGAGGCCATGGCGGAGGAGCAGGTCACGGTGGAAGGCAAGACCCACACCCTTCCCAGGCCGTTTATGGTCATCGCCACCCAAAACTCGGTGGAGTATGAGGGGACGTTTCCGCTTCCAGAGGCGCAGCTGGACCGGTTCCTTCTCCAGATACACCTGGGGTATCCAGGGTATGAGGAGGAGGTCACTATTATGGAGAGCCAGCAGCTCAGCCATCCTTTCAATTCCCTGGAGTCGGTGACCACGCCCGATGAGGTGGTGGAGCTTCAGGAAGAGGCGCGGAAGGTCTACGTGGACCCCATACTAAAGCAGTATATCGTCTCCCTGGTTGGAGCTACGAGGGACCATGCCAATATTGCCCTTGGAGCCTCGCCTCGCGCCTCGCTGGGCCTGCTTCGCACCGCCCAAGCCCTGGCCCTGCTGCGCGAGCGGGACTACATTCTTCCGGACGACATCAAGGAGTTGGCGGAGCCGGTGATGGCCCATCGCATCATCCTCACGGCGGCGGCGAGGATGCAGGGGGCGGATAACCGGAGGGTGGTGCGCGAACTCACGGAGCAGGTGCCGGTGCCGGGCACCCGGGCAGGCGACCGCGCCCTGGGCTAGCGAGAAGGGTCCCCGCAACCGGCTTGGTTGGGACTGATCTTTGAAACGAGCCATAGGCATCTCCGTCCTGTCTGGGGTTGTGCTTCTCTTTGCTATGGCCACGGGGTTCTCCCTTCTCTATAGACTCTCCTACATCCTTCTTCTGGTCCTGCCTGGTAGCTATATATGGGGCTGGTTGAACCTCCGCTGGCTGGATGTCCGGGTAGAGCGTCGCACACTGCGCGCCCAGGTGGGGGAGCCGGTGGTTGAGCGGATTACCGTGCGCAACACGGGACCACTTCCGAAATCGTGGCTGGAGGTGATGGACCTGACGGACATCCCGGGGCACGATACGGGGATGTCCGTCAGCCTGTCGACAAGGAGCTTCCGCTCCTGGAGAACGTCCACGGTGTGCCGTCGCCGTGGCGTCTACACCCTGGGGCCTATTCGGGTGGCGACAGGCGATCCGCTGGGGGTCTTCCGCCTGGAGAGGCGGTATGCCGGCAGCGAGCAGGTGATTGTCTACCCCGCAGTAGTGCCGTTGCCCCACTTCCAGATCGCTGCCGCCGATCTGCCAGGCGAAGGGCCGATCCGCCGACGCTCCCACGACATCACACCCCACGCCTCTTCAGTACGGGACTACGCACCCGGCGACAACGTGGGCCGGATGCACTGGCCAAGCAGCGCCAAGCTGGGTCGCCTCATGGTGAAGGAGTTCGACCTAGGCCTGACCAGCGACCTGTGGGTCCTGCTGGACCTGGATAGGGAGAGTCATGTTGCCCAGGGAGACGAAAGCACGGAAGAGGTAGCGGTTACGGTGGCGGCCTCCATAGCCGCCCGATTCCTGAAGGCACACCTTCCCGTGGGGCTGGCGGCCTCTGGCAACGCTCTGGAATTGATTCCTCCAGACAGCGGAGACCTGCAGTCGGCTCGCATCATGGACCTGCTCTCCCAGGTGCACGGTGAGGGAGCCATCCCCCTAGCCCAGGCCCTGGGCGGCCTGGGGCGACGGCTCCACAAGAGCACCAGCCTGGTGGTGGTCACGGCATCCACCAGCGAGGCCTGGCTGGATGCCGTTCGGATCCTGGCCCTGCGCAATGTCCGAACGAGTGTTGTTCTGGTGGACGGAAGCTCCTTTGGAGGCCCCGCCAGTCCTGCCCCCCTCATCCCTGGCCTGGCAGACGTTGGAGCCACTGCGTACCTGGTCAAAAAAGGAGACGACCTGAGCCAAACGTTGACCACGCCGCACGTAAGGCCATGGATCAGCCCGGCCATGGCATTGGGACGGTACTCTGGATGACACCGGAGCTGGCGGCACGGAGATGGCGGGGGCACCCAATGCCCTCCGGGCTGGGGCCAACCCGGAAGCTTCTCAGGGAGACCTCGCGATGGTTTCTGCCCCGCAAGGGGTGGGTAACCTTTGCCCTTACCCTGCTGACCGCAATCAGCGTCGTGTGGTCGGTGGAGAACGCATCGTGGGTAGACACCCCATCGTTAGCGCCCATCGTCGTGTGGGGAATAATCACGGGCCTGGTGCTGGCCAAGGTGCGCCTCTCCGCGCTGCTTCTTCAGCCCATTGCTCTGTTTGCAGGGACAGCTACCGTTGCCGTTTACGGCACACGGCTCATAGAGGGTGGGTCTCTGAACTACCGGCTGGGCGAGCTGTACGACCGGGTGGGCCTCTGGATCAGCGCCGCCTCCTCCAACGGCATCAGCACAGACCCGGTGCCCTTCGGCCTGGGGCTTGTCATCCTCTCCTGGCTGCTGGGCTACCTATGCGGCTGGTTCGTCTTCCGCCGCAGGAGCTTCTGGATACCGCTGCTGCTCACCGGCTCCGGCATCCTGATCAACCTCAGCTACCTGCCGTCCGGGACCTTCGGGTTCTTCTTCACCTACATACTCCTGGCGGTGCTACTGGCCGCCTGGATAAATATCCAGCGCCGGGAGGAGCATTGGACGAGCGGGCGGATCAGCAGATCACCCTACCTTGCGGCTGCCAACCTGCACCACGCATTTTGGTTTAGCCTACTGGTCATTGCCATCTCCTTTCTCCTTCCCATCCGTGACGGCACCATTGCGCCAGCAAAGCGCATCTATGAATACGCGACGCAGCCCTTAGAGCAGTTTCAAGGCGACTTCAACCGGCTGTTCGCCGGGCTGCCCGCCCGCAAGCCACTCCCCTATCGCACCTTTGATGACAGCCTGCCCTTTCAGGGCAGGATTCGCCTCAGTGACGACAAGATCTTTTCCGTGCGAACCTCCCAACCGAGCTACCTGCGCGTGAGGAGCTACCCAACGTACACTTCCAAGGGGTGGGTCGCGGCCGATACGCAGTTCGTCCCTCTGGATTGGGAGCCAGCGTTTACCCTACCCACCGTCTACACCTCTACACAGGAGATCAGACATCAGGTGAACCTGGACTTCCGCACCATAACCATTATGGTACCCGGCGCACCCGCGGACTCGGACATACGGTTGAGGGTGGAGGTGCCCGCCGCACCCACCTACACCATCTCCCTACGGGGCTCCCCCGGTGGTTCGTCTTCAACCACCGCATGGCCGGCGGATGTGCGCGACCTGGCACGGACCTTGGCCGACAGGGCGGCCAGACAGCCAGGAAGCCTCACCGAGGCACAGGTGCTTGGAGCGCTTCCGGATGAACTCCGCATTCGGGAGCTCCTTACCGATGACAATGGGGTAGTGAACGCTGTGACCGTGGAACGGCCTCTCCCCGTGCCCCTGGATATCCTCTCCGTGCGCAGCGCAAGGCGTCTCTTCTCCGATGACACCTACACGGTCTCCTCAATAGTATCGGTTGCTACAATGGAGGAGCTGCGCCAAGCAGGAGAGGAGTATCCCGCCTGGGTGACCGACATCTACCTGCAACTGCCGGACTCCCTACCGGAGCGAGTGCGCGCATTGGCCCAAAGCATGACCGCAAGGGCAGAGACTCCCTATGACAGGACGGTGGCCATCCAGGACTACCTGCGCTCCCTCCCCTACACCCTGGACATGCCGCCCGTACCCTTTGATGGTGACGGCGTAGACCATCTCCTGTTCACCGTGCGTGCGGGCTACAGCGACTATTTCGGTTCGGCGATGGCGGTGATGCTTCGCGCCGTGGGCATTCCCAGCCGTATGGTGGTAGGATACACACCGGGGGAGAGGCAGGACGACGGCTCCTTTGTTGTCCGGGACCGCAACAGCCACGGCTGGACGGAGGCGTTCTTCCCCGGCTACGGATGGATACTCTTTGAGCCGACGCCGTCCCGGGAGCCTATTGTTCATGGTGAAGAGACCCCCGATGAGAGGGATTTCGGTGGGGGCTTTGGACAGGGTTTCTTTGAGGAGGAGAAAGAAGAGCCCTTTGGGGGGCCCTTCTTCCCTGGCGGTAGAGTAGAGGGAGGCGGGTCCGCTTCCCTGGTGGTACTGGGCATCTACGTGGCAATTGGCCTCATGGTGGTAGGAGCCACGAGCTACCTAGGGTTCCGGTGGCTGCTTGGCCCTCCGGCAACGCCAGTGGAGGCGTACGCCAAGATGCACCGACTCACCCGCTTGGCGGGCTTGGGGCCGTACACAGGACAGACTCCCCGGGAGTACGGCCGACATCTGAGCCATCACCTGGGTGGGCAAGACTCAGAGATCGCGGGAATAGTCGAGGGCTACGAGAAGGCCTGCTACGGCAGCCGAGAGGTGTCCGAGGGGGAGCGAGAGAGCGCCACTAGGGCCTGGAGTGCCATCCGGGCAACGCTCCTGGCCCGAATCTTCCGACGAGGTTAGCATGCACGAAGAGTTCTACGAAATCCTGCCAACCAACTTAGGATGGGTGGGTGTGCTGGCCACCCGAAAGGGGATCCGGCGACTGACCCTGCCCCAACCCTCGCCGCAGCAAGCGGCAGAGGGGCTCGGCCCCACTACGGAAAGCGCAGCGTTTGACCCGGCGCGGTTTGAGGAGCTACAGGAGCGTCTGGAGCGGCTCTTTTCCGGAGACCCCGTGAGCTTTGGCGAAACTTTGGACCTGGAGGATTCGCCGCCCTTCTTCCGTCGCGCCTGGCAGGCCTGCCGCACCATACCCAGGGGAGAGACGCGCAGCTACGCCTGGCTGGCGGCGCAGGCGGGAAGCCCACGGGCCGTCCGTGCCGCCGGGCAGGCCATGGCCCGCAATCCGGTCTCTATCATCATCCCATGCCACCGGGTCATCGCCAGTGACGGTGCGCTCTGCGGCTACGGGGGTGGCCTTGAGCTCAAGCAGCGGCTACTGGAGCTAGAGCGGGCCACACCACTGTTAGGAGGAGCGATCCGGCCACGGGCCAGGGGGCCAACAAGCATACGAAGAGGGGCGGACACGGATGTCCGCCCCTCTTTCAGTTCACCGAAGCTCTAGTTGTCGGCCGGTGCCATGATATTGGTATTCACCAGGTCTTCGACCTCGTGGCCGTCATCGATGAGGTTCCAACTCACCATCCAGTCGTAGGTCCTCTGGAGCTGGTCCTCCGGTATCGGCTGGCCGGGCTCGATAAATACGATGCGATTGAGGTTGAAGTCATCCTTGGTGAGCGGCCCTACCTCAGCGCCGTCGTACTCGCGGATGAAGTAGTCAAGATACTTTCGCTTGTCGGCATTTATCCGGTGGACGGCTTCGCTCAGCGCCCGGGTGAGGGCGGTATAGGTCTCCGCATTGATCTCATCCGTGGCAACGTCGGTGCCGTTGTAGAAGCCCTGAAGGATGACCCGGCAGCCCATCTTGTCGGCGACGGTGTTCCAGGGCTCCCTGACGCTGCATGCATCCACTTCACCCTTCAACATGGAACGGAAGCGCTCACTGGGCCTGCCGCTGCTGACCAGCCTGACCATGTCCCGGGGCACAAACCCCTCAAGCAGCTGCAGGGTCAGGTAGTGAGTCCCGGCATGGAAGGGGACAGCGATGGTCTTGTTGGCAAGCTGCTGCGGTGTATAGATGTCCGAGCCGGGTGGCACCACCACGGCGCCGCACGGTACACCGGCGCGCCTGCCCAGCTGCCGGCCTCCAACAGTACTGTCCTGAGAGCGGCGGTAGTTCCCCCACTCACAGGCGTTGTACATGTTGGCGGCCCCACGCTCTTGAGCCTCCGCGTGGCCGCTGGTGGAGCGGATCTTGTTCCAGTCGGTGATGCCTACGTCGGTCTTCCTGCCACCGGCACCGTGTGCGACCAGCTCGACATCGAGGCCTTCTTTCTCGAACAGACCCTCGTCCAGTGCCACAATCCAGTCCAGCCCATTGTAGGCGCTGGGCCGCTCCATGGTGATCTTCGGATAGGCCATGAGTAGTACCTCCTATACTTGTCTCTGCTACCGGTTCTTAGCCACGCTGGTGAACGGCCTTCTGCCTCTCTGGTGATTTTGTACCATATTATGCAACTTTACAAAAGCTCCCATTCCATATTTCGACGGCAAATGGGGCGGAAAGAGATTCCGCCCCATTATGCATGCGTTCGATTCGTCGACTGGCCTGGAGCGCCTAGTCGTCGTTGGCAGTGGCCGCGACCTGGGTGTTGACCAGGTCTCCGGTGCCAAGGCCCTCATCGATGAGGTTCCAGCTCACCATCCACTCATAGGTCTTTTGCATCTGCTCCTCTGGGATGGGCGTGCCAGGCTCGATATACACCAGCCGATTCAGGTTGAAGTCGTCTATGGAGAGCGCCTGAACCTCTGGAGCGGGATCGGTGTCCTTGAAGTACTGGCAATACTTGCGCCTGTTGGCCTTGATCCGACGCACCGCCTCGCCCAGGGCCCGGTTGAGGGCGGCGTAGGTCTCCAGGTCGATCTCCTCGGTGATGATATCAGTGCCGTTGTAGAAGCCCTGGATGATGGTCCGACAGCCCATCTTATCCGCCACGGTGTTCCACGGCTCGGTGACAGAGCAGGCGTCCGTCTCGCCCCTGATCATGGAGCGGAACCTCTGAACCTTCCCAAGACCGCCACCGCTGTGGACCACTCGGATCTGGTCCCGAGGGACGAACCCTTCCAGCAGTTGCAGAGTGAGGTAGTGAGTGCCGGCGTGGAAAGGGACGGCGATGGTCTTGTTGGCCAGCTGCTGCGGCGTGTAAATGTCCGACCACGGTGGCACGACGATGGCGCCGCAGGGCACGCAGGCGCGCCGTCCTACCTGGCGGCCTCCCACACTGCTGTCCTGGGAACGGCGATAGTTGCCCCACTCACAGGCGTTGAGCATATTGGCGGCCCCGGCCTCCATGGCGCTGGCATGGCCCTGGGAGGAGCTGACATCGTTCCAGCGGTTCTCCAGGGTGAGATCCGTCTTCTGCCCTTCACCACCCATGTGGGTGAACTCTACGTCCAGCCCTTCCTGCTCGAACAACCCTTCGTCCCTGGCGACGAGCCAGTCGAGGCCGTTGAACGCGCCGTGTCCCTCTGTCCTTATCTTCTTGTACGCCATACTGCTACCTCCTGAGGTTGTTTCCCATGGGTTAGCTCGCGATTGCCTGGGTGCCAAACAGGGCGGGGTTTTCCCCGCCCTGTTTACGCTCACGTATTCACTGGTACGGAACGCCTAGTCGTTGTCGGCCGGAACCATGACCTCGGTGTTGACCAGGTCCTTGGTGATGTCGTGGCCGGCGTCGATAAGATCCCAGCTCACCATCCAATTATAGGTGTTCTCAAGCTGCCATTCAGGGATAGGCGTGCCAGGCTCAATGTACACCAGCCGGTTCAGGTTGAAGTCGTCCACCGTCAGTGCCTTCACCTCCGGCGCTGGGTCATGATCGATGAAGTACTGGGCATACTTACGCTTGTTGGCGTTGATCCGGCGCACCGCCTCGCTCAGCGCGCGGTTGAGGGCGGCATAGGTCTCTGTGTCGATCTCGTCCGTGGCGATGTCGGTGCCATTGTAGAAGCCCTGGATGATGGTCCGGCAGCCCCACTTATCCGCCACGGTGTTCCACGGCTCGGTCACCGTGCAGGCATCCACTTCACCCTGGATCATGGAGCGGAAGCGGGTGACCTTCCCACCGCTGCTAACCACGCGGATCTGGTCCCGGGGAACGAATCCCTCAAGTAGCTGCAGGGCAAGGTAGTGGGTCCCGGCGTGGAAGGGGACGGCCACGGTCTTGCCGGCCAGCTGCTGCGGCGTGTAAATGTCCGACCATGGGGGTACGACGATGGCTCCGCAGGGCGTGCAGGCACGCCTGCCGACCTGACGGCCACCGACGTTGCTGTCCTGGGACCGGCGGTAGTTCCCCCACTCACAGGCGTTGAGCAGGTTGGCGGCTCCGCGCTGCATGCCCTCCGCATGGCCACGAGCCGAGCTGACATCGTTCCAGCGGTTCTCCAGGGAGAGGTCGGTCTTTGTGGAAACGCCGTGCTTGATGATCTCTACATCAAGCCCCTCTTTTTCCAGCAATCCCTCGTCCATAGCGACAAGCCAGTCGAGGCCGTTGAAAGGGGACATGCTCTCCATTCTGATCTTCTTGTACGCCAAGGCTACACCTCCCAAGCAACTTTAATGTTATTTCACCATGTACGGTGATTTTTCACTACTTCCTGTATAGCATTTTCACCCACCGGTGTCAAGCAATCTCGCATCCCAACTCTCAATAGTAAGTATCATGCATGACGATACCGTGGTCAGGCACATATGAACATTCACCTGTATGGCCTGAGAATGTCCTTCACTTGTTGAGAAAATCGTATACGGAGATGACGGAATTCGTCTCTCCATGGGCAAGAGGCTCCCGTTTCGATAACAATGGTCGAAATCGCAGGCAAATCGCAGACTAAAGCTTGACAGGGCATAGATAGCTATGGATAATCATACCCGCCAACCCTGAAAAGCTTGCCATGGAACATGGAGGCAACCCGGGGCTGGCTCTCGTTACTGAAGTGTAGCCCCGTTTCTGGAAGCAGGATCAGGAGGTAGGTTATGGCATCAGGTAGACTGAAATCAGTGGTTGCTCTCCTAGGTATAGCCACCCTTGTGCTGGCACTTGGCGCATGTGGCAGCTCGGAGGATCCAACCGCCACGCCATCAGCGCCTGCTTCAGGGGCAACGGCGGCGCCCCAGGCAACGGCGACAACCGTTCCCACGCCAGAGGGAGGCCCCAAGTACGGCGGCACGCTACAGCTCCGCGCCTCAAGGAACATGGGCAAAATGGACCCTCTCCAGTCTGATACGGGTGCAGATTCCGTCTGGATGCAGCGGGTCTACGGTGTGTTGATCTTCATCGAGGCCGACGGGACGCTGGTGCCTCAGTTGGCGGAGTCGTGGGACCTGGCCAGCGACTTCTCATCCCTTACCTTCAAACTGCGTCAGGGCATCAAGTTCCATGATGGCCCGGATTTCACCGCTCAGGCCGTCAAGAGCCATATCGAACGGATGACGGACCCGGCGTTCAAGGTGGAACTGGCGAAGCGATTGGCGCCCATCGGCGCTATGGAGGTGGTTGACAACTACACCCTGAAGCTCACGCTCACGGAGAAGAACGTCCTCATCGTCCCAACCTTCGCCATCCGGTCGGGGATGGTGCCGTCGCCCACGGCGATTGCCAGTACCTCCCTGGAGGAGTTCAACCTGAATCCGGTGGGCGCGGGCCCCTTCAGCTTCGCTGAGTGGGTCTCCGATAGCCACGTCCTCTACGAGAAGTGGGACCAGAGCTTCAGCAACGAGATGCCTTACATAGACGCTCTGAGAGTGAACGTTATCAGGGACAGCTCGGTGGCGCTGGCCTCCTTCCGTGCCGACGAGATAGACATCCTTGAGCTCTCGGCCTCTCAGGTGAAACTGGTGCAGGGTGATTCAGGAATCATCCTCCAGAAGCTCCCCTGGAAGGCCATGGAGTATCTGGCCTTGAACCCACGGCATCCTCCTCTGGATGACCTCCGGGTCCGCCAGGCCGTCTCGTTAGCGATAGACCAGAATGCACTCATCCAGGGAGTACACCGTGGCTACGCCGCTCCCAACTACGGCCCGTGCATCTGGAGGGCCTTCCCTGCGGTGTGTGATACCAGCTACAAGCAGCTTGAGTACAACCCGGATGAGGCAAAGCGGCTGCTGGCCCAGGCAGGCTATACCGATGGTGTTGACATTGGGCCCGTATACTGGTTCTCCTTCGGCCAACCCACTCCCAGGCTGGTAGCCATTCAGGACATGCTGAAGGACGTTGGCATTAATATAGAGCTGGACCCTCTGGAGGGACGGCAAGCCACCATCAAGTTCCAGGTCAATAAACAAGGGGCTATGTACAACTCCCACACAGACTGCCCGGATGACATCCATCTGTGTCTCAGCAGCCATTTCCACTCCCAGTCACCCAGATACTTCGCGGGAGGCCCGGCCAGTGATTATGCGGGGCAGCCGGTGAACATTCCAGGGTTTGATCCAAAGGTGCTGGACAAGCTGATAGACGACGGACTCAAGACCGCCGATCCCGCAGCACGCAGGGCGCTCTACCTGCAGGTCCAGAACATCATTGTGGACAACGTGCTGGAGGTGTTCATCCCTCACATTGAAGGCATCACCGCCAGCCACGATTACGTCAAGGGCTTCGAGAAGTTCCCTCACGGGGGAGCGGACAACGAGTTTGCCGTCTGGCTGGACAAGTAACGGGGCAGCCAGCAGGCCAAGTGGCACGGAGCCGACCCGGAACCCTCGGGCCGGCTCCGTGCGGCAAGTCAGGCTATCTCAGAGTGGTGATATTGCTGTCTGGGGCAAGCGAACCGGTTGACAGGAACGATGACTTGGAATGAATGGAGCTAGCGCCACTCCGCTAGTGATGCAACCATGCAGCGTCTCATACTTCGACGGGCCTTAGGATACGTCCCCACTATTCTTTTTGTCACTATCTTCGTGTTTTCGTTCCTCCTCTTACTTCCTCTTGAACCCACGGCCCTCCTTGTGGGTACGGAGGAGGGAGCAACCCCAGAACGGCTGGAGAAGTTCCGTGAGGAGTTGGGCTACAACCTGCCCATCCCTGTGCAGTACGCCCGGTGGCTCAAAGGAGTGGTCACCGGGGACTGGGGACGCTCCCTGCGCACCAGGGAGCGGATCACGGTAGAGTTGCAAAACAGGATGATTGTCACGGCAGAATTGGCCCTGGGCAGCTATATGCTCACCCTGCTCATAGCTATACCTGTGGGCATCTACTCAGCGGCCCGCCCCAATACTGTGGGCGATAACGTGGGGACGGTTTTCGCTATAGCAGGGGTAGCGCTGCCCAACTTTTGGTTTGCTATCCTGCTCATCTACCTTTTCGGCGTGTTCCTGGGGTGGCTGCCCACTCATGGATACGTCTTGCCGTGGGATGACCCCGTGGATAACGTGAGACGGATGGTGATGCCGGTTATCGTAAGCGGCACCAGCTCCGTGGCCAGCATCATGCGCCAGACCCGCTCCGCCATGCTGGAAGTGCTACGGGAGGACTATATCCGAACTGCCCACGCCAAGGGCCTGGCGGAAAGATCCGTGCTGGTTCGGCACGCCTTGAGGAACGGACTCATTCCGGTGGTCACCATCATGGGCCTTCACGTGGCCCGGCTGCTAGGCGGCCAGGCGGTTGTGGAGACCATCTTCGGGCTGCCTGGGCTGGGTCAGTTCGCCGTCCAGGGAGCCATTACGGTGGACATTCCTGTAGTTCAGGGCGTGCTGCTGGTGTTTGGCTCCATTGTGATCCTGGCGAATTTCACCGTAGATGTCCTGTACGGATACATGGACCCAAGAGTCCGGTACACCTAGAGACGAACCATGAGCATCGCAAAGAGCGAGCAGGCGATAGTGGCCCCCACCCTCTGGCGGAGGTGGTTTGGGCGATCATCCGTGCCACGACAGGTAGTGCGTCGTCCTATGCACGCTGTGGCCAGTGGAATTGTTCTGCTGTTGGTGATCATAGCTATAGGCGCTCCCATTATCTCCCAGTACGATCCGCTGGACGTAAACCTCCGCGAGATCCACGAGGGGGCATCTTTGAACCACTGGCTGGGAACGGATGACCTTGGAAGGGATACCGCCAGCCGCCTTTTCTACGGCGCCAGGGTGTCTATCCAGGTGGGGTTCATTGCGGTAGGCATAGCCGTGGGATTCGGCACGCCTCTGGGTCTCCTGGCGGGATTCCGTGGTGGCATTATCGATGAAGTGCTCATGCGTCTCATGGATGCCATCCTCGTCATTCCTGCCCTGATCCTTGCCCTGGGCATCACGGCGGCCCTGGGTGCCGGCCTAAATAACGTGATGATGGCCATTGGGTTTACCAACATTCCCCTCTATGCCCGGCTTACCAGAGGGCAGGTATTGGCGGCGCGGGAGTTCGATTATGTGACGGCGGCGCGCTCCGTGGGCGTTGGTGGCCTCAGGATCGCCTTTCGTCACATCCTTCCCAACACCTTTGCCCCTATCATCGTTTCAGGAGCCATAGCGGTGAGCTTTGCCATTCTCACGGAGGCCGCGCTCAGCTTCCTGGGTGTGGGCATTCCACCCCCGGCACCCAGCTGGGGATCTATGCTCCAGATCGGCGCTCAGTTCCTTGAAGAAAACCCGATAGAATCGTTCGCCCCAGGAATGGCGATCTTCATAACGGTGTTGGCCGTTAACCTCCTTGGTGATGGGCTACGAGAGGCCCTTGACCCCAAACTGAGGGGAAGATAAAGGAAAACGCTCGCCGAGGACTGAAGCTCGTAGAGCTATGGAGGACACAGGTGCCCCCTAGCTGGCTAGGCACGAAGCGGCCCGGTAATGAGGAGGGATCATGGCTACGCAGACCAAGACCGAGTCTGGCTACCGATTTGACGCCTATGATAAGGCGACAGGTAAGGCGGTATATACAGAAGACATCCCTGCGCCGTTGGGCGTTGCTTACGGCGCTGTTCTGGCCAGTCCATACTCCCACGCTCGGATTCGCTCCATTAACACAGAGAATGCGGAGCAGCTGCCAGGCGTACTGGCCATCGTGACCCGAGACACCCTGGATGGCGTAGACCCGTTCCTGCGCGGGCCCGGCTTTGCCGGAGGCACGCCTGCCAACCGGTCCTTTATCGCCATCGACAAGGTGCGCTACGACGGCGAGTTGGTGGCGGGAGTAGCGGCCGAATCCCTGGCCATCGCCCAGGAAGCCACCAGGCTTATTGAGGTCGACTACGAGGAGCTGCCGGCGGTTTTTGATGCTCAGGAGTCCCTCAAACCCGGGGCGACGCTGCTGCATGAGGACCGCGATTCCAACTACGCGGGGGAATACCAATGGGGCTGGGGCGACGTGGAGCAGGGGTTCCGAGAGTCAGACCATATTCTTGAGGATATGTACGTCTTCCCCAGTGTGTTTCACCATCCCATGGAAACTCTTGGGGGATGCGTTGCCGAGTTCCGCAATGGTCAGATAGATCTCCTTGCACCCATCCAGCACCTCTTCCATGGCCAGGATGAGATAGCGGAGATGTTTGAGCTGGACCCGGATAATGTGCGCATCCGGATGCCCTACATAGGAGGTGGCTACGGCGCCAAGGAGCTCAAGATGGTCCACCTTGTGGCGCTGTTCCTTGCCCGCAAGACGGGCAGGCCCATCAAGTTCGTGCCATCCACGGAAGAGAGCTTCCGAACCGACGCCCGTCACAACATCGTCTACAAGGTTAAGACCGGCGTGAAGTTTGATGGGACACTGGTTGCCCAGGAGATAGAGCTGGTGGTGAACGAGGGCGCATACGCCAGGGGGCTGGGCGTGAACCGCCTTGCCATTGCGGGAGCATGGGGGCCGTACGTGGTGCCGCACATGCGCATGGTGGGCAGGAGCGTCTACACCAACACGGTCCCGGCGGGCTCGTTCAGAAGCCTTGGGAAGGCACAGGTGACCTGGGGGTACGAGTCCAACCTGGACAACATTGCACGGCGGCTTGGCATTGAGCCCATGGAGTTCCGCATCAAGAACTTCATGCCCCGAGGTCACAACGTGGTGGATGGGACATCTCCCCTGGATGCGGACTATGATGACCTGCTTCGCCAAGCGGCTGAGGCCATCCATTGGGACGGCAAGTCAAACCGCGTTGGTGCCGCCGCCACTACGCCGGAGACCGGCTCCAAACCTCTTCGTGGACGGGGCCTGGCTACCACCTTTCGCCACGGGTACGTGGGCGCCAGCAACACCTACGCCACTGCTACCCTAAACAGGACCGGCATCGTAAAGATTCTCCACACCTGTACGGAGATTGGGCAAGGGATCTACACCATCATCGCCCATGTGGCATCAACCACGCTGGGAATACCGGAGAGTCAGATAGAGGTGAGCCACCCTGACACTATCCACCCCTTCTCAGACGGAGTTGCCAGCTCCCGAGATACCGTTTGCATGGGGCTGGCCGTTCAGTACGCATGCGAGGATCTGAAGCGGGAGCTGATAGACGTGGCCGCCAAATCAAAGGGCGGAGAGCCGGAGGAGTGGCGATTGGAAGGGGGGCGTCTGTGGCACGGCGAGGAGGATTACTCCTTCAGTGACATCCTCACCGGCTTCAGCCTGAGCCGCTCATCGACTATCTACGGCAAGGGCATCCACCGGTCGTCAAAACGGGACAACCCCTTCATGGGGGAGGTGCCGCATTGGGAGGTGAGCGTGGGAGCCGCAGAGGTGGAGGTGGACCCGGAGACGGGTGAGGTGAGGCTGCTCCAGTACGTCACCGTGGGCGATGTGGGCAAAGCGGTCCACCCGGTTGGCTGCAAGAGCCAGCTGGACGGCGGCGCCATCATGGGCCTGGGGGATGCCATGTACGAGGAGATGGCCTATCGGGACGGGCAGTTCGCCAACGGAGACGATATGCAGTACCGGATGCCCTTTATGGAGGACATACCTGAGGGCTTCTACTCGGTGATGGTGGAGAACGGCGACGGGCCAGGCCCGGAGGGTTCCAAGGGAATGGGCCAGACGGCGGTCAGTCCCATAGCTCCGGCCATTGGGAACGCCGTCTTCGATGCGGTGGGTGTTCGGATCAAGGAGTTGCCCATCACGCCCGAGAAGGTCCTACGCGCCCTGGGTAAGCTGCAGTAGGGGCACTCCCGCAGCCTTTGCCACCACCGGCCGCTTATGTGAAACGCCGCCGGTTAGATGCGGCTCTACAAAACGGACCTCAGGAGCAACTGCCGGCTTGGGCACAGAGGCCTGGAGTGTTGCCGCACGTGGCCGTCCCTAACGCGCTGGGTGCGCTTAGCTGCCGGACGCCTTTGTGCCCATGCGGGTTTCACGAGCAAGGGCATTGGTAATGTCTCTGTCAGCCGCCCACGAGATTACCTGGCTTGCCGTGTCATTCCGGACAACGGAGACTGACATTCCCTGACGTACAAGGACTCTCTTGAGCTGCTGTTCGCGAATCCAATACAGGAGAAGGATTAACCCTGGCGTAAGAATGAGGAGCGTCATCCCGGTGGTGGAATTGGCCAAGGGCACCAGGTAACCAACGTGTGGGATGGTGTAGACCACCTCACCCATGACCATGCTATCGATCACTGGCAAGGCATCTGCATCGTTGAAGCTTTCCCTCATGTAGAAGAACCGACCGGACTTGGTCTCACCCGTCCTGGTAATACGGTCCGTAATCAGTTGCGAACCGGAGCTATATGCGACCAGGTCACCCACCCCTAGCGTGGCGGGGTCCACCTCTCTGGTCACGGCTATGTCACCACTGGGGAATGTCGACTCCGGGCTCCCGGCATGAATCATCGAGAAGTCGAGCCCGATAACGTTTGGGAGAACGGTCAAGGCCGCAAGGAGTGCCTCGCCGACAACCAGGGCGATCACTATTGAAGTGATGAGATGGTAGAGTGTCTTACTCGGAGCCGTCTTTTTCATGTCCTGTCCCCCGCTTCCGTCGCTACCTGAGTCTTGCTCGTAGCGACACCGCGCTGTGTTGGCACAATAATGGCACTAATCCAGGACTATGTGAATCCTTCGGTGGAGTGATTGGGGAGTGATGAGGCTCTAGTGCTTCCGAGGGAGCGTGGAACTCCTTCGGAAGCACTAGGAAGCTACAGATTATGGCCCGGGCGGACGGCGCTGGTGCCAGTTGGTGGCCGACTGGTAGTAGCGGGCTATGGCCAGGATGGTGTTTTCATCATAGGCCCGCCCCATGAACAGAATGGCCGTGGGCAGGCCCCGGTCGCCGAACCCGTTGGGGACGGTCACGGCGGGAAGGCCCGCCAGATTTCCCACGGCGCCCATCACATCAGTGGAGGCACCCCGGAAGGCGGCACGGGTCTCCTGGTCGATGCCGGTAGCCACCCACCGGCGGGTGGGCGCCACCACCGCATCAAAGCCTTCCAATGCCTTGTCCACGGCCCGAGCGGCCAGCCCACGGATGCGCAGGGCCCTCAGATAGTCCATGGCCAGGATACCGTGCCTGGCGTAGCCGCCGTACCGGTCCTCAGGAGCGGTAAGCTCGTGGACCGCCCCGCTCTCGACCAGGTCGTCGAAGGCACTGGCGGCCTCGGCATTGAGAATGGTACGCGCAGCCGCCTCGTAAGGGAGAGCGGGGAACTCTATCTCGGTCAGGGAGCACCGGCCCTGAAGTACCTGCAAGGCCTGCTGGAAGTTGTCTTGAACCGCATCCTCGGCTCCCTCGGTGGCCTCTTTCAGTATGGCCAGCCTGAACGTCCGCCCGTCGTCACTGTCGCTGTACCGGAAGGGGCGGCTAGTCGCTGAGGGGTCGTCAGGGTCCGGCCCGGCGATGGCCTCCAAGACCAACCCACAGTCGTCGGCGCTACGGCAGAGGGGCCCCAGCTTGTCCAGGGTCCAGGAGAGGGCCATGGCTCCGTGCCTGCTCACCCGACCGTAGGTGGGTCTGAGGCCGGTAGTGCCGCAGTTTCCAGCTGGCCCCACGATGGACCCCCATGTCTCCGAGCCGATGGCGAAAGGCACCAGCCCGGCGGCGACAGCCGACGCCGACCCGGAGGACGACCCTCCGCTCCAGGCGTTGCGGTTCCAAGGGTTCACCCCTGGCCCAGTGAAGGAGGCGTTGGGCTTCCGATATCCCATACCGCCAGCCAGCTCGACCATGGCCAGCTTGGCGGTCAGGGCCGCGCCGGCCTCCTCAAGCCGCCGAACCACCGTAGCGTCGTAGTCGAAGGTCTGTTCTTGCAAGGGCGCAGCGCCCCACGTGGTGGGAATGCCACCGGCAGTGGCCAGGAGGTCTTTGGCACCGTAGGGAATGCCGTGGAGAGGCCCCCTGTCCCGACCGGCCAGAAGCTCCTCCTCGGCTCTCCGCGCCTGGCTTACGGCCCGTTCCCGAGTAATGGTAACCACGGCGTTATAGGACGGGCCTAAATCCTGGAGCCTCCGCAAGGCAACCTCAATGAGCTCCGTGGGCGATACCTGCTTCTGCCGCAGAAGCGTGCCCAGCTCCCGGACGGACCGGAAGAGCACTGCCTCTTCCACGCTCATGGCTGGTGGGCCCTATAGGGAGTGAAGAGGCTGAACGGCTCGTCGGCGTTGGTCAGTGGCACCGTTTTCAAGGCCTGGGCATACTCGAAGCTTTGCTCTATCTCCCGCCGGACCTCCTCCAGCTCCTGGGGCGTCAGCCGATGGCCGTACTGCGACCGGATCATGGCGTAGAGGGCTTCCACTACAGCGCTGTCCGCCTCTTCAGTGCTCATTGTCTCCTCCATAACTCCCGAGGCGCGAGCCAGCGTATCGATTCACCGGCCCAGCACCCGCTGGAAGATGTAGCGCCCCAGGTCTCGGTTCTCCTGAAAGGAAAAACCTTTGAAGTCGCCATTGTAGCCGATTAGAGGTATGGACTGCTCATGGACCGATGCGTGGGAACGGAGACCCTGCGGCATCTCCACCTCGGTCGGATCGCCGAAAACGACGTCCTTCTCGCCGGTGACCACTATATCGCCCAGGCGTTCGTAGTGGAGCCTGAACCTGGCAGCGGCCTCCTCCCTGGAAAGGGCCTCCTCCACGCCGGGGGTCTCACGCAGCACCTTCAGCGCCTCGGTGAGGTCGTCCGGCTCCAGGTAGACGAACATGCAGCCGCCGAGATTGGAGTGGTGGACGGTATAGCGGTCCTTGATGATGGGCACAGGGATTGCCGTGATGCCGTGGCCACCGAGCGACGACTTCAGGTCTATCATGCGGCTCTTGGAGGACATGCCGTGGTCGGCAGTGATGAGCAGCGTGATATCCGGGTGCTCATCCACCAGCTCGCCGATGGCCTGGTCCAGTATAGAGATGTGCCGCTGAGAATGAGGGTCGTCCGGCGGGTACATGTGCATGGCATAGTCGGTGGTAGTGATGTAGACCACGTCCGCCGGTTGCCGGGTCAACACATAGGAGGCCGCACGAATGACCCAGCCGTTGACCTCCAGGGAGTAGATAGGCGGCGGCTCACCGGTGGCCTTGACCACCCAATCTGGCGGGGCCTCTGACGACACGGCGATGGTAGCGCCATCACCGAGGAGGGTACGGAGCTTGTCCTTGGATGTGACCAAGACGGACGTTTTACCCTGCCTCTGTGCCCGTTGGAAGATGGTCTCCGCAAGCACGTATTCGGCGGACTCCATGTAGATGCCTTCGTCCGTTTCACGTATCCACCTATAGTTGGAGTTTATACCATGCACCTCTGGGTAGCTGGCGGTGACCAGAGAGACGTTGTTGACATTGGTCACCGAAGGCATCATGCTCCGGCCTATCTTCAGAAACCCCTTGCCGCCCAGCGCCTTGATGGTAGGCATCTCGCAGGCCTGCAGGTACTCGGGATCGAAGCCATCGATGCAGACGACAACGGTGGTCTTAGGCATAGCTCCCCCGCTCTTTGGATTGGGCCCGGGCCGCTACATATTCTAACCCCTCCACGCCTGCCGTGGAGGGGTGATTGACAGCGATTGTGGGTGTGGCTAGGATGATTCACCTTACCGGGATAAGCATCCCTGACATACCCAGGAGGAGACCATGACGACCGTGAAGGCACAGGAGAAGCATGTCACCGTGAACGGAGTCCGGCTACGGTACCTGGACTGGGGGACCGCAGGCAAGATGCCCGTGGTGTGCCTCCACGGCCACACGGGCCAGGCCCACATCTGGGACGAGTTCGCGGAGGCCATGGCCCCCCACTATCACGTGCTGGCCGTGGACCAGCGGGGCCACGGCGAGAGCCAGTGGGCGGACACCGGGTACGAGCGAGACAGGTTTGTGGAGGACCTGGCGGCCTTCATGGATGCGCTGAGTCTTCAGAGGGTCGTCCTGGTGGGGCTGTCCATGGGCGGCTGGCACTCGATGCTCTATACCCCGGACCACCAGGAACGGGTGGAGCGGATCGTCATCGTGGACATCGCTCCCGAGCCCGGCAACGACTACGTTCGAATGAGAGACTCGCGTCCGCCCACGCCTATGGAGTTCCCCAGCTTGAACGCAGCGGTGGCGTGGATGCGCGAGAACAACCCCTGGGCTAGCGATGCCAGCCTCCACAAGGACGCCCTGGACAAGATGCGACAGCAGGAGGACGGCACCTGGACATGGAAGGCCGACCCAAAGCTGTTCAACACCCGCCTGACAGACCTTGATGACCCGGTCATGATCGAACGGTACTGGAAAGCGATAGAGGCGATACAGTGCCCCATCCTTGAGGTCCGGGGCACTGGCAGCACCATCGTGTCCGACGAGGCTATCGAGCGGATGAAGAGGGTGGGGAAACAGTTCAGCTCGGTGGATGTGGAGGGATCGGGGCACCTGGTGGCGGTGGACAGGCCGCAGGCCCTCATAGAGATGACGCGGGCGTTTCTGGGTGTTCCAGCCTGAGAGGATCCGTTCGAAAAGTCAGCATATCCTTACGCAACCCCTATACCTCCTTGCTATAATGACCGTGTGAATATCCACCACCTGCACTCGTGGGAGGTCTCCCTAGAGGAGGCCCGAGACATCCAGACGCGCCTAGCATCCCAGGTCTCGTTGGCCGATGCCATCCCGGAGCAGCCCTGCTACGTGGTGGGGACCGACATTTCGCCCCCCGATGCCAGCGGCATGGCCTGGGGAGCGGCGGTGGTCATGAGCCTGCCGGCCCTGGACATAGTTGAGGTCAAACGGGCCGAGGGAAAGCCGGGGGTTCCATACATTCCTGGGTTGCTCTCGTTCCGGGAGGCGCCGTTGGTCCTGGGCGCGCTGGAGCGGCTGACCACAACGCCCGATTTCATCCTGGCCGACGGCCAGGGGCTGGCCCACCCCCGACGCTTCGGGCTGGCCTGCCACCTTGGACTCTTCGCCGATACGCCAACCATCGGGTGCGCCAAGTCCATCCTTCGGGGACGGCACGGGCCACTGGATGGAGAGCGAGGCGCCTGGGCCGACATGGTGGACAAGGGAGACATAGTAGGGGCTGCCCTCCGCACCAAGAGGAATACTAGCCCGATCTACGTCTCCGTGGGCCACAAGGTGGACCTCTCTTCCGCGCTGCGGTGGGTGCTGACCTGCTACGCCGGGTACCGGATGCCGGAGCCCACTCGTATGGCCCACCTGGCCGCGGCGGGTCGTCTTGCTGAGCAGGACCCGGAGCCCTCGCTGAAGGAGGCATCGCTGGCGCACCAGGAAAGCCTCTTCTGAACCAGCCTGGCAGGCAATGGGGCACACACCATCACGGGCATAATCAGACAAACTTTGAGAGTAACTTCTACGGAAGGAATAGATACCTAGCCATGCAAGAGCTACACGACCGAGCACGACAGATCAAGGAGCGCGTCTCCGACCTGCTGGTGCGTCTTTGACGTCACCGGCAAGGAGGAGGAGGTCGCCACTCTAGAGCGGCGTGTCGCCCGTCAGGACTTCTGGAAGCAGCCGAAGGAGGCGCAAAGCGTCATGCGACGCCTGGCGGGTCTCCAGGAGTCGGTGGCAACGTGGAAAGAGCTTCAAGGCCGCTCCTCCTCCCTGGTCGAGCTGATAGCGCTGGCACTCAAGGAGAGAGACTCTTCTCTCCAGGATAGCCTCCTTGACGAGCTGGCCACGGTAGAATCAGACCTCCGCGATCTGGAGGTGGAGTTGGTCTTCTCCAGCAAGTACGATGACCGCAACGCTATCCTGACCATCCACGCAGGGGCCGGTGGCACGGAGTCCCAGGACTGGGCCCAGATGCTCCTGCGCATGTACCTCCGGTGGGCGGAGAGGCACGGCCTGAAAGCTCGGGTGGTGGATACATCGCCAGGGGAGGAGGCAGGAATCAAGAGCGCCACCATCAATGTGGTCGGGAAACGGGCCTACGGCTACCTCAAGGCGGAGCGCGGCGTCCATCGACTGGTGCGCCTCTCCCCCTTTGATGCCAGCCACTCGCGGCATACCTCCTTTGCCCTGACGGAGGTGCTGCCAGAGGTGGAGGAGGTGGAGGTCACCATAAACCCGGATGACCTGCGCATGGACGCCTTCGGCGCGGGCGGCCACGGCGGGCAGAACGTGCAAAGGAACGCGACGGCCGTGCGTATCACCCACCTTCCCACCGGCATCGTGGTCACCTGTCAGAACGAGCGCTCCCAGCTTCAGAACAGGGAGATGGCAATGACCGTTCTCAGAGCCAGGCTCATGGAGATTGAGCAGAAGCGCCGAAGCGAGGAGCAGGCGTGGCTGAAGGGGGAGCACGTGGCCGCGGAATGGGGCAACCAGATCCGAAGCTACATCCTCCATCCGTATAAGATGGTGAAAGACCATCGCACAGGGTACGAAACCTCTGACCCCAATGCCGTGTTGGACGGGGATATAGATCCATTGCTGGAAGCCTACCTGCTCTCCACCGTCGGAAAGGCCTAGACGCATTGCTTCGGCTACGGCTGCTGCTCCTCCTTCTGGGGTCCCTCATCGCCATTCCAGGCCTCCTGAACGCTCAAGAGGAGGCCCCGCGGCAGTGGGTGAGCGTTGACTTCCCCCGCTCGGTGACCTTCCTGTTGGAGGCCACCTCCAGCCAGGAGATAACCCAGGCAGCGGTGCGGTTCCAGGTGGAGGAGCGCTCCTGCGCCCAGGTGGAGAGCACCGGCTACGCAGAGCTCTCGCCGGGGCACCACGTCTCCACCCAGTGGACCTGGGATATGCGCAAGACCGGAGGATTGCCTCCCGGAGCCGTGGTCCACTACAGGTGGGCTATCACCAACGCATCGGGAGAGGTCACGGAGACGCCCACAGCCACCGTAGAGATCGTCGACCAGCGCCATACTTGGCAGACCATCCAAGGCAACGACATCACGCTGAGCTGGTACCGCGGGGACGAGGGCTTCGCTACGGCACTCAGTGACGCAGCGCGGGAGGCCATAGCCCGCCTGGAGGCCTCCACAGGCACCCGCCCCGAGGGGCCGGTGAAGCTTTACATCTACGGCTCCGCTTCCGACCTACGGGAGGCCCTGGTCTACCCCCAGGAGTGGACCGGCGGCGTCTCCTTCAGCTCCTTCAACATCGTAGCCATCGGCATTGGGCCAGACTCACTCTCCTGGGGCCGGCGGTCCATCGCCCACGAGCTCACCCACGTCGTCATCGGGCAGGCGACCCACAACTGCTACAGCGGCCTCCCCAGCTGGCTCAACGAAGGGCTGGCCACCTACAACGAGGGCGACTCCTCCCCCACCTACGTCACCTCCCTGGAAGAGGCCGTGGAGTCTGGTCGGCTCATCTCCATACACAGCCTCGCCGGTGCCTTCCCGACCACAGAACAGGACGCCTTTCTGGCCTACGGAGAGAGCCGGAGCCTGGTGGAGCACCTGATAGAGGAGTTCGGGACAGAGAAGCTCAACGAGTTGCTGGCGGCGTTCCGCTCCGGCAATGAGGCCGATGCCGCCCTCCGACAGGTCTACGGCTTCGACCAGGCGGGCCTGCAGGAGCGGTGGCGGCGTTCCCTTGGAGCGACACCTCTCCCTGAAGGCGTGTCCAAGATACCGCCAGGCTCCCAGGTGCCCCTCCTGCCGACCTTTGAGCCCTTCTCATTAGCCACACCAGCGCCCTCCGGCACGGTCGCCGTGGCGGAGCCAACGGCGACCCAGGAGCCGCGGGGGGACGGCCTGGGCTGCTCAGCAAGGCTGCCTCCCGCTGTCGGTGGGAGTCAGCCGGCAGCGAAGGCGCTTCTGCTTCCCATCTGGGCCCTAGGCCCGGGCCTGCTGGCGATGCTCGGCAGGAAGCGTAGGAGGTAGGGCTCTCCCTTGTCCCACTGCCACAAGCCGCTGCTCCAGATGTTGACGCTGGCCACCCTGGTCCTGGCGATGGCCTGCGGGCAATCGGCGACACCGACGCCGGGGGCCGGCCTGGCGTCCACCGCAAGCCCACAGCCCTCACCCACGGCGGCAACCGAGGACTTCTCCCTTTCGGACCTTCCCAGAAAGGCCACCCTCATGCTCAGCGGCGTAGACCCCATTACCCTGGACCCGGCCATCTCCCAGGAAAGCCGCTCTCACCGGTACATCGCCCACATCTTCGGCGGGCTTGTGAGGCTGGACGCCAACCTGCGCATCGCACCCGATCTGGCGGAGCGGTGGGAGGTCCACGACGACGGGACGAGGTACGTGTTTCACCTGAACCCAAACGCTACCTTCCACTCAGGGAGGAGGGTAGCGGCCAGCGATGTGAAATACTCCCTGGAGCGCGCCGCCGATCCCAAGACTGCGTCGCCGGTGGCCCGCACCTACCTGGGAGACATCCTGGGCGTCCCCGAAAGACTGTCGGGAAAGGAGCAGGAGATCAGCGGCGTGCGGGTCATCGACGAGTCTACGATAGAAGTGCGTATCGACGCCCCTAAGGCCTACTTCCTTGCCAAGCTGACTCACCCCGTGGCCGCCGTAGTGGACAGAGAGAACGTTTCGACCGACCCCGAGTGGTTCCGCAGGCCCAACGGGAGCGGCCCGTTCAAGCTGAAGGCCTGGCAAGAGGACCGGTTCCTGATCCTGGAGCGGAATCAGGACTACCACCTGGGACCCCCGGAGGTCGATTACGTGGCATTTCGCTTCCTGGCCGGCGTCCCCATCCAGATGTACGAGAACGGTGAGATCGATGTGGCATCCGTCGGCGTGGGTAACCTGCAGCGCGTGTTGGACCCCCGGGAGCCCCTCAACCAGGAGCTCCACCTGTTCCCAGAGCTGACCATCTTCTTCACAGGATTCAACTCCTCCCTGCCCCCATTCGACGACCCGCTTGTACGCCGTGCCTTCGCCTTGGCCCTGGACGTGGACAGGATCGTTAGAGTGGTGCTTGAGGACTCAGTAGAGAAAGCACAGGGGCTTTTGCCTCCCGGAATGCCGGGCTACACGCCCGACTCCCCCGGCATACCCTACGACCCGGCAAAGGCGCGCCTCCTCCTGGCCAGCTCGCGCTACGGCGGCGCGGACGGGCTACCGGACATCGTGTATACAACCTCCGGCCAGGGCGGAATCGATGCCGTCACAGCGGCGCTGGTGGATATGTGGCGGGTCAACCTGGGCGTGGAGGTGCGGGTGCGCCAGATAGAGCCCGGGAAATACTTCCCCCGCCTGCCCCAGGAGGTGAACAACCTGTTCGAGTATGGCTGGATCGCCGATTACCCCGACCCGGAGAACGTCCTGGACGTGCTGTTCCACAGTACGGCAACCAACAACATCGGCAGCTACAGCAACCCCCAGGTGGATAGGCTGCTGGAGGAGGCTCGCACCGAGCAGGATGTCCCGGCCAGGCTGGAGCTGTACCGGCGGGTGGAGCGACTGCTGCTGGAGGACGCAGCGGCCATACCCCGCTGGTACGACCGCACATATGCCCTGGTGAAGCCGTACGTCAAGGGCTACGCCATCAACCCCCAGGGCATCGCCACCCTGGCCGACGTGCGGCTGGAGCGGGGGTAATGACTATCCAGCGGCCCTCTGAAACACCGCTCGCCACAGCAACGCCTTAGAGACCGAGCACGCCAGGAACCCTTCCCAGGCTCAACCCTCCAGGGTAGCCTCCACGCTGAGAGCAACATTGCCCTTGAGCGCTTGGGAGATGGGACAGCCATCCTTGGCCGCCTCCGCCGCCTGCCGGAAACCGGCCTGGTCTATGCCAGGCACCTTCCCGCTGACCTTCAGCGCGCTGGAGACGACCCGCCAGCCACCCTCCACCTGGTCGAAGGTGACGGTGGCGCTCACCTGCAACCTCTCGGGTGGCGTACCCGCACGCCCCAGTCCGGCGGAGCATGCCATAGAGAAGCAGCTTGCGTGGGCGGCGGCCACCAGCTCTTCGGGGCTTGTACGACCGTCGGCGGACTCCGTACGGGAGCCCCAGGTGACGGGCAGGTTGGTGAAGGCCTTGCTGGTGCCAGCGCTCACCACACCACTTCCGGTGGCCAGTGGACCTTCCCAGGTAATCTCTGCTTGACGTATCGCTGCCATGATTCCTCCTTTGTAGGTTATTGAGTAGTTTGAATCCTTGGTATGTGAGCTTACACGAGTCTAGAGCGAAACGCTGCTCTGCGGCCCTGAGTCTCCGCCTTGGGCTCGCTGCCCCTCCTGGGGCATGATACCCACCGCTTCCAGCACCTTGTCCACAAAGGTCGCCTCTGGCACGGCACCGGCGAACTGCACCGTCTCATTGATGACCGTCCTGGGAACGCCGCTGACCAGATAGCGGCGGCCTAGGACGGGGAACTCTTGCACCTCTATCACATCCGCGGAGATCCTGGGGGTCTCCATGGCCATCGCGTGGGCCAGCCGGGCCACCTGGGGGCAGTACTGACACGTAGGGGTCACGAACACCTGAATGTGGACATCCTCCTTCAACCGCTTGAGCCTCTTTCTGGTCTCCAGAGCCAGCGGGCTAACGCCCCGGGAAAGGGTAACCAGGCTATCCAGCATGGCCGCAAATTCGAACCCCAGGGGAATACCAAAGTAGCGGACGTTCTTGGCCCTGTCTGCTCCCAGCACGAGGGCCGGGATACGCTGGACACCATCAGCCTGGGCCTCCTCCATGCTGGTGTAGAAGTCCTTCACCTCCAAGTGGAGCTTCGGTGAGAGGCCGGTCAACTCCTCCATCAGCTTCTGAGTGTCGTCGCAGTGCTGGCACTCACGACCAGGGATGGTCAGGCCCGCGGTGCGCTGGGTGTACAGCAGAATGGACACGTCCCGTTTCAGCTCTCGCCTAAGCCTGTCTTTGAGGGTGCCCAGGTCTTTTTGAGAGATCATCGGCATCTCCACCCCCTATCTACTCGGTGAACCGCGGTGCTGGGTGCGCAAGTCTCTGGAATACTCAACAGACCCACCGATGCCCCGGCCTAGCCGCTCCCCCTTGTCTCTCGCCAGAGGTGGTGGAAGCGCTGGCCCGCGGTGAGCAGAGAGAGCAGCAGTATCACCGCAAGGGCGACCATAACCTGGTCAACGACCAGACCGAGACTAAGCACCACCAGCCGCTCCGGGCGCGTCATGAGACCCACATCGGTCTGGACCCCGAGCCCCTCGCCGCGGGCGCGAATGTAGCTGACCATGAAGGAAGTTACCAGGGCTACAAACACCAGCACCGCCCCCGCATCCGAATCGGTCCTGAGATAGAGAACCAGAAGCCCCAGCAGCACCGCCGCCTCGGACAGGCGATCGGAGACGGAGTCCAGCACCGCCCCGAAACGGCTCTCCTTGCCGGTCAGCCGGGCCAGCGCGCCGTCCAGCATGTCCATGGCGCTGGCCGCCAGGAGGAGGAGGCCAGCCGCTAAGAGCAACTCGACGCTTGCCAGGTAGGCGACGCCCAGGCTCATGGCCAACCCGATAAGGGTGACAGCGTTGGGCGTCAGCTTGAGGGCGCGAAGGAGACGGGCACCGGGGTCCTGGAAGTACCGAGCCAGGGCATGGCGAACCTGAGTCCTACCAAATATTGCGTTTCTCCTGACAGCTACTCTGGCGCTCTAGTGATATGTGCAATGATATCACTGCTCGACGCGATCGGGCGGGTGCGTGGAACATCCTGCCGGGATACTAGGCAGCGGCGGCGTGATGGACCATCGCCTCGCCGTAGCACTCCACCACCCGCTGGGCAACGCTCTCCCACCGAAACGCCTCCACGCTTTGCCGGCCGCGCTCCCCCATCCGCCGCCTCAGTGCCGGGTCATCGATCAGCCGTTTGAGCGCCAGGGCCAGCGCCTCCTCGTCCCTGGGCGGCACCAGGAAGCCCTCGGCATCATCATTTATCACGGCGGCGAAGCCTTCGATGTTGGAGGCGACGATAGGCTTCCCTGCGGCCATGGCCTCTCCCAAGATCAGGCCAAAGCTCTCTTTGCCTGTATTGGGCGCGCAGAAGATGTCCGCTGTATGAAGGTACCGCCGTTTTGCCTCTTCGCTAACACGGCCAAGGAATACCACGTCCTGCACGTTGCGCTCGGCGAGGAGGCGGTAGCACTCCTTTCCCGGGCTACCCGGCCCAACAACCAGGAGACGGAGGTTGGGATACTCCCATTTCAGGCTGCTGAACGCAGCCAGAAGATACTTCAGCCCTTTGCGCTTCTCCATTCGACCGACAAAAAGGATATTGAGCTTGCCATCGTTGAAAGCATTGAAGGGGGGAACCCGTTGAGAGAAGAAATCGACATCGATGCCGTTGGGAACGATGTTGTAGTCGGCGGGAAAGTACTTGCTCACGTACTGGAAGGCCGGCTGGGACACGGCAATACGCCCGTCCAGTTTCTTGAACCAGTGGCTCAGAGGATGCTTGGTGAGCTGGTAGAGACGTCCGTTGCCATCGAAGCGGTGGAACGTTCCCACGTTGACCGTTTGTGATGCACCCAGCACCGCAAGCGGAAGCACCGGGGTCAATGGCTCATGCAGGTGAACCACATCGAAGGCCTCCTCTCGTAAGAGGGACTTCACGCGATGCTCAAGCCAAGCCGACAGGGAGATGCGGGCTATGGAGCCACCGCTGGGTACGGGAAACGGACGGCCCACGGCGATGAGATTGTCCACGCCAAGGCTGTCCGGAGAGGCGGCAGGTGCCAAAATCTTTACGGTGTGCCCCAGTTGCTCCAGATAGCGAGCGAGGTTGGAGATATGGGCCACTACGCCGCCGGGATAGGCAAAATCATAGGGTGAGACGAGCGCTATCTTCATATGTATGGGCACTGCCAGACCCGGTGGTCCGGGGGCCGTCCAATCCTACTCCTCTTTACCCTGGATAAAGGCCTCCACCATATCGTGGGCGACCTGGTCCGTGTATTGGACAGGGGGCGACTTCATGAAGTAGGAGGATGGCGCCGCAATTGCTCCACTCATCCCCCGGTCCAGGGCCAGCTTGGCACAGCGGATGGCATCAACGACGACGCCGGCGGAGTTGGGGCTATCCCAGACCTCCAGCTTCAGCTCCAGGTTCAGGGGAACATCGCCGAAGGTGCGCCCTTCCATGCGTATGTAGCACCATTTACGATCGGTGAGCCAGGGGACGTAATCGCTGGGGCCAACGTGGATATTCTCCGGCGCGATGTCATAGTCGAGCTGGGATTTCACCGAGTTGGTCTTGGAGATCTTCTTGGATTGAAGACGTTCTCGCTCCAGCATGTTCATAAAGTCGGTGTTGCCCCCAAAGTTGAGCTGGTAGGTCCGCTCCAGCTTCACTCCTCGATCTTCAAAGAGGCGAGTGAGGACCCGGTGGCTGATGGTGGCCCCTACTTGGGACTTGATATCGTCACCGATGACGGGCAGGTTCGCCTCCTTGAACCGCTTCTGCCAGTAGGCCTCCCGAGCGATGAATACTGGGATGCAGTTCACGAAGGCGCATCCAGCCGCCAGGATCTGCTCCACATACCATTTGGTGGCCTCCTCGGAGCCCACGGGTAGGTAGCTGACGACGACGTGGGTCTCCCGCTCACGCAGAACCTCGGCGATGTTTACGGTCTCGCCGGGGGCCTTGATGACTATATCCTGAAGGTACTTCCCTATGCCATCGTGGGTCATGCCCCGCTGAACGGTGACGCCGGTCTTAGGAACCTCGGCAAACTGGACGGTATTGTTCGGCTCTGTATAGATGGCCTCCGCCAGGTCCTTGCCAACCTTGTTCTTGTCGATATCGAAGGCAGCGACGAAGTTGATGTCGCCGATATGGTACTCCCCCAGGGTGGTATGCATGATGCCCGGGATGGACCCGTTGTCCTCCGCCTCGCGGTACTTGTGTACCCCCTGTACTAGAGAGGACGCACAGTTTCCCACACCGATGATAGCTACGTTCACTTTACCCAAGCTCTGCCTCCTTACCGATATAAAAGTCTGGCCCGCATAGGGGCCCCAAAAAACGAGCGCATTCTAGCAGGTTCCTGCCGGATAGTCATACCACAGTCTAGGCTTTGCTGTCCACTCATTGACCCCCTAGCCATAGGCGTGGTTAAATCACTGCCGTATCCGAATCATGCGCCGGCTACGTGCTCGGATTGGAATGCCCTGCCCTGGGCATGGTCTCTGGGCCAGCGGGCCGAAGGTGGAGCGATGAGCGTCAAGATAGGGATTGCTCCCGGCAACTGGACGTGGCAGGCCGGCGGCAGCTTCTTCTTCCAATTCGTGGATGCTTGCGAGAAGGAGGGCTGGGACTCCCTCTGGCTCACCGACCGGCTGGTCTCCGAGCGACGTGTCCTGGAGCCGGTGACCGCCCTGGCGGCGGTAGCGGCCCGCACACAGTCGCTTAAGTTCGGGACATCCGTCCTGATACCCTCACTCCGGAATCCAACGGTGCTGGCCAAAGAGCTGGCCACGGTGGACTTCCTGGCAGGAGGGCGGCTCCTGCCGGCCGTGGGCCTGGGCTCCGACAACTCTCAGGAGTACGAGGCCGCGGGTGTGGAGAAACGGGAGCGGAGGGGCCGAACGGAGGAGGCAATCGGTCTGCTGCGTCGCCTTTGGACCGAGGACCATGTGACCCACCACGGCCGCTTCTACACCCTCAACGATGTGACCATTGAGCCCAAGCCTCTTTTCCGGCCCACGCTACCCATCTGGATAGGCGGACGCACCGATCAGGCGCACCGGCGTGTGGCCCGTTTGGGGGATGGGTGGCTGGTCAGCTCCGTGACGCCTGAGGAGGCGGCCCAGGGCGTGGAGGCTATCCATCACTACCTGGATGAGACGGGACGCACGGTGGAGGAGGACCACTACGGACTACTCCTGGGCACCTATCTGGCCGGTTCGCGAGAGAAAGCTCTAGCAGCGCTCCAGGCCAACACACCCCGGCCTCGACCCGATGTGCCTCTCGAAACGTATACGGCGGCAGGTACTCCAGAGGATATCCATGAGGCTATCAGGCAGTACCGCGCCAGCGGCATCAGTAAGTTCGTTTTGCGGCTGTCGTGCGCGGAAGAGGAGGCGCTGGAGCAGCTTCATCTTCTGGCGGAAGCGGTGGCCGTACCTGTGAATACCGGGAGGGCGTAGCCTACTAGAGAGGTATAGAAGAGGCGCTTGCGCAGCCTTAGCCAGGGCTCTCTCCGTTGCCACGCTCCAGATCATGCAGGAACTGCTCCATCTCAGCGGTCAGCTTGGGCTCTTCGCCCTCTTTCATGGGAAGCTCCCGCTCGGAGTCGTAGGCTGCCTCTAGCTGCTGGATCATGTCCCGCACGTGGGACTCGGCCCGAATGGCGTTATCCAGGTGGGCGTATAGCCGCTGGCCACGCCGCTTGACCCGTTCCAGGTCAAGGGAGAAGCCGTAGATACGGTCCAGCAGCCGGAGCATGGTGTACTGCCCAGTGTAGTCCTCGCTCAACTGGGAGTAGTTGGGAAGCTGCAGCATGAGGCTCAGGGTCCCGATGTCCCGTTTCTGGGCCTCTCGGGAGACCGTTGAGACGATGCTGGTGGGGCCTTGATAGGTGCCACGCCTGATACCCAATGCCTCCAGCTCCGCCTGGATGTCAGGCTCACTGGAGCTTCCGCCGGCGACCAGGGGACGGGTATGGGGGACGGGGGCATACATGGCGCCTACGGAGCAGTATCTCTGGATTCCCAGGGTCTCCATGACGCTGACTATGGACTCCACGAACTCCTCGCCCATGTTGTGGGGCTCCAGAGTGTGGAGGAATACCAGGTCCGGCCCGGTCTCTCTCTGAGCGACCCGCAACATGGTGTTGGGCAGGATGAAATCCCGTTCGCCGTCCTTCCACACCACCGTTGGCCGGTAGCGAGTGAAGTCGTAGAAATGCCCCGGGTGTTGGAGTCGGCCCAGATCCACGGCGCCAAACTTGTCTTCCAGGAAGTTGATGCTGAGGGTCCCCACTGAGCCAACGTCGATCCACGGCTTCAGCATGGTGATCATGTGGGGCTGGCTCAATTCTGGCAAGGGCTCTTGAAGCTCGAATGCGCCAACCTGCATGGCCGCTTCCTCCTTCACGCCACTAGCACGGTGAGGGTAGTGTACAACCTAGCATGCAAGGTAGTCTAGCACGTATACCCTAACTCTTAAGGCAGGTTTATGAGATCCTGGAGGCAGGCTCAGGCGGCCTACCGAGGAAAGGCCTCCGGCACACCACCATCTACGGTGAGGATGCAGCCAGTGGTCTTGGATGAGCGGTCGCTGGCGAGGAAGAGGGCGGCCTGCGCCACGTCTGTGGGCGTGATGTAGGCCTGAAGCAGGTTGCGCTTCCGGTAGAACTCCTCCAAGTCCGACTCCGGGATGCCGTGCGCCTGGGCACGCTCCTGTCGAAGGCCCTGGGACCACAGGTTGGAGTCCTGGAACACGGCGTCAGGGTTGATGATGTTGCACCGGATGCCGTAGGCGCCGTTTTCCATCGCCAGGACCCGGGCAATCTGGACCTCTGCACTCTTGGCCGCGCTGTACGCACCGAAATGACGCCCCGGGGCCAGCACGTTCTTGGTGGCAACGAAGACCATGCTGCCGCCGAACCCCTGCTCCCGCATCAGGCGCACCGCCTCACGGGCAACCAGGAAGTGACCCGTGGCGTTCACCTTCAGGCTCCTTTCCCACTCCTCCAGAGCTAGCTGGTCCAGGGCACCGGTGGGGGCGATCCCCGCGTTGGAGACCAGTATATCTAGGCCACCGTAGGCCAGGGCGGCATGCCGGAAGGCGGCCGCCGTCTCCTCCTCGCTGGTAACATCCAGGCGCACGGCGGTGCACTGTTCCCCTCCCAGCTCCTCATTCAGCTGCGTTGCCAGGGCCTCGACACCCGCCACGTCCACATCGGTTAGGACCAGGTGTGCGCCCTCGGCGGCGAACCGCCGGGCGATGGCCTGGCCGATACCGTGGGCGGCGCCGGTGACCAGGGCGATACGCCGAGAAAGCTCCCTTTCCGACGGCAAGAGTGTGAGCTTGTACTGCTCCAGCGGCCAGTACTCGGACTCGTAGGCATCCTTGGGCGAGAGAGAGGTGTACTCATCCACCGCTTCGGCTCCGGCCATAATGGTGATGGTGTGGTGGTAGATGTCGGCGGTCACGGTGGTGGCTCGCACGTCCCGGCCGGTGGTCCACATCCCCAGGCCTGGAACCAGGACGACCCGAGGGTAGGCGTCCAGCATCTCCTGGGTGCCCTTAGAGTAGCGGTGGAACCAGTCAAGGTAGGTCTGTTCGTATCTGGCCACACCCTCTTCCAGGGCCCTCCGCAAATCCCCGACGTTTGATGGATCGGAGAGTTCCACCAGAAGGGCCATCCGCTTGGTGTTCAGCAGATGGTCAGGTGTAGCGGCGCCGGCCTGGATGAGGTCGGCGGCCTTCCCAGAGCCAGCGAACTCCAGCACATCAGCGCTATCATCGAAACGGAGGATCAGACGCCCGCGAGCGGTCCCGGAGCCCACCAGACGCCGCAGGAGTGGGGCCACCGCCGCCGCTACGGCACGGCGCTGATGTGGCGGCAGAGCAACCTGTCTCATACCACCGAACATAGTCTTGCCCTCAGCGCGGTCCCGCAGGTACTCCTCAGCCCGGTTTACCAGATCAACATGGCCCTCATAGCCAGCCTGCACGGTGGACCCCCAGGTGACGAGGCCGTGGTTCAGCAGCACAACGCCCTTTGCGGAGGAGTGCTTGAGGGCGGCAACGGCCACCTCTTTGGAGAGGAGAAACCCTGGGCGCCGATATGGCACCACGGCGACGGCGTTCCCGAATACCTCCTTGAGCACCTCCTGGGAGCGACGGGTATTGGTCAACGACAGGATGGCATCGGCGTGGGTGTGGACGACGCTGCTGTGGGGAAGAAAGGCATGGAGTAGCGTCTCTATGGAGGGCCTGGGAGATCCGGGGTCCAGAAGGCATCTGACCAGATAGTCCGCCACCTCCTCATCCAACATCTCCGAACGCTCGAACAGGGGAAGGACGTCCTCAAGGGAGACGGCGGGAAAGTCGTGAAGCTGCGCCGACTTCATATCAGCGCCGCTACTCTTGATGAAGAGAACCCTAGCCTCCCGGTGGCGAAAGTCAGGCCGAGTGGCCTTCAAGGAGGTGTTGCCGCCTCCCCAGATGACCAGGGCGGGGTCGGCGCCGATGAGCCTGCTCTGGTAGACCAGAAGCTCCGGCCCAGAGAGACCGACGGTCTCCTCCTCCGACCAGCGGTTTTCCATGCTACGTTCTTACCCAGAGAGTACGGAGAGGCCCAAGGCTACGGTCCACCGGACTTCATACCCTGGAACAGCTCGTGGGCCTCTCCCGCAGAGCCGCTATCATGGACGATGTGACGTATGGCCCTGATCATGGCCACGGGGTGGTCGTCTTGCCAGATATTCCTCCCCAGATTCACCCCTATCGCGCCCTTCTGCATACCATCATGTACGAACTCGAATACCTCGAGCTCCGAGTCCACCGACGGCCCACCCGCCATAACGACCGGCACCGGACAACCCGTCACGATCCTGTCAAAGTCCTCGGCGCACCAGTACGTTTTTACCACCCTCGCCCCCAGCTCGGCGGCGATGCGACAGCACAGGGCAAGGTAGCGGGCGTCTCGTTTCTCTAGCTCCCTACCAACGGCGGTGACGGCCATGACCGGGATGCCATATTTTTCGCCTTCGTTGACAAGCTTGGCGAGATTCAGTAAGGACTCGCGCTCATAGTCTGTGCCCACAAAGATGGAGAGGCCCACCGCGGCCACATTCAACCGGATGGCCTCTTCCATAGAGGTGGTTAGCCCCTCATTTGCCAGGTCACTCCCAACCATGCTAGTCCCACCGGAGACCCTGAGTATAATCGGTTTGGCCCGCTCCGCGTCTACCGACGAGCGTAGGACTCCCCTGGTGACAAAGATGGCATCGGCGTAGGGGAGAAGCGGCTCCAGCGTCTTACCCGGCTCCTCCAGTTTCCTGGTGGGGCCCTGGAAATATCCGTGGTCTATGGGCAGGAACAGGCAACGCCCGTCGGATTGGATGAGCTGTGCCATACGGTTTGCCATCCCCCAGTCCATGGTTTTAGCTCTCCATCCAACTATACATGCACGTGGTTAGCATTCGTGCTCGCTGCCCAGGGAGACCGGCGTTTTTTTCATGAAGGCGTCTGTCCTGATAGGTAGCCGCTTGCCCTTCGCCGAGCCCAGGACGAACGGGAGTCGGGACACTGTGAGACCTGCCGAACGTCGTGCAGTCCTCAGCTTGCTATCCTGTCCCGCGCCTGCTCCAGGGCACGACGGGTAAAGACCGCCGCCATCTCCCGTTTGTACTCCGCGGAACCTCTGATGTCATCGGACGGGTCTACCTCGGCGGCGGCGGCCTCGCCGATGTCCTGCAGCCGCTGGGGAGTGGGTGCCCTGCCCTGAAGAACCCCCTCCGCCCGGTGCGCCCGTATAGGCGTGACGCCGCAGGAGCCCAGGGCAATACGCACGTCCTGACAGTCCCCGTTGGAAGCCAGGGTCAGGAGCACGGCCACGGACACGGTCGCGTAGTCGTCTGCGGTCTGGGGAGTGAACTTGATGAAGGTGAATCCGGCTCTGGCGGGCACAGGGGGGACAAGGATGTCCGTTAGCACCTCGTTGGAGGCAATAACCGTTTCATAGTAGCCAGACGAGAGATCCTCCACGGCCACCTCTCGCGTCCCGCCGGGAGAGGCCAGGCGCACCCAAGCGCCCAGGACAATGAGGGCGGGCTGGGGGTCCTGGTTCGGGTCTGCGTGGGCCAGCCCACCGCCTACCGTGGCCATATTCCGGATACGAACGGAGGCGACGTGGCGGTAGGTCTCCGGCAGGAGGGCCGCGTGCTCCTGCACCAGGGGCGATCTCTCCAGCTCCCGGTGGGTTGTCATGGCTCCTATGCGAAGATCACCGTTGCTCCGCTGGACGCCTACCAGGCCGGAGATACCCTGCAAGGCCACCAGGTGCTCCGGCTGAGCAAGGCGGAGTCTCATAGCCTGGACCAGGCCCGTGCCTCCCGCGATAATGCGGGCCTCCTCTCCGTGCTCGTCCAGGAGGGCATGTGCCTGCTGGAGGGTGGTTGGTCGGTGTAGCTGAAAGTCGTGCATGCTATACGCGCCTTCCCAGGGCATTCACCACGGAATCCAGAATCTTATAGTAGCCGGTGCACCGGCACAGGTTCCCCATCATCCATTCTCGGACTTCGTCCTCCGTAGGCTCAGGGTTCTCGTCCAAGAGCGCCTTGGCCGCCATGATCTGTCCGGGGGTGCAGATGCCACACTGGAAGCCGCCGTAGTCGATAAAGGCCTGCTGTACCGGGTGGAGGCGTTCGTCCTGGGCCAGACCCTCGATAGTGGCTATCTCCTGGCCATCCGTCAGTGCGGCCAGGGTCAGGCAGGAGGCCACCATCTGGCCGTTGACCAGAACGGTGCAGAGGCCACACACGCCGACGCTGCATCCCTCCTTTGTCCCCGTCAGCCCCAGGTCATAGCGCAGCATGTCCACAAGCAGGCGTCGGGCGGGGATGGTGAGGGTGTGCTCCTGACCATTGACCTTCAGCGTTATCCTTGTATCCATCTAGAGCCCCTTTCCTTAACCTCGGTGGGAGCCGGAGGGTATAGTACCGCAGGCTTAGCCGTGCGGTCTACAATCCCGATCGGTGAGCCGGAAGCGACGGACACCGCCTCCTTTAGCGCACCGAAGGCAGGTTGTGTGGAGTTCCCTGGATGTCGTGTACCAACTCTTCATGCTCTCCAGACACGAGCAGTAGGTTGATCTCGGAGCGCAGGACCATGGTATGGTCGTTCGTGGCTGCCTTGTCCATAGCCTGGTGGCTCTCCCATACGGCCAGGCGTCCGACCTCATCCGTGGGGGCCTGGGAGTGCGCCTCCGCGCCATAGCGAAAGCCCAGGACATAACCAGGGAAGGTGGCATAGTGGGTCTCAAGCTGGTCAAACAGCTGCTCCACCTGAACCCTACATCCCCCCTTGCAACGTACCTACGAGATACGGAGAATAGCCATGATCACCTCCCCATTTTTGCATGCCGCACATTCTATCACACCACGTCCTTTGCCATGCCGGACGGCGGGTAGGCGCTGGTGAATGCGTAGGCTATACTGTGCCCGCAACTCAGCAACGGAGGCGGTTGTGACCACTTACTCCACAGTCGGCAAGCCTATCGTCCGAGCAGAGGGCCCGGAGAAGGTGACGGGAGATGCCCGTTACCCGGCGGACATAGTCCTTCCAGGCCTCCTCTGGGGGAAATGCCTTCGCAGTCCCCTGCCCCACGCCCGTATTCTCAGCATCGACGCGTCCAAGGCCAAGGGCCTCCAGGGCGTTGACGCCGTCATCACCGCCGCCGATATCCCTGATTCCCTGGTAGGCCGTAGGCTCCGGGACATGCCGGTGCTGGCCCGGGAGAAGGTCAGGTTCATTGGGGAGAAGGTAGCCGCCGTGGCGGCAGAGAGCCCCGATGTTGCCGAAGAGGCGCTGGAGCTCATCGACGTGGAGTACGAAGAGCTTCCCGCTGTCTTCGACGCCGTGGAGGCAACGCAGCCGGGCGCTCCCATCCTCCACGAGGGCGTCAGCAGCTACGAAGGACTCCTTGAGCAGTTAGAGGGGCCTACCAACCGGTTCGTCCGCACGATCTTGGGCAAGGGCGATGTGGAGAAGGGATTCGCCGAGGCGGATCTGGTCTTCGAGCACACCTTCGCCGTTCCCTGGATCCACCAGGCCTACCTGGAGCCCCACGCATGCCTGGTCCAGATAGACGACGCCGGCCGGGCGCATATCTGGGCCAACAACAAGGCGCCATTTGGGCTGCGGGAGCAGCTCGCCGCCGTCGCCCTAATAGAGCCCGAGCGGATCGTGATCCATCCCTCATATATCGGCGGGGACTTCGGTGGGAAGGGCGACTTCATGGACGTGCCGGTGTGTTACTTCCTTGCCAAGGCAGCCGGCCGACCGGTGAAGATGGTCATGACCTATGTGGAGGAGTTCATGGCGGGGAACCCCCGTCACCAGGCTGTCATGACCATCCGAACAGCGGTGAATCGAGACGGGACCCTGGTAGCGCGACAGGGCCACGTGGTGTTCAACAGCGGTGCCTACGGGGCCTTCAAACCGGTGGTCAACATAGGAGGCATCGCGCTGGCCGGGTCTTACAACACCCCGCATGTGAACATTGTGGTTGACAACGTCTACACCAACAACGTGCCCAGCGGCCACATGCGTGCGCCCGGATCGCCCCAGACGGTGTTTGCAGAGGAGTCCCATATGGACATGATCGCCCAAGAGCTGGGAATGGGCCCTCTGGAGCTCAGGCTCAAGAATATCATGCAGGACGGCGATACCAATCCGGAAGGCCATTCGGTGAGTCCGGTGCGGGCAGAGGAGACCCTGCGCAAGGCGGCGGAGGCGGCCGGCTGGAGCGCACCCAAGCCAAGGCCGTATGTGGGGCGCGGTATGGCCCTGTATGACCGACACACCGGTCGCGGCCAGGGCAACGCCAGTCTGAAGGCTGAGGCCGACGGCACGCTGGTCCTGCGCACTCCGGCCTGGGACCAGGGAGTGGGCACCCACACCATCCTTCGACAGATCGTCGCCGAGGAGCTAAGCCTCTCACCCGAGCTGATACGGGTGGTGGCCACCGACACCGACGCCGTGCCATTCGACAGCGGAGTCGGCGGGAGCCGGGCCACCCATACCGCAGGGCAGGCCACCTATCGGGCCGCCCAGCAGCTTCGTCAGCAGCTCGTCGACCTGGCGGCGGAGCACCTGAGCGTTTCCGCAGAGAGCGTACGGCTCAAGGATGGACAGTTCCTGGCGGATGGCGACTCTACTAGAGCCACGTCTCTGACCGAGCTGGCCACCAGGGCAGCGGAACGGGGCGAGCCGATAGCGGTCCAGGCAACCTACACCCCGGAATCCCGGGACCATACCACCTCCTTCTGCGCACAGGTGGCGGAGGTGGAAGTAGACCCGGAGACAGGCCAGGTCACCGTGCTGCGGTTCGTTTCCGCCCACGATGTAGGCACGGTGCTCAACCCCATGACGCACCAGGGGCAGATAGATGGAGGCATCGTTCAGGGCATCGGCCACGCACTGATGGAGGAACTCAGGATAGACCAGGGTCAGGTGACCACCGGACACTTTGGAGACTACAAGATTCCAACGATGCGGGACATCCCGGAGCTCACTACCGTGATCCTGGAAGGGCCAGCGGGGCCAGCGCCGTACCAGGCCAGGGGTATCGGCGAGACCCCCAACTGCCCACCCGCCGCGGCCATCGCCAACGCCGTGGCAGACGCTGTGGGCGTGCGCATCACCAGCCTGCCCATCACGGCGGAGAAGGTGCTGGCGGGCATGAAGGCGCGGGGGCGTAGCGCCTAGTGCTGGGTCACCATGCGTATATGGTTATATCATGCCGCTAACGGAGGCGATGGTCAGGTAACGGCTCGTAATCTTCAGAAGAGGTGTTGACACCATGGCAACCCTGAAAATAGAAGGCGCCCGATTTGTGGTGACGGTGGACTCTGAGCGGAGGATCATCCGGGATGGGACCATCGTCGTTGAGGGCCAGAGCATCGCCCAGGTGGGCAAGGCCTCCGATCTGGCAGGAGTAGCGGCGGACCGGGTCATAGATGCCAGTGAGATGGTGGTGACGCCCGGCTTCTCCAACGGCCACATGCACATAAGCTACGCCCATGCCACCCGGGGTATCTTCCCGGATGACCTGGGGCCGGACTACCTGCCCAACGTGTTCAAGCTACAATCGGCGATGACGGAGGAGGAGGAGTATTACACCACCCTTCTGGGCATTACGGAGCTTCTGAAATACGGCACCACCAGCTTCGTGGACCCGGGAAGCACCAAGTACCTGGACGCCTGTATGCAGGCCTACGAGGAGTCGGGCTGCCGCATCGTCGTGGGCTGGCAGGTGACGGATAGACCCAACCCTCTCAACCTGCCGGTGTACGGGACCTCCGAGGCCGTAACCCTCATGGAGGAGACCATCCAGAAGTACGATCACCGCTTGGACGACAGGGTCCGCGCCTGGGCCATGCCCTTCTCCGCGGGGTTCGCCTCGGACGAGCTGCTGGTGGCAGCGAAGGGCCTAGCCGACAAGTACCAGACGGGCATGACGCTCCACCACATCGTTAGCCCGCAGGCCGTTGAAGCCTCCATGAAACAGTATGGCAAGCGTCCTACCGAGCACTTGGAGGAGATAGGGGTGCTGGGCCCCAATGTGCTCCTCTCCCACGCCCTCGGCGTTGACGAGGCGGAGATCGAGAGCCTGGCACGCACCGGAGCGAAGGTGGTGATGAACCCGACCGCCGCCGTCAAGGGTGGAATGGGCATGACCAGGACGGGGATGCTGCCGGAGATGCTTGAAAGGGGCGTCACCGTTGGCCTGGGTAATGATGCGGGCAATAACTCCAACCTGGTTGAGACCATGCGAGCCATGTACCTGGTGGCCGTGCTCTACAAGGATGGCAGGCAAGACGTCAAGATGATCCCCGCGGAGACGGCCCTGGAGCTGGCGACCATAGGCACCGCAAACGCACTGGGCCTCAGCGACGAGACGGGCTCAATAGAGGTGGGGAAGAGGGCGGACCTGGTGCTGTTCGACACCCGGCGACCGGAGTGGCGCACCATCTTCAATCCGGTCAACACCCTAGTGTACAACGCCGACGGCAGAAGCGTCCACACCGTGGTTGTGGATGGACGGGTTGTGGTGGAGGGGCACAAGCCGCTCTTTGTGGACGAATGGGAGCTGATCCAGAAGGTGCAGAAGATAGGAGAGGAGATGCTTGCCCGGACAGGAGTCCCCTATCCGCAGCATCGCTGGCCGGTGGTGTAAGAGTTGAGGGCTAGCTAGACGTGTCTAAAAAAGGCGGCCCTATTCTGCTCAGAACCTTTCCGCCCTTGCTGCTTCACCTGCAGGTTTGCAACAGGCTCTCTAGCAGTGTGCTCCATCGCACTCAGACCAATCGGCGGCCTTGCTGTTTCACCCGTAGGGTTACGATGGATCCTACAAGACCTCTGCCTTGACCATGTTGGTAGCGCCGGGTACGCCCAAGGGGACACCGGCCGTGACGACTATCTTCTGTCCTGGTTGAACCAACCCTGACCTTCGTGCCGCCTCCAGCGCCTGAGCGATCATCTCATCAGTATTCTCCATGGGGTCGCACAGGAGCGGCGTGACGCCCCAGGTTAGCGCTAGCCGGAGGTACGTCTGCTCCAGCGGCGTGGGCGCCAGGATAGGCCGGCGAGGGCGGTATTTGGCTACCGATAGGGCGGTGCCGCCCGACTGGGTGATGGTGATGATGGCGGCGGCATCGATATCCTCCGCCAGATTGCATGCCGCGCGGCTTACCGCATCGGGCACGGTCGCTACATCGTCGACCTGGTGCCGCTGCATCCAGGCGTCGTGCTCAAGCTCAGACTCGGCCTCATGGGCTATCCTGGCCATCATCGCCACGGACTCGACGGGGTACTCTCCGATTGCCGTCTCCTCCGAGAGCATCACGGCGTCCGTGCCGTCCAGGATGGCATTGGCTACGTCCGTCACCTCCGCCCGGGTGGGTCGAGGGCTCTCCACCATGGATCGGAGCATCTGGGTGGCCGTGATAACAGGCTTGCCCGCCCGATTCGCCTTCTCTATCAGCAGCTTCTGGGCTAGGGGCACCCTCTCTAGGGGCGTCTCGACGCCCAGGTCGCCGCGCGCCACCATGATGCCGTCCGCGGCCTGGATGATCTCGTCGATGTTGCCCAGCGCCTCGTGCTTCTCGATCTTGGCGATGAGTGGAATGGCGCAGTCCCGCTCCTGAATGAACCGTATCGCCTCCAGTACGTCCGAGGCAGTCCTGACGAAGGAGAGTGCAACGTAATCAACCTGCTGCTGGATGCCGAACTCCAAGTCATCGCGATCTTTATCGGTCAAGCTGGGTGCCTTGATGGAGCGTGTGGGAAGGTTTACTCCCTTGTGGGAGCTGAGCGGTCCGCCGATCTTCACCCGGCACACAATCTCATCACCGGTGGTCTTCACAACCTCCAGCTCCAGGGCGCCGTCGCTGAGCAGGATGGAGTCCCCAGGCCACACCTCTCCCGGCAGGTCGGGATAGGTGACGGAGACACGGTGCTGGTCGCCCGGCACCTGGCGGGCCGTCAGGGTAAATAGCGCCCCGGATTCTATGGTCACAGAGTCAGCCTCTATGGGACCTATTCTCACCTTGGGGCCGGCCAGGTCCTGAAGAATAGCGACGGGCTTGCCCAATCGGGTGGCGATGCGACGGATGGAGGTGATGACCTCGCCATGCTGGGCCTGCGTTCCGTGAGAGAAGTTCAGCCTCGCCACGTTCATGCCCTGCCCGATCAACCGATCGAGAACCTCCGGGGCCCAAGAGACCGGACCGATGGTGCAGACGATCTTCGTTCTCGACATAGGCAACCCTAACGGTAGCCGGAGCTAGCTACCGGCTCCTGATCATCGCGAGGTATCCGCGTGGCGGCTGGTCAAGAGTTTCGCCAGCAGCGAAACGTCGTCCAGCTCTTCCAGGTGCCGGACCATCTCTACAACGCCATCCATCGCGGCCTCCTCCAGCGCCCTCCCGGCATACGCGGTATGTCCTCAAACCGGGTGGCGGCCACGAACTTGGCCAGATGGCGTGTCTCACTCACTGCAATGGGGCCTTATTCAACGGGCTTCCGATGACGAACCAGCAAGGGAGCATCCATTGCAGTGCGCACCGGCGCTCCCTTGCTTCCTATGGCTATGGCGATTGTATCACAGCACGAGTCACAGCCTTGACATGAATGTATGACGGCGGCTACAGTCGCAGCTAGTGGCCCAACACCCCTCGCTGTGGCGGTTTCACACCCCCGGCGGCAACGGTCAGCAGCATGGGAGAAGACCGCCATGGAGAAATCGACTCAGCTCCGCAATCTGCTAGCGCAGGACCGGTTGATCGTGGCGCCCTTCGTCTACGACGCCTTCACGGCCAAGATCGCGGAGAGCGTTGGCTTCAGGCTGATCTACCTCTCCGGCTTTGGGACGGCGATGTCCCGCGGCTTCCCGGACGTGGGGCTGATCACGGAGACGGAGATGGTGCAGAACGCTGCGTCTGTGGCGCAGGCGGTGTCGGTCCCGGTTATCGCAGATGCTGATACCGGATACGGCAACCCGCTGAATGTGCGGCGCACGGTGCGCGACTACCAGGCCGCCGGTGTGGCGGGGCTCCACCTGGAGGACCAGGTGTCTCCCAAGCGTTGCGGATTCTTTGAAGGGAAAGAGGTCATCCCCCTGGAGGAGCACGTTGAGAAGGTCCGGGCCGCCGTGGACGCGCGGACGGACCCCGACTTCCTCATCATCGCCCGCAGCGATGCCCTGATTGTTGAGGGCTGGGAGGGGACGGTCCGCCGCTGTCGCGCCTATCGAGAGGCAGGGGCCGACATGCTCTTTGTGGACGGCATAGACAACGCCCAGGACATGGACACCTATGCCCGGGATCTGGGGGACCTGCCGCTCCTGCTGAATATCGATTTCGCGCCGGTAGGGGAGGCGGAAAAACACGGGTTCAAGGTGATGATCCACCGTGGTCCCATGTTCGTGGTGTACCGGGCGGTGAAGAGCGCAATGGAGGAGCTGAAGGAGACGGGTTCCCTGGGTCCCACCTGGGCCAAGGAGAGCCCCCATGTCCGCCAGGAGATCGCGAGCCTGCTGGGGCTGGACACGGTGTACGAGATGGAGCGTCGCTACCGCACCACAAGCGCAGCCAAGCGAGAGAGATAAACGGCGATGAGCGAGAAGCCGCCGGCCAGCGGGTGCGATGACAAGAAGCGGTATCCATGACCATGGCGACCACGGCTGATGCCGCTCCATAGGGGCTCCACTACTGGCAACACGGCCTCTCAGGCATCATAATACAAGGCCTACGAAAGGTATTTGTATGATGCTGTATAGATACTCACGTTGGGACGGCACGCAGGCCTCCGAGATGCCCTCGGTCGATGAGCTGATGGAGCACGTGGCCGAGGAGATCCTGCAAGGAGGCGACCTCCAGAGCGTGCTGCGTCGCATGCTTCGGGGCGGTGCCGAGCTTCCCCAGGGCCGCCGCATGATGGGGCTTCAGGAGCTCCTGGAGCGGCTGCGCGGGGCACGGGAACGGCATCTTCAGCAGTATAACCTGGCCTCCGTACTAGACGATATCCAGGAGAGGCTGGACCGCATCCTTGAGACCGAGAGGCAGAGCATCGAGAAACGGCTCGGTGATCTGGATAATGACCCCTCTACGCAGGGCCAACAGAGCGGCGGCACCGAGGAGACGGGATGGAGTGCATCGGAAACGGGTGAGGGCACCGGGCAGGATGGACCGGCGGACCAGGCGCTGAGCGATATGTTCAGGCGCATGGCCCAAAGGCACCTGGAGCAGCTTCAGGGTCTGCCCCTTGACGTTGGGGGCCGTGTGAAGGAGCTCCGTGACTACGATTTTATGGACCCGGACGCCCGTCAGCAGTTTGAAGAGCTGCTGAAGATGCTGCAACAGCAGACCCTGCAGAACTACTTCCAGGGGATGCGACAGAGCATTCAAGACATGACGCCGGAGTCGCTGAGGGCCATCCAGCAGATGGTGCACGACCTCAACCAGCTGGCGGAGCAGCGGCTTCAGGGCCAGAACCCTGACATCGGCGAGTTCATGCAGAAGTGGGGACAGTTCTTCCCCGAGGGCATCGAAAGCTTTGACCAGCTTGCGGAGCAGATGCAACGGCAGATGGCGCAGATGGAATTGCTCCTCAACTCGATGCCGGACGAGATGCGTCGTCAGCTAGAGGAGATGATGGACGGGGTGTTGCGAGACCACAGGCTCCGGTGGGACCTCTGGCAGCTGGCGGCGAACCTGGAACGGCTCAACCCAACACACATGGGTGAGGATGAACTCCCGTTCTCCGGAGATGAGCCCCTCACGCTGCAGGAGGCCCTGAGGCTGATGGGCAACATGAACAGCATGGAGGAGCTGGAGCGTGAGGTGAGGCAGGCGATGCGCTCAAACGATGCGTCGCGGGTGGATGCGGACGAAGTCGGACGCCTACTGGGAGAGGAGGCCCGGCAGCTGACCGAGCAGATGCAGCAGTTGACCAGGATGCTGGAAGAGGCGGGGGTCATCAGGAGAGGACAGAACGATTGGGAGCTGACGCCCTACGCCATCCGGAAGATAGGGGAGCGGGCACTTCAGCACATCTTCGGCAAGCTGAGAAGCGGCAGCTTCGGCGACCACGACCAGGACCGCAACGGCGTCGGCATCGAACGCCTGGAGGAGACCAAGGTCTACACCTTCGGCGACCCGTTTCACCTGGACACGATGAAGACCGTGCAGAACGCCGTGTTCCGCCAGGGCGCCGGGACGCCGGTTCATATAAAACCGGAGGACTTCGAGGTCAACCGGACCATGGCCTTCACCCGGTGCTCCACGGTTATCGCCCTGGACATGAGCTACTCCATGCTCATGGCGGGCTACTTCCAGGCGGGGCAACGGGTGGCCCTGGCCCTGGATACGCTGATCCGCACCAAGTTTCCCAAGGACAACATCTCCGTGGTCGCCTTCTCCTACTTCGTGCTTCCCCTCAAGCCCAGCATGCTGTTGGATACCTATTGGATCGAATATGGTGGGGGCACAAACTTCGAGGAGGTTCTCCGTCAGGCGCGTCGTACACTTGCAAGAGAGGGGGGCACGAAGCAGATCATCCTGATCACGGACGCTCAGCCGACGACGCATAACAGCTGGTGGGGCGATGATTACGGGCGGCGAGGCCGTGGCGGGGGGTCCGGTGCGCTGAAGGAGACGCTACAGGAGGTGCCCCGCTGCACCAAGGACAATATCACCATCAATACCTTCATGCTGGGCCGCAACCCCACCTACTTGGAGTTCGTGCGTCTGATGACGAAGATGAACCGGGGCCGCGCCTTTGTGGCACCCCCGGAGCGGCTCGGCGAATACGTCCTGTGGGACTACGTGACCATGAGAAACAGGGTGATAGGGTGAGGGGGGGCAATGGATGATGGTGCTAAAGGCCGGTTACTATGGCCTCCGTGCCGTTTTATGTCGCCAAATACGTTATTAGAACACCACGTCCACCACCTGAGCACCAGTTTATATCTGTGATGCCGTCCTGTCCTGCCTGGTGCCTCAGAGTATGTTAGCGGAAATCCCCTACCTGTCCCAAAGCTGGGGCCGGTGTGGTCAACGGCCTTCTCTAATGATGATATGGTGGCGCATACCTCATATGCGCACGGAGCCAGCGGTGGCTGCTATAATCGCACCGCCGGGCACACAAACGAACACACGGTGGCGCGGTGGATGGTCATGCACTGACCCAGAGCGTGAAGAGAAAGGGAATTACCATGACCCGACTTATCGATCTATCTGTGAAAATCTACCAGGGGATGAATGTGTATCCAGGCCATCTGAAAACCGTGGTCTTCCAGCATGCTACGCATGAAGAAACAAGGGAGCGGTTCGAAGGAGGCTTCTCTTTCCAGACGACGGGAATCCTCCTCAACGATAACGGTCCGACCCACGTCGACTCTTTCAGCCACCTTGATCCAGACCCGGACGCACTCACCATAGACCAGATGCCGCTCGATCTGTTCTACGGGGATGCGATTTGCGTAGATGTCTCCCACAAAGAACCCCGCACCGACATCGAGGCTGAAGACCTCGATGCATCTCTGGCAAGGTCTGGACTTGAGTTGAAAAAGGGGGATATTCTCCTTCTATATACAGCTACTTTCAACCGTTACCTGGATAAACCCGAATATCTCACCCAGTTTCCCGGGCTTGGTGAAGGGGGAAGCATGTGGTTGGTGGAAAAGGGGGTCAAAACATTCGGTGTGGACACTCCGACTCCAGACAACCCGGCAAGTCGCACGTACCCCTGCCACATGATGTGCAGGAAGCACAGCATTACCCACTATGAGAATCTCGCAAACCTTGATCAGGTCGTTGGGAAGCGTTTTACGTTCGCTGGCTTTCCTCTTCCCATTAGAGGCGGACACGGAGGACCAACACGCGCCGTAGCTTTGCTCCAGGACTGACCTGTAGGCTAATGCTCTGAACGGCCGTCCCATCGCCCCAATTGATCTCCCGGGTGAAGCTGCAGGGGCTATTCAGACGGGAAACCAGAGCAGCTCCTCGGTGAAGATCAGCTCGCCGTCGAAGACGCTCTTTGTGGCGGCAATGACACGCTCCATCTCGCCATGCTGGCAGATCGCCGGGCCTAGATGTACCAGGGCCAGCTTTTTGACCCCGGCCTCCTGGGCCATCCGCGCAGCGTCTAGGTGGCCGCTGGTCCTCATGTTCAGCCCTGTAGAATCCATGCGCTCCTGGGCATCGGCGCACATGCAGAGCATCACGTCCGCTCCCTTTGCCAGGTCCACCACGCTCTGGCAGGCCCTGGTATCGCCAGTAAAAACGAAGGATCCTTCAGAAGAGTCCAGCCGGTAGGAGAGGCAGTCCAGCCAGGGTTGGGCATGCTCCGCCACGGCGGCGGTCACCTCCCAGTCCTTGCCGGTATAGACCTTCCCCGGAGCCACATCCTTGGCGTCCACCTTAGCCATCGGCGGCGTACGCGGCATGACGCCACCCCGATTGATGTGAAGCTGGATACTGTTGGGATCGTTGATGCGCGCGATCCAGTCATGGGCAAAGGCCCCCTCGTGCTCGTCCAGAAGGCGATGGGTTAAGCGCTCGGTGGGCGCTGGGCCTCGGACCCGAAGCACTTCCTCGTGGCCCGCTCCCACAACCCACCGGGTGAGCAGGAAGCAGGGATAGTCAACATCGTGGTCGTAGTGGTGGTGGCTGAAGAATAGATGGTTGACCTGGGTGGGACTGAGGCCAGCCTTCACTAGCTTGTGGGTCGTCGCTGGGCCGCAGTCAAACATGATGAGTTCGTCGCCTACCTCCAGCACGTGACATGAGCCGAACCGCTCAGCCGTCGGCGTTGGAGTGCCACCCCCAAGAACCAGCACTCGGGCCATTGTTACCCTCCCTAGAGAGATGGAGGCAGTCTAGCATATTAGCGGGGGCCCCGCTGTGAGCCTGGGGCTGTTCGGCACAGACTGTGTGTGGCCGATACGTCTCGGTGAGCTGAGTCCATGCCGTAATGTCCAGACAACTGTTTTTGTAATGTCGAGCCATGCCACCCCGTGTCGGCAAGTTTGTCGGCACAATTCGCTATTTGCCCCAAAGCTGGGCCGGTGTGGTCAACGGCCTTCTCTAATGATGATATAGTGACGCTGCGGGCCCGGCGACGGTTAGGGAGGTGACAGACCTCCACGTGGATGTGGCGCTAATCGATGTGGCGCTAATCATAGGGGGACAAGGATGAAGTCCCAGCGAAGATTTCGAGCGCGGGCTTGGATACAGCGTAGACTTCGCGTGGGGGCCTGGATCCAGGGCCAGCGTGATGAGCTGATCTCTCAGCTCGCCGCAGAAGCGGGGCAGCAGGCGGCCACCCAATTTAAGCCGGTAATCGACCGCGTCATTCGGTACGCTCAATTGGCCGCCTGGTTTGGCATTGCGGGGTTCGTGGTCGGACTTCTAGCGCTTATCGGCTTTCTGGCGCTCATATTCGACGTGCTGTAGGTTCTTGGCGCAAGTGGGGCAGCGATGGTCGTTAGAGCCCATCAGAATTCCTTTCGCATAAGCGGCTTGACCAGACCGGCTATGGCTGGAACAGCTATAACGAGCCCTGATTCAGAGCTAATCCAACCATAGCCGGTTGTCTTCAGTCTGCCAGGGGGATAACAGCCGTAATGCTGGGCTGGTCGCCAATTACCCGGGTTGTGTGTCCCTGTCCAGTGGTGTCTGCCACCAGGCGAGCGTCTCCCGGCTTGTAGCGCACCGTGCTGCCATCGCCCATGCCTATCTCAACCTCGCCCGCTAGCTGAACGATGTATTGACGCCGGGGGGCGGGATGCCAGTCAAGGAATTGGCCTGGCGGTGCCTCACGGAAGACGATGCTCGTTGCGGCTTGGGGCTCCGTGATTTCCGGGTGAGACGCCAGGCCAAGCTGTTCGAGGTGTGATTGTCCGTCATCGCCGGTATATACACGATAGAGAGCCATCAAACTACCTCCTTATAGTTTCCATCGGAAGCGTTCTCTACACGTTCGGTCCCTACTCCTAGAGAAGCCACCACGATTTTTGGGACGCTGCGGGAATCATAGCCGCTCACCGGGCCGGCGAAAAGTCTCGTGACCAATCCGTAATCATTAACCCCTTCAGGGACGATATCAGTACCGTTGATTCGAGTACCCTGTTAGCTATGGAGAAATATGGTGCCGAAGGCCGGATTCCTCACCCGCCGTGCCGTTCTATACTGTCAGATATGTTATTAGAAGGCAACGCCCACCACCTGAGCCACCAAGGTGTATCTGTGATGCCATCCTGTCCTGCCTGGTGCCTCAGAGCATATTAGCAAAACTCAATATCTGCGCCAAAGCAGTGGCCTTCTGCTATACGTTGTGGGGCCTCACACACCATCTACCCGCAGGGAGTCGCTTGCCCCAAAGGGTGATTGTTCGAACGCTGGGCGGTGTGGCGCGCTTTATTAGGACATGGCCGCGCTCCCTGCTGACCCAATAAACTCTTGGACAGCCTTCAAAGCACCCGGCGGGTTGTGGCGAATCACACCGTGACCCGTATCCGGGAACATCTTCAGGACTGAACCCACAATGCCTTCGGCGATAACGCGCGACTGGCTTGGCGGACATTGGGGATCTCTGTCTCCGGCCAAAACCAGGGCCGGTATGTGGATTTCATTGAGCCGAGGCCGCGTATCGAACCTCTCGATCGTTGAGATGATCTCGGTAAGCGCCTCGAGCGGCATATCGCCCGGTGCCCAAGGCCGCGCTGGCCTCCGTGCGCCGGGAGGAGTGGCGGCCTCCATCAGCTCTCCTATCTTCCTCCAGAATATGGCCTGGTTCTCTGGGCTTGGATCGCTGTGGTAGTTCGTGGACTCTTTGCTAGCACGAAGCTCCGGCCAGATGCTGTCCGGGTCGTCCCGGTACTGGTGACTTGCAGCTCCGGAATCCAGGATTAGCCCGCGTAGCGTCTCCTGATACTTCAGAGCATAGACCAGCCCGGTAAAGGCCCCCATGGAGACGCCCCAGAAGACCCACTTCTCAAGCCCAAGGTGGCCGCGCACCGCATCCAGGTCGTCGGCCAGCTGCCAGAAACCGAAGTCGGAGCGGTCGCGTACCGGAGAGCTTGGCTGAAAGCCACGGCCCCAAACGGTGACTGAAGTGGTTTCAGGTATCCCCGAGTGAGCGGCATCAACTGGAGGCATAGTATAGGGATGGGTGGTAGCCACCACCGGCCCCTCCCCAGCCACCCCATAGCCGATGTATCCACCCTCAACCGGCGCTCTGGCATACCCCTGCTCAAGACTCATGGTTTTCACCCCATTGAGTAGTCACCATAACGATCTCTCCTCGATTCCCGACGGTGGCTGTTGACACAAAGGTAATTGTTCGGACGCTATCGCGGTGCGGAAAGGGCATCCCGGGCATGGTTAGGCGCAACTACTGAGGCTTTGGCCCATCGACGTTGAATACTGGTATCCCTTCACCAATCCTGACCAGGAAGACGAAGCCACCCTCACCTGAGCCAATTGGCAGTGCTCTACACTGCCTAACCGCGCAGGACGATACAGGAAACAGTCTTCGTGACGCCCGGCAGGCTATCGATTTGGTCTTCGATAAGTCCACCAAAAGCCCTTTCATCGATGACCACCACCTTGGCAATGACATCATGGGGGCCAGTGACCCGGTCCGCAGCCCGGACTTCCTGAAGGGCCCTCAGAAGGCCAACCAACTTGGGACTGGTGCCTACTGCAGCGTCTATCAGAACATATGCAGTTATCATCACATGTCCATTCCTGTTTCACGAGAAAGGTACGCATACGGTTCCATGGCAAACCCCTCTCTGCGCCCTGCACCACAAAAGTAGTAGGTCTTCCCTCCGTACACGTGGGTTCCTCCGGGCGGATTCTTGGCGTCTACCCGCATGTGGCAAACCGGGTCTTCTGCCGTGTCAAATCTCTCTACTTCGGTTTGCATAGTGCCAACCATGGCTCATCCCTCCCAACGGTAGATGCTATATTAGCACCTCGACGAGCGCCTAACCGCGCGGCACCAGACATGACTGACAAAAATGGCCGTCGAGCGTTGTAAATACTGGACGGCGTGGCTTCAGAGAGACAGAGGAGGAGCGATGACTCAGACTACTCCATCGGTAGGTGCGTCGAATGAGCAAGCGATGCGTCGTGCAGCCAAGGTTGCCGAGCGCAAGGGCATCTCGGCGTCTCAGCAGACGATCCACCCTCGGCGATGAGCCGCTCAAACCTTCGGTAGGCCCTCGCGAGGCCTAATCTCATCTCGGAGTTGGGCCAAGTGTTCCTCGAAGTGGGCCACCGAGGATTCCAGCGCGTCGATGACCGCATAGGGCTGTCCATTGCGTGTCCCCACCCGTCTCAACTGCCCTGGCGTGACAGAGCTGGCAACTGTCAAGGTGTCATCGACTATTGTCAAGGTGCCATCAAGAAGACGCTGGAAGGCAGCCTTGGGGTTGTAGGCCCCGAATTGGGGACTCTCTTCCTCGAGCAGGCGCTGGGTCATGTTGCGGTAAAAGCTGTCGGTACTGGCATGGCGGAGGAGGTCAGAGATCGACCACTCTGAGCCGTTATTGGCCAGGTCTGCTGCAACATCACTGGTGCACTTGACGTATTCCTCCCGCACGGTCCTGAGGCGGGATACGACCGCATCTCGGCGGGCCTCGACTGACATATCGTTCATCCTTACCTCCCTAGCCTGAAGATTGGTCTATCATACTGGAAAGGTACCCTTTCCGGTACAAGCTCCTTGTCACGGTCCATACTGCAACGGCTTCATGGCCTCGCTCCTCTCGGACTGGCGGACTTTCCGTCCGAGCTGCTTCCCTCTGATCAGATGAAGCCTGCCTATGTATTAGGCTGCAGCCCCCGAACGGCCTTCTCCTGTACCTTGGAGAACTCCATCAGCTCGGAGCGGGTCAGGAAGACGCTCGGGAGACTGGACTTGGAGAACTGGGCAAACGCGAATTCTTCACCCTCTTGGTCCCCGTAGACCGCATCTATGGGCACCACCGTCCAGTGGTTTCGTAGATAGAACCCCATAACAGTGAAGTAGAGGCAGCCGACGATATCTCCTCCCACGACGATGGCGTGACTCTTGGTCGGGTCGTCAACCAGCCCCTCGACGATATAGTTCAGCTTGGTCTTGTAGAAGGGGTCGTGCCACCACGCCTGCACAACGATGTCCTCCTCACGAGGCTTCAACTCATCCACTATCTCCGCTGCCCAGGTCCCCTCCTTCACCACGGGGGTATCGCCGTAGACCGTGAACTGTGGCTCCTCCAGGGTACGCAGCGACTGAACGTGGATTATGGGGACTCCGGTCTCCCTGGCCTGCCGGGTGAGGATGCTAACGGCAGAAATTACCTGAGGCATCTGCTCCAGGGCACGCTCGTCGTGGATACCTCCTCCGGGCTTACAGAACTCATTCTGCATGTTGACTACAACGAGGACCGTGTTCCCTGGGTTGGCGTAGATAGGGTGTACGTCTTTCATTGTCCCTCATCAGCACGCTGGAGTAGCTTGTGCCCTAAAGTAAAGCCTGTATATAGCAGCAGCCCACGTGTCCGGCATCGATCCCTACTGGCCTGCTGCCAACGGCACGGCAGCCTTTGAGAACTGGATCAGGTCCGATCGCGACAAGGGGATGTTCGGAAACGTGGGATAGCTTGTCCTGGAGAAGTGGTTCGCTGTCACTGTCGGGCCGCCATAAATCGCGTCCACCACCGCCACCGTCCGGTAGTTCCTGACGTAGAATCCCATGACGCCGAGGAGGTAACAACCGGTACCACCTCCACCGGCAACAAGCACCTGGACCTTGGTGGGATCGGTCACCAGTCCGTTCAGCACCCGCTCCAGGTCCGTCTCATACCAGGGGTCGTGGCACCACTTTCGAACAACGATCTCGCCGGGCAGTGGCGCGACCTCATCGATGAACTCTGAGTTCCAGGTGCCGATTTTCAGGATCGGGTTGTACTCAAAGACGGTGAATTCCGACTCGAGGTGATTGCGGACAGATTGCACATGGATCACCCGCACTCTGGCCTCACGGGCGCGGTCCAAGAGTCCTTGCACCGCCGGCACGATGGCCTCCCTGGTTGAGCGCTCCGCGTTCGGTTCGGGAATGCCTCCACTGCGCATGTTCTGCTCTTTCTGCATGTCGATAACCACAAGGAGTGAGTTATCCGCGTCCGCCTGTATTTGTTGTAGCCCCTTCATCTCTCCTCCTAAGCCACCGCGTGAGATATTCAGCATTTTACAGTATCCCGCTAAAGTTGCTGTATCCCACTCGATGCCGGACTTTCCACCGTGTGACGATACTGGATGTGCTGAATGAGAGGAGTCCACACCACCCGAACTTGTCCGCCACGGTCCATCTCCTGCGGCATGCCGAGAGCCAGCCGGATGCCGCGCTGAGCGACTCGGAGCCCCCGCGCTGGAGTGAGGCTGAGCGAGATAAGATTGACATGGACCGAAGGCCGCACTACGCTCTGGCCACTCCATTCGACCCTTGTTACCGATACAGGGTCGGTCCATATGGGAACCTCCCGAAGGATACCGCTACCGAAAGGACTACTGACATGCCCCCTGGTGACTTCGCAGAACCAGGAACGACACCCAGGCACCTAGCTATTGGTAGGGTATCCTAGCTAGCTCTCGCCATATTATGTGGGTTCGCCTTCACCTTGATCCTGCTCAACTACACCTATCTGGCGGAAGCGGACTTCCCTGTGAGCGGGTATTGGATTGCGGTCGTCTTCGCCTGGTGGTACTTCTCTGATTTGGTGGTCGTGGGTTTTGGTCGCAGGTGGGGCCGTCGGCCTTGCGCGTAGAGTGGAGTCACACGATGTCCTAGGGCGGTTCCCCGGCTCCATTGGTTCAACAACCCGTGTGGGAAGTGGAGACCTGGCGAAGTATCCGAAATGGTCAACCAGCCGTTGGGTCAGGACACCGCCCCCAGAACTACCAGGACAACTCCACTCACGCTGAGCAGGGTGCCGACCACCAACAGTGGCTTGATACGCTCCAGCCGCTTCAGGAATATGTGGGCCAACAACAGGATGATTAGCGGGCTGCTGGCGTTTATCGGGCTCACTACGGTCACCGGAGCCCGGCTCAGGGCTTGGAACAAGGAGGCCACTGCCAATCCCTGAAACACTCCAGCCAGGCAACAGATGACCAGATATTTACTAGGCAATCGGCGGAAACTGTTAATCACGTCCCGGTAGGTCAATAAGAACAGCAAAACGGCACCGACAGTCAGGGCGAAAGCGGCAGTCACCATGGGAGGTGCGATACTGCCCACCACGTGCCGGCTGATAACGTCCCGGCTGGCGAAGCTGGCAGCCGCGCCCACGGCCAGCAAATAACCCAGTTTCCTTGCGGGCAACGCCTGGCCCACCGAACCATTGGTCCGGCTGGTCAGGACGACCAGGAACAGCCCGCAAACGATCGTTGGTGTACCCAGGACCACCAACAGATTGGGGCTCTCACCCAAAAAGGCCAGCGCGAGACCAAATGCGAACAGGGGTTGAACGGAAGACATGGGAGCCGCTCTGGTGGCGCCAACCATAGTGATAGCCGTATTGGTGAGCATCCTGGCCACCGGGTAGGCAAGGGCACCCATCAGGGCAAACCAGCCCAGGGCGGCCGGAGTGACGGATCTGACTTCCGACAGGTTGAGAGTCAACGCCAAAGCGGAAATCAAAAAAGCTCCCGTGATAACGGTGAGGAAGGTAGCTGTGGGAGCCGACACCCTTTGCATACCCACCCTGATAAGGACGTAGCCGCTGGAGAATCCCAGCGCCGCCAGAAAAGCGAAGGCCACCGCTAATGCCAAAATGTACTCCCTGCTAGTTGCCAAGAATGTCGCTATTGTCCGATGATATCTTACATTGAGTTCCTAGCCGACGGCTTCTACGAGTGGCGCAAGGACGGCAAACTCAAGACCCCGATACGCATCACACTCAGGAGCGGGGAGCCATTCGGATTCGCAGGGCTTTGGGAGACCTGGATGAATCCAGAGGGCGAGCTGGTCAAGTCCTGCACCATCATAACAACCGTGCCCAGCGTCCTGATGGAGACCATCCACAACCGAATACCCGTGATACTGGCCAGGGGGCAGAGGAGCAGTGGCGGGACCCGGGCAACACGGACACCGCCGAGCTCAGGGAGCTGCTGGTGCCGTACCCCGCGTCGGAGATGGAGGCCAATGAGGTCTCCGACCTGGTCAACAAGCCGCAGAACGATGTGGCAGGGGTGATGGGGAGGGTAGACCTATTGTTGGCCCAAACCAGGGCCGGCGTGGTCAGCGACACAAGCAGTCCCGCCTACCAGGCCTCCAAGGGAGCAGGCAGGAGCTTACCGGCGGGTCCCCACAATGACGGCAACCCAGCCTAAGAATCCCTGCCCGACATGCGGGAGGCGACGCCCCAGGACGCAGACCGCTCCAGGTGCCCGTCCCAAATGTTTCGGACGTGCTTGCCGAGGGGGAAACGGTGACATCGGTGGCCCGGCGGTTTGGCATCTCACGAGCGAGCGTTTACCGAATCATCGTTGTGGCGGGGAACGTGACAGGTCAACGTAGGACCTAACTCCGCATTGGTCGCAAACATTCTCAATGAAAAAGCCGACCGGGTCAGAATTCTTCAATACGACTAGACCGTTACAGCGTGGGCAGGTTACTTCCACGTCTCTAGAGAACAGTACACTGGTTTTGGGACCGAATAGCCTGACCACAGTACCTCCACCGAAGAGGCTTTTTGACATCATCCCGCTGTAAACCCGCTAGAGCATCACTCAATGGAGGGATTCTCGCGCTATCACAAAGTAGTCCGTTTAGGTGATCGGCCCGGCGGTTGGACTATTGCTTCCCGTTCTTGAGGAACCGCCATAATAAAGCTATCCCGTGTCGATTCCCAACTATGGCGGGTAAGAGCAGCACCCCTTGACAGCGGGTATCTGGGGCTATCGCATCTGATCTCATCTTTCGGCCCAGCTTTAGAACAGTGAGTCTTACGAGGGAATTACATGAGACATGCACAAAGCGCTCCTGAGCAAATCCCTGACGAGTAGTCCCGGCTCATGATGGACTTGCTGTCCTGAAAAGCGTGCGGCCTCCAGACCTTTTACCAGACGTCCCACGTCCCGCCCGCTACATTTTTGTTGATCCGAACTGAGGCTCCATGCGCATACGTGGTGAGCGCCACCGCATCATCTATTGGGAAGGCCGTTGACCACACCGGCCCCCGGATTGGCCGAGTATGTTGTCGGGCGGCATTAAGAAAACATGGACAGCCTATCTGTAAAGCAGGCCTCCGAAATAGTTCGTGACCAATCCGTGACCATTGACCCCTTCAGGGACGACATCAGCACCGTTGATTCGAGTGCCCTGTTAGCTACGGATGAGAAGTGGTGCCGAAGGCCGGAGTCGAACCGGCATGGGGTTGCCCCCAATGGTTTTTGAGACCATCGCGTCTACCATTCCGCCACTTCGGCGACGCCACTGCCATTGTAGGTAGTCGCGGGAGAAAGTTCAAACCTCCTGCCAGCCTGGCGCACCCTGCCAAACGGTTGGTGCCCAACCACTCGCCTGTGGGCTAAACTACGCGGGAGCGCACCCTATCCACGAGAGGAGATTCCCGTGACACCACCAGCCATAGGCCGTTCCCTGACACACCTCCCACCTGGGTACCAGGGCCCCTTGCTGGGGCCGCCCCCTCCGTCCCGGTGGCCCACGCCCATGCGGCTCCCCTTGCGTGACCCCCTGGGGAGGTTCAGGAGGAGAATGGTGTTCAAGCAGGTGGAGGCCACCCGGTTCCAGATAGCCACCCGATGGAGCAGCAAGTAACCCAGGATTGACGGGCGTCCGCGCACGACGGGGCTATCCGTTCCCGGTCACCACATCGACCACGGCGCAGCGGCCCTCCTCAACGACCGCGTGGAGGGCACGCTCCAGGGCCGGCCTGAGGTCCGCCGGATGCTCAATGGGCCCATCACCGTAGACTCCGAAGGACCTGGCCATGGCTGCAAAGTCCACCTCCGGGTTCTCGATACGGATGCCCACCACTCGGTTTTCGACGGGGCGCTGCCGACTCTTGGCCATATCTGCCTGGTGCTCCTCATCGTTGTAGTAGGAGCGGTTGTTGTACATGACCACTAGCAGAGGAATCCGGTGGTGGGCCGCCGTCCACAGAGCACTATCCACAAAGAGCATGTCGCCGTCGGCCTGGAAATTGACGCAGAGGCGTCCGCTGCCCCGGTTGGCCAGCGCCACGCCCAGGGAGTGGCACAGCCCTCTGCCCAGCCCGCCGCCACCCCGGCTAGACATGTACTGGTAGCTCTGGGTAATGTCCCAGAGGCGGCGGGCCCAGCCCTTGACATCACTGGTCACCACCCAGTCCTGGCCCTGGACAACCTCCCAGACCTGCTGGGCCAAGAAGGGTTGAGAGATGGGCTGCTCCGTTGCAGACTGCTGGGCCCTCTCCGCTGCCGCCCGGAAAAGACTCTGGTGCCGTGCTTCCAAGCGAACGCTCCTCTGCTCATAGGTCTGAGCCAGGTCCGGTCGCTCGGCGACTTTGCGAGCGCACAGGTCGGCAAGAGCCGGGACGGCCAGGGCGGTGTCAGCGGCGATAGGCAGATCAATGGCGTGGAGCCTCCCGAAGTCGGTGGCCCAGCTCCGCACGGCGTACTGCCGGAGCGAGATGTCGATAACCCTGGCCGAGGCAGGTAGACGCCCTTGCGCCAGCCGGGTCACCCGGTCCACGCTGGATAGGGCCTGCTGGAGGTCGAAAACGTCCAGGGCCAGGACTACATCGGCCTCATTGAGAAGCTCGGCGGCGGCATCCAAGAGGTTCAAGGCGTGCCGGCTGGGGAAGCTGAGCAGGTCACCCATGTCGATGACCGGCAGGGCCAGGGCCTCGGCCAAACGGATGAGGCCCTGAACGGCCTCTGGGGCCCTCCCCAGGTAATCGGCGATGACGACGGGTCGCTCAGCCGCCAGGAGCAACTCGGCTGCGCGCTCCAAGGCCTGGGGATCGGCCTGGGTGCGGCTGGGCCTGGTGTAGCGAGAGAGGGCCGGCAGGGAAACGGGCTCCTCCAGCCGCTGCTCCTGCAGGGCCGCGTCAAAGCAGACATAGACGGGGCCCTGAGGCTCAGAGGTGGTGATCTGGTGAGCGCGGATCAGGGAGTCCATCAGGCTTGGGATGCTGGCCGGCTGGTCATCCCACTTGACGAAGTCTCTCACTGCGTTTCCCTGCACCAGCGCGGTGTGAATCCAGTCGATCCAGGGCCGCCTCTGCTCCACGGCCATAGGGCCGGTGCCGCCCAGGACCAGCACGCCTGCGCGGTCCACCCAGGCGTTGAAGATGGCCATGGAGGCGTGAAGTAGGCCAACGATGTTGTGCACCGCTGCGGCCATGGGCTTCCCGGCGGCCCTGCCATATCCTTCGGCGATGGCGACGGCCACCTCCTCGTGGGTGCAGAGGATGGTCTCCGGAGCGGTGTTGCCGCCGTAGTTGACCAGGGAGTCGTGGAGGCCGCGGAAGGTGGCTCCCGGATTGAGGGCCACATACTCCACGTCCAAGGCCCGGAGCATGTCAACAATGACATCAGACCCGTATTCCGCCTTGGTCACGCTCGCCGCCGGCTCCACTGAACTGGCCATTGTCGCTCCTCCCGATACGTCATGATGTAATGCGGGCTACAGTCTACTATAGATGGCCCTCCTATACGTCGGCTTCAAGAAGTAAGAGACTCTCGAATCTCGCCGCAGGCCCGACTCTGTCCGACTAGCCCGCTCCAACGGTTAGCAGGTACAAATCTGGGAACGGCCCAAGCTCCAGCGAGAGGGCCTGGAGCAGGCCACCATGGGCTTGCAGTGCCCATCCCGCCCGCTCACTTGATGATAGAGAAGTGACCGTGTCCCAGCAGAGCATAGGCAACTTCCGTATTCTGGATAGGATCGCCGCAGGTGGCCAGGCCATGGTCTACCGGGCGTGGGACAGCCGCACGGGCACAGGAAGCGGCACGGGGTCGGTGTGCACGACATTTCAATACCAGGTGTCCGGAAGATTGAGCGGACCATACCAACTCTCCCTATGCGTGGGAAGCGATACCTTATCCTCAAGCGGGTCTCTCGCCTTTACCTACTTTGTCCCGGTCAAGCGCAGCACCGACCTGCTAATAGGCGTGCTTCTGGGGGGATGCGGAGGATGTCATGTGCAGTGGGTGTATAGAATTGTTGAGTAGCCCCGGGACGGCGCTTGAATCCCACGCACGGGTCAACCTGGCAATCGCCTTGACTCCACACGGAATCGTCCATACCATGAGCAGGTACCCAGGCCAGTCCCCGGTTGAACCACGACCTGCATCCAAGGCCATACGCCCGCATCTAACGTGCGGATAGTAGCGAGCGCTCACGATCGTGGTGAGCTAGAGGGGGAGGCAGCTCTATGACTATGAGCGAAACACCGCTGTTCACCGGTATACCCAGCGATCCAGGGACGTTGGTTGCAGACTACCGTAAGGTGCGTCGCGTGACTGAGGGCATCTGCTCTCCCCTGGCCATTGAGGACTACGTGATCCAGGCAATGCCGGATGCCAGCCCCGCCAAGTGGCACCTTGCACACGTCACCTGGTTCTTTGAGACCTTCATCCTCAAGCCACACCTCACGAGCTACCAGCCCATCGATCCCGCTTATCAACATCTCTACAACTCCTACTACAACGGTGCCGGGCTGCAGTTCTACCGGCCCCACCGCGGCCACCTCTCCCGGCCCACGGTCGAAGAGGTGTACCGTTTTCGGTCTCACGTAGACGAGTCGATGTTGGCCCTCATTGAGACCACGGACCCCCGACTGATGGCGGCGCTCGGGTCTTTCATCGTGATGGGCCTGAACCATGAGCAGCAACACCAGGAGCTGCTGCTGACGGACATCAAATACAACCTCTCCGTCAACCCGCTCCGACCGGCCTATCACGCCACGGAGCTGCCACGAGCGTCGGCGGTGCACCCGCTCCGTTGGATCGAGTTCCAGGGTGGCGTCAACTGGATCGGCCACGACGGAAACGGCTTCGCATTCGATAACGAGTGGCCGCGGCACCAGACGTACATCAGGCCCTACCGCCTGGGCTCCCGGTTGGTGACCAATGGCGAGTACCTGGAGTTTATGGAAGCAGAGGGATACCACACGCCTGAGCTCTGGCTCTCTGAGGGATGGAAGACCGCCCAGGAGCGGCAGTGGAACGCTCCCCTGTACTGGGAACAGGTAGACGGGCATTGGCAGGCACAGACTCTCTCCGGAATGCAGCCGGTGGATGAGTACGGCCCTGTGGCGCACATCAGCTACTACGAGGCCGATGCCTATGCCCGCTGGCGGGGCAAGCGTCTACCCACCGAGCAGGAGTGGGAGCACGCTGCGGAATCAGAGCCGGTAGAGGGGAATTTCATGGAGTCCGGCATCTACCATCCGATCCCGGCAGAGGGCGACGGGTCGCGATTGGAGCAACTATTCGGCGACGTGTGGGAGTGGACACAGAGCCCCTATGCGCCATACCCTGGATACCACCCCCTTGAGGGGACCCTGGGAGAATACAACGGCAAATTCATGGTGAACCAGATGGTGCTGCGTGGCGGCTCCTGCGCCACCTCCCAATCACACATCAGGGTGACGTACCGAAACTTCTTCCCACCAGACGCCCGATGGCAGTTCATGGGAATCAGACTGGCGGATGATGCCTGACAGCCCCACGGTCCTCTCCAGGGAAAGGTCCCTGGGTGAGCGATACCAGGTAGATGTGTATGTCACCGCCGATTCCTCCTCGGAGATGGCCCAGGAAGAGATGCTGCGTGGGCTGACGGGCTCACCGAAGTCGCTGCCGCCCAAGTATTTCTACGATTCCACCGGCTCCGAGCTTTTCGAGCGCATAACTGAGCTCCCGGAATACTATCCCACGCGCGTTGAGCAGAGACTCCTGGCGTCCTGGGCTACGGAACTTATGGCCCAGGTACGCCCTGAGGAGCTGATCGAGTTGGGCACGGGCTCCACCGCCAAGGTCCGTTCGCTTCTGGACGCGCCGAGCACAGCCGGTCATCTGCACCGATACGTGGCGTTGGACGTCAGCGAGCACGTTGTAGAGACGGCGGTCAAGGGCCTTACCCGCTCCTACCCCTTCCTGTATGCCTATGGTATGGTTGGCGATTTTCAGCGACACATGGAGCACCTGCCCGCGTCCAAGGGCAGGAGGCTCGTAGTCTTCTTTGGCAGCACCATAGGCAACCTTGACCGCGAAGCTCGGCACGACTTCCTGGTGCAGCTCCAACGGCAGCTCACATCCGATGATAGATTGCTCCTCGGCATTGACCTGGTCAAAGATCGGGCCATTTTGGAGGCGGCCTACAATGATGCGGGAGGTGTGACGGCCCAGTTCAACCGCAACATCCTCAGGGTGGTGAACCGGACGGTAGGTGCGGACTTCCAGCCGGAGGCATACCAGCATCGGGCCTTCTTCAACCGGCAGGCCAGCCGGATAGAGATGCACCTTGTTTCCACATCCCACCAGACCATAGTTTTGAGAAGCATGGGAGTGAGTGTCCGCCTTTGTCCCGGCGAAACCATCTGGACTGAGAGCTCGTACAAGTTCACGCGTGACTCCGCAGAGGCAATGCTGGAGGAGGCCGGGATGCGGCTGGAGCGGTGGTACACGGACAGCCAGCGGATGTTCGCTCTGGTCCTCGCGAGCCGTAGATAGGCACTGGGAAGGGCCGCGCCGCCCCCGCGGTTCTTGATCTCACGCTTCTCGTGCGGTGTTTGACATCCACGTGATAAGATGGCACAACATTTTTGCAAGGCCTACTTTCGAAGCTTTTAATGGTGATACGGGTGACAACCAGCAGACAGGTCTGTTGAGGAGCGGAACATGAAGGAGCCACGCGGCTTCCGCTCCTTTCATACGGCCCTCAGGAGTCTGCGAGCCGCCCATTATATCTTCAAACCGGTCGAGTTCGGTGAATGGTTGCGCTGCTATCCTGACCAGGCGCTACCGTAAGGAGAAAGTCATGGAACAAGAAGGCCAAGAAGTCGAAGAGGTTGAATGCACCCACTTGGACCAGGTCTAGGAGTTTACGCCCAGCGTCCGCGCCTGTCAGGAGTGCCTGGCCATGGGGGATATGTGGGTCCACCTGAGGATGTGCAAGATCTGCGGCAAAGTTGGGTGCTGTGATGATTCAAAGAACACCCACGCTACGAAGCACTTCCACGCTACCCAGCACCCCATCATTATGTCCCTTGAGCCCGGCGAAGAGTGGATGTGGTGCTACATTGATGAAGCCCTGTTGGTAGCGTAGTAAGTGCTGGCTAGGGAGTAGCTACGTGGAGATCCGCCTGCTTGGTGCCCATAACCTGGAGAGCCGGGACGCCCGGCACACGTGCTTCCTGGTGGACGGATTCTTGGGAATCGATGTGGGGAGTCTGGCTAGCGCGCTAAGCTCAAGCGAGCAGGCTGAGGTCCGTGCGCTCTTGATTACCCACCGCCACTTTGACCACACGCGGGACATACCTACCCTAGGGTTGGCCACCTTGGACGATCCGCGGCACATAGACGTGTACTCGCTGCCTGAGACCCTGGACGGGGTGCACACTCACTTGCTGGATGGCGATGTCTATCCCGACCTGACCCAAGGGCTGAATGGCGAACCGCCCAAGTACAAGTTCCACCCAATCAAGCCCTGGGAATCCATCACCGTGTTGGGGTATGAGGTAAAGCCCATTCCAATGCCTCATGCCGTCCCCTGTGTGGGCTACATCGTAAAGTCCGACTCCGGAGACTGCATGGCCTATACGGGAGACACCGGCGGCGATCTCCGGCTATTCTTCCGGGATAGCCTCTCGCCACAGGTTGTCTTTGTGGATGTAACCTACCCCAACCGTCTGGAGTGGCGCGCCAAGCTGACCGGACATCTAACCCCGGGCTTGCTGCGTTTGCAGATCCTTGAGGCGCTAAAGGAGAACATCACGCTACCCAGGATAGTGCCGGTTCACATAAACCTTGCGGATAGCGAAGAGGTGGCGGAGGAGCTAAAGGCCGTGACCGCCGACCTGGGAATTGACCTAGAGCCAGGCTATGAAAGTATGGTAGTATCTTGAGCCTCAGAAAGCCAGCCATCCGAGGAGAGGAACGGTACGATGATCTGCCATCGTTGCCAGACGAATAACCCGGCCAAGGCCAGCTTCTGTATGAAGTGCGGCGCTTCGCTATCGAACAACTGCCCCAATTGCGGAACGGAGCTGCCTGCGGAGGCCCGGTTCTGCTACAAGTGCGGCCACCAGCTAGCCGAAGCCCCGGCCGACAACGCCCCGGCCCCTGCCCAGGCCCGGATTCAGCAGTACATACCCGCTGAGCTGCTGGCCAAGCTGGAATCCGCCCGTGCCGGCGGCGGCATGCAAGGGGAACGACGGGTGGTGACCATGCTCTTCTGCGATGTCAAGGGCTCCACCGCGGCGGCGGAGCAGCTTGACCCTGAGGAGTGGACGGAGATCATGAACGGTGCCTTCCAGTACCTCATCACCCCCGTCTACCGCTACGAAGGTACCCTGGCCCCCCTGATGGGAGATGCCGTCCTGGCCTTCTTCGGTGCGCCCATAGCCCATGAGGACGATCCCCAGCGGGCGGTATTGGCTGGCCTGGATATTCTTCAGGAGCTTACGCCCTACTGCGAGGAGGTCAAGCAACGGTGGGGGCTGGACTTCAGCGTTCGGGTGGGCATCAACACAGGCCTGGTGGTGGTGGGCGAAGTGGGATCGGACATGCGCATGGAGTACACCGCTATGGGAGATGCGGTAAACCTGGCGGCGCGCATGGAGCAGACGGCGGAGCCGGGCACCGTGCAACTCTCGGAGAACACTTACAAGATCATCGCGCCGCTGTTCGACTTCGAAGACCTGGGCACCATTGAAGTCAAGGGCAAGAGTGAGCCGGTGCACACGTATCGCGCGTTGCGCCAGAAGGCGGAGCCGGGGCGGCTGCGCGGGATAGAGGGGCTGGAGTCACCGCTGGTTGGCCGCGACAAGGAGATGAGCGCCCTGCATGCCGCTATTGAGGAGCTGCGTCAAGGCCGTGGCCAGCTGGTCTCGGTGATTGGCGACGCGGGCCTGGGTAAATCACGCCTGATCGCCGAGCTACGCAGTGCACTGGCCACCGAGAGCCTGCTGCCCGGCGGTGGCACCAACGACACCCGCCAAGGGTCGATAGCCTGGCACGAGGGCCGCTCTGTCTCGTACCAGACCACCGTGCCGTACGCCCCCTTTACCTACCTACTCAACAGTATGTTCAACCTGCGCGAAGACCAAGCGGACGAGGAGAAATACAGCGCGATACGAACGCTGATTGCGGAGGTAGCGCCGAAGGCCGTAGAGGAGACCGCACCCTTCATCGCCTCCCTGCTGGATATCGCGATCACAGGTGAGGAGGCCGAGCGTATCAAGTATCTCCAACCGCCGCAGCTGCGCGACAAGGTGTTCCGTGCCACGCAGGACATGGTTGAACGGATGGCATCCCTCCGGCCCCTGGTGCTGGTGTTTGAGGACCTGCACTGGATCGATCCCACGTCCCTTGACTTGCTTGAGCGGCGTCATACCGCTGACCGACCGTGTTGCGCTCATGATCATTGGCCTCTTCCGTCCGGTGCGGCAGGAGCCATCGTGGCGGTTCCATGAGACCGCGTCACGGGACTACCCCCACCGTTACACCTCGGTGGAGCTGGAGCCGCTGGACCAAGAGGGCTCGCGTGAGCTGGTAGCCAACCTCCTGCATGTGGAGGACCTGCCGGAGAAGGTACGTGCGCTGATCATGGCCAAAGCGGAAGGGACCCCCTTTTTCGTAGAGGAGGTGATCCGCTCCCTCCTTGATGCCCAGTTGGTCATCAGGGAGAACTCCCATTGGCGCGCGACGCGTGAGATCGAAAATATCGCTGTGCCGGACACGCTGGCAGGGGTCATCACCGCTCGTCTGGATAAGCTGGACGACGAGTCGAAGCGGGTGGCGCAGACGGCCTCGGTCATCGGCCGCGAGTTTCAATTTGAGGAGCTGGCCAGCATCTATGAATCGAAGGATCAGTTGGAGGAGGCGCTCACGGACTTGCAGCGGCGAGAGCTGGTCCGGGAGAAGAGCCGGGTGCCGCAGCGGGTCTATACGTTCAAGCATGTGGTGACCCAGGAGACCGCCTATTCCTCCCTGCTCCTGAGCCGGCGTCGCGAGCTGCACCGTCGGTCGCGGAGGCCCTGGAGCAGACCGAAGCGGAGCGGGTCAATGATATCGCCCTGCATTTTCTGGAGGCCCAGGAACAGGCCCGGGCACTTCCGTACCTGGTGGCGGCCGGTGACCGTGCGGCCCGCGCCTACTCCAGCACTGTGGCTATTGGGTTCTACACACAAGCGCTGGGGATTACGGAGACGGTGGACGACATGAAGCTGGCCCGCCGTGCGTACGAGGGGCTAGGCGGGGCCCTGAGCTCTTCTTTCGACGTGCCGGGCACCATAGCAACCTATCAGAAGATGTTTGAGGTGGCCAAGGTCCGCAACGACCTATCGATGCAGGTTTCAGCGCTGAACAAGCGGGGGTTCGTGGCCGCTTTGATGCAGGGCCAGGTCTCCGAGGCCGAACAGCATCTGGGGGACGCGGAACAGCTGGCGCGTGCCAGCGACGACCTCCCGGGGCTCGCCGAGTGCCACATGACCTACTGCTACATACGCACCGCTACAGGTGATTTCGAGGATGCCGTGGGCCACCTGAGCGAGTCGGCCCAAATTGGGCGCGACCTAGACCTGGAAGAGCCGAAGCTCTTCGGCCTGACCCACAGCGCCAACACGCTGACCTATATGACTCAGTTTGAGGAGGCCTGGGAGAAGGCACAAGAAGCGCGCCAGTTGGCGGAGGAGCTGGGGAACCAGAAGTGGTTGGCCGAGCTGATGGTCCTTTCCACTTCTCTTCATTATTTGCGGAACGGCGATCTGGATGCGGCGTTCCAATCGGCGGAGGAGGGCACCACCCTGGCGGCACGTATCGGCGCTGCGGATAACGAGTGCGAGGGTGCCATCATGCTAGGGCAGCTTTCATGGATGAGAGGAGATTACCAGCGCGCCATAGCCTATCAGCAACAAGGGCTTGAGGCCGGCCGCACGGCAGGATTCCCCTATTTGCAGGCCTCGGCTTTGTGTGCCCTGGGCACGGTCTACCTGGACATCAGCGATGATTTCTTGGCCAAAACCAACGAATATCACACCCAGGCGCTAGAGATCATTGAGATGCCCCTGGGCACAGTTATGGGCGGATACAACTGGGCGGAGATAGGCTTCTGCGCCATGGCCACCGGTGACCTGGAGAAAGCGGACGCACTCTTCCAAAAGGGCCTGACGACGCCTTCAGCGGTGATGCACCTGGCACGGCCACAGCTTCTCATTGGGTCCGCCTTCGTGGCGTTGGGACATGGCAATATTGGCGACGCAGTGAGACTCATCCGGGAGGCCCAGGAGTTCGCCGATGAGCGGGCCATGAAGAACTACTATCCCTTTGTAGCCCTGGCCGGAGGGCAGGTCAGTGCCACACGAGGCGAGACCGACCAGGCGCTGAAGAGCTTTACTCGCGCGGAGGAGCTGGGGCTAGGGCTGCGGATGAGACCCCTGGTGGTGCAGGCGCGCGCCGCCGCGACAAAGCTCCTCTCAACGCTGGGCCGCACCAGCGAGGCCGAGGAGAAGCAGGGGCAGGCACGGGCTATGATCGACAAGATCGCCGCTCTGTTCCAGGACGAACAGCTTCGCTCAAAGTACGCGGAGAGCGCCACGAAAAAGCTAGGGTAGGAGCTTCATGGCTCAACCCGTAATCCTGACCGTTGATGACGAGCCCCAGGTGCTCAACGCCGTGGAGCGTGACCTGCGGCAGCAGTACGGCAAGGACTACCGAATAATAAAGGGTAAAGTCCCAAAACAGCCACCTGTGAGAGAATGGTGGCATGGGACGGAAGATTGGGTGCCCTCGATGTCAACACGCCAAGAGCTGGAGCATTCGGCGAGGTAAGAGTCGTTGTGCAGCCTGCCACTACGAGTGGGTGCCCAGGGCGCTGCCGCTTCGGTTGTCGCCAGGGGAGTGGCGGCGACTGTTGCGCTGGTTCGTCTTGGGGCAGAGTGCCGAGGTGATTGCCCAGGAGGCCCGCTTGGAGCGAAAGCGAGTCCTGCGAGCCCTGATCGTGGTGCGCCAGGCCATGGTCCGGGACGTTCCCCATGTCTTCTCCGGCGTGGTGGAGGTCGACGAGACCTACCTGGGAGGTTCCTGGCGCAACAGGCGCCTGGCAAAGCGTGTTCAGGGCACGAAGCGGGGCCGTGGAACCACTAAGCAAGCTGTCTTTGGGATCCTGTGTCGAGGTGGCCTGGTGTGGGCGCACGTGGTACCTAACGTGGAAGCCAAGACGCTGCTGCCGCTCCTGCACCAACGCGTGCAACGTGGCTCCATCGTCTGCTCGCACACCTTTACCAGCTACACGGGCGTCGCAGCGGGGGGCTACGTCCACCGGCTTGTGGGTCCACAGCCAGGCGTTCAGCGATCGGCAAGGGAGCCACGTCAACGGCTTGGAGGGCTTCTGGGGTTATCTCAAGCGGCGTCTGGCAGCCAAAGGGGGAGTCCGCCGAGAACGGCTGCCCCTCTATCTTGCTGAGTATGTCTGGCGCTACAATCATCGGCGTCTGTTGGGACCAGAACAGGTTAAGACATTGTTCAAGCTGCTTCAAAGCTAATCCGGTGGCTAACACGGGACTTTACCCTATAATAAAAGCAGGGTCAGGAGCGGAGGCCCTGAAGGCGGTCCAGCAGCTTAAGCAACGCAACACCCCGGTTGCCCTATTCCTGGCCGATCAACGTATGCCGGAGATGAGCGGGACCGAGTTCCTGGACGAGGCACGGAAGCTCTACCCGGAGGCGCGGAAGGTGTTGCTTACCGCCTACGCCGACACCGAAGCCGCCATCGCCAGTATCAACAGCATCGGGCTGGACTACTACCTGATGAAGCCGTGGGACCCGCCGGAGCAGAACCTCTACCCGGTGCTGGACGACCTGCTCAGCGACTGGGCCGCTACCGTGCCGGTCCCCTACGATGGTATTCGGGTGGCGGGTACGCTCTGGTCCGCCAGCAGCCACGCCGTCAAGGCCTTCCTGGCCCGCAACCAGGTGCCCTATCAGTGGCTGGACATTGAGAAGGATGCGGAGGCCCGGGAGCTGGTTGAAGCGGTCAACAAGGAGCGACACGGGTTACCTGTTGTGTTCTTCCCCGGCGGAGATGTGCTGGTGGAGCCCGATAACCGGGCACTGGCCGAGAAGGTGGGTATGCAGACCCAGGCCACGCAGGCCTTCTACGACCTCATCATCATCGGCGGTGGCCCGGCGGGCCTGGGGGCCGGGGTGTACGCCGGCTCTGAAGGGCTGCGCGTGGCCATGATAGAGAGAGAGGCCACCGGCGGCCAGGCGGGGACAAGCTCGCTCATCGAAAACTACCTGGGCTTTCCCAGGGGCGTGAGTGGCGCCGACCTGACCCGGCGGGCCACCGCTCAGGCGCAACGCTTCGGCGTCGAGATCCTGACCGCCCAGGAAGTGACGCAGGTGCGGGTGGAGGGCCAGTACCGCTTCGTCACCTTGAGCGATGGTACGGAGCTCAGTTGCTACGCACTGCTGATAGCCAGTGGCGTCTCCGTGCGCACCCTGAACGTACCGGGCATCGAAGCGGTTACCGGTGGCGGGGTCTACTATGGAGCCGCGTTGACCGAAGCGGCATATTTCCATGACCAGCACATCTTCGTCGTCGGCGGCGCCAACTCGGCCGGACAGGGAGCTATGTTCCTCTCCCGCTATGCCAACAAGGTCACTATGCTGGTGCGCGGCGAATCACTAAAGACAGAGATGTCGCAGTACCTTGTCGACCAGATATACGGGTCAGAGAAGATAGAGGTGCTGGTCCGCACGGAAATCACTGAAGTGAAGGGCACCGAGCGACTTGAGGCCCTCACCATAACGAACAACGAGACCGGCGTGTCCGAAACGGTCCCGGCCGCAGCCGTGTTTATCTTCGTAGGGGCCGCTCCCCGTACCGACCTTTTCGCGGGAATAGTGGAGAGGGACGAGGCCGGTTTCATCTACGTGGGACAGGACTTTGTCCGTGACCGTCGCCGGCCCAAGGGCTGGACGTTGAAGCGGGACCCCTTCCTGCTGGAGACCAGCGTGCCGGGGATCTTCGCTGCGGGAGATGTCCTGCATGACGTGGTCAGGAGGGTGGCCACAGCGGTGGGACAGGGCGCCATGGTGGTCAACCTGGTACACCAGTACCTGAAGATGGTCTAATGGGCAACGGCGTGCAGTGGGGAAGTCTCGCAAAGGTCTCTACAGCTTGATTGACACCCTGGTCTTCTCTCAGTAATCTTTCCTACAAGATGGTGCATGTGGAACATCCGGAAACAGTCTACTGACGAGGTAGAACCGTGAGCAGGAAGATCCCCACGTCCAACCAGACCAAGCTCTCCGACCACTGCGTACTAGACCACTTTGAAAAGGTCGAAGGCTGGAAGGAGAAGCACACCCTTGGGTTCATTCTGCGACTTCCCCTGCTGGCCCCACTACTACTCCTCGATAGGAGAATGCATTTCACCGGGCTTCGGGGAGGGATATGGCGCTTCCTTCGGGTTGATAGGAGCCATAAGAACCCCAACATCTGTAACATATGAGACGTCCACTGGGAGGCGGGCGGCCTCTCCGAGATTACGGTTCTCTTCGCGGACTGCCGAGGATTTACTACCTTGATGCATGACCGGGGGCCGGAGACGGTGAGGCCCCTGGTGGATGAGTTCTTCAGGCGATGCCGAGACATAGTGGTGAGCCACGACGGCATTGTGGACCATTTTATGGGAGACGCGGTGTTGGCCCTGTTCAACGTGCCTATCTGGCACGATGACCACATAGCGCAGGCCATTGGCGCCGCTACCGAGATCCAACTGGCCATGCCCGCCATCAACGCCACCGTGGGCAAGGAGGACCTGTTGCATGTGGGCATCGGCGTCACCACTGGGGTGGCGTATACGGGGGTTGTAGGTTCAGACAACTGCGATGACTACACTGCCCTGGGCGACGCAGTGAACATAGCCTCCCGCCTCCAGGGCGAGCCCGCCCCGGGCGAGATCCTTGTGGACAAGGATGTTTACGAAAAAGTCGGGAGTGCCTTTCCCAATGCCCGGGAGCGGGTGCTAGAGCTAAAGGGCATCAAAGAGCCTGTACATGCCTACTCGCTCAACTGATGGTATCCACATAGGACCCACCGCTACCTGATGGGAGTCCAATGTACGAAGTCCTGAAAAGCGTTCCCCGCTTTGCAGACCGCAGACCTTCCTGAGGCCGATCTGGAGCATCTGTGTTAGGAGGTTGAGGAGGTGCGGCTGTCCGCCGGAGAGGAGCTCTTTGCGGAGGGCAGCCCTGGCGACCGATTGTACGTTATTACGGAGGGGGAGCTTGAGGTCCTGAAGGACTCCAGCGGGCGAGAAGTCCTGCTGAACGTGCTCAAGCCTGTCGAGGTGGTGGGTGAGATGGCCCTCCTGGAGGACAAGCCACGCATGGCCAGTGTCCGCGCCCGCTCCGACAGTGCCCTCCTGGCGATTGGCAAAGAGCAGTTCCAGCACCTGCTGGAGGTGAGCGCCTCCGCTGGCCGGGCCATGTTCTACACCATCCTTGCACGCTGGCGCTCGACCGAGGCGATGCTCCGCCAAAGCGAGAAGATGGCCCAGCTCGGTACCCTCACCGCCGGTGTTGCCCACGAGCTCAACAACCCCGCGGCGGCGGTCAAGCGAAGCTCCGGTCAGCTCCAGGAGGCGATGATACAGCTTGGCCAGACGCAATCGCAGGTGGGGCGGTACACCCTCACAGAGGCACAGCAAAAGTTGCTGGATGAGCTAAGTCAGAGGGCCCAGGAGCAGGCCACACGTCCACCAGAGATGGACGCCCTGGCCCGCAGCGACCGCGAGTCAGAGCTGGAGGTCTGGCTTGGGAAGCATAAAGTAGCCAATGCCTGGGAGCTCACACCCACCCTGGTGGACATGCAGTTCAACACCGAGGGGCTGGCGAAGCTGGCCGAAGGCTTTGCCGCAGACCATCTCCCCGCCATCATCGGCTGGCTGAACGCCACCTACACGGTTCACAATCTGATGACGGAGATTGGGCAGGGGGCAGGGCGGATCTCCGAGGTGGTCAAGGCCCTGAAGTCCTACTCGTTCCTTGACCAAGCCCCAGCGCAGTCCGTGGACGTGCATGAAGGGCTGGACAACACGCTTCTGATCCTGCGCAACAAGTTCAAAGCGGGCATCAGCGTGCGGCGGGAGTACGCGCCGGACCTGCCAAAGATAGAGGCCTACGGCAGCGAGCTGAACCAGGGCTGAACCAGGTCTGGACGAATATCCTTGACAATGCCGCGGACGCGCTGGAAGGAAGCGGAGAGATAACCATTCGGACGCGAAGAGAGGACGACTGGGTGGTAGTGGAGATCGTGGACAACGGTCCCGGCATTCCGTCGGAGATCCAGTCCAAGATATTCGATCCCTTCTTCACCACGAAGGCCCCCGGGCATGGCACGGGGCTAGGCCTGGACATCAGCTACAACATCGTTGTGTACAAGCATCGCGGTGACATCAAGCTCTTCTCTGAGCCGGGGAAGACCTGTTTTCAGGTGTGGCTTCCCGTCAACTTCGAAGCCAAGTGAGGGGCAACGTCCGCGTCTCTCTCCCCCTGCGCTCAAACCGATGGCGGTTCCGCCTTAGCCACCGTATGCCGTGACGGAGGGCGGCCAGCGCCGTGATGCCTTCACGAAATTGTCCTCTACGTAGCTCTTCACCGGTTCCGGCACCAGACTGGCTAATTGGAAGACGTTGTGAACCAGAGGGCCTGCCAAGCGGGAATCTCTCACCGAATCGGTGAACTCACCCCCCAGGACCGGGCTCACAACCCCCAGTGCCAACCCCCACACCACCAGGGTCAGGCTGACGCTGGCAACCAGCCCTGCCAGCCCGTCCGCCCAGCCCAGGAGGCAGAACCGGAGCACCCGCCGCGCAATGGAACCCACGAGCAGCGAGGCGACAAACACCGCCAGCGCAACGACGGCCAGGCTGATAGGTCGGGCCACCTCAGAGCTGGCAACCCCTTCAGGCAGGAGCCCGGCCACCTGATGGTACTGATGTGATGCCACAAAGACACCCACCCCCGCACCCACGATGGGGAAGACTGCACGCATATTCCCAAGGCGCCACCCCAGAATCCCCGTCACCAGGGTTGTGATAATGATAGCCGCATCCATCCAGATACCCATGCTGTCCCTCCGTTACCCGGTCACTTCACTACACCAACCATTGTGGGGCAGCCCTGGCCTATCTACCTGACTGCAGGCTGACAACCACCTGACGAAGGGCTGAAATTCCCAGGGTAGGAGTACAATGGGCCCACTTCAAGCAGATACACCAACCACATTGCGGGAGGGAGGGCCATGAGCCAACCAGGGGCGGGGCGAAGACTGGAGGAGAAGGTAGCCATTGTGACCGGCGGGGCCCACGGCATCGGGAAGGCCTATTGCCTGGGCCTGGCCAAAGAAGGGGCCAAGGTGGCCATCGCCGACCTGGATATAGAGGGTGCCGAGCAGGTGGCCCAAACTATCGAGGATTCGGGTGAAGAGGCGTTCGCCATCCAGGCCGACGTCTCGGACGAGGGAAGCACCCTGGAGATGGCCCGGAAGACGGCTGAGCGGTTCGGCACCATCGACATTCTCATCAACAACGCCGCTATTTTCGAAACCGTCCCCATGTCGCGGGTGGGCTTCATGGAGCTCAGCATAGAGGAGTGGGACCGGGTGATGGCAGTCAACCTCAAGGGGCCGTGGCTGTGCGCCAGGGCTGTGGTCCCCTATATGAAAGAGCACCGCAGCGGCAAGATCATCAACATCGCTTCGGGTACCATCTTCGGCAGAAACACCAACCGGCCCCACTACGTGGCCTCCAAGGCGGGCATCATGGGCCTCACGAGAAACCTGGCCCGCGAGCTGGGCGAATACGGCCTCAACGTCAACACCCTGACCCCCGGATCTACCCTCACGGAGGACCTGCCGGCCGGCGCGGACGTGGAGATGCGCCTGCGGGCGGCGGAGGGCCGCGCGTTGCGGCGAGTGGAGACGCCCCAGGACCTGGTGGGGGCCGCCATCTTCCTCTCCTCAGGCGATAGCGATTTCATTACCGGACAGTTCCTGAACGTAGACGGCGGTAGTACCATGTACTAGCGACGCTGCCCACCGCTACCGATGGGGCCGCTCCCCAGCTTTGCCTTGCCTTGACACTCAAAGGGGCGTGGCATAGTATGAAAATGGAGCCGAGGTAGCTCAGTTGGTAGAGCACAGCACTGAAAATGCTGGTGTCGTCAGTTCGATTCTGACCCTCGGCACGTCTGAGAGGGTGTGGTACGGAAAGGGGCTCGTATAAAAGCGGAAGTGGCTCAGTTGGTAGAGCATCTCCTTGCCAAGGAGAAGGTCGCGGGTTCGAATCCCGTCTTCCGCTCCAGTCCTTATCTCTAGATGTTCCGGTAGCTGAGAGCCCCTGCCTTGTACGGCAGAGGCTCTGTTCTTATCGACTCACCGACCCAAAAGACCGTGCTATCATTACCCGAGCCATCATATCCACATCGGCTCACCACCCCTCTATAGACAATGACACCACTCCTGGTAACCTCTCTCCATAAAGGGGCGGGACGAACGGCAGTATGCGCCGGGCTCGCCCGCCTACTGAGCCGCCGGCAACGGTCTGTGTTCCTGTGTAAGCCCCTTCGACTCACCGACGGCACCGAGCAGCAGTCCGACCCCGACGCCGCCTTCTTCGCCCGCTTGACCGGCGTGCCCCAGCCCGAGTCATGGCCCCTGCCCATTAGCGCTGCCGAGAAGCGACAGGGCCTGAGTCCATCTATCCGCCAGGGTATCGCAGCCTCTCTCAGCCAGGCAGCCGAGGCCCGGGAGGTTATCATAGAGGGGCCACCGGCCACCGCCGCCGATGTCCAACCCCTGCCCCTAGCCGCAGACCTTGCCGAGGCCCTGGACGCCAGGGTGCTCGCCATTATCCGGTACGCCCCCGGGATCCGGGCGGAGGATGTTCTCCCTGCGCTGGAGACCTTTGGCGACCGCCTGGTGGGGGCGGTGGTGAACGGCGTTACGCGCTACCAGAGCCACACTGCCGCCTCTTCCCTGGCGCCGGCCCTGGAGGCGGGCGGCATACGAGTGATTGGGCTCCTGCCGGAGACACGGTGCATGCTGGGGATAACGGTGGGACAGCTGGTAGGACACCTCAAGGGCGAGTTCGTGATGGGGATGGAGAAGTGGGACCAGCTTGTCGATCACGTTATGATCGGCGGTCTGGTCATGAACCCGGGCATCGACTACTTCAGCAGGTACGAAAGGAAGGCGGTTATCGTTCGGGGTGACAGGCCGGACATCCAGATGGCCGCCCTTGGAACGCCCACGGAGTGCCTGGTGCTGACCGGCGGGCATCGTCCCGTGCAGTACATAGAGCACGAAGCCCGGGAGGAGGAGATCCCGCTGGTCACGGTGGAGGAGGATACACTCACCACGGCCAGGAGCATGGAGACGCTTTTCGACGGCGCGACCGTGCACCATCCCGACAAGGCCGACTGTTTCGCGGATCTCCTGGAGAGCACGGTCGCGCCGGAGGCCCTGGACACGCTCCTCGGGACGAGCTAGGGCGAAGCTATCCGTGGCTCCCGCTCCACCACCCTCTCCGCCAGCTCCGCCGTGTCGCTTGAGTGGGGCCGGTGAGCCTCCTCCTCCAAAGGTGTGGTAGGTAGTGACCCACGCCTCCGCTGGCTCACCACACCGTTCACCAGGATCCGCACCAGCCACGGCTTGACCGGCCGCTCATTTCGGAAGCCACCAATCCCCTTCCATGCGGAAATGAAAGCCTCCTGCACCTGCTCCTCGGCAACGGCGTGATTCCCCGTCATGAGATACGCGGTGCCGTAGAGCACGTCCTTATATTGATCCACCAGATGGCGGAAAGCATCGCGGTCGCCGTCCTGGCAGCGCCGGACAGCCTCCTCATCATTCATAGGGAGCTCCCTTCCCGTGCCTGTGGAGGCCCTTTCACTGAACAGTACGCTTCATCTGTCTAAATCGTTCCCCGGGCGGGGCCGGCTCGCCCCCTTGCACCCAGCCACAGGTAGTGTATACTACCGTTTTGTCTGAATTTGTTCGGAGGGCGGGTGATTGAATGCACTAGGTACCCAGCTGGTTCTTGAACTCAAGGAGTGCGACCGCGAGCTCCTCAACGACCTCTCCTATGTAAAGTCCACGCTCATCCAGGCAGCCCAGGCGGTCGGGGCCACCATCATTGGAGAGTCGTTCCACAAGTTTAGCCCAATAGGCATCACCGGCGTCCTTGCTATCGCTGAATCCCACATGTGCATCCACACCTGGCCGGAGTACCGCTACGCTGCGGTGGACATATTCACCTGCGGGCCCGGCTTCGACCCCGACAAGGCAGCCCAGGTCCTGATCCGGGGGTTCCGCTCCCAGGCCCCCACCCAGAAGATACTGAAGCGGGGCATCCTTCCTGGTCTGGTCGAGGCCGCACAAACCTAGGCTACGGCGGGGGCCATGCAGGAACCACCCACCAGATGGTATTACGAGTACATAACTCCTGATCTGTTCCAGGCGTCACACCTCACACACATCCTCTACTCCGGTAAGACCCGCTATCAACGGGTTGAAGTCATCGAAACCGTCCCCTTTGGCCGATGCCTGATCCTCGATGGCCGCACCCAGTCCTCTGAAGCGGACGAGTTCGTCTACCACGAAACCCTGGTCCACCCTGCCCTGGCTACCGTAGTGGAGCCCCGCTCCGTCTTCGTTGCCGGCGGAGGTGAGGGGGCCACCGCGCGGGAGGTGCTCTGCCATCGCTCGGTGGAGCGGGTGGTCATGGTGGACCTGGACCAGGAGGTGGTGGAGCTGTGTCAGGAGTACCTACCGCAGCACCACCAGGGGGCCTTCCGGGACCCGCGCCTGGAGCTGGTCTTCACAGACGCCTGGAAATACTTGGAGAATACTCAGGAGCTTTTTGACCTGCTGATCATGGACATCCCTGACCCGCTGGAAGGCGGCCCGGCGTACCTCCTCTTCACCCAGGAGTTCTACACCCTGGCCCGCAGCCGTTTGAAGCCGGGCGGTGTCCTGGTTGTTCAAGCAGGGCCGTGCGGTCCGCTGAACTATCAGGAGACCTTTACCCCGGTGCACCACACCCTGACCGCCTCCTTCCCAGCCGTCTACCCCTACCGATGCAATATGCCCTCCTTCGGCAGCGCGTGGGGGTTCGTGCTGGCATCCCTGGGCCCGATGCCTACCGACCTTTCCGCACAGGAGGTGGACGACCGGATTGGCGACCGACTGACCCGCCCACTTCGCTACTACGACGGGACGACCCACCAGGGGCTGTTCCACCTACCGAAGTACGTGCGTGAAGGCCTGGCCCAGGAGACTCGACTGATCACCAGAGAGAACCCGCTGTACGCGGTGTAGCACGCCGGACGCTCAGGTCACGCCGCCGTGGAGATGGGCTCCACGGGGAACCGGGAGCGCCAGGCATCGAACCCGCCCTTGAGCGCCACCGCCTCCATACCGAGGGTCTGTAGTTGCTGCGCCGCACGGACGCTTGTGGCCTCATCCTGTCAGGTGCAGTAGGCGACCACCAGCCTATCCGTAGGGCGTCCGACAGCCCACTCGGTGATGCGGTCCGGCAACACCCGGACGCTCCCAGGTATCTGAAACCCATCCCTCCCATAGCTGGAGCGGGAGCGTACATCCAGGACCACCGGTGGACTCGGCTCGGCAAGGAGCCGGGTCAGCTCCTCGGGGGTAATCCGGTGGACCTCACCCTCATGGTAGCCGAGCAGTCCCGCCGCCGTGCTCTCACGCTCCTCCGCCAGCGTCTCCCGCGCCACTTTTCGACCGTACCAGGCGCTAATGGGAGCGGCCGAGGATCCGTGTATAGCTACGGAGGCAAGCACCACCAGCAACGCGAGCAGGAGGGAGTTGAGCCCTCTGGGGCCGAACCAGCTGATGAAGACGTGTGCCTCCCAGCTCATCCGGGCCCGCGCCAGGAGGAGGCCGAGCACGAGGGTCGTATGACAAAGATAACCAGCCCGCACAAGAGAAGGGCCGGGCCAAGGCTCACGGTACCCAGCAACTGTATTGCATGTCAAGAGTAGGGTGAGGGTTCCATGGGGTCCTGTGTTTGAGCATGGCGTTCAAGATGATTAGGAACTTGTGCATCGAAGCGACCAGGGCAACTTTCTTGGGCTTTCCTTGCGCACAGAGGCGCAGATAGAAGAAGCGGATGATGGGATTGCACCGTGTTGAGGCGATGGTAGCCATGTACAAGGTTGAGCGGACCTCTGCTCTTCCGCCCCGGATGTGGCGTTGGCCTTTGCGGCGTCCGCTATCGTGGTTGATGGGCGCGACCCCCACCAGGGCGGCAATTTGCTTGCGGTCCAGGGTGCACAGCTCTGGGAGGTCGGCCAGCAGGGTTGAGGAAAGGACGGGGCCAACGCCGGGCACGCTACGGAGCAGGTCTTCCTTCTCCCGCCACAGAGGGCTTTCCCGCAGGCGGTTGCCCAGGTCATCATCCAACCGCTGGAGGCGTTCCTCTAGCCAGGCCAGGTGCTCCTGGATCTCCTGCCGAAGGGCAGGCATCATGGTGCTTCCTAACCGGTTCTCTTCCGCCGTGCGCATCTGGATGAGCTGGCGCCGCCTTGCCAGCAGAGCGGAGAGCTCTTGCGCCTGGACATCGGGCAGGGGCCGTGGTGTGGGGCACACCCGCTGGGCAAACTGGGCAATGACCTGGGCGTCTAGGGAGTCTGTTTTCGCCAGCAGCCCCAGGCTCTTGGCGAAGTCCCGGACCTGCACCACCGCGACGGGCACACCCTCCAGGCCCAGAGCGCAGGCCGCGGGCATCTCCAACCCCCCGGTGGCCTCCAGAACCACTAAGGTAGGGCCGAGGGCCCTGACGCGCCCCACCAGGTGGGCTATCCCCGCTTCGTCGTTGGGCTCCTGCCATGTTTCCCCGGAGGAAAGCACCGCCACGTCTAGATGGGCCTTGCTCACATCTATGCCGATGAACACCGGTCCGCGTTCCATCACACTCCTTTGGCCCGGTCTTGCGGATGCGGGCTCTCAGACCCTGGCAACTGTCCGGGCTCTTTCTTGTGGAGGCCAGGGCGACCACGCTGAGTCACGGTCTCCTGGGACCGAGAATGCATCGGCCTGCCCTGGCCTGTCTCCACCGCAATATACAAGAATGACCGAGAGGACGGCACCGAAGAGAACCAGGGAGAGGAGCATGAACATCTCCGCCGTGACCTCGCCATACTCCAGAAAGCAATCGCAGAGGGACTGGTTCAGTAGCACAACCGCCAATCCAGCCGCGAACGCTCCAAGGAATCCATCGCCGCCAGCGGCGGATGCGGCGGCATACGCAGCAAGGACCAGGCCAACTCCGTAGAGCGCCTGGTACTCCCGGCGGATCCCCATCCGTGCGTCCACCTTGGCCACCATCCAGGACCCAAGGCCGCCGATGACGAAGCCAATTGCCGGGCCCAGCAGCAGGAGCTGCGCCAGGAACTCCGCCCACCCAGCTGCATCGCCAACCTCCTTCCGGGCCACGGCGATGAGCACCAAAATGACGGGAAGCACCACAATGTCATTCATCCCTGCTTCCAGCTTCAGCACCTGGCGCACCGAGCGAGGAATACGCTCATCGCGAACGATCTCTCGGAGCACCACAGGGTCCGTTGATGCCAGTATGGCCCCGCCCATGAATGCGACGATCCACCCAAAGCCAAGGATGAGGGCCAGAGGTACAGCGCCGAGGGCTACTATCAGGCCCGTCCCGGGCCCCAGGACCAGGGCCGGCACCAGCCATCTCTTTCCAAGCTCCTCTATCTGGATCTTGACCGCGTCCAGGAACAGCACCAGAGACAAAGTCACGGTGGCGACAACCTCCAGAATTCTATCGTCCGGCCCCAACGTGATGACGCCGAATCCCCGCTGGCCCAGCACGAACCCGAGACCAAGGAAGAGGAGGGCAAATGAGAGGGGCGATCGCTCAACCAGTCCGGAGACCAGAGCCGTGAGGGTGAGGACCACAGCAACGAGGGCGAACGCCAGCGGGATGTCAAGCAAGGGGCTCTCCTTTGCAGTCCAAATGGGCCGAACGGTGGTGATACTCTACCATAGGGGCATACATATCCAACCCGCTATTTCGGCGCTCGGGACGCTACAACCTGACCGGTACGACTATGCTTGTGCCGCGGCACTCTATACCAACCCCTTCAGCGCCCACCGGAGGTTTTTGCACTCTATACCAACCCCTTCAGCACCCACCGGAGGTTATAGATATTCGGCTGGGCGTGAATACCCACCCAAGCGGCTCAACCTCTGGCTCCCTGCTATAATCGTAACGGCATGCAAACGGACATTCTGGAGGGGCTGAACCCCGCTCAACGAGAGGCCGCTGAGACCATTGAGGGGCCGCTTCTGATCATTGCCGGACCGGGCAGTGGCAAGACCCGGGTCATCACCCACCGGATCGCCTACCTGGTGCGCGTATGCGGTATACGCCCGCAGCGCATCGCCGCCGTCACCTTCACCAACAAGGCGGCGCGGGAGATGCGCCAGCGCCTGGAACGGCTCATGGGTTCCCGCGCCGAGGGGCTGACCTGTGGAACCTTTCACGCCTTCTGCGTGGCTATCCTGCGCCGGGATGGCCAGCACATCGGCGTCGACCGGGATTTCGCCATCTACGACAACGAGGACCAGATGGACCTTCTCAAGCGAAGTATGGAGGAGGTCAACATCGATCCTCGCCGTTTTCCATTACGAGCGGTCCAAAGCGCCATCTCCAGGGCCAAGAGCAGCCTCCTTGACCCCACTGGGTTCGCCGCCACCGTCAGCAGCTACTACGACGAGGTGGTCCTGCGGGTGTACGAGAGATACCAGGCGCTGCTCTCCCAGAGCAGGGCCGCGGACTTCGACGACCTGCTGCTCTCCACCGTTCAGCTCTTCCAGCGCGTGCCGGAGGTGCTGCAGCGGTACCAGGACCGCTACCTGCACCTCCTCATTGACGAGTTCCAGGACACCAACGTGGTCCAATACACCCTGGCCAAGCTGCTGGCCGGTCAGTATCGCAATATCTGCGTAGTGGGTGACCCGGACCAGTCCATATACTCCTGGCGCAACGCGGATATCCGGAACATTCTCTCATTCCAGAGAGACTATCCGGACGCCAAGACGGTGACCCTGGAGGAGAACTACCGGTCCACCCAGGCCATTGTGGAAACCGCCAAGCACCTGATCTCACCCAACAGGAAGCGGCTGGAGCACGAGCTCTTTACTCGGAAAGAGCAGGGCGCCCCAGTGGTTGTGCGAGAGGCCCACAACGAGGAGGAGGAGGCCCAGATGGTGGTGCAGGAGGTGGACCGCCTGGTGAAGGAGGAGAAGTACCGGCTGAGCGACTGCGCCGTGATGTACAGGATCAACGCCCAGTCTCGAGCGCTGGAGGAGGCGTGCCTGCGATACGGTACACCGTACAGGCTGGTGGGGGCCGTCCGGTTCTATCAGCGGCGGGAGGTGAAGGATATCATTACCTATCTGCGCCTCATCAACAATCCCTACGATGAGGTCAGTCTGACACGGGTGATCAACGTACCACCCCGGGGTATAGGCTCCCGCACGGTGGAGGAGCTCTCCCGCCAGGCCCGCAGCCGAGACCTGCCGCTGTACACCGCCCTTCAAGCCATGGGGGCCGAGAGCGATGAGGAACGGGCCGGGTCGCCCCTGGCGGCCCGCTCCCTGGCGGCTCTGACGCGCTTCCTTCAGCTCCTCAACGGGCTCATGGAGGAGGCCGCCAAGCTTGGTGTGGGTGACTTGATGGACGCCATCCTGGAACGCACCGGCTTCCGGCGCTACCTCATGGAGGGAAACGAGCGCGGTGAGGAGCGGTGGGAAAACATCCTGGAGCTCAGGGGGCAAGCACAGGCAGATGAGAGACTGCAAGACTTCTTGGAGCGGGTGGCCCTGGTCTCAGACGTGGACAACCTGGACGAAACCCAGGCGGCCCTCACTCTGATCACCCTGCACCAGGCCAAGGGACTGGAGTTCCCTGCTGTCTTCATCGTCGGCATGGAGGAGGGGCTTCTGCCCCACTCACGGTCACTGGACACACCGGAGGAGCTGGAGGAGGAGCGACGTCTCTGCTATGTGGGGGTCACCAGGGCCGAGAAACGCCTCTACCTGATGCGGGCCTTCCGGCGCACCCTCATGGGCGGCAGCATGCCCAGCATGCCGTCCCGCTTCCTGGCCGACATCCCAAGTCACCTAATCGGGCCCTCCCAGCCGACAGCCGCCGGCCGGTGGGAGGGCCACAACGGAGACCGGCATAAGCAACCGAAGGAGCTCGGCCCAAAGCCGTTCCAGGCCGGGGACAAGGTACAACACACAAAGTTCGGAGAGGGGATCGTGGTCAATTGCGTGGCCTCCGGCTCTGACCACGAGGTCACCGTGGCCTTCAAGGGCAACTCCGGGGTGAAGCGTCTGCTGCACAGCTTCGCGGGCCTGCAGAAGATGGACCGACGGCGGGAATCAGAGTGAGGTTATCAAGGTTTCCCCGGGATAGCTCCTAGGCAAGGGTTAGCTCAAAAATGGTCGATATGACCAAAGCCAAGACAAAGCAGACAGGGTAGGTGACCAGCCACGCCAGAATCATACTGCGGGTGACCCCCCACCGCACGGCGGAGAGGCGCCGGGTGGCTCCAACGCCCATGATGGAGCCGCTGACGGTATGGGTAGTGCTCACCGGAAGGCTAATGTTGGAGGCGATCTCAATGACGGCGCCCGCAGCCATTGATGCCGCAAACCCGTGAATAGGCTCCAGCTTTGTGATCCGTAGCCCCAGGGTCCTTATCACACGCCACCCTCCCAGAGCCGTACCTACCCCAATGGCCGCAGCACTTACCAACTTCATCCACAACTCCACATTCACATCTTGGCTAAAGTAAATAGCTGTGGCCAGGGCCATAATCCCCATGGCGTTCTGAGCATCGTTCTTCCCGTGGCTGTAGGCCATGAAGGCGCCTGCAAGGATTTGCAGGGGGCTAAAGAGAGAGCGTGCAGCGGACGGACTGCTACGCCACATGAGTTTGTAGAGGACCACCATCACCGCAAAGGCTAAGATGAAACCGGCAATAGGTGAGACGGCCAGGGCGATCAGGACCTTCGTCAATCCCCCGGAGACAACGGCAGAGAGGCCTCCGGTTGCAAGGCCGGCGCCTACCAGGCTGGCTACCAGAGAGTGGCTGACGCTCACCGGAAAGCCCAGGCGAGTCGCTCCCAGCACCCAGAGCACTGAGGCCAGGATGGCAGCCATGACCGTGTATTCGTTGACCTCCTCGGGCCTGACGATGCCTTTGCCAATGGTCTTGGCTACGGCGGTGCCGGAAAGGGCTCCTAACAGGTTGAAGGAAGCACCCAAGATCACCGCCGCTGTTGGGGTCAGCACCCGGGTGGAGACGACGGTGGCTATGGCATTGGCGGCGTCGTTGATGCCGTTGGCGTAAGAGTAGGCGAGGGCAAGAGCTAAAGTAACGAGGAAAACGACCAGTGCGGCGTCAGGCATTCTTCAGGACTACGCCTTCCAGCACATTGGCAGCGTCCTCACAGTGGTCCGCAGCGTTCTCAAGGTTGGCATAGACCTCCCGCCACTTGAGCACCTCAATAGGAGAGGTTCCGTTATTAAACAACTCCGCTACAGCGCGGCTGGTCACCTGGTCTGCCTCGTTCTCCAACCGGTTCACCTCAACGGAGTCCGGCAGTATCTCTTTTAGCTTGGCACCGTGGAGATGAAGCTTGTTCACAGCCTGCTGAAGCACCTGGGTGGACTGCTCGATGATGCGCGCCAACTCGACAGCCGCTGCCGTGGGCTGCTCTATCCGAAACTCCAGCATGTTCCGGGCCACCTCCTCAATGTCATCGGCCACATCGTCCAGCCGTTCCCCCAGGGCAGCTATATCCTCCCGGTCAAGAGGAGTGACGAAGGTGCGGTGGAGGTTCCGCATGATCTCATGGATGACAAGGTCGCCGACCTCTTCCAGGCGCTTGATCTCGGCGACCTTTCGGGGAACGTCCTGATAGACCTCCATGAGGTCTACCAAGAGGACAGCGATTTCGTGGAGGTTGTTGGCGCTGCTCCTCAGCAGGCCAAAGAACCTCTCCTCACGAGAGAGAAATGACGGTAGAAGCCTGATGTGGTCTCTCCCAGAGCGGATTGTCTACACGTGAAAATAATAACGATCCCGGTATTCCCGGTCAACCCCTCCATTGACGGGATTGCGCGCCCGCCCGTACAATGCGAATACCTCTAATGTCTCTCGCGGCCCCCCAGAAGGCCGCAGTTAGGCTGGCTATGTTCGAGAAATCCGTCCTGGAAAACGGCCTCCGCGTCATGAGCAGCCATATGCCCCACACGCGGTCCGTGAGCATCTGCATCTTTGTCGGCGCCGGCTCTCGGTATGAAGATGAGAACCAGGCCGGCATCTCACACTTCGTGGAGCACATGCTGTTCAAAGGCACGGAAAAACGGCCCTCAAGCATCGATATCAGTGGAGCCATCGAGGGTATTGGGGGCATGATGAACGGCTCCACGGATCGGGAGCTCACCAGCTACTGGTGTAAGGTGGCCAAACCGCATTTCCTCCAGGGTCTGGACGTGCTGGTGGATTTCCTCCGTCACCCTAAATTTGACCCTAAAGAGGTCGAGACCGAGCGCAGCGTTGTCCAGGAGGAGCTGGGGATGAGCAACGACCACCCTAGCTACCGTGTGGACGTCCTCATTGACGATATGCTCTGGCCGAACCAGCCTATGGGAAGGGACGTGGGTGGCACCAAAGAGTCGGTCCAAGAGATCAGCCGAGACATGCTGGTTGACTGCTTTTCCCGCCAGTACGTTCCTTCCAACATGGTTATCAGCGTGGCCGGCGACGTGAGGCACGGTGAGGTACTGGAAACCCTGCACCCTCTGGTTGATCAATGGGAGGACGGAACGCCACTGCCGTGGCACCCCGCCACCGATGGCCAGAAGGCCCCCCAGGTGAAGGTGGAATGGCGAAAGAGCGAGCAGGCACACTTCTGTCTGGGGCTGCCGGGGATTGCCACGCGCCACCCGGATAGATACCCGTTGGACCTGATGAACACGGTCCTGGGCGAAGGCATGAGCAGCCGCCTGTTCACCGAGGTACGGGAAAAGCGAGGCCTAGCTTACGATGTTCACAGCTCCGTGAGCCACTTCCGAGACACGGGCTCCATTATGGTCTACTCCGGGGTTGACCCCCATAAGGCCACGAAGGCCGTTGCCACCATTCTGACTGAGTTGGAGCGCATAAAGGACAACGTGCCACAGAAGGAGCTGGATCGCGGCCGGGAGTTGGCCAAGGGCCGCCTGCTGCTGCGCATGGAGGATACTCGGGCGGTGGCCGCCTGGTTTGGAGCTCAGGAACTTCTGCACGGCCACGTCCTCACCGTGGACGACGTGGTAGAGCGGGTAAATACAGTGACCACGGAAGATGTGAGACGCGTGGCCAACAAGTATCTGGTCCCCGAGAAGCTGAGCCTGGCGGTGGTAGGTCGGTTCCACAGTGACCGCCGGTTCCGCAGCCTCCTTAAGCTCTAACCGCGAGCCCATACGCTACAAAGTGAGAGGCTCCCCGAGGGTATCGGGGAGCCTCTCATGATTCCGTGCCTCTTGATTGACTCTTAGAGGCCTCTTACCTTGGAACGGTGGGAGACTCCACCGTCCCAACGGTTTTTAGAAGTCGTGGTGGTCCGGCATGCCCGGCATGGCCGGTTCCTTCTGGGGAACATCCGTGATCAACGACTCGGTGGTCAGGATCATCCCGGCAACGCTGGTGGCGTTTTCCACGGCGGCACGGGTCACCTTTGCCGGGTCAACGATTCCGAGCTGTAGCATGTTGCCAAAGACCTGGGCCTCGGCATCGTAGCCGTAGTCGTCCGCACCTTTGTTAATCGCATCCAGGATCACAGATCCCTCCGCGCCGGAGTTCTCGGCGATGATCCGGATCGGCTCCTCCAAGGCCTTCTTGACAACCCGAGCGCCCGTGAGCTCATCGCCGGACAGCTTCAGCTTGTCAACCGATCCCGCGGCCCGGATTAGGGCAACGCCGCCGCCAGGGACGATGCCCTCCTCCACGGCGGAGCGGGTTGCCGAAAGGGCATCCTCCACCCGCGCCTTCTTCTCCTTCAGCTCCACCTCGGTAGCGGCACCCACCTTGAGAATGGCTACGCCGCCGGAGAGCTTGGCTAGGCGCTCCTGAAGCTTCTCTCTGTCGAAGTCAGAAGTGGTCTCGTCTATCTGGGCCTTGATCTGCTTGATCCGTGCCTGAATCTCATCCTCGGAGCCATGGCCCTCCACAAAGGTCGTGTCCTCCTTGGTGGCCACCACACGCCGGCAGCGGCCCATGTCCTCCACCGTCACCGAATCCAGCTTGCGCCCCATCTCCTCGCTGATCACCTCACCGCCCGTGAGAATGGCCATATCTCTGAGCATCTCCTTGCGTCGATCACCAAAGCCGGGGGCCTTGACCGCCAGGCAGCTCAGCGTCCCTCGCAGCTTGTTCACCACCAGGGTAGCCAGCGCTTCACCATCGATATCCTCCGCCACCAGCACTACATTCTTGGTGACCTGGAGTATCTTCTCCAGAGCTGGCAGAATGTCATTTACGGCGGATATCTTCTTGTCCGTGATGAGGACGTACGCATCCTCGATGGCCGATTCCATGCGGTCGGCGTTGGTCACAAAGTAGGGGCTTATGAAGCCTCGGTCTATCTGCATCCCCTCTACATAATCCACCTCATACTCCAGCCCCTTGGACTCCTCGACGGTGATCACCCCATCCTTGCCCACCTTCTCCATCACCTCCGCAATCAGCTCACCAATCTCCTGCTCATGAGCGGAGAGGGCGGCCACCTGGGTGATCTGCTCCTTGCCCTCCACCGGGTTTGACAGGCTCTTGATCCTCTCCCTGAGAGCGCCCGCGGCCTTCTCCATGCCCCGCTTGAGGGCCATAGGATCGGCACCCGCCGCTACGTTCTTGAATCCCTCGTTCACCATGACCTGGGCCAGCACCGTTGCGGTGGTGGTGCCGTCACCGGCAACGTCGTTGGTCTTTGTGGCCGCCTCCTTGAGAAGCTGAGCCCCCATGTTCTCAAAGGCCTCCTCAAGCTCAATCTCCTTGGCGATGGTGACACCATCGCTGCAGACGCTAGGAGGCCCGAACTTCTTGTCCAAGATGACGTTTCGTCCCCGTGGTCCCAAGGTGACCCTAACCGTGTTGGCAAGGGTGTCTATGCCCACCTTTAGAGACCTCCGGGCTTCCTCACCGAATGAGATCTGTTTGGCCGTCATTGCTACCGTCTCCTCCTTGGATGTGTAAAATCTTTAGCTGATCTTCGCCAGAATGTCCGCCTCACGGACGATCAGATACTCGTCGTCATCTTCCTTCCATTCCGTCCCGGCGTACTTGGAGTAGACGACCTTATCGCCCACTTTGACCTCCATCGCGATACGCTTGCCCTCATCGCTGAGGCGGCCGGGGCCTACCGCAATGATCTCTCCCTCCTGCGGCTTCTCTTTGGCGGTATCAGGAATCACCAAGCCGCTCTTGGTAACCTCATCCTTCTCAAGGGGCCTTATCACCACCCTATCCCCCAGTGGCTGAAAGGTTGTTGCCGTTGTCACGCCTACTCCTCCTTATTGGACCAATTAGAGAACCTTAGCCAGAGTTAGCAGTCTCTAGGCAAGACTGCTAAAAAGGCATCATAGAATGACGGAAAACCCTTGTCAAGGGTACCTTCCGCCCCTACCCATTTGCCTTCCTTGACAGTGCCCAATGCTACGTGCAACCATAGGCGCACTTCCGGCACCCTGTACCCTCAGCACGCCATTGATGAAGCGCCCCCCCGCATTCAAGACCCTCCACTATTCCAGGAGCGGCCCACGTCTTCAGATAGTCCTCAGCAGGCCCCGAGTGGCCAACCGGGTCAATAGACAGATGGCCCTGGAGCTGGCGGAGACGGCGGAGGCGGTCAATCAGGACGATACCTTCCGGGTGGTTGTACTGACTGGCAGCGGTGCGGCCTTCTCCTCCGGGTGGGAGGGCACCCGCGTCCGGTCCCAGGAGGAGTTGCGCTCCCTCCAGGCAGCGGCCGCCATCGCCCGCATAGAGGTACCGGTGATCGCTGCCATCAACGGTGACGCCATAGGCCAGGGACTTGAGCTGGCCCTGGCCGCAGACCTGCGCATCGCCGTGCATGGGGCGTGCCTCGGCCTCCCCCACCTGAGCAAGGGAGTGGTCCCGTGGGACGGCGGTACCCAGCGACTCCCCCGCCTTATCGGGCCCGGCCGCGCCCTGGAGATGCTGCTCACCGGTGAGTGCATAGATGCCGAGGATGCCCATCGTATAGGGCTGGTCAGCCGCATAGTGGAGCCGGAAGGACTGCAGAACACTATCGACGAGGTTGTCGACCGGATCACCCAGGGTGCGCCAATCGCCTCACGGTATGCCAAGGAGGCCGTGGCCAAGGGGATGGACTCCACCCTGGACCAGGGAATGCGGCTGGAGGCGGACCTGAGCATACTGCTGCACACTACCCGGGACAGGGCAGAGGGCATCCGCTCCTTCTTGGAGCGGCGCTCGCCCCGTTTCCGCGGCAAGTAAAAGGCAGGGGCCGGTGATAGTCAGACTGGACCTCCATACACACATCTGGGAGGCATCCGGCTTCCAACCGCCCAGTCTGGAATGGGCGGAGCGAGTGGTCAAGCAAGCCAGGGCCAAGGGAATAGACGGCATCGCCATCACCGAGCACCGCAACCGTGAGCCGGGTTTCACCTACAAGAGGCTCATCGAGAAGCACTTCCCCGGCGAGCTTTTGGTATTCCCCGGGTGGGAGATAGAGGTGCGCCCCGCCAGCGACTACTTCGCCTCCTACGAGGTGGGCGAGTTCCTCCTGCCCAACGGCGGCGTCTTCCGCAACTACTGCCACCCTGGTCATCCCTCCAGGAGCATTGAGATCGAGGACGTCCAGTCCATTGAGATCGACAATCTCCTGCACAACTGGCACATCGACAAGCCCAGGGTGCGGGCGGTGGCCCAGGAGCACGGGCTGCTTCTGACACGGGTCAGTGACGCCCACCGGCTGGAGGAGATCGGCGCCAACTACGTGGAGGTTGACCTGGAAGAGCTGCTCCAGCGCGCAAAGCCCCGGTACGGATGGGAGGAGGTCGGATGAGCGGGTTCGAGACCATTCTCTACGAGAAGAGGGGACCCATCGCCTGGATCACCCTCAACCGTCCACGGGTGCTGAACGCCTACAACGTGGCCATGCGGGACGACCTGTACCAGGTGCTGCAAGCTATCCGAGACGACCCGGAGGTGCAGGGTGTCATCCTCAGCGGAGCGGGAGAGCGGGCATTCTGCGCCGGCGCAGACCTGACCGAGTTCGGCTCCGCCCCCTCTCAGGCCATCGCCAGGCGCGTGCGGTGGCAGCGGGACGTGTGGGGCCTGTTCCGCAGCATAGAGGCGCCCCTGGTCGCGGCGCTCCACGGGTACGTGCTGGGCTCGGGGCTTGAGATGGCGCTCCTGTGCGATATACGGATCGCCTCGGAGGAGGCCGTCTTCGGCCTGCCGGAGGTGGGCCTGGGCCTGATACCGGCGGCCGGCGGCACCCAAACGCTGCTCCGCGCCATCGGCATTGGCCCGGCCCTTGACCTGCTGCTCACGGGGCGTCGCATCACCGCCACCGAGGCATCAGACATCGGCCTGGTGAGCCGGGTGGTGCCCCGGAAGCGGCTGCTCCAGGAGGCTCAGGAGACCCTGGAGCGCATTCTGGAGCAGGATGCGGAGGCGGTCCGCCTGGCCAAGCGAGCCGTTGTCCGCGGCATGGACCTCCCCCTAGCCCAGGCGCTGGAGCTGGAGACACGCCTGGCGGCGCAGCTGTTCAAACGTCAGAGACAGGCACGCTGACGTGAAAGCTGAGGCTGCCACGCCCCTCGGCGGAACGCGGACGGACATGATAATATCGGGAGGCATTCGCAGAAACCTGCGCTAAGGAGGCCCTCTTCCACGGATGAACACGTCAGAGTTTCTCTCTATCACTAGCCTCATCGTCCCTGACCGGACGGCGACCATCTTCGAGGGCGTCCGCCGGTCTTACGCCGAGCTTCAGGCGCGGGTGACCCGCCTAGCCAACGCGCTGGCGGACCTGGGCGTCGGCGCCGGTGACCGGCTGGCGACCATCCACGTGAACTGCCCCCAGCACATCGAGGTCTACTTCGCGGCGGCGCTGCTGGACGCCATCTACGCCCCGCTAAACTTCAGGGTGAGGGCAGATGAGCTGACCTATATGCTGGGCGATGCGGCGCCCAAGGTGCTGTTCGTGGGAGACCGGTACAGCGAGCTGGTGCAGTCCGTTGCCGCTCAGGCGAAATCCGTGGAGCACTACGTGGCGCTGGACGGCAAGGATAAGCCCTGGCCCTACTACGAGGAGCTCCTGGCCTCCGGCTCTGAGGAGGAGCGGTTCCCCCAGGCCGATGATGAAGACACCACCATCATCATGTTCACCGCCGGGACCACCGGTGTTCCCAAGGGGGTGATGCTCACCCACAACAGCTTCTCCTCCTACATACTCTCCAACGTATCCCCCGCGGACCCGGAGATAGAGGAGCGGAACATCTTAACCGTACCGCTGTACCACATCGCCGGGGTGCAGGCGGTCATGTCGGCGGTCTACGGCGGTCGCTCCCTGATCATCCAGCGGCAGTTCGAAGCGAAGGAGTGGATGGAGCTGGTGGAGGGGGAGGGAGCCAACCGGGCAATGATGGTACCCACCATGCTGAAGCAGCTCCTAGACCACCCTGAGTTCCAGCAGCACGACCTCTCCAGCCTGGAGGTGATCACCTACGGCGCGGCGCCCATGCCGGTGGAGGTCATCAAGCGGGCAATCCATGCGCTGCCCGGCACCCGGTTCATCAACGCCTTCGGCCAGACGGAGACCGCCTCAACCATTACCATGCTGCCGCCGGAGGACCATGTCCTGGACGGGTCGCCGGAGGAGGTGGAACGCAAGCTGAAACGGCTCTCCTCCATTGGCAAGCCCCTGGACGACGTCGAGGTGCGCATCGTGGACGAGGACGGCAACCAGGCGGCCACTGGGTATGTCGGCGAGATCGTCGCCCGGGGAGAGCGGCTGATGAAGGGCTACTGGGGCAACGAGGCGGCCACCAGGGAGACGGTCCGTAGCGGATGGCTCTACACCGGCGACCTGGGCTACTTCGACGAGGATGGCTATATCTTCCTGTCGGGGCGCGCCAAGGACTTCATCAAGCGCGGCGGTGAAATGGTGGCTCCGGAGGAGGTGGAGCAGGTGCTCCACTCGCACTCCGCGGTGGAGGAGGCGGCCATCATCGGCGTGCCGGACGACCACTGGGGCGAACGTGTCCGAGCTGTCGTGGCGGTCAAGAAGGGACAGCAGGTGACCGAAGAGGAGCTGATCGAGTATTGCCACCAGCGGCTGGCCAGCTTCAAGCGGCCCGAGTCCGTAGTCTTCATCGACGAGCTGCCGCGCAACCCCCTGGGCAAGGTGCTGAAGCGAGTGCTCAGGGAAGAGTACGCCCAGCCCATCGTGGACTAGCAACTCCAGAGCTTGCGAAGCGATGGGCTGCCCACAGGGGCAGGCCCGGTAATCGGGGGGAACGGTGGCAGGAAAACGCGTCTGCACCATCGATGAGGCGGTGGCCGACATCTTCGACGGCGCCGTGGTCATGATCGGGGGATTCGCCGGGCCCGGCGTCCCGCAGGAGCTCGTCAAGGCCCTGATCCGTCGCGGCGCCACCCGTCTCACCACCATCTCCAACTCCGCCCACGGTCGGAACCGCCGCTTGTACGACGCCGCCAAGCTGGTGGAGGCGGGCCTGGTGGCCCGGTGCATCACCTCCTTCCCCGTCTCCGGCGGCGCATCGCAGCCGAACGCGGTGGAGACCGAGTATGAGGCGGGGCGGCTGGAAGTGGAGATCGTGCTCCAGGGTACGCTGGCGGAGCAGATACGGTCCGGCGGCAGCGGCATCGCCGCCTTCTGGGTGCGGACCGGCGTGGGCACCCCCTTCGAGGCGGGCAAGGAGAAGCGGGTGTTCGACGGCCAGGAGCACATCCTGGCGGAGGCCCTCCATGCCGACTTCGCCCTGATCAAGGCCAAGAGGGCCGATACCCTGGGCAACCTGGTGTACGACAAGGCCCAGCGCAACTACGGGCCGATCATGGCCATGGCCGCCCGGGTGACCATCGCGGAGGTGGACGAGGTGGTGGAGCCGGGACAGATCGACCCGGAGGCGGTGATAACCCCCGGAATCTTCGTCGACCGCCTGGCGCTACTTGAAGGTCGGGAGGAGAAGGCCGAATGACGGAGAGGGAGCGCATCTCCCGGGAGCTGATGGCCGCCCGCGTGGCCCAGGAGCTGCGTGCGGGGATGGTGGTGAACCTGGGCATCGGCATGCCGACCCTGGTGAGCAACTTTATACCGACGGATGGCAGCATCATCCTCCACGCGGAGAACGGCGTCATCGGCTATGGCCCCTTCCCGCCCGAGGGCCAGGAGGTCCCCAACCTGGTGAACGCAGGGGGCCAGTGGGTGACCATCATCCAGGGGGCGGCCTATGTCCACCATGCCGACGCCTTTGCGATGATCCGGGGCGGCCACGTAGACTTGGTGGTGCTCGGCGGTTTCCAGGTCTCAGAAACGGGGGACCTGGCCAACTGGACCACCCAGGAGGGCCGCCTCGGCAGCCCCGGCGGCGCCGTGGACCTTGCCATGGGGGCCGGACGGGTCATCGTGATGATGGAGCACACCACCAAGGAGGGCGTGCCCAAGCTGGTGCGGGAGTGCAGCTACCCACTGACCGGTAAGGGCTGCGTTGATCTGGTGGTCACCGACCTAGGCCTCTTCCAGGTGACGGAGGAGGGGTTCCTGCTACGGGAGATCGCCCACGGGTGGACGGCGGACGAGGTGCGGGGCCTCACGGAGGGGCGGCTCACCGTGAGCCCGGATCTCAGGGAGTTTTAGGGGTATACTCCCCCGCCCCGACGCTCTCCGCCACTATCTCCAGGAGGTTTACGGTCTGTTTGGTGTCCCCAACCTCCTTGGAGCCGATGCCCTCCTCAAACATCTGAGGGCAGAAGGGGCAGGATATTGTCAGGATGAGACCTCAACAATGACTTTTGTGGACTCCTCCTGCGGGACTTCCTCCCCGTCCTCTTTCATCGCTTCCAGGTGCAATCCAATAGCCTCCCTGATGTTCTCCAGCGCTTCTTCTTTGGTCTTGCCCTGGGAGACACACCCAACGAGAGCAGGGACCTCCACCCAGTAGCCCTCGTAATCTGGATCCCAGTGCAGGATGACCGTATACTCTAATACTCGTGTTCCCATGACTATCCTCGCAAGACTTCAAGGAACTCCTGGATGGTAATCCCGGCCTTTCTCAGTTCGTGAAGGAGAAGTCCAACACTTAACTCCCGATGGAGAGGCAATGTAAGTCGTCGACTTCCTGGCTTCACCAGGTTGACGTGGCTCCCTTTCCCTTTCCGAAGTTCATAGCCGAGACGCTGAAAAGCCCTGACCGCCTGCTGGCCACTGACTCCCCGAAGCTGGCGTCCTCCCGCAGCCACAGCTAGATTCTACTCCTGTTCTGTGGCTAGAGCCAGCAGAGGATCTGGCTTTAGCCAGGCGTGAGGGTTTCTCCGTTTCCTTCTGCCCCGACGCTCTCCGCCACTATCTCCAGGAGGTCTATGGTCTTTTTGGTATCCCCAACCTCCTTGGAGGCAATGCCCTCCTCAAACATCTGAAGGCAGAAGGGGCAGGAGACGCCCAGGGTATCGCCCTCCGTCTCCAGGAACTGCTCGATGCGGGCGTGGTTGATACGCTTGCCCCCGCTCTCCTCCATCCACATATGCCCGCCGCCGGCGCCGCAGCAGAAGCCGTTCTGGCGATGCCTCTCCATCTCCACCAGCTTCAGTCCCGGGATCGCCTCGGCGATGCGACGGGGTGGGTCGTAGACCTTGTTGTGGCGGCCCATGTAGCAGGAGTCGTGGTAGGTCATGGAGATGTTCACCGACTTCAGCGGCTTGATCCGTCCCTCCTGAATGAGCTGGTCCACGAACTCCGTGTAGTGCATCACCTCGTAGTTGCCGCCTAGCTGTGGATACTCGTTCTTGATATTGTTGAAGCAGTGCGGGCACAGGGTGAGTATCTTCTTCACGTTGTACTTCTTGAAGGTCTCGATGTTCTGCTGGGCCAGCATCTGGTAGAGGTACTCGTTCCCCATACGACGCGCCGGATCGCCGGTGCAGGTCTCCTCCATGCCCAGCACGCCGAACTTGACGCCTGCCACCTTCAGGATCGAAGCCATGGCCCGGGGCACCCGCTGGTTGGCCTCGTTCAGGGCCGGAGTGCAGCCCACCCACAGCAACACCTCCACGTCCGGGTCATCGGCCAGGGTCGTCACCTCGGTGCCCTCCATCCAGTCGGTGCGGGTCGCCTGGGTCCCTCGCCAGGGGTGGCCCCGCTGCTCCAGGTTCACCAGGACGTTCTGGGCCGTCTCCGGCATTCTGGACTGCTCCATGACCAGATTCCGCCGCATGTTCACGATGGTGTCGACGTGCTCCACCATAACCGGGCACTCCTCCATACACGCGCCGCAGGTCACGCAGTCCCACACCGCCTCTTCAGAGAGCATCTTGCCGAAGAGGGGCAGCTCCTTGGCATCGCCACCCTTCCTCGAGGCGATGAGCCCTGGGCCCGCCTCCGCCAGGTGCTCCTTGACGCCCTCCGCAATGTGCATGGGGGAGAGCACCTTCCCGGTGAGGTGCGCCGGACAGCTATTGGTGCAGCGCCCGCACACGGCGCAGGCATAGCCATCCAGCAGCTCCTTCCACGTGAAACCTTGAATATCGCCCGCGCCAAAGCTCTCCGCCGTCTCCAAGTCCTGCATGGGGGCAAGGGTGCCCCGGGCCTCTAGGCTTCGGAAGAGGACGTTCACCGGCGCGGCGATCATGTGCATATGCTTTGAGAATGGAATATAGATGCCGAAGCCCAAGATAACGCTCAGGTGGAGCCACCAGGTCAGCCCCTGAAGGCCATTGGCCGCTCCCGCCGAGATCCCCGCATCCCTCACCAGGTCGCCCAGGAACCCACCGATGGGCACATCCGCCGCCGGGCTGGTACCGCCCGCGGCCACGTAGAAGGTCTCCGTGAGGAGCGTGAAGAGCATGAGGCTGCCGATGGCTCCAACGATAACCAGCGCATCCGGATGGCGAGTGAGGTCAAAGGAGAGACGGTGCGGCTGTGCCACCCACCGCCGCAGCACTCCCCAGGTCAGGGCGGCCAAGACCAATGCCGCGAAAATATCCAGGTAGGTGGAGTAGATGCGGACCCCTGTCTCGGTAAGGATGGTCTCGGAGAGCTCGCTCCAGGCGGTGTCACCGAAGATGAAGATGAGGTAGCTCATGAAGAAAGAGATGAACCCCCAGAAGATCACAGCATGGCCAATGCCCGCCTTGTCCCGCCAGGAGAGCCGCTGGAGCACTCGCTGCTGGCCCAGGACCACAGTCACCAGCCCCCATAGTCGCAGCAACGGCCGGTCGAACCGGTTCTTGGCCCGCCCCAGGAGCACCAGCCGGACCACTCGCCAGTACAGCACGAAGCCGGAGATGCTGAAGGCGACGCCGGAGACCAGAAAGACAGCGATCCAGTTGGGGATGGCTCCGAAGACCTCCTCGGGGGGAACCATAGTCACCTCCTCGGTGTTCAGACAGGGCAGAAACTGCACGCTAGAGGCTAGCTAGGCCAGCAGCGGACAGTGTAGCACACGAGCGGGCGTCGAACCAACGGAGTGAGAGCTAAAGATCAGGAAGAAGTGGTGGGCGGTACTGGACTCGAACCAGTGACCTCTGCCATGTCAGTGCCACCTGCCTAAGAGGCTTCCTGGCCTATTAGGAAATGTCGCTTCCTGTGAGGGTGAATTGCAAACGTTCCTGGGCCATAGCTCCCCCGCAATGACCAGGCACTACTCAGCATGTGCGCTATCTAGATCGGCCCCCCTCGGGGCAACGAAGCATCGCTGGATTTATACTCACGGTAGGGTTCGGTGATGGCAACCTACAAGATCATCGCTGACGGTCTCGGCGTGGAGGTGGCTCCAGGTAGACAAGAGACTGTCGAGCAATGGCTGACTGGCCCTGCAAAGGAGCTGGTCTGGCTGATGAAGCCAAAAGCCTAAGGTTGGTCGGTCGGCGCTGTTAGGCCCGTGCGATGGCTGCTTTCGCCGCCGCCCGCTGATTTCTGGCGTACCGAAGCAGTTTGAGTGCTTCACGACATTGGGGGCATCTTCGCAAGTTCGAGATGCCTTCATGTTCCCACGGTGCTTGGAACATCGGCCCGCCACATTCAATGCATATCAATTGAGACACAATTCCTATAGTACCGTGGCATGTATTCAACTCCTATCCTGCTTTCAGGTGACGTACGGGTGATCTCTGGCGAGGCTCATAGACGATGCGACGTGTACCTGGCTTCCTAGGAGTTTATCCTCAGCGATCTCTAGCTATAGCCTGCATCGCGATCAAGGACTGACAGGAATGAACGGCGTTGGATTCGACGCGGTCACCCTTGAACCTGAAGCGGGAGTCCTGTACCCTGCCATAGGAGAGTCGCCTAGGCTATTCCGAAACGCTCCCTTACGTGCGTCGATCTTAGCAACACCTAGCAGGGACGGGCTAGGCGCGTCTATCACGCAGTGGCCAACTGCGATTTTCCCATAGGGGGGAGTGACCATGTTATGCCCAGTCTGTAGCAACGAGCACACCATTAGGCCACGTCAGTGCCTTCAGGCCGCTACGCTCGACCATGTGGGGCAATGTGGCATCAGCACGGGACACACGGTCGAATGCCTGCTAAAGCTCCTGAACGACTATATAGAGGCCAACCCTCAATGGAAGAAGGGAACAAAACCCGACGCCGATTGACCTCCTTGGCGCGGTCAGCGCGGTGTGGGTCTATGGCAGTATGGCATACAGAATCGAAAGCAGGATAGCGTAAGGTATAAAGCCGACCACCACTACACCAACGGCGCGCCAGGTCGAAGTATAGTCGAGGGCCTGGCGCACAGCGGTTACCATTGCGACCAGTTGCCAGATCGAGACGATGAAGAAGATTAGACCACCTATGGCAGGTATAATAGCCAGCACCTTCAGCACGCCTGGAGACTGAGCGAACCCCAGTGTCCTCGCCATTTGACCCCAGTTTGCATGAGTCTCGGCAGTGGCGAACAGCTTGGTCCCTACGAAATAGGCCACCCAAGCCCAGATCACCCAGCCGATGAGTCCAAAAACTATACCGACAATCAAGCCGGACAGGCCCGCCGTACCCAGTGACCCTATGCCTGTGGCAATCGCCACCATCACCACAACTGACGCCGCCTGAACGGTTGCGGATGTGTCAGCCTCCACCTCCTCATACGTGCTCTTGTCAAGCTGGGCTGCGCCGAGCATCCGTTCCGTCAAGCTGTGTCGAGCGGGAGTTTCCATCAATCCACTCTCCATGTCTGGGATTGGGAGAATTGTGTCGCTATGAGGATGACAAGTCAAGCGGGTCACGTGTCGTCAGGCATGGGCATTGCGCCCAACGTCAGTATCCGCCTCAATTCTGAGGTGTACCAGCAGGCCCGCATCGCAGCGGTCACGGACCGCAAGACGCTGGGTCAGTGGCTAGTGTTGGCAATCAGCACAAGTGGGACAGATTAGGACCCGAGAAGATTATTATTATGAAGAGCTGCGTGGGAGCTCCCTGAGGGTCTTGTTGTAGCGTCTTCGCCGTTCTAACGTCTGGACCTGCACCTCCTTTCTCCGTTGGAGGATCTGCTCCCGCCTTCCGTTGAGCATGTCTGCGGGCGTCACGTTGCCCAGCGCCTTGTGATAGCGTCGGTAGTTGTAGTAGGCCACGAAGGCGGCGATTGCTCCTTCCAGGGCAGAAGGCATCTCGTAGGGGACCTGTTTGACGTCCCGCTTGATACTCTGGTGATAGCGCTCGAGCTTGCCATTGGTCTGAGGGTGGAACGGCGCGGCCAGAATGTGCTTGATCCCCACCAGGTGCAGGTAGTCTCTGAAGCCACGGGAGACATAACCTGAGCCGTTATCGCTCAGCAGGCTGGTCCGGTCGGCCACTGGGACCTCAGTCATGCCGGTCTTGTCCACGGCCTCTTGGACCACCTCGATGAGAGAGTCGGTGGTCATGTCCCGCTGGAGCTTGTGGGCCAGTATGAAGCGGGAGTAGTCGTCCATCACGGTGACCAGGTAGTAGTAGCCCCAACCGATCACCTTGAAGTAGGAGGCGTCGGTAGCCCACATCTGGTGAGGGCCGCTGGTCTTGCGATGGTACTCTTTGCCGGCCTTGAGCTGCATCTCGGGTGACTTCACAAGACCTTCTCTGCACAGGATGCGATACACAGTGGACTCGGATACAGCGAAGGCCAGGTTGTCTGTAGACCACGCTGCCAACTGGCGGCTACTTAGCTCCGGCATCTCCCTGGCCGCTTCCAGGATCGACCGTTCCTCCTGAGGTCTAAGGCGGTTCCACGGTGGAGCGCTGGCTCCAGGTCGGTCCTCGAGACCTTGTTGATGTTGTTGTCGCATCAACCACCGATAGTAGGTGCTCTTGGGAACACCCAGGTCTCTGAGCACCCGACGCTTGGCCAGCGGTGATGCGGCTACACTGGCCAGGACCGTCGCCTTCTCAACGGCGCTCATCCGCTGGTACCGACGCCGTTCTGGGGCATTGGTATGGCCGTTTTTTTCAGACGGTAGACCTCGAGGGATAGCTCGGCTACCAGCTGCTTGAGCTCGCCGTTCTCCCGCTTGAGATCCTGGATCTCCTGCCGGGTGGCATCGCGCACCGTGTCACGGGACAGCCGCTCCCTGCCCGCCTCCATGAACTCCTTGGTCCACGAGTAGTAGGAGTGGGGCTTGATACCCTCCCACCGGCACAGGTCGTTCACGGTGACCTCGCGGCGGAAGCCCTCCAGCACGATACGGATCTTCTCTTCCGGGGTGTATTTGCGCCGGGTAGCCGCTCTAACTCGTCGAACGAAGGACCTAGTCTGCTCCGACCGCTGATCGGCGGCCTCGGCCTTGCTGACGTCTGACTGGGACATCGCTGCTCCTTTCATGAGGTACTCTACCCTCACTTCAGGAGCTCACACCACTCTCAGATTCTCGGGTTTTCTACCCCTCTCACGTGTCCCATTATCGCTGACGGTCTACACTTCACAACCTGCGTCTCATAGCGTTGCTGCATGAACTGGTGCAGAAGAAGGGGGCAGGGGAGCGGCGGAGGTGTTGAACATCGACCACAGAGTGATGGCTGCCAGTATGGAAGGAGGAGACCTCTCCTGGCAGATTCGCGAGGCATTGGAGCGGGCGCTTCAGTCAGGAGAAGGGTCGGCGGCGGTCCGCCAACCGATGAGCCCAATCCCGCAACTGTAACTGATGAGGATGCAACTGGCTATCTGGCGTATGTTAGAGGTTCAATTTAGCTGTCCAATCAACCTACAGCCCCTAGCTGTGGGGGTTGGCTGCAAGAATCTCACCCAACTCTCCCCTACTGATCGGAGTCGTAGGGGTTAAGCCTCGATAGGGGAGGAAACTGTTGCCGTCAACGGTCCACACTTGCTCAGGGTCGAACAGCCGCCAGTGCCCTGGGAAGTCCTCCTGGTTGGCCCTCTCTGAGAAGAACAACAAGTATGGCTGACCTCGTTTCAGATCAGCAGGGCTGAACTCCGAGACAGCAATGGAAGTGGTCTCCGCCTCCTCTCCTCGCCAGGATTGGGAGACCTCTATCTTATAGAGGGTGTAATTGGACCTTCCAGTTCCGCCACCAGACCTTTGGAATTCTCTCACGTGGGGTTCCTTACGGACCACCACACCTTCCACTACCAGCATGGAAGTCGTGGCCAACTGGGGCAGGTCGAGAGGCTTATAAGCCCAATTGGGGCGCTCGTTTCGGTCAGCCTCGTAGGCGAGCAACCCTATGGCTCCAAACCCGACCACGATCCCCAGCGCCACGGCTAGCCGTAGGCTCGAACTCCGCCCCCTCATGGAACCCTCGAGGCCGTGGCGTCGCCACAAGACCGCCCCGTAGGCGACGAGTGCCAAGCCTGGTGTGGCGAATACTAGCATGCCCGTATGGCCGTAGTTGAAGGGAGGCAGGTACGCATAGAAGGATGCTACTAAGATCAGACCTACGGCGATCGCGCCCAGAGAGACGAACGAGGCTGGCTGCAAACCAACAGAGCCGACGACGATGCCTAATCCAATGAGACCATAGACGGTCGTCATAAGCCAGCCAAGGCCGACGCCGATACTGCCTTCAGCCACGAGCTGAGCTGACGAACCGAAGGCAGGGAAGGTCCCAACCACGACAGTGGCCAGCCCCAACCACGGGATCATGAAGCGCGCACGGGGCAAGGCGATGCATATCACCGCTGCTAGTGGCAGCAGGTTGACCACGACTAACCAAGTCAAGAGGTCCACGTCATCCTCCCAGGTGGAGCCCAAAGCCAAGAGCGAAGAAGATCGCAATACCGATAAACGAACAACCCAGAGATCGGGCTAGATCAGTCCGCCGGTATGAGCGATGAGTGGTTATCGCAGGCGAAGGCACAAAACCAACTTGATGAGTTAGTGCAGGCAATATGCATACGAGTGCACCGAAATAGGATGCGAGGAGAATCTCCAACCAGGAGATGCTGAGGAAGGATGTCTCTCCATAGAGCATGGCCCAAACCCAATGCGCCGAGGCAGTGATCGCGAAAGCGCATAACGGTAGGTAGATACCGATGGATCGAAAGGCGTCCTTCAGATCGTATTTGACCCCTAATCTGAACACGAGGCCCTGAAACACAGGACTCAGGAATGCCATTCCCCCAAAAATGAACAAGCCGGACCTGAATGCTCTCTCGTCAAGTCCATCGAAAGCGGGGAATAGTATGGAAAGAATGCTTGCCGCATAAAAGACCAGTAAGACAGCCAGTATTGGGGTCCTCAGTAGAGGAACGACCACTTGCCTATCGGTACGCGCCGTTCTTACGGTATAGTCGCGTGCAAGCAGCGCCCACATTCTGACTCCTTCCAGACGTTCATTGAATGCTGACCCAACTAGGTCGGGGAACATCTGTATCCAGACGAATAGCGTTCGGTATCCACCTCCGTCGCGATGCATACGATCCCGAAAGAGCTGGACCATCAGCTCGCCGTATTCGCGCCGGTGTTCCTTCGGGTAGACCACGAGCAGCGCTCGGTATACGCTCTCGGAGATCACGTTAGCTACCCTCCAAGCCGAGTCCGAGCCGCGCAGCTGCTTGCCTCGCACGAGCGGCGCTTGCGAGATGCTCCATACGGGCGACCTCAGAGTCGAGAGCACGCGCCCCGAGACCGGTGAGCCGGTAGTAGCGGCGACGTTCATCGTCCAGCTCGGGGTCGGGCCGCTCGTCCGCCTCTTCAATCAGTCCCTCCTTCAGCATACGTTTGACCGCTCCGTACAACGTTCCCGGCCCCATCGTGACCGTTCCCTCGGTTATGAGCTCGACTTCGGTCATGATGGCGTAGCCATGCTTCTGCCCATCGGCCAAGGCCAACAGGATGTGCAGTTGCGCGACCGAGAGAGGAAGCCGTTCCCAGCGGTCTGAGTTCGTCATTGTCATTGTGGAGTGGTCTCCATTTGGGTAGACTCAACTATATCGTGCGCCGATATACATGTCAACCCGGCCAGGTAGCTGCCCTGCACGGGCAATCTAGGAAGCAGGCCCTGGACATATATGCGACGGCGAGTACCGTAGTCGCCCACATCAGCACTGCATGTTCGTCTTCTGGTGTGAGGTGGGTGGATATGCCGATGGGCATACGCAGGCTTCTGTTAGACGACGAGCGGCGGGATCGGAAGACTGAGTTAGCTACCGACACCCTTCGGGATAGCAGGCTCGCGTTCGGCACTTGGAACCGTGGGTAATCTGGCTATACCGTCAACCTGAACCTGAGCGTGAAGGTTCTTGATTTGTATAGCTTGGTGGTCCAACCGACGAGTAGGCATTAAGCCCAAACCACTCCGCCGCGATCCGAGGCCGCGCAGCTAGCCTGCAGACTCCCGCTCGCGCGGCGTCCGCACACGAAACACGTATATCAGCGCGATCACAACTGCATAGCTGACGGCGAAGATCGCGCTGACCAGTGCGCTGGTGAAAGCTGGTTGTAGGGACTCTGATTGCCACGACACTATCGCCCAATGCGTGGATATGAGCACGAGCACAGCCACGCTGAACAACGCGATGACCATCCTCGTACGGGCAACGCCGCCCGCCGAATCGAAGCGGCCGAGCGCCCAGACGGCCAGCAGGCTCAGCGCAACACTGAACACTAGTACGATCGACCATAGGAGGATGCGGTACGGCTCATCCGCCCCTGCGAGGACCGGGACGACGCTGGTCAGCGGACTGATACCTCGAGGGAGGGTAGTGGACAACCCGACCAGCAAGAGAGCGTGGCCTAGGCTGATTCTGGACGCCTGCCGCCCGAACCAGACGAGGATAGCCAGTGCGACGACCGAAGCCACCACCGACAGCGCGGTCCTCGACCCCGGGAGAGGAGTACCGAATACCTGGATAGCAACCGTAGTCACCGCATTCGCTAGTGCAGCGGCGACGCCGTACGCCCAGACCAGCGCCAGCGTGGGCCGGCCCAACCGGCGCACGCGCAGGTACGAAAGGCCCAGCAACAGCAAGAGCAAGATGGCCCTCGGGCTGATGTAGGGGAGGCCCTGGCGCTCGCTGAGGGGTAGAGTGAACAGCTCCGGGCGTGAGGATTCGATCACCCACGTGACGCTCACCACCAGCGGGACGCCGACGAACAGCCACAGCTCCCAGCGGTACCTCAGCACGGCCTGCGTGAAACCGCTCATCGCCCCGCACTATCACAAGCCTGCCGCTCGTAGGGAGAGTGACCTGGCCGTCGTACACTTGATGTAGCCCGACCATCTCCTCCCGGCAGGCCTGCGGAGGCTGTACTACGAACCCCTTGACTGGTGCTATGCGTTCTGAACGCGCTCCAAGTGCTTCCTGGGGCTATACGGACTCTAGCGATACTACTTTTCACTGGAATGAATGATGGCCTAAACGTATGATGATCCTCCGTTGATTAGGTGTGTCCTATGGTGACAAGTACTAGGTTCCTTAAGCTCCGGCGTCTGCATTTTGTCTTGGGGGTGACGCGATTGAGTAGGCTACCGCGCATTTTGTTGTGTCCTGGCAAATCTTGGTCTCTTGTGAGTGCACAGCTACACCGCCAGCTTGAACCTCAGTGTGAAGGTTCTTGATTTTGTCCAGTTTGGTGGGCCTAAGTGGACGGTAGACAGAACCATCTTCGAGATGTGGTTGGGAGCTCTCTGAGTCTTGGAACCGCGATCGATACGTTGGTATCGGGTTGTGGGCGACGGCCCTCAGACTGAACGCCGGCGCAATCGACCGGGGAACTAGCGACCTCCGTCTCTCTGTGGCACCAACTCCGTGCCTGAGTCCCCTGGAGCGGAGTCTAGTGCTATTCCTGAGGCTTTAGCATCTCCCGAAGGTCGCTAGGCACCTCGTCCTGTAGCACAAGGCTTTCGCTCCCGTCGACTACGTCACTTACGCTTGCGACCACTCGTTTAGCAACCAATGGATCCTGTCTCAAGGCGGTCGCTAACTCTCCACGTGCATCCTCGAAGTTCCCCAAGGCGACCAGCGCAATGCCGCGTCGAAAGTGGGCGGCGGACGGGTCGTCACCGCCCAAACTCAGGTATGTTCCTAGGTCCTCCACGGCACCCTGGAATTCCCCAATATTAAAGTTGAGCAGAGCTCGGGCCATGTAAGCCGCCCGCATTGTTTGGGTCCATCTCTATCGCAGTACATAGGTCTAGCAGGGCTGGTCGGCTGTTTCCAGTTGCGGCTAGAGATGCACCCCTTCCGCTGTATGCAGCACTGTTTTCAGGGTCTAACTCAATTGCTATGCTCAAGTCTTGTACCGCCCCATCAAAATCCCCGCGTTCTGCACGACAGCGAGCGCGCCCTATGTAGGCATCCTCCATCCGTTCGTCAAGCCGAATGGCTTCGCTATAATCTTTCTCCGCTAGTTCCAGCTGCCCTTTGTCTAAGTAAAGTCGCCCTCGATCCCGGTAAGCCCGCGCATCTCGGTGATCAAGTGCGATCACCTGAGAGAAATCTCGAATAGCCTCATCTTCCTTTCCCATTCGCACGAATGTTGCTGCTCGGTTTACCAATGAAGTCGTCTCGTAACCGTTCAACTCGATTGAACGGTTGTAATGCTTGAGAGCTTCCTCAAGGTTCCCTTGGTTCAAATAGAGTCCGCCGATGTGAAACTCCGCGTACACACTTCGGTGTATGTTGGCCTTCTTGATGAAACCGTGTATGTCGTCATATATCGCCTGCGCCGAAATGTCGTGATAAGAACTGAGGTACCTCAGGATGGGGAGTTTTAGCGCGCGTTCGATGCGGATCATATGGTTCGGACTGACGACCCCGGAAGGAGGGTCAACAAAGACACTCTTTTGAGCTTTGATGCGGGCCGGGCTCCTCATGCGGAACAGCAAGTTAGTTTCGGTGCTAAGGAGTATAAGGCGACCATCGTCAGCGGATTCGCTGGCGCAGGCAAAAAAGAGTGCAATAAGATAATCAGTGATGAAGTCAATCAGGTTAGTAGGGTGACCATAATGTTGCAGCTGACTCAGCAGGTCTTGAGAAGCAAGATCGCCAGCGTAGCGTGCGGCGTTGCCAATGATCTCCTCTTACACATTACGGATATCGAAGCCGTCAACACCAAAGGGTTCCAGCAACGTCTTGTACTCTCGGTAAAGGCTGGACGAAATTTCCCGATGCCACTTGGGCTCACCGCGAAATACAAAGGAACCGTTACTCGCGGCCCTCGTGATTTCACCAAGCTTATCGAGCACGGCCGTGAGCATCTGAGAGGCCGAGTCGTCGTGCACTTTTGCAGAGTTTGCAGAATCAGCAGCCATGTATGCTCTCTACGCGGATTGAGGTAACGGGCTCAGTCTCTTCCGCCGAGTCTCCAGACTCGGTGCGGGTGAGAATAGCTTAATCGTCCTATGACCCGTTATACGGCTTCAACTGCCATAACCTCTTTGTTACATTCTTCGATTGGTCGTCGTTTCATCTTCTGGAAAGTTTCGTGCTCTTCAGTTTTGGCATAGCGCCAAGACTGCGGAGCAACGAAATCGCCGAACCGATTCCTCAGCCAACTGAGGCCCGCGGGACTTTCGTATTCCCAAACATTTGTGACTTCCAACGCATAGGCGACGGCCTGGCCCTGAAAGTAGGCGTCAAATTCCCGTCTATTGACAGTCGCAAGGTCAGCCACAATGTTCCATACTTCGTCGGGCGTTCCCGCCCATACCTGGCCGACACGGAAACCTCCACGCAGTTCCCTAACTGGGCTGGAAACGTAGATGAACACGTCTCGGTCGCTTAACTGTGAAGCTATCCGACGTCGGAGTTCTACCTTCTTCAGACCGTCAAATACCTTGTCGGCATAGCACGGCTTCAACGAAATGATTAACGGTCGCAAGGCTATGCTCATGACGGATTCGGAAAGCCTAGCCTATACAACTTCTGAAATCTGCTTGCCGGCATGCTCGTAGGTAGCTGCACAGTGAAGCCACTCTGATCCTCCGCATAGACTGCCCTCATCTCTTTCAGTGGAATCCTCCTCCTGAACACGAACGTATGAGAAAACCGCAGCGCCATTAGTTCCATCGACGTATTACCGGCGCACATTCGGTAGAGGTCTTCCCATCCCAGTATTCCGAATTTCTTGAATTTCCTGAGAAGCTCTTTAGCCGTATCAACCACCACTTCGTCAAGATGAGATACTGCTACGACTTGTTTCTGACTGATACTAACGTACCAGAGTATGCGTCCAGGGGCCTTGAGAATCTTGTGCGACGTAGTAGCCTTGCGGTAATAGACATTCTCCCACCGCAACAGCACAGAAGGGTCTCCACCGAACATGTCGCTAGAAGAGAGCTGCGTATCGATCAAACTCATGGCATAGCCTGGTCGGATAGGGACCAGAAAGTGATTCTGCTCTGCAGCTAGACTTACAGGA
>CBDFKP010000003.1:0-711364 GCA_965248865.1 Dehalococcoidia bacterium | reverse complement strand
GTACGTCACGGTGTCCCTGGACGAGGAGGGCTGAGCCCTTCGAGGTCTTTGGCTCTATCGGCAAGGCGGGTTCCTTCACCTCCGGGGTGACGGAGTTGGCCTGCCGACTCGTCTCGCTGCACTTGCGGCGCGGTACTCCCTTGGACGAGAGTGCGCCGCGTCACGCGGCATAGGATACCCGACTCAGTCGGGAGGAATTCGGAGAAGGTTCCTGGGTCAACCGACCTACCTCGAAGCGAAAGCCTAGGGGGAAAGCAGCATGTCGGTAAAGCGGCTACGGTCTGAAAGCGTTGTAAGGCCGGTTCCGCAAGACCCGCGCGATACGGTGAAGGCTTGATTGCTTGAACCCCAGTCTCCAGATGGTGAAACGAGGGCACCCGCCGGTAGAACGCTTGTAACCCGGCGCCACCCATTGCACTGGCCCGATCTCTTGGCCAAGGCATCTCCGATGGGTGGGCAATGACCGATGAGGTCTATTCAAGGGGATGAACGGGGCACCTACAGTCGCGCTAGAACGTCCTATGTCAACGGAACGCGGGATTGCCTACGGGGGGAGACCCCTATGGCAACGGAGCCCTCGTAGTAGTCCGAGCCGGGGAAAGCCCGGCACATGGCGAAGGAGGGCAGGTGGTTTAGACGAATCAAACCAGAGAGGTACTCGTGATGAGAACTGCCGAAACTGTACTGAACGTCATACGCGAACGCGGAGAACGAGGATTGCCGCTGGAAGACATCTATCGGCAACTGTACAACCGGGAACTCTACCTGCGGGCCTACGGTCGTCTCTACTCAAACCAGGGAGCGATGACCAAGGGAACCACCGCAGAGACCGTGGACGGTATGTCACTGGCGAAAATCGACCGCATCATCGACGCCCTGCGTTACGAGCGGTTCCGGTGGACGCCGGTCAGACGGGTCAATCTTCCCAAGCCTAATGGGGGAACCCGTCCCTTGGGCATACCGACGTGGACGGACAAGCTGCTGCAAGAGGTCATCCGGATGATTCTGGAAGCCTACTACGAGCCGCAGTTCTCCGACCGTTCCCACGGCTTTCGGCCCCGCCGGGGATGCCACACAGCCTTGAGCGAAGTGGCCCGCACCTGGACGGGAGTCCGCTGGTTTGTCGAGGGAGACATCAAAGGGTGCTTCGACAACATCGACCACGAGGTAATGCTGTCGGTGCTCGGCGAAAAGCTCCACGACAACCGATTCCTACGCCTGCTCAAGTACCTACTGAAAGCGGGCTACATGGAGGACTGGAAGTATGGCCGCACGCTGAGCGGTACACCGCAAGGCGGCGTGGTCAGCCCCATCCTCGCCAACATCTACCTGGACCGGTTGGACCAGTTCGTCGAGACCGGGCTCATACCAGCCCACACCCAAGGCACAGCACGACGCCGCAACCCTGCGTACTACACGTTGGGTCACCAAGTTGCCAACCACCGGAAGAGAGGGCGTCACGAGCTGGCAGCGCAACTGCGCAAGCAGATGCAACAGTTGCCATCAACTGACCTCTACGACCCCGGATACCGGCGGCTGCGATACGTCCGCTACGCGGATGACTTCGTGCTGGGCTTCATCGGGCCAAAAGCTGAAGCCGAGCAGATAAAGGAGTCCTTGGAGACGTTCCTGCGCGACAAACTCAAGCTGGAGCTATCCAAGGAAAAGACTCTCATAACCCATGCCACCAGCCAGGCGGCCAAGTTCCTCGGTTATGAACTCGTAAGCCAACAGGCCGACGACAAGCACGACCGCAACGGGCGGCGCAAAGTCAACGGCATCATCGGATTGCGAGTTCCCGCCAAAGTCATCGAACAGCACTGCCGCGCCTACATGGGCAAAGGCAAACCAACCCACCGCTCCGAACTGCTAAACGAAGACGACTTCACCGTCGTGAGCAGGTATCAATCGGAGTACCGGGGTGTCATCCAGTACTACCTGCTGGCCCAGAACGTCTCCCATTTCGGGAAGCTGCATGGAGTCATGCGTGAGTCGCTGGTCAAAACCCTTGTGGCCAAGCACAAGACCCGACGCCGGAAACTGTTACCACGCTATAGGGGCACGGTGCAGACCGAACACGGGCCACGGGCTTGTCTCAGGGTTGTGGTTCAGCGGGGCGAAGGGAAACGTCCATTGGTGGCACAGTTCGGTGGCATACCCCTGAAGCGGAACAAGCAGGCTGTCCTCGCAGACCGAACGCCCACGCGGAACAGGACTGAACGCAACGAGCTGATCCAAAGGCTCTTAGCTGACAAATGCGAGATGTGCGGATCAACGGACAACATTGAAGTCCACCATGTCCGCGCGCTTCGCGACCTGAACGGCAACGGCCAAGGCGAGAAGCCCAAATGGGTACAGGTTATGGCGGCGCGGCGGCGCAAGACTCTCGTGGTCTGCCGTTCGTGTCACCTTGCCGCCCATGAGGGCAGTTGGAAACCGCGAAAGCAGACTTAACCACTGGAGAGCCGGATGCGGTGAAAGCCGCACGTCCGGTTCGGAGGGGGGCCGATGGAAAAGTGCTCCGGTAACACGGGGTAACTCGCCAGCGGCCTACCCTACTCATCGACCAGATGCAGGGGGTTAGCGAGATGCAGCCCTTCGCCAATCAAATAGGCGATGGGTCGAGCGTGTGGGTGCTGGGCCTCGCAGATGGCATCTCCCAGATCCTCAAGCTCCATCTGAAGGAGCGAGAAGAGAGGGCGAAAGAGGGGATAGAGGAATCCGAATCCAAAGCCGCCGCATGAGCGGCGCACACAACCGATGGTTGCTCAACTAGCGGGGCTGTCTTAGGCGGCCCCGCTTCTCATCTATAGGAACGAAGGAGGACAGACCATGAACCAGAACGAAGACCTGACCAACGACCGGTCGGAGGTCTATTCACGACCGGCAGCCCATTTCGACGGCGATGGGGCGCTGGTGGTGCGGGCATCCGCCGCCAGCGGCTGCCGCAGAGCCCTGTGGTATGCCGCCACGGAATGGCAGCCCACAAACCCACCCAGCGACGAGTCCCTGACCGTCATGGAGGCGGGGCAGGCCCTTGAGCAGGTGGTGCTGCGAGCGATGGAGCGGGCGAGCTGGGACGTGATCCCGGTGGACCCCAACAACCCCAGGGAGGTGACGGTCCAGATCAACCCCAACCTCCGCGTTACCGGCCACCCCGACGCCACCGGCGTCCTGCCCTTCTTCGGAGGCGACGAGGTGATCGTCGAGGTCAAGACCAGGGGGCCGGACGCCTACAAGCGGTGGCAGACATTGGGGGCCGAGCGGAGTCACCCGGAGTCGGTGGCCCAGGCTGCCCTTTACACCTACGGGAAGTACGGCGAAGCCCGCGACGTGGTGATAGCCACGATGGACACCGGCAGCCGCCAGTGGGACACCGAAACGATTCCCGCCGAACGAGTGGATGACGCGATGGAGGCCGTCAGCTTCCGGCTCGGCGAGCTTGCCGACCACTACGCCGCCCACGGGCAGAACCCCGACGAGTTGCCGGAGCGAGACTTCCGCGCCGGGAGCTGGCAGTGCCGGAGCTGCCCGTTCCTGGACACGTGCCAGCCCGGGGCAGCCGAGGAAGGAGGAGAAACAGACGAGTCACCGGACATAGAAGGAAGGGAGGTGAGCACCGAAGAGGTGCGGGCTGCGGTGCGGGCATACCTGGAAGCGCAGGAAGCCTTGAGAGAGCCTGAGCAGGCCAAACGCCGGGCATTGGATACCCTCAAGGCGTGGATGCGACAGAGGGGTATGACCAAAGCAAACGTCGAGGGAAGGGCGGTGAGCCTGGTGCAGACCAGGCGTTTCTCGGTCGACTACCGCAAGCTGAACGCGCTGCTGGACCCGGACACCCGCGCCGACATCGTGACGGAGGCCGTCTCCCAGTACGTGCGGGTGAGCTAGACGCTTCCTGCTTGGGAGCGCCGGACCGGAGCTACCTCCCCTCCAGGTGGTGGATCCGCTTCATCCCAGGAATCGCATCCCTACAGGAAAAGGAGGACACATGAGCAGATTCGCACCCAAGACCCTGCGGCGGATGCCGCCCACAACGCGGGAGATCGCAAGGCTCGCAAACGAGCTTGCCTCGGTCCAGACCCGGCTCGCCAACCGCGTAGGGCGCCTCACGAGCATGGAGATGATGGCCAGCGCTTCCCAGAGGGTGTTCTGCAACAACGGCGCCCACGCAAACGTGGCGAACGCCGCGCTCAGCTACGTCAAAGCGTTGGACGACCCCGAGATGCACGCCAGCGTCAGAAGGGACGCGCTGAGCTGGCTCAGGAGCGCGGTAGCGCCCCTGGACTCCGACAGGCTGTTCGCTGAAGCGGAGCCCGAGCCCGAGGACGTAGAGAGCAGCTAGACGCTCCGTAGCCGGAGCGCATGGACAAGGCCGTTCCCCTCCGAAGGGGACGGCGCTGCATTTCCATTCGAGTGCGGCAACGCCACACTACTACACACACAAAGGAGAACTGAAATGGCTAAGACCATCAACAAAGTAGAACTACTAGGAAGGGTCGGAGCGGACCCGGAGATGAAATACACGCAAGGCGGCACCGCCGTCACCCAGCTCAGGCTGGCCACCGACCGACACCGCCAGGACGGGAGCGTCGAGGCGGATTGGCACTCAGTTACCTGCTGGGCCAAGCTTGGCGAGGCAGTGAACCAGTACGTGGGCAAGGGCGACAGGTTGTACGTTTCCGGCAAGCTGGTTCAAAACAGCTACGAGACCGAGGACGGACAGCGCAGGCACCGCACCGAGATTCACGCCTCCGAGGTGGTATTCCTCGACTCCCGCAACGGGGGTAGCTCCGAGGAAGAGTCCGCAGTTGCCAGCGCCGAGGAGCCGGTGAAGGCCAAGTCACCCTTCTAGGCCAGAAACGCCTGCCGCCGCCCACTAACACGGGCGCTCCACGGGGCCGCTCCCATCTTCGGGGCGGCCCCGCTTCTTGTTTCAGACCATCCACATCTAGGGGAGGTTCCTATGACCAATGCACAGCACAACGACGCACTGCTAGAGACCCTCCGGCGCAACGTCAGCATCCTGGGGGAGCTGGCCGTGCGCTACGGGGTCGAGACCCATCCACCGCGCCCCGCCGACCCTCCGGCGGTCTATTCGCCCGAGGCGGTGCTGCTGCTGCTAGCCCCGGAGATGGCCCACCTCGCCCAGGAGCAGTTCCGGGTCCTCCTGCTGGACACAAAGACCCGGATCGTGGGCCAGCGGGTGATCTACCAGGGGGACGTGAGCTCCATCACCGTCAGACCGGCAGAGGTGTTCCGGCCCGCTGTCATGGAGGCGGTGCCCAAGATCATCGTGATCCACAACCATCCCTCGAACGACCCCGAACCGAGCCCGGCTGACGTGGCCCTGACCAAGAAGCTGATCGAGGCGGGCAAGCTCCTGGAGATCGCCCTGCTGGACCACGTGGTCATCGGCGGTGCGCCAAGAAGCGCATAAGTTGAACGTTCCAGGTGTGGAACCCGGCCAGGAGTGGGCCGGTGGCTAGGGAAGCAGGCACGGGGGCCAGAGGCAGAACCATGTCTGAAGCCTTCCCGACAATGTAGCGGCGGTCACCCTACTAAGCCGCGCGCCGCTAGCCAGAGTGTCGTCACGGTCACGAAAGAAACTGCTGTTTGAAGCGTCGCACCACGAACCACCCGCTCACGGTAGGGCGAGGGTGGAGTCACCGGAGTTCCTGTCTCGCTGATGCAGGGACAGTCCTTCTAGGGCAGGGATGTCGTCCTCCCTTTGACCGGCATCCTCCGATGACGAGCGCGGCAAGGAGCCGTGCCAGGCGTACAGGCAGGACCTAACACGACACGTAGACGCAACTTACGTGAACTTGGGAACCACGTTCGGCTCCCCGGCAATGGAGCCACTCCAAGAACAACCTGCGAGCAACACGGCTGGGCTACACCCGCTACCCATTAAGGGTGCTGGTACTCCCAGATCCTACTAGGCTCGATGAACACCACGCGGTTGTACACAATGCCAAGGGATACTCCGACAACGAGCCCGATAAGGAACCCTACAAGGATGGGGAACCAGTGGTTCCTCAGCCATCGGGTAACAGCTCTGGCTCGCTCTCTCATGGGCCTCCCAACCGTGGCAACTGTGCCAAATGGTGGCACAAAAATACTTGCAGGTCAACATGGAGCCAAACCGGAGTAGGCCAGCCTGCGGCCAATGCCGGACGTGGGGCAGAGCCCTCGTAGTAGTCCGAGGTCGGGAAAGCCGGCCACATGGCGAAGGAGGGCAGTTAGACGAGTGCAGAACACAAGCGAACTAAGCCAGAGGAGGGATGTATGCACCCGACGAAGATGGCAGAAAAGCAAAGGTTCTTGGCAAAGACGGCCAGTGAGCATCCAGACCACAGGTTCACCAACCTGTACGACCTATTGCACTGGGACTACTGGATGCACATATCGGCAAAAAGGGTACTGGCGCGACCGGGTAGCCAGACCGACGGCGTGGACAGCGTAACGCGGACTGCGTTCAAGGCGGACTACGAGCATCAAATGCAGATGCTCCTCGACCAACTGAAGCGCAAGACGTACAAGCCGCAACCCGTCCGGCGAGTCTACATACCCAAGCACGATGGCAAGAAGCGCCCGTTGGGCATCCCCGCCCTGCGAGACCGCATCGTGCAGGAAGCACTTCGGGCCATCCTCGACCCGATTTACGAGTCGGATTTCCACCCGCACTCCTACGGTTTCCGCAAAGGTCGTCGCACGATGGACACAATCGCAGTCCTCATGCCCCTGTTCAACACCAACGTCAAGCAGTACTACGTGATTGAAGGCGACCTCCAAAGCTACTTCGACACCGTCCATCACCGGACGCTCATGAAGCTGCTACGGAGGCGGTTGAAGGACAAGGCGCTACTGGACTTGCTCTGGAAGTTCCTGAAATCGGGCGTAATGGAAGGGGGCCTCTTCGGTCACACCGATTCCGGTGTGCCACAGGGAGGGGTTATATCCCCGCTGCTCGCCAACGTCTACCTCAACGAGTTTGACCAGTGGGCGGCGGCACAGTGGGACTTACCACCTCTAGCCCGACAAAGAAGACGGCGGGCAGGTCTCGGCAACTACAGAATGGTGCGCTACGCGGACGACTTCGTGGTCGTCAGCAACGGCCCCAAAGCCGAGGTCAAGGCCACCAAGCAGGCCATACAGCAGTTTCTGGAGAACGAACTCCACCTGACGCTATCAGAAGAAAAGACGGTCATCACCCACGTCAACGACGGCTTCGACTTCCTGGGTTTTCACATCCAGCGCAAGCAAGTCGATGGCAGGTGTGTTGGCAATCAGCACAAGTGGGACAGATTAGGACCCGAGAAGATTATTATTATGAAGAGCTGCGTGGGAGCTCCCTGAGGGTCTTGTTGTAGCGTCTTCGCCGTTCTAACGTCTGGACCTGCACCTCCTTTCTCCGTTGGAGGATCTGCTCCCGCCTTCCGTTGAGCATGTCTGCGGGCGTCACGTTGCCCAGCGCCTTGTGATAGCGTCGGTAGTTGTAGTAGGCCACGAAGGCGGCGATTGCTCCTTCCAGGGCAGAAGGCATCTCGTAGGGGACCTGTTTGACGTCCCGCTTGATACTCTGGTGATAGCGCTCGAGCTTGCCATTGGTCTGAGGGTGGAACGGCGCGGCCAGAATGTGCTTGATCCCCACCAGGTGCAGGTAGTCTCTGAAGCCACGGGAGACATAACCTGAGCCGTTATCGCTCAGCAGGCTGGTCCGGTCGGCCACTGGGACCTCAGTCATGCCGGTCTTGTCCACGGCCTCTTGGACCACCTCGATGAGAGAGTCGGTGGTCATGTCCCGCTGGAGCTTGTGGGCCAGTATGAAGCGGGAGTAGTCGTCCATCACGGTGACCAGGTAGTAGTAGCCCCAACCGATCACCTTGAAGTAGGAGGCGTCGGTAGCCCACATCTGGTGAGGGCCGCTGGTCTTGCGATGGTACTCTTTGCCGGCCTTGAGCTGCATCTCGGGTGACTTCACAAGACCTTCTCTGCACAGGATGCGATACACAGTGGACTCGGATACAGCGAAGGCCAGGTTGTCTGTAGACCACGCTGCCAACTGGCGGCTACTTAGCTCCGGCATCTCCCTGGCCGCTTCCAGGATCGACCGTTCCTCCTGAGGTCTAAGGCGGTTCCACGGTGGAGCGCTGGCTCCAGGTCGGTCCTCGAGACCTTGTTGATGTTGTTGTCGCATCAACCACCGATAGTAGGTGCTCTTGGGAACACCCAGGTCTCTGAGCACCCGACGCTTGGCCAGCGGTGATGCGGCTACACTGGCCAGGACCGTCGCCTTCTCAACGGCGCTCATCCGCTGGTACCGACGCCGTTCTGGGGCATTGGTATGGCCGTTTTTTTCAGACGGTAGACCTCGAGGGATAGCTCGGCTACCAGCTGCTTGAGCTCGCCGTTCTCCCGCTTGAGATCCTGGATCTCCTGCCGGGTGGCATCGCGCACCGTGTCACGGGACAGCCGCTCCCTGCCCGCCTCCATGAACTCCTTGGTCCACGAGTAGTAGGAGTGGGGCTTGATACCCTCCCACCGGCACAGGTCGTTCACGGTGACCTCGCGGCGGAAGCCCTCCAGCACGATACGGATCTTCTCTTCCGGGGTGTATTTGCGCCGGGTAGCCGCTCTAACTCGTCGAACGAAGGACCTAGTCTGCTCCGACCGCTGATCGGCGGCCTCGGCCTTGCTGACGTCTGACTGGGACATCGCTGCTCCTTTCATGAGGTACTCTCCCCTCACTTCAGGAGCTCACACCACTCTCAGACTCTCGGGTTTTCTACCCCTCTCACGTGTCCCATTATCGCTGACGGTCTACAGTCGCAGCAAGAGCCACCTTGAGGCTATGGAGAGGTGGCGTCACCGCAATCTGGGCTCCTTTTCGGAAGTGCTCGACGTAGTCTAAGCCGATCTTCGTTAGCGCGCTGCCACACTTTCAACTCGCAGAGCGACTCGCGTGGCTTCGTTCTCAGCTCGATAACGGGCTCAGTTGCGTACGTTGTATTCCAAGAGCAGGTAGGAATCACGTAACACCCGCCCTCATGCCATTCGAAGTGGCCAATACACTCCACCGACGAGTAGTGCGAGGTGATCTGGGGGTGGAGGTTGCGACGGACCTCATGCAGGACCTGATGTCCTTGGGAGTTGGGTTGCACGAGACGCCGAACCTTCATCGAAGGGCGCTGGAACTTGCGAGCCAACTCAAGCAAGGCGCGGTTTACGATGCCCACTATCTGGCGCTGGCGGAGAGTCTGGGCTGCGAGTTGTGGACCACTAGACTTGACAAAATCAAGAACTTTCAGCTTGAGATTCAAGCTGGCGGTATAGAAGATGATCGGCCTCCAGCAGCAGTAGTGCTCCGAGGCCACGTCCCCAACCAACCTTCCAGTCGGGCACGGATCTTGCCATTGACTTCGGTCGGTAGTATGTGTAACGATATTACACACTCACCTTAGCCCGGCTGGAGGTCGATATGGCCAGAGTGCAGTTGGTAATGGCGGACGATGACCGAGACCGCTTTGTTCACCAGGCGCAGCAGGAGGGCATGTCCCTCAGCGCCTGGCTGCGCGCAGCTGCGCACGAGCGCCTCGAAAAACACCAGAGCGTCAAGCTATTCCAGTCATCTGAGGAGGTCGAGGAGTTTTTCAGGTCATGCGCTGCGCTGGAAGGCCCAGAGACGGAGCCGGACTGGGATGAACACTTGCGCGTCATGAGCGAGTCGCGTGGCCGGGGAGTTGCCAGAACGTGATTTTCGTTGACACCAACGTCTTCATGTACGCCGTAGGACGCCCCCACGCTCTCCAGACAAATGCCCAAGGATTCTTCGTCGAAGCTAACCGAAGTGGCACACCGCTGTGCACTTCAGCAGAGGTCATGCAGGAACTGGCCCATGCGTACCTGCCCATCGGAAGGCTGCAAACCTTCGATGCAGCGCTGGGTTTGATAGCAGGCGCCGGAGTTGAGGTTTGGCCGCTGGAGGAGGCGGACGTGGCTCTGGCCCGTCAACTACATGAGCAATATCCCGAGTTACAGGCCCGGGACCTCTGCCATCTAGCCAGTTGTCGAAGGCGTGGGGCCCGAGAGATCAAGACCTTTGACCAGACATTCGCCGCCATATCCGGCAATCCATCACTCCAATAGAGGCCGAGCAGCTGGGTAGGCCGCAGGCTGATTGATTCAACATGCCACGACAGACAGAGCCAAACGCGAACAACGCCTTGGGAGACTTGCTTCGCAGCATGATGCCCCGCTGGCAGGTGCGCTCGGAGAATACCCAGACCTTCCCTAACCACCCAGGCCGTCATGCCGACGTACTCATTACAGCTCCGGGATCCTCCCCCGTGGTTGTCGAAGGCGAGTATGAACCCGCCCCCGAAGTAGAAAAGGACGCATTCGACCGGTTGGGGCTGGCTGTCCAAGGCGAACCGCGGACCATTGAGGCAGCCATCGCACTGCGCTATCCAATAGCCGTGGAGGAAGCCTACGACGTGCGGGAGGCTGTTGCCGCAGCCCGCTTCGCCTATTGCGTCCTGCACGAAGACGGAAGCCGCTTCCCTGAGTCGGGATGGCTGAACGGGTCTGCCAGTGACCTAGCAGACCTTATTCGCCTCATATCCGTGCCGCAGAAGGCAGTGGAACTGGCGGCTGGGATTCTTGAGCGAGGCATTGGACAAGCCGCCAATAGATTGGAAGAGATGGCGAAGCTCCGGCCGAATGTCACCCCTGTGATTGCCCGGTTGCTGGGAATGGAAGACGTTCCGCAGACCCGCCGCATGGCCTGCGCCATCATCGCAAACGCGATGGTCTTCCATCAGCGTATCGCAGGGATGCACGACGGAGTGAAACCACTGCGTCTGGTGTGCGGCCCCGACATAACAAACCCTCAAGAAGAGACGCTATCAGCTTGGGCCGCGATCCTGAAGATAAACTACTGGCCCATCTTCGCCATCGCCAAAGACCTCCTGGAACAGCTTCCAGGGAACACCGCAGCCAGCATTCTGCGGGAACTACTGGAGACTGCTCAAGGAGTTGAAGCTACTGGCGTCGATAACGCCCACGACCTAACGGGCCGCATCTTCCAGCGCCTCATCGCCGATAGGAAATACCTCGCCACCTTCTATACTCTTCCGGCGTCGGCGTCGCTGCTGGCCCGGCTCGCCGTCGCCAAGATGGAGGGCGTGGACTGGTCCGACGCAGAGGCCATATGCAGTCTGCGGATCGCCGACTTCGCCTGCGGCACTGGCGCGCTGCTGTCTGCGGTGTATGAGCAAATCTCTGCTCGCCACGACCAGACTAGTGGCAACTCCTCCAAGTTACATCCGGCGATCATGGAAGAAGTCCTATACGGCTGCGATGTGATGCCGTCGGCGATTCACATCACCGGCTCCACTCTGTCCGGTGCCTATCCCACGGTTGGGTTCGGGAGTTCTAGGCTCTACACTGTGCCATACGGTAGGCAGAGAGACGGTGGCGTGCTGATCGGCTCGCTCGAGCTACTCCGATCCTCGTCCCTATTGACCCTGTTCAACATGAGCGATCCAGCTATGCGGACCGGCAGCGTGGGCGAGGCGACCGCATCCCAGATACTGGCCGAATTCCCAGACGAGAGATATGACCTCGTAATCATGAACCCGCCATTCACCAGTAACACCAAGCACTACGACGCCGACGATGGGGTTGTGAATGCAGCCTTTGCTGCCTACGAAGCCTCTGACGAAGACCAAGCGGACATGGCAAACCGCTTGAAGCAGGTCGCCACCGGCACCTCTTATCACGGCCATGCTGGGCTGGGATCTGCATTCGCGGCACTAGCCGCCCGGAAGCTGCGCCCTGGCGGAGTTGTTGCCCTGGTCCTGCCATTCACCGCAATCAACGGTGCCTCGTGGGCGAAGTTCAGGGAGTTGATCGCAACGCAATTTACCGATGTGACAATCGCAAGCATCGCGGCCAACGGCTATGACATGTCCTTCTCGTCCGATACAGGTATGGCGGAGTGCCTGATAATCGGTCGAAAGATAGTACGAGAGGAGAAGCCCAAAGGTCGAGGGACGTTTATCTCCTTGCGGCGCAAGCCAAGCAGTTTCGTGAACGCCCAAGAGCTGTCCAGGGTGATGGAATACAACACTGCAATTCGACAGCTGGAGGATGGGCCGTACGGCGGTTTTCCCATCCCCTGTGGGGACGCTGTGGCAGGCGAGATGCTGGACGCACCCATTAGCGACCATGCGAACGGGTGGGGAGCGGCCCGGATTCTCGACGCCTCCGTAGCCCAGGCCGCTCATTCCCTATCTGGAGGCAAGCTCTGGTTGCCCGGACGACGGCAGCCCATGAGATTACCTGTAGTAGGACTGAGTTATGTCGGAAGGCGGGGCTTGGACTCACAATTCTTCATAAGTCAAGCTCATAACGCGCCGTTTACGAAGACAGTGGCCAGCCCGACCGCAACTTATCCCGCCCTGTGGAACCACGATGCCAAGAAAGAGACGCGGATGACTTGCGCGCCGGATTCCCAACTGCAAGTCCGGCGGGGCATGGAGGAGAAGGCGGCTGAACTCTGGGCCACAGCAAGCCGGGCACACCTGAATCGTGACTTCACCTTTGGCTCACAGGCTCTCGCCGTTGCCTTCACAGAGCAGGAATCCATCGGTGGGCGGGTATGGCCCAACGTCATCTTTCATGACAAGAAATTGGACTATGCTTTCACGATTTGGGGCAACTCGACTCTAGGCTTGTTGTCGTATTTGTGGCACTCTAGCCGCCAGCAATCAAGTAAAGCGGGAATGACGATCCGCTCCGCCGAGTCGCTCCCTGTGCTGGATCTACGTGCACTCACCGATGATCAGTTGGTGATGGCAGAAATGGTCTTCGACGAGTTCCGTGACAAGGAGTTGAAGCCCGCATACCTCGCGGACGCCGACCCAAACCGCGCTCTCCTAGACAGGCGAGTGATCTGCGACCTCTTGGTATTTGATGAAGAGATCTACGAGGCCGTCCGCCGCTTGGCCGCCAAGTGGTGTGCCGAACCTTCCGTGCATGGCGGGAAGGCTCGGCCAAAGTCCGCCCAGCTTGTAATCTAATCCTCGACTCTGCTGAGTGGACCCAGACCTGTGCTCTCCCATGCACCAGCGCTGTCAAGTGATGGTTGCCCACCGTGCCTGTCAATCGCTACGCTTAGCACATGCCCTTCTCCGACCGTCAGCTGCTCGACTCCATCAACCGAATGCCGTTCATCGACTCGGCGGAACTGGCGCTCATCCTGGGCGAGGCGCACACGACCGTCCACCGTGCCCTGACCGGTCTGCTGGCCGACGGCATCGTGGGGCGCGTCAGCCACGGCACCGCCCACCTACCATCGAGCCAGAGATACCACCTGACGGCCCAGGGCATCGGTGAAGCCGCCTGGGTCCTCGGCTTCGAGGCACCCTCGGACTTCGTGCGCGCCTACACCGTGTCCAGGGAGTGGCTGACACTGCTCATCCTCCGGATGGACGCCGTGGCCGCCGTCTACCGTCTTGCCGCCACCATGTCCCCCGGCACCGACGGCCTTCGTTCCCACGTGGAGTTCCACCGCAGGGGCCGCTTCGACGCCCCATCACCCTCCACGACGGCCGAGGCTTCGGCGTGGTGCGCCAGGGTCTGGCGCTGCGGCGGCGCTCCCTCTACGACCGGTTGCGGGCCATAGCGGAGTACGACTACGCCCGACCCCCCGACACTATCCTGATCCTAGTTCCGAGCATCTGGGAGCAGAGGCTTATGGGTAGGTTCTGCGAGCGCATCTATCTCAGGGACTCCTACATCGCCGTGGAGTCCAGTTATGCGCTCGAACGGCAGGACCTTCGCGTCTGGCATCAGACCACGGGGTTGTTCGGGAGCACGTACTACACGCTGGAACACGTCAGCTCCCAGGGCAATCCCGGCGGAAGACGCTTCACCGAGTCGCCGGAGCGCAAACGCGCCTCCATACCCCGCCCTGAGCGGATGGTGGAGGCTGCGCCGGCCTTCGGCCTCACACCTTCGGAGAAGCGAACCCTAGACCTTGTGACCGATCACCCGATGATCCTCCGTGAGCACCTGGCGACCTGGCTCGGCGTCTCCGAGGGTCGGGTCAGCCAGATGATGCACAGCCTCGTGAATACCTGGGGCCTGGTCGAACGCCACGGTAAACGTGGCGAAGTTCGCTACACGCTGTCATCTGAGGGCATTCGCTACATCACCCACAGGGACCGCGCCGAGCTGCCGACCACTCGGGGCATCTGGAGCACGGCCCTCACCACCGACCGCCAGGGCCGGAGACGACACGTGGGCCACCGCATCGAGACGTGGGCGAGGCAGACGAAGCACGCCGATGGCATCACGTGGTTCCTGTCACAGCTGATGGCAGAGACCCGGGAAGATTCATCGAGCGAACTCCAGTGGTCCGTTCCCACCGCCAGGTCGAACCGAGCCTACAACTGGGGAGATGCAGCCATCGCCCCCGACGCCGTGGGGCACCTGATCGCCGGTGGCCTTCACGTGCCGTTCTATCTTGAGCACGAGCTGCGCGCCCGCCACCCCAGGGGAGTCCTTGCCCGCCTGCGTCCCTATGAGAGCTACTACTGGTCACCCGCACCAAAGGAAGACCAGCCTCCGTTCCCCACCACGCTCTTTGTCGTGGACACCGAGGAGGTCGAGGACACCTACGTGCGCACGGCGTCCCAGTTGGCCACCATGTCGCTGCCCATCCTCGTGTCGTGCATTCCAGTGCTGTCACGCACAGGAATACTTGGAAAGTCCTGGCGTCCCCTCTGGGAGGCTGAGTCCCCCCGACTGGCGCTGTGCGGCCTGCGGGCCTACCGATGGGAATCCCTCTACCACCGGATGCGTCCTGTAGGAGGGTGACACGCAGATAGCGCTGATGCATCGCTATCTGCCCTCCATGCCGGTTGGGGGCTGCAAAGTTGGGTCGGCGGGGCGATTTTCGGAACTTCTGGACCGTCATGCACGTCCCATTCACCCCTGGTTTAGCTACGAAATGGGATTGACGCATCGCATGACGTGTCAAGGTCCAAAGTGGGACGCCATGCTAAAATAAGTGGCCTCGCCAAAGACACCTTGTTTGCACTTTGCAACCGCTGACGTGTCAGCCTATAGGGAGGAGGCAGCGATGGACGAGCCTGTCCGCTGGGTGACGAAAGCGGAGGCGGCGGAGGAACTGGAGCTATCCCTGTCAACCCTCGACCGGATGATCCGGAGAGGAAAGGTCGAGGTCCGCCGGGAAGGCCGTCGGATCTATGTGCGGATGCACGGGCCGGAGCATCTGAGCGACGAGGAGCTGCTGCGCCGGGCCATCATCAGGGAGGAAGAGCTTAAGCGGACCGTGCGGGAGTTGGAACAAAGCGCCTCGGAGTTGCAGCATGGAGCATCCGAGTTGGAGAGGGAGCGGGACGAGGCCAGAGAGTCCGTATCCGCCAGCAGACAGGCGTATGCGGAGCTTGAGGAGGCGTACCGGAAGGAGACCGCCGCGCACAAGGAGACGAAGCAGTTGTTTACCATGCTCCGCGTGACCGCCGTCGTGCTGCTCGTCATCTGCGGTCTGCTCACGTGGCGACTGTTCATCTGAGAATTGACCGACGAGCCTTGACCCGCGCATGGGTGACGGATATACTGACTCGCAGCGCCTCTAACAATGACTCGCAAGGAGGTAACACGACATGAACCAACTTACGCTCAGAGGATTCGACGACGAACTGAGCACCATTATGCATAGCCTCGCAAGGCAGGAGGGAATCTCTCTGAATCAAGCTGCGTTGAGGCTGCTCAGGAAGGGTGCCGGCATAACGGACCGCAAGGGGAATCCGAACGCGATAGGGTCTTCGTTAGACGACCTGTTCGGCGTATGGAGCCGAGATGAGGCAGAGGGTTTTGATGCTGCCCTTGAGGTCTTCGAGACTGTGGACGAGTCCGCGTGGGCATGAGGATTCTACTGGACTCCAACGCCTACTCCGCGTTCATGCGGGGAAACCATGAGGTGAGAGACCTGATACACGCCGCTGAGGAGGTGCTGTTCTCGGCTGTTGTGGTAGGTGAGCAGTTATTCGGCTTCCGGCAGGGTGCGCACTTCGAGCAGAACCTTGCGGAACTTCGGTCCTTCCTCGAACGTCCCTACGTGTCCTTCGTTCCTGTGGGTCCGGTGACTGCGGACCGCTACTCACGGGTGATGTCAGGGTTGAAGGCCAAGGGGCGGCCAATTCCGACAAACGATGTCTGGATTGCGGCCCATGCCATGGAAACGGGTGCCGATCTCGTTTCAGCCGATGGGCACTTTGAACACGTTGACGGGATTGTTTGGGTCCGGGTGACGGGGGGTTGAAATCGAAAACAGCGACCACATGCCAGATTGGGAGGACAGCATGAAGAAGCACCTACAGCCGCTCACACCGGCGGCGCTGTACGCGAGGGTGTCCAGCGCGGCAAGACGTTGACCTGTCCGTGTCCGCCCAGCTGAGGGCGCTCAAGGACTACGCAGAGAAGAACGGCTACCAGGTAGCCCGCGAGTACGTGGACGAGGCTGAGAGCGGACGCGTAGCCGACCGGCCACAGTTCCGTGAGATGATCGAGGAGGGGAGCAGGCCTAATGCTGCCTTTCAGGTGATCCTCGTTTGGAAGTTCAGCCGGTTCACCCGCAAGCGGGAGCACGCAGTCGCCTTCAAGTCGATGCTGCTGGCGCAAGGCGTTCAAGTGAGCATGGACGGCAGGGGCCGGTGCATGGACAACGTCTTCGTGGAACGGCTGTGGCGCAGCATCAAGTACGAGGAGGTGTACCTGAAGGCATACCAAAATGGGACTGAGGCCAGAAAGGGGATTGGGGCTTATCTGGCCTTCTACAACCAAGAGCGGCCCCATTAAGCCCTGGGCTATCGGTCACCGGGTCAGGTGTTCCAAGCAGTGAGCCCACAAAGGTGTTTACTGGAACATCCACTAGCCTTACCATCGGATGAAGGTTTACGAGACACCCCCGCGGTAGACTCTCTTATTTTAGCCTCACCGCTGTCCTGATGATGGGGTCCACTTGATTCTACTGAACGGAAAGGCTAGACTCCCGCATGGTCGAATCATCCGAAATATTAGCCGACCGTCTTCTGCATCTTTTGGGGTTGATTCAGCCCTCAGATTGTTTGGAGTTCTTTAGGGACTGGCGTTCCGAGGGAATTGTGAAGACGAAATGCGAATGAGCGGACCCGACATCGCAACGCAGATAGTTGGCCTTACGAAAAGTTTACGCGCGTTCAAGCACGGGAATTCCGTATGGATACTGCTAGCGGCGGTGCTATTGTCGATGGCAGCCGTCGCAGTGTTATTGATAGCCGTGCCGCAGGTGGGTAAGGCCCAGGGCACTGTGCCCGCCAAGCCCGGCGATCTTACAGCCACCGTCAAGAGCACACAGGTCACGCTGGGGTGGAATGACCCATCCGACACCAGCATCACCGGGTACGAATATCTGCAGGCGCAGATCGCCAAGCTGACCGCCTCCGACGGGGTGGCTGGCGACCTATTCGGGCATTCAGTGGCGGTGGACGGAGACACCGCGGTGGTGGGCGCCTACGAAGACGAAAGCGAGAAGGGCGCGGCGTACGTGTTGGCCAAGGATTCGTCGGGAGCGTGGAGCCAGGTCGCCAAGTTGACCGCCTCCGACGGGGAGGCTGGTGACATCTTTGGTTGGTCGGTAGCCGTGGACGGGGACACGGTGGTGGTGGGTGCCCGCTATGACGATTTGGCCTACGTGTTCACCAAGCCCGGTACGGGATGGGCCACAGCCACGGAGACGGCCAAGTTGACGGCCTCCGACGGGGTGGTAGGCGACTGGTTCGGACAATCGGTGGCAGTGGACGGGGACACTGTGGTGGTGGGCGCCAGCGAAGACGATGGATCCGGGTCGGCCTACGTGTTCACCAAGGCCGCTGACTCGGTATGGACCGATGCCACGCAGACGGCCAAGCTGACGGCCTCCGACGGGGACGATTTCGACGAGTTTGGGAAATCTGTGGCGGTGGACGGAGACACCGCGGTGGCGGGCGCCCCCAACAACGATGGTTACGGCTCCGCCTACGTGTTCATCAAGCCCGCAGCGGGATGGGGCGATGCCACCCAAACGGCCAAGATGACCCCCGGGGCCACCGACGACGGAGCCGCCGGCCTAGCCGGCACTTTTGGCGCTGCGGTGGCGGTGGACGGGGAGACGGTGGTGGCCGGGGCCTCCGCCTACTCTGGCAGTCAGGGCCGCGCCTACGTGTTCACCAAGCCCAGTGGGGGATGGGAAGATGCCGAGAGGACGGCCGAGTTGGCGACCTCCGATGCTGAAAAAAACCAGTTTGGGTGGTCGGTAGCAGTGGACGGCAACACTGTAGTGGTTGGCGCTCACACGGATGATGCTAGTGACTCTGTTAACGATTCCGGGTCGGTCTACGTGTTTACCAAGGCCACTGACTCGGTATGGGCCGATGCAACGGAAACGGTCAAGCTTACCGCCACCGACGGCGCCAGCGGCGAGCAGTTTGGGTGGTCGATCGCGGCGGGCGGGGGCACGGTGGTGGTGGGCGCCCACTGGGACGATGACAAGGGCGCGGATTCCGGCTCGGCTTACGTATATGGCGTCTCGGGCTGGACCGCCATACCCGACAGCGAGGCCGGCGCAACCAACGCAACCTCCTACACGGTAAACGACCTCACCAATGAAGAAGAGTACGGCTTCTGGATACGGGCGAGGAACACCGTGGGCGCCAGCGAGGCCAGCGATCCCGTGACCGCGACGCCCGTCAACACCGCCCCAACGGCGGTGGACGACGCCACTACGACCGCAGAGGGCACGGCGGTCGACATCGACGTGGTGGCCAACGACACGGACCTCGAAGGAGACACGCTCCAGGTGACCTCGGTGACCATGCCCAGCAACGGCACGGCGGTGATCAAGCCGGGCAGCGCCACTACGATCACTTACACCCCCAACTCCAGCTTCCACGGGTCCGACTCGTTCACCTACGTGGCGTCGGACGGGAACGGGGGTACGGACACCGGTACGGTCACCGTCACCGTCACTGCGGTGGACGACGAACCTGCCAACCGCTCGCCTAGGTTCAACGAGGGCCTCAACACCACCCGCACCGTCCCGGAGAACGCAGAAATGGGCATGGCTGTGGGGGACCCAGTGAACGCCAGGGACTCGGATAATGACCGGCTGGAGTACTGGCTGTGGGGAATGGATCGAGCCTCCTTCGACGTGGACCCTAGCACAGGGCAGCTCACCACCAAGACAGCGTTGGACTACGAGGTCAAGAACGAATACTCGGTGCGGGTGAGCGCCCGGGACCGCCGAGGGGGTGTCGATGGAATCATAGTTACCATCAGCGTTGAGAACGTTGATGAGCCACCGGCACGTCCAGCAGCACCCGACCTCAAGGCCACCAGCCACTCTACCCTGGCAGTAAACTGGACGGCGCCCGATAACCAGGGACCGGAGATCACGGATTACGACTTGCAATACCGTGAAGCTGACGGGGAGTTCAAAGACGTCGGGTACGGCGGCACCGGCATATCCATGACCCTGAGCGATCTTAAGCCTGAGACCGGCTACGAGGTGCAGGTGCGGGCTATCAACGCCGAGGGAGTCAGCCCTTGGTCGGAATCAGGCAGAGGCGAGACTGAAGAAGCGCCGCCCCCACCTACTCCTACGCCTACACCCACGGCTGAGCCAGCGCCGTCCGAGGCGGACGGCGGGGACGAAGGATTCCCCTGGTGGGCTATCGTCGTGGTAGTGATTGGGGTAGTCGCTGGAGTGGTTCTCATAATTGTGGTGCGACGTAGCCGGAGATAGGAGAGGAAGCTACTGTCGCATCCGTCGGAGTGAAACTACGGAACAGGAAGACCTTGGTGACAAGTTGTAACATACCTACCCTCCCCGAGTTTGGCCTCGGCAAACCCAACCCCAGCCGGGGACGGGTCTTGCTCATCGCTGTTTTCTTCCTGACATTGGCGCTTGCCATTGCATCACCTAGTACGGCACAGGCGCAGTCGCGGTGCGACGACAGCGTTGCCGTACCCGACCCTTCCGCCAATTCCGGCCTAATCGCCGATTGCGAAGCGTTGCTTGACGCCAAAGCAACTCTTGACCCAGGCAATGTGTTGGACTGGAACGTCAACACGCCTATCACTGACTGGGAAGGCATCTCCGTCTCGCATGGCCGGGTCACTGGACTCACCGCCAATGTGGGAAAGGGCTTGCAGGTTCGATCCCGTCGGAGCTGGGCAACCTGACCGCATTGACGCTTCTCTATCTCAACGGCAACGAGCTCAGCGGCCCCATCCCCGCCGAGCTGGGCAACCTCACCAACCTGACCCACCTCTATCTTCAGAGCAACAAGCTCACCGGCCCCATCCCTGCGGAGCTGGCCGACCTCACCAACCTGACCCACCTCTATCTTCAGAGCAACAAGCTCACCGGCCCCATCCCTGCAGAGCTGGGCGACCTCACGGACCTGACGATCCTCTATCTTTCCAACAACAAGCTCACCGGCCCCGTCCCTGCGGAGCTGGCCGACCTCACCAACCTGACCCACCTCTATCTTCAGAGCAACAAGCTCACCGGCCCCATCCCTGCTGAGTTGGGCAACCTCACCGCATTGACGCTTCTCTATCTCAACGGCAACGAGCTCAGCGGCCCCATCCCCGCCGAGCTGGGCAACCTCACCAACCTGACGAGCCTCAACCTCGCCGACAACCAACTCACCGGCCCCGTCCTCGCTGAGTTGGGCAACCTCACCGACCTGACGAGCCTCAACCTCGCCGACAACCAACTCACCGGTCTCATCCCCCCAGGGCTGGGCAACCTCACCGACCTGACGAGCCTCAACCTCGCCGACAACCAACTCACCGGTCTCGTCCCCCCAGAGCTGGGCAACGTCACCGACCTGACGAGCCTCAACCTCGCCGACAACCAACTCACCGGTCTCGTCCCCCCAGAGCTGGGCAACGTCACCGACCTGACGAGCCTCAACCTCGCCGACAACCAACTCACCGGTCTCATCCCCCCAGAGCTGGGCAACCTCACCGACCTGTCGGTTCTCAATCTAGGCGGCAACAAACTCAGCGGCTCTATCCCCTCAGAGCTGGGTGACTTGAACGTCCTGACGGAGGTCTACCTCAACGGCAACGAACTCACCGGCCCCATCCCACCAGAGCTGGGCAACCTCATCAAACTGTCGGTTCTCAATCTAGGCGGCAACAAACTCAGCGGCTCCATCCCCTCAGAGCTGGGTGACTTGAACGTCCTGACGGAGGTCTACCTCAACGGCAACGAACTCACCGGCTCCATCCCACCAGAGTTGAGCAACCTCATCAAACTGTCGGTTCTCAATCTCCATTGCAACACGTTGACGGGCGCTGTCCCACCTGAATGGGGTAACGCTGCCTTCCTCACTACACTGACCATCGGTGGAAACCACTTCACCGAACCCCTGCCGGCTCTTGGCGGAGTCACGGTTACCTCGACCGATGAAATGTGCGGCAGCGCATTCAACGCCAGTCCCACCTTCAGTGAAAGTGGCCCTGCTACCCGGATCGTTGTCGAGAACTGGAACACCAACCACGACATCGGAAACCCCGTCGAAGCGACCGATGCCGACAACGACTCACTCATCTATTCTCTCTTGGGGAATGACGCGGCATCCTTCGGAATCGACTCGTCGACCGGGCAGCTGAAGAAAAAGGCTGCACTGGACAGGGCGACCAAGGACTCCTATTCGGTGACCGTGAGGGCCGATGACTCCTACGGTGGTTCCGCCATCATTTCGGTCACCATCAGCGTTATCGCCTTACCCTCCGAGCCCATCATCGGCACGATCACAATAGGGAATGAAGAATTGACGGTGCCGTGGAGCGCGCCCACCAGAGACAGCGGCTCTGCGATCATCGCCTACGACCTGCGATACCGGCCCAGCGGAGGCGCGGAGTGGGAGTTAGTGGACGACGCCTGGACTCGAGGGACAGGAACGCTGCCTTTCAGATACAAGATACGGTCGCTCACTAACGGTACTGTGTACGAGGTGCAGGTACGAGCGGTGAACGGTGTCGCGGAAGGCCCATGGTCCTCTACGGAGGCAGGGACGCCTGTTGCTGTGGCGGAACCAGCCGTGAACCCCAGGCCCCCGGAGACGGACAAAGGAGGGGCACAGCTTTCGGCCCTAGCAGTGGCGCTGATGGTTATTGGAGGGTTGGCGATCGGAGCAATCGCTGGAGGCATCGTAGTAGCTGGGGTATACCGTCGATGGGGCTGGACGAGCTTCTTATGGGGGGCCGACAGTACCCCAGCAGTGATCGCCCGGGGCGTAGCCACGGCAGTGCGTTGGCTGAATAGTTCGCTCACATCCATAGCCCGCACCGTAGCTACAGCCGTGCGGACAGCGGTGCGATGGGCGTTGGATAGTGCGCTCACATCCATAGCTCACGGCGTGGCAACCGTAGTCCGAGGTGTGGTGCGAATGGTGAGGCGAAACCACTAGAGGTACGATTGGCGTTAGGAGCCTTGAGCTGAATTGACGTGGCTCCCACGCCCTGCCGGTGTCCAGGACAGCCCCGTGCTGGCATGTAAGTCGGATAGTCAGTTCCCTTGGGTCTGCTGCAATCCGTGGGGATTGCCTTGGAGCGGCACGGGGCACTCCCAGAGCAATGTGGCTCCCGGGATGCAGACACTTATGAGGTTACCCCCAGCCATGACGCTGGCGGGAGCACGCCTCGCCCGGGGTTCAAATCGCCACCGTCAGCTGAAGAGTTTGTAGTACGATACACGGGTCACGTCCCGTCAAGTGGTGTAAGAGTGCGTCATCCTGTTGATGCTGTTTAGGCGGCAGTCGCATCGGCGAGATCGGCCTCCGGAAGAGCTTCGTTCAGGGTCAGAATGGCGGGGGTGAGATATCGACGGCCGACGGCCCATTCGTCGTGCTGCTCAGCTAGGCCGGCGCCGACCAGGCGACGGACAGCTGGGCGGTTAGGGAAGATGCCCACCACATCGGTGCGGCGCCGTATCTCCTTGTTGAGACGCTCCAGAGGGTTGTTAGACCAGATCTTCCTCCAGTGGAGGGCAGGGAAGCTGGAGAAGGCCAGGATGTCGGGGCCGGCCTCGTCCAGTAGAGAGGCCGATACCGGCTACAACGCGTACAGCATTGAAGTAACAACACATGGCCCCTGCGAGGACGGGCGTTATAGGGCCATAAGCGCCCATTGGATGTTAGGTCCGGACGGCAACACATACGGTGGGATTACATCGAATAGCCGGAAGGTAAGTAAATGTCCGTAAACGGGCTTTTGAAAGCTACTGCCCGTGTGCTCGGCTTGGTATCTGTAGGGCAAAGGCAGCCGCAGGGCAAGAACCATCAACCCGACGGTGTCGAGTTGATGAACGCTCCCTACCCGGCCAATTGGATCAAGGAGCGGCTTGGAGACTGGGCTTCAGAGGATGGTATGTTCGTGGGATCTGTAGTCCCAGAGGGATTTGAAGCCTACGCACGAGTCTTTCACCCGGCCAAACTCTGGAAAGCTGACCGAAGTTGGGAACAGGTGAGGTGGTCCACTGTGGCGTCGTGGAACGGGAAAGTCGTTCATCCACAGATGCAGTTCTGTCGAATCGCAAACCTTGACTTACAGTTACACGAAAAACCTTCGTGGGGCCACATCCCGTTCTATGGGATGCTACCCGAGGACGAGTGCCAGGTTCTGATCAGTGTCCTCAAAGGGTTCACTTCCACACCCGAACGCTGCTATTTCGCCCTTTGGCACGGCTATGGATTCCTTGATGACCGCTACTTCAAGAGGGTAGCTAAGTTGAAAGTTCCACGCAGGGAGGAGTACTTGGTCTTTTGTGGCCCTTTAAACAGCATCATGTCGTTTTACAAGCATGTTGGGGGAAGATGGGGGCAATCGCCGAACATTTGGTGGCCAGAAGACCGGGCCTGGTGCGTTGCAACCGAAATAGATTCTTTGGATACCTACATTGGCGGTAGCAAAGCTTGTATAGAGCGAGTTCTTGGGCACCCCGACCTAGAGGCGCTCCCTATAGGTCTGGGTGCACGTGCAGACGCCTCTGGCGATACCATCAACGCCTAAGAAAACCCATGGTTGGCTTGACTGTTTCCTAATCTCTCACGAAGATAATTGACGATATTGGGGCAGTAAATGGCTATCTCTACGGCAGCCGCTCTCCTACGCGGAGTTCGGCGCGGCTGAGGGTGATAGCGGATCGCCCGTGTGCTGCGCCACCCCCCTAGGAGACGCACATGTAATGCAGAACTCTCGTCGGTTAGTCATAAGGCGACGGCCAATCGAAAAGTTCGCAATTCAGTACACGTAGGCCCACCATTGGAGTCGAAAGTGCTACCAACTCGGCGAAATCGGAAGTGAACTTATAGCCCTCAATCCAAGCCTCTCTGTGGTGGCTTGTCCCCTGGGCTTTGACGACGAGCCTCTCAAACACCAACTTGCACAGTTTCGAGAGGGCCTCGTAGGGCAGAGCACGCACAACCGAGTCCAGGTCTGACTCCAGCAAAGCCACGGCTTTAGCCAGTTCCTCGCCCAGATCCTGCCTTTGCTCCAAGGATGCGAGCTGTCTCGTAGCCCGCTCCTTTTTCTCCATGAGGTCGAGGTTCTTCTCCCTGGCTACATCAAGACTTATTGCCCCAGCGGCGATCGCGTCGGCCAAGCGTCGCATGCCCGCCTCAGCTTCTGTGATTTCCACTTGGTAGATCTGGGTCTTTTCTTCCACCGGCCTCTGCATGCCCTCCGCGGACTCTCGGATATACCTACTCAGGTCCAGCCGGTTGACCAGAAGGTCGGCAAGGAATGGAATCACAGCCTTACGCACGAGATTCTCAGATATTAGCTGACCTCTACAGGCGGTCTTCCCCGATGTGTGATAGGCACGACATGCATAGAGACGAAGTTCCTTTGCCGAACCGTCTGCTCTCTTCCTGAACTGCCTCATGCCAACGACAGGGGTTCCACAGTAGCAACACCGCAACAGACCTGAGAATGCGAAGGGGCTGGATACCGAACGTGGGGCCATTCTACTTCGCTGGTTCCGGATGGCCTGGCAGCGGTTGAACTGCTCGGAATCGATAATTCGTATTCATATGGATATCAACCTATTCCGTAAAGTGGTAAATTGACCTCAGACAGGATCCATGGAGGCATCAATGGACGCATATTGCATGAAGTGCAGGACCAAGCGTGAGATTCGCAACCCAAACCCAGTGACACTCAAGAACGGCAGACCCGCTACTCAAGGGACGTGTCCGGTATGTGGGACGAAGATGTTTCGGATCGGGAGAGGATAGAAAGGCGCCGACTCAGGTCTGGGCGAATGTAGAAAAAGAGCCCGAGGATCTTCACGTCGGGCTCAGACATTCCGATTGGGCACGCTGAGCAAGTTCCCCCAGTGTCAGTTGCTCGGGAGTCAACCGCCCCTACCAAATTGTAGCGAAGGTTAACGTGTGATACGGGTTGCAGTATCTATTTTCTTGGTTCATAGTTACAGTTGGGAGATGAAGGTACAGATCCGTGATCCAGCGAAAATGGAGCATGAGCCTCGTAGTCTTGGTGGCCGCGGTTGTTGCTGCTGCATTGCTACTCAGCCCTACTGCCTCTCTCGCACAGCTTCCTCCTGAAGACATCGTTGCGGGGGTCGCAACCGCCTCACAACGGGTCACCTCCTTCTCTGGCGTCGTGACTTATGAGCAAAGCCTGGTCCCCCTGGCGCTCTTGGGGGAGGGCCATCAGCACATAAGCGACAACCGTGAGTACCGCGTCTGGTACCAAGCACCCAGCCAGGTACGCATCGAGGAGCTATGGCTGGGCGGCACCCTCTTCGTGAGCGATGGAGAGACGACGTGGACCTATTCTTCTGGAGACAACACGGTTATCATCGCGAAGGTGAGGGGACCTGACCAGGCCGCTGATCCCTTTGATCCTCAGCGACTGGACCATCTCGTGGATCAGATAGCAGCGGCCCTGGAGGAGAGCTCCATATTGGCTGTCTCCACGGGCCGAGTGGCGGGCCAGGACGCCTATCGCCTTGAGGTAGCGCCGCGAGACGCCGACACCCTCCTTGGCATTCAGACCGTCGCTGTGGATGGCACGCCGGACCAGGACCCCAGCTATTTCCCACTCAGCTACTCCATCGCCACCCGCTCCGGCCAAGTGGTGGGAACCATCATGTTTACGGAGATCTCTTACGAGCCGGTGGATGAGAGCCTCTTCACCTTCACGCCCCAGCCCGTTATGACCGTGGTCCGGGATGACCCGTCAGAAAGCCAACACGAAGGCGACCCGTCCGAGTCTGTGTACAAAGACGTCACCCTGGAGGAGGCGCGGGGGCTGGCGACGTTCTCCGTGCGGACCCCTTCCGCCGTTCCTGGCGACCGCACCCTCACCAAGGTGTCTGTGGCCACCTCCCTCGAGGGATCAATAGTCCTACTTCACTATGGACGGGCCTGGGGGAGCGTTCTGCTGGTTGAGACCGACGAGCAAGCTTCGGGCGACGCAGAGCGCGACGGCGAGGCGCCGATTATACCTGAAGAGTACGTCCCTCTGTGGGACAATGCCCAGGCCATACTCCAGAGCGTCACGGTGGGAGACCAGCCGGCTAAGCTGCTCTCTACCGGGCTTTTCTCTGCCCTGGCGTGGCGAGAGGATGGGATCTCCTACTTCACCGCAGGCAGTTTCAAACCTGATGCGCTCTTGGCCTTGGCCAACTCCCTGGAGTAGCTAGGGCTTCCTCTCTACTTAAGTTACTGTCTTAGCTTGGGTTAGCCCATCTGACTACCGATGAAGAATGAGGTTTCAGGGTACAGCCCGGTACGCGACCCCGACAGCGCTCTTCAGACCCGTGGGCTCACAAAACGGTATGGTCACCTCCTAGCTTTGGAGGACCTGACCCTGGAGGTGCCCCCAGGCATCGTCTATGGCCTCCTGGGTCCCAACGGGGCAGGGAAGTCCACAGCCCTTCGTCTGTTCCTTGGCTTGGCGCGGCCGACTGCCGGGGAATCCCGCATTTTTGGCTACAATGCCTGGAGTGAGCGTCTCCAGATGTTGCGTCTTGTGGGGGCATCGGTAGAGACGCCAGCCTTCTTCTCCTATCTGAGTGCGAGGCGAAATTTGGAGCTCCTCTCTGACTTGACCGGGGGTGTGCCCCGGAGCCGGGTAGACGAGGTTCTTGAGACCGTTGGGCTGCTCCCGCGGGCCCATGACCGGGTGGGGAGCTACTCCCATGGGATGAAGCAACGGCTCGCGATTGCCCAGGCGTTACTGCATCGGCCTCCTCTGATCATCTTGGACGAGCCTACATCTGGGCTGGACCCTCTCGGTATGGTGGAGGTTAGGCAGCTGGTACAGCAGTTGGCTCAGCAGATGGGCGTCACCGTAGTGCTCTCCTCTCATCTTTTGACAGAGGTTCAGCAGGTGTGCGACCGTGTGGCCATCCTCACCCATGGCAGGCTGGTGGTGGAAGGGGCAGTCAGTGATCTGCTCAGCCCCGGCGGGGTCATACACTCTATTCACGCGGACCCATTGGAGGTCGCGCAGGAAATCGTCAGCCACTTCCCAGGTATTGATCTCTTGAAGGTCATAGACGGCCACATCCGAGTTCGTATGGGAGCAGCTGAGGCAGGCCGCCTGAACCGGGCGCTTGTGGAGCAGGGCGTCGACGTAATGGCGCTGGTTCCCGAAGAGCCTACTTTGGAGGAGGTGTTTCTGCAGGTGACAGAGGGGGAATCTCGTGGTAGCTAGCCTCCGATGGGAGCTATACCGGCTCTTCAAGAGAAGGCGCAGCTACTTGGGATTGCTGGCTTTCGTGGCGTTGCCGATCCTGATAACGTACGCCTTGACCCGCAGTGAGGGCTTCTCCCCGGGCCCGGGCGAGCCTCTTTTGGCCGGTACTCTTCTCAATACCTACTACGTCTCCCTCATCGCCCTATTGATCTCACTTCCTCTCTTTGTTCCGGCCCTGGTGATCGTGGTCGCTGGGGACCTCGTTTCCGGGGAAATCAGCGATGGTACCCTCCGCATGGTGCTGTTACGTCCCGTCTCTCGTACCACGGTGGTGTTGACCAAAATGGCAGTGGCTGCTTTTCATAGCGTCCTTCTGCTGGCGGTACTAGGCATCACTAGTGCTCTGGCGGGAGGAATAGGCTTCGGCTGGGGGCCCTTGGTCAGCCTGACTGGGGCGCTGGTCCCTCACCCCCAGGCTTTCCTTTCTGTAACCCTCGCTTATCTCTTTGCCTTCGCCTTGATGATGAGCGTGGTTGGCATCGCCATGTTCCTCTCCGTGGCCACCCGGAGTAGCCCAGCCGCCATTGGTGCCACCTTGGCCGTGGTCATCGGATTTCAGATCCTGGGAATTTTCGACACATTTGATTTCCTGAGGCCGTATCTCTTCACGAGTTACTTCGACTCTTGGATTAACCTCTTCCGAACCCCTATCTATTGGGCGCCGATGGGGAAGGGCCTTGCCGCTAGCACCGGATACGCCTTCCCACTCTTGGTTGCAGCGACCAGCTTATTTCGCCGGCAGGACATCTTAACCTGACTCACAGCCTAAGGGCTGAACAACAGGCAGCGCGCGAATCAAAGTATGCCTTGGACCGACAAAGGAGCGTCGCACGAGTCAACTAAGCGAAGGCGCCCTTTTTGGCGAGAGGGGCGCTTGTCGATTTTGCCGTATTGGCATGAAAGTGCTCTCCAGGTAGGACTCAAACTCGAGAGATAGTGGCTAACATCCTAGCATCCGTTTGAACTTGCCATATGGCCAGGTTCGGAAAGTGCGCCAGCCTGGGAACCCGCTCATGAAACCAAATAAAGGGTGGTCCCCCCCCCAGCTACGGATGCTCAAAGCTGAGGGGCCGACCAAATAAAGGAACCTTTGTCTCCTCCGGAATGGCCCGCGCGCGCCCACCCACCACGTCAACTGGAAGGTCGGCACCAAGTTTGGGACACCTCACATAGAGGGCTGGCCTCCCGCAGTCCGTCATTCATGGCGGCTCCCTCCCTTCTTCCAGCCATACGCAAATCTCGCGGGATTATCATTGGTTTTCTCTGTGAAAATTCTCTAAAATTTCAGTGAAATTTTCTTTGACGTCTTATTTGCGAGGGTTAGATGATGTCTCACTATGACTTCACCCGACCTAGTTGAACAGATGCGAGATGTCTTCCGCCGTGTGCCAAAGAATCGCACAGCCGCCGCGCCGAAGAGCAAAGACATTGGCGGTTAGGCCTCGATCCACCTTTCGAGCAGGGAAATCGATGATGCCGCGTTCAGGCCCCGAGTCAAAGCCCAGCGTGCGTGCACGCACGCAATGACGCATGGTCATAGCGTCAGGAAGAAATATCAAGCCCTCACAGAAGGAAATCGACGAGGCGGTCAAGAAGGCCGAAGAATCTTATGAGATCGCCTATGCCAGCCTGTTCAGCAAGGACATCGCGCCCTTCAATCCTGAGCGATTCAAGCACGAAATCCAGAGTCCTCTCACCCTTGAAGACGTGAAAGACTTTATCCTGCAATTTGTCAGTCGGGAGGGCCGCAAAGTGACCGAATCCAATGATGGCATGTTTGAGTTTCTCCTGCCAGATAGCCTCAAAGGAGTGGAGGGCCTGAAGCGACGCTGGGTGAAAGTGACCTTCGACAGGGCGATTGCCATCCGCAACTCGGAAGCGGAATTCATGGCGATTGGGCACCCGTTCACGAACACGGTGCTGAAGTATTGCGGCTCTGTTGATTTCGGAGGCTTGGCGAATTCGAAGGCGATTCCGCACTCGCCACTCGTCCCTGTTTTCGTGCGCGACGACGCAACGATTGACTCGAAGGCCACGCAGGCCATCGAGTCGGCGCCGACCGAGGCTCACATGCCGTCAAAACTGACAGGCATACTCGCGGACACTGAGTCTCTGTTCGAGAAAGCGAAAGTCGAAGCGCTCGCGCAATGCGCCCAGTATCAACCTTGGGATGAGGACGTATTCTGTGTAAACGGCCTTCGCGTGGAAGTAGTCTGACCACAGTCAGCTTGGAACGGAGATAGAAGACCATGCGAAACAACACAACGTATAACAGGGCGCTGCACCGGGCTCTCGGAGCTTTCCATGTCAAGGATGACAGGCTGAACAAAGTGCATCTGCGTAACCTTGGCGGGACCTAACCCGAAGCCATACGCTCAGCCCAGTCGCAAATCGGATGCTGGTTTTGCCAGACGTTGGCTTGACACAGCATGGAGTTGTGACTACCTTCGAGGGCCCTACCGAGATAGCCATAGGCGAATCAGGCAACATCTATGTGGCCGACGGAGGGAATCACCGAGTGCACGTGTCAAACGGTCTAGGACGTCAGCGATAATCGGACATCGCAAGAGAAAGCGCTGCCATTGCTGGTGATACTGATCCTCTGCTCCGGGTTACCAGCCTTACGCTTTATACACCTTCAATTGAGCGCAATGGTCCAGGGCGGCCGAGATCATGTCGATATGCTCCATATCGTGGACCAAAAGTGAATTGAAGTTGACTCCCATACCTTCAGACACACGCTTGCCCTCTGCCAAATGGCCGGAATGAGCAGCTATACCTATCACCTCTGGATGGATCATCTGCGTGACTCTAGCTTGCGCCTTCACTTTTCGCACCGGTGTCTCAAGTAATATTTCATCGCCATCTTTGATCCCTTTGCGCTGCGCAAGCTTTGTATTGATAAGCACGCCGTAAGAATGGGGGAGCTTTTGGCACAACTCGTGGATCCAGGGGTTGGCTTGTCCAAACGCACCATACACATAGGGCAGCTTGTAGTGCACCCCTATAGCGTCAATCTCTCCTTTTGCTAGCTTCTCCTTAGCTTCGCATGGCCTCCACTCGGGTATCCCCTCATAATCATCCGTGTTCCAGTCTAGGCCCATTTCCGCGAGTACTGCATCAAGCTCGCCACCCCGCTCGACGAAATGCTCAAGATAGACGGGGATCCGCGCTTCGATGAACGGGCCGGGGTACCGTTCCTTCACGTTTCGTGTCCACACTAGAACCCCATTCTCTTTGAACCAATCCCATCCGTGCTCCTCGTCAAAGTGGCTTTTCGCATGACGATCATTGATCTCATCAGGCGTGTACCGCTCACTCGGCTTGAGAAGGTAAGGTTCTCTGAGCCCTAAACTCAAGTTGAACCCTTGGTAGACTTGATCTAGGAATCCCGCACGGGAATAGATCTCCGTTAGAACCTCTTCGGCATCCTCCACACCCTCCGGCGATTCCAGGACTTTTTGCTGGATCTGGCGGAATCCTACGCCTTCTCCTGAGACCGCTGGCTCAGGGTGGGTCAACGTATCGCCGAAGCTACCCTGTTCTAGATACGTGCGTGCCGGCAATACGATGTCATCAAAGCCATGCGTCTCATTCAATTCAATGGCGAATCCCACGACAAAATCCATGCTCTTGTACCAAGCCGCTACCTGATCCACATCCCCGAACCCCCCCTGGAGCTCGTTCGCCGGGCTATGAATAACCATCGATACACCATGAGGGTCAAGTCCATATTTCTCTGCTTCTGAGAAGGTCATAGGTACGACAGTCTTGGTGTGGCCAGCTACGGGGAAAAGCTCATATAGATCAGCCCGTATTGGCTTGGTGACCTGGCGGCCAGGATGTGCTGCATGAGCCCCATGTCCAAAGGCAGGCGCTCCGCTCCGTTCCATCATTCCATCTTTCCCTGCTGCAGGCCAAGCTTTGATGGGGTAGTCGCTCGCACCGGCGACGGCACTGTTACTGCCGACTACATTGATTGCTCCTAGCACGATGACAGGCAATTGAAGCGCCCAGCTATGGTGCCAGGCGTGCTTGTGACCCTGGGGGCCCCTATCCCAAGAGATAGCCACTGGCCGGTAGGGCAATTCCTGGTTATCAATCTTTATGGTGGCACCAATTTGAGCTGCCTCTCCGAATTCTCGAGCAATCCGTCTCAGGATTGTGGCCGGTATAGTGGTGATCTCCTCCACTCTCTCTGGAGGGTACTCTGCGGCCCTAGCTTTAAGGAGTTCAAAAGCTGGTTTCGCTCCCTGGCCTTGAACATCATAATTTCCTTCAAGCGCTGGCTCCTTCAACGTAGGATCATCATACGTCTTATTCATGCCATCAGTGAGATCATGCAGCAGCGGCTTCTTGCTGGCAGAATCACGTACGTATTCCCCGGTTGAGTCTATCAAATAGCATGCATTGGTCCTGTTTTTCAGGAACTCTGCATCGTAAATCTTGATTTCATTTAGGAGCACATGTAGCATTCCCAAGCCGAAAGCAGCATCGGTGCCTGGCAGGATGGGAAGCCACTCTTGAGCCTTGGCCGCGGCGTTGTTCCCTATAGGATCCACTACCACCAGCTTCATGCCGCGCTCTCGAGCAGCCGCACAATCTGGAACCTGGTGATTGAAACCCTCCCGAGAGGCGATGCCCATCTGGGTTCCAACACATATGAGGTAATTACAGTGGTGAAAATCGGGTTCCTCGTGAAACCCGCCTGCAACGAGGTATTGGATGGGGTGGATGGTCTTACCGCAGCTGCTGGAAAGGCCACCTTGGACATTCGCTGTCCCAAACACTGGACGAAGCGCGCCGATCCACCTACCTAGGTCTCCCTTGTCACCCCCGCTGTTCCATGTTTGGAGATAAAGCTTACTGGGGTCCGTTTCGTACACCTGCTGCAAATGGGTGGAGATGCTATCGATCGCCTCCTCCCATGAAATATCAACCCACTTCGGGTCAATATCGATCCCTTTCTCCGGATTCGTCCGCTTTCGCGGCTTGGTTATACGCCCCTGGTTGTAATGCGTCATTATGCCGGACTTTCCTTTTCCGCACATCCGGCCTCGATTAAATGGGGAGTCGGGGTTTCCTATGATGTTCGTTACTATCCCATTTTCCACATGGACCAGAATTCCACAGCCCACCAGACACATCCTACAGGTAGTTGGCACCCAATCACTGCCGGCCGACGGCCGACGGGGTGCACCTGGGCGATGCACAATTTGCTCTTTGGTCTCCCTGCCTTTCAAAAATGTAACCACGGCTCCCCTTTCGTGCTATTCTACAGCTGACTAATAATACCTGACTTCTTCTCCGAGCCACCTTCGTACATTGGCAGTAGCATCAGTTCTACTACACCGCCAGAAAGGGTCGTTTGGAGGTCCGCATGTTGTCTAATATCTTCGCCATCTATGAAGACAGCAATGTGGGGGATCAATCTCCCATCTCCAGTCGTAGCTCGCTTTGCGAATGCCTCTCCACACAGAGACATGAGCTTCTCCGTCAAGGTCTGCACCGTACTCTCTTGGGGTAGCTCTATTTCCAACTCTCGTGTCCCCGCCCATTGCCTAAGGTCCCCCATAAGCAAGACCTTCACGGTCACTAATAACCCACTCATGCTCCTGATCCTTCAGATTGGAAGAGCCACGCGCTAGATCTTTTTGCGATTCTAAATAGCAAGCCTCACGGTTGCCAACGGGACAACTGGCCTTTTCTAGCGCAAGGTGCTACTTGTCCATCCAGGCCTCGGCATCGTCAGCGTCTGCCCAAAGTCCGGGAGTCACATTGTGTACATACCCCCGAGAGGCCATAGGTGCACCTCCCACTGTGTCTGTAATCAAAAGATACTCTTCTCGGAGGATATACCGCTCTAATTCGCGGGCCCTCTTGTTGTATTGCTCCAAACTCGTTGATCCATTCATCGTGGCCATCAGCTCGCTAACCTTGCCATCATAGTCCAAGACTTTGTCAACAACGAGCGTACCGGGCCAGAAGGGCTCGCCGCTTCCCTGGGCGACATCATACGAAGTTTCGAGTATCCGGGCATAGTAAGACGTAGGGTCAACCGTTGCAATCTTGACTTTGAGTCCAAACGCCGTCATTTCAGCCGCATACCGCTCACAGTCGTCGATCCACTTTGTGTTACACAGGAATTCTGCCTCGAATCCGTCGGGGAATCCGGCCTCTGTCAGCAGCCGCTTGGCCTCCGCCCGGTCAGCCGTCTTGTCGGCTCTATAGCCTGGCCAGGTCTCCAGATCAGGTGCCGAGAACGCAGCCCCAGGAGGGAAAAGACCAGCGATTTGAACGAAGTCTGGCCCGCCTCCAGCGAAGATTGACGCCTGCCGGTCGACCCAGAGGGACAACGCCTTGCGTACACGTACATCGGACCACGGCTCCCGTAGAACGTTCATGCGGAAATGCCCGCCACCTTGATTGATGGGAACGCGGACTAGGTTGAACTCGTCGCCCATCTCCTTCTTGAACGTTTCCACCAGTTCGGGCGTCATGCGAAGATATGAGATACGGCCCGTCATGTCTATTTTGCCTGTCCGATAGGCGGCCATCTGCGCCGTCCTATCCTTGATGATGATATGGTCTATGCCATCAAGGAAGGGGAGTTGGTTACCTTGGGCATCCTTCTCCCAATACCGGTCATTGCGCCGTACGTTGAAGAAGCTCCCCACACCGTGCTCATCGAACTTGAAAGGTCCCACGCCCACCAGGCCCCACTCGATGGGGCTTACGTCCACATTCCCTTTATCAAGCTCCGGCTGCATCAGGTGTTTCGGGTGAGCTATTTGATTGATCCCGTCTGCAAGATCAAAGGGGTAGACAAATCGAGGCCCGTCAAGAGCGACGCGTAGACGATTTCCATCCAGCACCTCCACCGATTGTAGAGGGCCGATGGATCCACCAAACCTGGATGGCTTTCGATCTCCGAAGCCGTTGACGCTCACCTCCATCCATAATTTGGCGTCTTCTGCGGTGAATTTCGTGCCATCGTGCCAGTACACATTGTCGCGGATCTTGAAGGTCCATACGCTGGCGTCGCTGCTGGTTTCCCAACTTTCAGCAAGACTAGGGCAAATCTCGAATACATTGAAGCGACACTTTTTTACCAGGTTGGCATCCCCATTTAGCTTGTTAGCAACACCCCCAGAGAAGGCAATACCACGCATGGGGTCCCACTGTGGAGGGTCTTGGCTGAGCGCAGCGATTAGAATTCCGCCGTACTTTGGGGCCATAGGGTCCACCGTCGACGCCGGTGTAGACGTGGCCTGGGGCGCTGCTGTGGCAGCGGGCCGTGGCGTGGCGGTCGGGTCCTCGGAAGAACCACAGGCACTCGCCGCGACCATTAAGATCATGACAATCCCAAGCACCACAAAAGAACGGTTGTTCATATATGCCATAACTTTCTCCTTTGCTCCTTACGAATTACGTCACTCTCCAGCTTTCTGATATTGCTTTCGTTAACCTGCTCTTCCCGTTTAAGTGCCACGAAGCCTTGGATCTAAGGAGTCACGTAATGCGTCTCCGAACAAGTTAATCCCGAACACAGTAAATGTCAAGGCAATGCCAGGAAAGATCGTGAGCCAGGGCGCGTACAGCAGGAAGCGGGAAGCTCCAAGAAAGATTTCACGGCCCCAAGATGGATGGGGCGGCGGCACACCGAGGCCCAAGTAGCTAAGACTGGCCTCTATGATGATAGAAGTACCTAGATACCCTGTCGCCAGCACCAGAACGGGAGTCACACTGTTGGGCAAGATGTGCCTCAACATGATCCGTGCGGGGCCTGCTCCGATAGAACGAGTTGCTAGCACATAGTCTTGTTCCCTCACGGTGAGCGCCGTAGAGCGTGCCAGTCGCACCATGCGTGGCGACAAAGAGAAGGCGATGGCGAAAACCACGTTGTTGAGGGAGGCCCCCAACGAGGTTACAAGAACCAGGGCAATTACCAGGCCGGGAAACCCCATCATTGCGTCCACAAGGCGTTGCGACAGCAAGTCAACCTTGCCTCCCCGATAAGCTGAAGCTACGCCAACAACAGTCCCTGTAACCGTCCCCAGGAGAGTTGAACCCACGCCTACGTAGAGCGAGATGCGGGCACCGAAAACAATGCGGCTAAAGAGGTCGCGTCCCTCGCTATCACTCCCTAGCCAGAATTCTGAACCGGGCGGTGTAAGTCGTTTGTAGATATCCGACAGGATAGGGTCATGAGTAGCAACAAAGGGAGCAAAAATGGCGATCACGACCACCACTAAGAGGCTGAAGCCGCCAGCGGCCCCCAAAGGCTTCTTTCGAACAAAATAGGCCACGTGCCAAGCCCACCTCTTCTGAGGTCGCATGGCAATAGTTGGTCCGCTGACCTTGGCTTGATCCATCTTTCTCTGTTTCTTGCTAACGATCTCGCTTAAGAATGACGGGACGAGCACCTGCCAATACAAGGAATTTGGCTATTTGTACGAGATCCGCGGGTCAATGAATGCATAAGCAATGTCAACCGCAAGGTTTATGCTGAGCATCATGAACACTACTACCATTGTCAGGCTCTGAATTACCGCATAGTCTCTGAACGCAGCCGCCTCAATGATAGCCTGCCCCACTCCTGGAAGACCAAAGACCGCCTCTAGAATTACCGTGCCTCCTACCAGGGTACCCACGTACAGCCCCGCCAGGGTGAGTACTGGGATTAAGGCATTCCGCAACCCGTGCCGCCACAGAACCGACCCTTCGGCCAGGCCTTTGCTCCGGGCCGTGCGAATATAGTCTTGCCGGAGCACTTCTAGCATTGTAGACCGTGTGATCCGTATGAGGTATGCCCCATAGACCCAGGAAAGGATCAAAACAGGCCACATCATCATCAAGAAGTGGTCTCCAGGATTTTCCCAAACGTTGCTATAGAGAATCGGGGGTGACCAGGTGAAAATGAAAGCCATGCCTATCAGCATAATATACGCCACCCAGAACTGCGGTACTGCCAATCCGAGCACCGCCACAATCCGTATAACGTAGTCCAACCACTTGTCCTGGTAGACGGCAGCGGCGATTCCAAGAGGCACAGAGACCACCATAGCAAATACCATGGTGTACAGCGTCAACTGTAACGTTACGGGTAATCGACGAGCTACTATAGAACCGATAGGCTCACGGTTCAGCAGGGACTTTCCCCCGAAGTCGCCCTTTACCATGCTCCATGTCCACTCGCCGTACTGTACAGGGAGCGGTTTATTCAGGCCCAGTCGCTCACGCATTTCCTGCACAGCTTCTGGAGTGACCGCCGTTTCGCCACCGGTAGCGAGCACGGCCAAAGCAACATCACCTGGTAGAATGCGCATCGCGCCGAAGATCATGAGAGAGGCCAGCAGAAGCGTCGGCACGAACAACGCCAAGCGCTGGAGAATGTATCGCTGCATTTACTATCTCTCCTACAAGGTCAGTTCAGAAACACGCCTCCCGTCTCCCTGCCAAGCGCTTCAACTCCCCCATGAGCAACACGGTTACCTTCACCATTGAACCCGTGGCACTTGCTGTGCCTGCCTCAGGGGCATTCTCTCTGTTAGACTGGGCTTGCATAGACCCCCACCCGCAGGACATTGTCCCGCAGCAGAAACCCCCCAATTAGCACGGCCACCCCGGCCACGGCCAGCAGAGTCGCCGCTGCGGCTCCATCCTCGAGAGCCCCTCCCACCGCCAGGGCGACGATCACCGTCGGAACCACAAGGCCAATGACCACCACCCCTACCCAGAAGCTCCAACCCACCGCTCCGTGCAGCAAGCGGCGCACCGACTCCCGCGCCGGCGTTGTCGCCGTGGCCATCCCTATGACGTAGAGGAAGAGCAATAGCCCATTGCCCAGCAGCAGCCCCAAAAGGTACGGCCACACCTCTTTCCCCAGCGCCTCCATGCCCGCTCTTCCCTCCACCAGCCAGGCTAGGAGCGGCAGCGCCGCCAGCCCCCCCAGGAACGAGTAGCCCACGTAGAGGGCCGGCAGCAGCGGCGTGTTCCAAAAGGCTATAGAGTTCCAGGAGGAGATCACCAGCCCGCTGTAGACCATGAACGCCAGGGCGAAGACCACCACAAGGCCCCGCAGCACGGTGCCAGCCACCGTCCCCTCCTCCCAGGGAAGCCCCTCCAGCCCCGATACCTCGGGCAGCAACACCGTGACCCGCAGCACCACCAACACGGTGACGATGATGGCGCCCCGGGAGATCCAACTCGTCCGAGGCCGCCGGAAAGCATAGTGGAAACGCCACCGCGCCACCGGCCCCAGGTGATCGAACAGCACCACCAGCGAGAGCAACGCCAGCCCCAGCCCTATCCACATCCCCCACATCGCTGTCCTCTCCTCGATGACGCCCAGCCACTGCAGTACCACCTCCAAGAAGATGAGCCCGCCGCTGCTGGCCGCCAGGTACAGGTAGAAGGCCACCTTCCAGTCCCAGTGCTTCTGCACCGGGAGGTCCAGGACGAACTTGTGCTCGCTCAGTCCGTGGCTCCGGCGCTTCCCCCGCCAGCCCGACCATATCCCCTCCAGAGCCACGATGAGCCCCCCCTCGGCACTAGGCCCCCTGGTGGCCATTATGCCTTCCCTCCTATGCTGCCTCCACCCTTCCCCGTCAGGTAGTACAGCCCCGGGTCCGTCCCCAGCTCCTCCCGCGGCCGAAAGTGCTTCTTCTGGCGCAGCAGAACGTTGATCCGGCTCTCCGGGTCCTCTAGGTCACCGTAGTTCAAGGCATCCGCCGGACACGCCTCCACACAGGCCGGCGGCCGCCCTACGTCCAAGCGATGATAACAGAAGTGGCACTTCTGGGCGGTGCCTACCTTGAAATCTTTGTACTTAGCCTCCTCGTATTGCGTGAGCTCCTTTCCATAGTAGCCGTCACCACCATCCCAACGGAAGGGCACATAGTAGGGACAGGCGGTCAGACAAGCCATGGAGCCTATACATACATCCTGGTTCACCCAGACGATGCCGTCTTCCCTCTGGACAAAGGCACCCGTGGGACATGCGGCCACGCAGGGAGGATTGGCACAATGGTTACACCGGACCGGAGTGAAGGTCCGCTCTGCATACGGGAACTCCCCCTCTTCCCGCTCCAGAACCCGCATCCAGTGAATGTTCCGCGGCGTACCGTTCTCCGCCTTACAGGCGATCACACAGCTCTGACATCCCACACACCGTTCAAGGTCTACCGTGAATCCCCACCGTACCATGAGTCCCTCCCTTCAAACGTCTGCGCTACTATTGCCTAAGTGTGATTTTCTAGCACAATCCAAGGGTCGTGTCAACAGCGCCAGGCTGTCTGCGCGCCAGGCAGCCGCAATCAGTCGTAGACTCCATGGGGAGCGACGGACAACGTCACACCGCGTGCCGATGCTTCAAGCCGCAGCATAGGTGTCCGGCCCCACGTACGGAGCATCTCCCGCCAGCTGCGTACTGGTGGAGGAGGAGCATAAGAAACGGGTAGAAGGTTCGTGCGCAGAAGGTGGGCCAGCGTGGCCGAGTCTCTGGCGTCTGTCTTGACCTTGGCAGAGGCGATGGCCTTCACGCGCTTGGGATGGGCGAGGAAGGTAATCATGGAGATACTTAATGGAGCGGTCAGTCGACCTTACAAGGCATTCTACGAGAACGTGAAGGGCGAGATTACATTACCCCTGTACCACGAGCCGATTCCGGCCGGGGAGGGCTAGAGGGCACACGGAACCTACTGGGGACGAACATCCATGCAGCGCCTGAAGCCAACTTTGAAGGATTCGACTGGTGCCAACGCACCAATCTCGTGATGGCATGATTGCAGTGCGGAGCTCTCAGGTTTCAATCCGGTGATCAGTCAGGTGGAAAAGGCAGGCCTTGGATCGGCTGAACTTGCCAGAAGGCCAGGAAGGGCAACTGGATCCTTGGCTGATCGCCATTCAGCACGGTGGCCGCGATGGCCAGACTGGGGAGACCAGTAGGTACCGACAGGAAGGGATGCCAAGTGGGATATTGCTGGGGCTAGCAGCACCCTTCCAGACCTATAGCCGATTGTCTGGTCGTCCCCATGAGGCTTGAGACGGCCTGCCGCCACTTTGACACGAAGTCTCTGAATTCCTCGGGAATTTCAAAGAGCTGCTCAAGAGTGGCCAAAGCGTCTGAAGAAACCGGTCTTGCCCGGAGTTTCAGCTCTTGGTGTGGAGTCATTACGTAGTCCCCGGATCCTAAGATAATCCATCTGTCCTCATGGGAATATTCGAGGAAGAAAACCGGTGGGCCGTCAGGGAAGTCCTCGAACTTGTCCCAATCAAAGGTGCTGCCGATGACATAGATTGTCATCGGCTCATTCTTCTTGTTTCGAATGGTCAGAATAGGCAACTCTGCATGGAAAAACCCATCACCCTCCTGCATAACCTGCACGTGGAACTGAACAAGCTGAGTGGAATCGTCGATGACTGTGCCTTACGGGTTGGATTCAAGGAATCGGGTATCGACAAGGATGTTGGTGGTGAGGACTCCGGTGCTCACAACGTGTGCGGGTGTCGGAGTAGGCGTGGGCGATGCGGTACACCCGCTCAGCAAGGCAACAAGAATACCACCGACGCCAATGGCTGTGCGTGTCACCTCCCTCCTCTCCCGCCGGAATAGTGCCAAAATAGCACAAAATATGCGTCTTGCGCACAATACTGCAGTGATTCCCACCGACAATGTTCCTCGTCATGAGGAACGTCGTCGGGCCACGGATTAGGGAGTTACGGTACCGCTCCGGAAGGAGAGTCACCCAAGAGGAACTGGCAGCCCGGCTGCAATCTCTTGGCATTGACATCGAACGGACTGCCATCTCCAAGATTGAAGCTGGTCTTCGCCCAGTGACAGATGCTGAGATTGTCGCCATATGCAAGGCGCTTGACATCAAAGTGGAGACACTCTTTGAGGATGCGTGACTTTGCGGAACGAGGCAAACCTGTTCGGTGGACTTGGTCAGCAGCCTGTGACCAGACGTAGTCAGGCTCGATACGGAGTCGCGACCTGGATTTCCGGGATCCTTCAACGTCTCGAAGGCCGTACAAGACGTGGCCCGGGCGGAGCCTGTGGCACAGCGTCCCCCGAGGTACTGAATCATATTGTGGTGAAGGCGGGGAATGGCATTTAGAACTGGATCTTCGCGACTTCTCTTTTAACGTCCTCATCAGACAGCCGTAGGTAGATGCGAGTGGTGTTGATATCCCGATGTCCGAGCTGCTCTTGGAGAGCGTCAAGCCGCCCACCACTCGTCAAGCCGCCCACCACTATTGAGGAAGTTGATGGCATACCCGTGGCGGAAAAGGTGGGCATGAACTTTGCGTTGGAGGCCGGCGCGCCGGGCGGTCTGCTTGATGATCTGGTCAGCTCTTTGCTTGGTAATGTGCCCCCCCTTGCGTGAGGGAAACAGGAAGTCATGGCGCTCCAGTAGGTGTTCTTGGGCGTAGAAGAGGATGGAGCTGACCAAAGCGTCCTGCACGAACACCACCCTTTCGACCTGGCCTTTGCCCAGAACTCGTATGCCATCCCTACCTATGTTCCCAAGAGTGAGGACGATGGCCTCAGATACCCGGACACCCGTCTCCCATAAGAGTCTGAGGGAAAGGCGGTCCCTTTCGGTGCCTGCGACATCCACGAGCTTGTGTGCCTCCTCGACGGTCAAATAGTAGGGGAGGCGCCGGCTGAGATGTCTCGAAACCTGTGAGCGAGCGCGGGCTATGGTCGAAGCGGGTTTGGCCCCTGCTCCTGTGATGGCTGGGAGACTAATCTGTCCTTCTCTCACCGCACTCCTCATCCGTGATCACCATCCCGGTTTTGGGGTAGTACGGAAGGGTGATGAGTTCCATCTGAACCTGCTTCCGCAGTTCGGCTGCGAGTTCCAGGAAGTCAGCCTCGGTTAGTACGAGCCTGCCGTTCTCGCGGTATCCCTTCAAGTCTGGCTGAACGACCTCTCCGAGATCTCCAAACAGTGAGACGCTCTCTCCTACTAATGTTGGCAATCAGCACAAGTGGGACAGATTAGGACCCGAGAAGATTATTATTATGAAGAGCTGCGTGGGAGCTCCCTGAGGGTCTTGTTGTAGCGTCTTCGCCGTTCTAACGTCTGGACCTGCACCTCCTTTCTCCGTTGGAGGATCTGCTCCCGCCTTCCGTTGAGCATGTCTGCGGGCGTCACGTTGCCCAGCGCCTTGTGATAGCGTCGGTAGTTGTAGTAGGCCACGAAGGCGGCGATTGCTCCTTCCAGGGCAGAAGGCATCTCGTAGGGGACCTGTTTGACGTCCCGCTTGATACTCTGGTGATAGCGCTCGAGCTTGCCATTGGTCTGAGGGTGGAACGGCGCGGCCAGAATGTGCTTGATTCCCACCAGGTGCAGGTAGTCTCTGAAGCCACGGGAGACATAACCTGAGCCGTTATCGCTCAGCAGGCTGGTCCGGTCGGCCACTGGGACCTCAGTCATGCCGGTCTTGTCCACGGCCTCTTGGACCACCTCGATGAGAGAGTCGGTGGTCATGTCCCGCTGGAGCTTGTGGGCCAGTATGAAGCGGGAGTAGTCGTCCATCACGGTGACCAGGTAGTAGTAGCCCCAACCGATCACCTTGAAGTAGGAGGCGTCGGTAGCCCACATCTGGTGAGGGCCGCTGGTCTTGCGATGGTACTCTTTGCCGGCCTTGAGCTGCATCTCGGGTGACTTCACAAGACCTTCTCTGCACAGGATGCGATACACAGTGGACTCGGATACAGCGAAGGCCAGGTTGTCTGTAGACCACGCTGCCAACTGGCGGCTACTTAGCTCCGGCATCTCCCTGGCCGCTTCCAGGATCGACCGTTCCTCCTGAGGTCTAAGGCGGTTCCACGGTGGAGCGCTGGCTCCAGGTCGGTCCTCGAGACCTTGTTGATGTTGTTGTCGCATCAACCACCGATAGTAGGTGCTCTTGGGAACACCCAGGTCTCTGAGCACCCGACGCTTGGCCAGCGGTGATGCGGCTACACTGGCCAGGACCGTCGCCTTCTCAACGGCGCTCATCCGCTGGTACCGACGCCGTTCTGGGGCATTGGTATGGCCGTTTTTTTCAGACGGTAGACCTCGAGGGATAGCTCGGCTACCAGCTGCTTGAGCTCGCCGTTCTCCCGCTTGAGATCCTGGATCTCCTGCCGGGTGGCATCGCGCACCGTGTCACGGGACAGCCGCTCCCTGCCCGCCTCCATGAACTCCTTGGTCCATGAGTAGTAGGAGTGGGGCTTGATACCCTCCCGCCGGCACAGGTCGTTCACGGTGACCTCGCGGCGGAAGCCCTCCAGCACGATACGGATCTTCTCTTCCGGGGTGTATTTGCGCCGGGTAGCCGCTCTAACTCGTCGAACGAAGGACCTAGTCTGCTCCGACCGCTGATCGGCGGCCTCGGCCTTGCTGACGTCTGACTGGGACATCGCTGCTCCTTTCATGAGGTACTCTCCCCTCACTTCAGGAGCTCACACCACTCTCAGACTCTCGGGTTTTCTACCCCTCTCACGTGTCCCATTATCGCTGACGGTCTACACCTCGTGTGACAGCGAAGAGAGCAATGCTGACGAACGAGAATCCTGCATATGTTAGCGGGACTAGGCCTGCGGTAGGTTCCCCTGATATCAAATAAATCACCCCCCACACTAGTGCGGCAGGGATGACCATGAGTGCGATGGCGACCAGCAATCGCTTCTTCAGCCGTAGCTCGTCGCTATCCGTCGAGTCTACGCCGATTCTCTCGATTCTTGTTGAGAGGTCTCTCCAAAAACCCTGAACCATTTCACTCCCGCCTAGCAGCACACCAACTCAAACGTAGGTGGCCAACATTCTAGCACCCACCCGAACTTGCCATAAGGCCAGCAACGGAAGCTGGCGCTTCACATACCTCTGCGGCACCGATCATAGCGGGGTGGCCGTCGCCCACGTGTCTGGCCTCTACCGGGTTGGGCTGGCGATGCCAGGCTTGCGCCGATACGACCGGGTTGTCCAAGCCGTAGAGCTGTTCGGTAACCCTGGCGAAGCTTGAGGGAAGCAACTCCGATTAACCAGGGTAAGGCTACCGGCCCCTTCTTCGTCCCTTCGTTGGCCAATTCCCACGATCATCGTATATAGTATGGAATCTCGGGTACCGGTGCGCCGAAGCATATGGATTGTCTCCTTACATCCGTCTGGAATAGTTGGAAGTTGACACGCCTCAGGGCTGTGTGTACCTTCTGGGGCGTCAGAGGCATAGTTTCCGTTGTGCTGGCATACCCTCTTTCAAATACCTGAGACTAGGTTGACGCTAGACTACGAGGGATTCTCCCACCGCACCCTGCATTCCCGGGAGGTGGAAACGTTAGCGCAGACGTATCTCCTCATGGTGCACCCGGGCTCTTGCTCACCGGGCGCATAGCCGGGTGGAGCGCCCGCCACCGTTGGCCCGTCGTGGCTGGGTCCGTGGCACTTCTCGTCGTGGCCGTCCTCCTGAACGTGTTCCTGGGTGTGGAGACCAACAACGAGTTCGGGGCGGGTGAATCGCTGAGAGCCGACAACCTGATCAGCGACAGATTCGACGACTTAGAGCGCCCAGCCGAATTCATCCTCTTCAGCAGCTCATCCGTGGATGTGAGCGACCCTGCCTTCCAGTCCACCGTTGACGCCGTGGTAGCCACGCTCAGAGACCTGGAGGGAGTCGCCTCCGTTGTGAGCTACTACGATACGAATCTCCCCAGCATGGTATCGGACAACCGCCGCGTGCTCATGGCCCGCCTGGTGCTCCAGACAGAGGACTGCTGTGAAGATTGGATAGACCCGCTGCTCAATACCGTTGAGGAGGCCAACTGGGCGGCGGCAGACGAAGGCTTTGAGATCGCATTGTTTGGCGGGGCGTCCACGTCCCATGCCTTTGAGCTGGCCCTGACAGAGGATTTCAACAAGATACTCACGGTCGCACTCGTGGGTGGTCTCATCATTCTGGTGCTGGCCTTCGGTGCCATAGTCGCGGCCATCATTCCCCTGGTGATGGCGCTCACCGCTATCTTCTCAGCCCTCGGCGCAGCCGTCCTGGTGAGCAGGGTTGAGTCGCTGAACTTCTACTACTACGAAATGGTGCTGCTCATGGGACTGGCCGTCGGTATAGACTACAGCCTCTTCATCATCAACCGGTTCCGTGAGGAGCGCGCCGCCGGGAGACCCAAACTGGACGCTATCCAGGTTGCCAGCAACACCACAGGTAGGGCAGTCCTCTACGCCGGCATCACCGTGATGGTGTCCCTTTTCGGTCTCCTGCTCGTTGGCGACCCCCTCTTCACCGGCCTGGGTCTCGGCGCAATCATCGTGGTTCTCTTCACCATCGTTGCCGCTCTCACCCTCCTGCCCGCTCTGCTCTCTCTGCTAGGCGACAACGTGAACCGGTTGCGAATCCCCTGGCTTGGGGCGAACCCCCGGTGGTGGAGGAATCTGGGGCACCATAACCGATGCCGTCATGGCCCGGCCTGTGGTCTTTGCCTCGGTAGCCCTGGTGGGACTCATCGCCCTCTCCGTGCCGCTCCTCTCGCTGCACATAGGCTCGACACCTTTCAACAGCACCACCCTCCCGGACAATTTCCGAACAAGGCGAGGCCTTGAGCTCTTGGAGCAACACTTTACCCTCGCCGAGACCAGCCGCCTCTATGTTGTGGTCGATGCGGGTGTAGGGGACGACGTCACTATCCCCGATGTCGAAACTTCGGTAGCCCAGCTTATCGACGCGGTCGGCCGGGACACCGCCTTCGCACCGCCTTTCGAGACCCAGGTAAACCCTGCCGGTGACCTGATGCTCATAGCGGTGCCCGTACTAGACCCCGACGACGAGGAGAGTTCGGAGGACGCCCTCAGAAGAATGCGAGAGGAGTTGGTTCCAGACGCCTCCCAATCCACCACGGCGGACGTGCTGGTGACCGGCGGCGCAGCCTCTACCGTGGATAGCAGAGACAACGTAAACGCCAAGGCGCCCATCGTATTCGCCTTCGTCCTGGGGCTCGCCTTCCTGCTTCTTCTGCTGATGTTCCGCTCTATCGTCATACCCGTGAAGGCCATCCTTCTGAACCTCCTCTCCGTTGGCGCGGCCTATGGAGTGCTGGTGCTGGTGTTTCAGAGGGGCATAGGCGAGAGTATTCTGGATTTTAAAGCCACGGGCGTCATTGAGTTCTTCATGCCCCTGTTCCTCTTCGCCGTACTCTTTGGCCTCTCCATGGACTACCACATGCTCCTGCTCAACCGGGTCAAGGAGGCTTACGACGAAGGGCACAGCAACGAGGAATCAGTATCAATGGGTATCAAGAAGACTGCGGTTCTGATCACCAGCGCCGCGGCGATTATGGTACTGGTCTTTGGGGCCTTCCTTACTATCAGGGTTCGTCTTCTTCAAACAGATGGGCCTCGGCCTGGGAGTCGCCGTTCTCGTTGACCCCACCGTCATCCGGGCCGTGCTGCTGCCCGCCACCATGAAGCTTCTGGGCGACTGGAACTGGTTCTTCCCATCCTGGCTGAGCTGGCTCCCCCGGTTCACTCCCGAGGGAGCGCACGAGGCCAAAGCCACCGCCGACGACTAGGGGCGGAGCGGGTAGCGGTGCTCTGGCTCCCCGGCCCTACTTGTCCAGCCAGGCGGTATCGTAGGGAAGGTGGTGACGCCCTCCCTGTGCCGGCGTGAGTACGCCCTTCAGGTGGGAGCGATAGGCCTGTGAGGCCAGCTCGTACCAGAGGGTGACCTTGTAGTACTGCTCCTGAAGGACGTACCGCTCCAACTCCCGGGCCAGCTTCGCCTGCTCGCCTGGGTCGTCCGTGGCGGCTATGCGACTGAAGTAGTCGTCCAGCCTGGAGTCGTTCTTGATATCGGAGCACCGGTTGGTGCTCACGAACCGTGCGGCCGATCCCTCAGGGAAGAGCTCGCTGTGGGGGCCGGAGATGGCGATATCGTAGTCGCCCTTGCACAGGAGGTCTATGCGGGTGGGTTCGTCCACGATCTTCACGCTGACGTTGTCCCGTCCCAGCAGGCCCGCTAGCTCGTTCTCTGCGTACTCACACCACGGGATCCACTGGTCACGGCACAGGAGGGTCGTCTTGAAGCCCTGGGCGTGTCCGGCCTCGGCCAGCAGCCCCTTGGCACGCTCCCGGTCCGCGGCCTTGGTGCTCGGGTTGTAGCCCGGCCACTCCAGGAAGTCAGGGTTGACCCATGGTGCGTCCGGGGACCACCAGGTGCTCTCCACCGCCAGGCCGTTCTGCACCGATTGTATCCCCGCCTGCCGGTCAAACCAGAGCCAGGCGGCCTCCCGCACACGCACATCGGCCCATGGTGCACGCTCGGCGTTGGGGAGCACATTCCACGCCAGGTATGGCTGGTCTATGAAATAGGCACGGGCGCCCAGGTCCCCGGCAATGGAGTCCTTGGCCTGCGGCGTCAGGAAGAAGCCGCTTCCCGGCGCCGTTCCGTCCAGCCGCCCTGTGCGGAAGGCGGCCACCATAGTGGCAGGGTCGCCCGTGATGGCGAAGTCGATGCCGTCCAGGAACGGGAGCTGGCGGCCCGCCTGGTCCCTGTCCCAGTACTCGTCGAACCGTCGCGTCCGTACCACGCTTCCCCTGACGTACTCTCTCATCTTGAAGGGGCCCAGGGCCACCCAGTCCACCTGGTCGGGGCTTACCGTAGCGTTGCCCCTCTGGACCTCCGGCTGCATCAGATGGCGGGGGTGAGCGATGTTGTAGCTGGGTGCGTTGATGAGCTGGTTCAGGTAGACCGGCGTAGGCTGGTTCAGCGTGACGATAAGCCTGTTGCCGTCCGCAACCACGCTCTCCAGGTCACCGAAGACGGTCCTGATGAAGCTGGGTAACCGGCCCTCCGGCGGAAACACGGCAAGCTCTATCCAGAACTTGGCATCCTCGGCGGTGAAGGGCGTGCCGTCATGCCAGACCACGTCGTCGCGGATGGTGAATATCCACTGGGTGAAGTCGGCGTTGCTCTCCCAGCCTGAGGCCAGGGCAGGCGATGCCTGGTAGAGATCGTCTCGTGAGCCGGCAACCAGGTTGCCTCGGCCGTAGATGCTGCCGGTGACACTGTAGAGCGTGATGGTCAGCGTAAACATCGGGTCCCAGCCCGGAGGGTCGCCACGGGTGGCGAAAACGGCGATGCCACCGTATTTGGGCGCCCCGGCGGGTGCTGCCGTCGGTCGCGGTGTTGCCGTGGCTCGCGGGGCGGCCGTCGCTGCTGGCGCCGCCGGAGCGCCGGGCATGGCCGTGGCGGCGGGTGCAGGCTGCTGCACCAGCGCCGTCGTGGGCGTCGGAGGGGCATCGACCTCCGTGGAGCTACAGCCAGCCAGGGCCGCCAGCAGCAGCGCTCCGCCAAGGAGACCGATGGACCTTCTCATCTTCCGCAGCGGCATCTTTGACCTCGCAACAGCTTCACCACAACGCCGGTCAGGTGAGTATGGGTGTCGATACTACAGATACCAGAAGTAGGGTGCTAAAGACAAGTGAGTAGTATAAAGCAACTCACTGGCTGTGTGTCAACACACCTGCTAGAATTACGGTGTACTCAGGAAGAATAGCTTGCCAAAGGCCTACGCACAATCCAGCCCCGTCGCCAGGACCCTTGAGGTAGTGGGTGAGCGCTGGACGATCCTCATTCTCCAGGAGCTCCTCCGTGGCTATCACCGTTTTGCGGAGCTGAAGGAGTCCATACAGGGCATCGCCTCAAACGTTCTCTCGGAGAGACTGAAGCTGCTGGAGAGGCACGGCGTGGTGGAGCGGAGGTTCTACAGCGAACACCCTCCCCGTGCCGAGTATCACCTGACCAGGAAGGGGCACGAGCTAGGGCTGGTTGCCGGAGCGCTGGCCGCCTGGGGGGCCAAGTACCTCTCCGACGACGTGGTGCTTGTCCACAACCGGTGTGGCTCTCCCATGCAGGTTGTCTACTACTGCCCCAGCTGCGATGCCCAGGTGCCCGGCGCTGAGGTACGCCTGGCGGACCAGCGGAGCCCTTCCGAAACAGCGATAGATCCCCGCGGATTATCCACGCTCAGCAGCTAGCCGGGGAAGACATGCCCTCCGCATTGGGCAGCTTAACGCGACCTCTTCATACAGGAAACAATAGGTTGCCAGCACCGACCGAAGTGATTGTGCAGCGTGTAGAGCTGCTGATGCGCAGTAAATCCAGCGAATGGGTTGAAGCAGAACGCGGCTACACTACTGCTGGACGATGGGTCGTTCGATTCGACAATGGGACCTCGGCCTTCGTGAAAGCCGGTATCGCTGAACTCGCAGCGGCGTGGCTAAGGCTGGAGCAAGGCATATACGCGAACCTTGAGTCTGACTACATCCCCTCCATGCTGGAGTGGGGCGACGACGGTCAGACACCAATTCTGATATTGGAGGATCTTAGCGACGGCTACTGGCCTCCCCCTTGGGACAAAGCACACATCGATGCTGTATTGGGAACCCTGACCAAAGTGAGATCGACGCCCATCCCCTCTGATGTTCGACAACTCAACCGAACAGATCTACGGGGGTGGACACTGGTGCAGGAGGACCCCATCCCCTTCCTGAGTCTTGGTCTTTGCTCCAAACAATGGCTGCAAGACGCGCTTCCCTCCCTGATTCAGGCAGAAGAGAGCGCGCCGCTGGAAGGCGAAGAGTTCGTTCACGCTGATGTTCGTAGCGATAACATCTGTTTTGTAGACAACAGAGTTCTGCTCGTCGATTGGGATGAGATGGGTATTGCCAACGGGCTGTTTGATATTGCTTTCTGGCTCCCTGCCTGGAGTCTGAAGGTGGGCCCAGACCAGAAGATGTCTGCCCGGAAGCCTCTGTATTTGCCGGTTTAGTAAGTGGGTTCTTCTCGGCCCGAGCCGGGTTGCCTGCACCAGAAACCGCTCCTTTTGCCCGTCGTGTCCAGTTGGAACAGCTGCAAACCGCGCTACCTTGGGCGATCCGCACTCTGGGGCTGCGAGCTATCGCTTAAGATTCGATCATTATCCATAGGTAACGGGGAGTCAGGTGTCATTTTAGCTGTTGCGAAATTCCGTGCGGGAGTCCTGAGTTCTAGCGGCCGGGGGTTCGCTGGGCCTCTCGGTGAACGAGCCGTCCACCAGCTCCATCACCTGGTCGGCCATGCCCGCAATGGTCTGGTCGTGGGTGGCCACCACCACCGTCACCCCCTGTCCCTGGACCACCTCCTTCAGCAGGCTGGCGATGTCGCGTCCCGTGGTGGTATCCAGGTCGCCGGTCGGCTCGTCCGCCAGCAGCAGCACCGGCTCCGCCGCCAGCGCCCTGGCGATAGCCACCCGTTGCTGCTCGCCACCGGAGAGCTCATAGGGGCGGTGTCTGGAGCGTAACGTCAGGCCCACGCGCTCCAGCGCCGCCTCCGCCCGGGGACGTCGCTCCTGGCGGGGTACACCGTTGATGCGTAGCGGAAGCTCCACATTCTCATACGCCGAAAGGAGTGGAAGCAGGCCGTAGGATTGAAAAATGAACCCGATCTTATGCCGACGCAGCTCGGTCAGCTCCGCTTCGGCCATGGCGCCGATGTCCCGGCCTTCAAACATGACGGTGCCGCTGTCCGGGCGGTCCAATCCTCCCAGAAGATTGAGGAGTGTGGTCTTGCCAGACCCGGAGCGTCCCAGGATGACCAGGAACTCGCCCCGGAGGACCTCCATGCTGACGCTCCTGATGGCATCGACCTGGGTGCTACCGGACCGGAAGCGACGCACCAGGTCCCGCGTCGTTATAATGGGCGCCTTCAGGACAGGCTGCTTCATTCACGCCTGCTTCTCGGCTTGATCAGCACGCCGTCCTCCTGGACCACAATGTGGGCCCTCCCGGCAAGCCCTAGCTTCTCCATGGACTCCAAGGGCAGCTGCAGACGGCCCGCGCGGTCAACCACCAGGTATTCCTCCTGGACCGTCTCCCCCGAGCGTTGGAAGGTGGATTCAATAACGGACTCCGCCGCTATGCGTCCATCTCGTATCTGTACCACCCGGTCCGCGAACCGGTCCACCCCAGGGTAATGAGTGACCACCACCACGGTTACACCGTATGTCCGGCATATGTCCTGCATGGCCTGGAGCACCTCATCCGCCGTGCGGTTGTCCAGCTCCCCGGTAGGCTCATCGGCAAGAAGCATAGCAGGTTGGTTGGCCAGGGCTACGCCGGCGGCAACCCGCTGCTGCTCGCCGCCGGAGAACTGGTGAGGGAAACGCTTGGCCTTGTCCTCCAGACCCAGGGCGGAGAGGAGGTCCAGCGCCCGCTCCCGCCGCTCAAAGCCGGCCTCTCCGACTATCGCCATGGGTAGCTCTATGTTCTCCACCGCCGTCAGGTAAGGCAGCAGGTTGCGGGACGTGCTCTGCCACATAAAGCCCACCTCCAGGCGACGGTACTCCACGCGATCTCGCTCCGACATGTCCAGCAGGTCCCGGTGACCAACCCGTGCCTGCCCGGCGGAGGGCACATCCAGTCCCGCCAAGACGTTGAGCAGCGTTGTCTTGCCAGAGCCGCTGGAACCCACGATGGCCAGGAATTCACCACGGGCTACTTCCAGGTCCAGGCCACGTAGCGCCACCGCCTCCAGCTCCGCCCGCTTGTAGATCTTGAACAGGTCCTGGCACTCTATGTACGGTCTGGTATCTTCTATCATGGGCACCTCCTACACGCCAGCACGCCAAGCATTCACGCCTCTGCCACCCGGAGGAAACGCTGCACCTCCAGCCGGCCAAACGTCCACGCCAGGGCCACCACCGTCACCAGCGTCGCCGCCGCCAGTGACAGATAGGCAAGCCCAAGCGCCGACCAGTTATTCTGCAAGACCATGGGTGGAGTAACCCGCGAGCCCCCTTCAGCCACCTCAAGCAGGGGCAGGACGGCGCTACCCAGCCACTGGCCGCCCCACGTTCCCACAGCTAGGCCGCTGACCACCGTCAGGGCCAGGTTGAACCAGACCAACCCGCCGACCTGGCGGTGGGAAAAGCCCAGGGCCTGCAACACCGCGAACTCACCCAGGCGCTCCCGCGAATCTATGTACATGTAGAGACCAAGGCCCGATGCACTGGCCAGCACCACCACGAGGAAGGAGAGTGCCAGCAGCCCGCTCCATCCCGCGGCCAACAGCGGGTCCCCCGTACGCGCGGCGACCATGGCGACGGCTTCGTACCTCTCCCGGATAGTACCGCCATTCTGTTCGATAGTCTGGAGGAGGGGCTCAACCTCAAGGTCTCCGTTGGCTGAGCGAACCCAGACCTCTCTGTCCGGGTACACCAGGCGGCTGCTGTGAAGGCCCGCATACTCCAGAACTGAGGCCAGGTCCGCGACCATAAAGGGTGTCTTGCGAGGGTCCAGGGTTGGGACGTAGTCCACCAGCCCCACAACCACCATGGGGACGTACAGAGAGCCGACAGAGATAGAGGCGGAGACCACATCGCCTACTTGGACCTGGTTGGTATCCAGGAAGGAGGGGTTGACCAGGGCCGGCAGCGGTCTCTCAGGCGGTCCCACTCGGATGCCACGGATTGCCAGACCCCCGGGGCCCCAGGTGAAAACGGCGCTGCGGCGTCCTGGACGGGCCACGGCCTCACTCAGCTCCAGCGAGTATAAACCGGGCGTCAGGTTGTCCTCCAGAGGGTACCACCCCCCTATGCTCTGAAACGATTCCACCTCCACGGGCCCCTGCGGCGTCATGGCCTGAAGCTGGTCCAGGAAAACGGCCCCGGTGCCGCCGCTCCCCCTGAGCATGCTCACCCAGATGATATGCAACGTATAAGGTGACTCCATGGCCGGCGGCAACGGGCTACGCCTGCTCAGACGGGCCACCTGAATTGGAGCCTCCAGGTATTGCCACCCCAGACCGTTCACCTGCCCAATCTGCATATCAAAATAGATGCCACGCCCGTCTCGCAGACGGGCCATCAGGTTGACACGGCCCGAGAGACGGCCGGGCTGCACCCATATCCCCAGAGCGGTAGCGTCCGCGGGGAGTGGAATTCCCTCGGCCGCGGCCTCGGCGGGCCTGATAGGCTCCAGCGCCTGGGCCATGGGCGGCCCCGTGAAGTCGGCACGGGACCACGCTGTCTGGTGAAAGGACTCCGTATCCACAAACAGAAGCATGGCGTCCCTGCCGAAATTCGACGTCGTAACCCTGGTTCTCACACGTATCGCATCGGAGGCAGCGGCTACTCCAGGCAGCAAAGCCACGGATTCGGCCAAGCCCTGTATCCCTGTCCTCCGGGCTCCAAGGGAGTAGCTGATGCGTGCGTCCGCCCCGGCTTCATACAGGGCCTGCTCCCGCTGGCTCCGCTCCAGGGTAGCGATGACGTTCGACCCCAGCGCCCCGAACGCGGTGGCCAGCGCCAGCAGCATCAGGAGCAATCCCGAGGGCACCGGGTCGCGTGCCAGACGCCGCAACGAGTGCACCAGCCACACCGGGCCCACAGGCTCGGCCAGCCGGGCGGCGATCCTCAAGGCAATGGGGAACAGCCGCATGAGGAGCAGCCCCGCCGCTACCATCCCCAGCACCGGCCCCAGCAGTAGGGTGATATCGATCTCCAATCCTCCGCCTGCTAGCGGCTGCACCAGGAAGGAGCCCCGTGACTTGAGCTGCAACCAGAGCAACCCAATCAGGGCCAGCAAAGCCAGGTCAAGGTAGTAACGGTGCAGGAAAGGTATCTGTGGCGGCCGCGCAGAGGTGGCACGAAAGGCCACCACGCCGTGGCGGGCCGAGCTGAGGGTGGTGACGGTGAGCACGGCCACGGCAAGAAGAGCACCGACGGCGCCCAGGAGAAACACGGGAGGAGAGAGGTCTATGGTAGCCAACCCCTGCCCCCCTGAGGCGGCGGGGAAAAGTCGTCCCGTGAGCGCCACCAGCGCCTGGGCCAGGAAGGGCCCCGTAGCAACGGCCGGGACCGCCAGCAGCAGCCCCTCCACCAGAATGATCACTCCCACCTGCGGAGTGGAAGCGCCTCGGCTGCGGAACAGGGCTACCTCCGGCGCTCGGACTCGCCCCATCAGCCCCGCAATAAGGAACAGATAGTAGAGCAGCACGCCCACTCCCATGAAAATCACCAGAAAGAGGGGGATTCTCGCCAGCACCAAGAGAGTGGTGTAGCGCTGCAACACATCGTCCAGCTCCGTCCTCCAGGAGGAGTTCCGCAGGTTGGCGCTCATCTCGCCGATAGCGCCCAGAAGGGTCGCCCGCAGGTAGTCCACCTCAGAACCCCTCAGCCCTTCCGTGTCAGTGGTGTACAGCCAGATAAAGTCGGTATTCAAGCCCGGCAGGGCCGCACCCACGGTATCGAACAGGGCGTCCCTATCCGCGTACATGGGCAACGATATCCATGCCCGCTCGGCGTTGGTCAACCGGTCGCCGGAGCCAACCCGCCAGTAGTGGTCCAGCAGCTCCAAGGGCTCAATGATGCCGACGACTCGCACCGACAGGGCGCTCTCCTGCTCCCCACTGACGGCGGAGAACGCATGGATGACCTGGTCAATCGAGAGGCCCAGTAAGGAGGCCCCCAGGGGGTCTATGGCTACTTCCACCTCCCGAAAGGCGCGCCGTGGAAGCCGTCCCTCCACCACGCGTACGTGGTCTGCCAGCTCCGTAATAGCCTGCAGGCTGCCCCTGGGCCGCTCTGGGTGGGTTTGGGTACCCTGGGGCAGGTCCGTAAAGTAGAAGGTAGAGGTCCGAATCAGCAGCGCCGTGTCTTCAACATGCGGGCTCAGGGGCTGGAAAACATGCTCCTCCACGTACTGCCGGGTGGCCTCAAAGGCGGGGCGCTCCAGGGCATGGAAGACGCGTACGGTGAGGTTCAACTCCTCATCGGATGCGTTGCGGAGGGTGTGATCCAGAGCCGTCTCCCTCAGGGCGTTCGAATAGATAACACCGGCGGCCATGAGGGTCACGGCCAGAACCATGCCAAAGCCAGCCGCCGCCTGCAATCGCCAGTCCGCCGACGTGCGTCTCAAGGCGATAAGCGTTGCGAAGTGCACCAGGCTGGTCAGTCCCATCGTTGTTCCTTCACCATGCCAGGCCTCGTTGCAAAGGTCGTTTGTCGCCGTGGCCAGCGTTCACCACCGGTGAGCACGGTGGCTAAACCCTACTCTTCCACACGCAGCACCTCATGGAGGCGTAGGCGGGTTGCCAGCACCAGGGCCAGCGCCGTTGCTACTATTGCGGCAAGCGCTATCTCCGCAAAGGCCAGGGCGGCAAGCCAGCCATCCTGGGCCAGAGCCATCGGCGGCACAACCGCCCGACCTCTTGCGGTGACGCCCAGGTAGTCCAGCGCCCAGCGGCTCACCAGGGCTCCCATGACCGTTCCCACTCCCAGGCCCACGGCGGTTACCACCAACCCCTCCAGTGCCAGCATCATCCTCACCCGCCAGCGGGAGAGGCCCAGGGATTGAAGGACCCCAAGCTCCAATCTTGCTCGCCTGACCGCCAGGCCAGCATAGAGACCGAACCCCAAGACCGCCACTCCGCCAAGAGCGCCAGCAGCCAGGAGGGCAAGGCCGCTCCATGCGCCTCCCGCTAGAGGATTGCCCGTTGCCCGCTCCGCCAGCTCCTCCCTCTCGCGGATCTGACCGTAAGAGGGAAGGACATCCCGCAGCTCCTCCAGGGTCTGCTCTCGATCGGCTCCCTCCTGCAACCCGAGCCAGTACTCCGTTGGCCCAACCGGACTCCCCAGAGGCAGGATGTTCAAATAGCGGTCCAGGTGCTCCAGGTTGACGATCAGGAAGGGCGACTCGGCCGGACGCAGAGTGGGAAAGTAGTCCGCCACGTCCCGTACCGATAGCTGTATCGGCTGGCTCTTCACACGGAGCAAAAGCTCCTGGCCCACGCCAAATCTGTCGCTGCCTACGGCCGGGATAGGCATGGGCACTGGCGGCACGAACAGGCCCCGCGGTCCTCCGCTGATACGCTCCGTCCAGGAGAAGAGGACACCGGCACGGCCGGAGTGGGCCGCTTCGGCTTCATACGTCCGGGTGTCCTGAATAACGCCGATGTTAGGCAAAGGTATCAACGGGCCCACCGACTCGAAGTCCTCCACCACCTGCGTTTCTCCCTCCACCACGGCTGAAACATCGTCCAGGGCAATCGAGCCACTCCCGTAGCCCGTGTAGGGTGCACCACTTATGTTGATACCCACCAGGGTGAAGGGAGGTTGATAACGCGGGTGGTCCGGGATCTGCGCCTCCAGGTAGGCCCATGATTCCATACCAAGGTCGCCAAGAAGGAGGCTCTCATACCAGCCCGCCGCATCCTCCAGACGCAGGTAGAGGTTATACACGGGATAAGAGCGCTCCGGACGGACCCATACCCCGATACGCTCGGTCCCCTCCGGCAGCGGCATCGCGGTGGCCGTTGACGGGTTGAGCAACGGGAGCAGCAGATTTCTTAGACCCTTGCCGGCCAGGTCCTCTCGAAACCATGTCACTCTGGGGAGGTTGGCCGGGTCTACCGCTAGCAGAGCATAGCCACCTCCGCTGAAGGAGCTCCCTGCCGTCGATATGGTCTCCCGGTAGACCTCGGCTACGGCCCGTACGCCTGATACCGAGGCCAGGGTCCTCCGCAGCTCCGCTGCCGGCTGGCCAAAGCCCACCGGCGGTGGCACCACCACCTCGCCACCGATGGCATAGCGTACCTGGTCTGCCTGGCTGCGGGTCAGCGTGGCTCCAAAGCTGGCTCCGAAGACGCCCAGGGCGGTGGCCAGCATGAGTAGTACGGCCAGCGTTCCATACATAAAATGGTCCCGGGCCATGCGTTTCAGTGCGTGCGCCAGCCATGGCGGGCCAAGGGGGTCCACCAGCCGCGACAGCAGCCGTAGCAGCAGAGGAAGCGTCCGCAGAAGCAGCAGCGACGCGGCCACGAGGGCCAGGGCCGGCCCAAGAAGCAACGAGAGGTCTACCTCCAGACCCTCGCCCAGCAGACGCTCCGTCAGGAATCCACCCCGTCCTCTGATCTGCCACCAGAGCAGCCCCAAAGCGGTCAGCACCACCAGGTCTATGGCGTAGCGGAAGATGGCCGGACGACCCGGCGGGCGTCCCCGCTCCCGCAGGAAGCGCACAATGCCCAGGCGCACCACTCCCATGCCGGAGGCCAGGAACACGGCCACGCATACCAGCCCTGCTATGGCGGCGATGACGAAGACGGATGGGGAGAGACCAACGGAGAGGGCTCCCAGTCCGGGATCTCCTGTAGGCAACCTGCTGGCAATGGCCCACCCCAGGAACGGTCCCACCAGCACCGCAGGCAGAGCTATGATCAGCCCCTCGCCCAGCCTCAGGAGTGCCGCCACCTGGAGTGCGGTGGCACCACGGCTGCGTATGATGGCCGCCTCTGCACCCTGGTCACGGGCCAGCATCACGGCTATCAGCACCAGGTAGTAGAGCACGACGCCGACCACCAACGAGGTGAACAGGAACAACGGAACCCGCGCCAGGGTGAGGTCACGCTTATAGTCGGCTATTATCGTATCCAGGAGCGTCAGGACCAGAGAGCGGGGCAAGGCGCGGTTGATGTCCGACTCCAGCGCCGTCACGGATTGGCGTGCCCTTGAGGCAGTGGCGGCGGTCAGCGACTCCACGTCCAGGGTGATATACCACCAGTAGGTGCCGAACAGCATGGGGTAGTGGGTGCCCATGCCGTCAAAGAACCCCTGCTCACCAGCGTACAGGGGGACTATCGGCTCCTCCTCCGTGCCACCCAAGCGGAACTTGGTAAGGTCCTGGAACCAGTACAGGTCCCCCGGGTCGGTAGGCTCTACGATACCCACGACGGTGATGGCCACCCTCTCCTCCGGGACCGTAGCAAAGGGTACCAGGAACAGCCTCGCATCCTCGGTCCAGCGCAGGTCCCGGGCCGTCTCAGCCCCCAAGGCCACCTCCATGGAAAGGCTGCCATCATCAGAGACGGTGGGGGTCTGCTGGGGCCAGCGGCCGGATACCAGCCGGGCGTGCTCCTGGAATCCCTCCTGGAAGAAGATGTAGGCGGCTGGAGATGGCCCTGTGACCGATGCCTCGCTGGTTCGGACGAAGGGAAGGGTTTCAGAATATCCGGAGCGGTGCATCCTCTGGAACAGCCAGCCCACCCGGGTCTGAACCTGCTCCTCTATGGACTGGCGCAACCGCTCATAGTCACGCTTACCCAGCGGACGGTCCTGGGCCACCATCTGTATGCTCTGCCTCTCCAGTGGAGGGGAGGTGGCCAGAGCATAGCCCAGCCCAGCCTCCGCCAGGGTGCCGGAGTGGATAACCGCCACGGATACCAGCGTCACCGCCACCACCACGCCAAAGGCCGAAGCCGCCATCATCCGCCAGGACGCTCGGGCCCGCCGCACCGTCAGCCAAGCAACGAACCGTAGGAATGCGACCACGTGCTCCCTCTACGCTACGCTAGAGTTGGCTGTCCACACCGTAGGAAGCGAAGGCCCACCGGTGACCGACCCTCCCTCCCTCAGGAGCGCACAACCAGGCGTGTGAATTATGCGAGTACGCCGGGCTCTTTGCAACGGCCTAGCGGTTGACCCCCAAAGGCTCAAGTGCTAGCCTACGCACAGGGCCGTTTGTATCGTCAGGCGTGGGGATAACTGGCGATGATTCATCCATACATTCAAGATTCCGACATTTCTTCCTCTTAAAGTTCATATTTCGCAGCGCGGCGGCGATGGAGTTCATCGGCAACGGTGCAGTAAGCAGGTTCAGCTATTAGTCGCTTCCATCAGGAGTAGGAGGTATCGGAATGAGTTACAGGCTAGCCAAAGGGCACTTTCACCTCTTCTACCGATCTGAATTCCGGTTTGTGGGCTCAAGACCTGACGGCGATTCGATGTGGTTCAAACCTGACAACCCAGAGCAATTGGCAAATCTTGTCGGTCGGGACGTTGGCTACAACGGTGGGGGATTTGCCCAGCTGCGGTTTGAAGGCATCGATGCCCTTGAGCTGCATTACGGGGGACTGCACCAGAGGGTTCCTGAATGTGTCGATGCTCGCGATCGGCTCCTGCGGCTAGCCGGCTTCAAGGACGTGACGTACGCTCCTTCGAGGACCGTCGACATAGACACATCGGTTCGGACGGCTTCCCCCCATCCAAGGAAGGGCTATATTCTATCGCGCTCCGTGGACCCCTACGGCCGGTGGCATTTGCATTTGGAGGCGATACAACCGAATCCGATGGCTCCGACGTTTACCTTCGGCCATCAACAATGGCCAAAAGCCTTAACGCGAAACTAATTGGCCTTGGCATGGCATATCCCGCGTATTATACGGGACTGCCGGTCGATCTTCGCGATCGGATAACTGGCATCGCCAAAAGGGCGAAACGGAGGAACAGGGGTCTCTGGAAGGTGGATGTTTCCCTTTCCGGCACCCGAATAAGAGATGAGTCTGATCTCGAAAAGGCGGCCCAATGGGCTAAACTCTTTCGCCGCTTGACTAGCTATATTAAGGGCGGCAATACAGGGTTGACGGGATTCGATGCATGGCTTCGCGACAGTGGTAAGGATGACCCGCTTTGGCTAATCAGCCGTGGTGAACTTGGAAATTTGCACGACATTTTTAAGGTAAATGGCGACGATATCAGAATGACGTTTAGCCCCGATGACATCGTGGTTGTTCCTGGTTAGAGCTAAACCCCTGCCCGCGCGGCTACTACGGCGTCACCGTGATATGACTCGGCGCGCTAGCGCTTGTCGTTCGCCACGTCTATAGGCACCCCATCCCGATACGTAATCCGATTGGACGGATGGGAAGGGACCCTCTGGCCAGGGGTCAGAATACCCACCAGGTTCAGCGGGTCGGCGCCGCTGACGGTGACCGTGGTCCCCTGCGCCTTCTTACGACGGATGGCCCGTAGCGCTTGGACCGCTTCCGGAAGGGCGTACTGCTCCCCCGTGAAGCCTGCCACAAAGCGGCCTCCGCGGACCTCACCGCGCGCCTCCAGCCGGCGATAGACCCGCACCAGCTCTCGCCACGGCGGCGCGTTGCTCTCCCTGAGCAGCAGCCGGTGGAACACCACACCGTACCGTCGCAGAAGCTGTCGAGCCAGTGACTCCACCTGCTCCGCCCTGTCCACCGCCTCCTGCGCCGGCCTCCGCAGGGGCGACCACCGGCCGGCGGCCATTCGCTGCGAGGCATGCTGCCCGGTGCCGTGCCGCCTCCCATTCCTCCGGTGCACGGGCCTGTTTCTCATAGGCGATATGAGGACACGCAGTCCATCGAATCCGTCGCAGGTGACCAGGCCCCGGGCCACCAGCTCGCCCAACCTCTTCTCCACCTCGGCGGGAAGCTGTTTCGTCCACTGGACCAGCTCTGACAGGAAGCAGGCGCCTCGCTCCTGGAGAAGCTCCAGGACCTGCCGGGCCACACCGGTGGGGTGTCCGTTCCGCTCCTGAGGCGGGGGCCCCAGGCCCAGGTACGTGTCCAGATTGTCCCTGAACACCAGAGAGATGGGCGATGACCGCGTGGCTCCCACCCTCCGACCGTTGCCATCTCCCGGGGGATAGAGGCGCGCCCAGGCCACCTCCCCGGAGAGGCAGACCTGGTCGAGCCAGCTAGGGTTGTAGTGGACCAGGCGCAAGGGCAATACGTGGGCCTCCCACGCCGCCGATGGCACCTCAAACCCCTCCAGCAGCTCCAGGACGGCCACCAGCCCCATAGGCCCGTCCAGCCGGTACTCCGGGTCCACATGGTGCCACGCCAGGAGGAAGCGGAGGTAGTCCGCCGTGGACACCGGCTCTATCTCCTGCCGCAGCCTGTCCAGGGTGTACCGGTGGATGCGGGCCAGGAGACGCCGGTCGCACCACTCCATATCTCCGTCGCTGGTGGAGAAGTGGCCTCTCAGTGCGAAGCCCTCCCCCTCCAGTGCGATGAGCGCCGGCGCAACCTCCCGCTCACCCGCTCCCAGGGAGACCGCCAGGCCTGCCATGGTGACCGGCCCAAGCCCCTCCAGGCGACCCCGCACAAGCTCACGAAGGGCCTCCTCCCTGCCCCAGTTAGTCCCGCGCTCGCTATCCGGGACGCGCACGGGCGGGTCGGCCTCCGCCGATGGGAAGACGGCATTGAACAGCGGGAGGCGCTCGCAGGCAACCCACAGCGCATGGCCCTCCACGACCCGTAGACGTGTGGCCCGTTTCTCCGCCAGTTGCTGCTGGAAATAGTCGCTCCAGGGCGCGCCCTCCTCCTCGGTGAGGTAGCCCATGACCAGCAGGGCATCGTGAAGCTCATCTATGCTCTGGACCTCCGGCCACGCCTGCTCTCGCACCCGCTGGATGGCCTCGGGGTCCAGTTGTCCCAACTCCTGGGCGGACTCCACGTCCAGGGTGCGCCGCATGGACACGGCCTGGGTCCTGCGCTCCTCCAGGGGTGCATCGTCCAGAAAGGCGTAGGGCTTTGCCGTCAGGATCTCATGGGCGAAGGGCGATGGCTCCGTGGTGTCCCGAGCCACCAGCTTCAGCCGCTCACCCACGATGTCCGTGAGCAGCCGCAGGAACCCGTCGATGTCCATCGCCTCCGTCAGGCAGTTCTCTATTGTCTCGCTGGCCAGAGGGTGGTCGGGGACCTCCATGTCGCCGACCAGGTTCTCCGGGCACGCCAGCGAGTCCGGGAACACCGAGGCCAACAGGTCGTCCGCCCTCATTCGCTGTAGGGGCATCGGCACCCTTTTGCCGCCCTGCTGCCTCAGGATGGCCAACGACCGGGCGACGTTCCACCGCCAGCGTGTCTGGAACATGGGGGCGGGCAACAGGGCCTGGACCAATACGTCTCTGGCCGTGTTTGGATGGAGATAAGAGAAGACCTCTTCCAGAGGGAAGCTGTGCTGCATCCCCAGGGAGAGGGCTATGGCATCCTCACTGGCGGCGGCCTGCAACTCAAAGTTGAAGGTCCGGCAGAACCGCTTGCGCAGCGCCAGGCCCCACGCCTTGTTGATGCGGCTCCCAAGGGGCGAATGGACCACCAGTTGCATGCCGCCGCTCTCATCGAAGAACCGCTCCAGCACCAGGGTGCTCTGGGTGGGGATCACACCAAGGGCCTTCTTGCCGGCGGCCATATACTCCACCATCTGCTCCGCCGCCGGGAGCTCCAGCCCCGTCTCCTCCATGAGCCACCGCATGGCCTCCGCAATGTCGGGCAGACGGTCGCTGATCCCCTGGCGCAAATATGAGACGGCGGCGGAGAGCTCGTCCGTCCGGGCGGGCGCCTCCCCCAGCCAGAAGGGGATTGTGGGCGGTAGCCCGCGGGCATCCTCCACCCGGAGCTTCCCCGTCTCTACGCGGAGTATGCGCCATGACGAGATGCCAAGTTGGAAGATGTCGCCGGGCAGGCTCTCGATGGCAAAGTCCTCGTTGACCGTCCCCACAAAGGTGTTCTGAGGCTCCACGATGACGTCATAATCGGCCGTATCCGGGATGGCGCCACCGCAGGTGATTGCCGCCAGCCGCGCGCCCCGACGGCTTCGGAACCGGCGGCTCACCGCGTCGTAGTGGAGATACGCACCGCTACGACCGCGTTTCGTTGAGAACCCATCCGAAAGCATGCGCCACACCTGGTCATACTCCGGGCGGGTCAGGTTTCGATAAGGATAGGCCCGCCTGCAGAGCTGGAACAGATCCTCCTCATCCCACTCCTCCGCGGCCACCGCGGCGACGATCTGCTGCGCCAGGATGTCCAGGGGCTTCTCAGGCATGAACAGCCGGTCCAGGTTGCCCTGACGCACCTGGGAGAGCAGCGCCGCACATTCCACCAGGTCGTCCCGGGTCAGGACGAAGAGCCGCCCTCTGGGTGTAGCCCCCAGCGAGTGCCCGGACCGGCCGACCCGCTGTAGAAGGGTGGCGATGGAGTGCGTAGACCCGATCTGGCAGACCAGGTCCACCGTCCCAATGTCTATACCCAGCTCCAGGGAGGCTGTGGCTACCAGGGCCTTCACCTCACCCGCCTTGAGCCGCTGCTCCGCCTGAAGCCGGTGCTCCCTGGAGAGGCTGCCGTGGTGTGAGGCCACGTTCTCATCGCCCAGCCGTTTGCTCAGGTGGAACGTCAGCCGCTCCGCAAGCCGCCGGGTGTTGACAAGGACCAGCGTCGTTCGCTCCTTGCCGATCAGCTCCGCAAGACGGTCGTAGATCTCCTCCCAGGTCTCGTTGGAGCAGACCGCCGATAGGGGCGTGCCGGGGATCTCAATGCCCAGGTCCAGGTGGCGGCGATACCCCTCGTCCACAATCGTGCAGCGTGGCGCACTTCGGTTCGTGTCGGACAGATACCCATCGCCTCCCACCAGGAAGCGCGCTATCTCCCGGATGGGCTTCTGGGTGGCCGAGAGGCCGATGCGTACCGGCCGTTTGCCGGTCAGCGCATCCAGCCGCTCAAGGCTCAGCGCCAGGTGAGACCCCCGCTTGCTCCCCGCCACCGCGTGGATCTCGTCCACGATGGCCGTCTTCACCGTCTTCAGCATGGCCCTGCCACCCTCGGATGTCAGCAGGATGTAGAGTGACTCAGGGGTCGTGACCAGGATGTGGGGCGGCTTGCGGAGCATGGCCTGTCGCTGGGAGGAGGGCGTGTCCCCGGTGCGCACAAGCACCCGTATCTCCGGTGGCTCCAGCCCCATCTCCCTGAGGATGTCGCCGATCTCCTCCAGGGGCAGGGCAAGGTTTTTCTGAACGTCGTTGCTCAGTGCCTTGAGGGGCGATATATACACCACCTGGGTCTGGTCACTCAGGCCGCCGGCCAGGCCCTGGCGCAGCAGCGAATCTATGCACGTCAAGAACGCCGCCAGGGTCTTCCCCGACCCGGTGGGCGCGGCGATGAGCGTATCCTTGCCCGACTGAATGGCGGGCCAGCCCCGGACCTGCGGTGCCGAGGGGGCAGCGAACTGGTTGTTGAACCACCGGACGATGGCTGGGTGGAACCCAGATAGAGGACCGCCGCTTCTCTTTGCCATTGCTCTAGCTATCTACCGTTGGACTCAGGTATCCAGTCTACCGCTTGTCTATTCCCTGGGCAAGGAACCGGAAGGCCTACGAATGCCTCCTTGGCGCCGTCTTATAGTGGAGTCGGAAGCGAGTCTGCTATAGTGAGGCGGCAGCAACCGTTGAGGAGCTAGGACATGAGCCAACAGTCAGCAGAGGCGAGAAACCAGATCATAGCTACGGTGCGCGATTTCGTGCAGCGAGAGGTCACTCCCCAGGCAAGCGCGCACGATCAGGACGACACCTACCCCCACGATATCGTCGAGCGTATGAAGGAGCTGGGGCTCTTCGGCATCACCATCCCGGAGGAGTACGGCGGCCTCGGCCTGGACTACACCACCTTCGCCATGATCTTCGAGGAACTGGCCAAGGGGTGGATGAGCAGCACCGGCCCCATAGGCACCCACTCCATCCTCGCCTACGTCATCGCCAAATCAGGGACGGAGGAGCAGAGGCGCAGGTGGCTCCCTCCCCTGGCCCGGGGCGAGCTGCGCGGCGCTCTGGCCCTATCCGAGCCCGACGCCGGTAGCGACGTGGCCGCCATACAGACCACGGCGGTGCGGGACGGCGAGGAGTACGTCATCAACGGCAGCAAGATGTTCATCACCAACGGCCGCTATGCCGATGTTGTCCTGCTCATGGCCAAGACCAATCGTGATGCCCAGCCCGCTCACCGGGGAATCAGCGCCTTCATAGCTGAGAAGGGTACAGGCTTCACCGTCGGACGCGACCTGGACAAGCTGGGCTATCGCGGCGTGGACACCTGCGAGCTGATCTTCGAGGAGTTCCGCGTCCCCGCCGAAAACCTAGTGGGCACCCAGGAGGGTCAGGGCTTCTACCAGGTGATGGAGGGCCTGGAGGCCGGACGCATCAACATAGCGGCGCGGGCCGTAGGGGTGGCCACCGCCGCCTTTGAGGCCGCCATTCACTACGCCCAGCAGCGCCGTACCTTCGGCCAGCCCATCGCCCAGCACCAGGCCATCCAGCTCATGCTCGCTGACATGGCCACCAGGATCCAGGCCGCCAGGCTCCTGGTCTACGATGCCGCCGCCAAAAAGGACCACGGCGAGCGGTGCGACCTGGAGGCCGGCATGGCCAAGCTCTTCGCCAGCGAGATGTGCGCCCAGGTGACCCTGGACGCCATGCGCGTCCACGGCGGTGTCGGCTACATCAAGGACCTGCCCCTGGAGCGGTACTACCGGGATGCGCCCCTCATGATCATCGGCGAGGGGACCAATGAGGTCCAGAAGCTCGTCATAGCCCGCAACCTGCTGAAGAGGTACGCCGTCTAGCCAGGGCTCAGCGCATGCGCTCCGCCGCGCATCTTGCCGAGCGGGTTACTCCCGCTTACGTCCCCTTCCCACGCGCTGGGGTCACAAGAAGCAGCAGAGACGGTAGCACCAGAAGAGAGGCCGCCGCTGCCATAAGGATCATGACGGCGGTAAGGAAGCCGTAGGAAGAGAACATCGGCATGGGGGCCAGGGCCATGATGCCGAATCCAAGGACACTGGTAGACGCGGAGGCCAGCAGGGCCACGCCGGTCCCTTGGGCCGCTTGCCGCAACGCATCCACACTGTCCACCGCTTTCCCCAGCTCCTCTCGGAACCTCTGGGTCATGTGAATGGCGTAGTCTATACCCACACCTATGGAGATGGCGGCTATGGTGGCGGTGATGAAGTTCAGACCGAAACCGAACACGTACATGAATGCGTAGAGCCAGGCCACCACCAGGCCGATGGGAATGATGGTGACCACACCGAACCGCAGGGAGCGCATTGCTATAATGACTAACAGGAGTATAACGACTACGGCTATGGGAAAGGCGCGCTGCAAGCCGTCCGTGGTGGCGTCCAGCCCTGCCTGACGGATGTAGGGGGAGCCTGTGAGCCCTGCCAGGGTTATGGAGGGCGCGGCTTCGAGCCGCTGGACCTCATCCGCAAGCGCTTCACGGGACCCGATCACGTTCGCCTGGTCCCGTGTGCCGGGAATGCCAAACACGATGCCCGTGGCGTACTCTCGGCCTTGCGTAGGGTCATGGAAAAGGGTCTCACCCACTTCCAGGGGGTCGTAGATGGACCGCGTCGGGCTCAGAGGGACCCCGTTCACGGAGATGTAGTCGTAGATGGCGCTGAGCTGCTCTCGGGAGGTGGGCCAGCGGTACACCCTGCCACCATAGGTGAGCTCACCCATGGCGTCCTCCGTCGAAAGGGATACGCCGGAGGCCTGCTCTATCTGGGCCCGGGCGTAGTCTGAGGCCATAACCTGCTCCAGGATCGAGAAGATAGGCCGTGCCTGGAGCCTCGCCTCGCCATCATCATTCTTTGCCACGTACGGATTGCCGGCCTGACGCTCGATGAACTGCTGTATCGCCTCTAGCGCCGCGGGGTCCGTCAGGTCTCCCTCTATGTAGATGAGCGCAGCCTCTCCTCCTGACTCGCCTACGTGCTCATCCAACTTGTCCAGGCCAACGGCAAAGTCGGAGTCTCTCTTGAAGAAGTCCTTTACATCAAAGGAGGCCTCCAGCTGGAAGGCGTAGTAGCCGGCGAGCACAGTGACCAGCGCGGTCAGCGGTAGAACCACCAAACGACGCCGCGCCAGAACCACTACCAACCGGGTCAGTGAGGTGCGGAGCATGCCCTCTCCCCGCTCTTGGGGAGGTGATGAGGAGCCAGCAACACCGCCCGTACGTCTTTCCCTCCTCGCATCCAGGCGCATCAGCACCAGGGGGACCGTGAGCCCAAGGATGATGAATGCCGCCAGGATGGCCAGGGCCGCTCCGATGCCAAAGCCGATGACCGTCTCTATATCCGCCGTGGTGTTGGACAAAAAGGCTATAGCGTCGGATACCATGGCCAGCGCCAGAGCACCCAGAACCCCTGCCATACCCAAGCGTAGAGCGCGGCGGGCGTCCAGGCCTACCCTACGCTCCTCCCGATAGCGGCTGACGGCGTGGATGACGAAGTCCGCCCCCAGGGAGATCATGGCAATGGGCACAATGAAGTCCAGCACCGTGGAGGAGTTGAGGCCCACCAGGTTGGAAAGGCCCTTGAGCCAGATGATCATGAATATCAGCCCCAGGGCCGTCAGCCCAACAACCCGGGCGGACCGCAGGCTGATCCCTACGACCACAAGGACCATGATGAAGGTGGCCATAATGAACGGGACCGCCGTGGCCACCTCATCAGCTATCTCCAGACCTCCGTCTATGGCGATACCCCATAGCCGGTAGCTCTCCTGCTCCCCGCGAAGGAGCTCCTGAGCTTTCCGATTGAAATGCTCCTTACCCTCCGTGACCGAATCGCCGGTGGCCGCACTTGTGAAGGTACCACCACCCAGCAGCTCATTGTCCGCCGCCACGGTCATAAGCAGCGCCGGCGTGGTCCAGTAGTCTATCTCCAACCCCAGTACACTCCTGCGCTCCACGGCCTTCTGCTCAGAGAGAGCGTCCTCTAATCCGGCGGTCCTGGGATCGGCGAGGACCTGCGCCACGGCGAACTTCACCTGCTCATCACTGGCCTGCTCCAAATCCGTGTCCAATCTGGGGTCCCTGGCCAGGACGTCCTGGACGGCGTCGGCCAGCGTGTAGATACCGACGATGGGCTGCTGACGGTCCACATCGAAACCGTCAAACAGATAAGGCCGCTCCGGCAGGTCCGGAGGGTTCAGGTTGCCCTCCTGGTCGGCCTGCCGGAGTCGTTCGGTGTTCCGATACAGCTCCCAGAGGGGCTCCTGGGTCAGGAAGTCGCTGTTCCTGGCCTCGGCGACGAAGAATGCTCCATGGATCCGGGGTGGCAGATTGGCATTGAATAAGTCCTCCAGGTCGTAAACTGCGCCTCCGCCCTCGTCGGATGCACTCTCGTCGGGTGCCATGGTGGCCACAGGAATGACCAGCAGGGCCGTTACCGCCAGGATGGCCAGGATAAACCACCCCGATCGCTGTTCCAGGAAGCTGGCGATCTTGTGCGACAGGGTCTCTCCGTCCTGCATGGCTACCTCTCGCTCTGTAGATGTGTTCCAAACCCACGGCATTATATCTCGCCAGATGCAAGCGCGCTCTCTACTGGCCTTGAAATACTTATCTCCACGTTCTTGTCAATGTCTTGTCTTGCTCATTTCCTTCGATGCTTCGGCAGGCTCAGCACGGGCAAGCTCAGGATGAGCGGGATTATTGCTCCGCTCGTGGTGAGCTTGCCTGTGGTGAGCTTGTCGAATCCATCGAACCATACGTGCGGAGCAAGGTGTCGATTTATTAAGTTGATGACCATTCGTAAGCAGGCCAGCTCTGCTATGCCAAAACTTCCCCACGCCATCCAGTCCCAAGGCGTCACCGTGCTATAATCCCCGACGACGTGGCAGCAGTAGAGAAAGAGACGAATGAAACCGGCGAGGTTCGAGTATTACGACCCGGAGAGCTTGGACGAGGCGCTGGGCCTGCTTGGGCAGCATGGCGAGGAGGCAAAGGTGCTGGCCGGCGGTCAGAGCCTCATGCCCCTCATGAATATGCGGATAGCGCGCCCGGCGGTCATCGTTGAAATCAACCGCATCCGTAAGCTTGCGCACGTCACGCCAGTCCTGGATGGCGGACTGGCCGTCGGCGCCCTCACACGCCACCGCACGGTGGAGCGCTCTCCCCTGGTCCAGGAGCGAAACCCGTTGCTTGCGGCCGCCACCCCATACATCGGTCACTTCCAGATTCGCAACCGGGGCACCATCGGCGGCAGCGTTGTCCACGCGGACCCGGCGGCGGAGCTTCCGGCGGTGTGCATCGCCCTGGAGGCGGAGCTTGTCCTGGAGAGCAGCGGGAATAGCCGGGTGTTGAGGGCCGAAGAGTTCTTCGTAAGCGACTATGCGACCGATATCCAGCCCACGGAGCTGCTCACCGAGATCAGGATACCGCCCTGGCCACCGGGCAGCGGCTGGGGCTTCGACGAGGTCTGCCGCCGCAACGGCGACTTCGCCATCGTCGGCGTCGCGGCCCTCATCCGGCTGGACGATAGCGACCTGTGCCAGGGTATCCGTATCGCTCTCTTTGGTGTGGGCGGCACCCCTGTAAGGATGAGAAAGGCCGAGGATGCACTGTTGGGTACCAGGGTGGATGAACAGGCCCTCCAGGAGATCGGTCGTATCACCGCGGAAGAGTTGGAACCGGAGTCAGACATCCACGCCTCCGCCCAGTATCGCAAAGAGGTGGCGGGCGTAGTAGCCCGTAGGACGCTGGCTCAGGCGGCGGCCAGGGCCAAGGAGAGCAGGGCGGCATGACCAGCACGCGCGCCATCACGGTGACCGTCAACGGCGTGGAGTACCAGCGCACCGTGGACGTGCGCACCACCCTCGCCGATTTCCTTCGTGGCGAGCTTGGCCTCACCGGCACACACCTCGGCTGCGAGCACGGCGTCTGTGGGGCCTGCACCCTCCTCGTCAACGGTGATGCTATCCGCTCTTGCATCATGCTCGCCGTCCAGGCTCACGGTGCGGACCTGATGACCGTGGAGGGTCTGGCCCAGGGCGACAGGCTCCATCCGTTGCAGCTGGCGTTCCAGGAGCACCATGCCCTTCAGTGCGGCTTCTGCACGCCCGGATTTTTGATGACCGCATACGCCCTTCTGCGGGAGACCCCCACCCCCACGCAGGAGCAGGTGCGCCAGGCCATCTCTGGAAACATCTGCCGCTGCACCGGCTACCTCCCTATCATAGATGCCATCGTGGAGGCGAGCCAATCGGCGGAAGGGACGTAAGGCGAGAGTATGGTCGAGACGTATATAGGCGCTCCCATCAGACGCAAGGAGGACATCCGGTTCATCACCGGGCGCGCAACCTTCGTCGATGACGTGAAGGTTGAGAACGTCCTCCACGCCGCAATCCTGCGTAGCCCCCATGCCCACGCCTGGCTCAAGTCCATAGATACCAGCAAGGCGCTGGAGATACCGGGGGTGGTCGCCGTCTTCACCTTCCAGGACATCGCATCCATCGCCCAGCCAATCGCTCTCAGGATGTACCCGCTGCCTGGCCTGGAGCGGTATCTGCAGCTTCCCCTGGCCAGCGACAAGGTCCGCTACGTCGGCGAGCCCATCGCCGTCGCCGTGGCGAAGTCGCGCTACCTGGCGGAGGACGCCCTGGACGAGATCGAGGTCACCTACGAGCCATTGCCCGCCGTCGTCGACATCCCGCAGGCTCTGCGTGACGACGTCCTGGTCCACGAGCACACCGGCACCAACCTGGCGGCCCATTTCACCATCTCCATAGGGGACGCCGAAGAGGCCTTCCGCACCGCGGAGTACACGCGCAAGGAGTCCTTCAAGCTCCATCGCCACACGGGCAATCCCATGGAGACCCGTGGGCTGGTGGCCTCATACCAGCCGGGCACCGGTGACCTCACCGTCTGGGGCCCCACCAAGGTCCCCCACTTCAACCGTGGCGTCCTGGCCTCCATGCTGGATATGCCCGAGGAGAGGATTCACTTCATTGAGCCTGACGTGGGCGGCGGCTTTGGCATACGGGGTGAGTTCTACCCGGAGGACTTCCTTGTCCCCTGGGCGGCCATCAAGCTGGAGCGGCCCGTCAAGTGGATAGAGGACCGGCGCGAGCACCTCATGGCCGCCAACCACTCCCGGGAGCAGCTGATAGAGGTCGAGATCGCCGCCAAGCGGGACGGCACACTGCTGGGCATCCGCGCCGAAATCTACGGTGACATGGGCGGCTACGTCCGCACCCACGGAGGCATCCTGCCCTCCGGCGCCGCCCGGCTGTTGACCGGCCCCTACCGCATACCCAACTACCAGTGCCAGGTCAGCTGCGTTATGACCAACAAGACCGGCGCTGGGACGTTCCGTGCCCCTGGGCGCTACGAGTCCTGCTTCGCCAGGGAGCGGCTGCTGGATATGGTGGCCGCGGACCTGAATCTGGACCCCGTGGAGCTTCGGCTCAAAAACCTTGTTCAGGCCTCGGAGATGCCGTATGAGGTGGGCGTAACCTACCCCGGCGGCAACCCCGCCGTCTTCGACAGCGGCGACTATGCATCGGCGCTCAACAGGGCGCTGCAAGAGATCGACTACGAAGCGCTGAAACAGCGCAATGGGACCCTCCAGGACGGCAAGTACCACGGCGTTGGTGTCGCCTGCTTCGTCAAGGACACCGGCCGCGGCCCCCACGAGGGTGCCCGAGTGGTGGTGAACGGCGCGGGTGATGTCGTGGTCTACCTGGGCATCGCCAGCCTGGGCCAGGGCCACGGCACCTCCATGGCCCAGATCTGCGCCGATGGCCTGGGCGTGTCCATGGATCGCATCACCGTGCTGCACGGCTCAACAGACCTCACCTCTTTCGGCGTCGGCACCTTCGCCAGCCGCGGCACCGTCATGGCCGGCAACGCCGTCTACATGGCCGCCCAGGACCTGAAGCACAAGCTCCTCTCCATTGCGGCGGCCCATCTGGACCTCCCGGAGGCCGATCTGGACTACCGGGACGGGCAGGTTGTCCGCAAAGGACCCGAGGGCGGAGCGCCCCTCCTCTCCATCGGTGATGTGCTGGAGCTTACCGAGCACGCCCCTGGGCAAGCCCCCGCCTTGGAGACCACCGCATTCTTCGAGTCGGACAAGTTTACCTACGCCTACGGGACTCACGCCGTCCACGTTGCCGTGGACCCGGAGACCGGGCGTATCGAGATCATCAAATACGTCGTGGTGGAGGATATCGGGCGCGCCATCAACCCCATGTTCATCCACGGACAGGCCATCGGCGCCGCCGTCCAGGGCATAGGGGCCACCATCCTGGAAGACCTGGTCTACGACGAGGACGGGCAGCTCCTGACCACGACGTTCATGGACTACCTGCTGCCCACCAGCACCGATACCCCTCCAATAGTGAGCGTCGTCCTGGAGGAGGTGCCCTCGCCTCATAACCCGCTGGGCGTCAAGGGAGCCGGCGAGGGCGGTATCGTTGCGACGGGTGCGGCCCTGGGCAACGCTGTGACGAACGCCCTGGCGCCCCTGGGAGTCAACATCACCCAGCTTCCCCTGAGCCTCAACCACATCCGAGAGTGGGTGCGGAACGGGCCTTAGTACTTGGTTGCGAAAAAGTGTGTCATCATTGTCCGCTCGTGGTGAGCCCTTCGGCAAGCTCAAGGCAGGCTCTGTCGAACCATACAAGCGGAGCAATAGTCCCGCTCATGTCCTTCGATGGATTCGACAAGCTCACCACAGGCAAGCTCTCCGATATGCCCCGGCTGACCGGGGCTATCGAGAGTCTCGATGAGCAAAGCATCATCGGACAGGATGAGCGGGACTTCAGGTTGTGCCCTTGTGTACGCTGATTTACCAAAGGAAGTACTAGTCACGTAACACACGCGTCTAGGCAGCCACCCGTTGAGAGCCCAGCGATTCACGCAGGAACGCCTTGACCACGTGCACCGGCACGGCCATGCCCACGTCCGGGCCGGTCATCATCGTGTTGATCCCCACCAGCCTGCCCTGAACGTCCACCAACGGCCCGCCGGAGTAGCCCGGCCTCAGGTGCAGGCCCACCACGATCCACTCCCGACGCGACCTGGGCATCTCCGGCCACTCCGACCCCATGCCGATGACAATGCCGGCAGTGACGGCACCCCGGACGCCCCACGGGTTCCCCATCGCCAGCACCCACTGCCCAGGCTGGAGGTCCCTGGAGCCGCCTATCTCGATGGTCGGCAGCCCGGAGGCCTCTACAACCAGGGCCGCCAGGTCCTGCTCCCGGTCGCGGGCCAGCAAACGTGCCTTCAGCTTGCGCCCGTCCGGTAGCGTGACCCGCAGCGGCCCGCCCGAGACGACGTGGGCGTTGGTGACCACCAGCCCGTCCGGGTGCCATATTGTACCCGTGCCTGCGCCCCGTCCACCGTTGTGGACCTGCACCAGGCCGCGGCCCGCGCTCTCCGCAACGGACGCCATCTCTGCGTTCAACTGCTGTGCTATGGCGGACATGATGACCTTCTGCTGTAGCTGCTTCCCAATGTGGCGCTAGGAGCGCTCCCGAATGGCCACCTGCGCCTCCTGTACCTGGCCACCCCGCACGTATCGCACCGCCACCGCCGTCCCTATCCGCTCGCCGCCCAGGAGGGCCAGCAGGTCGTCCGGATACCGCAGCGGCTCCCCGGCCAGCGTCACCAGCGTATCGCCCAGGAGCAGGCCCGCCTCATCGGCGGGGCTACCCGGCTCCACGGAGACCACCAGCAGTCCCACCTCCTGGCCAAGTTGCTCCGCCAGGGCCGATGGCAACCGTGCCGGTTGCACACCCACTCCCAGGTAGCCCCGCTGTATCCGTCCGTGGGCCAGGAGCGTCTCCACCACCCTGCGTATCGTGGGCGACGGAATCGTGACGGTGACGCCGTGGAGCAGCGCCGTGCTGTTCGGCCCTATGACTCGCCCCTCCGCGTCCACCAGCGGCCCCCCTGAGAAGCCCGGGTACATCGCCACGTCGCTCTGCAGGTAGCGGTCCACCCTACCTCCTATGACGGTCCGCCAGCTTTCGCCCAGCGCGCTCACAACACCCAGCGTCGCCTGCACCGTCCGACCGGGCCGTCCCAGGGCCAGCACCAGGTGCCCTACCCGCAGGCTATCGGGCTCCGCCCAGGCAGCCGGCGTCAGGCCCGTGGCCTCGGCGCGCAGCACCGCCAGGTCCGTAGTTGGGTCACGGCCCACCAGCGTCGCCGGTACGGCCTCCCCCTCCGCTGGGCCAACCCGGATCTCGTCGTCGCGCTCCACAACGTGGTTCGCGGTGACGATGATGCCCTCAGCTGACCAGACGATGCCACTGGCAGGCAGCCGGTGCCGGGCCTCCACCCGCACCACCGACGGTCCGGCCTTCGCCACCGTCGCCGACAGGTCGTTGGACAGGTTCTGCAAGGTATCCGTCATGCTATGACCTCCTGACAACGGGGAGTAGCCCCGCTGTTTCATAACTATTCGTTCGCTAGCTCTACCCTACCCGGTGAACGGACTACGGACATCACCCATGTGGCTAGGGTTGCACCTGGAAAAAGGGTCAGGTCGAAAGCTATACCACCTCTGGGTGCGAAAGGGAGCACCATCGCTTTGCGATGGCCTCTAGAGGGGTATCAGCCCCAGGAGGGTAGCCTGCATGACCGCTTCCGTCCGGCTCTGAGAGCCCAGCTTGCCCAGGATGGCGTTCACGTGGAACTTGACCGTGTGCTCGCTGATAGCCAGCTCCCGGGCGATGCCCTTGTTCGGCAGCCCCCTGGCCATCAGACCAAGCACCTCCATCTCCCGGGGCGTCAGCACCCCGGCCCGTGGCAGCGCCTGCTCTCTGGCGGATACCACCGCGCTCGCCAGCCGGGGGTCCAGGGCCACCACGCCGCGGGCCACGGCGGTGAGGGCAGCTACCAGCCGTGCCGCCTCCGCGTCCCGAAACAGGAGGCCTCGTGCGCCTGCAGTCCAGCTGTCGGCGGCATAGGCGTCGTCCGCCAGGAGGGCCACCACGGGTGGGCTGCCCTCCGGCAGCTCCGCAAGCCGCTCCAGGGCCGCTGCCGGCTCCCAGCCCAAGTCCCACACCAGAACATCGGGGGTATACGCCTGCAGCTCCGCCGAGAGGTCGGAATCGCCGTCAACCTGGCCGGCCACCGTGCACCCCGGTTGGTCGGAGAGCAGCGCTGCCAGCCCCGCCCGAGTCAGGGCGTCGGCGGCCACCACCAGCACTCGCAGATCATCAGCAGTTATGGACATGCGTATTGCGTACCAGCTCTAGGATCGAAAGGGCCACCGGGTGACCCCCTTAGTCACCCGACATTAGTCCTTTCGGGCGATAGTACCAGCCCACCCCACAAGTATACTGACTAGTAGAGCTATCTAGAATCGGAGCGCTTCGGGTGCTCTGTCAGTCTGCTGTCAGCTTCTCGTCAGCCTACCATCAGGAAACCACCGCGACAACGTGCCATCATGGTTACGGTGCCGGTATGACCGGCCAGGGCCTGGCATGGCCCAGAGAACCCCAGATCGAAAGGAATACGCACATGAAGAGCTCCATCCGCCTGGTCCTCCTACCTGCATGCACTCTGGTGCTGCTGGCTCTTGGATGCACCGGCTCAGATCCCACTGCAACCCCACCCGCAATACCCACCGCTTCGCCAGTGCCCACGGCAACAACGCCGCCGGTCTCTCCCACCGCAACCTCCGAGCCATCGCCTACGGCAACTTCCCAGGACGCCCTTCCGGAGGAGCTCTTCCTGGAGATCATCGGGCCGGCCGATGAAACCGTGGTCAGCCAGGCAACCATCGTCGTGCAGGGCATCACCACGCCGGACGCGGTGGTCAGCATCGGCGATGAGACCGTTGAGGTGGATGTGCAGGGAGAGTTCGCCGTGCAGGTCTCCCTGGAGATAGGCCCCAACATCATCGAGGTCGTGGCCAGCAACATGGCCGGCGGCCAGGAATCGGTACTTCTATCCCTAGTCTACGTTCCTTAGGGAGCCTGAGGCGGTACGCCGGGCTCCACACGACAGAGCAGGAGGCAGGTCATGAAACGGCAAAGAGCGGTACGGATTTTGATGGTAGCGGTCTCCCTGGTGGCACTACTGGGGCTTTCCGCCCAGACCGTTGCAGCGGCGCCAGCGCCCCAGTCCGGCGAAAGGCAGAGCGGCCTGTTCGGTGAAGTGGTCTCCGTGGGCGATGGTAGCCTTGTGGTAAAGACCAAGGATGGAGAGATCGAGCTCTCCGCCACCGCCGATACCCAGTATCGCGCCCCGGAGAACGACGACGCCACCCTTCTGGACCTATCCACCGGGGACCGAATCGCCGCCATGGTGCTCCGTGAGGACGGCCAGACCATCGCCGTAACCGTCATGTTCGTGCCCACAAAGGGCAAAGTCGTCCATATCACCGGCGTCATAGCCGAGGTCGCCGAGGGTACCGCGGTAATCGTGACCGAGGATGGGCGCCGCGTGACCGTGGAGTTTGGCCTCAGCGGCAACATTCCCGAGGCCGGCACCGTCGCCACAATCGTGGGCCGCCTCGATGCCGATACGGGTGTCCTGCGGGCACGCTCCGTGCAACGGCTTAACCAGACGCTGAAGCGGTTGAACCACCACATCGCTGAAGTAGAGGACGCTGCCCTCGACCGAGACGCACAGATAAAGCACGTGGCGCGCGTCCAGCGGCTGCTGGAGAACATCAGCGCCCGCCAGTTGAAGCTGGTGAACGGTCTCTTGGAACGACTGCCAGATGCCGCCCGCCCCGCGTTGGACCGGGCATTGCGGAACCTTGAGGAGGCCAACCAGTCCGCGACCCGGGCACTGGACCAGGCCCTGGTCCTGGCCGGACACCAGGAGCGGGAGAGGCAGCAGCCGGACAGGTTGGAGGCGCAGCACCTGCCCAAGAGCGCCAGGCCGACCCTTCACGACGTAGCGCAAGCTCTGAACATAACCGCCGATGCCCTGGCACAGCGGCTGGGTGAAGATGCCACCCTGGCCCAGCTCGCCCAGGAGGCTGGCTTTGATGAGGAGGCGTTTGGGGAGAGGGTCGTCGCCATCGTCATGGAGCGGCTCCAGGCCGTGGTGGACGAGGGTAGGCTGACCCCGGAGGCACTGGACCTTATCGCAGCCGAGCTCCGAAGCCGTGTCGGCTCCCTGATCGTGCGGATATTCACCCATAACGAAGATGTGCGCCCCGATCTTCCCTTCTCCGTGGAGGACATAGCCGCCATCCTTGAGGTGGAGCCAGCCAAGCTATATGCGCTGCTGCGGGAGGGAGAAAGCATCCTCCATATAGCGGAGCAGCTCGGCGTCCCCCGCGACCGGCTCATTGAGCTGCTGGTGGCCCTGTCCCGCCAACGGGTCCAGGCCCTTCTGGAGAACGGCACCATCCGCCCGAAGGATGTGGACCACCTGCTGGAAAAGGTCGGAGAGCGGATCGGGGAGCGCATCGATGAGTCGCCAAAGGCCGGCCGTGATGACCGCCCGGACCGGGATCGCCCGGACCGTGACACCGACCACGTAAGGAATCCCTTCGACCTGAAGCTGGTGGCGCGCATCCTGGGCATGTCTCAGGAGGCCCTGATCACCCGGCTCATTGAGGGCGGTACCCTATCGGAGGTCGCCGAGCAGGGCGGCGTAGGCCTGGACGAACTGGTCGATAAGCTGACCGCCGCCATGAAAAAGAAGCTGGCGGAGATGGTAGAGGAGGGCGACATCGACCCGGAGCATGCTCGAAGACTCCTGGAGGAGGCCCGCGAGCGTCTGGTCCAGAGCATACGCGAGTTCCGCCACTCAAACCTCGACCGGGAGGACGAGAGGCCGGAATGGTCTCCCGCCGCCCAGCTGTATAAGAACATCCCGCTCACCTTTCAGCACGTAGCCGAGGCGCTGGGCATCTCGGTAGACAAGCTACAGAAGTGGATGCATGAAGACCACGGTGTACGGCCTCTCCTGGAGGAGCGCGGCATCGACCCGGAGGAGCTGGTCGCCAGGCTAATGAGCATCGTCGAGAGCGAGTACTCCCAGGCGGTATCCCGTGGCGACCTGCCCCGGGAGCGGGCGGAGCGCCTCCTGGCACAGCTCAAGCGCCGCCTCTTCTCCGATCTGAGGCTCACCCATACGGCCCGTCCCGCCGTCTCTGACGCAGCGCACATCGCCAGGCCGGTCAGCTTCGTGTCGTTCAACATCGCCATCGTTGCCCGCAGCCTTGAGCTCTCCGCCAACGACCTGCGTCGCTCCCTCTCCTCCGGCCACACCATCGCCGAGACGGCCGAGCGGTTGGGAGTCTCCCTGGACAAGTTGGTGGAAGCTCTCGTGCACCCCCTGGAGGAGCAGATACGAGAGGCCATCGAGAGTGGCCGCATCGATGAGGAGAACGCCAGGGAGAAGCTGCAGGACACCAGACAGACCTTCCTGAGAGCACTGCGGACCTTCCACCTGCCTGAGCCCAACGTCGTTCGTCCCACCGTGCGCCCGGACCAGCCCCCTATCATCAGGCCGGCCCCCGGCGTACCCTTCAACGTCAGCATCGTTGCCCGCATACTGGGCACCAGCGGTGAGGAGCTTCGCACCCAGATGGCTCGGGGCCTCACCGTCGCCGAAATCGCCAAGACGAGAGACATCTCCCTGGATGAGGTGGTCAAGGCCCTGCTTGCTCCGGTGCGGAAAGAGCTTCGGGAGGCCGTCGCCAACGGCACCGTCAGCGAGGAGGAGGCCAAGCGAAGGCTGCAGAGCGCCCGCGAAACCATAACCCATGCCCTGGAGGGCGTCGTGGCATCCATCGACCGCTCCACGCACACCGAGGAACGGTCTTCCGGCTCAGACGATGCGGGCCGGACCGTTCGCCCTGCGGATGATCAGCACGTGGAAGACGAGGAATACGATGAGGGTTCTGTAGCTAAGGACGAGACCGATGTGAATCGAGACGCGGCCACCACCGAAGAGGCCGCGGACCGCTCCGGATCGTCCGATGACGTAACCAACACCACCGAAGAGACCGACGCCCTGGACTCAGCCGTCGATGAGTCCACGGATACCGTGACGGCCACCACCAGCGAGCAGCCCTCCAACGAGGACGATTCCCTCTCTGCCGATACTCAGGATGGCAGCGAGGAGCCCGACAAGGAGGAGGCCTCCAGGGCCGCCTGAATCGCCCGTATCAGCTCACGTGCCGACTCCGCGCTTAGCTCCTCCGCTACCCTCGCGCTCGGCCCCATCGCCTCGTTCACGAAGTCGATGTTGATCGCGTGCTCCATTGGCGCATGAAACGGGTGGTCGTAGGAGACCCTCGCCTGGTTCAGGGTAAACCAGCCCTGGTGTCCCTTGCCGCTGCCGGTTATATCCGCCTTCTCCGTGATCCATGAGCACATAGCTATTATCCCCCTTACCTGACCGGCCTACGTGGCCAGATACTTCCCGAACCAGGCGAACACCTTCTCCCAACCGTCCATCACCACCGCCTGCCGGTAGCTCGGGCGGTCGGTGGAGAAGAACCCGTGCCCAGCCCCCTCGTAGGTATGGAACTCGTACGTCTTCCCCAACCGTTTCAGCTCCTCCTCTATCCGCGCCACCTGGTCCGGCGCAGGGTTGGCATCATCCGCGCCGAACAGCCCCAGCAAAGGACAGGCCAGCCTCTCCGTCATACCTATGGGAGCAACCGGCATACGGTCGGTCGTCCGCTCCTGGACCACGTTGCCACCGTAGCAGTCAACAGCGGCATCCAGGCTCGGTATGTTGCACGCCACAAGATAGGCCTGCCGTCCACCGGAGCAGTAGCCTATGACACCCACCTTGCCGCTGCAGTAGGGCAGCGACCGCAGGTAGGCCATCGCCCCCTCTACATCGCCGATGCACCGGTCGTCGGGGACTCCCCCGGCGGCCCGGACGGCGGCGGTCACATCATCCAGGCTCTCCGGGCCCTCACGGAAGTGGAGGTTTGGACAGATGGCAACGTAGCCACGGACCGCCAGTGTGCGTGTTATCTCCTTGGTCGGCTCGTCCCACCCCGGCATATGGTGAATGACCACCACGCCTGGATAGGGCCCTGGGCCCAGCGGCCGAGCGAAATAGCTATCGATATCGTCGCCGTCATGCCCCCGAATGCGGAACGTCTCCGCCAGCATACCTTCGTACATCGTTTCTCCTCCCGGTGCACCGGATCTTTTCCGGTGCCTTTCACGGCGTTTCGGTGTCACCCTGTGCAGGGTATTGCTGGGCTCATGGGCTGTCAACCGCTTTTCTCTTCAGGGAATCAGTGACACATTCCTCTTTGACGCCGGAGCGTACCGGTGATAGATTTGCTCTATTCATGGCCGCTGGCCGGTTGGCTGTACGGTGTCAGGGGCCAGGGGAAGGCAAGGAGAAGGAGGCATCCGATGACCGAGCGTGTGTGGGAGCGTTTTCTCACCGAGCAGGACCGTGCTCATCTCGCCATGGGCCAGCATCGGACCATAGGGTTCGGCGAGAGGCCAGTTCTCCTTATGATCGACCTGTACCGGTGGGTGTTCGGAGACGGGCCGCAACCGCTGCTGGAGGCCGTCAAGACCTGGCCGGGGAGCTGTGGGCTAGCGGCGTGGGATGCCATCCCCCATATCCAGACCCTCCTGGGGGCGGCCCGGGAAGCCGGCATCCCCGTCATACACGCCACTGGCCTTGACCACGATGGCATCGAGGGATGGGGTGCCCGGCGTGAGTCACAGCCCCCTGCCGATGCCAGCCCTGAAGCCCAGGACCGCCGCAAACGCCGGTATGAGATCATCGATGAGGTGAGCCCCCTTCCGGGTGAGGCCGTTTTTCGTAAAGCCTCCCCCAGCGCCTTCTGGGGCACGCCCCTTGTCGGCCACCTCAACTACCTGCGCGCGGATACCATCCTCACCTGTGGCGAGAGCACCAGCGGCTGCATCCGCGCCAGCGTTGTGGACGGCTGTACCTACAGGTACCGCATGATCGTTGCCGAGGAGTGCGTCTTCGACCGCCACGAAGCGACCCACGCCATCAACCTCTTCGATATGAACCAGAAGTACGCCGACGTCTTGCCCTTGGGCGATGTGTTGGAGTACCTGTCTACCTGGCGCGCCGAGCACCGGCAAAGCTAGCCAAGCAGAGGCCGAGCGTATACGTTGATCGTATATAAGGGTGCGCAGCGTTCGTCCGCACCTCATACGACATAAGGGGGAATACATGGCTAACAAGACCGCTCTGGTCATTGGCGGCACCGGCCCCACCGGGCCCTTCGTCGTGGAAGGACTCGCGGAGCGGGGTTGGGACGTCACCATCCTCCATCGGGGTTTCCATGAGGTGGAGTTCAAGTATCCGGTGGAGCATATCCACGGAGAGCCCTATTTCCAGGAGGAGTTCCGGGAGGCACTGGGCGACCGTACGTACGACCTGGTCGTGGCCATGTACGGCCGGCTGCGGTTCGTGGCGGAGGCGTGCGTTGGGCGTACCGGACGGTTCATCGCCGTGGGAGCCGGCGCCCCTGATGATCAGCGGCTCCCTATGTATGACATCGATTTCCCCTTCGGCGGCAGCCATGAGAAGGAGCACCTGTCTAGGGGCGTTATCGGGCAGCGGATCATTGAGACCCGTGAGATGGTCCTGGGTATGCACGACCCGCGTAGCTTCAACGTTACCTACTTTGGGTACCCAAACCAGTACGGTCCTCGCCAGCCGGGGCCCATGGAGTGGAACATCATGCACCGGCTTCTGGATGGGCGCAGGCGCTTCATCCTCCTGGACGGCGGCCTGCACATCCGCCAGCGTCCCTACGTAGAGAACGCCGCCTACCCTGTCCTCCTGGCGGCGGAGAAGCCTGAAGCCTCGGCGGGAAAGTTCTACGCCTGTGCCGAGGAGGCCATGCCCACGGACCGCTACCGCCTGAAGCTCGTCTGCGAGGCCATGGGAATTCCCTGGGAGGAGATAGAGACCTACACCTTTCCCCATGCCCTGGGAATACCCGCGTGGTGGTGGGGGGCCGGTGACTTCAACTACGCTCTGGAGGGCCGCCCACCACGACTGAGGCACACCACAGTGGCCGTGGACAAACTCAAGCAGGACCTCGGGTACCATGACCTGGTCCCCCTGGATGAGGCCTACCGGCGCACCGTCCAGTGGCTGCTGGATAACGAGGCGGCGCAGAGAGAGGCGGAGGAGCAGCTAGGCGATCCCTTCGACTACGAGTCGGAGGACAACTACATCGAGCTGTACAAGGAGTTCGCCGAGAAGCTGGATAAGGTCCGCTTCGCCGGGTTTACCCACGTACATGAATACGCCCACCCACAGGCCCCGTGGCAGGAGGGTGCAACGGAGACCATCACCGACCCCAAGACAGCACGAGGTCAGCAAAAGTCGTAGCGCCCCCCGTAGCAATCCGGCCTCCATCCCGTGGCCCTTCAACCGGTGTCAGGGACACCTCTCTATCTGAATGGGAACGGTGGTTGCGGAGATAAGGGTGACATGACAACACCCGGCACCAGCGCTCAGGCCCCGACGGAAGGCATGCTGAGCCCCTACCGTGTCCTTGACCTCACGGAGGACGGCTGTCTCTACTGCGGCAAGCTCCTGGCGGACCTGGGAGCTGATGTCATCCAGGTAGAGCCACCGGGTGGCTCCAGCAGCAGAAACATCGGCCCCTTCTGGCAGGACCAGGTGCACCCGGACAAGAGCCTCTTCTGGTGGGCCTACAACACCAACAAACGCAGCGTCACCCTGGATCTGGAGTCCGCCGATGGCGCGGCCACCTTCCGAAAGCTGGCTGAGTCCGCGGACTTCGTCGTGGAGTCGTTCCCCCCTGGCTACATGGCAGGCCTTGGCCTTGGGTATGAGGAGCTTAGGCGCATCAATCCGGGGATCATCGTCTGCTCCATCACACCCTTCGGCCAGACGGGGCCCAAGGCCCACAACGCCTGGAGCGACCTGTCGGTATGGGCCAGCGGCGGCCCCGCCTATATCACCGGCCATCCCGCCCGCCCGCCCGTGGGCGTCAGCTTCATGCACCAGGCAACCCTCCAGGGCGGCGCGGAGGCGGCCGTGGCCTGCCTCATCGCGCTCCACTATCGGCAGCAGGGTGGCCAGGGCCAATATATAGACGTCTCCATGCAGGAGTGCGTCTATTCCGTGATCACCTCCTGGCAGGAGTATTGGGAGACCGCCGGCCTCATCCCCAGGCGTCAGGCCACCTTCTCCGGGGTGCCCAGGATATCCGAGCCGGACATCAACGAAGTTACCCGAGAGCAGCGTCAGCTCTTCCCCACCAGGGACGGCTTCATCATGTATGCCGTCCAGGGAGGCGGCCGGGGCAGGGTGCAGTCCAGCGGCCCCGTGGTCCAGTGGATGAAAGAGGAGGGGATGGCCCCTGACTGGCTCCTGGAGTTCGATTGGAACCATGGCTTCAACATCAATGAGCTAAGCGACGACTCCATGGACGCGGTGGAGGAGTGTTTCCTCCTCTTCTTCCAGACTGTGACCAACCGTCAGATCACGGAGCGGAGCGTCCGCGATCACTTCATGGTCGGCCCGGTGCATACCGTTGAGGATATCGCCACCCACCCACAGCTTCAGTCGCGAGGCTTCTTTCAGGAGGTGTGGCACCCGGATTTGGAAGCCAACGTCACCTACTGCGGCCCGTATGTGAAACCCTCCGAGACACCGCTTATCTTCCGCCGTCCGCCGCCGCTCATCGGTGAGCACAACGACGAGGTGCTGAGTCAGGAACGGGACGCACCCCCGGAGGACCAGGGTTACGATGCCTCTGCGGCATCCGATATGAGGACGCCTCAGCCACCAAGAGCCTTGGACGGACTGAAGGTAGTCCTCCTGGGCCATGTGGTGGTCGGTCCCCTGTCCGCATGGACCCTTGCATTGCACGGCGCAACCGTCGTGCGGGTGGACAGCCACTCCCGCCTGGACGCGCTGCGTATGCAACGGCCCTACCCGCCGGGCCAGGAGCGGACCTTCAACCACGGGATTTACTTCGCCAACGTCAATAGCAGCATGCAGTGCGTCAGCGTAGATTGGAAGCAGCCCACGGGCAAACGGATCGTGGAAAAACTGCTCCGCTGGGCAGATGTCGTCATCGAGAACTTCTCCGCCGGCACCCTGGAGCGGCTGGGGTTCGGCTACTCCACCGTCTCCAAGGAGAATCCGGGGGTCGTCTACCTGAGCACCTGCATGTTTGGCCAGACGGGGCCCATGGCAAACCTGGTCGGCCTGGGCACCGCCGGAATGGCCATGGCCGGTTTCGTCCACCTGACGGGCTGGCCGGACCTGGAGCCAAACCCCCTCCAGACCTACTACACCGACTACATCAACTACAAGCAGGGTGCCGCGGCCATTCTGGCGGCCCTGGAATACCGGCGTCGTACCGGCCGCGGGCAGTTTTTGGACCAGGCCCAGGTAGAGGGTGGCATCCAGTTCATCGCCCCCCTGGTGATGGACTGGTTCGTCAACGGCCGTATGGCCATCCGCTCCGGCAACAGGTCTCCGGATGCGGCTCCCCACGGCATCTATCCGTGCCGGGGTGACGACCGGTGGTGCTTCATAGGCGTCTTCAACGACCGGCAGTGGCACGGCCTCCAGCGTGCCATGGGCATGCCCTCTTGGGCGGCAGACCGGAAGTACGCAACCCTGGATGGGAGAAAGCGGCGCCAGGATGAGCTGGAGGCACTGATCGCCGCTTGGACTGGAGAGCAGACGGCAGAGGAGGCTGAGGCGCTGCTTCAGGCGGAGGGTGTTCCCTCCTCGTTGGTGGCAAACGCCAGAGACACCCGTGAGGACCCGCAGCTTGAGCACCGCGGCTTCTTCCGGCGGCTGCGCCACAGCGTCATAGGCGAGCACACCTACCGGGGACCCAGCTTCCGGCTCTCCGTGACGCCGGACAGCCAGTTTGCGGGCCCCGCCCTGGGGGAGCACAACGCCCAGGTGTGCAATATGGTGGGCATGAGCGACGCCGACATCCAGGAGGCGCTTCGTGAAGGCGGGCTTGGCACACAGCCGGCCTAGCGGTTCTTGGCTACCGTCCGGTCTGCGGCACCACCCATCGCATTGACCGGCTTACGGTGAAGTGCCAGGGCTGGCGATTGCCGGGACTGGGCGCCCAGGTGGCCGCGGTGATGATCCTCGCTATGGCCTCGTCGGGCCGGATGGCTCGCTGTGTCCTGAGGGCATTAAAAAGAGATAGCTCCTCTTCCATATGAACACCCTCTTCACGCTTAGGTTGAGTTTCCCAGGGAAATCGCGATGCTCAAGGGATTCAGCGCAGCACCGTATAGCTACTCCACCACCGCTATTCCCTCTATCTCAATGAGCATCTCTGGACTTGCCAGCGCCTGGACCCCCAGGAGGGCGCCGACGGGGTGGTCGGACCGCAGGAAGCGCGGACGGACCCGGCGGTACGCCTCAATATCCTCCGCCCTGGTGAGGTACGTGGTAGCCTTTACCAGATTGGAGAAGGAGGCTCCCACGGAGGTTAGGGCGGCCTGGAGATTCATGAACACCTGAGCCGCCTGGGCCTCAAAGTCACCCACGCCCACCATGTTCCCTGAGGCGTCGGTAGCCACCTGCCCCGCTATGTACACAGTATTGCCGGCCCTTACCACCTGGCTATACCTTTCGGGACGGTGCAGGCCATCGGGTTGGATACGCTCTATAGCCATAAGGACCCTCCCGTCAACCGGGTTTTGGGGTCGCCTGCATCTAAACGGAAGCCTGTCTACTCAGGGCGACTTCGTCGCGCGCCGATCAGCCCGGTCCCATCTCCTCCACAAGCGTGGGAAGGTAGGCCGCGATAACCGCGGGCGTGCCGTTGCGCACCTGCTCCAGGCCACGGCGCAGGGCCGGGCCCATCTCCTCCGGCTCCCGCACCGTCTCCCCGTACCCGTTTGCGGCCTCCGCCAGCTTGGCGAAGTCGGGAGGCGGGTCGAAGACACCGCCCTCGTAGTTCTCGGTGCGGACGGCCACGCCATCCGGGTAGGTGCCCGCCAGACCCCTGGTCCCCGTGCTGTAGGAGCGGTTGACGAAGACCACCGATAGGAAGGCCGCCCCGTAATGCTTGGCGCACCAGAGCGCCGCCAGGGGCGTGCCGAACATAAAGTACCCATCGCCCGTGGCCAGAACCACATCGCTCTCCGGACGCGCCAGCTTCGCCCCCAGCGCCGCGCCTGACCCCCAGCCGCCCGTGCTGCCGCCGCTCTTGAAGTAGGTCCCGGCCTGTGCCCGGCCGTGGTACGCCTGGACGTATGGCGTGTTGCTCAGGGCGTCGTCCAGCAGTATCGCGCCCGGCTCCAGGACCTTGCCCAGCTCATATGCCACCCAGCGGGGGTGTAGCGGCCTTCGCCTGCCCGCCTCCAGGGCACGCCCCTCCTCCGCTGCCGCAAACTGACGCTTCCGCTCCTCCAGCCTGGCCCGCCGCTGCTCAATGCGGCTCATATCGCTCTTCGTGAGCATGCCCGTGGCCGCTTCGTAGATGGCGCGCGCCGCTCCTACCGTCGATACCGGGAGCCAGAGGTCGGCCCGGTGCTCCATGGTCTTGTAACGCGACTGCACCGGGTCCACATCCACCCACACCACCTTGGCGTCGGGGCCGGGCGCTTCTCTTGCCGGTATGAACGGAATCGGCGACTCGATCACTAGGAGAACGTCGGCGTCCTTCGGCGCTGGCCCCGTACCGTACAGCGGGTGTGTCGTGGGGAAGTTCATTCGGTCCAGCTGGTTTTCCGTCACCGGCAACGCCAGCAGCTCCGCCAGCCGCACCAGCTCCGCCACAGACTCCGGGTTTCGGCCCGATTTGGCCGTGCAGATGCATGGGTTGTCCGCCCTGATAAGCCACTCCGCCGCCCTCTTGGCGTCCACGGGGTCCGGCCAGGCGGGACGGGCGATTCCTAGCTGGTCCCGCGTTGGAAACCGGGTCGTGCCCGGCATGGGGAGCATCGCCGTCTCCCTGGGCACTGAAAGGTAGACCGGCCCCCTGGGTTCGCTCATCGCCACCTGGAGCAGCCTGCTGACCATAAGGCCGGGGTTGTCCTGGTGCTCCATCCGGTGGTCAACCTTGGTGTATTGCCGCACGATCTCGCCCTGGTCTCTCGGCTCCTGAACCCACTGGATGGGGCCCTCCCGAGCGCCGGGCATGGAGCCGGGATACGCCCGTGGGCCCGTCCCGGCCGTCATCAGCACCGGATATCCGCCGCGCCACGCGGTGTGGATGGCGGCGCCGTAGTTCAGGGTGCCCACGTCCACATGCACCGCCGTTGCGGCAGGCTTCCCAGACACCATGGCGTTGCCCAGCGCGGTGTGTAGCGCAACACCCTCATGGGTCAGGGTAATGAGTCGAGGCGTAGGCCACCCGCGCTCGTGCGCCTTGGCGATCCCCTCCTGGTAGAAGGCGATCTCCGAGCCGGACACGAAGAACAGGTTGTCCACACCACCCAGCTTCATGGACGCCACAATGGCGTCCGACCATTCATCGGCGCCGTACTCACCCCAACCCTCCTGGTATGCCGCCATACGCTCCTCTATCATTCCAGTCGCCCTCCTATGCCTGGTGCTCCCTTAGCTCTGCAGCTCTGCCGCAGCAACGCCTGGATTCCATACCCGCAGCCTATGTCCCTCGTTCAGCCCAGTCAAGCCCATGGCGCAGAGGCTCCCCATGGATGCAAACGTACCATTTGAGGCAAAGGGTTGAAGCTGCGGAGCGGCAAGGGTATGCTATTTGAGCCAGCGATAGATTCTACAGACATCTACCGGCCGCCTGGTACGAGCCGACCTTATACATACACATAAGGAGCAAGCCAATGCCGTGGATCAAGGTGATTCGAGCGCACGAAGCCGAGGGCGAGCTCAAAGAGGTCTACCACAAGATAGGGAAACAGCGCGCCGGCGAACGCCTGAACCAGGAGCGCAACCGCTTCTCCGGCGGCTCCCCCATATTCCCTCCCGCGCTGCACAGCCTCAACCCCAAGGCTATGGGCCACACGGCAGACCTGATGTGGGAGATTATGCGGGGCGAGTCCCGGCTGGCCACGGCCCAGCGAGAGATGATAGCCACCGTCACCTCCGCCACCCTCTACTGCCGCTTCTGAACCGTGGCCCACGCAGAGTTTCTGCGTCAGGAAGGCGGCGACGACTTGGCGGTGGAGCAGATCAAGGCCGACTGGCGGACGATGGACCTGACGGAGCCCGAGCGTGTGATGCTGGAGTGGGTGGAGAAGCTCACCCTTGCCCCGGCGATGTGCAACGAGGCCGATGTCCAGGGCCTGCGGAAGGTTGGATGGACGGACCGGGACATCCTGGACATCGCCCAGGTGTGCGCCTACTTCAACTTTCGCGTCCGTATGGTGGACGGCCTGGGACTGGACCTGGACGAGTTCTACGTTGAGCCGGTCCGGGAGGGTGCTAAGCGGGCCGCCAAGCTGGCGGAGGAACGCGGCGTAGCCATGCCTGGCGACCCCTGGGGAATTCGGGGCGGAGACCCCAGTGAGGTGGCTACCGGCACCCGGGCAAGCTAGCTGTTTCCGGCCACTCCGTCGCCGCACGCCGGGCCGCTACCACTGCCGTTCGTACTTGGACAGGCTCCGCAGCTCCCGCGGCGGGTCCATGTGCGAGCCCCGGATGGTGTAGGAGACCTCCGACACATACAGGTCCCCCCTGGAGTCCACGGCGATCCCGTGGGGCGCTGTGAACTGGCCGGGGCCTTCTCCCTCCTCCGGGCTACCGAACCGGCACACCAACTCACCCTTCAGGTTGTAGATGCCAACCCTATGGCCCAGTCCCGGAGCGTCGTCAACTCCCACCATACCGTTGAGCTCACCAATGTAGATATGGTCCTGCCACAGCACCATGGAGTCCGGGCGGTGGATGTTGTTCCGCATGGTGATGAACGTGCCCTTGGCATCGAAAATCTGTATCCGGTGACACTCCCGGTCCACCACGTAGACCCGGTCGTCGCCGCCGATAGCGATGTTGTGGGGACGGATGAACTGGCCAGCGTCGATTCCCGGGCTGCCCCAGGAGAACTTGTAGTCACCCGTTGCTGAGAAGACGTGGATGCGTGAGTTGCCGTAGCCATCGGAGACGTACAGATCGCCGGTGCTGGGCATGATCGCCGCCGAGGTGGGACGGTTGAATGGCTGGCCACCCCACTTGGGGGAGGGGTGGCTCCGCTCCCCAAGCTCCATCAGCCTCTCCCCTTCGGGGCTGAACTTCTGAATGACGTGGAGACCGTCATCCGCCGTCAGTATGGAGTCGTCATGGGCGATGTACAGGCCATGGGTCCGGTTGCTGAACAGCCCATCGCCAAAAGAGCGGAGGAAGTTGCCGTCTCGGTCGAAGACGATGATGGGATGCTCCCCCCGGGTGAATACGTAGACGTTGTCCTTGGAGTCAACGGCCACGCCGGGACACTCGCGGAAGCTCCAGCCCTCGGGCAGCTTCGCCCAGCCGTCCACGTATCTATAGAGGAAGTCGCCGCTGCCGTACACGTCGGGCATCGCTACCTCGCTTCCAAGTCGGATTTACCGGGTGCCAGGCCCCGTTCGCCAGAGGCTATCCTATGGCCTGGAATCTCCCGGCGTCAATGGAGCGATAGGCGGAGCGTTGCCATGACGCGTAGAAATAGGTATCCTCTCTTCTCGAACGCGGTGCCGTTGGGCTGAGGTGCCCGCCTGCGCTAGGGACGCCACCCCATGAACGCCATAGTGCCTTAGTAAGACCAAGGAGCCATGTCAGTGCTCCCCTTGAAGATTGCCATCGCCACCTATGGACTCACTGAGGCCCTCAAGGACGGGCGGGTCGGCTCAGACCGCCTGGCATTGGAGCACATCCAGGTAGACCCCATCATCCTGGCCATGCGACGCATGGTCCGAGGCCTGGAATACGATATCTCGGAGATGGCCTTCACCACCTATCTCTGCGCCAGGGCATTCAACAAGCCCTTCACGGCCATCCCCGTCTTCCTCACCCGCAACTTCCACCACCGGGCCATGGTCTACAACGTCGGTTCCGGGATCAGCGGCCCCAAATACCTGGAGGGCCGCAAGGTGGCGGTCAACCGGGGGTACACCGTGACCACGGGCCTCTGGGCGCGGGGTATCCTCCAGTCCGAATACGGCGTGGACCTGAGCAGCATCGCCTGGTACCCCACCGGCGACGAGCATGTCCAGGAGTACCGGTCGCCCTCGTACGTCCACGATGACCTCCTTGGCAGGGATATAGCGGAGGTGCTGACCGCAGGCGAGGTGGACGCCGCCGTCGGCGACATCCGCCTGGACTCTCCCGAGATACGACCCCTCATCCCGGACGCTCATGATGCGGGGGCCGACTACTTTCGCAAAACAGGGGTCTACCCCATCAATCACACCGTCGTGATCAGGGACTCCCTGCTTGCGGAGAGGCCCTGGGTGGCGGAGGAGCTCTTCAACGCCTTCAAAGCGTCCAAGGAGACTTACCTGGGGCACCTCAGCGCCGGCGATGCCCTTTCGCCCCAGGATAAGGCGGCCATCGCCCTGGGAGACGTGGTTGGCGGTGATCCGTACCCCTTTGGCGTTGAGGCCAACAGGAAGGCGCTGGAAGCAGCCGTCCGGTTCGCCGTCGACCAGGGCGTCATACCGCGGACGGTGACGCCGGAGGCGCTTTTTGCATCCGGGACCCTCGGCCTGGAGTAGCCAAGAGAGCGAGGCCGCCATGATCATAGATATCCACGGGCACTATACCGCCGCACCGCTGGAGCTCCAGGCCTACCGGGGAAGGCAGATCACCACCCTGGGGAGGCCCGCCAAGGGGGCCCTCAAGATCAGCGATGATGCCATCCGGCACTCCCTGGAGGAGGGGCAGATTGCGAAGCTGCGTGAGCGTGGGACGGACCGTATCCTCTTCTCCCCCCAGGCCAGCGCCATGGGACACCACTTCGGGTCGGAGCTGGTCAGCCGCTACTGGACGGAGGTGAACAACGAGCTGGTTCACCGGGTGTGCCAGCTCTTCCCGGACACCTTCATCGGCGTCTGTCAGCTTCCCCAGTCCCCGGGCGTCAGCCCAAAGAGCTGCCTGGAGGAGCTGGAGCGATGCGTCAAGGAGTTCGGCTTCGTGGGCTGCAACCTCAACCCGGACCCCTCCGGTGGGGCCGACTGGACGCCCTCCCTGGGCGACGAGTGGTGGTATCCTCTCTACGAGAAGCTGGTTGAGCTGGACATCCCCGCAATGGTCCACGTCAGCGCCTCGGTGAACCCCGCGCTGCACACCACCGCCGCCTACTACATCAACGGGGACACCGCCGCCACCGTCCAGCTTCTGGAGTCCCGCGTCTTTGATGACTTTCCTACTTTGAAGCTGATCGTTCCCCACGGCGGCGGCGCAGTGCCCTACCAGTACGCCCGCTACCAGGGCATCTGGGCCGCCCAGGGAAAGGAGCCCCCCTTCCAGGAGGCCATCAAAAGGCTCTACTTTGATACGGCCCTCTACAGCCAGGAGGCCATGGAGACCCTCATCAGAGCCGTGGGAGTGGACAACGTTCTCTACGCCTCGGAGATGCAGGGCGCAGTCAACGCCATCGACCCGAAGACCGGGAGGTGGTTCGATGACAACAGGCCATACCTTGATGCCATCAAGTGGCTCACCGAGGAGGACCTCAGGAAGATATTCGAGGAGAACGCCAGGAGGGTCTATCCCCGTCTGAAGGAGCTCCTGGCCTAGCCCCGGTGTGAACCTGAAGAGCTCGCACAAGACACAGGCCAGTGCTATTGTTTTCCCTACTGTGGAATCACCAGTCAGCGTAGGCGACGTGGGATAGGGAGGTACCATGGCTACCCAGGAAACGCTCAAGAAGGTCCGAGTTTCGGTGATGAACGCCATCCATGATCTACCCCTCCTGGTGGCCAGAGATGAAGGCTTCTTCAGCGATGAGGGGCTTGACCTGGAGATCGTCAAGACACCGGGCACGGCTCAGGTCTCAGCCGATCACAGCGCTCTGCGGGACGCCATCTTTGAGCGCACCATGGAGTCAATGTACGACCAGGGTGATGTGGACCAGTACCGCATGTGCGAGTGGGGTGTGATAAAACGCACCGTCGAGGCCGTCGAGTCCGGGCAGCGCCCGGCAAAGATCGTGGCCCTGGGAGCGGCCATGTCATCCATCGCGGTCGTTGTTGCTTCTGACGCAGATATCTACGAACCCGAGCAGCTCAAGGACAAGCCTATAGCCGTTAGCCCCTACAACGGCTCCCACTTCACTCTCTTGAAGATGTTGGAGGGCTTCCTGAAGCGGGAGCATATCCAGACCACCAATGCCGGCACCATGCGGGAGCGGGTGGAGGCTGTGCGCAAGGGAGAGGTGGCCGCGGCCAGCGTTTTTGAGCCCTGGATCAGCGTGGCCCAAAAGCAGGGCCTGCGCATCCTCATCGAGTCCCACTCCAGCCGAAGCGAGGCCGCTGGCGACGAACTGGACGGCCCTACACTGGCCGCCATGTTCCGGGCCGAGGCCCGAGCCGCCGACGCTATCAACCGGAACCCAACTCCCTATATCCACTACCTGGTGGAAGAGGCGGAGGGCCTCCTGGAACCCCAGGACGTGCAGACCTGGCGTCTCCTTCAGGCCCCTCCCAAGGAGTACACCCGCGACCGGTTTGATGATACCTACAACTGGACCGTGAGCTGGGGTCTTGTAGCCCCCGGTGCTACCTTCGAAACGGTGGTGGACAACCGGGCCTGGCAGTAGTTACGGCGGCCAGTGCAGAGCCACGCCAAGAAGACCGTCCGTGGGAGACCAGCATGAATTATGGATGGACACCGGAGCAGCAGGCACTGCGAAAGGAGATCCACCGGTTCCTGGCCGTGAACCTCACCCCAGAGGTCAGACATGAGATAGAGTTCGGGCCTCAACGCCGTCGGGACGGGAATGGGAAGAACGGAAATAGGGGAAAAAGGGGTCAGGGTGGAGGCCGACGTGGCCCCCTGGTCAACGAGCTGTACCAAAAGATAGCGGAGAATGGGTGGCTCGGCATCAGCTGGCCCAAGAAGTACGGCGGCCAGGACAGAGACCGGATGACCCAGTACATCGTTGAGGAGGAGTTCGCCCGCGTGGGCATAGGCGCCGGAGCCAGCGGGAGCGGCGCACCCGCGGTCCTGATGGCGGGCACAGAGGAACAGAAAGACTACTTTATACCCAGGATCATCCGGGGTGAGATCTCCTTCGCCCTTGGCTTCACCGAGCCCCGGGGCGGCGCCGACCTGGCCAACCTCCAGTGTAGGGCCGTGCGGGACGGCGACTTCTACGTGATCAACGGCCAGAAGACCTTCACCTCCGGGGCCCATACCGCCACCCATATGTACCTCATGGCTCGGACCGATCGTGACGCCTCTCCTCCACACAAGGGCATCTCCATCTTCCTCTTTCCTATGGACACCCCCGGCATCACCGTGCGTCCCATATGGACCATTCAGAACGACCCCCGGGCACCGGCGGGCACCACCTACGGGACCGCTAGAATCAACGAGACCTTCTTTGAGGACGTGCGTGTCCCTAGGACGGCCCTCCTGGGCGAGGAGAATATGGGATGGTACGTTGGGGCTATGGGCCTCAACCTGGACCGCGTAGGGGCATCCAGGTACTTGAGGTCCATCAACATGGATGAGCTTGTCATCAACTGGGCCAAGGAGAACACGCTGGGCGGCTACTTCCTGACTGAGGAACCGGCGCTCAGGGACAAGCTGGCCGAGATGTGGATAGATGCCCAGGTATGCCGGCTCATGACCATGCGCAGCATGTCCATCGTGGAGTACCGGGATGGCAACTTCACCTACGAAGGCTCGGCGGAGAAGGTATGGGCGCCGGAGCACGGCATGAAGAGCACGGAGACCATCGCCCAGATGCTGGGCCCCTTTGCCCAACTCCTCAACGGCTCCCCGGGCAACATCCAAAACGGCGTGTTCGCGCACAACATGCTGAGCGCCTGGGTATCCGGGAACAACCACGGAAGCACTCACATCATGAGGGACCAGGTCGCCCGCCGCGGCCTTGGCTTGCCCGTGCGTCGTAACTGAAACACTCCCTTTACCATATGCCGCAGCAGGCCCTTCCTCTGGGGATCGGTGGTCCACCTGTTCCGAGACATCACCCGACGTAGGAACCTGGAGACACACGCACAGCGAGCGCTGGAGACACTGCGCCGGCTGACGGTGGAGGTGGAACAGAAGGCGGCCGTCTAGCCTCGGTTACGGTTCCTGGAAGGGGCCACCTTTGACCCTCGGGGCGGTACTCCCGTGGCAGGGTTTGCGACCTGGTGTATCAAGGACCCTGAACTAGCCTCTGAATCACCCCATCCAGGCACCTTCCCAGCCAGTACGTATATCTGTCCGGGCGCTCTTGTACATCTGCCCTCAGCTCCTCCATCGCAATCCAGCGCCAGTCCTCAACCTCCTCCGGGTTCGGGCGTGGCTCCCCCTCGAACTGTCCCACAAACACCCGGTCGTACTCGTTCTCGGATAGACCGTTGCCCAGATACGCCTTGTACGTGAAGTTGAATGCGTGTTCAAGCGCGCAGTCAAACCCCATCTCTTCCCTCAGCCTCTTGTGCGCTGCCTGCTCCACAGGCTCTCCCGGCAGGGGGTGGCCGCAGCACGTATTCGACCAGAGTCCAGCGGAGTGGTACTTCCCGCTTGCCCTCTTTTGGATGAGCATTCGCCGCCCGGAGTCCACAACGAAGATCGAGAACGCCCTATGAAGCAGTCCCTGCTTATGAGCCTCTAGCTTCTCCTCGGTCCCAATCTCCCTGTCATCCTCATCCACAAGGATGACTCGCTCTTCCGTCGCCACTCCGTTCCTGCTCCTTTCGACGGCGCTTCACTCCCCCGGGACCCGGCTCACCCTCCGTTCGCAGCCTTACCGGGCGGAGTCCTCGACCTTCATGGACTTCCAGAGGTCCCAGTCGGGTTCGATGGTCGTGGAGAACGGTATGTGCAGTGGCCTGGTGGCATCTATGATCACCCTGGTCTGCATCGGCCCGCCCTCAACAATCGGCTGCCGGGACTGGTTGTAGGAGACGGGGCTCAGGTGGTGGCCGGTCGTTCTCGTGATCATATCGATGTCATAGTCCGGTATCACCCGGCTGCCTATCGCCCACCACAGTCGGTCGTCGTCAACCACCGCAATGAACGCTGCCTTGTAGTGCTTGGTCATGCCGGCCAGGGCAGCCCACTTCCCTTCGCCCTCCATACGCTTCTCCATACTTATGAGCGGAAGGGTGCCGTTTGAGCGGACCGCCTTGACGGTGGGCACCACCTCCTTCACCGCATTGTACACATCAAACTCACGGTTCCCTCCGCCGGTCATGCTGTGCTCCCGTGAGCGACAGGGGGCCCGATCCCAAAACGCCCTCCGCATATTACTGAGAGGCTGCGGTAAACACAACCAAGCGATATGCGGGAGGTGACACCATCTGACTGGGCGGCGGCCCTCGCCGGCTTCGTTGCCTACACCAACTACCGACGGCATCACTATGCCTTGGGCAACGTGACCCCCGCTGATGCGCTCAACGGAAGGCAGCCTGCAACAACCACACTACACTATTCGTTTGTGCAAGCAACTCGTGGTAAGAAATTGACTGCTGGCGACCCGGACGGGATTTGAACCCGTGATCTCTGGCTTGACAGCGTACCGGTTAGATTAGGAGGAGTTGGCGAGCGCCATTTCTGGCAGCTCTCAACGGGGAGCATTGATGGTGTTGGGCTACGGCCCGCCTGATGTCATACGGCCGGTAGACCTGAAGCATCCGCGGAGAGGTCCAGCCCATGATGCCTACTAGCAGGCTTTCATCTCCCTGCCATAGGCGCACAAAAGTATGCCGGATCGTCTGGGCGCTGGCCCGTTTCCCGGAGAAACCCGCTCTCCGAAAGGCTCGCCTCACCGCGAGACCAGCGGATTGCCGTTCGGCCCAAGGCCAGGGAAGCGCATCAAGCACAAGCTCCTGCACATTCCTGGAGATGGGTACTTCTCGCTCGCCCACCTTGCCCACGACTCGTACCGTTTCATCTGTGAACAGATCCGACCCGTCGATGGAGAGGGCTTCTGACAACCGCAGACCTGTGTCAACCAACAGGTACAGGAACGCCCTGACTGCCTGAGAGTGCCGGGGGTGATTCAGCAACACGCTCAGGCTATCTCCGGTCAGGCCCCGGGCGACCTTTGGCCGCAACATGGGCCGCTCCACCATAGCGACAGGGTTTTTTGAGATGATCTGGCGCCGTTCCAGCCACCGATAGAGGGTTCTGATGACACGGAAATAGCCATCCTGGTTTTCAGGACTAGGCCCTGTGCTGGCAAGGAAGCGCTCTATCGGCTCTGGGGCATCTGGCAACTCAGGGCAAAAGCGGGCGAAGACATCAAGGCGGTAGCGGTAGCTTTCTAATGTGTTTGGCGACAATCCCTTGGCGGTTTTCGCAACGAGAAATGTAGCGATGCCATCTGCGGTAAGCATAAGAATCACCCCCTTGCTCAACGGCCACAAGAGAGTCTTTAGTCTACCTGCCTGATTCCGTCAATTATCCAAACGCAGTATGTGGCGGTTTTCGTCTCACCCTTGCGCCATTCTCCCCAGCCACTGGAAGTCGCCCACTGACCGGGCTCCAGGCCCTTGGCAAACAATGCTGCGCTCTGACCCCCATGACTGCCAGGAGGGAGGCTGGCGGCATGATCGTGTAGTAGTCCAAGACTGATAGGCCAGCAAGCAAGACGAGAACCCACCAGGACGGCGACCAGCGCCGCCGCCACAGCCCTGCCGCGAGGAACCCACCAACAGCCACGACCGCCACTGGACCGCCTTGCTGGTAGAGTTGAACAATAGCAAGGTGCGGCCCCCCATCCCCCGGGTATCCGTTAGGCAGCCACCACGAACCGCCGGTGGCTTCCTTGGGGGACACGCCTTCTGCCCGCGTCTGCGCTGCCTCCACCACGACGCTCAGGATCTCGCCAGCATCATCGCGAAAGTAAATCCGCGATCCCTGCGCCCAGAGGATCGCAGTCGTCATCGCGAGCACAGCCAGGAGAGCCAGGGCCCCGCAGCGTGGCAATGCCCGTTTCATCAGCATCAGGCCCAGGATGAAAACGAGACCCCAAAAGCCCAGCCGTGAACCAGTCATATAGAGTGCGAGCACCAACGGAGGAGTGAAGTACCACCGGCCCCGGGCCACTAGATAGACCACCGCCACATCCAAGAACCCTGCAGCTACGTTCTGATCCAGGGCGATGCCCGATGCCCTGAAGGTTGCAACCCTGAAGTGGCGTATCCCTTGCCAGACGATGACGCCAGCATGAAGGTAGGCCCCGGCAGTGAAGATGGTGAACACGCGATCATTGAGCCGTATCGTGTAGCTGGCTACCACCAGCCACGCGAAGAGGGCAAGGGCAACCGACATCCCCACTTCGCCATATCCCCACAGGCCGGACCCGATGGCTCCCAAGGTCAAGGAACTGGCAAAAACAATGAGGAGCAGCCCCGGCAAGGTGCGGAGTTGGCTCCAATCGGCCCAACCCATTACGGCGACCAAAAGGCAGAGCCAGGCTGGAACCGCCATCCACGCATGGTAGCCATTGACCCCGAGCAGCAGGATTGCCGCACTGCCGGTGAGAACCGAAGGGGGCCAGGATTTGTCCACTCGCACTTGTGGCCAATCTCGCGCAACGGCAGTCACTTCTTAGGAGTTCTCCAATCCTTTACTCGCGGCTCAAGCGGGGGCAAAGGCACTTTGGAGGCTGTCTCTTGGGGATTGGCCTTTGGTTCGGGTACCGACTTCGGCGATGACCCGTCCAATGATCTCCTCCTTGGAATCTTTGACTTCTCCAAAGAATGCACCTTGGGCCGGGTTTGGGGACGCTTCAACGGCCTCCGCATAGCCAATCAGGAACTCGCGCAGCACCTTCCTTGACCGGCCATGCTTATCGAAAAAGAGTAGCAGCCCCTCCTGTTTGGCTGTCAGCTCCCTCATAAACAACGTACTCTGAGCAACGTGATCTTCGGCTGAAACCCCTTGCTGCTTCAGCCGAGCCAACACATCCACCACCTTAGAGATGTCTTCTGCAACCGACAGGCTTGCCTCACGGTCACCCGCCCGAATCAACGCCTCTGCCTTTGCCATGAATGGCAGACTATCAAAGAGGGCATTTTCAACCTGTTTCACGGTAGGGTCGAGACTTTCTGTAAAGGCCGTTGTGAGCCGTTTGCCCGACTCCCCGGTGTAGACCTTGGCAAAGAGTGCTGCCTTCAGACGCTCAAGCCCCGCCTGATTCAACTTTCCTTTGGCATCTACTAACGCCGCACGCTCATTGCCCGGGAGATTCCTGATGAACTCCTTTTGAAGTCCGATGTTTCTCCTGGCTTGCAATGCCCCATCGACAGCCTGTCCCTCCGTTATTTCCAGTTGGGCAATGCTGCGCTCAGAGAGCGCCGACGTGTCTTGCAGGGCTTGCTCGGCCGTGCTCATCTGGAGGACGGTCGCTTGGTTGGCCTCCGCTGCGAATGCGGCCCGGTCCACATCCGTAAGGCGTTCCCTGACAAGCACGGGCTTTGCGATTCCTTCAAGAGAAATACCCAGTCCAGCCACTTCTTGCCTGACCCGGACAAAGTATTCAGCCAAACCCTCAGGATTCAACTCTTCCGCTCGCTTCAGAGCAATGGTCCGTCCATTTCCTGACTCAATCACATCATCTGGCCCAACAATCATCGGACCCCGATCAAGTGTATGCCGGTCCAGCACCAGTTCATCTACGTTCAGGTTCTTAGCAATCACGTCTATCTGGAGGCGGCTCGCCGCCCTGTCGCGTATACGTGGTTGAAGGCCCGGAGGATAACGTGGATCCTTGTCGAGTGTCACCGTATGGGAGGTTATGAGGTCGTCAAGATCGGCAACCTTGAGCCGGAAGGAATAGGGCTTGCTGGGGTTAGCCCCGGTTGCGCTAGTGATGACACCTCTGGGCTTCGCTGTCTCTTGCAGCCGCTCCTCTCTGAACTCGGCTCCAGTGTCTACTCCTTCGACATCGAAACGGCTGGGATCCTGCCGCCAGCGGTCGTAGAGGCGCTTTTCCCTCTCCGATATGCGCCTTTTTGGGATAAGGAAATCGGACGTTATCCGCCGGTCCTGGGCTAATCCTCTTGGGGTCTGAGGGTGCACACGGAATCGACGATCCATGAGTTTAGCCATCGGTTACGCTCCTTGAACCTTCCAGAGATAGACCGTTCCTGAATGGGCTACTTCCGTGAGCCAAGGAGCAGCCCGAGGCGGCCCCCAAGGATCCAATTCTGGGGCGCCCCGGATGGGCGGCTCCAAATGCGTGCTGATGGGGAACCGGGTGTCGATGATGATCCACGCAACGTCCAGTGCCTCGGCTGCCCCGCCCGGGTCACACCCAGACACCCACCCCAAGACACACCGCACATCATCGTACCAAGCCTGAGCGATGGGCGGCGGCTCCGAGCTAAACGTATGGTAGGAAGGCAAGCCCTGGATTGCCGCAAGCCAGTAGGCAGTGGAGCCGTTCTGCGTGATGAGCCAGCCGGCGTAATCTTCGGGTATGTAGGCCCGTACCTTGTTCATGTCAGGCGTGACCATATCGGAATACGACGCCTGCCGGTCAAACACCCACAAAGATGTGCCCAAAAGGACCACGGCGGCCACGGCTACTCCCGTGGCAACTCGCATGGTTCGCACGCGACGCAGTTCCCGGGCGATGTACCACGTCCCGAGCACCATCAGGAGTGGCGTAGCTAAGTGCTGGCTGCGGTAGAGCACGTTGATAATGGCCTCGTCATGGCTGGCGAAGAGGGGCAGGGTGCTATGAACCGCCAGCACCACGCCAAGGGCTCGTATTGAGTCGGTGCCGTGCCTGATCGCGTTGTAGGCAACCACCAGGCCATAAGCGGCCACCAGCATCCCGCCGTGGTATCCCTGGTAGATGTAGAGCTTTGAGCCAGGGAAGGCGACGTAACCGGAGCCGAACAGGACATCGCCGTAGTAGTAGAGCGATGGTAGGGCTAGGAGTGCCCCGATCACCCAGTACGGCAAGACCCGGCGAAGCGGGGAGAGAGACTGTGCCCTGAGACAAAACGCCAGGGCCAAGGCCGGCAAAGCGAGCGCGGCGAGCCCCGTGGCAGTCTGGTTGATATAGGGGATGAGGGCGATGGATCCGATGATTGCCAAACGGTGCCGGTAGTCTGCGTCCCCCTTCATGAGGGCAAGCATCCCCCAGAGGGCCGTGAAAATCAGCGCAATACCGATGATGGGAAGGCTGCCCGTGACCAGCATCTCCCAGTGCCAGGGGTTGAGTGCCACGAACCCCGTGGCGATGATCGCCTGTTTCCTTGGGAGGAGCCGTTGGGCCAAGAGGTAGGCCACAGGGATTACGAGTACCGACGCTGCCGCATTCCAGACCTTGAACCCCACGTCATCGCCAAGCAGCTCAATGAACGGAACCAGGAGCCAGCCGGGGCCGAGTGGGGGCCGCTGGAATCCGATCTGGGGCAGGGCCTCATTGAGGAGCCGTTTGGCCCAAAGGAGATAGGCGCCACCGTCAACGCCTAAGAAGCCCTCGTGGGTAAGCGACACAACGAGCCGAAGCACCAACGCGCCGAGGGTGATCCCAACTACCCACACCCAACGGCTGGTACTCCAGCCCCATGCTAGTCCCCCGTCTTTACCGGCGATAGATCAGCCTAGCCCTTGATGCGGCTGTAGGCTGCCCAGGCCAGCAAGATGATGAACCCGAGCGGAACCAGGCCAACCACGGCGGCGACTCCCGCAAACGAGCCGATCCCCGTGGCGGTCGCAGCGCTCACCGCGTTGACGATGACGATGGGTGCCAGGATGAGACCCACCACCAGGCCGATCATGACGATGATGAACTGTTTTGTATCTCCCAAAGGTCTTTCCTTTCTCACAGCGAGCCTGGGTATGGCGGCGCGACCGGCCGCTATGCGCTTGCGCCTTCGCGATCCTCAAAGACCGCTCTACCCACTGATCTTTCTGTAGGCCGCCCATGCCAGCAGGACCACGAACCCGAGCGGAACCAGGCCAACCACGGCGGCGACTCCGGCGAAGGAGCCAATCCCCGTGGCGGTCGCAGCGCTCACCGCGTTGGCGATGACGATGGGTGCCAGGATGAGACCCACCACCAGGCCGATCATGACGATGATGAACTGTTTTGTATCTCCCATTTCCTTTTGGTCTCCTTTCTACTCAGGCTTGGATTCGCCCGGCGTAGCGTGCTAGCTGCGCCATCAGAGCCGTTGTCATGCGCGCGTAAGCGCGACTATCAGAGCTGCGACGGCGGCCAACGCTGCCAGGACCATTGAGAGCGCGAACATGGTGGCGAGAGTCGATGAAGTAGAGCCACCCACGCTGATAAACGAGGTATTGATCTGGGGGATGGCCAGTACGAGGAGCGTGACCCCTAAAATAACACCGATGATACCGATGCTTTTCATGACAACCCCGAGCGTAAAGGTTTAGGTTTGGCGATGTAAAGATGTTTACTTATAAGTAAACATGTTTACAAACAAGGCCATAAAACAATACAGTCATCTACGGAATGGTTACCACGCACAGCAGGGGCAAGCCTCGGGTGTCAACCGCAGGTAAGGTTCCTGTAAGCGGCCTCATCCCCAAAGAGTTCTACACCCCACCTGACGACTGGCCCTACAAAAACTTCCGCACCGCTTCGTCTGCTGATCTCCTATGCCAGAGAGCCAGGGAATACCTCGGGCTCTCAAAGCATCGGTTCAATATCCTTCTCGGTGGTCATCCTGAGACAGCCTGGCAGACTACTAGCGGTTCTGGCTTATCCAAAGAAAAGCTGGGTCGTCTAGGTTGGCTGGTGTTACTCAAAGCTCTGGATGGCTATAACCCTTCTGCGTTCTTCGCAATCGACTGGAAGGAGGGCCTAACCTACCTAAATGAAGGTGAGCAACTACAACCTGCACCCAAGCCGGACTCTGGGCTTCCGCCGCCTGTCGCAAAGCGAGACAACGGCAAGACTCGCGCTCGAACACCCCAAAACGGCAGAGGCAATCGTCATAACCAGGGACTCAATCAAGTTCAACCCGCTACCGACTAGATTAGAGACCTGGGACGAGTTGGAACGGCTGGCGCCGCCGTATAACCAGCCTCACAAGCCGGTCAGCACCTTCCATTGGCTCTACGGGGACAACCCTCACATGATCCAGACAGTTGGAGGTGGCATGTTCCCCATCCCTGACCATCCTGACGGAGGGCTTGGTATCCATGAGGCCATCGACCTATACGATGCCGCTGAACAGGCCGCCCTCCAGTCCAGGGCCAAGGCTGCAACGGAGAAGGATGGTTGGGCCGCCTCGACTTTTGCCGAGATGGTATTCGCTGGGATCGCAGCGGTCAGCACCATCATCGTGGCGGTAGTCCTGCTACCTAAGATTTTGGAGAGTTTTTGAATGCTGCGGCTCAAAGAGAAAGAGAAGAAGCCCGAGCTGGTCGATGTGATCCTCCGTCATACGACTAAGGGAGATGACCGCCCCGGCATCCTCACCAGGGTACAGATCCCAATCGAGGAGGCGAGGGCTAACCTCGGGGCCCGTGGGTTCTACGTCAACTACCTCATCAACTGGCCCTTCATCATGTCCTTGGGGATAGGGGTCCTCTTTACCGTGTGGGAGCTCGCCCTGCTCTTCATCGGCGGGGCCACCTCTGTCGGCCAGATGTGGTACTACCTTCTCCTCTCGGCTCTCATGGGGGGAGGGATGGGCTACGGGCTTGGCAAGCTCACGCGGGGCTTCGTCTTGGCCTATGCCCCAGAGAAGTCCTACCACGCCTGGGCCGAGTACGACCCTGCGGCGAAGTGGAAGGATGAAGAAGGAGAGGAGCACAAGGGGCTGAATACCATCGTCCCGATGGACTACGAACTGGCCTCAGTCTTGGCTATGAATACAGAGGAGAAGAAGGCTTATCTGCAAGCCGTAGGACTCGCTCCCAAACAGTCATCGCAACGCAACGGGGCAGAAAGCCCCGCAATATCCACTGCGCTGATGGCCGGAGCCGTGCCGGTGTTTACTGCCAAGGGATTTTACAACGCGCTCCAGGTTTCCACGGCCAAACGGGTGTTGGAGCGGCCAAGGAAGGGAGAGAACCTAGCGAAGGTCGCTTCCTTTGCCACCATTGCCTTGGGCTTTGTAGGAATCATGGCTCTGGTGGGGATCGTGCTCCTGAAACCAGCCGACGAGAGCACCCCTCCTCCCAGTGCCAATCAGGATCTCTCCGACGTGAGGACCCAGCCATGAAAGACAAACCGGATGGCAAGGCCCCCGCTGCCGAGATACCATCCACCAGCCAAGACGGACACGCAGTCAATCCGGGCGGTGCAAATCAACTGTATGGCATCGAGACGGATACCGGTGCAGGGTATTCGTCCCCTGAGCTGGCCTTTATGACTGCCCATGTCACTGACATGGCACGTCTCTTGGCCGAAGGGGTCTACACCAAGGAAGAGCTCTCCGACATGATCCACGGTGAGTGGACCCGCCAGGCGAGTCTTGGGCGGGTGAACCTCATGGACATCATCCGACTCAGGATGGCCGGTAGCATTGGGCTAGACGGCCGGGGGCGGGAGGATGGTGTGAGGGTCGCTACGATGAGTGGCGGCGGGCTCATGGCGAAGGCGCGTAGTCTTATGAGCCGGATGTTCGGTTCAGGCACCCCGTCAGGTGCGGATGCACCGCCACCTACTGATGGAAGGGGGTTCAACGGATGACTCCCGATGGTCTCATCCCTATAAGCAACGCGGGTCTCATCCCCATAAGCAACGCGGGTCTCATCCCGCTGGAGGAGGAGGCCCCGAAGGTAGGGCGCATCCTGTACCCGGGGATGCTCAACAACTCCCCCGACTTCAAGCCCACCAACTCGCTTTTTGTTGGCGTCCGCGGCGAGGGGAAGACGCTGGCGATGGTCTTTATGGAGCAAATTATGGCTCCTTCCTTTCAGAAGTTGGGCTGGCGTATCCAGAGCAACTTTGAAATTCAAGGGGCCGACTTCTGCCATCCGTTCCTGGGGTCGGTGATCTCCGAGGATCCGCTGCGGGCGTATCAGAGCCAAATCAATGTTGATGAGGTAACTGAGCTGATCCCGAGCCGCCGCACCATGTCAAAGGTCAGCAGCAACTGGTTCACCGTCGTGCGGCAGATACGGAAGCTGCGATGCGAGATCCAAGCCACGACGCAGTTCCCTTGGGACATCGACAAGCAGATGCTTCGCCAGGTGGAGCTTCTTATCCTCTGCCGCGGCTACTTCCCGGCTGAGAGGTGGACCAGCGCACGGGCAGCCTTCCGTTGTTTCATTGACATCTACCTGTTCGATCTGCACGGGAACCTCCGAAAGGGGGCCCAGCCGGTCAAGGTATACCCGCCACCACTCAATACGGCCTTCAAGCGGTTCCGGTTGCGGAACCTGCCCTATGTTTGGAATAAGTATCGGACGAATGACAGGGTGGCTTCTGACCATGCGAGCGAAGAGGTCAAGGCGCGTATGGTCGGGCAGCAGTGGGACCTTGAGGCCCTCACCGAGCGCATGGAGACGATGACGAAGACCGAGGCGGAATGGAACGAGGCAATTGAGGGCCGCTTTGCTGAAGGTGCAAACGACCCCAGCACGCCCGAGCCGGTGGTCCTAAGTGCTCCCTTGCAGGAGGCCGATAGCTGGGGCGGGTGGCTGGCTGAAAAGCGCAGACTCGGGGAGTTCCCTGTGCTACCAGAGGACTTAGGTAGAGCGAAGCGGCTGCGGGATGACATCCAGAGTTTCAAGGACCTGCACTTGGCCTTAGAGGTTGAGGGCTGGACGATTGAGAAGAGGGGTGGGCGCTACGGTCACTACTACGCGAGGTGGCCGGGATGAGGCGGCTGCCCCTTGCCCTAGTTCTCCTCCTGAGCCTCATCGCGGGTTCTCTCTCTGCCTCCAGCCACGCCCTGGAGAATTACATCTACGTGCTCTCTGTCGGCGTGGACAACCAGAGCGGCGGCGCCTTCTCAAATACTCCCATCGCCGTCCAGATGCAACCGGATAACCTGGTCAGTGACTTCCTCCAGGCCGATGCCGACGACTGGCGCCCGGCAACGGTAGGCGGCACCGCCTTGAACGGCATGGCACAAGGCATGGGGAGCGGCAGCGCAACCTGGTGGGTAGAGATCCCGGCCCAAGCGAGGGGAGCCGTTGCAGCCTATGACTTCCACATGGGGAACACCACCGCTACCCGGGACCAGAGCTTTCGCTTTGACGGCACTACGGACACCGTGACGGCCACGGACCACGCCGACCTTGACATCACCGACGATTTGAGCGTAGAGGTCACGTTCAACGCTGTGGCGTGGCCCGTGAGCAGCACCTACCTGGCTAACAAGAGCTCTGCCTATGGAGTAGGGCTTCGCACAACCGGGGGCGTCGAAACCCTCTTCGGCGAGGTGCGAGTTGCGGAGAATACGGAAGACAACCTCCCCGATGCCATTATTGCCACCGATGCCAGGATGCAGGACGTGAACTGTACGGGGGCCAACGTCGATTGTATCCAGACGAATGACGGGGAAACAAGCTATAAGTGGAGCTGGGGCGGTGCCGGGGTCACTCAGACCTACAGCCTTGATGACAGTGCCGTGGTTGCGGCCGATACGATCTCTTCTGTCGATGTCTACACCGTGGCGCGGGAGGTGGGTTGGGTTGCAGGGACTCACGCACAGATTAGACCCTCCATCTGCTTCAGCACTTGCAACACTGTCACATTGGGGTCACTCGTCAGCATGACTACAAACTACGTCGAACGGTCAGAGAACTTCGCCAATGACCCAGGTGGTGGTGCATGGTCGGCTGCTGACCTTGATAACTTGCAAATCCGCATCCGGCTTGATCAGAACGCCGCCACGGCTGTCCGGTTCACCCAGGTGTTTGTCAGGGTTACTTATGTAACGACGGCCGAGGTCACGGCAACCACGGATGATGCGGCCGCCGACCTGGAGACGGGTACGGAATATACCGTACTCCTGACTTATGACAACGATGCAGGCTCCGATGAGCTGGACCTGTCAGTGAATGGAACTAGCAGAGACACCGATAGCTACACCGGCGACGTCGCCACGAACGCCAACAACGTCAGCTTGGGTACTAGCTACAATGGGTACATAACCCGGTCCCGCATCGGATCGACCAGCGTCGCGACTCCGACATGGATGCTCCAATACGACTTTGAGCCGAACGAAATCGATGAGACGCAGCAGGGCGACAGCGGCAACTCCTGGACTTGGACCGGCACCGTTGAAGATGTAAGCGCGGGTGGCTCCGACCACGATGGCACCTACTCTCTGACCCGGGATATGGGCGACATCACGACCTGGACCTACAATTTACACAGTAAATCCTTCGCTGTAGCGATTGCGGAGGAGACACCCACTGACTTGCTGGGTGCCACCGCTCCCGACCCGACCGGCACAGAGCCTGATACCCAGTTCTTCGGGCGGGAGTGGCTTGAGCCCGTCCTGGAGCATTCGGACATAGGCGTGACGCCCCTTGCGGCATGGTTCCTGGTGTTCGCGGGCCTCGGTATTGGGGCATCGGTAGCGACCTACGGGGTGACAAAGAGCATCTTCTTTTCTGGGCTTCCGCTCCCGGTATTCTTGTGGCTCGGGTGGGCGCTCGGCACGCCGATCCCGCTCTGGCTCCCCATCGTGTTTTCGCTGGTCGTTCTGAGCTTCGCCACGGGCATGGGGAGGTTCAGCCGGGCATGAAGATCCTCGTCATCCTTCTCATCATTGGCGCGTTCGTCCTCGGGTGGACCCTACGCGCAGAAGCCGCCGACCCGCTCGATGTGGTGCTGCAAGAGGCCCAGGCATACCGGCATGTACTCGAAACCGGCGATTGGCTGGTTCTGGGCCGTCTCTACTTGACTCCCGACTCCTCGACTGGCAACACGGACTCTTTCAGCGTGAGCACGACCGGCGGCGACTTCGATGACCCGGTCGTCGTCAGCAACAAGGTGGTGGAAACGACGGATGCCGACTTCATCGTGACCGAGACAGGTGTCCCAACGGTGCTAACCTCGTTCTGTACGCTCGGACAGGACGACCAGACCATCGATTGCGAAGGAACGGGCCTGGCCAACAACACCTACACAGTCGAGGTTGAGTACCGCATGGGGTGGGATGCGTACAGCGAGACGGATGTGTTCGTTCGGCTCACCGATACTGGCACGCCTGTGGCCGAGACGCGCTCCCCTGCCGGCACGTACACGCTCACGGGGTTGTACCTGACCGCTTCCGATGTGAGTACGCTGGCGCTTACCTGGGGCGATGCCAACATTCTCTTGAATGCGCTCGGGTCCCCGAACCTCTGGGACACCCCTGCTGATGTTGACGCGGTTATCGACTGGAATGCCACTGCCGATATGGATGCGACGGAGACAACCTTGCAAGCGGACTTGCTCGCCTACCTGACGGCGCTGGAGCTTGACGACCCGGCGGTATCGAGCGGGGATTACGTCACACCCAACGGCATCACGACCACAGGCGCTGTAGTAGCGGCCCGGGCATTTTCACGAATCCAAGATGTGGTCCCCAACGCCTTCCTGAGCTTCGAGGTCAACCAGTTCCCGGATGCGGTGAGTACGCCAACGGCTTCGGTGGTCGTGGATATTGAGGCAGCGGTTGCATCTACAACAGTGTTTGCTCTTGTCCAGGACATCCACCCGGCGGCCGGGGGGTTCTTTACCTTCCTGGCGAGCGTCATCCTGGCCGGGGGGCTCTGGATGGGCACGAAGAGCCTGCCGGTTGCGGGTGGCGGGTGGTTCGTCGCGATAACGGGCGGGTGGCTCCTGTTCGCAATCCCGTTCCAGCTCGTGTTCATCCCGGCGGCGGCGATAGTGGCGATAGCGTTCGTGTGGGTCGCTAAGATGGTGTACGACTGATGAATGTAAGAGTCCTATCCGTATTCGTTGGCATCTGGTTGGGATTCGCGCTGATCGGCGGGATCATCGACGGTGTTATTCTCACTGGCCACGACGCATCCGGTTCGGGAGCCCATTTGGGGGATGCGGCAACACTCAGCGAAGCCTCACAGGTCACCATTGGACAGGAGCAGTCGGGTGGTGGGGTCCTCGGGTTCCTTGGCAATATCGCCCGGGGCTTTCAGGCAACCTTCAGCTTCCTCGCCGCATGGGTGAATATGCTCGCACTCAACTTCAGCTTCTTCACAGGGGAGTTCGCAATCATCGGCTGGTTCGTCCGCGGGATCATCGGCCTACCGATGGTGACCATGATGCTGTTTTCTCTAAGGTAGCGCCAATGGCAATAAAAAAGATATTCCAAGAAGATCCGCTGCAAACCCGGTTGGAGCCCGATAAGCCGTTTGAGCCTATTGACCAGGAGACGGAGTTCGAGCGGAAGCGCAGGGAGACTCAAGACGCTGCCATTGAAGCGGAACGGAATCGGGACCGGGAGCGGGCGACAGAACGGGCAGCAGAGACGCGGCGGAAGGTAGCAGCGGCCAACCGTAAGGATCGGGAACGGCGACAGCGCGAAGAGGCGGCCAAGAAGGTTACGCCACAGCCGTTCTCGCCTGCTATCCCAACACCCACTGTAGAGCAACTTGTCGCCGCCGGCGCAACCACGGAGCAGGCGCAGGAGATTCATAGGCGCCACAGCACCATTGCTCCTGCACCCCCGGACCCGGCTGTACGCTTGGCCGAGAAACGCCGGGTGGCAGGGGCTACCATAACAACCGTTGTCCAGAAGTTAGAGGATCACAAAGTTGAGGGCGGCTTCAACCTGAGCAGCGCCTTGGCCAGCGGCATCACGAAGGGGCAATTGCTCGCCGTCGGTTTTGACCCGGCCGCCGTCCAGGAAGCAGAACCGGTCTCGGCAGAGGCACAGGCGCTTTCAAGGGCACAACAGTGGAGGGTTGCAAGGGACCTCGTCCGTCGAGAGAAGGCCCTGGCCGATCTTTCTGACTACAAGGTAGATGGTGGTTACCTCTTGGGGGCCGCCCTCGCTGATGGAGTGACGGCCCGGCAACTCCGTCAGGCGGGGTTCCTAACTCAAGACATTAGAGCAGCGAGGGAGTGGGAGAGCGCCGCAGCCATTGCAGCGGCCGCTTTGAGATCGCTGGAAGACTTCCGAGTTGGCGACGGGTATGACATCGTACTGGCGATGCAGAAAGGCATCAGCCAAAAGCACCTTCTACAGGCTGGGTTTGACCCCAAGGTGGTCCAGGCGTCGGCAAGAGTAGCGCAGCATACCGATGTGGCCCAGGCAACATCAATGAATCTACCGCCCTCAGTTCTGGTTGATGCCGGGTTTGCAAAGAGAGATGTTGATGTTCTCCGCACATGGTATAACGCTCTGGATGACGATTCCAAGCAGGCCGTGCAGAGCGGAGGTGCCCCTGCGCTAGAGGCGTTTCAGGAGGCCAGGCGCCTAGCGTTCGAGGCACAGCACGTCAAGTTGTCCACTAATGAATGGGTGCCGAGAGATTGGTTTATTGCGCTTCCTGAGCAGACACAGAAGGTCCTACGCCGTGAGGGAGTCGCCATCCTTGACGTTGAAACGTTGACCCCTGAGAAGAAACTGACCCGGTATCGGCTGTTGGGACTTGTACCAAAGGATGCTGTGTATGCCGGGGAGGAGAAAGGAGAGCCGCTATTTAGGCAGACGGGGAGATTCACGGGGCCTCGCCCTACAGCGACGCAGTTGCGCTCTGAAGGGAGTGAGCAGACCCTCTCCAGAGGGGAGAAGGTCTACATATGGAAAGGCGTGCGCTGGTTCATCCCGAAGAGCGGCCCTCCCCGCTTGTTTGATGATCCTACGGCTGGCGGCCCCCCGAACCAAGTCCCCTTTGACCTCTTCCTGGGCCTGATCCCAGTGGTGGGCACTATTGCATATTGGAATCGGATGAGCCCAGGATGGCGAGCGGGCAGCATCGCTTTGGATGCTCTCTTCTTCCTGCCTCTTTCAAGAGTTGCTGGCGCTGTACGCACAACGAGAGCAGGAGTAGCCGTAGAAGTGCTTGGCCGTGCCCCAGGAGCGGCCCGGGCCAGAACTATCCTCAAAGCCGCCGATGCCGCCGAACGGAAGGCATTTCAGTTCCTGAGAGAGACCCCAAACAAAGTTACGCAGATCATCCGTGAGCACGTGTCGCCAAAACTTGTCCCACAATACACAGCTACGGTGAAGGCACAAGACAATTACGTCGAAGCCTTGGCGCGAGTCCTCGACATCAGGAAAGGACCTTCCTCACGTGAGGCCCAGAGGATACGAGCACAGGGAGGTCCTGGGGTAAGCATATCCCCTGGAGGCCCCGCCCGTACCTTGAAAGAAGAGCTTGCAGTGCGGCTGGAACGTGCTCAGGCAGAGCTAGAACAGGCCACGGTTACCTATAAACGTAGCTTGGAAGCGTACAAGAGTAAGACCCTACAGACGTTGGGGCCGTTCATGGATACGCCATCCCTAGCAAAGCGGCTCCCGAAAGAAGAGATTAGGAGTACCACCCCCCTTGACGAGGTCCCGGGCGAAGTCTTTCGGAACACAACTACTATCGTAGAGGAGGTCGTAGCAGGAAAGACCCGCATCGGAGCGGCACGAGAGGCTGTGGCACGAGCTCAGAAACGGCTTGCAGAAGCACAGGCGAAGGCACCAGCAGACCCCTCAAAGTGGGCTGATCTGCGAGCGGACCTAGCACGTGCAGAGCAGCGGCTGGCTTCAATGAAAACCGCAACCCTCCGCTCTGATGTGCATCGCCTTGCCGAAGTTCGCGAAACCCTGAAAGACATCAGACGGCTAAAGAAGCAGGGCAAAGTTGATATCATCCCCCGGAACCTTCTCCGTGAAGAAGCGGAGCTCTCGGGAAAGGTCGCTGCGGACATCAAGGGGCTTGAGTTGGTATGGGAGCGTGGAGGCTGGTTTGGTGGTGGAGGTCGTAGGGCTGTCCAGGCACCACCCACCAGACCTCTAATAGAGTTGTCGCCGCAGAGCTTGCGGCGGATGGGCCTCAAACCTAGTACTGTAGCTGGTAGCGGGGCGGCAGGCAGTGCCCTGCGCGGTGGGATAGCGGAGATTAGGGTCACTGATGCAATCGCGGCAGAGGTACTGAAGATCCAGGCGAAGCAAGTACCTCTGTCGTCACGCCTGACACCCAAAGAGGCTGTAAGGATTGCCACGCGCGCAGCAGCCAATGCTGAGAAGGCCGCTCAGCTTGCCAGCAAAGCGAAGGTCCAGGAAACGATAATCAGATCTGCTGCTACGGCGGTGGCTGCTGCGGCACGCGCCCAAAGTGCGGCCACCTTAGCAAAGACAAACGCTATTCTGGGGACCAGGGTTCAGGTCCAGCAAGCGGCAAAGGCTGCGACGCAGGCTCAGGTCGCGGCAGAGACAGCGGTACAGACAGCCACTTCTACGGCACCAGCCACCTCACCGGCCACGGCACCAGCCACCTCACCGGCCACGGCACCAGCCACCTCACCGGCCACGGCACCAGCCACCTCACCGGCCACGGCACCAGCCACCTCACCGGCCACGGCACCTGCCATGGCACCTGCCATGGCTACCCCATCAAAGGTAAAGATCACGAAGCTGACGGCCACTGCTCTCGCTAACCGGACTGCAAGGGCCCGTCGTGGTAGAGCGGTGGTTCCCTTGCTGCTCCCAGACGGCAGGCCCTTGGGGAAGAGGGAATATCCCCGTGTGATTGAGTTTCCGATGGGGGTCACCTATGTCCAGCGCGACCTGTTTACGGGGGCCACAACCTATCGCCACAACCCCGGGGATCCTACTCAGAAGCCGTGGGCGGGCCTAGTCGTGTTGAAGACAGCCACCAGGCGACCCCCGAAACAGCGGCTGGACATGGGTGAGGTTGATGCCTTGATAAATGGGAGAAGGCTGCGGTTTGTGAAGTCCGACGATACGGGGCTGCGAGCGTTCGGGCTCCGTGAGCGCAAGTTGCGCAGGCGCCGGGGGGCCCTCGCATGAACTTCCTTGGCGGCGTTGTCGCCTTCCTTAGTATGGTGTATCTGACGTGGTATGTGTTCACCGTACTGGAGAATAACCTGCTGGGCATAGCGTCACTCGGGGCCATCGGCCTGGCTTTCCTGATGATGATTCTCTCTGTAAAGATGGACAGATGACAAAGACAGCACTTCTGGGACTCGGGCTCCTGTTCTTTGCGTTCCTCATAGCGTTCGTCACCAACCAGAATGCCTTGCCCCGAACCTTCTCGGCGGCATCTGACTACTACGACGACGATACCCATGTGGCCCAACGCGCCGCGCTCAACCTGATCTCCGGCGCGGGAATCACCGTTACCGGCGTTGACGATCCCGCCAATGGCCAGGTTGATTTCACCATTGCGGCGAACCTTACCACCAGTACCCTTCCTGCCCTGACTTCGGCGAACCTCACCCTCGGCGACGGTGTGACCGCCCTTCCAGTCGATAGCAACGTGGTCATCGTGACCGGAGACGGCGGGGCGAACACCATTGCCACCATTACCGGTGGCGTGAACGGCCAGCTAGTAACCCTGATATTCGTTGATGGCCTGGTCACAATCACCGGCGACGATACCCACGGCGCGGACAGCGCGGACCTCTCAGCGGCCTTCACCAGCGCCGACGATACGACCTTGCAACTGGTATACAACGGCACTTCCTGGTACGAAGTGAGCCGATCCAGCAACTAGGAGGTGAAGGGGTGAAAATGAACAAGCTGAGCGAGGAGAATTGGAAATCGTGGTCTCTGTAATAGCAACGATAGAGGCAGCGTACCTTAAAGGATATTCAGACCCAGATTCTGAGGCGCTGATTCAAGAGTTCTTCTCCCGTGACTACATTGTACCAGTTGGGATTGAAGCGCCTGTTGCTCCTATCGCCAGAGGCTTGGTTCGCCGATATCGGCATGAATTAAGGCTAGAACCACCGGATGCCGCACACCTTGCCACAGCTATACAGTGGAACATTCCGTTGATTGAGACTACTAACCCAGACCTTCTCAGACTAAATGAGCGTGAAGGCAATCCACTCATCCGTATCCGGAAACCCTTATATCCCACATTTCCCAGATCAGCCGGGTGGGTGCGTCGTAATCCGGTAAGAGTGCTGCCTATTTGAGCCGCATACCTGGGCATTATGGGCAGTGTGGGTGCTAGACTGGCCGAGCTAGCGGGTACTAGTTCTGGATACCGCAATCTCGCTGGAGGCACCCAATGGGTGAAAGCTCCGACACCCTTTTGAAGCTCCAATTCGACCGCAGAGTCCGCCTGCTGTTCCGAGCCGATGCTGCTTTTGCCAAGCCCGAGGTGTACGAGTACCTGGAGTCAAGGGACATTGGCTACGCTATGCGGCTTCCGGCCAACGAGGTATTACAACGAAACATCCGCCACCTACTGAAGCGGCCCGTGGGCAGGCCGCCTAAGAAGCCCGTAGTCCGGTATCACGACTTCGTTTACCAGGCCCAGAGATGGGACATTCCCCGGCGTGTGGTCGCCAAGGTGGAGTGGCACCAGGGTGAGCTATTCCCGAGGATCGGGTTCGTCGTCACCAACCTCAACCTACCGCCAGAAGGCGTAACCCACTTCTACAACGGGCGGGGCACGGCCGAGCAGTGGATCAAGGAAGGCAAATACGCCCTGAACTGGACGCGGCTCTCGTGTCACAGGTTCGTTGCTAACCAGGTGAGGCTGTGGCTGTTTGTGCTGGCCTACAACCTGGGCAACTTCATGAGAAAGCTGACTTTGCCAGAGTCAGTGAAACACTGGTCACTGCGAGGTGTGCAGACCAAGCTCATCAAGATGGGTGGACGTCTGGTGCGGCATGCCAGGAGGTTGGTGTTTCAGCTTGCTGAGGTGGCAGGGTCCCGGGAGGTATTCCGGCAAGTGTTGGAGCGTATCGCCGGGCTCCATCCAGCACCAGGGTAGCGATTATCCTTGGGGTCATCGGAGGTGATGAGGGTAGCCAAGGGGGAGGTGCGTGCCTGGACGAGTTGGAAGGGAGTGCAAACGTGGTGAAAGCCACCTCCGCTGCCTGGGGCCGCTAACTCACCACGCCGAGAGATGGTTTTGTGAGCTTGATTGGATGGTTGACGGCATCCGTGCGTGATACTACGATGGCTCTCCTCGAGGATGGTGCGTTACTTGGGTCTAGGCAGCTTGATATGGGTAATTCCGGCTAAGAGGCGGACCAAGCCCAACGGCACCGACTCCTGGAAGGGCTAGAGCAAGAGCGTGAGAAAAGCGACTTCGAGGACTTACCCTTCAGAAGCGCATGAAGGCCGAGAAAAGTCGGAGTGAGATCGACCAGGACGATAAGAATTGGCGGCATATGCACAATCGGTAAAGGCGACGGACCGTTCAGGCAAGATAGAGGAAGCACGAAATGCAACGGGAAATACCAGGCGAATATGTGGTTGACCCGCGATTGACCAAATGTAATGTATGTGGTGTGAGATCCTATTACGATAACAAGGAGTCCGGTGAGTTTTTCTGTCTAAACAAGAGGTGCACCAGGTATTCGCGAGTCAGGCGTGTACCAGAGTGGCTGAGACACGCTGAAAGGGTCTTTGCAGAAGGGGACTCTCTGGGCCAACAATCATCTGAGTTGGGCAGGCGAGGGCTAGTTGCGTTCATCTTAATCGCGGGGTTACTTGCGGGTCTCTTTTTCATAACCAGAACGGCTAAGGACGACGTTGGTACACCTTCAGGTCCCCCAGGCTTAGGAGTTGACTCAACTGCTCCTCCCTCTGCGACGCCCATCCCCACCCCTGTAAGGCCCAGGCCCACGCCCACGCCCTCTCTCTTTGTGGTAGCGGTTCCCTCCCCGGTTGCAGCAGAGCTGGAGCAGCGCCTGTCCGAGTCGCGATTGGCCGAGCTGCGTCTTTTCACCCTCCAACTGATCAATAAGGACAGAAGCGACCACGGGCTGTCGCCTGTGGCCCTCGGGTCGAACCCCGCGGCGCAATCGCACGCCGAAGACATGCTCGTGCATGGCTATCTAGGCCACTGGTGGGTCGACGGTCGAAAGCCCTACATGGTGTACTCTGAGACCGGGGGGCAGAGCTACGCTTCGGAGAACTCCGCCTCCAGAGGCTGGACACAAGAGGAATGGGATAAGGAACGCTGCGGCTCGTCTCTTGTGAACTGCACTAGGTCGGAGCCCAAAGAGGATATTGAGGATCTTGAGTTGAGGATGATGTACAACGATGCTCATGCCGACTGGGGTCATCGAGACAATATTCTGGGCAACACGCACCGGTTCGTGAACATCGGCATAGCCTGGGACGGCCGCCGGACGGTCTTGGCCCAGCAATTCGAGGGTGGCGATGCGGTTGCGAATGGCAGGCCGGCGCTCAGCGCCGACGGCACACTCTCCTTCAGGCTAACCAAGGTGGCGAGAGACATTGAAGTTGGAGACCTTGTGACCGTCTACTACGACCCGCCACCAAGCCCAAAGACTCCGGCACAGATCGACACGCTCGACAGCTACTGTATCGGTGGAGGCTTCACAACAGCCTGCGATCATGAGCCTGTGGCAAGGATCCTTGAGACGCTAGGCCCTGGCTTCTACTACCCCAACCTTGACCCCAACGAGGTAGTCGCTGACTCCTGGTCGCAAAGCTCCACAAGCTTTGAGTTCACGGCCAGCCTGGGATCACGAGCCACGAGACCGGGTGTTTACACGGTGATGGTGTGGCGAGACAGCGGCAGTCCTCTTTTCTCCGAGTTTTTGGTTGCGCTGTCGGCCGTCCAACGGTGAGGAGGCAGCGTTGGCCCACACTGTCCCCAATGCAACGGAGGCGGCCTACTTCCGTGACTCCTATCGGCAATGATGTGGATACTTGTGTCAACAAAGAGCCTACGATCGGCCTCTTTTGGTCTCAAAACCGAGGAGTAGTGTTTCCATTAACTGCGGAGGGTTCCTATACGTTTCACCTCACCGTTTCGAGAGGAGGAAGGTGACCTATGCAAAAGATAATATGGCATGCCTTGCTGGCAACCCTCTTTGTTATCATTGTCGCCTGTCAAGGCCCAGTAGGTGAACAAGGCCCAGTAGGTGAACAAGGCCCTCCAGGTGAACAAGACCCACCAGGTGAACAAGGACCAGTAGGTGAGCAAGGCCCTCCAGGTGAACAAGGCCCTCCAGGTGAACAAGGCCCGCCAGGTGAGCAAGGCCCGCCAGGTGAACAAGGCTCACCAGGTGAACAAGGCTCAGTAGGTGAGCAAGATGACTTGGTGTTCATTCTCGACGCCAACAAGGTGGCCAACGCCCTGGTGAAACAATGGCCCGATGGACATTGGCTAGGTGGAGGGTCTACAGGGGCCCCAATTCAGTGGGTAACCGATGACGCGCACTTCCTTTACACAGGAGAGTTTTGGGAAGTAGTGCGCGGCGACGGAGTCACCGACACGAGATACTACGCAGTGTTAGCCGACATGCTTGAGCTACTTGGCTACACTGGAGATACAACTCCTCTGAGGGAACATGGCCCTCACTACAATTCGTGCGCTTTCAAGAACAATATTGTCATGTTTCCAACCGAAAGTAATACCTATGGGTTCGAAGCATACTTCCCTAGCCTGAATGCACTGTATCCATCTTGTGAAATACTTCTGGGCAGGTGACATTGGTAGCATCTACAGCGTTCTCGGCTCTCGAGATCGACATGGCGCAACGCCAAGCACGTCTACCAGTGGACAGCGACGCTGAAAACCTACGTATATCCTATCCTTGGCTCCCGTCTCGTGAGCGAGATCACCAGCGGGGAAGTCCTAAAAGTCCTCACGCCTATCTGGTACAGGGAAGACCGGGTGTCGGCAATCCATCGCTAGCACCTCGTCACCACGCATCGCAATCAGGCAGCGATACTCCTGCCCTTCGACACTTCGGCAAAAGGATATCCTTTTGCCGACACGGGGATCCCCCCTGATGTTGTATCTAGCGAACCCCCCATTTTCGACCTACCCTTTTGCCGACCCCTTTTTTTGCCAGAGGCGCACCCACGGTATGAACGTCCGACCACGACAGGCCGGGCAACTACCACCGCGCCGAAACCTTGCGTTGCTGGCTTGCCAACCACACCGGATACATGAGGGGGCGATTTACTCCTGCCAACTCTAAGGCTATCGCACTGGCCTTGCGTCACCTACTGGGGCGGAAGCGAATCCTGCATCGCCCAACTCCGACTTGATGGCCATGCCCATCTGAACCCACGTGTCCCGGTCGTCGGCTGGGATTGAATAGAGGGCGGCGCTCAGGGTGTCAGTCACAGCAGCACCTCTTGCGCCAGTCGCTGCGCCGCTATCTCGCAGTAGCGTTCCACACAGTCGACGACCACTGCGTTCCGTCCCAAGTCTTTAGCGACTCTAGCTGTGGTGCCACTCACGGCAAAGATGTCAAGGACGGTCTCATCGGGGCGGGAGATACTGTTCAGCAGCCAGCGCCACAGACTCGGGTGCTTCGGGCACGGATGTTCCTTCCACTCCTCCTTTGTGAAATTCAGAGGCGTGGAATCGAAAACGTCGAGCACTAGTTTTGGCGTTTTCTTGCCGTAGAGGAGAATCGGTTCCCAGACGTTGAGGCCGCCGAAACCGTTGTATGCGACCGCACCCGGCTTATACCAAGCTGCAATCCAACGAGCGCGGGAATAAGGGATGTGTCCAGGCAATCCAGCGCCAGCAGCTCCGACCCCCCCATAGCCGCAAAGCAGAGGTAGGGGCTGGGCTCCTCGGCGTTCCCAGGCGTCCAGGGGACAATCCTGATAGCAACGGATTCTTCGACAGCCTGGCACGGATCTAACTGGGCCGCTAGGAGCGCTACAGCAAGAAACAAACCCAGTATAACGACAACAACGACCAGCGCTGCCATCCTGACCATTCGCACTTGGTGCCTGGAAACCTTTGGCGGTTTGGTGTCATGATCGACTTTCATACTTCGCCTCCTTGATTCTCCGGCTCTTCGTCTTCGTCCTCAAAATAGGACTCGAACCACGATCGGTTGCCCACGTACACACTCCAGCCAAAGACGGCAATGCCGACCAGGAGCCCCGGTCTCTGCCACCCGGACGCATTAGCCAAGACAACACCCAACGCCAACCCGATTATATAAAGCATCACCTTCCCAAATGCGAAACCTCGCGGTGTCATTCCTTTTCTCCCTTCGCTATCGAATAGAGCCGTACCGTCGCATCCTCATACTCAAGGGTTAGCCATTCAGCAGCGGCCGTCGTGCCCCAGAGACCGTCCGGAGCTCCGTAAATGTCGGGTGCTTTCGCGTTGTAGTACGGGAACCTTAAATCGATCAAGACGTGACTCGCCTGGAGCCCAACAGCCGCCTCAAGGGGGTCGCAACCCGGGATCCAATTCAGGGCACACCGCACCCGTTGGTCCATGTCTTCGTAGGCTTTCGGTGGCGGCCACGTGAAGGTGTACGCGACAGGGCGGCGCTCAAGGGCGGCCACCCTCACCGCCACAATTCCAACAGTCCTGCCAGAAGGCGCTACAGCACTTACAACGCTGGCAAAACTCTTGGTCTGCAGTCGCCTCCGATATTGCACGCTTTATGACCATCACGATCTCTCGATCAACCCTGCTGACCCACTCCGGTTTCTCATCATGCGCCCAAGAGACCTCGGGCTAATGCCCAGCTCTTGGGCCGCATCGACGCGGCTCAAGTTCCCCATGAGAACCCTCGGCAAAAGGTCGGCAAATCTCTTGCGGAGCTCTGCGGCGTGGATTACCCCAGGTCGACCCAGCGGATGGCCCTGTTTGCGAGCCCGATGCATCCCGGCCCGGACCCTCTCGCTGATCATGCCCGACTCGAACTCGGCTCCCGCCGCAAAGATCGCGAGGACGTAGGAGCCTGTGGAGGTCGTCGTGTCGATCAAGGGCTCCTGAAGGCTCCGAAACCCAACACCCCGGTCCTGCCAGTCGTACAGAGTATTCAAACACTTCCGGGTCGAACGCCAAGCCCTGTCCAGCTTCCAGACATACACGACGTTGAATTGCCGACGCCGGATCCCTACTAGGAGCTCGGCCCAGGCGGTGCGGTTCTTGTAGTCGTTGGCAGACGCTCGATCCGTGAACTCAGTCCAGTCAGTGATCCCGATGCTAAGAAGATACTCGCGGAGAGCCACAAGCTGCGTCTCGGGATCCTGGTCCCTCTCTTTGGTGCTTACTCTGGCGTATAGGGCAACTCGCATCATTGCGCCTCCACGCCGACCAGGACATCGACGACCATGATCAGATCCACGTTGCCGTCCGTCACGATGGCCTCGGGATCGACCAATGAGACATCTCCCGTTCGGTGCGGATACGGTTTCGCCCACCACCAACCATGAAACAAACCCATGCCAATCAGTGCGGCGCCGAAGATCCCGAGTGCGCTAATTAAGAGTCTTAGCCTCATATTCATTTCCCTTTCTTGGCATCTTGGGCAGTCATTGGATCGCCCACTGGTAGCACCTATCGCAGATTCCTTCGGTTACTCCTGGCCCGCCGCGCCGTTCCCCAATGTAACCACCGCAAAAGGCGCAGATGACCGTCAGTGATTCAGGCCGTGGCCGTTGCCCTTTGTCGATCTGAGCGTTGACACTCACCGCCGCCACCTCTGGGCTCATACCATGGAATGCAACCTGTCGAAACCACCAGAGCACTTCCATTGCACTTCCTTTGCCAAACACCGGCTAGTAATTCAAGTACCGGTCTTTCGGCCTTCCTGTTCGTGAGCTGGTGGCACCGAGCCGCCCTGCCGCCAATTTCTTTCCCCGCTCACTTAGTTCCTCCAAGCTGTACTCGGTGACCATATCCATGTCCTTCCCCGAGGCGGGGAATTCCTCGGTGGCGCAGCAGTGATGGCAAAGTCCCTTCACCGTGGGTTTGCCGTTCGGTGAGTCCAGCTCCCAATAGTGGGCCATGCCGGGTATGCAGGGTGGGGAGGTCGTTGTCGTCTTCACCTGGATTGTGGTCGTCATGCGAAGACCTCTAGGGGCATTTTGATCCTTCGTTCTTCCACCCTTGCCACCCGCGCGACGGCACGTTTGATGGCTATGTTCCAATGGTTCACCGCCACGAGCTCCATCTTGCCGCCGATCTCCTCTATGGCCTTCTGAGCTCCGGTAGACGACCCGCCAGCGCCGCAGAACAGGTCCGCCACTGCATAGGTCTTGGGCTTCATGCCGAGTTCCCGTCCCTGTGCCACGGCTCGACGTACTTCCAGCCCAATAGATCGAAAACGTGCTCCTCTGTGGGACACAACAGGTCCTTCCCATCCCGAGTGATTGGCCTTGTCACATGACCCTCCATCCCGAGCTCCCGTAACCGTGTCATGGCTCCCATATTCCATTGTGCGGGGCCGGTCCTTATGAATAACGTCTGTCCCCAGTTCTCGAAAGTGGTCGTGAAGATATCGACCTTGATCCCGGAAACATTGTGGACGAGATACTTGTTGAGCGGCCCGAACATCGTTTGCCCTTTGTCGTTTAGGCGGTAGGAAAAGATACCGTCGTTGATGAGCTGGCGCAGCCCGTCCGTCAACCGGTCGATGGGGCTCGGCAACGCCTCGCCAAACAGGTCTACCCCGATCACTTCCCCTGCCTCAGGGATGCACACCAGCTCTATATCCCCTACATGCGGCCTCATTCGCCGCAGGGATCCCGCTATTACCATTCTCTGGCAAAAGGGACTCAGATCACCCATGAAGTTTTCCGCCGCGTGCTGGGCGGTCAGTGCCGGAACCCTTACTTTCTGCTCCACTATCTGAACCATTGCTCTACTCCTCCCTCGTCAAGTGCTTGTACTGGCCCCGGTCGAATCGATCCAAGAAGAGAGCTATCTTGACTGGCATCAGGCAACCACCTCCCTTCGGGGAATCGCGGTCATATGAACTTCCCTGATAGCATCCGCCAGCGCCTCCACTCCGTGGCTCAGCATGTAGTCGTTCGCGTCCGTACCTGGCTCTTCGGGCATCCAGTAGGGAAGCCCTGTCTGTTGCGCGTGTTTCTGCCCTGCGGGTTCAGTGACCTCCAAAGCCCCGCATGAGGGACAGCGCCTTCCCTCCGGCTTTCTCAGCTATCGCTCTGTACGTTGATGTTTCCGATATAGCCCTTTGAGCCAAAGTCATCGTCAAGGACCGGCAATCCTTCCAAGCGAATATCGAGGTCTTTCCCAGTCTCATCAGTGACAGCCAAGTAGGTCTCGCCATCTTGAGCCTGCCATAGGAACGGCTTGCCGTTGGAGTGGGTAGTTAATTTGTAATTCACAACGCCTTCCCTCCGTGCCGGTATGGGCGTCGTTGCTCTTCGGGTTTTAGCGTCTCCCGCTGTTCTTTTGTCAGCCTCCCCCGCGTGCTTTTCAGTTCCGCCACCACCATCCTAGGCGGTCGCAGCAGCACCAAGTCCGGCCAGCCCTTGGGGCTGTGGCGGGAGTCCCAGACACAGTAGCAATGCCAGCCTCGAAGGCGTGCATAGTCTCGCACCGCCGACTGCAACGCCTTCTCCGTCTGGTACATCACCGTTTGTACGCACCCTTGGGAGGCACCCATGCCTGGTCCACCTCCGGGTCATACACATTCCAGCCGCAGCGGAGGCACCGCCAACCATCCGCCGGCGACAGATTGATGCGCACTAGGTTCACCGTTCCGTCCGCTTGGCATTTGGCACACTCCGCCGGCTTGGGCGCATACAGCCAAGGTTTGGGCGGCGGGATCGGATTACCCTCACCCGTCTCCCGATAACGCACAATGTAGGCCCGGCCGATGTCAGCCAGTCTCCGCAATCGTGCCTCGCGTTCTTGCTTTGTTTCCATCGCTAGACCTCTAACCCTCCCCTAGCCGCGAGAATCAGGTGCAGTTGCCGCCCGATGAATTCCGTGTAGGTTGGCGGGATGGCCTGGGTGAGCTCCTCGCGCTTCATCCAGTCGATGCCCATTGCCTCGGCTGCAAGGTGCCAGCCCTTGGCATGGCCGATGCCAACGCCGTTGCCCTGAGCACCGTTCCCTTGCCAGTTGGCGAGTGTCGGATATGAGAACGGCACACGCTCGTAGCCTGGGCGCATCCGCACCCCCGGCGTTCCGTCATGCGTTTCCCGCCAGTTGGTGTTGACTGGATTCTCAAACCGCGTTAAACCTGATCCCCTGGTAGCATCTCTAGGCTTCACATCCAACCCAGCCGCGCCACCTGGGAGGCCCTTGACCGTGCCACCGTAGACGTACCGCTCTGACCTTGGGTGCAGGTTCAACTTGTGCCTCGGATGCCCCGGCGCCAGCCACATCCAGTTAGTCGCGAACAGCCGATGCCGGTAGAACGGCAGGCCGAACATGGTCCCGCACAGCCAGCCCGCCTTGAGCCCGTGCGACTCAAGGCCCCGCTTCTTGAGTCCTTTGGCACCGTGCCTTGCCCCCATGACGTTCTCAACGACGTAGGGCTTGCCGAGGGCTTCCATCATTTCGATAGTAGGCAAGATCAGCAGCGGGTAGTCCCGCCCCCTGAGCCATGGCAGGTAGTGCATGATGCTGTAGCCTTGGCATGGTGGGCTCGCGTGGATGGCGTCGTAGTAGTGCCCGTGCTCTGCCGCGTACTCCAGGGCCTCGGCCTGGACGAAGGTGAAGGGGTAGCGCGGCTGCGAGGCAATGTCCACGCCGACGATCTCATCGAATCCCGCGCGGTGGTAGCCCAATGCTGCACCGCCGGCTCCACAGTACAGGTCCAAGAGCCTCCTCACAGCGCCTTCCCTCCGTGGGAAACTGCATCGGATGAAGCCAATTCCTCAGATGTCTTCCAGCGCCAGGGTGAGGTCTCGATATATTGAGCAACTTGCTCGTCAAAGGGCGAGTCCGTATTGGCCCGAAATAAACCCCACCCAATATGACCGGAATCTAAACGCTGACGGACAAAAAGCTCGGCCTCTTCCCTGCTCACTGGGTCTTGAAAGCTATACACCTCCCTCGGCACCTTGACCTCGCTACCGTCTCGATAGCAGGCCACGACTAAGACACTGTGAGGCCCCGGAAAGGTTTGGCCATCGTCGCAGCGAGCGACTAGGCTTTCGAGGTCAGGAAAGACCTTCACGTCATCCCGATACCAATGCGGCCTAGCAAGGTACGCATAGGGCTGGTCTTGGTTATTCACAGCACCTTCCCTCCTTGCCTGTAGGGTGTCCACTCTAACCAGAGTGAACCCCACGTAAACACAGTGGACCCGCCACCGTAGAAGTTCCTTGTCAACATTGGCAACCATCCAAAGCCGATATATCGCCACCACACCAGACGAATAGGTCCTACCTTGAAATCGACCCACGTCGGCGTCATAGCGCCTTCCCTCCGTACCTATAAGGGCGTCCTCGGTTGTACTGCATCTTCGCCTCAATCGCGGCGTCCAGGTCGATGCCGTAGTGGGAGGCCATATCATTCACGAGACGCAGTGCCGCCTTCAGTGGTTCTATCCACTCGCTACGCTGAAGCGTCGTACAGAGGCCCGCAAAGGCCCAGGAAAGACTGGCGTGGATTAGGCAAATCCAGTCCCCAAATGTTGGGTCTACAATCGTGTGTGATATGTCAGTGTCTTCCCATCCCGACAAGTCCCAGTCATAATGCTCCGCCATGTCCGCCACCCGGATCACCACGTCGGCCAGTTCATGACCAACACCAACTGGAATACGGTCGTCACTATCCTCATCAACAAGTTCCATCCACGCGTTAGTGGTATTCCCATACTCCCGATACGCCTCCAGCGCCTCGCTCAGCTCGCTATGCACCAGAGCGATCAGGTCGCCGAAGGTTCTCTCCTCATCCCACCAGCCGTGCTCCTTGGCGATGGCATGGGCCTCTTTCTGTAGGTCAGCTAGGTTCATCAAAGCAACCCCTCCTTGTCGGTGTCGTCCTGGTCGGGCCATACGTGGAAGCGGTGAACAGCCAATGCGGATATGAAAGCGTCCAACGTCCCAGGCCCCTTGAAACGCATGACTAGCGGAACATCCAGACCCTCAACCATCACGAAGACATGCACTTGGGTCGGCTTGCCTTGCCCATCTGATAGCGGATGCCACTCCAACACGTCGATGGAATCTAGCTTGAGCTCCAGGACCGCCATGCCGTCGAGATTGCGGGGTTGGTCATGAAACTGAATATCGGGTTTTTGATAGCTCTTGTTGTCTTCACTCACCGTAACGTCTCCTCACTGCTCTTTCCCGAAGGCAGCATTCGGGGCATCTCGCCGGACAAATAGGCGTGCTCCACCTGCGGCAGCAGTGTGTTGAGCCGCCAACCCCATGCCGTTCTTGGTACCAGCGTTCCACTCGCATACCGAGCAGTACGCCAACACATGAACCAGCCCGCCCTCTACCCTGGCCATTAGAGCGCCTTCCCTCGTGCGTGCCGGTACTCCTCCATGTCGGGACACCAATCCCAGAGTCCCTGCCGTCCTCGTGCCGGTACTAGTGGCTCCACCTTCTGAATGTCCGTCAGCATCCAGAGCCAGCGCCCCACCGAGAAGTCGCCGTAGGGGTCGGGCTCTACCCACCCGGTATAAGACGGCGACGAGGCCAGGACTCTCCCCACGTAGCGTTGAACCCCCACCTGGCGGGCATCCATCAGCAGAGCCGTAGCAACCACTGAGCCCTTGGGAATGTCCTTTTTCCATTCCTCCCCGAACAAGCGGGCGATGGCCTGCCGGGTATTTCGGTTGAGGAGCTGGGGACCAACTACATTATTCCCGGCGTGTATGGCTATTCGTTGTCCGACCAAACTCTGTGGTGGAGCCCAGGAGCGGGTCTCGATGCTCTTGACACCGTGGGCGATCAGAGACGCCCAGGGCTGATGCAGGGTAAGGGCTTTCACAACGCCTTCCCTCCGTGCCGGTATGGGCGTCGTTGCTCTTCGGGTTTTAGCGGCACAAGGATGGCGGCTAGACGCAAGTGTGTACCGTCGGCGAAAGTGTGATCGATAATCACCCGGCCATCGCCTGTAGGAGTGACGGTGATCACAGCGCCTTCCCTCCGTGCGAAGCCAACTCAGCCGCTGTCTTCCAGCGCCAGGGTGAGGTCTCGATATATTGAGCAACTTGCTCCTCAAAGGGCAGGAAAGGATCGGTGCCGTGTACTCCCCGCATCCACCGAGAACGACCGTGCACAAACTCCTCGGCCTTTTCTCTGCTCACTGGGTCTTGAACGCTATACACGTTCCTCGTCACCTTGAACTCGCTACCGTCTCGATAGCAGGCCACGACCAAGACACTGTGAGGCCCCGGAAAGGTTTGGCCATCGTCGCAGCGAGCGACTAGGCTTTCGAGGTCAGGAAAGACCTTCACGTCATCCCGATACCAATGCGGCCTAGCAAGGTACGCATAGGGCTGGTCTTGGTTATTCACAGCGCCTTCCCTCCGTGCCGGTAGCTTCTGCCCCGGTTGTACTCCATCTTGGCTTCTATGGCGGCGTCCAGGTCGATGCCGTAGTGAGCGGCCATGTCCTGGACACCGACAATAAGAGACGCCAGCGCATTGATTACCAGGTGCTCGCTCGCCACACCTTTGTAACTGGTAGCCTCTGCCGTAATCCAATGGAGCCGGGCAATCCAATCCCCGAATGACTCCAACTCTCTAAGGCATAGCTCAAGCGCATCCCAATCCGAGATAGGGTCATCAATGGGGTCGAGGCTGTACCCTTCGTACTCCGCCATGTCCGCCACACGGATCACCACGTCGGCCAGCTCGGACGCGACACCTTCAGGCTTCGGAGAGGGTTCGTTGAACGGCGTGTCGATGTAGGGATAGAGGCCGAATGACTCCAACCCATGTTCCCGATACGCCTCTAGCGCCTCGCTCAGCTCGCTATGCACCAAGGCGATCAGGTCGCCGAAGCTCCTCGGCTTGTCCCACCAGCCGTGCTCCTTGGCGATGGCGTGGGCCTCGCGCTGTAGTTCAGCTAGGTTCATCAAAGCAACCCCTCCTTGTCGGTGTCGTCCCGGTCGGGCCAGGCATGGAAGCGGTGAACTGCCAGTGCGGATATGAAAGCATCTCCGTACCGAGCAAGGGTCTTCTCGATTTCGGTCCTTGACCTCACACCCACGCGCCTCCCGATCTCCTGTGGGCCCAAACCCTGATCCACCAGAGCAAGGATCTCCTCTTTTCTCGATGCCTCAGTCGTCGTCATGGTTCCCCTCCTTTTTAGTTTCGATAGGCCCAAGTGTCTGAACACGCCTCGCAGCAGAGCGGGGCTTCTGGGTCGCATCGCTCTGGGGCCATCACACAGCCTTCGTAGTCGTAGACGAACCTGACTGTCGCCTCCAGCTCCATCCATCTGTCCATTCCGACCATAAGCCACTCCTGCCGGTTTTCCTGGGCCCCCCCCCCGTCCACGTCTTTGAACTTCGCCGTCAGCCACTCCTGGCCTTCCCGCAGCCTCCGAAGAATTTCTACGCACGCTTCCGGTGCCTGCTTGGGTCGTCGTGCCGACCGATCATGGAGGCTCAATTGCTGACCAGCCTCAGCTATAGATGATGGTTGTTTCACGGTGAACTCCTCGCGCGCACGGCCGCGCGCCCGCGTGCCCGCGTGTGCGTAACGGTTTTTGCAGGGGGGCCCCCTTGTTTTTAGTGTGGCAAGTGTGGCAAGTGTGTACGTAGATATAAAAAAAATCTTCATCAGATATAAACACCTCTGCCACACCTCTGCCACACTTGCCACACTTGACAAATTATGCCTACCACACCCTGCCACACCTCTGCCACACCCCGCTAGCTTTGGCTGCCACACCTGATTCTCTATGTGTGCAGATACGAATTGCCACACTTGCCACACTAAAAACAAGGGGGCCCCCGGTCGCGCAATCAAATGGGCATCCTCCCCTTGAACAGGTTGAACAGGTCGCCAAAGGGCAGTTTTTCGATATGGAGCGTCATCACGTTATGCCGCCTGCCATTGACGGATAGGCGGCTGGTGAGGTGGGAGTCGCTGTCACTGGGGCGGACAAGAATCCCTTCCTCCAGGAGAGATTTCCTCAGTACGCCCTCCGTGATGCCAAGGGTCCGCCCCTCATCCCTGTACCACTTCGCCACTCTGTTGTAGGTGGCCACAGGGTCCAGATAGACGAACTCGGTGTCGTACCAACCGATGAGGTCTTGTCCGAAAGGCGGATCGATCTCAGAGCCCCTCAGATGGAGTACAACCTTTTTCTGGGCTAGCAGCGTGTCGATGGTCTGGAGATAACGGTCTAGTGGGCTCTCATCCCTGAGCATGGCCTCTTGGTTCCTACCAATGTTTTGGAACACGAGCCAGGTCTCATCGCTCAGCTCCTGCATGGCAGCCCTGCTCTGCCCACCTACCGATATCGCGAACTCGGCGAAATTATCCATCGCTACCTGAAGCGCAGCTAGGCTGCCTGGTGTGCGGGCGTGCTCCTGATCCTCGTTTGATGACGCTAAGGTCCGGAGCATTCTGTATTGCTCCGGAAGGGCCTTCTTGAGTTCCTCGTACTGTGGAGCCATCCATTGAACGTAGGCAGACATCCCGTGGGGAAAGTGGTGGGCCAGGGCCTGGACCTCTGTGAGAACCCTTTTGTCGACCTGGCTCCGCGTGTAGTCGACCGCAAGCATCCTGGCAAGGACAGACAGCCCTGTGGGATAAATCTCACCGGTAGTGATCAGCGCGGCCCTGGGCGGGTACGTCTTCTGCATCGTGAGGTCCGCTCGCATCCGCACACGGCCTTGGAGATTGCCCAATGCCCTCAGCACACCGTCGGCTTTGGCGTACTGCTGCTGCATCAGCCGCTCGGACGACAGGGGGTTGAAGTCGTCAATCCATGCCATGCAGTCCTTGAGGTCGTACAAGAGTCGCTCTATCCCCCGTGCACTGGCCTCCCATGTGGCCGGGGGCGTGTTGTACTGAAAGTCTCCGAAGTGGCACATGGCCAGGGCGGTGAGAGTGCTCTTGAAGGCCCCGCTGTTGGCCCTGAGCCACAACGTGAACGCTGGCATGAGGATGGACTGTAGCGGCGCCAAATAGGTGAAGGCGAACATGGGTATGGTGATCTTGCGATCAGCGACATCCAAGAACCGTAGAGAGGCCGCAACAGCCTCCTTGACGTTCTCTGGTGTGTTCGGTAATGCGTAGTGTTGGTAGCTAGGCTCTTCCAGTTTCACTTCGATCTCCTCCATTCCTATAGCTCCCCCGGGCATGAGAAATAGGTTGTCTGCGGCAATGTCCTCCCACCCGGTATGTGTGTAGATGGTCTTGCGTTTCAGACCCCTCGCGATAGAGATGAGCTGTATGATCTCCCGAACGTTGTCCTTATACCCGGCTCCGGCTCTGATGACGGCGTACGCACCCCATGGGTCATGCAGCCATTCAAGCGTGTGGAACTTGGCGGCGGTGATCTGTATCTGCTGAAACGGATGACCGTCATCCCTGCGGCCGCCGACCAAGAATTCGAGCTTACGGTCTCGGCCATCGTCGTATTGAATCTCTTGATCCAGCCATGCCACGAAGTTGGTCAGAGGTATATCTATAGGTCCGTCCCTGGTCTCTTGCTTCATGTAGTAACGCCCGTCCCTCTCGAAGTAGCGCGTCCACTTGAGAGGGTCTGGGCCCGGTAAATCCTTGTCCGGCAGCTCCTCCAACTCCTTCCTGAACGCCGCGTCGTCGCCCTTGAGCCAGAGGTAGAGGTCGGCGACATCGCCTTTCTCACCCAGATAATCAGGGAGCTGCCCCGCCGACACATTCAACTCTGAGTCCCTGATGATCTCAACATCGCGAAGGGTGCTCTTCTCGCCGGCCTGGTCCAGGTCCAGCAGGATCCTCACCTCACCAACGCCGAGGTCCGCCAAGCGCTTTACGGCGTCGGGATGAAGGTTGCCCTCGCCAAAGGCGCAGACTGCGGGGATCCCCGCCTGCCAGCACACCCATACGCTCGGCTCGCCGTTGACAAGGTAGACTCGCTCTGCTCCTGGGACTACCTCGCCCAGGCCGTAGAGGGCGATCAGTCTCGCCTCCTGCTTGGTGCCCCGTGACCACCAATACTTAGGCTTGGAGCTGCGGTCGAAGGCCTTGAAACGCGTGCCGGCCGGGGTCGGATACGTCCATGCACCGCGGCTCTTCCGGTTGGCAGAGGGTGTATCGGGCTTGGGCTCAATGTGGAAGTGGTCGATCGTCTCCTGGCGGAGCTGGTAGATCTCCGTGAGCCTTTGCATGGCTGCGGGAGCTGAGAGGAACGGGTCGGGTGCCTGTCTTTTGCGGCCATCTCGGTCGGGATCCTCAATGCCCCAGGCTTTCGCGAGTTTGTTGAGGCCACCCTTGCCGCAGGACCAGCACTTGACCTTCTTTTTGTTGGTGTTGATGCCGAGAGATGGATTACGGCCGGCGCGGTCGTCGTGCCAGGGACACCATGCCGTAGCCTCTCCCGAGTGCCCGGGGAGCTTTGCAATATCAGGGTGTTGGAGTATCAGATCGATGAGAGCCATGTAGTCGGCTCCTAGTCCGGTTGGACGCCCTTGGACGCGTTTGCGAGGCTCAGGTCCTTGGCGATGGCGTGGGCCTCGCGCGGTAGTGCCTTTAGTTTCATCAAAGTAACCCCTCCTTCTCTTGGTCGGGCCAGACATGGAAGCGGTGAACAGCCAATGCGGATATGAAAGCGTCCAACGTCCCAGGCCCCTTGAAACGCATGACTAGCGGAACGTCCAGACCCTCAACCATCACGGAGACATGCAATTGGGTCGGCTTGCCTTGCCCATCTGGTAGCGGATGCCACTGCAGCACGTGGATGGAATCTAGCTTGATCTCCAAGAACGCCACGCCGTCGAGATTGCGGGGTTGGTCGTGAAACTGAATATCGGGTTTTTGATAGCTCTTATTGTCTTCACTCACCGTAACGTCTCCTCACTGCTCTTTCCCGAAGACAGCATTCGGGGCATCTCGCCGGACAAATAGGCGTGCTCGGCATCCTCGGGTGTCTCGTATGTGCAGTCGGGACAGTCGAATCTCTGGATCACCGGGGCCTCCTTGGTGCGGGTTGATGGGCTCCCACTACCCTGATTGTCTCCTGGCATGAAAATTGTCATCCCAATCGGTGCAGTAGGAATTGCGCTTCTTATTCCGGCGGCCTTCTTTCAGACTGGAGAGGCCGCTCGTGGACTATTGTTCTTGGAGTCGCCGTATTGTTCTTCTTGCCGACTTTAGCTTTCGGGAGAGGATGATCGCGGTTGCCATTGCTAGGAATGCCACCGACCCAAATGCCCACATGCCGATAGTCATGCCCTCCATGTAGTCCACGCTCCCTCACCGTTTCCATGCAAACGGGGGCAGGAGACCACCCCCGCCAGCCGAGGCATGGTCGTATCGGCTGGGGTGCCTGTGCCCCCCGAAGTCGATGTGGATCACATTGACCTCATGGCGCTTGCACCACACCTGGAGACCCGTTGCCGTGTAGCCCACTTCAAGAGAGGCGTATTCCCGTGGTGGTATATCCTTCGGCAACTCGTCTAGGCACAACCCGCAATGGAAAAAGGCCGTTATCGCGTACTCGTTGGGCATTACCCCTCCCTGATCGCTTGCAGCGCCGCGTTTTCCTGGTCTTCACGGGCGCGCTGTGCCAACTGCTCGTGCCTCTCAATTCCCCGACGACTGCGCTCCTCTTTGATAATGGCCTCTCTTTGCGAGATCAGTCGTTGAATGACCTTCCCGGGTAGGTGCCATATTTCTCCTTGGAACTCAACTTCAATGGACCATTGCCCGTCCAGACGACGGGTGGACACGATGTAGTTGTTGATCGTCCTGCCGTACCGGTCCGACTCCTGTCCCGGTGCGAAGTTATCGACAGCAACGCTCACCAGGGATCGTTTGAAGCTCTCACCTGGTAAGAGCCCACCCGCTGTGTTCCGCCGTCGCCTGTTCCCTTTACTATTTGACCGTTTCATTGTGCTCTGCCCCTCTCCTGGCTTTGGGTTGATGCGCTCTCTCTGCCCTGGTGGTCTCCTGGCATCGTGAAGTTCATTTTCCCAATTGGCTTCCTGGTGGCTCTGGCGGGTCTCGCGTGGGCGGCGTATGTTCTTGATCGCCCTGATGTGGGTCGCTTGTTCCTGTCTTGGGCGATTCTGTTGTTCGTCTTAGGCGGGATTGGAGCCGCTCTACTTGCATGGCTAAGAAGATGATTACTCCGAACTCCAAGATGAGGAAAAATAGCATCAAGGTGAGGCCAAACTTGTACTCGCCCATCATGGCCTCCATGTAGTCCCCACTCCCTCACCGTTTCCATGCAAACGGGGGCCAGTGACCACCCCCGCCAGGCAAAAGAAAACCCCCCGCCGGAAGGATGATGGGCATCCCGGCGGGGGGTAGAACCTGGCTCCCTCTGGGCAGGTGTCAGCGCAGAACGGGGGTAGTGCGGATATCCCACTCCTACCACAAAACAGTGGGACGCTGCCCAAGGGAACCGCTGTCAACATAAAACCCCCGTCCACGCTCTAAGCTGACGGGGGTTAGGTTACTTGAGTAGGTAGAGTTTTGTCAAGCAGTCTGTAGCAATTTATCTCTCACAGGGTCCAACGCCTCAAGGATCTTCTTCCGTGCCTTCGACTTGACTCTTGACCCACGCAAGACCTCTATGAACTCCCTTTCGTCGACCAAAAGGTGCGGACCGCCGAGGGGGTTATGGTGTGTTCCCCTTTTTGGCAATCGACCTTCAGAGACCCATTTACGCACAGTCTGATAAGGAACGTCATAGCTGGCGGCAGCTTGCCGAAGAGTGATCAGATTTGGTCCGGTCATTTCCATCACTCGGATTATTTTCTCCTCTGGCAAATCAACCCACCGCATGGCATCGATGACCAGGCTGCGAGGAACCCAATCACCATATTTGAAGAGATGTGAGTGCTCAGGATTCGCCGGGGCAAAGGCACCCCCATTCCGTGGGCTTCGAGAAGATGATCTTACCATTACACCACCCCTTTGTTCAATCTAGCTACCTCTGGTTTCTGAATTTCTCCCACCGCTCTGCTTGTTCTTTCTCTCGTATGCGATCGGCTCTGCGTTCTGCTTCCAACTCCTGCCCGAGTCGGACCATGGCCTGCTTTTTACGCCACCTATTGATCCATCCCAACATCTTCTCTTCCCCCGCTACTCCCCGTTTCCATGGAGAAACGGGGCAAAATGAAATCCCCGCCGGAAGGTTACGGGCTTCCGGCGGGGATGAGAACGGCACGGTCGGGGCCACAAGGACTGCCCCCCCCATTCATCGACCGCTTCGACAAACCGATGACCATTTTGACCGCTCCCCTTGCCTATCTTTGGCGACCCGGACGGGATTTGAACCCGTGATCTCTGGCTTGACAGGCCAGTGTGTTAAGCCGCTACACCACCGGGCCGTGTTTCAACTCTAGCATAGGAGACCCATAAAGCTGCGGGGCCACCCTCATCCCCTGGGATCTTGGTCCAACCTATGCAGCTACGTCCCTTTTTCTCTCTGCTCCCGCTGCCACTGGAAGTTCACGGGGCCCTGATAAAAATGCTCCGGGTGCTCCACCGCCCAGATCTGCTTCCGGACCACCCAGTTGTCCGGCTCCAAGTCCCTACCCAGCTTCCATTCCAGCACGGCCTCCTCCACTTTGCCCTCCTGGTACAGCGTCACGCCACGCTGGAAGTGCTCGATCGCCCTCTGGTGCTCAGCGCCACCCAGCGACTCCTCAGTCCCCTGCTCCGCTAGCGCCCCTGAGGATGGGTTGCCCACCCACGCCTCCACCAGCTCCGCATACTCCTGCTTCCTGATATCGAAGCCGCCGAACCTCCGGTACTGGAGCACCCCCTCCTCATCTATCAGCATACCGTTGGGCACCGCTTTGAAGCTAAACATCTGGCTCAGCAGATTCCTCTCATCAACCAGGGGCGTGAAGGTGGCTCCCGCCTTCTCCACGTAGGGCCTCGCCCGCTCGGCCCCCTGTGCGTCCACGGCCACCGTTATCAGCTCAATCCCGCCCTCAGCGTGCCGGGTGTAAAACTCCTGCCAGACCGGCAGTTGCTCCCTGCACACTCACCAACTGGCCCACATGAACAGGACCACCCGCTTCCCCCGGAAATCGGAAAGCCGTACCTGTGTACCATCCAGGGAGGGAAGGGAGAAATCCGGCACCACGCTTCCCGGAACAAGCATCTCTTTCACAGCCATCTGCTCAACTCCTCGTGTAACCTAGCCTTGCACTCTGAAGGCATTGTAGCTCACTGCATCACCCCTGGTAAAGGCTGAAGCGGTCAGCCGTCCACCGCCTCCTTAAACCGTCTGATGGCATCGATATGTGCCCCCGGCGAATCCAGCCCGGCGTTCATCGTGTTCACGTCAAGGTGCGTTGCGCCCATGGCACGCCAGGCGGTCACCGTCTCCACCCACTCCTCCGGGGTCCTGTTTGCAATGCCAACCCTCACCTGGATCCCGATGCTTGCAGGGTCCCGCCCCTCCTCCCGGGCGTAGCCAAACAGACGGTCAAGGGCCTGCTTACCCTCCTCATCGGGACGTATCTGCGGCATCCACCCATCCGCAAGCCGCGCGACCCGCCGCAGCACCGGGTCTGCTCCGCCTCCCATCCAGATGGGAATCGGCCGCTGCACCGGCATCGGGTTCAGCCCCGCATCCGTGATCTGGTGCCAGCGCCCCTCAAAGGTCACCAGCTCCTGTGTCCACAGGGCCCGCAGCACCGCTACCTGCTCCTCAATCCGCCGGCCACGGTTGTTGAACCGCTCGCCCAGCGCCTCGTACTCCACGGCATTCCAGCCGATGCCCATCCCAAGCCGGAGCCGACCACCGCTCAGCACATCCACCTCCGCAGCCTGCTTCGCAACCAGGGCCGTCTGTCGCTGCGGCAGAATGACCACGCCGGTCACCAGCTCCAGACTCTGTGTAACCGCCGCCAGGTAGCCGAACAGCACGAACGGCTCGTGGAACAGGTCACGATGCGTGTAGCGGCGCGCACCCCAGTCCGGGCGGTGCTCCGGATTGGCCCCTAGTACATGGTCGTAGGCCAGCAGATGACTATATCCAAGAGACTCTGCTGCCTGAGCGTAGTCCCTGACCGCAATAGGGTCGGCGCCGAACTCCGTTTGGGGAAAGACTACACCAATTTTCATGATCTACCCTCGCTTCCAACCGGGGAATTCGCAACGGACACGGGACTCCGTGGGCCATCGGACGATGGGGCATTGTAGTCTACGGAGACACCTCGGTAAAGGGTGGAACCGGTGAGCTCCCGTAGCCCTTGCCACCTCACTCATCGCCTTGACCTCTAACCTGCTCCTCTGTAGCATGGCAAAGCCGTTCGCCCTGGAACTGAATCACGCGAGCCTGACCGTTCAGGAGCCACCGAAACGCCCTCTCTGAGGTAAGGAGATTGATGAGATGACTGAACAACAAGGAGGAGAGCAGCCGACGGGTTGGAGCGGCTTCGCACGGTTCACCCTGGATGAGCTCGCAACGCTGCAGCCCGGACTGACCATCCTCATGCCCCTGGTTGGAGAGCGATACTGGAAGCTCTACTACGCCGCCAGGGCGGAAAACTGGGATATGGCCCTCTACCAGGCACAGCAGGTCAGGGAGCTTATGGAGACCGGGATCATCACACGTCCCGAGCACTCAAAGGACTTGCAGGCCTTCCTTGAGGGATACCTGGAGCTCATTGAGGAAGCAATTGAAGAGCAGGACTGGGATGCTTTTGAGGAGGCCTATAACGACGGAATCATCGGCTCCAAGATGTATCACGACAAGAACGATCGCTCCTACATCAGGTGGAAGCTCCCCGATTATCCACCGCCGGGCCTGGACATGAGCCCTGAGGACTCCTAGCCCAGGCCTGGCCGTCGTTCGCTGAACCCTCTCTCCCCCTGGTCACTTGGGAGACGGGCCGCAGCTATTTGTCCATCGTGAGCTGGTCCGGCGTCCCAAACGCCACCGACACCGCGCCCCATGGTGCCGCCACCTCGTACTGGTCCACTTTGTACTCACGGGTATCTTCTCCCGTGGAGCGCCGCTCCGCCAGGTAGGTCTCCAGGTGCTCCGTAGCCTCATCCCCCACAAAGTGCACCCGGCCGCAGCAGCAGTGCTCGTGTCCCGCTTCGTTGCTGCCGCGCTCGTAGCGGGCGCGGGGCTTGCATCCGCAGGCGCAGTCATACCGTGCCTCTATGACATCCGGCCTGTTCTTCGGCGTCCGCACCGCAAATTCTACGTTTTCCATGAATATCCTCCGCTAGTAATGTCCGCTTGATCTCGTCGGATGCCTCACCTCTCTGTTTACTCCACCCTGAACCGGCGCAGCCGCAGTGAGTTGGTCACCACCGACACGGAGCTCAGTGCCATGGCCCCCGCCGCCATCACAGGGTTCAGGAAACCGAAGTCCCCCAGTATGTACCGCAGGAAGCCCGGCGGCACGGAGCTGCTCAGCACGTACCTGAAGAACAGGTACAGCAATCCTGCCGCAACGGGGATGAGCACCACGTTGTAGCCGAACGCCCAACCCAGGTTCTGCTTGATAGTCCGCATGGTACCCTTGGATAGGGCAATGGCGTTGGGCACACCCCGTACGTCGCCGCGCATCAGGATGACGTCCGCCGCATCCATGGCGATATCCGTACCCGTCCCGATGGCGATACCCACGTCGGCCTGGACCAGCGCCGGGGCATCGTTGATGCCATCGCCAACCATGGCCACCACCTTCCCCTCGCTCTGAAGCGCCTTGATCTGGGCGGCCTTCTGGTCCGGCAGCACCTCCGCCAGCACCCGGTCTCTCACGACGTCCGATTCAGGATCGATCCCCGCTTGGCGAGCGATAGCGTCCGCCGTGCGACGGTTGTCGCCGGTGAGCATCACCACCTCCACGCCCAGCCGGTGCAGCGCCTCCACGGCCTCTCGGGACTCAGGCCTCAGCGTATCCGCCACAGCTATGATGCCGGCCACCTCACCGTCCAACGCCACGAACATCGGCGTCTTTCCCTCCTGGGAGAGCGCCTGCGCCTTCTCCTCCAATCCGTTCAGGGAGAAGCTGCGCTCCTGCATCAGCGCCAGGTTCCCCAGGACCACCGTGGAGCCGTTCACCTGGGCCAGGATGCCGTGGCCGGGTAGCGCCTCAAAGTGAGACACCTCCTCCAGGGCCAGCCCTCTCTCCTTGGCCGCCGCCACCACCGCCTCTCCCAGGGGATGCTCCGACCCCCGCTCCGCCGAGCCCGCCACCTGGAGCAGCGCCTCTTCAGCCATGCCCGTGGTCACAACGTCCGTCACCACCGGCTTCCCCTGAGTCAGGGTGCCCGTCTTATCAAGGACCACCGTCTGGATCTTGAAAGCGCGCTCCAGGGCCTGGGCGTCGCGAATCAGTATACCGTTCTCCGCTCCCTTGCCCATACCCACCATGATAGCGGTGGGTGTCGCAAGTCCCAGGGCGCAGGGGCAGGCGATGACCATAACGGCCACGGCGTTGAGAACGGCGATGGGCAGCTCAGGGGCAGGGCCCCAGAAGAACCACCCTACAAACGTGGTCGCGGCTATCCCTATCACTACGGGTACAAAGTAGCTCGCTATGGTGTCCACCAGACGTTGGATGGGTGCTTTGGAGCCCTGGGCATCCTCCACCAGCCGGATGATCTGGGATAGGACGGTGTCTCGTCCCACCTTGGTCGCCCTGAAACGGAAGCTCCCCGTCCCGTTGATGGTCCCCCCAAAGACGGGCGACTCCTTTTCCTTATCCACGGGCAGGCTCTCGCCAGTCAGCATCGACTCGTCCACCGTCGATGTCCCCTCCATGACCTCCCCGTCTACCGGTATCTTCTCCCCAGGGCGTACCACCACAACGTCGCCGGCGACCACCTCCTCGATGGGAATGTCCACATCCTCGCCGTCCCTGACCACGCGGGCCGTCTTGGGACGAAGGCCCAAGAGCTTGCGAATGGCGTTGGAGGTCTGCCCCTTGGCACGGGCCTCCAGCAGTCGCCCCAGCAGTACCAGGGAGATGACCATGGCGGAGGCATCAAAGTAGGTCCCCGTGCTGTGCTGAAACACGCTATGGGCATGCAGTAGGTGCGCTTCGGCGAAGAAGTCGGCGAAAAAGGTCAACACCGTGCTATACCCATACGCCACGCTGGTTCCCACAGCAACCAGGGTGTTCATATTGGTGGTCCGGTGCTTCAGCGCGCCCCACGCACCCCGGTAGAACACCGCCCCCGCCCAGAACTGCACCGGCGTCGCAAATGTCCACAGGATGAAGTTGAGCTGGAACGAGGTCAGGTGGAGCGTCTCCAGAGGTATGTACATGAGCACCATCACGGCGCTGCCCACGAACCCCGCAAAAAGCACCTTGCGGGCCAATGCCCTGATCTCCTTGGTACGGGCCAGCCTCTCCATGTCCGCCTCGTCACTCGCGCCCTCATCGGCCACGCCCTGAATCGAGTAGCCCGCATCGCCGACCGCCTCACGGAAGTCGTCCAGCCCGGCTATGCCATTCAGGAACCGCACCGTCGCCTGCTCGGTGGCCAGGTTCACCGATGCCTCAACCACCCCCGGCACCTCCTTCAACGCCCCCTCCACATGAACGATGCAGGAGGCACACGTCATGCCGCCGATGTTCAACGTCAGCTTGTCCGCCACCGCCGTATAGCCGGCGTCGTCCACCGCCTCCAGCAGGTCCTGGGGCGTAGCCTCCTCCGGGTCGTAGGCCACCGTGGCCGTCTCCGTCGCCAGGTTCACCTGGGCCTCGGAGACCCCCGGCACCTCCTCCAACGCATCCTCAACGTGCACCACGCAGGAGGCACACGTCATGCCATCCACTCGCAACGTTACCTGTTGCTTCTCCTGGGTTGTCATCTCTCGGCTTCCTTTTCCCCTAAAGTCCATGCATGAACCATGCCCGCGGACCCTCTTATCTGTCCGGCAGGTTGTACAGCTCCATCAGTTCGTCCAGCACCTCCTGGTTCCGGCCATTCTGTATCCCATCCATAACGTGGGTGTGCAGGTGTCCCTCCAGGATCATCGCCTCAATCTTCTGTATCGCCCGTCGTACTGCGTGGGTCTGCTTCAGGACATCCACACAGTATTTCTCCTCCTCAATCATCCGGCGGACCCCCGCCAGGTGGCCGTCCACGTAGTTCAGCCGCTTCAGTGCCTCTTTCTTGACCTCTGGCAGCATACTCATCTCTTCTCTGCTCCTGGGCACCTCCGGTCACCAAGACCGGTGCCCTCCTGATATCCCCGTCTACCCCTGCCTATACCTGTTACCCATACCCCCTGGGTGGGGGTGTGCTATCTACTATAGCGCACCCGTGTACCGTTGTCAAGAGGCTCGAAACGACGCCTGCCGGGGAGTGAAACGGCTGACCAGGTCACCCAGGGCCGTGGTGTGATGATGCTCCATCGCCGCACAACGCACCGCTACATCGGCCTCTAGGTCGCCTCTTCCCCACCCTCGTCCAGCTCGCGCGCTTGGCCCAGCTTCGGCGGCTGCACCCGCGCACGAGCAAGGCTTTCTCCGCAGTCGTTGCAGTACCGGTTCTGCTGCGGGTTGGTCGCGCCGCACTGGGCGCACGTCCGCTCCTTGCTGAAAGAGTCGTCATCAAGCGGTCGCAGATTTCCCCACACGGTGTTTCCCTGGGGCAGGCGGGTCAACACCAGAAAGGCAAAGGGACCAAAGAACAGCCCGGCTATGCACCATATCACGGGGTTGCGGTTCTTGGTCACGGCAACCACCGCGCTGCCAATGGCCATCCACACCCATATGATGAAGAGCACAAACAGGAAGAGAAACAGCAGCAGCATTAATAGCATATCGGCCTCTTACACCCGCTCCATCCTGAGATTCCCTACCTCGTTGAACGCGCCCTACAGCTCGGGGTGGCGCTGGCTCCACGGCGTCGCCTGCTCGTAGGCGTACGCCACCCTCAGCACCATCGCCTCATCGAACGGCCTCCCGATGATCTGGAACGACATGGGCAAATTGCCCTCGCTGAACCCGCAGGGCACGGAGACCGCCGGAACACCCGTGATGTTGAACACGTTGTTGTACCCCGTCGGGGCGCTGCCTCCCTCATCGTCCAGCTTCGGTGGCGTCTGAGCGGCACCGGCGGACAGCAGCACGTCCACCCGCTCCAGCAGTGCCAGGACATCCCTAGTCAGCAGCCGTCGCTCCTGCTGCGCCTGGATATAGGCGCTGGCCGGAATTGCCAGCCCCTGCTCCAGCCGGTCCCGACAGTTGGGGCCGTAGCCATCGCTCCGGGTCTGCATCCACGGCAGGTGGTACGCCGTCGCCTCCGAGAGTACGATGGGTTGGTACACCGCCCGGGCCTTGGTCGCTCGCTCAAAGTCTACATCCTCCAGCGTGGCCCCCAGCTCGATGAAGGCGCCTAGCGCCAGCTCGACCGCCTCGGCGACCTCCTGGCTGAGCCCCTGGAAGAAACGGGGCCGCAGCACACCAATGCGAACTCCACGGACCCCCTCCTTCAGATGAGCGGCGTAATCGGGAACGGGGGCTGTGCTGGATGTCGGGTCCCGCGGATCGTGGCCCGCCACCACTCCAAGCATCAGGGCGCAGTCCTCCACCGTCCGTGTCATCGGCCCCACGTGGTCCAGGGACCAGCTCAGCGGCACGACGCCGTGACGACTAACCCGACCGTACGTCGGCTTCAGCCCCACGATCCCGCAGTTGTTGGCCGGACCCCGCACCGACCCGCCCGTGTCCGTGCCCAGCGCGCCCATGCAGAGGCCCGCCGTAACCGCCGCCCCGGAGCCGCTGCTTGAGCCGCCGGGCGACCGCTCCAGGTCCCACGGGTTGTGCGTATCCCCGAAATAGACGTTATGGGAGGTGCCCCCCATCGCGAACTCCAGAAGGTTCAGCTTCCCCATCGCCAGCGCTCCACCCTCGTGCAGCCGCTCCATCACCGTGGCATCGTGCTCAGGTACAAAGTCGGCTAGCACCTCGGAGCCGGCCGTGGTGCGCACCCCGCGGGTGTACATCAAGTCCTTGGTTGCCACCGGAATGCCCCGAAGCGGGCCTGCCGTCTTGCCGGAGGCGAAACCCCGGTCCGCCTCCGCCGCCTCCTCCAGGGCACGCTCCGCCGTCACCGTTATGTAGGCGTTCAGCTTACCGCCGACGGCCTCTATCCGCCCCAGGTGCGCCTGGGCAAGCTCCACCGCCGACAGCTCCCTGGAGCGAAGCCGACGGCCCGCCTCCGCGATGGTGAGGTAGCAGAGCTCCTGATTATTCACGTGCCTGGTGTGCCTGTCCCGATAGTGGAATAGTGGTAAAAAGGTGCAACGGCAAGTGTAGGTGGTGCCACGCCCACCGTCAACCAATGAGATGCGGGGGCCGGCCCTAGCGTTGCGGAGGTTTGACCAGCCGGCCCTCTCACCACTAAACTAGTGAGGTCAACACCGGCTCGGTGTTGACCTTCTCTGCCGAGTGGTGTAGTGGTAGCACGCGTGGCTCTGGACCACGTAACCCTGGTTCGAATCCAGGCTCGGCAGCCAGCCCATGACGACAAGGAGGTGGCCAGGGTGCCAGACTACAAGTTTACTATAGTGACGGAGCGAGACGAGGACGGTCTGTACGTAGCATCGGTTCCACTTCTTCAAGGTTGCTATACCCAGGGTGAAACGTACGAGGAGGCGCTGGAAAATGTCAAGGACGCTATCCGCCTCCATATAGAAGCTCGTAGAGAATTGGGTGAGCCTATTCCAATAGAGGTCGGCATTGATGAGGTGCGGGTGATTGCCTAGGCTCACTCCCGCCAAGCCCGATGAAGTAATACGGGCGCTTGAGAAGCTAGGATTTACTCGCGTTCGTCAAAGTGGAAGTCATGCTGTTTATCATCACGCGGATGGCAGGTGGACTACGGTGCCAAGACATAGGGGTAGAGACCTTGGGAAAGGAATCTTGAGGAGAATCCTCAAAGACGTGGGGCTGAGCACCGAAGAATTTGAGCGACTGCGCTAAGATTGGTAGTGGTAGCACGCGTGGCTCTGGACCACGTAACCCTGGTTCGAATCCAGGCTCGGCAGCCAATCGATATCGGTCTAAGCTTCCTTTGCAACCGTTCTATCCCCATCCTCTCTCCGTCCCCTGTCGATACATCAGCGGGTCGTCTTCCATCCCACCGCTTCGCCGTAGGCTGCCGCATGGAGGGAGTCGGGCTGCTCTCCCCATCTCTTCCACGCCTCACGCATCCGCTCTAGCCTCTCCCGGTCCGCCAGGTTGCTCTGGGCTGCGAACTCACCCAGGGCCGGATTGTTGAGCCCGCGTACGAACGCTGCCGCGAAAAATCGTGTCGCCTCAGGTGTCCCGTAGCAGTCATATGACGCGGAGCCCTCCACCTGCTCGAACCCACCCTCGCGCAGCACTGAGCGCAGGCGCATTCCTATTCTGTTATCTATGCCTCTGTGGGCCTGCCACGCCCACCAGAGCTCCCAGAACTCAGCGAGTATGGGGCTCGCTTCCCAAAATAGGAAGCCTCCTGCGGCCAGGGCCCTTGCCCCGAACACGCCCCCCGGTTTGAGCACCCGCCACACCTCTCGAACGGCCCTGATCGGATCTCTGAGGTGCATCAGCACGGCGTGTGCATAGACGGCGTCGAAGGACTCATCCTCAAAGGGCAGCTCGTGTATATCGCCGTGATCGAATCGGACGTTGAAGATGCCACGCTCAGCGGCCAACCTCCGGGCCTCGTCGATACGCTGCGCATCAATGTCAATGCCCACCACCGTACCCGGTGCAACGGCCTCGGCCAAGCCGATGGTGATCGTGCCGGGGCCACTCCCGCAATCCAGGAGACTCATGCCGGGTTGTAGGTGCCGTACATGAGGTAGGAGGAAGGCCTCCTCCTTCTGAACGGTGCGGGACGAGTGAAGCTCTGATGTCCCCTGAGCTATCCCGGGACGGAAATGCGGGGATTGTGGGTCGCTTGTCATAGGTCGACTCCGACGCCGTATGCGAACCCTCTCCCTTGGATTCTCACCTCACTCCTTCACCACCATCACAGACGTCGCCTTCACCAGCGCCGTGGCCTGGTCCCCCACCTTCAGGTCCAGGTCCCTGGCCGCCTCCGCACTGATCAGCGCCACAATGTGGTTGTCTCCCACCCGCAGCCCTATCTGGGCCAGGAGGCCGTCTATCTGGACCTCGGTGACCACACCGGGCAGCCTATTCCTTCCGCTCACCTTCATCGCTTTTCCTCCCCGTAGTCGCATCCAGCCCCTGGTCCGCCAAATAGAGAGCGGTCATCAGGAGGCGTCGGATCTCCGGGTCGCGGACATCCAGCCCACCGACCTCACGGATCCGCTGTAGTCGATAGGTCACGCTGTTCCTGTGCAGGAACAGCGCCTCCGCCGTCGCCGCGGTGTTCCCCCCTGTGTGCACGAACACGACCAGTGTATGCGCCAGGTCCGCGCCATGCCGGGCGTCATACTCCTTGAGCGGAGCCAGGGCATCCCCCAGTCCACGGCCAACATCGTCGTGGCCCCGGAGTTGAGCCAGTGCATCCTGCAATGTCTCTATCCCAGCCATGGCACAATCATACCACGGCCCATAGCCGACAACGTTTTCTGTGCACCCTGACCAAAGACGGCAGCGTTTATGCCCCGTACACTGGATGCATGTTCCTTAGAGAGACCGTTCCCCCAGGAAAGTCGCCCGTTGGAGAGCCATAGCTTGGCGGAGAGCCTGCGCGCACGCATCCCACCGTATGCGCTGACCCGCCGCGAGGTCGCCGGGGCCTTCGCAGACCTGGGTGTGCTCATACCCCTGGAGGCCAGCCTCATAGCGGTGAACGGCCTCAACCCCACATCCACGCTGCTGGGGGTGGGCATCGCTTACATAGCCGCCGGGTGGTACTTCCGGCTCCCCATGCCCATCCAGCCATTGAAGGCCTTCTCCGTCATCGCCATCGCCCAGGCCCTGACCCCCGCGGTTATCGCCGCAGGTGCCCTGCTCATGAGCCTCGCCCTGCTCCTGCTGGCCTCCACCGGAGCCATTGTGTACCTGACCCGCGTTGTACCGCTGCCGGTGGTAAGGGGTGTCCAGTTCGGCCTGGGGATCGTGCTGATTCGTAGCGCCTTGGGGATGGTCCTGTCTAAACCATTCCTGGTGGGCGGAGAGGCCCAGCGCTATCTGGACGTTGCGGGGCTGGATGTTTCGGCGGGCCTCCTGGTGGCTCTGGGTGGCCTCGCGCTCCTGCTCCTGTTTCTCTGGCGACCTTGGCTCCCCGGTTCGGCACTGGTGGTCGTGGGGGGCCTTGCCATCGGACTGGCCGTGGGTGGGAGGGATGTTGATTTTGCCCTGGGGCCGGTGCCGGTGGGACTGGGCCTCCCGGGATTCGCCGACTTCTCCACCGCCCTGGTGGTGCTGGTCATACCGCAGCTTCCGCTCACGCTCACCAACTCGGTCGTCGCCACCGTCGAAACAGCGCGCACCTACTTTGGACAGCGTGCCGTCCGTGTCACCCCCGTCCGAACGAGTCTCAGCGTCGCCGTTGGGAACCTGTGGGCCGGGCTGGCCGGTGGACTCCCCATGTGCCACGGCTCCGGTGGCCTCACCGCTCACTACCGCATGGGGGCGCGCACACCGGCCTCTACCGCCATTACCGGGGCGCTACTTATCCTGGTGGCCCTGCTCTTTGGCCGGTCCGCACTGGAGGTACGGAGCCTCATGCCCTACGCCGTGCTGGGAGTGCTTCTCCTCTATGTGGGTATCCAGCACCTGCTCCTGGGGCTCAAGGTGAAAGGGCCGCGACACCTGGCCGTGGTTGCGGTGGTCGGTGCGGTGGTACTGATGCCCTTCGGGAACCTGGCCATCGGGGCGGGCCTGGGCTTGGCGACCTACTGGGGAGCAAAGTGGCTCTTGGCCCTTGGCGGCAGGGCAACGCAATCATATCTGTCGAACCGGCCAAAGGTATCTTGCTCCACTATTGACCAGGATTGCGCTGAAGAACTGTGAAAAAAGCTGGCTCGATATCCTAAAGACGCTAGAACCCGGTCGCCGTGCTCCAAGATGCCCGAAGTTTCCCCTGAGCCCCCGAAGGGATAAGCAAACCAGGTAGGAGCTTCACCTAATGTACTTAGTAATGTCTTGTGGCAGCCCCTGATCTCTGATTCCAGCTGTCTGGGCGATAGCTGTGCCAACGAAGCATGAGACTGACCATGCGCTCCGATGACCATTCCTTCCGCTTGCATCTTCAGGGCCTCATCAGGTGTGACAAACCACTCAGCGACCAAGTCACCCTCATCTCCCAGCTCCCCCGATACTACTGCTGCAATGACACGCTCGGAAACCCCTTGTGGCAACGCAAAGTTGATGGCATATTTGATCCGCATACGAAACAGGCTGTCTTCGTAGCTATATGTCCGCTGTGCATCTTCCTTTGTACCCAGCGCGGAATCTCCTTCGAGAGACCCCATTTCTGAATTGACTCCTGAACAGATCGCATTCCAAAGATACTCCTCCTCAAGATACGAGAGAAGCACATGGACACGATGGGCGCTAGGTAACTTACGGTCCACCCAGGGTCCTGAAAGAAAAAAGAACAAGCCGGTCAGCCCGCGCCGAGCCAGCAAAGGTGCCACTACTTGGGCATGGTCCTTGGTACCGTCATCGAAAGTTAGCAAGCACCAATTGCGGCGTGGCGCGAAGTCACCAGTGGATATTCTGGCAAGATCCGCCGGAGTTATGATTTCAAACGCTCCAGCGAGCCAGTCAAGCTGCGCCTCGAATTCGTCTGTTGAGAACGGTCGGATGCCGCGCAGCGGCTTATCACGTGGGCTACGCACGTAGTGGTACATGACAACGATACCTGGCGCACTCATGGCTAGCTTTGGAATACAGTCATGAACACGGAGGCCATGACGCAGCCTATGGGGGTATCGTCCAGCTTTTCCATGGCAAGCCCGAGTACATTGAAGACCGTTGGCTTGGCCTGCTCTATAGCGGGAGGGAATGGGTGAAAATGAAGGTAGCGGAGAACCTTACATTGCATCCCGTGATGCTCCCCTAGAGCCCGTGCCTCCTGCGGAGTATGCTGTCGCATATCAAATTGGAACGGCGAGGGCGTCAATCCAAGTGCTGGCCCTTCCTCGCTTTGTTCCTTCCACGTAGCTGCAAGCGCACGAAGTTCACCGGCGAATTGCGCAAGAGGAAGCCCGATACTATCCTTACCCTGAGCAGCCTCCATCTCATGATGAAATTGGTCCAAGAGTTTCGTGTAACTTCCGGTTTCAACCTCACGCTCAGTGTATTTGTTCAGGCTGCCCAGATTGAACAGCCTGTTGCGGAAGGCCACCACAGCGATCCCTCCAGACCGCAACACCCTGCTGATCTCTGCGAAGGCAACGGCGTCATCCTCTAGGTACTCCAAGACTCCCAAGACCACCACGGCATCGCAGGACCCGCTCGGAATATCCAGGGCTTCTATATCCCCAACGCGGAAGGTCGCTGGCGGTGAATTCGGTTGTACGTTGCGGCTAACATACTGCTCCGCTTCTCGTACCATTCCATTAGAGATATCCATGCCCGTAACGTCATAGCCGAGATTCACAAGATCAAGCACCAACCGTCCCGGCCCGCACCCTATATCCAAAACCTTTCCGCTCGGCTTGAACTGCCGCAGCATCTGAACGGCCTTCTCTTTCCGAACGCCGTCGAGTGGAAACTGGGCCATGCTATCCGCGGCATCGTATTGCCTGCCATACTCAGAAGCGATCTCGTCAAAAAAAGTTACTACATTACCTTTCCGTTGGGACAAGATTCACCACCTTAACATTATGTTGGTATACAAGAGAGCACGTAAGCCAGGATATTCTACTCCAACGGTCGTGTTCTCACAGTCGCGTTCCCAAGGCTGTCGAGCACCTTGGCATCAAGAAAAGTTTCCAGCAAACCCCAGATATTATCATACTTTGTGTGTATCGCACGACCCGTAGTGGCCCATATAGCCGCGGTGCATCCACGGCCTTGGCTACCGTCGTGCACCGAAAGGATTACTCTCTCCCGTCATCCTCAAATCACCCACGATCACCTGCCTGGGTGGTGATTGCCCCCCGCCTGCGCAGTATCATGGTCACATGAAGGCTCCTGAAGACATGTAGAGGTGGAATGAGACCTGGCGATACGGAGTCGTCGTGCGAGTGAACCGGAAGACACTCACCATAGCGATAGGCCTACTGGCCGTCCTAGTCCTGGGCGGAGGCATCTTGCGCGCCGCCGTCTGGGGCCCCAACGCAGACACCATCATGGTGTGCGTGGACCAGGAGGGCAACGTCCGGTTCCTCGGAGACGACCTTAAGGGAAAGTACGCCACCTCCTGCAAAAGCAATGAGCAACTCTACCAGCTTCCCTCCAGCCAGCGCGTCTACCTCCTCTCCGGGGAGGTCCAGGTGCTCCAGACCCAGATCGCTGATATCGAGGCTACCCTATCGGCCATTCCAACGCCAACACCCACGGCAGTTCCCACCGCTACGGCCGTGCCGTCTCCTACACCCACTCCAACACCAATACCGCCAACACCCACGCCTACCTCCACCCCTATCCCCATACCGGGCCTCCCGGCGGACTATCAGGCCATCCTCAGCATCCTGGGCCCAACCAGCGTCATCTTGCCCCTTGTCGCTGATCTGGAGGCCAACACCTTCGCGTCCGCCTTCACCGCCGTCGGCTCCCAGGCGGCCACCTTCACCTGGAGCAATCCCCCGGCTGGCTCCCAGGAAAGCTTCCCAGCCGTGGCCTTCAACGGCTCCAGTGATCTGGCGGATACCCCCGGCTCCGACTACTGGAGCTCCGGCAACGGCACCTCAGACTCCCCCTTCACCGTCGGCGCATGGACCAACGTAACCGATACCGCTGCCCGCAGGGTTATCCTGGCCAAATATCAGGGCAGTGGAGCCAGGGAGTGGCTCTTTGAGTACAACCAGGATGACACTCTGCGGCTCGTATTCAGGAACCAGAGCCAGACAGCAAACGTAAACCGCACCTCAAACGCCCCCGCCACCATGGGCTCCTGGAGCTTCGTGGTGGCTACCTATAACGGCAGTGGAGGGGCTGCCGCAATGAACGGGGTTACCCTGTATCAGGACGGCTCTCCCCTGGCCAGTACGGCCGCCAACAGCGGTGCCTACGTTGCGATGAGCAACCTCGGCTCCGTGGCATCCCTGGGCTACAAGGACTCGTCCGACCTCTTTATCGGCACGATGGCCGGTGGCCCCTGCGGACCCTTCTTCACCCACAAGGCGCTGAGCGCCGGCGAGGTGGCACAGCTCTACAACCAGTGCCGCGCCCTCCTGGGACTCCCCTGATCGCCAGCAACGGAGTCCTTGCCATTTGTCATTCCTCGTCCCGATACATCGGAACTCAGAATGACAGACTGAGAGTCCCATGTCATTCTGAGCGAAGCGAAGAATCTAAGGCCGTACTCTAATAATCCCGCTCATGGTGGGCGGCGCAAAAGACCCCGGACGAAAGTCGGGTGTGTAAACCCATCCTCCCTATACCCCTTCCAGCCAACCGCTGATCACGTTCCACGCATACTCCCGCTGGTGGGTGTAGGCGTGGTCCCCACCGGGGATCAGATGGAAGGTCACGTTTTCAAGCTCGCCTTCCAGCTTCTGCACCTCCGCCGCCAGCCCCGCAAAGCCGATCTTCGAGTTACCTTGCCCCGTTTCCACTCCCTCTGCCCCGCCAATAGTCACCAGCAACGGTACCTTGACGTTGGGGATATACCTGAGGATGTTATATCGCTCCTCCGGGCCGTACTTATCCAGGAACACCGCGGCGGTAAACACGTTCTCCCGGGGGTAGATCACCTCCATCAGGGCCTCTGGATGGCCAGCGTCCACATACTGCCGTGCCTGGTCAGCCAGAGCCTTGAACTCCTCCCCCTCCTCCATGCCAAGGTAGGCCGAGTAGGAGAACCGCGGCGGTGAGCTGGCCACCGTGCACGTAACCCGTGGGTCCGGCTGGACCGCCATGTAGTAGATGGACTTGACCGCCCCCAGGCTGTGTCCCCACAGGCCGATCCGCCGGTAGCCCTGGGCCTCGGCGAAATCTATCCATGCCTTCCAGTCATGCCTGCACTCGTCCACCACTTCGTAGGCGGCACCGAATCGCTTCCGCTCCTCTCCTACAGTCGCGCTGCTCAGGGGATCGTGGCCCCGGTTGTTGACCCGCACCACCGCGCACCCCTTCTCCAGCAGTGCATCGCTGTACTCCTCAAACATACCGGCACCGTAGAAGCCGCCCGCCACGCCGTGGTGGAGGATCACCACATCCACTCCCAGCCGGGAGGCGTTCTCTTGCGGAGGCTTCCGAAAGATGCCATCCAGTCGAACGCCGTCGCTAGTCTCAACGTTCACCTGGTCCACGTTCATGTCTGTTTCTCCTTCAGGTTGCGGTGTGCGTATTCTTCCCGCTCGACTTGGCCCTTCCGCCATTCGTCGAACCATTCTTCCTCAAATCATTCTGACTTCCCTCATGTCATTCTTGTATATTGCGGTGGAGACAGGCCAGGGCAGGCCGATGCATTCTCGGTCCCAGGAGACCGTGACTCAGCGTGGTCGCCCTGGCCTCCACAAGAAAGAGCCCGGACAGTTGCCAGGGTCTGAGAGCCCGCATCCGCAAGACCGGGCCAAAGGAGTGTGATGGAACGCGGACCGGTGTTCATCGGCATAGATGTGAGCAAGGCCCATCTAGACGTGGCGGTGCTTTCCTCCGGGGAAACATGGCAGGAGCCCAACGACGAAGCGGGGATAGCCCACCTGGTGGGGCGCGTCAGGGCCCTCGGCCCTACCTTAGTGGTTCTGGAGGCCACCGGGGGGTTGGAGATGCCCGCGGCCTGCGCTCTGGGCCTGGAGGATGTGCCCGTCGCGGTGGTGCAGGTCCGGGACTTCGCCAAGAGCCTGGGGCTGCTGGCGAAAACAGACTCCCTGGACGCCCAGGTCATTGCCCAGTTTGCCCAGCGGGTGTGCCCCACACCACGGCCCCTGCCCGATGTCCAGGCGCAAGAGCTCTCCGCTCTGCTGGCAAGGCGGCGCCAGCTCATCCAGATGCGCACGGCGGAAGAGAACCGGTTAGGAAGCACCATGATGCCTGCCCTTCGGCAGGAGATCCAGGAGCACCTGGCCTGGCTAGAGGAACGCCTCCAGCGGTTGGATGATGACCTGGGCAACCGCCTGCGGGAAAGCCCTCTGTGGCGGGAGAAGGAAGACCTGCTCCGTAGCGTGCCCGGCGTTGGCCCCGTCCTTTCCTCAACCCTGCTGGCCGACCTCCCAGAGCTGTGCACCCTGGACCGCAAGCAAATTGCCGCCCTGGTGGGGGTCGCGCCCATCAACCACGATAGCGGACGCCGCAAAGGCCAACGCCACATCCGGGGCGGAAGAGCACAGGTCCGCTCAACCTTGTACATGGCTACCATCGCCTCAACACGGTGCAATCCCATCATCCGCTTCTTCTATCTGCGCCTCTGTGCGCAAGGAAAGCCAAAGAAAGTTGCCCTGGTCGCTTCGATGCACAAGTTCCTGATCATCTTGAACGCCATGCTCAAACACAGGACCCCATGGAACCCTCACCCTACTCTTGACATGCAATACAGTTGCTGAGGCCCGATGTATCGGGACGAAGAATCTGAAGCGTCTGCCATGCTCTCCCCGCTCATCCTGTCCGATGATGCTTTGCTCATCGAGACTCTCGATAGCCCTGGTGACCCAGGGCGTATTGGAGAGCTAGCCTGTGGTGAGTCTACCGAATCCATCGAAGGACATGAGCGAGCCTTGCTCATGGTCAGCCCACTCTTGTTCCGCTCATAGTGAGCTCCGATTTTATCCCGACTCGTCGGGACACAGTCGGACCTGTCAAACGACACGCATCTCCCACTTATACCCTTTCCAGCCACCGGCTAACCACGCCCCACACGTAATCCCGCTGGTGGGTGTAGGCGTGGTCGGCGCCCGGGATCGATTCAAAGGTCAAGTACTGAAGCTCACCCGCCAGTTTCTGGACCTCCGGCGGCAATTCACGGAACGTCATCAGGTCCTGCTCCTCCTGCGTCCCGATCATGATGAGCAGAGGTATCCCCACGTTGGGAATATGTTTCAGGATATTGTACCTCTCCTCCGGGCCGTACTTCTGCACCCACACCTCGGCCGTGACCATCACCGGGTACGGGTTCGTGCTGTCCAGTATCGTCTCCGGGTGGCCGTCATCGATGAGCTGCTGGGCGTGAGTGGCCATCTCCAGGAACTCCTTCCCCTCCTTCATCTGAGCGAAGGCGCTGTAGGAGAACCGCGGCGGTGAACCCGCCACCACGCACTTCACCCGCGAGTCCCGCTCCTCGGACATATAATAGATCGACTTCGTGGCTCCCAGGCTGTGCCCCCACAGCGCGATTCGCTCATACCCGTGGGCCTTGGCGAAGTCCACCCACGCCTCCCAGTCCAGCCTGCAGTCATCGATCAGCTCGTAGCAGCCCCCGAACCGCTGTGGCTCGCCGTCAACCATCGCCCGGCTGATCGCCTCATGCCCCCGGTTGTTCACCCGCAGCACAGCACACCCCCTCTCCAGCAGGGCGTCGCTATACTCCTCAAACATACCCGCGCCGTAGAAGTTGCCGCCAACGCCGTGGTGAAGGATGACCAGGTCCACCCCGAGCTTGGATGCGTTCTCCGGAGAGGGCTTTCGCCAGGTGCCGTCCAGCCGTACGCCGTCACTCGTCGTTACGTTCACCAGCTCTACTTGCATGATCCCTCCTCATGTCGCTGTCATTCTGACTTCCCGATGATGGTCTTAAACGAAATATCCTGTCCCGTTCATCTCCTTCGGCCAGCTCAGGATGAGCGGGATTATTACTCCGCTCGTGGTGAGCCCTTTGGCAAGCTCAGGGCAGGCTGTGTCGAACCATACGAGCGGAGTAGGGTGTCGACTTATCAAGTTGATAACAATTATCGAGACGAAGAATCTACGGCCTTACATCTCCTCACACAGCCCCGTTCATGATGGGCCTGTGGGATCATAAAAGAATGAGCAGAGGCGCAGTCCTCTTCTACACTCTTTTCGGCCTGGATGCAAGGCCCTGGGTGGCCTTACGCACCAAGGAGGAGGACACGCCGCTCCAAGGCAGCGTCTCGCAACGGCCTCTTGGGCTATCCCGCAAGCTGCGCCGCCAGCGCCTCCGCATCGGTGACCGGCGCCTGGCACAGGTAGTTCTCGCACACGTAGGCCGTGGGCCGCCCGCCTAGCATCCCCTTCTCCTCCAGCAGCGGCGTGTCCCCTGCGGCCGCCGGACCCTCCGTCTCTCTCCCCGCTACGACCCTGTTCGGCAGGTAGCGGTTGAAGATCGTGTCCAGCAGGGCCCGCGTCCCAGGGTCGCTCCGTGGCCCCACCACCGCTATCTCCTTGGGCGTCGCCAGGGAAAAGTCCAGCGCGCACAGCCAGTGCCCGAAGCCCATGGGGTGCAGCGACATCAGCTCCGCCATGGGCCGCAGCGTAGCCACCGCCTTCTCTGCGTACCCCTCCTCGCCGGTGAACAGCGCCAGCCGCAGCAGAACCTCCGCCGCTACTGAGCCTCCGGACGGCATCGCGTTGTCCGTCACCTCCCTGGGCCGCACAATCAGCTCCTCGTGGTCGCTGCCCGTGTCGTAGAGCGCCTCCTGGTCACTGTTCCAGAACAGCGCCACCATGCCATCGACCAGCGCCCGCGCCTCCCGCAGCCACCGGCCATTAAAGGTCGCCTCGTACAGCGCCAGCAGGCCGTCCACCAGGAAGGCATAGTCCTCCAGGTATCCCTTCAGCTTCGCCTCGCCATTCTTGTAGGTGCGAAGCAGCCTTCCATCCTTACGCATGCTGCCCAGCAGGAAGGTGGCGTTGGCCACTGCCGCCGCCAGGTAGTCGTCTCGGTTAAACGCCGCCGCCGCCTCAGCCATGCTCCGCAGCATCATACCGTTCCACGCCGTCAACACCTTCTCGTCCTTGGCCGGCGGTATCCGGTCTCTCCGCGCCTCCAGGAGTTCCTCTGACGCCTCCTGGACGGTGGAGAGCAGCTCCTCCTCGCTCATCGCCAGTTGCCGTGCCACGGTTGAGGGCTCCTGGGGCACGTGCAGGATGTTCGCCCCCTCAAAGTTTCCCTCCCCCGTCACGCCGTAGTACACGCTAGCCACTCTGCCCAACCCCTCGCCCAGCACCGACGCGATCTCCCCCTGCGTCCACACAAAGTATTTCCCCTCCACGCCCTCGCTGTCCGCGTCCTGGGTGGAGTAGAACCCGCCCTTCGGGTCGGTCATCTCCCGCAGCACATAGTCCAGGGTCTCCCGGGTAATGCGACCGTACTCGGCCCATCCCGTGGCCTGGTAGGCGTGAAGATACAGGCGGCTCAACAGGGCGTTGTCGTACAGCATCTTCTCAAAGTGAGGCACCAGCCAGACGGCGTCGGTCGAGTAGCGGTGAAAGCCGCCGCCAAGCTGGTCGTAGATGCCGCCCCCGGCCATCAGCCGGAGGGTCTGCTCCACCATCTCCAGCGCCTCCGGCGTCCCCGTCCGTGCGTGGTAGCGTAATAGGTACTCGAACACCATGGGCTGGGGGAACTTCGGCGCACCGCCCATGCCCCCGTGCTCAGTATCGAAACCGGTGGCCAGGTTGCCGAACGCCTGCGACAGCAGCTCCTCGCTCAGCGACTCCGTTGCCTGTATCGCCGCGTGCTCTCGCTGGATCTGCACCACCAGCCTCTCCCCGATGTCGGTGATCTCCTGCCGGCGCGTCCGGTATGCCTCCGCCAGTGATGTCAGCACCCGTGGAAAGCCCGCCATCCCGTGGCGGTCCTCCGGTGGGAAGTAGGTCCCGCTGTAGAACGGCTTCCCCTCCGGCGTCAGGAACACCGTCATCGGCCAGCCTCCCCGTCCCGTCTGCGCCACCACCGCCTGCATGTAGATGGAGTCCAGGTCCGGCCGCTCCTCCCGGTCCACCTTGATGCTGACGAAGTTGTCGTTCATCAGCTTGGCGATATCCGGGTCCTCGAACGACTCATGCTCCATGACGTGGCACCAGTGGCACGCAGAGTAGCCTATGCTCAGCAGGATCGGCTTGTCCTCCTCCACGGCCCTGCTCAGCGCCTCCTCGCCCCAGGGGTACCAGTCCACCGGGTTGTGGGCGTGCTGCTGCAGGTACGGGCTGGTCTCGTTGATGAGCCGGTTGGCCATACTGGTCTCCTAAACCCGTGGCTTGGGCCTGAATATGGCGAACGAGCTGGTGTGCCCGTGCAGGAAGGTGGTCCCGCTCACCGGCCCTATCTCCCCCGCGCAAAAGAACCCGCCCAGGGGCAGCGCGCCCACCCGCTCTCGAAAAAGGCCGGTATCGTGGTCGGCGTGGCCGTAGAGGCCCAGCCCACGACCGTTGCAGGAGAAGAGCAGCGCCCCCTCCCTCTGTCCCCCCACCATTCCCTGCGAGTAGCCGGTCAGCAGCGCATCCAGGTCCTGCGCCGATGTCTGCGCATCTCTCAAGTGGAACCGCACCATCTGCCCCTCCGTCAGCAGCTCCCCGACCTGCATGATCCCCCGGTTGGGGTCCCAACCCATGATATTGCGAATGAGGAAATCGCCCTGGCCCGGCTGCTCCAGCAGTCCGTCCATGACGATCCCCAGGAGTAGCGACTGCCGCGCCAGCTCCCGGTCCCCCTCGTCCAATGTCGAGATGACTCCTCGCAACACCTCCACCGGCGGCTTGTTGTCCAGCTCCAGCAGCAGGTTGCCGTCGCACCGCGTCACCTGCATCAGCCCCCCAATGGGCCGGCACCCCTGCGCCACGATGGTATCCACCACCAACTCGCCGGACATGGCCACGCATACGGCCCCCGTGCGGTACACCTCATCGCCCAGGTACAGCACGTTGTTGAATGGCTGCATCGCTGCGCTGGCCATACCCCCAACCTTCACGCTGCCCGGAAAGGCGTAGTCCAGCCCATCCAGCAGGTCTCGCGTAGGGAACGAGAAGGGGTCCGCCACGATAATGAACGACGGCCCCTCTTTGAACGCTACTCTAGTCATCTCCTGCCACGCATCCGGGCTGGCGTCCGGGTTGGGAAGAGCACCCTCTTCCAGATGGACGGCGTTCAGGTCCACGCCCGGTAGATGGGCCACGGTCAGCGCGAACCCCGGACTCCGCTCCACCTCACGGCCCCCTCCTATAACTCCTCCCGCGGAGCACCCGAACAGCACCCTGGCGTGTAGCGCCTTCTGCACAAGCCCTGGGACGCGGTCGTAAAGCGGCGCATGCTCGGCGGACACGAACACAACCGCCAGGTCCACCGCCGCATCCTCCAGCCCCCTGCCCACGGCGGCCACGCACTCCTCCACCGCCTCCTCAAGGGACGGCTGCTCGGAGACCGCGGAGGCCCACCTCATACGGATGTCCTCCCCTGGACGCACTCCGAGCATCGACACAGCGCTCGCAGGTACTTGAAACTATAGATTCCGGTATCGTGGGCGTCGCTGAACATCAGCCGGAAGGCGTAGCTCCCCACTGGCAGGTAGTCGATCAGCTCCACCCCTTCGGCGGGCTTCACCTTGCCGATGTCCACGGGCTTGTGGCTACCCTTGCACACCGCGCACGGGCACGCGCCGCGCAGGAAGTCCCACGGATACACACCGCGATGCCCATCGGACCAGGCGATGTACAGCGCATCCTCCCCATCCGGAACTATGACCTCCACGAGTGTGACGCCCCGCGTATCCACCTTGGTGGCCCTCTCTGCTTTAGATGAAGCCATGTTGCCTTATTCTCGCAGATGTCTACCCCTTATGCCAGAGCAACGGCCTCGCCCGAACCCCCTTTGTCATTCTGAGCATAGCGAAGGACGCCCCGCTAATCCCTTCCCCCTCGACGGGGGAAGGCTAGAGCCTGCCCTGAGCGCAGCCGAAGGGATGGGGGTGTCCGACCCCACCCTGAAGGGTAGGGCACCGATACCGTTGTCGCAGATGCGGGACACTTATGCCAGGGAGGAGTTCGCACAGAAATGGTCTGTCTTTACCCACCCAGCTCGCCCTTGGACTGTTTTCGTACGATCAGCCGGCCCCCGTCACGCTCACTAATAGCCTGAGGCAGGCTTAGCTGTCATTGTCTGTTTCTGTGCAATTTTGCGTACCACGCTTACTGGGGTACATTGAATGGTAATTGTGTTTCCAGGAACTCCAAATAACTTTCTACATTTACATCTTTCTCTAGGGCCAGGAATAATTGCCAAACGCGTTGTCGTTCGGTAGTAAGCTGATTGTGAGCCAACTCCCTGCATTTTTCGTTCATTAGACTTCGGCGTAGGTCGCTTTCGAGTATCTTGGCTTTGGCCAGCCTTGATTCAGCCCTATGAAGGCGGTATTGCACTAACCTTACCCTCCAAGCGATGATTGATTGCCAGAATCCCTGTGGCTGTGCTTCGGCAAGTTCAGTTTTCACAGCTCCAACCTCTGCATCAATCCCAATCACGTTGTCTCCCTGCGCTGTCAACTCCGGACCGGGGCTCTGATCCACGATGTGTTCCGCACGCATCTGTAACTCCGAGTTCGTCAGAGCTTTAGTATGCTTTTTCCAGTAACCATTACAGAGGTCCCGAAGTTTAACCAAGCTTCGCTTGGTCTCCTGTGGCAGGGCATTGAATAGCGCTAATTGGCGCTCAGCCCGCATTCTCGCTTCAGACGCTTTAGATGCCTCAGCAGCTGCCTGAGCCTGGTACTCCTCTACTCGCCTGGCGGCTTCTGATTGCGCAAATAACGCTCCAACTAGCTCTCAGTCTACTTCCAGACGCTTTTTTTCTTCCATCCCCTTTTCCTATTTCATCAGCTACCACTCTCGACCTGACAATTTCGAGGCCTCAGCTGTGTACTTGCCCTCTACACACTGGATAGCGCCAATCACCCTACCGACACCACACTCAGTAGCCACAGGTAGGCAATCTTGAGTTAACTCCCTGCGGCCAGGGGTAGCTCCCGTTCTCGCACCGCTTCCGCCGCGTAGCGAAGGGTCTCACGAATATCCTCACGTTCCAGGTCTGGGAATGCCCTCAGTATGTCATCCTCGAACATCCCCTCCGCCACCATCTCCACCACAGTGGCCACTGGAATGCGTAGGCTTCGGACACATGGCACGCCGCCCATTTGACTTGGATCTACAGTAATCCGCTTGAATTTCATCTGCTTCACCTCTCTGCAATTCCCGCCATCCCCATCTCCCCCAACCTCCTTTACCAGCCTATTATATCCATATCAGAATGACCATAAAGGGGAGTGCAGAGGGGCGTAGCCACTTTGCCGGGGAGTTTGAGGGGTGTCCCCTCAAATCAAAAACCCTTGTGGGCGGGTGGGTGGGAAGAAGGCCCCTGTTGAAACAGCTTCCAAAAAACAATCGGCTTTTTCCGCGCCCCCTCAATCTAGACCTCTTAGCTGAGAGGCAGAAAATATTTTCCAAACAATCAGATCCAAAGGAGCACAACCAACCCCCCCTCACCCCCCTCCCGGCGCACCCGACAGCCCCGGCTCCGTCATCCCCGATGGGTCCAGGAGCTTATCGAGCTCCTCGTCCGAGAGCTCCGTCATCTCCCGCGCCACCTCCCGCACCGTCCTCCCGCTGGCCTGCGCCTCCTTCGCCACCTTCGCCGAAGCGTCGTACCCAATGCTCGGCACCAGCGCTGTGCAGATGGCCAGCCCCCGCTCCACCATCTCCGGCCCCTTGCCCGTCGCCGTGATCCCCGTGACGCACTGCCGTGTGAAGTTGCTCACCACCGACGCCAGCAGCGTTATCGACTCCAGCAGGTTGTACGCCGCCACCGGCATCATCACGTTGATCTCGAAGTTGCCCGACTGCCCGGCGATGACCACGGCGGCATCGTTCCCGATGACCTGCGCAGCCACCTGGCACACCGATTCCGGGATCACCGGGTTCACCTTCCCCGGCATGATGGAGCTCCCCGGCTGCACCTCCGGCAGGTTGATCTCCCCAATCCCCGCCCGGGGCCCACTCCCCAGCCACCGCATGTCGTTGGCTATCTTCATTAGGCTCACCGCCACCGTCTTCAAGCTCCCGCTGGCCTCCACGATGTTGTCCAGGCTGTTCTGCGCTTGGAAGTGCCCGGTCGTCTCCCGCACCGTCACCCCCATCACCTCAGTCAGTTTGGCGCAGCAGAGCCGCGCGAAGTCCGGGTGGGTGTTCACTCCCGTGCCCACCGCCGTGCCCCCCAGGGCCACCTCGGCCAGCTCCTCCTGGGCGTGCCGCAGCCGGTCTATGCCCCGCTCCATCTGGCTGGCGTACCCCAGGAACTCCTGCCCCAGCCGTATGGGCGTGGCATCCTGCAGGTGCGTCCGTCCCGTCTTCACGATGGGCATGAACTCCTCCGCCTTCTCCGACAGCGCCGACTGGAGCTCCGAGAGCGCCGGGACCAGCTCATCCTGGATGGCCTTGTTAGCCGCTATGTGGATGGCCGTGGGAATCACGTCGTTGGACGACTGCCCTATGTTCACATGGTCGTTGGGGTGCACCAGCCCTCGGGAGCCTAGCGTGCCGCCCAGCAGCTCGATGGCCCGGTTGGCGATCACCTCGTTGGCGTTCATGTTGGTGGAGGTGCCAGAGCCCGTCTGGAAAATGTCCACCACAAAGTCGCCGTCGAACGTGCCGTCGGCCACCTCCTGCGCCGCCGTGGCTATGGCATCGGCCAGCTTCTGGTCCAGCAGCCCTAGCTCCTGGTTCACCTGCGCCGCCACCAGCTTGATCTGCGCCAGGGCGCGGATGAACGACCGGGGAAAGCGGAGGTCGCTGATGGGAAAGTTCAGCACGGCCCGCATGGTGGAGGCACCATAGTAGGCCTCCGCTGGGACAGACATCTCCCCCATGGAGTCGCGCTCTATACGGGTGTTGCCGCTGGTGGACATAGCATGCACCTCCCAATGTTTGGCAAATGGGTAGTAAGGAAAGGCACCTTGGGGTCAGTCTATCACGCCCGCCGACCGCCTAGCCCAACGGAACGGCCAAGGACACGGGCCGGCTCACTCCGAGCCGCCAGCGGAGAGCAAGCCTGTGAGTACGGTCATAGGGGCGGTGTCGGCTTGGGCCGAGCTATTGGTTTACCTGATATCCCAGGCAGTAGCTACACCGCCATGATGTGATAACCGGCGTCCACCGGTAGTACTACCCCGGTTACGCCGCTGGCCAGGTCGCTGCATAAGAAGAGGGCCGCCTTGGCCACCTCCTCGTGGGTGATGTTGCGTCCTAGAGGTGAGCGCCCGGCGTGGACCTTCTTCATGTCCAGGAATCCGCGAATGCCCCGGGCTGACAGGGTCTCCAACGGTCCCGGAGAGAGGGCGTTGACCCGGATAGCCCTCTCTCCGAACTCGGCAGCAAGCTGGCGGACCTCGTTCTCCAGGGCCGCCTTTGCTGTTCCCATAACGTTGTAGCCGGGAAACACCCGCTCAGATGCCTGGAAGGTGAGGGCCACAATGCTGCCCCCCTGCTCCATGAGCGGCGCAGCGTAGCGAGTGATGGGGATCAGCGAGTAGGCGCTGATATCCATGGCCATCGCGAACCCTTCCCGGCTGGTCTTGGAAAAGTCCCCCTCCAGCTCCTCCCGAACGGCGTACGCAACGCTGTGGATAACGGCTGAAAGGCTGCCGAAGCGCCCCTTGACCTCCTCAAAGACCCGTGCGATGTTCTCGTCGGCGGTGACGTCGCACTCAAGGAGCAAGGCCTCGTCCCATGATTCGGTGAGCTTTACCACCCGCTCCTTGAGTCGCTCATCCTGGTAGGTGATTGCCAGCTTCGCTCCCGCCTCGTACAGCGATTGGGCAATGGCCCAGGCGATGCTCCGGTGGTTGGCTACACCAAAGATGATGGCGCACTTGCCGTGCAGGTCTATGGAGTACATACGCACCTTCTCCTCTGGCTCAAGGCAGGAGCCAGGAGATCTCCTGCCCCGGGTTGCTCAGCTGTTCTTCCCTATAATATTCCAAGGTCGCACGCTCCGCCTGGTAGCATTCCCGCTCCACCTGACTGATACGGCTAGGAACGGTGCGCTGACGTATCCTGGCGCGCAGATGTCTCCACAGGTACAGAGCAAAACCCCACTCCAGTCGCTGGTGTGCATGGCATAGCTGATGGACCAGAGGAGCCAGCTCCGGACCGTCCGCTAACTCCTCCTCAGCGTCCCATTTCAGAAGACCTCTCCTCATAAGAATAGCAACCCCAAAGAAGGGAAGTGGCACCGTGAAGGAGCCTTTGGGCAGCCACCGAACCAGATGGATTCGGGACTTGGCCAGGGCCTGAGTGGAGACGCCGTGGCGCCTCAGCCGTATCTCGGAGGCGGTATTGGGGACGATGCGCATCCTGGGATGCTAACCTCTGCGGCCAGGGTACGGCCCAGTATACTCCCCGCTGAACGCCTCCGTACACCTCCGCGTTGGGGCCAGACGCCGTGAAGCCATCACGTTGACGTTCACCTTGCCATCCTCTACAATCGCCGGGCGAGGTAGGTTCCAGATAGGCCTACCGTCCACTCAGGCGGAAGACCTGGGGAGGAGCGTCCAAGGGGGCCTGAGACCGGGCCTCGCGTGAGCAGCCTCTACCGTCGTGTAGCGGAGGTCTGAAGGCCCAGGTGACTCCCGCACACACTACACCCGTGGTAGAGGCTTTTTTGTTGGCTGGAGCGTGAGAGCAATGAGGATAGCGCCGGAAGAGGCGGAGCGCTTCGTTATCACGGCAACGCGGCTCCGGGAGAACGTCGAGCGGGTTATCGTCGGCAAGGGCGATGTCGTAACCCTCCTTCTGGTTGCCATCCTGTGTGAAGGGCATGTGCTCATAGAGGATGTGCCCGGCATCGGAAAAACCAGCCTTGCCAAGGCAATTGCCCGCTCCCTCAACTGCACCTTCCGCCGCATCCAGTCAACGCCGGACCTTCTTCCCTCGGATATCACGGGTACCTACGTGTTCAATCAGCAGACCTCTGAGTTCCAGTTTCGCCCAGGACCGATCATGACCCAGGTGCTGCTGGTCGATGAGATCAACCGTGCCACCCCACGCACCCAGTCGGCGCTCCTAGAGGCTATGGAGGAGCGCCAGGTTACCGTGGAGGGAGAGACCCGGGACTTGCCCAGGCCCTTCCTTGTCTTTGCCACCCAGAACCCCATAGAGCTGGAGGGGACCTTCCCTCTACCGGAGGCACAGGTAGACCGCTTCCTGATGCGGATTGACCTGGGATATCCCTCCCAGGATGAGGACCGGATCATCCTGGCACGGCTGGCTGAGGAGAGTGCCCTGGAAAGCCTGGAGCCGGTGCTACAGACCCAGGAGATCCTGGAGCTCCAGGCCCTGGTGAGGAGAGTCCACGTGGCTGAAAGCGTGGAGGAGTACATGATCAGTCTGATACATGCAACCCGCTCCCATCCCTGGGTGGAGCTGGGCGCCAGCCCCCGGGCCATGCTCTACCTGTATAGGACCGCTCAGGCGCTGGCGGTTGTTCGTGGGCGGCCATACGTCCTCCCGGACGATGTCAAAGCCCTGGCTTCCTGCGTGCTTGCCCATCGGATCATACCAAAGTCCCAGAGCCACCTTCGTGGTCGCACTAACCAGGATATCCTCAAAGAGGTCATGAATAATGTACCGGTGCCGGTGGAGGAGGAGATACAGGTTCCGGGATTTCCTGGTGCCTGAGAGGTAACCTCCGTGTGCCAGACTGGCGCGGCACACTCCTATTCGGGAAAGCATCACCGTAGGTCGCAAGAGCATGGGTCTTTTCTGGATCTACATCGCCGTCATCCTCTTCATCGTCAGCGGCCCCCTGCGTTCCGTGCCGTTGCTGCTGGTGGCCACCATCGTTCTCCTGCTGGCTGGTGTCTCCCGCCTGTGGGCGCGCTACTGCCTCACCCGCCTGGACTACGTCCGTAACATCAACCCGGACCGCGTGTTTATTGGCGACGAGGTGGAGCTGGTCCTGCAGGTGACCAACCGAAAGGCACTCCCACTCCCCTGGGTGCAGGTTGATGAAGAGCTGCCGGATGAGGTGACCCTCCTTGGCGGCCGCACGGAGATAGCCTCCTCTCCCTCCCGGGTGGTCCTCAAGAACCTCTTCTCACTGGGGTGGTACCATCGCATCACAAGGCGGTATGTGCTGCGTTGCCCGCAGCGGGGTCACTTTCCCATCGGCCCAGCCCTGGTGCGCTCCGGCGACTTCTTCGGCCTCTTCAACCGGGAGCTCAGCCACCCACGTGACTGTTACCTCACGGTCTACCCACGCATCCTGCCCGTTGTGTATTCAAGGGCGCTCTCCCGGGAATCCTACGGGAATATACGGGCCCATCGATACATCCTGGAGGACACCACCCGCCCCATGGGCATCCGTGAATACATAGCCGGGGACAGCCTCAAGCACATCCACTGGAAGGCCAGCGCCAGAATCGGTCGACTCCAGACGCGCATCTACGAGGCCTCCACAACACCGAACTACGTCATCTTCCTGGACGTCCGGACCACCCCCCCGGCCATGTATGGCACCAGGGTCCATCTACTTGAGCTCGGGGTGCTCATCGTCACCGCAATGGCCAACGATGCCCTGGAACATGGCTACACCACCGGCGTTTACGTAAACCAGACCACACGATTCAGCTCACGGCTGTTGCAGGTCCCACCGTCGCAGCACCCGGAGCAGATGGCCAGGATTCTGGAGACCATGGCCCAGGTCCATCCCTCGGAGTCGATACCGATGCCGCGCCTCATTGGCGAGCAGAGCAGAAACCTCCCCTGGGGGGCCACCGTCCTCCTGGTAGCGGCGGTCCCTGATCAAGCCTCCATAGATACCCTGACCCGCATGCGGTCTACGGGTCGCTCCGCGGCCCTGGTACAGGTGGGCGGCGTCCGAGACGACCTCCAACTCTACGGCCTGCCGGCGGCCATGGTCTCAGGTGAAGATGACTGGCGGAAGTTGGAGGAGATTACAATACAGTGAGAGCATCGCTGTGATAGAAGTGCATTGCCCCTCCTCCTCTCACGGTAGCGGCTAAGTATGACGAGCTAGCCTCAATGAGCACACTACAACGGCCACCAGCACCCTCGTCCAAGCTGTGGGAGCGTCTCCTCGCCCGTCTCATCCTCTCCTTCAACGCCTCTAACGGTATCCTGCTCTCCATATTCCTCATTGAGGGACTCTGGGTCTACCTCTGGATAGAGTGGGTGAGCAGGTGGGATGCCATGGGGTGGAATGACGCCCCCCTCACTCTGCCAGGTATACTCCTTATCTTGACGGCAAGCTACTACGGCGTGCAGATCCTGGGAGAGCAGCTGTGGAGTGATAGAAAGGCTCGCATCATCGCCGGCGTCTACGTCGTGGGTGTGTTGGCGCTGGTGGTCCGCCTGGAGAACGGCGGCGGCTACGGACTCTTCGACCTCCGCTGGTCCAGCTACGCGGGCCAGCAGCTTGCCAACTCCTTCATCAGTTCGCTCCAGATATCTCTCCTGGTTGGTGTATACCTCTGGTGGCGTGGGTACCAGCTGGCCCGCTCCCGTATCGGCTCGGAGCAGGTCCTCTCATCTTTCATGATTGGCCTGGTGGCCATTATCTTCGGGCTCCTGCTGCGAGAGCTAGTCCTGCGCTCCGCCTCCGATGTAGGAGAGGGACGAGCAAAATTGGCTCTCATTACCGCCGGTTTCTTCTTCTCCTCCCTCACCGCTCTAGCCCTGAGTCATATCCGCAAAATTGCGGTCGATACCAGAAGCCGCAGCGAGGAGCCTGGGGGATTCAGTTCGCAGTGGCCTCTGGTGTTGCTGGGCGTGGTTTCGTCCATGGTCCTCCTGGGATGGCTTGCCGCGCTTCTCTTCTCCCTCAACGTGGTGTCCCCCACCCTGCACGCCCTCTCCTTCTTCGGCGACATTCTGCTCTTTCTCCTCTACTACGTGGCCGTCCTCCCTATTGCCTATGTAGCCGGGTGGATTGTCGCCGGCATCGTCTGGCTGTTTAGTCTGTTCGGCCCCGCCAGTGAGGTGGAATTCCAGCTGCCCGGACCACCGGAGTTTGCGGAGCGGGAGCGTGCTGGTGGAGAGCGAGAGAGTCCATGGTGGGTTGGTCTCTTGAAATGGAGCCTGGTCACCCTGGCCATAAGCCTCGCGGTCTTCATCTTGGTGCGCCTGTTGCTCAAAGTCCGCTACCGGCGCCCGGCTGACCATGCGGATGAGGTCCATGAATCGGTAGGGTCTTGGAGGGATGTGGTCCGGGACCTGCTCCTGGCCCTGTTCACCCTACTGTTCTGGTTCCGTGACCGGGGCAGGCGTATGCGGCAGACGGTATACGGTTCCTTGCTACGCAACCGTCGAGGGCCCGGGGGTGAGGCCGAGGTTCGCGTTTTATACCAGCGGCTGCTGATAGAGGCGCGGGGTGCCGGCTTTCCCAAGAGGGCGGAGGAGACCCCCTTCGAGTTCTTGGATACTCTGGAGCGCCATCTTCCAACTCAGCGCGAGGCTCTGGAGCGGCTGACCCAGGACTACAGCGCCGTGCGGTATGGGGACCAGGCCATCTCCTTGGAAGAGACGGTCCTGCTCAACAGGTTCTGGCAGGATATCTACGTTACTATTCACACCCCAACCAACGGGGATGGCCACCCAGCAGCGTAAGTGGCTCCTGCGCCAACCGCGCCAGCGCCGGATGGTGCCAGGTCTGAATCCTTTACCCGTCCTTTAGGGCATCCTCCACCACCACCTCCTCAACTTGGCTCTCCTCAGCAATCTTGGTGATGTCAAATGGCCCCGAGTCCAACTCTTCGCTTAAAAGACCCTCCTCGTGTCCATCCCCGTCCTGAGATTGGAACAGATCAAGAAGCTCCTCTGGGTCCGGCAGCCCCAAAACCTTCCGGCCCTCCTCAGACAGGTCAAGCCGGGCGGGGATCAGCCGCCCAATTATCACGTTCTCCTTCAATCCCCGAAGATGGTCCACGGCACCATTGACCGCCGCCTCCGTGAGCACCCTCGTCGTCTCCTGGAAGGAGGCTGCCGCCAGGAAGCTCTCGGTGTTCAAGGAGGCCCGTGTAACCCCCAGAAGAAGAGGACTGGCGGTGGCCGGTTCACCACCCTCTGCCAGGATCCTCGCGTTCGTCGCCTCAAAGGCGAACTTATCCACCAGTTGTCCGGGGAGCAGCTCCGTATCACCCGGAGAGTCCACCCTTACCTTCCTGAGCATCTGGCGGGTGATCACCTCAATGTGTTTGTCGTTGATGGTGATGCCCTGAGAATGGTAAACGTTCTGGACCTCTGCCACCAGGTAGCGTTGGACCTCCTCTTTCCCAAGGACCCGCAGGATGTCCTGTGGACTCAGGGGCCCCGCGGTCAGAGGGTCTCCTGCCCGTACCTCCGCGCCGTCCTGCACGGTGAGCAGCGCTGAAGAGGGCACCAGGTACTCCCGCTGCTCCGGTTCAACCCAGGTCACGGAGATCGTCTCTCCCTCCACTGCCACCTGTCCGGAGATGTGCGCCACCATCTCCTCCGCCTGTACCAGAGCGGCTTCGTCACCCTCTCCATTGGTAGAGGCCGGCTTGGTGCTAGAGGCCGGCTTGGCCAGCGCGGTGCCAACCTCCACCCATTCTCCCGGCTTAACGGCCACTACGTAGCCGGCGGGTAGCGCATAGTCCTCCTGATACTCCTCCTGGCTGATAATCCTGACCTTCCGTCCTTCCGGAGTATCCTCCGTCTGAACGGTTCCATCAATCTCCGAGAGGATGGCCATCCCCTTGGGTACACGAGCTTCAAACAGCTCCTCTACTCGGGGCAGACCGCTGGTGATATCCGCCCCCGCAACGCCACCCGTGTGGAACGTGCGCATGGTGAGCTGTGTACCCGGTTCACCGATGCTCTGCGCGGCGATGATGCCCACCGCCTCCCCCAGCAACACCAGCTGTCCCGTGGCCATACTTCGGCCGTAGCACCTGCGGCAAATCCCCCGCTTTGCCTCACACGTCAGCGCTGAGCGTACGTACACCCGGTCGATCCCAACGTCAACAATAGTTTGGGCCTGGGTGTTGTCTATCTCCTCGTTTGCCTGGGCAATGACCTCCCCTGTACCGGGGTCCGCCACCGCATCGACAGTGAACCGCCCGACGATTCGGTCCTGGAAGGGGGACAACAAACTGCCTTCCGACTGGTCCTGAAGCCAGAAGCCTTCCGCAGTGTTACAGTCGTCCTCCAGGACGATCACATCCTGGGCCACATCGATAAGACGACGGGTGAGATAGCCGCTGTCCGCCGTTCGTAGGGCGGTATCGGTGAGTCCTTTCCGAGCACCGTGGGTGGAGATAAAGTATTCCAGCACCGAGAGGCCCTCGCGGAAGCTCGACTTGATAGGCAGGTCTATGATACGACCCCGGGGATTGCTCATGAGACCGCGCATACCGGCCATCTGTTTGATCTGGGCGATGTTCCCCTTGGCTCCGGAGGTGACCATCATGTACATGCCGCCGTAGGAGCTCAGCGACTCTTCAATCAACTTGGTCATCTCCTCGCCGGTTTCGGTCCAGATAGCAATGGCGTGGTTGTATCGCTCCTCTTCAGTGATTAAGCCCAATTGGAACTGCTCTTCCAGCTCGGTGATCTGCTGGTCAGACGACTCCAAGAGTCCCGCCTTTTTGGCAGGCACCTCTATGTCGTTGATTGCAATAGTGATGCCCGCCCTTGTGGCATAATGGAAACCCAGGTTCTTGATAGCGTCCAGAACGGCGGCTGTCCGCTCGTTCCCCAGCAATGTATAGCAGTCCGCAACCAGATCTTTGAGCGCACCCTTGTCCATCAGCTGATTGCGGAGCCCTATCTCTGGAGGGACCACCTCGTTGAAAATAAGACGCCCTGGCGTGGTGCCAAGCCACCCGCCTTCCTGCGCTGTATCTCGGACCTGGATACCAGATTGTAGCCCCACCTTGCCTGTCTCGTAGGCAAGCAGTGCCTCCTCCACGGATGAGAACCGTGACCTCTCGCTCTCGCCCTCAGGGGCCTCCGCGGTCAGGTAGTAGCACCCCAGAACAATGTCCAGAGTGGGTGCCACCACCGGCTCGCCTGAGCTGGGGGAGAGCATGTTGTACGTGCTCAGCATGATACGGTTTGCCTCATGCACCGCCCCACCGGATAGGGGCACGTGGACCGCCATCTGATCGCCATCAAAGTCGGCGTTGAAGGCCGTACACACCAGCGGATGAATCTGGATGGCACTCCCCTCAATGAGCACAGGCTGAAAGGCCTGAATTCCCAGCCTGTGAAGGGTTGGAGCACGGTTGAGCAATACCGGACGCCTGCTGATGATATCCTCCAGGATATCCCACACCTCGGGCCGAACCCGCTCCACCATGCGCTTGGCGCTCTTGATGTTGTGGGCATGTCCCTCCAGTACCAGCCGGTGCATCACGAACGGTTTGAACAGCTCCAGTGCCATCCGCTTGGGAATCCCGCACTGGTTCATCTTCAAGTCCGGGCCCACCACAATGACCGATCGTCCGCTATAGTCCACCCGTTTGCCCAGCAGGTTCTGCCGGAACCGGCCCTGTTTACCCCGGAGGAGGTCTGAGAGAGACTTCAGCTTGTGGTTGTGGCTGCCGGATATAGCACGGCCGCGGCGCCCATTGTCCATCAGGGCATCCACCGCCTCCTGAAGCATGCGCTTCTCATTGCGGACAATGATCTCCGGGGCGCCCAGGTCCAGCAACCGCTTCAGCCGATTGTTGCGATTGATGACCCTGCGATACAGGTCATTCAGGTCGCTGGTTGCAAAACGACCGCCGTCCAGCTGCACCATTGGGCGAAGGTCCGGAGGTAGCACCGGCAGCATGGTAAGGACCATCCACTCTATCTTGTTCTCGCTCTTGCGGACCGCCTCCACCACTCGGAGCCGCTTGATGGCCTTCTTTCTCCTCTGGCCGGAGGTGGAGTACACCTCCGCGTGAAGTTTCTCACGTAGTGCCTCCATGTCCAGAGAGCGAAGGATCTCCAGAATAGCCTCGGCCCCCATGTTGGCACGGAACACCTCAAGTCCAACCTGCTCCCGAATCTCCCGATACCGGTTCTCAGTGAGCAGCTGGTTCGGACGCACATCCTCCAACTCATCCAGACGCGTCTGGAGGTCGCCCTCTAGGCGGCTTTTCTCCTTCTTAAACCGCTCCTCCAAGTCGCTGATCTCCTCCCCCGCCTTCGCCTGCTCCTCTTCTCCCTTGCCCTTAGCCGTGGCCTCAGCGTCAAGAAGCTTTCGCGCTTCAGCAACGGCCTCTTCCGACTCCCCCTGGCGACGGCTGATCTCGGCTTCGTACTCCTCCCTCAGCTGCTCGCTCTTGCGCTGGCGGACCTCTTCATCCACTGAGGTAATGATGTACTGGGCAAAGTAGAGGACCCGGTCCAGGTTGCGGGGAGAGAGGTCAAGCAGCAGTCCTAGCCTGCTAGGCGTGCCCTTGGCGAACCAGATATGTGCTACCGGGGTTGCCAGCTGGATGTGGCCCATGCGCTCACGGCGTACCTTTGCCCTGGCCACCTCCACACCGCATCGGTCGCAGATCACGCCCTTGTAGCGGATCTTCTTGTACTTGCCACAGTAGCACTCCCAGTCCTTGGTGGGGCCAAAGATGCGCTCACAGAACAGGCCGTCCTTCTCCGGCCTCAGGGTCCGGTAATTGATCGTCTCCGGCTTGGTCACCTCGCCGTAGGACCAGCTACGGATCTGGTCCGGTGAAGCCAGCGAGATTCTGATGCTGTTGAAATCCGTGCGCGTGGTCATTCCTGTTCTCTATCTCCTTACGAAAGCCTGTGGCTCATTCGCGGCGGCTGAACCGGTTTGTCGGAGTCTTGGTGGTCGGAGTTATCCAGTTGCCTCCTCATCCTTTTCCACCTTCTGGGCCTCCTCACCGCTTTCAACGTCCTCATCCGGGGATGTCTCCTCCAACCCCGCCTCGGCATCGTCCGGGCCATTCCACTCAAAGGGGGCATCCTCTCCCAGGCCTGGAGCAAGCGCAAGCTGCTGCTCCTCCTCACTCAGCAACTCCACCCCCAACCCCAGACTCTGAAGCTCCTTCAGCAGCACATGGAACGACTCCGGAACGCCAGGCTGGGCGATATCCTCTCCCTTGACGATGGATTCGTACGTCTTCACCCGCCCCAACACATCGTCTGACTTTACGGTGAGCATCTCCTGGAGATTGTGGGCCGCGCTGTACGCCTCCAGGGCCCATACCTCCATCTCCCCAAAGCGTTGCCCACCAAACTGGGCCTTCCCACCCAGAGGCTGCTGCGTGATCAGCGAATAGGGCCCCGTTGAGCGGGCGTGGATCTTATCCTCCACCAGGTGGATCAGCTTCATCATATAGATGTACCCTACCGTCACCGGCTGGTCAAACCGCTCCCCGGTTCTTCCATCGTAGAGCATCGTCTTACCAAAGGTGGGAGGCACGCTCTTCCCGGTCCGGTTCAGCTCCCTGGCATGGTCCAAGACCTCCTTCTGGTCCATCTTTGAAATGTCCAGGCCCTCATCCTCTTGAAGCCATATCCGGAGGCAGGCCTCAGATGCCTTGCCTGTAGCTTTGTCATCGAACAGATCATCGGCGTCGTAGCCGTACTGCCCCAGCCATGTCCGGAGCCGCTCGGTAACTGCGGACCCGTTCCGACTCTTGCCATTGGTCTCTCCGGCTCCGGAGCGCTGAACAAACCACATGCGGGCAAGCGCATCCTCAATGAGCACATCCTGGGCACCATCGAACACCGGCGTTGCTACTGACTGGTTCAGCGTGTTCGCCGCCCACCCCAGATGAGTCTCCAGCACCTGGCCAAGGTTCATGCGTGATGGAACGCCTATGGGATTGAGGATCAGGTCCACCGGCGTGCCATCGGGGAGGAACGGCATCTCCTCCACCGGAAGTATGCGAGAGATGACCCCTTTGTTCCCGTGACGCCCCGCCATCTTGTCTCCCTCGGCAATCTTGCGCGTCTGGGCTATCCAAACCCTTACCAGGCGGATCACGCCCGGAGGCAACTCATCCTTGGTGTCCCTGCTGAGCACTTTGACTTCGATGATTTTACCTCGCTCACCGTGGGGCACTCGCAGGGAGGTGTCCTTGACGTCACGCGCCTTCTCTCCGAAGATGGCCCGCAGGAGCTTCTCCTCCGCCGTCAGCTCCGTCTCTCCCTTGGGCGTAATCTTCCCCACCAGGATGTCACCGGGGCCTACCTCCGCCCCTATGCGTATGATGCCATCCTCATCCAGGTCCCTCAGGGCCTCCTCCCCAACATTCGGTATATCCTGGGTAATCTCCTCCGGACCCAGCTTGGTATCCCGGGCCTCGCACTCATACTTCTCAATATGGATGGAGGTAAACTTGTCCTGTTGCAATAGCCGTTCGCTTATGATCACGGCGTCCTCGTAGTTGTAGCCTTCCCAGCTCATGAACGCCACCAGCGCGTTCTGACCCAGGGCAAGCTTTCCATTGTCCGTGGATGCGCTATCCGCCAGCGGCTTCCCCACCTGGACCACATCCCCCTTGTTCACAATGGGACGCTGGCTCACGCACGTACCCTGATTGCTCCTGAGGAACTTCTTCGTGTGGTATTCGTGCTCCTCTCCCGCATCATCCGTGACCACAACCCGGTCCCCGGTCACTGAGGTGACCACCCCGTCCACCGAAGAGAGCAGGACCTGGCCAGAGTCCAACGCCACCCGACGCTCCATACCCGTACCCACAATCGGCGCCTCCGGACGGAGCAAGGGAACGGCCTGGCGCTGCATGTTGGAGCCCATGAGGGCTCGGTTGGCATCATCATGCTCCAGGAACGGGATCAGTGCCGTGGATACACTGACAATCTGCATAGGTGAGACATCCATGTAGTCCACCTGCTCCGGTGACTCCACAGCAAACTCCTCACCCCGGCGAATCTCCACACGCTCATCCACGAACTGGTTCTTGGCATTCAGCCTGGAGTTGGCCTGCGCAATGGAGTACCGCTCCTCCTCATCTGCCGAAAGGTAGGTGATGGACTCAGGATCGGAGGAAACAAAGCTCTTCAACTTGATGACCCTGGGACTCAGGTCCTGGATGGTACGCACTACCTTTGATGAAACCACCCCTCTTGCCTTGACCACCACCTCCCCTGAATCGTCGGTCACATTCTCCAGCACTGCCCGGCCCACCAGGTCCTCTGAGGTATTCGGCAGCTCATGGAGCACCTTCCGGTAGGGCGTTTCAATGAAGCCGTACTGGTTGGTGCGTGCATAGGTGGCCATAGAGCCCAGCAGCCCGATGTTCGGGCCCTCCGGCGTCTCAATGGGACAGATGCGGCCGTAGTGTGAGTGGTGCACATCGCGAACGTCGAACCCGGCCCGCTCCCGTGAGAGACCGCCCGGGCCAAGGGCGGAGAGACGGCGCTTGTGGGTCAGCTCCGCCAGAGGGTTGGTCTGGTCCATAAACTGGGAGAGCTGCGAACCGCCAAAGAACTCGCGTATGGCGGCACTGATCGGCCTGATGTTGACCAGAGCGCTGGGAGTTGCCTGCTCAGGCTCGTTGATGGTCATACGCTCCTTGACCACTCGCTCCATCCGAAGCAGACCCACCCGTAGCTGGTTCTGCACCAGCTCACCCACGGCGCGGACCCGCCGGTTTCCCAGATGGTCGATATCATCAGGAGCATGGTCGCCGTTGTTGATACGGATCATATCCTTGATCAGGGAGATAACATCCTCCTTGGTCAAGGTGCGGGTCCCCGGGTCCACATCAAGGCCAAGCCGGCGGTTCAGCTTGTACCGTCCCACTCTACCCAGATCATACCGCCGCGGATTGAAAAACAGGTTGTTCAGCAGGTTGCTGGCGTTTTCAAGGCTGGGCGGCTCCCCTGGTCGCAGACGGCGGTAGAACTCCAGCATAGCGCTCCCCAGCTTGTTTGCCGCCTCTGGCTCGAAGGGAGCATCCGGCTTGAGCTGCTGCCAGATATTTTGGAGCTCCTGCTTTTTGAAGCTCTCCTGGTGGTCCAATGGCTGCACGTCTCGCTCCAGCGTAGACTTCATGTAGTGGTGATCGGGATTGGTGTCCACCGACTCAAAGGGGGTCAGCAGGTCCTCATCCGTCACCAGGCCAATGGCCCGCAGGAGTGTGGTTACCGGAGACTTACGTTTCCGGTCCACCTTGACGGAGATCACGTCCCGTGTGCTGGTCTCAAACTCTAGCCAGGCTCCCCGGTAGGGGATAAGCTTGCCAACGCACAGGTTACGGTCAGTGTTCAGGTCCTTCTCCGTGGTCAAATACACCCCCGGAGAACGGACCAGCTGGCTGACTACCACCCGCTCCGCACCGTTGATGATGAAGGTCCCATTGGAGGTCATCCAGGGAACGTCCCCCAGGAACAGCTTCTGCTCCTTGATCTCCCCCGTCTCCTTGACTACCAGCCGTGCCGTAACATGGAGAGGAGCAGCATAGGTGGACTCTCTCTGGCGACATTCCAGCTCGGTGAGCTTTGGGGGTAGGAACTCGTGCTCCAAAAAGTGCAACTCGAAGCGGTCTCCGGTAAAGTCCACAATAGGAGATATCTCCTGAAACAGCTCCCGCAGTCCCTCCTCCTTGAACCACTCAAAGGATTCTATCTGCACAAGAATGAGGTTGGGCAGCTCCATGACTTGAGGAAGTCGTGCGTAGGATTTCTCCTGAGGAGATACTTCAACGCCGGTTGAGAGAACGGGCAAAGCCATAGAGTCTCACACTCCTTACCTGGGTACGGACAAAGGACGCTGACGCGCTAACAGGCACAAAGATAGCCTGGAGAATGGGGAAATCCGGGGAATACGTTACACAGTCCCAAGGGCATAGGTGGCCTTATATAGCACATTACCACTACGCCGCAACACTGTCAAGCCTCTATCCCCTTCTCTCTCGGAGATTGCTCTGCCACTCGCCATAGAGAACCCTCTCCTTTGACCCCCCACTCGGCCGATGCTACAATGCATCCTACTACCAGGGCCTATTGAGACCACGCTAGCCATGTCAGGTCACTCTAAATGGTCCACCATCAAGCACCAGAAGGGCATAGCTGACGCCAAGCGCGGCCAGCTCTTTACCAAGCTGGCGAGAGAGATCACCGTGGCTTCCCGCCAGGGAGGCCCTGACCCGGAGATGAATGTCCGCCTTCGCCTCGCCATCCAGAGGGGCAAGGACAGCAACATGCCCCATGACAACATCGAGCGGGCAATCAAGCGAGGCGCTGGCAGCGATGAGGGCCAGGAGGTCTTGGAAGAGACGGTCTATGAGGGCTACGGCCCTGGTGGCACCGCCATCATGCTCCAGGCCCTCACCGACAACCGGAACCGGACCGTCTCCGAAATCCGCAACACCTTTGTCCGCGGCGGTGGAAACCTTGGGGAGAGCGGCTGCGTTGCATGGAACTTCCAATCCAACGGCGTCATCGTCCTGGAGGTCTCTGAGGAGCGGGCCGAAGAGCTGGCCCTGAAGGCCATCGATGCCGGGGCCGAGGACTTCGATCTTCTCGGCACAACCCTGGAGGTCCGCGCCTCCCCGGAGGGCTTCGAGCAGGTGCGGCGTGCCCTGGAAGAGGCTGACGCAACGGTGGTCAACGCCGAGCTCGCCCTCACGCCCAAGAGCACCGTCCTCCTGGGCTCCAAAGAGGCGCTACAGGCTCTACGTCTGCTGGACAGGCTTGAGGAGTTGGATGATGTGCAGCGTGTCTACACCAACGCCGATTTCCCGGAAGAGGTCCTTGAAGAGTATCGCGCCGCCTCCTAGTTCGCCTGGGGCCTGTCGCAGGAGGTAGACCGTCGTCTCCCGCATTTTGGGCATCGACCCGGGGACCATCTCCATGGGCTACGCCGTGGTGGAAGAGGCGGACGGCGAGGTCTCGGCTCTAGCCTGGGGCGTACTGGCGCCTCCTCCACGAGAACACTTGGGGCAGCGGCTCCACCTGATCCATTCAGGGCTCTCAGACCTCATGGACCAGTGGACGCCACATGAGGTGGCCATAGAGGAGCCCTTCGTCTCCAAAAACCCCAGGACGGCCCTGGCCATCGGGCAGGCCCAGGGCGTGGCCCTCATCGCCGCCGCCAGCAGAGGCATCCAGGCCGTCCGCTACTCCCCCAGACAGGTGAAGCAGACAGTAACGGGGTACGGCGGCGCTACCAAGGAGCAGGTCCAGCAGTTGGTTGCCATGCAGTTTGGGATTGATGGTTCGGATATACCCGAGGACGCAGCCGATGCTTTGGCTATTGTCCTTTGCCATCTCCGCGCCCGCACCGAAGCGCAGGTCCTGGCGCAGGGATAAAGTCTTGGGGCCATCAGAAAAGGTTCACTCTCCCTGGCTCACTCCTCCACAGGTTTGTAAGCAATGATCGTCTCCATCCACGGTGCCCTGGAGCAGATCGGGCCTGACTATGTCGTCGTGCAGATCGGCGGCGTTGGGCTTCAGGTACAGGTGCCCACATCCGTCCCCAGCTCTCTCGGGAAGGTGGGCTCCCAGGTGACCCTGTACACCGTCCTGGTGTTCCGCGAGGACGCCCTGGCGCTGTACGGCTTCCCGACACCGGAGGGCAAGCGGCTCTTCGAGACCCTGATCGGCGTCAACGGTGTGGGCCCGCGCCTTGCCCTGAGCGTCCTCTCCGTAATGAGTGCCCAGGAGGTGGCCGCGGCCATAGTCTCCGGTGATGCAGATGCCCTGGGCAAGGTGCCCGGCATAGGGAAACGCACCGCTGGAAGGATTATCCTGGACCTGCAGGGTCGCCTGGAGCAGGAGTGGGGCGTTCCCGCCGCCGCTGCCCAACAGGCCTATGGCGAGCTTGTAGCCGCCCTGGCCGCGCTGGGCTACTCCGCCAGTGAGGTCCAGGCCGCCGTGGCCGCACTGGGAGACATCTCCAACCTGAGTTTAGAGGACCAACTACGCCGTGCCCTGCAGCAGCTCGCCGGGGAGTAACGCAGCAATGACATCCTACGGTGACACCTGGGCGGACATCTATGACTCCACCCACACCTCCAGCAGAGACATCTCCTTCTGGACCCAAGAGGCCCAGGCATCCGGCGGGCCGGTGCTTGAGCTGGGCTGCGGCACGGGGCGAGTCGCCATACCCATCGCCCAGGCCGGTATCCCCGTCGTAGGCCTGGACAGCTCTGCGGTCATGCTGAAGCAGGCCAGGGCCAAGGCCCGCAAAGCGAACCTAGGCCCCGATTTGCTGACGTTCGTGAAGGGAGATATGCGAGACTTCTCCCTGGACCGACGGTTCCCGCTGGTTATCATCCCTTTCCGCTCCTTCCAGCTCCTGCTCTCGGTGGCGGACCAGCATCAGGCCCTGGCGGCCATCAAAGAACACCTGGTGCCAGACGGACGGCTGGTCTTCAGCCTCTTCGTCCCTGACCTGGGACATCTGGCCAGAGATCCCTCCATCCCCGTCTCTGGCCGGGAGGTGACCGACCCCGCTACCGGCCACACCCTGCTCATCGGCGACCAGAACCGGTACGACACCTTCAATCAGGTAGTCGACGCGCGAACAATCGTCGAGGAGTTGGATGAGCATGGGGAGCTGGTCCGCAAGCTCTACAAAGACTATCAGCTCCGCTACCTCTATCGCTTCGAGGCGCTGCACCTGCTGGACGCCTCCGGATACCGCGTGCTGGATGTGTACGGCTCCTTTGATCGTGAGCCCCTGGACGAGTCCAGCACCGAGATGATCTGGATCGCGACGCCCCTGGTCTGAGGCTGAGAAATCGGCGGCGCTGCACTTCTGCTATCATGGTTGTGCGTGACTACGCACAGTCACAGGTAGACGGCGCATCATGGGAACGTTTACGCACAACATCACACTCCTCTCCACCTCCGGTGACGCCCGAGAGACGGTGGAGGCACTGGTGGATACCGGTGCCATGTTCACCGTCATCCCCGCTCCGCTGCTGGAGCGGCTGGGTATTGAAGCTTTTGATACCCTCCCCGTGCGTTTTGCAAACGGACAGGTGGAACGGTGGCGCATGGGGCAGCTTGAGGCTGAATTAGACGGGCGGCGACGCCCTATCCTCTGTCTCTTTGGGTCGTCGGACGCGCCGCCTCTTATCGGCGCCCACGCATTGGAGGCCTTCCTCCTGACCGTTGACCCTGTGGACCAGAAGCTGGTGCCCAAAGAGGCGTGGTTGATGAGAGGTAGCGTGACCAGGCACAGTCACAGGTAGGCGGCGCATCATGGGAACGTTTATGCACACCATCACACTCCTCTCCGCCTCCGGTGACGCCCAAGAGACGGTGGAGGCGCTGGTGGATACCGGTGCTACCTTTACCAGCGTGGCAGCCTCGGTGCTTGATCGCCTTAGTGTTGAGGATGAGGGTACAGTCCGGCTACAGTTGGCCAATGGGCAGATAGAGGAGCCACACATCGGATCGGTGATGGCGGAGTTGAATGGGACATGGAGAACTATTCCCTGCCTCTTTGGTGAATCTGGTGACCCATCTATCATTGGGGCTGTCGCCCTAGAGATCTTCTTGCTGTCGGTAAACCCCGTAGAGCAAAGGCTTGTACCCGTCGTCGGATACCGACTGTAGTAGGAGCCGCCGTGACCACGGTTGAAAAAGAAAACAGATTCCAGGTCGTCTCCGACTTCCAGCCCACCGGAGACCAGCCCCAGGCCATCACACATGCCAGTGAAGCCCATCACCTTCTCCCTGCATGCCCTTGAGCAGCTCATCCGTCGTGGTGCCACTGAGGCTGAGGCCACAGCAGCGATATTGGAGGGTGAAAAGCTGCCAGCCAGACTGGGAAGAATAGCCTCCCGCAAGAATTTCTCTTTATCTTTCTGAGTGGAAGGGTAGATACTATGAGGTGAAGCAAGTAATGCCCATCGTTTCTGAGGAAGAAGACTCCATCGTTGTCGTTACTGTGTATGTGTTCTATTCTGGAGGTTCGGTGTGAAAATAAAATATGATCCCAGCGTTGACGCAGCCTATATCTATTTCAAGGGTGGAAAGGCCGAAGTAACCACCGTCCGTCTGACTGAGGACATTGCCGTAGACTTTGGCCCCCATGAAGAGGTTTTTGGAATCGAGGTCCTTGATGCTTCCCGGCACCTTGGACTTAAGCCAGAAGCGCCATCGATAATGCTGGAGAACATTACTGCTCGCTCGTAAAAAGCACCGTGGCCACTCTTCAGGAAAACAGATTCCAGGTCGTCTCCGACTTCCAGCCCACCGGAGACCAGCCCCAGGCCATCGAAGAGATGGCCCAGGGTTTCCTGTCGGACATGAAACACCAGGTCCTCCTGGGCGTCACCGGCTCCGGCAAGACCTATACCATGGCCAAGGTGGTGGAGTTGGTCCAGCGGCCCGCCCTCGTCATCGTCCACAACAAAACCTTGGCAGGGCAGCTAGCCACCGAGTTCAAGGAGTTCCTCCCCAACAACGCCGTCGAATACTTCGTCAGCTACTACGACTACTACCAGCCGGAGGCATACATCCCCAGAACGGACACCTACATAGAGAAGGATTCCGCCATCAACGACGAGATCGACAAGCTGCGGCACGCGGCCACCCGTGCCCTCCTCACCCGCCGAGATGTCCTCATCGTAGCCTCGGTCTCCTGTATCTACGGCCTGGGCTCCCCGGAGGAGTACCAGGGCTTCGTCGCCTCCATCAAAAAGGGCGAGCGGAAGAACCGCCAGGCCCTGCTGCGCCAGCTTATCAATATGCAGTATGAGCGCAACGACATGGACCTCTCCAGGGGAAAGTTCCGCATCCGTGGCGATACCCTGGAGATCCTTCCCGCCTACGAGGAGGTGGCCGTTCGCATCCAGCTCTGGGGTGATGAGGTGGAGCGCATCGTGGAGGTTGACCCACTCACCGGAGAGCTCCTAGCTGAGCGGGAGTCCATTGATATCTACCCCGCCAAGCACTTCGTGACCTCCGCGGAGAAGATGCAGCTAGCCCTCCGTGACATCGAAGAGGAGCTTCAGGAGCGGCTGGACTATTTTCGCCAGAGAGAGATGCACCTGGAGGCCCAGCGCCTTGAGTCCAGATGCCACTATGACCTGGAGATGCTCCGGGAAGCCGGCTACTGCTCCGGCGTGGAGAACTACTCCCGGCACCTGGCCCAGCGCCCCGCGGGCAGCACACCCTGGACGCTCATGGACTACTTCCCGGACGACTTCCTGCTCTTCATCGATGAGTCCCACATGACCGTCCCTCAGCTCAACGGTATGTACCACGGTGACATCGCCCGCAAGCAGACGCTGGTGGACTACGGCTTCCGACTGCCCTCGGCCATGGACAACCGCCCCCTGAGCTTCGAGGAGTTCGCGGCCCACGTGAACCAGACGGTCTACGTCTCCGCCACGCCCGGGCCCTACGAGCACCGGCACGCCCAGCAGGTGGTGGAGCAGGTCATCCGTCCCACGGGCCTCCTGGACCCCACCATAGAGGTCAAGCCCACCACCGGCCAGATAGACGACCTCCTGGAGCAGATACACACCCGCGTTGAAAAAGGCGAGCGCTGCCTGGTCACCACCCTCACCAAACGCATGGCCGAGGAGCTGGCCGACTACCTCCGTGAGATGGACGTCAAGACCCACTACCTCCATTCAGAGATCGATACCCTGGAGCGTAGTGAGATCCTCAGGGACCTTCGCCTGGGCGTCTTCGACGTAGTGGTGGGCATCAACCTACTCAGAGAGGGCCTGGACCTGCCGGAGGTGAGCTTGGTGGCCATCCTGGATGCCGACAAGGAGGGATACCTTCGCTCCCAGTCAGCCCTCATCCAGACCATGGGCCGCGCCTCCCGGCACGTGGACGGCCACTGCATCATGTACGCAGATGCCATCACCGACTCCATGCGCCGCGCCATCGACGAGACCGACCGCCGCCGCGCCATCCAGCATGCCCACAACCGGGAGCACGGCATCACGCCGGAAGGCATCCGCAAGGCCATCCGAGACATCACCGACCGGGTGAAGGCGCTGGCCGAGTCCAGGGCTACGTACACCACCCACCGTGACCTGCCCAAGGACGACCTCCTCCGCGTTATCAAGGACCTGGAGTCGCAGATGCGCCAGACCGCCAAGAACCTGGAGTTCGAGAAGGCTGCCCTGCTCCGGGACGAGATCGTCGAGTTGCGCAAGGTCCTTGTCGGCGAGGAGCACGCCGCCTCGCCGGTCCCCGTGGACGGCCCGCTCCAAAAGAGGTGAGTAACGTAAAGAGATGAGGTTTGCCCCTTTGCAGCCCATAGAGGAACTTCGACGGATGCAAAACGATCTTGGCCAATTATATAGGGTAAAGTCCCGTGTTAGCCACCGGATTAGCTTTGAAGCAGCTTGAACAATGTCTTAACCTGTTCTGGTCCCAACAGACGCCGATGATTGTAGCGCCAGACATACTCAGCAAGATAGAGGGGCAGCCGTTCTCGGCGGACTCCCCCTTTGGCTGCCAGACGCCGCTTGAGATAACCCCAGAAGCCCTCCAAGCCGTTGACGTGGCTCCCTTGCCGATCGCTGAACGCCTGGCTGTGGACCCACAAGCCGGTGGACGTAGCCCCCCGCTGCGACGCCCGTGTAGCTGGTAAAGGTGTGCGAGCAGACGATGGAGCCACGTTGCACGCGTTGGTGCAGGAGCGGCAGCAGCGTCTTGGCTTCCACGTTAGGTACCACGTGCGCCCACACCAGGCCACCTCGACACAGGATCCCAAAGACAGCTTGCTTAGTGGTTCCACGGCCCCGCTTCGTGCCCTGAACACGCTTTGCCAGGCGCCTGTTGCGCCAGGAACCTCCCAGGTAGGTCTCGTCGACCTCCACCACGCCGGAGAAGACATGGGGAACGTCCCGGACCATGGCCTGGCGCACCACGATCAGGGCTCGCAGGACTCGCTTTCGCTCCAAGCGGGCCTCCTGGGCAATCACCTCGGCACTCTGCCCCAAGACGAACCAGCGCAACAGTCGCCGCCACTCCCCTGGCGACAACCGAAGCGGCAGCGCCCTGGGCACCCACTCGTAGTGGCAGGCTGCACAACGACTCTTACCTCGCCGAATGCTCCAGCTCTTGGCGTGTTGACATCGAGGGCACCCAATCTTCCGTCCCATGCCACCATTCTCTCACAGGTGGCTGTTTTGGGACTATACCCTTATATATTGACACAGAAGCGTTTTGGCTGTCTTTCCTTTCAGTCGTTGGGTTTTTGATAGGAATAGTGGTCTTCTTGTTTATTCCGTTTGGTTGGTGGACTATACCCTCGGGATTGTTATTTGGGGGATGGGGATTGTTCTTTTTCAGGAAGGCGTGGAACCGCTGGAGGGAAGTGAGAAGTGAGCGCACGGTGCTAAAAGCCAGGGTTAGTAGCAAGTGGATAACAGACAGTGGGCGTGGTGGCGAATTTGGTAAGGCTAAAAATCACAATATCGATGTCGCCGGTAAGGAATTCAAAGTGTCACCAGAAATCTATGATTGGCTTTCTATAGGTGAGGAAGTTGTAGTTGCTTACTGGCCCCGTTCATTAGTCTTGTCGTGGGTTGACAAGGTGAGTGCACAGTGAAAGGCAAGCAACTACCGCCCGTTCTTCTGCTCGCCGTCTCTCTTCTTGCCCTCATCGGCTGCTCGCCCTCCCTCGTCGAAACGGACCCCAAGCTTCCGCCCGGCTTCCTGGACACACCCGTCCCGACCGTCGACCTGAACGCCTACCTCTACCTGAGCCAGGAGGCACCAACAACCGTTCCCCTGGGGCTTCTCGTCAATGTAGAGGCCCTGTCCCCCGGTTCCCCGGACGCTATCCAGATAGACCATATGGCCGCCTTCATGGGCCCGGACATGCAGGCCTTCGGCGCTACCCTGGGCTTCGGGACCGACGCCGATGCCCGTTTCGTCTGGCAGCAGGTGGAGGGGCCGTTGAAGCAGGAGGTCACTGGCCAACAGGACGGCGCCGATATCCGGCTGGTCCGCGGCTCCAGCCTGTGGGCGCAGTCTCTCACAGACGCCCTCTCAAACCAGGACACCAGCGCCTTCCCGGAGGGCCGTCCGGACGTATGGAAGCTGATGCGTTTATTCCCCGCATTGCCGCCCGGACAGCCCGTCGCCGCCGGTTTCGTCCGCCCCAACAGGGTGATCATAGATTCGCTGGCGGCGCGTGCCGGCCTGGACCTGGGATCGCTCTCCCAGGCATTGGGCACCGTCAACATCAGCAACGTGGCCTTCGCCACATACTCTAATAATCCCATCGAAATCCCCGCACAGATGACGCCGGAGTACGTTCAGCAGTACCAAGTAGGGACCATCTTCGTAGCCCGGTCCTCCTACCCCGGATTCATCCTCTCCTTCTTCCTGAACAACTTCTCCGGGAGAATGAACCTGGAAGATGCAACGGTCAGCGGTGAAAGGGTGCTCTATCGGGAGTTCAGGGACTTGCACCTATTTTTCAAGGCCATCGGCAATACCATCTTCTTCACCCTGGCACTCGACCGCGACTTCTCGGAGAGGCTTATGGCCAGCGTCCTGGACGTCCAGAATGGCTGAAACGCAGTAGCGCCAACCAAAGTTGACCCCGCTAATCAACAATGGTTACAATAGTAACCGCAGGATTCAGAGAATCTAAGCAGGGGAGGGTGCAATGGCTGAAGCAACCAAAGTGTCCTTGGAACAGGTCCAGGAGGCCCTGAGGGATGTCTACGATCCGGAGATCCCCATCAACGTGCTAGACCTGGGTCTGATCTATGATATTCAGATAGATGACGCCAACAAGGTGTTCGTGCAGATGACCCTTACCGCCGCCGGTTGCGGCATGGGGCCATACATAGCCCAGCAGGCGGAGTGGGCAATCGCGGAGATCGAGGGCGTGGACGACGCCAGCGTAGAGCTGACCTTCGACCCTCCATGGTCCCCCGATCTCATCACTGCAGAGGGCAAAGAGCTCCTGGGAATGTAGAGGGCTCCGCGCCCCCCATTCTCCTGAGCATACAATGGCAGAGCCACGTCAACCCCGTACCCCCACCCCCCAGGAGCAGGCGAAGCTGGATGCGATGAAGCGCTCCTGGGCCCAGCGACGTCAAATAGGCGAGCACCTGGGCCAGATAAAGACCAAGATTGGGGTGTATAGCGGTAAGGGCGGCGTGGGCAAGACCACCGTAGCTGTAAACCTGGCCGTCACTCTCGCCCGCCAGGGCTACCAGGTGGGGCTTTTTGACGCCGACATCGATTGCCCCAACCTCGTCCCGGTCATCGGCGTCACGGAGCCTCCCCAATCTTCCAATGGCACCATACTCCCTCCCACCGCCTCTGGCGTGAAGGTCATCTCCATGACCTTCTTCCAGGAGAACCCGGAGGAGGCCATCATCTGGCGCGGTCCCATGCTCCACAACGCCCTCAACCAGTTGCTCCAGACCACAGACTGGGGCAACCTGGACTTCCTCATTGTCGATATGCCGCCGGGGACCTCTGATGTCCCGCTGACCGTTATGCAGACGCTCCAGGTGGATGGGTTCGTCGTCGTCACCACACCCCATGCGCTGGCAAGGTTAGATGCCCTACGCTCCATCAATATGATCCGAAAGCTAAACGTCAAGGTACTGGGCGTGGTGGAGAACTTCTCCGGAGAGGTCTTCGGCTCCGGCGTTGGCAAAAGCCTTGCCGACGCCACGGGAGTACCCTTCCTTGGCCAGTTCGAGCTTCGGAGCGATTACCGTAAGCACGGTGGCCCCACGGCCCTGGCAAGTGATGCGGTTCGCCAGGAGTATGAGCACGTCGCCAGCGGCATGCTGCGTCAGCTAGACGCCGTGGCCACCGGGTAACCCAGGCGTACGCCTCCCGCTATGGGACCGCAGGGCATTCAAATTATCTGTCGTGTCATTCCTATGAAAAAAGCCCTTGGAGGGCAGGTGTTGTCATGCTTCTGAGTCCCGATTGCATCGGGACGACGAAGCATCTGGTTGGCCGTCCCAAGAGGGAAGCGCCTATGACCTCTCGGCGTCGCCAGTAACCAGGAACCCCTCCTCCTCAAGGTCGTCCATCAGCCTTGCCGCCCTGGGATAGCCTATGCGCAGCCTCCGTTGGAGCAGAGAGGTGGACAGCTTGGTGCGGGTCGCCAGCTCCTTGGCCTTATCCATAAGCTCGTCCCGGGAACCGCCCCTCTCATCTCCAGCGTAGCCCTCACCCACGGATGCATCAGGCTCCGGCTCTAGGTCGAAGGTCGGCAGCGGCGGCCCATGCTGTTCGCGCCAGTGCCCCACGAGCTTACCGATCTCCCGGTCGGAGACGAAAGCCCCCTGGACCCGCTGGGGCTTCGGAGAATCACTGGAGAGGAAGAGCATGTCTCCCTTGCCAAGGAGCTTCTCCGCACCGGCCCCGTCCATGATCGTTCGAGAGTCCACCTGCGAGACCACCGCGAAGCTAATCCTGCTGGGGAAGTTGGCCTTGATCAGGCCCGTCACCACGTCCACCGACGGCCTTTGGGTGGCCACGATCAGGTGGACCCCCGTGGCTCGGCCCAGCTGCGCCAACCGGCACAGGGTCTGCTCCACATCATACGGGGCCGCCATCATCAGGTCCGCCAGCTCGTCGATTGCCACCACCAGGTAGGGCATCTGCTCCTGGCGCTGGGGGTGTCGGTGGTAGGACTCTATGTTCCTGACGCCAAGCTCCTCAAATGTCCTGTACCGGCGCAGCATCTCCCGCATCACGCCCCGGAGCGATGGCACCACGTCGTCCGTCTCCACCACCACCGGGGCCACCAGGTGGGGCAGGCCGTTGTACGCCGTCAGCTCCACCCGCTTGGGGTCTACCAGGAGAAAGCGCACATAGTCCGGAGGTATAGCGCTTGCAAGGGAGACGATGAGCGCGTTGAGGCACACGCTCTTCCCGCTTCCCGTAGCACCAGCAATGAGCAGATGGGGTAGCTTCCGCAGGTCAGCGATAATGGTATCCCCGCCCGAGCCTTGCCCAAGGGCCAGCGGCAGGCCCCTCTTTGCTGGAATATCCTGAAAGACGGGTGTCTCCATCACCGATCTTATGGTGACCAGCAGCGGTTCACGGTTGGGAACCTCTATTCCCACCACCGACTCTCCAGGCACCGGGGCCTGGATCCGAAGGCTCGGCGCGGCCAGGGCCAGCGCCAGGTCCTTCTCCCGGGCAAGGATGCTGTCCACCTTGACCCGCATCTGTCTCTCCGCCTGGTCCTTGACGGGAGCGCCGCCCTCTTCAGGCTGGCTCTCCTCTTTGTCCCGTTGGTCCCGCCCCCTGGCATTCCGCTGCCGTCGCACCCAGCCAGGGGCCAGCCCGTACAGGGTCACCGTGGGCCCCGGCTTTATCTGCTCCACCGTCACCTCTACACCGTGGTGGCTCAGTGACTCCTCAATCCGCCGGGCCACCTCCAGGTTCTCCTCCGTGACCTCAGCGGACCCGGAGCCAGGCTCATAGATGTCAAGAGAGGGCAGCCGCCAGGGATGCACCGACCCACGCGCCCCCTTTGGCTCTCGCTCCGGCACAGCCTCATCTCGCACCGTTGCCTCCTGCTCCTCCCCTTCGTCTGTTACCGTGGCTGGCACGCTCTCGTCGCCGGGTGGCGCGGGTTGCTCCTCTTCCGCCCACTCGCCGTTCACCATAGGGGGTGGGGGCTCCTGCGGGACAACACTCGCCTTGCCACCACCCGCCTTCAACGGCCAACGGATGCCGCGGTAGCCTCCCTGAGCTGTTTTTCGGAGCGTCAGACTCACCTGGCGCATCGAGCCCCGTACAGCCCTGTAGGTGAGCCGGGTGCGGATAACAAATGCAGCCAGGAGCAGCAACGCCAGGACCTGCAGAACGCCCAGAAGTGTGGAATCCATGTTGATAGCCCGGCCTATGCTGCCCCCCAGGATGGCCTTGCCGTCACTGCCCATCAGCGTGGCCGGCACCTCCATCCCGAGAACCTCCGTCTCCTGAACATATGCCACGGCTCCCAGCGCCGCGGCCACCAGCACCGCGCCACCGGCCCACCATCGCCAGTAGCCCCATACCCACCGGGGTCTCCCTCGCAGGCTGCCAAGGAACAGCGCCAGCCACAGGCCAACCGGCACCACCCCCAGGCCGAGGAGCAGCAACACCTCTTTTCGAAGGTCTGGTTGCAGAGCCAGGGCCACCACCAGGGCCATCAGTAGCACCAGGGGGCCCCACCTGCTGAACAGAAGGGTCCGCGCGATACCCGCGAATATGCCGATGATCACACCCATTACCTGCTGCCTCCTATACCTCCACCGTCGCCGGTATAATCATGGGTCGGCGCCCCGTTTCTTTATACAGAAAATCGCCCAGAGACTCCTTGACCCTGGTGGCTATGGAGCCGGGCTCCAGAGACTGGGATGCTCCGCCGCCGTGATCCAACGCCGTGATGGCCGCCTCTGCGGCGCGGTCCAGGAGTCCAGGCGACTCCATGCTATCGATGAACCCGCTGGAGACCACCTCCGGTGGCTTCACCATCTTCCCCACCCTCTTGTCCACCGTCAGTACCACCACCACGATGCCGTCTCGCGAGAGCGCTCGCCTGTCCCGGAGCACCACGCTTTTCATATCCCAGGTACGAAGGCCATCCACAAAGATGTGGCCCGCGGAGACCTTGTCCACCACTTCACCACCGCCGTGGTTCAGCTCCAGCACGTCGCCGTCGTCCAGCACAAAGCTGTTCTCTCCAGGGATCCCCAGGCTGAATGCCAGCCGGGTGTGGGCAATCAGGTGACGGTACTCCCCGTGGACAGGGACAAAGTACTTGGGGCGTACCAGATTCAGTATCATCTTCAGCTCTTCCTGGCTGGCGTGGCCGTGAACGTGGACCAGCGCCACCTTGTCGTAGATGACCTTCGCCCCCTGGCGGAACAGGTTATCTATGGTCCTGCTCACCACCGTCTCATTGCCGGGGATGGGCGTCGCCGAGATCACCACCGTATCGCCGGGAACCACCTGGACCTCCCGGTGGTCACGGTTGGCTATGCGCACCAGGGCGGAGGTCGGCTCCCCCTGGCTGCCTGTGGTGATAATCACCACCTGCTCGTCGGGAAGCTTCTTCAGCGCGCTCAGGGACACAATGATCTCCCCAGGGTCCCTCAGGTACCCCATCTCCAGGGCCATCTTCACGTTATTCACCATGCTCCGGCCCACCAGGGCCACCTTCCGACCATGCCAGTGCGCCGCATTGATCACCTGCTGCACCCGCGAGATGAGGGATGCAAAGGTGGCGATCATGACCCGCCCGGGCGCCTCGTCGATAACCCTGTCCAGCGCCTCGCCCACTACCCGCTCTGATAATGTGTACCCTGGAAGCTCGGCGTAGGTGGAGTCGGACAGTAGTAGAAAGGCACCCTTCTCGCAAAGCCGGGCCAGGAGCGTCAGGTCCGTGGGCTTCCCATCCGCCGGCGTATAGTCGATCTTGAAATCCCCGGTGTGAATCACCAGTCCCAGCGGTGTACGGATGGCCAGGCCCATCGCATCCGGAATCGAGTGGCAGACCGGAAAGAACTCCACCCGAAACGCGCCGGCCCGCACCTCCTTGCCTGGCTGCACCTCAATGAGCTTGGCTCCTCGCAGGCCCTTGTGCTCCTTCAGCTTCACGGAGATGAGCCCCAGCGCCAGCCTTGAAGCGTATACCGGCACGTTCAGCTCCCGTAGAACGTAGGGCAGGGCACCCGTGTGGTCTTCATGCCCGTGGGTAATGAAGATGGCCCGTACCCGCTCCCGGTTCTGCACCAGATAGGAGATGTCCGGGATCACCAGGTCTACGCCAAGCATATCCTCCTCTGGAAAGAGGACACCGGCATCAATGACGATGATGTCCCTGTGGTACTCCAAGGCCATCATGTTCTTGCCAACCTCTCCCAGACCGCCCAGCGGGATCACACGAAGGGGACGACTCTGCGGCATAGCTATAGTCAGAGCAGAGAGAGCTGCTGTGCCTGCTCCTCCACCTGCGGTGGCGCCACTCGCTCCTTGAGCAGAGCGGGGATCGCCTTGAAATCCTCCTCAATGACCCGGCGCAGGCTCTGCTGGTGCAGCGCCGCCGCCGGATGGTAGATGGGGTATAGGATGAAGCCCTCTTTCCGTACGGCCTTCCCCCGTGACTTGCTTATGGTGGCCCCGGGAACAAACTTGGCCAGGGAGTGCCGTCCCAGGGTGACGATCACTTTCGGACGAAGGAGCTGTATCTGGCGGTCCAGGTATTTGGAGCAGGCGGCCACCTCGCCGGGAAGCGGGTCGCGATTGTTGGGCGGCCGGCACTTGACCATGTTGGTGATGTACACCTGCTCACGACTCATGCCTATCGATGCCAGTAGCTGCTCCAGAAACTGCCCCGCGGGGCCCACAAAGGGGCGGCCCTGCTGGTCCTCACGGAACCCCGGCCCTTCCCCTATGAACATCACTTCAACCTGCTCCGGCCCCTCGCCCGGCACCGCCCGCGTCCGACCCTCGGAGAGTTTGCAGTCGGTGCAGTCGTGGACCTGACGGACGATCTCCTCGAGTTCGGACATCGGGGTCTCCTCGGCTGGCGGGCGTTCCTGTTTTTGAACAAATACTACACGTTGGTCGAATCGTAGCACGCTCGGCAAAGGCCAGTCAACGGCGCCGGGCGCTGATGAGAGGAGATTTCTGCCAGGGCCAGGTCATTCTGAGGAGTACGTCTGCTCACCGCTCCCTACAGCCCCTCCGGCAGGTCCACCGTCATCCGGCCGGCCTCTATGTCCATCTCCACCACCACGCCGTCTATGGCCGGCACCAGGACCTCCCGTGGCCCCTTCCAAAGCACGTAGACATCGTTGCTGCCCGTGGCCAGTATCTCCTTCACTTCTCCCAGGTATTCCCCCTCCCGCGTGTACACCTCCATGCCCAGTACCTGGAAATAGTAGTAGGTGTCCTCCGGGGGTGGAGGCACCTGTGCCGCCTCTATGTACAGCGCCTCGCCTCGCAGTGCCTCCGCCTGCGCGAGAGAGCCAACCTCCGCCAGCTTCACCACCAGCCCCCGCCGTACCGGCCGGGCTCCCTCCACGTGGAAGGCCGTGCCCTCAATGTACAGAAGGGCTCCCGGAGCGAACCGCTGGGGAACGTCCGAGGCAACCTCTACGCATACCTCGCCCCGCAGACCCACGGGCTTCAGGATGTGTCCTACCAGAATCGCAGAAGTGGTCGCATTCTTGGCCATGGGTAGACCGCACTGGAGAACGACCGTGGTGTTGTGGGCCAATGAATAGGGGATAGAAAGGGGTTACCGCTAGACAATCTCCAGCATGGCGCGAGTGCCCTCTTTGACCGCCGCTACCCGCAGCAGGACGCGTATGGCCTGGGCCACCCGCCCCTGTTTCCCAATGATCTTGCCCTTGTCCTCCTCCGCCACCTCCAGCCGCAACACCACACGCTCACCCTCAACCACCTCGGTGACCTTTACCTCCTCGGGCTTTGTAGCCAAGGACTTGGCGATATACTCCACCAACTCCTTCATGATGCCCTAGCTTTCGCCGAGGATGCCTCTGCTCCTCAGAATCCATTCCACGGGCTCCGACGGTTGGGCGCCCTTGCCCAGCCAGTCCCGGACCTTCTCGTCGTTCAAGTCTATGCTCGGCGGGTCCGTCATCGGATCGTAGTGCCCTACCTGCTCCACGAAACTCCCGTTCCGGGGAGACCGGGAGTCGGCCACCACAATCCTATAAAAGGGGCGCTTCTTGGCGCCGATCCGCCTCAACCGTATCCGTAGCATACTATAGCTCACCTAACCTGAAAGTGCCCTCGAATTGTAGTCCTGGCTATAGTGCTTGTCAATGTTGCTCGCTAGGTGGACGCACGGACGTCCGACTAGCGTTGCTGGTGGCGTTGCTCCATCGTAAATCGTAGACTCTACCGCAGCCGATATCGCCCGCCCGATGCTACACTCCAAGGAGGTGCGCAGTGGACCTGGGACTCAATGGAAAGACCGCGCTGGTGACCGGAGGCTCCAGAGGCCTGGGACGGCACATCGCCCTGGCCCTGGCAAATGAAGGGTGCAACGTAGCCATCTGCGCCAGGGGCGCCGACGCCCTGGAGCAGACCGTGGCCGAGCTTCAGGCTGTTGGCGTTCGCGCCGTGGGCGTTCAGGCGGACGTGACCCTCCAGGCAGATGCCTCTCGCCTGTTCCAAGAGACGGTGGATGGCCTGGGGCACCCGGACGTCCTCGTCAACAACGTGGGTGGTGCCGTGGGTCGTGACTTCGACGCCGCCGACGACCCCGCGTGGGATCAGACCCTCCAGCTCAACCTCTTCTCCGGCATCCGCCTCACCCGCCTCTGCCTGCCCCCCATGAAAGAGTCCGGTTGGGGGCGCGTTATCAACGTAGCGTCCATCTTCGGTAGAGAGCACGGCGGTGGACTCACCTACATGACCGCCAAAGCGGCGCTTATCTCCTTCTCTAAGCACTTAGCTTTAGAGCTTGCGGGCACCGGGGTCACCGTCAATGCCATAGCACCCGGCTCCATCGATCTTCCAGGCGGGAGCTGGGACAGGTTTCAGAAGAACAACCCGCCTGAGGTGGTCCAGGAGTTCATCAGGAACAACCTGCCCATGGGACGGTTCGGCTGGCCCGAGCCGGTGGGCGCGCTGGCCGCGTTCCTGGCCTCGGCTCAGGCCGACCTGATCACAGGGGCCTGCATCAACATCGATGGCGGCCAGTCCAAATCGCTTATCTAAAGTTGCCGGCCGTCTGGCTTACCCCCAGTCGCGGATCTCCGCCAACGCCGACCTCTCCGCCTCCGCCATCTTCTCGGCGTTGCCACCCGTCCACTGGTACGCGGGCGGCGTCACCGTCACCCCCATCCACGACTGGTCCTTCACCGACTGCGGGGTCATCTCCATGATGCACATCACGTGAGGCGGCGGCAGCGCCTCTATCCGCTCCTTGACCATGCGAGTCGTACCCTTCACCAGAAAGATAACGTTCTCTGAACCGATGATCTGCAAAGAGGCTCTATTCTCTCTCTCGATGTTTGCCAGGGTGGATGTCCCCAGGTCAACCCCGAACCGAATGCGCTGCGGGTCTCCGCTGGCCGCCCACGTCATCACCGCATTGGGGTAGCCATCGCTGCCGTACGTCGCCAGAATGGCCGTGGTGCCCCTCTCCAGAAGGGCGTAAAGCGTATCCGGTATTTTCATATCCTGGGTCATTGTCTCCACCTCCCGATTTCATTCACGCCGCCGTGCGGCACACCCATCATACACGATGGTATTCACCCAGTGGCGCAGCGCCATGCCCCCATTACTTTTCATGGCAATCCTGTGGAATCACAAGCTCCCCCCCCTGCCACCTCCCCCTTCCCCATTCCCCCTCGCTCGCGCTATCCTCGTAGTGTCATGAGCACGCAGCAGCCAGCGGAGGACCATCCCCAACCACGCAAGCGAGGCGAACAGCCCGGCAACCGGAACGCCAAAAATCGATGACGAAACCTGTCCTGAGCCTGCCGAAGGGATCGGATTCGTTTCCCCAGAAAAAAATATCGGCAGCTAGAGGCCAGCTATAAGCACTTGACATAACATGGAAACAAATACCCCTTCCAAATCCGTTCATGGTGAGCCTACCAAATCCATCCAAGGACATGAGCGTGACCCCAGGGGAGACCCGCCCCATCCCTTACAGCTTGGGGAGTACCCTCTCCGTCAGAAGACGCAGCGACTCCGACTCGTGGCGGTAGGGAAACAGGAGCATGAACTGGGACACCCCCAGGTCCATAAACGATCGCAGGTACTCCACGCACTCCTCCGGTGTGCCCACAAAGGCCCTGGTCTGGGTGCGGTACTCCTCCGGGCTGTGCCCGGTCCTGCGGGCCTCCGTCTCCACCAACCGCTCCAGGGACGGGCCGTCGCCGGCGGTGATGATCTGGATGAAGTGAGACAGCCTGATGCTCCGAAAGTCCCTGCCCACCTCCTCGCAGTGGTGTCTCAGGGTGTCCAGCCGCTCCCCATACTCCTGGGTGGTGGGCGATCCGTTCACATTCAGCCCGTCCGCGAATCGGGCCGTGGCCCGCAGCACCCGAGAGCCCGTGCCGCCTATCCAGAACGGTGGATACGGCTTCTGGATGGGCTTGGGTGCGGAGAAGGCCTCCGCTATCTCGTAGTAGCGACCGCTGAAGGAGGGCCGCTCTTGCGTCCACATGCTCTGGATCAGCTGGACGGCCTCGATAAATCGCGAAATACGCTCACCCACGGGCGGGAACGGGATCCCGTAGGCGCGGTATTCAAGCTCCTTCCACCCAGCGCCGATGCCGAACTCCAGCCTGCCCCCGCTGATGACATCAACCGTCGCCGCCGTCTTCGCCAGGATGGACGGGTAGCGGTAGGAGACGCAGCTCACCAGGGAGCCCAGGCGCAGGGTGGTGGTCTCCGCGGCCAGAGCCGCCAGCGTGGTCCAGCAGTCCAGGCAGTTCCTCTCCTGGGATCGGGCATCCAGAAAAAGGTGGTCGGACAGCCACATGGAGTTGAAACCAAGGGTCTGGCACTCCAGAGCGAGGTCCCTGATAGTGCTGTAATCGAAGCCAAACTGCGGCTCTATCTGAATACCGAACTCCGCCATGCTCTCCTCCTAAACCCTGTCCTGGGTCTCTGGAAGAGATGGTAGCAGAGTTGCGGAGGCGTACCAATCCCAGGGACGAAAACAGGAGGAGATTCGAGTGGAATCCTGGGTCAGCCTTACATGGACAGTTTGGCTGGTAACCCAACGCACGAAAGGTGTGTACGCTGGGCACACGCTGTTTAGATGGAGTGTACGGAGCGGGCCTTCAAAGCGCCGAGCGTAGGACTAACGAGCTGCGGACGCAGTCCGGGAGATCACTCGTCCTGGACGCCATGCTCCTTCAAATAGTCAACCGCGTTCTGAATCGTACCGATCCGCTCAGCGTCCTCGTCGGGGATCTCCAGGGGCTCTCCCTCCTGGGAGAACTCCTCCTCAAAGGCCATAATCAGCTCTACCAGGTCCAGAGAGTCGGCGTTCAGGTCCTCGGTAAAGGAGGCCTCAGCAACCACACTAACCTCGTCCACTCCAAGACGCTCTACAACCACGTTCTTCACGCGTCCCAGTACCGTCGCCACGTCTCCACCTCCTTTGGAAGGATGATATCGATGCCTCTATGCCTGCTCCGGTGCCATCGCCTCCATCAACGACCCCAACACACCATTGACGAACCGTGGCAAAGATTCGCCTCCGAAGCTCTTGGCCAGCTCAACTGCCTCGTTGATGGCGATCTTTGGAGATACCTCCCGGGCTATCAGCACCTCATAGATGGCTATTCGCAATATCGTACGGTCCACCACCGGCAGCTGGGCCACCGGCCATTCCGGCGCATACCGTTGAATCTCCTGGTCCAGCCGACCACGATTCTCCACTACCCCCTGGGCCGTGGCCTTTATGAAAGAGATGCTCTCCTCATCCAACTGGACCTGCTCAAGCACCCATCGCAGACTCTCTTCCGTGGAGTGCCCGGATGCGTCCACCTCATACAATACCTGCAGGAGGGCACGTCGCGCCCTCCGCCGCAGTCGCTGGCGACCGGTCCCCTTCATATCAGCCGTTTGGTAAGGAGCTATAGGTCACTCGCTGGGGAGCGTGTTGACCAAATTGTTGACCGAGCGCAGATCGTTCACGGCCATAGCGGGCATACCACGCGCAATCTGCTTCACCAGCCCCGTCAATACCTTCCCCGGGCCAAACTCGATGAAGCAGGTAGCTCCCGCATCCACCATGTACTTGATGCACTCCTCCCATCGCACGCAACCGCACAGCTGCTCCGCCAGCTCCCCTTTGATCTCACGGTTCGCGTTGATGGGCTTCGCCGTGCAGTTCGCGATCACTGGCGTTGTCGGGTGCTGAAACTCCACCGCGCTCAGCGCCTTGATCATCCCGTCAAGTGCTGGGCCCATCAGATAGGAATGAAAGGCACCGCTCACCTGCAGGGAGACGGCGCGCCGGGCGCCTCGCTCTTTGGCAAGCTCCAACGCTCGGGCCACCTTCTCCCGCTCGCCGCTGATCACGATCTGCCCCGGCGAATTGATATTGGCTATCTGGATGCCCACTTCCTTACACACCTCCTCCACCGATTCCTGGTCCAGACCAAGGATAGCCGCCATGCTCCCAGCGCTCTTCTCGCACGCCTCCTCCATCAGACGACCCCGCTCTCTCACCAGCGCCGCCGCTCGGCCAACGTCCATGACTCCAGACGCAACCAGGGCGCTATACTCCCCCAGACTGTGCCCTGCCATAAGGAACGGATGTGACACCGCATCACCGTTGGCCTCCGCGGCCGCAGCAAGGCAAGCAAGACTGACCGTCATTATGGCGGGTTGGCAGTTCCACGTCCGGTTGAGCTCCTTGTCCGGGCCTTCGAACATAAGCGTCGTCAGCGGTTCCCCCAAGGCCTTGTCCACGTCATCGAAGACCTGGCGTGCGGCCGGAGAGCTCTCGTACAGGTCCTTCCCCATGCCAACCGCCTGAGAGCCCTGGCCGGGGAAGAGAAACGCGGGGCGTGAACCCACGCCATCTTGAGATAAACTAATCACAACAATCTCCTATGATTACTTGATGAAGAACCCTGTAAGGTCCAAATGCCTGCAACGAAATCTTCTACGCTTCCTCTCTTCCCTCCTCAGTCCCTCCAACGGCTATCACCTCCCGACCGGCGTAGTACCCGCAGGTGGGGCACACCCGGTGAGACGGCTTGGGGTTATGGCAGTGCGGGCACGTGGACAGAGTAACGGGATGAAGGGCCGAATGGCTCCAACGACTCCGCTTCCTGCTCTCCGTACGTTTCTTCTTCGGTAGCGCTGGCAAGGCTAGCTCCTCGTTCGCTCCCCGTCAATGGTAGATGCCATGCTAAGCAATGGTAACCACCGGGCGTCCATCTCCCGAGAATCGCAGGAGCAGGTCACCTGGTTCAGGTTTACTCCGCACCGCGAACATAGCCCCGCGCATTCCGGCTTGCACATAGGCTTCATGGGCAGACCGACCATCGTGTACTGCCGAATCGACTCCGTGATATCAAGAATGTGGCTGCTATCTATGACGCAGTGGCCGTCTGCCTCCTCCGGCAAGGGAATACGGCCCCCGGTGTTCACGTCTACCGTCGGATAATAGATATCGTCCATCCTGAACCGAACGGGTACCGAACTCTCCTGTAGACAGCGGCTGCACGTGACCCTAGCGGGGGCCACCAGGGCTCCCGTGACCCATACACCAGCATCGGTACGCAAGAACCGGAGATGTCCCTCTACCCGGTCCGTTTGCGTATCCTCTAGAGGTGCAAACGACTCATCTACGATATATGTTTTCTGTGTGCCCACCGTTTCCATCAGGAGGCGGGCAACGTTGAACTGCATCGTCTCACCGTTTTGTAGGCGGCCGTATCTACTCCTACGAAAACCGCAATAGTATAGGTACCTCTACCAGGCGTGTCAAGCGGTCAGAGCACCCGGTAACCCTATTCTCTTGCACTCTATCACAGCGAGGCCCCGTCTACTCGTCGCTCAGCCACGGCCCGCTGGATGAACTCCGCGATCTCCTGCGTAGAGGCCCCAGGGCCAAAGATGCCCGCTACACCCATGGTACGCAGCGCATCTCTGTCCTTTTCAGGGATGATCCCACCGGTTACAACGATAGTATCGTCTATCTCCCTCTCCCTGAGACCCGCGAAGACCTGCCTCAGAAGCTCCACATGGGCACCGGAGAGGATGCTCAGGCCTATGACATCCACGCCCTTCTGCAAAGCCGCCTCCACGATCCTCTCCGGCGTCTGCCGAATGCCCGTGTAGGTCACCTCCATGCCGGCATCCCTCAGCGCCCGAGCGATCACCTTGGCGCCCCGGTCGTGGCCGTCCAGCCCCGGCTTTGCTATCAGTACACGGATAACGTTAGACCTGCTCATGGGATGCTGCTTGCTGGGCAACGGGAACCACTCCCCTATCTCTCTAACCCTCTCTTACACCACCACCGTGTGCTCCTGCTCGCCGAAGATGCTCCGGAGCACATCACTGATCTCTCCAACGGAGGCATAGGCCTCCACGCACGCCAAAATGGCCGGCATGGTGTTCTCCACCCCCCGGGCTGCCTCGTCCAGCCGTTTCAGAGCCGCCGTCACCGCCTCGTTGTCCCGCTCCTCACGCAACCTCTGGAGCCGCTCCACCTGGAGCCTTTCCTGCTCCGGGTCCACCCTCAGGGTGTCTTGAATGGGCGGCTCTCCCGTGACGAACTCGTTGACACCCACAACGATACGGTCTTTTTCCTCCACCTGCCGCTGGTGCTTGAACGCCGCCTCATGGATCTCCCGCATCTGGTAGCCCTGCTCCAGTGCCGACAGCGCCCCTCCCATGTCATCGATCCTCTCCATGTAGCCCAACGCCTCTCGCTCCAGCTCGTTGGTCAGGTGCTCCACGTAGTAGGAACCCGCCAGGGGGTCCACCGTATCGGTTACGCCGCTCTCGAGAGCCAGGACCTGCTGTGTACGCAGGGAGAGCTGGACCGCCTCCTCGGATGGCAGGGCAAGCGCTTCATCCTTGGAGCAGACGTGGAGGGACTGAGCACCACCCAGCACGGCAGCAAGAGCCTGGATGGTAGTGCGTACCACGTTGTTTTCCGGCTGCTGGGCTGTCAGGGTCACACCCGCGGTCTGGACATGGAAGCGGAGCATCCAGGAACGGGGATCCCTGGCGTGGAAACGCTCCCGCATAATGCGCGCCCACATCCGCCGAGCGGCACGAAACTTGGCCGCCTCCTCCAACAGGTTGTTCTGCGCTACAAAGAAGAAGGAGAGGCCTCCGGCAAAGCTGTCCACATCCAGCCCTGCATCCAGGGCCGCCCGCACGTAAGCGATGGCATTGGCGAAGGTGAAGGCGATCTCCTGGGCCGCCGTGGCGCCCGCCTCCCGCATGTGGTAGCCGCTGATGCTGATGGTGTTCCAACGCGGCACTTGCCCAGCGCAGTAGGAGAAGACATCCGTTACCAGGCGCATGGAGGGCCGGGGCGGATAGATATACGTGCCCCGGGCTATGTACTCCTTCAGGATATCGTTCTGGATCGTTCCGCCCAGCCGGTCGGGTGCGATGCCCTGCTTCTTGGCAACCGCTATGTAGAGCGCCAGCAGAATGGAAGCGGTGGCGTTGATAGTCATGGAGGTGCTCACCCTGTCCAGGGGGATTCCTTCCAGAAGCGCCTCCATATCGCGCAGTGTATCTATGGGTACGCCAACCTTTCCCACCTCGCCTCTGGCCAAGCTGTGGTCGGAGTCGTACCCCATCTGAGTCGGAAGGTCAAAGGCAACAGAGAGCCCCGTCTGCCCGTGCTTCAGCAGGTAGTGATAGCGGCGGTTCGATTCCTCCGCCGAGGCGAACCCCGAGTACTGGCGCATGGTCCAGAGGCGTCCCCGGTACATGGTGGGCTGGACGCCGCGGGTGAACGGGTACTCTCCGGGGTACCCGATCTCCTTCGCATAATCGGAGCCTGCTGTATCCTCGGGGGTATAGAGGGGAGCTACCTGATGGCCAGAGTCGCTCTCGAACCGCTCCTTGCGCTCTGGACTGCGGTCCAGCGATGGTTCCAGGGTCTCCTTACGCCACTGCTTTTTATTGGTGCTTGGCATTGGGGCTCACCGTCTGGCTTCGTGGAGATTATACCCCCTCTCCAGCGAACGGCGCTCCCCAAGGAACCGCCTCGCTCACTCGTTGCCGACAGCCGGTATTGGGCCTCAAAAGCGACGGTCGTCGACTGTAAGAAGCGAGCGCTGACTGGGAAAAGGTCGCAGTGCGGACGATAGTGAACTTTGAAAAAGCAGGCGTTGTAAGCTGTGAAAAAGCGGCTGTGGAGTGTACAAAGAGGCCTGAAGGCCAATCGCTAGATGGCTCGGAAGTCTAGGTTTCCCAAGCTCATGTAGCCTGCGTGACCTTTAGGAACCCAGATCAGAGGCTGTAGGTAATGATCATAGCGTTGAATATCACCACCGCCACCAGCGCCCAGTTGAGAGTCTTCATCACCCGGTACGCCCTCCGGTTCCATAGCGCACCGCCTATCGCAACGGCAAAGAAAAGCTTGATCAGCAACATTCGCTCAGGGCTCAACGCAAGGGCAATAGTACCCAGAAAGGGGTTTAACTCCACGGCTCCCAGGGTAAATGAAAGAGCGGTGAGAAGAACATCGGCGCCGTTGAGACCTACCCAAGCTTGCAGAAGCATGCGCTCTACCCCTCCTCGTGAAAGTTACCTGATCCTTTGAGTACCAGAGTAAGCCACGCCAGCCCCTGTTCAAATCACCCAGAAGGGTGAGCAGGGTGTGATTTTTCCGCTGAGAAATATCGGTGAGGTGATTTCATCCGTCAGAAGGATTGACGGTCGTTTCCTTCTCTCCCTAGAACGGTCGTTTCCTTCTCTCCCTAGAATGGGTGAAACCTGGGAGGAGTAGGCGTATGCTCCGCAGTGGCTCTTTATGATCTGGATCAGACGGTTCGCAGCACTCTTCCTGGCTATTCTTTTCGTCCCCACTTTCCTCCTTGCAATACTTGTCCTCAGGGTCAATGACACCTTTTTGAGCGCCGACTTCTACGTTGCCGAGCTCCGGAAGGCGGACCCTTTCAACTTCCTCTATAACCGGCTCATTCCCACCGCCCTGGACGAGATCGAGCCCAGCGAAGTTGGCGGCGTGACCCTTGATAGGAGGCCACTCGCCAACAGGGGCGCTATCGCTCTTCGGAGCCTCTTCCCGCCGGAGTGGCTCCAGGAACAGACGGAGCTGGTGATCCAACAGTGGCTGCCCTATATCACTGGCAGCACGGATGAGTTCAGCATCCGCCTGCCCGTGGCGGACCGGCTGGACACCCTGGGGCAGGTGATCATCGGCGAGTTGGGTGAGGAGGGTGCCTATACCCTGCTCTTTAACGACGTCGTCTCTCCTCTGGCTGACGACAAGCTAGGACAGGGCGGCGATCTCCCGCTGGGCGTGGTTGTGCGGAGCCAGGACGTAGTCGATGCCGTGCAGCCGGTGTTCCCTCGCCAGTGGATACAGGGGAACGTTGAGCACGTGACCGGTGAGCTGGTCCCCTACCTCGCGGGCGAACGGGACACCTTCGCCATCGCCATTCCGCTGGAAGACCGAATCCAGGCTGCCGTACCCGCGACCAAGGAGCTGCTGAATGGCTCCAATATCTACAACGTGCTTTCTAACCCGGAGTTTGAGAATGAGGTGGAGCAGCAGATCCAGGAGTTCGGAGATCTGCCCTGTAACGTCCAGATCACCGGCGCTCAGATCGTATCCCTCGCCCGGCAGGTCATCGACCGCCGGTGGATTCAAGAAAACGTGGAGAGCAACATCGATCGGGCCGCTCTCTACCTCACGGATCCCTCCCAGGACACCATCCTTGCCCTGCCGCTGGCCGACCGGGTGCAGAGGGCCTTGGGGGGAGATGACGCCCCGGTCAAGGCCCTCCTCCGGGACATTGGCTTCTACGACATGGTATACGAGGAGTGCATTGTCCCCCAGGTGGTCGATATTGCCGCTCAGGCGGCGGGCCAACCGGCGACGGCGGACGGCTCGGCTGAGGAGATGGACGCACCAGCGTTCAGCATGGACATCACGGAGACCGTCAGCATCGTTGTTACCCAGGGCGAGCTCAGACAGGCCCTGCAGGACGTTCTGGGCGCCGTCTCCCCTGAGTGGATCCGGGAGCAGGTGGAGGAGGCCGTCGATGATGTGGTGCCCTTTGTCACCGGCGAGAGCGAGCATTTCGCCGTGGTGCTATCGGTGGCGGACGTATTGGAGGAGGTCGGACCTGTCATCGGCCAGATTGTGGACCAGAAGCTCAACGATACCTACAACGCCTTCCCCGAATGCACCATCCAGCAGGCCGTTGATCTGGCACAGACCGGCCTTGGCGGCAGCGTGCCTATCTGCCGTCCAACAGGGTTCTCCATTCAGGAGGTTCAGCAAGCCCTGGGTATCCCAGGTCCCCCACTGCCGCGGGACACCCTGGAACAGTTCTGCTTCTGTGACCTCTCCCTGATACTTGAAGGGGTCACCCTTGATGACCTTCTGGACACGCTGGGACTTGACGTAACGGGTCTGGTGGAGGAGCAGCTTGAGCAGCTCCTCCCCTCCGCTTACACCTTCTGCGATACTGAAACCTACCTGCCGACATGCGATACCGGCCTGCGTGAGAGCCTCGGCCCTGACGACCAGGAGACCCTGGACAATGCGCTTGAGTGGACCCGCGATGGCTTCACCTACACTGACGCCAAACTACGGGACCAGTTCGATGACGACCAGGAGACCCTTGACAGGATACTGGGCTGGACCCGCAACGGCCTCACCTACACCGATGTCGATATGCGAGATGACCTGGGTGCGGACGGCGGGGAACGCCTGGACGACCTCATCCGCTGGAACAGGGACGGCTTCACCGAGGCCGACCTACGAGATCTGATCACCGATAACGGTGCCGACCCCGCGGCCTTCGAGGACTTCGATACCATACGCAGTCGGTTCGGCCTGGCGCGTAGCCTCCGATTCCTCGTCTACATAGAGATGGGGCTCTCCCTGGCGGCTATCGGCGCTCTGGGTGGACGGCGCTGGCCCAGCAGGATCGCCTGGGCCGCCGCCGTCCTGGGAACCGCCGCCCTCCTCGTCTTCATCGCCGCAGGCCCGCTCTACGGCACCGTGATCGAATCCCTCCTTGACAACCAGTTCGACAATATTCGAGCCGACATGGTGGCGGATGGGTCGGGAGACACTGCCCTGCTGATGATGGATAAAACCCTGAGCGTTGCCAGGACCGTTGCCACTGACTTCGTCTCCGGCGTCGCCAATCGGGCGCTGCTCTTTCTCCTCCTCGCCCTCGCCGGGCTAGGGTTGGCCATATTCTGGCCCTGGCTCTTCGGCCGCCCCCGCCCTCCAAACGAGTATGGGCCGGAGCCACCATTGGATACGCCGGAAGAGACCGTGGCAACGCCCGCCTCCGCCCAAGACGATTCCTGACCTGCCGTGTGGTAAGATTCAGACCATTCCGCTGATAGGAGTCCGCAGGACACCCTCTCATGGCCGAACGGTTGGTATCCGGCAAGCCCTCGGAAGAGGACGCCCCCCTTGACACTAACCTGCGTCCCCGCAGGTTGTCCGACTATGTAGGGCAGGAGCGGGTAAAAGAGAACCTCCGTATAGCCATCATCGCAGCCCAGCAGCGCAAGGAGCCCCTGGACCACACCCTGCTATACGGCCCTCCCGGGCTCGGCAAGACCACCCTGGCCAACATCATCGCCGCGGAGATGGGCGTCAACATCAAAGTGACCTCCGGCCCCGCGGTGGAGCGCGCCGGAGATATGGCCGCCATCCTCTCCAACCTGCGCGCCCAGGACATCCTCTTCATCGACGAGGTGCACCGCTTGAGCCGGGTCGTGGAGGAGGTGCTCTATCCGGCAATGGAGGACTTCTTCCTATCGTGGGTTATGGGCAAAGGCCTGGGAGCCCGCTCCGTCACCCTCAGGGTCCCTCCCTTTACCCTTATCGGGGCCACAACTCGTTACGCCATGATCAGCGCGCCCCTGAGAAACCGGTTCGGCGCCACCTACCGCCTGGACTTCTACGACGAGACCGCCATCCAGACCCTCCTTGACCGCTCCGCCAATATACTTCAGGTAACGGTGGCGCCGGAAGGAAGGCAGGAGATAGCCCGACGCTCCAGGGGGACTCCCCGGGTCGCCAACAGGCTGCTGAAGCGGGTACGAGACTACGCCCAGGTGGTCGGCGATGGCGTTGTCACCGGCGACATGGCCCTGGAGGCCCTCTCCAAGCTTGAGATCGACGCCGCCGGCCTGGACGATGTGGACCACAAGGTGCTGAGGGCCATCGTCGAAAAGTTCGATGGCGGTCCCGTCGGCCTGGAGACCATCGCCGCGTCCATCAGCGAGGAGCCGGACACCATTATGGATGTCTACGAGCCCTACCTGTTGCAGCTTGGACTGCTGGAGAGGACGCCGCGCGGTCGTGTTGCCACCCGTCTCTCCTACGAGCACCTGGGGCTTCCCTACAAGGGCAGGCCACAGAGCGCCCAGAGTTCCCTGTGGTCCGCCGAAGACGGCGCCTCCGGCGGATAGCACTCTTTACAGATAGGAAGCACTTAGAATTACGAGTCTAGCCTCTTTAGCGAAGTAGTCTATTGTAGTAACTGTTGACGGAGCCAAGCGTTAATCTTTTCCCATTCTTGCCAGGTTAAACGTGCGACATAGTCATAGACTCCAGTGGGCAAAGCCATCCTTAATTCTATCGGCTCATCCTTGTCCTTGCTGTAATCGACGTGAAATCCGAGCCCAGAATAAGAATTTGGCCTCGGGTTCGCAATATACTTGACATACATCAGCACACTCCTCACAAGCACACTCCTCACAAGCACACTCCTCACAAGATAGTTTTCGCCCGCAGCTTACTTTTGAAAGGGCTATGAGTTCCAAATCTTATTGAGGCCAATTCCATAGTCCTTTGACTTTCTTAGTGACCCCTGCAAGTTCCTTGTCTGTCGAATGGTCTGGATTAGTAAGGATGTCGACTAGACTTGCTATCACGGTTCCTGGATGGAAGAGGCGAACAACGTCCCCCGTTGTGGTTTCCTGAATGCGAGGAAAAACCCTGACTCCCTGTTCAAGTAGCGCCATTTCTAGCTCCGCTCCCATGGCGGATTTTATCCTTGTCGTTTCCTCTCCTGATACTTCTCTGAGCAATTCAGTAATTTCTCGTCTGTCTATTGTCAGGAACGCCTTACCGTTGAGACTCTGCTTGAGTTGCCTAGCTACACTAATCAAATGTGAGCGAGTCGGCATATTGCCCTCCTCTTTACACAGTCAATAAGTTACCTAATAAAACAATAACACAATGTATAACGCATGTCAAGCCTTCTTCTTTGTCATGCTCATCACCAGTCTTGGCTGCGGGACCACCACCCCAACCCCCACACAGCCCTCACCCTCCCTGGTGCCCGCCACCCCAACCGCGCTTCCGCCCACTCCTACAGTGGTGGCAGCCACCGCCACACCACCACCCTCCCCAACACCAACTCCATCGGTGCCCCAGGTGGTCTTGGGGGGCGTAACCTTCACCGTCGATCTGGCCATTACCCCGGAGGAGCGGACCAGGGGCTTGATGGGGCGGGAGGCGCTGGCCGATGACCGCGGCATGCTGTTCATCTACGGGAGCGAGCTTACCCCTAGCTTCTGGATGCAGGGGATGCTGATCCCCTTGGACATTGTGTGGATAGATGCCTCCGGTGTCGTCGCCGGAATCGAACGGGAGGTGCCTCCCGTCCCGGCAAACACCCAGCCGCTGCTCTACTTCCCACCTCGCCCCATACGGTACGTCCTGGAGATAGGGGCCGGCAGGGGAAAAGAGATGGCTATCGGTGCCGGGAGCACCGTTACTTTTATAGGGATTCCCCAGGTGGAGTAGAGTTGATACACTGTGTCCCGCCGAATCGTCTTCAGCCCGCAGCGAGGCACCCTGAGCAATTGAGAGGATACCCACCCGCTCGCTTCCTGAAGATTGAACCCCAATAAATCCCCTAGACTGCCTCTGAATCCCCAAAAAAACCTTGGTCCGACTCATTGGGGCAGGACGATGTTGCGGAGCAAGGCGCTTCTCAGCGCAACCTGCGGGGGCGCACAGCACCCCTCGGCTTGCTTACGATGGTCGACGCCGCGTCGTCGCGCCATTCGGACAGCGCCAAAGTTCCAAGTGCACCACACCACTTCTCCGACCCACTTGGAAGGGTGTCCATCGTCGCGGTGACCACCTGATCACCAACAGCATCGTTCGGTTGAAGGAGACAATCAACGGCCAGGCCGTGCGAAACACCGTCACCATTGGCCCGGTCTTTCGGCGGAATGCCGCCATTTCGCCCCCAACGGGGCTCCAGGGGGCAAACACCCGATCCAAACCATCTGACTCAGCGGATGGTGATATGGCCCTTGCCGAAACTTCTCGCACTCAGCGGTGGCTAAGGTCTCTGATGGCTTGCACGGGCTCTTGCCTGCCGGAGTCCTTTCTCAGATAAGCATCTGCGCCGGCAGCCAGGGCATCGTCTATGTACTTTGTGTGCACGGTCAATACCAGAACCCTGACATCGGGAGACTGTTTCTTGATGTGGCGTGTGGCGGCTATGCCGTCCGTCCCCGGCATCTGGACATCCATAAGGATGACCGCGGGCTGCAACTGCTCAGCTTGATCAATGGCCTCCTCACCGTTTGTGGCCTCTCCCACCACGTCCATGTCAGGGTAGGCCTGAAGGATGCTGCGCAGCCCGTCTCTCACCGCCGCGGTGTCATCGACAATCAGCACCGTGATCTTGTCCACGTGGAGGCCTCGTCCGGCTTTTGCGCCGGTTTCGTTATCCGTAATTTGATACACATCAATCATAGCCATAGCAACACCTTTCGTGACTCGATAAAACGGCTGACCCACTGGTCGTTCTTTTGGCTGATGGAGCTATCCTCCATTAGTACGACCTCAGGTTGTCTACCCTCTGTTACAGTGCCCGGACCGCATGGGTGCACATGTCTGCACTGGCAATTGGCATCCATTGGCAAAAAGACTCCTACTGGCCAATACCTGTCAGTGAGCTAAACAGGGATAGGTTCCACAGCACCAGGTAGACGAAGAAGATGGACTGGACTACCTTCCCTATGGTCGAGTAGATGAGGAATTTGCCCATGGGATACCCCATTCTGCCCGCAATGACTCCGATGACATCCACGAACGGGTTGGGGATGATGGAGACGGCCAGGAGCGTGAGGGCCATGTTGCTTTCAGCCCTACGGCTAAGCCACGCCGGACCGCTTCCCCGCTTCACCAGCTTTCGTGATGAGCGTCCCAATGCATATCCCGTGATCTCGCCCACCGCTCCTCCTACACCGGTGAGAGCGGCGACGGCGAGTGGATTCAGGACCAGCACCGCGCCCACCATGATGGCTCCTCTCCCGGATGGGACAAAGAGCATGGCATTGGTCGCAACACTGGCCCCAAACACGGCGAGGTACGCCACCAGGCGAGGTCCCGCCATGAAGCCAGCGGCGACCAGCAGGACTGCTACCAGGGCCGTTATGGAGATTGTCCGCCGCGATGCGTGGCTGGTGTGCCTGCGGAGGGCCGCCAATGGACGCCCGATGGCAAGCCCCGGGCCTCGTCCTCTTCCGAGGGCTGGAGCATACCTCTGAATAGCAAGTGCTGCGCTCATGTTTCTTGTGCCCTGTCCTGGGAGATTCCTGCCTTCCTTCCCTTAGATGATAGGTCTGGAACCGCACCTGTTTCATCGGAAGGATGCCTGATTTCGCCAAAGCAAAAAGGCTGACCCGCGGGTCAGCCTTTTTGCTGAGCCAGGTAACGCTGTAAACGATTACAGCTTGATGATTCCCCGTTGCAGTGCCTGGGTCACCGCGTCCGTGCGGTTGTTCACCTCCAGCTTGTTGAAGATATTGGCTACGTGAGTCTTCACCGTGCTTTCGCTGAGGGAGAGGGAGGCGCCAATCTCCTTGTTGGCCGCTCCCTTGGCCATAAGCTGTAGCACCTCCATCTCCCTTCCGGAGAGGATTCCTCCGGGGCTTGTCAGGCGAGAGAGCTCTGCGAAGCGGTCCAGTATCTTGGCGGCAACACCGGGCTGGATAAGGGACTCACCCTTATGGACGGCACGCACCGCCTGAAACAGCTCCTCCCGAGAGGTGTCTTTCAGAAGATACCCTTTTGCCCCCGCATCAATGGCATCGAAGACGTATTCGTCGGTGTCATAGGTGGTGAGGACAATGAACTTGGCGTCTGGATGTTGGGTCCGTATGCGGCGCATAGCCTCCACGCCATCCAGCTCCGGCATGCGAAGGTCCATAAGGATGACATCCGACCGCAATTCTCCGGCCCTCTCCACGGCCTCCAATCCGTTCTTGGCCTCCCCCACGACGGCAAAGTCCTCCACTCTTTCCAGCATGGTGATGAGCCCGTCGCGCACCACCGCATGGTCATCCACAACCAGAACCTTTATAGCTACCATATTCGACCGCCCTTCCGGGGAAGTTACCTTTCCCGACTATACTACCGCGAGGGTATCCTGACCTCCACACGGGTCCCCTCGTCTTTTTGGCTGCTTACTGTAAGGGCTCCTCCCAAAAGATTGGCACGCTGCCGCATACCGGTGAGGCCAAAGCCGCTTTGCCTTACGCCCCCCCCCGGCATCAGGCACATCGAAGCCTGAGCCGTTGTCCTTGACGGAGAGACGGACCTCTTCCAGATAGAAGGAGAGCTCTACGCGTACCTCCGTGGCGTGGGCATGTCGCCTGATATTGGTGAGGCACTCCTGGTAAATGCGAAGGAGGGCTGTCTGTAAATCGGCGGCCAGCCCATACCTGGCACCGGACAGTGAGAACGATGCCTGCTCAACACCCTCCGTAGCAAATCGGCGAACCTCCTCCTGTAGGGCCACATCCAGAGGACGCTCCTCCAGAGCTTGGGGAAGCAGGTTCCATACCGACCGCCTGGCCTCTTGGAGACTTTCCCTGGCCAGACCCTTGGCCTGGGTCAGGTGACCTAGGACTTGGCCAGGGCTGCCCTCGGACGCCTGCTCCGCCGCCTCAAGCTGGAGAACGATGCCGGTAAACCCCTGGGCCAGGGTGTCATGGATCTCCCGGGCCATGCGATTTCGCTCATCAAGAATTGCCAGATCCCGGAGCGCCTCTTCCGCCTGCTTGCGCTCGGTGATATCTCGGACGGTGCCTTGCACGCCCAGGTTGCTTCCGTCTTCGGCTCGCCGTCTGGTAGCGGTCAGCAGGCAGTACATCTCCGTCCCATCTCTCTTCCTCAGCTTCACCTCAAAGTCCCGTACGGAACCCTTTTGACTTACCTCCTCCCGGAATCTTCCCCGGTCAGCCGGATCAACATACATGTCACCGATATCCGATCCAATAGCTTCCTCCCTGGTAAATCCGAAGATATCTAATGCAGCCTGGTTGCCGTCAACGACCTTGCCGTCTGCTGAGCTAACAAAGATGGCATCTCTGGAGTCTTCGAAAAGGGCGCGGTATCGCTCCTCGCTCTCGCTGAGCTCCCTAGTTCGGTCGGCCACTCGTCGCTCTAGGTGTTCGTACGACTCTTGAAGTTGGTTGGCCATGAGATTGAACTCGTTCGCCAGCTCTTCGATTTCATCTCCGGATCGTGCGGATATCGTCTGGTCGAAGTTTCCCCTGGCTACCTCTTTGGCGGCGTCAATGAGGTCGTCGACAGGGCGCATAACCCGTCCTAACCCAATAATGACGAACAGAATCGGCACCGCCACCCCAAGTATCAGGAGCAGACTCAGGAATCGCTGGAACCCCCGGCTCCCGCTGGTTAATTCGGCCCAACTCTCCTCGGTTATGAGTCCCCAGGGGGTACCGGGCACCGGAGAGAAGCCGGCGACGATCTCCTCGCCCTCGAAATCTTGAGTTTTAGTAGCCCCTGCCTGCCCGGCTAATGCCTGCTGCACCACAGATTGCGTTGAGAAGTCGGCTCCAATGCGGGCTATGTCTGAGTGATAGACCACACGACCATTCCCGTCTACAAGGTAACTGCTGCCGGTCGCACCCAAACGGAGCCTCACTATTTGGGCGTAGAAAGCGCTGGTACTACGTGGACTCACGTGAAACATTCCGGACACAGATCCCAAGAACTCGCCCTGCGCGCCGGTGATGGCCACCGCGATCACGATAACCTCCGCCTCCTGAGGGCCATCTGCTAAGACATTTGAGAAGACCGGATTTGGAGAGCGCACCATCTGGCTAAAGTGGCTTCGATTGGACCAGTCTTGTCCCAAAAGCTCCGGCCGTTCGGGCTCGGCGGCAACCACCACCCCAAAGTTGTCGAGAACAACCACGCCACCATCGAAGACAACCAGCCGCCCGCTTGCATCGTTAAGGATGCTCTGTTGGTTTTGCGAAATGCCAAGTGGAAGAGCCATAGTAGACAGAAGGTCAGTAAACTCTTGCATATCAGTAGCCAACTGACCTGCAGAGAGACGGGCTAGGTCCTCGTCCCGTTCGATTACCAACTCCTCAGTCACCTGCTGATAGGCCAAGAAGTTGGTCAGGGCTACCCCAACAAGGATAATAACGGTTGGGACGAAGAACCAGGCGATGATCTTAGCACGAAGGCTCTTCTTGAGAACCAGCTGGAGCCCCCATCGGAATCGAGACCCCACTACCTAGTCTACCTCCCCACCTGCTGGGCTTCCTCGATCTCGGCACAGACGATTCCCATCCGCTCCGGCGTAGTTTGCCCTAGTGTAAAGATCTGATCCCACGCGTTGTAAGCGATCTGCTTCGCATCCGTCATATTCTCGAAAATTTCGGCCGTCACCGAGTATCCTTTAATATGACCGTCTGCAAACGCAGCTAATTCTACGTCCTTGGTCTTCTTGGGAAACTCCTCGCGGATGAAGTCTACCCATTCATCCACTAGGGAAGCCCTGGCCGGCTGAAGGAAATTGGCGCGGGCCATGGCCCGCCCGTAGTCCTTGCTGATCAGGAACTGGACCAGTTCCCAGGCCTCATCGGGGTGCTTGGTCCCCGAGTAAATGCCAAATCCATCCGTTGTAGCCAACGTTACCCTGCGGACGGGCACCGCCGGGAAGGGGCCAATCCCCACTCTGAAATCGGCGCCTGCAAGAATATCCTTCAGTGCCCAGGAGCCGTCCTCCACCATAGCCACGCGCCCCTGGGTGAACGCGTCTCGCGTACCTAGGTTTTGGACATCGAGGAAAGTGGCCATGACTTTATCTTCCCACATGCGGGCCCGTAGCCATTCCATTGCCTCCATAGCTTCGGGTTCATCCATTCGGCATTGAGTGGAGTCGTCGGGGTCAACAAAGTGGCCACCCCAGCCGTTGACGTGCATCTGGATACGGTCCCAAGAGATGTCGATCATACTGCCCCACAGATCAGTACGTCCGTCTCCGTCCCGATCGTGGGTGAGACGCACCATGGCCGCTAGGTAGTCATTGTGGTCCCACGTCTCGTCGGGATAGGCTACGCCATATTCATCGAAGAGGTCCTTGTTGTAATAAAGCGCAAGTGCGCCGTGGTACTTGGGTAGCCCATACTGTCTGCCATCCTTGGTGAAGAAAGAGTTGTATTGAGCGGGATCCCAGTCGCCGATGATGGCCTAGTCAAGATCGACTTCAACGTAAGGGCGCAGGTCAAGGGTATATCCTTGTTGAGCCCAGATAGGGGAAAAAGTGCAGCAGCCCTGGAAGACATCTGGTGCATTGCCAGCCTGCATATTCGCCAGCATTGATTCCGCTAAGCCTTGAGGGTCCGGGGTGTAGAAGACACGGATATTAGGGTGGGTGGCGTGGAACTCCTGGAGTACCTCCTGCACCATAGTAGGAAACCATTCGGTACTCCAGTCCTGGTAAACCAGATGTACCTGGTCCTCTTGCTCGGGCTCGCTTGATGAGCAACCCTGCAGCAGCAAGGCTGCCGCAAGCAGGACCAGGAGCGCCGCGGATAGGGCTGCCCCTAGCGGTATAGGTGAAAGTCTCCTCTTATGCTGCATCGGCCTTACACCTCGCCACCCTGTTTCGGCTGAAGTTTAGTCTCGACTCGCAATGCGGTCAAGCAGAGGCCAGCCACTGGCCCGAAGCTGGAGAGCGCTCACGATCATACCAATGGTGGAGACGGCATCGGCCTGCTGACCGATGGGGACCCCAGCCGTTTTCCTGGAGCAAAATCGGTAGCCCTGCCGATGACCGTTGAGTGTCCGCACGCATATTCTGCCCGCAAGCGGAAACGCAACGACGGCTCAAGGAGGAAGAGATGAAGATTGGAACGTGCAGCAGGTGCTTCAGGAGCATAACCTTCCAGGCCAGCCCCTACGTCGTCTCAGGCCTCGTGTGCTGGCAGTGCGTGGGCACCGCCCAGACCAGCATCATCAGGATGACCGTTCAGCGGTAATGACCGTCACGTAACAACCGTTACAAGGAGGAACATCATGGAAAAGGCATACGTCGGAATATCCAGGGAGATCGACGAGCGAGAGAGCAAGGCCGACACCACCGGCCGCTCCTTCACGGGACGCATCGCCGGGTGGAGCGCCCGCCACAGATGGTGGGTGCTTGGCGCCGCGATGGCGGTCCTGATCATGGCGGTAGTCATACCCGGTGCCTTTGAGACGAAGATGTACGATGGGGACGGCGGAGAAGGTGATGCGGCCATCGGGGCCGACCTTTTCGACGAACGGTTCGAGGAAGCGGACACGCCGCCTATCGAACAGCTTGTTTTCAGCAACCCGTCCCTGGACGCCAGCGACCGCTCCTATCGCTTCATCGTTGAGGGGCTGGTGGAGCGGCTCAGGGCTTTGCCTGAGGTGGTGTCAGTGGAAAGCTACTACGACACCGGCGAAGAGGGCTTTCTGTCTGATGACGGCCACGTTGTGCTGGCCCAGGTTGTGATCAACAACGAGGGAACGGATGCAGAGGAGAGCATAGACGCAATCCTGGACGCTGTCCGAACGTTCGCCGCTCAGGCAGATGGCTATGAGATAGCCATTGCGGGCGAAGTCTCTATCAACAAGGAGATGGATAGGATAGCCGAGGAGGGTTTCAGCAGGGTCTTTCTGATGACCATGATCCTGGGGCTTGGCATCCTGCTGATAGCCTTCCGAACGGTAGTGGCGGCGGTGGTCCCCCTGGTGATGGCGGTTGGGTCCATCATGACCGCTGGCGCGGTGGTTGCGGTACTGAGCCAGGTGTATCCGTTTGCGGAGGGCTTTGAAGAGATGATCTTGCTGCTAGGGATGGCGGTGGGCATAGACTACTCACTCTTCATTGTCAGCCGGTTCCGCGCCGAGCGAAAGGCGGGCAGGCCAAAGCTGGAGGCCATAGCGGTGGCAAGCAACACCACGGGCCGCGCGGTATTCTACGCAGGCGTCACGGTGCTGCTCTCCCTGGGAGGGCTTGCGCTGACCAACAACCCGATCTTCATCTCCTACGCACTGGGCGCGATGATTGTGGTGCTCATTGCATTAATAGCCTCCCTGACGCTGTTGCCGGCAATGCTGAGCGCACTGGGAGATAAGGTGAACAGGCTACGGTTGCCCATCATCGGCCGTGATCGCGGGAATGGCAACGGAGGTATCTGGAGCGCTATCACGGATAGAGTCCTGGCGCGGCCTGCGCTCTTCGCCACCGGGACCGCCGCACTGCTCATTGCCCTGGCCCTACCGGCATTCGCAATGAACCTGGGCTTCAATATGGGAACAGCCGCTATTCCCGACGCCGTAGAGGGGAAGCGTGCCCTTGAGCTCCTGGACGAGCACTTCACCAGCGGTCTGGCTGCCCCGGCGTATGTTGTTATCGACGCCAACGATGTGACCTCTCCTGACGTTCAGGCCTCCGTGGCCAAGCTTCTGGACTTGGTTGGCGGAGACACGGCGTTCTTCGCCCCCTTCGAGACGATGGTGAATCAGGCAGGTGACCTGCTGGTGGTCAAGGTACCTCTGGCGGGCAGCGTGGACGATGCTGTGTCGGAGAGCGCCGTCAAGCATCTTCGTGCGGACATCGTGCCGGCGGCATTCTCTGAAAGCGATGTAGATGTGTACGTCACCGGGGCGACGGCGGGAAGCCTGGATTTCAAAGACCACATGGGAACCAGGGCACCGTACGTTTTCGCCTTCGTGCTGGGGTTGGCCTTCCTGCTCCTGCTGGTCATGTTCCGCTCTGTTGTCATACCGGTAAAGGCAATCGTGCTAAACCTGCTGTCGGCGGGCGCGGCCTACGGAGTGCTGGTCATGGTCTTCCAATGGGGTTGGGGAGCAAGCCTGCTAGGTTTCGAGGCCACGGGTATCGTGGAGTCATGGCTACCCCTGTTCCTCTTCGGCATCCTGTTTGGCCTCTCCATGGACTACCACATGCTGCTGATCAGCCGGATCAAGGAGGCGTTTGACCAGGGTTCCACAAACGAGGAAGCGGTCTCCACAGGCATCAAAGTCACCGCCGTTCAGATCACCAGCGCCGCCGCCATCATGGTCGGTGTCTTCGGCTCCTTCGCCCTGATGGACATGGTGATGATGAAGCAGTTCGGCATCGGGTTGGCGGTCGCCGTGCTGGTGGATGCCACGATCATCCGTTCGGTGCTGCTGCCGGCGGCGATGAAACTCTTGGGCGACAGGAACTGGTACCTGCCCAGGTGGCTTGAGTGGCTGCCGAAGGTCGGCGTGGGCGAGGACGGTCGTGAGGAGGCGCAGCCAGCGCGAGAGCCGGCGGCGGGTATGTTGGCGTACGAGCCCACCCTGGTTCCCGTACCGGTACGAGAAGACGAGTAGCGTCCAGGCCGGGCACCGCACTCAGCCGTGCCCGCTCCCTATGGAAATAGTGGGCCATCCCCTGAAGGATGGCCCACTACTCTGTCGGGCACAGCTGAGTGCGGTGCCCAAGAGGGTTCCAATGAGAAGCGAGAAGGGAAATTTGCAGCAGATTCGAGCCTCCGTAGAGACTCGCTCAGTGCGTGGTGCTGTCGGCGACCGATGGTACGGGGCGATGTCTCTCCTGTGAGACGTCCCGACGCCAATCGATGCGCGAGAGCCCCCGCAGCAAAAGGGCCAGGAAGGTGACACCAAGAAGATGGCCGCCTAACACGTCGCTTGGCCAGTGGGCACCGAGGTATACCCTGGAGACGCCGATGGTCAGGATCAGCAAGGCCAGGGAAGCCTGTACTAGGCGGCGAAGCCATGGCCTGCTGATACGAATGGATGCCAAATAGATGAGGAGGCCAAAAAAGACCATGGACTGGTACGCATGCCCGCTCGGGAAGCCGAGACCTCCCAAGGAGTGATCGAGACCGACCAGGCCCGCTGGTGGCCGTGGTCGGTCTACCAGGAGCTGCAAGAGAGGAGTAAGCCCCAGAATGGCCGCGGTACCGGCGGCGGCCAGGCTCTCCCTTCGTCGTTGGAGCAGGAAAAGGACTACCACAGCGAGCCCTGTCAGCCCCAGCAAGAGCAACGACCTGCCAACCCAGGACACCGCTTCCATGAAGGCCGTCATCGCGGGGTGCTGCCAGGTCTGCACCCACTGAATTATTCGAATGTCCCCAGGAAACGGCTCAATGAACCGGGCCATGAGGGAAACGGCCACGGCACCCGTTAGGCACAAATAAAAAAACCAACGTTTCATGACTCAAAATCTTACCAGGCATTAAGGGATTTCAACAACCACCCTGGCCGGTCCGGGCCTGCTGGCTGGGACGGGCCCGATCCTCCACCCGTTGCACCTCTTGGGCGCTGGCGACTTCACCCAGCTCCCCCCAAACACCCCCTGCCACCACTCCCAGGCGGACCTCACCCCAAGCTGCTCCCTGCTATGTCAGCTTTGCCATGAATCCCACGAGCGGTATCTTCCATCCAAAGAAGCAGGGACGGCAAGAGCATGCCCACACAGGAAACCACCTTCCCCCTGACCGTTGCCACCACCTCTCTTTGCGGTGGATGGTTGCTCTTCCACGACGTGGCGATGGTCATACCTTTGGGGGATAGAGACATCGAGAAAGAGGCTGATACGTTCATCACCCCTTTGCCAGGTACAACATCGGTACTTTTGCCGATGTCCAACAGCCAGCACGAGCCTACAGTAGGCAATGCAAGGAAACCCACAAGGGGGATGCCATGATCAACGCAACCGCAGCCAGGCACCAGAGCATTGAGAATCAAGCGCCAAGCACCTGGTTCCCCATACGTAGTGTAAAGCCGGTCCTTATGGCCGCGGTCCTGGCGGCTGCCGCCAGCCTCGCTTTTCTGGCCGTCGTGGCCTCCCAGCAGGTATACTCGTACACGGACCTTCAGATAGCCCAGTGGGTCCGTGGGCTTGACGTTCCGGGTCTCCACACCATGCTCGGTGCGGTGAATGTGCTCACCGACGCGCAGATGGCCATTGTCCTGTGGGTCATCGCCGGCGCCCTCTTCGTGCTCCGCGGCCGCCCCCTGGAGGCCATAGCGGTCTTCGCTATCAGCGGCCTGTGGGTCGGTGACGCCCTGATGAGCGTGGTGGTGTCCCGGCCTGCCCCATCGCCTGAGCTGAGCTCGGTGGTTGGGTTCTCGCTAGGCTCCACCTTCCCCAGCGGCCATGTGACAGGAGCGGTCGCTTCCTACGGGCTGCTGACCTTCCTGACCCTCAAGAACGTACGGGGAGGGCCTATGCGGGTGGTTGTCCCGGCACTGTCTATCCTGATTATAGGACTGGCATCCGTGGGACGGGTGTACACATCGGCCCACTGGCCCAGCGACATCCTTGGCAGCTACCTCTTCGCCTTCATCGGAGTGGTAGCCATCGCATCGGTCTACACCAGCGTCAAAGAGGACCGGTTCCACATGCCCAGCCTCGGAAGGAAGCAGCCCAAGGCAGCCCCAAGCGGAGTGAAGATAGCACGGTCCATCGCTAGCGTGGCCTACCTGGATGAGGCAGCCGGCACGGCCGCCAAAGAGTACAGGCCACCGTCTGTGGTGAGAATCCTTCATCGACTGGCGTTCCAGGCTCCATTTGCCTACCAGCGCAACAGAGCGGCCCTGGAAGCCGCGGCGGCGAAACGCAAGATAGCTGGCCTTCTGACCAGACACCAGTATGGCCAGGACATGGTGGCGCCCGTACTGGAAATCCGCAACGTAGAGGATAACTACCAGTTCGTCACCCAGTTCGTCCCAGGTGCCGAACCAGAGTCCAACGACGAAATAGCGGACACGCTGGCTGATCTGTACACCTACTTCCAGGAGACGGGGTTGCCCACCTGGCAGATCTCTCCCGGCAATCCCCACGCCTACACAAACTTCATACGGGCACCCCAGGGCGAGCTGAAGCTGATAGACCTGGAGTCGGCGATGGTCTCCTTCAGCCCGCAGTGGAAGCAGCTCCGTGCCTTCGCAAGAGACGGCCACTACCCGGTCTTTGATGATGTGAACTTCGTTCAGCTCCGCGGGTACGTGCAGGCCCATGCCCAGGAGCTGAAAGAGAACCTGGGCTCAGAGGGATTCGAAGAGCTGGAGCAGGCCGTGGAACAGGCGGAGGTCTCCACTCACCAGTGGAAGGACAGCGAACCACGGGTCTGGGGGCGAATCGCCAGCCGGGTCTACCGGCTCCTTGACATAAGCAGGTTCATTAACCCGGTTCGCAAGCGTATGGTCAATCCCGAGGCCGCGGCCAGGGCCTTCGCGATGGGGGGTATCGAGCGTTGGGAACGGGACGGACGGATCGACAGCGAGCGGGCAGCGTCTCTGGAGACCACGCTGGCAACGTCTGAGGCCAAGTCCCTCCTGAAGCACGTGGGCGCACATATGGTGCTCAGCGTTGCGATAGCCATTCCGATTCCGGGACTGCGCAGCGTGGCACGCTTCGGATGGACGCTGGCGTTCCGCCTCAAGGCTTTGTACGCCCGGATGCGGGGGAGGACCACCAGGGAGGAGTATCGAGTAGCCCGGTCCATCCACTCGGTTCCGGTGATGCTCATCGCCCTTGTTCCGGTCTTTGGAGCCATCGCCTACGTCGCCAGCGACACCATGACGAAAAAGGGCATAGGCAGACTGATGATCGACCAGGCCGCGTACAAGATGCCGTTCGGACTGTATCGCCGCCTGGGAATGGCCCGTATTACCGCTCCACGGCTTCCTCAACAGGCGGCCCGCCGGACAGCGGACAGCGCCTTCCCTCAAGAGACCTTCGCTGAGGCCGTACCCGCGCACGCGTGCGACTAAGCGACTACGAACGACAAAGGTCAGCGCATCAAAGAGAGACCACTATGGCTACGAGCGTTGCCGACTCAGCACAGACGTTGGATCCAAAGACCAATCATAGTCGGGCAGGCTGGCGCATGGGATGCTAGGGATGCCGTCCTGAAGCGGCGACATGATAACTGGACAACGTTCGGACCTCATGTACAATGCATAAGCGCAGCGCGAGGGCCGTCATATCTTCCAAGCAAATGGTCGCGGGTTCGAATCCCATCCCCCGCTCCAACGAGCATATCCCCTGCCAACCTCCGATGAGACGTATCTAGCAAAGGAGACCACCGATGATGTACGAGCTACGCATCTACGACGCCGTGCCCGGCAAGCTGCAGGCGCTGAACGACCGCTTCGCCAACATTACACTGGACTACTTCAAGAAATATGAAATGCAGGTGATAGGGTTCTGGACCGATGATGTAGGCGTGACCAACCGGCTAACCTATATGCTCGCCTTCAACGATATGGCCCATCGCGAGCAGGCCTGGTCTGCCTTCCGGGCGGACCCCGAGCGGATCAAAGCCTTTGCCGAGACGGAGCGCGATGGCCCCCTGGTGGAGCGCATTAGCAACACGATTATGAGGCCCACCCGCTATTCACCCATGCGGTAAGACCTCCGCGGGTGAGTATTTTTTCACACCGGGGGCGATCAAATCTATTCTTGGAGGCTGAGATGTTAGAAAAACTATCTGTCATCAGATGTGCCGTGGCGGATATGGAGGCATCCGTCAAGTTCTACAGGGACGTGCTGGGCCTTCCTCTCAAGTCGGAGAGCCCCTCATGGTCGGAGTTCGACCTCGGCTCCAGCACCCTGGCGCTTCACAAGAACAGGCCGGACACGCCTCAGCCCGCCGGCGGCTGGGTCTTGTCCTTTGAGGTGAAGGATATCAAGGCCGCTAGGGGCCGTCTGGAAGCCGCGGGCGTCACTATCCCTGGAGACTTCCACGATATCCCCGGCGGCATCACCCTGGGTACGCTGGACCCGGACGGCAATCCCCTGGACCTCATCCAGTACACCGGCTGAGGCCACGGCTCCTCTTCACATGGCCGTGGCTACCGGTGCGTCAGGGAGTCCAGCTTGCTGACCAGCTCCCGTGCCGACGGCTCCACCAGGAGAGAGCCGTCCTGGAACAGGATGGTCGGTACGCTCCTGTTGCCGTTATTGACTCGCTCCACGTATCTGCGGGCCTCACCATCCTCACTGATGTCTATCCACTGGTAAGGGACCTGGTGCTGGTCCAGGAACCGGGTTGCCATGTGACAGTCCCCGCACCAGGCTGTCCCATAGACTATGATCTTCTCCTGGTCCATCGAATTGCTCTCCCGTGAAGAGGTCTATTTATTCGGATGCGCGTGTTGGCCTGAAGATTCTCGTCGGTGAAATGCCAGGCTCTCCAAGGTCTTAGCCGCCATATAGTTATACATCCCAAGGGAGATGGATTGCAACAAACCATGCGGAGCAGTCAGGCCCGGGCGTCGTGGCCGCCCCTGGCGCTCCTGCTACCTGCTTCCGGCGTAGGAGGCCCCCCAGCAGACCCCGTCTCCTTGGCGGGTGGGCTGGCTCAATGATGATGCCTCCGTTGGGAAGACGGTAGCGCAGCGTGAAATACCACTCCTTTCTTCCTTGCAGAGAGGGTGCAGCGGCTATAGAGACCATCAGGTTTACGGCAAATGGCGGTTGGCCCTCCACATAGGGCGCTAGCCGTAGGGCCACTGGCCCATTTGAGGTCATCCTGTTGAAAACCATATAGTGGACCTGTGCGTTCTTCACGGCATTGTCTTCACGCTCATACTTACACACCGTCAACGATTGACGACCATTGGCCAGCATCCGGGCGGTAGCATCTGCGGACTCCATCCAGGGCAGGGAAAACGGTGCCATCTCCCAGGGGCCGCCGGAGACTTGGGCCGTGGCACTGAAGAGAGCCTCTACCGGACTGCGGTTGTACACGTCTAACTCACAGAGCCAACCAACTGGAACGTGTGAGGCCACGCTGATGAATGGATGCGTCCGTTCAAGTTTCCTGACCTTAACACCTTGCGTTATCGCAACGTAGCCCAGGGATAGCACAACAAGCCAGAAGGCCAAATGCAGGGGGATGATCCCCAACGGCTTAAACAGCCCCTCTATCGCCGCTCTGCTTGCTGGAAACGAGTCAAGACCACCTATGATGAACCCGGTCACGTACATGGCCTTGACGGCCCTGTTGAGTGTGCCGCCGAGGAGGTCCATACCTCCGAGCCTAGCACACCCTATGTCCGGCGAGTAACCATGGGCACACCAATCGGTCGGTCAGGTTAACATGCGGCCAGCCGTCGTTGCTGGTGTCTGAGCGCCGACGGCTACGGCATCCGAAAGTCAACAACCACGGTCTCATCCCCGGCCAGAGAGAGGTCCAGGCGGACCCATTGCCCCGTTTGACCCGTAGGCGGCAGGAACGTGCTCACCAGCGTTGCCCCCTCCGGCAACTCCACAAAGACGCTCACCGGCTCTACCGGGGTTCCCGGTTGCTTTTGGATCAGCAGCCTGTACTGGTACACGCTAGGACCTATCTGTCGCACCATGTTTGCGGGAAGGGTGTATCGCAGGGGTAGGGTGAGCGTGGTCCCGGGCTCCACCGTCAGGTACCCACCGATCTCCGTGAGGCCTACCTGTCCCTCCCGGGGAGCGCTGATAACGCTCCGGGAATCGGCGGGGGTATACCCCCAGACCAGCCACTCTGATCCCTCGTGGACCGGAACCGGGGGTGCCTGAATAGCGGTAGCCAGTACCGGTATATACACCCTCAGGTAGTTCCAGAAGCAGCCCGTTTCCGTGGGAACGGCCTGGCGACAGTTCGGATCAGGCTCTCCACCCCGGTGGCGATACTCCACCAGAAGCTCCGCCTCCAGAGGCTGGCCCACTCCCAGCGATACCTGATAGCTCAGGCGGCGCTCCACCACCTTCCTGACGTGTCCAGGGACGGCGCTATCCACAACCATCAGGTAGTCGTGGTCCACCTGGGTAAGCGTTCCGTTCCATCCCTGCTCCCACAGGATCTCCGATGCATCAGGGTCGAACAGGTGCATCAGGATATCCTTGCGGGCAAGCCTCCCCGGGATGATCGCCATGACCCGCGTCTGCTCCCCCTGGGACAGGGAAGAGGTTATTCGCTGGAGAGTGGCCTGGAACAGGTCCTCGTCGAAGCATCGCTTCGGCCTCGTGGAACCATGTCGCGGCTGGCACACATAGAGGAGCTCGCCCTCCACGTACCGCTCCGCCTGGTCCCGATCCAGAAGCTCCTGTACCTCCGGCACCCGTATCCCTCCAAAGGCATCCACCATGTCCAGGATCACCTCCTCTGTCATGGCCAAGACGCCATCCACCCGGACTCCCTGGGCCCGTTGATAGATATCCGCCAGCTGAGAGGCGGCGCTGGGGAAATGGGGGTTCCAGTTAGCGTCACGGAATAGCAGCTTGCCAATCCAGAGGTACCGAAAGATCGGCTCCGGCGCTGGCGGGTTCACGGTATAGAGGGGGCCGTCCACCGCAGTGCTGTCCAGGTAAAGAAGCTGGACAAGCTCGCCCCTCTCCACCGTCACCTCAACCACAACGCCAATGAACCCACCGCTGGCCCGGATCTCGTCGTCGTTCTGGCCCAGAAGCAGATACCGCCTCGGCTCCTCGTACCCCAGCGAGTAATACCAGAAGTCCACCAGATTGCGCCCCGTGCGCAGCAGCGACTCCTCACGCTGCAGAGGCCAGGCGGAGCTGCCCAGCAGTCCGCTCATCAGCGTCATCAGGCCTGTCTCCTCTCCACCGGCGGAGAGCTTATCGCGGAGCTGCGCTATCTGCTGCTCAGCCTCCTCCATGATCTCCTGGGTTGCCGGGAGCTCCTCTCCCAAGAGGTCGCCAGCCTCACGAGTTAGCAGACCCCGCTTAAAGGCCTCCTGGCTCACGGCTGCCAGACGTGCCAGCCCGCCTCCCAGGTTCCGCAGCAGGGCGCTGGCCTGAAGTGCCGTGTCCACTGAATCAATAAGCCGAGGGTCGTCGTCCCGCATGCTGCTCCTCACCTGGATGAGCCCGGACTCTATGGAGGCTGCCCGGACCTGGACCTCTGCAAACAACGCCTGGAACTCCTCGGGCCTCTCCAGTAGGGCCGTCGGTTCGCTCAGGCTTCCCCGCAGCTCCTGGATCACCCTGCGCAGTTCCACCACGTCGGCGATGAGCTGCGGAGCCTCCGCACCGACCAGGGCCACCGCCTCTATGAGCGGGAGGAACTCATTCACCCGCTCCTGGGCGCGTAGAGCCGTGGACCCCAGGGCAGCCGTGTCCCCTATCTGGGTGCTCAGCCTTCTCGCTTCCGCTAGCTCACCTTGCGCCTCAATGAACAGGGGCGCCGCACCCTTCAGGGTTTCGGCGAGGGCGGCGATCACCTCCGGCGACGTGTTGGGATTCAGGGCAGTGGCAACCCCACGGTAGCCCTCCAGCGTCAGGAGGGTGCCGCGGGCGAAGTGGTCGCCCATACCCAGAAGCAGCATCGCGTCCCCTATCCGAGAGCCGATCCCTGGCAGCCATCGGAGCCATTGCAACACCGCAAGCCTGGTGCGCAGGTCACTCAGCTCCCTCTCTACCTCCCCAACCTCCCGCACAAGCTCGGCATACTCCTCCGGCGATGTCAGCTCCCGCACGAACTCGCCGCCAACCGTGTCCAGAATGTCCGCAATATCCCGTTGGACCGCCGCTGCCGCCCTGCTGGTGTTCCACGCAAACCCGCCCAGCAGCACCACCAGGATACCCAGAAGCGCGATGCCCCCAACGAACAACCTCCGACGGCTGAGGAACGACCTCCGGGCCACATAGGCATGGATGCGGTCCAGCAGCGGCTTCAGCCGCCCCGACGACGGGAGCGTGGGCATTCGCCAGCCGGATGGAAGCGCAGGCCGATACAGCCACTTCCACGACGGAATGGAGGGCCTAAGCAACCGCCACTCCGCTAACACACGTGCGATACGCTGCCGCATCTCTCGGCTACCTGCCCACCAAAACCTTGTGGAGGGTGCACAGCTTTTGTATGATGATACCCATAAACTCCTACATTATCTCACGTATGCAGATGGTAAACCTTCGTTGGAGGAGATGGCTGCTTGCCCCGGCCGCCGGTCTGGGGATATCGGCGCTGCTGGTGCTTCAAGTCGGCTTCCCGGAGGCGCTGGCACAATCAGCCCCCTGGCCTACGCCGCCGCCCGCCCCCCTGGGGCCGCTTCCTGATGTGGTTCCCGCTTCTCAGGTGAACCCCATTCCCGCCCCCGCCGTTTCCGGCAGCATCGCCGTGCAGCTGGACCCCGTGTTTGGCGGTATACTGCCTCGCATCCCACCACGGTCCTTCACCCCCGTGTTCAGCGGTGATGCCGACCCGCAGAACAGGGTTACCCTGGAGATCGAAGCAGGCGCTATCAACCGTACGATTCAGTTGAGCTACCAGCCTCTCTCCGCCGGAGAGGTGCCCCTGGGCGGTCCGGGGCGCTTCCTTCAACGGGTTTTCCAGGTGAAAACGTACGATCACACCGGCGCTCCCCTACCGGTGGAGTTCGCCCGGCCCGTCAGGCTCCGGCTCCATGTACGCCAGGATGAGCTGCAGGCCGCGGGCGATCTTCCCGCCCGGTTGCTGCTGGCGCGACTGGACACGGAAAACGACCGGTGGCTACCGCTGGTCACGGCCTTCAACCCAAGAGACGGTTCAATCATGGCTCGTATCCTCCGGCCTGGTACCTTTGCCCTGATCGCTGAGCCTGTGCCGGTCTCCCGGTAGTCTTGCCGAGACACCACCTTCGCCTTCGCTATCCTTTCGGTCGAGACGCCCGCTCCAGCAGGGTCAGCCAGTAGATGGCCCCGGCCACAAGCAGCAGCGCCACCGCCGCGGCCACCGCCAGGATCCACGGCCTCTCATCCTGCTCCAAGGCAACCGATAAAACCACAACCTTCTCCTGTGGTTCCTCTTCCGGTGGCTGGACAGAGGGCTCTTCAGCACGTACGGTGATCTGGATCCTCGTGCCGTTCACCCCTAGTACATAGGTGCCCGCAGGTCGGCCTTCCAGCGAGAGGCTGATCTGTCGGGTGGTCTGCCCAGGAAGCCGGATCTCCTCTCGCACCTCCAGCTCACCATCCACCGTCATCCTGACGTCAAACGTTCCCTCCCTCTCGCCATGGTTGGCCAGCAGAAAGGAGATGACCAGCGGCTCCAGAGGCTCCGCGGGTGACGGCGAGACCTCCAGGCTCAGAATCTCAAAGGAGGGCGGCGTCAAAATACGCGTCACCAGGTACGACTGGCTCAGCTCCCCGAACAAAATCTCGGCACCCAGCCTCTGCTGAACGGACACTTTATACGTTCCCGCCTCGTCTCGTCTCAGGAGAAACACCTCTCGGCCCAAACCGTCGCCCGCCAGTGTCACCTCTCGCTCCTCCACGATCTCGTCGTCCACGCTAAAGACGAGCACGCCGCTTTCAAGCGTCGGGAACCGGTTCCGCAGCTCTACCGTCACCGCCACCAGATCACCACTGGGAACGCGTTGAGGCTGTATGGTGAGCTCCACCACCACAATCCCGGTGCGGTCTTCCGCCGGGACCACGACGTAGTTTCTCCGCACTCCACTCAGCTCCACGATGTAGATTCCAGCCCCCTCGGTCTCCACGGTAAAGCTCGTAGGCACGGCGGTCAGCCCCTCCACGAGCAGCTCTCTCTGCTGGAACTCCTGGCCGTTGATCACCAGCGACGCCACGTACACTCCCGCCTCTTCTCCCTCGTTTGCTACGGAGAAGGAGACCGTTACGCTTTCACCGGGACTGACTATGTGTGGCGTAACATCGACCTCCGATACTTGGAACGTGGCCGGCGTCCGCTCGGTGACCACAGCGAACTGGCTCCTGGCGTTCAGGAAGGCGATCTGATACGAGCCCGGCTGCTCCTTGGCTATCTGGAAGCGAACCTCGGTGGCCCCTCCGGAAGCGAGACTGAAGCGCCCGCTGACCTCCGGAATTCCGTTGATCAGTACCGCTCCCTCCGAGACTACCTCCAGGGGCCCAACGTTCAGCACTATCGCCGAGATAGTCACCGTTTCGCCGGGTGCAGCCTCCTCAGGCTCCACGGTGAGTTGGGAGACCTGGATATATCCGGGAATATCTGCCAACCCCGCAACAAGCTGGCCTGCCGTTCCCTCCACCTCTAGGCCGTAGCTCCCCGGCTCCTCAACCGTCACGTAGAAGATCGCCTGTTGAACGCCATCGCTGAGGGTCTGTACCGGCTCGACATTCACCGGATCGCCGTCTACCCTGAGCACCAGCAACGCTCCCTCTTTATCACCGCCGGTGTTTTCAACAATTGCCCTCACCTCCAGCGGTTCGCCCACAATGGCCACCGGCCGACCGAAAACAAGCCTCTCTACGTTGACAGATGTCATAGGAGCCAGCAGCACTAGGAGGAACCTCCCCTGTCCCCGGGCCACGGGTGTGCTGAGTAGCATCTGATCTCCTGCCAGCTCCGTCTCCTGAATCTCCAGGAGTTGGACCGGATCATTGCCACCGAGCTGGGCTACGGCGAAGTTGCTGCTTCCAAGGGCTTCGAACCAGACGCGGCCCACCCCGAACGTGACCGTGCCGACCAGCGTCTCCCCCGCGCCAGGGGGAGCGCTTATATCCAGGGTCGCCGATACAACCACCTCAGCTATGGACATCCCCTGTGCCCTCGCTTCCACCTCCACCTCCGCCAGCGTCTCCGGGGAGGGCCGGTGACCTGCCGTCAAACGAATGGGCGCCCCTAGCGTAAGCTCCTCCAGGGAGACCTCCGCGCTAAATGAGAGCGGGGTAGCCGGAGAGGACACTCCAGGCAGCAGAAGGAGGGTGCTGGGCACTACCAGGCGGATGGTCGTTGCCCTAAGGAGCGCCGCGGTGCCAAGGCCCTCTGCAGCGGCTGGCTGTATGACCAGCCGCGTCACCTCCGCAAACCGCTCATCTCGAAGGGGAAGGACCAGCGTAGCGCCATCGTAGGTAATCCCGGAGACCGGATCGTTGAAGGAGGCCAGCGTTGCGCCTGGCTCCAAGTCCACCGGAAGCAGCACCTCCAGCGCCCCGGAGGCTGCGGACCGCAGGCTCACCTGGTCGCCATTCAGAGAGAGCTGTCCCCCACTGCCCTCCGTTGCCACCGCCACGGCCACGCTAATGGGCAGAGAGCCGGGGACAGTGATCTCCACCGTAGGCCCAACAACGGTGAAGGAGCCGGGCACCTCTTCTACAAGGACGGTGTATGCCCCAGGCGTAGATTCCACTACCTGGAAATCGACCGTGGTCGACTCTCCCGCCTCCAAGAAACGGGTACGGACCTCTTTCACCTGGCCGTTCACGGCCACGGGGACCTGGAAGGTGCCCGGTGCAGGTCCGAGGTTTTCCACCGTGGCCAGAATCGCCACCGGCTCGCCCACCGCAACAACGGCAGGCGTTATGTGAACATCATGTACCAGGAACCGAGCCGCCAGCACCTGAAAGGTAATCGCCTGAGGGCCCAGGCGGACCAGGTGGGCTCCCGGCTCCGAGCGAACTACGGAGAACTTCAAGACCCTGGTAGCTCCCCCGGGTAGGCGTACCTCTTGCTCCTTCTCCGGGACCTCGTCTACCAGCAGCGCCACGTGAAATTCCGTCTCTTCGGCAAAGGGGTTACGGATGGTGGCGCTGACCTCCACAGGTTCGCCCGGATTCACCACTGCCGAGGCCACCGAGATCTCCAACACCTCCGGAGACGGCCCCTGGCGTAGGTCGTATGCTAGTGCGCTGGGCGTAGGCGCCAGCGCCAGGACCATGGCCAGGAAAGCCAGTGCCACTGCGGCCGATAACCCAAAGCCGTGGTTGGTGGGTTGAGTAAAACTGTTCATTGCCTGGATACAAAGCTGCTCAGAGGCCGGTGCGGCCGGGCCAGCCTCCGAACGGCTAGCACCCCCACCACGCTTGCCAGCGCGTCTATGAGGAGATCGAACGGCGAAGCGGACCGCCCGGGAACAAAGGACTGATGCACCTCATCCAGAACGCCGTGCAGCATCCCGAAGGCCATCGCTGCCCCCGCCCAGAGTAAGCGGCGGTCCGGCCTCACAATCCATACCCAGAGGGTCAGCAACGCCAGGCCGCCCAGAACGGTGTAGAGCACGGCGTGCACCCCCACCTCCCGCACCCAACCAAGCTGTGACAACGCATCCGGCACCGCTGCGGCCTCCAGCGACGAGAGGTAGAAGATGAGCCCCATCCACCCACCAAGTAACGCTGATACCACACCACCTTTGAGTCGGAGGAGGAGCGCCGCACGGGCCCTCCTTGCTAGCGCTCCCTGCTCCTGCGCGTTGGATGATGACATCACCCATCCTCAGGCCTGGGGCGTTGGCGCTGGCTCACCGTCACCTTGATAACGTCGGGATACTCGCCCGGCGCGCCGCTAGCGATAAACAGCCCCACGTTATCGATCTTGCCGACCGCCGGGTCCAGCACCTCCCATTTGGCAGAGGCATCGAACAGCCGCACATCGTTGGCATCGTACGCTGCATAGATGAACTGGACCACCTGATTCGGCACCACGGTGATCGCCGACGGCACGATCTCCACTCGGGCTAGTGGCCCCACGATGATGAGCGTCGCCGAAGCCGTCCGCACCCCGCCCTGGTCCTCAACCTCAACGATAATCGCGTCCGCATAGGTGCCCGGCATATCCAAGGCCGTCACTGTCCCATCGGCGGTCACCTCGGCTACATCTTGCGTGACGTACCAGCGTATCGATGCGGGCCGGATGATCTGGCCGGACTTGTCAATTGCGCTTGCGGCAAGCTGAGCGGACTCCCCAGGCTGGAGGCGCAATACCTGCTGGCTTATTACCGCCCGCAGCAGGTGCGGCGTCTCCTCAGCCGGCTGTAGCACCGTCACAGTAGCCGTCGCGTTCAACGTGACTGGAGGCTCAACTCCCAGAGGAGTCACCGTAACCTCCACCAGGTTCAGATACGTCCCTGGCTGCGACCCGGCCCGGAACACCCCCTCGCTGTCCAAGGCGCCCGCTCCCGTATCCCGAAGGTTCCAGTTGGCCACAATGCTCTCGAACAGGTTCCCCCTGTTATCCAGGACAAAGGCCCTGAACTCTATTGCATCTCCGGGCCGCAGGCTTACCGCCTGGGGAAGCAGGTTCACTTTCGTGGGCTGTTGGGCGCCCTCTAAACTGCTGACCTCTACCGATACGGCCGTTGCCGCCGTCTGACTACGGTCTTGGCGTTTATAGCCAACCACACGGATAGCTCCGAGGTAGGAGCCCGCCTCCTCTGTGGCTGTGAACTGGCCCTGTTCATCTATGGTGCCGGCCATCGGGTCCAGCACCTCCCAGGTATACACTACATTGGGAACAGGCACGCGGTCTCGGTCCAGGGCCAGCGCCGTAAGCTGCAAACTGGCTCCGGGCTCCACCTGGACCATGCCTGGCAGCACCAGGACTCTATCGATGTCATGTTCGGAGAGAGGGCGGATGATCGATACGGAGGCCAGGGTCTGTAGCTGCACGGTCTCCCCACCGACTCCGTAGGTCGCCGAGACCCCTATGGCATCCCTGAAGATGCCGCTATACGTGGCGGCGCGAAAGAGGCCCGTAGGGCTGATGCTTCCCGCCAGATTGTCCTTCATGCTCCAACGCAACTCCAACTGCGGTAAAGCCCGTCCCCTCTGATCGTAGGCGATGGCGGTGAACACCACCCGCTCTCCCGCCGGGACGATCGCTTGGCGAGGAATGATAACCAGGCGACTCAAGCTACGCTCCACGCCCGGACGGATCGCCGCCGATGCCAGCTCCTCTATAACCACCACCTCTCCTGGCGCGGGTGGGGCTGCCTTCTCGTCAGACGCCTTCTCATCCGAGGAGCAGGCAACCATCAGCAGAGCCACCGCCAACATGGCGGAGGCCATGACCTTGCCGAACGGGCCTTTGCGCTTTGCAATGAGCTCAGGAGGTGTCATAGCTCTGGAGACGTGCAACCTCTGACGGTATCCGTTGGAAAATCGTAATCATCCGCTTCTCTTCCAGGGGGTAGGACGGCGAGAAGCGCCCCAGGAACCGCTCCATAGACCGAGATATCCGGGGAAACTGCTCCTGGCACTCGTCCAGCGAAGTCTGGAACTCGGCCACCTCCTCAAAAAGTTCCGGGCGCTCCCGCAGTGCTTGGCGGAACTGGCTTGGCGCCTCGCCTGGATAGCAGTTATCCACAACAATGTAGCGCCCGTCCACCTCTCTCAAAAGCCGGTGTGCCTCGGAAACGTCGATCTCCCGCGTCCACATCATAGTCCGCAGCGAGCGCACCGCGCGCCAGTTCTTCGCCCCCTCATCGTGCCAGCCATCCACCACCGCTCGGCTAACACGGTACGGCAGAAGGAAATCGTCCCAATGCCAGAACCCTACTCCAAGTACCTTGCCCTCGCGCTCCTCCTCCGCAAACCAGTCAAGAGCCTCCCCCATAGTAGCGCTTACCCTATACGGCTGGAACAAAAGCCCTGAGGCCACGCTGGCATCCCAGGTCATCTGCCCCAGGATAGCAACTGCCAGCAAGCCGCTGGCCAGACCCGGCACCCATGGGGCTGTCTGCCGCCGCACCAGCCCAACCATACCCTCTCCCAGGCTGGCCAGGAACGGCAGCCCTACCACTGCCATAATCGGCACCATGAACAGGTGAAAGCGGGCAACGTCCAGGCCGTCGAACGGCCGTATCCGTAGCAAAGGGTTCACCTGCTCCCCAAGGCTAAAGGCCACCAGAATGAGAAGCAGGATGGCGTACGGCGTATACCGAGATGGCATCACCAGCGCCTGCACCGTCCCTCCAACCGCCATGATGATAAACGCAATCCCAATGTACGATGGGAAGCCATATTGTGCTATAAGCCCGGTGCTGGTTATCGCCTCCATATATTGAACAAGCGGAAAGGTCCACAGCCCAGGGGTCTCCCGTCTGAATCCCGCGTCCAGCAGATTGACCAGCCAGGGGATGATCCACCACACGGTGACCACGGTGGTAGTGACCGTGAACCATAGCGCCATACGGAGCAGGTGCCGGCGGTTTGATGGATAGCGGGCCAGGTAGTAGAGTCCCCATGCCGGTATCCCCAGGCCAAAGGCAAAGGCCGTCATATGATGGGTTAGAACAGCCATCCCTAGAGCAAGCCCACCCCACACGGCGAACCGCATCTCCCGCCGATGATAGGCCCGCTCCAGGCCTGCCCACGCCAGCAGCGCAAAGGGCATGGCCGCAATGGATGCAAACCAACCCCACAGGCCAATGGAGACCAGGAGCGGGTGCGCCAGCATTACCAGAGCGCCCACAAAGGTGCCCCACAGCCTGCCGCTTCCCATCTCTCTGGCCAGCACGGTAGTGGCAATGCCCGTTCCGGCGTATGCTGCCAGGAGCAGCACCTTGTACACGGGAACAAGGCCAACGCCGGGAATCGCCGCCAGCGCTCCCACCAGAGTGTAGGTCACGGGAGGGTAGGTGGTATATGGGCGGAACCCGCCGTACCAATACGGATCTAGCACCCCACCGGACCCCTGGAGCGTCTCCTGCGTGAACCAGCTAAGGTGGAGGTAGAGCGGTGTATCCACCCCTGGCGGAAAACCCGGCTGAAACAGCCTCTGGATCAGGGCCAGCCCAAGGAGTGTAATCCCCGCTACCATCGCCAGGTCAGCTAGTCTCCGATGCTCCTGGGCCAGGGCCCGCACGCGGCGAATACCTTCGTAGCCGGGAAATACCACCGGTAGCCTCTGCTCCTTCATCTGACGTCTCGCCCGCGCCCAAACCAGGTGAAGAGCCGGCGGCTAGGCCTCGCTTCGGGCAGCCGGACGGTGCCGTTGGATGCAATGGCCTTTGGGTTCTCCTCTGCCAACAGCCATGCCGTCTCTTTCCCCATCAGCCTCTCTATGACACGGGTTGCCTCAGACATCACCGGCGGGCGATACGTCCCCTGCGAGTGGCCATCGGATGCGATGAGATGGACCAGGTTTCGCTTCAGCAGCCGCTTGGCGCTCTTCTGGGCAGGTCGCCCAAACTGTCCCAGCAGGCTTCCCGCCGTGATCTGACAGACAACACCGTGCTCCACAAGGCCGGCAAGAAGGTCCGGGTGCTTCTGAATCGTGTTCTGGCGTTCGGGGTGTGCCAGAACCGGCTCCTTCCCCTGCACCTGTATCTGAAAAAGCGCCTCTTCCGTGTAGGGCGGGTACTGGAGAAAATCCACCTCCACCAAGATAAACCGGGAGCCGTTCAGCGTCACTGGTTCGCCCGCACGAATCTCCTCCACCAGGCCCAGGTTCAGGAAATGCTCACTGCCTACCACCACCTCCAACCCGATGCCATGCGCTTGAATCTCATGGTTGAAGGCCACAACCCTTTGGACCAGCGCCTCTCTTCCACCCTGGGCCGCCACCTGGGCCGCATGGGGCGTCGCAACCACCACCCGCGTGCCATCGGCTGCGGCCACCCTGGCCATGGCCAGGGCATCCTCCAGCTGCTCGGGCCCGTCATCAATGCCCGGAAGCATATGGCAGTGGATGTCATACGTTCCCATAACCCTCTACTCTACATCAAAGTTGCCCTTTCGTTGACGTGCGCTCAACCCGTAGGCGGCGGCTTCAAAAGCGGAACATGCTATGATAGCTGCACTCTGGAAGCTAAGCAACGTACACCCCATGAAAAGCTACCTGAGCCACCTGGAATGCACCGCCTGCGGGGCCTCCTACCCGACCGACCAGGTGTACCGCACCTGTCCCGCGTGCGGCAAGGTTCTCTACGCCCGCTACCACCTGGAAAGCGCCCGCAGGGAGATCGATAAGCAGGTTTTCCAGAGCAGGCCACCGACCATGTGGCGCTGCTTTGAGATGCTGCCCGTGCTGGACCCAGCCCACGTGGCCTCCCTGGGCGAGGGGATGACCCCGCTCCTGGCTGCTTCAAACCTTGGCACTAAGCTGGGCTGCGCCAGGCTTATGATCAAGGAGGAGGGGCTGAACCCCACGGGCTCGTTCAAGGTCCGCGGACTCTCCGCGGCGGTCTCCAAGGCCAGAGAGCTGGGACAGAGGCGTCTGACCATACCCTCGGCGGGAAACGCCGCGGGGGCACTCGCCGCCTACTGCTCCCAGGCGGGTCTGGAGGCCCACGTCTTCATGCCAAAGGATGCACCTATGGCCAACCAGCAGGAGTGCATCGCCTTTGGCGCTCACCTCACCCTGGTCGACGGCCTCATCGGCGATGCCGGCCGCCTCTCCAAGGAGCGTGCGGCCCAGGAGGGGCTATTCGACGTATCCACCCTTCAAGAGCCCTACCGCGTTGAAGGGAAGAAGACCATGGGCTATGAGCTGGCGGAGCAGCTTGGGTGGCGAACCCCGGACGTTATCGTCTACCCCACCGGCGGCGGCACCGGGATCGTCGGTATATGGAAGGCCTTCCAGGAGATGCTGGCCCTCGGCTGGATAGATAGCATAACCACCCGCATGGTGGCCGTGCAGGCGGAGGGATGTGCGCCCATCGTCCGAGCCTTCCAGCATGGGGCGGAGTTCGCCGAGCCATGGGAGAACGCCAGCACCATAGCTGCGGGCATACGAGTTCCCTCCGCCATCGGCGATTACCTCATCCTCCAGGCGCTGCGGGACAGCGGCGGAACCGCCGTAACCGTATCCGACTCAGAGATGATCGAGTCGGTGGACGAGATGGCCCGGGCCGAGGGCATCTACCCCGCTCCTGAGGGAGCCGCCACCCTGGCGGGACTCAAGCGCCTTCTCAAAGAGGACGCCGTTGACCCCGCCGCTACCATCGTTCTCTTGAACACCGGGGCGGCCTACAAGTACCTGGACGTGCTGGGCGGCAAACAAGGTTAGACTTTGACATCTCACATCCCCACCGTATACTGTGCTCCCAAGTGCGCGTTGGAGGTGTTGGCATGACGGTGCCAGTCGATGACCAGAATATAGAGGCCATGTGGCGTGAGGTGCTGGTGCATGGACATCACACCCGAATGGCCATCCTGCCCGGATCGCCTCGCTGCAGTGTATGCCGCATCCCCGTGGGTGGCATTGGCGGCACGGTCCTGAAGTCCATTGGACGGGGGCCGTCACGGAAGAACCCCAACCTGTGCAACCTCTGAGACCACGTGATGCCCCGGGGCGGGGCAGAGGTGGACATAGCGGTGTTGTTCGCGGACGTGCGTGGCTCCACCGGCCTGGGTGAGCGTATGGGCGCCACTGCCTTCGCAGCCCTGCTCTACCGATTCTACCGGACGGCAACGGACGGCCTCTTAGCCCATAACGCGGTGATCGACAAGATGGTGGGAGATGAGGTGATGGCCCTCTTTTTCCCGCTGCCTCCGGACCGGAATACCGGAGCGCCCCCGTCCATGCCGCTGTAGAGATCATGCGTGGAGTGGGCTATGGGACTACAAGGGAACCCTGGTTGCCTCTGGGCATAGCCGTGCATGCGGGGCCCGCCTACGTTGGCAAGGTGGGTACAGAGGGAATCAATGACTTCACCTCCTTGGGCGATACCGTCAACACCGCGGCACGGCTACAGGCAGAGGCAACGGCTGGAGAGATCGTCCTGAGCGAAACGGTCTATGAAGAGGTAGCCGACCGTTTTGCGGGCCTGGAGCAGAAGACCGTCACGCTACGGGGCAAGGAGGAGCCCATCCCCATCCGAGTCATCCAGCCGTCTATGCTCCAACCCGCGTAGAGGGGTCTACCTCCACAGCGGCGCGTATCGCAGCGGCCCCCGCACGAACATCCACAGCACTGGCGCCAGCTTCGTCAGCCGGTTGAACATCCCACCGGGAAAGTCGATATCCCCGTACTTGTTGATCATCCGCAGCATCCGCTGGCGTCCGAACAGCCGCACCAGCCTATCGAAGTCCCGGTCGTCCAGGGATGCGTAGACGCGCCGCAGGTCGGCTCCCTGCTGGAACTCCCTCCCCAATGCCTTGTCCCAGGCTCGTGGATAGGCGCTGAGCGATTTGCGGCCCAGGCTCTCCTGGGAGAGCGCCCGACCAGCAACCTGTGCCGCCACCCGGGCTCCCACCAGTCCCGGATAGATGCCACCCCCGGAGGTGGGCTTCACCTGTGCGGCGGCGTCCCCCACCAGCATCACGTTGTCGGCAACGGTCTCCCGGCGCGACCACAGTGGAATGGCTCCCCCCGTCCATCGGGTGGGTTGCCACCCGGCAAAGTGTTCGGGGAAGGACTGAAACAGCCGCCGGAGGCCGTCCACTGGCTTCATATGGTTGCTCGTCCCCAGGCCCAGTCGCACCCTTCCCTCGCCCAGCGGTATGGTCCACCCAAACCAGCCCGGCGCCAGAGAGCGTCCCACGAATACCTTCACATGCTTCTCATCGACGTTCGGAAGCGTCCCCTCTGCTCCCAGGCCGATCACCCTCTCCCCGGACCCCTCTAAGCCCACGAGACGGGCAACCCGGGAGTGGGCTCCATCGGCCCCCACCAGGAGTCGCGTTGCCACCACGCTCCGGGAACCGCTCCGTTCCACGGTCACCAGCATCTGCTGTCCCTTCTGATGTCTCTTCTGACGTTCCAATGCAACCACCCGGGCTCCCAGCTCCAGTTGCGCCCCCTCCTGTTGCGCCTCATGGGCCAGCGCTCGGTCCAAGCCCACCCGGTCGATGACCACTGCGCGGGTCTTTCCGTCTCCCAGGGTCAGCTCGGCCCCGGAGGGGGTGAACACCCGGGCGCCGGTGATGTGGTGAAGGACAATGTCGGTGCCTACCGCTGCCTCCTCAAGGGTCCTGGGCGTCACAAGCCCTGAACAGTGCAGCGGCGTCCCTATATCTGGGTGCTCCTCAAGAAGAAGAACGCGGAAGCCATCACGGGCAAGGTATCGAGCGGTGGCGCTGCCCGCCGGTCCCGCCCCCGCTACCACCACGTCGTAAAGATCGCGGCTCTGGGTCAAGGGGCTCCTCCTTTGCCGAATGTCGGTCTATCACACGGACAACCAAAGCGCACGTTCACACATTTCCGCCGTACATAGCAACGGACAGTAGGAACCGGCGGGCGTAACCGATAAGTATAGCACCATGCTGATGCACAGGGCACCCGCACCGCTATGCTCTACTCCGCCTGCAACGGTACGGATGTGATGGAAGCGATCTCACTGCTCACGGCTCTGGGAAAGTCCCTCAAAGGCCCTGTCCGTCTTCGCCGCCATGATAAAGTCGTTGCGGTGTAGGTCTCGGATCTTGTGGGTCCACCACGTAACCGTCGCTCTTCCCCATTCGGTGACCAGCAGGGGGTGATGCCCCTCCGCCTCGGCCAGGCCACCTACGGCGTTGGTAAAGGCCAGCGCCTGGCCGAAGTTCGGGAAGCTGAAGCTGCGCTCCAGCTTCCTGACCCCGTTGTCCGCTCTGAGGGTCCACTCCGGTACCTGGGGATGGAGCTCTGCCACCTCCGGGTCGGTCACGTGGGGCGAATCGGCGCGACAGGCTACGCACCTCTCCCGTTCAAGCTGTGTCATGGCACCTCCCGTACCCTCCGGCTGCCTCGCGGCTCCTTGTATTCCTCTGGCTATGGGAGTCGTATCATTCTACAATGCCTCTTTCGCCACGGTAAACAACGCCGTACACTGTGCCAGGCGCAAGCAATGAGAGAGCTACTGAACCAACACTCATACCTCCTGGCGACGGCGGTGGTGCTGGCCCTGGCCCTGGTGCCCATATTGAGTGTGAGAGGCTACCTGTGGCGTGGCGGAATTGTCGCGGCGGTGGTGGGCCTCCTCGTCGTGAGGTACATAGTGCTACGCACCGGCGCAAGCTCATACCCTACCACCGATGCCGTCGATTCGGTGCTCCGTGGCGGCACCCCCACGCTCCTGGAGTTCTACTCCGATTACTGAGCCATATGCCTTTCGGCTAAGCCCATCGTCGATGGGCTGGAGCGAGAGCTTCAAGGAGAGGCGCGTGTCCTACGCCGCAACATCAAAGAACCGGTGGGGAGCAGCCTATTTCAGCGCTACAACGTCCACCTGGTGCCCACCTTCATCGTTTTTGACGGGCAAGGGAAAGAGCTTTGGCGTCAGTCCGGTCGTTTCCCGGACCGGTCTGCTATCATCCGGGCAGTGTCCCAGGCCGGCAGCTAGGGCTTTCTACAACTACAACCAGAGTCGGACTGTCTCAAGGAGGCGTTGACGCATGGCTACAAAGTCAGCCACTCGCTGGGGAATCAGTATACCGCAGCATTTCCTCACGGGGCCGGTAGATGTTCCCCTGATTCATAGATTTGTCACCAGGGCAGAGGCGCTGGGATATCACAGCATATGGGTGCAGGAACGTGTGGTCAGTAACTTCGCCGTCATGGAGCCAGTGAGCCTCCTTTGCTACGTCGCGGCCCTCACCAGCCGGGTCCGGCTGGGCAGCTCCGTCATCATCTCTGCTTTGCGCAACCCGGGGCATTTCGCCAGGCTCCTGGCCAGCCTGGACCAGCTGAGCACCGGCCGCCTCATAGTAGGCGTGGGCCTGGGCAACTCCGGGAGGGACTACCCTGCCTTCGGCCTGACCGCGGAGGGGCGCGTGCGGCGGTTTATCGAAGGTATAGAGCTCATGAAGGCGATGTGGACCCAGCCCTCGGTGACGCATAGAGGCGAGTTCTGGCAGCTCGACGATTTCCAGATGGAGCCCAAGCCCTTCCAGAAGCCTCACCCACCCATCTGGTTCGGCGCCCACCTCCCGTTGGCGCTCAAGCGGGCGGTGCGGCACGGGAACGGCTGGATGGGCGCAGGCAACTCCACCACCGCTCAGTTTAAGGAAGAGTCCAAGCTGATTCTGGGCTACCTGGAGGAGGCGAAGCAAGACCCGGCCACCTTCGCCATCTCCAAACGCGTCTACATTGCCGTGGACAGGGAGTCGGCCCAGGCCAAGCAACGGATGGAGCAGTTCTTCGGCAGGGTGTACGGCAGCGCCGCCAGAGGGGGTGAGGTTAGCGTATGGGGCACCGTGGACCAGTGCGTTGAAGGGCTGAATGAGGTGCTCTCCATGGAGCCGGAGCTTGTGCTGCTTACGCCGGTCACCGATCATATCGAGCAGATGGAGACCCTGTGGCAGGATGTGATACCCAGGCTCCAGTAAAGTCGGCGAGTAGGACGCCGACTGAGGAAAAAGGGTTGGGAAACGGGTATAATGAACCAGGAGTGCCGCGGCTCCAAGGGTTGACAGCGGCACTGAAAAAGAGAGAATAGGGGTTGCAGAGGGGGAAGGCCCCGGTGATAGCCTGTGGGCCTTGAAGTGCAGTAGCACTTCACTTTGCCTTGGACTGTGTATAGAAGGAGGCACAAGATGGACTTTGGATGGACGCCCGAACAATCAGCCCTCAAACAGGAGGTTCGCAAGTTCATCGAGGAGAACGTCCCTAAGGATTTACGGGGACGGGGGGAAGGGATTGAGACGACTCGCACCGATGAGCCGCAAACCGATACGGAGGCGTCGTTCTCGGAGCGTCGTCGTGAGCTGACAAAGAAAATAGCTGAAAAGGGTTGGAAGGGCATCAGCAGGCCAAAAGAGCTGGGGGGGCAGGACGGCAGCCACTTCGACGATTACGTGATCCAAGAGGAGTTCGTCCGAGCCGGCGCCAACATTGGCGGTGAGGGAGGGAGTGGGCTTGGGGCTATTGTGATGGCAGGTACGGATGAGCAGAAGAGCTACTTCGTTCCCAGGGTCCTCCGTGGAGAGATCTCCTTTGCCCTAGGCTTCACTGAGCCCCGGGGAGGCGCCGACCTGGCTAACCTACAGTGCCGTGCGGTGCGAGACGGAGACTTTTACGTCATCAACGGCCAGAAGACCTTTACCTCATCGGCCCACAGCGCCACACACATCTACACCATGGTACGAACCGACCCCGATGCCAACCCTCCCCACAGGGGTATCACCATTCTTCTCATCCCCATAGATTCCCCGGGGATCACCGTGCGCCCTATCTGGACTATCGCGAGTGACCCCATGCCGCCCTGGACGGCCACGTATGGGTTCAACAGGACGAACGAGGTCTTCTTTGAGGACGTGCGCGTGCCCATTACCGCTCGCCTGGGCGAGGAGAATAGAGGCTGGTACGTGGGTGCTCAGGCCCTCAACCTGGACCGGGTTGGGGCCTGGCGATACTACATCTCCGTGCAGATGGACGAGTACATCATCAACTGGCTGAAGGAGAACACCTTTAATGGCTACTCCCTGATCGAGCAGCCGGAGGTGAGGGACAAGCTTGCGGAGATGTGGATAGAGGCCCAGGTGTGCAGGCTGATGACCATGCGCAGCATGTCCATGGTGGAGAATGATATCGACTTCACCTACGAGGGGTCCATGGAGAAGGTCTGGGCACCTGAGCACGGGATGAGGAGCACAGAGGCCATTGCTCAGATGCTGGGCCCTTACGCTCAGCTCCTCAACGGCTCCCCAGAGTCCATCATGGACGGGACATTCGCTCATAACGTCATAAACGTGTGGGTGTCTGGAAATAACCACGGGAGCACGCACATCATGCGTGACCAGGTCGCTCGCCGCGGCCTGGATTTGCCTGTTCGCCATAACTAGGTCGGCCATCATTGAGGCCAAGGGGGAAGACGCTTCGCCAGGAAGGGTAGGTACTCTCTGTGTGCCTGCTGACCATGCGCGGTGAAGTGTCATGAGTGCCAGAAAGGAAAGAGTATGGATGTTCTCCTGAGTGAAGAGGAAGAGCTGATCAGAAACGGCGCTAGGGAGTTCTTTGAGGGAGAGTGTCCTCCCTCACTGGCGCGGGAGATGGAGAAAGACGACCTTGGCTATCCCCCGGAGTTCTGGAAGAAGATGGCGGACAATGGCTGGATAGGCCTTGCCCTCCCTGAAAAGCATGGAGGGCAGGGATTGTCCTTGAGCTACATGGGGTTGGTGCTGCAAGAGGTGGGACGAGTCATTGCTCCGGTGCCACTCCACAGTACCGTGGTGGCCGCTCTTACCATCGCCAAGGATGGCACGGAGCAACAGCAGCAGGATATTCTCCCAAAGGTCAGCAGCGGGAATATGATCCTGACGTGGGCGCTATCAGAGGCAACTCCCCATTTCTATGTGCCTGGAGATATTCATCTGGAGGCCAAGGCTGACGGTGACAGCTACGTCCTTAGCGGCACCAAGATGTTCGTTGAGAACTTCAACGTGGCGGAAAAGTGTCTGGTAGTCTGCCGCACGGCGGAGGCCTCCTCAAGCAACGAGGGAATCTCTCTTCTGATAGTGGATACCAGCAGCGCGGGAATCTCCGCCGCTCCGCTCATTGCCACGGCCAAGGACAAGCAGAGCAAGGTCAACTTTGACAAGGTACGGGTGCCGAAAGCGAACGTAATAGGAGAGCCCAATGAGGCGTGGCCTCTTGTGGTGGCCATGCTGGACCGGGCGACGGCCCTCCTCTGCACGCAGCTTGCTGGAGCAGCGAGAAAGCATGCCGAAAATGCAATCGACTACGCCAAGCAGCGCCACGCCTTTGGTCGTCCCATCGGGTCATTCCAGTCCATTGCTCACACCTGCTCTGACATGATCATGTGGGTGGATGGTGGTGAACTCCTAACCTATGAAGCTCTCTGGAGACTCGACAACGGGCTCCCTGCCAGCATAGAGATATCCCAGGCAAAGGCCTTCCTCAATGACAAGTGTATGATGCTGGGGAGGATGGCCAACGCCATACACGGTGGTATGAGCTTTATGGAGGAGTACAATCCCACCCTATGGTTCCGCCGGATTGAGGCCATGACCTTGAAGCTGGGCAGCACCTTCGAGCACCGGGCCAGGATTGCCCGGGCCATCTTGGACCAGCCGGGGCATGTCCGACTGGGAGAGGACATGTACGCACTGGCTGGCTAATCATCAGTCGGGAATCCTGTACGTTGGCCGTCTTTTCGGCCGCATAAGAAGGGGGAACCACCCATGCCCAAGGATCCAGTATGCGGGAATGAGATCGATCTAGAGGATGTACGGGCACAGTCAGGACAGACCAGTGCAGGCGCTTCCGAGGTGGATCCCAGCAAGGGCACCCGGGCCTTTCACGACGGTGAATGGTACTATTTCGATACCCTGGACTGTCGCGTCAAGTTCCTCATTAACCCGGACGCCTATCTAAAGCCGGGGGAGAGCTAGGCAGCCGTCCCATCTACCTGACGACCCGTTTTCTGAGTCCCCGAGGTGTCGGAAACCTGCAGAGACTTCGCTGGTATCGCTGTGAACAGCCCTCGGTTTGAGGCAAGGGTGGCGCCGCGGAGGGTAGGCGACGCTACTTGTAGCGGGTCATACGCACCGAGCTGTAACCGTCCTCGTTCCGCTCCAGGTAATCATCCATGATCTGCCGGTGCCGGGGCCAAAGTTCCCACGCTTTGAAGTCATTCTCACTCTCCCACTCGCTCAGGATAACGAACTCGGCGGCGGCGCTAATGGGCCGCAGCACCTCCACGCTGATGAAGCCCTTCTGCTGGCGTACCAACTGGGTGAGCTCCTCCAGATAGCGCTCGATCTCTTTCACGGTAACCCGATTAGGGGTGAGCTTGAGATAGCTGACCACTGACACGGTGTCCTCCTCAAAACGGCAATGGGCATTGGCCCCCTATTGTTGCCCTAAACCCCCGGCTCCGCAAGGGGTTGTCTTTGCCCACCCAGCCCACTCTTCCAGACACGTCGGGATACACACTGCATCAGTTCCATACCACTGACTTGATTGCTTCCCTTTGGACATGATCGGTTGGAATTTTTTCACGTCGCGTTCTCGTTGCGTTTACGCCCACTCAGCTTGCGTGCCTCTTGATTGATACCGCTGGCCTCCCTCCACATGTCCAAGATGCCGAAACTCTCGATAAAATCTGAGCTTCAAGGATAGCGGAGACGGGCAGGATGCGGGAGGTGAGGGTGGCGGGAGGTGAATGCAGTAGTCAGGGTTTTTCACAATCCCTTTGTTGGTGACAATGCACTCTCAGAAGAACCGGCGGAGAGATTTGAAGGATCAGACCCGGTAACCTAGCCTTTCACTTGCTGCCAATCGAGAGCATGCACCCGTGTCGGGGCGTCAAATCCCTTCGGAAGCATCTTCCCAAGGTCAACAAGTAGGAAATCAGAATCGGCCAGATGGTCGCAAACAATATCCGAGAGCAGAATCTGGTTAGGTTGAGCTAAGGAGCAAATTCGTGCTGCCAGTTGGACGGCTGTGCCAAAGAGGTCGCCATGCTCTTCGACTGGCTCCCCGGCGCTGAGGCCAATACGTATATGCATTTCGGCCTCGGGATGCGCCGAGTTATAGCTGGAGAAAGCCTTTTGGATTACGCACGCGCATCGTGCAGCGTCAGGCACCAAGAAAAATGATGCCATCATGCCATCACCGGTGTGCTTCACTTCACGACCCCCAAGGTTGTGCAGAGCATCGCGCGTCAGGCCATTATGCACCCTTAGTAATTCCATGGCAGCAGAGTCGCCAATCCTGACGGTAATGCTGGTGAAGTCGCTCAGGTCAGTAAACATGATGGCACGGAATGCTGAGTCAGCCGACCCGTGATGTCGACCATCGGCTGGTGGATCGATGACTCTACCCAAGAATGCCTCAACAGCCGAGGGGTCGACCTCAATAATTTCATGCGGGATCCCACCATGGGCCTCCTGGTGTACCTGGGTGACCAGTCCCTTGTCGGGCGAACTCACAAGGCAGAATACAGTGGACCGCTGCTCATCAACCCAGTACGTCAAAAATTTCACGCCGTACTTGTCTTGAGCACGGAGGTCCTTCTCATGCGCGATCGCCACTGCATGCTGGGTTGCCCCTTCTATGGGTGGGCCGGACTTGACAAAATCAAGAACCGAAGCCGATTCCGACGTCACTCCGTCGCTCGGCATGGGGACCATGTACGTCAGCGTCGCCTCGTCTCCCACCACCTCGATCCCCTCCACGAAGTTGCGGATGAGCGCCTTCCGCTCGGGGATCGTCCCGTCTTTCAGGAACTCCCGGAAGTCCGCAACATATCGGGCGATCTCCTCGGTGTCGGGCAGCTCCACTCTACGTTGCTCAAGCTGAGTCTCGGCATCGTCTCGCGCAGCCTCAAGCTGCTCCTCCCGGTGCCTCAGAGACATGATGCGGGGCGATAGGACCTCAAGGGTCAGTTCGCTCGTCTCAATGGCCTCGTAGAGTCTTTCAAGGCGCTTCCTCACGTCCGATAGCTCCGCCTCGATGACCTCCAACCTGCCGGACAGCTCTCCGGCCATCGCGTCGATTTCCTCGGCCACCATCGTCACCAGCTCAACGATGGTCTCTTCAGTGAGAATACGCTCCCTGATCTTCTCCACCACGAACGCCTCCAGCTTCGGGGCGTTCAGGTAGCGGGCGCTGCACGTTCCCGCGCCCTCTCTGAACAGGGTGCCGCAGATGTAGTAGGCGAACTGGCCGCTCTTGGCTCCCTGGGCGGAGTATGGCCTGCCGCACACGCCGCACTTCAGCAGTCCGCTCAGCAGGAACCTGCTCCCGACTCTCGCGGGCCTCAGCACCTTCGGAGCGCGGTCACGCATCGCCTGCTGCACCTCGTCGAACAGCTCCCTCGACACCAGCGCGGGCCACGCTCCCTCCACCCTTACAGGGTCCTGGGTCTTTTCCCCCTTGCTAGTGCGGCCCCAGACGGCGGTGCCGGTATATGCCTCGTTTCTCAGCATGTAGTGGAGCGTTCCCTTGTACCAGCGTTTACCGCGGTTGGTGATCCCCCGGTCGTTCAGCTTCTTGCATATCTCCTTGAGGCCGCTGCCCCGCAGAGACTTCTCGAATATCTCCCTCACCACGGGGGCTGCGGCCGGGTCGACCTCCAGCGTGGGGCGCTCCTTCCCCCCGTCGTTCACCTTGACTCGCTTGTAACCAAAGGGGGCATTGGAGGCGAGGAAGAAGCCCCGCGATGCCGCCTCCCTCATCCCCCGGACGACCTCCTGGGCAAGATTCTCGCTGTAGAATTCGTCCACGCTCTCGATGATTCCTTCAAGCAGTCTGCCGGTAGCGTTGTCTTCCGCCTGCTCGGTGATGGAGACCACCCTTATACCCTTGCGCCGTAGCATCGACTTGAAGGCGACGGCGTGTTCGCGCTTTCTGGTGAAGCGGCTGAATTTCCAAACGAGAATCACGTCGAAGGGGGCCTTGGGCTTACTGCCCTCCTCGATCATCTCTCTGAACTGGGGCCTGTCTGCGACGAGGCCGCTCTCGGCCTCGTCGATGTACTGGCGTGCGACGGAGTAGCCGTTGGCCCTGGCGTAGTCCTTGAGCGCCCTGAGCTGGGCGGACACGGACAGGTCCACGTCCTGCCGTTCGCTGGACACTCGTGCGTAGAGCGCCGCCGGTGTAAGCGGCTGTAGGTGCATCTTCTTCATGCTGTTCTCCTTGAGTGGATTGGTTAATCGTCAAGAGATTCGAAATGTGCCCCAGACAATGGCATACCTGTCCAAGATGCTTGGCCTACTCCCTCCCCGGGGGCAACGGGTCCTGCTCACTGGCCAACGCCTGAGACTCCCGAATAGACAGTCCTCGACTGGTCTTGTCTCCCCAAAGGCTCTTGACGTAGTTGAGCACCTCGACAATCTCTTCGTGGCTGAGCTGGTCCCCAAATGCAGGCATACCGCTCTTGAAGCTCGGATAGCTCGGGTCTTCCAGTAGCTTCCCGCCCTTGCTGACGATTCGATACAGGAGACCGTCTGAATGGTGCCACGTGTGGCCGTCGCCGTTGAGCGGTGGCGCTGGAAGCGTGCCGTCAGCCTTTTTGATATGCCAGTCGGGCTGACCTTCGGCAGCGACTCCATGACACACAGCGCAGTTCGCGACGAACAGCTCTCGCCCTGTTGAAGAGGCCAGAGGAGGAGAGGAGACTCTGCTGTCTGTTGGACTGTTGTCTCCGTTTGGTGAGGGAGAGCAGGCGGTCAACAAAACGAAGACCAGCATCAATGTGGCGAAAGCGGCGGCGTAGCTGCCTAACCCCACAACGATGGCGTGCAGGCAACAAACTACCGGCACGGTTCCCCGCTTGTGTATCACCGCACCAAACCTGCTGGGGACACTGTAGCTTCTGGCTGATTGTGGATGTTTCTTCACACTCAACTATCTGTCCACCAGTTCGATGCGGTCGCCGTAACGGCGAAAGTCTGAGACGTTGAGCGTCAGCAACCTGCGCTCTCCATGTGCCAGCATGGTTGCGACGATGTTGGCGTCGTGAATCTGCCGTCCCCCCACGGGAATCTCTCGACACAGCCCCACGAGCGATTCGGTCACCAGGGGACCGTCCTCGAGTATCTCGAAGCTGCCTATCAGCCTGCTCACGTCATCGAGGGCATCCCCACGGGTGATGGCCACCGTCCAGGTCTGCGGTCGAGTGACGACGGCCAGGTACTCTCGTATCACCTGACGGCTGATCCTCAGCGGTTCAGGGTCTCGAAAAGCACGTTCCAGGCTCGCCCGAGCCGCGTCGTGGTCAGGCGCGCTGGGGATACGGGACTTCACCAGCACGTTGGTGTCTATGAACATGGCGGGACTAAACCCTCTCCTCGTAGAGGTCCTCACGTCTGAGGCTCAGACCTTCCGGCCACACCGCGGTGGGGTGGACGGGCCACGCCTCGTCGAGAGAAAGCCTGGGTATGGGCTTCGGGTGCGTTCGCCGGAACAGCAGCATCTCGCCATCCATATCGACCTCCGCCGTCTCCCAGCCGGCGACGCTCCAGGCAAGGGCGTGGCTGTGGCCATTGCCGCCTCTCTGATTTCCCCACCAGGGCCGGTGCAGCCGTGCAGACGGAGGCAGCTCGAATCCGATGACTGCCTCGACCTCGTTGAAGGAGGTCCTCCACTCCTGCACCTGAAGACTGCTCAGGTACGTGTACAGTCTCTGGTACTTGCCTCGGATCACCATTTCTATGTACTTGTCCTTCTGGTCTACGGCCATATCGTGCCTCATTCGTCTTAGCTTGCCCTAACCGGAGGGTGGACGTACAGATATATTGTAGTGAGTTAGTGACTCCAGCGCAAGCGCCTGGGCAACGGCAACGGACCGGGTAGGGCTCGCGCGCACAGCCCCCCCTCAGAAGGCGCGAGATGCCAGGGGTCGCTGGCGGTGTCACACCCGTGTACAGGAGATCCCACGGGGCGGCAAGTTGCAGTTCGGGTGATTCCGTAGCTGAAACCGGCGTGAATGGGGCATCCTGCTAAATTGGAGCGAGCAATTTGATTCCGGTACTCGTTCCACCCTTACTGGACAGTCGCGGCTTTGGAAGTGGACAGGTTGCCGGTGGATGAGTCGGGCGGCACTGGACAGTCGCAGCTACGAAAGTGAACAAAATGCCGATGGCGTTCGCGGACGTGATTGGAACATGGGCTTTGGCCTGCGTCATGGGGCATCGGCAGCTACGAATTGGGGAAAGTGGAACATCGACGCGTAAGAGAGGCGGATGGGGTTTGAAGAACCGGGGGTCCGGCTGGCGGGAACGTCGAAGGGCTGGCGGCGCCACCCCTACCTCAGCACAAACCACCATAGGAGAACGCTGCCGACCAGCAGCACGAACAGCACGATTGCGGTCACGCGGACCATGTTGAGCAGATTCTTCGTCTCCTTGTGCGCGGCCCGCTCCTTCCGGCACGCCTCCTCAAGCTCCTTATGCACCTGTCTGCTGGCTAACGCCGCTTCCCTGGCCTCGTCTCGCTCCCGCTCCAACTCCGTTACTGTCCTATCCAACTCCCATACCGTCCGCTGAAGCTTGTCCTCCCGACCAAGGGATCGACGCAGCAGCTCGTCGTCGCCCACGTACTCCGGCCCCTCCAGCCGCACGTGGACCCAGCGTCCCTCCCTGCGAACCTCGATCTCCCCCCTCCTGATCCTCCGGTCGAGAGTGGACAGGGATATCTCCATCTCTCGCGCCGCCTCCGCTTTCGTCACCCAGCGCACACGCTCATCCATCACTCTTTTCCTCGCCCTGTGACTGACGCCTCCGTCTCCAGTTGAACAGACGCAGGCCCCGCCCCTCGGCGTCGTGAGCATCCGCCGACTCCCGGCCCCCGGCGTCGTCTTCGGGTTGCCGAGCCGCCTCCAGGACCTCCACGCGACGGGTCAGACGCTCCACCACCCTCACCAGATCGTCCACGGCTTCAATGGCCAGCCTCATCCTCGCCTCCAGCCGGTCCAGTGGCGTCGTTCTCTCCCATCCGGGGTCGTCCAGGTTGGCCATGAGCCGCTGCACGGCCAGAGTCATCCTGCCCGTCAGTCGCTCACGGCGCAGGGCCAGCGCCACCGTCTTCCGGTTCACTCCCAGAAGGGCCGCCGTCCGGCGCTGACCCTCCCGCTCGACCAGCCACTCCACGACCCATCTGAGGTCGGGCTGATTGTCGTCGGCCCGCGATGCCCGTTCGTCACTCATTTTCGTCCTCTACAGGGGGGTGGCCCGCTTTGACAATCGCATCCCTTTTTCGGTGGAACCAGCCCTTTACAAGTACTGCTAACAGATTTCGGTCAGTACACTCCGAATGTGGCAGGAATCCCTAGCTGGCTGGCCCGGGATGTGCGTTCCTACCCATGCCCCAAAATCATGTCACGCATCCCGACATCGTTTCGCCGCAAAACCGATGGGCCACACTGGGCCGCGGACGCCGCCGACACGCCAAATCCTGCCCGGATCAGCTGTGCCGACCCGCCGGACAGGTTCATCCATAGCTGTTTCTTCGCTATCGGATGATGCGTCAGGGGTTGCAAAAGTGCAATCAGGTCATCGTCGGGGAGGCAATGTAGTTTAGCATGGCTTTTCATTCATTTGCATTTTCGGGCGCTGACCGGTCAGAGGATTTGTCGGCCTATTTCGTAGCTAAATTAGGGGCAAATCAGGCGGGTTGTGGCCTCACAAGACCTCGCCTACAGGCCAAGATGCACCATTTGCAGCCCCCAGACAGCATAACGGGCAGATAGGGACGTATCGGCCCCTATCTATTCCCCTCTACAGGACGGTGACGCATCCGGTGGTAAAGCGAGTCCCACTGGTAGGCCCTCAGCCTGGACAGGGGAAGTCTCGGAGACTCCGGCTCCCACAGTGGATGCCAGGACCGCCCCAGGATTCCTGCGGTGGACAGGACAGGGATGCACGACACGAGAATGGGCAGCGACATCCGAGTCATCCGCGCCGATGTGCGCACGTAGGTGGCCTCGACCTCCTCTGTGTCAACTACGAAGAGCGTGACGGGGAACGGAGGCTGGTCGTCGCCGGGCTCGGTGGACCAGTAGTAGCTCATGTAGGGACTTAGGCGGGCCAGGACTCCCTCGGGGTGACGGACACGTAGCTCGTACTCAAGGTAGAATGGTATTTCAAGGCCCTCTGCGACCATCTTCCCCACGGCGTCTGGGGCGATGGCCGACTGACCCCAGTTGTAGGCCCGGTCGGCCCTGGCAGTGGGGACGGACCACTCCAGCTCGCTGTGGGGGTCGGCCCTGGCCTCCGCCTCAAGCTTCGAGAGGAACCACGTGATGCCGTCGGCGTGCTTCGTCTGCCGAGCCCATGTGTCGATGCGATGACCCACGTGCCGTCTCCGGCCCTGCCGGTCGGCAGTGAAGGCCGTGCTCCAGATGCCTTGCGTGGTGGGAAGCTGGGCGCGGTCCCTGTGGGTTACGTAGCGAATGCCCTCGGCGGACAACGTGTAGCGCACGTCTCCACGCTTCCCTCGCCGTTCGACAAGGCCCCAGGTATCGACGAGGCTGTGCATCATCTGGCTGATCCGCCCCTCGGAGACGCCGAGCCAGAGGGCAAGGTGCTCGCGGGGGATCATCGGGTGGTCGGTGATAAGGTCCAGCGTCCGCTTCTCAGCCGGGATGATGCCGAAGGCCGGCGCACCCTGCACCATCCGCTCTGGATGGGGTATCGAGGCCCGCTTCCGCTCCGGCGACTCCGTATGAAGCGCTCCCCCGGTGCTGCCCTGTGAACTCACGAAATCGAGGGTGTAGTACGAGCCACTGAACAGACCCGAGGTCTTCTGCCAGGCGTCGTATTCACGCCTTTCGAGTGTATCCCTGGACTCCACGGCGACGTAGGAGTCTTCAAGATTCAGTTCCATGCAGAACCTCGTCGTCAGCCTCTGCTCCCAGACGCTGGGCGTTAGGATCAGGACGGTGCCGGGGCGTCGGGTGTCGTCGTACCCCGCTATGGCCCTCAGCCGGTCGTAGAGTGACCTGCGCCGCAGGGCCAGGCCCTGGCGGACCATGCCGAATGTCCGGCCGTCGTGGAGGGTGATGGTGGCATCGAACCGGCCCCGGCGGTGGAACTCCATGCGAGACCGGAGCTCGTCTACGCCTGGGGAGAGAGAAGCGGCAAGGCGATAGATGGACGCCACAGTGTCCATGCGGCGTATCAGCAGCGCCAGCCACTCCCTGGACACAGGGTATGCACGCACGAAGTCAGAGGGCGTCGCGAAGCCGAGGAACTCAGCGGCTTCGCGGATTCCCTTAGTTGTCGGGTAATACCTATGGCTCGACGGCAGGTGTACGGTGCCGTGGCTCACCCTCCCGACGATGCCGGTGGTCAGCAGGCCGGTCAGGGCCCGGTGGACCGTCGCGTGGGGCTCGCCGAGGACGCCCGCCAGTTCCCCTGTGTCTATGAACGGCATCCGGCCGAGGGAGTCTAGTATCTGTTGGTCAGAGAGGGTCACGTCACCTCCGTCCACGCGCTCGGCTCAGAGTTGACCCAGGAGCACACGGCAGGGAACATCCCATGTGGCCCCGTTCGAGGAAGCGCCAGAGGGTGTGGCCGGACACGCCGAGGTCCTCAGCTGTCTTCCGCCGTCCATGCCGCCAAGCGTAGGCGCGAACGTAGTCCCGGACGGCCCGCTTGAACTCGGGGCCGCCCTGTCCTCTGCCGTTCAGGGTCTCTGCTGTTTGCTGTGTTGTATTCACTAACTTGTACCCGTTTACAAGGCCCAACATCCCATTGTGGACGGGAAAATCGGTGTATGTAATGGCCTGCAAGACATTGTTTTGAGGCCGGTTTTGTGGTAGGCGGCACAGGTCTTCGAGCTCCGTTAGACAATCTCCCACCTGTTCGTGACTGGTACCCGTCTGGGCAAATACATCACGGGAGGAGAGAACCGGACGACCCAACTGCATGTTTAGAAGCATTGTGCGTGAAGCAACTATCGTGACGAAATGGGGAAGTCGGAAAATCGTAGCTTAAGGGGGTCAGGTCAGGAACACATCGGGATTAACCGCGATTCCGGACGATTGGAGCCGCTAGTCGTACCCCGGGGAGCCCTGCGGAAGCCAACGCAAGGTCACAGGGGCAGCGCTCGCCCCGCCTCACGTAATCGTTGCCGGCGTCGCTGAGTATCTGGCATTGCAATGGACGGCTGCCGAAGCTCCATTTTATGGGGGCCGCGAATGCCACTGAGGCAGACTCATAAGTGGCCTATCTCGAGTCCCCGTTGGTTGATCAGGTCGTTAGGGGACAGCTAGGCTCAGGCTCCACTACTGATACGCACCAACCCGTAACTCTGTTCAGGTTCCTCCTTCTCCCCGGGTCTGCTACGAGATTAAGGTGAGTGATTCTGAGGTGTATCAACTGAGATTATTATCACTTGCCATGAATTGTATCTTGACAGGTGTAGCATAGCGTGTTATTGTTCTTGTTGCACGAGATAGCTAGGTGATAATAAGGGAGTTTATATGCTAAGCGAGCTGGACAACCTGCTTTATGCCGAGCGTCAGAAACTGGAGAAGGAGGCTTCGGAACTTCAGGAGCGGCTCAAGGAAAACCAGGAACGCTTCACAACTGTTCAGCGACGTCTGGAACACATACACGCACTGCTGGGCGAAGACGAATCATCTCCAGGAGCCACTTCTGTTGTGTTCCAGGCACAGCATAGCTACGTCAACGGTAGTCGCAGTCAGATTTGCGACATTGCTGAGACCGTGCTGAGCGAACGCAATGGAGAACCGATGTATTACAAAGAACTGGCGCAGGAGGTTATCGGACGAGGAGGAGTCCTCCATGGAGCAACCCCTTGGGCCAGTCTGACCGCCCGGATGGTCCAGGATCCAAGATTCGTTCGTCCCACCGCCAAGGGGTTCTACGCTCTCCGGAGAGACTACCCCAACGCTCGCAATGTCGGAGCGCGAGGGCAGCGCCGACGTCGTACTGTGTGAGATCTTTCCTGACAACCTGACAACTCCGCCGCAGAGGAGAAACATGATGACGTCTCAGTTCGTACCGACTCTTACTAACATGGTTACTGTCGTTCGCAACATCGTTGAGGGTTACGGAATGGGCCCTATACGAGCGTTGGCACAGGAGCCAGTGCAAAACTCCAAGGACGCTGCTCCCCGCGGGAATGCTCACGTGGAGTACCGGCTACACAAGCAGCCCTCCCCGGAGAGGCCGAATGTCTACATGTTGACCGTTACCGACTCCAACACCTCTGGCCTCCGAGGCCCTGTCCGCTCGCTGGAGGACATTGGGCAAGGCAAGGCTCTGGGCGAGGGAGAGAACTGGGCTGCGTTTGAAGGTATGGGGTACACGAAGAAAAAGAGCGATGACGCTCTTGGATTTCGAGGTCAAGGGAAAGCGGCCTATCTGTACCACTCAAGCTTGCCACCGATGGCACCATCCGGCGAAGATCGGATGATGATCCTATACGATACACTTCTACCCGGCGGTGAGTACCGTCTGGGCGTGCGGCACGCCAACCCCAACGACGTTGTCCGGCAGCCCCCTTTTCTCGGGAACGAAGCACGAAGAATAGTCTCTACGCGTTATGCAGAGAATGGTACCGAAATTGATCTCCACCTTGAGCCACTCGATCAAGTAGGGACCCGCATCATCGTGCCATACCTTTCCGAGCGGGCAGTAGAAGCTATCCATTCCGGTGAACTGTACCTGTGGTTGCAGCGTTGCTGGTGGCGCGCGGTACAAACTGGGCTGTCCGTCGAAATAGTGGACGAATTTGGCTCCACGCAGCCCGTGACCGCCCCTCGGTGGTGGGACACCGAGCATTGGAAAAGGCCGACACCCCGGGTCCGGGCGTACGAGGACATCGAAGTTGCCGATGGGTTGAAGATCAAGCGTGTGGTTCTCCTCTACGATGAAACCCTGAGCACGTCTGACGCCGATTTCTGGGGCGTCCAGTTGCTCCGAGGCCAGCAGTGGATAGAGACGCTGGGGAAGGAGACTTTGGCGGACTACATTCCCCGAGACAAACGACCGGGGTTTCGTGGTTTCGTCGAATTCGACAGAGGTGCCGAGCGTGAGCTTCGCCGAGCTGAAAATCCTCAGCACGAGCGTTTCGACAGGCGTGTGTCGGGCGTCAAAGATCTCATCTTGGCAATAGAGAACAAGGTCTGTGAGTTTGCCGAAGAGCAAGGCTGGAGTGGGCGTGAGGCAGTTCGGCCTGCTCCGGTGGGGGAGCGCGAGGTTGCTTTGGAGTTCTTGCAGTTTCTGTCTCCGCGTTCGCGGACTGGGCACAGCAATGGGAGTCGGGCTGCCAGTGGCTCTAATGTAAGCATGGACTTGGCTGAACGCTGGGAGTGTAATCTCGGCCTGGACTTTCCCAACTCCAGGTCTTCTCGCGTCAACTGGGGGGACTACATCCGCAACCTCAACGTTTCAGTTCGGTTTGAGCCCGCCTTGATCTCAAGGCACGCTGCCGTATCATTGGAGCTGGCCCGAGTTGAGGACAGGGCCTTCCCAACCGCTGTTGGTCGCCAGTCCGTACATCTTCAGAACGGCGAAGGCGTTGCCTACTTTGGCGACTTCCAGGTCATCACAGGTGTAACAGGTCCGGGCAAGTTGCAGTGCCCACAGAAGGGCAAGTGGAAGCTCACCGCGCGCGTCCAGGTCAACGGAGTCCAGGTCGCCCGCGCCTCGAAGAGCTTATTCGTAAACGAGGACCCGCCGGAGCGGGGCACCAATGCCTACACGTTGTCTATATTCGTAGCGAACCACACAACCGGACAGCGTCGCATAAATGGTGGCGATACCATTGGCGTTCAGGTGAGTGTAGCCAATCACATGTTGGACGACCAGCGGCTGGAATTGACCGCAAGCCTAGGGAACCTCCTGTTGGCTGACACAATGCCGGTGCATACTCAGGGAAGTCCGGCAGGGGTAACTCCTCCCCGTACACCCGCTGTCCAAACTAGGGTCGTGGTCAACTCGACAGAGCCAGTTGTCGCTCCTCACCAATCGGTACACCTATTGCCAGGAAGGCATGCTCTACGCGCTGACCTCTACCTCAACGGGGGAGTCGTCGCGCACGCCAGTCACGCCCTGGACATTGAGGTTGATCCGGTGCGACCCCAGGGCTGGCCTCCTTTCGGAATCGAGCAGATTTCGGGCAATGGACCGCACCCTCGCTGGCTATTCCACAAGAGAAGCCAGGACGATTGGGTCCTCCAATACCCACCCGCTTACCCGCTCTACCGGGCTTTGGAAGCAAGCCCTGGCCAGACCGGTAGCCAACTGGCAGGCGTCTCCGCGTTCGTGGTCGATGTCTGTGCTGAGGGTATCATCGAGTGGGCAATGGAGCCTCTACACAGTGGTGACCACTCCCGGTTGGATGAACTGCTGAGCGGTACCCCATCTGGCGCCGACCCCGAGCGATGGGAGGACTTCTGCGATAAGATGCGAGAGCTAGCGGAACTCCCCAGTTACCCGGAACGAATCAATGAGTATGCCCGACTGGTCAGGGACTGTGCGGCACGTTCACTGAGCCTGTTTGAGGAGCGTGGGTGATGCCTGTAAAGATATGGAATCGTGAGGATGGCAAGCTGACCAACAGGGTGGAAACCTCTCGTGCAGACAGCTACAGAGGAGAGCGCTACCGCTCGGACGCCGAGGCGCTGGACCGAACTCTAGACCAGATGCTTGACAGGGCAGTGGAACTGTCGGCATCTGTAGTGACTGAGGAGGCGGAACAGCGAGCCTTTATCAAGAGGTGGGCCGTCGGCCGTGCACTGAGAGAATCAGGGCTTCTTCAGTCGAAGTATTGGGACCCTCAAGAAGAGAAATGGCTGTGGTTAGCGATAGCCCGCAAGTGCAGGATCGGTGTCCGAGCCGATGGGAGATCGGATCAGTCCTGGAGAGGGCTTATTCCGAATCGAGAATCTGACCCCAGCAGAATCGAGCGGGATGTCTTCGCGGTTGGTCGTTGGCTGCAAGACCAAGAGATAGCGACGGCAATGATGGCCTTCGGGGCTAATCGCACCAACGCCAGGGAGATCTATCGGCGAGGAGCAATCAACTCCAGGAACTTGCGCGATGTCCTCGCCCGCTGGTTCACAGAGATGGAACCTTCCCAACGCTTAGAGTTGACGAGACCCAAGAACTTCGTGCAGATTGCCAAGGCGCTGGCAGCCCGCTTCCCCTCCCGCGGCCCTGGTTCGGCCAAGCGCCCGGTCCACTACTCCGATGAAGAGCTGCACGAGGAAGTCTACAGAGTGCTCGACCCCATAGCGGTTGAACTGGCTCCAGCGAGCGCGGAGTCCATTCCCAGACGTTGTTTCATACCCAGAGAATAGGTGCGGAAGCGGCTGTTCGCGCACTCGGCAAGACCCAACTTGCCAAGCAGATCGTCCATCTCCTTGCGATTACCTCGTTCGGAGATGCCCTGGTAGTACCCCCACCTGAACTTGGCGCTGCAGGCGTCTCCTCTTCACCTTTGCCTCACTCGATATTACGAGCTTGTCCGCATGTCTCCGCCCGCAAGCAGCTTGCCCACAGAGTTCTCCACGGCTTCGCCTTCGGTCGAGTCGCGTAGCCACTTGCGCAGCTCACGGCGGGCGATAGTCACGGTCAGCTTATCGCCCCGCAGTTCCCGCAGTTCGTGCAGCTTCCTCTTCGCTCCGGCTGCCGTCGTTGCCCCGGCCTTGGCAATGGCCGCATGCAGCTCTCGTGCCGGATCGAACTCTGGGATGGGCAGCTTCCACAGGTGCTTGTGCAAGTCTCGCGCCCCGAACTGACCCTTGGACATCAGCGGCTTTACGGCTGCTTGCAGAGCATCGCTGTTGATGATGGCCAGCAGGTAATTGGCCTCATACATATCCTTGCACGGAATCCAGTAGAGAAGATGGTCAACTAGTGTCGCACTGCCTTCAAGCAACCCAGCCGTCGGCTCACCTGCCTTGGTGTACACCACTCGCACCGGCCTGTCGCCTTTGTTCTGCTGCCACTCCAGTTGCGACGACAGTTTGTGAAGGTAGTCTAACTGCCCAAGCAGGTTCAAGTTGTTGGCCAGAGCCTTGTTGTCCTCCCACAGATGGCTGACCGTCTGCCAGCGCTCTCGCATCCGCCGTTCCAGCCCGCCCAGCCGGATGCCACCGGGGCCGTTGTTATCGGTGGAGATAGCGGCTTCACCCCGCTTCAGCGGCAGCAGCGCTTTCAAGGGCTCCAGCGCAACATATGGAACGATAGTTTCGCCTAGGTGCACATCGAAGAGATGCCGGTTCTCGACGGTCTGGCCGGTGATGGCAGTCAGGTTTAGGTCCTTCCAGGGCGCTTTGTCCTGGCCGCCTCGGCGGGGGTTCACGGTGAGCGTCGGCGCCGCCTGAACGGTGGCGGTGTTGGTTGTCTCATTGACGAAGAAGAAGCAGCGGGGGACGATGGTCGCGCCCTGCCGGGAGTAACCGCCGTAGGGAGATTCCCCAGCCGCTCCAGTGTCGGTAATGCCCGCTGACTCCCGCCGCACATCCTCGGCCCCGGCATTTCCCATCCACCGCTCCACCGAGCCGGCCAGGGGCTTGCCGGAGGCGTCCTGAGGGAGTTTGCGTGCGAAGACCACCGAGGCGGGCATCGGGAAGAAGGTGTTGGGGTTCAGTTGTTCCAGGTCCCAGGCCGGTTTGAGCGTGAAGTCCACCTGTACGCCCGATCCCGACTTACCGGCCCGCCACCGCCCGCCGCGCCACTTGGAATATTGACCGGCCTGCAAAGCGCTGTGGGGCAGCACGAAGCCGATTACGCCCCCGTCCTTCAGGTACAGGTCAACGCTGCGAGCGAAGAAAAGCCCCGCCACGTCCTGGTGGGTGGCGTATCGCCCCCCTACCCAGATGCCGTAGCGAGACCGGCTCAGGTTCTGCAACTCGGTGCGCAGCACGTCTGCCGTCTGGTTGTAGTTGATCCAGGGCGGGTTGCCGATCACCACGTCTACCTTGGAACGGGACAGCGCCACCGGGCGCACCATGTTACGGGTGTAGTAGGCCCAGATGTGGTTGCGCCCACGGTCGTGGAGGAGCTTCATGGCGGCTATTGTGTTGCCGATGATCTGGCGCTCAACGAGGTCATTGACGTGGTTGTCGTCCAGGGCCAGTAAGGGGTCGTCTCCCCGCTCGATGTAGGCTGAGACGTCGCCCATCAGAGCGTCGAATTCCTCTGCCCGCTCTACCAGGCTGACGGGAAACACCAGATCGGTGTTCTCCTGGTCGCGGGTCTGAATGGTTATCTGGTGCTCGGCGAACATATCGCCTGTGCGGAAGCGCAGTTGCAGAGCATCGCCCAGGTAGACGGGGATGGACAGGGATGCGTCGAACCCGGCGGCGCTGGCGGTGCTAATCGCTGGCCGAGCAGCCAGGGTCCAGGCGGCCCGGGCAAGGTGCACTGCCACAGGATGAACGTCGATGCCCGTTACCGCATCTCGGAGTCGGTTAAGAACTTCCCTGGGTTCCCAGTTAGCTACTCCGGCGGCGGCGATAAAGTGGGACACTGCCTCGGCCACGAAGGTGCCAGAGCCGCAGGCTGGGTCCAGAACACGTTGATTCAGTGGGTCGTCCACCAGCTCTCGTATCATGACGCGTACCAGCCATGTGGGGGTGTAGTACTCCCCCAACTGCCGCCGCTCTTCCTGCGGTATGACCGTCTCGTACAGCGTTGCGGCGGTGTCCGTGGGGGCCTCGGCCCAGTCGAACCGGGCCACGCGGCGGGCCAGGGTTTGCAGCAGCGGGTTACCGCCGACTTCATTGGGCCAAGCGAAGAAATCGGATTCCAAGACTCCCTGCAACCCGGTGGCGCGGTACAATTCTCGGCCCTGGAGCAGGTCGGCGGGGTCGTTGGCAGCCAGATGGCGGATGTCGATGCCGAAGGAGGCCTGCACCACCATGCCGATGACCGCGCCCACGTAGGTGTGGCGGACGAACAGGTCGTCCATCTCCTCAGCGCCGACACCGGCCGCAGCCAGTCGCGCTTGCACCTCCTCGCTCATTCCCTCCGTGGTGTAGGCGATTTCACCTAGGGCGGTGCGCAGAAGGTCATACCACAACCGCCGCTTTACCCTGATGGTCTCCAGCTCAGCATTCTCTTGGTAGAGGGTCTTGAGAGCGGCGATGTCTCTTTGGTAGGAGGGACTGCCGGGACCGAAGTGCCCGATGATTCCCTCTCTATCGGGACTGACGCCTTCCAGGGAGACAAGGGCCGAATCCCGTAGCCACTCGTAGAGGGCGATCCAGTGGTTCGGCTCTTCTAGGGTGAAGGCATACGGGCGGGCCAACCGGACTTCGCCTGCTCCGGGCCAGCGAAGCAGCCACCGCTTGCCGTCGGTGAGAACCCCCATGCGTACACGGCCCTGCTTTTCCGATTGGGCCAGGTAGTCGTCCAGTTGGTCGACGTACTGCGGGTTGGGTTCGCCGCCGGACGCCGTTCCGATGCGCCGCTTGAACTCGATGAAGGTATCCAGGGCAGTCAGGTCAACCGCCCGGCGGGAGGCGTCCGCCGGCGGGTTCTCCTCGACCATCTCTTCACTCCGGGCTAGGCCAGTGGCGATGAGGAAGTCCCGCACCACGCTGGTGATGTTGGCCTCGGGTTCGCCATTGTCGTGTCGCCGCAGTATCTCGGCGGCGGCGGTGCGATACTTGGGATCGTTCGTATCAATATGCATAGGAGTTCGACGTTCTATTCCGCAGCAGTAGGCTCGGCCGGTCGCCGGCTCACCCGCCACCCACCTGGGTCGTCTCTCGTGGTTGCACTCGTGCCTCTATATGCGCCCCCGATTCGATCTCAGCCACGCGCAGCTCGAAGGCCTTCTGGAGGTTCTGCCACAGTTGGGGCGTGGTGCCGAAGTAGCGGGAAAGGCGTAGAGCGGTGTCAGCCGTTATCCCGCGCTGCCCCTTCAGGATCGCCGTAACCCGATTCGTAGGCACATCCAGAGCCTTGGCCAGCGCGTTCGCCGACAGCCCAAGCTCCCCAAGCTCCTCAGCCAGTATCTCTCCAGGGTGCACCGGCCTCATTCCGTTGCTCATACTCATATCCAAACTCCCCATCAGTGGTAGTCCACGACTTCCACGACGTACGGTCCGTCGTCTTCCCAGCGGAAGCATATTCGCCACAGGCGATTGATCCGGACGCTGTACTGGCCCGCTCGGTCGCCGGAGAGAGCCTCCAGTCTATTGCTGGGTAATGCAGCCAGATCTTGCAAAGACGCCGCGTTGTCCAATACTGTGAGCCGACGCGTTGCCTGATCCGCAAATCCATGGAAGGCTCGCATCAGCCTACCCTCAAAGAACTGCTCGGTTCTCCGATCCTTGAAGCTCCGAATCATTGTAACGCCTTACGTAAGAGATACACAAGATGTTACCACACTACAGCTTGACTTCTCCGGAAGACCGAACTCCGAACACCGGAAGCGCAAGTTGAAGTCCCACGTGACCTCTAGAGGAGCAATGGCTCCGACGCCACGGACCAAGGGGGACACTTCGGGTTCGGTAGCGGGATTGTCCTCGCCGGGTCGCTACCGCCTGACAAGGCACCCGTGCTGTCTTAGAGCACCCTCCCAATGCCTCTGGGACGGCCGGGGGGGGGCTTGAGACTCTACGGAGGCCGCGGTGCCTATAGGTCCAGAACGAACCTCAAGGTGAAGGTTCTTGATTTCGTCAAGTCTGGTGGTGAAGGCCGGTCTGATCATTTCGATCTGCCTGCTAGGCGTGTTTCTAGCAGCCTGTGGCAACACGGGGCGCACCGAGAAGCCCGGTCCGACGGTTTCCGGTCTGGCAGTCACCTCCGCACCTACTGGTACTCCTGTTCCCTCCTCGGGTGGGGACTCAACTTCGGACAGTTCGATGCAGTCGAAGCCAACACCGGCGACGGAAGACCCCGGCAAGGCGGCGGCTGACACGCCGACTCCGGCATCGCCCAATCCGGCGCCCACGACGACACTAGCTCCACAACCCACTCCTACCCCGTCTCGTAAAGTAGGGCCGGAAGTTGGACAGGCAGCTCCGGACTTCACGGTCACCACGGTGGATGGAGAGGTGCTGGCCCTGTCCAACTTCCTGGGCAACAGACCCTTCATTCTCTATTTCTTTGCCACCTGGTGACCCCACTGCCGCGCCGAGTTGCGGACGCTGCATGAGTTGACGGGCCAGTTCGGTGACGTGGCGGTTGTGGCTGTGGGCACGGACCCCAAGGAGGAGTTGGAGGAGGTCAGGTCATATAGAGATTCGCATAGGTCCACCTTCCCAATGGCCGTGTTCCACTCGGATACCATCCGTTCCTACAAGGTAACAAGCCAGTCAACGAAAATCGGCGTAGATAGAAACGGAGTCGTCTAAGTACGGTCCAGCTACGGTACCCGGGGCAAGGGGTAGTGGCGGGACTTGTTCACCCAGCTGAATCAGGACTCCAGCTAGATCTCCAATACTGTCGACCGTTGGGCGGTGAGACTGACCGAGTCTTTCACAACGGCTCTACCCTTTCTGACTTGGTGTGGATTCCGGATGCGCCATCCGGTCTTGGCGAGCCGTCTTCCTCAATCTGCGGAGTTCCGTCCGCCTCCACGCAGCGGACGTGGAAGTCATGGCGTCCTTCTTCGAACGGCCAATCGTAACGCCAGATAACCCATGTAACATCCGACAGCGGGGTACGTAATTCCGCCTCTCGCCATTCGGGTTCGTCGTCCAAACGCACCTCCACCCTGGAGATGCCGCGGGCGCCGACGTAGGCAACTCCACCAACGGGGACCAGCTTCCGGTCGCCGTCTTGGATCACCGAGTCCACCGCCACCGTATCCACCACGGATGTGGCCTTGACTATTGCCTCCTTGGACCAACCGCGTTCTACCCAGTAGCCCTCCTTGTACTGGCGGATGACCTCTATTCCGGTGATCCACTTAGGCTGTTTCATGCCGTAGCGATCGGGGAGCCAAATCCGCAGTGGGAACCCATGATCGAACGGTATCGGTCCGCCGTCCCAGTTGTATGCGAGCATGATTCGATTGTCGGAGTCGATCAAATCGAGATCGACCGTCTCGTAGAACCCGTCACCACTGGTTATTAGTAGGTACTGCGCGTCGCTTTGGGGTCTGACATCGGCAAGGATGTCCTGCAGGCTGGCGCCGGTCCAGTAGGTGGTGCCTATCAGTGGCCCACCCACCCGATTGGAGATGCAGCTCAAGGTGACGAACTCATTGCGAGCCTCGTACCTGGTACGGAGGTCGTCCAGCGTCAAGTCCATCGGGTTGTCCACGAGGCCGGTGATCGGCAAAGTCCATATTGCACCATCGATCACTGTTGGCTCCGAACGGATGAAGACCTTGTAGTGGTCTCTGACCGCGGTATATTCCGGCCGAGTCCCTAGAGCCGGTTTGACGGGGTCGTTTTCGTTGGGCAGATCGACGACCGACGCGGCCTTGGGCATGTTGGTCTTCATCGCCTCCAATTCGGCTTCCAAGCGGTTGCGCTCGCCCATTTCGAGGACGCGCCCCAGGCCGCTGCCAACTACAGTGACCGTAGCCGTGGCCACACCTATTTGGATGAGGAACTGCCGCCTGCCGACGACTTCCACGGAACGTGTCCCCTCCTGCGCCGACGAGTCGACAGCAATAGGGGAGGACCGAGGTAGCAGCCTGCGGGCCGTGGCGACCGCGGCGACGCCCCAGACACAGAACAGGCCGAGGACCCACAGGAAGATGAACGGCACAGGGGTCGAGGACTGGGCCATGCTTGCCGAGATGGCCGTGATCGGCACACCCAAGACGGCGCCGACCACGAGGCCCAACTCGGGTCCGCTGCCGTCAGACCGGCGTCCAACAACACCATATACGATGATGGTTGCCACGACTCCGACGATGGCGAACGCTAGCACCGCCTGGATATGCTCGGCGGTCTTGGCGGTCGCCGCCACGTCGAGGCGCAACAATTCCAGGCTATCGATCATCAAATCGATGCCGAACGTCACCACCGGCCCGGGCAGAATTCGGGCAATCCAGTCGAAGACGTCATACGGTGCGAACGAGAGGTCGAGCAAGTTGTCTGCCAGGTACATCACTGCGATCACAGGTACAGTGAGCATGCTTCCAATAAGAGCGCCGAGCTTGATGGTCTGAGTCTTCATTGGATACCCCCTTTCGCTGGGCCTTAACGACCCGGGCAAATTACCGGCTGACGGTGAAACAGCCCCCCCCCCGGGCAGATTGCCAGGAGGCCCGATTGACAGGTGTTGCTCCACTCCTGTCGTAGGTGTTTTACGCTCGACGCATGGATGGGGATGTGTGATTACCTGGGCAAATGACGGTCTATAGCTTGCATGGGTAGCAACTCTCCGAAATGGTACCTCTCATATGGTGAGCTTTTAGGATTAGAAACATCTCAAACGACGTAGGAACAGCATAGTTAGACCCTGCAAGCCGGTCAAGTTGGTCGATGTCGGAGAAACACCAGTCGGCGCTTTGTACGTCTACGACGTGCGGTGCTGGCGACCAATACGGACCATCCTGACCCAGAGCTATTAGGTTGCGCCGCTGGTGTCTGCCTCAATCTCTCAGGGCTTATAGTACAGGGCGATAGCCTACTTAGGAGTAAGCATTTTGATGCCCATATGGGGACGGGCAGTGTTGTACGAGTCTAGGAAGCGCTGGTACCAGGTATTCAACTCCAGGTGGTGTTGAGGTGCTTCCACCAACCGGAAGAAGCATTCCTCTTCATCGGTGCGGAAGCTCCGCTCGATCACCGCATTCTCATTGGGAGAGCTCTTGTGGATGTAGAAGTGCTCGAGGCCGAGTTCGGCACACTTGGCGCGAAAGCAGCTCTGAAACTCCAGCCCATTGTCCGTCTGGACATAGTGCAGCGGGAAGGGAAACTGCTGGGTAACGTGATACAGGGCTAGCAGCGCTCCACCCTCATCCAGCTTGGGCAGGATAAGCCCGGCCTTGTAGCGAGAGTGGATGTCCATGGCCGCATAGAGATAGCAGGTATGAGGCAAACCCGAGAGCTCCGGAGTGACGTACTTCACGTCCATTTGGAGGTAACCCAGGCCGGGACAGTTACGTGGACGCATGACCTGGCCGTTCTGAAAACGTGGGCGCCGTCGCTTGGTGCTGGGGCGGAGCAAGCCCGCCCGGTGTAAATGCCGATGAATGGTCGAAGCTGACACCTCCAGCCCCTGAGACTGAGCCAAGACTACCAGCTTCTCCCGACAGAAGCCGGTCGCTTCTCGCCACCCTCGTACACGAGCGGCAGCCTCTCCCCACAGCACCCGCTTCGGTCGTTTGGGAGCCGTAGACTGGCGCTGCACCCCCTGCCAACGCACGTAGCCCCAGGGTTGCCTAAGTAGAGTCCCAGGAAGTGGTGTAACAAAAGGAGAGGGTCTGGATGAAGAGAGACCACCACGTCATCCTTAGCGGGCAAAGACGAGCCTGAGAAAGGAGGACAACGGTGGTCAAGGAAAGGATGGACCTGCTTGAGCTAATGCGCAAGAGGGGAGTCGACGGTGACGTGGACTTTCTACGAGAGGCACTGAGAGTGCTGGTCAAGGAGATCATGGAGGCTGATGTGTCATCGAGGACCGGTGCTGGGTATGGAGAACGCAACCCTGAGCGGGTGACCCAGCGCAACGGGTACCGGTCACGAGCATGGGACACTCGCGTAGGGACAATGGAGTTGCAGATACCCAAGCTGAGGGAGGGGAGCTACTTCCCGAGCCTATTGGAGCCACGGCGTCGCAGCGAGCGAGCTCTGCTAGCGGTGATCCAGCAGGCGTATGTGGAGGGTGTATCGACGAGGCGAGTGGATGATCTGGTCAAGCCTCTTGGGTGCGAGGGTATCTCAAAGAGCCAAGTGTCGCGTATCTGCCAGGAGCTGGACGGGGTGGTGGAGAGCTTCCTGGGTCGGCCGCTAGATGGGGGACCCTACCCCTATCTGTGGCTGGATGCACTGGCCCAGAAGGTCAGGGAGGCCGGTAGGATCGTCAACGTCAGCGTGGTGGTGGCGACGGCGGTCAACAGCGAGGGCAGGCGTGAGATCATCGGCATGGACGTGGGTACCAGTGAAGACGGTGCATTCTGGCTGGCCTTCCTGCGCTCACTGTCGGCCAGAGGCCTCGGCGGAGTGAAGTTGGTGGTCTCGGACGCCCACCAGGGGCTCCGGGACGCTATCGCCACCGTCTTCGGAGGAGCCAGGTGGCAGCAGTCCCATTTTCGCTGACGGTCTACAGAGCCAGGGATCGATCCTGATATAATAGACAGCGGGTAAACCATTTTCCAGCGTGGCCTCCCATTATTAAGAGGGAGCAGGCCCTCCCTCCAAACGGTAGCGCATAGATGAGCAACGAAAACGCTTTCAGGTGGATTGTAAAGGATACCCTGGCGCTGCGCTCCGGCCTCGTTGCCAGCTCCATCGCCGCTGTCGTGGCCTCCCTCATCAACCTTCCGTTGCATGCCCCCACCGATGCCTTCTTCAACAGCGCTTCCGTAACAGTGGGTTCCTTAGCAACGGGGATCGGCGTCCCTCTCCTCTGGTCCAGTCTGCGGGATTTTCGCAGGCGTCATTCCTCCTTTGCCATCGCAATTATTGCAATCTTCTGCCTCGTTCTACTGGCTTCCTTGGTTAGCGAAACCAACCTGGAGCGCTCCGTATCCTATATCGTCCCTCTTGCCGCCCTTGTGTTAGGACTGACAGGCATCTTTACCGTCCTTCTCCTGCCAACACCCTTTGCTAGGTCTTGGCGGTTAACTCTCATAGCCCTCCTCATAGCAGTGGGTCTTGGTATAGGGCTTGCTGGCCAAGGCGACCAGAAAAGCGGTAGGCTGGAATTGCCTCCCAGGGCCGCATCAACCATAACCCTGAATTTCTCTTTTCTGACGCAGCATCACTGGAGCGATAAGCATGAAGGTAGCTAGAAAGTGGGGTATTCCAGCCCTGCTAGGAGCCTCTCTACTATCCGCCGCACTCCTGTTGCCAATAGGCTGCGGAGCCTCGGAAGACCCCCAGACGCTTCCCCAACCTACTCTCACGGCCACATCGCGGCCTGCGGGGACCCAGCCAGCCACTTCCACTGCTCCCGGGCCGACGATTGTCCCCAAGGAAGAGACCGTTGCACCAACACCCACGCCCCCACAAGTCACCAGGCCAAGCGGAGCGGATCACTATCAGGGCATCACCTTCGTAGTTTCTGAGGGCTCCGAGGCTACTTTCACCGTGGAAGAGCAACTGGTAAGGCTGCCCTTGCCTAACGATGCCGTCATGAGGACCACTGCCCTCTCCGGAGAGGTCCAGCTCGATGGCAGACCTTCCGTAATCGAAATCGACTTGCAACAGCTTTCCAGCGACCAGGAGTTTAGAGATAGGTACGTCAGAACCCGCATGTTCGGCGAGCACCCTATCGGCATTTTCACCGTTTCTAACCTTGAGTCCATACCAGATGGCCTGGTCTCCGGAGAAGAAGTTAGCGGCCGGGTCACCGGCTCGCTCGATATTCGCGGCAATACCTATCCGCTAGAATTCGACGTTGAGGCGCGGGATGATGGTGAAGTCATGTATGTCGTAGGGCGCACCACCGTTACATGGCAGCAACTGGATATCCCTGTCCCCACGGCCCGCTCCGTGGCTAGCGTGGAAAACGGAATACGGGTCGAGGTCCTTCTGGCGCTAAAGCCGGCAAGCCAATAGCTCGGTCGAGGTACGAGGAAACAATGGATTTCGGGATGATCGCCAACGTAGTGCCGCCCGCCCGTTACCCTAACGCACAACGACCTTCACCTCTTGGAGCGCTCACGCAGAAGTCAACTGATTTCTCCTTTCCCGAAGACACGGGGCCGATCCAGTCCCACCGTCCAAGGGTGCCGTAGCCTTATGTCTGGGGGTTGCCGTTGCTCACTCCGATCCTGTCGCTACGACTAAGTTGCTGGGTCTGAGAAGCTCACAAGACTACGCACAATTCAAAGATGGTACTGTCTACCGTCAAGTTAGGCCCAACCAGACTTGACGAAATCAAGAACTTTCACTTTGAAATTCAGCTTGTCACTGTAGGCCCTAGTTTGTGGCGGCCCACGATGCTCTGAGTGAATTTGGCAATGGAGAAGAACAACATTCGACAATCGTGGATTCAGCGACTGCGCCGGGCGTTGGGAACGAATCGACGTCGCAGGTCCAGCATGTCCATGCTCTCCACGACGGGCGGCATTCCCCTCCGTCAGACGAAGCTAGCACCCGATGGCCTGGAGTTCTCAGAGGATGTGTCCGAGGCCCGTTGGGTGGAGGAGAGTCTATCTGATTTCGGGACGCTTCGCGCCTTACTGCCAGGAGGAATTCCGGCATATGCCCGCGTGTTTCATCCCGCCTACCTGAACGACGACGCGGAGCAGCCTGTCAGATGGTCCACGGTGGCTTCATGGACGGGACGGACGGTCCATCCCCTGATGCAGTTCCAGCTTGTCGCAGGTTTGCCCGAAGGCCCTCATGTCAACGAACCAGACCCGCCGTGGGGTTTGCATCCGACGGTCGGGTCAATCCCGGAAGCGGAGTGCCGTACCCTGGTCGAAACGCTCAGGGGCTTCACCACAACCCCCGGCATCTGCTACTTCTGCCTTTGGGAAGGCTGGGGAAACATCGACACCCGCCTCTACAAGGATAGTGCTCGAGTGAGGGCTCCGGGGCGAGACTACCTACTATTCCGTGGTCCTATCGATGCAATCATGGCATTCATTACAAGGGATGGGCATTCCTGGGGGTTCTCACCGAACATCTGGTGGCCGGAGGACCGGTCCTGGTGCGTAGCAACCGACATTGACCTGTACGACACCTATGTTGGTGGGAGCTTAGAGTGCATCGAGGCGATCATGAGCAACCCAGACCTGGAGGCGCTGCCTACAACCCTAGACGCCCGGCTGGACCTATTTGGAGACACTATCAATGCGCCCGATATGGCCGGAGGCGGAGGCCAGTGAGGGTGTGCGTTCGATTTTCGCTAACAGGGTACGCTGTTGATACTCGAATGTGCATAGCATACATCGCTACGGCCTGCCTCCTGGTTGGGCTGATGTCCGCATGTGCGTCACCCCAGACACCTAGCCCCACCGTAACGGCGCTCCCGACAGCAACGCCCTCACCGACGCCTGTTGGAGGCATAGACCCGAATGCAGCGCCAGCCACCGATCGCCGCGCGGCCACTACCCCCGCACGCCATCTCGCCGAGAGCTACGACGAAGGTGGAGTGGAGCGCGCATATTTCCTCGACCGGTATGTCATCGTGACCGGCACCGCTGTTCACGCGGACGCCTTAAAGGATCGCGGGCGGCAGGTAGTAGTGTTGGAAGGCACTTCGGGGACTAGGGTCTTGTGTGAGCGACCACGAGGTTTCATGCCTCGTGAGCTTTCGGAACCCCTGCCTTCAGGTGGACTGCCCGTGCTTGTGGCAGGTCGGGTAAGCGAGTCGCGATCCGGAGAGGATGTTGTGATTGTCGATTGCGCTGTGCTCAAGACAGGCAGGGAGGTGGTGCCCCGAAGTATTGCCAAGATTCCTGCCATAACCAATGTCTTCCAGGGCTGGGGTTTGTTCTGGGCTTGGGTGTTGTTCGCAGGCCTCGGCTATCTGCTGGCCCTCCGGCGTTGGCGCGTGACATCGCCATGGCTGTTGACAGTTTTCGTCCTCTCCCACACTGGCGGGATGTCGGCCCTGTATGCGTTCCTCGGCAGCCTCGTGTTGCCGTACTATGAAGCGTCCGGCGCCGGTTCCCTGGCGGTCTGGCCGTTGATCCTGGCCCTCAACCCCATGTGAGGGGCCCTCATGCCGGCAGCGACTGGAGACCGTCGGCAATCGGACGTGGCCACTGTGGGGGAAGAGCGAATCTGGGCTAGTTGCCGCACAACCTTCACCCCTTTCCTCTTGACGATTCCCTGAGGGTTGGACCTTCACGCCTGCCGGTTCAGGTCCTTATCCGGGATACGGAAGGCTTCGTTGATGCTGTAATCCTCCATCCGTGGGACTGGAGCCTCCTTCTGCTTCAGCAGGGCTGGACGATGAAGTCCATCATCTAGAGGAAGTAATCCCCTGGAGGCCGTCACGGCCGTCCCCGGAGACCTTCCGCCACGGAGGAGATTTCCACCGGGCATAGACGGAGACATGGCAATGGGCGGAGGTGCCCATCCTTTTCACTATGGCCCTCCTATCACAAAACCGGCTTCAAAACAATGGCTTGCAGGCCATTACCTCCAACATTCCCGACCTTCACAATGGACAGTTGGGCAATTGCCTACGAGGGCAATGCGCGAATACGGCGCAACGCGGAACGAGGACCCGAATATGCCCATCTCAGAACGACGGATGCTCGACTCCCTCAGCCGAATGCCGTTCGTCGATATGATGGAGCTGGCAGGCGTCCTGGGTAAGCCGCTGGCGACCGTCCACCGTGCACTGACAAGGCTGCTGACGGCCCGGGGCATTGACGAGGCCTCCGGAACCCTCGGCTTTCGGACTACCACGACCCTGTTCGTCGTGGACAGTGAGGACGTTGAGGCCACCTACGTGCGCACGGTGGCCAGGATGACTCTGATGTCGTTGCCGATCCTCGTGTCGTGCATGCCCGTGCTGTCCAACACAGGGATATTGGGACCGTCCTGGCATCCACTGTGGGAGCCGGAGTCACCACGACTGGCCCTGTCCGAGCTGAGCCCCTACAGCTGGGACTTCCTTTACCATCGGATGCGTCCTGTAGGGGAGAATAGATAGTGCTGATGCGTCCCTATCTCCCCGTTTGATTGCATGGGGGCCGCAAGTTGCGGGCGCCAGCGCGATTTTCGAGGTCTGCCGACACCGGAAACATCCTGCTTTAGCTACGAAACGGGCTGACACATCGCCTGACCGGTCAGGACTTGCACATGCCGGAATATGGGAACCTACGCTAAAATAAAGGGCGATGACAATTGCCCTTTTGGAACCCCGTGACGAAGGTTGACGTGTCAGCCGATAGCGAAGAAAAAGCGATGGATGAGCCTGTCCGCTGGGTCTCGAAAGCGCAGGCAGCGGAGGAGCTGGAGATATCCCTTTCAACTCTCGACCGTAGGATCAGAAAGGAGGAGGTCGAGGTTGTCCGTGAGGGCCGCAGGGTGTACGTGCGGATGCACAGGCCTGAGTACCTGAGCGACGAGGAGCTGCTGCGCCGCGCCATAATCAGGGAGGACGAGCTGGAACGGACCGTGCGGGAGTTGGAGCGGAGCGCATCCGAGCTGGAGCGGGAACGGGACAAGGCCAAGACCGGCGCATCCGCCAGCGAAGGGGCGCATCGTAAGTTGGAGATAGCCTATGACGAGGAGTACGCGGCGCACATCAGAACCAAACGGATGGCCCGGACCCTCGGTCTGGTCGCGGTCGCGCTGTTCGCGTTGCTGGCCGTTGGCATCCTTGTGGCGTGGCGTCTGTTTGCTTAGGAAGGGCTTGCCCCCGTTGACAATGTGCCATTTCCAAAGCTACGACTATCCACACCTGTCCGGCTTGCCGACCGGCGTTTTGTCCACTTTCGTAGCTACGACTGTCCAATAGGCGTGGAAGGAGCACTGGAATCAGATTGCTTGCTCCGATGTGGCAGGCATCTCCGTTCACTCCGATTCCAGCTACGAGAGCGCCCCGGATTGCAACTTGCCCACAAACTCAAACTCCTGTACACGGGTAAGACATCCCGAACATCTCCAGGAACCTCCCGCCCCGTGAGGGGGGCTGGGCACGAGCCTGTGTCAGGACCGTCGCCGTGCCGGAGCGTCCAAGCCACATGAACATGACCACATCGGGGACTCCGACAGATCCACTACCTGCTCCACAGACCCAAGTCGTCCGATGGGCGGCATGAGACGATTGACAGGGGTAGGTGATGGTGTAATATCCTAGTAAGACTCGATAACAAGAGGTGGGCATGCCACGAACCACTAAGACCATCACCTTCTCCTTGCCGCCAGAGATGGCCGACCGGGTGGACGAGGTGATGAAGCAGCAAAGACGGTCCAGGAGCGAGTTCCTTCGGGATGCGGTGCTCCGCTACATCGAGGAGTGCGAGTGGAGACAGCTGCTCCAGTACGGAGAGGAGAGGGCCAGGAAGAAGGGTATCGGTCCTGAGGACGTGGCCGGTCTGGTGGAAGAGTACCGGGCCGAGGTCAACTCTTCCCGTACATGAGAGTCGTCCTCGATACCAACGCCATCGTCTCCGGTCTGAACTTCCCTGGGAACGAACGTCTTGTCCTGGAGCTTGCTCTCAGGGGACGGTTCGAGCTGTTCCTGTCTCCCTTCATCCTGGAAGAGGTTACCGAGGTGCTTGGGCGCAAGTTCGCCTGGGCCGAGGAACGCTCGTCCCAGGCTCTCAGAGCGCTGGGAGGTGCTGCCACCGTCATTGAACCCCGGCGGCTCGCGGAGACGATAGAGGGCGACCACGCCGGCAACCGCATCTTGGAGTGTGCGGTGGAGGCTTCCGCTGACTACCTGGTGACTGGCGACCGGAGGCATCTGCTGCTCATTGAGGGACATCAGGGTGCGAGAATCCTCAACGCCCCCCGGTTCCTGTTGGCGCTGGAAGGGTGAACCGGCCGCGACGTAACACGTCGTCTAACAAAGAGGGAAGGATATGGAACCTTTTGACCAGTGGATGAACCTCCACCAGATCGAGTGGCGCAAAGCTAATGTGGCATCCACGGGACTTGGACGATGGCACGGCGATCAATATCCCTGGATCCTGCCCGAAGGTCCCTGGCAAGGTATATGCACGGGGTCGGACAACTCGCTGCCAGCGTACCTTGAGAGGACCGGGGTGCAGAAGCATGAGGGCGTGCACAATCTCAAGAGCTCGTGGAAGGGGAGGATGAGCCCCATCAAGGAATTGTCTTCCAGATGAAACGTTTACGGTTGCCGCCTATGATAGCTCATGTATTGGCTTGGGCCGCGTTTTTCGGAGTGGTGTTTTGGCCCTTTGGATACTCCGTGACCACCACAACCGCGCTCCCGGGCGACGTTGTGAGGGTTGTATTCGCGCACTTCCCGGGGCCCTTCAAGGGATACTTGGGACCGGAAGAAGTAATGCTGCTGCTGATACCGGTGGCGCTAACTGGCCTGGCAGTCTGGCTGGCTTGGTCGCGGGGCATCTGGTCTGCGTGGGCTAAACTGGCGCAGTGGGGCTTGGGAGTGCTTTGCCTGGGGTATTGTTCGGTCCCAATCTGGTTCGTTGAAGAGGTGGACATCAGTTTCATTGGGGTGTTCTTTCTCCCCGCGGCGCTGGTATTAGTCGTCTCGGCGAGTATAGCGGCCCTATGGCCCAAACCCCGAAAGCAAACGGAACCAGCGGAGGTCCGGTAGGGATAGGGCAGTTGTAATGCCTGGACACCGGGTAGCTACTCCTTGACAACGGCCTGTCAGGTGTCTCAAGATATGGAGTAAGACTCGGTAACAGCAGAGGCAGCATGAAGAAGCACCTACAGCCGCTCACCCCGGCGGCCCTGTACGCCAGGGTATCCAGCAACCGCCAGGACGTGGACCTGTCCGTGTCCGCCCAGCTCAGGGCGCTCAAGGACTACGCCAAGGCCAACGGCTACTCCGTAGCCCGCGAGTACGTGGACGAGGCCGAGAGCGGACGCGTCGCCGACAGGCCCCAGTTCAGGGAGATGATCGAGGAGGGCAGCCAGCCGAAGGCTCCGTTTGAGGTCATCTTGGTCTGGAAATTTTCGCGGTTCACCCGCAAGCGTGAGCACGCCGTCGCCTTCAAGTCCATGCTTCGCAGAAAGGGTATCAGGGTGGTCTCCATCACCGAGCACGCCGACGACTCCCCCACCGGCAAGCTCATGGAGGCCATCATCGAGAGCGTGGACGAATTCTACTCAGAGAATCTTGCGCAGGAGGTTACTCGGGGAATGCGGGAGGCGGCTTCGAGAGGTTTCTTCCTCGGCTCCAAGGCTCCCTTCGGCTACAAACGAGTCAAGGTCAGCGACGGAGCCAAGGAGCGTCCCACCCTGGAGGTTGACCCTGCCACCGCTCCAATAGTGAAGGAAATCTTCGAGAGCTCGCTAAGGGACAACGGCCTCAAGGAGATATGCAAAGAGCTAAACGACCGGGGCATCACCAACAGGGGCAAACGCTGGTACAAGGGCGGACTTCACTACCTGCTGACCAACGAAGCCTACACGGGGACCGCCGTCTGGGGCAGAACCGGCAAGGGAGAGAAGGCCCAGGACCCGGTGCGAGTGGAGGGAGCATGGCCCGCGCTGGTGTCTAGGGAGCTGTTCGACGCCGTTCAGGAGGCAATGCGGGACCGAGTACCGAAGGTGCGAAGACCCGCGAGAGTGGGGAGCAGGTTCCTGCTGAGCGGTCTGCTGAAGTGTGGAGTGTGCGGCAGGCCCTACTCCGGCCAGGGGGCCAAGAGCGGGCAGTTCGCCTACTACATCTGCGGCACACTGTTCAGGGAAGGCGCGGGGACATGCAGCGCCCGCTACCTGAACACTCCCAGGGTGGAGGAGTTCGTCGTCGAGAAGATCAGGGAGCGGATTCTGACCGAGGAGACCATCGTTGAGTTGGTGAAGCTGGTGGCCGAGGAGATCGACGCTATGGCCGGTGAGCTGTCCGGCAGGCTGGAGGTCATCGACGCCGAGCTAGGGGACGTGAGGAAGCGTCTTGAGCGGCTCTACGAGGCCCTTGAAACGAGCGAGTTGATGTTGGAGGTCCTGTCGCCCCGAATCCTGTCTCTGAGGCACCGTGAGGAGCAGCTTGAGGCTGCGCGTGACGACGCCGCAACTCAGTTGGAGCAGCGAAGGGTGGAGCTGCCGACCACCGAGGAGATCAAGGGGTACGTGGCGGACTTCCGGGAGTTCTTGCAAGAAGGGACGTTCCCTGAGCGCAAGGCGCTCATCCGCAACTTCGTAGAGAGCATCGAGATGGTGGGAGACGAGGCCGTTCTGACGTACACCATCCCCATGCCCAGCGATGGAGTGACCACGGAATCGGCCTCGGTTCTTGATTTCGTCCAGTCCGGCCCACCAACGTGTACTGAACTGCGAACTGGGCCGTGGAGAGCCACCTCTGCGGCGTCTCCGCCCCCTATCGGGCTGTCCGGCGGCGTGGGTAGGGTGTAGTAGACCGTTGCTTTTCCTGGCTTGACCTTGATCTCCTTGACGAAGGACTTGATGAAGGCCCTCGATTCGGTGATTTCGCTGGTCATCAGGAAGTCGCTCATGTCCTCGGCGAAGGCGGCGATGGTGTCCACGTTGTCCAGCACGGCCCGGCGCTCTGAGAGCAATGCCCTGGCCTCCTCTGCGGCGATCTCCAGCTTCTCCTGACGCTCCCGGTGCTCTCTGATGCGGGAGGTGGCGTCGGATATGTCGAGTTCCGAGTTCTCGATGACGTGCCACACCCGGTCCAAGCGCCGCCGCACCTCGATAAGCTCCGCTTCGATGTTTTCCAGCCTCTCCCGCTGCTCAGCAGCCACGCCGTCCATCTCCTCGTCCATCAGTCTAACCAGGTCCCGGATGTTGCTTCCCGTGAGGATGTTTGCGCGAATCTGGTCGATCATCAGCTTCTCAAAGCGCTTGGAGTTGAGGCGAGGAGTCTTGCAGGTTCCCCTTCCCTTCTTCAGCAGTGAGTGGCAGACGTAGTAGCTGTACTTGCCGCTTTTGGCCTCAGCCGCAGTGAGCGCCTTTCCGCACTTCTCACATTTCACCAAGCCGCTGAGAAGATAGGGGCTGGATGCCCGCCGGGGGTTGACCCTGGCAGGGGCCTTGGAGCGAAGGGAGCGGGTGATGCGGCGAAACTCCTGCTGAGAGACGATGGCGGGGAATGCCTTCTCCACTCGCACCGGTGGCGCACCGTCCTTGGCATCGACACCCCAGACCAGCGTTCCTGTGTACGCTTCGTTGGAGAGGATGCGGTGCACAGTGGACTTCAACCAGTGTTTGCCCGTTGAGGTGGGGATGCCCTCACCATTCAGCGTCTTCGTGATGTCCAGGGTGCTCTTGCCCTGAAGGGCCATCTGGAAGATGCGCCTGACCACGGCGTCCGCCGGTGAATCTAGCTCCAGCTTGGGCCGCTTCTTTGCCCCGTCCTGGACCGACACCTTCCTGTACCCGAAGGGAGCGTAGGTGGAGACCCAGAAGCCCCGTATGGCGGCTTCCCGCATCCCTCGGGTCACCTCCTGGGCCAGGATATCGGTTATCCAATCGACACAAAACACTGCGGTATTCGTGGGCCGTCGATTTGGATGCAACGAGCGGGGACAGTCGCAAGCGCGACAGCGGGAATTAGGCCTGAAGCGCCACCAACTACCGCTGCCCGAGTCCCGCGCTTCTGATTTCCCAATGACTCATCTACAAGCCAGTCGGAATACCATTGATTCGAACTTTTAAATGTCGGGCAGCCAATGCTTGCTGAAGACCTTCTGGCGCGCACTTCTGTTCGACGCCCGCAAGGTCTGGCGTTAGTCTGCCTTACCTTGAGATAGCGTAGCCAATCCGTATCTGCACAGCTACTTCGATTTTGGGCTCTGCGTCGAACGGCAGCAGCGCGTTAGGGTCTTGGAACTGCCCATCGCACGTCGCCGTGCTGGTTGAGCCATAGTTGAAGCCGCCGAGAGAATACTCTGCAACACTCACGACGCCACCACGGACCACACCAATTGCCTCAGCCAGACCATCTGTGTCCTTGTCAGCCTGAGAGGCGGCATCCCGGCGGGCCAGTGCCAGACCTGCGTTGCAGCTCTCTTCCGATAGGCCAAAACGTACCCCGCTGTTTTCGGAGCGCCTGAGCACCTCTTCGACCGAGTCAAGGATACGTTCGCCGATCTCAGGCAGGTCCGCGACCGCTACTTCTACGGATATCTGGACCGGCTCGTAGGGCTGCCGCCCGGAAACGATCTCGATGTCATCGCTGGCGATCCCTATCTCTGTGAGCTTGTCTATCACGTCCGCACGATCCTCCATAGAGAGCGGCTCCGGACCTCTAGGGCCGTAGAGGCGTTGTGGGATCACAACCACGTAGGCTTCGTCGGCTGTTACTGTCTGGGAGATGCTGGCCACCGCCACGAGACCGGCGGTCTCGTCTGACTGCGAGGCATAAGTGAGTTGTAGAGGTAAGACGACGTCGACGCTCGGTTCAGCGTCGAATGACAGCAAAGCGTAAGGGTCCTGGGATAATCCTCCACACCTATCGGCACTGCCGGGGCCGTATCGGAAGTCACTGAACGGGTCCTCAACCGCACCTACCACTCCACCACGGACCATACCAAGTGCCGCAACCAGGTCGTCGGCCTTCCTATCGATCTGGGAAATCGCATCCAGGCGGGCCAGCCCGAGTGCCTCGTCACAATTCTCCTCAGACAGGGTGAAACGGACGCCACTGTGCTCTGAGCGTCTGATCACGTCCTCTATGGCATTGAGGATGAGATCACCGATCTCCGGCAGGTCCCCGATCTGCACTTCCACTGAAATAGTCTCCGGGCCATAAGGCTGTCCGTACTCGAACTCGATATCATCCTCGCCGATGCCCATGTCCATCAGACTTTGCGCGACATCGTCGCGGTCCTCACCGGATAGTTTTTCTGGGCCTCCGGGGCCGTAGAACTGTTCGGGGATTACGACTATGTAGGCCTCGTCCGCTGTTGACATCACTGAGCCATTAGCCGTAGCCGTGATACCTCCGGTTTGTTCAGACTCGGGGCCGTAGGTAATCCGCATCCGTAGTGATACTTCGACCTCGGGGTCGGCGTCGAACGGTATTAGCGGCGTTTGGTAAGGGTGAAACTGTCCGCCGCCACACTTGTCTAGGCTAGGAAGTCCTGGGCCGAAGCTGTTGGCCGGGCTTTCGAGCGCAGCTATGATTCCGCCTCGGACCAGACCGAGCGCTTTGGCCAGATCGAGCGAGTCTCCTTCGGTCTGGGTAATCGCCTCTTGGCGGGCTGCCGCGAGTGCCTGGTCGCAATTCTGCCCCGAGACGCCAAAACGGACCCCACTGCGTTCCGAGCGCCTGACCACATCCTCCACGGCATCGAGGATGAGGTCACCGATCTCCGGCAGGTCCGCGATCTGTACTTCCACCGAAATAACTTCCGGTTCGTACTCCTGCCCGGACTCAAAATCGATATCATCCCCGTCGATGCCGAGGTCCACCAGGTTCTGTAGGACATCGTCGCGGTCCTCGTGGGATAGCCTTTCTGGGCCTCCGGGGCCGTAAAACCGATCGGGAATCACGATTACATAGGCCTCGTCCGCCGATACTGTCACCGAGCCGTTGGCTGTAATGGTGAGACCTCCAGCCTCGCTGACCCTCTGTGCAATGGGCAGTGTGCCGAAGCCATCAACACCGCTGTATAGAAATGCTGCAGGCCCGAGCGCAGGCACATCCTGGACCACGACCACCTGGCTCTGCGGCCCATCGACTGAAGTCGGCCCCGCAGGCAATTCCGTATCCTCATTAGTCTCAGTTTCAACATCGAGTACGGTGAGCAATCCCTCAGACAGGCTATCCATTGTCCGTTGAAGGACTGTTTCGACTATGGCCTCGATGTCCGGCGTGGGCGCTGGGGCCGGGGTAGGTATCGCTCCCAATGCCTCTCGCACGGCCGTTTCGACGATGGCTTCGACATCCGGAGTTGGGGCGGATGGGGGCTGTGTTTCGGCGACAGTTGATGCCCTATCGTCGTTGGTGCAGGCTGCTGCTACGACCGTCCCCAGCAGTAAGATGAGTATAAAGAAGCTAGTCAGTCGAAATGGTTGCATTCTCGCCCTCCTTGGACACGTTCGCAGAACTCCCGTTTGTGCATGTTAAGGTCGTGCCTTGTGATCCGGAATTCCACAAGGGAACTCAGTCCCTTCGTAAACACTTTACTCCGGTATGGCGCAAGCTGTAAATCCCGTTGACCTGCCCACCGAAAACTGATCCAGGTCTAATGTTAGACATGGACAGAAATGAAAGGGGGCGAAATGCCAAGAAAGAAGCACACACCGGAGCAGATCATCACCAAGCTGCGTGAGGCCGAGGTGGCGATGTCCACAGGCAGCTCGGTGGGCGAGGTCTGCCGTCAGATCGGAGTCACCGAACAGACCTTCTATCGGTGGCGAAACGAGTACGGAGGCTTGAGCATAGACCAGGCCAAACGCCTGAAACTGCTCGAGGCGGAGAACAGCCGCCTCAAGAGAGCCGTCACAGACTTGACGTTGGACAACCAGATATTGAAGGAGGTGGCGGAGGGAAACTTCTAAGCCCGACCCGTCGCCGCCTGGGCGTTGACCTTGCAGTGGAGGTCCTTGGTATCTCGGAACGTCGGGCCTGCAAGGTGCTCGGTCAACCTCGGTCCACCTAGCGGTACGATCCTGTCTCCTCAGACCATGAGCAGTTACTCACAGAGGCGATCGTAGAGATTGCAAGGGAGTTCGGCAGGTACGGGTACCGGAGGATCACGGCTCTGCTCCAACATCGTGGGTGTAGGGTGAACCACAAGAGGGTGGAGAGGATCTGGCGACGGGAAGGGCTGAAGGTGCCCAGCAAACAGCCTAAGAAGGGACGGTTGTGGCTGAACGATGGGTCATGCATGAGGCTGAGACCTGAGAGACCGGACCATGTATGGGCCTACGACTTCATCTTGGAGAGGACTCGGGATGGCAGAGCCGCGAGGTTGCTGACGGTGATAGACGAGTACACCAGGGAGTGCCTGGCGATCAGGGCAGAGCGTCGCATCAGGTCGATCGACGTGATCGCCACACTGGCAGACCTGATGGTGACCCGGGGAGTGCCTGAGCACATCCGCTCCGACAACGGTCCCGAGTTCACGTCCAGAGCTGTGCGAGAGTGGCTAGGGAACGTTGGGGCCAAAACGCTATACATCGAACCGGGATCACCGTGGGAGAACGGCTACGTGGAGAGCTTAAACGGCAAGCTGAGAGACGAGCTGCTGGACCGAGAGGTCTTCAACACCTTGCACGAGGAGCAGGTACTGGTGGAGCGGTACAGGCGGACCTACAACCAAGTCAGGCCACACAGCTCGCTGGGCTACAGGCCGCCGGCGCCCGAAACTGTGATGCTCCCCGATCCACTTCCGGTACTTGCTCGACTAACATAACGAGTGGTACAAACATCGGGGGCAGGTCATGTCGTTGTTCTACGATTATGTCAGTAGCTAACTGGTCAGCGAAAATGTCATCCCATGGAAGGAGTGACATTGACGCAGAAGGAGCAGACGAGACTTCAGGTGCTCAACAGCGTTCTGGCAGATGAGGTGCCGGTATGTCAGGCGGCCGAGGTCCTGGGAGTGAGCGAACGCCACATGAGGCGTATTCTGGCGGCCTATAGGAAGGAGGGCACCGCCGCACTCGCCCACGGGAATCGTGGCCGCCGACCGGCCAACACCACGACGGAGACCAAGATGACTTACGTGGTGCAGCTGGCCCGCACTCGCTACGCTGGAACGAACCATACGCATCTGACCGAGTTGTTGATGGAACGGGAGGGGATCGACCTGAGCCGCTCTACGGTGCGCCGCGTCCTGGTCAGCGCCGGCGTGGACAGCCCCCGCCGCCGCCGGCCGCCCAGACACCGTGTCCGGCGCAAACGCATGGCCCAAGAAGGGATGCTGCTGCAGATAGATGGGAGCCACCATCGGTGGCTGGGGGAACCACCATCGGTGGCTGGGGGAACAAGGACCCCGGTTCGTCCTGCTGTTGGCCGTGGACGACGCCACCGGCACTGTGCCTGACGCTCTGTTCAGCCAGGAGGAGGACACCCGCGGCTACTTCCTTCTCATGGAGGGGTTGATCCGGCAATGCGGGATACCGCTGGCCGTCTACAGCGACCGACACGCGGTCTTCAAGCATACTGGAGAGCCTCGCCAGAAGCCGGCCGGGCCAACCCAGTTCGCCCGCGCCATGGAGGAGCAGGGGATACGCCAGATATTCGCCAGGTCACCGCAGGCGAAGGGCCGGGTCGAGCGGACGGCGGGGACATTCCAGGACCGGCTGGTGACCGAGCTGCTCCTGGCGGGCGTCACCACCATCGACCAGGCCAATGAAGTCCTGCACGGCTTCCTGCCGCGCTTCAACGAGAAGTTCGGGGTTCCGGCAGAGCACTCAAGCGTTGCTTACCGCTCTATGGAGTCATCGGTGTCCCTGGACCAGATACTCTGCTTCAAGCACCGCCGCAAGGTGGCCAGGGACAACACCGTCAAGTACAACTGGCGTACCTTGCAACTGCTGCCTGGTAAGGAGCGGCCTAGCTACGCCGGAGCGCAGCTGGAGGTCCATGAGGGCCTGGACGGTCAGCTCCTCGTGCAGTACCGGGGACGCACGATCCCCACACAGGAGGCGCCGCCGCGCCCTGGAGTTCTCCGTGCCTCCAATGGTCCTCTCCGATATGGCCCCGGCCTTGAGCGTAGGGTCAACGGCGTGGGCAGCCACCCCAAGGAGAGCTTGGCATCCCTCGACGCCATTGAGGCCGACAGCGCCACATTGAACGGCGGCGGCAGAGTTCGCAAGCCTCCGGCATCGCCACGCAGGAAACCCACGCCGCGACAGAGGGTCCGGTGGAAGGCCGTGCAGCAGGCTAAGCTTCGGGGCCTCTCCATTCGGGCAATCGCCAGGGAGTTGGGCATCCACAGGAACACGGTCCGCAAGTACGCCGAAGCCAAGAGCCCGCCCATGATGCGCACCAGGGGCAGGTCCCGCGTATCACAGTCCGATGGTATGACAGTGGCCTAGATGGACATTTTCCCTGACCACTTAGGCGGACATAATCGCTGGACATCGACACAGGTCACTTCGTGGTCCCGAGCTTCCTGGTCGACCGGCGATCCGAGCACCGCCTCGACAAGGGATTCCACTGTGCTTTCTTCATCGATAGTGTCCAGCAGTGTCCTCCCGTCATGTTCGCTGAGAATATTGATGGTCGTAACCTTGCCTCGGATGTCCAGCAGGTCCTCCCCGACCTTGGCCATAGGGTTCATGTCCGCTTCGTACACCCTGACATTACGGCCGTCCGAGATCCCCAGCCGGAACTCCGGCGCGTAGCCCTTGACCGCGTAAACCGGCGTGCCTGGGTTCTCTAATGTGGCATCGCCGTCCTGGAAGCCGTAATTGCTCCCGGGGTGGTCGGCGACTCTGAAGGCGACGCGGTAGAGCTCAGGTCCTAGGTCTCCAAAAGTCAAGACACGGTCCCCGCCCAGGTTGTACTTGGCCCTGCAGGTGATACTGCCAAACCAGATGGAGTCATTCCAGAGGATGTCTATCTGGCGAGCCCGAACTTCCACGTCGTTCTTGAGACCCTCCATGATTCGTCTCATCGCTGCCTCGTCTGACAGCACGGCATCCAGACGGTCAGGGCCGTCGTCCCGTCCGTCGTGCCTATCGACGATCTGCCCAACACGGTCCAGCACAGCCTGGGTTCCCGAGGGGACGTGCGTGACGTAGGCGACCTTGCCTCCTAGCTCCGGCGACAGACCCTCCACGAAGGCGACCACGACGCCATCGCCCAGGCTCAGCCTGTGGTTCTCGGAGGCAGGTGTTGGTGTGATCGAGCCAGGAAGTAGGGGTGTCGGTGTAGGGGTTGGGATCCCTTGGGTCTGGGAGTCGATAACTATCGGTTCCTGAGTAGCTGTGGGCAACGAATTCGCATCTCCGCAGGCGGCCAGTGCGAGGGCCACTAACCCCACAACCAGGGGCATCAGACGAGCCACCATACTCCCTCCTTCAAACGGAGTCTTGATTCCTTGCCTATAGTAGGACGGTGGATACAACAAGGTTCCCTACAACCTGTCATGGCGGTCGCGCAATAGCGACGAAACTTTTCGGCATTCCTGGGCCGTAGAGTTGGGTGGCGACCCCAGGCCGTCGCGCTAGTCACGATGTCCGCTTTCAGGTAGGAACGCCTCTCACGATCTGCCAAAGTAGCTGCGCTCGTTGTAGTAGGAGTCGCCCTCCAGCTTCACTCCCCCTACCCATACCACGTGGTGCGTGGTCTCGATCTCCCCCGACGGGGTCGTGTTTCGGTCCGCGAACATGGCAAGCCGCGCGTCGTCGGGAGATGGGAGCGGCCCGCCGCTCCAGGCCCATATGCCGCACTGGAACTGCAGCCACTCGTAGATGTTGGGATAGTAACGCTTCGTCACGATATCAGATGCAATCCGAATACTGACGCCGTTCCGCTCCATGTTAACCCGTGCCTGGTCCAGAGTCCGTATCATCTGGTTGCGCGGTAGACCCCGTCCGAACAGCTCGGCTGCCTCTTGATGATGAAGAATGCCAATCATCTCGCAGAACAGAAGGCTGTCGTTCCTCAGCATCCTCAGCGCCGCCTGGATTCCATAGCTGTCATAGCCTATGGGCCCGCGCTCTGTGAATGCGAAGTCGAAAGACTCCGGCTCCAGCTCATGGCCATCCTCCAGGAAATCGAGCAGCCGGAACTCGACGTTAGTACTGCCCCTCCGCCGCAGCGCCTCCTCAGCCAGGCTGATGTGCGCCGGGTCGTTGTCGACCCCCAAGCCCGATGCAAACCGATGGCTGTTCTCTAGGAGGGTCTCACCATTACCGCACCCGATGTCTAGGACGCGCATGTCCGGGCTGAGCTGCGAGGCTATAAAGCCGGAGGCAGCAAGGTTGAGACGGTCGTCTCTGCGTGTCTCCGCGCTACGCGAGCCGTAGTAGGAGTGGTCAACCTCTAGAATCGCCCTCAGGCGATCCTGGTCCAGTTCTGTGTTCGAGGAGCTCATGCTGCTGTGAAGGCTTGCTCATACATTCCAGATCGGTCCCAATAGGTTCCGGTAGTGATCATTGCAGAAGCTCAGGCCGTAATCGTATGATGCCGCGTCGGTGAGCCAGTACTCGGATACCGCCACGTAGCGGAAGAAGCGAGGATCTACGTAATAGCCCTCCCCACTCGCGGTATATTCCCTCCTTATCGCGGGAGCCGCCATGACCATATCGACAGCGCCAACGGGCAAGTGGTCTGCAGTCTCGTAGACTTTCGGGGCCAGTGGGTCTACGAGGCACCAGCCCTTATCGGTATAGCATTCGGCGATAATGTGGCCGTCGTCACTGCCGTAGGTAAAGACGATTCGCGAAGGTATTTCACATACTTGAGAGAGTCCACAGAAGACCCGAGCGACCTCGGCACACCAATCGCTACCCTTCGCAATTACCAGCTCCTCAGTGCCACCCCACCAGAAATCATCAGGAGTCCTGTAGTAGCCCGAGGCTGCTGAATGTTCGGGACTCGGAAACTGCTTTTCGATGTTGCTAGTGAATCTGCTGAGTGCCATCAGCTTGTCGCATGGACTACCTGAGACTTCGATGCTCTTTACGACCGCCGATAGGAGTGGCCTCTGGCTGGCCAGCTGGGACAACAGGTCCACCTTGTCTGCACTGGGCGCCGATTGGAAGCACCGGAACCGGTCTTCCGTCACAAGAATGCTCTGGTCCTCGAGAACGGCGTCAACGGTTGGCTCTCTGTAAATGCGCTCCCTACGCCTACGTTCAAGTAGGCGACTCCAGTCGCGGTCCATTCTGGACCGTCTGAGGGACTTGCGATCAGAGTCCTGGTTGCTAGGTGAAGGTCGCTCATTCATGGGCACAGATCACTGCCGGAGATTCCCTACTGTTTCTTTGCTGGGTTTAAGATGAGGCGAAGTCATTGTCACCTACATCCTTTCCCCGTAATCAGCGCACAGAATGACACTCATCAGCTCCTCGGCGTCTCCGCCCGCCCCAGTCCAGCTATCGAATGGCTGTGTGCCGTACCGAAAGGCGTAAGTAGTGAATGCACCCGTGCCCGTACCGAGAAGCGGACGCCTTGGCTGGAACAGGCCATGCCTGTGTTTTTGGCCTCACCTACGTGCCACTCAGATCGGTCTATGAGAGCAGCATATGACCATCCAGCTTCCTGTTCCCTCCATGACCTAGGAATCCGCAGCCAGCGTGCATAGTACGTTCTCGCCAAATTCACCAGTCTGGAGAAGCGTCTTGAAGCCTTCAGCCACCAGTTCGGCTCTCAAACCCTTCGCGGTTCGGTATCTCCTACTCGGCAGATACCATCGTCCAGCAATCTGGGCGCTTCCTTCATAGTCCTCCGGCGCGTCGTCCAGTCCGTAGTCGTATTCGGTACCGGAGAACGGCTCGTAATGGATGTCGGTGGCCGGGTCGAGGAGACCATGCTCGTCGTATCTGTGATAGACGGTTCCTGAGACGGGGTCGACGACTAGGTTGTCGGGATAGTGCCGAGCGTCATCGTACATAGCTGTGCTGATCAAGTAATACCCAGACGGCTTCAACCTGGCACGAACCGCCGTGAATACGCTCCTTCGGTCTGCGTCCAAGACAATACCCTGGAGACAATAGCTGTCCACGATCAGGTCGTATGGAGTGCCCAACAGCGGGATTCTCGTGACGGCCATGACCTCGTAGTGGATTTCCAGGTTGCGCTCCACGGCAATCCTGCGGGCGATGTCGATCGCGGTCGGTATCAAATCGACTGCATCGACCCGGAATCCTCGTTCCGCCAGGAAGCAGGCCCCAGGACCTGTGCCGCACCCCAACTCAAGGACCCGCGGTAGTTTGGAGTCGAATTCGAGCTGCGGTAGCACCTGCTCTAGGAAAGGCCGGGATGAGAATCGCTCGAAATCATCTGGGTGCCCGTGGATTTCACCCCATGAATGCTTGCCGAGAGCCCCTCGTTTGTGGGGGTCAAACGCCCGAGCTGATCACGAAAGCCTGCAGCCAACTGCGTCAGCAGATCGAAGTGCTCGGACGAGGCCATCAAGATTTCTGAGCTATCGCTCATCGCTTCTCCATCACCCGCTATGACCGCAGGTTGCGGATGCGCACGTTGCCCAGAGAGAGTGCGTCGCTCGGCATGGCAAAAGCTCAGGCGCGACCCAACGCCCGATGGGCGATGTCGCGGCGGCAATAGGAGTTGTCGAAGGCGATCTGATCTACTGTTGAGTAGGCTTTGGCGATGGTGGCTTGAATATCGGCGTCCGTGGCCGTCACGCAGAGCACCCGTCCGCCATCCGTAATCAAGCGACCGTCGCGCTGGGTTGTGCCGGCGTGAAAGACGAGAATGTCGTCACGGTCGGCGAATGCCTCCAAGCCGCGAATCTCAAAACCCTTCTCATAAGCTTGCGGATAACCGGCCGAGACCATGACCACGCACACGGCTGCCCCAGGCGAGTATTCGATTTGCACCTGATCCAAGCGGCCGTTGTAGGCGGCAGTGAGCAAATCGACGAGGTCGGTCTTGAGTAGGGGCATGAGAACCTGACATTCGGGGTCGCCGAAGCGGGCGTTGAACTCTACCACTTTAACGCCGTCGTCGGTGCACATCAGCCCGCAGTAGAGCACTCCTTGGTAGGGAGTGCCTAGCCGGCGCATTTCGGCGAGCACTGGCCGGATCACGCGCTCCTCAGCGTCGCGCACCAGGGCTGGCGTCATCACGGGTGCCGGAGCGTAGGCCCCTATGCCTCCGGTGTTGGGGCCCTTGTCGCCATCGTAGATGGCCTTGTGGTCTTGGGCGGGCGTCAGTGTAACAAAATGCTCGCCGTCGCAAAGGGTGAAAAGCGAAGCTTCCTCGCCGGCCATGTATTCCTCGACGACGATCTGGCGCCAGCTCCGCCTAAGACACCTTCGTCTAGCATTTTGTGCGCTGCTGCGAGGGCTTGATCCACATTATGGCAGACGACCGCGCCCTTGCCGGCGGCTAGGCCGCTGGCCTTGACCACGATCGGGGCACCCTGCTGCCGGATATAGGAGCTGGCGGCTCGGGTGTCGGTGAAGCTCTGGTGCCGGGCAGTGGGGACGCCGACGCGCTCCATCAGCTCTTTGGCGAAGACCTTGCTGCTTTCGATACGGGCCGCGGCTTCAGTTGGGCCGAAGATCGCAAGGCCGCTGGCGAGGAAGTGATCGACGATGCCACCGGCTAGGGCGTCGTCTGGGCCGACGACGGTCAGCCCAATTTGCTGCTCGTGGGCGAAGGCCGCTAATCGCTCGATTTCGCCGACGAGTTTCCCGCGCTCGGCCACGGGGGTATCGACGCGGATATCAACGCATTCAGCAAGCGAGGCCATGCCGGGATTCCCGGGTGCGACGTAAAGTTTGTCGATGTGCCGGCTCTGTGCCAGCTTCCACACGAGGGCGTGTTCACGCCCTCCCCTGCCGACTACTAAGACGTTCTTTGATGTTCTTCCCTCAAGCTCAGAGATAACCAGCTTACCCCAAATCGCCCTCTTTTGTCGCGCTAGTCGGGGCGGACTCTTATCCATAGTTTCTAGTAGACGGACGCGCCAACCAACTCCCTCACAGCGGTGCGGCCTTGGCGTCCGATTGACCGCGGCAACGAGCCGGGCCAGGCGTAAAGGCAGGACCTAAGACGGCATGAAGACGCAATTTACGCGAACTTGGGAAGCGCGACCGGCTCTCCGGCAACGGGGTAGGCCAGCCTTGGGCCAATGCCGGACGTGCGGCAGAGCCCTCGTAGTAGTCCGGGGGCGGGAAAGCCGGCCGCCTGGCGAAGGAGGGCAGTCGGATGGGTGTGGAACGAAGCGAACTACGCCGGAGAAGGAATGTATGAACCCGACGACGATGACGGGAAAGCCGATGTTCCCGACACATGGGTCTAACCCATCTGATGGAGAGCCGGATGCCCTGAAAGGGGCACGTCCGGTTCGGTGAGGGGGATGGCGCAAACCAGCCGGAGTACTCCGGCCACTGGCGGCGCCGTCCCCACTCAACCCTCCCACATGCACCTGGCCGGGTACGAGAGGGCAATCGAAGACTTCACCGCCGTCATCGGAATCGACCCGGACAACTGGGGCGCCCTCTTCGGTAGAGGATACGCCCGCATGCGGCTGGGGGAGTATAGAGGGGCCATAGAGGACTACGACCAGGTCATCCGCCTCAGACCCGACGACCTGCTCGTCCGTCACGACAGGCAGATGGCCATCGAGCGGGCGGAGGCGGCTGGACGGTGACCGGCACGCGTCGCAGTACCTCTGCCGCCCGGCCCTGGGAATCGAGTCTGAACGCCGCCTGATCCGGCCCGCTGCCTCCAATGTATGGGGAGCAGTCACGAATTCGGGCAACAAAAAAGGCCGACATATGTGCCCAGGCAGGGGAGCCCACCGTCTCCCCGGCGTTCGTAGGGAATTATGGTAGAGCTATATAGAGAGAAAAGGAGGGAGCCAATGTTGCAAGGCGTAGTAGCGAAGAAGGCTGTCGCCCGCTCGCTGCAATTGGCCTTCTGGTCTGTCGTTGGGGCAGTCGGGCTCTATCTGGTTACAGCTTTGGTGGTGCTGGTCTTGGGTCTCGTCTCGATGACCGGATGGTCGCGGTTCTTCATCGAAACTGGGGGCTTCCTGGGGTACACTATGCACCTCGATAGCGGAACCAGCTCCCATGTATTGATCGAGCCTAGCCTCGTGATTGAGCCCAGCCTTTTGGGGATCATCGGTCTCGCTGTGGCGGGAAGTCTCTTGATTGGATCCCGACCGATGGCGCGAGCTCTCAGGGCCTCCTTGAGGTCGTGGGTGGACTCGGACTAGTCGCCGTTGCTGGGCCGACCGAGTAGCCCTTCCGGAAACAAAATAGGCCAACGTTTGGCCAGCCAGGCTCTATGAGGTATCCCACCAGCCTGGTCCTACTCGTCCATTAGTGCCGCAGAATTGAGCCCGGCCGCGCGCGCCTCTCCGCGGATTCCAGACCGAAATGCAAGAAGCGCCGATACATAGCGGACGCTGTAGAAGGCAAGGTGGCCATCCTGGTGACGGCCACCTCTCCGTCACCCATAACCGGGCCTCGCCTTCCAAGACCCGGTTCCTAGAACAGCCTCAGCGTCTGGGGCTGGTCTTGGGCTGCCTCTCCTTCGGCAGTTGAAGCCTGAGCCGATTCCTGTTCGCGACGGGACCGACGCCCGGTCGAGCGAGTGGGCCGGGTGTAAGCGGGATACCTGGGGGCCTCTTCCCACTTTGCTCTAGCCCCCTCGATCGCCGCCGGGACTTCCCGGCCCAGCCCGGACCCCTGAGCCGCACACCTGCGGCCTCTACCACGTCGCCCAACGGGTGGCGGCTCTTGAGCGCCTCCAGGTCCACGTGTCCATTGGCTATGACCATGACTCACCTCCTATGATTCTGAGACCCCACAGGCTGCGCTTGGACAGAATCTTTCCCGGCTGCCAGCGCATCCCCAGCGCCGCCAGAACCTCCAACGTCCCGTCGTCCTTGGGGGACAGGGCCGCAGCCCTGCCCTTGCCCTGGCTGTACAGCACCAGTTCCCTTTCGCCGGACCTACGCTTCACCAGATCGAGCCACTCGGCGTGTGCCCAGCGGCTCTGCTGCTCCATCGCCTTCCCCGTGTTCACACCGGCGAAGATCGCCAGCGCCCCGTCGAGGTCGCCGGTCTGCCGCAGCCGCCGTGCGTCGTGGACGCCCCGGGCTACGGTCTCTGTCGGCTCCTCTTCCAGGGGGAACATCACTGCTATCAGCCGGTCCACCAGCTCTTCCAGGCTGGGCCGCCGGGCTGCTCCCATCGTTCCTACTGTCCCTATCGTCGTCACTTGGGTCGTCATCTCTGTCTCCTTTCGGTTTGGTGTGGCTTCGGTCGTCAACTCACAACAAAAGGCGGTGCGGGCGTTCGCGCCTGCGCATCTGACTGCGGATGAATAGCGCCCCGATACCCAGGCCCACCGCGTTCAGGGCGAAGAGCTCGTAACCGGCTCCGGTCACGAGCGGCCCCACGAGAAGCAGCGCTATCGCCGCCCATCTCTGCCTCCCAATGAATCCCATGACTCGTTGGACTCGTTCCTTCGTGTGCATACGCACCTCCTTATGTGTTGCCCGTACTGGCATCCAGAGCACGGGTCTAGATGGATTCCTCGCCTGACGATGGACACACTCCCCCCACGGTGGATGCCTGACATGGGACGAAAGCGTGGCTTGTACCCGGCCTGTCTACGCATCGCACGCAGAGAGGCCAGGGGCGGAAAAGGGCTCAGCTCGGCCAGGGTATCTTTGTGGCTTCGGCTTCTGGGGAGCTGCTACGACGTGGATGCGGCCGGCCTACGACGTGTGGTCACAGGACGGCGCATTGAGAGAAAGGGCACAGCTCGACCAGGGTCACTATGGGCCACCACTCTGGGGAGCTGTTACAACTGGGAAGCGGCCGGCCTACGACGTGTGGTCACAGGACGGCGCATTGAGAGAAGGGCGCAGCTCGACCAGGGTCAATATGGCGCATCGACTCTGGGGAAGCTGCGAAGACGTGAAGCGGCCAGCCTGCGATGGAAATGGCAGACCAGCGCGTGTCGAAGCTGCGACCTAGCTGTCCCAGCTACACCGCAGGCAAAGGGAGACGGTCAGAGGGCATGGGGCACTCCAACCGTCCAGTGAAAGGTCGAAGCGCAGACGCACTCCGGCCTTTGTGGAACATCCCTCTTGGGCGACCGTCGGGAGAGCCTAGCTCGATCCCTCTGGTCTATCCCGGGCTCAGGGAAAGACCCCCAGGTTTCTAAGGCAAAGAAACACTGGAAAAACCTGATAACGGTCTCAGTATTACGCCCCATCTCCCCTTTGGCAATACTTTCGGGGCCTTACCACCCACATCACTTGCACTCATGCAGCAAACATGGTGCGGAGATGACGCAGCGCCTACTTCCACCACAGTCCCACGGTGAAGAACCGCCGCACCCACCTGAGCCGCTTCCTCCTGGTCCGCGCCCACCGGGTGTCGCCCAGGGCCGCTTCTATCGAGCGTCGCTGCCCGTTCCTCCACACCCCCGCGAGCGGCTGGGTCTCGGGCGGCAGGGTCAGCCCGTACTCCTCGGCCATAGCCAGCTCCAGATTCAGGATGCGCTCCTCCGTCACCAGCCACGACAGACTCTTGCCCCCGATGGGATGACCCGCTCTGAGCGTGCGCCACTCTTCGATCAGCGGCCACGCCGCACCGAAGACCGCCTCGTCATCGAGAGCAGGCTCGACGGTCACCAGCTCGGGATACCGCCGCCGGGTCACACCCGTCGTCACGGGCTGCTTCTCTGCGCTGGCCGCTGACGCTCCGCCGTACCCCGCCTCCACCTGGAGCACGGGCGAGACATGCCCGTAGACCTGCATGGTAAAGGCAGCAAAGGCATGACCCAGCCGCTCTTAGACTACTCTGGGATGCACACCGGCACGCATCAAGCTTGAACGCGATGTTCGGCATCAGTAGGCGGCTTCGTTATAGCTTCCCCAACGCCCGCAGCACTTTCTCTGGGGTAATGGGGGGCTCATGGATGCGGATACCGATGGCATCGAAGATAGCGTTGGCCACGGCTGGGGCGATGACCACGATGGTGACCTGCGCGGTCCCCTTGGAGCCAAAAGGCCCCGGGCCGTCACCGTTCTCAACCCAATAGGAGGTGAAATAGGAGGTGAAATTCTCTGGCAGGTCTGCCAGGAGCGGCAGTCGGTACTGCATCGGATCACCATTGAGCATCTTGCCCTCACCGTATTCGAGGGCTTCGAAAAAGGTGTGTCCCAGGCCCATGATGGCGCCCCCATCCAGCTGGGACTGCACAGAGGCAGGATTGATAGCCTTGCCAACGTCTCCTACATTCACGTATTGGAGGAGCCGGACCTCCCCCGTCTCCCGGTCCACCTCTACCTCCGCAGCCCCTACGCTCACCGACCAGTGGGGGATGATACTCCCCTGGGGAGTATCATCCCAGGGGGCACTAAAGGAGCCCTTGCCCATCACTTTTACGTCACCTCCCACGCTGCCAATGACCTCGCCCAATGTGTAGTCCTGTTCTCCCCGCCACAGGCGGTCTCCCTCCCAGCGCCACTCCTCGGGTATGCCGCCTGTAGCCTTGGCCATCACGTCCACCACCTCCCGCTTCAGGTCCTGGCACGCCTCCAGGACGGCATTGCCCATGGCCACCGTAGTCAGTTGTGCGCCAATGCCAACGAAGTAGGGATTCAGGGCGGTGTCTGGCTGGGTCACCTGGATCTGACTCTCGGGAATGCCCAGGGTCTGGGAAGCGACTCGGGCGACCACAGTGTGGCACCCCTCCCCGATCTCCATGGCGTTCTGCTTGATGATCACCTTGCCACTGCGGTCCACTTCCGCCACGGCATAGGTGCGCCCTCTGCTGGCGTAGCCATGGCGGAGGCTGAGCGCCATCCCTTTGCCCCGGGCCAGCCGGGGGCCCTCCAGATCTGGCTTCACTGCGGGTCCTACCCTCTTGGAGTGGCCGTCCCACTGTATGCCCTTGGCGGCCATACTCATGAGCACATCAAAGTCGGCATCCAACGGAGTGGCGTTTGCCAGTACCTGCTCGCCTCGCTCCAGTGCATTCTTCAGCCGGAAGGCATAGGGATCCATTCCCATCTTGCGGGCGACGGTGTCTATGGTGCTCTCGCAGCACCAGGTGGACTGAGCCTTGCCCGTCCCCCGGAAGGCGCCAGCGGGGACAGTATTGGTCAGCACCGCGTAGCCAATGGCCTGGAAGTGGGGTACCCGCTAGGCGCCAAAAGCGGTGATCACGGAATGGTGCGCTGTCCCATTGCCCCCCCCCGACGTATGCGCCGGAAGCCATCCAGAGCTCTACATCCATGGCCACTAGCGTGCCATCTTTCTTCACCCCCACCTTGGCCTTCCACTCCACGGCGTGGCGGGCATCGTTGCGGATGCTCTCCTCCATGGAAGGCATCATCTTCACCGGGCGCCCCGCCTTGCGGGCCAGCCAGAGGGCACAGAGGATGTTGGGCTTCATCTCCTTGGCCCCGAAGCCCCCGCCAATGTAGGGGATGCGGATACGAATCTTCTCGGGTTCCAGGCCGAAAAGCGTAGCGGCCTCCTCGGCGGCACCGTAGGGATGCTGGATGGGCGCCCACAGGGTGATCTCATCGCCCATGGAATGGACGAGACAGGTACCGATGTTTTCCATGGGGTGGTGAAACAAGGTGGGAAAGCTGAAGCTCTCCTCAAAGATATGGTCCGCCTGTTTGAACCCTTCCTCCACGTTGCCCCAGGCCAGGCGATAGTCACCAACGAGGTTCGTGCCCCACGGCTCGTCGATCAGGGGCGCCCCAGGCTGAAGGGCTTCGACACCATGATAGACGGCAGGCAGCATATCGTAGTCCACCTCGATGAGCTGCAGGGCCTCGTCGGCGATGGCCAGGGACTCTGCCGCCACTGCGGCCACCGGCTCCCCATCGAAACGCACCTTCTCCACAGCAATGAACGGCCGGTCCGATGGTACCTGCACACCACCCTGCGGGGCGGCGCTGCGCCGGCGCATGTAGGGCTCATCCCTGCCAGGTGCTCGCGCGTCAGCACGGCCACTACTCCCGGCAGTTGCTCCGCCTTCTCACTGTTGATGGAGCGGATGCGGGCGTGGGCATGCGGGCTCAGGAGCACCCGCGCATAGAGAGTACCGGGTAGTTCCGGCAGGCCCTCCGTGTAGACGGCGTGCCCAGTCGCTTTATCCCGGGCATCGATTCGGGGTCGAACGGTGGTCTCTGCGGTAGCCATACTCCCTCCTTGCATCCGACAGAACCCTCAACCTCTCCTCCACTTTCGCTCAGAACGCGCGACCGTATCATAGAAACACACTCGGTTCAGACTCGCAATAGGCGTCGGCTAACAATCATATGTTTCTTTGTTCAGTTTACTCAAAAGGATTCCCTTTTCCCGCACTCCTCCACCCTGCATGAGGATGCAGATAAGCCTTAACAATGCGGGATACTTTTGACCCACAGACTGGGCAAGTTCCCTGCGTAGCCCTCCTGCCATTCTTGAGAGTCACTGGCCTCTCAATGTGTATTTACCCTTGCTTTTGTGGCTTCTTCCCTTTCCGGAACGTCAAGAAGATAACAGGGATAGCCATAGCAAGAGCAATTACAGAAACGTAATAGGCCGGTTCATACGTGCTGAACGTGTCGAAGGTCCAACCCAAGAAGACCGGGCCGGGTAGCCCAACAACGATGATGGAGCCGTCCAAAACGCCCCAGATAGTTCCAATTGCCGTCGTGCCGAATACCGTGCCAGCAATGATCGGACGCGATGGGACCGTCATTCCATGGAATAGGCCGAGGATCAGGGCAAACACAATCGCGTGCCAGTAGTCCGTGACATTGGCAAGGATGATTAAGGCGGTAATCTGGCCGAGCATAATGACGGCTAGGACGCGCCGCCAGTCGAACAAGTCCATGAGTATGCCGGACGTGAGCCTCCCGATCGCGCTGACGCTGAAGGCTATGGCGATGGTCGAGGCAGCCTGAGTTTCGCTGAATCCGATATCTTGGAAGTACGCGATTTGATGGACCTGAATGCCGCCCATACTAAACTGCTGAATGCCAAGAATCCCGACCAACGCCCAGAATGTCCTGCTGCGGATCGCCTGCCTCATTGTGGAGTCGTTGGGCCTTTCCCGGGGAGGGGCACCGAAATCGGTTGTGCCTGCTGGGGCGTCAGTCACTGGAGGCAAAGAATCGCCGTCAGGCTGGTAGCCGTAATCTTGGGGTCTGGCACGAGCTATAAAGGATAGAGGGATCCCGATCACCAGGATGCCGAGGCCTAGCCAAAAAACAGCGGTGCGCCATCCCACTGCGACTCCCAACATGGATACCACGATAACTCCCGGCCCCCCTAATGCACCTCCCATCATGGCCAGGCTGGTGGCGCGGCCCCGCTTCTTGCGAAACCATCGCGCTACCATGATTGTCCAAGACACACTGTGCGAGGCGCCGCCGATTCCGATTGAAGCAAGGAGGAATGCGGCGTAGAACAACCAGATGTTGCCCGAAAAACTGATAAGCACCATGCCTGTACCGGCGATGATGACTCCCGTCAGTATCACTTTCCTTGGGCCGACTTTGTCCACGAGGTACCCAACTATCGGAGACAAGAAGCCAGACTCTACCTGTCGCAGAGAGAAGGCACCCGAAAGAACAGTGCGGGAGACGCCGAATTCACGGAGGATGGGAAGGAAGAAGACCGTAAAGCTTTGCCAAAATGCGACGGAAAGTAGGAGTTGAGGAGGACGCTGGCGCCGACGATATACCAGCCATAGAAGATACGGCGACGCTGCTTGACTTGTGCAGGCCGAATAATGTGATCCGTTGGGCGTGTCATGTGAATGCACTATTAGCGTGAGCGTGCTGGTGGGTAGTTTACCGAGTCCCTGGGCCTAAGAAAGGCGATGGAGCGAGCCAGTGTAGTCGACCAGCCTAACATCTACTTCCTTAATGGGGTTCAGCGACAGCCTAAAAACAAGAGGCAGGCACATGGCGACGATAGAATAGAAGGGGGTCGTCCGACGTAAGCTTCTGGATACGGTCGTTGCCATCCGCCAAGACGACGCCGTTTTTGATCTCTATATGCTCAAGGAATGTGAAGATCGACGTTGCCTCGATTACACGTTAACTAAATCAGGGTTTGTGACTTAGGTCAGGCTGCGACTAGTGGACTAACGTGAGAAGTACCGTTTCATGGGCTCGAAGTAATGCTCAGCCCAACCTTGCCGGTATGAGATGCCCTGACCTTCTGGGATCATGCTATGGTGGAGGGTGATCTTGGTCCCACCATCTACCTCGTCAAGCAACACCTCTAGGCGGGAGTCGGCGCTATCCTCTGGAAACTCGGAGGTCCTCCAAGCCTGTACGATACGATGATTGGGCCCGAGCTCCAGGTTTGTCCCTGTAATATATTCATCCCAAGCAGAAAACTTAGCACCCTTGACAGGGCTGGCCTGTGCTTTCCCGCCTGTCATCTTCGTGTGGGCATCGCTATGCAACCAGGCCTCATAGACCTCTTTGGGGGTGGCTGGGATGGCATCTGATATTTCAAATGAGTCTGACATATGGATCCTTTCTATTTGAGCCATGATTCTTCCTCCCAAGCAGATTAGGGCTAGTATAAACCAACTAAATCTAATTCATTTCTGCGGGGTTCAAGTTTTCGAGTCATACTGGCCTGAGTGCTGCAATCAGATCGAGAACGGCTTCTGGAGAAACGGTGGGTGCCATGGGCTTCATCTCTTCCCCGTCTCCACCATAACTGAACTTTCCAAGAGGCCAGGAGTGGAAAGTCACCGGCTGGGTGCCAATCCTACGCAGCGACCAGTACCTGCTCGTAGAGCACGGTCATAGGACCGCCGCGTCTCACCCCATGAATCATTCGGATGGTTCCACGTATAACCCATACGAGTGATCGAATAGATCACCCTCACACCATGCCCTCGCATGATTCATGCCAACGACACCCGTGCCATGCTGTTCTCATGACAGGAAATCAAACCTCAGAGTGGCACGAGGAGGGAAAACAGCAATGATAGTACATCCCTGTCCCCCGCACTATTGGTTGATTGAACCGCCGGAAGGCTCCAAGAGTCTAGGGACCTGCAAGTATTGCGGCCGGAGCAATGGTTTCAGAACTCAGTAGAAGGCGAATGGAACCCGCCTGTCTCCCCTTACTTGACCCCGGCAACCGCCGATTCGCTCGGGCGCATGGCCACCATGTCTGAGTAGGCTACATCTGTAGCACCCGCTCCCAGAAGGCCCGATAGGCTACTCGTTCGGCCACGTGCGCCTGATTCACATAACCACCAGGGTCCATCAAAGGGGATATACGTCCCATGACGCAGAAGCGGGTTGCGCAGGGGTAGAGGTCTACCCACGGGTCTATGGCACAGACCTGCTCCTGACTAGGAGAGCCAGTGGAAGGGCCAATGCGGTCGCCACCGCCAAAACGTATAGTGACTGTGTGTACTCTGCCGTAACGTCAAAGATGCGCCCCATGACCCAGGGTCCGATCATACCCGTCACGATAGGTCCAGCATGCAACAGGCCTCCCAAAGAGCCCAACGCCCGGGTGCCGTACAAGCGAACCAGGAGCACAGGGCGAAGCGAGAAAGTCGCCCCAAGGGAGATGCCAAGCAGCACGGTGAAGGGCAACGCCCTGACCACGCTATTAGCATCCACAACTAGCAGGTATAGCCAGCCCGCCAGGTTGATTATTACAACGGCAGCTAACACAATCCTGATGTCTATGAGGTCACTTAGCCAGCCAGAACCCATACGCCCCACGGCGCTCACCAGGAAAACGATCGCCACAGTGAAGGTAGCCTCGGACGAGGAAAGGCCTAGGCTCTCGAAATAGGGTATCTGATGGACGCTGAAACCACTCACGCCAAGGAACAGAAAGCCAAAGAAGGACATGGTGATCCAGAAGACCTTATCTCGTAGCGCCTGGCCAACGGTGTATCCACCCTGGTCCGCCTCTGCCACGGTCTTGACCAGCGCTGTGCCCGGCTGTGGCAGATCTTCGTCTGCGCTATCTTCATCAGGAAGAAGGCCGTAGGGTTCCGGGGCGTTGCGAACAGCCAATCCCACAGGGACCACCACCAACCACATGGCAAGGCCACTGAGGGCCATGACCGTACGCCAGCCCAGCTCCACCACCAACCAGGTGGTAAGCAACATGGGGATGCCGGAGAGTACCGGGCCAGATGTGGCTATACCCAGCGCCCGCCCGCGGCGCCTCTTGAACCACCGTGAAACGATAACGGGCCAGGTAATGCTATGCGATAGGCCAGTGGCACCGATGGCAGTAACAAGGAAGTACAGGTAAAATGTCCACAGTGAAGAGGTCAGGCTGAGGGCGATCATGCCCATACCCATGATGACGCCGCCCGCAACGATAACCCTCCGCGGACCGATCCTGTCCACGGTGAAGCCCAGGATGGGAGCAATGAACCCGCCCTCCAGTTGCCTCAGGGCAAAAGCGCCGGATAGAGCCGCACGGCTCCAGCCGAAGTGGTTGAGGATGGGAAGAAAGAAGACCTGGAAGCCATGCCAGTAGGTAGCGGCCACCATCAAATTGGTGACAAAGCTGGCGCCAACCATATGCCAGCCGAAGAAAATCCGACTGCGCTTTTTGGCTACGGTCAGAGGGTGCATTCAGGGTCGTTCATTGACGCCACAGAGCAGGGTCGATCGATCGCCATACATTGTGGCCAGAATATGCGTCCGAGGCCAGTCTAACATGCCTGATAGCGACCGAGTGCTATTCAGAAGGGTCGTGCCAGCCACTGAATACATTCGCGGTTGGTACAACGCAGGAGGTGCATCATCGTCCGAGTTGCGGTTCTAGACGATTACCAGGGAGTAGCCCTTCAAGTGGCTGATTGGGGCAGCCTTCCTGAGGGTACATACGTTCAGGTCTTCAATGACCACTTGGCGGACGATGGCGCTCTGGCACAGCGGCTCAAGGATTTCGAGATCGTGGCAGTTATGAGAGAGCGGACGCCCATTGGCCGTGGGCTCTTGCAGCGCTTGCCAAACCTCCGGCTCCTGGTCACCACAGGGATGCGCAACGCGTCCCTTGATATGGATGCCGCAACAGCGTCCGGAGTCGTGGTGTGCGGTACGGATGGTCTCGGTTTCCCCACGGCTGAGCTCACCTGGGGCCTCATCCTTGCACTCTTGAGACACATCCCGAGAGAGGACGCCGCCATTCGCCGGGGCCAGTGGCAGACGACGGTGGGCGACACGCTCAGCGGCAAGGTGCTCGGAGTCCTTGGTCTAGGCCGACTGGGCTCTCAGGTTGCCACGGTTGGAGTCGCCTTTGGCATGTCGGTAATTGCCTGGAGCCAGAACCTGACCGCCGAGAGGGCGGCTGAGTTCGGTGCCACTCTGGTAACGAGGGACGAGCTCTTCTCACGCTCCGATATCCTGACCATCCACCTCCAGCTCAGCGATAGGACCAGAGCCCTAGTAGGCAGGCACGAGCTGGGGTTGATGAAACCGACGGCCTACCTGATCAACACCTCGCGAGGCCCCATACTGGTCGAGGACGCACTGGTCCAGGCATTGCAGGCTCACACTATCGCCGGGGCGGGACTGGACGTATTCGACCAAGAGCCACTCCCGCCGGAGCATCCTCTCCTGCTTCTGGCGAATGTGGTCCTGACACCACACCTGGGATACGTGACGCAAGAGGGCTACCAGGTATTCTATGGAGGCACGGTAGAAGACATAGCAGCGTTCTTGCGCGGCAAGCCTATCAGGGTGATCAACTCCGGCGTGCTTGAGAAGACCGGTGGCTCTTGATGTCTTCTCCAGGCCATTAGCGGCGCAAGACCACCGAGAGCCGTTTGGAATTCTACACCGCCGCTCGCTCACCATACTCTGAACACGCCCGGCGCCGGCAGGTACGGCCCACGGGTCTCCCTGGCCAGGCGTAACGGCCATGCCAACTCAACCACTCCTCTGGCATAGCAGTTGTCGCAGGCCAGCGGGCGAGACTCAGTACCCCTCCTGCTTGTCGACGATGTTGAGCAGGGGTTGGCCACCGGCGTACCGTTGTAAGTTGGTGACGAAGAGGTCCACCACCCGGTCCGACCGAAGGGAGGACTCGCCGGCCACGTGGGGGGTGACGATGACGTTCTCCATGGACCAGAGAGGGCTATCCTCCGGAAGGGGCTCGGTGGCGAACACATCAAGGCCCGCACCGCCTATAAGCCCCTGCCGGAGCGCCTGGAGCAGGGAAGGCTCATTTACGATCTCGCCGCGGCTGACGTTGACGAGGAGGGCGTGGGGCCTCATCCGCTGGAAGGCTTCCAGGTTGAACATGCCCCGGGTGAGCCTGGTGAGGGGTGCGCATATCACCACGATGTCAGACTGATCCAGCAGGTCATTGAACCGGTCCGGCGGCCACACCTGCCGCACGAAGGATGGAGCGGAGGCCTGCGTCCGTCTGGTGGCGATCACCTCCATGCCAAAGGCCTGCGCCCGCTTGGCGACCTCGATGCCCGTGCCGCCAAGGCCGACGATGCCCAGGGTCTTGCCGCTGAGCTCCCAGAGAGCGACGCGTAGGGTAGGACGGATGTCCCATCTCCTCTGACGCATCGCCGTGCCGACGCCACGGGTCAGCGCCAGGATCAGGGCAAAGGCATGCTCGGCCAAGTGGGTGCCCACGATTCCCTTGGCCGTGACCAGAGGAATGGGGCTTCGGAGAAACTGGTCGAAGAGCACGAAGTCAGCCCCGGCGATGGGTGTCTGCACCCACTTCAACTGCACGGCCTTCTGAAGGATCTCCGGGGTGAAGCGGCCCAGCACAACGTCGGTATCGGGGAGATGTGCGTCCTGCTCCTCGGGAGTCCTTGCCACCACAACGTCCAGGTCGCCGGAGACGGCGCGAATCCTCCGTAGCTGCTCCTCGGAGACGGTGGTGGTGATGGTAATTTTCATACGGTTGTCCCCTGACGAGAGAGGTTACGTGTGCAACTCCCTAGATTCTCCGTCGCCCTGATGTAACGGGGCCCCTCAGAATGGCAGGATACTATCGGCCTGTCTTGTATATGAAGATACGGGTGGAGTTTGTACGCGCCGGCCGCTGACCGGGGTATACAAGGGGCTTTTGGAATAGAAGCTAGCGGTGCTGGGTTATGGAGTCCACCAGGGCAGGGCGTCCCTCCCGCTTGATCACCTCGATAGCCCGGTCGATGGCAGGCCGCACCTCATCCGGGTTGTCGATGGGGCCTTCGGCATACCATCCGAAGGATTTCGCCAGGTTCGCAAAGTCCGGACCGGGGTTATCGATCTCCATGCCCAGATAGGCGTTCCGCTCCGGTGTGCCGCGGGTCTGGGAGACCATGACCTGGTGCTCCCAGTCGTTGTAGTAGGCCCGGTTGTTGTACATGACCATGAGCATGGGAATACGGTCGTGGACGGCGGTCCAGAGAGTACCGACATCGTAGAGGAGGTCGCCGTCCGGCTCTATGGCCACCACCAGCTTGCCGTCGTCCTTGTGTGCCAGCGCAATTCCAAGGGAGGTGGCCACCTGGGTGGCGGTCCCGTGGCCCCGGCCGTGGTACTGAGAGGCATCGGTGATGTCCCAGAGACGGCGGACCCAATCGTTCAGGCCGTTGCCGGCGTGGACCCACTCCTCTCCCTTGACCGCCTCCCACACCTCGTGGGCCAATCGAGCGGGAGAGGAGGGACGTTTGTCCCACTGGGTCTGGAGCTGCTCCTGCCAGCGGGCGTGGATTGCGTTGTGCTGCTGCTCAAGCTCCTGGGCACGGCGGGTCAAACTGCCTTGCAGGGAGCTATTTCCGTGGACGCGTGCCTGGCATAGCTCTATGAGCTGGGGCAGAGCCAGGGAGGTGTCCGCAAGGATAGAGAGGTCGGTCTTCTGAAACCGCTGGAATCCCTGCGCCCACGGTTTCATACCCAGGTCGCCCAAGCCTATCTCCACGATCTTGCATCCCTTGGCAGTGATGTGGGAGCTGAGGCGGGTCTTGGGATCGCGGCGGGTCATGGCGCCAAAGAAGTCAAATACGTCCAGGGCCAGGATGAGATCGGCCGACTCGATGAGGTTGGAGCCGGTCAGATTCAAGGGATGGTTGGTGGGCATGTTGAACCGGTCGTTGAGGTCCAGGACCGGCAGGGCCATCAGCTCCGCAAGCTGTACCAGGTAGGCCACCGAATCATGGTTGCGACCGACGACATCGGCCAGCACCACGGGGTTCTGCGCCTGGACCAGGAGGTCGACAAGCTGAGCCAGGGCCTGGGAATCGGGTGCGATGCGGCTGGGCACAAGGGCCTGCGGTACATCCACCGTGGGCACATCTGAAGGCAGAGGGTCCTCCTGAAGAGGGACGTCAAAGCAGAGGTAGACGGGGCCTTTTGGCTCAGTGACCGCCGTCCTGTAGGCGCGGGCAAAGGCCTCCGGCACACCCTGGATGGTGGCGGGCTGGTCGTCCCATTTGGTGTAGTCGCGGATGGCGCTGCCCTGCGCATTGGCCGTGTGGTCCCAGTCGATGCGGGCACGGCGCTGCTGCGTGTCCATAGGCCCGGTGCCGCCGAAGATGAGCATGGGAATCTTGTCCATGTAGGCGTTGTAAATAGCCTGGTTGGCGTGGAGAAGGCCAACGACGTTGTGAAGGATGACGCCCATGGGCTTACCGGTGGCCTTGGCGTACCCCAGAGCGGTGAAGACGGCGATCTCCTCGTGGGTACATTCGATGATGGCGGGACGCCCCTGACCGTAGTTGACCAGGGAGTCGTGGATACCGCGGAAGCTGGCGCCAGGGTTCAGTGATACATACTCAAGGCCATAGGCCTGCATCTGGTCTACGATGAGGTCCGAGCCATAGCGTGGTTTGGTGTACACCATGATGCCTCCTTGCGGCCGCCCTTCTAGAACCAAGTCCATTGGGCGCAGCTTGCCCCACCACGACAACGCGCCCCCCAGGGCAAGCCGGGAGCAGTATAGCACGGCGGCCGCGTAACGACAGGTGGACGGCGGCGAGTTGCGGGGTGTAGATGGAATCCCGGTTCGCCGTAGAGGTGGACTACACAGCAACGCGCCGTAGTCGTTCATACTTCTGGATGTATTCCTTGACCGCCGCCACAAACGTGGCATGGCTCCATGTCAGAGGCGATACGCTCCTGGGTTCGCCGGTGAGGGGATGGACCTGCTCTGCCATGACACCACTGGGCATGGCCCGGCGACATGCCCATTCGAGAATTGACTGCGCTGGCTTGAGATCTTCAAGGGTCTGGGCTCTAGCTATATGATACTGAGCTATCCATAGAGTACAGATAAACCAGGGATTCCCCGGTACCTTCTCTCGATCAACATCGAGGGTGGAGTCCCAGTAGTAGCGGTCCCCTTCGTAGCGTGCTATTCCTCCGACAAGGGTCTGGCACCAGAGCCGATCCATAACAGCCTGCATGGTACGCTCGATTCGGGGATCGGTAGGCTGGAACATCCCAAAGTACCACAGCCCGTAGAGACTGGCATCGACGGTGTAGTCGGGTTCTACGCTGCCATCGGCCTTTATCGAGACCATTTTGAGAAACCGTCCCTCCTTTTCATCGTAGAGGTAGGCCTCGCACGCCTCTTTGATCTCAGCCGCGGCACGACGAAACTTCACTGCATCGGCCAACTCTCCGAACAAATCTGCAAAGTTTGCAGCGGCCAAGAGTCCTGCCCATACAGTAGCGGTGGTGTAAGAGTAGATACCGCGCTCATTCTCCCACAGGTCGAATGAGGGTTTCGGTAGCCCTGTATGAGGCTCCCGGAAATCGACCATGAAATTGGCGGTGTGGATGATAAGCGGTCGGAACCAGAGTTTGAGGGCTTCGACATCCCGAAACTTCAGATAGTGCTGCCCCAGGACGTAGGGGATTATAGCGGTCCCATCCTCCTGAATAGGAAGCTGGCTGTTGCCCGCATCATCCACCTTCGGCATCCAACTGGCTCCAAGCAGTCTATCGGGAGTGTACTTGTGGAGCATACAGGCCTGGTCTTGAAAGGTTTCCCCAAGCGGGCTTCCTCCGATATTGATGACATCCTTGCAAAAGTCGTAAAATTTGGCGGCAAGAAATGCAAATCCCGCCTGGTCCAGCGCATTGGCGATATACGCTCCATCCCTGGGCCAGACGTAAGAGTATGTCTCCTGCCCATGGCCTACGGCGGAGAGGTCTGAATCGGTGGAGGCGATGATCCCGCCCCGGTTGTCCACATGGGTGCGCACTATCAACAGGCTACGCTGGTAGAGACGCATCACCTGCTGGGGGAGATTGCAGAAATCGATATCTTCCTTGTTCACCCACGCTCGCCAGTAGCTCATCGTGCGCGTCACAAGGTGTTGTGGTGTCTGCTGACACACGAGAAGGTCTAGAAGCTGAACCTCGTCGAGGCTCTGGCCAGCGACGAGCCAGGTATAGACTACCGTGCTCTCCCCCGGAGCCAGGTTCAGTTTCTCAACAGAGATCACACCATCGACAGCCCCGAAAGATACGCCGTTTCTCCCCAAGACCCCGTCCTCGGCGTCGGCCCAGGAGCCACCCTGCCTGAGGTCATCCTTGTGTCCCGTGGTCCAGTTTGTTATACCGATCCTGTCTCCCACTGAAGCGTTCATGAGGAGATAGCTGTTATCCTTGTAGGCGGAGAGGACATTGTGAAAGGGATCGTACTGGATAGAGTCGCCACGACCGACGTCCCAAAAATGGAAGTCGTAGTGAAAGAAGAGACGGACCTCCCGGGGATGGTCGCTCAGATTGAGGATAGCCACGCGGCGCAAGAATACGTCTCGGTTGAAGTCGACCAGGTCGTTGAATATTAGCTGGAGGCCGAGCTCTTCATTAGTGGCGACCACGTTGGTGGCCAGGGTATCGCCCATATAACCGATCTGCTTCACCCACTCGGGACTGCTCAACCAGGAGAATTGCCCGTCCACCCATATACCGGTGCGAGAGATGCCCCCGCGGCTGTGATTGGCCTTGCCCACGTACGGGTAGTAGATATCCTTGATGTTGTAGTCCTGGTCGAAGGTGACCAGGAGGTTTCCATTGCCCACGGGGATATCGCGAACCATGTAAATCTGCTTTCTTGGGTGAGGAAGCTTTCAATCAGATTACATGATAGCGCTTCCTTTCCGCAATGTAGCTATACACTTCAGCAGTTCTCTCGGCCACGTATTCCCAGGTATCATGGAGGGCCGTCCGTCGAGCCTCCTCACCTAAACGTCTCCTCAACTCGCTATTCCTCAGCAGCACCTCCAGCTTTGTCGCAATCTCCCTGGCATCCCTAGGGTCATCCAGAAGCAGTCCATCAATCCCGTCCCGGATCAGATCTGCAACCCCAGCCTCACCGCTGACCACCGCCGGCAGGCCTGAGGCCATGGCTTCAAGAACGACGAGGCCGAAGGGCTCATAGAGGGAAGGGAAAAGGAGAAAGTCAGCGGCAGCGTAGTACTGCTCTATGCAAGGCTCATCTATGCAAGGCTCACGGCGGTTCACGAACACGACCTTCCGGTGCGGGTCAAGCATCTCCTGAGGAGTAGCGAAGGCGCCGGGATCACCCTCTCCCACCACCAACAGCTTCAGGCGAGGTTCGGGATAAGACCGGACGGTCTGGATGCAAGAGCGCAGCCCCTTTCGCTCCCAGTAGTTCCCCACAAAGAGTGCAACAATATCCTCCTCATCCAGTCCTAGATAGTGCCTTACTTGATGCCGGTAGAGGGGTTGGTTGTGCGGGTGGAACCGGTCCGTGTCCACACCGTTGGGGATGATCACGATCCCTTCATCAGGAATACTGAACTCCCGGATAAGATCATCCTTCACGTTCTGCGATATTGCAATGACCACTTTAGAGAGTGGCAAGCGATAGCAACGGCCCTCCATGAATGAGGAGAATTCATCGTAAAGACGATAGTCCCAGCCTCCAACGAATTGACGCCAGGTCTTTCTTGCCAAGCAACGAGCACCATTCCTTTGCAGGCGCTGTTCCCGAGCCTGAAGAGTGTGGGCGGTCACGACGTTGGCAAAGGGACTGTTATACCCCGCGCCATGGACTATATCAAAGTGCTGCCCACGGACAAGCTGTTGCCAGAGATACCAGAAGGGAAGAGAGGCAAGAAAGGAGGCATGAAACAACGATACGCCCAGGGGGAAGGAGGGGACCCGGTGAACCCGGACGTTGGTCAGCCCGCGGGTTTGGACGGTGCCACCAAAGAAGTGAACCTCATGCTGCCGTGCCAGGGCATTTCCCAGGGCGGCAACATTGTGCGGCACCCCCTGTGTCCACCCAATGGAAGGGCTCAAGAAGCCGATCCGCACCGCAACACCCCCCCGACATGCCAAGGCAAACTCTATCGAGTCTCCATGGGGAAAGCATAGGCGGAACGCCGTCCTCTCTCTACATACAAAAAGCGACGTTGCGGGGCTATCAATTCGGATTCTACAAACCGTCTATTGGAAAGTCAAATACTCGGTTAAGGTGCTATGCCTCCACTACTGACGCTGTCATCACGCCTCTGCCTACATATGGAATAGAGAGCAATTCTTGAGATACGCAGGCTACCCATGTGGCGTTTGGTTGCCAAGGGGTTTATCATATGTCCAACTACGTGAACGTGGTATGGGGAACGCCTGGGTGGCCCCTCATGCCCCAACATACTCACAGCGAAGGGTCAGCCCTTATCAGGGCAGTACCCGGACCGGAGAGATCGATGCTGCAGCTGGTATCTACTACCCCCAGAAAACTTGAAGAATATCGGCACGTCGTCGGCGATGGGCCGGTGGATGAGATACTTTCCCTGGCGGAACCCCTCCGAGGAAAACGGGTGCTCCACTTCAACGCTACTCCCTTTGGCGGTGGCGTCGCGGAGATCCTCAAAACCCTGGTGCCCTTGATGACCGACATCGGCCTGGCGGCAGAGTGGCGGGTAATGAGCGCCGGTGATGAGCTGTTCTCCGTCACTAAAAAGATGCACAACAGCCTGCAGGGCCAGAATATGACGTGGACCAACGGGATGTGGGAGACATGGCTGAGCTACAACATGGCCAACGCCCTGGAGATGGACGATGCGTATGACGTCGTCGTAGTCCATGACCCCCAGCCCGCCGCAGTCCTGGGCTGCCTACGGAGGAGCAGGAAGGCCCCCAAGGGGAAGTGGGTATGGCGATGCCACATTGACCTGACGAATGCCCAGGCCGAGGTGTGGGAGAGGCTACTCCCCTACGTGTGTATGTATGACACCGCTATCTTCACGCTCCGGCAATACGTTATGGAGGGGTTCATAGGACCGGAGGTATGTATTATTCCACCGGCTATAGACCCTCTGAGCCTGAAGAACAGGCGGCTGAACGGGAAAGCGCTCCGGGAGAGAGTGGAAGGCCTGGGAATAGACCCGAGCCGGCCCATCATGGCTCAGATTTCACGATACGACCCGTGGAAAGACCCCCTGGGAGTAATCGACGTCTACCGGATGGTGAAGGCAGAGGTGCCCGACGTGCAACTGGTGCTAGTAGCGGCAATGGCGGCGGATGACCCTGAGGGGTGGGAATACTATGAGAGATCACTCCGGCACGCTGGAGAGGATGAGGAGATCCACTTCCTTACGGACCGTGTTGGCGCCGGCAATGATATACCCGTGAACACCATCCAGACCGCTGCCAACGTGGTCCTGCAAAAGTCCCTCCGTGAGGGCTTTGGGCTGACGGTATCTGAGGCGCTATGGAAGGCCACGCCAGTGGTGGGCGGGGCAGTGGGCGGCATACCCCTACAGATTACGGACGGGGAAACGGGCTATCTTGTTCGGGATAACCTGGAGTGTGCGGAACGGGTCAGCCTGCTGCTCAAAGACCCGGCCCTGGCGAAGAGGTTTGGCCAGGCGGGAAGGGAGCGCGTGAGACGGGGATTTCTGATAACCCGGTACCTCCGGGACTATCTCAGCGTATTCAACTCTCTCCTGGGGAACGGAAACCCTCCCGTAGCCTCGGTCTCTTCCTCCGCCACGGCGGCAACCTCTCTCTGAAAGGAACACAGATGTCATAGACGTGGCGGACTCTGGTATGATTGCCATCAATCATAGCGAAAGTGCTCCTGAGTCAGGATGACGTACCTGCAAAGGATAGTTGGCGTACGGGCTGCGGCTGGTCTCAGCCGTCCACGGGTCGTGGCCTTTGCCCTGCCCGTGCTCTTGGGCATTGCTCTGACCATGGGCTGTGCTGCCCCAACTCCTGACCGTATCCTTTTCACATCCGACCGTAACGGCAACCAGGACATCTATGTCATCGACCCCAACGGAGAGGAGCTTACCCTGCTCACGTCCGATCCGAGCAACGAGTTCCAACCCCAGTGGTCTCCGGACCAGAAACGGATCCTGTTCCTGTCCGACCGGTCAGGCAGGGACTCCCTCTACGTCATGGGAACGGATGATACTGATCCAATGGAGCTGGTGGATACGGTAGTCCCTCTTTCCGGCCACCGGTGGTCGCCCAAGGGGACCGAGGTTTCCTATGCAGCAACTATTGGCGACACGGTAGAGATCCATGTTGTGGATGTAGAGGGCACCAGCAACATCCTCATCGCCTTCACGAGAAAGCCGGATGCGTTCAGTTTCTGGTCACGGGACGGCCGATGGCTAGCCGTTGGCTCCACCGATAGTGAAGCGCCGGGGATCTACGTTCGGAATCCCACGGGCGTCAATCAGTTCCGTCGCACAGAAGAGCAGGACTTCATGCCGATCTGGTCTCCGAAAGCAGACAAGATAGCGTTCCTCTCCCTGAGGGACGGGAACCAGGAGATCTACGTTATGAACGGTGACGGGAGTGAGCAAAGCCGACTCACCGAAAACGAGGCCATGGACTACCAGATGGCCTGGTCTCCAGATGGGAAGCGCCTTGCGTTCGTATCTGAGCGTGACGGCAACACGGAGGTCTACGTCGTTGACGTTGAAAGTGGGGAAGAGGAACAGCTGACATTCAACGACTTCTCAGACCTGCAACCGGCCTGGTCTCCGGATGGGAAGAGGATAGCTTTTGCCTCCTACCAGAGCGGCAACGGTGATATCTTCATCATGGACGCGGACGGAAGCAACCAGGGCCGGGTCACCAGCGACCCCGCCGATGACTTCGAGCCCTCCTGGTACGCGCACTGAGCCTGAAGAAAACACGGCCGCGCTGCCAGCAGAGGAGTGCCAAGAAGGAACAAGGATGCAACAAAAACACCAGGTCACGGCGCTGATCGAGCGAGAAGATAGCGGCTACGTCGCGCTCTGTCCGGAGTTGGACATTGCCAGTCAAGGAGACACCGTGGAGGAGGCGCAAAGGAACCTGCGGGAGGCCTTGGAACTATTCTTTGAGACGGCCAGCCCCTCCGAGGTTCAGGAGCGGCTCCACACTGAGATATACGTCACTCGATTTGAGGTAGCGGTTGGGTAAACTGCGGGTCCTCTCAGGAAGAGAGGTATGCCGCATCCTGGCCGGACACGGGTTTGTGGAAAACACGTGGCGCAGATAGGGCCAAAGAAATTTCCTCGCTCACCAGCAGAGAAGTAGACCCAGCAGGGATATCAACCTCCGGGTAGACGTTGCGATATTGTTGGGGTATCGTGAAATCAGGATGGATACCAGCGCGCCCAGCATGGACGGTTCCCTTCCCCAAAGAGTCGAAGCCCTGGTCCGGAACGTCGCCTCCGTGGTGGTGGCCCGGGAAGAGACCTCAGGCTGAGCATCGCCGCGCTGCTGGCAGGGGGCCATCTCCTGCTGAACGATCTCCCTGGCGTGGGCAAGACGCTTCTGGCCAAGTCCATTGCGGCCTCCATGGGAGCCTCGTTCAAGCGGATACAGTTCACTCCCGATCTGCTGCCCAGCGACATTACGGGAGCCTCCGTGTACAACCAGGCCCAGGGGAGCTTCCAGTTCGTTCCGGGTCCCATCTTCGGGAACATCGTCCTGGCAGACGAGATCAACCGGGCCAGCACCCGCACGCAATCGGCCCTTCTGGAGGCGATGGGTGAAGGACAGGTGTCCGTGGACGGCCACACATACTCTCTGGAGCAACCCTTCTGGGTAGTGGCAACGCAGAACGAGGTGGACACCTACGGGACGTTTCCACTACCCCACGCGCAGATGGACCGGTTCCTCATGTCTCTGAGCATCGGCTATCCCACGGACCAGGAGCAGGTAGCCATCCTGGAGCGCAGCGAGCATGGGGAGCCGGTGGCGACGCCGGTCCTCGCCGCCGATGAGGTCTGCGGTATGCAAGGCACGGTGCAGCAGGTTGAGGTCGCCAAACCCGTGAAGGAGTACATAGCCATGGTGCTGACCGCGTCACGGGAGAACCCGGATACCGCGCTGGGAGTGAGCCCTCGCGGAGGTGTGCAGCTCCAGCAGGCGGCGCAGGCCTGGGCCGCCATGGAGGGTCGCGCCTACGTGACCCCGGACGACGTGAAGGCGGTGGCCGTGCCGGTCCTATCACACCGCATCATCGTTGTGCCTTCCTCATCGGCTGCGTCGCCCCAGGGCGTGGTGAAGGCGGTGCTGAAGCGGGTGCCCGTGCCCATGTAGGGTGGCCGTTGGCAGTGGTAGGCACTGCCCTCCTAGGACAGGCCTCAGTGTAGCGAGCCCTAGCACGCGCACCGCCACCTGAAGGCTACGGCATGATACCGCCCGTAAACGGGGCGGTTGGAATGGCGTACTTGCGTGCACGTCATTGCCATACGCGGGGGAAATGGAGGCCCGGTGAAACCGACACGTCGAGGGTTTTTCCTCATCGGCACGGGGCTGGTGTCGTACATGCTGGCCTACCAGAGCAACGTCGGCTGGTTCTACGTGGCCGATGCCTTTATCTGGGGCATCGTGCTGATCAACCTGGCGTTCCCTTGGTGGAACCTGCGAGGCCTCCAGGCAAGGCGACGGCTCGTGTTGGACGAGAGCGCGGCCGCAGATGGTATTTTCGAAGGAGACACGGTGCGTGTCACCCTTGAGGTAGCCAACCCCGGTAGGATTCCCCGGTACTTCTTCACGGCAACGGACCGCTGTCCCCTGGAGGCACCTAACCGTGAAAGCAAGCGAGCCCTGGTAGGGTACGTTGCTCCGGGGTCGTCGGTGACTTGGAGCTACGCTGCGGAGTGCTACCGCAGAGGGGAGCACCGTTTCGGCGCACTGAGCCTGGAGTGCTCGGCACCCTTCGGACTGTTCCGGGCGCGCCGGAGGGTGGAGGCGACGCTCCAAGTGCTGGTCTACCCCCAGATATTCAACTTCGCAAGGGCAATGCCGCAGGGAGAGCTTCGGGAGGGGCCTTCGGTGCCGACGGCGGCCCAGCGGGTGGGAGAGTTCCGTGGCTCCAGGGAGCATCAGCCGGGGGACAGCCTGAGGCAGGTCCACTGGAGAAGCTCGGCACGATCCGGACGGCTCATGGTCAAGGAGTACGACAGGGGGCCGGAACACCAGGTGGCCCTGTTCTTCAACGCCAGGCACAATCCTTCCATTTCCGGAAGGACCGACAAGGAGACCACCCTGGAGTACGGCATCAAGCTTGCGGCCAGCATCGCGTGGGAGTGCCTGGGCGCGGGCACGTCCCCTTGGATGGCACCGCCGGGCCTCGGCGAGGCGTTTTCGGGACATCGAGCGATGCTGGAGCACCTGGCGAGGCTTGGCCGCGCGAGGTCGTGTGGTGGCCATCGTCGGTGCCACAGATGGCGAGGCCCTTGAGGCGGTGTCGCGGCTCCCCGCCGACCGGCTGGCCTCGGTGGTGGTGCTACGAGGGTTCGATCCGCAGAAAGAGGCCGATGTGGCCCCGGCAGCGCTAAAGAACGTAGGAGTACCGGTGGTCACCTGCGTGCCCGGCGGCATCCAGCAGGCACTGGACGACCTGGCGAGAGCGGGAGTCCTTGGAGAGAGGCAAGTGGCGGGGATACGTTGACGGAGAGGGTCGATAACGATGCAAATGCGCGTTGAGGGGGGCCCGTGAGGCTGGCTCGTTCCCTAGCTGGCCTGGTGCAAGGAAAGCCTGAGGAGCGGGAGCGCTCCGTGCACCTCCGCTTGCTCACATTTCTGGCGTCGGCCATCATGCTGGTAGCGCTGGCGCTGTTCACCGGAGACATCCCAAGAGCGACGGTGCTCCTGGCGGCGACGGCGGGCGGGCACCTCTTCAGCCTGAGACGAGAGGGGCGCGTCTCCCGGAAACGGGAGCTTCCTGATGTACCTGGGCTTTGCCATAGCCCTGTATCCCTCCCGGGGCGAGCTCCTGGCACTGTTCACCGGCGGGACACTGCTGCCCCTGGCGCGCTTCCTGGCAACGGGGGTCGCCATATCCAGCTTCGGGCTCCCGGACTCGACGAAACATGTACAACAGCCTGGAGCTGAGCCTGGTGGCCCTGCTTCTGGTGGGAGAGGAGGCCCTGAGCCTGACCTACCTGGGGTTTCTTCTCCTGTTCGCTCTTGTATCGCTGGTGATCCTCGCAATGAGCCACCTCTCCTCGGAGGCGGAGGCCGCGCCGCGAGTGGCGATGCCGGGGAGCAGAGCGCTGCTGGGGATGGGCGGAGCCATAGCCGGTGTCACGCTGCTGGTGGCGGCGGGGACCTACCTTGCGCTACCCCAGGGCCACACCGTATCGGCGACCGGGCCGCTGCCCAGCCGGATAGACCTGACGTCCGGGTGGCCCGCCGCTCCCACAAACCTTTCGCCGGGCGACTGGGCACCATGGGCGGACTTTCTGCCGTCTCGGGGAGAGGAGCTGCGGCTGGGACCGGCGGACGGGGGCGCCGGGAGCCTCGATCGCCCCCTGTACCTGGAGCTAGGCTATGCAGGCGATGGCGGAGGCGATGTGGTGATGCACGTGCGCAGCCCGCTGGCCAGCTACTGGCGCGGCCTCACCCTGGACGCCTACGACGGCCACGGATGGGTGGCCGCCAGCAGTGAGGTGCGGCTGGCGGTGGACCGGCAGGGACGGCTCCGGTTTGCGGAGGCGCCCTCCCTCATTGCCAGGAACCAGACCTACGTGCAGTCCTACTTCCTGAAGGTGCCTCAGCCCAACGCCCTGTTCACCGCCTACAGCCCCGGGTGGATCGCGCTGGGAGCGGGAGGCGCTACCGGTCGGTTGGAGCTTGCCCAGGGCAACCTGGAGTACCTCCGGCAGCTGGACAGCTACCGGGTGCTATCGCCCGTGCCGCGCCTGACGCCGGACCTCCTGCGGCTGGACCAGGTGGACACATCGGATGCGGCGTACGTGGCACAGCCTCCGGTCCCCGATCGGGTGCGGGCGCTGGCCGAGGAGATCGTCGAGGGAGCGGCGACGGACTACGATAAGGCGGCACGCATCGAACGGTTCCTCCTGGAGAACTACCCCTACGACCTGCGGATAGGCCCCTACCAGGAGGACCAAGACGCGATGGACCGGTTCCTGTTCATAGACCAGGCGGGGTACTGCTCCCAGTTCGCCACGGCCATGGCCGTGATGGGCAGGCTAGTGGGACTGCCGACTCGGGTGGCCGTTGGGTATGTACCCGGCAGGTACAACAGCCTCACGGGGGTCCATGCGGTACGGCTACAGGACGCCCACGCCTGGGTGGAGGTGCGGTTCGATCGCGCCGGGTGGGTGCCCTTTGACCCGACGCCCCGGCCCGATTCGCCGTGGGCGCTGGGCGTGGGCAGCCTCTCGCTGACCCAGGGGCTGCAGCAGACCCTCCGGAGCGCCATAGGCGGGTTCGTCATCGATGCGCCCGGCGGCGCTTTTTCAGAGGTGGGCGGCCTGCTGGGTGACGCGCCGGGTGCGGTGGGCCTCCTGCTGTCCATAGGGCTTATACTTGGCATGGTGGCAGTACCGCTGCGGTGGCTGCTGAGGCAACGCCGGGGCGAGAGAGCCAACGCACAAAAGTACTCGGCGCTGCAGGGGCAGGGGCGAGAGGGGATGCGGCGCGTGTACGGGGAGGCGCTGCGGCTGCTACGAAGGCGGGGCCTCCCGCCCAGGAGGCGCGACGGGTGGTACGGGAGATGCGAAAGGAGTGAATGCCCCCCTCTAGCTCCCTCCCGCCAGGGGAGGGAGGATAATAGGTGGTTCGACAGGCTCACCATGAGCGGAAGAGGAGAAGGGCTCAGGGAAGTGGGGAACCCCCTCCCTCTAGCTCCCTCCTACCAGGGGAGGGAGTGAACGCCCTGGTCATGTCTTTCCCTTCGGCTTCGCTCAGGGTAAACTTGGCTTGGGACGATTCGTGAATCGCCCCTACAGGGAGATGAAGGGGGATTTGTTCCCATGTTATGTCAAGTTGCCATAGCTGAGGCCTAGCTGACGAAACTTTCTTTCTGGGGAAACAAATCCGATCCGTTCGGCAGGCCTAGGACAGCCCCATCGCTCATGTGGTTCGACAGGCTCACCATGAGCGGATTTGGGGGCGGAGGCGAGGAGGGACGCGCCGGGCAAGGCGAGCCAGCGGTATTGGGTTGTAAAGGTGCATGGCAATCCCCCCATAGATGCTTCCCTTCGGCTCCGCTCAGGGTGAACTTTGGCGCAAGGGTACTGGAGGCCAAGGAGTTCAACCACCCTTCGGCGGGGCTCAGGGCAGGCCTCTTCAGCATGACAACCCCTACCCCCAAGAGCTATTTTCGGGAGAATGTCCTCAGGATAGCGGACGGGGTGGATGATGGGGAAGAGGAGGATGGCAGGAGGGGGAAGCGTTCCGCTCATGTCCTTCGATGGATTCGATGCTTCCCTTCGGCTCCGCTCAGGGTAAACTATGGCAGGGGGGCGTTGGAGGCCAAGGAGTTCAACCACCCTTCGGCGGGGCTCAGGGCAGGCCTCCTCAGCATGACAAGAAAAGGCAGGCTTTCCGATACGCCCCGGCTGACCGGGGCTATCGACCCCGACAAGTCGGGGGATGAGCAAAGTATCATCGGACAGGATGACCCTTCGACAAGCTCAGGGCGAGCGGATTTGGGGAGTGCTGAACCGCCCCGTAAACGGGGCGGCATAGATGCCCCGTCCTTATGACCATTGACTACATACATTGCATGCCGCTCTAGATTCTTCAGTCGTACCGATTCTATCGGGACTCCCTCAGAATGACACAGCCTTATAATACTGCCATTCTTGTATATTGCGGTGGAGACAGGCCAGGGCAGGCCGATGCATTCTCGGTCCCAGGAGACCGTGACTCAGCGTGGTCGCCCTGGCCTCCACAAGAAAGAGCCCGGACAGTTGCCAGGGTCTGAGAGCCCGCATCCGCAAGACCGGGCCAAAGGAGTGTGATGGAACGCGGACCGGTGTTCATCGGCATAGATGTGAGCAAGGCCCATCTAGACGTGGCGGTGCTTTCCTCCGGGGAAACATGGCAGGAGCCCAACGACGAAGCGGGGATAGCCCACCTGGTGGGGCGCGTCAGGGCCCTCGGCCCTACCTTAGTGGTTCTGGAGGCCACCGGGGGGTTGGAGATGCCCGTCGCGGTGGTCAACCCCCGGCAGGTCCGGGACTTCGCCAAGAGCCTGGGGCTGCTGGCGAAAACAGACTCCCTGGACGCCCAGGTCATTGCCCAGTTTGCCCAGCGGGTGTGCCCCACACCACGGCCCCTGCCCGATGTCCAGGCGCAAGAGCTCTCCGCTCTGCTGGCAAGGCGGCGCCAGCTCATCCAGATGCGCACGGCGGAGGAGAACCGGTTAGGAAGCACCATGATGCCTGCCCTTCGGCAGGAGATCCAGGAGCACCTGGCCTGGCTAGAGGAACGCCTCCAGCGGTTGGATGATGACCTGGGCAACCGCCTGCGGGAAAGCCCTCTGTGGCGGGAGAAGGAAGACCTGCTCCGTAGCGTGCCCGGCGTTGGCCCCGTCCTTTCCTCAACCCTGCTGGCCGACCTCCCAGAGCTGGGCACCCTGGACCGCAAGCAAATTGCCGCCCTGGTGGGGGTCGCGCCCATCAACCACGATAGCGGACGCCGCAAAGGCCAACGCCACATCCGGGGCGGAAGAGCACAGGTCCGCTCAACCTTGTACATGGCTACCATCGCCTCAACACGGTGCAATCCCATCATCCGCTTCTTCTGTCTGCGCCTCTGTGCGCAAGGAAAGCCCAAGAAAGTTGCCCTGGTCGCTTCGATGCACAAGTTCCTGATCATCTTGAACGCCATGCTCAAACACAGGACCCCATGGAACCCTCCCCCTACTCTTGACATGCAATACAGTTGCTGAGGCCCGATGTATCGGGACGAAGAATCCAAGGCCTAACGTTACAAGAAGGGTAAAGTCCCGTGTTAGCCACCGGATTAGCTTTGAAGCAGCTTGAACAATGTCTTAACCTGTTCTGGTCCCGACAGACGCCGATGATTGTAGCGCCAGACATACTCAGCAAGATAGAGGGGCAGCCGTTCTCGGCGGACTCCCCCTTTGGCTGCCAGACGCCGCTTGAGATAACCCCAGAAGCCCTCCAAGCCGTTGACTTGGCTCCCTTGCCGATCGCTGAACGCCTGGCTGTGGTCCACAAGCCGGTGGACGTAGCCCCCCGCTGCGACGCCCGTGTAGCTGGTAAAGGTGTCCGAGCAGACGATGGAGCCACGTTGCACGCGTTGGTGCAGGAGCGGCAGCAGCGTCTTGGCTTCCACGTTAGGTACCACGTGCGCCCACACCAGGCCACCTCGACACAGGATCCCAAAGACAGCTTGCTTAGTGGTTCCACGGCCCCGCTTCGTGCCCTGAACACGCTTTGCCAGGCGCCTGTTGCGCCAGGAACCTCCCAGGTAGGTCTCGTCGACCTCCACCACGCCGGAGAAGACATAGGGAACGTCCCGGATCATGGCCTGGCGCACCACGATCAGGGCTCGCAGGACTCGCTTTCGCTCCAGGCGGGCCTCCTCGGCAATCACCTCGGCACTCTGCCCCAAGACGAACCAGCGCAACAGTCGCCACCACTCCCCTGGCGACAACCGAAGCGGCAGCGCCCTGGGCACCCACTCGTAGTGGCAGGCTGCACAACGACTCTTACCTCGCCGAATGCTCCAGCTCTTGGCGTGTTGACATCGAGGGCACCCAATCTTCCGTCCCATGCCACCATTCTCTCACAGGTGGCTGTTTTGGGACTTTACCCACAAGAATGTCGTGTTACTTTGTTAAAGCCCATGAGGCGGCGCACGAAACCCCCTCCCTCTGGCTCCCTCCCACCAGGGTAGAGAGGATAAGCCCTGCACTATAGGCCCCAGGCGAGGGCTAGGTCTAGCACAGAATTGAACGTAAGGCAGGTTTGGCCGAAGCCGTCGGGAGACCAGACGAGCCAGACGTCATCGACGGAGTTGGTTGCTTGACACTCGCAGGACTAACAAGCTGCCTTCCCGGGTTGATCAGGAGAAGTAGGAGTTCCGCCCCCAGCACTTGATGCCTCACGAGGGGAAGGCCTGGGAGAAGTCAGTCACTCCGGAATCCCCGTACCACCAGTTAAAGAAAAAACCGTCGGGGTTCACCTCTATTGGCTGAATGAGGCCATATTGGTCTCCTTGACGAAAAGCCAACGTACCCGGATAGCAAGCCGGGTCCTCGGTAGTGAAAAAAGCGATGACCTGCTGAACTTCATACTGGAGGGCACCGAGGTCAGTCAATTCGGACGCAGTCACTCCTTGGTAGCTCAGGCGATCTGGAATACATGGATCCGGAGGCGTTATCTTGGCAAAGAGTACAGTTGGTGATCCTTGGTTGCTATATAAATATCCGGTTGTGGTAGTTCGGCTGGAGTAGTAATGGGGCCCAGTCCCAAAATCAAACAAGTTACTACTGGCCGCAAACCCTGTTCCCCAATGAATGCCAGCCACGCTCCCGGCTTCCGTATTGAGTGGAGTTGGCCCAAGGGTGGGCAAAGGCGCTGGTGTGGGAGCCGCCGTGGGCGTGGGCGTGGCGGTGACCTCCCGTGTGAGGACAAAGGGCCGGGTGTTGGGGTCAAAGTTGTCGTAGATAATCTCTCCGTTCCAGGCGATACGGACAAAGTACTGGCGCAGGGTGCCGGTGGTCATGTCATCGGCAAAGAAGTCGCAGGCCTGTACCTCCTGGACTCCTGCACCCAGGGCAACCTCGCTGACACAGAGCTTCTTGGGCTGGTCCTCCTCGAATATGGGGTCCTTGACCACGGTAACCTCAAGCTCGCCCTGGGTGGGCGCGGAGGAGTTGAGGGTCAGGTAGACGACGACGACCGAGCCCAGGTCCACGGTGATTCTGCTGCCATCGATGGCTCCGGCGGCAAACCGTATACCGCTGACGGAGACCTGGGCCACGCCCGGTGTGGGCGTTGGGGACGGGAATGCCGTCGCTGTCGGCGCGGGTGTGGGCGTGGGGAGTGGGGTAGGCGAGGGTCGTATGGGTACAGGCGTCGAGAAGGGTCCTGGGGCGGGCGTGGGTGTTGCGAGTACGGGAGTTGGCGCTGGCCGTGCGTTCCCCCGGTCCAGCCACACCTGCTCCAGCAGAGCGCCCAGGTCAGCGTTGGGATGGTAGCTGAAGTTGCGGACGGCGTTCCCGTGCGCCTGGACCAATCTGACGCCAGGCATGGGGACGATGTAGGCCTGCTCAGCCACGTACCGATCGATCACGTTGATGATGGACTTGCGGCTGCCCGGGTCCAACGCCTGGCGTTTGGCAAAGAGCATCTCCTCCAGTCTCGGGTCGCTCACACGGCTGTAGTTGAAAATGCTATCCGGGGAGAAGCTGAAAAAGAGGGACGCATCAACGTCACCAGCACCTCTCGACAAGTTCTGCACGTAGATGCCGCCGTAGCCTTCCCTCTCCTGCAACCTGGCGCGGAACTCAGCGGCAGAGGACATCAATGCGATCTCCACCTCTATCCCAACCTCAGCCAGGTAGGCAGCGGTCACCTCGGCGGCGGGCACGTTCGCTCCATTCACGAAGATGACCGTAAAGAAGTCGTCAGGGTAGCCGGCCTCGGCCAGGAGCCGCTTTGCCCGCTCGGGGTCGTAGGGCAGCACCCCCTCAACGGCCGCCTGAGGTTGGGCCCAGTCCGGGAAGTAGAGGGAGGGCACCGGGGACTGTGGGAGACCCTGCTCGCCGTATAAGAACTCGGTGACGCGCTGGCGGTCCAGGGCATTCGCCACCGCCCAGCGGACGCGGAGATCGTTGAAGGGCGGCGTCTGGGTATCGAACCAGAGGGCCACCACCCTGGGGGGGCCGTCGTACAGGACAGCGGTCCCATCGCCAAAGCTATCCCGCGCCTGCGAAAGGCTCAGACCCTGTGTCTGGGGGAAGCCGAAGAAGTCGATACGGCCGGCGCGGAAGGCGGCCAGGCGGGTGTCAAAGTCCGGTATAACGTAGAGCTCGACGCCGTCCAGGTAGGGGAGTGTTCCCCTCTGGAGGAAGTAGCTATCGTTCCTTTTGAGAAGCAGGCGCTCCTGGGGCACGTGCTCTGCAAGCTGGAAGGGGCCTGAGCCGATGATCTGCTCCGGGCGCTCCAGGGGCGCCTGCGCTATGAGTCGCTCGGGAAGGATGGGCACCCGGCGGCTGGCCAGGCTCCGTAGGAAGGGTGCGAAGGGGGTCCGGAGGGTGATGCGCACCGTGAAGTCATCGATGATGTCCAGGCCAGCGATATTGTCCCTGAGCCCCTGGAGTAGGGCCGAGCCGGAGCTGAGCATGGCCTTCAGTGAGGCGTGAACATCCGTGGCCGTGACCGGCGTGCCATCGTGGAAACGGGCGTCCCTACGGAGGCGCAGGGTCCAGGTGGTGCCGTTGGCGGACATGTCCCACGCCTCCACCAGGTCGCCCTCTATGGCGGAGGTTACGGGGTCTATGCGGAATAGGCCGCTGAAGATGAGGCTGTTGACCAGCGTGCCGATACCCGATATGCGCTGATACGGGTCCACCCCCCCGGAGAAGGGGTCTCTATCCAAGGCCAGGCGGAGCACACCGCCGTACAGGAACTCAGGGAAGGGTGTCGGTGGAAACGACGTGGCGGTGGCGGGTGGAAATGTGGCGGTGGGAACGGGTAATGGCTCGACTATGACAATCGTAGTGATGCTTTTAGACCTGCCGAAGTTGTCGAAGGCGGTAGCCGTAACCCTGTAGAGGCCAGGGGTATTGTAGGTGTGCTCAGCGGTGAAAAAGGCATCGCTGGAGGACCCGTCACCCCAATCCCAGCTCAACCGGGTAATCTCGCCTCCATCTACACCTACGAATCCGTTGATGAAGACATTGAAGCCGCGTACCTCGGGTCTGCCCAACTCCAGCTCGATCTCTGGCAACGGCTCGGGCGTGGGTGTAGGCGAGATACGCTCCTCTTCCGCGACCACCGGCCTCAGCGCGGTGATGCCACTGTAGCCTGCCACATAGAGGAATCCCTCCGGCCCGGCGGCAATCATCTGGGCGTCCGGATCATAGAAGAACTCACTGGCGGTACCGTCCCGTTGCACCGCCCAGACCACCCCATCATAGGTGAGGACGTAGGCGGTGCCATCGGTGTCAACGGTCAACGAGGCGTGCTCCCTGGAAACGTCGAAATTGATCCATTCAAGTACCTGGTCACCATCCGGTGTGAAACCGAAGAGCCCGCTGTCAGACAAGACATACACCGTGCCGTCCGAGGAGACCGTGGGAGGAGCCAGTGCGGGAGAGTCGATCCCACGCTCCCAGAGGAAGAAACCCTCCTCATCAAAGGCGAAGAGGGTGCTATCAGCGGTGGCCACGTAGACGGAGCCGAGGGCGGGAGAGACCTCCACCGGGCCCGTCTCGGCGGTCCAGATAAGGTTCCCCTCCGGGCCAAGGGCACTGACGTTGCCCGGCTCCATAGTGCCGACGTAGATGGTGCCGTCGGGACCGACGACGGGTGGCGCATCGATGTGCGACCCCAGACTCACGGACCAGCGAACGCCGCTGCCCGACTGCGAGAGGCCGAAGAGGGAGCCGTCATGGGATGTGGCGTACAGCTCTCCCCCAGGCCCGATGACCGGGAACACCTGGTCTTCGGCCAACTCAATCTCCGAAGCAACAGAGCCGTCCGAGACGTTGTATCCAACGAGGGCAGGACCGCTGCCAACGAAGATACGGCCATCCCCCAAAGCGACGGCCCCTGCGTCACCGAATGGGAGCTCCGACCGCCACCGCTCATTTCCACTGCGGCCGTCCAGGGAGATGAGCGCACCGCCATCGGTGGCGATGTACAGGTCCTCCGCAAAGACGTCCGGGTTTGAAGCGCCGGCCAGCAGAAGGTTAGCGACCCCTTGGGTGGGCACTTCCCAGGCCACCTCACCCACGGTCCTGGTGATTGGACCCACCGCCGGCTGAGGATCGAAGATAGGGACCGGCTCCTCCTCGGGCGGGCGGGTGGCTATAAAGATAACACCCCCGACCACGCCGACCAGGATGAACAGGGCCAGGAGTCTACCCCAGATTGGCCTGCGCTCCTGGGCCTGCTTGGCACTCCGCCACGCACGGATCATGGTGGAGGGCCGGGGCGGCGGCGCTGCGGGCCTTGGCTGTGGTGTGACGGGTCTGGGGGGTGTCGGAGGCTGGGACGGCGGCGGCACGGATGGCGCGGGAGCCTGCGGCTGGGATAGCGGTGGAGGCGGTGGTGTTGCCACCTGGGGGCTAGGGGTGGTGGCCTGGGGCATCACCCGCTGGAGGGCCTGGGCCACCTCCGCGGGGGTCTGGTAGCGTCGGTCGGGGTTCTTCTCCAGGCAACGGTCCACCACGGAGTCCAGCCCGCGGGGAAGGTCTGCCCTGGCCCGGCGCACGGACGTAGGCTTGGCATCGATATGGAGGCGGATGATCTCCCAGGGGGTATCGGCGTTGAAGGGGCGCTCGCCGGTGATCATCTGGTAGAGGACGATGCCTGTGGAGTAGATATCGGCCCGGATGTCCACACGGCTTCCCTTGGCCTGCTCGGGAGACATGTAGGGGGGGGTGCCCATGACCATGCCGGTGCGGGTCATGGTGGAGAGATCGGCGGCTCGGGCAATGCCGAAGTCGGTGAGCTTGGCGGCTCCATCGGGAGTGATGAGAATATTTTGAGGCTTGATGTCCCGGTGGATGATGCCGTGCTCATGGGCGCTCTGAAGCCCCAGGCAGATCTGATAGGCGATGTTGACGGCGCGGTCGATAGGGGAGTTGGCCTTGAGCCTCAACGAGGCTGTGGAGGCTCAAGGGAAGGTACTCCATGGACATGAAGTAAGCGCCTGCCTCCTCGCCCACCTCAAAGATACGGATGATGTTGGGGTGGTCAATGGAGGCGGCCATCTGGGCCTCACGACGGAACCGTTCCACGTAGGAGGAGTCGCGGGCCAGGTGGGGATGCATCAGCTTCAGGGCCAGGACACCGCCAGTCTGGGTGTCCCAGACCCGATAGACGGTAGCCTGGCCACCGGAGGCGATCTCCTCCAGTACCGAGTATCTACCGATCCGTTGCTGTGTCACCGCTCACCTTCGTTGGCTCTGGTTCAGTGCCATGCGTGTGGCTAGCGGCGCAAGAGCAGTCTAAGAAGGAGACGTAGCAGACGGCCCAAAAGTTTCAAAAGCCAGAGCAGGAGCAGGGCCGGCAGAAGGACGGCGCGGAGAAGCAGACGCCAGGCGCTGCGCTTTGGCCGCCGGTCAGGCCGGGCTTTGATCCGCACGGTCTTGGCATCTTCCCTACTGGCTGCACCGCCACCGCTGTCCAGTCCAATACGCGCCACAACGACAGTGACGTTGTCGGTGCCACCCAGGCTGTTGGCCCGATCGACCAGGGTCTTGGAGGCGACGCTCGGGACCTCTCGAGCGAGCACCTGGGTGATCTCATCATCTGAGACCAGGCCGTGGAGGCCGTCAGAGCAGAGCATGAGTGTATCGCCCTCCTGCACCTGCACCTCCAGGGTATCCACCTGAAGAGTGGGCGCAGTCCCCATGGCGCGGGTCAGGATGTTTCGTCTGGGGTGGACCTGGGCCTCCTCCGGAGTCAAGGCACCCCGGGCAACCTCTTCCGCCACCCAGCTATGGTCTTTGCTCACCTGTTGCAGCCGTCCATCCCGAAGGAGATAGAGCCTGCTATCACCAACGTGGGCCACGGCAAGGGAGGTGCCGGTCAGAAGCGCGATGGTGAGGGTTGTTCCCATACCCTGGGTTTCCGGCTTTTTACCCGCCTGGAAAATCTCGGCGTTGAGCCGTTGGACCAGTTCACCCAGGAGAGCGGGCCAGCCGTTGCTGGGCGTGGGGGCTGCATCCGTGCTCCCCTTGCCAGGGAGGTCACGGACAAGCCCCTGAATGGCCATGGCGCTGGCGACCTCGCCCGCCTGGTGGCCACCCATGCCATCGGCAACGGCCAGGAGGGCATCAGTGCCGGAAGGGGCGTTGGGCGCCAGGATGGCGCAGTAGCTATCCTGATTGGCGGACCTGACCATTCCCACATGGGTCTGAGACCCGAGGGTAATGGTGCTCCCGCCGCTGCCGGAGCCCTTTCTGTTGCGTTCTGCCTTTGAGCGAGGCATGGAGTTGGCTCCTCTACGCCTGGGGCTGGCCGACCTGCATAAGGGTCAGCTCGCTTCTGCCCATAGTGATGATGTCACCGGAGGAGAGCTGTTGGCCGGAAAGGGTCTCACCCTGAACCAGAGTGCCGGTCCTGCTCCCCATGTCGTACACAATGCACCCCTGCTCCTCACGCCGCACGTTGGCATGCACGCGGCTGACCGACTCATCGGTGACGATGACCTGACAGGTGGGGTCCCGGCCTATAGTGTTGTCACCCCGGACCAGCGGGAAGCTCTTGCCGGCGTCCGGGCCGGACTGGACCACCAGGACACCGCCGGCACCCTGGGGCTGGGCCACCATGGTGGCTCCGGTAGACGAAGCGGCTGCGGCCTCCTCACCGGCCTCGGTCTCTACCAGGGAAAGCTGAGTCTGACCCACGCCGATGACGCCGCCGGCGGGAAGGCTCTTTCCACCGATAGGCTGACCGTTGACTTTGGAGCCACCGCTGCTCCCCAGGTCCAGCAGGAGGAAGCCTCCATCCTAGTACTTCAGGAGGGCGTGACGGCGGCTGACACCGGCATCGGCCAGGGCCAAATCGTTGCCTTCATCCCGCCCAACGGTGCAATCCTTGGCCAGGAGCTGCAAAGTCTTCCCCTTATCCGGACCGCCGGTGACGGCCAGCCAGGCCATGACGCTCTCCGACGGTGCTCCCATGACGACGGTCTCGCCGGGTTGGCCTCCAGCGGCTGGGGCGGCCCCGGACGCCGCGGTGGCTCCGGGCACACCGCCAACGACGGTGCCCTCCGATTGCATGAACACGATCTCGGTCTCACCCAGGTTGATGCTGCTCCCTGACGTGAGCACGGTCTCGGCGGCGGGCGCTCCTTCAACGATGGTGCCGCTACTGTTGCCAGCGTCCTCAACGACATACTGGCCATCATGGAAGGCGATTGTGGCATGCTGGCGGCTGACGGCGGCGTCGTCCACCACGACATCGTTGTCGGCGCCCCTTCCTATGGAGGTGACCCCGGGACTCAGGGGAATGGACTCCCCTGCCCTGGGGCCGGACTTGAAGTGGAGCCATGCGGGAGGGGCCTGGGTGGGAGCCGGGGCCGCAGCACCATCATCTCCGCTCCTGGTGCCTGCTGAGTCCACGGCCTCCTCAGAGGTAAGAGTCCTGGTGGCATCCCCAACGTCCGGGGCAAGAGGCGTTCCCTCTTCAGGGGTCACCGCCTGGGGAGCCCCCGGCGTAACCACCTCACCTGCGTATGGCTGGGCCACTGATTGGGACTCACGCAGGGAGATGAAGAGGTAGGGCAGCCCGGCCGCCAGGGCCCCGATGAGGCCGACCAGGCTCAGGTAGCCCAAGGCATCCGGATTGCCGGCGATGTTCAAGCCGATCCGCGCCAGCGCCAGGGGCGTAGCGGCAAGGGCCGCAGCCACCAGCGCGGTCTTGAGGAGCAGGCCGCTGGTCTGCCAGTTACCACGGCTAACCACGGTAACGGTGAGAAGCAAGGCGGCGACAAAACCCACCAGGCAGAGCCACCAGTCGTACCAGCTCTGGAGCAATCCGTCCCCAAATTCCAAGTCCATACCACACCTCCCGGGGTTTGTTGGGTATGTTATCTATGCCTGGCAGTCAGGCCGCCATGGTCTGTCTCCGGTGCCCGATCTGTAGGCCACCATGGTAAGGCACTGGGCCTCGCCTTTCCTGACGGAACCATGACGGAAACCTGACTCCTGGCTGACATCGGCGTAGGGCCGCTAGCCCACAAAGAATTTGTAGCCGGAACCTCTTAGCGTGAGGATGTACCGGGGCTGAGAGGGGTCTGGCTCTACGCGAAGCCTCAGGCGTCGTATGCACTGTTCTATCTCCTGATCGCAGACATCACCTTGGGAGCGCTCAGGCCAGGAATGGGCGGCGATATCGTCCTTGCTACAGACCTCGCCATTTCGGAGGTAGAGCAGCTCCAGGACATCGAACTCCTTGCGGGAGAGGCGAGGCTCCAGAATGAGCCCGTGCACCCACACCTCCCGAGACTTGCCGTCCACGACAAAATCGCCGGCCTCTACCTTGGCATCCGTTCCGGGAAGGGTGAGTGTAGTGGTCCAGGCCTGAAAGCGGAGGATGACCTGGCCCCGCCCGAACTCTATCAGGTCGCCGCTGTTCAACCAGCTCTCTTGCTCCGTGAGACGAACGCCGTTGACGTAGGTGCCGTTCTTGCTGCCCAAGTCGCTGATCTTGTACCGGCCCTGGTCCGCCTGGATCTGTGCATGTCGCCGGGAGACGAAGGGATTCGCCAGGCGGATATCGGCATCCAGAAGATTGCCGACGAGGTAGCTCCTCTGGTCAAGGGGGATGACGCTGGCCTCTTCGATTCCCTTTTCGACGATGAGCAAGGCTGCGGCAGATTCCTCGGCCATGTACGGTATCCTCCGGCGAGAACTGGCCAGTACGCTGACGTTGGCTTGACGTATCCGGCGAACGGCGGTGACAGAATAGCACAAGGAGCCGGAAAGGGGTAGATTTCACCGCCTTGACACCACTGGCACACCCTGGTACTTTCCTACTGTCTTACTGCACTGCCCAGCATCCATAAGGTATGCTGGTCTTGTTTCGGCTGACACCCTCTGCAGCCTCAAAAGGAAAGTACATCAGAGCTACCATGCCAATACCAGACATATTCTCCTTGGACACTCTCTTCATATCCCTTCTGATAGGGTACCTCCTCGGCTCTATCCCCGTTGCCTCCCTGGTAAGCCGGAGGCGGCAGCTGGATATATTCTCCATAGGCACCGGCCAGTCCGGCGCCACGAATGTGTTCCGCAACGTGGGACACAAGTCCGGGGCGCTGGTGATCGCCGGGGACGCGGCCAAGGGGGCGCTAGCCGTCATAGCGGCCAGCCGCCTCGGCTTGGAGGGCGGGTGGCTCCTGCTGCCGGCGGGCGCGGCCATTGCTGGACACTGGCGCTCCATATTCACCGGGTTCCGGGGTGGTGATGGGCTGGCTCCGCTGGTGGGGATCACGATAGCGCTGCTGCCGATGTACGGCCTTATCGCCGCCTCCATGGGAGGCACGACGGCGCTGGGGCTCCACCGAATGGCGCATCCGACTCTGTGGGGGGGGGCTCTCTCCTATGGATTCCTTCTGGGGCGGTCCTTGTACAATGGAGCGGATACCGTGCTCACTCTGGGCATTGTGATACTGGCCCTGATGGTGCTGGCCCATACGGTTATAGGCCACCGGCATCGACGGGAGGCGACCGCATCCGATACCCCCGACGAGGACGTCAGCTAGGACCCCTGATAGCTCCCGTCTCCTCATCACTAACCCCTGATTCATTGCGGGTCCAGTCGTGGCTTCGGCAGGGCTTCCCATGGAAGAGCGTGACTGTCCACCGATAATCCTGGTACATGGTGCGGCAAACTCCGCCCGAGTCTGGACATTCTGGCAGAATGATCTCACCGCTCGTGGCTGGCTTGCGCATGCCGTAGACCTACGGGGGCACGGCAAGAGAGAAGCTATCGATCTATCGCACGCCAGCATGGATGACTACGCCCGCGACTATAGAGGAAGCAGTCGATCAATCCGGTGCGCGGCCCGTGATTATAGGCTGGAGCATGGGCGGGCTCCTAGCGATGATGGTGGCCTCTTCAGGCCGGTGCTCGGCCTGCGTTGCTCTGGCACCAAGCACACCGGCGCGGCACATAGACCCTTTGGTTGAACTGCACACGGGGGAATTCGGCGCGGAGGAGTACGGCACCACCAGCCGCGATCCCACAGAACAGCCAGCCATGCCCGACCTCGATCTGGAGGAGCGAAAGATCGCCCTGGCTTCCTTGGGTGGTGAGTCCCTCCTGGCGCGGGACGAGCGGCGGCGGCGTATTGTCATCGAGGCGCTACCCTGCCCGCTCCTGATAGTCACCGGCGCAGAGGACACCCAGTGGCCAAGGGAGCGCTACGACGACCTCTGGCTGAGGGCAGACTACCTTAGCGTGGACGGATCGTCACATTGGGGCCTGGTGTTGAATAGGCGTGCCCTTGCCCAGGCCATTCCCGCCGTGCTCACGTGGATCACGGGGCATTCCTGACAGCGCCGCCCCTCATGCCTGCACACATGAACGAGTCCCTGGCGGTCCTTCAAGAGGAGATCATAGGGTGCCGGAAGTGCCCGCGGCTGGTGCTCCACCGGGAGCGCTCAGGGCAGGCACTTCCCCCTTCGAGGGGGAAGGAATATAAGACACAGCCCGGCTTTCCTCCTGTGGGGAAAGGGATTCCGGGCACAGGGCTCTTCACTCAGGGGCCTGGGTGCCAAGACCGTCCACGAACCGCCTGAGGGTAGTGAAATACTCCTCGCCGCCGACGGTATAGGTATCGTTGTGGCCTGCACCTTCTACGACGTAGAACTCCTTGGGGCTGGGTGCCGCGCGAAAGAGCCGCTGACCGTTTCCCATGGGTACCACGTCGTCCCGGTCGCCGTGAAGCACCAGGAGTGGGCCGGAGATGCCACGGATCTTGGAGAGGGAATCGTAGCGAATTCCGATGATGCGCCCCCAGGGGAGAAACCGGAACGAGCGCTTTGCTATATCGGACACAGAGGTAAAGGGGGACTCTAGGATCAGCCCGTAGGCCGGGTACCTGGTGGCAACGTCCACGGCCACAGAGCTGCCCAGGGAGCGGCCAAAGAGGACGACCCTGTCCGCACGGATGTCGCCGCGGGAGCGTAGGTAGAGCACGGCCCCCTCACCGTCCAGGTAAGTCCCCTGCTCGGAGATGCGCCCATCGCTGCGTCCGTAGCCGCGATAGTCGAAGATAAAGATGTTGACGCCCAGGCGGTCATGGAGAAGCTTGAGGTTCTCCAGCCGGTGGCTGATGTTGCCGGAGTTGCCGTGGAACCAGAGGAGGGTGACCTCACGGTCGCCGGGAACGAACCAACCGTGGAGCTGCACACCGTCGAGGGTGAGGAAGCTCACGTCTTCGAAGGGGAGGTCCCAGTCTGCCGGGGTCTGCTCGATCTCCCTTTCGGGGAAGAATACCAGACTTCTCCCTACCAACCGAGCACCGCCGAGAAGAAGGGCACCGGCCAGGAGGGTGAGGGAAAGGATGACGGCCGTTGCTTTCCAAGGGAAGTTCGCTCGCTTGGGAAATGTCCGCTCATCAACCAATGTCACGGGCTCTACGGGGTGAATTGAGCGCAAAGGGATGGTACCGCGCTCCTTGGATTCTACCACGTTCCGGCGCTCCAGCTATAATAGCAGCCTCGGTGAGCTTGAAGGATCTAAAGTGGGCTTGGTTCCGAGATTCGAAATCTTTTGCCAGGGTAAACTTGGAAAGTAGTAGGCCCTTGAGTCCGGCATCCCCATCCCGAAAAGTAGAAGATCCGCTAGTCGCCCTTCAGGAGCGGATTGCATTGTGCCGGAAGTGCCCGCGGCTGGTGCTCCACCGGGAGCGCTCAGGCCAGGCGAAGAAGCGGCTGTTCCAGGAGTGGACGTACTGGAGCAGGCCGGTCCCCAGCTTCGGTAACCCGCAGGCACGGGTGGCCCTGATAGGCCTGGCGCCGGCGGCCCACGGAGGCAACAGGACAGGCCGCATGTTCACGGGAGATGCCTCCGCCCGCTTCCTGATGGGGGCGCTCTACAAAACGGGGTTCGCTAGCCAGCCGAACTCTGACCACCGGGAGGACGGCCTTGTTCTGCAGGACGCATACATAACATCGGCCGTGCGGTGTGTTCCTCCCGGGGATAGGCCCACGGCGCAGGAGATGACCAGCTGCGCACCCTATCTGGCCCAGGAGCTGTCCCTGCTCCGTGAGCTACGCGCAGTGGTGGTCCTTGGACGTATCGCCTTTGACGCCTACATGCGCCTGGTGTCCCAGCAACGCGGGGAACCGGTGAGGCTCCCCTTTCAGCACGGGGCCAGGTACCCCCTGGAAGAGGGAACGCCGACGCTGTTCGTTTCCTACCACCCCAGCCCCCGGAACCACAACACCGGCCGGTTGACCGAGTCCAGCCTCATCGCCCTGCTTGAGCGGGTGAAGCTGGAGGCGGGGCTAGGCTAGAACCTGCGATGGGTAACGACCTCCGACTTTAGCCAGGGGTTTGGCAGGACTGCTCCCGACCATCCGGTAACCGGGGTGGCATGATGCCGTAGCCTGATGGGCTTAAACAAAATAACACGACATTTCTTGTAACGTTACGCCTTAGATTCTTCGGCCCGATACATCGGGCCTCAGATTGACAGGATTATGGGGTTGTGTCATTCTGAGAGAGTCCCGATAGAATCGGGACGACCGAAGAATCTAGAGCGACAGGCATTTATTTAGTCAATGACCATGAGGCTGCGGCATGCGCATTCTTGCCGCACACACTGAGCTCAGAGATCTCCGACGTTGTCATGAGTCCTGGGCAAAGTTGGGGTACGGTAGGACCCGTCGAAGGGTGACGGGAAGTCTGCTGTGACAGCCGAATGTAGCGGTGGTACACTGCCCGATGCTTTCCCGAGAGGCCCAAATGACGTTGCCCCAGGCGTAAGGTGCGCTCCATGACCAGCATTGGCTTCATCCTCCTGCAATTCTTCATCATCTTCATGTCGGCAAAGCTGATGGGAGAGCTGTTCCGCCGCTTGAGGCAGCCGGAGGTTATCGGAGAGCTGCTGGTCGGCGTCATCCTGGGCTCCCACGCACTGGGAATCATAGGTGAGCCCAACGCCTCACTGATTGAGGCCTTCCACGATGAAGCCACCGCCGCCGAGGCACTACGGCTGGTCCTGGAGAGCATCGGCCAGCTTGGGGTGATCGTGCTGCTGTTCATGGTGGGGCTTGAGACCCGCCTCTCGGAGCTGCTGCAGGTGGGCTGCCGGGCGGTGGGAGTAGGAGTGCTGGGTGTGGTAGCCCCATTCGTGTTGGGATATGGCTTCATGCAGCTTATGGGAGAGCCGGGGCTGGACTCCCTGTTCCTGGCGACGGCCTCAGTGGCAACCAGCGTGGGGATCACGGCACGGGTGCTACAGGAGCTGGACGTGATGGGGTCTACGGAGGCCAGGATCATTATGGGGGCCGCCATCCTTGACGACATACTGGCGCTGCTGCTCCTGACCACGGTAACAGGCACTATGGGGACCGGAGCCATCAGGGTAGAGAGTATCGTCATCATCGTTGTGCAGGCCCTGGGGTTCATCGTTTTCGTGGTGCTGGTGGGCCGCCACGTCCTTGAGCGCCACGATGCGACGCTGCGGAGCCTGCACATCAAGGATGCTCCCCTGGTGGTGGCCCTGGGCGCAATGATGGGACTGGCGGGCCTTGCCAGCTACTTCAGGCTCGCGGCCATCATCGGCGCATTCCTTGCGGGTATGGTCTTCGCCGAGTTACCGGAGCGGAAGTCGTTGGAGGAGAGGATGCGGCCCATCTACCACTTCCTGGTCCCCTTCTTTTTTGTGCTCATTGGTGCGGAGGTGGACTGGCGTATGTTTGGGGAGTGGGAGGTGATAGGACTGGCGGGGGCCGTGACCGCGCTGGCTATAGTGGGGAAGCTCCTGGCGGGGGTGCTGGCCGGGTGGGGAATGAAGCGGCGTTCAATGCTGATACTCGGCGTCGGGATGGTGCCGCGAGGCGAGGTGGGGCTCATCGTGGCGGGCCTGGGTCTTTCCATGGGGGCCATAGATCTGCGGCTCTTCTCCGTGGTGGTCATCATGTCCATTGCCACCACGCTGGTGGTGCCGCCTCTGCTGAAGATCCTGTACGCGCCTCGGCGGGATGCCGTGGCGGCGGGAAGATAGCACACGATTCAAAATGGGCTAACAACCCTACCTTGATGGGCTTAAACGAAATAACATGACATTTCTTGTAACGTTACGCCTTAGATTCTTCGCTTCGCTCAGAATGACAGAATTATGAGGTTATGTCATTCTTGTATATTGCGGTGGAGACAGGCCAAGGCAGGCCGATGCATTCTCGGTCCCAGGAGACCGTGACTCAGCGTGGTCGCCCTGGCCTCCACAAGAAAGAGCCCGGACAGTTGCCAGGGTCTGAGAGCCCGCATCCGCAAGACCGGGCCAAAGGAGTGTGATGGAACGCGGACCGGTGTTCATCGGCATAGATGTGAGCAAGGCCCATCTAGACGTGGCGGTGCTTTCCTCCGGGGAAACATGGCAGGAGCCCAACGACGAAGCGGGGATAGCCCACCTGGTGGGGCGCGTCAGGGCCCTCGGCCCTACCTTAGTGGTTCTGGAGGCCACCGGGGGGTTGGAGATGCCCGCGGCCTGCGCTCTGGGCCTGGAGGGTGTGCCCGTCGCGGTGGTGCAGGTCCGGGACTTCGCCAAGAGCCTGGGGCTGCTGGCGAAAACAGACTCCCTGGACGCCCAGGTCATTGCCCAGTTTGCCCAGCGGGTGTGCCCCACACCACGGCCCCTGCCCGATGTCCAGGCGCAAGAGCTCTCCGCTCTGCTGGCAAGGCGGCGCCAGCTCATCCAGATGCGCACGGCGGAGGAGAACCGGTTAGGAAGCACCATGATGCCTGCCCTTCGGCAGGAGATCCAGGAGCACCTGGCCTGGCTAGAGGAACGCCTCCAGCGGTTGGATGATGACCTGGGCAACCGCCTGCGGGAAAGCCCTCTGTGGCGGGAGAAGGAAGACCTGCTCCGTAGCGTGCCCGGCGTTGGCCCCGTCCTTTCCTCAACCCTGCTGGCCGACCTCCCAGAGCTGAGCACCCTGGCCCGCAAGCAAATTGCCGCCCTGGTGGGGGTCGCGCCCATCAACCACGATAGCGGACGCCGCAAAGGCCAACGCCACATCCGGGGCGGAAGAGCACAGGTCCGCTCAACCTTGTACATGGCTACCATCGCCTCAACACGGTGCAATCCCATCATCCGCTTCTTCTATCTGCGCCTCTGTGCGCAAGGAAAGCCCAAGAAAGTTGCCCTGGTCGCTTCGATGCACAAGTTCCTGATCATCTTGAACGCCATGCTCAAACACAGGACCCCATGGAACCCTCACCCTACTCTTGACATGCAATACAGTTGCTGAGGGAGTCCCGATAGAATCGGGACGACCGAAGAATCTAGAGCGACATGCAATTTATGTAGTCAATGCCATCAGGGTAGGGTATCGACGCCTCCCGCCTTCAGATCCCATCCTACCCCTCGGCTGCGCTCAGAGTAGTCATTTGACAGGCTCAGGCAGGGAAGGTTGACGGGTACCAGGGTGTTGGATAACCTTGCGGCAGAATCTAGGGTGGCATCGGCAAGTCGCATCTCGGATCAGAAAAAGGGGGGGACCCATGGTCGGCTGGCGTGGTGATTACGTAGCGGATATGGACCTGGAGATGGCGGAGAAGGCGGTAGCGGCGGCGCGGGCAAAGGCGAAGGAGTTGGGCGTACCTATGGCGGTGTCGGTGGTGGATGGCGCGGGCCGCCTGGTGATGTTCGTACGGGGAGACGGCACCGGCTTCTTCACGCCGGAGAGCACCAAGGGCAAGGCGGTTGCGGCGGCGGCGTTGCGCCGTCCCACGGACGAGCTGGGGAGCTTCGGCGGCAACCCGACGACCCTGGGCATCTACGCTGGCCTGGTGCCGGGCGGGTTCTGGCCCGCCTCCGGTGGCCATCCGGTGGTGGTGAACGGTCGCATTATCGGTGCCGTGGGCTGCGGCGGGGCCAGCGGTGAGCAGGACGCCGAGTGTGCCAAGGCGGGGGCGGACGCGCTGATGGGCGGCGGGTAGAGCGGTATTCCAAGAGCGCCTACTCATATTGGGTCACCCTAAGGTCCGCGAAAGGCCTCAGATTCTTCGCGGAGTTTATCCTGAGCGGAGTGATTGGATTCTTCACTCCGTTCAGAATGACCGCAAGTGAAGGGCTTAGCATGACAGGTCAATACCATGAACGGCATAACCGCCATAGCAAACATCCTGAAGCTGGAGGGGGTGGAGTACCTCTTTTGCTTCCCGGCCAACCCCCTCATAGAGGCGGCCGCGGCTGCCGGCATCCGACCCATCATTAGCAGGACTGAGCGGGGGGCCATCAATATGGCCGACGGCTACTCCAGGCTGGCCGGCGGAGGCCGCGTGGGCGTTTGCGCCATGCAGTACGGCCCTGGCATTGAGAACGCCTTCGGCGGCATAGCCCAGGCGTATGCGGACTCGGTTCCCATCCTGCTGCTGCCCAGCGCGGTGGAGAGACGGCGGGCCGGTGTCCACCCCAACTTCAGCGCCACGCAGAACTACCAGGGCGTCACCAAGTGGGTGGACCAGATCACCCTGGCCGACCGGACCCCGGAGATGATGCGACACGCCTTTTCAAAGCTGCGGAGCGGCCGGGGCGGCCCGGTGATGCTGGAGGTGCCCGCGGACGTGGCCACGGAGGAGCTGGATGAGGTGGACTTCAACTACCGGCGGGTGAAGGGGACCAGGAGCGCCGGAGACCCCCAGGACGTGGCGGCGGCGGTGAAGGCGCTGCTTGCGGCGGAGAGCCCGGTGCTGCACATCGGCCAGGGGGTCCTGGACTCGGAGGCGTGGGAGGAGCTGCGGGAGTTCGCCGAGCTGGTGAACGCCCCGGTGATGACCCTGACCACGGGGAAGAGCGCCTTCCCGGAGGACCACCCCCTCTCCATAGGTGTGGGGGCATCCACGGCCACGGGGATGGTGGAGCACTTCCTGAAGGGGGCCGACCTGGTCTTCGGCATCGGGTCCAGCTTCTACCGCTCCCTGATCTCCGTCCCCATACCCTACGGCAAGGTGATGGTCCAGTGCTGTGCAGACGAGCGCGACTTCAATAACGAACACGCCCTTGACTACGCCGTCCTGGGCGACCCCAAGCTGGTGCTACGCCAGCTCATCGACGAGGTCGGCAGGCAGGCGAGCCCGGGGGGCAGCCAGAAGCGAGAGGCGGTGGTCAAGGAGATCAAGCAGGTAAAAGAGGAGTGGCTGGGACGGTGGATGCCCCGGCTCACCTCTCAGGAGACGCCCATCAACCCATACCGGGTGATCTGGGACCTGATGCATACCGTCGACCGGGCCAACACCATCGTGACCCACGACTCCGGGAACCCTCGGGACCAGATTGTGCCCTTCTACGAGGCCACCGCCCCCAGGGGGTACATCGGCTGGGGGAACACCACGCAGCTTGGCTACTCGCTGGGCGTCTCCATTGGAGCGAAGCTTGCGGCACCGGAGAAGAGCGTGGTGCACCTCATGGGTGATGCCGCCATCGGTATGGCGGGCATGGACTTTGAGACGGCCGTGAGGGCCGGCGCACCAATCCTGACCATAGTCCTGAACAACGGCGTCATGGGCGGCTACAGTGGACGGATGCCCACCGCCACCGAACGGTTCCGGAGCAACGTATTGGGTGGCGACTACGCCCAGATGGCCGATAGCATGGGGCTCTGGAGCGAGCGGGTGGAGTGCCCGGAGGAGGTTGCGCCGGCCATCAAGCGGGGGCTAAGGGCCACGGCGGAGGGGCGGCCGGCCTTGCTGGAGATGATAACCAGGGAGGAGTCCGCCTTCTCTCGTGTGGCATGGATGGGGTGACATCAGCGGCTATCCACGGGTATCCCGCCGGGCCTGGTAGTACAATCTCCGTGGGCGTAGACATGGACTGGAAACGTTACCAGCGTCTGTTCTCGACCGCCCGCTGATGGGGGCGGCATCAATGCCCTCGCCTTATGGTCATTGACTAAATAAATTGCATGTAGCTCTAGATTCTTCGGTCGTCCCGATTCTATCGGAACTCCCTCAGAATGACACAATCTCATAATTCTGTCATTCTGAGCGAAGCGAAGAATCTAAGGCGTAACGTTACAAGAAATGTTGTGTTATTTTGTTTAAGCCCATAAGAGGGCGGCATCGATGCCCCCGCCTTTGGGCGGGGGTGCATAAACCAGATCTGGAACACTCTGACCATGAATGTCCGCGACCACTTCCTCCCGGATGAATACCTTTTAGCCGAATCGGCGCCCTTCTACGTGACCACCCACCGGCTGATCCGGTATGAGGAGGGGCCGATGGGCAACGAGCTCCTCCATTACCCCCGTGAGCGGTTGGCCTCGGTGGAGCAGATGCGAACGCCCAACCGTAGGCTTATGATCTTGGGAACCGTGGTCACCTTGGGCGGTGTCTATCTGCTCACCATCGGGTTCGTGACTTCGCTGCTGGCCATCATCGGCGGCATCGGCGGGATCGTCTACGGTAGCATGCAAGGTGAGGGCTACTACCAGATCCGGATCCACGGCCTCAGCGAAGAGGAGACGCTTCGCTGGCGGGTGAGCAGCCGGGGGACGGGCCGCCTGATACGGACGCTGCGGGAGACGCTGGGGGATTACCCAGATCTGTAAAGCCAGTACTTCCTTTCGTAAATCAGCGTACACATGGGTACAACCTGAACTCCCGCTCATCCTGTCCGATGATGCTTTGCTCATCGAGACTCTCGATAGCCCCGGTCAGCCGGGGCTATCGGAGAGCCTGCCTGTAGTGAGCCTTTAGCCCTTGAGCAGAGCGAAGGGTTTATCGAATCCATCGAAAGACATGAGCGGGAGTTTTCCTCCGCTCGTATGGTTCGACTGGCTCACCACGAGCGGACAATGATGACGCGCTTTTTCGCAACCAAGTAGTAGAGACGTGTTTGCCTGGCGTTATCTAGCGGGACTCCAGGAATACGCTCCTGAGGTCCACAAGGCCGAAGGGTGTGAACACCAGGTCCTTCACGTAGGGCTTGACCGCTACGTAGGACCGGCCAAAGTTCAGGGGAATGGCGGCGGCGTCCTCAACAAGAAGCCTCTCCACCTCATGGTAAAGCGCCACCCGTGCCTTGGCGTCCTGCTCCAGCCGTGCCTCTTCCAAGAGGGCGTCCACCTGGGCGCTGCTGTACTTCCCCACGTTATTCTCCGCTCCGGAGTGGAAGAGGACGTCCAGGAAGTTGTGCGGGTCAGGGTAGTCAGCGATCCAGCCGTAATCGAAGATATTGTCCCGCTGGAACTCCAGGTTGTAGTAGTAGCTGGCCGGGTCAAGGAGACGCACCTGCACCTGAACGCCCAGGTTCTCTCTCCACATATCCAGCATAGCGACGACGATATCCCCTGGCCCGGCAAAGCCGGAGGTGGTGTAGATGACAGGCGGCAGTCCCTCTGGCCCGCCGTAGCTGGACTCCGCCAATAGACGCTGCGCCTCCTGCGGATCGAAGGGGATGGCGGATAGGGACGGGTCGTAGCCGGGAAGGCCGGGCGGAAGGAAACCGTGGGCAACCTCCCGAGTGCCTTCGTAGATATCCTGAACCAGCTTGGCCCGGTCCACCGCTAGGAGGAATGCCCTGCGGACCAGCGGGTCGTCAAAGGGAGGCTGGTCCGAGGCCAAGCCCACATAGAAAACGCTCAGCTCCGGGATCACCAGAGACTGGTCGCTCAGAGGGTCCTGAGGGTCTTCCGTACGCTGAATATCCTCGCTAAAGAGGGCAGCCACATCTATCTCACCGCTCTCATACATGAGGAGGGGAATGCCGCCGTAGAGGCGGAAGACAACGTACGGCACCTTGGGCGGCGTCTTGTAATACTGCTGGTAGGCCTCAAGGACCAGAAGGGTGGCGCCATCCCAGGCCCGGAGCTTGAAGGGGCCAGTGCCGTTGGGCGCGGCCCACCAGAGGAGACCCTGGTCTACATTCTCCTGGTCCACGACGAAGGCGACGGGATGGGCAAGCTTGGACAGGAAGAAGGACCTGGGGCCATCTATGGTGACTTTCAGTTTCCTCTGGTCCACAACCTCTATGCCGGTGGCCTCCTGGGCCTGACCGCTGAATATCTCCTGCATACCCACGATGTCGTTCAGGTAGGTCTTCACCGTGGGGGAGTTGTTGGCCGGGTTGGCAGCACGCTCCCATGAGTACTTCACGTCGGCGGCGGTGACCGGGCGGCCGTTGTGGAACATCGCGTTGTCCCGCAGGGTGAAGGTATAGGTTGTACCATCGCCGGAAAGCTCCCACGATTCGGCCAGCTCCGCAATAAGGTTCAGCTCGGTATCGAAGGCCACCAGGCCGGAGAAGATCTGGGTGATGTACTGGATAGAGCCGCTCTCCTGGGCGATGGCAGGGTCCAGGATGAGGGGGCCTTCATCGAAGTAGAGGGTGAGGGCCTCGTCCCGGGTGATCCCCAGGGGGGTCGGCTCGATGAGACTGAAGCTGTAGAGGAGCGCGCGGATGTCCTCCGAGCGTCTCTGAATCTCGGCCTGTGGGGCCTCCGTGAGAATGAAGTAGTTCTGGGTATCCTGCGCCACGCCGAAAAGGCTGCCCTGCCACGTGCCGTCGGTCTCACGCCACTGATAGACCACCCGGAAGGCAGGGGTGCCGTCGGCCAGGGTGAGCTCCTCCTCCGCAAGCTGTCGGAAGCCTGGCCTGTCCAGAAACGCGGGGATCTGGCTATCCACGGCGGCATCAGAGGTGAGGATATTTGCCTGGTAGAGGAGGAAGACCACGGACTGCGGAGAGCCCTCATCCGTTCCGCCGATCTGAAGGATCTGGGGCGGGCCGCCCCTGGTGAACTGCCAGTCCGGGGGATAGCGGAGCTGGAAGCCAAAGACATCGTCCTCGTAGGTCTCGAATGAGCCGGGGATGGTCGGCACGGCCGGCGTCGGCGTAAGCGCCTGAGTCGGCGTGGGCTCCGGGCTGGGCGTGGGAGAGGGCGTAACGGTGGGCGTGCGCCCGGGCACTGGGGTGGGCGTCGGTGAGGGCCGAAGCACAGGCGTCGGTGTGGGGGTGGCGGCAGACGTGGGTGACGGCACAGGTGTAGCCACGACTGTAGGCGTAGGAGCAATGGGCGTGACGACCCGTGTCGGAGTCAGCTCCTCCTCGAAACGCTCACACGCAACGATGATGAGGGCGAGACCGAGACCAGCAAGTAGAAGGGGACGCACGTTCCGTTTCCCGCCTTTGCTCAGCTTTAGGACGCGGGTTCCCGCACACCCGATGTCCTTACACTACCATAACGCACGCTGCTCCACCATAACGCACGCTGCTCCACCAGACCGTGAATCCACAGACCCTCCTGGCGCATCCGGCCTTGCACAAGAACACCAGCGTAGTCCTATTATTACGTGCCCGACCCTCTGTCACCCTGAGCAAAGCGAAGGGTCTAAGGCTACGGCCTGAGATTCTTCGTCCCGATACATCGGGCCTCAGCAACTGTATTGCATGTCAAGAGTAGGGTGAGGGTTCCATGGGGTCCTGTGTTTGAGCATGGCGTTCAAGATGATCAGGAACTTGTGCATCGAAGCGACCAGGGCAACTTTCTTGGGCTTTCCTTGCGCACAGAGGCGCAGATAGAAGAAGCGGATGATGGGATTGCACCGTGTTGAGGCGATGGTAGCCATGTACAAGGTTGAGCGGACCTGTGCTCTTCCGCCCCGGATGTGGCGTTGGCCTTTGCGGCGTCCGCTATCGTGGTTGATGGGCGCGACCCCCACCAGGGCGGCAATTTGCTTGCGGTCCAGGGTGCCCAGCTCTGGGAGGTCGGCCAGCAGGGTTGAGGAAAGGACGGGGCCAACGCCGGGCACGCTACGGAGCAGGTCTTCCTTCTCCCGCCACAGAGGGCTTTCCCGCAGGCGGTTGCCCAGGTCATCATCCAACCGCTGGAGGCGTTCCTCTAGCCAGGCCAGGTGCTCCTGGATCTCCTGCCGAAGGGCAGGCATCATGGTGCTTCCTAACCGGTTCTCCTCCGCCGTGCGCATCTGGATGAGCTGGCGCCGCCTTGCCAGCAGAGCGGAGATCTCTTGCGCCTGGACATCGGGCAGGGGCCGTGGTGTGGGGCACACCCGCTGGGCAAACTGGGCAATGACCTGGGCGTCCAGGGAGTCTGTTTTCGCCAGCAGCCCCAGGCTCTTGGCGAAGTCCCGGACCTGCCGGGGGTTGACCACCGCGACGGGCATCTCCAACCCCCCGGTGGCCTCCAGAACCACTAAGGTAGGGCCGAGGGCCCTGACGCGCCCCACCAGGTGGGCTATCCCCGCTTCGTCGTTGGGCTCCTGCCATGTTTCCCCGGAGGAAAGCACCGCCACGTCTAGATGGGCCTTGCTCACATCTATGCCGATGAACACCGGTCCGCGTTCCATCACACTCCTTTGGCCCGGTCTTGCGGATGCGGGCTCTCAGACCCTGGCAACTGTCCGGGCTCTTTCTTGTGGAGGCCAGGGCGACCACGCTGAGTCACGGTCTCCTGGGACCGAGAATGCATCGGCCTGCCCTGGCCTGTCTCCACCGCAATATACAAGAATGACAGTATTATAAGGCTGTGTCATTCTGAGGGAGTCCCGATAGAATCGGTACGACTGAAGAATCTAGAGCGGCATGCAATGTATGTAGTCAATGGCCTTCAGAGGGCGGTCGACAATATAGTTTGAGCTAGCTATTCCCAGCGGTTTCGCAAAATGCCTCACGGACCCCCCCGCTCGGTCCGCAGGCGTGGGTTCACCACCGGCTCCAGGCCCAGCGTCAGGAAGACGAAGGTCATCGCCGTGATCACGATGAGCAGGCCAGGCGGCAGTATCCACCAATAGTAGCCCAGGAACACCGCTCCGCTGCGGAACCCGCTCTCCAGGATCTGCCCCCAGGTCGGGATGGAGGGGTCGCCCAGCCCCAGGAAGCTGAGTCCCGCTTCGGCCAGGATGGCCGCCGGCGTGAAGAAGATCATCTGGGCAAACACGAAGGGGGCGATCTGAAACAGGATGTGGCGGAACATGATCCGCCACCGCGACGCTCCCAGTGCCTGGGTCGCCTCCACCAGCTGCCCCGTCCGTATCTGCAGCACCATGGACCGCACGACGATGGTCAGCCCCGGCCACCCGAAGACGATCAGGATGACCACCACCAGCCACAGCTTCTGCCCAAGGATGAAGATGAGGAAGATCAGGATAGGGAGCAGAGGGATGTTGCTCCAGACGTCCGCGAAGCGTTGAATAAGGATGTCCGTCTTGCCCGCCATGAAGCCGCTCACGATACCGAGGAAGGTCCCGATGGTGGTGGCGACGAGCGCGGTGGCAAGGCCGATGGTCAGGGCCACGGGAAACCCGAACAGGAGCCCCATGGCCAGGTCGCGTCCCACCGAGTCCGTGCCCATGAAGCCGTAGTGGGAGCCGGCCAGCACCAGCTTCACCCGTCCCATGGTGTCAGCGGGGTCCCGCACCACTGCGCGAAGGGTGAACTCGTATTGCCCAAGCAGAGGAACGAACTCCCCCGATGTGCCGGACGGCGTGCCGAACAGTATCTCCTCCAGGTTGCCCTGGATCTCTCTGGGTACCATGTCTATCCCAAACTCACGCAGGAGGAAATCGGAGACGGCTACCAGGGTATTCTCATCCGACGAGAGGAACACCCGCAGCGGCGTCTCGGCGTAGCGGTTGAAGGGCGGCGTCTCGCCGGAGCGGGGGCCCCGCACCACCCGCTGCATCAACCGTAGCTGCCTCCCGTCCGGGCGGGTCACCTCCAGGACGAGCAGCGGCGGATCGCCCTGGAACCGGACCTCCGAGATGCTGAGGGAGAGGAAAGAGGGCGGGTGCTGGCTTGTGTAGTCGTAGCTAAAGGAGTACCGGTCGGTGGCCTTCCCCGCATTGGCGGCGGACGACTCAAAGACCTGGTGCCGCAGCGAATCGTCTCCATGCAACAGCCGCATCCAGTCCGGCGCAACGCTTTTGGGGTTGTCCGCCCACTCCGCCGGGTTGTTCCACCGTTGCGAGCCGAAGTTCAGCGGAAACTTCACTACCACAATGGCGGATACCAGCACCAGGGTGAGGAGGAAGACCGCTCCCACCTTCCCCGAGCCACTGGACAGCAGTATTTTTAGGCTTTCACGCGCTGACATGCTAGGAATACCCTGTTTCAGTCGGTGGTATATTGCGGAGTGTCGTGAACTTGACCGATTCGCGAGCAGTCATGCTAGTGCTCTGACTTGTACGTTTATCAAATAAGTATGATGGTTCGACAAGTCCGACTGTGTCGAGACTCTCGATGGAATCGGAGCTCACCACGAACGGAGGTCTATTCCCACCCGTTCGGCCTGAGCTTGTCGAAGGCCACCTGAATAATGCATCGTTTTTCTGGGTCAGGGCACTACGTATACCGTATCCGTGGGTCCAGAATGACGTACAGCACCTCCAGGATGAACCGGGCGGCCACGTACAGCAGCGCGAACATGAACGTCAGCGCGATGATCACCGCCTCGTCCGCCTGCGTGATGGCATCGTAGTAGAGGCGACCCATGCCCGGCCAGTTGAACACCGTCTCCGTCAGGATGGCGCCGCCCAGGGACCCGGCTAGGCCCAGCACCAGGTTCGTTGCTATGGGCGGTGCCGCCACTCGGAGGATGTAGCGGCGCATCACCCTGCCCTCCGGCAGCCCCTTGGCCCTGGCCACCGTCACGAAGAACTCCTGGGCCGTGTTCAGCACCATGGTGCGCACCACGTAGGTCCAGGCACCAACGGATACCAGGACCAGCGTGATAACCGGCAGGGCGGCGTGCCACAGCAGGTCCAGGAAGCGCAGCACTCCACCCTCATAGGGCGGCGTGCTGTAGAGGCCGCCGGTGGGGAAGATACGGAACTGAAAGGCCAGGAGCAGGATCATCAGGATTCCCGCCCACCAGGCGGGAAGGGCGTAGGAGACCGCCGAGAAGTAGGATACCCCCCGGTCCAGCTTGCTGCCGACCTTGGTGGCCAGCTTGACCCCCACCGCCAGGCCCACTACGGCGGTAATTACAGAGGCCGAGGTGATCAGGAGCATGGTATAGGGCAGGCGCTCCAGCACCATGTCCGACACCCTGGCGCTGCCATTGAAGCTCCGCAGGGTACGCGCCTCTCCCAGGTCCAAGAGGACCACCCGGCGGAGCATGTCCGGCAGGCGTGAGTACCAGGCCTGGTCCAGCCCGTGGGAGCGCCTCAGCTCCTCCCGCCGTGCCTGGATGACCCGCTGGAGCTCCTCCGGATCCCGGATGGTCTGCGCCAGGCCCTGCCGGATGCCCCGGATCTCCTCGCTGACAATTGCTTCCAGGATGTTATCGGAGAACCCGGTGGCGCCCAGCGTCACCACCACCAGCACAAGGACAACAAAGAGAACGCCCAGAAGGGTGACTCCTCGTAGTGCCAGAGTCAGGCCCAGGGACATGGATGTGACCTTACAGCCGGGATGCGCTACCGCGAGGGGCGGTACAGGGGAGGACCGTTACAGCTACGGCCTCCCCCTCCCTCTGAGGTGGATGTTGCCGTTGCCTGGGGCGTCGCGACCTCCGTTTGTGCCGGCTGCGTTGTCGGTATTGGCGTGGGGGCCGCCAGCACCTGCACCTGGCCGGTTGTCGCCTCTATATCCACACGGCGCTCGGCAAGAGAGGATATCTCATCGCTGAAGGTGGTGATGAACAGGTGGTAGAGGCCCGGATTAAGGCCCGCCGTGGTCTCCGGCTGAAACAGGATGGTGTACTGTGATGCGGAGACCCGCTGGGCATCCCCTGATGTCACGATGGTGCCGGTCACCGGGTCAAGGAGCACGTACCGAACGCCAAGGTTGCCCGGACCCTGGACCTCCATGTTGACCGTGGCCGGCGACCCGATGCCGATTCCGGCGGTCTCTATGCGGCCGAACCTGATGATAGGCGCGGCGCCCCGATACCAGTCGCCCGGCTTGAAGGGGTAGGTCGGGTCACGGAAGGCCTCCAGCTCGGCGAACTGCGCCGGCGGATCGAAGCGCACCAGCTTGTAGGGGCCGTTGCTGATCACCGCCATCTGGTACTGGTTTATCCAGTCCAGGGTGGCCTGGTAGCGGGCCAGGGCCTCCTCCTGGCTTACCAGCGTTTTCCCGCCCACCTGGAACACGTCGACAGGGTAGGAACCGGTGTTCTCCAGGTTGATGAGCACCCGCCGGACCAGCCGGGAGTCGTTGTCCATCACCAGGCTCAGCCAGGGCACCTGGAACCGCTGGGCCGCCGTGTCGCTATAGGCAGCCCGCCTATCCTTGAACACCAGCTGGTCCATGGCCGCCCGGATCTCCCAGGGCGTGCTCACGCTTGGGATGTGGGCATACTCGGCAATGTAGTCGTCGATGAAGTGCCAGTAGTTTACGTAGACCTCTAGCTTATCGTCGCCGACGATGCGGAACCCAAGCACCGTATCCAGGAACGGCCTTGCGGTGACCGCCAGGGCGAACTCGACCTTGGACTTCTCATCGTTGTAGACCATGTCGAAGTTCTGGAAGATGGAATAGATAACGTCCGCCATGGTGACGGGCTGACCGTTGTGCCAGTTGGACTGGGTGTACTTGGAGTAGTCATAGGTCACTTTGCTTATGGCCGTGGTCCCTGCATCCACGTTGACGAATGCGCCTGCCCCGACATCCCACCGAAAGGCGTCTGCGGGCAGGGTAAGCGTTCCGCTGGGCCCCGCCGTTTCCACTTCGTAGGTGGTGCGGAAGGGAACGGGAACGCCCGTGAACGGGTCCCGCCACAGCGCCGGATCGAAGATGTTCTGCCAGATATCGTTGCTGTAGACATCGCCGAACCCACCCACCGGGTTCCAGGTGCTCCGCTCCGTCCACACCCGCAGGTTGCCCACCACCAGGGTGTCCTTGCCGGGGATATACGCCTCTCGCAGTGTCCAGATAGACTTTGGCCCGGCAACGATATCCTGGGTGATCCCTTGAATGCCCTGGACCGTCGGTAGACTGTTGACGATGGTGGCCAGCCAGATCCGCACCGACTCCTCCACCGAGAGACGGGTCATCTCCTGATAGAGCTTGTTGCGCTCCTCCAGGCTCGTGAAGTCGCCACGGAATAGCTGCTGGCCAATCTCATCCAGACGCTGGTTCTCATACTGCCAGTACCCAACCTCCTGCCAGCCAGGCATGTTGCCCAGCCAGGCAGCCGCCATGGAGTTGATGGTGCCGTAATCGTACCGCTCCGCGGAGCCGCGTCCCCAGCCCTCCGTGTAGAGGTGCCACTGGAGCAGATGTGGATCGCTGCCGTACACCAGCCGGATGGCCGCTGCGAAGTTATGGTACGTTGGGGCCGTCAGGAACCCCAACCGGTCCAGCTCCGCCTTGATCAGGTTGCCCACCTCCCTACGCTCGTCCTCTACCCGGATAATGAAGTTGAGCCGGATGGGCCGGCCGTTGTACTGCCATGTGCCACCCTCAAGGACCGCCCCCGCCTCCGTCATCGCCTTGGTGACCAGGTCCCGGGCGAACTCCGGGTCATAGGTGATATCCATCTCCTTGATCTGCTCGTAGACCGTCAGATAGTCGAAGTCGAAGGGCCCCACCTGCACCGGCATAGGCTTGGCCAGTCCCTTATAGATCTCCTGGGCTATGAACCGCCGGTCTACGGCATACTGCAGAGCGAACCGCACCTCTCGAAGCGAGAAGGGGTTCAGCTCGCCTTCGGGAGCGGGTGCTGGGTTCAGGATTAGAGAGATGGAGGTGGCCGGTGCCTGGTAGATCCTTATGTTCGGGTCATCCTGGATGTCCCTGGCAGCCTCCGTCTTCAGGCTGAAGGCGTACATATCCATGTCCCCGGCCTTTATGGAAGCGCCGGCCAGATCCACATGGAATGACTTGAACTGGATACGGTCTGTCGCCGGCCCCGGCCTATCGTGGGGCGGCTGATACTCATCCGATTGCGCGGAGATGCTCACTGGTAGCTCCAGCAACAGAGCGAGGACTGCCAGTGTGATGATCAGTTTCCAGGCGCCGCTGTGTCTCAAGATCCCTGCCTCTACGTTCCAAGAGATGGCTATCTGCTTGGCTCTCTCCTCAGCAGTGTAAGGCTCTGTAGCAAGCGACCCATCCATCAAGGGCGGCTTCTACGGAGAGCCGCTGGCGAGCTACTCCCTCCGTTGCCTGTACATCAACCCCACCAGGCCGAGGCCAAGCACCCCGAAAGGAAGGGTCAGCGCCGCCGCTCCGGCCTCACCGGTGGAGCTTGGCGGGGGTACGCCCGCCGTGCATCCCAGGAATCCCGTGCGTGATGGGCCGGAGTCCCTCGCCGCCTCATCGGACGCCGCGCTCACTTTGTCGACCTGCTCCTGCAGCGCTACGATGGCCTGCTTTATTTGGCTTAGCTCATCCAGCACTTCGCTCTGGTCTGGCGGCTCGCCACCGCCGAGCTGCAAGGCGTCGAGACGCTCTCCCAACTTCGCTATCTCGTCTGTGGCCTCCTGGATGGTATCGAAGCCGAAGTCCATGAAGAAGGAGGAGCTGGCCACGTTCCCTGATTCCTCGATCGCCCGCACCGAGTGCGCACCTCTGCCGGCAATGGGGACAAATATCTGCGCCGTAAACCGTCCCTCGTCCCGGGTGCGCGCCGTTGCGACGATGACCCCTGCCACTTCGATGAAGATGTCCCGGTTGGGCTGGAAGTTGAAACCCTGGACGACCACATCCTTGCCGCCCGGCCCTGAAGGGGGCGAGATCAAGATGGAGGGCGTGGGCATCAGTCGCTTCCTGGCGAAGCCGATCTTCTGGTTGGCCGGCCCGAACTCTCCCAGCCGAGCGTCCGCCCACACCATATATACGTCATCCTCCGTGGCCTTCATGCCAAAGTAGTCGCCGATGAACCTGCCGCCGGGGAAGGCCCGGTTCGGGTTGGAGGGGAAGTCGGTAACCCTGCTGTTCGGTCCCCAGGTCTTGCCGCCGTCCTCCGAGCTGGCGTAGTAGATGTGGTAGCTCACCTCAACAGGGTCGTCCCGCATGTCCGCCCACATGGTGTGCACGGTTCCGCTGGGGTCAACGGCTACCTCCGGGAAGAACTGGAAGTGATCGGTCTCGTCGTCGTTGATCTTCCTGCGGCGACTCCAGGTCTCCCCCCTATCCGTGGAGCTGACCAGGAAAACATCGCCATCATCCTCTGGATTGTCGTTGGGTATGGCCACCCACACGATATACACCTCGTCCTTGGGCCCTACGGCCAGCTTTGGGAACGCCGAGGCCCAGGAGCGGAAGGGTGCGTGCCTTGCCTGGAAGCCCGGCTCAAGGAACCCGCTGACCCGTAGGGCCGACTCCAGGGTAACGCCGGCGTCGTCGGACCTGCGCACGTAGATCTCCGCCAGCCCCTCAAAGGAGTCGTCCGCGGTGGTGTCCAGCCAGGCTACGTACATGGTACCGTCGTCGGCTACCGCCAGGGACGCCCCCTGCACGATCTGCCGCACGGCGAAGCCCTGGCCCACCTCTTCCTGGGTAATCGGGTCCTGAGTAACGGGGTTCAGGAGGATGGTGTACTGTGCCCGGGGGCTCACCTCCTGCGGTGTGCTCCAGGTGAGCGCGCCATCCTCTGACGTGACCATCTCAATCACCGTCTCCAGAGCCGGCGCACCCAGGAAGGGGAGCTCATCTATCCAGAAGATCTCGGAGGACTGGATGAACTTGGTATAGGCAACGTAGATGACGTCCTTCTCAGCATCCGTGGGATGGGGGCCTACGGCCATCCACGGCTTGTCGATGAACTCTATTTCTATGCGGCCCCGGGTCCGGAAATCCTGGCTCGGCAGCGATGTGGTCTGGATTCTGTCTCTGCACCGGGGCTGGCCCGGACCGTCACACGTGGCCCGGATAGGGTCTTTCCAGGTAAAACCGCCGTCGGTAGACCGGTTCAGAGAGATGGCGGAGACTACGGCGGAGCCCAGAAGCGGACCAACGGTGAACTCCTCAATGTCCAGGGAGATGAAGGCGTAGTAGGCGTTTCCCTTTCGGTCAAAGGCAACGATGGGATCGCCCGCCGCGGCCAGCTCTTGCCGTGGGAACTTGGCCTGCTGGGGTCCCTCCCACGTAGCGCCGCCATCGATGCTGTTGTAGGTGACCATGCCCGGAAAGTTATAGTCAATGAGCCCTACCAGCAGGTGGTCCGGGTCCTTGGGGTCAACGGCTATAGCGGGCTCCGTCTGGAAGGTGAACTGGCTGAAGTCCTGAGGAATAAGGATGTTCCGGCTGAACTTGGCGGACGGATCCCGGTAGGGTACCAGGGCCGCGCCGCCTCCACCGGCCTGGGGCAGGACGCTTCTTGGGCCGCTCGATGGCGCTATATCCTTGCGGCCGCTTAGCCCTATGCCCAGCGCGGGGTCCAGGCCGCTGGTTATCAGCCAGCTCCGCCCGGAGAGCATATCTCTGATATATGGCGATGGCCCCACAAGCTCATTTGGAGATAGATTCCTGATATCCTTTGTCGGTCCCTCTTCCGCAACCGCAGTGGGTACGGAGGCCATGAGCAGCACCAGGGCCATTGCCAAGACCGAACGGGAAATCCAACCACGCGTCATCTTCCGTTACCTTCCTTGCTGGGCTAGTGCCACCGGCGCTCTTCCGGCAAGACGGAGCGGCGTATCAGGGCGTGCACCGCCGTACCGTCTCGCAGTTCTGGCCGTATCTCAGTATAGCATATCAACCTGGGGCCTATACGTGCTTTACGTGCCGTCCCGCGCCCCCGGATTTCTTTGGATGCGCCGGCTTTGCACAAAAATGTCATTCTTGTATATTGCGGTGGAGACAGGCCAGGGCAGGCCGATGCATTCTCGGTCCCAGGAGACCGTGACTCAGCGTGGTCGCCCTGGCCTCCACAAGAAAGAGCCCGGACAGTTGCCAGGGTCTGAGAGCCCGCATCCGCAAGACCGGGCCAAAGGAGTGTGATGGAACGCGGACCGGTGTTCATCGGCATAGATGTGAGCAAGGCCCATCTAGACGTGGCGGTGCTTTCCTCCGGGGAAACATGGCAGGAGCCCAACGACGAAGCGGGGATAGCCCACCTGGTGGGGCGCGTCAGGGCCCTCGGCCCTACCTTAGTGGTTCTGGAGGCCACCGGGGGGTTGGAGATGCCCGTCGCGGTGGTCAACCCCCGGCAGGTCCGGGACTTCGCCAAGAGCCTGGGGCTGCTGGCGAAAACAGACTCCCTAGACGCCCAGGTCATTGCCCAGTTTGCCCAGCGGGTGTGCCCCACACCACGGCCCCTGCCCGATGTCCAGGCGCAAGAGCTCTCCGCTCTGCTGGCAAGGCGGCGCCAGCTCATCCAGATGCGCACGGCGGAGGAGAACCGGTTAGGAAGCACCATGATGCCTGCCCTTCGGCAGGAGATCCAGGAGCACCTGGCCTGGCTAGAGGAACGCCTCCAGCGGTTGGATGATGACCTGGGCAACCGCCTGCGGGAAAGCCCTCTGTGGCGGGAGAAGGAAGACCTGCTCCGTAGCGTGCCCGGCGTTGGCCCCGTCCTTTCCTCAACCCTGCTGGCCGACCTCCCAGAGCTGGGCACCCTGGCCCGCAAGCAAATTGCCGCCTTGGTGGGGGTCGCGCCCATCAACCACGATAGCGGACGCCGCAAAGGCCAACGCCACATCCGGGGCGGAAGAGCACAGGTCCGCTCAACCTTGTACATGGCTACCATCGCCTCAACACGGTGCAATCCCATCATCCGCTTCTTCTATCTGCGCCTCTGTGCGCAAGGAAAGCCCAAGAAAGTTGCCCTGGTCGCTTCGATGCACAAGTTCCTGATCATCTTGAACGCCATGCTCAAACACAGGACCCCATGGAACCCTCACCCTACTCTTGACATGCAATACAGTTGCTGAGGCCCGATGTATCGGGACGAAGAATCTAAGACGTAACGCCCAAGAAATACCGTGCTATTTTGTTTAAGCCCATAAGGGGGCGCACAAATACGTGTAGACTAATGGACGGCCTAGCCACCGTGGTAGGTACGGAATGTCAACGAGCGAACCGACAAAACCGCTGCTGAAGGTCACCGACCTGCACCTCTTCTACAACTCGCCAGCGGGTGTGGTCAGGGCCGTGGACGGCGTCTCCTATTCGGTCGCAGCCGGCGGGGCGCTGGGGTTGGTAGGAGAGTCCGGCGCGGGAAAGAGCAGCCTGGCCCTGGGCCTGATGCGGGTGCTGCCGAGGAACGTGGCCCGGCACGATGGTACGGTGGAGCTGGACGGCACAAGCTGCCTGGAGTTGGACGAGGAGGCCTTCCGTAGGGAGGTCCGGTGGCGCAAGCTGGCGATGGTGTTCCAGGGGGCCATGGAGTCGCTGAACCCGGTGGTCCGGGTGGGGCCGCAGGTCATCGAGCCTCTAATGCTACAGAGCAACGTATCCAAGAGCCAGGCGACCCGGGAGGGGCTCCGGCTGCTGGATATCGTGCGGCTGCCCAAGGAGGTGTTCCAGCGCTACCCCCACGAGCTGAGCGGCGGGATGAAGCAGCGGGTGCTCATCGCCATGGCGCTCATCCTGGGGCCGAAGATGGTGATCCTGGACGAGCCAACGTCGGCCCTGGACGTGACGGTGCAGGCGCAGATCATGAACCAGCTCAAGGAGCTGAAGCGGGACCTGGGGCTGGGGGTCATCTTCATCACCCACGACATCGCCCTGGCCAGCGACCTGTGCGATACGATAGGAGTGATGTACGCGGGGAAACTGGTGGAGCTGGGCCCCGCCGACGAGGTGCTGCTGCGGCCTCGGCACCCGTACACACAGCTGCTGCTGGCCAGCATTCCACGGCTTCACCAGGCGGAGCAGCCCCACTACATCCCGGGCACACCCCCGGATATGACCGACCTGCCCTCCGGGTGCCGCTTCCAACCACGCTGCCCCTACGCCTTTGAGCGGTGCTCCGTGGAGGAGCCGCCGCTGCTTGGAGCAGGGGCGGGCCATGAGGCACGGTGCTTGCTGGTGGAGGAATGACATTGCCCCTTAAATAGCGGCCTGGTAACCTCCTCCCCCCTATGCGGGGGAGGAATGAGGTGGGGCAGTAGATCGCCCCCTTCCTAACCTCCCCCCACATCAGGGAAGGGAGAGTGAGAAAGTGAACAGCCTTCTAGCTCTGGAAAATATAGAAATGGAGTTCCGTGCCAGGACGCGGTTCCTGCGGTCGGTGCCCGTGAGGGCGCTGAGCGGCGTCACCCTCTCCATAGGCCAGGCGGAGACGGTGGCCGTGGTGGGTGAGTCCGGCAGCGGGAAGACCACCCTGGGCAGGGTATGTCTCCGCCTCCTGAAGCCCACGGCGGGCCGGGTTAGCTTTGATGGCGAGGAGATAACGCAGCTGAGGGAGAGCCGCCTGAAGGCTTTTCGACGGCGCGCCCAGGGCATCTTCCAGGACCCCTTCTCCAGCCTGGACCCTTTCATGAACGTGGGCCAGATCGTGGAGGAGCCGCTGCTGATCCACGGCCAACGGAACGGGACCAGCCGTCGCGAGTCGGTGGAGTGGGCATTGGGAGAGGTGAAGCTGGGGCCCGCCGGTGAGTTCGCCGCCAAGTACCCCCACATGCTCTCCGGCGGCCAGCGCCAGCGGGTGGCTATTGCCCGGGCGCTGGTGCTCCAGCCGGTGCTGGTGGTGGCCGATGAGCCGGTCTCCATGATCGACGCCTCCAGCCGGGCGGAGATCCTGCACCTGCTACGGGAGCTCCAGGAGAGGCACGGCACGGCCTTCCTGTACATTACCCACGACATCGCCACGGCACGCCACTTCTCCCACCGTATCGCCGTGATGTACCTGGGGCGCATCGTGGAGCTGGGGCCAACGCTACAGGTCATCGAGAACCCGCTGCACCCGTACACCCAGGCGCTGCTGGATGCGGTGCTTGAGCCGGACCCGGCGAACCGGCTCCGTCAGCGGGGCGCGGTAACGGGCGAGCCCACCAGCCCGGTCAACCCTCCTTCCGGCTGCCACTTCCATCCGCGGTGCCCCTACTTCATCGCCGAGAGGTGCGATATGATTGAGCCGGAGCTGGTGGAGGTACAGTCGGGGCACTGGGTGGAGTGCCACCTGTGGCCGGGGCCGAATACGGAGGCGAGGCTGCCGGGGAAGCCGTCTAATACAGCCATGCCTTAGTCCTTCTCAGTACACAGCAACAGTCCAACAAGGAAGGAGAAACCCATGCCAGGGCAAGATGAACCGGAGCGGATCGTCCCCAAATCGTTGGGCGACTACCTGGAGGTGATGAGCAAGGCCGTCTTCCAGGCGGGTATTTCGTGGCGCGTCGTCGAGTCAAAGTGGCCGGGAATCCGGGAGGCGTTTCGGGGATTCGATGCCGCGGCGGTCGCCGACTTCGCCGAGCCGGAGCTGGATGAGCTTACCAACGATACGCGGGTCATCAGGAACCGTCGTAAGCTTGAGGCCATCGTAGGAAACGCCCGCCGGTTGCTGGACCTGGAGAAGAAGCACGGCTCGTTCCAAAGCTACCTGCGCTCCCACGGGGACTTCGGCGCGACCACGGCATCCCTGCGCAAGGAGTTCAAGTTCCTGGGCAATATGGGCTGCTACTACCTCCTCTTCGTGGTGGGCGAGGAGGTGCCTTCCCACGAGGAGTGGATGGCATCACGCGGGGAGTAGTGGGCTTGCTTTCAAGAACGGTGCAGCTGGAAGACACACCTTGTATCTCATGTATAAAGGTGGCACACTGCCGACAATAGCAGCACACCAGAGGAGCCAAGGTGGACTATGGAGCTAAAAGAGGCCCTGCAAGAGATCCTGAAGTTCCCCAACATGGCAGACTTCTCACGCATCAGATACGTACGGAGCCTGATGTCAGAGGAGGAGCAGAGGGAGTTCCTCAACGGCCTGTTCCTGAACGCCGTCGAATCCAGGGAGACCGGCTCCGCGGAGTCGCTCTGGGGCTACCTGCAGGAGTGGGAGGAGCGGGCCACGGCGGTGCAGGACGCCAGGTCCAGGAGCTTTGACCTGGGTGAGACGCCGTGGACAACCCTGAGCGTTCCGATAAACAGGGCCAAGTTCGCACTGATCACCACGGGGGGCGTGTACGTGGAGGGTCTACAGGAGCCGTACGAGACCGACGGCCCCGAGGGCCAGGGCGACTGGTCATACCGGGAGATTCGGAAGGACACGCCGCGGGACCAGCTACAGGTAAGCCACCTGCACTACGACCTCTCCGGGCCCAGGGAGGATATCAACTGCATCTTTCCACTGGACCGGCTCATGGAGATGGAGCGGGAAGGGGTCATAGGGCAGCTGGCCGATGTCAACTACTCTTTCATGGGCTTCATCCTGCCGTGGGAGAGACTGCTGGAGGAGACGGCACCGGAGGTGGCCGGACGTCTGAAGGAGGACGGCGTGGATGCGGTGCTGATCTCCTCCACCTGACCGGTGTGCAATCGGTCCGGCGGACTGATAGCACGAGCGATCGAGGCGGCGGGAATCCCCACGGTGATGGTGATGATGCACAAGGGGGTAGCGGAGAAGCTCCATCCACCCCGGGTGGCCCACGTACGCTTTCCCTTTGGGCGGCCACTGGGGGAGCCGAATAACCCTGACCAGCACCGGGTGGTCATTGAGGACGCGTTGCAGGTGCTGGAGACGGCCACCAAGCCAGGAAGCATCGTCCAACTCCCGTATCGGTGGCGGCGTGAGGACTACGGAAAGATCCGAGCAGAGCGGTCGGCACGGCAGGCCGCAAACTAACGCGCCAGCCCGCGGCACCCAAAACCTGGGCTGCCTAGAGTGATGCGTCGGTCAGTGATGGAACGGGGGCCGCGTGAGCGGACATCCGAGCGGAGCAGGTAAGCTGCTGGACGGAGGAGACGCTCGATCGCTCAAGTAGGCGCAGGAGGCCACGGTTGATCGCGGCCGCCGCCGCCGGCCCCTCATACATCAGTGCGGTAAGCAGTTGTACCGTGTCGGCGCCGGCCTCCAGCACCTGGAAGGCATCCTCAGCGGTGAATATACCGCCGCAGCCGTTGATCGCCATGCCATCGCCGGCCTCGGCCCGAACCTCGCTCACGATGCGCAGGGTGTCCTGGAAGAGGGCCTTGCCACTGAGCCCTCCCCTTCCGGTAGCCAGCATGGGTGCCTCCACCAGGCTGGCGTTGGACGTGGTGACGGCGTCCACGCCGTGCTGGCGGGCCACACGGACCAGGGCCAGCACCCGCTCCTGCCCCTGAGAGTCGGAGTAGAAGGGGAGCTTCACAAAGAGCGGCTTGCTCCGGTAGCCGTTTATCCGCTCCACCAGGTCAGCAAACGCATCGGGCTCCTGAAATGCGCCCAGAGCCGCCGTATTGGGAGAGCTGATATTGATCTCCGTCGCATCGGCCAGGGGCTCCATGGCCATATGGCAGGTGACCAGCTCCTGGGGAGTGAGGCCGGAGAGGCTGACCACCAGGGGCTTTGAGCGATGCTCAAGCCGCTCCAGGGTACGCTGGACTGCCTCCGCTCCCTTGCTGGGAAAGCCCATGCTGTTGATAAGCGACTGCTTTTGGGGAAGCCGGACCAGCCGGGGAGAGGGGTTCCCGGCGCGGGGCCCAAGCAGTACCGTGCCCCCAACGACGTACCCAAACCCCAGGCTCATTATGGAGGCTACCATCTCGCAGTTCTTATCGTAGCCTGCGGCCAGGCCGACGGGGGAGGGAAAATCCAGCCCTGCGATACGCACTTGCAGCCGTTGGTCGCCGACCTCGTAGGAGGCGGCAAGGGTCCGTATCAGCTTCCCAACGAGACGCCGCCGCAGGAGCCAAGCCGTTGCGGCGTGGGCGGTCTCCGGGGGCACCCGAAACAAAACGGGCCTTGCGACCCGTTTGTAGAACCGATAGCTGCCCGTGTTCACGCTCCTAGAGATCTCTCGTTAGCTCCGAGGGAATAAACACTACAGAGAGTATCATCGGAATATCCACATACAATATATTCGCACGGGGGTCATCCTGTCCAGGGGACGCCCGGCATCTTTGGGTGAAATTCGCGGCGCGCCACCGGAATGATTCCACACTACAATGGGGCGCGCCAACAGGAGTGGTCGTCCCCGTGCCAGGCGATAGCCGATGCTCTTCTGGGGTGACAGGTCAAACTATCCCAGAGGAGGAGCGTCAAACATGAGGCTGAGCTGTTTGGGCTCCTCATAAATCTTCAGGGTCAAGTAGACCTGCTTGGGAAGCGGTGAAGCCGGGGAGGCCGTATCCTGGCCGATCTGGAATGGAGGCTCTGGCTTTGCCTCCGCCACCTCCGGCATACCGTGAAGTATCTGGAGCAGAGGTACGGACCAGTGGAGTGTAACCTTAACAGACGTCCCCTTACTGGAACCGACGGTCTCCTTGATCTCCGCCTTCGTCGCCTGCCTGAGCCGCCGGATGAAGGTGTAGAGCTCAGCGACCCTGACACACGATGGAAACACCAGCTCAACTTCGATCCCGGGGTCCTTCCTGGCCTCCTCGTCGCGGATAGGCTCCTTCCACGTGTGAAGCCACACGTCGTCAAGCTCTTCCACCACTTCCGTTTCGTGCATGTCAGTAAGGTCCATAGGGCCAGTCGCTTCTTCGGTAGTTTCGCGTTGACCACCTGGTGAACCCTCTGAGTGATCAGCCACCCCGTTCTCGGTGACGCCGTCGGGAGGACTGTCGACATCCCGGTTGAGCACGGGACCAAACCAGTCTGTTGCTCTCCTCTTTGGTTGCCCATCTCCAGAGGCCATCGCGCCGTTGCCAGTGCCGTTCGCCTTTCCATTGGCATGCGCCACTATCCCATGTCCATTGGTTTCTGCGTGCACCAAGTTTTCACTGCTCGTATCTGGCGTTGGCCCGCTGAGACGCTGGAGCTTGCTCTCGCCGTTACGGCCATCAGGCCCCATCAGGCCGGGGAGCTGCCACGAGCCCTCCGCAAGAGTCGGCGAAGCAATCAGTGAGGCTACAACCGGGCTCATATTGTCCTGGGCGGCCAGCTCTACGGCGTAGGCCAACTCCTCCCGCTTGCTCTCTGTAATGCGGCAGCCCTGCGGACCCACGTCAGTCACTTGAACCCGGTGTTCGCTTTGGCGGCCTATGACCACCACCTCACCTGGGAGTTGTCTCTCCTTATACGCAGTCACATTTACCAGGGGTCTTCCCTCCAGGTCACGGGAAACGGAGATAGTAAACTCAGGGGCCACTTCCAGGCTGGGACCAGTATTCCTTCCCTCCATGATGAGCACGTCAGGAGCCAGACCAGCCACCTGGACTAACGCCCTCTCCATAACGGCCGCTTCGCCAACAATTTCAATATCCTGATAGCCCCCCAGAATGTGACGGAGGCCCTCTCGCACTATCTCATCGGAGTGAATCACGAATAGCCGCACGCTCTTCATTATATTTCCCCTCCAAATCTCGCCTACCTGGTCCCGGCGAGAATATGGATACCGCCTCCTCCCGCTTAGAAGGCATATGCACACTGTAGTGCCGGCGACTGGGGATATCTATCCATCGTCCGGAGGATATGGGGATGGTTTTTTACGGGCTAGCCCGTATAGATCAGAGAGGCTTGTACACACCCGCGCCACCGTGTAGGAGAAGCGAATCCAGGGCTCCGTCTGTCAGAGGATGCTCAGCAGCGGCTAGCCCTCGTGGATCTCACCATCCTCCCACTGGGGGTCCTCCTCAAGCTGCTCACGCATTCGCCGGAACCAGGTGTCTTGCTCTGGGTCGGCTGCGTTGGCGAAGTAGGAGTCCTTGTCGTCGAACACGGCCAGCAAGATCGCCTGGTTTGGGCTGTTATCCGGAAAGAGTGTATAGCCCGCCCGGGCTCCCTTCACCTTGGGCTTCCGCTCCCGGTTCCATTCCTCCATCAGGTCAAGGAAGGCCTGTCTCTTACCCGCTTTGATATGCATACGAGCAACCGTCCCGTACATAGTCCGCTCCCTTCTTTGATAGCGAGTTGGCGAAGTCGCCCGATTGTATGTCCTCTCCACCGCAGGCGCAAGATCCAGGAGCCGTGGGGGGCTATCCTCGTGTACAATGCACTCGGCCCAGGAGATGAAGGTGAAGGAGACCGTTATGCCCTACGGGATCACCGTAAAGCACGCCCAGGAAGGTAAACGACTGGAGATACAGTGCGCGCACCAAAACGGGCTGTTGTACGTTGTACCCAGTGAGGCGAGCTGGGTCTGCTCACAGGAGCACCTGCACGCCCACGCCTTGGCAGCCTTTCTAGGGGAGCTGGGACGGCTTCAAAATCCCCAGGTGAAGGAGCTGATGCAACGGTGGGGCCTCTACTTTCGGGAGCGGCCCCTGCAAGAGGCTGAAGAGGCATCCTAGCCGACCGTCTCTACTCCGCTCATGGCTCGGCAAGATCACCATGAGCGGAAAGAGTGCTATCACACTCCCAAAGAGAGGCCCCACCGCACAGGGTGAGGCCTCTCTTGATGTCAAAGGTTAGAGTATGAGAGCCCTGCTGAAGGATACCGCCTAGTTGGCGGGGGTTTGCTGTACCTCAGTCTCCAGGGGCGGCGCCTCAGATTCGAGCAGCTTCTGGAGCTCATCACCCTCAATGGTCTCATGGGTAATGAGGTGCCGCGCCAGCTGCACCAGCTTGGGCCGATGAGTGGTCAGAAGCTCCCTGGCGGTCTCAAGGGCCTGCTGGAGGAGGTCGTGGACCTCCTGGTCAATGGCCTCCGCCACCTTATCGCCGTAGTCTCTCTGCTCACTGATCTCTCTCCCCAGGAAGACCAGATCCTCTCTCTTGCCGAAGGTCCGGGGGCCCAGCTTATCGCTCATACCGTACCGGGTTACCATGCTCCGGGCCAGTTGAGTGGCGTGCTCCAGATCGTTGCTGGCACCGGTGGTGATTTCATTGAAGGTCAGCTCCTCGGCAACGCGTCCGCCCAGGGCCGTGGCCAGCATGGCCTGGAACTGGACTTTGCTGGAGAGGTAGCGGTCCTCCGGCGAGATGAACCGGGTATAGCCGCCCATGCTGCCCCGGGAGATGATGGAGACCTTCTGAACGGGGTCAGCATGCGGTAGGATGTGCCCCACCAGTGCGTGGCCCGATTCGTGATAGGCGGTGATCTCCTTTTCCCGGTGGCTGATGAGCCGGCTCTTGCGCTCCGGCCCCGCGATGACCCGGTCAATGGCCTCTCCGAACTCGTCAAAGGTGATGCTCTTCTTGTTGCGACGGGCCGCCAGGATGGCCGCCTCGTTGACCAGGTTGGAGAGATCGGCGCCGCTGAAGCCAGGGGTCTCCTTGGCCACCACCTCCAGGTTCGTATCCGGGTCGATAGGCATGCCCTTGGAATGGACTTGGAGCACCGCCAACCGGCCTGCGATGTCCGGGAGGTCCAGCACTACGCGGCGATCAAACCGGCCTGGCCGCAGCAGGGCGGGGTCCAGGATATCGGGGCGGTTGGTAGCGGCGAGGACGATCACGTTCACACTGGTATCAAAGCCATCCATCTCCACCAGGATCTGGTTGAGCGTCTGCTCCCGCTCGTCGTGGCCTCCGCCCAGTCCGGCACCTCGATGCCGACCCACCGCATCGATTTCGTCGACGAAGACGATGCAGGGGGAGTTTCGCTTCGCCTGATCAAAGAGGTCCCGCACCCGGGAGGCGCCAACGCCGACGAACATCTCCACGAACTCGCTGCCGCTAATGGAGAAGAAGGGGACGCCCGCCTCTCCGGCCACGGCACGGCCCAGCAGCGTCTTGCCGGTGCCTGGGGGGCCAACCAGCAGGACCCCTCTGGGAATCCGAGCCCCCAGGGAGATGAACCGCTCCGGATATTTGAGGAACTCCACCACCTCCTGCAGCTCGGCCTTTGCCTCATCCACGCCGGCCACATCCGAAAAAGTGACGGTAGGCCTGTTCCCCACGAACATACGGGCGCGGCTACGCCCAAAGCTGAAGGTCTGGTTGTTGCTTCCCTGGGCCTGACGTAGCATAAACAGGAGTATTGCGCCGAAGAAGATCAACGGCAGGAAGTTCATCAGCAGACCAAAGATGCTGGAGAAGCCGCTGGAGCCTTGGACCTGCACCTCAACGCCGCTCTCAACCCCCGCATCTCGGAGCATCTCAAAGATGCTGGTTCCCGGCTCCTTGCGGGAGGAGAACTCCGGGCCGTCCTTGGTCTTTATACGAAGGGAATCCCCATTGACGATAATGGAGTCCACCCGGTTGGACTTGGCCATGGAGATGACCTCGTTAATGGAGACCTCCGTGGAAGCCCCTGGCCCGCGGAAAAAGGTAAAGAAGATGGCAATAACTGCTACGATGATGAGCAGATAGACAAAGCTGCTTTTCATCCAACGATTGCTCATAGGTGCTACCGTGCCGCCCCACGCTGGAGGCTCCGCCGCTATGCTCATTCTAACGCAAAGTGGGCAGAAGCGAAAGTGCGTCTTCCCGCTAGGAGTGGTCTACCCACAACGCCGGCGGCGGAGCGGGCGTTTCCCCGTATCAGAGGGCAGCGGTCGCTCCAATCATATCGCGGTACCACGTCGTATGAGGACGCTCCCATTCCCTGTGAGTGGTATGTCACCAATCCTTTGGCATTGCTCTATCTCCTAACAGGAATGCAAGGAGTGTATCCCATCGCTCTGAGCGTGACATCAGACACCTCCTGGACGGAGCGCCCTGGAACATGCCACAGCGCTCATTTGACACCCCTTCCAGCGCCTGACAGAATAGGGTGTGCCAACACCACTGGAGGATAGCCCTTGAGCCAGCAGAGCCAAGTCCCGTTACATGACTCCGTAGCCGACTACCTATCCGCCGGAGGGGCCAAGGACCGGGAGGCCGCCCAGAGAGAGATGAGTCGCTTTCTCCGGTGGTTCGGACGCGACCGCCGGGCCGGCTCCATTGCCCCTACGGACATGGAGGAGTACTGCGCCACACTGGGAAGGACGGGAGAGAGCACTGAACGCCTGGCGATTACCAAGCAGTTCCTGTCCCACCTACACAAGCAGGGGGCCACATCTGGCAACCTGGCCAGCCACGCCAAGCTGCCGCGTGGCGGCAGAGGCTCCGCCTCTCTCAAGAAGGGGCGCGCTCCGGAGGCAGCTCTTCAGGTCACGCAAGAGCGGTACCAACAGATGGAAGTACAGCTTGCGGATTTCAAGAAAGACCGGCTCCGAGTTGCCCAGGAGATCCGGCGAGCAGCCGCCGATAAGGACATCTCAGAGAATGCGCCCCTAGATGCCGCCCGCGAGCAGCAGGGACACCTTGAGGCGCGCATCCGAGACCTTGAGGAGATGCTCCAACGAGCAACGATACTTGGAAGCAATCAAAAGAAAGGGTCCAAGGCGAGCAAGGTCGCCCTGGGCACCCACGTGGTGCTCCGGCACACGGTGACCGGCAAGAAGATCAAGTACCTCCTGGTGGATTCAAGTGAGGCCGATCCAAGTAATGGAAAGCTCTCGGTGGTCTCTCCGGTAGGGAAGGCCATCTTGAATCACCGGGTAGAGGACACGGTTGAGGTGGCTACCCCTGGCGGGTCTGTCTCCTACGTTGTGACGAAGCTAGAGTAAAAGTTTCGTGAAGTTGAACTAGGGAATAGTCGCGAGGGGAGGCCTGGGCAGTCTGGGCTTCCCTTCTCTCATTCATTTCGAGTTCCATGCAAGACGGGAATCAAGGAACAGGATACACTACGGGCTGGCTACTCCTGGCCGGGGCGCTTGCCATAGGCCTTCCGGCTCTCGTGCTCAGCAGGCTCATAGCCTTCACGGGCGAACCGGAGCTCCAACCGGTGGTCGGCGCTCTCATCTTCGGTATCGGTATTGTGGGCGCCGCATTTCTCCTGGCCTGGGCCGCTGAGGTAGCGGAGCTGGATATCTCCCAAGCGCTGGCTCTGGCCTTCGTCGCCTTCGTAGCGGTCCTGCCTGAGTACGCCGTGGATATCTACCTGGCATGGCAGGCGGGCGCGGACCCTGGCTCAGAGTATGCCTCCTATGCTGCGGCCAACATGACCGGGTGGCAACCGGCTGCTGGTGGGACTGGGCTGGTCGGTGGTGGTGCTGCTCTTCTGGTTCCGGCGGAAAAGGGAGGTTGTGCTCAGCGAGGGTATCTCCCTGGAGTTGGCGTTCCTGGTGATCGGTGCGGTCTACTCCCTCTCCATGTTTTTCAAAGGGAGCATCTCCCTGCTGGACTCTGCGGTGCTTTTCCCCATTTTTCTTGTCTACATATGGCTGAGCGGCCGAGGAGAGAAACACGAGCCGGAGCTTATTGGGCCCTCATTGGCCATTGCGTCCCTGGGAAAGACAGGAAGGCGCAGCGTCATGGTGTTCCTGTTCATCTACGCCGCGGGGGTTATTGTCCTATCCGCGGAGCCGTTTGCCGAAAACCTGATCGATACTGGAGATCGGCTGGGCATCGACAAGTTCTTCCTGATCCAGTGGCTGGCCCCGCTGGCTTCGGAATCTCCCGAGATGTTGGTGGCCGCCTACTTTACCCTGCGCGGCAACCCCGGCGCGGCCCTGATAATGCTGATCTCGGCAACGGTGAACCAGTGGACCCTGCTAGTAGGTAGCCTACCCATTGCCTACAGCCTCTCCTTTGGAAAGGCAGCATCCCTTCCGTTGGTGTGGCAGCAGCAGGTGGAGTTCCTGTTGACCATGGCTCAGACCCTCTTCGCCGGTCTTCTCGTCGCCAAGTCGCGGGTCTCCTGGCAGGGGGCCACCGTTCTGCTGGTGCTGTTCGCTGGACAGCTGGTATTCCCAGGTACGAATATCCGCTTATTCTTCGCTTACGCTTTCCTGGGCCTCGCGGCGCTTCTGTTTGTGGGCGACGGGGAACGCCGTCAGGGTGTTCTCCGGCTTCCGGGCTATGTGATACGGGCCGCCCAGCGCTGAGATCTGCTGCCGGTCTGGGGCTGCGGGAAGCCGTACGACTTTCGCTACCCTATGATCCCCTGATCGAAGGTGACCACAACCTGGGGTTGAAGACGGTCAGGAGTGTGATGGCCATGGCTAAGGGGGACGCTCCCTCAGCGGTCCGTGGGTGCCGTGTACAGGAGGGCGGCATCGGTCTCGCGACGGGCAAGCCGTCCCGCATCCTCCAGGTGCTTGAGGTGGGCAATGGTCTCCAACAGGGCCATGCGCCTGGTGCTGGGATTCAGCTGGTCCCACGGTGCCACGTTCCAGGTGATGCCCGCACTGATCTGGTACGGCGTCCTTGGGCCGTCGGCAACCTGGTCGATGATCTCCTGTAGCCGCTGCTGATGGTGGCCCAGAAGCTCCTCCACCCGCTCACGCAGGCCGGGAAAGGAGTGCTCATGAGCGGGATACACCGTGTCCACATCCACGTCCCGCAGTCCCTCCAGGGACGATATGTAGCGACTCAGAGGGTCATCGTTCTCACCAGGGTAGAGGCTTACGTGAGGAGAGATGGTGGGCAAGATGTGGTCGCCGGAGAAGAAGAGGCGACGGGGCGCATCGTGGACGCACAGGTGCCCCGGCGTATGCCCTGGGGTCCACACCGCCCAGAGACCGGAGCCGGGGAGCAGCTCCTCGCCTCCCTCCAGCCGAAGGTCGACCCGCGGCGACTCCCAACGGACGCCTCGGTAACCCGATTCCTCTTTCTTGGAGCCACCCCCGGAGGGGGGGCCATGGTGGAAAGCCTGGTCGAGGTCCTGGGACGGAAAGCCGTACCACTCCGTCAGCCGTCGGGAGGAGTCCCGGTCCGACCAGCGATCTGAGGAGGTGTGATCCCCGGGAGCGTCCAACCTGTGCATAGCCACCTGAGCGCCGGTGAACTCTTTGATACGGTTGGCAAGCCCGGCATGGTCCGGATGGGCATGGGTGATGAGGATGAGGGCCACATCCCCGGCCGGGATGCCTGCCCCTGAGAGCTGGTCCTGGAACGCCTGAAAGCCGTCATCCGTATTCATGCCGGCATCAATCACCACCCAACGGCCGTCGGGGACTGAAAGCGCGTAGACCAGGGTATAGCGTATCCCGCCATCAGGGACCATGGGGTTGATGGGCATGGGGACCTTGAACTGGAAAACTCCGGGGACTACCTGCATATGCTCTTCACAGCCTTTCTAGCTTTGGCACCCACAGCAGTCTACAGCCACGGGCGGCATGGTGACAACCGACCGGCAGCCTGGCGGAATGGAAAGCGACGCAGGGATGGCCTACGGGGAGCCCTCTTCCCCCTTCAACCGGCGGATGCCCTCCCACGCCAGGGGCACACCGGAGGCCGCAAGCAGCAGCTTGATGGTATCACCAATGATGAAGTCCTTTAGGCCCCAATCGTACACGACGGCCAGCCGGCTCCTATCGACCAGCACCTGGTCAGGGATGTAGAAGGCAAGCCACGGCAACCCAAAGGCATAGATGGCGACCTCGCCGATGAACATAGCGGCCACCAGCTTCATGGGGTTCCGGCTCCACCCTCGCTCGACGAGCAGACCCACGATGACCGACGCCGCCACGAACCCGAGGAGATACCCCCTACTGATGCCCGGGATGGCCCCACCGGAGGCGAACACCGGTATTCCAGCAATGCCGGCGGCCAGATAGACCAGCATGCTGGCTCCACCTCGCCTGCTGCCCAGGGCCGCTCCCGACATGAGCACCGCGAAGGTCTGGCCAGAAATGGGCACGGCAGGGTTGAGATAGACCTTCACCTGGGCGGATAGCCCGGTCAACACCGCAAAGCCAACGACGAGCACGGCGGCTACCAGTATGTTGACCCACGCGCTGCCCCTAGGAATCAGAGCAACGGCTATGGCGTCGGTTCGCTGGTCTCCCCGCATAGAATCTCCCCTCTGCTTGCTCAGCTATTGTACAGGATACGTCCGGTGACCCTCTAGCTCAGGTTCGCTTTGAAGAAGGCCAGGGTCTTCTCCCAGGCATCCTTGGAGGCCTCCGGCGCGTGGACCTCTGGCCGGGTGTCGTTGAAGAAGGCGTGATGCGTGCCGGGGTACATATCCATTTGGAACCGCTTGCCGTACCGCTCCATCGCCTCCTTCAGGGCGTCCAGGGTCGCGTTGACCCGCTCGTCCTGCTCGGCGTAGATGCCCAGGACGGGGCAGGCGATCTCCTGCACCTGCTCGATAGGATTGGGGCTGCCGCCATAGTAGACCACGCAGGCATCCAGGTCACGGCTCTTGCAGGCGGTCAGGATGGAGAGACCGCCGCCCATGCAGTAGCCTATGATCCCCACCTTCCCGCTGCTGAAGGGCTGGCCCTTGAGATAGGCCACGGCCCCACTCAGCTCCTTGATGGCTCGGTCCCGGTCCATGGACTGGGACAGCTTCATCGCCTCCGTGGGCTCAGATGTGACCGCACCGTGGAAGAGGTCCGGCGCAAGGGTGGCATACCCCTGGGCGGCGAAACGGCGGGTCACGTCCACGATATGGTCGTCCACGCCCCACCACTCCTGGATGAGCACGATGCCAGGGTAAGACCCCTGGGCCTCCGGCCTGCTCAGGTAGCCGGGCGTGGTACCGCCGTTGGCGGCGAACTCCACGTTGGATGAAGTGACCGTTTCAGCCATAGCAACACCTCTCTGCTACCTAGCCCCCGTTTTTCCAGGCAAGCGCTACTCCAGCACCGCCACCGCCTCTATCTCCACCAACAGCTCCGGACGCGCCAGCGCCTGAATAACCACCAGGGTGCTGGCGGGGCGGTTGGCCCGCAGGAAACGCTCCCGTGCCCGGCGATACGCCTCGGCATCCTCGGCGCGGGTGAGGTACGTGGTGACCTTGACCAGATTGGCCAGGGAGCCGCCCACGGATGCCAGGGCTGCCTGGAGGTTGCGGAATACCTGCGCCGTCTGGGCCTCGCAGTCCCCAGGCCCCACCAGGTTCCCGGAGGCGTCGGTAGCCGTCTGCCCCGCAATGTACACGGTGTTGCCCGCCTTGACCACCGGAGTGTAGGCCGGGGGGCGGTTCAGGCCGCCGGGGAAGATCCTCTCTATCGTCATGGGCAACCTCCCGTCAATGAGTTGATTCGTGACTCCCTCCGCCGGGCTGGGCCGGCTCCCGCAGTGACCGGCGGGCGTGGAGCAGCCTCAGCACCACCACCGAGTGGGTCAGGGCCGTGATCACGATAAGGGTAGCCAGCCCCTGGCCTACTATGGAGCCGACCATCACGATGAGCAGCCGGACATCCCTGGTCGCCAGGGAGGTGACACCCCGGTCGAAGCGGCCCTGGGAGCCGCCCTCTACCCTCGCCCGGGTGTAGCTGATGACCACGGTGCCCACCAACGCCCAGAAGCCGATCACCCACACCGTATCCCCGGAGCGGTCGCTGGCGGTCCAGATGATCACTCCCAAGAGGACCAGGGCATCGGCATACCGGTCCAGGACAGCGTCCAGGAAACCACCGAAGGCAGATGCGGCATTCTTCCGGCGGGCCAGGTCGCCATCGACACCATCGACCACGGAGGAGACCTGGGCAAGGATACCGCCCGCGATGTTGATCCCGTAGGCGAAGGAGAGGAAGGAGCCGAAAGCGATGGCCAAGCTTGCAGCGGAGACCTGGTTGGGAGTGACGGGCGTGTGCGTCAGCAGCTGCGCCACGGGTCTGGAGAAACGCCGGTTCAGATGGCGGGAGACCAGGCCGTCATATACCACCGCCATCCCTACTCACCGTCCAGGTGGTTGTTGCACATCCAGAGGTCCGTGGCCTGGAGGTCCTCTACGGTATCAACGTCAGCCCAGAAGGCCCCGTCGATGTCGCAGGCCGAGAAGTGGTCGTTCCGGTCCGCGAACAGCCGCACCAGCTCGGTCATCTCCACCTCGATGCCCTGGCTTCTCTTCAGATGATCGATGCCGTCAAAAACATAGTCGCCAAGGAGAAAGACCCCGGTGTCCACGGCAGTCCAAGACGTGAGATCCTTCCCTATGGCAAGGACTGAGCCCTCCGGACCAATGACTACTCGTGTTGCATCGTTGATCTGCCATGGATGCTGGGGCTGGGAGTCGGTGCAGAGAACAGGGCCATCGTACTCGTTATCCAGGAGATTCCTCATGATCTTGGGACTGATCGGATGGTCTCCCATGCACATGACAAAGGGATCGCTGCCTACAAAGGCGCGCGCGGCATCCAGGGAGAGGGCGTTACCCCCTTCCCAATGGGGGTTTTCGATGAAGTTGAGAAAGCCAACACCCCAACCGTTGCTGTTCAGCGCGGTCATAACCTGCTCAGCGTGGTAGCCGACCACAACGGCGATCTCGGTGATGCCCGCGGAGAGCATGGCCGCTATGGGCCAGCGGATGAGCGGGTGGCCACCAACGTTCAGGAGCGCCTTGGGGACGGTGGCAGTGAGGGGACGCAGTCTTCCACCATCCCCCGCCGCCAGTATTATGCCTTTTCTCGGTCGCATTCTCCCTCCTCTACAAAGCCGGTGCCGCTCAGAACATGCACCGGTACAAGAAACTGGATCGGTAAGGGCCTCACGATGGAGTGGCCCAAGGCGAGGCTGCAGCCAGCCCGAGGGTACAACTACAGCCGTGTTACTTTCGTGGCGGTCGATATGGCCGGCCAGGGTTTGCCACCAACCGGTGCCGCCGGGAAATGAAGCTACCGCCCTTGCAGGGAGGAATCGGCGACCATAAGGACGGGTACTGTATACCTCATCTTGCGCCTGCGGTCAAGAAAGAGGGCAACGGGGTGCCAGGATCAATCGCGCTCAATATGCCATAGCCCATCACAGGGGACATGGAGCGTCTGCCGAGGATAGAGAATGGCCGAAGGAATTCCGAAGGTATAATCCCGGAGACGGTTATCCCTGGCTTGATGCGGAGCCTTGCTCCTTCTCGATTTGAAGGAGGGCATTTAGCAGCTTCTGAGGAATCTCCTGCAGGGGAAGGCTCTGGAGCATTTGAATAGTCTCACGAAGGGTGGCGTAGAAGGCTGAGCAGTCCGTGCATCCCTCCAGGTGCTCCCGGACCCGCGCCCGCACGTCATCCGACATCCCGTTAGAGGCCTCGCTCTCAAGATAGAGGGAGGCCAACTCCCGGAGATGTTCGCATTCGCCCTTGCCCCGACCGAACAGTCTGGCAAGCCCTTTCAATCCTACGGCCATAGTGCAACACCCATCCGTTCCGTACTATATGGCCCCTCACCACGGATTGCAACACCACCTCAGAGTACCTGCGGTGAGGGTCATCGGTCCTCTACACTCATTTGATGCAGGCTTGTGGGAGGAGATGCACGGTGCGGCCCTGCTCCCAGCGTTGACAGTGCGGCGGAGGACAGCTAGTGTGGTAGCGTCGCACGGTGCCTCGTGCCCCACCTGGTAAAATCGTAGCTTTCCCTATCTCCATGAGCAGTCCCAGCACAGAGACCTTCGAGGAGATCGTCGAGAAGTACGGCGAGTTTGTCTACAACGTTGCCCTGCGCATGATGGCGGACCCACACGAGGCTGAGGATGTAACACAGGAGGCCTTTATCGACGCCTTCCGTGCCTGGGAGCGGTTCCGCGGCGAGTCCCAGGTCTCAACCTGGCTCTACCGAATCACCGTGAACCGAAGCCTGATGAAGCTCCGCAAGGAGAAGAAGAGGCGACTCCTTACCGAGACCGGTTACGAAGACCGGAACATGGTGAGCTGGTCCGACAGTCCGGAACGCCAGGCCCTGGGCTCAGAGCTGCGCGAGAAGCTACAGGAGGGGATCTCCCTGCTCCCCCCGGACCTGAGGGCCGCGGTGGTACTCCGAGATGTTCAGGGGCTGTCCAACACGGAGGCATCCGAGGCATTGGGAATCAGCGTCGCCTCGCTGAAGGCCCGCCTGCACCGGGGTCGCGTCCTGCTCCGCAATTACCTGGAAGAGTACGTCCGCACTCCAACCCAGGGCTAGCACTTCCTTTCGTAAATCAGCGTACACATGGGTACAACCTGAGCTCCCGCTCATCCTGTCCGATGATGCTTTGCTCATCGAGACTCTCGATAGCCCCGGTCAGCCGGGGCGTATCGGAGAGCTTGCCTGTGGTGAGCTTGTCGAATCCATCGAAGGACATGAGCGGGAGTTTTCCTCCGCTCGTATGGTTCGACTGGCTCACCACGAGCGGACAATGATGACGCGCTTTTTCGCAACCAAGTACTAGGGCCAGGCACCGCGTACCAGCACATAGCCTTCCCCAACCTACTCCACCCTGGAAAAGACGACCTCTACCACCTGCCGGGTGGCCTCCGTTACCCTGGCCCAGTGGGCTATGCGCCACCCCACCACCCACGCCACGCCACGCTCCACCACCAGCAGGGGTATCCGCTCCCGCCAGCTCCTGGGAACGTGCGCATCTATCATGAACTCCTTGAGCCTCTTGGTACCCTCCATTCCCAGGGGCTGGAACCGGTCTCCGTTCCGCCGGGAGCGAATCTGAACCCCGTCTCCCAGCGCCGTGCGGTCAAGATAGGCCAGGTACGGACCGGCAGCGGCCACCGTGACGGGGGCATCCAGAAGCCGGGCGGTGACACGCCAACCATCTATCCGGGCCTTCCCCGGAAGCGACAGAGCGGTGGTACCCAGGGGAGCACCCTGGTCGGATGGCGTAGCCGCCGACTCCATCACCAGCTCCTGGTAGCCGGTATGGAACCGTACACCACGGCCCAACGAGACTTTTTTCACTAGCCCTGCCCCACCTCTTTTCAGAAACCCGTCCCCGCCCTTTTTCATAAGCCCGTCCCCGCCCCCCTCCTGGGTAAGCTCAAGCATCGCCTCCACCTGGGCGTAGCTCAGGGCGGCGCTCTCACCGACCAGCTCCTCCCACGCGCGACGCAGTAGGTGGGCCTGAAGAGCGGGGTGGAGGAGCAGGAAGGCATCACGGCTGATGCGCAGTCCCCACGGCTCCCGCGTAACCACTGTCGGCCAGGCCGTCCGAACCTGGTCGTCGATGTACGCCAGGTCGCGGCTGGCGGTATGGGCCAGCCGGACCAGGGCCTCCCGAATGGATGGGTTATACACCGCAAGCCGGGGAAGCAGGTCACGACGGATGCGGTTGCGGGCGTAACGCTCATCCATGTTGGAGGAGTCGTGCCGAGGTGTCAGGCCCCGGGCGTCACAGAGGGCCTGGGTCTCCTCTTTGGTCACCTTCAGCAGGGGGCGCACCAGGGCAATACCATGGTTCCCCTGGCCATTTCGCCAGCACGTATAGGTGAGCATGCCCCTGAGTCCCTGGAGACCGGTACCCCGCAGCAGGTGCATGAGCACCGTCTCCGCCTGATCGTCGGCGGTATGGCCCAGGGCTACCGCGGCGGCCCCTATGCTCTCAGCGGTGCGACTTAGGAAGTCGTAGCGGACCTCCCGGGCCGCCGCCTCCCACGAGAGGCGGTGCTCCCGGCGATACTCGCCCACGTCCGCGGACTCTAGGGCAAAGGGAAGACCGGTGTCGCTGGCAATCTGCTCAACGTACAGCGCGTCCCCCTCCGCCTCAGCGCCTCTGAGGCCGTGGTTGAGGTGGGCGACATGGAGTCGCAGGGGATAGCGCCGACCGACGGCCAGGAGGAGGTGGAGCAGCGCCAGGGAGTCGGGGCCGCCGGAGACGGCCACCAGCAGTGGCTGACGCCCCTCCAGCAGACCCGCCTCCCGCAGGGCCTCAGCTACGTGTCGGAGCAGGCGTGATTCATCTACGGACATCAGAGGGAGGGGATCTCCACTGGACGCTGTTCCCCGGAGAGATGACACCGGTCGTTGAGGGCCAGGAGACGCATGCTGCCATCCTGAACGTGAACAGTGGAGACGGACGCCAGGTCTACCCGCAGCCCACGATACTTGGAGATGGGAAGGTCCAGGAACCTACACAGCAGTAGCAGGATGGGGAAAAAGTGTGAGACAACAACCACGGTCTCATCTTTATCTGCCTTCAACAGGCCTGCAATCGAATCCCAGGCCCGCTCCTGGAGGTGGGCCAGGGACTCGACGCCGGACAGGAGGGCATTGGCCGGGTCCTGCTTCCACCGCTCGGTGAACTCAGGGTATCGTCTCTCCGCTTCCGCCTGGGACAGGCTCTCCAGGGGCCCCACGTCCCGCTCGATCAGGCCGTCCAGGATGTGTACCGGGACGTCCAGGGCATCGGAAATGGCCCCGGCCGTCTCCCTGGCTCTGGCCAGGGGACTGGAGTAGATGGCCTCCACATGGTCCACCTTGGCCAAAGCGAGGGCCAGCGCCTCCGCCTGGATACGCCCCTGCGGGGAAAGGCTCAGGTCGCTCCGGCCCATAATCCGGTCTTCCCTGTTCCATGGGGTCTCGCCGTGGCGCACCAGCAGCAACCTCACTGGCCCTCCTCGCTAACCGGCCTGGAGACCCTGGTGACCATCAGGCGCTCGATCTTCACCCCACGCATCTCGGTCACCTCCAGGGAAAAGCCATGGTGGTGGACCAGTTCGCCGACCTGGGGAATGTGGCCGAACTTCATCAGCAGAAAGCCGGCCACGGTCTCGTATTCACCCTCGGGAATATCCAGTCCCAGGTGCTCGTTGGCCTCGTCGACGCGCATTCCGCCCTCTACCTGGTAGGTATGGGCATCTATCGCCTGGAACTCCTGCTCATCCTCGCCTCCCTCCTCTGCCACGCGGCCAACTATCTCCTCCACCATCCGCTTGAGGGTCACCAGGCCGGCCACGCCGCCGAACTCGTCAACGACCACGACCATCTGATAGCCGGACCCTTGGAGCTCGCCGAACAGCTGTCCAACGAGCTTGGTCTCAGGAACGAAATAGGCCGACCGCTGGAGCAGGGTCATGTCGTCCTCCGGTGCAAGCTCCTCAGAGGCGATGGCCCGCACCACATCCTTCACGGAGACGGTGCCCAGGACGTTATCCAACTGCCCCTCATAGACCGGGAAGCGGGTGTGTGAGTGGTCCTGATAGGTCTTGAGAAACTCCCTCAAGATGGTCCCCTTCTCCAACCAGACCACCTCCGTGCGCGGCGTCATCACCTCCCGGAGCTGGCGGTCTCCGAAACGAAACACCTTCTCCACCAGCTCGGCTTCGGAGCGCTCCAGCTCCCCGGTCTGGCGGCCCGATTCGATAAGGGCGCGGATCTCCTCCTCCGCTACCATCGCTGCCCCGGACACGCCAAACAGCCGCCCTATGGCACGAGTCAGCCGCTCTAAGATCCAGACCACCGGGAAGAGGATGGACTCCGCCACCCTGAGCGGCCCAACCGTGGTCAAAGCGAACCGGACCGAGTTCTTGGCGGCTATGGTCTTTGGTATTGTCTCCGAGAATATCAGCAGAAGGACTGTTACAACCACCGTGGAGACGATGATGGCATTGTTGGGGCTGAGAAATGAGGTCGCCACGGCGGTGCCCAGGGCCGCGGCGGCCGTGTTCGCAAGGTTGTTTCCCGTCAGCACCGTGGGAAGCAGCTTCTCCGGGTGACCGGCCATACGAGCTATCCTCTCGGACCGCTTCCCACCTCTCCTCTGCAGCTGCGCCAGGCTGCCCCGCTGTAGGGAGAGAAAGGCCGCCTCAGAGCCGGAGAAGAAGGCCGAGAATAGTAGCGCAACCAGGAGTATAGCCAACCTGATCAGGTCACTCCCGTCCATGGCAATAGAACTCCTTTCGGGCGTGTAAGCGGGCCGCACATGCTGCCAGGGCTCTTGCGAGACCACCGGGTAGCCGGTCCTCCTGGCACTCGCCCTCTTGCAAACTGAGGGATAAACCGCCTATATCCACGGTTCAACCTCCCCCACGGCTGCGGCTCTTATGATCAGCGTCCACAACGCAAAGGGCCCTTCGGCAACGCCTGAAGGGCCCCCTATTCGTCGTCATTCTCTTATGTTCGTGCTGGAAGGGAGTGGACAGGTTCATCTTCCCCCTTCAGGGATGACTATACCATCAGCATAGCTGAGTGTCAAAGAGGTTGCGGTGCTGTACTCTATGGACGGCTCACCGCCACTCCAAGAGGATGCGGGGCATACCATGATCGTTCTGGGCATCGAGACCTCCTGCGACGAGACGGCCGCGGCGGTGGTGCGGGACGGCACCACCATCCTCTCCAACGTCGTCGCCTCTCAGGTGGAGATGCACGCCCGGTACGGGGGCGTGGTGCCTGAAGTGGCCTCACGGCAGCACGTTGCGGCCATCATCCCCGTGGTGACCGGCACCCTGGAGCAGGCCGGCGTAGGCCTGGGCGACCTGGACGGCATCGCCGTGACCATGGGGCCCGGCCTGGCCGGCTCCCTGCTGGTGGGCGTGAACACCGCCAAGGCCTTGGCCTTCGCCCGGAATATACCGTTCCTGGGGGTCAACCACCTGGAGGGGCACATCTACGCCGCCTGGCTCGGCCCGGAGAGCCCGGAGACAAGCCCAGGGTTCCCGCTCCTCTGCCTGGTGGCCTCCGGGGGCCATACGGACCTGATCCTTATGGAGGAGCACGGGCGGTACCGTCTCCTGGGCAGGACCAGGGATGACGCCGCCGGAGAGGCCTTCGATAAGGCGGCGCGGGTCCTGGGCCTCGGCTACCCGGGCGGCCCCGCCATCCAGGAGGCCGCGGAGGGCGTCAGCCCCGCCGATCCGCTACCCCGGGCATGGATGCGGGACACCCTGGACTTCAGCTTCAGCGGCGTGAAAACGGCCCTGCTCAACCGTGCCCGGGAGGTGGGAATCTACCCGCCAAGCAATATGGCGGGGAAGACAGATAAAGAGCAGACGGTGGGATCTGCTCCCGGAAAGGGAGGGGGGAGGGGAAGGGCTCGTGAACTAGCGGCGGCGTTTCAGGAGGCGTTGGTGGACGTGATGGTGGTCAAGGCTCTGGCGGCGGCGAAGAGCACCGGCGCACGGGGCGTTGTCCTGGGGGGCGGCGTCGCCTCCAACACCCTGCTGCGGCAGCGGATGATAGCCGACTCTTCCCTACCGGTGATCATTCCACCGGTAGCCCTGTGTACGGACAACGCGGCCATGATAGCCTCCTGCGCCTATTTCCACCTCGTAAAGGGGGAGACTCACGGCTGGGACCTCGATGTCTTTCCCTCCCTCCAACTGGGGTAAGGAGCCGCCAGCGGCGACGCCAACCTCCGGAAACAGTGGCTACAGTCCGGGGTTTGAACCCTCTGTCTCCGCATCGTCTCCCACGGGTGGTTGCTGCGGACGCCAATCACGAGGAGCGGCCTCCGTATCCTCCCGAACGGGGGAGGTGTCGGCACCGGCGGCCTGGCCCCCTTCGCCATCCGCTGACGCCTCCGACCAGAGGGGAGGCCGCGCATCCGAGGGCTGTGCGACGATGCCACGGGAGAGCGAGGGACCCTGCCCGGCCTTCAGCTCAAAAAGGGTGCTGACAAGGGAATGGGCGTCCCGAACCACCCGTTCACCGTGGAGCGGAAAATCCATCTCAAATGCCCCGGCCCGAAACACCACCGTGGCCGTGCCGTCTGCGATGAAATACTTCGAGGCGCTGATGACCCCCAGGCCCACCAGTGCGCCCACGGCGGCCAGGGCGATGAGGAGAGGGAACCCGAAGGCGTCCATCAGGATACCGGCCACCAGCCCCGCCAGGACCAGCAGCGCGCCCGTCAGCAACGCGCCGGAGTCCTTGGCGGGGGTCGCTATCTCAGCGCTATCGATATCTTCGATGGACGCGAGGCTGAGCCGGTCCCTTCCGCCGTCGCGGGAGACATCCATGACCCGACGGTTGGTCAGGAGCAGAAAGTCGCCCTCAGGCGGCGGCCCTGAGGCCAGCCCGTCCCGGCTGTTCAACGCCAGAAGAGGCTCCTCTCCCTCCAAGAGCTTGATGCCCCTGACGTCCCTGCGGTCCCATCGGTACTCCTCGCTCATACATCTCCTCAGCCGTCATGATACCAGAATCCGGCGTTCCCCTGGAACAGGGCTCAGGAAAGGCTGCGTGGTGCTCCTCTCATGTAGTAGCTGCTCCGACGCTCTTTCAGGAGAGGAGAACGGCCCTCTGATGAGACGCCCTGCCGGAGCAGGCCCCGGTAGAGGCTCCGGCGCTCCTTCAAGAGTGGAGAACGACCCTCTGATGAGACGCCCTGCCTAAGCAGGCTCCGGTAGAGGTGAATAAGCCCCTGCTGGCGATAGGCACCCACGGTGATAACACGGGTCGGTAGCTGCAGCAGGGCCGCCATCTCCCTGGTGATCTCGTTCTCCTCAAGACGGGGCGCTCCCTTCGCCAGACGGAGGCAGGCCATAGCCATGGCCGTATCCCCCTCCGCCACCGCGTTGGCATGGAGCAACGGCAGAGCCACGTTGACCACGATATCGGCCGCCCGTTGCCGGCCCACAAGGGTCCAGCCATCGACGACGGTAAAGGCGCGGCGCACCTCCGCGAACTTTCCACCGGTCACCGTAGGCTGAAGGGTAGGGAGAAGACCGCTCTCTATGTAGCGGCCCAGGAGCCGTGCCGCCCCTGCGATGCGACGATGAGGCTGCTTCGCCGGCGTTAGACCGGCGAAGCACCAGATCAAGGGCGGCTGGGCTGAGCTCCAGTCCTCATGCAGACTCCCACCGGGCCTCAGCCCGGCAACCTCCAGGAGCAGCTCCTCCAACCTTGAAACCCGCTCGTCCGGGGATGCCTCCAGGCCCAGCCTCCGCAACGCAGACCAGGGCAAACGCCTGGCCAGCTCCAGGAATGGCTCCCGGTTCCGGCTGTAGCCCAGCGCCTCAAGGGTCCCGCTGTACAGGAGCTGATCGCCATCCTGCTCCCGCAGCAGGGCCTGAAACCGCGCGCTCTTCTCCAGAAACCGCTCCCTGCCGGCCCTGTCCAGCAGCCGGCAGAGGGCCCCCTCCGATAGGGCGCGCCACCTCCGCAGCAGCGGAAGCGCCGGGCTATCGGTGCCCTGGCGAGGAGGTCCCTTGGCCTCAATACGCCGTAGCGAGGATAGACCCGCGTGTTTAGCGGAGGGCTCTGTTTCAAACTGCTTACCCTGCTGGACCAGTCCCACCACCGGGACCTCTTCCCCATCTTCCCTACGGGTGAGTCCGCCGGTAGGGGCCACGGCGACTACGTGGAGCACCACGTCGTTATACCTCGGGTCCCGGTGATGGCCGTGCTCCCTCCAGCCACGGGGCTCAATGTGGATCTCTACATCGCCGCGGACGGCCGGACCGCCATCTACCTGGAGGAGCGCGTCGCGGAAATCGGGGCCAGGGCCGCCGCCGGGCCGACCCGGGTAGAGCACCCGCAGTCGTCGGCCGCCGGCAAGGAGCAGGGACCGCCGACGCCAGTCACGGTTGCGCCATAGCCGCGCCAGCAGATGCTCCGGGATATGGCTCGGCCTACGACCCATACTCATGGGCCCTCGTCCTCATCCCCCTGAGGGTCGGCCCGGTAGGCGAACTGCGCCCGCTCGGCGATGATGTTCAGCAGAGTCGCAGAGGCGCCCCGGGGCCGGTACATCCCCGTCTCCCACTCGCTGATGGTCTGCTGCCGGGTCCCCAGGGTCTCCGCCAGCTCCCGCTGCGTGGACCCCAGGTAGCGGCGAAGGGAGCGCACCTTGCGGGCATCCCAGGCAGGCTTTGTGCGTGCCTTTCTTGCCACAAGCGCAGTTTACACGGTTCAGTGTAAGCCAGTCAAGATGTCAATCCTGGGGAGCACCTCAGGAGATAATGGCTCCTTTAGGGAGTGTGTGGGAACCCCTTTCTTGCGAGAAGGGGGTTCCCCGGGATAGACGCCTACTCCTCGAACTGACGGAACACTAGGCAGGCGTTCTGCCCCCCGAAGCCAAAGCTGTTGGAGAGCACAACACTGACCTCCTGCCACCGTGCCCGGTTGGGCACGTAGTCCAGGTCGCAATCCGGGTCCGGGTGCTCGTAGTTGATGGTCGGGTGGATGACACCCTCCACGATGCTCTTGACGCAGGCCACGGCCTCCATGCCCCCGGCGCCACCCAGGGCGTGGCCGATCATCGATTTGGTGGAGCTGATGGGCACACCGTAGGCCCGCTCCCCGAATGCTCTCTTGATGGCTAGGGTCTCAGAGAGGTCGTTCAGCGGCGTGGAGGTGCCGTGGGCGTTGATGTAGTCCACCTCGTCGGGACCTACGCCGGCGTCATCCAGGGCCCACTGGATGGCCCGGGCTGCCCCGGCACCATCCTCGTCCGGTTGGACGGGATGGTTGGCGTCTGAGGAGCAGGCGTAGCCGGCCACCTCGGCCAGGATCGTCGCACCCCTGCCCATGGCGTGCTCCAGGCCCTCCAGCACAAGGATTCCAGCGCCCTCCGCGGGCACGAACCCGTCTCGCTCGGCGTCAAAGGGGCGGCTGGCCCGCTGCGGCTCCTCGTTCCTGGTGCTCAGTGCCCTCATGACGTTGAATCCGGCCAGCCCCAGCTGGCTGATCCCGGCCTCCGTGCCGCCGGAGATCATCACGTCTGCGTGGCCCCGGCGGATGACCTCGGCCGCCTCCCCTATGGACTGGGTGGATGCTGCGCATGCTGTGGCTATGGTGGAGCTATGGCCCCTGGCCCCCAGGAGCCGGCTGACGTTGGCCGCCGCCATATTGGGCAGGACCATGGGGAAGAAGAAGGGAGATAGGCGCATGCCTCCACGCTCCAACAGTGTGCGCATCGCCTGGTCCGTCTCCGGAAAGGCCCCGTTGATCCCCAGGAGCACGCCCACCCGCTCCCTCCCCGCTCGCTCCAGGTCCAATCCGGCCTCCTCAACGGCCATCAAGGAGGCCGCGATGGCAAGCTGGCTGAATCTGGCCATGCGACGCGCCTCCTTGGCGGAGATGAACTGCTCGGGGTCGAACCCCTTCAGCTCCCCCGCGATGCGGGTGGGATAGTCGGTGGGGTCGCAGAGGGTCATGGGCCCTATCCCGGACCGGCCCTCCACCAGCGCCCTCCAGAACTCATCCGCGGAGAGCCCCAGGGGTGTTACCGCCCCCAGACCTGTCACCACCACGCGCCGTCGCTGGACTTCGTTTCGCATATACCCCCCTATACGGGCTTGCGCAACTCTTCCGGCAGCAGGCTGGGATACGACTCGGCGGGTATCCCAAGCACGGCCTCTCTGGCCTCCGCCGCTACAAAGAGGGACCCGGTCACCACCACCAGGTCATCCTCCCCCGCCTGAGCCAGGGCCTCTCCCAGCGCACCCCGGGTATCATCCACTGCGCGGGCCTCAACCCCGAACCCGCGGAACGCCTCCGCCACCGCCGCCGGTGCAGACGATCTGGGGTGCCGCGAGCGGGTGGCGACGGCCAGGTCAAAGCCTTCGGCCAGCTCCCGGACTATCCCCTCCACGTTCTTGTCCGAGAGGACGCCCACGACGCCGATAAGGCGCTTGAAGGTAAAATACTCCCGCAGCGCCTCCAGCAGCCGGGCGGCGGAGTAGGGGTTATGGGCGCCATCGGCCACCAGCAGCGGCGCCTTCCCCAGCACCTCCAGACGCGCCGGCCAGCGCACCGACCTGAACCCCCGTGCCACGGCGTCATGAGAGATGGTGAGCCCCTGCTGGTCCAGCACCTGAAGGGTGGCCAGGGCAGTGGCGGCGTTCTCCAGCTGGTAGCGACCCAGGAGAGGTATCCACAGGTCAAACGTGCCCCAGGGCGTGGAGAGCCGGAACGACTGCCCCTCAAGGTCGCTCTCCCCCTTTGTCCAGGAGCACTCACTCTCCACCGATACCAGGGACACCTGCAGCTCGCGGCAGACCTCCTGGATAACCGGCCTCACCTCCGGGGCCTGGGGGCCCATCACGGCAACGGAGCCCCGCTTGATGATGCCCGCCTTTTCATACGCTATCTCTCGGAGGGTGTCCCCCAGGATATGGGTGTGGTCCAGGCTGATGGAGGTGATGACACACGCCCGTGGCTGGACCAGGTTCGTGGAGTCCAGGCGTCCGCCAAGTCCCACCTCTATGACCTGAACATCGGCGCCCTGCCGCCTGAAGTGCAAAAAAACCATAGCCGTGAGCAGCTCGAAGGTGGTGACCTCACCGTGACTCCCTTTCCGATTCAGCTCCTGGACCACCGGCCACAGCTCCTCCACCAGAGAGGCGAACTCCTTCTCAGTGACCGGCTGGTTCAGGTACTGGATGCGCTCCCGGAAGGAGTGAAGGTGCGGTGAAGTGAAGAGGCCGGGGCGGTAGCCCTGGGCCTGGAGCACGGAGGAGATGAGTGCGGCGGTGCTCCCCTTCCCCTTGGTGCCAGCTATGTGGACGGTGGGAACCTCCAGGTGGGGGTTGCCCACCAGTTCGAAGAGGGCCTGCATCCGGCCCAGGTCATAGCGACGGACATGGGTGGCCTGCCCGGAGACTCGCTCCAGGTCCGTCAGGCTCAGCAGCCTTTCCACCGCTTTTTTATAGTCTACAACGGCCATGGGACTGTGTTCGATTACATCTCAGCGCTTTTTATAGGGTGAGTATGTCGCCATTGCACGTTAGTCGTTGCCAGTGGCTCCTGGTAGCCTAAATCGTCCAATGGGAAACCCCTTCTACCCCATACAATAGCAGCGATAATGACTGGCAGTGGTACCCATAGCACTATATCATTGGGCCAAACGTACAAGAAGAGGATTACGGCTAGGTCAACACCTAGCACCAGGCCAAGAATTAATCCAAGACCTGCATACAGCCATCTACGCATGCAATCTCCACGTTGCGGTTTGACTGAGGTGGGGTGCATATCAGCCACGTACCCCATGTTGCTAGCCCTCAGCCCAGCGCCTTCAATGGTCTCTGATGCTCTTCGGCATGAATCCAGCGACAATCCGCAGGGCATCCCAGCGGGAGATGGCCCGGATGTAGTCGATGTTGCCCCCCAGAGGCCGGGGCTTGAAGCCGAATACCTCCTCCACCGTCTCAACCTGAGCGACGTTATCGATGGCCAGCATGTCCAGCTGCTGCAGAGTGGCGGGAGGGCTCGGTAGTGCCCTCTCCATGAGCCAGACGATCTTGCGCATTACTGCCAGGGGCACGTGTACCCTGAGCCGGCGGAGGCGGTAGGTGCTGACGATGGCGTCGATTATCTGGTCGTAGCTCACATGCTCAGGCCCGCCTATCTCGATGACCCGGCCCCGCAGCTCCTCCCTCTCCACCGCCTGGACAATGCACTCCGCCACCTCCTCCACGGCGATGGGCTGGAAACGGGCCCGGCCATCCCCGGCCACCGGAATGACGGGCATCCCCTTCACCAGCCCGGCGAGGGTATTGATGAATTCGTCTCCCTCACCAAACTGGATGGAAGCCCGGAGGATGGTATAGGGAAGACCGCTGTCAACAACCGCCTGCTCCGCCATCCACTTGGACCTCAGATACGGGAACTGCGGCCTATCCGCCGCCCCTATGGCGCTAAGGTGGACCAGCCACTTCACGCCGGCCTCATGCGCTGCCCGGGCCACGCTCGCGGTCCCCTGGTGGTTCACCCGCTCGAAGGTTGAATCGCCCTGCTCCTTGATAACGGCCACCAGGTGGACAACTCCATCCACACCGTCCATGGTCGCCCGGAGGGAGTCGCTATCTTTTACGTCGCCGTAGCGGACCTCTATCCCTTCGCCTTCGAAGAGGTGCTCCAGACCGGGGCGGTGCGCCAGGGCACGGACGTGACTTCCCCTGGCCTGGAGGTCCCTGACAACCCTCCTGCCCACAAACCCGGTGGCACCTGTAACGAGGATCAACGTATTGGCCGCAATTCCCCTGCGCTCGGCGCAGTGCCGGCGGGCGGGGCTGGCGGTGCCTCCCGCATGCCCCGCACAATCATCCAGCCGCCTAGCAGGACGTACCAGAGGCCCCCAAACAGCATTCCAAAGTCCCCAATGAACCAGACTACCCAATACAACGGGATCATGGCTCCGATCACCAGCGCCATCCAGCCCATCCAGCCGGGAACCACCCGGCTTCGGATGACGAGAGTGCCAAACGTTAGCAAGCTAAGAGGAAATAGCGTCTTCATTCCAATCAGCACGGTTTCCTCATAAATTACTTGGACTGGGCGAGCGCTGGTCGCGATCATGCTCGCATTCACAGCGGTGGCCGTCTCAAACTGGTCGGCCATATGGGCTAGTGCTACCCCGCTTATTGCAGCTACGAACCAGGTCATGCCCAGTCCCAGAAACCAGGCTGCGCCGAATAGGGCCAGTGTTCTCTCGTGGGTACGGAATACCAGATACATGGCCGCGGCAAGCGCGATGCTGACCAGACCTGAAATAAACAGCAATACCGTCTCGGCTCTAAAGAGCGCGGGACTATCAACAACCTGTCGGAGCGATTCCTGGAAACTCAGGCCGTATGTGTTGAATTGCGAGTCGGCCACGATAAAAGTGAATATGGCCACCGGCAGTGCTATAAGTAGAGCCCCGCAAATCCGGTCGATTGAGCTCTGGGACACCTTTGTGTTCCTCCTTCACCGCTGCTTTTGGCAAGGCGGCAATCATGCACGCAACTGTAGAACAGACTATTGCGCCGCCCAACGACCGCCTGTGTCAAGCTCGCTGCCTTAAGAGTGTTGCTACTATATAGTAACTGCGAGTTCAAGGCTCCTCAACATCTACCGCATTTCAGCACATCACCCCTTGCCAACCTCCCCTCTGAGCCGTCTACAATATGCCGTGACCCGGTGGCCCCGGTTCTCCCGGGCCGGACGGGGCGCGCCCGGATAGAGTCCGTGATACAAGCCTATGTTCACCCATCTCCACGTCCATACCGAGTATAGCCTCCTAGACGGCCTTAGTCGCATTGGGCCGCTGGTGCGGCGGGCCGGTGAGTTGGGCATGGAGAGCCTTGCCCTCACCGACCACGGCTCCCTCTACGGGGCCATCGAGTTCTATACCGAGTGCCAGCAGGCGGGAATCAGGCCCATCATCGGCTGCGAGGTGTACGTCGCCCAGGAGAGCCGGCTCTCCAAAACGGCTGCCGATAAGAGTCCCTATCACCTGACCCTGCTGGCCAAGGACAGCATCGGCTACCACAACCTCATCCGGCTGGTCTCCAAGGCGCACCTGGAGGGGTTCTATTACAAGCCCCGCATAGACCATGAGCTGCTGGAGACCCACCATCAGGGTCTCATTGCACTCTCCGGGTGCCCCAGTGGAGAGGTCCCCCGGCTGATACTGGAGGGACGCGACCAGGAGGCGAGGCAACGGGCGCTCTGGTTCAAGGAGCTGCTGGGAGATTTCTACCTGGAGATCCAGCACCACGAAAACATCCCGGAGCTGGATACTATGAACGCCGCCCTGGTGCCCATGGGCCGGGACCTGGGGATTCCCCTGGTTCTGACCAACGACAGCCACTACGTGAACCGCCAGGACGCGCCCATTCAGGACCTCCTGGTCTGCATCCACACCAACACCAACATCCTGGACGAAAAGCGGCTCCGCATGAGCGACGACTCCTATTACATTCGCTCCCCCGAGGAGATGGCGGCGCTGTTCCCGGAGCTTCCGGAAGCCTATCAGAACACCCAGCGCATCGCCGAGATGTGCCACCTGGAGATGGACTTCACCCGGCTCCTTTTGCCGGAGTACAAGCCCCCGGAGGGGTTCACCGCCGAGGAGTACCTGGAAAAGCTCTGCTGGGAGGGGCTACGCGACCGCCATCCCGATGCCCCCGCCGACTACGAGGAGCGGCTCCGCTACGAGCTGTACGTTATTGGCCAGACCCAGTTCCCCAACTACTTCCTGGTGGTGTGGGACATCGCCGCCTTTGCTCGCCGCCAGGGCATTCTTTTCGGGGTGCGGGGAAGCGCCGCGGGCAGCCTGGCTCTCTACTGCCTGGGGGTAACGGATATCGATCCCCTGGACTATCGGCTGGTCTTCGAGCGGTTCCTGAACGTGGAGCGCAAGGAGATGCCGGACATCGATATGGACTTCCAGGACGACCGGCGGGACGAGGTCATCCAGTACGTTTCGGAGAAGTACGGGCGGGACCACGTTGCCCAGATCATCACCTTCGGAACGCTGGGGCCCAAGGCTGCCCTTCGGGACGTGGGTCGTGCCCTGGCCATTCCCTATGCCGACGTGGACAGCGTGGCGCGGCTGGTCCCGTTCCGTCTGCACACCCTGGTAGAGGCTATGGATGCGGTGCCGGAGCTGCGGCAGGCCCACGAAGCCGACGAGGTCATACGGAACCTGATCGACAATGCAAGAAAGCTGGAGGGGGTGGCTCGCCACGCCAGCACCCACGCCGCGGGGGTGGTGATCTCCCGCGACCCTCTCACCGACTACGTTCCCCTCCAGCGCCCGGTGAAGGGGGACGACCAGGGCATTGCCATGACGCAGTTCCCCATGGAGCCCATCGCCAGGCTTGGCCTCCTGAAGATGGACTTTCTGGGTCTGGTGAACCTCTCCATCCTCGGCAAGGCCATCGAGATCATAGCCAGCCACGGCGGCCCCCAACTGGACCTCCATGAGGTCCCCCTGGACGATCCGAAGACCATGGAGCTCCTGTCGTCGGGGGAAACCACCGGCGTATTCCAGCTGGAGGGCACGGGGATGCGCCGGCACATCAAGGAGCTGAAGCCCTCGTCACTGAGAGACGTGGCCGCCATGATAGCCCTCTACCGGCCCGGCCCCATGGAACACATAGAGACCTTCATCGACGCCAAGCACGGCCGGGTAGCGGTCTCCTACCTTCACCCGGCACTCAAGGATATTCTGGAGGAGACTTATGGTGTCATCGTGTATCAGGACCAGGTGCTGCTGATCGTTCAGGCCATGGCGGGCTACAGCCTGGGCCAGGCGGATATCTTCCGCAAGGCCATGGGCAAAAAGATCGCTTCGGTGATGGGTCAGGAGCGGGAGCGGTTCATCCAGGGTGCGCTGGCCCAAGGGTTCGACGAGGAGCTGGCGAAGGAGGTGTTCGCCCTCATTGAGCCGTTCGCCGGCTACGCCTTCAACAAGGCTCACAGCGTCAGCTACGCCGTCATCGCCTACTGGACGGCATACTTCAAGGCCAACTACCCGGTGGAGTATCTGACGGCGCTGCTCAACTGCCAGAGCGGCGGAAACGAGCGTGTAGCCGCTGCGATTCACGAATGCGCCCGCCTCAAGATAAAGGTGATGCCTCCGGACGTCTCCCGCAGCGATGTGGAGTTCACCATCGATACCGATAGCGATGGCAACAAGACCATCCGTTTTGGGCTTGCAACTATCAAGAACGTGGGCGCGGGCGGTGCGGCGGCCCTAGTGCGGTCACGGGTGGAGCAGGGGGCATTCTCCTCCCTGGAGGAGTTCTGCCACAATGCCGATCTGAGCGGTACAAACCGGCGTGCGCTGGAGAGCCTCATCAAGGCGGGCGCGCTGGACGGCCTGGGCCCCAGGGGGTCGCTGCTGGCCAGCGTGGAGCGTATCCTGTCGCTGGCCCACCAGGAGGCTCGGCTCCGGCAGTCCGGGCAGACAACGATGTTCGACCTGCTGGGCAAGAGCGTCCAGACGCCCCTGGGAGGCCTGGAGCTGGTGGAGACGGAGGAGGTGACGGCGCGGGAGAGGCTGGCGTGGGAAAGAGAGCTGCTGGGTGTGCCCATCTCCGACAATCCCATCAGCACCATCGCTTTCAGCACTACCACCAATGCCATCGCCGTCCGTAGCGAGCTGGACGACCACGTGGGCCAGAGAATAAATATGGTGGGAGAGGTCTCGTCGGTCAACGTCAGGACGCGCAGTAAAGATGGGAAGCCATTCGTCGCGGCCATGCTGGAGCTCCTGGGAGGGAGCGTTGAGGTGATGGCCTGGCCCGATCTGTACGAACGGGACCCGGAGATCTGGGTGGAAGGTAACTTCCTGTGGGTGGAGGGGAAGGTGAGGGAGCGGGAGAATTCGCTATCAATCTACACCGACAAGGCTGGGGTCTATACCCTCTCGGAAGAGCCTCAGGAGATCGAGGATTCTGAGGCTACGGGGCCTCGGGAGGTACCCTTAGAGCCTGAGACGCCGGTTGCGGCCGCCGGCGCGACAGCGCCGGGAAGCGATGGTGCGTCCGCGCAGCCGCTGGGCCAGGGCCACTCCACAAACGGGGAAGTGGCAAACGCAGTGGGTGCGCCTCGCCAGCGAACGGTGCTCATTAACCTGACGGACTCAGGCGACTCCCACGAGGACGCCTACCTGCTGAAATCGGCCCTACAGCTTGTGATGGACTACCCGGGTACAGACAGGGTACACCTTCAGATCATGAGCAAGGGAAAGCCAGTGCGCCTGGAGATGCCGCTCATCGCCACCCGGTTCTGCCAGGAGCTGGAAGAGGGGTTGGAAGCCCTCCTGGGTCCGGGGCGGGCGCAGGTGGCGTAGGCCTCCGTAAGCCCATGGCTTTCCGCATTCGCTGGCTACACCTGACCACTGCTCCCGACCAGCTAACAGCCGAGATGTGGAGCGAGCTGCTTCGCAATGAGGGGCTCCCCACCATGGTCCACACCGGCCACGTCTCATCCTCTCACCTGGGCATATCCGGCCTTCCGTGCAGGATCATGGTCCCGGAGGACCAGCTGGAGGAGGCCAAGCGTCTGCTGGAGGAGCGGCTGGGGCCGGATGCCCCTGCGTAGAGTGACGCCGCCGTGAGGCGCTAGGAATCCGCCTCACCGTCCCCGGAGGCGAGGGTCCAGGGTATCACGCAGCGCGTCACCAAAGAGGTTGAAGCCGAAGACCGTGATGGTGAGCGCCAGCCCTGGGAAGATAGTCAGCCAGAGAGCGGTATCCTGGTAGAGCCTGGCCGCCTCCTGCAACATCCTGCCCCAGGAGGGATGCGGCGGCGGCACTCCCAAGCCCAGGAAGCTCAGGCCGGCCTCCGTGACGATGGCCGAGCCGAGGTAGGCCGTCGCCAGCACGATCACCGGCGTCAGGCTGTTGGGGAGCACGTGGCGAGCCATAATACGGACTGAGGAGGCCCCGATGGCCCGGGCCGACTCTATGTACACCTCCTCCTTGATGGAGAGGGCGGAGGCACGAGACATCCGCGCCACGCGGGGCGCGAAGGCAATTGATATGGCGATGGTAACGTTGTTGAGGGAGGCCCCCAGGGCGGAAACCAAAGCCAGGGCAAGCACCAGGCCAGGGAAGGCCAGCAGCGCGTCAACGGAGCGCTGTATGATCAGGTCGTACTTCCCGCCAAAATAGGCAGAGGAGATTCCAACGGCCGTTCCAGAGAGGGTTCCCATGATCACGGCCAAGAGACCCACGTACAGGGAGACCCGAGCGCCGTGGATGATGCGGCTGTAGACGTCTCTCCCGAAGGGGTCAGAACCAAACCAGTACACGGACCCGGGTGCCGCGAGCCGCTCCGGGATGTTCTGGACAATGGGGTCATGTGTCTCAAGCACGTTCGCGAAAATGGCCGCCAGGACGATGACCACGAGACTCAGACCACCGAGGGCGCCAAGAGGCTTCTTCCTGATAAAGAGCCAGACGTTGCGGCGCAATGTGAGCTTGGGCCGTAGGATCACTCCGGGCTGTATTGCCTTAGCTTCCGCCATAATCTACCTCGATGAGCCATCAACAATCGCCGATAGAGACATCACCGCTCCTACCTGTACGAGATCCGGGGATCGATAACCGCGTAGGTAAGGTCCACCAGAAGGTTCACCGTGAGCACAATGACCGTCAGCACCATCACCAGGCTCTGGATCACGGGGTAATCGTTTGTAGTGGCCGCCTGGATGATTCCCTGGCCAAGGCCGGGGATGGCGAAGATGTTCTCCAGAATGATGGTGCCGCTGAGGAGGGTGCCCAGAAGACCGCCCGCCTGGGTAATGAAGGGTATGAGAGCGTTGCGCAGCGCATGCACCCAGACGACCGAGCGGCTAGACAGGCCCTTGGCCTGTGCCGTACGGATGTAGTCCTGACGGAGCACCTCCAGCATAGAGGAGCGAGTTATACGGACAAGGTTGGAGCTATATCCCCAGGCCAGCACCAGAGCGGGCCAGAAGGTCATCTGGAGATGGTGCACCGGGTCCTCCCAGATGTTGGTGTAGATAAATGGGGGTGACCAGTGGAAGATGATGACCAGGAACTGGATGGTCAAGAGTGCCACCCAGAAATTGGGCATGGCAAGTCCCAGGATGGCAATGCTCCTGAGAACATAGTCCGGCGCCTTGTCCTGGTAGAGGGCTGCCGCTATCCCCAAGGGTAAAGAGACACCCAGCGCCATGACAAGAGTCAGAACAGTGAGCTGGATGCTAATGGGGAAACGCCGCAGCACCATGTCAGAGATATCCTCGTTATCCACCAACGACTCCCCGCCAAAGCCTCCGGACACCATGCTCCAGACCCACTCGCCGTACTGAACAAACAGTGGGTCATTGAGGCCCAACTGCTCTCTGAGTTCCTCCAACTGCTCCTGGGTGTATGACTGCTCATCCTCACCAAGGAGGAAGCGGGCGACATCCCCGGGGATGACGCGCATAATGCCGAAGATAACAAGGGATGCAATGAAGAGCGTGGGGAAGAAAAGGAGTATCCGGCGGAGGAGGTACTTCTGCATCGCTTGGCCCGTGCTTTGAAACCTAGAGGTTAGCAGAACCCCTTCTGCCAACCCCTGAAACTACAAGAGCTCTGATGGAAGAGGGTGGCTAGAACAGGAGCCGCCCTCTTCCATCATCCACTTCGTTCCTACTTGTCCAACCAGGTTGCCTGCTGACTAGTGCCGTAGTAGAGAGAGCCGCTGGGCGTGATGTAATTGACGTAGCTTCGATACGCCTGGGTAAAGACCTCCACGAACAACGGGATGGCCAGATACTGCTCCTGCACGATGTAGTGCTCCATCTCCCACATTAGCCTCTGGAGCTCAGCGAAGTCCTGAGCGGAGGAAAACTTGGGGAAATAGTCATCCACCTTCGTATCGATGTGCCGGGTCTCCCCCCTGTTGGTGGAGACGTACTGTGAGGCGATGCCGGAGGGGAAGAGTGCTTCGGCGCCACCATCGGTGACATCCCAGTCATCTCCTTCGACTCGTTCACTACGACCATCACCGGTCAGGAGGATCACGTTGACCGTGAGGCCCAGGGAGCTAAGCTGGCCCTCGATATACTCACAGCGGACGGAGGCGTTGCTGGCGCAGATCAGGTCTAGCTCAAATCCATCGGGGAACCCCGCATCAGCCAGGAGCCGCTTGGCCTCTGCACGGTCCGCCTGCTTGGTGTCCGGATTATAGCCGGGCCACGTCGTAAACTCGGGATTGGACCAAGGGCCCTGCGGAGTCATGATGCTACTGAGCACCGCGTTGCCAGTGAACACCGCCTCTATACCCTGCTGCCGGTCCACCCACAGGGAGATGGCCTTGCGGACCCGGACGTCGTCCCACGGGGGGAAGGGGGTGTTCAAGTTTATCTGCGCTATGTTCCCTGGCATTTTGATGATATAGGCTTTGTCCCCCAGGTCCCGCTTGATCGTGTTCTCCTGCTCCCGGGTCACGGCGTAGCCAAGGCCCCTGGCCGTGGAGTCCAAACGCCCGGTGCGGAAACCGGCGATGATGGCCGACTGGTCGGGAATGATGGGATAGTCTATGCCGTCCATATAGGGGAGCTGGCGTCCCTGGCCGTCCATACCCCACCACCGGTCAAAGCGGGTGACTTGGACCGCGCTGCCCCTGACGTACCTCTTCATCTTGAAGGGACCCAGGGCCACATAGTCGAATGCCGGTGGCGCTACGGTCGGGTTACCCTTGTCGATCTCCGCCTGCACCAGGTGCCGCGGATGGGATACCATCATGGTGGCACGATCGGCAATCAGGGTGCGGAGGTAGTGGGGCTGGATAGAGCTAAAACTGAACTGGAGCTTATTTCCACTTACGACCTCTACCTTTTGAAGCGTGCTATTGGCCCCTATAGTGTCCCTCCCCGCTGCCCAAGCCGCCCGGCCCTCCACTCCAAAGACGGCGAAGTCATACCACCACTTCAGGTCCTCCACAGTGAGCTTGGTGCCATCATGCCAGAAGGCATTGTCCCGGATGGTGAATGTCCACTGGGTGAAGTCGGCGTTGGACTCCCAGCTTTCGGCAAGGCCCGGCACTATAGAGAAGGAATCGGCCATGTCGGCATTGATCAGGCCGGAGTCCCCCATTATGGATCCTGCGGGCCACATCAGGCTGATGCTGCCGCTCCTCATCGGGTCAAAGCCACCGGAAACGTTCCTTCTATGGGCGAACACGGCGGTCCCGCCGTACTTCGCCTCTCCCGTCTGCGCGCGGGGTGTGTCAAACGCCCTGAACGGCAGAGCGGTGGCCGCCGGCATGGCAGTAGCACCCGCCATGGCCGTTGGCGCGTCGACGGGCTGCTGCGGTGCCTGTGCGGTTGGCACCGTCCCCGGCGCGGCGGTTGGATCCGCCGATGAACTGCAGGCTCCCAGCCCCAGCACCAGGGCGGTGATCCCACTGAGAATGATGAGCGGCCTCGTTCTCTTTCCTAGCAGTGCCATTACAGTCCTCCTGTGCGGCTGTGGCAAACATTTTCCGGGTGTTTAGGAGAATACGCCTCCTGTTTAGGAGAATACGCCTCCTGAGGTACCCTTGGATTTATCTCTTTTAGATATATTCAGTATCATAAATAAGGATGCGGAAAGGCTACACAACAGCATCTGCCTTGTCAAGCACCGCTGATGAAATTGCTCACTGGGCTTGACACCACGGTTTCATGCGCCTATCATCACGTCGATTTGTCTCGCACCTAGCTCGGTAGGTGTCTCCAACACATCAGTATTGTAGTATACGGCTAACCTCGGACTTTTCCTAACGGCCTCTTGCCGCATGGAAAAAGGGGGGATTTTCAGATGAATCAGCGCAAGAATTGGTCCCGCATAGCTCTTCTGCTCTCTACGCTCTTGCTCTCTCTGGCTCTGGCCTGTCAGGGACCTGATGGATCTCAGGGCCCTCCCGGACCCAAGGGCGATCCGGGGCTCCCGGGCCTTCCCGGCAACCCCGGAGAGGCGGGGAACCCGGGTGATGCCGGCAACCCCGGTTCAGCAGGCGTTCCCGGCACTCAGGGATCTCAAGGGACTAAAGGCGACCCCGCCGCGCAGACATCTGCCAGCATTGCCGTTGTGCCGAACACCATTTCAACTGATGGGGGATATGGTGGTAGGAGTGCCAGCAACTCCCTTAAGGTTCTCGGCAGCGGGTTCACCCCGGGCAGCGCGTACTTTGTCCAACTGTTAGTGAATGGCGGCCTGGTCACCTTGCAACACGACTCCGATGAGGATATTGAGGTGAATGCTAACGGTGCCTTTGCGGGCAAATGGCAAGGACACCGATCCTTTGACTTCAATACCCCTGGCGTTTTTACTCTCGTCGTTGAGGATGCGGCCGGTGTACGCGCCACCGCGGTTCTTAGGGTAACTGCCACCGTCACCGTTACGCTTGATGAGATGAACTCCTCCGGGTAGACGGGGACGGCCACCCTCAAGAGCGACGGCGGTGATACCACACCGGCCAATGCGATACCCTGGGTGGTGTAGCATACGGACTCACCAAAACCAACGGCGGCGCAACCACTACGGTGGTAAATGCCACGTTGGCCAGCCTACAGGACGGCAATCACGCCATCAACCTGCATGAGATGGGCAATCCTGGCAACTACACCTCCTGCGGCAACATCTCATAGGAGCAAGAAAGCAGCTGATAGTGGTAGTGCCCCGCAGAGGGCACCGCCGAAGGTTGGCAAAGGTTAGTAGAGAGGGAACTTCAGGGTTCGCTCTCTCTTTCTTTGATTGGTGGTCTACTCCGTATGCATTGCCAGCCACGCACCTGTGCGAGAGGTAGCTTTGATGCCCTTGACACCCAGTCCCGCACATGCTAACGTTTTTCATTGCTTTCGGAAAAGAGCGCTGAGATAGGGAGTAGTAGGGGCATTTCGCTCGGCCCCAGAGAGCCGGTGGTAGGTGAAAACCGGCGGCACGAGCACCCCGAACTCGCCCTGGAGCGCCTGGCCTGAAGAGCCCAGTAGGGCCAGCGGTAGCGCACCGATAGAGCGCGCAAGAGCGTCCCCCGGAGCGCCGGGGGGAACAAGGGTGGTACCGCGGGAGCGAGATCCCGTCCCTTTGGGGACGGGATTTTTGGTGATATAAGGCATATCTAGACATCACCAGGCAAGGCTGAATGAGCCAGCGCTGAGTGGCTATGCAAGGACCAGCGAGGGCGACGGGGAAGGAAGAAGAAGGAGCTCGCTATGAAACTTACCGGCAGCCAGATAGTGTGCGAAAGCCTCTTGCGAGAGGGTGTGGATGTAGTATTTGGCCTCCCCGGGGGAGCTATCCTGCCCCTCTACCAGACCATGCCGGAGTACCCGCAGCTCCGCCATATCCTGGTGCGCCACGAGCAGGGAGCTGCCATGGCGGCGGACGGGTATTACCGGGCCAGCGGCAAGGTCGGCGTGGCCTTCGCCACCTCCGGGCCGGGCGCAACCAACCTCGCGACGGGGTTGGCCTGCGCTATGATGGACTCGTCCGCCTTTGTGGCCATCACCGGTCAGGTGGCCCGCGCCGCCATCGGCAAAGACGCCTTCCAGGAGACCGATACCACCGGCGTTACGCTGCCGATCACAAAGCACAACTACCTGGTGATGAACGCCGCTGATATCTCCCAGGCTATCCATGAGGCGTTCCATATAGCCAAAAGCGGTCGTCCGGGGCCGGTGCTTGTGGACATCCCAAAGGACATCTTCAATGAGCAGGCGGAGTATGTGCCCTCGGATAGCATAGACCTGCCCGGCTACAAGCCCACCCTGGATGGCCATCCCAGCCAGATCAAGCGGGCGGCTCGCATGATTCGGGACGCCAAACGTCCGGTGATCCTGGCCGGCCACGGTGTGCTCATCTCCCAGGCCCACGCAGAGCTGAAGGAGCTGGCGGAGAAGGCTCAGATCCCGGTGATCACTACCCTGCTGGGCATCAGCTCCTTCCCGGAGTCCCATCTCCTCAGTGTTGGAATGCCCGGCATGCACGGCGTCGCCTATGCCAGCCTGGCCATAGACAAGTGTGACCTGTTGATCAGCCTGGGTGCCCGCTTTGACGACCGGGTGACCGGCCGCATCAGCACCTTCGCACGTCGGGCCAAGATCATCCATGTGGACATTGACCCGTCCGTCATAGGGCAGAACGTCAGGACCCACGTGCCCATCGTTGGCGACCTGCGGCGGGTGCTTCGGGCACTGAACCAGGCGGTGGAGCCGGCAACGCACACGGAGTGGCTGGAAGAGGTTGAGCAGATGCGGCGAGAGCATCCATCGCTACGCATCCGCCGCTCGGACAAGCTGCTGCCGCAGTACATTATCAAGCATCTGAACGAGCAAACCAAAGGGAAGGCCATCATTGTGACGGGCGTTGGGCAGCACCAGATGTGGGCGGCACAGCACTATCTGTTTACGGAGCCCAATACGTTTATCACCTCCGGCGGCCTTGGGGCTATGGGCTTCGAGGTCCCGGCAGCTATGGGCGCTCAGGTAGCAAAACCCGATATGACCGTGTGGTCCATAGCCGGTGACGGTGGCTTCCAGATGACCATGTCGGAGCTGGCCACCATGGTTGAGAACAAGATCCCGGTGAAGTTTGCCCTGATGAACAACCATTTCCTGGGGATGGTGCGCCAGTGGCAGCACACTTTCTACAAGGACACCTTCTATGCCACCGAGTACACCGGCAACCCGGACTTTGTGAAGCTAGCGGAGGCCTACGGGATGCTGGGCATCCGGGTCACCGACAAGAGCCAGGTGGTCTCAGCCATCCAGGATGCCATGGCCTATGACGGCCCAGCACTGGTGGACTTCATGGTGGACGAGGAGGAGAACGTCTACCCCATGATTCCACCGGGCGAAAGCATTGAAGAGATGATTGAGGCGCCGGTGGACTCTGCCGATGTAGAGGAGCAGGCATGGTCGCTATAAAGCCACACACACTCACAGCCCTGGTGCAGGACAAGCCGGGGGTATTGAACCGGGTGGCCAGCATGTTCCGACGCCGCGGCTTCAATATCTCAAGCCTGGCCGTGGGCCACAGCGAAATCCCTGACATGTCCCGTATGACCTTCGTGGTTGAGGGAGACGACGATACCGTGGAGCAGGTCACCAAACAGCTCTACAAGCTGATCGACGTCGTCCGCGTATTGGACCTCTCCGAAGAGGACAGCATCACCCGGGAGATGGCCCTCATCAAGGTGCGGACCACGGTGCAGAGCCGAAGCGAGGTCATCCAGATCGTGGATATCTTCCGCGCCAACATCGTGGACGTATCCTCGGACTCCCTGATCATCGAGGTCACCGGCGATGAGGGGAAGATCGACTCGTTGAATGAGCTCCTACAGCCCTTCGGCATCCGTGAGGTCATGCGGACCGGCCGGGTGGCCATGGCCCGGGGACCACTCAGACCCCAGGGGTCGGACTCTCCCAAAGGCCGCGGCAACGGGGCCAGGACGTCCAGGAGATATGAGGACTACGAGCAGATACTGTAACCACTCAACAGGTAGTGGAGAGGCACAGGGAAGATACTGATGGCAACAATCTACTACGACAAGGACGCCGATAGCACCCTCCTGGCTGGCAAGACCATCGGCGTTATTGGCTACGGCAGCCAGGGACATGCCCACGCCCTCAACCTGAAGGACAACGGGCACAACGTCGTCATCGGCCTCTACCAGGGCAGTCAGAGCCGGACGAAGGCGGAGGCCCAGGGTCTGCGCGTAGACAGCTCCGCAAACGTGGCCAGGGATGCCGATATCATCGTGATGCTGCTGCCGGATACCTCCCAGGCAGAGGTCTACAGGAATGAGATAGCACCCAACCTAACGGCGGGCAAGAGCCTGGTGTTCGCCCACGGCTTCACCATCCACTACAAGACCATCGTACCCCCGGACAACGTCGATGTGTGGATGATCGCCCCCAAGGCTCCCGGTCACCGGATGCGGGAGGTGTTCGTCGGCGGGCAGGGCGTGCCTGCTCTATTGGCGGTGCACCAGGACGCCACGGGCCACGCCACGGAGCTGGCCCTGGCCTACGCCCAGGGCGTCGGCTCCACCCGGGCCGGTATCCTGCGGACCACCTTTGCGGAGGAGACGGAGACCGACCTCTTCGGAGAGCAGACGGTGCTGTGCGGCGGCGTGACCTCCCTGATCAAGGCCGGGTTTGAGACCATGGTGGAGGCGGGCTACCAGCCGGAGTCGGCCTACTTTGAGGTGCTGCATGAGCTCAAGCTCATCGTTGACCTGATCTATGAGGGCGGCATGGAGTATATGCGCTACTCCGTGAGCGACACCGCCGAGTGGGGAGACTACACCCGCGGCCCGCAGGTGGTAGACGAGCATGTGAAGGAGAATATGCGAAAGGTGCTGGACGCCATCCAGGACGGCTCTTTCGCCAGGGAGTGGATTGCGGAGAACGACGAGGGACGGCCCCGTTTCAACCGTCTGCGGCAGGAGAACCAGGGCCATCCGGTGGAGAAGGTGGGCAAAGAGCTTCGGGGGATGATGCCGTGGCTCAAGAGCACCAAGTAGGAGAAGCGTCTGTCATGCTGAGCAAAGCGAAGCATATAAAGCCCATGAAACGGGGTGACCGTCCACTACCAGAGAAAAACTTGAGTGCTCGTACAAGAGGCCCTGGATTCTTCAGTCGTCCCGATTCTATCGGGACTCCTTCAGAATGACAAGATAATCAGAATGGCATGACCCTCTTAATCCTGTCATGCTGAGCAAAGCGAAGCATCTAAGGCCCATGAAGCGGGGTGAACGTCCACTACCAGAGGAAAACTTGAGTGCTCGTGCAAGAGGCCCTGGATTCTTCAGTCGTCCCGATTCTATCGGGACTCCTTCAGAATGACAAGATAACGCCCGGACTATTCCGTTCAAGACCATTAGGATGCGGTACAGAATGGAACCAAGGAAATATCGTGGAAGCTGATATGGCACCTCGGGAGGCCTCAAGCGTAGTCCGCCGATGCGGTCTGGTCCTGGCAGGGCTGGCCCTGGCGGACTGCGTTGCCCTGTGACCCTTCGTTTCTCCTCGCGCGGTGGAAGGCGTGCCTCCGCCGCTTCGTGAAGATATCCGGGCAAAGGCCCTAATCTCGGCTAGGAGACCCCACAATGTCGGATGAAAAGGTTCTCATCTTTGACACCACCCTCCGGGACGGCGAACAGTCTGCCGGCATCGGCCTGACCACCCAGGAGAAGCTGGAGATCGCCAAACAGCTAGACCGGCTGGGCGTTGACATCATCGAGGCCGGGTTCGCCGCCAGCTCCCCCGGCGATTTCGAGGCGGTGCAGACCATCGTGCGGGAGGTGCGTAGGCCGGTCATCGCATCCCTGGCCCGCTGCATCCCCAACGACATCGACCGCGCATGGGAGGCCGTAAGAGATGCGGAGCACCCGCGCATCCACGTGTTCATATCCAGCTCTGACATCCAAATTCTGCACCAGCTCAGGAGCAATCCAGAGGAGGTGCTGGATACCGCGGTAGCATCCGTTGAAAGGGCCAGGAGCTACTGTGATAACGTGGAGTTCTCGCCCATGGACGCCAGCCGCACAGACATGGAGTACCTGTACAAGCTGGTGGAGGCGGCCATCAGCGCAGGGGCAACCACCATCAATATCCCTGATACCGTAGGCTACGCAATGCCATGGGAGTTCAAGGAGCGGATAGAGAACATCAAGCGGAACGTCGCAAACATCGACAGGGTGGTGTTGAGCGTCCACTGCCACAACGATCTCGGCCAGGCCGTTGGAAACAGCCTGGCGGCCATTACGGCGGGGGCCCGTCAGGTTGAGGGATGCATCAACGGCCTGGGCGAACGCGCCGGGAACGCAGCATTGGAAGAGGTCATCATGGCCATTGAGACCCGTGGCGACCTCTACGGCGTGAGCACCAGCATCAACACCAGGCAGATCTATCGAACAAGCCGGTTGGTCAGCGACATAACCGGCTTTCCCGTCCAGCCCAACAAGGCGGTTGTGGGTTCCAACGCCTTCCGACACGCCTCCGGAATCCACCAGGATGGCCTCATAAAGGAGCGCTCGACCTTTGAGATCATGGACCCCCAGTCGGTCGGCTGGCCTAGCTCCTCCTTTGTGCTGGGCAAGCTGAGCGGGCGGGCGGGCTTGCGTGCAAGGCTGGAAGAGCTGGGCTACATGCTCACCCAAGAGGAGCTGAACCAGACCTTCGAGTCCTTCAAGGACCTGGCAGACAGGAAGCGTGAGGTCACCGACGCCGACCTGGTAGCGCTGATGTCCAGCCATCGCAGGACTATCGACATACCGGCCACCTACAAGCTTGAGCACGTCCAGGTATCCTGCGGGAGCCACGAAGTACCAACTGCCACCGTCACCCTCACCGACCCAGACGGAAAGAGCGTCACGGAGGCCGCTACGGGGACAGGCCCCGTCGATGCCCTCTACAAGGCCATCAACCGGATAGTCCAGGTCCCCAACGAGCTCACCGAGTTCCGGGTCAACGCCGTGACAGAGGGTATAGACGCTATGGGTGACGTCACTATCCGCATAGCGCAAGACGACCATACGTTTGTAGGGCGTGGCGCCCACACTGACATCATCGTAGCCAGCGCCGAGGCATACATGAACGCACTGAACCGCCTGCTGGCCGCGGGTGATACCCCAAAGGTCACGGACGCTTCCGCAACCCATTAGCAAGGCTTGACAAGGTCTTGGTATACTTTACAATTGCCTTAGTGTGCTTTACTAAGGAGGGAAAGCTTTGCCCACCATCACCTTGTCAAGCAAGAACCAGGTCACCCTGCCGGTAGACATGGTGCGGACCCTTGGCCTAAAGCAGGGTGACAAAATCGTGGTTGAACTAATTGATGATCACCTTGTCCTGGTACCACAGCCTGAAAGCTGGGTCGACTATTTCAAAGGAAGTCTAAAGGGCGTGTACGGGTCCACCAAGGAGGAGATAGATCGGTACATCTCAGAGGTCAGGTATGGATGGGAGATAGATGCGCTAAGAGACGCTCTATCGCTTGATCCCGCGCTTCGCGCCGTCTACGAAGCTACCTCGTCCAGCAAGGCCCTCGGCCAGAGCGAGATAGCGAAGAGAGCAGGAGTAGACAAGGAGTATGTGGACCAGCAGCTCAAAGAACTCGAAAAGCTAGATGCCGTCAAGTGTCTTGAGCATCCAACTAATAAAGCCGAGCCATACTACCGGCGGATACCTTAGAAATGCAGCAGCATTCCCATATGAACCGGTGGCTTGACCATCTGAGGGCATACCGGAACATTGCCTTGGATACCAACGTGATCATCTACGCCCTCCAGGAGGTGCCTCCGTACTGGGCATTAATAGAGCATCTGTTTCGCATGTTGGAACGGGGATATTTGATAGCAAGGGTATCCACCCTGGTGGAGGCCGAGGTTCTTGTAAAACCATTGCAGCAGAGGAATCAGATTGCACTGGAAAAAGCGGAGATGTTCTTCAGCTACTTACCTAATCTAGTAGTGAGAACCTTCGACCGGGCCGTGGCCCGGCGTGCGGCTCTCGTTCGGGCCACCAGCCACCTGCGCCTGCCTGACGCTGCAATCGTTGCTACCGCTCTTGAAGAACGATGCGACGTCCTCATCGGCAACGATGCTACCATGGAACTACAGCCCATAGGAATACCCTATCTTCACCTTGGCAACTACATCTAAAAGAGGGACCGCCATGCCAAAGACACTGTTTGACAAGATCTGGGACGCCCACGTGGTCCTCCAGGAGTCGGGCAAGCCCACCATCCTCTACGTTGACCTGCACCTCATCCACGAGGTCACCTCGGCTCAGGCCTTCGACGGCCTGCGGATGACGGGACGCAGCGTCCGGCGTCCCGATCTGACGGTGGCAACCGTGGACCACAACGTCCCCACCCACGATCGCTCCCTGCCCATCGCCGATCCTATGTCCCTGAAGCAGATCCAGGCCATGACACGGAACGCCCAGGAGTACGGCATCCCCTACCACGACATGCACAGCCAGGGCCAGGGAATCGTCCACATCATCGGCCCGGAGCAGGGATACACACAGCCCGGGAAGCTCATCGTGTGCGGGGACAGCCATACCGCAACCCACGGCGCTTTCGGCGCCTTCGCCATGCCCATCGGCACCTCCCAGGTGGAGCACGTCCTGGCCACCCAGTGCCTGGTCCAGTCCCCGCTCAAACGCATGGAGGTTCGGGTGAACGGCTCCCTGCCCAACCGCATCACGGCCAAGGACCTCATCCTGGGCATCATCGGCCAGATAGGCGTCGACGGCGGCCAGGGGTATGTGATGGAGTACACGGGGGAGGCAATCCGCTCCCTCTCCATGGAAGGCCGCATGACGGCGTGCAACATGTCCATTGAAGCCGGGGCCCGGTCAGGGATGATCGCCCCGGACGAGACTACCTTCCAGTACATGCGCGGGCGTCCCCAGGTCCCCCAGGGCGACGCATTCGATGCCGCCGTGGAGCGATGGCGGGCCCTGGCCACCGACCCGGGAGCGACCTACGACAAGGTGGTGGAGATCGATGCGACAGCCCTCTCACCCTTCGTTACCTGGGGAACCAACCCGGGCATGGTGGCGCCCGTCACCGGTCGTGTGCCCGACCCCGCCTCCTTCTCCTCTGCCGCCGACCGCGAAGCCGCGGAGCGGGCGCTGGTGTACATGGCCCTGGAGCCGGACACGCCAATAGAGAAGATCGCCATCGACCGCGTGTTCATCGGCTCCTGCACCAACTCGCGGCTTGAGGACCTGCGCAGCGCCGCGGCCGTGGTCAAGGGTCGCACGGCGAACCCAAAGGTGCGGGCGATGGTGGTCCCCGGCTCCTTTGCTATCAAGCTCCAGGCGGAGAAGGAGGGGCTGGACCGTATCTTCAAAGATGCCAACTTCGAGTGGCGAGAGGCGGGCTGCTCCATGTGCCTGGGCATGAACGAGGATGTGTTGCAACCCGGCGAGCGGTGCGCCTCCACCTCCAACCGCAACTTTGAGGGCCGCCAGGGCCCAGGCGGCCGCACGCACCTGGTCAGCCCTCAGATGGCCGCCGCCGCCGCCATTGCGGGACACTTTGTGGACATACGGGAGTGGTAAGTTGACATCGACCAGGTCATGTCTGCCCATTCTGATCCCGCCTAAGCTATAGGAAGGTGCAGGGAACCCAGGTTCCCTGCCGGGGGGGGTGAGGGGACACCCCTCAAACCCTCAAAACTCACCGAGGGTGGGCGGGTAAGAATCAATACCCTCGATAGAGTGGTAAACTTGAAACAGCAGAGGGGGAGGAGCAGCATGCACAACGAGTTCACGGCCATTATCGAGCGAGACGATATCTGGTACATAGCCTACTGCCCCGAAATTCCCGGAGCTAATGGGCAAGGCCACACCCTCCAGGAGTGTCGCGAGAGCCTTTTGCAAGCTATCGGGCTAATCCTTGAAGACAGAAGGCAAGATGCCTCCCGCGGCATACCTGAAGATGCCATACGTGAAGTAGTCGTTTTACAATGAGACGGGAGTCTCTACTACGGCACTTGAGGAGGCATGGCTGCTACCTGAAAAGAGAAGGTCGCTCCCATTCTTTGTGGTGCAACCCGTAGACCGGTCAAATTGAGACAGTACCACGGCATACAGAAATACCAAACAAACTAGCTGAAAAGATATGCCGTGGCCTTTCTATTCCAGAGAACGTCAGTTAGATATCGTGTTGACACACGGGAGTAGGACTTAGGGATCTCACTTCCGTTCGTCCTGAGCTTCTCGAAGGGCAGGACACCAATGCCGCAGCCTTCAGGCTGCGGTCTAGGGCACACGCTGTAGATTCTTCGCTTCACTCAGAATGACATATTCACGCTGTCACCCTGAGTCCCGATACATCGGGACGAAGGGTCTAAGGCGGTTGGCCTCGACAAGGGGGCTTTGTGGATATTGGGGAGGGGGAGTAAAAATAGGGCCGGAAGGAAGAAGGGCAATGACAGATTGTTATTGGAAGTCCACTAATCCTGCTACCAACATTAGAAGCCAACTCCAGGAAGATCGTTGGGCAAAGGTTACCTACTTCGCAATGATGTATGGGGTCTACGCAGCGATGCCTGATGATGAAAAGAAAGCGTTACACACTTGGGAGCGCGAGAATCTTGATGGGCGCAGCGTTGGCACTTCTAATTGGCCTGGGTGGGCAAATTACATAGGGTCAATGCCATTTTCCGATACTCTCTATCTAGTAAAAAGGAAGCCGATTCCCGAGAGCCTCAGAAAGAAGGTGCTTGAAAGAGACCGCTATACTTGCCAAGTCTGTGGTTCACAGGAGAAATTATCCATGGATCACATTACACCTGAGAGTCGCGGTGGACTGTCAACATTTGACAACCTTCAGACTCTGTGTAGACATTGCAATAGCAGTAAGGGAAGCAAGCTCACCATGAGCGGGAGCAGCGCGTGATCATCCCCGCTCATCCTGAGCTTGTCGAAGGAAATGAGCGGATAAAAGAATCAGCTCCATGAGCTTCTACGTCCACATCCTCCAATGCTCCGACGGCTCCTACTACACAGGCCATACAGACAACCTGGAGGCCAGGCTCGCCGCCCATCAGAGAGGGGAAATCTCGGGCTACACATCTACCCGCCGCCCTGTACGGATGGTCTTGGCCCAGGACTTTCCATCAAGGGAAGAGGCCTTTCAAGCTGAACGGCAGATCAAGGGGTGGTCAAGACCAAAGAAGGAGACTCTTGTTCAGCGGAATTGGGACCTCTGCAACGGCTAGCGAAGTCCAATGCATGATTTCCCGCTCAAATGGTTCGACAGGCTCACCATGAGCGGGAAACCGTGTGATCATCCCCGCTCATTCTACTCTTGTCCACCAATATAAACGGCCTCTCCCGCCATCTCCCTCTTCCGCATCCTCCATCCCTGCCGCTACCCTTACTGGTGTGGAACTCTATGACACACCGTTTGTAGGCCCGTCGGCCCAGGGTGAGGATCGGATTCGTTTCCCCGAAAAAAGTTTTCGCTCAGCTAGGGCCCAACTTGAACCACTTGACATAACGTGGAAACGAATCCCCCCTGCCAGCCAGTGACCCACTGCACGCCATCCACATGAGGTACAATGGCCTCAACTGATCACCAGAAGGACCACCGATATGGAGCCATTCACCAAGATCACCGGCATCGCCGCACCCCTGGACCGGGTCAACGTGGACACGGACCAGATCATCCCCGCCGTCTACCTGAAGCGCATCGAGCGCACGGGCTTCGGCCCCTTCCTCTTCGCAGCGTGGCGCTTCCTGCCGGATGGCAAGCCCAACCCTGAGTTCGTCCTCAATGCGTCGGCCTACCAGGGCGCTACCTTCCTGATTACGGGGCGGAACTTCGGCTGCGGGTCCTCCCGCGAGCACGCTCCCTGGGCGCTTCTGGACTACGGCTTCCGCGCCATCATCGCCTCCAGCTTCGCCGAGATCTTCCACAAGAACTGCTTTGAGAACGGCATCATCCCCGTTCACCTCCCGGAAGAGCAGGTCAGCCAGCTTATGGAGAAGGCGAAGGGCAGCCCCGGCTATCAGATAACGGTGGACCTGGAGGCTTCAGAGGTGAAGGACAACGATGGCCTCCGCCTGAGCTTCGTGGTCCACAACGACCCCGAAACCCACGAGTTCCGCCGGCACACGCTGCTCAACGGGCTGGATGAGATAAACCTGACCCTCCAGTACGAAGATAAGATCGCCGACTACGAGAGGGCCCATACCCGCTGAGCCGGCCGCGCCAGCCGGTTGGCCTTCCTTTCAGCCGCCGCTTTGGGCTATAGTAGGGGCCACCTTCATCCCGAGAGGAGAGCCGTGGACTTCGACATCGTTCTACTGCCTGGTGATGGCATAGGACCGGAGGTGGTGGCCGAGGGCGTCAGGGTCCTGGAGGCGGTGGGGAAACGGTCCGGCCACACCTTCACCTTTACCTCGGACATGGTGGGCGGCTGCGCTATAGATGCCTACGGGACCGCCCTGCGCCAGGAAACCCTGGACCGGTGCAAACAAAGCGACGCTATCCTCTTCGGCGCCGTGGGTGCCCCCAAGTGGGACGACCCCCAGGCCCGGGTGCGGCCAGAAGACGGCCTGCTGGCCCTTCGCAAGGGGCTGGGCTTTTTCGCCAACATCAGGCCGGTGAAGGTCTACCCTGTCCTGGCCGACTCGGCGCCCGTGAAGGCGTCGGTGCTCAAGGGCGTAGACCTGGTGGTGCTCCGGGAGCTGACCGGCGGGCTCTACTTCGGCCAGCCCAAGAGGCGGTGGTCCACCCAGCGAGGTCGTCGTGCCGTGGACACCCTGCGGTATACGGAGCAGGAGATACGGCGCATCGTGCGCGTGGGGTTTGAGATAGCAAGAAGTAGGCGAAAGTCGCTCACCTCCGTGGACAAGGCCAACATCCTGGAGAGCTCCCGGCTTTGGCGGGAGGTGACCATGGAGGTGGCGCCGGAGTACCCGGACGTGACCCTGAAGCACCTGCTGGTGGATACCTGCGCCATGCAGCTGATACTCAACCCCCGCCAGTTCGATGTCATAGTTACGGAGAACACCTTCGGCGATATCCTGACCGACGAGGTAGCGGTGCTGGCCGGGTCCATGGGAATGCTCCCCTCCGCAAGCCTGGCCGCGGTCCCATCCTCCGTGGGTCGACGGCCCCGTCGGGCGCGCGGCATGTATGAGCCCATCCACGGAACGGCGCCGGACATCGCGGGGCAGGGGAAGGCGAACCCCTTCGCTACCATACTCACCGTTGCAATGATGCTCCGCTACTCACTGGGGCTGCCCGGAGAGGCTGACCTCGTGGAGCGGGCGGTGGAGCGCGCCCTGGCCGATGGCCACCGGACGCCGGACATCGCGTCACCCGGCGCCAAGACGGTTAGCACTACCGAGTTGGGCAGCGTTGTAGCCAACCTGGTTGCGGTGATGTAGGAGATCTCTGTGATGCTGCCTCTATTCCCGCAACCACACATAAAGGGTACAGGTATATGCTTGAGAGCCACCGCCGATTACAAGAAGAGAGTCCCGATTTCCATCGGGACTCTCTCTACGACGCGCCGCACCTCAGCTACGCCGTTGCCATACCCTGGTCTATGGCCTCAAAACTTTCGGGGGCAATTCTCGGACTGTCGTACTCGGGGAACGGGTTACGGAAGAAAGACTCGAACTCTTTCACCCTCTCCCTCATCTCGGGACCTAGCCGGCGCATATTCTTTCGGAGCTCCGGCCCGGGGCCGACATCACGGAGCAGCCCGCGCAGTTGCTCCTGCTGGGGCAGCGCATACGCAGGTGTGTTTCCGGCTACCCGGTGATTGGGCCACACCTTGTAATGCTTCGGCTTCGAGTGCTTCACCAACTCTCCCAGCCCGCCAACCACCGCGACCACATCGCCATCCCTCTCGACCACTAGGACCTGGGTCCCCTCGATGAAGCCCTCCAGGTTGATGGGATGCCTTCCGATGGCGATAAGGGTATCCATGGCGGTCTGGAACTGCACACCCACGCCGTCCTTGCGGGTTATGGTGAGCAGCCCGGAGTCGGTGGTCACCACAACATCGCCCAGAGTCAGCCCAACGTTGATGACCTCGCCATCCTCGCCTATAAGCTGGTAGTCGGCATGGACAAGGCTCCTCAGGAGGCCCGGAGTGATGAGCCGCAGCGCGTAGCCGGGTACGGGGCTCTCATACACCCGGCGTTGTGGCCGTTGACCCACCACCACGGAGATATCCAAGGCGGTGCCATCCCGCAGGATGGTCACGGTGACCGTGGTGCCGGGAGCAATGGCGCGGATGATGTCCCCTAGCTGCTCCACCGCGGTGACCTGCTGGCCGTCGATAGCCTGAACGACGTCACCGGCCTGAAGCCCCGCGGTGCCGCCTGGCCCATCTGCCGCGACGTGTACGATGGCCACGCCTGAATCGACGGTGAGGCCGAAGTGGTCCACTACTCGCTCACCGATGTTCACAACGCTGATGCCCAGCCACCCCTGGCCGGTGGGCTCTTCCGTGCTCTCCTGCGGCTGGGGAGAGGCACCGCCGCCTGCAAAGGCGAATGTTCCCGTGACGAATATCGCCAGGAGCGCGATTATTAGACCCTGAATCCACTTTCCCATGATTCTCCTCCTTGGGTAACTTCACAGGTAATAACGGCGGCGGGGCCGGGGATGTCAGGGTCAAGGCGCAGCCAGCTACAGAAACACGGCCATTGACCTGGGGATGATGGCGATGGATGAGGAGAGTGATTCGCTGCGGGCTATCCCTGGATAATGCGCAGCTCTTCTTCGCTGATCTGGCCGTCCTCGATGCGAAAGGCCCGGAGCGCCGGGGCATCCTTGCTCAAGAGGGAAACCAGCAGGTAGTAGGCGTCAGACCAGGTGGCTAGTCGCACATCCGTGGCGGAGGGGTAGGCCTCCGAGTGGGTGTGGGAGTGGTAGATGGCGAGGAGATCCCACCCGCCGTCATCGATCTCCCGGTAGGTGTGGTACAGCTCCTGGGGGTCCATGTTGTAGCGGTAAGGGCTGTGCTCCACGTTGGTCATGCGATACAGCTTGGTGACGCTGCCGTTCAGGCCCGCAAGGAAACCACAGCACTCGTTAGGGTCATCTTCCAGTGCATGGGCAGTGATCTCGTCGGCGAAGCGCTTTTCAAGCTGAAGCATGGGCTCATGACTCCCAGAAACGTGTATTTCTGACAACACCACACCCTGAGGGATGTTGAAGGCTCCAGGGCATAGCGCTAGGTCTAGGCCAGGACCTGAATAACACCCGGACTCTCCTTAGCCACCCGACCGATAACAGCGGTGACGGGAACGCCGCGCCGGGTGAGCTCGTCAATCAGCCGTTGCTCCTTGTCCGGGGCCACGGAGATAAGGAGCCCGCCGGAGGTCTGCGCATCGCTGAGGACCACCTTGGCGACATCCGGCACCGCCGAGTCCCACTGCACGTTGGACCCCAGGGAGGCGAGGTTTCGCTCCGTACCTCCGGGAGCGATCCCCTGCTCTGCAAGCCGCCAGGTGCCCGGCAGCAGAGGGACCTGGGAGAGATAGAGGTGCGCCCCGACTCCACTGGCTACCATCATGGCTTTCAAATGGCCCAGCAAGCCGAAGCCTGTGATATCGGTACAGGCGTGGACCCCCACCTGCATCATGGCCTCACTGGCGGCCCTGTTCAGCGTCGCCATAGTCCTGATGGCTTCGTCCAGCACCTGCTCATCGACGGCGTCCTGCTTACCGGCGGTGGTGATGATGCCGGTGCCGATGGGTTTGGTGAGCACCAGGGAGTCGCCGGCCTGTGCGTTGGCATTGGTCACCTGCTGGCCGGGTCGAATCAGACCGGTGACCGCAACGCCGTACTTCGGCTCCTCGTCATCTATGGTATGGCCGCCCACGATCAGCAGGTGAGCTTCGTCGGCCTTGTCGTAGCCCCCCTTCAGGATGGTCGTCAGAATTTCCTTGGGAAGCCCCACGGGGAACGCAACGATGTTCAGCCCCAGCAGGGGAGTGCCGCCCATCGCATAGATATCGCTGACGGCGTTGGCCACGACAATAGCGCCGAAGTCGTACGGGTCATCCACCACGGGAGGAAAGAAGTCCACCGACTGAACGAGGGCAATGTCCTCCCCAAGGCGATAGACGGCGGCGTCATCGCCCGTCTCCGTCCCCACCAACAGGTCTGGGTGGGTCACGGTTGGCAGATGGCTCAGGACCTGCACCAGGTCCTCAGGACTGAACTTGGAGGCTCAACCGGCGCAGTGGGCCAGGCTGGTCAGCCTGATAGTCTTTTGCGACATGGCTCCTTCCCTTTGCTAACGTGGGGAACACGCTATCCATTGTACCAGAGCAGGCCCTAACGTAGCCCCTACTCGTACCGCTCACCGGTGTCCGGGAGCATCGTCACCACGACATGGCCCGGGCCGAGGCGTTGGGCGACTTCCAAGCTGGCGAAGACGTTGGCACCCGATGATCTCCCCACCACGAGCCCCATCTCGCGGGCAAGCCGCCGGGTGGTGTCGATCGCCTGGTCATCGGTGACGGTGACCACCTCGTCAATCAGGTCACGTTTGAGAATAGGGGGGATGAAATCGGCACCGATGCCCGGTATGCCGTGCTCGCCGGCCTGTCCCACACTGAGGAGCGGCGACGAAGCGGGCTCAACGGCCACGACCAGAACGGAAGGGGAGGCCGCCTTCAAGACCTGGCCAACGCCGGTGATGGTGCCTCCCGTTCCAACGCCGGCCACGAAGGCGTCCACCTTGCCACCCGTTACCTCCAGGATCTCCCTGGCGGTCCCATCCCGGTGGGCTTTTGGGTTGGCCGGATTATCGAACTGGCTGAGGCCAACGTAGTCGCGCTTCTCCTCCACCAGACGCCGGGCCGCCATGCGCGCCCCTTCCATACCGAGGTGCGAGGGGGTGAGGTGCACCGTGGCACCGAGCCGGGTGAGAATATTGCGCCGCTGAAGGGTGACCCCTTCCGGCATAACAATAAGCACCGGATGGCCCTTGGCGGCACCCACCAACGCCAGGGAGATCCCCATGTTGCCGCCCGTGGGCTCCACGATGGTAAAGCCGGGCTGGAGGAGGCCGGTGGCCTCTGCATCCTCCACCATGGCAAGGACAACCCGGTCCTTGACGCTCCCACCGGGGTTCTGCGCCTCCAGCTTCCCCAGCACCTGGGCTGAATCTGGCTGTCCCAGGGATGTGAGGGAGACGAGTGGCGTATTTCCGATCAGATCCAGGACGTTGTTGACGAATCCAGTCAAAGAATCCCCTCCAAGGAAGCCTCAGTTTGTCACACCCCCTGGATAGCGTCAAGAAACCCCGGCACGTGACGCCGATGGCGGCGGGCGGCGTGGCGATGGGAAGGTGAAGGGATAGGGGGCCCGGCCAACGCTGAGGGAGGAGAGTTGTTTCCATGTTATGTCAAGTTGTTCAAGCTGGGTCCTAGCTGAGCGAAAACTTTTTTCGGGGAAACAACCCCGATATTCTCAGAGGCCCGACGGGATGGGGCAAGTGTATCAGGGAGACCTTCACTCAAAGAGAATAGGGTATGGCAGGGGAATGGGGAAGAGGAGAGTGGCAGGGTGGAAGCAGTGATGGATTGGAAGTGGATGAAGAAGAGGGGATAGTAACACCATTCAGATCAATGTAGCCACCATAATCTAGTTATGGTATGATAGTAGTAACAATTGGTAGGAGTACACAGTATGCCCACAACTAGGAAGGTAACCATCAGTTTACCAGACGATGTTCTTGACCCAATAGACCGCCTCGCAGGTGAGCAAGGCATGCCCAGAAGCGCTGTGATCGCTGGAATACTCAAGAAAAGGCTCCAAGAGGCTATGGAGCAAGAAATGAAAGAGGGCTACCTAGCTATGGCCAAGGAGAACCTTGCATTTGCGGAAGAGGCACTGAACCTGACGAGTGAGGTCATGCTCCGCGATGGTTAGGCGGGGCGAGATCTACTACGTAGACTGGTCCCCCGGCCGGGGCTCGGAGCAAGCGGGCATACGCCCGGCACTCATCGTCCAGAACGACGTGGGGAACCAGGTCAGCCCTACCACCATAGTCGCAGCCGTCTCGACACAGGAGCGGAGGCCTTATCCTTTCCAGGTGGGCATCACGGCTCAGGAAAGCGGTCTGCCCAAGAACAGCATCGTTAAGTGTGAGCAGATTCAGACCATAGACCAGGTCCGGCTTGGCCGCCTTGCCGGTACTCTGAGGGCTGAGAAGATGAAAGAGGTGGACCAGGCGCTGAAACGGAGCGTGGGGCTAACGTAAAGAGGATGTCCGCATGCGGCCGCTGGGGGTGGTGAAGGGGTAATCGCTCCCCCTCCGTTGACCCCCTACTGATGCCCCGCTACAATGGCCGCGCTATGAACCAGGAAGAGCTGTGCTACTTGACCATCGCTGAGCTGGAGCCGCTGATCCGCGAGGGGAAGCTGTCGCCGGTGGAGCTGACGCAGGCGTGCCTAGAACGGATAAAGGCACTGGACGGGAGGCTCCATAGCTTCATCACCGTGCTAGGCGACTCGGCGCTGGAGGAGGCGGCGGTAGCGGAGAAGGCCATCGTCGCGGGCGACTACAAGGGGCCGCTACACGGCATACCCATCGCTCTAAAGGACCTCTACTACACCAAGGGAGTGCGGACCACCGCTGGCTCTCGCATCCTGGCCGACTTCGTGCCCGAGGAGGACGCGACCAGCGTTACGCTGCTGAAGGAGGCCGGGGGGACCATGCTGGGCAAGACGAACATGCACGAGTTCGCCTACGGCGCCTTGGGGACGAACGCCCACTACGACACGCCACGCAACCCGTGGGACCTGGAGTGCCTGCCCGGCGGCTCTAGCAGCGGCTCCGGCGTGGCTGTGATGGCGGGTCTGGTGCCCGCGGCCACGGGCTCCGACACCGGCGGGTCGGTCAGGATACCCGCGTCCATTTGCGGCATCGTGGGGATCAAGCCCACCTACGGTCGCATCAGCAAGTACGGGCTGGTGCCGCTGTCGTGGTCGCTGGACCATCCGGGGCCTATGGCGCGGAGCGTGGAGGACTGTGCGATACTGCTGCAGGCCATGGCGGGCCACGACCCCAAGGATGCCTCCTCCAGCAATGCGCCGGTCCCCGATTACCGGGCGGGCCTGAGGCGAGAGGTGCGAGGCCTGCGGGCGGGCCTGCCGAAGGAGCTGTTCTACGAGGAGCTGCAGGACGGCGTCCGGAGCTTGGTGGAGCAGGCCATCGGCGTGCTGGAGGGCCTGGGAATCGGCGTCGAGGAGATATCGCTGCCGGAGGTCCACGACGCGGCCTCCATCACGGCGGGCATCCTGGGTGCCGAGGCGACGGTCTACCACGAGCAATGGCTGAGGGAGCGGCCCCAGGACTACGACCCGCAGGTGCTCAGTCGGCTGGAGGCGCACCTGTTCGTACCCGCGGTGGACTACATCCGCGCCCAGCAGGCCCGGACCCGCTTTGCCCAACGCATACGCGAGGTGATGGAGAGGGTGGACATCCTGGTGACGCCCACGGAGCCGATGAGCGTGCCGAGGATAGGGGAGACCACCATGGTGCTGAACGGGGAGTCTCGGCCCACCCAAGGGCTGCTGACGCTGTTTACTCGGGTGTTCAACGCGGCGGGTACGCCGGCCATAAGCGTGCCCTGCGGCTTCGACGAGCGGAGGACACCGGTGGGCCTTCAGATCGTGGGAAGGCACTTTGACGAGACGACGGTGCTCCAGCTGGCCTACGCCTATGAGCAGGCGACGGAGTGGCATACGCTGCGTCCGAAGCTGTAAAGCTGCCTGGCCACTCTGGCCAAGGGGAGGGGGCTTCCGCGCATGTCCTTCGGTAGGCTTGGGGCAGGCTCTTAAACTCCCCGACCCCGACCAGCCAAGGGATGGCTGCCTATGGCCTTGGTTCACTCTCATGTCACCTCTGTGGATTCTTCACTTCGTTCAGAATGACAGGGGGGAGGCCGTTCGACGAGGCGACGGTGCTCCAGGTGGCCTACGCTTACGAGCAGGCGACGGAGTGGCATACGCTGCGACCGAAGCTGTAAAGCTGCCTGGCCATAAGGTAGTAAGTTGAGGGGACACCTCCTCCGGCAGGCTCTTAAATTCCCCGACCCCGACCAGCCAAGGGATCGCTGCCTATGGCCGTGGTTCACTCTCATGTCACCTCTGTAGATTCTTCACTTCGTTCAGAATGACAGTACGCTTGGGGCGATTCGTGAATCGCCCCTACAAGGGGATGAAGAGGGATTTGTTTCCATGTTATGTCAAGTGATTGTAGCTGACCCTTAGCTGAGAGAAAACTTTTTTCGGGGAAACAACTCCTCTCCGTTCGGCAGGCTCTCCGATACGCCCCGGATGACCGGGGTTACCGAGAGTCTCAATGAGCAAAGCATCATCGGACAAGACGTGATTTCGCCGGGGGCGGCAGGCCAAACAGGGGTGCACCCGGAGAGGCCGAGGCGGCAGCGATAGGTTGTAAAGGTGCATGACGATGCTGCCAGGATAGCGGACGGGATGGAGGATGGGGAAGGAGAGGATGGCAGAGGGAGAGGAGGATAGGCCCTGCGCTACGGGCCCCAGGCAGGCTCCAGGTCATCAACGGAATTAAAGGTGAGGCGGGTCTGACCTGTGCCATCAGCGTTCACCACGTAGATCTCCTCGTTCCCGTCCCGCAAGGAGCTGAACACGATCTTAGTGCCGTCAGAAGACCAGGCGGGCCAGCTGTCGGTGGCCGGATTATTGGAGATATTAGCCTGACCCGTGCCGTCGGCGTTCATCACGTAAGTTTCCTGATTGCCATCCCGGTTTGTGTGGAAGACAATTTTGGTGCCATCAGGAGACCACGTGGGTCCTCCATCATAGTCTGAAATGAACGTAAGGCGGGTCAGACCCGTGCCGTCGACATTCATGAGGTAGATTTCACCGTTGCCGTCTCGGAAGGAGTGAAAGGCAATCTTTGAGCCGTCGGGAGACCACGCGGGCTCGACGTCGTCAGCGGAGTTGAAGGTAAGGCGGGTCTGACCCGTGCCGTCGGCGTTCATGACGTAGATTTCCCAGTTGCCGTCGCGATCCGAGATGAACGCGATTTTGCCGCCGCCTGCATTAGGGGATGGTGTTGGCGTGGGGGTCGCTGTAGCAGTAGCCGTGGGTGTCGGGGTTGGGGCGGGAGTAGGAGTGGGTACAGCAGTGGGCGTCAATGTGAGAGTAGGAGACGGCAAGGGCAGCGGGTTACTTAGAGCAGCGACCAAAGAGAAATTAGTCACCCCAGGTTCGCCGTACCACCAGTTGAACTCCAAACCCCCAGCTTCATCTACCTCAACGGGCTGGATAATCCCATAGTGGCTTCCTTGTAGGTAAGCCAGGAGGCCAGTGTAGCAGTCCACCGATTCGGCGGCAGACACCTCGACTGCGGGCTGAGCCTCGTAAGGCAACGAACTCAGGTCAGCCAGTTCTTCGTTGGTCACTCCTAGGTAACTTGGGTTATTAGGATGGCATCCCGTACGGTCAGAGCGGGGTACGACTTTAGCAAACAGAACGGTGTCATCGGCTGGCACTTCTGGAGGATTTTCACCCTGTGCGCTGTATAGGTAGCTAGCGAAGTTGTTTCGCCTACTCCCGTAAATTGGCCCCGTGCCAAAATCGACCACCTGGCCGCTGCTCACGTAGCCTGGCCCCCAGTGCACACCTCCGAGTTTACCCGTCTCTTCGTTTGCCATTCCTGGGAAAAGCGTCGCTACGGGCGTTGGAGTGGGTGTTGGGGGCACGGGCGTAGGGGTAGGCGAGACCTGAGTGGGCGTAGCTGTTGGCGGCGTTGGCACAGGCGTTGCAATCGGGGTCGCGGTGGGTATGGCCGTCGGCGTTGCTGTAGGAGTGGGCGTACTTGTCGGTGAGAAGGGCACCACGCCGGGATTATCTCTATTCCCTCTGCCCAAGTTAGGCACGAATACAATTAGAGCTATCATAAAGAGGACCAACACGATAAGTCCTCCCCAGCCTCGGTACGAAAGAAAGCCACCTCGTCTCAGCTTTGCAGACGGTGCGGGCGTCGGCTGAGGCGCTGGGCCCGCACTTGGTGGCGGTGGCGGCGGCGCTGGCGGAGGAGACGGGCCTGCGATACGGGTGGAGGAGGAACCGTCGGTGGAATGGCAGGCGCAGGCGGTTGCGGTGCGGGAGGCGTGGGTTGGGAGAGCATCTGCGGCTCAGGAGTGGCCGGTATAGAGCCGGGCACGGCCTGCTCCAATGCCTGGGCCAGGTCCGCGGGGGTCTGGTAGCGGCGCTCAGGGTCTTTCTCCAGGCACCGCTCCACGATGGCGTCCACCTCCGGCGGCACGTCGGCACGAAGCTCCCGCAGGTGCTTTGGTGAATCCTCCCGGTGCATGCGGAGCACCGCCATGGGCGTCTCGGCGTTGAAGGGCAGCTCTCCGGTGAGCATCTGGTAGAGGACGATGCCCAGGGCGTAGACATCGGTACGGATGTCCGCCCGCTCACCCTGGGACTGCTCAGGGGACATGTAGTGGGGAGTACCCATTATCGCGCCGGTGGCGGTCATAGCCGAAAGGTCGGCAGCCCTGGCGATGCCGAAGTCGGTAAGCTTCATGGTGCCGTCGGGCGCCACGAGGATATTCTGAGGCTTGATATCCCGGTGCACCTCAACGCCGCCCTGGTGAGCGGCCTGGAGGCCCAGGCAGACCTGATGGAGGATGTGGGTCTCTCCGTCACGCCCGATCTCGAAGATACGGATGACGTTGGGGTGATCGATAGCGGAGGCGAGGGACGCCTCGCGTTGGAAGCGCTCCAAGTAGGCAGGCTGCCGCGCAAGCTGGGCGTGGATCACCTTCAGGGCCACGATACCGCCCGTATCGCTGTCTCAGGCACGGTAGACGGCGGCCTGGCCGCCATCGGCGATGTGCTCCAGGACCCGGTACCTGCCTATGCGCTGCTGACTCATGGCTGGCTTACCATATCGCAAGTTCAAGACTTGGGAAAGCTAGCCGCACCGTACAAAACATTGGGGCCGAATGCCTGACGTTCACCTGACGGAACCCTGACGGTATGCTGCTCCACGGCCACGACCGTGACCCGGTTGACACCGACGGACCGGTAGCTATGATGGTGGCAGTCCCAAGCCATTTGAGCCCTCACGGAGGTTGACGCATGCCCCTGATGACCGGTAGCCAGGCGCTCATCCGATCGTTGAAGGCGGAAGGGGTGCAGGTGGTATTCGGGCTGCCGGGCGTCCAGATCATGCAGGTGTACGACGCCCTGTTCGACGCGCCGGAGATCCGGCTCATCACCGTCCGCCACGAGCAGACGGCCGCCTACATGGCCGACGGCTACGCCCGCTCCACGGGTAAGATAGGCGTCGGGCTGGTGGTGCCGGGGCCAGGCGTCTACAACGCGGGAGCCGCCCTAGCTACGGCCTACGCCGCCTCATCGCAGGTGATGCTGGTATCTGGCCAGATCGCTAGCGAGAGCATCGGCAAGGACCTGGGTGCCCTGCACGAGGTGGACGACCAGATGGAGGCGCTACGCCCGGTTACCAAGTGGAGCCACCGGGCAACTCGTACCGAGGAGATACCCGCGGCCATCCACGAAGGGGTCCGCCAGCTCAAGACAGGACGACCCCGGCCGGTGGAGGTTGAGGTGGCCCCCGACCTCCTGGATGCGACGGCGGAGTTGGAGATCATAGAGCCGGAGGAGTACCCGCGGCCAAATCCCGCCGCCGGGGAGATCGAGCGGGCTGTAGAGCTGCTGGCGTCGGCGAAGCGGCCGCTGATCTGGGCGGGCGGCGGCGTGAACCTGTCCGACGCCTCCGAGGAGCTGCGTGAGGTGGCGGAGCTGCTGAGGGCCCCGGTGGTAACGACGCCGGAGGGCCAGGGAGCACTACCCCGTACGCATCCACTCCTTATCGGCTCTATGTACTATAGCTGGGGGCCCGGTCGCGACCTAGTGCCCCACGCGGACGTGGTGCTGGCGGTGGGGACACGGTTTGGCGGGCACCGTCGGGACCCGGCGGAGATGCTGCACCCGCCACAGAAGCTGGTCAACATCAACGTGGACGAAACAGAGTTCGGCAAGAGCTACCCCGTGGATGTGGGCATAGCCACGGATGCAAAGCTCGCGCTGCGGCACCTGGCCCAGGCGCTGCGGGGACGTACGGTGCAGAACACGTGGGGAGAGGATGAGCTCCAGGACATCAAGAGGAGAGCCAGGGAGCGCATCCGGGAGGCGGCGCCGGAGCAGCTTGCGGTGGTGGAGGGGCTACGAGAGGCGATCCCGGAGGAGGGCATCGTGGTCAGCGGCATCACCAGCATAGGAGCGTGGGGGACCATCGCCTACCCTGCCATACGGCCTCGCACGTACATCACCGCCTCTTACATGGGCACGCTGGGCTTCGCCTTTCCAACGGCCCTGGGCGCCAAGGTGGGCAACCCGGACGCGCCGGTGGTGGCGCTGTGCGGCGACGGCGGCTTTCTGTACGCCGTGGCGGAGCTGGCGACGGCGGTGCAGTACGGCATCAACGTGGTGGCGGTGGTGTTCAACAACAGCCAGTATGGCTCCACGAAGCGCGACCAGGACCTGCACTACGGCGGGCGGGTCATAGGCACAGAGCTGCACAACCCGGACTTCCCACGGCTGGCGGAGAGCTTTGGTGCCCGAGGCATCAAGGTGGAGCGGCTGGACGAGCTGCCGGGGGCGGTCAGAGAGGCCATCAAGGGGAACAGGCCGACGGTGGTGGAGGTGGAGGTGCAGGACAAGGCGCTGGACCCACCGTACTACATAACCCAGCCCGAGGGGTAATGGAGGGACCCCCACCTCAGTCCTCCCCCGTACAGGGGGAGGAGGTATAGGGGAGGAGTCCCGTGTACGGGGGGAGGAGGCATAGGGGAGAGGGAACTACGGTCTGGGATCAACCTACCGCTGGTAGATCTGAATGCGGGTGGTAGCTCCGCGGTGGTGGCTGGCCCCGACCAGCAGGTCCATCTCCGCCCTCATCTCCACGTAGAAATCTTCGTCGGGGTGCTTGTGATCGAACCAGAAGCGGCCGGTCTCGCCGTCGATGCGCATGTTCTGGAAGATGTTGAAGGGGCTGGGGATGTCCCATGGATCGACACCCCACGGCTCCAGGGCGTTGGAGAGGTTCTCCCAGCATCCGCGCTGGGGAATATCCTCCCACCGCTCCCAGCGCCGCTGTTGGCCCTCCTGACCCCAGGTCTCGACCTTGTGCTCGCCCTTGAACACCAGCTCCTGGCGCTTGCGACTACACATCCCCTTCTGGAGGTCGTGGTGCCATGGCCAGGTGTCCTCCACGATGGTCAGCATCACAGAGTTGTCCTTGGAGACCAGGAGGTCTCCGGCGGTGAGAAAGAGCTTGAGCTGGTTGGTCTTAGTGCGGGCCTGGTCGAACCGCTCCTTCAGGTTGTGAAGGTTGAAAGTAACGAAGTCCACGGTTGACCTGCCGATGACCCGGATGAACTGACCCTGCTTGAGCTCGAAGGCGGCACCGTTGCCGTCGGGGCTGGCTGGGATGACGTGGTCTACCAACAGCTTCTGCTCACTAGCCATCTCAATACCTCCACAAGTAGCTGGTTGGTGTAATATAGCATAGACATCACTGACTGGCGTCCGTTTTACCAAGGTCCGGTAGGAAGAGAGCCCATGGCACTATTGTTCCAAAGGCGTGGCAGGATTGGGGTGATCGAGCTGTTCGGAATGATTGGCCCCGTGGTGCGCTCGTCCGTCCACTACCAGCTCCTGGACGGCTTGGAGCGCAACCCGCGGATACGGGCGGTGGTGCTGGATATCGACTCACCCGGGGGTACGGTCACGGCGTCGGAGAGCCTGTACGCCAAGGTGAGCCGACTTCGCCAGAAGAAGCCGGTGGTCGCCTTCATCCGAGGGTCGGGAACCTCGGGGGCGTACATGGCGGCGTGCCCCGCCACGAAGGTAATCGCCCTACCCGGCTCCATCGTCGGCTCCATCGGCGTCATTTCGCTACGGCCCATGATCGCCGACCTGCTGGAGCGGGTGGGGGTGAGCGTCTCAGTGAACAAGAGCGGGCCGTTGAAGGACATGGGGGCGATCTACCGCCCGTCAACGGAGGAGGAGGAGCGGAAGCTGCAGGGGCTCATCGACGAGCTGTTCGAGGCCTTTGTGGAGCGGGTAGCCCAGTCCCGGGGCATCACTCCAGAGCAGGTGCGGGGCCTCGCCACGGGCGAGGTGTTCACCGGGCGGCGTGGCAAGGAGCTGGGGCTGGTGGACGAGCTGGGCGACTTCGACGACGCACTGGACCTGGCGGCGTCGCTGGGCAACGTGCCGCGGCGGGTCACCTATGTAAGGCCACCACGCTCTATGCGGGAGCGGATGATAGGCAGGTTCGCCATGTGGGCGATGGCGGGGCTGGCGGAGGAGGGGCAGGCCACCCTGGGCGAGCGGCTGTGGTACCTGTAGGGAGCCTCTAGCCCATACTCCCCGGGCGAGCCCCGCCGGTTGCCTACCGATCTCTATGGCCCAAATCGGCCCCCATTGCGAGACTTCCGTCTCACCGAAACGGCCTGAGCGAGCCTGTCCAGCCATCCGGTGCATATGCTAGCGTAACTCCATCTCACCTGCACGGGAGGGCGCAGGAGATGACGCAGTTACTGACAGAGGTTACTTCCCAGATTACCGACGAGTTTCTGAGGGCCGCGCTTCGCCTGGACGAGGTCACCGACGAGGCCTGGAGAATCGATTGGGGGCGGTACACCCTGGTGTGCTGCCACGGCGTTCAGGTTGCTCCCTGGTACGCCCTGCGCGAGTCTGAGGAGCATCTGCTTGGCCGCGTGGCCGGCCTCCACGATGGGTGCTCAGGGCACAGCAGCTAGGGGGTGTCGCTCCGCTCATATGGTTCGACAGGCTCACTTGACATTACGCATTGTCGGAATCTTAGCAGACCAGCTGCCCATTCAGCTATCGCTTGAAGAATCACAAGACAGAGATCAAGTCCGCCGATGCTGCGTCCCTGAACCGTGCCGCTGCACCGTAGCTGCACCAAGATGCCGGGGGCCGTAAAGGGGGACTGCACCTTTCCGAATGAGCACGTTTGGCAAATTCAGCTTGGGCAGGACTAAAGGTCTACTGCTCCTCCGCAAAATGGCTGACCCACTTAGTCAGTCTTATTACCCAGGAGAAATCAATCTTCCTACCAATGAACACTGGAAGGTGCTAATCGATGATTAGATAAAGCAGGCGAACATCTTGAGAGCAAAGGCGAAATTGGCAATGCCGAATGCTATCTTGATGGACGCCCAAACGCCATTGATGGACGGGATAGAGGCGGCGAGGTAAAAGAGGTGTGCAAGGTGGCAACTGGAAATCGACCTGAAGAGTTGAATCGGAAGGAACTTCTCCGGAATGAATCGAATCGGTTAGAGGAGTATATAGAGACCGTCTTCGACAACGCCCCGGTTATGATGCATTCAATCGATGAGAACGGCAGACTAGTCAAGGTCAACCGCCTTTGGCTCAAAAGATTGGGATACGAGAAAACGGAGGTGCTTGGCTTACGGTCAGTGGACCTATTGACAGAAGAGTCGCGCGCACGAGCCTTGAGAGACACATTACCTCTCTTTTGGCGCTCTGGATCTGCCCATAGCGTTGGGTACAGTTTCGTGACCAAAACTGGCTGCCATCTCCATCTTTTGCTCGATGCAGTGAAGTTTCCTGAGGCCATGGGAGCGTATTTAACTTTTGCTGCCCTCTACGACGCCCAAAGCCTCCTGCAGTGGCGCCAAGCATCAGCTACTCTGGGAGCTCTTCGGGAGCTCACGGATCTCCAGCCGCCAGTGGACTACGATCCCAAGTCTGAGCTGACGGACAAGCTAGCTCTTGTTGCTCCGGGATTCGACTGGCCGTCCGGTGGTCGCCTTGCTTCAAGATTGCCAGGCAGGGAACCCTTGCTTCAGATCACCACGCGGGAGCTTGAGATCCTCCACTCGTTAGCCTTGGGCCACCGAAACAAGGAGATCGCTGAGCATCTATCGATCAGTGTGCGCACCGTGAGATTTCACATCGAAAATCTTTACCGAAAGCTGGAAGTAAACAGTCGGACTCGGGCGGTACGAGTCGCATTTGAGCGAGGGTATTTGAACCCAGTCCAACGGAACTAGATTCAGGTCAGGATCCACCCGGCAAAAAGGCCAGGCAGTCGCCTGGCCTTTTTCATAGTGAAAACTGGCGCAAACGCCGTTGGTTGCAGACGCCCATTCTTCTACTCTAGCCATGGCCATACCTTGATTATTGGAGAACATCTATGGGCACGCCGTTAAGCGCTGACGATGAAAACGTAGTCCGAACGCTGCTGGCCTCCGCCTTGGAGGATGAGGCCTCTCCCCACCTGCCACTGGCTGAGCCCGAAATGGCATTGTTACAAGCAGAGATGATACCCATGGAAGTCGCGCTCGCTGACGGTAGGGAACCGATAACGCCGGAGCTTGAGGTATCGACCCAGGAACCGGTGGCTGGGCAGATTCGGTTGTTCATCGCCGAGGAACAGTCGATAATGAGAGAAGCGTATGAGTCCTTTTTTGTGTCCGATCCGGGCATATGTGTGTTGGGCACCGCGGGTAGTATTGACGGTGCATCATTAGTGGCGACGGCTATGGCGCTTAAACCGCACGTTCTGGTGCTAGGAACACGGGTCCTCCAAGCCGGCATCATGGAAACCCTGGAAATGATTCGAGAATACGACCGTGAGATTGGCATCGTCCTTCTCACGACGAGTTACGATTTCAGATGTATTAAGGCTCTCAGAGAGTACTCGAAGGGTGTCTCGGCGGGCTTTGCTTTTCTACAGCGGCACACAGTAGATACGAGTGAGCAGCTTGTTCAGGTAGTGCAGGGCGTAGCCCAGGGCCGAGTCATTGTAGACCCTGCTGTCATGGGCCAGTTGATGAACGCCAGCCAGATAAGAGGTACTGTATTACAAAGACTCACCCCAAGGGAACGTGAGGTTCTGGCCTGGATGGCCAAAAGCTATAGGAACGAAGGCATAGCCAATGAACTTTACCTGGAGCCCAAAACCGTCGAGCGGCATATCAACAATATCTACAGCAAGCTAGATATGTGCCCTGACATCAAGCATCCGCGTGTGCACGCGGTGATTCAGTACCTAGAGGCCGTGGGTAGGTTGGTCCGCGAGCGATGAGGGTAATAATAAGGTAAGCGAGAGCTATGGAGAGTTGGGCCCTCAACTGTCAAGCTGCGGGATCGGTCAGGAGGAAAGGACGGGCCTTGGACCGGCTGAACTTGCCAAAGGGCCAGTTTCGGCAAATTGGTGGCATATCAGGCGCAGAGCCCAAGACATGAGCCCGATTTGAAGACCCTACGAGCCGACTGGTACTATGATCCGTACCGCGAACTGCAATGAGCGGTGCGCAGCAGACCCAGGTGTGCTGCACCTTCCTGCAAAGCCAGTTGATGCATCGAAGCTCTCCCTAGGCAGGGCCTTGGACTGAGCGTTTGGCCTCCTGCCACAGGGCCTCTTTGCGCTCCTGGGGCAGGTCGGGAAAGGTCAGTCCGCGCTCCCGGGCCAGGCGCTCCATCTCAGAAAACCGCCCAATGAAGCGGGCGTTGGCCCGGCGGAGGGCATCCTCCCCGTGGACTCCCAGCCAGCGGCCCACGTTGACCAGGGCCAGCAGCAGGTCTCCGAACTCATCCGCCTTCCTCTCCTGGGTGGAGGCCTCCCGTATCTCCCGAATCTCCTCAGTCACCTTGTCCAGGACGCCGTCCAGGTCATCCCAATCAAAGCCGGCGGTGGAGGCGCGGTCCTGAATGAGCTGGCTGTAGGCCAGGGCGGGCATATCCTTGGGGAGCGAGCCCAAGAGGGAGGGTTGCTCCCTCTCCTGGCCCTTGAGCTTCTCCCAGTTGGCCTCCACCTCTCGGGCGTCCTTGACCTGGACATCGCCGAAGACGTGGGGATGGCGACGCACCAGCTTGTCCCGCAGGCCCGTGATCACATCGTCGATGGCGAACTCGCTCGCTTCCCGGGCGATCTGGGCGTGGAAGAGGACCTGCAGCAGGACGTCTCCCAGCTCCTCCGCGAGCTTGGCAGGGACCTGCTGGTCTATGGCCTCCAGGACCTCGTGGGTCTCCTCCAAAAGGTACCGTTTCAGGGAGACGTGGGTCTGCTCCCTGTCCCAGGGGCAGCCGTCCGGGGCGCGGAGACGCTCCAGCAACGCGACCAGCTCCCGAAAAGCATCCTGTGGATGGGTCTGGGACATGATTCCCCCCTTGTGGCGATTATAGGAATGACCCGCTCGCTTGACAACCAGAGAGCCCGCCTCCTACTATCGCTCTGAGAGAAGCCCTAGCCCAGGGCCGAGGGATATGAAAGCTATCAAGAAGCTGCTAGCGATGCTGTTTATCGTTTCGCTGCCCCTGTTCCTGATAACAAGCACCGTGCGCCTGGCCTTCAACAGCCCTGCGCTCTACGAGTTTGGGTTCGAGCGCCAAAACGTGAGCCGGAGAACAGGTCTTTCCGATACTCAGCTCACCGACGCCGCCAAGCAGATTCGCAACTACTTCAACTCAGACGAGGAGCTGCTGCGCCTGCGGATCGAATTTGGGGATGAGACCCGGGAGCTGTTCGGCAGCCGCGAGACCCAGCATATGAGTGACGTGAAGGACCTGGTGGGGGGGGTCTACCGCCTGCAGGAGGGGACGTTCCTGTACATGCTCCTTTTTGTGACCCTGGGGTTCCTGGTACAAGGCAGCCAGTTCGCGGGACGCCTCCGAAGGCTCCTGGTGTACGGAAGCGCTGGCACGGTAGCGGTGGTGGGGGCCATCGGGCTGGTGTCGCTGGTGGCCTTCGGCCCGCTCTTCCGCCTGTTCCACGAGCTGAGCTTCACCAACGATCTATGGATGCTGGACCCGGTGACGTCCTACCTGGTGCAGCTCTTTCCGCTGGGCTTCTGGCTGGAGTCCACCCTCCTCATCGGCGTGGCCTCCATAGGGGAAGCGGGTGGAATTGTGGGGCTAGTGTTGCTGCTCAGATGGTGGCAGGGGCAGCGACGGCGGGTGGCGCAGAGCAAGGCCCCCCAGTACGTTTGAGCGGGCACTCCTCTTCGACAAGGGCGGATGTGCCCTACACCGCTGATAGCCGTGAGGCAGCGGCGTCCAGGCCAGCGTAGAAGGCCGGCTCTAGAGGCCTCCGGCGCAGCCGCAGGTTCCCCCGGCGGCACAGGCACAGCCCGGACCCGCCAGGGAGGCCACCTCTCCGCCAGCGTCCTTGCTGAAAGCGGCAAAGACCGAGAGCACACGAGCCGAGTCTTCGCCACAGGTGGGGCACTGGGCGGCGTGACCGTCAGACATGGGCCGCAGCTTGTCAAACTTCACGTTGCAGTCGTGGCAGACGTACTCATATACCGGCATCTTCGTCCTCCTTTCACGACTGTAACAAGCATAGCCAGGGTGGGTGGCAGCGTCAAGCTTGCTTTAGGACGGCTGGCAGCTTGGGCAGAAGTAGGCGCTGCGGCCTCGGAGCACCAGCCGCCGCACGGGAGTAGCGCAGCGAGTGCAGGGGGCCTCCGACTGCCTGGGCACCTGGAGCACAACGCGACCCGCTTTGGACTCCGTGGGAGGCCCGCCCAGAGGTATGAGGGGCGAAAGCAGATGGGTGGCCCGCTCTAAGACGGACACGATACACCGATGCAGACGCGCCAGCTCCCGGGCGGTCAGACCGGAGGCGGGACGGGTGGGATGGAGGCGGGCGCAGAAGAGGGCCTCATCCGCGTAGATGTTGCCTATACCGGCGATGAGGTCCTGCTCCAGCAGCAGGGGCTTGATGGGCGAGCGGCGGCGGGCCAGGCGTTCTTTGAGAGTGGCGACGGTGAAGGAGGACTCCAAGGGCTCAGGCCCAGGCTCGCAAGCATGGGTGCGGGGTCGCCGGTCAGCCACAGCTTGCCCAGGCGTCGTGGGTCGTAGAAGCGCAGCTCCCGGCCGTCCGATAGCTGGAACAGGGCGCTGGGCCTGGAGTGGAAAGCGTCGGATGAATCGACCAACTCCAGGGAGCCGGTCATGCGCAGGTGCACCACCAGGGTGTCCCGGTCCAGGGGGAAGAGGAGGTACTTGGCCCTGCGGTTGACATCCAGGAAGGCGCAGCCGGTGATGCGGTGGGTAAACTCCGCGGGGGTCATCCCCTGGACCGCCTTGGGCCAGCCGAGGCTCACGCCAGCGATCCGGGACTCGGGCAGGCCCTGGGCCAGCAGGTAGCGGCGGATGGCCTCAACGTCCGGGAGCTCAGGCATGGCTACTTCTCAGGAGGGAGCACTCTGCTGGTCTGGCCACCGCCCAAGTATAGTATGGTGTCGGGCTTGTAGACCACCCAGGAGAACCAGAACTGGCTCCGGTGGACCACGGGCGTGAGGGTCCCGCCCTCCAGGGGACCGGACTCCGCCTCCCCAAGAAGGTTCCACTCGCTGCCGGTCTCGCTGTCGACGATCCGGCCGTCCCGCACACTGAAGGAGAGCCGCCGTCCCTCAAGCTGTGGGTCGAACACGCCCACGGCGCCGACATCCTGGCCGTGGGGAATCCAGCCGGTGTGGACGGGGGAGACGGTCCCTTTTTTGAAGAAGACCACCAGCTCCCGCCCGGCGAGGGTGACGTAGACCACCGGCTCCCTCTCCAGGACCGAGAAGGGCACCGCCAGGGACTCCGTCCCCCTATCCACGGCGGCGACGCGCTCCATGGCGGGCAGGCGGGCATCCTTGGGCCCTTCGTAGAGGAAGGGGAAGGGCTCGTTATAGGTATCGTAGAAGTGGTAGGGATTGTACCCGTAAGGCTTGGAGAAGCCGGTTTCCCGGGAGAGCACCTTCCCTTCAGGGTGAGCCGTCTTGAACTCACGCCAGGAGAGGAGGCTGTTGGGCAGTATCGGAAGGGTCTTGCCGGTCATATCTCCAACTAGGGCCTCACCGGTGAACTCCTGCCACCAGGACTCGGTCTGGCGATCGTACATGACCAGGTTGCTAAACCGGAGGAGTCCCGTGGTGCCAAAGTCGAGGACCCGCCCGCCCACCGTCCGCCCAAACACCAGGGCGGTGTTACACAGCGGTCAGTAGGTGACGGCTACCGGCTCACCTCCCACCACGTCATTGACCACCTCATGCCAGATGAGTATCTGAAGGGGGTAGGCCCGAATATCTCCGTTGATGCTGACCACCTGGACAGGCTCGGTCTTCCACAGCCATGTATCCGCCTGCTCAACAGGCACGAACATGGGACTGTCTATGGGCGGGATGCCATCCTTGCGTGGCCCCTGGCCGATGAAGCTGTCCAGGGGGACGCTGTGAATCGCGAGGTTCGTCCTCTGCCACTCACTGGGCGGGAAGCGCACGGTGGCCAGCATCTCCCGGAGCTCCTCCGGACTGACCGATGGGTCCGCCGTAGATGGAGTGGGGGGAGCGATTGCGGGAGGCGGCTGCGTGGCGGTGGGCGTAGGTGAGGGCGCAAGCTCCGGCACCGGTGTGGGCGTGACAATAGCGATGGGCTCCGCCGGAGGAGGCGGTGGCGCGGCCTGGGAGGAGCAGGCCACGGTCACCACCAACACTACAGCTACGGGCCATTGGTAAGGGAGCCGTGCCATACAATGCCTCCCAGGCAGCCTCGTCAGTGGGGATCAGCTATGCATTATTAGATGCACAGGAGTGGCCGGGGAGTTCGGCCGGCGCTATCCGCATCAGCTCAGCGGCGGCATGCAGCAGCGGCCTTAGGTAGCCTCCGCCACCCGCTCTCGGTGCAAAGCGACCAACTCCTCCACGGGGATGTGGCAGTTGATGACGTGATCGGGGGAGTCCGGCCCTGGGCGAGCAGGAGGTGGTATCTCATCACAGATAGAGCCGATCTTCCTGGGGCAGCGGCCGGCGAAGAAGCACCCCTTGAACCGCCTGTGGAGGGTGGGTACGGCACCCTGCAGCCGGATCATAGAGGGTGTAGCGTCCGGGTCCGGCACGGGGGCTGCGGAGAGAAGGGCCTCAGTATAGGGATGGGAGGGGCTGTTCAGAACGCACTCGGCGGGTCCGGATTCCGCCACATGTCCGGCGTAGAGCACAAGGATATCATCGGATACATAGCGGACGACTCCCAGGTCATGGGAGATGAATATGTAGGAGGTGCCCTCCTCACGCTGGTGCTCCTTCAGCAGGTTGAGCACCTGAGCCTGGACGGAAACGTCCAGGGCGGAGACCGCCTCATCGGCGACGATGATCTGAGGGTTGGCGGCGAAGGCACTGGCCAACGCCACCCGCTGCTGCTGGCCACCGCTCAACTCACCGGGGGAGCTGTCAAGATACCCGCCGTCCAATCCGACTGCCTCCAGTAGCTCGATGGCGCGCTCACGACTGGCGCGGCGGTCCAGTCCGGCGAACTTTCGCAACGATCGAAGGATGGAGTGGCGGATGGGAAGCTTGGGATTCAGGGAAGCGGTGGGGTTCTGGAAGACCATCCGAAGCGCAGCCTGCTGCTGGCGGGTCCGATCCTCGACCGGTGGAGCGATCTCTTCCGAGCCCAGGAGAATCTTGCCGCGGTCCCGCGGGACCAGGCCAACCACCATGCGGGCGACGGTGGTCTTTCCGGAGCCGCTCTCGCCCACGATGCCCAGGGTCCGACCGGAGCCGACCTGGAACTCTACGTCCGTGACCGCCCGAACGGGCGGCTGCACCCGGGGGCCGAAGAACATGTACTTACGCCTCCAACGGCCGTAGAACCGCCGCAGGCCTGTGGCGGTGAGGACTGGCTCCACGGTGCTCCGCTGGCCATTCTCTTGCATCTCAGATTCGCCCCACATGTCTGGCCGGATGTCGCTTGGGAAGAAGCAGCGGGATAGGTGTCCCTCCCCCGCATCGAACATCCGGGGCTCCTGAGCGCTGCAGGAGTCCTGTGCTATGGGACATCGGGAGGCAAACAGGCAGGCCTCCGCGGCCTGCTCGCTAGACGGATAGACGGAACCGGGGATTTGGCTGAGCATGTTGACCGTGCCAGCCTCCGTGGCCGGCTTGGGCACACAGCTCAGCAGGCCGACCGTATACGGGTGTTGCGGACTTTTGAACAGCTCACGTACGGGGGCCTGCTCGACGATCTGGCCGGCGTACATCACCGCAACACGGTCGGCCACCCGCGCGATCACCCCCAGGTTGTGGCTCACAAAGAGGATGCCAGCGTTGACGCGCTGCTTCAAGTCCACCACCAGGTCCAGGATAGTGGCCTCCGTGGTGACATCAAGACCCGTGGTGGGCTCATCCATGATCAGCAGGTCCGGCTCGCAGGCAAGCGCCATGGCGATGACGACCCGCTGCTGCATGCCGCCGCTGAGCTGATGCGGATAGCGCCGGCCGATGTGCTCCGGGTCTGGCAGGCCGATGGCATCGAAAAGCTCAGCCGTCCGCTCGTGGGCCTGGTTCCAATCCAGGCCCAAATGCTCCCGCAGCACCTCTTGAATCTGGGGACCGACTCGCATGGTGGGGTTCAACGATGTGGCGGGGTCCTGGTAGACCATGGCCATGCGGTTGCCGCGCAACTGACGGAGCTCGGACGCTCCCATATGGGCGATATCCTTGCCCTCAAAGAGGAGCGATCCGTCCACACTGGCGGTGCCGGGGAGGTAGCCCATGATGGCAAAGGCCATCGTGGATTTCCCACAGCCTGACTCGCCGACGAGACCCAGGACCTCGCCACGCTTTATCTCAAGAGACGCCTGCCGCACCGCACGAACAGTACCCCTGGGGGTATAGAACGTAACGGCCAGCTGGTCAACCTGTACCAATAACTCTGTCGCGTCAGTCTCAGGTTCCACGGTGGCTTGCTGTCTTTTCATGACATTTTCTCCAGAGGCAATCCACTAGCCTGCCTGATGCCATCGGTGAGGAGGTTGACCCCCACCACCAGCGAGGCGACGGCCACCACCGGAGCCAGGGCAACCCACGGTGCGATGGTGAGGAACTGGCGACTCTGGCTGATCATAAGGCCCCAGTCAGAGGATGGTGGTTGAACGCCCATGCCCAGGAACCCCAGGGAGGAGACGATGAGAATCGCGTAGCTGAGTCGTACAGATAGCTCCACGCCCAGGACAGGCAGGGTGTTGGGCAGGATCTCCCGGAAGATGACGTAGAGCGCGGATTCGCCACGCAGACGTGCGCTCTGCACGAACTCCAGCTCCTTCAGCGAGAGCGTGACGCTCCGTATTACCCGGGCGACCCGGGGCATAGTGACGATGCCCACGGTGGCTGCTATATTCACAGCGCTTGGGCCGAGGGTCGTCAGCACCAGGAGGGCCATCAGCAGGCCGGGGAAGGACATTAGCCCGTCCAATACCCGCATCACCACGTTATCCACCCGACCGCCCCTATAGGCGCTGCTCATCCCCACCGCCGTGCCCAGGATGATGCCCAGGACAGCGCCCGATCCAGCCACTACGATAAGAGAGGTGGCCCCGGACATGACCCGGCTCAGAATGTCGCGTCCAAATTGGTCGGTGCCTAGCAAAAACTGGAAGGACGGCGCCGAGAGCTGGTACAGCTCACCCGTTTCAGAGTACTGAAAACCGGTGGAGGAGTAGGGCGCCAGCCACGGGCCTACCAGGCTCAATATCACGTGGAGCAGCACGATAGGCAGCGCAATTCTCCCCGAGGTTGTGCGGAGGATAAGCCGGAGAGCGGCGCCTCCTCTGCGCCCAGCACCGGCGATTCCCGAACCGATGGTCCCGGGCAGAGTCCTTACATCAACGGTAATTGCTTCAGTAGCCATTAGCTCAATCTAATACGCGGGTCCAGAACGCCATAGCTCAAGTCCGCAATCAAGTTACTCAGGGCATAGGTCGCGGCGATGAGCAATGCCAGGGCTTCCAACAAAGGAACGTCCTGGGTGTTGATAGCGACCAGCAGCAGCTGGCCCAGTCCGGGATAGGAAAACACGTTCTCCACGATGATGAGCCCGCCAAGCATCCATCCGAAGTTCATGGCGATGATGGTGATAGTGGGGATCATGGAGTTGGGGAGCACGTGGCGGAGGATGACCCGTCGCATGGGCATGCCTTTGAGGATTGCCGTGCGCACATAGTGAGACTGCATCACCTCCATCACATTCGCCCGGGTCATGCGCATGATGTAGGCGAACAAGACCCCTGTGAGAGTGAGGGCTGGCATGACCAGAATTGCGGGCCTCGTCAGAGGGGTCTCACCGGGCATCATGATGCTCGAAGGAGGAAGCCAATGGAGTGTAGAAGCCAGGACGAGCATAAGCAGCACGCCCGTCACGAACTCCGGCAGGGAGATCCCCACCAGGCTTATTGTGCTTACCAAGCGATCCCCTAACGAGTCCGGACGGATACCGGCCCATACCCCTGCGATCACCGCCATTGGGATTCCGAAAAAGAGCGCGAAGAGGGCCAGGATCACCGAGTGGTATATCCTCCTCGGCAGGATTTCGGAGATTGGCCGCTTGATGAAGTAAGAGTCCCCCCAATCCCCCCGCACCACTCCGCCGATCCAATCCAGATACCGCTCGTGGGCAGGACGATTCAGGTTCAGCTCTTCGCGGACGAGCGCCAACCTCTCCTCCGTTGCAGTGGCCTTCAGCATCATCTGCGCCACATCGCCGGGCAGTATCTCAATGATGGCGAAGATAGCCAATGAGACCACCAACAAGGTGATCACCATCAGGCTGATGCGCACTGTCAGAAAGCGCAGCATAAAGTCACCTAGCTATAACTAAAACTCATTATCTGTGCCATTATTCCTCAAAATGTCATTCTAAGCCCCAATCTATCAGAGCGAAGAATCTGGGGCGGGGTTACGGCCCCACAGCCCCAGACCCTTCGCTTTGCTCAGGGTGACATGGTCGGGGCATTTTCATTCTTTGTGGTGCTTATGATAATAAGCATGCAGGATTCTGAGCGGGGCGAAGAATCTGGGGCGGGGCGCGTCCGAACGCCATCGGTGGCCTGACCGGGGCCTTTGGAAGAGGCCCTGGTGGGTAACGCACCCCGCCGGATTCATTGTCGCTCCGCTCGTCAGAATGACAACTCGACTTCTTGGGTCAACCGCTATCGATTCAACCACGTTTCGCGGAGTTGCAGCGTGAAGTCCTGCATAGGAACCAGGTCCTGCACCTCTGCGCGCATCCCCAAGAGGACCGGCCGGAACACCGGTATGATGCGCGGCACCTCTTCGACGACGATGCACTGGATCCGCCCGAAGGTCTCCTTCTGGTCTTCCAGATCTCCCTGGCCCATCGCCGTTTTTAGCAGGGCGTCAAGCTCTGAGTTGCTGTAATACGACTCGTTCCAGGGAGCGCCGGTGGGGTATACAACGCTGAAGGCTTCCCAGGCAGGCCGGCCGCCCCACCAGACGGTGCTGAAAGGCACTTGTAGCCACACGTCCGACCAGTAGTTGGTCTCAGGTATGTTGAGGATCTCTATGTTGATGCCTGCGGGCGCGGCCTTCTCCTTCATGACCGTGGCCATTTCAACCATGGATCCTCCCCCAGTTGTGGAGGTGTAGAGGGTCAGGTCTAACCCATCGGGGTACCCCGCTTGTGCCAGCAGGTCTTTCGCCAGCTCAATGTTGTACTCTGGAGGTTTGCATCTCTCGTTGAAGACCGGGTTTGTCACCGCGATGGGATGGTCATAGGCGATGCCGCCCCGTCCGAACTGCGCGACCTGGAGAATCGCTTGCCTATCGGTGACTGCCTGAATGGCCTTCCGGACCCGAACGTCGTCGAAGGGCGGCTCCCGCACGTCCATGGCCAGGTTCAGGTAGCCCGCGGTAGGCACCGCCACCACGATGGTATTGGGATCGGCCTCCAGAGTGAGCACGCTGGGCATGTCCAGGTCAAAGATGACATCGATAGTGCCGGCCTTGAGGGCCTCAGCCCGGCCCTCAGGGCTGGAGAGATAGACGAAGATCACCTCGTCCACGAAGGGATGGCCCTCCCACCAGTAGTCCTCATTCTTCCGAAAGATCGTGCGCTCCCCAACGATGTGCTCCGTCATGATCAAGGGGCCGGTCCCGAAGGACTCCGTGACAAACCGCGCGGGATCCACGTCCGAGGGGGTAATCACGGCGTGATATTTCACCAGCGATTCCAGAAGAACGGCGTTGGGTCCGTCGAACTCGAAGCGCACCGTGTAGTCGTTCACGGCAACGATGTCTGTAGGCTGAGCCATCACACTGGCAAGGGGAGACTCCATCTCAAACAGCCGGTTGAATGTGAAGATCACATCCTCCGCCTTGAACTCCTTGCCATGGCTGAATATCACGTCTTTGCGAAGGTGGAAGGTCCACTGGCTGGCGTCGGCGTTTGTCTCCCAGGACTCCGCCAACATGGGCCGCAGGGTCCCGTCAGGATTGCGTATCAGCAGGTTGTCGTATATATGCGGGAGGGCAGCGAGCGACGGCATATTGACCATGACAGGCGGGTCGAAGTCCCATGCGTCCGAGACCATGCCGACCCGCAGGGTGCCGCCGCTTTGCGGCTCGCCCGAACCGGTGGGGCTGTCTTCGTCGTCATCACCGCCGCAGGCGGCGCCCACCATGGCGACGGTCACCAATACCGTCATCAAGTAGAGGAATATTCGTTTGTGTTCCAAGGCAGCTTTCATGGTGTCTCCTTTGTCTGAATAGAGCCAGCAGGACTCAGTTTCCCTTTGCTGACTCATGGCTTTCACGCCATAAATGCCTAGTGGTTTTGCTGCTTCCCGCTGCTTTGCGCTCAAGGCTATAGGTACAGCAGTACCCCTGATGCGGTCGGCTCGTGAGCCGTTCGCAACTACAAAGAGATGTTCTGTTGTTTAAGCTGGGAAAGGCACGTTTTGGGCTGGTACGCCCTGATGAGTCGAGGGGTTAGCCAGAAACTGGCTACTGTCAACTGGGGAGTAACAAGGGGACAGAAAAAGGACGAGAACAACTCGATATTAGACTGGTATACGCCCTCAGCCGCTGTCAAGCCATTTCATCAGGATTCCCTCCCTCCATGGTGGTAGGCTTGGAGTAGGCCTACTGTAGAGCACTCCGCAAGGTCTGTCAACGCTTCGTCAAGGCCTTTTTGGAGAGAATCCGGTGGATAATTGGGCCTCCTCATTGAGCCCACCGGCAAGCGCCAGGACTGAGGGAAAGATAGGTCTATCCCAAGCTTTGCCGCCTACGCCAGTCATTCACCAGGGCGGCGCCCTTATCCTGAAGGACTCCCGTCACCATAGTGAGCCGGGAGCCCCACTGAGCCAGCTCAAGTAGCCGATCTAACGAGTAGGCCCAAAAGCTGCTCTCTCCAGGATTGGGTCTGCCGCCCAGGACCAGGGTGCTGACCCTGGCCACCATGATGGCGCCGCAGCACATAGGGCACGGCTCTACATAGGGCACGGCTCTAAGGTGGTGTAGAGGGTAGACCCCGAAAGGTCCGCGGCACCCAGGGCTGGGCCGGCCTTGCGCAGGGCCACGGTCTCGGCGTGGGCCGTGGGATCGTTGGTAGAGGTGGTCTCATTGTGGCCGCGGGCGATAACCTCACCCTGGCGGACGATGACGCTGCCGACGGGGAGGTTGCCCTCCGCCTCGCCGATGCTGGCCTCTTGCAGGGCTATCTCCATGAACCGCTCGTGATCAGGGGACATTGTGGCCTCCTTCGGTTTCTTGCTCCAAATCCCCCCAGGTGGGGCCCACCTTGAGCTCCACCTTGAGGGGGACGGCCATATCCAGGGCCGAGGGCATCAGCTCCAGTACGAGCTCCTTCATATGGCCCATCTCCTCCGGTGGCACCTCAAAGATAAGCTCGTCGTGAACCTGGAGGAGCATGCGGCTCTGGACCCCTTGCTCCCGCATGCGCTGGTGGATGCGGACCATGGCGACCTTGATGATGTCTGCGGCGGCACCCTGCACTGGCATGTTGATGGCCATGCGTTCCGCGGCCTGGCGCACCTGGTAGTTGGACTGATTGATCTCCGGGATGTAGCGCCTGCGGCCCAGGATGGTCTCCACGTAGCCTTGCTCCCGGGCACGCAGCTTGGTGGCCTCCACATAATCGCGGATGCCCGGGTACCTTCCCAGGTAGCTCTCTATGAACTCCGTGGCCTGGTGTATATCCATCTCCGTCTGCTGGGAGACGCCGTGGGCGGAGAGGCCGTAGATGATGCCGAAGTTCATCACCTTGGCCAGGCGGCGCATGTCCGCGGTCACTTCGCCGGCCTGGACGCCGTAGACCTGGGATGCGGTGGCGACGTGGATATCCTCGTCGTTGCGGAAGGCCTCCAGGAGGGCGGAGTCCTGGGAGAGGTGGGCCAGGATGCGGAGCTCCACCTGGGAGTAGTCGGCGGCCAGGAGCAGCCAACCTGGCTGGGCCAGGAAGGCCCTGCGCATCTCCCTGCCCAGCTCCGTGCGCACGGGGATGTTCTGGAGATTGGGATCGCTGGAGGAGAAGCGGCCGGTGGCGGAGCCCACCTGGTTGTAGCTGGTGTGGACACGGCCCGTCCCGGGGTTGACCAGGTCAGGCAGTGCATCCAGATAGGTGGACTTCAGCTTTGTCAGCTCTCGGTAGCGCAGCACCCTTTCGGCCAGGGGGCTAACGGCCGTCAACCCCTCCAGGACGGATGCATCGGTGGAGAAGCCGGTCTTGGTGCGCCTAGCGGGCGGGAGGCCCATCTCCTTGAGTCTGGCCGGTGGCAGCAGCTTGTCGAAGAGGATGACACCGAGCTGCTGGGTGGAGTTGATGTTGAAATGTTCGCCGGCCTCCTCATATATCTCCTCCTCCAACGTACGAAGCTCCTCTATCAGGCTGCCGGACATCTCCCGCAGCTTCCCCGTGTCCAAGGTGATGCCGGCATGCTGCATATCCACCAGCACGGGGACCAGGGGCATCTCTACCTGGTGAAAGAGGGACTCGACGTTGTGTGGACCAAGCTCCTCCTTCAGGAGGGTATAGAGCCGTGCGGTCATATCGGCATCAGCGGCGGCGTAGGGGGCGGCATCGGCGATGGAGACCTCCGCCATGGTGATCTGCTTGGCCCCCCTGCCGATGAGGTCGGCGATGGGCGTCATCTCCTCGTTGAGGAGCTGGAAGGCGAGCTGCTTGAGACCCAGGCTGTTGTGGCCGGTAAGCTGGGCGGCCACCATGGTATCAAAGGCGAGGTTACGGACCTGGATGCCGTAGTTGCGCAGGAGGGTCATGTCATAGTTGGCGTTGTGGGCCACCTTGGCAACGCCGGAGTCCTCCAGGAGCGGCTTCAAGAGCGGCAGAGCCTCCCCAAGAGGGATCTGCGTGCCCTCCCGGTGCCCTACGGGGACGTAATAGGCCAGTCCGGGCTGGGATGAGAAGGAGAGGCCGACCAGGTCCACGTTCATGGGGTCCTTTCCGGTGCTCTCGGTGTCGAAGGCAACAGCATGGGCGGAGCGGAGCTCGGCCACCATGGCCTCCAGGGCCTGGACCGTGTCCACGGTGCGGTAGTCGCGCTGCGAGGGCGCCTGGGGTGCAGCTACGGCCATGGGCATAGCCGTCTGAGACGGCCCCTGCGGCGACGGGCCCTGGGGAATCCTGCTCACCATGCTTGAGAACTCCAGCTCCCGAAGCACAGCTAGGACGCGCTCTCTATCGAAGCCGTGGAATCGAGCCGCCTCCGGGTCCAGCACCACGGGGACGTCACGAACGATGGTGGTGAGCTCCTTGCCCTGGAAGGCCTGCTCCCTGTGGGTGCGAAGGAGCACCTGGATGCGGGGCGGCGTCACCTGATCCAGGTGCTCGTACAGCGCCTCCAGGCTGCCGAACTGGAGAATCAACTTGACGGCGGTCTTAGCGCCGATGCCCGGGACGCCGGGGATGTTATCCGAGACATCGCCCTGGAGGGCCTTGATATCGGGCTGCTGCAGGGGTGTCAGGCCGCCGTACCGCTCCTGGACCGCCTGCTGGTCGTACACCCTCTCCCGCTGGATGTAGGAGTGGAGCTCTACACGGACCGTTGGAGAGACCAGCTGGAGGGTATCGGTGTCGCCGGTGAGGATGAGGGCCTCCAGGTCCTGCTTCTCCGCCTGGCGGCAGAGCGTGCCGAGCACGTCGTCGGCCTCGTACCCCTGGACCTCGAACATGGGCACGCCGAAGGCCTCCATGAGCTGCCGCACCCAAGGGAACTGCGTCCTGAGGCTGTCCGGCATCTCCGGGCGCTGGGCCTTGTACTCCTTGAACATCTCGTGCCGGAAGGTGGGGCCCGGCGGGTCGAAGGCGATGGCGCAGTGGGTGGGATGCCAGGTGGAGAGGGCCTTCAGGAAGGCGTTCATGAACCCGTAGACGCCCTGGACCTCCTCACCGGTGGCCCGGACGGTCAAGGGCTGCCGGATGGCGGCCCATGCCCGGTGCACGATGGCGTGGCCGTCCATCAGGAGGAGCAGCGGCCTTTCGTGTAAGGGGGCCTGCTCGCCCTCAGAGGCTGTAAGTCTGCGCTGGGTCATGGCGGCCCTCACGGGAAGATGTGGGGCCATTATACCCTTGTGGATAGCCGATGGAAGGGTAAGACGGCCTGTGCAATAATGAACATGAGGAATAAGGAGGCAGGTCATAACCAACCAGGACGACCGTGGAATCAAGAGCATCGTCAGGGAGCAGTACGCGGCCCGAGCGAGAGGGGCGGCGAGCTGCTGCGACCCTCAGGAGCTAGACCCTGAGACCGGTGCCTATCCAGTTATCTATCTGGGGACCGACCTCTCGCGTTTTGCGCCGGAGGCCGTGGCAGCCTCCACAGGGTGCGGCAACCCGACGGCCCTGGCCTCTCTGAAGCCCGGCGAGGTGGTGCTGGACCTGGGCAGCGGAGGGGGCATCGACTGCTTCCTGGCCTCCCGCGCGGTGGGGCCAACGGGACGGGTGTTAGACATAGATATAACGCCGGAGATGGTGGAGCTGGCGCGGAACAACGCTAAAAGGATGGATGTTGCGAACGTCCGCTTCCTGCTTGGGGAGCTGGAGGAGCTTCCGCTGGAGTCAGACAGCGTGGACGTGGTGATATCCAACTGCGTGCTGTGCCTCTCCCCGGACAAGAGCGCGGTCTTCTCGGAGGCGTTCCGCGTCCTCAAGGAGGGGGGCCGGCTCTATGTGTCGGACATGATACTAACGGAGGAGCTTCCGGAGGAGGTCCGCCGCGACCCTCAGCAGTGGACAGCCTGTGTTGCCGGAGCAGACCAGCCGGAGGCCTACCTGAAGCGGCTGGCGGCGTCCAGGTCACGGCGGTAAAACCCACCCTTGGCTAGGCGGCGGAAGGGGTCACACCCCGTCTGCTACCTAGCCTCCGGCTGTGCAAGAACGTCTACAGGTCGGGTCGCTGCCTGTCGGGCCTAGGCAGCGGAAACTTTTTGCTGAACGTCCAACGCGTCGATTCCGTGGCGGACGGTTGAGAGGATACCGGCGACCTGCTGCTCCAACTGGTAGAGCACATCCTGAGCGTACTGGTCTGAAGAGGCACGCCGGGTCTTGGCATCTGAATCAGCAATGTCCCGGATGCGCTGGGCCTTTTGCTGTGCCTCTTCCACAACGCTGGCGGCCTCCTCCTGGGCCTTTTTCATCAACTCGCTCTCATCTATGCGGCTGCGGTACTCGCTCTCCGCAGTCGCCCGGATCCGCCGGGCTTCTACCAGGGACTGGCTCAGGATGTCATCCCGCCGCTGCAAGACCTCCTCCGCCTCCATGATGTCCTTGGGGACGGCGACGCGCATCTGGTCAATCAGCTCTTCCAGCTTCTCCAGACTGACCAGCCGCCTTCGTGCGACGGGAACCTTGGTTGTTGACGCGGCAATATCTTCTAATTTATCGATAAGTGCTAGGATCTCTATGACAAACTCCTTTCGAGCCGTCGGTCGTCACGCGGAGACATGCAACTTCTCCTGCAACGCCTCGGCAACGCTTGCTGGTACCAAATCATTGACGTTTCCTCCTAATCGCGCCACCTCCTTGATAAGGGTTGAGCTGACAAAGGTGTATTCAGTGCCGGTTGTGAGGTAGATAGTGGTTACATCCGGATGGAGCTTGCGGTTCATCATATCCATGGCAAACTCGTTGTCGAAGTCGGAGATGCTCCTCAGGCCACGAATGATGGCCTTTGCACCCACGTCAATGGCGAAGTCCACGGTGAGACCGGTGTAGGGCCGTATCTCAACATTGGTATGGCCATCAAGGGAGCGGCGGCACAGCTCCACCCGCTCCTCTGTGGTGAAGAGCAGTGACTTGGCCGGGGTGTCAAAGACGGAGATGATAAGGGAGTCGAACATCCCCGCCGCCCGTACTACGACATCAAGATGACCGTTGGTGAATGGATCAAAGGTGCCGGTATAGATAGCGGTGGCCATCAATCCTCCCGTGTCGTATAGATGGAGACCGTGGTATCTCCGTAGCGACGGGCCTGAAGCCTTCTGAGGGGGCCATAGCCGTCCGCCAGGGGAACCCTGCTGCTGTGCTCTACAGCCATAGCAGCTTCGCTATCGATAAGATTGGAGACCGCCAACCTGGTTATGATCTGCTCCGTGTCCGGTAGGGCGTAGGGTGGGTCCAAGAGCACAAGCCGGTATGGGCCGCTCAGGAACTCCAGTGAGCGCTCTACCCGGGCATGGTACACGCGGCCGCGCTCCGTAAAGTCCGCCGCTTTCAGGTTCCGGGCCACAGCGCTGCACAATCTCGAATCCGCCTCGACGAAATCGACGGAGGCGACTCCCCTGCTCAACGCCTCGATCCCCAGGGCACCGGACCCGGCATACAGGTCAAGCACGTGGGCATCGGTAATTGCGTCACCCAGAAGCTGAAACAGGGCACCTCGCACCCGGTCGGAGGTGGGGCGCACACCGCGGGAGCGGGGAACAAACAACGGGATTCCCCGTGCGCTCCCTCCGGTGATACGCACATTCTCCTCTTCATCTGTTTGGGCGCTGGGCCACTTGTTAAGGTGCCAGGCTCACGGCAAAACCGAGAGTAGCGGCTCCGATAGTACACGAATTTTGGAAATTGGTCAACCTTTGTCTTAGCCAACGGCCAAAAAAAAAGAGGCACCAGCAAGGGAGGGCCCTATCTGACAGGCCGCTGGCCGGGCGGGCCGAACCCGGCCTGCCATCTCCTTGACACCCCTTTAGGCCCTTCCTATACTGAGCTAAAGGAGAGCAGTGGCTGAAGTACGGATTGTGCGCGCCCATCAGCGGGAGATAGAGGTAGCCTCCGGTGCCATGACCCGGCTAGCGGGCGTCTCCGAGGCGCTTGTGGGGGCGTGGGGGATTCACCTGGCGCTGGCTACACTACCGCCGGGATGCAGCTCCACTCCACACCGGCACACCAACTGCGAGTCGGCCATCTACATCACTAGGGGTCGGGGCCGGTTCCTGGTGGGGGAACAGTTGGAGACGTCGCTGGAGTTCGGGCCGGGGGATTTCATCTACGTGCCGCCGGACGCACCCCACCAGCCCATCAACGACGGGTCCGAGCCCGTGGAGATGGTTGTGGCCCGCAACACACCGATAGAGATTGTGGAGGAGTACTCCGCACCCCAAGGAGCGCCGGAGACTCCATCAATAGCAACCCACAAAATCCAACAATAGAAGCCCACAAAGTCTAACAATGTCCACTTGACAACAGATATGGGCCGTTAGCTCAGTTGGTTAGAGCGCAGTCCTGATAAGACTGAGGTCCGTGGTTCGAATCCACGACGGCCCACCACGTTGACGCGACGTTGGAGACAGCACCCCGCTCCAGCCACCCACAGGGTCGCTACGCTGGAGCCGATCCCACCATAGGAGAACTCTCGCTTATGAGAGATGCCGTCCTGGCCGCTGTAGACCACGACCACCTGGTGCAGTGGGCGACCGAACTTGCCGATACGGTCAGTATGACAGGCGAGGAGCAGCCCCTGGCCGAGTACCTGGGGAAACAGCTTGAGGCCCTGGGGATGCGGGTCACCTATCAGGAGGTGGAGGAGGGCCGGCCCAACGTCATCGGCGAGCTGAAGGGCACGGGCCGGGGCGCCACGCTGATGTTTTGTGGCCACATGGACCACTTCGATACGCCGGAACCTACCCGGGTAGAGGGAGACCGCATCTATGGCCGCGGCCTGGTCAACATGAAGGCGGCCTTCCCCGCCTACTTTGGGGCCGTGGAGGCACTCCAGAAGGCCAACGTGCCGTTGGAGGGCACCATCATCATCTCAGGGGTCGTGGGCGAGATCGAGAAGGCCCAGGTGAGCGGATACAAGGGAAAGCAGTACCGCGGCGGCGGCCTGGGGGCCGGCTATATGATGAACCACGGCGTCACCGCGGACCTGTGCATCATAGGGGAGCCCACCGGCCTCCAGCTCCAAATAGGGAACGCCGGCTACGTCTTAGCCCAGATTACCGTCAGCGCCAGCGGCTCGGACTGGATTGAGAAGACCTACCAGGTGGCGCGCGCCATCGCCGCCTACGAGCCTCGCTACCAGGAGAGCTACAAGCACCGCCTGATGCTTCCCCTGCTGCGCGTCGGTGCCCTAGAGGGAGGCTACCCGTTCAAACCGGGCATCTGGCCGGTGGGCAAGCTCTTTGTGGTGGCCCGGACAATACCGGGTGTCCCACCTCTGGAGGTCCGGCGTCTGTTGGAGAATATCGTGGCCCAGGTACATGCCGACGACCCCTCCTTCTCCTACGAGGTGGAGCTGTATATGTCCACCCCGGGATACGAGATCGGCGAGGATGAGTATGTGGTCAGGACTATGGCGGAGGCCCATCGGGAGGTTACGGGGCAGGAGGTGACGTGGCCGGCCCCTATCCGCTACAGCATCACCAGCGACGGTGCGCGCATAGCCCCTTACGGCGTCCCCGACCATCACCTATGGCCCCGGCTTTGGCACCCACCTGACCGACCCCTCGGAGCCGAGGAGCGAGCTGGCCGAGGCCTGGGACAACCCATCCGGAGTACGGAGGGGCGTGGGCATCCAGAACCTGCTCACCTGCACGAAAGTGTACGCCCTGGCCGCCCTGGAGGTATGCACCAGGAGCCGTGAGGAGCTGCACCGCCTGGGGGCGTTGAAGGCCAAGGGCTAAACGCGGGGCCGCACAATGTAGGGGCGTTCAGCGGTATTTGACGGCAACGGGAGTTGTAGCTACACTCTGTGGTTCACAGGGACGGTCACCTACAAAGGCATTGGCCAGCCAGTACCCAGAGCCGACGGCCCGGAGAAGGTCACCGGCGCTCCATGTTGCCACCGCAGGCTCCCGGCAAGAAAGGTCTATGGTCACCTACAAAGTCATTGGCCAGCCGATACCCAGAACCGACGGCCCGGAGAAGGTCACCGGCGCTGCTCAATACGCCGCGGACATCCGGCCGCCGGGTTCCCTGTGGGGCAAAGCTCTCCGCAGCCCTCTTCCTCACGCCCGCATTACACGCATCGACACCTCAAGGGCCGAAAAGACACCCGGCGTGCGTGCCGTGCTCACCGGGGCCGACGTTCGTGGAGTGCTCTACGGGCGCGGCCTACGGGACGTGCCGGTGCTTGCCCAGGAGCGGGTCCGGTTCATCGGCGAGCGGGTCGCGGCGGTGGCCGCCGATGATCTGGACACGGCTCAGCAGGCCCTGGAGCTCATCGAGGTGGAGTACGAGGAGCTGCCCGCGGTCTTCGACCCCCAGGAGGCGATGCGAGAGGACGCCCCCATCCTCCATCCGGACGTGAACAGCTACTCGAACCTACCCCGGCCCCTGAAGAGGCCGTCCAACGCCTTCGTCCACGACACGTGGGAGAGGGGGGACATTGAGGAGGGGTTTGGCCAGGCCGACCTGATAGTGGAGAGCACCTTCACGGTGCCGCAGTCCCACCAGGCCTACCTTGAGCCACACTGCTGCCTGGTCTGGATAGACGAGGAGGGCCGTGTACAGGTATGGTCGCCGAACAAGGCCCCTCACGGCCTCAAGCGCTCCCTGGCTGACACGCTGGGCATACCGGAGGAGCGCATCCGCGTGAACCCCATCGCCATCGGCGGTGACTTCGGCGGCAAGGGCGCGATGATGGATGAGCCGCTCTGCTACTTCCTGGCGCTGCACACCGGCAGGCCGGTGACGCTTGCCATGGACTATATGGAGGAGCTGACGGCCGGCGCTCCCCGACACGGGGGCGTCATGTGGATGAAGACGGGGGTCAAGAGGGACGGGACCCTGGTGGCCCACCAGGCCAAGCTCATCTTCAATAGCGGCGCGTATGGGGGCCTGAAACCGAGCGCGAACCTGGGAGGCTCCTCTCGCGGCGCGGGTCTGTACAGGATACCGCACGCCCACATAGAGGTGACGCGAGTCTACACGAACACCATCCCCGGAGGCCAGATGCGCGCGCCCGGGGAGCCGCAGGGCATCTTCGCCGGCGAGTCGCACATAGACCGTGTCGCGCGCCGGCTGGGGATGGACCCACTGGAGTTCCGACTGAAGAATATCATCCAGGAGGGGGACGAGGTCCTCACTGGAGGCCTCTACCAGGAGATCAGGCTCAGGGAGACCCTGGAGGCCGCCGCGAAGTCGGCGGATTACGGTGCATCCAAGCCCGCCAACGTGGGCCGTGGGCTGGCCATCAGCAATCGGGCGCCGGGGGGCGGCGAGTCCGTTGCCGCCGTTACCTTCGAGCCGGATGGCTCCGTCACCCTGAGCACGCCGGTATTCGAGCCGGGAACAGGGACGTACACCACGCTTCGGCAGGTCGTGGCCGAGGAGCTGGGCCTGCCCGCCGACCGGGTCCAGGCGGCAGTGTGGGACACGGACGCCGTGCCGTTCGACTCCGGGGTGGGAGGCAGCCGCGTGACCCGCGTAGGGAGCGGGGCGGCCTCCCAGGCGGCCCAGGAGGCGAAACAGGAGCTGCTCCATGTGGCGGCGGAGCTGCTGAGTTGGCCGGAGGAGCAGCTAGCCCTGGTGGGAGAGGAGATCAGCCGGCAAGACACGGGGGAGCGCCAGCGGTGGGACCAGCTTTTGACCCAAGCAGGGCGCTCCGTACGCGCCCAGGCGGTCAACCGGGATACGGAGCACTCGCACGTCACCTCCTTCACCGCCCAGGTGGCCGAGGTATCCGTGGACCCGGCGACGGGCCAGGTGACGCTGCTCAGGTTCACCACGGCGCACGATGTGGGGCGGGTCCTGAACCCGTTGGGCCACCAGGGCCAGATAGAGGGAGGCGTGGTCCAGGGCATCGGTTACGCCCTGATGGAGGAGGTGCGGGTGGAGGAGGGGCAGGTGGCCACCGCCCACTTCGGAGACTACAAGATCCCGACCATACGAGACATCCCGGAGCTGCGGACCGTCCTGCTGGAGTCGGAGAGCGGGATGGGACCCTACAAGACCAAAGGTATCGGCGAGAACCCCAGCGTCCCCGTGGCGGCGGCTATCGCCAACGCCGTGGAGGATGCCGTGGGCGTCCGCATCTACGGCCTGCCCATCACCGCCGAGAAGGTGTATAAAGCGCTGCACAGCGATAGAAGAACGCTGCATAGCGATAGAAGAACGCTGCACAGCAGTACATAGAAAGGTACTTACAGTCCGCAATGACCGTAGAGCCGAGCGATAACCGGAAACCGGACCAGCCGTGGCTGGCCTACAAACGGGCCATGGTAATCGTCGCTCACCCGGATGACGCCGAGTTCGGGTACGGGGGCACCCTGGCCAAGCTGGTCAAGGAGGGAATGGAGCTCGCATACGTCATCTGCACCAACGGTAACAAGGGGAGCAGCGACCCGGAGATGACCTCTGCGCGCCTGGCCGTCATCCGGGAAGAGGAGCAGCGGGCCGCCAGCGCGGCCATAGGGACCAGGGACGTGACCTTCCTGGGGTACGGGGACGGTGAGCTGGAGGCAACCCGGGAGGTTATCGGCAAGGTGGTGCGGGAGATCCGTCGCTTCAAGCCGGACATGGTCCTGTGCCAGAACCCGTACCTGCGGGGCAGGCACAACCACCCCGACCACCGGATGGCGGGGCAGACGGCCTTTGATGCCGTCTATCCCTACGCCAGGCATCGCCTCCACTACCCGGAGCACCAGGCCAAGGGTCTACGCCCCCACGCGGTCGCCGAGATCTATACAGGAGGAGGGACGACCCCGAGGTGGTTATCGACGTCTCGGACGTCGTAGAGACCAGGATAGAGGCGCTGAAGGCGCACCGGAGCCAGATCGGGAACCCGGAGGAGCTAACGGAGCGAATCATGGGCCGCACGTCGGAGCTGGCCGAAAAGCACGGGTACAGGTACGCCGAAGGGTTCCGGCGACACATACTCCCCACAAGCGCCGACCACCATATCCTGGTAGGCATCGATCACGCCGTGCCGCGCGAGCCATGACGCGGAAGTGGTGTTTGACTACCGCAGCTACACCGTCTCATTGCTATGGCAGCCGTGGCACGCACGACCAGCCAATGCGCACGTCCGCTGACTTCCCAAGTCCGCTCCATTCGCAGTGGAGGGTGCGAATGGCCCTGTGCGTGGCACCGCCTGTACTACGATAGCGAGGAGGTAGGCTTGCGGACACCAAGCAACATGAGCGCAGCCAGAAACGCTGCGGCGGCGAAACTGGTAAAGGCCAGGGAGTAGCTATCAGTGGCCTCGTAAATGAGGCCGGCCAAGACCGGCCCCACGAGCATACCAGCTGTCTGTACGGTGTGGATCAGACCTCGTATGGTGGCGAAGGAGTGTCGGCCAAAGTAGTCCGCCTGGAGTGCCACGGGCAGGACAATGGTGCCACCATACGGGACGGAGTATACGACCAGGATGCTTACTGCCAGCCACTGGCTCTGAGCCTGGCTAATGCCGATCATGGTCAGCCCCATGACCGCCAGGGAGGCCGCAAGAAGAAACCGTTTGTCCACTACGTCGCCCAACCATGACAGTCCGAGCCTGCCAGTGAGGCTCAGAAAGGCCACCATGCCCAGGAGGCCGCTGGCCGCGGTGAAGGAGAAGCCACGGTCCACCATCATGGCAACGAAGTGAATGGTAACCCCCGTGGTCACGAAGGCGCGCAGCGCCTGGGAGATGCCCAGGAACCAGAACGCCCTCGTCTTCAGGCTCTGCAACGGACCAAACTCCGCCTGCTCCTCCCGCGGTGACGCCTTCCCCCCAGCCCCAGGGGATGCTCCAGATACCTCGTCGGCGCCGGTGGGGGTGGCACCGTCTGGCAGGTAGCCGTAGTCCTCCGGCTTGTGGCGCATCAAAAGGGCGATGGGCATCCCCAGGGCAAGAGTCAGCAGGCCGCTGGCCACCGCGGCGCTGCGCCAGCCGTAGGTGGATATCCACCACCCCAAAACGGGGACCAGGACACCACCACCCACCGCTACTCCTGACATCACCACGCCGAAGGCCCTGCTCCGTTTTACGGAGAACCAGTTTGCCACGGCGGCGCTCACGGCAGTGAAGGACCCGATACCTCCCCCAAGGGAGATAGCGAGGATGTACACAAGGTACACCGCCAGGAGGGAGTTGACTCTGCTGAAGAGCATGAACCCCACCGCCATGAGTGGCACGCCTATGAGCATCATCCTGCGCGGGCCGAACCGGTCAACAAAATAGCCCTCTACGGGCCCCAAGAACCCGCCCTCCAGGCGTGACATGGCGAATACGCCGGCGAGAACGGCACGGTTCCAGCCGAACTCCTCGTTCAGGGGCACGAAAAAGGCACTGAACCCATAGAAGTTCAGCCCGGCGCTCATGGCCATGACGGCCGCGCCACCGGCTACGATCCACCACCCGTAGAAGAGCCTGGTGCCGCGGGGCTGAATTTTATGCAGCACTGAGAATATGGTTACCAAGGTGGAGTCTCAAGATGGGCCTTGTAGCGGCCCAATCATACAGCATCCGCAGAGGAATCTTTAGTATGCGAGCAAAGCCAACGTATGCTGCGGCTTCACCCCCGCCAGCCCCGATGCTATAGTGGGTGGGCCTAGCCGTTGAGGGAGCCGGAGGTGCTCTTATGCCGCTGTCCCTGCCCGACTACGACATCATAATGATGGAGGACGTGATGGTCCCCGCCCGGGACGGCATCGGTCTGGCCACCGATATCTACCGCCCCGCGAAAGGCGGCGACTTCGTCGGCGAGCCGCTGCCGGTGATCCTGGAGCGCACCCCCTACAACAAGCGGGCCATGGAGAGGATGGAGCGCAACTGCCGGTACTTCACCAGGCGCGGGTATATCTTCGCCATGCAGGACTGCCGCGGCTGCTTCTGTTCCCAGGGGGAGATGGACTTCTTCTGGCAGGAGGGCCCGGACGGCTACGACACCGTGGAGTGGCTGGCCCAGCAGCCCTGGTGCAACGGCAAGATCGGCACCACGGGGACCTCCTACGCCGGCTGGACCCAGAACTCGCTGGCGGTGCTGAACCCGCCGCACCTGACGTGCATGTGGGTCAACGAGGCCGCCTCCAACGGCTACACCAGCACCCTGCGGCAGGGCGGTGCGCTGGAGCTACGATTCCTCACCTGGCTCTACTGGCACGCCGCCATCAACACCAACGCCGAGCTGAAGCGGGACCCCGCCGTGGCCAAGGCCCTGGACGGCGTGGACACCCGTGAGCTGCTGAGGCACATGCCCATCGTGGAGGGGCAGACGCCCCTGGCACTGGCGCCCAGCTACGAGCGCCGCGCCTTCGACATCCTGACCCGCGGCGACTACGAGGAGCTGTGGAAGGACCCCAGCGTGAACTTCCAGCTCCACTGGGACCGGTTCGCCGATGTCCCCACCGTCTTCTCCAGCTCCTGGTACGACTCCTACACCAGGGCCAACCTGGAGAACTACGTGGGGCTGTCGCAGCGCAACAAGGGCCCCTATCGGCTGCTGATGGGCCCCTGGACGCACGGGGACGTGACCATGGGCTACACCTTCTCCGGCGGCATTGACCTGGGGCCGGAGGCGCCCATCGACTACAACGAGGAGCGCCTCCGCTGGTTCGATCGCTGGCTCAAGGGCATGGACACCGGTATCGAGGACGACGCGCCGGTACGCATCTTCGTCATGGGCGGCGGCGACGGTCGCAAGAACGGGGAGGGCCGCCTGAACCACGGCGGCCGCTGGCGGGACGAGCGGGAGTGGCCCCTCTCCAGGGCACACACCTCCAGCTACTACCTCCAGCCGGACGGCTCCTTGCAGACGGAGCCTTCCAGGGAGCGGGACTCCTCCACCACCTACCGCTTCAACCCTGACGACCCGGTGCCGACCATCGGGGGCAACGTCTCCTCCCTGGCTACCGTGCGGCCCGTTCCCCAGTACATCACCGACCCGACCATCCTGCCCCAGGCGGCGCGGGTGGAGCAGATAGTGCTGGCGGGCGGCTGGGACCAGCGGGAGCGGGAGGACGTCTACAGTGCCAGGCCCCCATACTCCACGCCTCTAAGCGCCCGGCGCGATGTCCTGGTCTTCCAGACGCAGCCCCTGGAGCGGGACATGGAGGTCACCGGGCCTATAGAGGTGTCGCTGTGGGTGGCCTCCGATGCGCCGGACACCGACTTCACGGCCAAGCTCATAGATGTCTATCCGACCAGCGAGGACTACCCCGACGGCTATGCGCTGAACATCTCCGACGGAATCTTCCGCATGCGGTACCGCGACTCGTGGGAGAGGCCTCAGTTTATGAAGCCCGGCGAGGTGTACGAGATAGCGATAACGCTCTACCCCACCTCCAACCTGTTTGTCACGGGACACCGCATACGGCTGGACGTCTCCAGCTCCAACTTTCCCCGTTTCGACGTGAACCCCAACACCGGTGAGCCGCTGGGCAGGAATACACGCACACAGGTTGCCCTGAACACCGTCCACCACAGCACCGACCGGCCATCACACGTAGTACTATCTTTAGTGGGGTAGAGAAGATGGGTGAAGGTCAGGAGGAAGAGGGTATAGTATGGCAGACATATCCGTATTTGAGGCGATCGATACGCAGCGGGCCATCCGGAGCTTCGCATCGGACCCGGTGCCGGACGATACCATCATCAGAATCATAGCGGCGGCCACGCGGGGGCCCAGCGGCGGCAACCGGCAGCCGTGGTCCTTCATCATCATCCGCGAGCCGGAGACGAAGCGGCGCATGGAGAAGATCTTCCGCCAGGAAGCCCTTGAGCCTCCTACCGACCCGACGGACGCCGAGTATGCTTCTCTGCCTGCGATCGAGTCCGGGGAGGAGCTCATGCTGAGCCTTACGGAGGTGCCGGTGCTCATCATGGCCTGCGTCTACCCCAAACCGGACCAGGGGAGGGCACCCGCGGGCTGCATCACCCACCACGCGGCCGGCGCAATCTATCCGGCAATACAGAACCTGATGCTGGCGGCACGGGGCCAGGGCCTGGGGACGTGCATCACCACCCGGTTTTTGCGCCACGAGGCGGAGTTCAAGACATTGCTGGGCATCCCGGACGAGATAGACCCGAAGGCGCTGATTCCGGTGGGCTACCCCGGAGAGGGGCAGCACTTCGGGGGGGGCCGACGAAAGCCGGTGGAGGAGATCACCTTCTACGAGCGATGGGGACGAAGGTGACCGAACGGGAGGGTGCACGGTAGTCTCGGTATGAGGAGTGAAACCAGGCAGTGGTTGTGAGGTGAAAAGATGGCCCAGCAGAATGTGGAAAAGCGCTTTCCCACTATTGGAGACGGGAGCGGGATGGCGCCGGGGGAGAGCTTTTACAGGGAGGAGGTCCAGCTTGCCACACGGAACCGGGGGATGCCCCTTGAGGGGCTGCGGTACCCCATTACTCCCACCGGGATGCACTACCTCCTGATCCACTTCGATATACCGGAGGTAGACGGTACGACGTGGCGGCTCAACGTTGGGGGGCTGGTATCCAGGCCCGTAAGCCTGACGCTGGACGAGATCAAGGAGCGACCGGCGACGACCATAACCGTCACGATGGAGTGCGCCGGGAACGGGCGTGCCTTCTTAGCCCCGCGCCCCCTCAGCCAGCCGTGGCTGCTGGAGGCCATTGGGACGGCCCAGTGGACGGGGACGCCGCTGTGTGGCCTCCTGGAGGAGGCCGGTGTGGATGATACGGCGGTGGAGGTGCTGTTCACGGGAATCGACCAGGGGATACAGGGGGAGGAGGTCCACTACTACCAGCGCAGCCTGAGCATCGGCGACGCGACCAGGGAGGAGGTGCTGCTGGCCTACCAGATGAACGGCGAGCCGCTGCAGCCGCAGCACGGCTACCCGCTGCGTCTCATCGTTCCAGGCTGGTACGGCATGACCAGCGTGAAGTGGCTGAACCGGATAGAGGCAATAGCGCAGCCGTTCCAGGGATACCAGCAGACACAGAATTACCGCTACTCACAAACACCGGACGACACCGGCGAGCCGGTGAACCTGATACGGGTGCGGGCGCTGATGATTCCGCCGGGTATCCCGGACTTCGTAACCCGCACCCGTTTGGTCGGGGCAGGTAATGTGACGCTGAGGGGCAGGGCATGGGCCGGGAGGGCGGGCATCTCGCGGGTGGAGGTGAGCGTGGACGGGGCAGCGTGGTCGGATGCGCGCCTGGAGGAGGAGGCCCCGCCCTATGCCTGGAGGAGGTGGTCATTCGAATGGGGGGCCAGGGCGGGCAGGTACACCCTTAGCGTCCGGGCCACCGATACTGAGGGCAACGTGCAGCCGGTGGGCCAGCAGTGGACATACAAGGGGGTGGGTAACAACATGGCCCAACGGGTGGATGTGATTGTGGAATAAGTGTAGGTCCAGCCTTGGGAATGTTGTTCAGCGTACCGTCACATCTCGTTCAGATGAGTCTATGGAGCCACAGCTGAGGAGGTCCCGATGACCGGAGGTCTGACCATCAGGCCATGCCGTGCGGAGGAGTGCGGAACCGTTCTGGACGTGCGGAAGCGGGCCACACCCAACTCCGACGCCTTCGACTCCGAGGAGCGGCTCGCCCGGCTGGTGGAGTCGGGGACCGACCTGTTCCTGGTCGCGGAGAAGGAGGGCCGTATCATCGGAGCGGTCATCGGCGGATGGGACGGCTGGGAGGGGCAGATCCATCGCCTGGCGGTGCTGCCGGAGTACAAGCGGCAGGGCATCGCCAGGGCGCTGTTGGAGGAGGCGGAGCGGCGGCTGCTGGCCAAGGGGGCGCGTCGCATTTCATTGCTGGTGCATCAGGGACACCCGGAGGCGCTGGGTTTCTGGGACTCCCTGGACGACATTGGCTACAAAAGGGACCCGCGGATGCTGCGGTACATGAAAAACGTCTAGTTGCTGTGGCAAAGTTTGCATTCCCCTGACTGCTGTGATAAACACTCCCGTAGTATCCGTATGTGGAGAGTGCCCCATGACCGAACAGTCATCCACTATAGAAGCCCTACTCCAGGAGGACCGCCTGTTCCCTCCTCCCGAGGAGTTTGCACAACAGGCCGTTGCCAACGATGCCGGCATCTATGAGCGGGCCGCGCAAGACCCGGAGGGTTTCTGGGCGGAGCAGGCCAAGGAGCTTCACTGGTTCAAGCCGTGGGACAGGGTGCTGCAATGGGACCCGCCCTTTGCCCAATGGTTCGTGGGTGGCAAGCTGAACGTCTCCTACAACTGCCTGGACCGCCACCTGAGCACGCCGCGACGCAACAAGGCCGCCCTCATCTGGGAGGGAGAGCCCGGCGACTGGCGAGTGTACACCTACTGGGACCTCCACCGGGAGGTCTGCCGGTTCGCCAACGCCCTGAAAAGCCTGGGCGTGAAAAAGGGCGACCGGGTTACCCTCTACCTGCCCATGATCCCGGAGCTACCCATAGCCATGCTGGCCTGCGCTCGCATTGGAGCGCCCCACAGCGTGGTGTTCGGCGGCTTCAGCGCGGAATCCCTGAGCGGTCGCATCAATGACTCCCAGGCCAAGCTCCTCATCACCGCGGACGGTGGATACCGTCGTGGCAACGTGGTACCGCTCAAGACCAACGTCGACGAGGCCCTGAAGGAGACGCCCACCGTCGAGAAGGTGGTGGTGGTGCGTCGAACGGGCACGGCGGACGAGCTGATGCAATCTGGCCGCGACGTATGGTGGCACGAGCTGATCGAAGACCAGCCGGCCAAGTGTGACCCCGAGCCGATGGACAGCGAGGATATGCTCTATATGCTGTACACCAGCGGCACCACCGGTAAGCCAAAGGGGATTGTGCACACCACAGGCGGGTACCTGGTAGGCACCTACGCCACCACCAAGTACGTCTTCGACCTGAAGGAGGAGGACGTCTACTGGTGCACGGCGGACATCGGCTGGGTCACGGGCCACAGCTACATCGTCTACGGGCCCCTGGCCAACGGAGCCACCTCCGTGATGTACGAGGGCACCCCCGATTACCCGGACAGGGACCGGTTCTGGGCCATCGTTGAGAAGTACGGCTGCACCATCATCTACACGGCTCCAACGGCCATCCGCACCTTCATGCGCTGGGGTGAGGAGTATCCAAAGAGACGTGACCTCTCCACCCTTCGCCTGTTGGGGACCGTGGGCGAGCCCATCAACCCGGAGGCCTGGGTCTGGTACTGGCAGAACATCGGAGGCGGACGGTGTCCCGTGGTGGATACCTGGTGGCAAACGGAGACGGGGATGATCCTGGTGACGCCACTCCCTGGGCTCACGACCCTGAAGCCCGGCTCGGCGACGAGGCCCTTCCCCGGCGTCTTCGCAGAGGTGGTGGATGAGTCTGGCAAGCCGGTGGAGCACGGCCAGGGCGGGCTGCTGGTGCTGACCAGGCCGTGGCCTGCCATGCTTCGCACCATCTACGGCGACCCCGACCGGTACGTTCAGCAGTACTGGAGCCGATTCCCCAACGTCTACTTCACGGGCGACGGCGCCAAGAGGGACAAGGATGGCTACCTGTGGCTGCTAGGCAGGGTGGACGACGTGATAAACGTGGCCGCCCACCGCTTGAGCACCATGGAGATAGAGAGCGCCCTGGTGGACCATAGCGCGGTGGCCGAGTCTGCCTGCGTGGGGAAGAGCCATGAGGTGAAGGGACAGGCGGTGGTGGCATTTGTTACCCTCAAGGAGAGGGTTACCGCTTCCGACGGCCTCATAAAGGAGCTGATCGAGCACGTTGCCAGAAAGATAGGCGCAATAGCCCGGCCGGACGAGATCTATTTCACCGCCGAGCTGCCCAAGACCCGCAGCGGCAAGATCATGCGTCGTCTGCTGCGGGACATCGCGGAGGGCCGCGCCATAGGGGATACCACGACGCTGGCAGACCCGACGGTCACCCAAACGTTGAAGGAGCAGTACGGGGAAGAGGAAGGAGTCTAAAAGGTTTTGCTATAGAAATCTATTCAATTTCCGCGTTGCAAGGGTCCAGCATCAGATGAACAGTACGATCTCTGGCACTGGTAAGCAGCAGGCAACGGCATTTCTTGTCGAGGTTGCCCTGGTAGTGGGAGCATACCTCGTTTATTCGCTTAGCAAGGACCTGATCCACGACAACCCGGCTCTAGTGGCCTTTAGCAATGCGAGGGATATCGTGAATCTAGAGATTGTCCTGGGGATCTATTATGAGCCCCTTGTGCAGGAGTGGTTCCTTAAAAACGCCCGCGCCGCCGTCTATCTGCTGAACTGGTTCTACACTGTGGGCTACTGGCCCGTCATCCTGCCTGCGGCCGCTGTTCTCTGGTGGAGGAACCGGGCCAGCTATATCAGAATCCGCAACATAGCGTTTATCGCCTTCGGTATTGTGCTGGTTATCTACGCTCAATATCCTCTGGCACCGCCCCGGATGATGCCAGGCTTTCTGGACACATTAAGATACCTGGGCCCCGAGGCGTTTCAGCATACCAGCGACGCCCTTCTTGCCAACCCCTTTGCGGCCATGCCCAGCGTCCACTACGGGCTGGCGCTGCTTGTGTCTCTTCCACTGATACAGGCACAAAGTCCGTGGATAAAGCTGGTGGGCCTGAGCTACCAGGGGCTGATGTCACTGACCGTTGTCGTCACCGGGAACCACTACTTCCTTGATATCCTGGCCGCCATGGCTGTTATCGGGGTCGCGTTTCTCTCTTACGCCGCCTTCAGCTCCTTCCGACGGCTGTTTTTCACCAATTTTCGAGAGAGTCGCCTCTAAACTGGGCCATGGGGCCGCGGGACGGCCCAGTGAGCTGATTGGCATTCCTACCACCGGCAGGACAGCCGTGGAGTGTCCGGTGTACTAATGGGTACGCAGGCGGTTGACGGCCATGTAGACGGCGGCCCCTAGGGCAAGCAATCCGTAGAGGCCAGCGAAGGCAAATCCGGTCAGGAGATAGGCCAGAAACACACTGCCTCCGGCGATGTACTGAAGTCCCCGGCTCAGCTTTCGGTTCACCGCACGGCTGATCCCTTCACCGATAAGGTAGCCGATGCCAACCAGTCCGGCCAGACCGAGGATTCCTAGAGGCAAAAACGCCAAGAGCAGCACCAGGACCAACGCCCCCGCAATAGCTATACCGATACCGGTGCCCACGGCACGGGCGTAGTAGCGGGTCGGAACGTCGAACTGGGGGAGCGCTCTGAGCTGAGCGCACTCCCTGCAGCGGATGCCCACTGGGTGCTGCACCACGCACTTAACGCAGATGGGCCGCTCACAACTGCCGCACCGTAGGGCAGTCTCCGTATCAGGGTGAACGTGGCAGTAGAGCGTTCCCGTATCGACAACCGCGGACTCTCGCTCGGCGTGCTCAAGGCGAGCGCCGCACTCGGAGCAGTAGGCGGCGGTGTCCGGGTTCTCCGACGTACATTGAGGGCAGTTCATCTCCCTTTTTCACCCTGTTGTCTGGGCTGGCGACGGATCCACTCATCCCTTGTGCTCACATCGCGATCGAAGAGGAGGCGGCGTGCGGCGAGAAGATGCCAGGGCACGCCATCGGGCGCCGCCGTGCGGTTGGCCTCCAGCCGCTTGAGGGCAAGGAGCGCCACCAGCCCAAGACAGAAGAGGAGAACCGCCACGGACTCCCCCAGAAGCCACGCCCACACGGGAAGCAGGACCGCGGCAATGCCCACCCAGAGCGCCGTGCTGCGAAAGAGGGCCACGCCTGCGATGGCTACTGCGACAAAGGCGATGAGCTCCTTTGGTGCCAGGACCAGGAGGACGCCGGCGGCGGTGGCGATGCCCCTCCCACCGGTAAACCGGATGTACACCGGCCAGTTGTGGCCCGCAACGGCCGCCAGTCCGGCTACAGCTTGATACCCCGGGCCCAACCCCAAGAGGCTGGCCAACAACACGGAGGCCGTCCCCTTGGCCAGGGCATCAAAGAGCGCCACGGGTAGGAAATATCGCTTCCCAATGCTGGCCGCGACGTTGGAGCCACCGACGTTTCCGCTGCCGTACTCTCTGAGATCGATCCCCTTCATCCAGCGAACAAGCAGGTATGCGGTTGGGATAGACCCCACCAGGTAGGCATAGGCCACAACCAGGATACCACTCACGCCTTCAGGCACGTTGCGCTCCGGAGACCAGAAATATCAGGGATATACACACCATACCATTGTTCCATAGAGGCTATAGGGCCACCCGACAGGGAGTGGAACCCTAGCGGAGGACACCACCCCGCTGGGTTGCCAGGGCCATGATGCGCTCCGCCACTTCAAGAGGCGGGCCCAGATCGCCAGGGATGGGCTCCCCCGGAGTGCCGTTTGCATGGTAATCGGTGCCGCCGCAGGGCAGCAGGTCGTGACGCAGCGCCAACGCTTCCAGCTCCTGGATCACCGTGGGAGCGTACTCGGCGTAGAAGACCTCCATCCCCTCCAGGCCAGCACCTTTCAGGGTGTCCAGAAGGTCATCCAACTCGTTCAGCTGGCCAGGGTGCGCCAGCACCGGGATGCCCCTGGCCTTGACGACCAACTGAATGGCCTCCTGGGGCGTCTGCTTGTCCCGCTCCACGTATGCGGGGCCGTTACGGCCTAAATACTGATCAAAGGCCTCCTGGAGACGTGAGATGTAGCCCTTCTCTATCATGGCGCGGGCGATGTGTGGCCGCCCGATGGCTCCTTCTCCGGCGATCTGCTGAACACGCTCCCACTCCAGGGGCATACCTAGCTCCGCCAGCCGCGCCACCATGCCCTGGGCGCGGTCTACGCGGGAGTGGCGGAACCGGAGCAGTGATGCCTGAAAATCCGGGTCCCTGTAGTCCAGGCAGTAGCCCAGAATATGGACCTCGTTGCCGGGAATATCCGTACTGAGCTCAACGCCAGGGATGATGGTGAGCTGGGGATAGGCCTTGGCGGCCTCCCAGGCCCGCTCCAGGCCATCGGTGATATCGTGATCGGTGACGGCGGCCACCCGTACCCCACCTTTGGCCACAAGCTCCACCAGCTGCTCAGGCGTGAGCCGACCGTCAGAGACGGTGGTATGGAGGTGCAGGTCAACTTCTGCCATGTACGTCAGTTGTCCTATCTACCCGCTGGATGCCGGTGGCGCGTCCGCTGTCCTCATCCACCTCCACCAGGACGGAGTTGAAGCTGACGGGGCCACCCGGAACACCCAGCCGGTTGGGGGTCTGGTAGAGGAAACGGTGGAGAACATCCTCTGGTGTATTGCCGATGATGGAGTTGATGGGACCCACCTTCCCCAGATCGGTGACGTAGGCGGTGCCCTTGGGCAGGATGCGGGCATCGGCGGTGGGTACGTGAGTGTGCGTGCCGACGACGGCGCTGACCCGGCCGTCCAGATACCAGGCCAGGGCCTCCTTCTCAGAGGTGGCCTCGGCGTGGAAGTCCAACAGGATAACGGGCGGCCTCTGCTCCAGGCTGTCGAGGAGGGAATCCATGGCGCGGAAGGGACAATCAATGGTCCCGATGAACACCCGACCCATGGCGTTCACCACCAGGACCTGGCCCTCCCTGCGGTAGCCGACGCCGGGGACGCCGGGAGGGTAGTTGATGGGACGTAGGACAGGAATGTCGTCGTTCAGGTGGGGAATCATCTCCTTGCGGTCCCAGATGTGCCCGCCGGAGGTGATGACGTCCACGCCGCTTCTGAGGAGCTCCTGTGCGGTGTCCGGGGTGATCCCAAAACCGGCGGCGGCGTTCTCTCCGTTGGCGACCACGAAATCGATATGGTGCTCACGGCGGAGGCCGGGAAGAAGCTCCTGTACCGCGCTCCTCCCCGGCTTACCTATAATGTCACCGATCAAGAGAATACGCATCCACCCATACCACTACCCTGTACGAGATTGCCGTATGCGGAAGCTCCGCGTACGGTCCCGTTACCGGGCGTACTCCACGCTCCGGGTCTCTCTGATCACGGTGACCTTGATCTGGCCGGGATACACCAGCTTCTCCTCTATCTTTTTGACGATGTCACGGGCCAGCGTGGCGGAGGTGGCATCGTCCACGTCGTCCGGCTTCACCAGGATGCGGACCTCCCGACCGGCCTGGATGGCGAAGGTCTTCTCCACTCCCGGGAAGCTGCTGGCCACCTCTTCCAGGGCTTCCAGGCGTTTGATGTAGTTCTCCAGGGTGTCCCTTCGCGCCCCGGGGCGCGCGGAGCTGATGGCGTCTGCGGCGGCGACAAGGAAGGCCTCCACGGAGCCCTTGTCATCATCGTGGTGCTCCTTAATGGCCCGCTCGATCGCTTCAGGGATTCCGAACTTGCGGGCAACATCGGCGCCGATCTCGGCATGGGGGCCCTCTACCTCATGGGTAAGCGCCTTGCCGATATCGTGGAGGAGGCCGCCGGCCTTGGCGACTTCGATGTTGGCGCCAATCTCCGCGGCCATCATTCCGGCAAAGTTGCAGACCTCAATGCTGTGCTGGAGCACGTTCTCTCCATAGCTGTAGCGGTACTTCAAGCGTCCCAGAAGGCGGATGAGCTCCGGGTTGAGGCCCCGGACACTGGCCTCAAAGACCGCCCGTTCGCCCTCCTTCCAGATGGTCTTCTCCACCTCCTCCGCTGCCTTTTTGACCACGTCCTCAATACGGGCCGGGTGGATCCGTCCATCCTGGACCAGGCTGGTAATGGCAACCTTGGCCACCTCCCTGCGAACGGGGTCGAAGCAGGAGATGGTCACGGCCTCCGGGGTGTCATCAATTATCAGGTCTACCCCGGTGGCAGCCTCAATGGCTCTGATATTGCGTCCCTCGCGGCCGATGATACGACCCTTCATCTCATCGTTGGGGAGGGGTACGACGGCGGTTGTATTCTCCGAGACAACGTCTGCGGCGAGTCGATGGATAGCCAGAGCAATGATCTTTCGAGCCTGCTCGTCCGCCTCCTCCTGGGCCTGCTGCTCCATATCCCGATAACGGCGGGCCAGCTCGTGCTGGATTTCACCTTCGGCCCGCTGCATGAGCTGGCCCTTGGCATCGCTCATGGTCAGGCCGGAGAGGCTCTCAAGTCGTTCTATTTCCTGGTTTTTGAACTCCTCCAGTTCTTCTTCGCGGGTGGTCAATCCCTGTTCCCTGTCCCCAATGCTCTTCTCCCGCCGCTCCAGGTTATCCGCCCGCCCATCTAGCTGCTCCTCCCGGCCGCTGACGCGCCGCTCTCGCCGCTGGACTTCAGCGCGCCCTTCCCGTACCTCCTGTTCTGCGGAGGAACGGGTCCGCAAAGCCTCCTCTTGGGCCTCCAGCAGAAGCCGTTTCTTCTGCTCCTCAGCCTCCTGTAGGAGACCGGAGGCGGATTGCCGGGCTGAGGCTACTCCCCTCTGGACAAATATGGTTCGGAGAATGAACCCGCCACCTCCCCCAAGCCCCAGAGCCGCCAGGACGACCAGGACGACAAAAATTGCGTCCATGGGTCACCGTCCTTTCGTTTTTTGGCCCTGGCACTCGGACCCCGCCTCGGCGGGGATTCCGAGAGACAGCTAACGTCTGAGGATACCCTTTGGGAGATGGGTGTGTCAAGAAAAAAAGGGGTGATGCCTTTTACACATCCTAAGACATATCATAGAGGTATGAAGTGTGAAGGACGGGCATTCCGCTGAGATGTGCTGACTCTGATGAGATTTCCCACATAAGCATTCGAACGTGTGAATACAATCGTTTCTACTTTTTTCCCAAGCGAGACGACGGTCTCAACGGCAGGAACCAGGTCGCCGTCAGCAGTCACCAGTATCACCGCATCAATCTGATTGCTGCAAGCCATCGCAACCATCCTAGTAGCAATGAAGACATCGATCTTTTTCTCTGTCCATTTGGAGCCACGTTTAACCATATAGCCGTAGTCCACAGTCACCGATGGCTGTTTTTCAATCCTTTGGTAGTACTGAAGCTCCTTCCAGTATCTCGTTTGACCTAACTGCCTTTTGTTTGGGCTACCGACTGCTAAGTAACATCCGACTAGCTTCCGATTACCTGTCAGGCGGTTCGCCAAGTACTGGATATCAACAAATTCAGGCCAGCCGCTTTCACGAAGGCGGTTCCTGATGTTGAGCCCATCAATAAACACAGCCACCCGACTGTTGCTCACCATCCGCCTCCATATGTATATTGACCGTGCACCGCTGTTGTGTTATACTTCATTGGCTTCCTGGCTATGGCTTCGGCAATAGCCAGATAACAGGAACCTTCGGGTTCCTGTTTTTTTGCTTATGAGTCTGACCTTCGCATACTATCCGTATCGTGCGCAAGGAGAGGTGGAGGCTATTTGAAAAAGCATCCCCATAAGGACAGGACTATCAACCTGAGCCCCCTCACGTTTGAGGAGACGGTCCAAGCAGCCGTGCAGTATCAGCCTAAGCGTAAGGGTTTTCAAGGCTAAGGAGTCCGGCAGTACCAAAGAAGTCGTCGCTGAACCTGAGCCTCGGTACCAAACCACGACCCTCTCCTTCTGCTGTCAGCCAGCCGTCAGGTTTCCGTCAGCCCCGCGTCAGCAATAGGCCTCCTGAGCCGCCTATGATGGATATGCCGGGCAACGACTCCCTAGCTGGCCTGGCACAGCCCAGGGACCCCGTCTGAAGACGTGGTCTGGGAACACCAAAACGCACGGGGAGTCGACCCGGCCATACGCCACCGGCCCTCCCCGGTGGGCATGGACGCGGTGGAACGCGCCGCGACATACCAAGACACCCCGACCGTTAGATCGGGGTGTCTTCCTGACAGTCGCCTGGAGACGGCGACTACTCTAACGCGCCGCGGACTGCTGCTCCGGCGGAGGGGCCGCGGGAGCCGGGTTGGAAATCCCCTGAGTCAGCGAGTTGGGGACCAACAGATCAAGCTCGTCCAGGGTCCAACGGCTGCTTTTGTGGATGACGCGGGTGACGTGGCGCGCCGAGTAGAGGGTCATAGGCAGCCCGGAGGTGCCGATGACCTGGCCGGTGATATTTCCCGCCGCCTCCGTGCACAGGTAGACGCTCTTGGGGGCGTTCCGCTCAGGGTCGTGGGCGTTCTCCACCTCCTGCACCTCGGTCTGCCGCGTGATGATGCCCGCCCGCTCTCGGAGCTGCCGTGCAGTGTCCGGCACTCCCTGGGTCATGCGGGTATCGCCGCCGGGGTAGGTGGCGTTGACGGTGATATTGTACGGCGCAAGCTCCCTGGACAGGGCGCGGACGAAGCCCACCATGCCCTCCTTGGCCGCGGAGTAGTTGGCCTGGCCCGTGTTCCCTAGTGCGGAGCCGGAGGAGAAGAGGAGGAACCGACCGTACCGCTGCCGAATCATGTGGGGTACGGCATGGCTCACCACGTTGAATGCGCCGTACAGGTGCACCCGGAGCACGCCGTCCCACTCCTCCTCCGCCATGTTGAACACCATGCGGTCGCGAAGGATCCCCGCCAGGTGGCAGACGATGTCCAGGCGACCGTACGCATCAATGGCCGCCTGAATCAGCTTCCCGGCGCTCTCGTAGTCGTCGATGCCGTCGTAGTTGGCGACGGCCGTGCCGCCCTCCGCCGCGATCTCCGCCACGGCGGTGTCGGCAGGGCCCTGCGACTCGCCAGTACCGTCGACGGCGCCGCCCAGGTCGTTGACGACCACCGATGCGCCTTCGCGCGCCAGCCACTTGGCGACACTGCGGCCGATGCCGCCGCCGCCGCCGGTAACCACAGCTACCCTCCCGTGCAATCGGTTACCCATAGCCACACTCCCTTGCTGAGCTAACCCCTTCGGTTCCACGCCCAGGGTCGTCGCATGTCGTAGCTCATGTGTCGAGGAACCAGCTCGTCCATTTCGTCCATGGTGAAGATGCCGGTCTTGTAGATGCTGCGCTCCACCTCCGGGTTGGAGTAGAGGTAGATGCTGCCGCCGCGGACGCCGAAGACGTAGCCGTTGGCGTTGGGCGACCCCTCCGTGCACAGGTAGGCCACCAGGGGCGCGGCGTTCTCCGGGTCATCGGGGGAGCCGGGGCCCTCCCACGCATCCAGGGGTGGCGGCAGGCCCAGGCCGGCGCGCTGGTCCGGCGTGGGGTGAACGCCCGAGGCCCGGTAGCTCTCCACGGAGCCCGGGAAGAGCCGCGTTTGCGCCACCGCGGAGACGGCGTTGCAGGTGACGCCGTAGCGGCCCATGTCTCGGGCCACGGTTCGGGTCATGCCGATGATGCCCTCCGTGGCGGCGGCGTAGTTGGACATACCGATGGCCCCCAGGCCGGCGTCCGCGGTCAGGTTGACGATGCGTCCGCCGCGCTGCTGGCGCATGAGGATGCAGGCGTACTTGGTGGTGGTGAAGTAGCCCTTCAGGGAGCCTCGAATCACTGCGTCCCAGTCGTCAGGGGTCATCTGGAAGATCATCCGGTCCCGGCGCACGCCGACGCTGTTGACCAGAATATCGATGTGGCCGTAGGCGTCCACGGCTCTCTGCACCACCGCCTCACCACCCTCCATCAGGGCCACGTCCTCGTAGCTAGCCACGGCCTGGCCGCCCGCACGGGTGATCTCGGCCACCACCCGGTCGGCGGGGTCCTTCAGGGATCCCGTGCCGTCCACCTCGCAGCCCAGGTCGTTGACGACGACGGACGCCTTCTCCTCCGCTAGGAGGAGGGCCACGGCACGGCCTATACCGCGACCGCCGCCGGAGACCACCGCTACCTTGCCTTCAAGCCGGTTGCCCATAGGCCACCCCCTTTTTTATAAGCCCAACCCCTTTTTCATAAGCCCGACCCCTGCCCCCCGCCTTTTGATCGCTACAGCGATGCGCATTATACAGCAAGGGGGGAGGGGAAATGGGAGGGTGAGGTCGTGCACTACACCAGCCCCTCTATACTCCGCTCATCCTTCGACTGGCTCAGGAAGAACGGTAAGGCTGTTTCGACCGCCCCGTAAACGGGGCGGCATCATGCCGGATTCTTCAGGCTACTGGTGTAATTGCGCGCACGTCATCAGGACGAGCGGAGTAAGCAGCAATATAATCCGCTCGTGGTGAGCATGTCGAACCATAAGCGGATATTTACCCGTTGCCCTTACCACCACGGTATGCGGGATTGTTGGGGTTCATCTGATTGCTACGGTTGTCCGTGGCAGCCTTGTGAGCGGGGTTGTTCGGATTCTTGGCATCGGAGCGCTGGGCATTACGGGAAGAGGCGCCTCTGCCACTTTGTCCACCTTTAGCCATGACTTTCACCTCCTTTCCCACCAGATAGAGGGCCGCGGCTTCTCTCTGACTATAGGCCTTTTAGATTACAAACCCAGGCTCAGCCGCAGGCTGCTCTCGACACCCTGCATGTCCTCGGTGGCGAGCACCCCCAGGCGCTTCTGCAAGGAGTCCGGGGTGGCCGTGAACACCACCCCCGTCACCAGGGAGGGCCCCAGCAGCCCGGCGGCCTGCCACTCCTGGACCACGGTGTCGCCGGGCTGGGGTTGGCGCTGGCTGCCGGTGACGGCCGCCAGGAGTAGCTGCCCTCGGCCCTGATAGTAGGTCTCTGAGCTGACCACCACGGCTGGCCGCAGCCACGGCTCTCCTTCGGCCAGGGCCTGGTGCCGCACTAGCACCACGTCTCTGCGACTATACTCGGTCATACTGGCCATCCTTCTCGTTGTCCCACACGTGGGTGAGGACGGAGCTGTCGGACCGGGCCGGTGCGCCTGTCCGCCTCCCTCGCACCCACTCCTCCACCTGCTCCGCCCCAAACCGCAGCCGGTCTCCCATGTACCGGGCCCCCATCACTCCCTTTTGCCCCCACGCCTGGACCGTCCTCATTGATACCCCCAATCGTCTGGCGACCTCGGCGCTGGAGAGCCACGCCTTGCGGCGGATGTAGAAGGTCCGAACGCCCATCTGCCGCCTGATGATCAGCGGCGAGAGGTTCTCCACCACCTGCTCGAAGGAGGGTCTATTCTCCTCTTTGACCTCATTGTAGGCGGCACGCAGTTCCGCCTCATCGACCGCCTCCTCCTCGGGCACCGCGTCCAAGACCGCCTGGTGCACACGACCGATGTTCCCCACCTCGAAATCCGCTCTGCCTATACGCATAATACGCTCCTTGCGTGTTTTGCGTATAACGCTACCATTTTGGTATGCATTTTTCAAGCGGCTTCTGCGCATGTTGCGTGTTTTGCGCAACGCTTACTCCCTGGATACTTATTTCCCCATTGCCCCTGCCATTTCCCTCTTCCTCATCCGAGAACGAGTGTTCTATGCTAGCGGCGTTACTAGTCCACCAGAAAGCAACTGTCTTGAAAGTCAAGAGGAATGAGCGGCGACCTTCGGAATCGGATCGCACCAAGGTGAGCGATGCTTGAGCATAGAGTTGAGGATAACCTCGCAGCTTGCGCATGCAGGCTGTGAGGGCCAGCTTCTTCGGCTTACCAGCGGCCAACAGCCGTTGGTAGAAGTCCCGTATGACGGGGTTGAAGCGGCTGCCCCCCAACGCTCCCATGTACAGGGCGGCGCGGATCCGTGCGCGTCCACCCCAGACGGTGCGTTTGCCACGCAGCGTACCGCTGTCCCTGTTGAAGGGAGCTACGCCTACCAGAGCGGCGACTTGCCGACGGTTCAGCGTGCCCAACTCAGGCAGGTAGGCCAAGAGGGTGAGAGAGAGCTGCTCTCCCACACCGGGGGCGGTGCGCAAGAGGTCGTCCTTCTCTCGCCAAACGGGACTCTGACGGAGAGTCTGCCGCAGGCCCTCGTCCAGGTCGGCCAACTCCCGCTCCAGCCAGGCTATGTGGGCCTCGATGCGGGGGCGGACGGCGACGGTGGCGATGCTAAGACGGTTCTTCTCCGAGACCAGCATCGTCATCACCTGGTGCCTGCGGGCAGCCAGGGAGTTGAGCGCCTGGGTCTCGGCGTCCCGCAAAGGGCGCGCGGGCGGTCGGACGACTTCGGCGAAGTGGGCCAGAACCGCCGCGTCAAGCGAGTCGGTCTTGGCCAGCTTCCCGGTGGCCCTGGCAAAGTCCCGCACTTGGCGGGGGTTGACGACGACCACTGGCAACTCCTCGGTCGCCAGAGCTGCTACAAGGGGCAGTTCCAAGCCGCCCGAAGCCTCCAGCAGCACCATAACCGGTTCAAGGGCCTTCAGCCGGGAGACCAGCTGCCGGACCCCTGCATCGTCATAGGAAACCTCCCAGCTGTCGTCCGTGGGGCGGACGGCGACATCCACTTGGGCCTTGGCTACATCAATGCCTACGTAGATCCCTTCCTGATCCATGAGCACCTCCTGCGAATTACTGGCCCGTCCTTGCAAGATGCGGGCTTGGCTGGCCCTGGCAACTGTTCGGGCTCTAATTCGGAAAGGGTGCGGCGACCCTCGCTTTCTGACGGTCTTACATGACCACGGAGACATCGGTCTGCCGCACCCTGATCCACCCTAAGTGAAGTGATTTTCCCATACCAATTTCAAGATACAAGGAGCACACGCCCATGCCAAAAGGTGGCAACCGTCCGGGCGCAGGAGCGCCCAAGGGCAATCTCAACGCCGTCAAGACCGGCCAGTACTCCAAGAGGCTGCGGGCTCTTGCCAAGAGCCTCGCCGAGGTCCCGGAGGTCCGCGAGTTCCTCCTAGAGTACACCCGACGACAGAAGCGCGCCCAGCGCAAGGCGGAGCGCATCGCCTATGAGGCCGTCCAGGACCTCATCCTTACCGGTGCCCCGGAGGTGAACAATCCGTTGCTCGCCTATGCGCGGGAGACCGATCCGAATCCTGTAAGGCCACCCTTTTTCCTAAACTAATCAACGTCCAAAGGAGGACAATCACATGGCCCTGACTCTTGCCGAAGCCGCAAAACTTTCCAACGACCTGCTCCTTGCCGGCGTCATCGAGTCCATCACCAAGGAGAGCCCCGTCCTGCAGGTGCTCCCTTTCGTGGAGATCGTGGGCAACGGCCTCACCTACAACCGGGAGAACGTGGCTCCCACCGCCGCCTTCTACGACGTGGGCGACACCTGGGCCGAGTCTACGCCCACCTTCACCCAGGTCACCACCGCACTGGCCATCCTGGGCGGTGACGCCGACGTGGACAACTACCTGAAGTCCACCCGCTTCAACATCCAGGACATGGAGGCGGCCGTGGTGGAGCTCAAGGCCAAAGCCGTTCGCGACAAGTTCGACGACACCTTTGTCAACGGCGATACGGGGGCCGACCCCAAGGCCTTCGACGGCATCGATAAACTGGCCTCCGATGCCGGCCAGGACGTCTCCATGGGGACCAATGGCGGTACCCTGACCCTGGATCAGCTCATCGACACGGTCAAGGGGGGCAAGCCGCACATCCTTCTGGTGAGCCGTCGCTCCCGTCGCAAGATGAACGCCCTGGCCCGGGCCGGCGGCTCCGGCCTGCTGGAGACGGACCGCGATCAGTTCGGCCAGATGGTCCAGTTCTACGATGGCATACCCATAGGCATCAACGACTACATCTCCGATGCGAAGACGGTGGGCACCAGCTCCGACTGCTCCACCATCTACGCCTCGCAGTTCGGCGAGGGTGCCGTGGTGGGCCTCACCGGCCCCGGCGGCCTGCAGGTGGAGCGTGTGGGGAGCCTGGAGACCAAGGACGCCACCCGCACCCGTGTGAAGTGGTATGTCTCCACCGCCCTGTTCAACACGCTGAAGCTGGCCAGGCTCATTGGCGTCCGTGACTAAGCGGAACGGCCCACACCTTGGTAAGAAGAGAAACCGACTATGGCAAACGTACGCATAGATAGCAACGGTATCCCAATGGGACCGGCCTACGAGCCCCTGGCCCCGGCCATCCACCGCAGCAGCATCACCGCGGTGGATGGCTCGGACCCGGGGGACACCTCGGGGGCGGTGGACTGCGCCGGCTTCCAGGAGTGCCGCCTGGACATCGTCATCACCGGCACCGGTTTCACAAGCCTGCAGGTAGCGGTCCTCTTCTGGAACTCTCGACAGAGCCTCTGGTTCCAGGGCGACTCGCGGACGTTCACCGCCACGGGCCGGCACGCCCTGACGGTGGATGCCCGGGGGTCAATCATCTTCCTGAAGGTGGTGGCATTCTCCGGGACCACCTTCTCCCTGGATGCCGACTACGTTCTCTCCTAGGAGCGAAGAAGCATGGCATTGCGACTCGCCGGACAACCGTATCCCGTCATCCAGGGCGCCGATGCCCAGGGATGGCTGCGAGAGGTCACCGCCAACGACACGACCCCTGGGCTGAAGGTCAACCAGCAGGGGCCCGGCCGTATATTCGACTTCCAGGACGGTGGTGCCTCCAAGCTCTACCTGCCGGATGGGGGTAACGTGACCCTGGTCGGCAGCCTGGTCTTCGATCTGGCCAACGACGTTACCATCACGGCCACGAACCCCGCTGCACCGCGGACGCTCACCATCCCGGACCCCGGCGGCAACGACACGTTCGCCTTCTTAGGCGTAGCGCAGACGTTCACAGCGGCCCAGACCTTCCGGCTGGCGGCGGCGGCGGGAGCTGCGGCAACCCACGCCAATAGCGGCGTCATCGTGGAAAACAACGGCAGCGCCTTGGTGGAGAGAGGTGGTCTCGTTTGTCTGAACAGCGCTGCCCGGTTTGATAAGTGGAATCACGCTGCCGTGCGTTAGGCCGCCGCGGACTCGGCAGGCACTCTGTCAAAGAACTGGTCCGGCGTCATTCCCCCAAGGCTCGAATGGGGCCGTCCGGCATTGTAAAACTCGAAGTACCGCCCGAGTCCAGTTCTGGCTTCCGGGACCGATTCGTAGGCTCTCAGGTACACCTCCTCGTACTTGACGCTCTTCCACAGCCGTTCGACGAACACATTATCCTTCCAGCTTCCCTTCCCGTCCATGCTGATCTGGATCCCATTGGCTTTCAGCAGGCCGGTGAAGGCATCACCTGTGAACTGACTTCCCTGATCTGTGTTGAATATCTCCGGCGCGCCGTGGCGTCCCAGGGATTCTTCGAGCGCCTCCACGCAGAAGTCTGTGTCCATTGTGACCGATACCCGCCAGGCCAGCACCTTGCGGCTATGCCAGTCCATCACTGCGGCTAGGTACACGAACCCCCTGGCCATCGGAATGTACGTGATATCCATTGCCCACACCTGGTTGGGCCTGCTCACCTCAAGCCCGCGCAGCAGGTACGGATACACCGTATGGTCGGGCCGTCGCCGGCTGGTGTTGGGCTTGCGGTACAGCGCCTCGATGCCCATCCGCCGCATCAGTGTGGCGATGTGTCTACGCCCGGAGGAGAGTCCCTCCTGGCGGAGCAGGCCTCGCATCATCCTACTGCCTGCAAACGGATACTCAAGGTGCAGCTCATCGATGCGGCGCATCAGTCCGAGACCGGCTTCGCCCACCGGCCGTGGCCGGTAGTAGATGCTCCCGCGGCTGATGCCCACTGCCTTTGCCTGGCGGGCGAGAGGCAGCTTGTGATCGCGGTCGATCATCGCCTTGCGCCCGGCAATCCCGCCTTCGTGAGCGCGGACTCTAAAAAATCGTTCTCCAACGCAAGCTCACCGATCTTGGCGTGAAGGACCTTCATATCTACCGGCTTTTCAGCCTGCCCTGTCCCGGCGCCAAATAACTGCGCCGCCCGATCCAGCAACTGGGTCTTCCACTGCGTGATCTGGTTCGGGTGCACATCGAACTGGCTTGCCAGCTCCGAAAGTGTCCGGTCGCCGCGCACTGCGGCAAGAGCCACCTTCGCCTTGAACTCTGCCGAGTGGTTACGGCGGGGTCGTCTGCTCATCTCTCGCTCCTGTCTCCGAGAGCACTATCATGCCCTCAATCAGGCAGCGATTCCACTTATCCCCCTGTTCAGATTTCCGGAGCCACTTCTGAGATCGTCACCCCCAACAACATCACGGGGGGTATCTTTTTCACGGACGACGTGCAGGGGCCGGCCGGATTCTCTACGAGCACGGCAACACCCGGATGAACGTGTATATAGAAGGGGGGAGCCGTCTTCTCTGGTCGGCCAACACCTTTACCTTCCAGGAGCCGACATCGCTCAAGACAACGTCTGGGGACCTGACCCTGGACCCGGCTGGGAAGATTGCCCTGGGTTCTGGGAAGCTGGTCACCGGCTGGAGCACGCAGACGACGGTGGGGTCAGCTGGAGGCGCATCCGCCCTACCGGCAACCCCCACCGGGTACGCCAAGATAGACGTGGGTGGCACCACCTACGTAGTCCCGTACTACGCAGCGGCCTAGGCCGCTGTTGAAAGAGTCGCAGCAGCCTGCACGGACCATATAGCTGGAGGAGCCATGCCAAAGAGCATCATCGCAACGGAACTGGCGGTAGAGGCGCTGAGCATCAGGAGCGATGCCGGAGGCACCGTCACGGGGCTGATCGCCACGGTCAACGTGGACTACGGCGGGACTAGGGCGAGGGAGGAGTTCGACCTGTGGGCAGAGCTTACGGCAACCCAGCGCACCTCCTTCCAGGGGATGTACGACAAGCTGACCCAGCGGTTGCAGGCGGCCTATATTGCGTAGGGACCGCCTGCGATAGGAGTCCAAGGCATTCATTGTGAACGAATCGCACTTGACACTACGGGACCTTTACAGGCTGCGCCACTCCTATCTGCTGGTGCAGCGGGCAGCCTTCCGCGCCCAACACACCCAGCTCAAGCTCCAGTGTCAGCTCCTGGAGCTTGAGCGACGGTACGGTCTCCTGACCCGCCAGGCGGTGCTGGATATCCAGACGGGAGCGATCACCGAGGCCCAAGAGAACGGGAACCAGTCTCTCTGAAGGAACAGGTGAACTATGGACCTTCCTACAATGCGCACCAGGGTACGCCGTGACCTGCACGACGAAGACTCGGGGAGCTACCGCTGGACCGACAACGAGCTGGACAGGCACATCCAGCGGGCCCTGGATGAGGTGTGCATCGCATCGCCCAGGGAGATCAAGGCCACCCTGACCACCACGGCGGACAGCCGGGACCTGAGCCTGGCGAGCCTCACCGACCTGATCGCCATTGAGGCGGTGGAGTATCCCACGGGCAAGTACCCGCCCGTCTACGTTGGCTTCAGCACATGGGCGGGCACGCTCAGCCTGCTGGTGGACTCGGCCCCTGCGGGGAGCGAGAACGTCTGGGTCTACTACGGCAAGATGCATACCCTGGATGCCACCTCCTCAACACTGGTCACCCACCTGGAGGACCTGGTAGCCACCGGAGCGGGGGCCTACGCAGCCATCGAGTGGTCCAGCTTCGCCACGAACAGGATCAACGTGGGAGGAGAGGCCGTGTGGCGGCAGTACCTCACCTGGGGTCAGGACCGGCTGGCCTCCTTCCTGCGGCGACCGGCGCAGCTCGGCAACAAGAATGCCGTCCGCGCGCGGTCACTGTACGTCCCGGCGCGGCCCAGGCCCAGCCAGGCCACGGACTGGGGGCCGTAGAGGGGAAATGACCCCTTATTTCTTTTGACAAGGGCTAGCCTTTGTGTTAAAATTTCAAGGTGAGCGACGTTGGGGCGTAAGGGTCTGTTCGGTCAGCTTGGAGCCGCTCTCATTCTCGAAATTATGATCCTTTTCAGCAAGCCCGCTTACCCTTTCCGCGCCCCCTCCCGCTCGCAGTCGTCGTAGTACTGGCCCGTATATTCCCTGGCCGGCATGCCCATACAGCCGGCTCTCGGGACGTTTACCCCAGAGAGGGGAGTGATCATGGCAGAGAAGGTAGCTGAGGTCATGCCAGAATATACAGCAAGAGACATCCAGGTCCTGGAGGGGCTGGAGGCAGTCCGGAAGCGGCCCGGGATGTACATCGGCAGCACCGACCACCGGGGCCTTCACCACCTCATCTACGAGATAGTGGACAACGGCATCGACGAGGCGATGGCGGGCGTCTGCGACCAGATAAGCGTGGTCCTGGCGGAGGATGGCTCGGTACGGGTCACCGATAACGGTCGCGGTATTCCCGTAGACACCCATCCCACCACGGGTCGGTCGGCGCTGGAGACGATCATGACCACGCTCCACTCAGGCGCGAAGTTCGGCGGCGGCGCGTACAAGGTGTCGGGCGGCCTTCACGGCGTGGGGGCGTCCGTGGTCAATGCCCTCTCCAAGCATATGCGAGTAGAGGTCCGGCGGGACGGCCGGCTGTACGCCCAGGAGTTCGCCCAGGGGAAGCCGACCACCGAGCTGATTGAGGAGGGCGATGGCACGGGCCGAGGCACCACCATCACCTTCATGCCCGACGCGAGCATCTTCAGCACGGTGGAGTACGACTACGATGCGCTGAGCCAGCGGTTCCGGGAGATGGCCTATCTGAACAAGGGGATCTCGATTCAACTGGAGAGCCTCTGGCATCACGCCCGGGGCGCGGAGCAGTGGAAAAACACCTTCCACTTTGAGACCGGCATCGCCGCCTTCGTGCAGGACCACCTGAACCATAACCGGGAGGTGCTTCACGACGAGGCCATCCACATTGAGAAGACGGTGGAGAGCACCATCGTGGAGGCGGCGCTCCAGTATAATACCGGCTTCTCTGAGTTCATCTACGCCTTCGCCAACTGCATCAACACTGTGGACGGCGGCACGCACCTCACGGGCTTTCGTACCGCGCTGACCCGCGCCCTGAACGACTACGCCCGCAAGCAGAAGTTCCTGAGGGAGGACCAGGCCAATCTCACCGGCGAGGATGTCCGGGAGGGGCTGGCCGCAGTCATCAGCGTCAAGCTGGTGGACCCCGAATTTGAAGGGCAGACCAAAGGAAAGCTGGGCAATCCGGAGATCAGGGGCCAGGTGGAGACCGTGGTTGCGGAGGGCCTTGAGTACTGGCTGGAGGAGCACCCCAATGAGGCCCGGCGCATCATCGACAAGTGCCTCACCTCTCAGAAGGCCAGGGAGGCCGCGCGCAAGGCCAGGGACATGGTGCTACGCAAGAACGCCCTGGACGGCGGGTCACTCCCCGGGAAGCTGACCGACTGCCAGGAGCGGGACCCTGCGCTTAGCGAGCTGTTCCTGGTGGAGGGAGAATCGGCGGGGGGCTCGGCCAAGATGGGACGCGACCGTCGATTCCAGGCGGTCCTGCCGCTCAAGGGCAAGATCCTGAACGTGGAGAAGGCCAGGGAAGAGCAGATGATCGCCCACGAGGAGATCAGGGCCATGATCACCGCCCTGGGGACCGGCTTCCACCGCAACGCCGACCCGGAGGCGGAGGGGCTCACCCTGGAGAAGCTGCGCTACCACAAGGTCATCATCATGACGGATGCAGATGTGGATGGCTCCCATATCCGTACCCTCATTCTGACCTTCTTCTACCGCCACATGCGCCCCCTGGTTGAGGACGGCTACCTGTACATAGCTCAGCCGCCGCTGTACAAGGCGTCCAAGGGGAAGACGGCGGAGTGGATCTACTCCGAGGATGAGATGGAGCGGTGGCTGGCAAAGCAGGAGTTCAGCGGCCTGAAGGTGACCGGCAAAGATGGGTTTGACGCAAGCGGGCCGGATATTCGGAACCTCCTGCGTAGACTCGAGGACTTCCAGGAGAACCTGTCGGACCTCGAGCGGGACGCCATCCCCGCCGGCTTCTGCCTCATGCTCCTGCAATCCGGCCTGGGCGAGTGGTACCGGCAGGGCATCTCCACCCCCAATCAGATGATGCTCCAGACGAAGGGGATGCTGGAGGAGAGGGGTATACCGGTCAAGGCCTCGTACAGCAAAAAGCGCGAAGAAGAGGAGCTGGCGATCGAGCTCCCTGAGGGGGAGAAGCTCAAGCTCACCAGCAGCCACTTCGAATCGTCCGCAATGCGAAGGTGCTTCGACCGATACCCGGGGATCAAGAGCCTGGTGGAGGGCGGCCCCTTTACGATAGCGAAGCGGGGCAAAGAAGTAGAGACGGACGTGCCCTGGGACAGCCTGGCCGTAGTGGTTGGTCAGCACTCGGACAAGAGCGGCATAGGCATTCAGCGATACAAGGGTCTGGGAGAGATGAACCCGGACCAGCTCTGGGAGACGACCATGGACCCTGATACCCGCACCATGCTGCGGGTGACCACGGAGGACGCCCTTCTAGCCGACGAGGTGTTCTCCACGCTGATGGGAGACGCGGTGGAGCCTCGCAAGGAGTTCATCCAGTCAAGGGCAAAAGAGGTCCGCAACCTGGATATTTAGGTGTATCACCCTATCCCCTCCCTGGGGATCGAATGCTGTGTCCAAGGAAAGACCCTGCCGGTTTGGCAGGGTCTTTCCACGCTCAGAGAGAACAACCAGTCGTCACCCTTCCTGCAACTTACACTCCTTGTGATGAGACCTCCATCCTAATAGCTGCTATTCTTGTATATTGCGGTGGAGACAGGCCAGGGCAGGCCGACGCATTCTCGGTCCTAGGAGACCGTGACTCAGCGTGGTCGCCCTGGCCTCCACAAGAAAGAGCCCGGACAGTTGCCAGGGTCTGAGAGCCCGCATCCGCAAGACCGGGCCAAAGGAGTGTGATGGAACGCGGACCGGTGTTCATCGGCATAGATGTGAGCAAGGCCCATCTAGACGTGGCGGTGCTTTCCTCCGGGGAAACATGGCAGGAGCCCAACGACGAAGCGGGGATAGCCCACCTGGTGGGGCGCGTCAGGGCCCTCGGCCCTACCTTAGTGGTTCTGAAGGCCACCGGGGGGTTGGAGATGCCCGCGGCCTGCGCTCTGGGCCTGGAGGATGTGCCCGTCGCGGTGGTGCAGGTCCGGGACTTCGCCAAGAGCCTGGGGCTGCTGGCGAAAACAGACTCCCTGGACGCCCAGGTCATTGCCCAGTTTGCCCAGCGGGTGTGCCCCACACCACGGCCCCTGCCCGATGTCCAGGCGCAAGAGCTCTCCGCTCTGCTGGCAAGGCGGCGCCAGCTCATCCAGATGCGCACGGCGGAGGAGAACCGGTTAGGAAGCACCATGATGCCTGCCCTTCGGCAGGAGATCCAGGAGCACCTGGCCTGGCTAGAGGAACGCCTCCAGCGGTTGGATGATGACCTGGGCAACCGCCTGCGGGAAAGCCCTCTGTGGCGGGAGAAGGAAGACCTGCTCCGTAGCGTGCCCGGCGTTGGCCCCGTCCTTTCCTCAACCCTGCTGGCCGACCTCCCAGAGCTGGGCACCCTGGACCGCAAGCAAATTGCCGCCCTGGTGGGGGTCGCGCCCATCAACCACGATAGCGGACGCCGCAAAGGCCAACGCCACATCCGGGGCGGAAGAGCACAGGTCCGCTCAACCTTGTACATGGCTACCATCGCCTCAACACGGTGCAATCCCATCATCCGCTTCTTCTATCTGCGCCTCTGTGCGCAAGGAAAGCCCAAGAAAGTTGCCCTGGTCGCTTCGATGCACAAGTTCCTGATCATCTTGAACGCCATGCTCAAACACAGGACCCCATGGAACCCTCACCCTACTCTTGACATGCAATACAGTTGCTGAGGCCTCCAACGTGAACTGCTTCCGTGACTGGTGAGGAGGAGCCCCCGCTTGAAACGCAACGGTAGGTCTATGGATGCGCCGGATCCACACGGGTGGCGATCACCGGCCCCCTCCTCAACCACTCCCGGACGGTGTGCTCCTCCTCTTCAGTGATATCACCCCGGGCGTGGGCAACCTCCAGAAGGGTGGAGATGCCACACAGAGTGACCAGGCGGATTCCAGCATCAGCGTAGGCCTGGGCCGTTCTTGGGAACTCATATGTGAAGATACTAAAGATATAGTCGGCGGTGGCCCCGGCCTCACGCAGAGCCAGGGCCGCGGAGATGGCACTGGCTCCGGTGCTGGTCAGGTCCTCGAAGACCCAGGCACTCTGCCCCGGCTTCACCCCACCCTCGATTCGCTGCTGCGTCCCATGACCCTTCGGCTCGTCCCGCACATACGCCATCGGCTTGTCCAAGGTCTTGGCAACCCACGCCGCCCAGTGGTTGCCGGCAGTGGCCACACCTACAATGACATCGATCCGGGCGATGTCCACTGCCTCCTTGATGGCACGGGTCAGCATATCGACAACCCTATCCCGCTCCTTGGGGAAGCCCATGAGCAGGCGCAGGTCACAGTAGATTGGGCTTATAGTCCCGGACGAGTACACGAAGGGATTTGCCGCGTTGATCAGCACTACGTTGGCGTCAAGCAGTATAGTGGCTATCTCTACGGCGGAAACTTCCGTGCTATCCATCGGCCTCCTCCTTGCAGTACAGGCGATGGTCCAGGATAAACCGCTCGACAGCCTCAGGGACCAGATAGCGAATGGATACCCCCCGAGCAACCCGCCGGCGTATATCCGTGCCGCTGACACCGAACTGTGGGTCGCTCAGGATCCGCACATTGTCGCGGGCTCCGGGCACCGCCTGTTCCAGGTCACTGAACGACACGTCGCCGTACTCCGGCCTGGCGAACACCACCAGGGTGCATAGGTCCAGGAGTCGGGCAGGGTCCCTCCATTTAGGCAGGTCCATAAGGGCATCCATACCCACGACGAAGTAGACCTCCGTGTCTTGGCCCCACTGGTCCCGGAGGGCTTCCAGGGTATCGACGGTGTAGGTGGGGCCAGGGCGGTCTACTTCGATAGAGGAGACACGGAAGAATGGGTTGGAGGCAACGGCAAGTCGCACCATCTCCATACGGAGAGGGGCAGGCGAAATGGGTTGATTTGCCTTGAGCCACGGCTGGCCGGTAGGTATAAATACCATCTCCTCCAGGCCCAGACGCACTCTGGCCTCCTCCGCGATCACCAGGTGGGCCATATGGATGGGGTCAAAGGTCCCCCCCAGGATTCCTATCCGCATACTACTCCCAACGGATCTCTACGGAACCGATTCTCACAAGCTCTCCCTGCTCAACCCCCGCCTCCTCCAGCGCCTTGACCACGCCCAGCTTCTCCAGCTGCCGCCTGAACTGCAACCAGGCCTGGAATCGTCGCAGGTCTACCAAGCCCACCAGGCGCTCTGCCCTGGGAGATGATACTACATACACCTCACCCATTTTCACTACAGAAGCCCTGGCATGGGTTGGTTTTGGCCGCAGGATGGGAACCTCGTTGGACCTAGGCGGCTGCTCCTTCGGCAACTTTTCCAGGAGCTGTTGAACGTCCGCCAGCAGCTCCTCCACCCCCTCACCCGTGACCGCTGAGATGAAATGGATGGAGACACCCAAGGAGCCCAGCGTACTTCTCAGCTCCGGTACTCGCTCCCGCACCTCGGTGATGTCCACCTTGTTTACAGCCAATACCTGTGGACGCGTGCCCAGGGGCTCATAATAGAGGGAGAGCTCCCTGTTTACGGCACGCAGGTTGGCCAGGGGGTCTTGCTCAAACCCATCCAGCAGGTGAATCAGTAGGCGAGTCCGCTTAGCGTGGCGGAGAAACTCCAGGCCAAGGCCGACACCCTGGTGCGCCCCTTCCAGTAAGCCAGGGATCTCCAGTACCACGAAGGATTTCCAGCCTCGTTCCACCACACCCAGGACAGGCTCCGTTGTGGTAAACGGGTACTCTGCTATCTTTGGCCTGGCACGGGAGATGACACTCAGCAGTGTAGACTTTCCAGCGTTGGGGATACCGATAATCCCCGCATCCGCCAATAGCCTGAGCTCTAGGAGGATGACTCTTTCCTCCCCAACATCCCCCTCCTCCGCAAGTACCGGCGCCTGGTTTGTTGAGGATGCAAAATGGGTGTTCCCCCTACCGCCCGCACCACCACGTGCAATCTGCACACGCTTTTCAGGCTCTGTTACTTCAGCCAGCCACTCCCTAGAGCCCTTGTTCTCAAGCCAGACCACTGTACCCAACGGCACCGGGATTTCCCTATTGATTCCATCACTTCCAGATTGATTCTTTCCTTTCCCATGGATACCGCTCTCCGCAGCTAGATGCTGCCTATTCCTTAGATGGCCCAACGTGGTCATACCCTCCTTCCCAATGAGATAGACGCTTCCACCCTTTCCTCCATCACCACCATCAGGCCCTCCTTTAGGCACAAACTTTTCCCTTCGAAAACTGACACAACCATTTCCTCCGTGACCTCCTACTATGCTTATATAGACTTGATCTTTCATATCTCCATACTATATTCAAAGAATAGTCAGAATAATAGTAAGAGGCTCAACACTAGATTTTATAGGAGGACCCTTCCTAATCTCAAGTGGGCGAACAGAAGGCGAACAGAGCGCCATGTACTGGTGAGAACAGGATGAGAACGTTTGGAATTAGGGGGAGCCCGTGATGGAAGTGCGGAGGGAGGAGAGCTCCTCCCGGAAGGCAGCGTTGCCATTCTGGAGGCTATTGACCCTGGTGCAGGCACGGGTAATCAGAGAAGGGTCCCGTTGTCCAAAAAGAGAGGTGATCTCCTTGGGGGAGAGACAGGATTGTGATGAAAGCAGTGAGATGGCTACCTGGCGTGCCAGGGTTGTCCGGCGGTCCCGTCGCTTGCTCACGATATCGGCACACGAGAGGTTGTAGTATTTGGCTACGAGGTTGATAACTGCCTGAGGCGTGGGTTCAGAGGCCGGGGGCTTGCTGGGCAGCTCGGCCAGGGCCAACGATGCCAGCTCCAGGGTAATAGGGACGTTCTTGAAGTGGGCCCACGCAGCCAGGCGGTTCAGGCTCCCTTCCAGCTCGCGGATATTGCTGAGCAGACGCTCCGCGATAAACATTAGGACATCATCGCTGACCGGTGAGTCCAGATGCGCGGCCTTGGTCTGTAGGATGGCGAGGCGGGTCTCCAGGTCCGGAGGCTGAATGTCGGTGATGAGGCCGCCCTGGAAGCGAGAGCGTAGGCGGTCCTCCAGTAGAGGGAGCACTTTTGGGCTACGGTCGCACGTTACGACGATTTGGCGATTGGCGTTATGAAGGTCGTTGAAGGTGTGGAAGAAGACCTCCTGGGTCTGCTCCTTGCCGGCGATGAACTGAATATCGTCCAAGAGCAATATATCGATGCTCCGGTACTTGGCTCGGAACTCCTCGGTCTTTCGACCGCGGATGGCCCGTATGAAATCGTTGGTGAACTGCTCTGCCGTGACGTAGAGGTAGCTGGTCTGGTTGTGTGCAGCGGCGTGGGCTATTGCGTGAAGCAGGTGGGTCTTGCCCAGGCCGACACCACCGTAGATGAAGAGCGGGTTGTAGGCCTCTCCCGGGTGGTCAGGGATAGCTGCTGCAGCGGCGTGGGCAAGCTGGTTGGACTTACCGATCACGAAGGTATCAAAGGTGTATCGCCTGTTGAGCCCCGGGGCGTGTTCGTTGCCGTTGGATGGCCGGGGCTCCGCTGAGACGGGGTGGCCGTTGGTGGTGGGGGCCGTGGCACCGTTGTCTTGCGGCCGTCCATTACGGTGCTGGGTCACCACGTGGAACTGCAGATGGAGGGGTTGGTTGGCGATGCCCGTAACCGTGCGCTGGATGAGCTGGTACATGCGCCGCTCCAGCCATTCGGCGGCGAAGGGGGTGGGAACACCCACCTTGAGGAGGTCCTGGTCCAGGGAGATGCCCACCGTGTCCCGCAGCCAGGTCTCGTAGCTGGGCCGGGACACCTGTAGCTGGAGCTGGCCGAGGGCCGTCTCCCATACCTGTTGAGCACCTGTCTTTACGGGCATATAGTTTTGGCTGCTGAGGGCTTCCGAGGATCAGCGAGGGCAACGATACCACGGGGGGGCTTGGGAGCGTGCAAGAGGTAATGGGTCGGATTTTGGTGGTGTTTTTCCGGCTCCCACCGGGCCCGGCTCCTACCCTGGCAGGGGCTACTTGGATGGCCTATACTCAAGCTATGCGCGTAGTCTTTATGGGAACACCAGCATATGCTGTCCCGGTGCTGGCCCGCCTGCTGGAGGAGGGACATGAGGTGGTGGGCGTGGTCACCAGGCCGGACAGGCCCTCCGGCCGGGGGCGACAGGTCTCGCCGCCGGCGGTGAAGCTCTATGCCCAGGAGCATGCTCTCGCTGTCCTGCAGCCGCCCTCCCTGCGCCGGTCGGAGGCGGTGGAGGGCGTCGCCTCCCTGCAACCTGAGGTGATCGTTGTGGCGTCCTATGGTCGAATCTTGCCGCCGGAGATGCTGGCGCTTCCTCCCAAGGGGGTGCTGAACGTGCACCCTTCGCTCCTGCCTCGCCATAGGGGGCCCTCTCCGGTGGTGACGGCCATCCTGGAGGGGGATACGGCGACTGGGGTGACCATCATGCTGATGGATGAGGGGATGGACACGGGCCCCATTGTGGCCCAGCGGCAGGCGGAGGTTATGCCACAAGAGAGAGCCTCGGCCCTGACCGAGCGGCTCTTTCGCCTGGGGGCGGAGCTGCTAGTGGAGACGCTGCCGGCGTGGGAGGCGGGCCGGGTCACACCGGTGCCACAGGATGAGAGCGGTGCCACGACGACCCGCCTGTACACCAGGGCGGATGGAGAGATGGACTGGACCCTACCGGCGGTGAGCCTGGAGCGTCGGCTCCGGGCGTTCGATGCCTGGCCGGGGTGCTACACCCGCTGGAAGGGGAGGGAGCTTCATATACTGCGGGGAGTAGCGCTGGAGGATGCGGCGTTATTAGAGGGGGGCACTCCGGGAGATGTGGTCACGCTGCCCAGGGGCTCCGCCGCTCCCGTGGCCGTGGTTACGGGAGAGGGAGTCCTGGGGCTGCTCCGTCTTCAACCAGAGGGGCACCGCCCACAGGATGCGTTGGAGTTTCTGAGGGGGTATCGGGACTTCACCGGGCCCAGGCTGCCATCCTGAGGCGGTGCTATCGCTCTTCCCCGGCTGCTGGCGACGCTGGGGCCTCGTCGGATGGCTGCGCCTCGGCCCCGGCCTCCTCTTCCTCGGCGGCCACGGCGACTTCCTCTTCCACGATGACCCTGGGAGCGTTCACGCGCGCGATCATCTCATCGGGTTCGTTCAGCACGGTCACCTTGTCGCCCACGGTGACATCGGAGACGCGGAGGGCCTTTTCGAAGTCGTCCAGCCCAGAGATGTCCATCTCTATGTACTGTGGCATGTCGAGAGGGAGTGCTTCGATGCGAATGGAGTTGAGGGTCTGGAGGAGGACGCCGTTCAGGGTCCGAATGGCGGGCGCTTCTCCCATCAGGTGAACCGGCACCTCAGCCTGGGTGACCTCAGCCATGGGGACCTGATAGAAGTCCACGTGGAGGAGGAGGTCCGTCAAGGGGTTTTTCTGCACCTCCCGAATGAAGGTCAGGTAGGGGGTCGGGTGTCCGGCGACCGATACGGAGATGGGTCTGTTTACGCCCGCCTGCGTCACGGTTCGGAGGACCACCGCCGACTCACCTTGGAGGCTCAGCGATTCGGCGTCTCTGCCGTAGAGGTGGACCGGAGTGATCCCCTGGCGGCGAAGGTGTCGGACGCGCTTGCCAACGACGGTGCGTGGCTCAAGCTGGAGGGTCAAAGCCTGGGTAGTCATGGTTCCTCTAGAGATGCAAATATGCCGGGTGTGCTCTTGTGCAGGTAACGGTATGTTAGTGACGGGGCTATAGGGATACTCTAGGGATGAAGGTTGTTCCACCACACTCAGCATGCTATAGTAACATATCTTGCATAAGTGAGGTGGTGGAAGATGCGGGTACCCATGAAGGTGGACTATGGTATCCGCGCTCTGGTGGAGTTGGCCCAGCACGCCGAGGAGGGCCATCTCTCCACTGCGGAGATTGCCAGGCGCCAGGAGATCCCGGAGCCATACCTGGACCAGCTTCTGGCAATATTGCAGAAGTTCGGACTTACACGAAGCCGCCGCGGGCCGCAGGGTGGTCATGCGCTTGCCAAGGCCCCCGGTCAGATCAACCTGGAGATGGTGATGAACACGCTGGAGGGCACGGTGGAGCCCCTGGTGTGTCTGGAAACACCATCGGAGTGCGTGCTCTCCAGCACCTGCGCGCAGCGAGAGGTGTGGCAGATAGTGGGGGACACGGTGAACAATGTGCTGAGGGCCACTACCATCGCGGAGTTGGCGATGCGACAGCAACGGCTGGCCAGCCGCGGCATGTACTACATCTAGCTTTCTTGACAGTCCATAGGAGAGATACTAGACTTGCGATGATGGCAATGGAAAATATTTGCACCTGTATGTGTATGTAGTAGGGGCGCGCGCTCTTGGAGCGCTGTACGTCCCTCTCTGGCAATGCTCTTGAGAGGGGCGTTTTCTTTTGCAGCGTATGCGCGCATGTCTCTCCGGTGCATTGTGCATCTAAATACGTGGAGTCGATATTCTATCCGACGTTCGTAAGGAAAGTTGAGGCGCTATGACACAGGCGTTGGCCTTTACGCCAGACCAAGCCCGGCGGTATAGCCGGCACATCATCATGCCACAGATAGGTGGCGCGGGCCAGAGGAAGCTGCTGGAGGCCAAGGTGTTGCTGATAGGAGCGGGAGGTCTCGGCTCTCCTACGGCCCTCTACCTGGCCGCCGCTGGGGTTGGGACCCTGGGCATTGTGGACTTTGACGTGGTGGAGCTGACCAACCTTCAGCGCCAAATCCTCCACCGGACGGCGGACGTGGGACGGCCCAAGGTGGAGTCGGCATCCGACACTATCGCCGGCATCAATCCTGACGTGAAAGTGGTGCAGCACCGGCTTCAGCTTACGTCCCAGAACGCAATGGAGGTCCTGGAGCCGTACGACATTGTGGTGGACGGAAGCGACAACTTTCAGACGCGCTACCTGGTGAACGACGCCTGCGTGATGCTTGGCAAGCCGTGCGTCCACGGGAGCATCTTTCTCTTTGAGGGGCAGGCCGCGACCTTTTTGCCCGGCCAGGGCTGCTACAGGTGCCTGTATCCGACGCCGCCACCGCCGGGGTTGGTCCCTAGCTGCGCGGAGGCGGGGGTGCTGGGTGTCCTGCCGGGGATCATCGGCTCCATCCAGGCGATTGAGACTATCAAGATCATTCTGGGCCTGGGGGAGACCCTAACCGGCCGCCTTCTCCTCTTCGATGCGCTGGCCATGGAGACCCGGCAGGTGAAGGTGAGGCGGAACCCCGATTGCCCCGTCTGCGGCGACACTCCCACCGTCACTCAGCTCATCGACTACGACGAGTTCTGCGGCCTTTCTCACGTTGAATCTGCGGCCTCACTGGCTCGGGGGTAGTATGCGAGTCAGAGAGACGTTGGCCCGGCACCCTGGCATGCATGAGGAGAGATGAGAAGCGCTGCTGTACAGCCCACCGCTGCCCCGGTGAAGACGGTCCTTGACCTCATTGGGAACACGCCTCTGCTGGAGCTGCGGAGCCTGTCACCCAAGACGGGTGTCCGCCTTTACGCCAAGCTGGAGGGGAACAACCCCACGGGGAGCCTGAAAGACCGGATCGCCGTGAGTATGCTTCAGGAGGCGGAGGCCACTGGGGCGCTCACCCACGACCGGGTGATACTGGAGCCCACCAGCGGCAACACCGGGGTGTCCCTGGCCATGATCGGTCGGCTCATGGGCTACCGGGTGGAGGTGGTGCTGCCGGAGAATGTGAGCGTGGAGCGGGTGCAGATGCTCCAGGCGTGTGGAGCGCACATCCACTTTTCCGACGGAGCGAAGGGCAGCAACGGTGCCGTGCAGCGGGCCCAGGAGATAGTAGCCCAGGACGGTGGCTACTTCATGCCGTACCAGTACGGCAACGAGGCCAATCCCCTGGCCCACTACCGTGGCACGGGCGAGGAGATCGTGCGGGAGCTACCCGAGGTGGATCTGTTCGTGGCCGGCCTTGGTACAGGCGGGACGCTGATGGGTGTTGGGCGGCGGTTGAAGGAGCATAACCCGGCGGTCAAGGTGATAGCGGCGGCACCCCAGCCTAGCTATCTGATCGATGGTCTGAGGAGCCTGGAGGAGGGGTTCGTTCCCCCGGTCCTTGACCTTTCGATGCTGGATGGGCGGATCATGGTGTCGGATACGGAGTCCTTTCGCATGACGAAGCTGCTGCTGCAGGAGGAGGGGATCTTTGCGGGGGTCTCATCCGGTGCGGTCATAGCGTGTGCCTTGCGGGTGGCCCAAGGGATGGAGCGCGGGAACATCGTGTGTCTGCTGGCTGATGGGGGATGGAAGTATCTGAGCAGTGGCTTGTGGACCAAGGAGTACGAGGAGCTACCGCCTGATGCGGATGGGAAGGTGTGGTGGTGATCAGGCACGGCCGCATTCTTACCTGTTCCCTCTGCCTCTGTACTATGGGGGCATAAGTTGCCCCCTTCCGCTGGCTCTCGTGTCACTTCGCCTGGAGGGGATATAGCTGCACTATGGCTACGCGCGCTGTTTCAAAGAGTCTTACGGACCTGTTCTCTTTTCCCCATCCGGTCAATGAGGTGGCGGCCAGGATGGTGGCCGGTATGGTGGTGCTCCTATCCGTAGCCATCATTACCCTGGACCTGCCCTGGTTGCTCATTGTTCTCGCCTACGGATTTCTGGCTCGCGTCTTGACGGGGCCAACGCTGAGCCCCATGGGCCTGCTGGCCACGCGGGTGCTTGTGCCGCTGCTGGGAGACCCTGTCCGCCCCGTGGCCGGTCCACCCAAGCGGTTCGCGCAGGCCGTGGGACTGGGCTTCTCCACTACGGCGCTGGTGCTGTACTACGTGTTTGGACTAACCCAGGCGGCGTACGGCGTGCTTGGTGTCCTGCTCCTGTTCGCCACGCTGGAGGCTCTCCTTGGATTCTGCGCCGGGTGCTTCGTGTTCGGCTACCTGATGCGGTGGGGAGTTGTTCCCAAGGAGACCTGTGAGAGGTGCAACAACCTCTCCCTGTGACGGGCCAAGGCCAAGGTACCGAGGCGTCATCAGCGCGGTCTAGGGAACCACCGCCTGGTATACTACCGACACACCGGCCGAGGCGTTGGCTCCATGTACCAGGTAACCGTTCTGGCAATCCGGGGCGATCCCGCACTCACCCTGCTCCGCATCCTGGATGAGGAGAGGGTTACGTACACCGTGGCCAGGAGTATCCAGGCACTGGATGCCAGCCCCACGGTGGAGGGCACGGACGCCGTGCTCATGGATGGGAGCGTGTGCGAGATTCAGGACGTTCCGCGAGCGGTGGAGCGGTGCCGGGAGCTGGGCCTCCCCCTCCTCTGCGGCCTGACCCCCGCGCAGTTGGAGGCCTATGACGCCACCTGGGGCGCAAACGATTTCTTCATGACTCCCCCGCTGCTGGGAGAGGTGGCGGTCAGGCTCAGGCATCTGGCGTGGAGGGAGCATAGAAGCCCCGGGGAGAGGCTGATACGGGTTGGGGGCCTAGTGGTTGACCTGGACCGGTACGAGGTATCCATCAGGGGTCGAAGGGTGCTTCTCACGTTCAAGGAGTACCAGCTTCTCTGCCTCCTGGCCTCCAATGTGGGGCGGGTGTATACCCGTGAGGCGCTACTAAGTGAGCTCTGGGGCTACGACTACTTTGGCGGGACCCGCACGGTGGATGTGCACATCCGGCGGCTCCGCAGCAAGATTGAGGATGGCGGGTCCGTCTACATAGAGACGGTGTGGAATGTCGGCTACCGGTTTCGCCCGCTGGATTCCACCCCTGTGGGCAAGTGACGCCTAGTCCCTGAGGACACCAGCGCCCCGTTGCGCCTTGGCACTTGTCAACGCTTCCACCAGCGCAGGCACCACCTGGGCAAGGTCGCCGACGATGCCGAAATCGGCGGCCTGGAAGAGGGGGGCTTCTGGATCACTGTTGATCACGACGATGATGCCGGATTTGCGTATGCCCGCCAGGTGGTTGAACTGGCCGCTGACTCCCAGTCCTACATAGAGCTTGGGCCTCACCGATTTGCCCGTGAGGCCGAGCTGGTACTGGATGGGCATCCACCCCTCCCTGGTCACCGACAGGGTGGCGGCCAACCTGGCATTCAGCACATCCGTTAAGGGTCGGATGGCGGGAAGGTACTCGCTGCCGCCGACGCCCTTGCCGATGCAGACGATCACCTCCGCATCATCCAGCTCAATGCCGTCCTGACCGGCTTCGACGTAGGCGCCCAGGACCCGCTTTGTGCTATCCGCTGCCGGGGCTACTGCTAGGGGTTCTACAGATAGGGGTTCTACCGATGCGCGTCTGGACCAGTCTGGGTACGCCCTGGTGAGCACACCGGGGCGCACCGTTGCCATCTGCGGACGCGTAGTTGAGACGATGGGGGCCACGATGTTGCCGCCGAAGGCCGGCTTGAGCTGGACAAGGGTTCCATCGGCGTCCAGCTCCAGGCCGACGCAATCGCCGGTGAGGCCCAGCTGAAGCCGAGCAGCGATGCGCGGCGCCAGGTCACGGCCGTTGGTGGTGGCCGGGAAGAGGAGCACTTGCGGTCTGTGCCTCTGTACGGCGCGCGCTAGGACATCCGTGTAGGCCTCGGCTGTATACTGACCCAGAGAGGGGTGCTCGGCACTAAACACATGATCCGCCCCGTAGGCGGCAAGGGTTTCGACGTATCCTGCTACGTCTGCTCCCAGGATCAGGGCGGCGAGCCGCACACCCAACGCATCGGCAAGCTCTGTTCCCTTGCCCAGGAGCTCCAGGGAAACGCCGCGTATTTCACCGCCGGCGATCTCGCCGTAGACCCAGACTTCGTTTCCATCGCCGGGGGACGATGACCTCTCCAGCGATGGGGTAGGCTCCACGTCTAGCTTCCAGTCGCCGAACAGCCCCCTCTGGAGCAGGTAGTCCACGAGCTTTCCGGCGGCCACATCCGGGCTCTCTTCACTGACAACGATCCGGTCGCGGTCCGACTCCACGGGGTAGATGGAGCGGACCGACGTGGGCGAGCCGCGGGAGCCAAACAGGGATACGTCCGGGGAGAGATCGGCGGCGGTGATGGACTCGATCGGCTTGCGGCCAGCCTCCTCCTTCTCCTCATCTGTTGGAGCTCTTCTGGGCATATACTCGCCGATGGTGAGGAGGACCGGGAAATCACACTGGACAACCTCATACCCGTCGTCGGTCTCCCTCTCAATCAGGACACCCGGGTTGCCATCCGGGAAGTCCATCTTGCGGACGCCGGTGATCTGCGGGATGCCCAGGAGCTCGGCAAGCTCCGGCCCCACCTGGCCGGTGTCGGCGTCCGTGGAAAACTTGCCGCAGAGGACCACATCGAAGGGCTCCCGCTTGATTGCCATGCTCAGGGTGCGGGCCGTGGCCAGCGTGTCCGAACCGGCATAGAGCCGGGCCACAAGGTGCACAGCGCGGTCGGCTCCAATGGCCAGGCACTCCACAAGGGCCTCCCTTGCCTGGGGCGGCCCCATGGTCATGGCAACCAGGTTGCCTCCGTACCGCTCCCTGATGGCGACGCCCGCAGCGACGGCCCTCCTATCAAAGGTGTTGACCTGGAGCGTAACGCCCTCACGGACGATGGTCTTCCTCTCCGTGTCGAACTGTATCTGGCTGACGGTCGGGACCTGCTTGATGCACGCGATGATACGCATGGCGCCTCTCTCTTTATCTGCTATTGCAATCTGCTATTGCAAACTTATCAGCTACTGCAAACCTTGGCAGTGGATAACTGTGAGTAGGTGAAAAAGTCTGCTGGTGGAGGCGGAAACCTCCATCAGCTTGTGCCCGCCTCGCTGCGCAGGCTCTCGATCATGGACGTCCTGAGCAGCATACTGCGCGCCAGCTCAGGGTCGGCTGCGGTCCTTCTCAGCTCCTCATGGCGTCGGTTCCGCGCGGCTGGGTCAGTCTCCCCGGCGTCCGCAACGTTCTGGCGCGTCTGTGCCTGGACGAATTCGACGGCGGTGTGCCTTCGCTGGCTTGCGTAGGTGTCCAGCAGCTCGTCGCTCGCTTCTCCATGCCAGACCCGGGCCAGCTTTTCGCTCAGGTTGACCGCGTCGTGGATGCCACCGTTGAGTCCCATGCCGCCCAGAGGGCTGTTGACGTGGGCCGCATCACCGGCGAGAAGGGCGCGGCCCTTCCGGTAGGAGGCGGCGACACGCTGGTGCACCCGATAGAGGGTGTGGTGGAGGACCGGGTAGGGCTTCCCCGTGGCGATGACGCCCTGGAGGCGCTCCTGGACGGTGGTGTCCAGCGCCGCTTCTTCCTCGGTCTCGCCGGGCCGGGTGGGGAAGACGACCCGCCAGATGCCCGGAGAGCGTAGGAGCATGTACCACTCCACGGGATCCCAGATATAGTTGACATCACAGATATCCGGCAGATAGTCGAAGAACTCGAAGGTGGTGAACAGCACGAGAAAAAGGGTGGGGTAGGTCATCCCCTCAAAGTCGATGTCAAGGGCGTGACGAACGACGCTGTTGGCGCCGTCCGCGCCGATAAGATAGGAAGCCCGGAACCGCTCCTGACCCTGGGGTGTCTCTGCCGTTACCAGGACATGGTCATCTGCCAGCGCTACGTCCGTCACCTTGTGGTGGAATTTTATATCGACGTTGGGCATCTGTTGAAGGTGCTGGTACAGCATGACGGCCAGGGCGTACTGCTCAAGTTGGACACGGAAGGGGTAACGCGTGTCGTTTTTCAGGACCCCCAGGTCGAACTCGGCTATGAGGCCCTCCTTGCGATCGCGGTACTGGAACCTGTCCGACACGATACCATCGGCGATAAGCTGCTCCGCAACGCCAAGCTCATCCAGCATCTCCAGCGTTGGGGGATGAAAGGTTGAGGCCCTGAACTCCTTCACCAGCTCGCTCTCGGCCTCCAGGACGGTCACGGGGACACCCTTCCGGGCCAGGGAGAGCGCGGCGGTAAGTCCTACTACTCCGCCCCCAGCGATCAGCACGCTATCAACAGCACTCATACGCTACCCTCCCGCGGCTCATAACTCCTGCAAGACATAACGACCGAACCGACGTATCTGCTCCACGGCATCCACCAGGGGCCAGACGCAGATCTCCTTGGCGCCGGCATCTATCCAGCGCTGCGCCAGGGCCCTGCACTCGGCGTAATCGCCCACGATGAAGTGGCCGCTGTCGCCGTCGAAGGGTGCGCCGGTCGCGGCCTCTATTATGGGCACGGCCACCTGGCGCGCCCTGTCACCGTCCTCATCAACGTACATGAACATGGTGTTCACGGCGTTGGGGAAGGTTGCCGGGTCCTTTCCCTGGTCGCCGAGAGCGGTGCTCAGCATTTGCAAGGCGTCGTGGAAGTCCTCCGGGGTTGCGTGCCATGCGGAGGAGACCCAGCCATCGCCAAGGCGGGCGACACGGCGCAGGCCCACGGGCGAGCCCCAGCTTGAGAGCCAGATGGGCGGGCACGGCCGCTGGATGCCCCGGGGAGACACGGTCACGTTGTCGAAGGAGTAGTAGGGGCCGTGGTGGCTGACATCCTCCTGGGAAAGCAGGGAGCGGAGGGCCGCCACGCCGTCCACCACCATCTTCCGTCGCTCATCGAAGGGGAGGCCCAGGGCATCGAAGTCAAGCTTGGTGGATCCCTCGCCCACGCCGATGACCAAGTGGCCATTGCTCAGGATGTCCAGGGTGGCGAAGCTCTGGGCCATGGCCACGGGGTGGCGAAGCGGCAGACCGACGACGCCGGTGGCGATGGTGAGGCCGTGCTCCCCGGCCCGCCCGGCGACGGCGGCCAGTAGCAGCATGCAGTCCAGCCACGGGTCCGTGTACACGATATGGTCGGTCACCCAGACGGAGGCAAACCCGGCCTCCTTGGCGGCATCCACCGTATCCAGCAGGGGGCTGTGGGAAGCGGGCTGCTGCTCCCCTTTGGAGAAGATCCTGGTGGGAAGGTGTATGCCGAAGGTGACGCCGGAGCGAGTCATGCCGTTCCTCCTGAGTGGTAGAAGGGGGGTGATTGAGAACTAGTTTAGGGTAAAACGCCCTTCGCACGCGGCCCCCCGCCGGCGGCCTTTTGACTCTGCTCCAGGAAGGAGCGGCCGCCGTACGTGAGGAGGTCTCGGGTCGGCACGGTGGCCATGTTGACCCCCATGCTCCGGTAGCGGCCCACCTGCTGCTCCAGATCGTCGTTCAGCCAGGCGTACATGCTGACCCACCGTCCCGCCTTGATAGCTGCGGCGATGATCCGGTCGATGACCTCCCACACCTTGGCTCTATCCGGCATGCCCATGGACTGCCACAGGTCCTTGGGCCCAAGCTGGATGGCGTCCACGTTGGGAACGGAGAGGATCTCCTGGATGTTGCGCACACCCTCCTCCTCCTCTATCTGAAGAGTGACCAGGGTCTCCCGGTTGGATGCCTCTGCGTACTCCTCCTCGGTGACGCCGATGCCGTAGTTGCCGGAGCGTGCGGTGGCGAAGAAGGAGCGTGTTCCTAGGGGGTGGAAGCGACAGGCCTCCACCACCGCCTCGGCGTCCCGGCGGGTGTTGATCCTGGGGACGTGGACGCCCTGCGCGCCGGCGTCCAGGAGTCGCAGGATGACGTCCGGGTTGTTGGGGACGCGAACGATGGGCGTGATATCGAAGGCCTCTGCGGCGCGAATGCTGTGCTGGATAGCCAACTCGTCAAAGACCTCATGCTCCAGGTCCAGCGTCACGTAGTCGAAACCCAAGGCAGCCAGGAGCTCGACGGTGTCCGGCGAGGGGAAGCCCAGCGCGGAGCCGAAGGCCATCTCGCCCGCCTGCACCTTTGCTTTGGTCTTGTTGATACGCATACGGTCCTGCTTTCTGCCGTTACTCTTCCAGGTGCCGCCCGGCGGCGTGGAAATCCGGTTCCTCTCGGGCGGCAAATCGCGCCAGGGAGAAGGCCTGCAGCCCCTCCAGGGCATCCGACGAACCCTGGAGGGCGTAGTCGGCGACGATCCTTGCGGTGATGGGCGCCAGGTGGATGCCCTTGGTGCCATGTCCCGTAGCCAGGAGCACGCCCTGCACTCCCGGCACCGGCCCGATGATGGGCATGCGGTCGCCGCTGAGGGGGCGTGAGCCCGCCAGGTGGTGGACCACCTCTGCCTTTTCAACGTCAGGGAACACGTCCATGGCGCGCTGAAGCAGCTCCATCTTCGCGGCCTCCGTGGGCTGGCGGTCGAACTCGGTGCCCAGAAAAAGCTCCCTTTCGTCGTAGTCGCGGCCGCCGGTGCTCCCCACGCTCAGGAAACCGTCCAGGCGGCTGATCATATGGCCCCGCTTGGGGGAGGTGAGGAGCACGGGCAACGGCTCGCCACCATAGCGGAGGAGTAACCGCTCCCCCTTCATGGGGGCCACGGGTATGGGCACGCCCAGCCAGTCGGCGGAGGCGGCGCTCCACGCGCCCATGGCCAGGACAACCGTGTCGCAGGAGATGTCGCCTGTCGCGAAGCGCACGCCGGTCACTCTACCGTTGCTGCGGAGCAGGCCGGCCACCTGACGGAGCCGCAGCTCGGTGCCGTGGCGCTCCGAGGCCTGGGCCAGCGCCAGGGTGAAGCGGTAGCTGTCCAGCTGAGCGGACTCCTGCTCGTACACGGCGCCGCGGACGCGCGGGGTCAGGCGCGGCTCTATGCGCCGCACTTCGTCGCCGTCGATCCAGTGCAGAGAGAGGTGCTCACCCTGCCAGGGCAGGGCCCCTTTGATCAGACGCTCCTCCTCCTCTTCCAGGGCCAGCCGTAGCTGGGGTCGCCGCTGGTAGAGGAGGTCCATGCCTGTTTCCTGCTCCAGCTTGGATACCAGGTCCGGAAACATACGGTAGCTCTGGAGGGCCAGTGAGAAGGATGGCCCGGGGGCGAACTCCGTGCCCAGCATGCTCAGGGAGCCGGTGGCGTGGGTGGAGGCACCGCTGCCGATGGCCTCCCGCTCCAGCAGGAGCACCTTGGCACCGCGGCTGCCCAGCTCATACGCAATGGCGCACCCGATGACTCCCGCGCCCACCACCACGACGTCTGCCGATTCGGCCATAGGGGCTCCCTTCTCCTAGATTGCAGGAGACCATCATCTACGGCGACTCTTTCCGTGTCAATGCGGCCTGTTGTCTGACGGTACGGAACAGGGGGGGCGGGATATAATGGCCAAAACATGAGGAGGTTAGGATGCCAACCATAGAGGTACTGCTGAATGGAATGCCCGTGGGCACAGACCAAGGGCGACTTGCCCTGGCGACCATCGCGCTGATACGGGGCCGGAACAACATCCTGGTGGACGTGGGACACTACGGTCGGCGGGAGAACCTGGAGCAGGCGCTGGAGCAGCACGGCCTGGCGCCGGACGACATCGGTATGGTGGTGCTGAGCCATGCCCACTGGGACCACTCCCAGAACGTTGACGTGTTCCCCAACGCTCGCTTTCTGATCCATCCGGCGGAGCTTGAGTACTCCCGCGCACCGCGCAAGGGGGATTGGGCCACACCCAGCTACTTTGCGGCCACGCTTCAGGGGTTGGAGGTGCAGGATGCGGTGGAGGGCACGGAACTGGAGCCCGGCGTGCGCATACTGGAGACCCCCGGCCACACGCGCGGCCACATCAGCGTGGCGGTGGACACGCCCGAGGGCACGGCGGTCATCGCCGGCGACGCCTTCCCGGATGCCGACGCTGGGTCACGCGGCCGTCCGTACCTGATCTTCTGGAGCGAGCGGGAGGCGGAGGCCAGCGTGCGGAAGATCATGGATGCGGCCAGCATCATCTACCCGGGGCACGACCGGTGGTTCAGGCTGAACCCGGACGGTACCACGGAGTACCTGGGCGGGGCCACCAGCCTGCGTATCATGACCGGCTTCGAGCGGGGCGAAACGGGCGTGGCCGTGACCATAGCGCTGGAGGCCATTCGCCAGCCGTGGGTCCATCCGGAGGCGCGGGCGTAGCGGTAACGAGCGCCACCGCCGGGGACTACCGGAGTCTCAAAAAGGGGTACGTTCAGAAGTGGTTACTTGAATTGTAGCTGTTTCTTTGATATGAATAGTGAGGAAGTACCAGTCAGAACCAGGGGTCAGGAGAGCAGCGATGCCGAAGAAGGTCATAGATGAGTTTAGCCAGGCGGTCTTCAACCTGCCATGGCTGGTGGCCCAGGAGGAGGGCCTGTTTGCCGAGGAGGACCTGGAGGTGGAGTTCGTGCGCGCCAGGCAGTGGGACCCCAACAGGCCCCCGGAGCCGGACCCGACCAAGGTGAGCCCCTTCTGGAGACATGCCGCTCCCTTTGAGGAGGATGCGCAGAGCTTCAACGCTTGCCACTGGGGACAGATCCGGCGGACCAGCGACAACGTCAAGGGCATACGCATCATCACGCTGAGGCCCGCCGTGGCAAGCCAGGCCATCTTCGTGAGGCCGGACTCGCCTATTACCCACCCTCCCATGCTGCGCAACAAGACGGTGTCCGTGAACTTCCACCACGGCTCCCATTACCTGGCCCTTCAGATGCTTGAGGGCTTTATGGACCGGGACGAGATCAGGGTAGTCCACATGGGAGAGGCAAAAAGGCGCTACCAGGCGATGATGGATGGCACTGTTGATGCGGCCCTGCTCATGGAGCCGTTCATCGCACTGGCGGAGAAGGCGGGATGCAACCTCATTCTGGAGGGGCACTACGCCGGGACGGAGGAGATGTCGCCGGAGATGGACTCTGATACAGCGACGGCCATAGACCGGGCGATACAGGAGGCGGTGCGCCGCATAAACGCCGATAAGAAGAAGTACCTGCACCACATCATCGCCGACCTGCCGCCGGAGCTGGGCACCCTAACCCCAGAGGACTTCCGGCTCTCCAGGCTGCGGTACGTGGAATCGCCACAATACTCTCAAGAGGAGTTTGAGAAGACCCACGCCTGGATGATGAGCTGGGGCCTGGTCCCCGAGGAGGCCACCTTTGAGGACCTGGTGGACAACCGGATTGGGGTGGTGGGCTAGCCCGTGGTGATGCGAGGATGACCCAGGAGACGGCGGCCGGCTCTATCGATGTCCATGCCCACATAGCTCCCCTCAGCTTCCTCCAGGAGGTGAAAAGGTCTGCCCGCTCCTTGGGCGTGGAGGTCGAGGAGGGCCCCAAGGGATACGCCATCACCTTCCCCAACCTTCCCAGGATTCGTCCCGCCGGCGGTGGCCTGGTGGAGACCCGCAGCCGGGCCGAGTGGATGGAAAGCGAGGGGGTGGGCGCGCAGTACATGGCCGCGTGGCTGGACATCCAGGGCTACGCGCTTCCCAGGGAAAAGGAGTCCTCCTGGGTGCGCCTGCTGAACGAGCATATAGCCCGGGCCGCAGCGGAGGGAGGCAGCCAGTTCAAAGGGTTGGCCTCCGTACCCCAGAGGGATGGGGACCTGGCCGCAAGGGAGCTGGAGTACGCCGTAAACTCGCTGGGTATGATAGGGGCCATGGTGTCCAGCGACCCCGTGCACATAGAGATGTCGGACGCCTCCATGGAGCCGCTGTGGGAGGCGGCGGAGGCGCTGAACGTACCGGTGTTGCTGCACGGTGCATCCCACAGCAAATGGTCCGAGGTTGGCCCTGCGTACCTGGGCTTTAGCCTGGGGAGGACGCTGGACACGACGGTCCTCACGGCGAAGCTGATTCTTGGGGGTCTCCTGGACCGGCACCCACGGCTGAAGCTGGTGCTCTGCCACGGGGGAGGCTTCCTTCCCTACCAGATCGGCAGGATGCAGCTGGGGTACACCAGGGGGACGGATAAGGTGGCGCAGCTCAAACTGGACGGCCCGCAGGCCTATCTTCGGATGCTCTACTATGACACTGTGACGCTCAATACCGGCTCCCTGCGCCTTCTCCTGGGCCTGGTGGGGGCCGGCCACATTATGCTGGGCTCGGACTACGTCTGGGAGCCCATGGGCGGCGACCTGATGGGCGCTGTGGAGGCTGCCGGCCTTACCCCTCAGGAGCGTGGCGACATCTGCACAAACACCGCCCTGGAGCTGTTCCGTCAGTAGGTAAGGCTACGTCTGGCCGTGCTGGTTGATGGCCACGGCCTCCCGTACCCAAGCCGAGTAGGTCTTTGGCCGTATGTCTGCCGTGCTCCTGACCTTGACGTGCCGCATCTTGACGCCCGTGCCCTCCATGAGGCCATCGGGGTCGCTCAGGGCGGTGGCGTTGAAGAATCCAAGGGTGATATACCCTCTATCGGCGGAGAGGTAGCAGACCCGGCCGCTTTTCTCATACACGGGGTTTCCCCACTTGATGGACTCGCTGAGGTCCGGGCAGGCGTCCAGGATGAGTCGCCGAAGCTCCTCCGCTATCTGCCGAAGCTGCGGTTCAACCCGGGCCATCCATGCATTGACGCTCTTTTCTGCGGCCATATCGACGCTCCTTCTCGGCGGCTGGCGGTATGGTGACATTGTAGCATTCAGGTAAGGCTGAGGCACCGCGCATCGGACCCGGAGCGACGGGCTGTCCAAACGGCAGCCTGTCTTGTGACTGTCGTGGCCTACCCACGCCACTGCAAGACTTTGTGAAATGTAACACGAAAGTAACATTTCCCCCTTCACTCTCGTCAGCTTTTGCATACACTGTAGGCATAGTTAGGTGTGCCGTTCGTGAGCGGTAATTCAGGCGTAAGCAGCTCGTCTCTACGATTAGGAGGTTCCATGGCCACGCAGCAGCAGACGCGTCCCTCTACCCCGGCGGAGATCATGGCATTTTGCCGTGAGCGGGGCATTCAGATTATCGATCTGAAGTTTACGGATCTGCCTGGCACCTTCCAGCACTTCTCCATACCCCTGGATTACCTGGCGGAAGAGGCCTTTGTTGAGGGTCTGGGCTTCGATGGCTCATCCATCCGGGGCTTCCAGAGCATAGATGAGAGCGACATGATGCTGGTGCTTGACCCGACCTCCTTCTTTGTGGACCCGAACATGCGCATCCCCACGGCCAGCCTTATCTGCGACGTCCGGGACCCGATCACCGAGGGTCCCTACTCCAGGGATCCTCGGTACATTGCCAGGAAGGCGGAGGCGTATCTAAAAAGCAGCGGGATCGCCGATGTCAGCTACTGGGGTCCGGAGCTGGAGCACTTTATATTTGATAACGTGCGCTTTGACCAGGACCAGCACTCCGGGTACTACTTCATCGATTCAGATGAAGGGATCTGGAACTCGGGTCGGGATGGTGGCTCGCCCAACCTGGGCCATCGACCAAGGAGTAAGCAGGGCTACTTCCCGGTGCCTCCCGTGGATACCCTTCAGGACATCCGCTCCGAGTGCATTCTGAAGATGATGGAGATTGGGATAGAGGTTGAGGTGCACCACCATGAGGTGGCCACGGCGGGGCAGGGTGAGATAGATATGCGTTTCCGCTCCCTGACGCGGATGGCCGACCAGGTGATGCTGCACAAGTACATCGTGAAAAACGTGGCCTGGGTCCACGGCAAGACGGCTACCTTTATGCCGAAGCCGTTGTTCAACGACAACGGAACGGGCATGCATGTGCACCAGAGCCTGTGGAAGGATGGCGTGAACCTGTTCTATGATGAGAGCGGGTATGCTTTGAGCAGCCAGATGATGCTCCACTATATCGGTGGGCTGTTCAAGCACGCCCATGCGCTGATGGGGCTGGTTGCGCCAACCACCAACTCGTACAAGCGCCTGGTCCCGGGCTTTGAGGCTCCGGTCAACCTGGTCTACTCTCAGCGTAACCGGAGCGCTGCGGCACGGATACCGGTCTACAACAAACAACCCCATGCCAAGCGGGTGGAGTTCCGGTCACCGGACCCTACGTGCAACCCTTATCTGGCCTTCTCGGCCATGCTGATGGCGGGCCTGGACGGGATCATGAACAAGATCGATCCGGGCGAGCCCATGGATACGGATCTGTACGAGCTGTCGCCGGAGGAGGCGGCTAAGGTGGTCCAGGTCCCCGGCTCCCTGGATGAGGCGCTAAACGCCCTGGAGCGGGACCATGAGTTCCTGCTTCGGGGAGATGTGTTCACCACGGACCTGATCGAGACGTGGATAGACTACAAACGGGTCAATGAGATCGACCAGGTGCGTCTGCGTCCCCATCCGTGGGAGTTCTACCTTTACTGGGATGCATAAAGCGGGGGGCTGCGGTCATCTGGCTCCTCCGTGTGTCGCTCTGGGCACCCGTCTCTTGCGGTAGGACGGCCATTTGTGAGACGGAAACCGCCGCCTACCGCATGGATTGTGTGGATTGCGTAGCCAGGGACGGGCGGTCGCCACTTAGCGGAAGTGGTAGATGAGGGGTGCTTCCTTTTCAACCAGAACGTAAAGGGTTTCACAACCAGATTGACAGAAGTTTCACAAATCCTTAGACTAGCGTCCTTACCAAGGAGCCGGTCTGTCCTGCGGAGGGATGATGGATAGGCAGGAGCGGGAAGAGGCCATTGAGTTTGTTCTCCACACGGCGAGGGAGAACGACGTAAGGTTCATCCGCCTCTGGTTTCCCGATATTTTGGGCGACCTGAAGGGGTTTGCCATTACGGTGGCGGAGCTGGAGACCGCCCTGGAGCGGGGCATGGGTTTCGACGGCTCATCCATCGAGGGGTTCGCTCGTGTCGATGAGAGCGATATGGTGGCGATGCCGGACCCGGCCACCTTCCGCATCCTGCCGTGGCGGCCCCGTGAAAACGCCGTGGCCAGGATGTTCTGCGACATCCTCACGCCCGATGGGCAGCCCTTTGAGGGCGATCCGCGCAACGTCCTTCGCCGCAACCTGGAGCGGGCAGGAAGCTTGGGCTACACGTTCTACGTTGGACCGGAGCTGGAGTACTTCTACTTCAAGAGTGCCGACTCCACGGAGGTGCTGGACTCCGGCGGGTACTTTGACCAGACGCCCCTGGACGTGGCCACGGACCTCCGGCGGGAGACGGTTCTGACCCTGGAGGAGATGGGCATACCGGTGGAGTATAGCCACCATGAGGTGGCCTCCAGCCAGCACGAGATAGACCTCCGCTATACAGATGCCCTGACCATGGCCGATACGGTGATGACCTATCGTCTGGCGGTGAAGGAGGTAGCGCTGCGTCACGATGTGTACGCCAGCTTCATGCCCAAGCCCCTAGCCAACGTCAATGGCAGCGGCATGCACACCAATGTCTCACTGTTTCAGGGGGATAGGAACGTCTTTTATGATCCCAACGATGCTGATCGTCTGTCCAACATCGCCCGCTGCTTCATAGCGGGGCTGCTGCGCCACGCGCCGGAGATCACCACGGTTACCAACCAGTGGGTCAACTCCTACAAGCGGCTGGTCCCTGGATTTGAGGCCCCCGTCTACATCTCCTGGTCCAGGGTCAATCGCGGCGACCTGGTCCGGGTCCCGGCCTACCGGGAGGGGAGGGAGGCCTCAGTGCGCATCGAGTACCGGGCCCCCGATCCGGCCTGCAACCCCTACCTGGCCTTTGGCGTCCTGCTGGCCGCAGGCCTTGAGGGGATAGAGAAGGAGTATGCCGTCCCCGACCCGGTAGAGCGGAACGTGTCCGAGATGTTACCGGAAGAGCGGGAGCGACTGGGGATAGAGATGCTTCCGGGGAGCTTGTGGGAGGCGCTTCAACGCACGGAAGAGAGCGAACTGGTGCGACGGTCGTTGGGCGAGCACGTCTTTCATAGCTTTATCAAGAACAAGAAGATCGAATGGGAGAGCTATCGGGCCCATGTCACGGACTATGAGATCAAGCGGTATCTTCCGATTCTATAGCCGTAAGCGAAAGATGGAACCTAGAAGCTATTTCAACATGCGATGGTGTACCTCCGTCTGTAGGCGGGGGCATAGACGCCCTATCCTTTGGAGTGGTGCTGAAGAGCTAAAGGTGAATCAGGTTACAGCGGTATGAGCAGGAGGCCATCCCTTACCAAACAGGGCCTGTATGACCCCGAGTTTGAGCGGGGCGCATGTGGCGTTGGCGTTGTGGCCAACATCACCGGCCACCGGTCCCGTGACATCGTAGAGAAGGGGCTGGAGGTGCTGATCAACCTGGGCCACCGGGGCGCCTCCGGCTCCGACCCGGAGACGGGAGATGGCGCCGGCATCCTGATCCAGATGCCTCATCAGCTCTTCAGCCAGGAGTGCGCAAAGCTGGGATTCTCCCTGCCCAGGCCGGGAGAATACGGAGCGGGCATGGTCTTTCTCCCCAAGGACGCGGCCCAGAGGAGGCGGTGTGAAGAGATCTTCGAGGCCATCGCCGATGAGGAGGAGCTGCGAGTCCTCGGCTGGCGGGATGCGCCCGTTGACGAGTCGAAGATAGGGGTTGTGGCGCGGCAGGTTGCCCCGCATATCCGGCAGCTCTTCATTGGGGGTGGCCCGGGCATCGCCGACGAAGCCCATCTGGAGCGCAAGCTGTTCCTGGTCCGGAAGCGGGTGGCGCGTGCCGTGGAGGGGTCCGGCATCCCGGATGCCGAGGACTTTTACGTCCCAAGCCTTTTCACAAACAGGATCGTGTACAAGGGCCTGGTCAAGGCTGAGCAGCTCGGGCGGTTCTACCTGGACCTGGCGGATCCCGCCGTGGTGACCTCCTTTGCGCTGGTGCATTCCCGTTTCAGCACCAATACGCTGGGCTCCTGGAAGCTGGCCCACCCATACCGGATGCTCTGCCACAACGGCGAGATCAATACCCTCCGCGGCAATATCAACTGGATGACCGCTCGCCAGAGCCTCTTCTCCTCGGAGCTTTTCGGGGATGACATGCAGAAGCTGTTTCCCATCATCCCAAGCCGTGGCCAGAGTGACACCGCCTGTATCGACAATGCGCTGGAGCTGCTCCTGCAGACCGGCCGCTCCTTGCCCCATAGCCTGATGATGCTGGTGCCGGAGGCCTGGAGTGAGACGACGGTGCTGCCCAAGCACAAGCGTGACTTCTACGAGTACCACTCCTGCCTGATGGAGCCGTGGGATGGCCCCGCCCTCCTGGCGTGCACGGATGGCACCAGTGTGTGCATCATCCTGGACCGGAACGGACTGCGGCCCTTCCGCTACCTCATCACCAGGGACCAGCTCCTGGTCATGGCCTCGGAAGTGGGCGTCTTGGAGGTGCCGCCGGAGGATATCCTCCACAAGGGACGCATCCAGCCGGGTCGGATGTTTCTGGTGGACACCGCCGAGGGCCGGATCATAGATGATGAGGAGATCAAGGCCCAGGTGGCGGCGCGGCAGCCCTATGGGGAGTGGCTGGCCCAGAACAGGGTGGTGCTGGATGAGCTGCCGGAGCCGGCCAGTGTGCACCAGGCAGACACCGCCACCCTGCTGGCGCGTCAGCGGGCCTTTGGGTATACCCAGGAGGAGCTACGCCACATCATGGAGCCCATGGCCGCCGTAGGCCAGGAGCCGGACGGCTCCATGGGCACCGATACGCCTCTGGCGGTGCTCTCCGACAAGCCGCAACTCCTCTTCGCCTACTTCAAGCAGCTCTTTGCCCAGGTGAGTAACCCGCCGCTGGATGCCATTCGGGAGGAGCTGGTGACCTCTCTGGAGGGCTTCATTGGCTCTGAGCAGAACCTCTTTGAGGAGCGGCCTGGTCATTGCCATCAGCTGAGGCTGCTGAGGCCGATTCTGACAGACGCAGAGCTTCAGAAGATACGGGAAATAGACGTCGGCGACATTCGCGCCGCTACGCTTCCCACGTTGTTCAATGTGGATGAGGGTCCGGGAAGCCTGAAGCAGGCAATGGATGAGCTGTGCCGCAGGGCCTCCTCTGAAGTAGAGGCGGGTTGCAGCATCCTTATACTCTCTGACCGGGGCGTGGACGCCCACCATGCCCCCATACCCAGCCTGCTGGCGCTGGCCGGGGTCCATCACCACCTGATCCGCGAAGGCAGTAGGGCCAAGGTCGGCCTAGTGGTGGAGTCGGGCGAGCCGAGGGATGTGACCCAATTTGGGCTGCTCATAGGGTACGGCGCCGGCGCGGTGAATCCGTACCTGGCCTTTGAGACCCTGGCGGACATGGTGCACCAACGTTTTCTCCCAAAGGGGACCGATACCAAGGCCGCAGAAACGAACTTCATCAAGGCCATCGACAAGAGCCTGCTGAAGATCATGTCCAAGATGGGCATCTCCGCCATCCAGGCCTATCGCGGGGCCCAGATATTCGAGGCGGTGGGCCTGGGCCAGGAGCTGGTGGACCGGTACTTTACCTGGACGCCGTCGCGCCTGGGGGGCATCGGCGTGGAGGTGATCGAGCAGGAGGCCAGGCAGCGCCATACTACGGCCTACGGCAATGGCAGGCACAACGGGCACCTGGACCTGGATATAGGTGGTCACTACCTGTGGCGGCGGGACGGCGAGTACCATATGTACAATCCGGATACCATCAGCAAGCTACAGGTTGCCACGCGCACCAACAGCTACGCCACCTTCCAGGAGTTCACTGACCTCATCGATATCCAGAGCCGGCAGCTCAGCACGCTACGAGGGCTGCTGGATTTCAAGCCCCTGGATAGGCCAATCCCCCTGGAGGAGGTGGAGCCGGCAGAAGGCATCGTCAGGCGTTTCGCCACCGGCGCTATATCCCTGGGTGCCATTAGCAAGGAGGCTCACGAGACCCTGGCCGTGGCCATGAACAGCATCGGTGCCAAGAGCAACACTGGCGAGGGCGGCGAGGACCACCGGCGGTTCAAGCCGGACCCGGATGGCAAGCAGCGAAATAGCTCTGTCAAGCAGGTGGCCTCCGGCCGCTTCGGGGTGACCATCAACTACCTGACCAATGCCACGGACCTGCAGATCAAGATGGCCCAGGGCTCCAAGCCCGGTGAAGGGGGACGCCTGCCGGGTCACAAGGTTGACGAATACATCGGCTGGATACGTCACACCACGCCGGGGGTGGAGCTGATATCGCCGCCGCCGCATCACGACATCTACTCCATTGAGGACCTTGCCCAGCTGATCCACGACCTGAAGAACGCGAACCCCCGGGCAAGGGTCCATGTGAAGCTGGTGGCGGAGATGGGCGTCGGCGTCATAGCCGCGGGCGTCTCCAAGGGCCACGGCGACGTGGTGCTCATCAGCGGCGACAGCGGTGGCACGGGCGCCTCTCCGGAGTCGTCCATCAAACATGCGGGGCTTCCCTGGGAGCTGGGGCTGGCGGAGACCCAGCAGGTCCTGGTGATGAACGACCTGCGTAGCCGCATCACCGTCCAGACGGACGGGCAGTTGAAGACCGGACGTGACGTGGCCATCGCCTGTCTGTTGGGAGCCGAGGAGTTTGGCTTTTCCACGGCACCGCTGGTGGTCATGGGCTGCATTATGCTGCGGAAGTGCCACCTGAACACCTGCTCGGTGGGCATTGCCACTCAGGACCCGGTGCTGCGGAGAAGGTTCGCCGGCCAGCCGGAGCATGTGATCAACTACTTCTTCTTCGTGGCCGAGCAGCTCAGGGAGATCATGGCCAAGCTGGGATTCCGCACGGTCAAGGAGATGGTGGGCCGGATGGACAAGTTGGAGCCTCGTAGGGCCGTTGAGCATTGGAAGGCGCGGGGGTTGGACCTGACGCCCATGCTCCACATGCCGGACGTGCCGGAGGCGGTGGGGAGGTACTGCCAGGTGGCCCAGGACCATGGGCTGGACGATGCCCTGGACCACCAGCTGATAGATCTCTCCCGGGATGCCCTGGAGAGTGGCCGGCCCGTTGAGATACGGCTGCCCATCCGGAATGCCAACCGCACCGCCCTGGCCATGCTCAGTGGCGAGATCGCCAGGCGCTACGGCGAGGAGGGGCTACCCGATGGGACCATCCGGTGCCTCTTCAAGGGGTCCGCGGGCCAGAGCTTCGGAGCCTTCCTGGCCAGGGGCATCGACGTGACCGTTGAGGGGGATGCCAACGACTACTTCGCCAAGGGGATCTCCGGCGGCCGCCTCGTTATCTACCCGCCGGAGGAATCCACCTTCGTGCCGGAGGATAACGTCATCGTCGGGAACGTGGTGCTGTACGGCGCCACCGGAGGCAAGGCCTTCATCCGTGGCATGGCGGGGGAGCGGTTTTGCGTTCGCAACAGCGGCGCTCACACGGTGGTGGAGGGGGTGGGCGACCACGGCTGCGAGTATATGACCAGTGGGGTGGCGGTGGTCCTGGGGCGCACGGGCCGGAACTTCGCCGCTGGGATGAGCGGTGGAGTCGCCTACGTCCTGGACGAGGATGGCTACTTCACCGATCGGTGCAACCCGGCCATGGTGGACCTGGAGCTGGTGGTGGAGGAGGACGACCTGACCACACTCAGGGAGCTGATACAGGAGCACCGAGAGCTTACGGGAAGCAGCGTGGCGGCGCGGGTGCTGGACAACTTGGAGCGCTACCTGCCCATGTTCGTCAAGGTGATGCCGCGGGACTACAAGCGTGTGATGGCGGAGCGGGCGGCGCGGACCGAGGAGGAGCAGCGGCAGGCGATGGAGCTGGTCCTCCATGGGTAAGCCCACCGGGTTCATAGAGCTGAGGCGACAGCCTCCCAAACGCCGACTGGTCAAGAACCGCATCAAGGACTACCGGGAGTTCTATCTGAGGTGGCCGGAGTCCCACACCAAGGGCCAGGCGGGCCGGTGCATGGACTGCGCCGTGCCCTTCTGCCACACCGGCTGTCCCCTGGGCAACCTGATCCCAGACTGGAACGATCTGGTGTACCGGGGCAAGTGGAGGCAGGCCCTGGATGCACTTCACGCTACCAACAACTTCCCGGAGTTCACCGGCAGGATATGCCCAGCGCCGTGTGAGGCGTCCTGTGTGCTGGCTATCAACGAAGACCCGGTCACCATCGAGTATATCGAGAAGGCTATCGCCGACCGTGGGTTCAAGCAGGGGTGGATTAAGCCCAGCCCTCCCCAGACGCGCACCGGTAAGCGGGTTGCCGTGGTGGGCTCCGGCCCCGCGGGCCTGGCCGCCGCGGCACAGTTGAACAGCGCCGGGCACCGGGTGACGGTCTTTGAGCGGGACGAGTATATCGGTGGGCTGCTGACCCTGGGCATCCCCGACTTCAAGCTCGAAAAGCGTGTGGTGCAGCGGCGCGTGGAGCTGATGGCGGAGGAGGGGGTCGAGTTCAAAACCGGTGTTCATGTGGGCGTCGGCTACCCGGTAGAGAGGCTCCGCAGCGACTTCGACGCCATCTGCCTCACTGGAGGGGCGACCCAACCGCGGGACCTCCCGGTGCCCGGCCGCGACCTGCAGGGCGTGCACTACGCCATGGACTACTTGACCCAGCAGAATAGGGTCCTCGCCGGACAGTCGGTGCCTGCGGAGGAGCGCATCACGGCTGAGGGCAAGCGTGTGGTCATCCTGGGTGGCGGAGACACCGGTGCCGACTGCCTGGGGACGGCGCACCGGCAGGGGGCACGGGAGGTGCTGCAGTACGAGATCCTTCCCAAGCCTCCCCTTCAGAGGCCATCGGATAACCCGTGGCCGGAGTGGCCCCTGGTACTACGGCTCTCTGCGGCCCACGAGGAGGGTGGCATGCGAGACTACAGCATCGCCACCAAGGCCTTCTCCGGCAGCAACGGTAGTGTACAGAAACTCCATGCCGTGCGAGCCCGGTGGGAACGGGATGAGACGGGCCGTATGACCATGCGGGAAGCGCCGGGCAGTGAGTTCCAGGATGAGGCGGAGCTGGTGCTGCTGGCCCTGGGGTTCGTCCATCCGGAGCGCGAGGGGTTGCTGACGGACCTGCGTGTGAAGCTGGATGCGCGGGGCAATGTGGAGGTGGACGGCAACATGATGACCAGCGAGCCGGGGGTCTTCGCCGCCGGAGACATGGCTCGCGGCGCCTCCCTGGTGGTGTGGGCCATAGCGCAGGGGCGGGACGCGGCCCGCGGCACAGACCAGTACCTTATGGGCGAGACCAGCCTGCCCCGGGCGCTGGTGTAAGGGCGTAGGTCCGTCTTATTGGGTACTGAATTATCCACAAGCTCGCTACACTCACGTTCCCCTATGCTATACTCATGGCCACTCTATACTAGCTAGGACCCTCTGCCCTATGCAGTCCTTCCGCCTGGCCATGGCCCAGATGAACCCCACCGTCGGTGACCTGGCAGGGAACGCCGAGACGATCCTCCGGTTCATCGATGAGGCCCGTACCCTGGGCACTGACCTGGTGGCCTTCCCGGAGATGGCCCTGAACGGCTATCCGCCGGAGGACCTCCTCTTCAAGCCCCAGTTTATCCAGGACAGCCTGCAGTACCTTGACAGGATCGTTGCCCAGACCCAGGGTATCGCCGTGGTCCTGGGCTATGCGGAGCCCAACGAGCACCTGTACAACGCCGCCGCCGTGGCCTGCGACGGGAAGCTAGTGGGGGTCTACCACAAGATCTACCTTCCCAACTTCGGCGTGTTCGACGAGAAGCGGTACTTCGAGGCAGGGAGGGAGTGCCCGGTCTACGTCATCAACGGTGTACACGTTGGTGTCAACGTGTGCGAGGATATCTGGCACGGGCTGGGGCCTATGGAGGTCCAGTGCGCGGCCGGCGCTGAGCTCATCATCAACATCAACGGCTCTCCGTATCAAGCGGGCAAGGTGGGAGAGCGGGAGCGGCTGCTGGCCGCGCGTGCCGTCCACAACAGGGCCATCGTCTCCTACACCAACATGGTGGGCGGGCAGGACGAGTTGGTCTTCGATGGCGGGAGCATGGTGCTGGACCCAAACGGGCGGCTCATAGTCCAGGGATGCCAGTTCCAGGAGGAGCTTGTGGTGGTGGACCTGGACATGGACGCGGTGGCTGCCGCTCGCCAGGAGGGACCCGAGCCACGCAGGGAGAGCGCTGAGGAGCTGGCACGGGTGGGCACCCCTGCCGTCATTCACGTCTCCGACCACCGTGATGCGGGGGCGCCCACCAGGCTTCCGCAGCACCAGCATAAGGCCCTTGCGCCCACGGAGGAGGTGTACACCGCCCTGGTGGCCGGGACCCGCGACTACGTCAGCAAGAACGGCTTCCAGAAGGTGCTCATTGGGCTATCCGGCGGCATCGACTCCTCCCTGACGGCGGTCATCGCTGTGGACGCCCTGGGCAAGGGGAACGTGGTGGGCGTCTCCATGCCCTCGCGCTACTCCTCCCAAGGAAGCATAGTGGACGCCAAGCTCCTGGCGGAAAACCTGGGCATTGAGCTGCTGGTCATTCCGATAGAGCAGGCCTTCGGCGCGCATCTGGAGATGTTGGAGCCCCACTTCCGCGGCACCCAGCCTGGGGTGGCCGAGGAGAACCTGCAGGCGAGGGTGCGCGGGAACATCCTCATGGCGCTGTCCAACAAGTTCGGGTGGCTGGTGCTGACCACGGGGAACAAGAGCGAGCTGGCCACCGGCTACAGCACCCTGTACGGAGACATGGCGGGTGGGTTCTCCGTGATCAAGGATGTCCCGAAGACGCTGGTGTACGACCTGGCCAGCTTTGTCAATACGGGCGATGGGCAGCGGGTGATCCCTCAGGCGGTCATAGATAAGCCGCCCAGCGCGGAGCTGCGCCCCGACCAGCGAGACCAGGACTCCCTGCCACCCTACGATGTTCTGGACCCCATCCTGAAGGCGTATGTGGAGGAGGACCTGACCTACGCCCAGATACTGGAGATGAGCTACGATGCGGAGACGGTGCAGCAGACGATATCCCTGGTGGACCGCAGCGAATACAAGCGTCGCCAGGCCCCACCCGGGGTCAAGATCACGCCCCGCAGCTTTGGCCGCGACCGCCGCATGCCCATTGTGAACCGGTACAGGCACTACTAGGGGGCTCTTGGTAACGCACCGGGACCGCTGGCAATTGGACCCTTGTTGACCATGGCCGGGTCCTACCTCCGCTCCGCAGCCACCTTCAAGCTGGCGATGGCGGTGGGTGTTTTCCTTCTGCTCCTCCTCGCACCGCTCCCAGGAGAGCTCTCTCCCCAAGGGCAGCGAGTGCTGGCCATAGTGGGTCTGGCGGTGGTGCTCTGGATCACGGAGCTCATTCCACTGGCCGTTACGGGACTGCTGGCCGTGGTCCTGCTGACGTTGCTGAAGGGTGTTGAGGATGTGGAGACGGCCCTCTCCGGCTTTGCCTCCCCGGTAGCCTATTTTCTGATAGGCATCCTGGCCCTGGGACTGGCCGTCCGCAAGTCCGGGCTGGCCGAGCGCGTAGCCCGCGCGTTCATCGCCCGGGCGCGGGGCAGTCCACGGCTGCTGTTCGTCCAGATGCTGGCCTCCTTTCCCCTGGTCACCTTTCTGTTGCCCTCTGCGACGACCCGGAACGCGGTCCTGATCCACGTCTACGAGCAGGTGCTGGAGATGTGGCGCATTCCCAGGGGAGCTCCCCTGGCGAAGGCCATCATGTTTGGCCTTGGCTCCCTCAACCGGCTGGCATCCACCGCCCTGCTCACCGGCGGCATTGCACCCGTGGCCGCCGCGGCGCTGCTGGGAGGTTTCGAATGGTTCCGGTGGTTTGTGCTCCTCACGGTGCCCTTCTACACGCTTCTGGCCATCGGCGGTGTCATCCTGTACGTGCGCTACCGCGGCGCTTTCCGACAGGATGCGCCCGACCTTCCACTTACCGAGCGGAAGGGATGGAGCGTGTCTGAGATCAAGGTGGCGTTGATCGCCGCCCTTGTCGCTACCCTCTGGTTCACCGACTCGCTGCACCACCTGCCGCCCACGCTGCCGGCGCTCATTGCCCTGGTGCTGGTCCTGGCGCCCTGGACCGGCGTGCTGAGCTGGTCGGAGTTCGAGCGAGACCTGGGGTGGTCCAACTTCTTTATCCTGGCTACGTCTCTCTCCGTGGCCAACGCCCTGGTGGAGAGCGGAGTGGCCGGCTGGTTCGCCGACGGAATCGTGGTGGCGGTGGCGCCCTTCGACGACGCCCCCGTAGCTCTGTTGCTGGCGCTCATGGTCTCCGGCACGGTGGTCCGCCTGGCCATTCCCAACATCGTGGGCTACCTGGCCCTGGTCATTCCCGTGGCCGTTTCCCTGGCCGGAGAGCTGGGGCTGAATCCCATCGTGTGCGGCCTGGCGGTGATGGTCGCGGGAGACGCCGCCTTCTTCTACCCCGCCCAGAGCGCCTCTGGGGTGCTCATCTACACCCGCGGTCATGTGACCGGTGGTGAGACTTCCGCTTTGGCGTGGTGATGAGCCTGGTGGCCTACGGCACCGTGCTCCTGGTGGCGCTGCCCTACTGGTCGGTGGTTGGCGAGGCGTTGGTGGCGTAGCGCCCGTCACGGCACTCTTGTTGGTGCCTAGGGGGTGTGCTACCATTGCCTCCAACCTGTGCCGAGGACAACGTTTGGTGAGCAGCGATATGGCTACGGAGAAAGAAAAGGCCCTGGATGTGGCGCTGAGCCAGATAGAGCACCAGTTCGGCAAGGGCTCCATCATGCGCCTTGGCGAAGCGGGGGCCAGGATGTCGATCGGCGCTATCCCCTCGGGCTCTCTGGCCCTGGATATAGCCCTGGGCATTGGAGGTGTGCCTCGTGGCCGCGTTATCGAGGTGTACGGGGCCGAGTCGACGGGGAAGTCTACCCTGGCGAACCATATCGCCGCCGAGGCCCAGCGACTGGGTGGTACGGCGGCCTATATCGATGCCGAGCACGCGCTAGACCCTGACTACGCCCAGCGGTGCGGCGTGGTCCTTGATGACCTGCTGATCTCGCAGCCGGACAATGCCGAGCAGGCCCTGGAGATCACCGAGTACCTGGTACGCAGCGGCGCCGTGGACGTGGTGCTGGTGGATAGCGTGGCGGCGCTGGTCCCGAGGGCGGAGCTTGAGGGGGACATGGGCGATTCCCACATGGGTCTCCAGGCACGCCTGATGTCCCAGGCCCTGCGGAAGCTGACCGCCGCAATCAGCCGGTCCAACACTTCGGTGGTGTTCATCAACCAGATACGGGAGAAGGTGGGCGTGGTCTTCGGCAACCCGGAGGTGACCCCCGGCGGTCGGGCGCTCAAGTTCTACAGCTCGGTTCGTATCGAGCTCCGGCGGGTGGAGGCCATCAAGCATGGTACGGAGGTGGTGGGCAACCGGGTCCGGGCTCGGGTGGTGAAGAACAAGGTTGCGCCGCCATTCCGCACCGCCGAGTTCGACATCATGTTCAGCCAGGGCATCAGCAAGGAGGGCGATCTGGTGGACCTGGGGGCTGATATGGGTATTCTGCGCAAGACCGGCTCCTTCTACTCCTACGGCGACCTCCGCATGGGCCAGGGGCGGGAGCAGGCCAAGGAGTTCCTCCGGGAGCATAGCGAGCCCGCCGGGGAGATCGAGGAGCAGATCCGCAGTGCGACCCTCGGAGCCGTCGCTGCTCCTGCCGTTGAGCCGCCGCAGGTGCCTGAGGAGGAGCCCGAGCCCTCCGAGGTGTAGGGTGTCGCAGCCTTCCAAGGCTGGCCGGGCATGCCCTGTTTCCTCATGCGTGGTCATTGCGATCACTGACATACCTCTTTCACGTAGAATCCGGCGGTTCCCATACCCCCAACCACTCCGGGTGGGCAAGCATGCCCGATGCTGATGATGTCCTGAGAGACCGTGCGGTGCAGGCGGGGCTCCGGTTCCTCTCCTATCGCCCTCGCAGCCGGGCGGAGGTGCGCCGTCACCTGGGGCTTCGCTTCAGCCAGGCTACGGTGGAGCAGGCGCTGACGTGGCTCCAGGAGCGGGGCTACCTGGACGATGCGGCCTTTGCCCGCACGTGGCGGCAGAGCCGGGAGGCCCACCGACCCCGAAGCGCCGCCCTGATCCGTCGGGAGCTGGTCCAGCACGGCGTGGGCCGCGATGTGGCCGAGGAGGCGGTGGCCGACCTTGACGACGATGCCAACGCCTACCGTGCGGGCCTGGGACGGCTGCGGGCCTTGCAGGGCCTGGACTACGTGACCTTCCGTCGCCGGCTGGAGGGCTACCTCAGGCGCCGGGGCTTTGAGGCCAGCGTCACGCGCCACACCGTGGAGCGTCTGCTCCGAGAGCGGGAGGGCTGATTGAGCCTCCCTACCGCTGTCCCTCACGTTGGGATAGGGCGTAGGCGATCTTCTCGGTGGGCGAGAGCGCGGAGAGGTCGGGCGCGGAGCGTATGGGCGCGCCGGTGGGCACCCGCTGCTCGGCAAGCTGCGCCTCGATGTGGCTGCGGATGCGCTCCACCATGCCCCTGGCCTGGGCCAGGGATGCCTCCACCTCCTCCGGCGTTGCGCCGCTGACCAGCTCCGCCGGGACCTCCGGCGTCGAGGCGAGGAGCGCCTCCCGATAGCGTGCGGTGGCCGACGTCAGCTGGTGGCGCAGCGCCTCCACCTCGGCATCGCGCTGCTCCAGGGTGGCCTTTGCCTCCGATAGCTCGGCCTGGATGTCAGCGGCGATGGGAGCAGGGGGCGCTTCCGTTGGCTGGGTGGGTTGTGCCTCCTGGGCGGCCTCTACGGGCTCCGCTGTTTCCGCTATGGCCTGGGTCTGCTGCTGTTCGACGGTGGTCTCTGCCTTGTTCTCCTCCTGGGTTGTTTCCACGTTATGTCAAGTTACCCTATCTAGCCTCTATCTGAGGGAGAAGCTTTTTCGGGGAAACAACTCCCCCTCCTCCGTGGAGGTGTGTTGGGCGATCTACAGGTATGGTAGGCGGTCGACGGCGGATGGGGAAGAAGAGGATGGCAGGGGGGGTGAAGTTTGACATGTTTGTTAGTTTGTTAAATCATTCACCCTTGGGATGAATCATGGAAGTAGCGTTCGCCTCGAATCAGTTGCAAAGGTGTTATGAGAACTCTTCCGATGCGAGCAGAGCTTGGGGTCAGCAAGTAGCGCGAAAATACATTGAGCGGATCAACTTACTTTATGCGGTGAATACTGTAGAAGAGCTCTACAAGATTCGGTCCCTACGGTTTCATAGGCTCTCAGGTGAGAGGGAAGGAGAGTATGCGATCACTTTAGACCGTCGATGGCGGCTGATAGTAACGCACGTAGAGGCTGAGGGTAAGATTCGCGTAGAGGAGGTGACGCAGCATTATGGTGACTAACAATTATAAGCGTATATGGTCAGATCTTGCAGTGCCTCCCGGGGAATTGCTGGAGGAGGAGCTTGCTGCTGTTGGGATGACTCAGCAGGAGCTTGCCATGAGAACAGGCCGTCCAGTGCAGGTGATCAACGAGATAATTCGCGGGAAAAAGGCGATAACTCATGACACTGCCCTGGAGCTGGAAAAGGTGCTGGGAATTCCAGCTCATGTTTGGGTCAATCTGGAGTCTACTTACCAACTGACCCAGGCTAAGAACAGGGAGCGCGAGGCTCTCCGCAATCAGGAGGAGTGGCTGAGTGAATTTCCAATAAAGGAGCTAGAGAAGCGAGGCTGGATAGAGAAGTATTCTGATAGATCAGAGACCGTGCGGGCACTTCTTGAGTTCCTTGGCGTCGCGTCTTTCCAGGCATGGCGCCAGACCATTGTGGGTCTCCGGGTTAGCGAGAAATCAAAGGTATCGCTGGGCGCACTGGCTGTATGGCTACGAAGAGGGGAGATCGCCGGGCGGGAATCGCCTACTGAGGTGTATGACGAGACCAAGTTCAGGCAAGCGCTTGAAGGCATTAGGACGCTGACTGCCGAGTTCGCCGATACGTTAGCGTGGTCGGTGACGTGTGTTCTCAAGTTGAGACGGTTGTGTGCCAATGCTGGTGTTGCCATTGTTTTTGTTCATGAGTTGCCCAAGAGTGGTGCGAACGCGGTAACTCGATGGCTTGCACCAACCAAAGGACTCATACAAATGGGCCTTCGGTGGACTTGGAGCGACGTTTTCTGGTTCAGATTCTTCCATCAGGCTCATCACATTATTGGTCACAGTATTCGCCCTAAATACATTGAAGGGATTGACGGCGACTCTGAGGAGGAAGCGAAGGCAGATAAGTTCGCACGAGACTTTCTGATTTCCCCAGTAGCCTGGTCAGAATTCATGAACAGACAGTCTCATGATGCCACAGATATTAGAGCGTTCGCCTCAAGAATGGGGATTCACCCAGGAATTGTAGTTGGGCGAATGCAGCACGAGGGAATAGTCCCTTACAATCAATTCACCGGCCTAAAGGTACGATTTGTCTGGAGAGATACGCAAAGATCGAGTGAAGCCGAAAGCGCATTTCAGGTTGAACTTGGTAGTTCAACAGAAAGACGCCAGGAGGGTCAACCATGGCCAAAACCAACGCTGGGAAAAAGATAGTGCCGGTCAAGCGTCATCGTCGCTCCACTCCCGAGTAGGCGGTGGGAGGCAGAGTTGAGGGTCACAAACCTCAGCCCTGCCTCTCTTTTTGCTCCTCCTGCACCTGCCGTAGCTCGGCGTCCGGGTCGTCGACGCCGAGGGTCTCCATGGCGCGGCGGCGGCTGTGGATCCCTGCCTCCACCAGCATCTGCTCCTCCCGGGCGATGCGGTCCCGGTCCTGGGGCAAGATAGGCCCCCACACGATGCGCTGTCGCACGGGCAGGTACCGCTCACCGGTGCGCTGCTCCAGGATGCGCAGGACCATCTCGTTGCGGCGCTTGTAGGCGGCCGTGCGGGTCAGCCGTTTGCGCCGGATGCGCTGCACCAGGGGGTGCATCTCCATCTCCAGGGCAATGCCGGACAGCGACCGGGGGTTGTCGCCGAAGCTGGTCTTGGGCGCCTCCGAGAGGTCGAAGGCGGTGCGGTAGATCAACTCGATGAAGTCCACGTGCAGCCGTACGCCGCCGCCTTGCAGCAGGTCCAGAAGGTAGGCGCGCGCCTTCTCCGGCAGCTCCCACACCGCACCCGGCTGCACGGCGATGTCCTCGGCACGCTCGACGCCCTCCAGCACGGCGATGGGATTGCCGGAGAGCTCGATGATCATGGAGAGCTGGGAGAGGGCGCGGTTCAGCTCCCGGGCCGGCTCTATGAGCGGCGGTATGTCCGACTCGCCCCAGAAGGCCTTGGGCACCCGCAGGTTGGGGAAGACGACGAATGGGACGAAGCCGTAGGAGTTGGCCCGCTCCTGCACCAGGGCGTCCTCCACCCAGAGCTGGAACACCTCATCGCTCCATGCCTCCAGGACGGTGACCTGCTTGCGGCCCTCGGCCTCAATGCCGTAGAGCATGGCCGCCTCCTCCAGGGAGAGCCGGTAGCGGCTAACGATGCGCCAAATGCGGGATGGGTCGTCGCCGACCCACCAGGCGTAGAGGCCCTGGACGTCCGGCGCTGAGATGCGGACCCGCTCCTCCTGGGAGTCCCAGGTCACCTTGTAGCAACCGTCACCCAGGATGGCGGTGTCCAGCTCGGTATCAAAGTCCATGGCCTCCAGGTAGTTCTCCTCATAGATGCGGCGCAGGGCCTCCTGGGCGCGGCGGGCCCGCTGGGCGCTCTCCGGCAGCGCGTCCACCGGCTCCACGACGGTGGTCATTCCGCTCATCAGGTAGGAGGTGAGCTTGCCCACCAGCACCTTGGCGTAGTTGAAGGTGAGGCGACGCTCCCGGGGCCGGGCGCGGCCCTGCCACTGGATGCCGTTGTAGAAGTCCAGGTTCTCCCGGTAGGTGCGGAGTCGCTCCGCATCCATGCGGGCGATCTGCTGAGGCAGTGGTAGCTGGTTCATTGTTTTCTCCGAAACTGACTAGGTGTTTGTGCTACCTCGGTGTTGTCTGCGCCGCCACGGTTGGATTTTGCCCGCCCACCCGCTTTCTCATAAGCCAATCATCCGCTCCCAACCCTCGGACTGCGTCCTTACTCCCTACCTCCCCCCCACCCTTCCGATGATGCTTCAGGCGGCGTCAGCGGGTTCATGGCGCTCCCCTGGAGTGGGTGTCTGATCGAGCCAGGATCCGGTGTATGGTCCGCTGGCTGACGTGAAACCGGCGGGCCAGCTCCACGGTGGTTGACTCCTGGCAGCGGTGGGCCGTCAGAACATCCTGGTCTCTCCTGGCCCGTCGTGCCCGAGTCAGCCAGCCTGGGTCGTCGTACTTACACTTGGGAAGCGGGCAGCTGAGGCACGATGGCGATACCTCACACCCGTTGTCACGGTAGGGGAAAGCCTCCGGTAGCAGGTCAATAGAGGGCACACCTTTTCTTCCGCTCATCTGCGCTCCTACTCGGCAATGCAATAGTGCTGCGGCTAACGTAAACATCTCAGTGTGGTATGCTCGCGGCCTCTGCGGCCGCTCCTATGGCCTCCGGCCGCCCGCGGGCGACCCTGGGGGTGTACTGGGCGGCCTGGACCAGCAGGGCCAAGCTGGAGAGAAAATCGTCATGGCCGTGCCTGGGGTCCACCAGGGAGTTCATGGTGCGGTCCGGCCGGTAGTAGACATTCGATCGTGCTATCTGGCGCCAGAACTCCTGGAACTCGGGCGAGCCGTCCGGCGCGTACATCTTGAGCCGCCCCGTGTTGACGGCGGCCAATAGGTCAAAGCCCAGGCGGGACTTGCTCTGGGCGGTAAAGGTGAAAGGCTCCACGGTGCCCCTGCCGAGGGTGCGCTCCAGGAAGCTGGCGGTGCCCTGGCCCAGTCCGGTGGCGTCCACGACGACCCGGCGGCATCGCCACACCTGACGCAGCAGGTCCACCAGCGTGGGATACAGCGACGCGGGCGATTCCCCCGTCCACCAGCGCTGCTCCACGACGCGGACCTGCGGCTCGCCGGTGAAGGGGTCAGCCGCCTGGAAGTCCAGCTCTCCTATGGTAAGGATGGTGGAGTACCGGCTGCCGTGGGGACTGGCGGCCTGCTCTGGCGTGCCTTCGTCCCCAAAGACGCCGCCGGCCAGGTCCAGCCCGGCCACGTACACCCTGCCCGGATCCCCGACAGGCCGGGACTGCCGTGGATGGTGGCCCTGGAGCTGGGCCTGCTGGGATGCGGAGAGGAGTCCCGCATCGCCGTGGACGGGTTGGAGAAGGTACTGGCTGCGGAAGAGCGGGTGGTCTTCTCCCAGGCGCTGCCGTTCGCCGTCGACATACCGTTGGTAGAGGGGGTTGTACCTGGCCACCTCCTGCCAGTCGAAGCGGAAGTGTCGCTTGATCCCGTCCTTGCGCTCCAGCTCCAGGTTCTGCTCCCTCACCTCGTCCAGCAGCGACGCGCCGTCCCAGGGCGTGCCGTAGAGGACGGTGGTGGCGTTGGTGGAGGCGCCCATTGGTCGGAACTCCTTGTAGAACTTCTCCTTCCCCACCTCCTGGGCCTCGTCTATCTCCAGGAGGATGTGGGCGGTGGCCCCCACGACCCGGGCCGACGGCTCGGCGCTGAGGAAGAGCTGGCGTGCCTTTCCCACCCGGATGGCATCCGCCGCCTCAGGGGACCAGAGCCCCTGGTACCCGGCGTCGTTCAACCGGTCCCGGAGACGACGGATGCTGTGGAGGAGCTGAGGGACGTAGGTGGGCGCTGCCTTGACCAGGTTGCCACCCTGTGCCATGAAGAGGGTGAGGATCAGCAGCTCCAGCTGGGCTGAGAGCTCGTTCTTGCCTCCCTGGCGTGCCACCTCCACGGTGAAGGTGAGGCCCTGGTCTTCCAGGACGCTCCTGAGCACGGCCCTGCCTATCTCCACCTGGTACGGTCGCAGTTGCTGCGTGATACTCATTCCTTACCCTGTTCTATCCCATCCACACGTGGGTTTTTTGTAGCTGAGGGGACACCCCTTCGACAAGCTCAGGGCAGGCCCTCAAACTCCCCGGCCCCGACTAGTCGGGGCACGCTTCTGGCAAGAGGAGGTTCCTAGATTAATCACCTCACCAGGCCCAGGACCACCTGCACGATGACCGCACCGGCTACCAGGAGCAGCAGGCGATTGACCCGACCCTTCAGCTCATCCACCTGGCGCTCCAACCCCCTGATCTGCTCGGCCAGGAGGGCGTCGAAGGTCGTGCGCGGCGAGAGGTCCACGGCTGGGTCCGCCGGGTTCCTCAGCTTCCTGATAGCTTTCTTAAGGTCGTCAGACGCCATATTGGTGTCACTTCTGGTTGTCTGTCTCCTACCGCCGCACTCTGGCGATAACTTTGAATAAGGTCTTCGGACGCCATATTCGTGTCACTTCTGGTTGTCTGCCTCCAACCGCAGCACTCCGGCGATAACTTTGAAAAAGGTCGTTGGGTGCCATATTCGTGTCTTATCAAGAGAGTCTGTTTAGGCTGCGATTCTGCGTAAGCAATCTATGAAAGAGGGCGTCAGACGGCATCGAAGCGCTCCGGCTCCAGTGCTCCACCGATGCCCCGCAGCACCCCCGCTATGCTTTTGGAGAGCTCCTCCACCGGCTTGTTGGAGAGCTTGTATTTGAGCGCTACCAGCCGGGAGAGGGCCGTGACCCCTTTGAGCAGTAGGTCGAACTTCTCCGGCTCCTCCCTGGCCATGTGGTAGAGCCTCACCCGGAGCAGGGCTATCTCCTCGTCCAGCCCTTCCGTCTCGCGAGCCCTGGGGAGCCGTGCCCGCTCAGCCCGGCTCAGCGCCGAGGCGTAGAACCCGGCGGCGTCCGCCGGCCGCCCATCACTGGGGGCCATTGGGCTCGCCTTCCAGCGCCTCCATCAGCTGCAAAACGGCGTCCTGGGGAATGCGCCGGGTGGTCTCCAGGACGGCCCGCACCAGGAGCAGCGCTGCCAGCTCCCACTGCTCGCTACGGATGGCTTCTGCCAGGCTAGCGTTGCTCATCACTATCTCCTTTTCGCTCGCTGTCGCAGGATCAGGGCGGTCATGGTCAGCGATACGGCCAGGGAGAGGGAGGCCGCCACAAGCTGGCCTGGGGTGGTCAGGTCCCAGGCGGTCTGGGCGAGCATTCTTGGGAGGAGGCCGAAGGCCACGCTCTCTCCCGCAATGGCCAGGTTGATGAACGCCAGTACCACCGCGCCCAGGTGGTGCCGGCCACTCCGCAGCGGGTACGTGGCGAAGTAGAAGGCGTTGTAGGCGCTGAAGGCCACGGTGAGACTCCGCTGCAACAGCAGCATCGATTCGAAAGGGACCGTCAAAGTGGCACCTCGGTTCATGGCGCTTCCCCGGGCGGGTGAGCAGTGCCACTATAATAGAACGTACGTTCTACATGGTCAATGAGGTGTTGGCGGGATGAGGGAAGCGATGAAAGGTTCTCCCTCTCCCCCTTCAAGGGGGAGAGTCAGAGAGGGGGTGAAGCCGGTAATCGAAGAACCCTAAATACTCCCTCTCGCTAGGGGAGGGAGTCAGAGGGAGGTGGAAAGCAGAGAGCACGCTACAGACAACCCGGTGGTGGCTGGACAAGTAGTGAGAGGCACCCAACATGTCGCCCTGCTAGAAGTCCTTATCGACCGGCGACATCTAGTCGGCAAGGGGCAAAATTTCCCAGGACCGGTCGGAGGCATGCGGGCCTCCATCTCAGGGGTAGCAACAGGTAACAGCAATTCTCTGAGCTCGGCCGTGTACTTGTTGGTGGGGTCTATCCACCGCTCCTCAGCTTCCACACTTAGCATCACGAGCATCCTATTGTGGATGGGTTCGAAAAGGACATTGGGCACGGTCGTGATAATGGTGCAGGACTTAACGAGCTCGCCTTCAGGATTCTTCCATGTCTCCCAGAGCAGGTGAGATTTTCATGACGAAGGGCAATCCCAAGTAAGTTCCTGCAATAAAGATGTTTCCCATGCCGTCCAGAGCAACACTGGTGGGATGAATTTTGAGGCCTCTACTATGACCTGGCAAATCTACTGTTTCAAGATATGCGCCGTTGGAGTCGTACTTGGAGAGTACGCTGGAGTCATAATGCGCTACATAGAAGTTCCCTACCGAGTCTACGGCGACGCTTGCGCCGTGGAAATATCCACTAGGCGCTCCTCGATCCGGGCTTACCTGTTGAGTCCAGAGCCCCTCACCGGAGGAATCGAACTTGCGAACGAAGGTATTATACGAGGCCAAAGAGTAAAATGTGACGTAAACATTGCCAATTCCATCCACGGCCACAACAAAACTCTTGACACGATCTTCTAGCGGTCCTATCCAACGAATCCATTGCTCCTTACCTTCTCGATCGACTTTCATCAGAAAAACAACGGACTGATCATTCGTGTAGATGTCTTTATATGCAGTGCTCACTACGTAAGCGTTTCCCAGTGAATCAACTGTTATTTTGATAGAACCAGTAAATTGACCAATAGCCGTCTGAGGTTCAAATCTGGCTTCAGACTCGTGTGTCCATACTTCGTTTCCCGTAGAGTCGTACTTACTAACAAACATGCCTTTTTGAGCACCAGTCGCTCCCGTAACGTACATATTACCTGTCGCATCTACCGCAAAGACCCCGGACATCCGCGTGTGGTAGCTCTAGCCGCCAAGTCGAGACCTGCGCTCCAGTGGAATCATGTTTACTGAAACCGTCACGACCCGTCCTGGAATAAACTGACCCATCCCTGTGCGTGAACCAAGGTAGTGACTGTATGTCGCTGGCCTCTCCGTTGATATCATATTTCCGAATAAACTGCTCGGCCTCTACACTTGATACATAGACATTCCCCGCGGTGTCTACGGCCGCAATCCAGACATTGCCGCTAGCTGACGCCACTCGTGACCACGTCGACTCAGCAACTGTATTGCATGTCAAGAGTAGGGTGAGGGTTCCATGGGGTCCTGTGTTTGAGCATGGCGTTCAAGATGATCAGGAACTTGTGCATCGAAGCGACCAGGGCAACTTTCTTGGGCTTTCCTTGCGCACAGAGGCGCAGATAGAAGAAGCGGATGATGGGATTGCACCGTGTTGAGGCGATGGTAGCCATGTACAAGGTTGAGCGGACCTGTGCTCTTCCGCCCCGGATGTGGCGTTGGCCTTTGCGGCGTCCGCTATCGTGGTTGATGGGCGCGACCCCCACCAGGGCGGCAATTTGCTTGCGGTCCAGGGTGCCCAGCTCTGGGAGGTCGGCCAGCAGGGTTGAGGAAAGGACGGGGCCAACGCCGGGCACGCTACGGAGCAGGTCTTCCTTCTCCCGCCACAGAGGGCTTTCCCGCAGGCGGTTGCCCAGGTCATCATCCAACCGCTGGAGGCGTTCCTCTAGCCAGGCCAGGTGCTCCTGGATCTCCTGCCGAAGGGCAGGCATCATGGTGCTTCCTAACCGGTTCTCTTCCGCCGTGCGCATCTGGATGAGCTGGCGCCGCCTTGCCAGCAGAGCGGAGAGCTCTTGCGCCTGGACATCGGGCAGGGGCCGTGGTGTGGGGCACACCCGCTGGGCAAACTGGGCAATGACCTGGGCGTCCAGGGAGTCTGTTTTCGCCAGCAGCCCCAGGCTCTTGGCGAAGTCCCGGACCTGCACCACCGCGACGGGCACACCCTCCAGGCCCAGAGCGCAGGCCGCGGGCATCTCCAACCCCCCGGTGGCCTCCAGAACCACTAAGGTAGGGCCGAGGGCCCTGACGCGCCCCACCAGGTGGGCTATCCCCGCTTCGTCGTTGGGCTCCTGCCATGTTTCCCCGGAGGAAAGCACCGCCACGTCTAGATGGGCCTTGCTCACATCTATGCCGATGAACACCGGTCCGCGTTCCATCACACTCCTTTGGCCCGGTCTTGCGGATGCGGGTCTCAGACCCTGGCAACTGTCCGGGCTCTTTCTTGTGGAGGCCAGGGCGACCACGCTGAGTCACGGTCTCCTGGGACCGAGAATGCGTCGGCCTGCCCTGGCCTGTCTCCACCGCAATATACAAGAATGTTGAATTAGATCCCAGTCTCCGCTATCTGGCTCCGACTGCGTAGGCGTGGCCGTTGGTCTGGGAGCGAGTTCTTGACAGGGCACAGCAGACGACGGCCCCGTATATTTCAGAACGATACCCACTGGACTCTCACTCCTGTGTTGAGTTCCCACAGCCCAGCCGGTGTCACGGTCCACAAACCAGCATCCGAAAGTTCGGTAAATAATCGGCTTCCCTGTATGCACCAACGATTACCGCCGTCGGTAGTATGGAGAATGAGACTAGCCCCGATTGTGACGAAATCATCTATTGGTACTGCTGTCTGCTCCACGGCCCAGCCCTCTCCCTCTACCGACCATCCGAACTTGCCGTCAAGAAACACCGTGCCCAGCAGTCCGGGCTCGAGCTCGCTTAGTTGTGTGGTCCAGGTAACGCCCCCGTCGGCTGTGTGCAGAATTACTCTACCACCTTCACCTGTGCCAACTACCCACCCATTGTCGGCGTCAACAAAGGCCACCTGGGTCAGGAATGCCGTGGTGCCGCTCTCTTGTTTTGTCCACGTGTTGCCGCCGTCAGGCGAATGGAGGATGGTGCCTCCAGGCCCGACTACCCATCCACGCTGGACATCCCCAAAAGAAAGGCTGTTCAATGGGGCATCGATCAGCTGTCGACTCCAAGTATTTCCTCCATCGGTGGTGTGCAGAACGAAGGAACCCACAGTTTCAAAGTCATAGTCCTCGCCTAAGACCCAACCGTTCTGATCGTCCACAAAGTCTACACTTGTCAAGTACGCCGTGAGACCGATTCGTTGCTCATTCCAGGTATTTCCCCCATCGGTAGTGTGCAGAATGCCACCATTGCTCACACCGACCCAGCCTCGTTGGCTATCCACGAAGGCGACCGAGGTCAGCGGAACCGAGACACCCGTATCCTGAACGATCCAGGTCTCTCCTCCATCATCGGTGTGCAGGAGGATGCCAAAGTCGCCAAAGTTGCCAGAGTCGTCGAAGTTACCATTCCCCACGGCCCATCCGTGCTCGGTATCTGCAAAGGTCACTTCTGTCAGATCGAATTTGGTCCCGGTTTCCTGGAGCTGCCATGTCTCTCCTCCGTCGGATGTATGAATGATGGTGCCACTCCATCCAACGGCCCACACATGATCAATGTCCACGGCAGTGATGGCGTATATAACATCTTCGTCCACCTCCTCAGGAACGTTCACTTGGGTAGTCCACGTCTTTCCACCGTCGGCTGTGCTAGCCATCGGGCCAACTTCGTCCAATATGCTGTTGTAGGCTCCCCCCGCAGCCCATCCTTGTTGGGCTTGGATCAGAGCATCGCTGGGTGCCTCATCGGTTTCGAGCCAAGACCTGCCTCCGTCTTCGGTATAAAGAAGGGTATAGTCCCAAAACAGCCACCTGTGAGAGAATGGTGGCATGGGACGGAAGATTGGGTGCCCTCGATGTCAACACGCCAAGAGCTGGAGCATTCGGCGAGGTAAGAGTCGTTGTGCAGCCTGCCACTACGAGTGGGTGCCCAGGGCGCTGCCGCTTCGGTTGTCGCCAGGGGAGTGGCGGCGACTGTTGCGCTGGTTCGTCTTGGGGCAGAGTGCCGAGGTGATTGCCCAGGAGGCCCGCCTGGAGCGAAAGCGAGTCCTGCGAGCCCTGATCGTGGTGCGCCAGGCCATGGTCCGGGACGTTCCCCATGTCTTCTCCGGCGTGGTGGAGGTCGACGAGACCTACCTGGGAGGTTCCTGGCGCAACAGGCGCCTGGCAAAGCGTGTTCAGGGCACGAAGCGGGGCCGTGGAACCACTAAGCAAGCTGTCTTTGGGATCCTGTGTCGAGGTGGCCTGGTGTGGGCGCACGTGGTACCTAACGTGGAAGCCAAGACGCTGCTGCCGCTCCTGCACCAACGCGTGCAACGTGGCTCCATCGTTTGCTCGGACACCTTTACCAGCTACACGGGCGTCGCAGCGGGGGGCTACGTCCACCGGCTTGTGGACCACAGCCAGGCGTTCAGCGATCGGCAAGGGAGCCACGTCAACGGCTTGGAGGGCTTCTGGGGTTATCTCAAGCGGCGTCTGGCAGCCAAAGGGGGAGTCCGCCGAGAACGGCTGCCCCTCTATCTTGCTGAGTATGTCTGGCGCTACAATCATCGGCGTTTGTTGGGACCAGAACAGGTTAAGACATTGTTCAAGCTGCTTCAAAGCTAATCCGGTGGCTAACACGGGACTTTACCCTAAAGAATTGTATCTAGATATCCGTCAGCGCTTGCCACGACCCAGCCGGTCTGGGCGTCAAGAAACTCAACGTCAGTGAATGACACCCCAACGTAGTACTCAAATGGCTGTGGTGTCCACGAGCTCCCTCCGTCTGCGGTATGGAGAATTATTGCGCCTTCTCGACCTGTCCCCACCGCCCACCCATCGTTGGCGTCAACAAAGTAAACCTCCGACACTGAGGTCGATGTACCGATGCTCTGACGGCTCCATGTCTTACCGCCGTCGATGGTGTGCAGAACCGCGCCACCCGCTGCGGCCCAGCCAGTACTTGCATCGACGAAAGTGAAATCCCACACTGGGTCTCCGGCCTGAATGCTCCATCCTGGCTGAAGAACCTGGGCAGGGGTAGGCGTCGGCGTGGGAGTAGGTGTGGGCGTTGGTGTGGGCCGTGGCGTAGCCGTCGGAGTGACCGTAGGCGCAGGTGTGGCATTGGGGGTGGGGGTTTGGGTCGGAGTGGGAGTGACGGTATGTGAAGGCGTGGCCGCTGGCGTGGGCGTGGGGTTCGGCTGGCAGGCCGCCAGCAGAAGTACGCCCGCAAGCAGGAAAAGAGCCCAGTACCAGGCCGTCCGTATGCAGAGGATTATCGTCGCATGAGCACTTTTGTGCAATCCACGCTCCGCTCATGGTAGGCCCAAGCCCCGGGAACGGCGACGTTGCTACTCGTTGGCTGCGTCGTGAGGAGGCTGGGTTGATGAGAGGGCGGCTGCTTTCGAGCGGTCCGTACGCGTCAAGACGCCGGTCGCGTAGCCGACGATGATCGTGCCACCCAGCCCTATGGCGAAGGGTGCGCTTACGATGGTGGCCACCATCCCGGCTATGAACCCACCGGCGGGAGTAAATCCCCAGGTCATCCCATACAACCCCAGGATGCGCCCGCGCAGGGCATCGGCGGAAAGCAGTTGAAGAAGGGTGGCCATGGAGGCGTCGTAGACGGCCAGGGAGGAACCCACGATTCCAGCAACAGCCAGGGAAACGGCGAACCAGGGTGAAAGGGCGAACACTACCAGTCCCGCTCCGGCTCCGGCGCTAGCAACGGTCAGCATGGGCCACTTGGCTTTGAAATCGCCAAGGGCAGCGAGGAGGAAAGTCCCCGCCATTGCTCCTACGCTGCCGGCGGCAGAGAGGTAGCCCAGCCCGGAGGCGCCCACCTTCAGGATGTCGCGTGCCACCACCGGCAGCATGACGTAGTAGGAGAAGCCGAACGTTTCCATCAGAACGCTCAGCAGGAGCAGGGCGCGCAGTGGCCCGCTGGAGGCTGCGTACTTTATTCCCTCCGCTAGTGTTCGCCACATAGGCTCGTGGGAGCGTTGCTGCGGCGGCTGAGGACGAAGGAAAAGGAGGGGAGCAGTACCTGCACAGTAGGCTCCGGCAACGGCCAGGTACCCAGCTCCTATGCCCACTGTGCTGATGATGGTGCCAATAGCTATAGACCCGGACATCCAGGCCAGGTGGAATGCAGCCTGTAATGCGGCCATGGCGTTCAGCAGCCGGCGCGGTCCCACGGTATCGTAAACCAGGCCGTTGAATGCAGGTGCGATCACTCCGTCTGCCATGCCCTGGAGCAGTGCCACCACCAAGACGTGCCACAACTCAACCTGGTCGGTGAGCACGAGCAGCCCGAGCCCAGCCAGAACCAGTCCCCGGACCGGATTCACCACGGCCAACACGTTGCGGCGATTCGTACGGTCGGCGATCACGCCTCCGAATGCACCGAACCCGATGTGTCCGATGCCGCGGAGTCCCGATGCCACCCCCACCCAGAGGGGAGAGTCTGTCATGATGAGGACCAGCCAGCCCTGAGCCAGCAGGTCCATGTTCATACCCAGCGAGTTTATTACCTGGTGGGCCCACACCCACCGGAAGTCCCGAACGGTGAAGGCGCTGAACAGCCCAGCGAGACCCGCCGACTGGCTTTTGGATGCCTGCGGACCACGTTCCTGGCTCATAGGCGTGAGAGGAGGTGGTTCCGGGCATCGATGGACGCCGGGTGGAGGAGGGCGCCGCGCTTCAGCAGCAGCGCCAGCTCCCGGGTGAGGTAGTCGGCGGCGGCGCGCTCCAGGCTGCTCCGGGCCAGGGTGGCGATCTCCTGGAGCTCCGGGGACCGCTTGAGCTTGTGCGGCTCCACCTTGTCCGCCAGGAACACCACCAGTCCTACGGAGCCCATTCCCGAAAGGGCGGTGGAGTGCCAACGCACGGCCTCCAGCACATCGGTGTCGGTGACGCCGCACTGGCGGCGCAGGAGCTCTGCCGCCACCGGACCGTGGAGCAGGATGGGCACCCGCTCCTCTACGGTGTGGACGGCCAGCCCAAGGTCCCGGGCCTCCTTGAGCAGCACCTCCCCGGTTTGCGCACGGGCCAAGTCGTGACCCAGGGCCGCCAGCTCTACTCTGTCGGCGGGTACGCCATGGACCGTCGCCAGCTCAAGGGCCAGGTCCCGGGTGCGGGCCAGGTGGTCCTGGAGCCCCCGGGGCAGCTTTTCAAGTAGCTCCTTGAGCTTCTGTAGGGAATCTTCCATGAGGCTGTTCTCTCCCCGTTTCTTCAGTGGGTGGCATCATACCGTAGCCTTATTGTCATCAGCTTTATAAACTTCATACCTTTCTAGATTCTTCGTCGTACTGACGAGTCGGTACTCCTCAGAATGACATGGGACCCTCAGCCTGTCATTCTGAGGCCCGATGTATCGGGACGAAGAATCTAAGGCCAAACGCTCAAGAAATGGCGAGTTATTTCGTTTAAGGTCATAAGGCAGCGGTGCAAGGAGCAGTATTGAAGTCAACCCTAGCCCAGGGCGGGAAGTCTCTTGCCTCCGAGAAGGTGGAGATGCAGGTGAGCCACCCCCTGGCCCGCGTCCTGTCCCTGGTTGATCAACAGGCGGTAGCCGCTGCCGTCCACTCGCTCTCGACTCGCCATCTCCCGGGCCACGGTGAAGAGGTGTCCCACCAACGCCTCCTGCTCCTGCCCGCCGTCTGCCGGGGAGGTGATGTGCTGGTGCGGGATGATCAGCAGGTGCGTGGGCGCGGCCGGTTCGATGTCCCGAATCACGAAGCACCGCTCATCGGAGTAGAGGTGCTCTGTCTCGGTCTGGCCTTGGCCGATACGACAGAAGATGCACGATTCCATGATAGCCCTTGCGACGATGAATCTCTGGGAGCCAGCGGTCTATATACCTGTGGATAGGGTACCGGGTGCCCTCTGCACCGTCAACTGACAAAGGGGCTCGCGGAGGGTGGTACACTTGGCTCCGGAGAGGCGATCTCAAGAAGTTCTCAAGTACCCCACCTGAAGGCGAGGGCGTAGATGCCGGGGCCTTATGGTCATCAAGCTATTATCTTAGCAGTCTCCCGAAGGTGGTATTAATCGCTACGCTTTGTATTCACCCGCCCACCCGCTTTCTCATAAGCCCATCATCCTCTCCCAACCCTCGGACTGCGTCCTTACTCCCTGCTTTCCTCTCCCCACCCCCAAAGCAGGTGATCCGCTTGGAGCCTAGGTCGACAAGGTCGTGCAACCATGCAAGAGGGTGATACGCCAAAAGAAGTGGCCAGGCTCAGGGCCCTGGTGCACGGTCGTGTGCAGGGGGTGTACTTCCGGGACTTCGCCAGGAGCCACGCCCGACAGCTGGGGCTGGTTGGGTGGGTGCGCAATCTCGCCGACGGAGCCACGGTGGAGGTGATGGCGCAGGGGCCTAGCCCTGCCGTGAACCGGATGCTGGAATACCTGCGCCAGGGGCCAACCGAGGCCCATGTGGCCCAGGTGGATGTTACGTGGGAGCCCGCAATAGAGGAGACCCGTTCTTTTGAGGTCCGCTGGTAAATATCTGTAGGAGTCTGAGCAGGCGTAGCTTGCTCAGATGCAGTAATGACCAGGACAAGTCCGAAAGCAAGCGCTCAGAGTCTACTGCCTATCGTCCCCCTCAACCACGCTCTACCCATAGTACGTAAGTATACCGGCTAACTGCTGCTCCCGGGCGGACAGCGTTCCCACGCTCCTCGTATCGAGTACTGTTCCCATAGCCAGTCATCAAGGTTGTGTCCCTGCCAGACTACAAGCTCCAATAGGGCCCGTCTCTGTGACGGCAAAAGCCTACACCAACCTTGCGCCGACAGCGCGCTGAAACTTATTTCCTTCGATAACCGCACCGCGGTAGGAGCCCAGGAGGGATTGGGCTCTATCTCACCTCCCTTTAGGACGGCCATCAGCCATTCGGGGACAAACGGCAATTCGCCGGTGAGATAGAGATCCCTGTCGATCCAGTTGAGGGTGGCAAGGTCGACTGGGGTTGCCGTGTGGGTAGCAGTTGGACGTGGTGTAGGTGTAGGGGTCATCGTGGCTACAGCCATAGGCGTGGGAGTGGGTCCAGGCGCGGGAGTTCTTTTAGGCGTGGGCGTAGGACTCGGTGCAACCGTGGGCAACGGTGTGGAAGATGGACTGGGCTCGGGGTAGAGTCTACGATATGCCTCGATGGTCGCCGCCAGATCAATGTTGGCCGATACGCTCTCCGACGTTGGAGTGGCCTCTGCCAAAGCAGCTACAACCGCGGCGTCTACGGTAGCTGCGATATCTGGAGTAGGTGCCTGGGGAACGGCAGCTGGCTGGGTGGCGCAAGAGACTCCCAACAATGCGACCAGCCCAAGAACGGTCCGCATACTCATCCTCCGCTCACACCTACGTGATAGAAGGGGGCCGCCGTCAATGATAACAGCTTGGGTGATGGACGTTTAGCGGTGGTATCTATAGACCGATGCTCTGGGCCACCAGCTCACGGTAGTGGTCGCTACCACCGTAGGCCAGCTCGGCGGCCTTGGCGCGTCGCGTGTAGAGATGGAGGTCGTACTCCTGGGTGAAGCCTATGGCGCCGTGGCTCTGGTGCGCCAGGGCGCACACCTTCCGGTAGGCGTCGCTGACCCACGCCTTGGCTATGGCCACCTCCCGGGTCGCTGGCAGCCCCTCGGAGAGTCGCCACGCCGCCTGGTAGGTCACGAAGCGACATCCCTCCACCGCCGTCGCCATGTTGGCGCAGTGGTGCTGGAGCGCCTGGAAGCTGCCGATGGGCCTGCCGAACTGGACGCGCTGCTTCAGATACTCCACCGTCATCTCAAGGACCCTATCTGCGCCGCCAAGCATCTCGGCACACTTGCCAACGGCGGCCAGATGGATGATGCGGGCGAGCACGGGCCATCCATTTCCGACCTCCCCCAGCACCGAGGTTGCGGGGACCTGAACGTTGGCGAGCAGGACCTCCGCCTGCTTGTCTGAGGCGATGGTCTCCAGCGGCGTGATGGCTACGCCGGGAGCCTTGGCGTCCACCAGGAACAGCGTTATACCGGTGGAGGGATCGCTGGCCTCCTGGGTCCGGGCGGCCACGATGAGCAGGTCGGCGATCTGGGCATCGGCGACGAAGAGCTTCGTCCCGTTTATGACATAGGTGGAGTCCTGAAGCGCCGCGGTGGCCTGGATGCCGGATGGCTCGTAAACGGCGGAGGGCTCCGTGAGGGCCAGGGTGAGGACGGTATCGCCCTGGGTGATCTTTGGCAGAATGTCCCGCTTCTGGTCGTCGTTTCCAGCATTGAGGATGGCGAGTCCGCCGAGGACGACGGTGGAGAAGAAGGGCCCTGGGAGCAACACCCGGCCCATCTCCTCCAGGAGGATAACCAGATCAAAGTAGCTCAGGCCCATGCCGCCATGCTCTTGAGGGAAGGGCAGGCCCAGCCAGCCCAGGTCGGTCACCTTCCGCCAGAGCTCGGAGGTGTAGCCTCGCGAGTCCTCCTCCATGGCCCGGACCAGTGAGGGGGGGCACTCCTGCTCCAGGAACTCCCGCGCCGAGTTCTTCAGCATCTTCTGCGATTCATCGAACCCCAGATCCATAGCTTAACCCCTAACTTTAGTAGTGATTGTTGAACCATGTCAGACGGTCACGGCCAGCTTGAGTGATGCGGTAAAGCCCTCTTCCCGCTCTTTCTGCACGCCCCGAGTTTGTGAGCTTAGTTAGATATGATCGAACGGTATGCGTGTATTTAGGACGGTTACCGTATCTAACATCTACGTCAAACAGACCTGGATTCACTATCCGTGAGTTGGTTTCCGCTCCAATGTCGTGTTGTACTTCCTCATATGTCGGTGTAGATTTCTCCCAGGTCCTTTTGACCCTCACTCAAGATAGATAGCAAAAGGTACTCCCATGGCATGTGTTTGTTCATAAAGGACTCCTAGAGGCTGTTCGGGAATTCGCTGAGGCTCTACGGCATGAACCCCACCCGAGGTGTTTTACCCTCCCAGCCCACCCCGAACTGCGTTCGCTCGCACCCCACCCTAGGGTAAGATGATTGTCCGAACAGTATCTAGGCTCCTTATGCAATCCGATTTCAGTAGCCTCTCTTGGTGAGTATCTTGTTAGTGCTGACTTATCCCCTGGGCAATCCCAGGCCCCGCGTGGCGATGATATTCCGCTGTATCTCCGAAGTACCGGCGGCGAGGGTCCCTGAGAAGCTGGAGAGGTAGGCCCGCATGAGCCGGCCCTTCAGGGGCGCCCATTTGGAGCCGGGCGCAAGCTGGCCATAGAGGCCCAGGAGGTCCATGCTGGCGGCGGCGAGCCGCTGCTGGAGCTCCGTGCCGAACAGCTTGCCAGTGGATGCCTCCTTGTTGGGCACAAGCCCCTGGCTCTGCATCCAGGCGATGTGGTAGGAGAGCATCCGGCTGACCTCCACCTCAACGGCCAAGTCCGCCAGGCGGTTGCGGACCGCGGTGTTCTCCGCCAGGGGATGCCCGTTGCGCTTGGTCTCTTTGGCAAGTTGGATAAGCTCCTCCAGGGTCCGGCGGCCGCTGGCGGAGTAGCCCACACCCGAGCGCTCGAAGTCCAGGAGGGTGGCGCCGATGTACCAGCCGCGGTTCAGCTCCCCAACCATGTTGGCCTTGGGAATGCGCACGTTCTCGAAGAACTCCTGGTTGAAGCTGTGTACACCGGACATGTTGACGATGGGCCGGACCGAGATCCCCGGCGACTTCATATCCATGAGGAAGAAGCTGATGCCCCGGTGTTTGGGCGCATCAGGGTCTGTCCTGGCCAGGAGGATCATCCAGTCCGCATGGTGGGCTGAGGAGCTCCAGATCTTGGTGCCGTTGATGATGAAGTCGTCGCCATCGGCCACGGCGCGGGTCTGGAGGGATGCCAGGTCGGAGCCGGACTCGGGCTCGCTGTAGCCCTGGCACCACTGTACCTGGCCCCTGGCCACCGGCGGCAGGAATGTCATTTTCTGCTCCTCAGTGCCGTGGATCAGGAGGGTGGAGCCCATCATCTTCACGCCGAAGGTATCGATCCCGGGAGCGCGATAGTAGCTCATCTCCTCGTTGAAGATGACCTGGGTCATGATGGAGGCGTCCATGCCCCCGTACTCCCTGGGCCAGTGCATAGCCAGCCAGCCCTTCTGGGCCAGCTTTTTGCGCATCTCCAGGGTGAACTCCCAATCCTCGTCACCCTCCGCGCTGTATTCACTGCCGGTCCAGTCCGGCGGGAGCGACTCTTTCAGAAAGGTCACCAGATCCCCTCGAAAGGCCTCTTCCTCTGGTGTAAACCGAAAGTCCATACCCTTCTCTCCTCTTAGTTGCTCCGATGCGCGCTCGTTGGGATGTCGTTGATCCGACGGAGGGACTGACCGCGACGCGGGCACAAGGCCAGTCACCACCTTAGCGGGTCACCCGTCAGCGCAGCAACTCTACTCCCTGGGAAGTCCCAGGCCCCGGGTGGCGATGATGTTCCGCTGTATCTCCGATGTGCCCGAGGCGATGGTGGTGGAGAAGCTGGTGAGGTAGGCGTGCTCAATACGCCCCTTCATGGGCGCCCATTTAGAGCCGGGCGCAAGCTGGCCGTAGAGGCCCAGGAGCTGTATGCCCGCCACCGCCACTCGCTGCTGGAGCTCCGTGCCGAACAGCTTGCCGGCGGAGGCCTCCCTGGTGGGGACCTGGCCCTGACTCTGGAGCCAGGCGATGCGGTAGGAGAGCACCCGGCTAACCTCTGTCTCTATGGCCAGGTCCGCCAGGCGGTTGCGGACGGCGGTGTTCTCCGCCAGAGCGTGGCCGTTGCTCTTGGTCTCCCTGGCGAACCCGACCAACTCCTTCAGGTTTCGTCGGCTATTGGCGGAGTACTCCACCCCTGAGCGCTCGAAGTCCAGGAGGGTGGCGGCAACGTACCAGCCGCGGTTGAGCTCCCCCACCAGGTTCTGCTTTGGGACCCGCACATCCTGGAAAAACACCTGGTTGAAGCCGTGGATACCGGCCATGTTGACGATGGGCTGCATGGTGACCCCCGGCGATTTCATATCCATGAGGAAGAAGCTGATGCCCCGGTGCTTGGGTGCATCCGGGTCTGTCCTGGTAAGCAGGAGCATCCAGTCCGCCCGGTGGGCCTGGGAGCTCCAGATCTTGCCGCCGTTGATGATGAAGTCGTCGCCATCAGCTATGGCGCGGGTCTGAAGGGATGCCAGGTCGGAGCCGGAGTCGGGCTCGCTGTAGCCGGTGCACCACTGCACCTCTCCCCTGGCCACCGGTGGCAGGAACCGTCGCTTCTGCTCCTCAGTCCCGAATACCAGGAGGGTGGAGCCCATGTTCTTTACGGCCATGGGGTCGGGCCCGGGCACGCGGTGGTAGGTCATCTCCTCCTTGAAGATCATCTGGGTGACTACGGAGGCGTCCATGCCCCCGTACTCCCTGGGCCAGTGCATGGCCAGCCAGCCCTTCTGGGCCAGCTTCTTGCGCATCTTGAGGGTGAAGGCCCACTCGTCGTCGTTGGAGGCGTCGGCGTCCACACCCTCCCAGTCAGGAGGGAGCTCCGCTTTCAGGAATGCCAGGAGCTCGCCTCTGAAGGCCTCTGCATCCGGGGTGAACTGGAAATCCATGGTGCTTCCTATCGGTGCTAGCTCTTGCTGTACTCCGTGAATGGATCAGGGAGGCTCATTCGACTACGGTTGATGGGCATGCTGGCCGCTGCTTCCTAGGCGAACCTTCGGTCTCTGCGCGGCTATCCGCCCACGGCCAGGCATGTGACGGAGCGGGTGATGCCACCGACAATGTGCACTTGCCCGGTAACCATGTCTCCGATGGACCCCAGGTCCGTCCCCTCGACGATGGCGATGATGTCGTAGGGGCCGGTGACCACGTCGGCGGATTGGATCCCCGGCAAGTTACGGAGGGCCGCGGCCACCTCTCGGGTTTTGCCCACCGCCGTCTCAATGAGAACGTACGCCTTTGTAGACATGCAACGCCTCCCGCAGGCGATTTCTAGCTGTGAACGCCTTATCTGAACTGGGCAGGCTCATTCTAAGTCGGCGCCTAAGCGGTGTCAAATGAGCGTGTTGCCTATTTCCAATGCCAAGACGCTCGGCATAAGGTAGGCAAGGCGGGGCCTCTACCTAGCCACTGTGGGTTCATCAATTACATTGAGCAACTCTCGTGCCACATATAGGCGAGGCCATTGGTTGGGGATCTCCTCAATGACTCCGGCTTGAGCAAGTCGTTCCAAGATTCCTTTAGCCCCGGCATACGTGACGTCGAGCAGTATGGCTGCCAACCGCGTTGTCATATATGGCCTGGCAAACAACTGATCAGCAAGACGCAGTGCATTGCTAGACACACGACGCTCTTGAAGCACCCATCTATACTTTTCCTGCAATGCCCTGACGTGCCTTGTGCGTTGCAAGGCATCAAGAGCCTGCTCAGCGACTCCCTCAAGAAAATAGTCTAGCCAGGAGTCCCAATTGCCCGTTTCGCTCACGTCATGTAGCCGATCATAGTATTTGTCGCGATCCCGCTCGAAGTAGGCGCTAAGGTATAGCATCGGAATGGAAAGAACCTTTCGTTCGCAAAGGAAAAGCGTGATCAGAAGGCGACCGATGCGACCGTTTCCATCCAAGTAAGGGTGAATCGCTTCAAACTGGTAATGCATCAGGGCGCATTGGATAAGAGGTGGCATCTCTCCCCGTTCGTTGACGAATCGTTCAAGGTCTTCGAGTTGATCCCGGACGTAGCTAGGAGGCGGAGGAATGAATCGCGCCTCTTCTATTGGAGTACCAGATGGTCCGATCCATACTTGATCGGTTCTTAGTTCTCCGGGTCTCTTATCTGCTCCCCGAACGCTCCGCATGAGCACCAAATGTAGCTCATTCATCAACCTAGCAGATATCGGTAGCCTTTCAAGAAGTTCCATACCATGATCGAGGGCACGGACATAGTTGGCTACTTCTATCACGTCGCCTGTGGCATGTCGCTCTCCTGATGCCTCATAGAGAAACAATTCGGACAACGATGCTTGGGTGCCTTCGATCCTCGATGATAGAACTGCCTCACGCCGGACAAACGGTCGAATGAGCAAATGGGGGTTCGGAATTATTTCTCCAACACCGGACAAGGTTGCCACCGCTCTCGACGCCTCATCGAGGCGATATACTAGAGAGGAACTCAGGTCGAGTTGGCGTGGTAGCGGGTCTGGGATGAATGCCAACTGCCCTTTGCCGGTTGGCACTAATTGACCGCATGGACGGTTAATCAATTGTCTTGCTGCCATATGAAACTCCGCTATCAAATGCCAGAATATATTAAAGTATTTGGCCAAATACTATCATGTCTATGGTCGTTATGCAAGTGTTGTATAAAAATACGATATACAGTAGAAACTAAGGTTCTAGCAACTATATATTGTGAGGAAAATGGTATTCAGTAGGTCGTGTGAATATAGACAGCTTGCTGTCAAGAATCCTTGGATGGCCAAACTCGTTGATTGGCCGTTGGCACATGAGCTTGCATAGCAATGAGAGCCATATAGCAATGAACCTCAACCTTTCGCAGACCCCGCACCGTGATGTTATTGAGCGATCGCTGCCCCTTTAAGCGGGGTTACGCTCGTTCAGGAGCAGGGTGATATAATCGCTTCCGTTTGGAGCGGGCCCGGTGGAACACCTCCTCAATGGCGCAAGACAGCTCGGTCTATCTATTGAGCCCAACCAGGAACGCCAGTTCCGCCGGTATCTCAACGAGCTGGCGGCGTGGAACCAGCGGGTGAACCTGACGGCGGTGACGGAGCCGGAGCAGGTGGAGCGGGTCCACTTTTTAGACTCGTTGACGGTCTCGCTGGCGCTTGCCGATGATGTCCGCGCCGGCGGCTCACTGGCCGATGTGGGTGCGGGCGCCGGCTTTCCAGGGGTGCCGTTGAAGATCATCTTCCCGGGCATTGCGCTGACCGTGATAGAATCGGTGGCCAAGAAGACGGCCTTCCTCCAGCACCTGGTCGGTGTTCTGGATATGAAGAGGGTGGAGGTGCGCACGATGCGTGCAGAGGCCCTGGCCCGGGACCCGGTGTATCGTGAGCGGTTTGATGCGGTGGTGTCTCGCGCCGTCGGGTCGCTGCGGGTACTGGCCGAGCTGACCCTTCCGCTTTGTCGTCTTGAGGGCAGGGCCGTATTGCAGAAGAAGGGCGACATCTCTCGGGAGATAGAGAGGGCGATGCCTGCTATTGAGAGGGTGGGCGGACGGCTGGCGGAGGTCCGGGAGGTCCCCGCCGCTGTTTTGGGTGGCCGGCGATTGCTGGTGGTCCTGGAGAAGGTGAGGCCGACGCCGGCTGAGTACCCCCGGCGTCCAGGTATCCCTGCCAAGCGTCCCCTGTGAGGGCCGTGGCAGTGAAAGGAGCGTCATAAAGCTGGGCAACGCGGACTCCGGCGCATACTCATTACGGAAGCGGCTTCTTTCCCTTCCCACGTTGGTATCCTTTGCCGTGGCGGCTCTGCTTTTGCTGTTCCTGGTGTCCCGCTTTGACATCGACTTTGCCTCTACGGGGGACCGCATCCGCTCCAGCAACCCCATGTTCTACCTCCTGGCGCTTCTGCTCTACTACACGACCTTCCTCTTTCGGGGCGCGCGATGGCGATTGCTCCTGGCGAATGCTGGGGTTGACCGGGAGGCGGCGCTGCCGTCGCTCTGGGCGGCGGGACGGTTGATCCTGCTGGGCTGGATGGTGAGTGCGGTGAGCTGGTTTCGTATGGGTGATGCCTATAGGGCCTACGCCTATCACCGGGAGTGTAACGCTCCCCTGGCGCGCAGCTTGGGAACGGTGCTGGCGGAGCGGGTGTTGGACGTGGCCACCATCTTTGTTCTGCTCGTCGTCGCCTTCCTCCTGCTGTACGTCGATGCGGAACGCAGGCCCTCCCAACTGTTCCTGTTCGCAGGGGCCGGCCTCCTGGTGGCAGCGGGCCTCTCTCTGGTGGTGCTTCAGCTTCTACAGGAGCGGGTGGCCAGGTTTCTTCCCGAGTGGGTCCAGGGCGTCTACCACAGCCTCCATCAGGGGATCATGGGCAGCTTCCGGCGGCTACCCCTGGTGGCTCTGCTTGGCCTGTTGGGGTGGCTCTCTGAGGTGGGTCGCCTCTACTTCGTCGTTCAGTCCACCGGCCTGCAGGTCGGGATAGGCCTCATCGTTTTCGTCACCATCGCCAATGCCATTCTCTCCGCCGTGCCCTTTACGCCGGGCGGCCTGGGGATAGCGGGGCCTGGCATTGCGGGGCTGCTGGCGCTTGAGGTGGCCAGGGAGGATGCCATCACGCTGGCCGTGCTGGACCGCTCCATCAGCTACCTGAGCCTTATCCTGTTCGGGGCAATTGCCTTCGTAATCCATCAGCAGGTCCTTGCCAGGCGGAGGAGGGCTTCAGCGACCCTAGCCGAAGGCAAGGACTGGCAGGCAGGAGCGAGGGAGGGGTAGAGCCCGTCCCTCCCGCAATCGAAGGGGGGAGCCGATGTCTCGTGTACCATACGTCTCCAGGGAGGACCTATCCGAGAGCGGAAGCGCCATCTACGATCAGATTGCCAGCCAGCGGGGCCACGTTGCGCGCCCCTTTGCGGCGCTGTTGAACAGCCCCGAGCTTGCGGGAAGAGTCGCGGCGGTGGGTGAGCACCTTCGCTATCGTTCTTCGCTGCCGGCGGAGGTGCGGGAGATTGCAACGCTGGCGACGGCCAGGGAGCTGGGCAGCCAGTATGAGTGGACCCATCACGTCCCGCTGGCCAGGGATGCCGGCGTGAGGGATGAGGTGATAAATGCCATCCACGATGAGACGCCTCTGAGGAAACTTCTGCCCAAGGAGGGTGTCTTCGTCCAGTTCGCTCAGGAGCTTCTGAGTGAACGGAAGGTCCGCGACACCACCTACAGCGCCGTGGAGCACCTGCTGGGCCGGCAGGGGACGGTGGAGCTGGTGGCCACCATAGGGTACTACGCCCTTCTGGCCTATACCATGGCCGCGCTGGAGGTTGAGCTGGAGCCGGAGGTCACGCCGCTGCTGCCTCAGTGAGCCGCAGGTGGCTCAGGACACTCGCGCCTAAGCTGTTTGACATCCCAAAAGGCCACTCGTATAGTGGCAGCGCTCTATGGCCCCACACGAAAGCACCACACGAACCGGAGTGAAATAAATGACGTGGGCGGAAAGCCTGGTGCGGTATTTCAAGGAGAGCGACGTCTCCATGATGGTCTACGTTCCCGACGTGAACGTAGACCAATGCGCTCAGCTCATGCGGAAAGACCCCTTCTTCCACGTGGTCTCCGCAACGCGGGAGGAGGAGGCCATCGGCATAGCTGCCGGCGCCTACGCGGCGGGCCGCAACGCAGCCGTGTTCATGCAGTCCAGCGGCTTCGGCAACTGCGCCAATGTGCTGGCCAGCCTGTGCATACCGTACCGTATCCCCGTTCCGCTCGTGATAAACCTGCGTGGCCAGCCCGGAGAGCACACCATCGCCCAGGTTGGCATGGGTAGAGCAACCAGGCCTATCCTTGATGTTCTGGGCCTGCAACACTTTACCCTTGAGAGCCAGGAGTACCTGGACAAGGCGGTGCCGGGAGCGCTGAAGCTGTGCTACTCCGGCCGCCAGCCCCTGGCACTCTGCCTGACGCCCATGCTGCACGGAGGCAAGATTGTACAGGTTTGAGGCCACCAAGCTCCTTCTGGGCCACGTCACGGATGAGGTCATCGTCTCCAACCTGGGCCCCACTTCCGACGAGCTGTGGCATGCGGGGCATCGCGACCGGAACTTCTACATCCACGGCTCCATGGGCCTCTGCTCCTCCATAGCCCTGGGGATGGCGCTGACGGTGTCCGAGAAGGTGGTCTCCCTGGACGGCGACGGCTCCATGCTGATGAACATGGGCACCATAGCCACCATCGGTAGGGAGGGGCCCGCCAACCTGATCGTCGTGGTGTGGGATAACGAGGAGTGGGGCCAGACGGGGCATCAGCCCAGCCACACGGCCTACGGCACCGACCTGGCGGAGGTGGCCAAGGCGTGCGGCCTTAGCCGGGTGGCCACGGTTGGCACCCTGGAGGACCTGGACCAGACGTTCCAGCAGGCGCTGCGAGAGGATGGCCCCTGGTTCATTGTGGCGAAGATCCAGGAGACGGAATACCTGCCTGCCTCTCCCAAGGAGCCGGAGATCAACGTCTACCGGCTGCGAGAGGCCTTCAGTAAGCGGGGGTAGCGGCCTGCCCTAATGGTCTTAAACGAAATATCCTGTCCCGCTCATCTCCTTCGACCAGCTCAGGATGAGCGGGATTATTACTCCGCTCGTGGTGAGCGTGTCGAACCATACGAGCGGAGTAGGGTGTCGACTTATCAAGTTGATAACCATCAGGGCAGCCGAAACCGGCGGCCTAGCCCACCACGGTGATCTCTTCGATGGGGAACTGGGTGGTAATCTGAGGCCCCTTCTCCGTCACCACCATCATCTCCTCCAGCCTCACCCCCCACTGAAGGGGCTTGCCGTGCTGGGTCTCCAGGGCAAAGCTCATCCCCGGCTGAATCTCCACCGGGTGGTCCAGCGAGTAGATGCGCGAGATGACGGGCGTATCATACTGGGCGAGGCCGAGGCCGTGGCCCCAGAGGTTCGCCGCAGCCTGGTCCTCCTCCCGGTAGCCCCACGCCTCCGTGGCCGAGGGCCACACCTGAGCGATGTCGCGCGTGGTGGCGCCCGGCCTCACCTTGTCGATGGCGCTGTAGAGCCAGTGGTAGGCTATCTTGTAGTACTCGGTCTGCTCCGCAGTCGGCTTCTTACCCACGCAATAGGTGCGGTACATGCAGCTCTTGTAGCCGTTCCAGGTCACCGCGGCCATATCTATGATCACCAGGTCACCGGGCTGGATAATACGGTCGGAGAAGTGGCGCCAGTTTGGCCAGCTATTGGGGCCTGAGGAGACGATGATATCCTCTACATCCTCTACCCCCGGTATATTGAAGAGATGGTTCATGGCGAAGGCGGTGATCTGGTGCTCCTGCATGCCGGGTTTCATGAAGCCGGCGATGGCGGTGTGGCAGCCGTCGCAGATGGCGGCGACGATGCGCATCGCCTCCAGCTCACCCTCGCTCTTGATGGCGCGGGCCTCCATCAGGGGGCTCATGCCATCTGTCCACTCTATTCCCGCCTCTTTGAAGGCGTTGATCATGTTGAGGTCTATGAAATCAACGCCCAGGGTAGCCCTCTCCACGCCGTACTTTCTCATCTCCTCCAGGATGGCACCGGTGAACTTGGCCACCTGCTGCTGGGCCGCCCCACCCACGGCCCCCTTGATCCATGAGTAGGCGTAGCGCACGTTCTCCTGGGGTATCCACGGGCAGTGGCGGTTGATCTGGGTGCCGATGTCTCCCTGCTCGAAGAGGACGGGTTCGGCCCCCTGGCACAGCAGGGCGTAGCGCAGGCCAGGTTTGAGCCGGCACCAGCCGGGCGTTATGGTGCTGGTGATGTAGCGGATGTTCTCGTCATACATGACCAGCAATGCCCCCAACCCATGCCGGTCCATGGCCTCCCGGGCGCGGTTGAGGCGGTAGGTGCGGACCTGTTCCCAGCTGATGCGCTGCTGCCAGTCGGTTCCCACAAGGCCGAAACTGGAGGTGCTGCGAATAACCATTGCTAATCTCTTCCTTCCCTCGCTTGTTCAGTATGGGTGGGCCTAGAGCGCTATGTCAGCAGCCTCTCTTACACCCTCATCCGAGGGCGGGAGCAAGAGGCACCGCCCTTTCCGGGTGGGGCCTCATTTCCAAAGGTGAGGTCGCTCTTACGCTACGGAAATCCTGTTATCCACCAGGTCCTCAAAGGTCATGTCCTGGTCTATGAGGCCCCAGCTCAGCATCCACTCGTAGGTCTTCCTGAACTCCACTTCGGAATAGGGCGACGGCTCTACGTATCGCAGACGGGGAAGGTGGAAGTCCTCCGGGGTGAGCCTGCCCAGCTCCGGTGGTATCTCGTCGATGAGATGGTGGAGATATTTCTTTTTGTCGGCGTTGATGATGTGCACCGATCTCTTGATGGCGCGCTGGAGCGCCTCATAGGTCTCGGTGTCCATATCCGCCGCCGCGATATCAGAGCCGATATAGTAGGCCTCACCCACGCTCTTGAAGCCGTTTTTCTCGGCCAGGGAGATCCATGGCTCCATCAGTCCGGCCGCATCCACATCACCCCTGCTCAGTGCCTCGTACCGCTCCAGGGGGCGGCCGCCGTGGACCAGCTTGATCTCATCACGGCCTATGAACCCCTCAAGGAACTGAAGGGCAAGGTAGTGGGAGCCGGCATGAAAGTTCACCGCTACCGTCCTGTTCCGCAGGTCTTGGGGATACTCTATGGGTGAGTCCGGCGGCACCATGATGGCCTGGCACGCCACCACCGGCCGCTTGCCGACGATGCGGCCACCGCGCTCGCTGTCCTGCGACCGGCGTACCTGGCCCCACTCGCACGCGCGGTAGACATCCGCGGTGCCCTCTTCGAAGATGAGGTGGACGCCCACGGAGTCAACGGCCGTGTGGTCGTCTACCAGGTCGGCGCTACGGATCTCTCCGGAGGCGGCCCTGTCTCCCGTAGCCTTCCACGTGCCCCTTTGTGGCGCATGGATGAACTCCACCTCCAGCCCCTCTTGGGCGAACAGGCCCTCCTCCTGCGCAACAAGCCAAGGCAGACTAAATACCCTGCTGGTGATTTCGCTGCGGACCTTTCCAGCCATGGTGCATCTCTCCTTTCGGTGTTCCGTATTTCAGCACGGGGCACGTAGGGTGTCAAGGAGAGGCGCTCTGGCAGCGGAAACGGTGGCGGTGATTCTTTTCTGCATTGCCTCATAGCCGAACAGGAACATTGTTCTTGACATCAAATCCAGAGGGTTCATAATGTGCACACTTGGTCAGGGGTGGCCGCCCAGGAACGATCATGTATAACCGAAGGTCAAGCGTCCAGGTGATTGCCGATATCTTGCGTCTCGGCGAGGCGGGCAAGACGGAGATCATGTACAGCGCAAACATGAGCTACCGTCAGCTCCAGAAGTACCTGGAATTCCTTGTCAACGGGGGATTCCTGGACCGGATAGTGGTACCCAATCCTGGCATAAAGTACAAGGTGACAGAGAAGGGCACTCGGTTGCTGCAGAGCATTGATGATGTGCTGGTGCTGCTCGAGTTGCCCGGGGAAGGGACCGGACACCCTCTGTAAGGAGAATGGTTCATGGCCGAAAATCGGATGCTTATTCTCTCCTCCGAGCTTGTGGACAAGATCGATCAGAACCGGGGCGATCTTAGCCATGAGAAGTTCATCAATCTCCTGCTCGCCAGCCGTCTGGAGCAGAGGAGCGATGAGGAGCGGTACGTTACCAAGGAGGCTATGGTAGGATTCCAGCAGGATATCCGGGACCTGCTGAGGACTTTCCTGGAGTTCTTTGTCAGCTACGGCCTGGAGCTTGGACGAGATTCCGATAAAATGGACATGGAATCGCTGTCTAAGAAGCTGCAGGGCCTTGGAGTGCCGGTGGAGTCCGGGAGTGGCGCTCCCACATCTCGCGCAGGCAAGTAGCCACGCTACGCCGACCCTGGAGAGCCCCCTAATCCGCAGGGGGCTCTCTCTTTGATGGCTCCTTACACATACGCCTCCACTGCCTCCACCTAGAACTTTGCTCTAGAACAGAGTCCCTTCCCTTCACCGACGCCTGGGGCCACACTGTCCCTACCGTGGCTTATGTACTGTTGGGCGTCCTGGGATTTGTTGCTGGGTATGGCTTTGAGCTGGCCTCTCTACGGGGGAGTGCCCGGCTGAGGCCGCTCTTGGGCGTTGCGGCAATGGGCCTGCTCACCTATGCCACGGTTATGGTGAGCGTGGAGTCGGAGAGATTCTGGCGCCCGGCCTGGCTGCAGGCGGTAGGGTGGGTCCTCCTCCCAATGGCGGTCCTGCTTCTGGTCTACTCGCTGTTCCTGGAGCTCCCCTTCAGATCCACGTACCGAGGGCGGGACGCCCGACAGCAGCTTGTCACCACGGGTACCTATGCCTTGGTGCGCCATCCAACCGTGCCCTGGTACGTCCTGGGCCTGGGTGCCCTGGTGCTGGTAACGCGCTCCCGGCTCCTGCTTCTGGCGTCTCCCGTATGGGTGCTTCTGGATGTGGCGTGGGTGGTCCTTCAGGAGCGGGTGGTCTTGAAGAGGGTATTTCCCGAGTACGCCAGCTATCAGCGCACCACACCCATGCTCATTCCCAATCGTCGGAGCGTTCTGGAGTGTCTGAGGAGCCTTCGAGATGAACGGCGGCAGACCGTTCGGGGGGGGGGGTGGTGATGGTATCGCTAGGCAAGCAGCTCCTACGGGAGCACCAGTATGATGAGCTATGGCGCAGATACTGCGGCTTCATTGATCTGAGGTTAGACGAGTTCATGGGCATTCAGCGAAACCTTCTGCATGAGCAGCTAGGGTTGCTGAGTGCCAGCGAGCTGGGACGTCACGTGATGGATGGCGCCCGGCCTCAACCCCTGGAGGAGTTCAGGGAGCAGGTGCCGCTGACCACGTACGGCGACTATGCCCCCTATTTGCTAGAGAGGCGGGAGGATGTTCTGCCGGCACCACCCTATATGTGGCAGAGGACGTCCGGGACCTCCGGTGAGTACGATTGCAAGTGGGCGCCCATCAGCGAACGGGCCTACCGAGCTATGGGCCAAGTGATCTTCGCGATTCTTGTCTCTGCCACATCCCGGCGTAGGGGGGACATCAACTTTGGTGAGCATGAGCGGATCCTGTACGCCCTGGCCCCACCGCCTATGCCACCGGCTCCTGGGGGCGTCTGGCTACGGAGGAGCTTCCACTGGACTTCCTTCCATCCCCTGATGAGGCAGAGGGGATGGGCTTTGAGGAGCGGCTAGGCCTGGGCGTTCAGATGGCCCTGGAGGGCGGTATGGACGCGGTCCTTGGGCTGCCCAGTGTGTTGCTAGCGCTGGCGGACAAGGTCGGCCAGCGGCGAGGGGGCCAGGGGTTCCGTCAGTGGCTCAGCCAGCCGCAGATGCTGCTGCGGGTCGCCAGGGCCGTGGCCAGGAGCAAGCTGGCCCGGCGTAGCATCTTGCCGAAAGACCTCTGGTCAGTCCGGGGGATCGCCATAGCGGGGTCGGACTCCGCCCTCTACAGGGAGCGGATCAAGGAGGTATGGGGGCAGGAGCCTCTTGAGGTGTCCGGCTGCACGGAGGGGCTGGTACTTGCCATGCAGACGTGGGACTTCCGGGGCATGACCTTTGTCCCCAACCTCAATTTCCTGGAGTTCATCCCAGAGGAGGAGCACCACAAGAGTGCCGAAATACCCGGGTATCGGCCGTACACGCTTCTGCTCGATGAGTTGTCTCCCGGCGGCAACTATGAGCTGGTGATTACTAGCCTCCTTGGCGGGTGTTTCATTCGCTATCGTCTCGGTGACCTGGTCACGGTCACCGAGCGGCGCAACGACGTGCTGGACATTGACCTTCCACAGGTGGAGTTCTACTCTCGTGACGACAGCCTCATAGACCTTGGGGGTTTTACCAGGCTGACGGAGAAGACCATCGGTCAGGCCCTGGCCGGGGGCGGGGTCACCTGCCGGGACTGGATCGCCCGCCGGGAGGACCGGGATGCCGGCGTTCTTCACATCTATGTAGAGCTGAAGAACGGCCACCAAGTGGCCGCTCCGGAGATGACGGCGGCCATTCACCAGCAGCTCAAGCAGCTGGACGCCCCGTATGCGGACATAGAGAGCATGCTAGGCCTTACGCCCCTGCGGGTTACGCTGTTGCCCAAGGGGACCTTCGAGCGGTGCGTCTCTCGCCGCCGGGCAGCCGGAGTGGACCCGGCGCAGCTACGACCTCCACACATCAACCCCTCCGATGACCTGGTCGCTGTCCTGCTGGACGGCGTTGCCGCATATCATTAGGTTCCCGCTTCCGGCGTTGCGCCGGCTCACGCTGAAGAGTCAGACTGCGTATGTGCAGCCGTGAGTGCACAGGCCTCAGATTTGACACCGCCAAGCTAAGGCGACATAATATCCCGTCTGCTAGCGGACAATTGTTCTGCGAGGCGGTTGGCGGCCACGTGAATATCTATGCCCTGATCCCTCTACTCAATGTCTTCGCCTACGCAGCGCTGCTCGGCCTTGGCCTGCGGCATCGCTACAGGAGAGAGCGTAGGGCCTTTGCCCTCTATCTGGCTGCCGCGGGATTTTGGAGCTTTGTCTCCTTGTATCTTGAAATTGGTATGGGAAAATCACTTCACTTAGGGTGGATCAGGGTGCGGCAGACCGATGTCTCCGTGGTCATGTAAGACCGTCAGAAAGCGAGGGTCGCCGCACCCTTTCCGAATTAGAGCCCGAACAGTTGCCAGGGCCAGCCAAGCCCGCATCTTGCAAGGACGGGCCAGTAATTCGCAGGAGGTGCTCATGGATCAGGAAGGGATCTACGTAGGCATTGATGTAGCCAAGGCCCAAGTGGATGTCGCCGTCCGCCCCACGGACGACAGCTGGGAGGTTTCCTATGACGATGCAGGGGTCCGGCAGCTGGTCTCCCGGCTGAAGGCCCTTGAACCGGTTATGGTGCTGCTGGAGGCTTCGGGCGGCTTGGAACTGCCCCTTGTAGCAGCTCTGGCGACCGAGGAGTTGCCAGTGGTCGTCGTCAACCCCCGCCAAGTGCGGGACTTTGCCAGGGCCACCGGGAAGCTGGCCAAGACCGACTCGCTTGACGCGGCGGTTCTGGCCCACTTCGCCGAAGTCGTCCGACCGCCCGCGCGCCCTTTGCGGGACGCCGAGACCCAGGCGCTCAACTCCCTGGCTGCCCGCAGGCACCAGGTGATGACGATGCTGGTCTCGGAGAAGAACCGTCTTAGCATCGCCACCGTCGCCGTCCGCCCCCGCATCGAGGCCCACATAGCCTGGCTGGAGCGGGAGTTGGCCGACCTGGACGAGGGCCTGCGGCAGACTCTCCGTCAGAGTCCCGTTTGGCGAGAGAAGGACGACCTCTTGCGCACCGCCCCCGGTGTGGGAGAGCAGCTCTCTCTCACCCTCTTGGCCTACCTGCCTGAGTTGGGCACGCTGAACCGTCGGCAAGTCGCCGCTCTGGTAGGCGTAGCTCCCTTCAACAGGGACAGCGGTACGCTGCGTGGCAAACGCACCGTCTGGGGTGGACGCGCACGGATCCGCGCCGCCCTGTACATGGGAGCGTTGGGGGGCAGCCGCTTCAACCCCGTCATACGGGACTTCTACCAACGGCTGTTGGCCGCTGGTAAGCCGAAGAAGCTGGCCCTCACAGCCTGCATGCGCAAGCTGCGAGGTTATCCTCAACTCTATGCTCAAGCATCGCTCACCTTGGTGCGATCCGATTCCGAAGGTCGCCGCTCATTCCTCTTGACTTTCAAGACAGTTGCTTCCTGCTTCATCTGGAGAACCCGTTCCTACAGCAGTATATGTTGGCCGGGAGCAAGGTCATCATCCTGGCTGCGGTCTGGATGACCCTGACCTACTACTATTTCCTCCGGGTCTTTGTCCAGAAGCTGGTTTCGCGTGAGATCTACCTGGGATTCGCCTTTATACTCCTGGTTGCCATCATGGCGGCGCTGGACGTTGTGCCCCGGGACGCCTATGCCCTGGATGGCGTTCTGTAAATAGACCACGGACCGGCCCTCTATCTGTACAATCTATTCGGCGGCAGCCTGGCGGTGGCCGCCGCCTACTTCCTGGCGCAACTCTACCGGGGGGCCACCACACCCCAGGAGCGCTCCAGGACCGCCTACCTGCTGATCGGCATGGGTGTGGTGGCCGCGGCCACACTGACAAACCTGAGCGATTCCCTGGCCAAATATGCCATCGACCATGTGGGCAACCTGGCCAACGCCATGATCATTAGCTACGCCATCCTGAGACACCAGCTCCTTGATATCAAGGTTGTTATCCAGAGGGGGTTGGTCTACTCCATCCTCACCATAGGTGTCACCTCCGTGTACCTTATGGTGCTGTTTGTGGGCCAGGCCCTCTTCCACCAGTCTGGCTACTCCAACCTCGTCCTGGCCACAGTGGTGGCCCTGATCATGGCGGTTGTCTTTACACCTCTGCGAAACCTGACCCAGGAGCGGATAGACCGCCTCCTCTTCAGGGATACCTACGAGTACCGGCAGATGCTGGCTGGCTTCCGTCGCAACGTCAATGCCGCCCTTGACCTGGAGCGGCTGGCCTACGATATCCTGGACCCGCTGGTCCGCGTCATGGGTGCCCAGTGGGCGGCCCTGCTGTTGCCGGACGTAGATAGCGGCGACTACCGGGCCCGGTTTGTCAGCAAGGACGGTGCCCAGAGCTCCTTTGACCTTCGGCTTCGCAGGGATAGCCCCCTTCTCTCCCTTCTGGGGAAGTCGCAGCAGGTGGTGAGAGAGGAGCTTCTGGACACCTATCCTGAGGGCGCCGGTCTTTGGGAGCAGGAGCGGAGCGACCTCACGGCCAACGGTGAGCAGGGGCAGCCTGACGGGGGTCCTCCTTCTGGGCGAGAAGCGCTCCGGACGCGCGTTTTCGGAGGAGGAGGCAAACCTGCTGCTGACCATGGCCAGCGGCGCCGCCTTGGCCCTGGATAACGCCCGCATCCTGGACAACCTGAGGCAGCAGCAACGGCGGGCCGATGAGCTGCTCGGCCAGGTGGTGGAGGCCCAGGAGCAGGAGCGGGAGCGCGTGGCCGTAGAGCTGCATGATAGTGTGGCACAGTTCTTGGTCCGGGCCTCCTACCAGGCCCAGATCTGCAAGGCGTTGCTGGGCAGGAACACCGTTGGTGATCTTCAGGTTGAGCTTACCGCGGTGGAGGACACTGTGGACCAGAGCCTGAGGGAGCTCCGACGGGTGCTGGCCGGGTTGAGGCCACCTACCCTTGATGAGCTTGGACTCACTCATGCCCTTCGTCAGGAGGCCGAGTTGTTGAGGACGGACGGCGTTGCGTGCTATCTTGAGATGCAGGGTGATGCCGCGCGGATGGCCTCCAGCGTTGAGATCGCCGTGTACAGGATCGTCCAGGAGGCCCTGAACAACGTCAGGAAGCACGCTCAGGCAACTACGGTGACGCTGCGGGTGGAGTTTGAGGACGACTACCTCCGCGTGGAGGTGATTGATGATGGCAAGGGGTTCAACGTTTCCCGGACGCTGGAAACCGCCATTGTGCAACAGCATATGGGGTTGCTGGGGGTGAGGCAGCGGGTTGAGTGGCTGGGCGGAGCTCTCAAGTTGGAGAGCAACAAGGATGCCGGTACCTGCGTGACGGTCAGGTTGCCCGTTACGCCGGTGGCTTAGGGGAAAGAGGCATGGACCCTATTCGCATACTTCTGGTTGATGACCATCAGGTAGTCCGGGAAGGCTTGCGCCGGATGCTGGAGCTGGAGCCGGATATGCGGGTTGTGGGCGAGGCCCCTGGCGGAGGGGAGGGGCTGACCTTGATGGCAACCCTAGAGCCGGACATCGTCATTGTGGATATCAGGATGCCGGGTATGGATGGGGTGGAGTTCACTCGCCGGGCAAAGGAGCAGAACCCGGAGTGCAAGATTCTTGTCCTCACCCTGTTTGACGAGTTCTTGGCCCCCGCCCTGGACGCCGGCGCTATGGGCTATCTCAGCAAGGACCTGCGAAGGGAAGAGCTGGTCCAGGCGGTGAGGTCTGTTCTGGAGGGCCGCTCTCCGGTCAGCGTAACCCTGGACCGCGATCAGTTGGCCGGCATCACTCCAGGTGCCCGGCATCTGCCGCAGTTTACAGAGCGTGAGCAGTCCATCCTGCGTCTTGTTGCCAGTGGCATCACCACCAAAGAGGTTGCCCAGGAGCTCGCCTTTAGCGAGTCCACGGTGAAGCGGGTCCTCCGGGGCGTTTTCGAGAAGATGGGGGTCCGCAATCGGTCTGAGGCGGTGGCAGAGGCCATCAAACGAAGCCTCATCTAAGGCCTGTCCTGTTTTCCTGAACCCCTCAAGGCTCCGTACCCTCTGCCGTGAATGACCCTTTTGGGTCAGCGACTCGACTCCTTTATCCCTTTCCCCCGCCCATACCCTCCGGTAGTGTGTCGTACTTGTCAGGGCCATGGAAAGGCCCGGGAGCGTCTCGCCTCCTACTGATCGGCAGGCAGGAGTGAGGATGAGAGACCGCATACGAGTTTTGCTCGTTGACGATCATGAAATAGCGCGGCTTGGGTTGCGTCGGATTCTGGAGACGGAACCTGATCTCCGGGTTGTAGGGGAGGCCTCTACCGCTGAGGAGGCCTTTCAGCAAGCAGCGACCCTCACCCCGGACGTGGTCCTGATGGATATTAGAATACCGGAGACTACGGGCTTGGAGGTCACTCGCGAGCTTCATCGGAAGGGGTTTCCTGGAAAGGTCATCATGTTGAGCATGTACGGAGAGTATCTGTCTGAGGCAATTCGGGCAGGGGCGCAGGATACCTGGTCAAGGATGTGAAGGCGCCAGACCTGGTGAACGCCATACGGCAGGTCATGGACGGCCGGTTTGTTCTCGGTGGGAGCGTGGAGAATCCACAGGGGGGTACCGGCGAATCTTCTTAGCGAAAACAGAAGCGTGTCGCGTGTGATTAGGAGGGGAGCAGCGCGAATGGGAAGGGACATTCGGGTCTTTCTCGTAGACGACCATGAGGTAGCTCGTGAAGGGCTTCGCCGGATGTTGGAGCTTGAGCCGGATATCAAGATAGTGGGGGAGGCGTCTAATGCGGAGGAGGCCCTGCTCAAGGTTGAACCCCTCTCGCCGGACATTGTGCTCATGGACATCAAGATGCCCAGAGTCAACGGTCTGGAGCTCACCCGCCAGTTTACGGAGCGCGGACTTGCCGCCACAGTGATAATCATGAGCCTCCACTCTGAATATCTGGCTCAGGCCGTGGAGGCTGGGGCCGGCGGCTATCTGGTCAAGGATGTGAAGAGGGCGGAGCTTGTGGATGCCGTTCGACGCGCGGCGGAGGGGGAGATGGTCCTGGGGGGGAGTCTCATGAACACACCGGAGATAACGGAGAGCGCTCTGGTCTACCTGCGCAACGTTCTCCGGGGCCGGGATTCGGCAAAGGCCACCAGTGCCCACAATGGCCCTTCGCCTGCTCAGCAGCCACAGCCCCCAAGGGAGGAACCGCCTCCCCAGCGAGGGCAAAACGGGTACACCGGGGTCGGTATGCCGGGTGAGGGGGCCCAGAGGCTTGGGCTGCGGGCGGAAGAGAGCGGGCCGCCACGTAGCGGGGAGCCTCCTATCGATTCCTCCTCCATGGCACCCCTTTTGGGGCTGGAGACGGATGACGGCCAGGGGCAGGAGCAAGCCGCCGACCGATCCTCACTAGAGTGGGCCGAGCTTGGCCGTGGCTCCAACGGCTCGATAGCGAATATAGTAGAGGGCCACTCCCCGGCGTTCTCATCTGCTGAGCCCGTGGAGGATGAGGAGGACGAAGGGGAGTGGGCCCGGAGATCGTCAGGCGACTCAGTTCTCTATGAATCAACTGTGGAGCTGGCCATTGAGCCACCTGTAGACGCGGACGCTCTGCTGAAGCTGTGTCAGTGGCTAAGAAGGACGGCCAGGGCGGATATCCAAGAGACGGTGGGGTCCTGGGATGAGGGGACTTCTATCAGGGTGGTGCTGAGAAGGCCCATGCCGCTCCTGGAGATGCTGATGAGCTCCCCTGATGTAGCCAAGGTTTGGGAGGAGCCCACTACGGCGCAGCCCAGCGGTCACCGGTTTCTTGGCGAGCGCAAGCGGGAGCCCGGCTCCGTTGCTAAGCCTACCAAGAGGCTACGGCTGGTTATCCAGAGTTCCTCTTCCGCTAAACAACTGCCTTTAGGCTTTGATATGGAGGGCTCTCAATAGCCCAGACCGACGGGCTGCCAGGGCGCCGTGTTGCCGGTGGTGCTTTGGCTAACCCTGGGAGCTTTCCGTCCCGAGCTGGCCCAGTTGAATCATCTCCACCGAGGGTGCGCCGCTCTCTATGGTAAGGATAGCCACGTTGCCCAGCTGAGGCATGAGGTTGTTGGGCAGGGTGGGGCTCCCAGGATTTATCATTAGAACACCGTCGTGATTGTCCACTCTGGCCACGTGCGTATCGCCGCACACCACAACGTCCAGCGGTCCCTGGAAGTGTTGTTCCATGAAGTCCCTGGCAAAGCCATCTTGCATCTCCCCGGGAAGGGGGAACCAGTGGATGAGCCCCACGCGCAGCCCTTCCAGTTCCAGGGTATGGGCGTACTTCACCCGCGGATCATCGTCGGGAAAGGGCGGCCTGCCGGAGCTGCCATCTCCGTTGCCCCTGGCGGCCACCACCGGCGCGATACTCTCCAGCCAGTCCAGTACCTCTATGACGTGCATGTCGCCTGCGTGGAGGATGAGGTCCATCCCCTGGAAAGCGCTATAGACCTGAGAGGGGAGCTCCTTTCCTGCCTCTGGGATGTGGGTATCTGAGATCACGCCAATCCTCAACAAGACCTCCGTGGCACTCCGCGCCTATCGTGTTACGCCGGACTCTCGTAGCCTCTGGACATCCTCTGCGCTGTAGCCCAGAGCGGTCAGTATCTCCGCGGTGTGCTGACCCAGGGCCGGCGAAGCTGATTTCGTCTCTAGCGGGGTCTGGCTCATCTTGACCAGGGGGCCTACCATTTTGAGCGGTCCCGCCTGGGCGTGCTCCAGCTCTACCACCAGGTTATTCGCCATCACCTGGGGGTCATCAAACAGCTCCTCCGTGAACCTGACCGGGCCGGCGGGCACCCCGGCGGCGTCCAGGATGCTCAGCCACTCCGCCGTTGTCTTCTCTAGGAACAGCGTCGCCAGCTTTTTTATGAGCTGCTCGTTGAAGGCTACGGCTTCCGGGCTGTTGGGCGAGTATCCCGGATCGAAACGGATGTCGTGAACGCCCAGGACATCCGCCATCTTCTTGCGAAGGGGCTCGCTCAGGCAGCCCACCGCGAGAACGGAGTCTTTAGTCTGGTAGGTCCTATAGTAGGCGTTCCAGGTGGGTTTCATCCGGTAGGACTCGTACTGTTCTTGGATCTCCAGGTAGGAGGACCCTTTTGCTCGCATACGGGAGAGCTCTTCCAGGAATGCCGAGAGCGGCTCGTGGTCCACCATGCGCACCTGGAGAAAGCGGCTGGTCTGGATGCCCAGGGCGGTGCCCAGCAGCGTAGACTCTATCTTCTGTCCTTGGCCCGTGCGCTCCCGGGCGTAGAGGGCGGCGCAGATGGACCAGGCGGCGGCGATCCCCGTGGCGAAATCGGACATGGCTGTGGCGGTGATCTGCTGGGGTACGCCGTCCACCGTCTTGCCGTTGGAGGCCATCAGGCCGGACATGGCCTGAACAATAAGATCATAGCCGGGCCGCTGGCGGTCAGGCCCCTGCCGCCCGAAGGCGGTGATTTCGCAGTAGATGAGCCTGGGGTTTTGGGCGGAGAGCGTTTCGTAGTCGATGCCCAGCTTGTGGGGTACATCTGGGCGGTTGTTCAGGATGACCACGTCCATCTGGGGTATCAGCTTCCGGACGATCTCCCGCGCCTCTTGTTTCGTCATGTCCAGGGGGAGGCTTCGCTTGCCGCGGTTGAGAGAGATGTAGGTACGGCTCTCGAAAGGTATGAACTCCTGAGCAAAGCGCCAGGGGTCTCCCCACGGCGGCTCCACTTTGATAATATCGGCCCCCATATCCGCAAGGAGCATCCCCCCAAAGGGAGCGGCTATGATCTCGCTAAACTCGAGGATTCGAATACCGTCCAGTGGGCCGGACATGGCCTCGCCTCCCAAAAGGCTGGATACGACGTGCCGGTTTGGGCGCAAGGATAGCATCGTGTACTACCGTTGTCATCCTTGCGGAGTTGACCCCTCTGCTGACCCCCGTATAATGACCAATGACACCTAGCAAGGGGTCAGGGGGGCACTATGGAAGGCAAACGTATCGTCCGGGCCGCGGCGGTGCAGCTCACGCCGGTGCTGTTCGACCGCGATGGCAGCACGGAAAAGGTGGTGAAGGCCATTGCCGAGGCGGGGCGTGAGGGCGCTCAGCTGGCGGTGTTTCCGGAGACGTTCATCCCTAACTACCCCTATTTTGCCAACTGGCGGCCGCCTGCCACCATCGGGGAGCTCCATCTTCGCCTGTATGAGCAGTCGGTGGATATACCCGGTCCGGTCACCCAGGCCGTTGGCGCCGCAGCAGCCGCAGCGGGCATGGTGGTGGTGCTTGGAGTGAACGAGCGCGATGGTGGGAGCCTGTATAACACCCAGGTAATCTTTGATGCGGATGGGACACTTCTCAGGAAGCGCCGCAAGCTGATGCCCACCTACCACGAGCGCATGATCTGGGGCTGGGGAGATGGCTCAGACCTTGTGGTGGTGGAGACGGCCGTGGGACGGGTGGGCCCGCTGATCTGCTGGGAGCACTACATGCCCCTGTGCCGCTACGCCCTGATGGCCCAGCGGGAGGAGATCCACTGCTCCCACTTCCCCGGCTCCGGCGGTCGCCAGGGCTTTGCCCAGGAGGTGGAGGTGACCATACGTCATCACGCCATAGAGTCCGGGTGCTTTGTGGTCAACGCCACCGGCTGGCTCACCCCGGACCAGATCGCTGAGCTCTGTCCGGACCCGGACCTCCGGGAGCGGCTGGCGCCGGACTCCTGCTTCACGGCCATCGTCGGGCCCGATGGCCAGCACCTGGCCGATCCGGTGGTTGAGGGGGAGGGTATGGTGATAGCAGACCTGGACCTCCAGGCCATCACCCGCAGGAAGCTGCGCATGGACTCGGTGGGCCACTATGCCCGGCCGGATGTGCTGCGGCTGCTGCTTGACCCCCGGCCTCGGTCTATCGTAGAGGAGGTGGCCTTGAATGATGGCGTCGCCACCTCAGGAGGGTCGTCGGCCCAGGCGGTGGAGCTGGCGGCGCGGGTTGCGGCGCTGGAGGAGGAGCTGCGAAGCCTGAAAGGCGATTGAGCGGCTGCTGCGACCGTCTCCGCAACGGTCAGCTTGTCTCGTCGCTGTTCTTTCTATAGTATTATGCACACGAACGGGTTTCAGAGCTTAGTGTGGAGCGGAGGGCAATCATGAACAGGAACATGAGGGACTTCATCAAGGCGGCAAGGGAGATGGGACCGGAGCACTATGTGGAGCTCAAGAAGCCGGTGGACCCGTATCTGGAGATCGCAGTCATCCAGGCCAAGCTGGCGGCCCAGGGCAAGTACCCAATCATCTACTGCCCGGAAGTGGAAGGGAGTGAGCTCCCCCTGGTCACAAACCTCATCGCCAGCTTTGAGCTGGCGGCGCTGGGATTGGGCCTGGACGCCAATCGGATGACCCGGGAAGAGATCAATAATGCAGTGAGAGAGAAGGTGGCCACCAGGATGGCGCCCACCTGGGTTCCGGCGTCCGAGGCTCCGGTCAAGGATGTGAAGCTGCTGGAGGATAAGGTGGACCTGAGCGTCCTGCCCATTATGCAGCAGTCTACGCTGGATGCCGGCAAGTATATAGGTTCCGCCGTGACCATTGCCAAGTGGCCGGATACGGGCGAGATCAACTCCGGGATCTACCGTCATATGGTTATGGGGAAGGACCTGCTGGGCTGCATGATCAACCCTGGGAACGACGGCGCATACATAGCCCGGCGGTATGCGGAGCTGGACCAGCCCATGGAGGTGGCGCTGGTCATTGGCCATAACACCGCGGTGATTCAATCGGCGCAGGCAAGGCAACTGGTTGAGCTGGACCTGATGGGTGGCTACATGGGTGAGCCGCTGGAGGTGATACGGGGGGAGACCGTGGACCTGCCGATACCCGCCGGGGCGGAGATCGTCATCGAGGGGGTTATCGACCCCAAGAATATGTCCACGGATGGTCCCTACGGCGAATACTTCGGCTACTATGGGGTGGGCAACAAGCCGTGCTATGTCATCCAGGTGACGGCCATCACCATGCGCAAGGACGCCATCTACCACCACCTGGGCTACTATGGTATCCCTCACGAGCAGACGGGCGTTATGATAGGCTCCATAGCCCTGAATGATAAGCTCAAGGGGCAGTTCCCAACCATCAAGGCGGTGACCAGTGGATGGCTAGGGACGTACATCTCCCTGAAGCAGCGGGTGCCGGGGGAGGGAAGGCAGGCGGGGTTGCTTGCCGTGTGCGAGAACTACGGCAAGACGGCGGTGGTGGTTGACGACGACGTAGACGTCTACAACGAACGCGAGGTGATGTGGGCCATCAGCACCAGGATGATAGCGGACGAGGACCTGCTTATTATGCCCGGTGTAAAGGGCGCCCACCTGGACCCGGTCTCCTATAGCGAGGACCGTGACGAACGTGGTCCCATGACCACCCGTCTTGTCATAGACGCCACGAAGCCGCTGGAGCGGGAGTTCGAGATCAAGAATGAGCCCGATCAGGAGCTCATGAAGACTCTGAACCTTGATGATTTTGTACGGTAGGAGTAACAGGCACCGTGGATAGGGTAGGAGGGCCCCAATGAACAAGAATCTGCGTGATTTTATCAAGGCGGCGAAGGAGGCGGGATCGGAGTACTACGTTGAGATCAACCAGCCGCTGGATTCCTACCTTGAAGTCGGCATTATCCAGCAGAAGCTGCTGGCGGAGGGACGCAACCCGGTCATCTACTGTCCGGAGGTCAAGGAGAGCGAGCTTCCCCTGGTGACGAACCTGTTCGGGAGCTTCAAAACTCTGGCGCTGGGGCTGGGGTGCGATCCCGAAACGATGACGCGAGAGGAGGTCTATGACGTTGTCCGGAAGAAGGTGGGCAGCAAGCTGGAGCCCACCTGGGTCTCGGCCTCCGACGCCCCGATCAAAGAGGTGAAGCTGCTGGAGGATAAGGTGGACCTGAGCGTTCTGCCTATCAACCACAACTCCAAGCTGGATGGCGGGAAATATATAGGCGCCGGCTTCATGATCGCCAAGTGGCCGGATACGGGCGTGGCCAACGCCGGCATCTATCGCCACTTGGTCATGGGGAAGGACCTGCTGGGCTGCATGATCAACCCAGGGAACGACGGGGCCTACATAGCCCGTCGGTATGCGGAGCTGGACCAGCCCATGGAGGTGGCGCTGGTCATCGGCCATCACTCCGCGGTGGTGCAGGCATCCCTGGCCAGGCAGGTCCCCGAGCTGGACCTGATGGGCGGCTATCTGGGCGAGGCGCTGGAGGTGATCCGGGGGGAGACCGTGGACCTGCCGATACCCGCTCAGGCGGAGATCGTCATTGAGGGGATCATCGACCCTAAGAAGATGTCCACGGATGGCCCCTACGCCGAGTACCTGGGCTACTACGGCCCCGCCGGCAAGCCGTGCTACGTTATCCAGGTGACGGCCATCACCATGCGCAAGGACGCCATCTACCACCACCTGGACTCCGCGCACCCTGAGCATACCCTGTCGGGGAGCATGATCGGCTCCGTGGTCATGTTCGATAAGCTCAAGGGGCAGTTCCCAACCGTCGTGGCCGTTGCCCGCGGTGAACTGGGCACGTACATCTCCATGAAGCAGCGGGTGCCGGGTGAGGCGAAGCAGGCGGGGTTGGTTGCTGTATCTGACAACTACGGGAAAACGGCGGTGGTAGTGGACGACGACATAGACGTGTACAACGAGAAGGAGGTGCTGTGGGCCATCAGCACCCGGATGGTGGCGGACAGGGACCTGCTCATCCTACCCAACGTGAAGGGGGCCCACCTGGACCCCGTCTCCTACAACGAGAGTCGAGAGGGGCGTGGCCCCATGACCACCCACCTGGTCATAGACGCCACCAAGCCGGTGGAGGGTGAGTTCGAGGTCAAGATCGAGTCAGACGAGCACCTCTGGAATACCATGAAGCTTGAGGACTATCTCAAGAAGGCGTAAACGCTGGGCCGTGGCGAACCCGCGGCCCCGTGCGGCACCCGTATCGGTAGGACAAAGCACCCGTATGGCACCATCTACCAAGCTGCCCGTAGTGGTCGGCATCTCCGGAGGAAGCGGCTCCATGCTGGCCAGGCGCACCATAGACCGGCTGCTGGAGATGGAGGTGCCCGTGGTGGCCACCTGCTCCAGCGGTGCGCTGCAAACGTGGCAGCAGGAGTTCCAGGTGCCGTTCAAGGAGGTGCTGGCCGCCTGGCAGCAGCACCCTCTCTTCAGCTACTACCCCGTGGGGGATCTGGGCGCACCCATAGCCAGCGGCACCTTCGCCAGCCAGGGGATGGTGGTGGTGCCATGCTCCATGGCGTCGCTGGCGGCCATCGCTCGTGGCCTGGGCACCAACCTGCTGCACCGCTCCGCGGACGTGTGCCTGAAGGAGGGCCGGAAGCTGGTCCTGGTGCCGCGGGAGACACCTCTCTCCGCCATCCATCTGGAGAATATGCTGGCCCTGGCACGCTTGGGAGTCACCATTCTCTCTCCTGAGCCTGCCTTCTACCTCCTGCCCAAGACCATCGAGGACGTGGTGGAGTTCATAGTGGAGCGGGCGCTGATGGCCGTGGGGGTGCTGACGCAGATGGGCCGGGGCCTGACCTACGCGCCTGATGGCGAGTAGGCGGGCGTTGCCGGACAACCCCGCCTATGCTATTGACACTTCCCTGGCCACTTCCTAGGATGGCTCAGAAAGTCAGCCAGAAGGGGGTGTTTCCATGAAGCTGGTCCTCTATCAAGACTCCTCGGGGGTCTCAAGCGTGCCCGGGCTCCTCAAAGACGATACGGTGATCGATATCGGCGCGGCGGTGGGCCACCTTCAGGGCCACTCGCCGCAGCAACTCATGGCAGGCATCATCAATGGCTTCGATGCCCTGCGACCGGAGCTGGAGCGCCTGGTCGACTCAGGCCCGGCGGTGCCGGTGGCCACCGTCCGGCTGCGGGCGCCCCTTCCCCGTCCCAGCAAGATACTGTGCTGCATCGGCAACTACTGGGAGCATATGCAGCGGGAGCCGCGTCCATTGAACATGTTCCTCAAATCACCGGAGTCGATAATCGGTCCCGGTGACACCGTGGTGCTGCCGGACTTCCAGGCGGAGGTGTTCCAACACGAGGCGGAGCTTGGCATTGTCATCAAAGGCCCCGCTAAGGACGTGAGCGAGGCCGACTACATGCAGGCGATATTCGGCTACACCTGCTTCACCGATGTCTCCGCCCGTGACGAGGGCAGGCGCACCTGGCGCGCCGGCAGCTTCATAGGCAAGTCGTTTGACACCTTCTGTCCCATCGGGCCGTGCATCGTGACCGCCGACGAGATTCCCAACCCCAATAGCCTGGCGGTCAAGTACTGGGTCAACGGCGACCTCCGTCACGACTACGTCACCGATGATATGGAGCACACGGTGCCTGAGCTCGTCTCCTTCGCCACCAAGGTCATGACCCTGAACACCGGTGACCTGATTGCGTGCGGCACCAACCACGAGGGCCTGGGGCCGCTTCAGGACGGGGACACCGCTGAGATAGAGATTCAGGGGATAGGGCGCATGTCCATGTCCGTGTCCGACCCGCTGAAGCGCACCTGGGAGCGCGGCATCTACATGGGGCCGGGCTCCACCGCCCCGGCGGCCCGGCAGGGGTAGGACGACCAGCTAGCCTGATGAAGAAGCGTCGTGACCGTGGTAAGCTGATTGAAAACATCAGTCCTGAGTTTATCCTGGCGGGGCACACTCCTAGGGTTCACGCCCTTGCGGAGCGTTTGCGCAAGCTCATCCGCCAATCTGTGCCCGCCACTACTGAGACTGCCTACCCCGTCTGGCACGGTATAGGCTATCGTCATCTGGAGAGTGGGTACTTTTGCGCCATCTTCCCGCAGGAGGAGATGATCAAGCTGGGGTTCGAGTATGGCGTCATGTTGCCGGACCCCGAGGGTCTGCTGGAGGGCACTGGTAAACAGGTCCGGTATGTGTATATCAGAGGCATGAGCGACATTCGTATCAGGCCGATCAAGAGACTCCTTCTGGCCGCAATCGATCTTCGAGCGCCGGTGAGATAGTCATTCACGGAAGACCCGCTACGTAGGAGGCACACGTGCTCACACGGATTCACCACCTATCGCTGGTGGTCGCCGACTTTGATGCGGCCAAGCGACTCTGGACGGATACCTATGGCTTCGGCGTGGACGAGTCCGCCGTGCCGGCCTACGACGGAACGCACAGCCATCAATCGATCAACATACGGGTGGGAGGATCGGATTTGCAGATCACCCAGCCCGAGGAGGAGGGGAGTGGCACCAGTCGCTTTCTGGCGACCCGCGGCCCCGGCCCCCATCACCTCTGTCTCTCCACCGATGATATGGACGAGGACATCGGTCGGCTCCAGGCGGGGGGTCTACGGTTGCTGGGACAGCCGAGGGGAGACCTCCGGGACGAGGGTGGCCACCGGGTGGCCTTTTTCCACCCGCGGGAGAACCTGGGCTTCCTGCTGGAGCTGCGGCAGGATTCCAACGCCGACGGCCAGCAACCACAGCCGCCCAGGGGCAGAGGCGGCGGCATCACTCGCATTCACCACGTTGGCTTCGTTGCTCCCAGCATAGAGGAGGCGGCGCATCTCTTCTGCGATATCTACGGCCTCAAGGTGGACGACTCTCTCTCCCCGCTTCCAGGGGGCCGCCTGGCCCCCCAGGACAACGTGCGGGTGCTGGACATACCCATCGGCGAGTCGGAGCTGGAGGTGGTGGTACCCCAGGACGCGAGTAGCGGCACCGCCCGCTACCTGGCGACCCGAGGGCCGGGTATTCATCACCTTTGCCTGAACTCCGAGGATATCGAGCACGACATGGGTCGGCTGCAGGCTGCGGGGCTCCAGGAGATCGGCGCCGTTAGCGAGGGCCGCGATGGTGCCGGGCTGGTGGGGTGGCTCCATCCACGGAGCAACATGGGCCTCCTGGTGGAGGTCTGGCAGGACGCCAGGTAGGTGTCTGAGGTGTTCCCAGACTGGGCGAACCCAGTCCCACGCTTTCCGCAGATATCGCATAGGTGAGCCCTTATGGGCTGACAAAGAACGTGGGTGCAGGGCACGCCCTGCCTCCTCTCCTTTGCCAGGGGAGAGGGGGTCAAGAGACTGTCCTGAGCTCCGATTTCATCGAGAGTCTTGACTGAGTCGGACCTGTCGAAGGGGGGTGAGAGTTGGCGATAGGGGACGGGGAAAAGTTGGTGCACGCAAACGTTGATCTGCTCAGGGAGTTCGTCACCGGGTGCTTTCAGGCGGTGGGTGTGTCCCGTGAGGCCTCCTCCGTAGCGGCAGGGGTGCTGCTGGAGGCGGACCTTCGGGGCATCGATTCCCACGGCCTCTCGCGGCTGGCGGTGTTCTATATCGGCCGGATTCGACAGGGCCAGATCAACCCGACGCCAAGTATCCGTGCCGTGCATGAGGCCCCGGCCACGGCCCTGGTGGAGGGCGACGGCGGCCTGGGGCTGGTGGTGGGCCACTGGGCCATGGAGCTGGCCATCCGGAAGGCCAGGGACACCGGCGCCGGGTTCGTCGCCGTCACCAACAGCCGCCACTTCGGCATCGCTGGGTACTACTCCACCATGGCGCTGGCCCATGAGATGATCGGCATCTCCATGACCAACGCGAGCCCGCTGGTGCTGCCCACCTTTGGCAGCCAGGCCAGGGTGGGCACCAACCCCATCAGCCTGGCCGCGCCCACCAGCACGGGGACCCCGTTTGTGCTGGACATGGCCACATCCGCCGTATCGGCGGGCAAGTTCGAGACGGCGGCCCGGAACGGCGTGCCCGTCCCGGAGGGTTGGGCGCTGGACGACCAGGGGCGACCGACCACCGATCCGGCGGTGGCCCGCACCTCGCGGCATCTCCTGCCTCTGGGAAGCGACCCGGAGATGTCCAGCTACAAGGGCTACGGGCTTGGGGTGATGGTGGACATCCTGTGCGGTGTGCTCTCCGGCGTCGGGGCCAGCACCATGCTGCAGGGGAGGAGCGGCCACTTCTTCGGCGCGCTGCGCATCGATGCCTTCCGACCCGCCAACGAGTTCAAGGCGATGATGGACGAGATGTGCATGGGCCTGTGGGAAACGCCCGTGCTGCCGGGCTACGAGCGGGTGCTGGTGCCGGGGGACAGGGAGATGCGGACGCGGGAGGAGCGCGTGAGGGACGGCATTCCGCTGCACCCCTCCGTTGTCGAGTCGTTGCTGAAGCTGGGCCGGGAGCTGAGTGTGCCGTTGGAGCTGTAGAGAGGACACGGGTATGAAGAGGTCCGTGGTCATTGGAACCCTTGCCCTCCTGGCAGCTCTTTGGGTGGGGTGTACCCCCTCCGAGCCCACGTCTACTCCCGTTCCAACGCCCAAGCTGGTCGCCATTCCGACGCGTACGCGCACACCCACGCCCACTGCCACGCCAGTACCCACCCCTACGCCTGTGCCGCTGACTGAGGTGTACACCAACGATGCCCTCGGTTTCTCCATTGCCTACCCGTTCGACTGGGAGATAACCACCGAGACCGACCTGGGGATCCAGGTGGTCACCATAGCCCATGTGCTGGGCAGCAACGTGACCATCGCGGTCGAGCCCATCTCAGGGCTGACTCTGGAGGAGTATGTGGCCGTGAGCCTGGAGGGGTTCACGGAGAGCCTGCCCGGCTTCCTGGAGGCCTCCAGGACGAGAACCAATGTGCCCCCAGGCTACCTCATCGAAGGGGACGCTCCCATTGATGGGACCACCGGCCTGGTCAAGCTCCTGATCTCCGTGGACGGCGATTACGGTCTGGTGGCGGCCTCCTTTGTCCGGGGGAGCCTGAGCGGCCTGCATCAGCCTACCCTGGACAGGATGCTGGACTCCCTTCGTACATTCCCAGCCCAGGGTCTGCCGCCAGACGGCCTTGGAGATATGACCCTGCCACGGGAGCTCCTGGAGGAGATAGCCGCCAATGTGGTCCAGTTGCGGGAACTGGAGCCGCTGCGGGACGTGGACAGGACCTTCATGACGCGCGCTGAGCTGGGGGCCTTTCTGCTAGGGGAGCTGGAGGAGGACCGCCAGGATATCTTCCATACCCAGGAGCTGCTGGCTACCCTGGATCTGATTCCCGAAGGGCTGGACCTCTACCAGCTTATTCTTGCCCTCTACACCGAGCAGGTGCTGGGTTTCTACGTGCCCGAGGTGGAGGAGCTGTACGTGGTCAGCGAGCTGGAGCGATTCGGGCCCAACGAGGAGGTCACCTTCGCCCACGAGTACGTTCATGCCCTTCAGCAGCAGTATTTCGACATCTACACCCTGGGCAAACGGGTTGAAAACGACTCCGATGCCAGTGCTGCCCTCTCCGCCCTCATAGAGGGCGATGCCTATCTTATGACGTTTGAGTATATGGACGGATTCCTATCTCTGCGGGAGCAGCAGGAGGTGTTTGAATCCGGCGGCGACAGTCCCGTGCTGGAGGGGGCTCCGTATGCCGTCCAAAAGCTCTTCCTCTTCGATGTCGAGGGGGGCATCCCATTCATCCTTGCTCTAGTGGAGATGGGCCAACTGGATGCCATCAATCTGGCCTTCAGCGATCCGCCTGTTTCCACCGAGCAGGTGTTCCACCCGGGAAAGTACCTCAGTGGCGAGCGGCCGGTTGCCATCTCCCTGCCGGATATCGCCGGCAACCTGGGCTCGGGGTGGGCCCAGGCCGATAGCGACGTTCTGGGGAAGTTTTTCCTGAGGACCTACCTGGAGACGGCGGTGGGCGATAGCGTTGCGGCGGAGGCTGCGGCAGGCTGGGGTGGAGACCGGTACGCGCTCCTGCTGGGACCGCAAGGGGCGCGGGTATTCGTTGCAGTGGTCGCCTGGGATACTCAAGGGGATGCCCGGGAGTTCTCCGATGTGGCGCTCGCTCCCCTGGCGGGGATACCCGGCAAGGCGTATGTGGAGCTCCGGGGAGACAGGGTCCTCTTCATCGTCGCCCCTTCGGATGCGCTTGTAGACACTGTGCGAACCAGTATCCCCGGCTTCTAGGCCATGCCGGGCACCGGTCTCAGTATGGGTGGTAGTTTCAGAGGGCTAGCCGATTACGTATAATGCGGGCAGCGGACATCAAAGTAGGAGCGAGATATGCCGATAAAAACGGTTGCAATCCTCAGCCCCGGAGACATGGGTCACGTCGTGGGCAGGGTGCTGAGGGAGGGTGGGATGGATGTTGTGACCTGCCTGCGCGGGAGGAGCGAAAGGACCAAGGGGCTGGCACGCCAGGCAGGCATACGTGAGATCTCGGAGTTGGAAGAGCTGGTCACGCAGGCCGACCTGGTCCTATCCATCGTCGTGCCGCAGGAGGCCGTGGGGTTGGCCCGTGAGATAGCCGATGCGCTTCGGGCCACCGGCGCCGATACCCTCTTCGCCGACTGCAACTCCACCTCACCGCAGACCGCCGAGGAGATAGACACGATCATCACCTCCGCGGGCGGTCGTTTCATCGATGCCTCCATCATCGGTTTTCCGCCCGTTGGTGATGAGGTGCCGCGGTTCTACACCAGCGGCCCGCACGCCGGTGCGATGGCCGATCTGGACGGTATGCATATTCGCGTGTGTCCGCTGGGGGACACGATTGGACGTGCATCCGGTCTCAAGATGTGCTACGCCGCCCTGGGTAAGGGTACCCATGCGCTGTACATAGCGTTGCTGGCCGCTGCCGAGGTCATGGGGGTGACCGCGGAGCTGCGCGATGAGTTCCTGTCCGGCAACCCGACGGCCTACCAGCGCATGAAGGCGGATATACCCAGGCTTCCGGTGAAGGCTCGACGGTGGGTGAACGAGATGGAGAATATCGCCGCCACCTTTGAGCATGCCGGGGTGACGCCCTACTTTCACCGCGGCGCTGCGGATGTCTTCCGGGTCCTGGGCAATACGCGCTTCGCCGATGAGACCCCGGAGACTCTGGACCGGGGCCGGACCCTTGAGGAGACCATGGCCGAGTTCGTGAGGTGCCTATCGGGCGGTAGCGCCCAGGCGTTATCGTAGCGACAGTCTGACGCTACCTGGGGCGAAGGGCCCGCTCCCTTGACAATCCAACGTGGCCCAATGTACTATCGGTACAACAATTGAATAGAAGCAATCCTGCTCTTATCATGAGTGGCGGAGGGACCGGCCCCATGAAGCCCGGCAACCGGTTGGCTCGCTAGCCGATCCGACACGGTGCCAAGTCCGTCGAGCTCCAGGAGCTTGAGAGATGAGAGTAGAGGCTGTGAAAAGCTTCTCTCATCGGAGGAGTTTTTTTTCGCCCTGAAAACGGTGGGGCCGATAGCTGCTGAACGACCTGAACTCGGGAAAAGATGACAACGGCGATGGCAAGAGAGATAGTACCGCTGGAGTGGACCGGTGATGCGCTACGCATCCTGGACCAGACCAGGCTGCCCCACCAGCAGACCTACATAGAGGCCCGTGACTGGGGAGACGTGGTCCGCGCTATCCAGACCATGCAGGTACGTGGCGCCCCGGCCATCGGCGTCGCGGGGGCGTATGCGGTGGCCCTGGCGGCCGGAGACATAGCGACCGATGCCCTGGTCCCGTTCCGCTCCCGGCTGGCCAATATCGCCAAGCAGATAGCGGGAGCCCGTCCCACGGCGGTCAACCTGAGATGGGCGGTGGACCGAATGCTGGCGGTGGCCGGTGAATGCTCCACCGTCGGTCTCATCCAGCAGCGACTCATCGATGAGGCGAAGCGCATCCACAGCGAAGACGAGGAGGCCAACCGGAGAATCGGCGCGCTGGGTGCGGTCTTGGTGCCGGAGCACGGGGCGGTGCTCACCCACTGCAACGCCGGCGCCCTGGCCACCGGCGGCTATGGGACTGCCCTTGGGGTGATCCGGGCCGCCTGGGAGCAGGGAAAGCGGTTCCGTGTCTTCGCCACGGAGACCCGGCCAATCCTCCAGGGGGCGCGACTCACCTCGTGGGAGCTTGTCCAGCTTGGCATTCCTATCGACCTGATCGTGGACTCGGCGGCTGGCAGCGTGTTGGCCGGTGGGGCGGTGGGGTGTGTCATTGTGGGCGCGGACCGTATCGCCGCCAACGGTGACGTGGCCAACAAGATCGGCACCTATTCCCTGGCCGTGCTGGCCCATGAGAACGGTGTGCCGCTCTACGTGGCGGCCCCTATCAGCACCCTGGACCTCTCCCTGGCTTCCGGGGAGTCTATTCCCATTGAGGAGCGTCCAAGGGAAGAGGTAACCAACTGGGCCCAGGTGCCCACCGCTCCGGAGGGGGTGGGCGTGTATAACCCCGCCTTTGACGTGACCCCCAGCCGCTACGTCAGCGCCATCATCACGGAGCGGGGCGTAGCCACTCCGCCGTATGAGGGTACTCTGAAGAGTCTTGTAACGGAGGACGGGCGCACGGGAAAAGGGCCGGAATCGTCCCATAGAGCGGCCCTGGGGGCCGTAGGAGGCCGCCGTGGCTGAAGCGACGGTTGCGGTCATCGGCGGCAGCGGCCTCTACGAGCTGGACGGTCTGACGGATGTCAGCGAGGTGAGGCCAGAGACCCCCTTCGGTGAGCCCAGCGACGCCATTGTACTGGGTACTCTCAACGGTGTGAGGGTGGCCTTCCTGCCCCGGCATGGCCGCGGGCACCGGATCAATCCGACCAGGATCCCGGTGCGCGCCAACATCTTTGCCCTCAAGCTCTTGGGCGTGGAGCGCATCATCTCCATCAGCGCCGTGGGGAGCTTGAAGGAGGAGGTACGCCCCCTGGACCTGGTGGTGCCCGACCAGCTTGTGGACCGCACCCGCCAGCGGACCTCCACCTTCTTTGATGAGGGCGTGGTGGTCCACGTTGGCTTTGCCGACCCCTTCTGCCCGGACCTGAGCGAAGCCCTGGCCCTGGCCGCCGGGGAAGAGGGAGCTACGGTGCACAGGGGCGGCACCTACGTGGTCATGGAGGGCCCCGCCTTCTCCACACGGGCGGAATCCACGCTCTACCGCTCCTGGGGTGCCAGCGTCATAGGGATGACTGCCCTGCCGGAGGCCAAGCTGGCCCGCGAGGCGGAGATCTGCTACGCGACCCTGGCCTGCGCCACCGACTACGATTGCTGGCACGACACGGAGGAGTCGGTGACGGTGGAGATGGTCGTAGCCAACCTGAAACGGAACATCGCTACGTCCAAGAATACCCTGCAGAGGGTCATCCCTCGCCTTTCCGCGGTGCGGACCTGTACTTGCGGTGCGGCGTTGGAGAGCGCTATCCTCACCGCGAAAGAGGCCATCACCCAGGAGGACCGGCGGCGGCTGGCCCCCCTGGCGGGGAAGTATCTGGAGTAGAGGTGGCTGAATCCACGAAATCCGAATGGAGGGGGTAAGAGGTTATGACCGGTCAAACAAGTGGTGGTCCTCAGGAGCCTTTCCAGCGAATCTCCGTTGATAAGGCCAAGGAGATACTGGATAAGGGCAATGCGGCCGTGGTTGACGTGCGTAATCCCGATGAGTGGATATCTGGCCACGTCAAAGAGGCGATTTTTATCCCCGTGGACGAGGTGCTGAGCCGCGTGGATGAGTTGCCTAAAGACAAGGACCTCCTGTTTATCTGCGCTGCCGGCGTGCGCAGCGCCCTGGCGTGTGAGATGGCGGCGTCCATGGGCCTGCCACCGGAGCGGCTCTATAACATAGAGGAAGGGACGCCTACATGGATAGAGCGAGGTCTTCCTGTCAGCTACGGCAACGACCCATAGACTGTGCAGACACTACCATATTGGGGGCTGAATGAATAAACGGAAACGTGTTGCGGCACTGAAGCACCGGCGAAGGCGGGCCAAGTACGAGCTACGGCGTAAGGCGGCAATTGCCGCTGGCGGTATCGTTGTGGAACCCCGCCGCGGGAGAGCCGTTGCCCGTCCCCAGACGGTCGGTGTTCCGTTGCAGGAGGCGGTGGTAGCTGCGGCGGCTGCAACGGCCCCTGAGCCTGCTGCCAAGGTAGCGGCCCCTGCCCGGAGGACCCGGCGTGCTGCGGCTACGGCGGAGCCTGCTACAGAGGTAGCGGCCCCTGCCCGGAGGACGCGTCGTGCTGCGGCCCCGGAGCCTGCTGCGGAGGCGGCGGCCCCCGCCCGGAGGACCCGTCGTGCTGCGGCCCCGGAGCCTGCTGCGGAGGCGGCGGCCCCCGTCCGGAGGACCCGGCGTGCTGCGGCCACGGCGGAGCCTGGTACAGAGGCGGCGGCCCCTGCCCGGAGGACCCGGCGTGCGGCGGCCACGGCAGAGCCTGCCGCAGAGGCGGCGGCCCCCGCCCGGAGGACCCGTCGTGCTGCGACCACGGCAGAGCCTGCCGCAGAGGCGGCGGCCCCCGTCCGGAGGACCCGGCGTGCTGCGGCCACGGCTCAGGAGAAGACCCCGGAGGAGAAGCCAGCCCCGGCCCCACGGCGGAGTCGCCGTGGCAAGGCATCTGACGCTGACTCCCCGAAGCAGTCAGATTCGGAGACTGCCTCCTGAGCGAGGAGACGAACTGGCACCATGTCTATTCTGGTCGTAGGGTCGGTAGCGTACGATTCGGTCCGGACCCCCTTCGGGAGCCGTGAGAATGCCCTGGGTGGGTCCGCCACCCATTTCGCCGTGGCGGCCAGCTACTTTGCCCCGGTCAATATAGTGGCCGTGGTGGGCGAAGACTTTCAGGAAGATGACCGTTCCATGCTGGAGAAGCACCGGATCGGTACCAAGGGCCTGGTCAGAGCGTCCGGCGCCACATTCCGATGGGCCGGGGAGTACGGGGAGAATCTCAACGAGGCCCGCACCCTGGATACCCAGCTCAACGTCTTCGCGGACTTCAAGCCGGTGCTCAGCGCCGATGACAGGAAGCAGCCGTTCCTCTTTTTGGGCAACATCCACCCTGAGCTGCAGTACCAGGTGCTTGACCAGATGGAGGAGCGACCCAAGGTGGTGGCCGGCGATACCATGAACTTCTGGATAGATGGTGAGACGGCGGCGTTGCATCGGGTGATCCGAGCGGTTGACGTTCTGCTCATCAACGAGGGTGAGGTTCGGCTTTTGGCCAAGGAATCGAACCTGGTGAAAGCCGCCAAGCATATCCTTGGCCTGGGCCCCCACACCGTGGTCATCAAGCGGGGAGAGTACGGGGCCATAGGGTTCACCGCGGATTCCACTTTCGCCGCGCCCGCCTATCCCTTGGAGACGGTGGTTGACCCCACCGGAGCGGGGGACTCCTTTGCCGGAGGCTTCATGGGCTACCTGGCCTTGTCGGGCGACCTGAGCGTGCAGGGGTACCGCCGCGCCATGATCGTCGGCTCCGTCATGGCCTCGTTCGCCGTGGAGAGCTTTGGCCTGGACCGCCTCAGCTCACTCACCCCGGAGGAGGTCAGGCAGAGATTTCAGGAGTTCTGGCACCTTACCTACTTTGACGGGCTGGGCACGGGAGAGCTGCTGGCCCGCCAATTCGTCTGATCGTGAAAGGAGAGTCTGTTGATGGTTACCGATACTCCAGGTGACATCAAGGACCTATCTCTGGCCCAGGAGGGGGTCCAGCGTATTGAGTGGGCCGCCCGGGAGATGCCCGTGCTCCGGCTGATCCATGAGCGATTCGCCAAGGAGCAATCCCTGTCCGGCATCCGTATCGCCGCCTGCCTCCATGTGACTTCGGAGACGGCGAACCTGGCCCTAGCGCTGCGGGAGGGTGGTGCAGAGGTGAGGTTGTGCGCCAGCAACCCTCTGAGCACCCAGGACGACGTTGCCGCCGCTCTGGTGACGGTGTACGGCATTCCCACCTACGCTATTGAGGGTGAGGAGAACGAGAGCTACTACAGCCATATAAACTCTGCCTTGGAGTACCGCCCGCATATGACCATGGACGACGGCGCGGACCTGGTGACCATCTTGCACACCAAGCGCCAGGAGCTGCTTGGAGAGATCATAGGCGGGAGCGAGGAGACTACCACGGGCGTCATTCGCCTGGAGGCTATGGCCAAGGAGGGGAAGCTTCGCTATCCCATCATCGCGGTCAATGAGGCGGACACCAAGCACTTCTTCGATAACAGGTACGGGACCGGCCAGAGCACCCTGGATGGCATCACCCGAGCCACCAACATTCTTTGGGCAGGGAAGAAGGTAGTGATAGCCGGCTACGGCTGGTGCGGTCGTGGCGTAGCAATGCGCGCCAGGGGCATGGGATCCCACGTCATCGTTACCGAGGTGGACCCGGTGCGTGCCCTGGAGGCGGTGATGGATGGCTTCCAGGCTATGACCATGATGGATGCGGCTCCACAGGGGGACATCTTCATCACCACCACCGGTGGTATGTCCGCCATAGACCGGCATCACCTGGAGGTCATGAAAGATGGCGCCATATTGGCCAACAGCGGTCATTTCAATGTAGAGATCAATATTCCGGCCCTGGAGAGCATGTCTGAGACCCACCGACCCGTGCGGAAGTTCGTGGAGGAGTACACCCTGGAGGATGGGCGACATATCAACCTCTTGGGCGAGGGTAGACTTATCAACCTGGCGGCCGCGGAGGGGCACCCCTCCAGCGTCATGGACATGAGCTTCGCCAATCAGGCCCTATCGGCGGAGTATATGGTCAAAGAGGGGAAGAAGCTCTCCCCGGCCGTCTATCCGGTGCCCAAGGATATTGATATGGAAGTGGGCAAACTCAAGCTCGCCTCCATGGGGCTCACCATTGACACGCTCACGCCTGAACAGGAGAAGTACCTATCAAGCTGGGAGAGCGGCACGTGAGCAACTGCCCTGGAATACGAGGAGGATTCAACCGATGACCAACACCTTCACGAAGTCGCCCAAGTACCTGCTGACTTCGGAGTCGGTCACGGAGGGGCATCCCGACAAGCTCTGTGACCAGATCTCCGATGCCATCCTGGACGCTATCCTGGCCGATGACCCGGAAGGCCGGGTTGCCTGTGAGACTGCGGCGACCACAGGGCTGGTGGTGGTCATGGGCGAGATCACCACAAAGACCTATGTGGAAATCCCCCGGATAGTACGTGAAACCATCCAAAACATTGGCTATACCAATGCCGCATACGGCATTGACTACCACACCTGTGGTGTCATGGTATCCGTGAAAGAGCAGTCATTGGATATCTTGCAGGCGGTGGACACCTCTCTGGAAACGCGCGATGGCTCCTCATCCGGCAACGAGACGGAGGAGCTAGGCGCAGGTGATCAGGGGATGATGGTGGGCTTTGCCTGCACGGAGACGCCGGAGCTTATGCCGTTGCCAATCTCCCTCTCCCATGCCCTGTGCCGACGACTGAGCATAGTCAGAAAAGAGGGACTACTTCCGTACCTACGCCCGGACGGCAAGTCTCAGGTCACTGTGGAGTACGCCTACGGCGTTCCAAAGCGGATTCATACCGTTGTAGTGAGTGCTCAGCACGGCCCTGAAGTCACCCTGGAGCAGCTACAGAGGGACATTCAGGAGCATGTGGTGCAGCCCACACTTCCCGGAAAACTGGTTGACTCAGACACCAAGTACTACATAAATCCGTCCGGTAAGTTTGAGCTGGGCGGGCCTCACGCGGACACCGGTCTGACCGGTCGCAAGATACTGGTGGACACCTACGGTGGTGCCGCCCGTCACGGTGGCGGCGCCTTCTCCGGCAAGGACCCCACCAAGGTGGACCGGTCCGGTGCATACGCCGCCCGCTATGTGGCCAAGAACGTTGTGGCCGCGGGGTTGGCCGAGCGGGTAGAGGTGCAGATCTCCTATGCAATCGGCGTGGCCCATCCCATCTCCATCAGCGTGGAGACCTTCGGCACCGGTGTGGTTGAGGACGAGGTCATCGTGGACCTCATCACCAAGCACTTCGACCTCCGCCCCGGTGCCATCATTCATGACCTGGGGCTGCGAAGGCCCATCTACCGGCAGACCGCCTCCTACGGTCACTTCGGTCGTGAAGACCTGGGCGTACCCTGGGAGCGGACCGACAAAGCAGAGCTCCTGCGCGCTGACGCTGGTATTGCCTGAGGCTGCCGGAGGGAGCGGAATGGCGAGTATCCGCTTTGGCACCGACGGATGGCGGGCCATCACCGGATGGGACTTCACCGCCCAGAACGTCCGTGCCTGCGCCCGGGGGGTTGCCACCTACCTCCAGAGGACCGGGATGGCCTCCCGCGGGCTGGTGGTGGGCTACGACACCCGTTTCGCATCGGAGGAGTTTGCGGCGGAGGTGGCCGGGGTGACCACCGCCAGCGGTATCCACACCTTCCTGTGTAAGAAGCCCACGCCCACGCCGGTGGCCAGCTACAGCATCGTGCACCGCGGCGCCGGCGGCGGCGCCATCATTACCGCCAGCCACAACCCGCCCCAGTGGAACGGCTTCAAGTATAAGCCGGACTACGCGGGCAGCGCCTCGCCGGAGGTAATCCAGGCCCTGGAGGTGGAGATCGACGTTGCCCTCCAAGGGGAGACGCCGAGTATTCCTCTGGCCCAGGCAAGGGAGCAGGGGCTGCTCACCGACATCGATCCGGATGCGCCCTACATGGACCGCCTCGGCCAGCTGGTCGATCTGACCGCCATCCGTAGCAGCGGGCTCAGGGTCGCCGTCGATGCCATGTACGGCGCGGGGGCGGGCTACCTGCCGGCGCTCCTGGAGGGCGGCACGGTGCGGACTACGGAGCTTCACGGAGAGAGGAACCCCGCCTTTCCGGGTATGGCCCAGCCTGAGCCCGTGGCCCACAACCTCACTGCCCTCTCCGAGCATGTCGTCTCGCAGGGGGCGGACGTCGGCATTGCCCTGGACGGCGATGCCGACCGGCTGGGGGTAATCGACGAGAAGGGACGGTTCATCTCTACCCTTCAGGCCTTCGCCCTCCTGGCCCTCTACTTCCTGGAGGTACGGGGCCAGCGTGGCCCCCTGGTCAAGTCCGTCACCATGACCAGCATGATCTATCGTCTGGGTGAGCTGTACGACGTACCCGTCTATGAGACGCCCGTGGGGTTCAAGTACATCGGCCCGCTGATGATGGAGCGGGAGGCCCTGGCCGGAGGCGAGGAGAGCGGCGGCTACGGCTTCCGAGGCCACATCCCGGAGCGGGACGGTATCCTCAGCGGGCTCTACCTCCTGGACATGATGGCCCGGACGGGCAAGTCGCCATCGGAGCTGCTGGATGAGCTCTTTAACAGGGTGGGCCCTCACTTCTATGACCGGGTGGACGTTCCCTTTGACCCGGAGCGCCGCGGCGCAACCGAGGAGCGCGTGGCCTCGCAGCAGCCGGACGCCCTGGCGGGCAAGCGGGTCACCGGCCGGGACGCGGTGGATGGCACCCGCTTTCACCTGGAGGGGGGTGCCTGGGCCCTCATCCGTTTCTCAGGGACCGAGCCGCTCCTCCGCATCTATGCGGAGGCGGAGAGTGAGGAGCGGGTGCGTCGCATCTTGGAGGACGCCCAGGCCCTGGCTGGGGTGTGATGTCCGCCTTAGACCAGTCGGAGACGTACCAGCGTCTGGACCCATCCCGTTTGCGGTCACGGGTCGCCGGTCTTCCGGACCAGTGCCGGCGGGCCTGGGAAGAGGCCTCGGCCCTGGACCTGCCCACGGCGTATGCCGGAGCCCGGAAGGTGGTGGTGGTGGGCATGGGGGGCTCGGCCATTGGCGGAGACCTGCTGGCGGGTCTGGCGGAGCAGGAAAAAGCGCCGCTGGTTCACGTGGTGCGGGGCTACACGCTGCCCGCCTGGGTGGGTCCCACCACACTGACCATCGTTTCCAGCTACTCTGGTAACACGGAGGAGACCCTCTCCGCCTACCACCAGGCCGTGGAGCAGGGTGCGCTCCTGGTGGCAATGACCAGCGGCGGCACCCTGGCCCAGGAGGCCGCCGATAGCAAGACCCCTCTATTCAGGGTCTCCTACCAGGGAGAGCCACGATCAGCTCTGGGCTACAGCTTCATTGTTCCCCTGGCGCTGCTGTGCAAGATCGGCTTATTGGCTGACAAGGAGGCTGAGCTACGGGCGAGCGTCCAGCTCATGGAGGAGTTGGCCTCTGGCCTTGGTCCCGAGGTGCCGGAAGTACAGAACCTGGCCAAGACGGTGGCCCGTGCCATGCATGGCCGGCTGCCGGTGGTCTACGGCGCTGGCTTCTTGACCGGCGTGGCGCGACGGTGGAAGACGCAGCTCAACGAGAACGGCAAGGTGTGGGCCTTCTACGAGCCGTTGCCGGAGGTGAACCATAACGCCGTGCTGGGCTACGCTCTGCCCGCCGAGAAAGGGGAGCGGGCCTACGTGGCGCTGCTGCACTCCCATTTCCTGCACCCACGTGTCTCGCTACGCTACCAGATCACCCAGGACATCCTTCTGCGGGAGGGGGTCGCTCACCGGCGGCTGGACGGCGTGGGGGAGAGCCCCCTGGCCCATATACTCACCGCCGCGCTGCTGGGTGACTACGTGAGCTACTACGTGGGCATCCTCAACCAGGTCGATCCGGCGCTCACACCCACCCTGGATGAGGTGAAGCGGCGGCTGACGAAGGAGTAGGCGGCTAAGGCCACCAAAACTTCGAAGAGGTCTGTTCTCTCTAAATTTGCTGCAAGATTCCGGTGACTAGGATGAAGATCGTCTGTGTCAGAGAAAGTTGACAGACATTTGTTCGTCCGCTAGATTGAAATTGCTTTAAAAGGTACCTGCCCACCTATGAGGCCCTTGAGGCCCGCCGCAAGGCTAGGTGGGCAGGTACCTTTGTTAGTAGGTGGTGTGCGTTGTGCGGGTGGCGTATTCCCAATTAGACTTAATTACATTGCCCAGTCGTCTCCGGGGTTCATAGTCGTTGTGTTCGTATATTCGGTACATAGACCATGCACAGTAGTCGGCAGCTTGCAAAGCTGTTTGATATGTCGCGCTTAGATAACCACTAGCTTAGCAATACCTGCATTACTTTTGGGCAAACGTTAGTTATTGGCGGGGTTGAGATGCCTTGAGGCGGGTGGTAATACCTGCAAACCTCAAGACAGGCCCTGGTAGCGTTGATAAGCGGTTGCGGTTGCTGCAAGATTAGACTAAATTCACCATTGTTCTTTAGGAGGGAAAGTGGCTACCAAACGGAAAGTGAGAAGTGACAAGAGAGTTGGTAAGCTCGAAAAGGACTTGGGACTCCCGCCAGGAACGGTCAGGAACCCGAGTGGGAGAGATACTAGAAGTGACAAGAAGGTTGGAACGATCCGCCGAGAGGCTAAGAAGAAGTAGTTCTCATCAGCCATGGCCAGCACGCGAACCCTGGTAGATCAGAGCCGCGCCATACCGAGTTGCTAGACCCTCCCCTTCATCAGCTTTGCGACAAGTTCCTCAACAGACTGGCTACCTGGCGGGCGGAGGGGTAGGCGGCTAAGGCCAGTGGAAAAGGTGGATGGATCCTACCTTTTGCTGTACTGCTCGGCCTTGCGCGCCCGCTTCAGTCCGTACTTCTTGCTCTCCTTGATCCGGGAGTCGCGGGTGAGGAGGCCATACTTCCGCAGCAGAGGTTTTAGCCCCTCGTCCAGCACCGCCAGGGCACGGGAGATGCCGTGGCGCACGGCTCCCGCCTGGCTGGTGACGCCGCCGCCGTAGACCTGGGCCTGGACCGAGTACTTGCCCAGGGTCTCGGTTACCACCAGAGGCAAGGTAACAATCGCCTGCCAGGCGTCCCAGGGGAAGGCCTCTTCCAGGGGCTTGCCGTTGACCACCACGTTTCCTGGCTCCGTGTAGAGACGGACCTTGGCGATGGCCGTCTTGCGCTTCCCGGTGCCGTAGTAGTAGTGCTGCTGGGTCATCTAGGCCTCCGACTCTTTTGAGGCGGGGGTGTTGGCCTCCGCCTGCTGATGCGCCTGTTGCTTCAATGCTCCGCGTATCTGGGCTTCATGAGGGTGCTCAGGGCCCCCGTACACCTTGAGCCGTCGCAGCATACGCCGGGCCAGGATGTTCTTGGGAAGCATCCCCGCTACGGCGTGGCGGATCACCCGCTCCGGGTGCTTCTCACGCATAACGTGCATGGGCGTGGCCTTCAGTCCGCCGTGAAATCCGCTGTGGCGATAGTAGAGCTTCTGCTCCAGCTTCCTACCGGTGGCCTTCACCTGGGAGGCGTTGACCACCACAATGAAGTCGCCTGTCATGATGTGCGGGGTATACGTGGGCCGGTGCTTTCCCTGGAGGATGCGGGCCAACTCCACCGCAAGCCGGCCCAGGGGCCTACCGGTGGCGTCGACGACGTGCCAGATCGGCGACATCTCGGAGGGTTTGGCGCTATAGGTTTTCGTTCGTTTCACTATCATGGGCTAGAAAATCCTTGTAGTTTACCTGCATCAGGCAGAGTCCTCTGGCGGGCACTGCCATCGTCGCTGTCTCTTGGCTGCGACCGTCTATAATGGCCCGGACGCTCTCCGGTGAAAGCCTGCCACTTCCCACCTCCACCAGCACCCCCACGGTACGGCGCACCTGGCCGGGGAGGAAGGCGTTGGCCTCCATCTCAACCAGGACCCGATCGTCCTCTCGCCAGACTCGGGTATCCAGCATCTGCCTGACGGTACTCCTTCCGGCGGGCAGCGCTCCCCCGAATGCGGCGAAGTCATGGGAGCCCTCCAGGGTGTGGAGGGAGACGCCCATAGCCTCCACGTCCAGGCGCTTGGGCACCCGGTAGGCCCACCGGTCCCACCCCGGCGACCGAACGGGCCGGTTCAGGATGGTATACCGGTATACCCGGCTGGTGGCGTCGCGCCGGGGGTCGAAGCTAGGGTCTACCTGGTGAGCCTCCCGAACGGATATGTCTGTAGGCAGATGGGCGTTCATGCCGCTGACGAAGGTCGAAACGGGCAGGGTGGACCAGGTGGAGAGAGCAACCACCTGCCCCAGGGCGTGGGCTCCGCTGTCGGTCCTGCTGGCTCCCTTCACCCGTACGGGCTCGCCGGTGAGCCGGAGGGCTGCCCGCTCTAGCTCCGCCTGAATGGTAGGGGCGTTGGTCTGGAGCTGGAACCCGCAATAACGGGTGCCATCATACTCCACAACCAGCGCTATTCTTCTTTCCGTAGAGGATTTCAATGTTGTTGCCTTGGTGATGCTACACCAGCTCCAGGATGGCCATGGGCGCTCCGTCTCCCTGGCGGTGGCCGGTCTTCAGCACCCGGGTATACCCACCGGGGCGGTCGGAGTACCTCTCGCTCAGCTCACCAAAGACCTTCCCCACCACATCCTTATCACTCACTATCGCCAGCGCCATTCTCCTATGGCTCAGTGACCCCTTCTTACCGTAGGTGATGACCTTATCGGTCAGCCCCCGGACCTCTTTGGCCTTTGCCTCCGTGGTCTGGATCCGCTCATGGCGGAGGAGGTCCGTGACCAGGTTGCGGTAGAGGGCCATACGGTGGCCGGTGGGACGATTCAGATGCCTTCCGGCCACTCGGTGTCTCATTCCTGGGCCTCCTGCTCCACCTGCGCCTCTTCCGTCTCGGCCTTGCTCAACTCTGGCGCGGTCTCGGCCTCCGGCGAATCGTCTTCCTGGGATGCTCCGTCCTCTGACGGCTTGTCTGGAGGCAGGAACCCCATCTCCTCCAGGCGGCCGTACAGCTCTTCAAGGGATTTTTCGCCGAAATTCCGGATCCTCAGGAGCTCAGAGCGCTCCTTCTCCAAAACTTCTCCCACCTTGTTGATGTGTGCGCGCTTGAGGCAGTTGAGGGTGCGCGCTGAGAGTTCCAGCCGCTCCACACCCGTGTTGTAAACCTCTGCCGGCAGGGAGAGGGCCAGAGAGGATATCTCTCCCGGGGCCTCGGTAACCTTGCCGACGTTGGCGAACAGGAAGAAGTGGTCCACCAGGATTTGGGCTGCTTGCGCCACCACCTCCATAGGGGTTGAGGTCGTCTCCGTCCAGACCTCCAGTACAAGCCTCTCATAGTCGGTGACCTGTCCCACCCTGGTACGCTCCACGGTGTAGTTCACACGGCGTACGGGGCTGAAGATGGCGTCCACGGGCAGCACTCCAATGGGCAGGCCGGTGGCCTGCGAGGCTGATGTGTATCCCTTCCCCTGCTCGACGTTGAACTCAACCGAAAGCTGGGACTCTGGAGAGTCCAGGGTGGCCAGGTGCAACTCCGGGTTGGCGATCTGAAAGTCCGAGGAGGTCTTGATGTCTCCCGCCGTCACCCATCCCTCTCCGGACACCTCCAAGCGGAGCTTGCCGGGGCGGTCGACGAGCGAGCGAATCCGGATGCTCTTGAAGCTGACCAGGATCTCCGTGACATCTTCCTTCACGAGGGGGACGGTGGAGTACTCGTGCTGTATTCCATCGATCTTCACCCAGGTGATGGCGGTACCGTGAATGGAGTTCAGCAGCACCCTGCGCAGAGAGTTGCCCAGGGTCATTCCGTAGCCGCGTTCCAACGGCTCTACGGTAAACTTGCCGTATTCATCGGTAACATCAACCGGCCTGATCTGTGGCCGGGGAACCTCAACGCTGGTAACGGTCATTTCCATCTCTATGTGTCACCCCTGCAGCGGTCCATCATCTATTTGGAGTAGAACTCTACGATCATGCGGGTATCTACGGTGCGGTCCACCTCATCCGGCTGGGGCAGGTGGAGCACTCGCCCGGTGAGCGTGTCGGACTCAAGGTTCAGCCAGCCCGGTATTGTCTTTCTGGGGCTGGCGGCAACCAGCGCCTTTGCGAAGTCTCGGCTCTGGCTGCTCTCCTTCCAGCCCACCACATCGCCCTCTTTCACCTGGTAGGAGGGGATGGAGACCTTCCGGCCGCCCACGGTGATGTGCCCATGGAGCACCATCTGCCTGGCCTGGGCCCGGGACTCGGCGAAATCCAACCGAAAGACCACGTTGTCTATGCGGCGTTCCAGGAGCTGAATCAGCGTCTCTCCGGTAGTCCCAGGGATCTTCTGTGCCTGCTCAAAGTAGCGCCGGAACTGACTCTCTAGCACGCCGTAAGAATAGCGAGCCTTTTGCTTCTCCCGAAGCTGAAGACCCCAGTCACTCACGCGCGGCCGGCGGAAATGCACATCTCCTGGGGGTCTCCGCCGGCGCTCCACCGCGCACCGGGGCGTGAAGCACCGCTCCCCTTTGAGGAACAGCTTCTCGCCCACGCGGCGGCAGAGCCGGCATACTGGGCCTGTGTATCTTGCCATAGTTCTCTTTAGACCCTCCTATTGCTGAACCGGGGTGCTTGTCCTTCTGAGGTTGGCTGTTCTGACCTTTATACCCTTCGTTTCTTGGGTGGACGGCACCCGTTATGGGGAATGGGGGTGACGTCTCGAATGCTGGTCACCATGATCCCCGCTGACTGTAGGGACCGTATGGCGGCCTCTCGGCCGGTGCCTGGCCCTTTGATGTACACGTCCACCTGGCGCAGGCCGTTCTCCATGCCCTTGCGGGCCGTCTGCTCGGCGGCTCGCTGGGCGGCAAAGGCCGTTCCCTTGCGGGCACCCTTGAATCCCACGGTTCCGGCGCTCCCGGAGGCGAGGACGTTGCCTTCGGGATCGGTGAGGGTGATCAGGGTGTTATTGAATGTGGACTGAATGTAAGCGCGTCCCTTTGGGATGGACTTGCGCTCGCGTCGCTTGGGCCTGGACTTTCCTCGTGCCATGGTGTACTCCCTATGCCTTCCGTACTACCTCGTCGTCTGTCGCCGTCGGCCAGCCACGGTCCGTCGGGTGCCTCGCTTGCCCCTTGCGTTGGTCTTGGTCCTCTGTCCGCGGACCGGTAATCCCCGCCGGTGGCGATTGCCGCGGTAGCTTCCGATATCGATGAGTCTGCGGATATTGGAGTTCACCTCGCGGCGAAGGTCCCCCTCCGTCTTGTACCCGCGGTCAACGATCTCCCGAATGCGGGTCAGGTCCGTTTCGGAGAGGTCTCGGACCCTGGGGTTGCCGCTTACCTCCGCCTGCTGGACCACCTTCAGCGCCAGCACTGGCCCTATGCCGTAGATCCGGCGGAGCGCTATCTCAACCCGTTTGCCATCGGGAATGTCCACTCCCGCTATCCTTGCCATGCTAGCTCTCCCATTACCCCTGGCGCTGCTTGTGCTTGGGGTTCACGCACAGGACCCGAACCACTCCATGCCTGCGGACAATCTTGCACTTGTCGCATAGCTGTTTTACGGACGCCCGGACCTTCATTCAACTCTCCTATCTAAACCGGAAGGTTACCCTGCCCCGGCTCAGATCATAGGGAGATAGCTCCACCAGCACCCGGTCACCGGGCAGCACTCGGATGAAGTTCATCCGCATCTTCCCGGCGATGTGAGCCAGCACCCTATGGCCATTGGCAAGCTCAACCCGGAACACAGCATTGGGCAACGATTCCGTCACCGTGCCCTCAACTTCTATGGCTTCTTTCTTAGCCAACGTTCATCCTGTTCAGTTTCCGTGCTACGCCTGCTGCGCTGTTCATCGTTTCAAGCGGACTATACTCTCTGGTATGCGTTTCTATTGCTCCAGTGCCGTTAGCACCCGGGGGCCTTCCTCGGTTATTGCCACCGTATGCTCAAAGTGAGCGGAGAGCGTTCCATCAGCGGTCACCACCGTCCAGTTGTCCGGGAGCGCTCGCGTTTCCCAGCCGCCGATGTTCAGCATCGGCTCAATGGCAATGACCATACCGGGGCGCAGGAGTGGCCCCTTCCCCGGCTCGCCGAAGTTGGGCACGGAGGGCTCCTCATGGAGCGCTCGGCCTATTCCGTGGCCCACGTACTCCCGTACCACGCCGTATCCCTGCGCCTCGGCATACTCCTGGACCGCCCAGGAGATGTCTCCGATGCGCTGGCCGGCCACCGCCTGCTGGATGCTCCTATCCAGGGCGGTCCGGGTGGTGTCTATAAGCCGCTGCGCCTCCTCCGATATGTCACCTATGCCCACGGTGATGGCGCTGTCTCCCTGATAGCCTTGTACGATGGCTCCCACATCCATACTCACGATGTCGCCTTCCCGGATACCCCGATTGCCGGGGATGCCGTGGACGATCTCCTCGTTCACTGAGACGCAGATGGTGGCCGGAAATCCCCGGTAGCCTTTGAAGGAGGCCTTGGCACCCATGCGGGCGATCTGCCGCCTGGCAATGGCGTCCAGGTCCCTGGTCTTCATCCCCGGCTCAATGGAGCGCACCAGCGCCGCCTTGGTTTCGGCCACCACAAGGCCCGCCTCACGCATCAGCCGGAGCTCCTGGGGGGACTTGATGGTGATACCCCCATGCTCAATCTGAGCGTTGCCAAGGGTGAATGTCAGGTTACTTTCCATGCATGGACCCTTTTATTGTACTCTCTGGCCCCACCTGGTTTCAAAGCTCACCTTGCCGGGCCGCATCGCGAGAGGGCTTCCGCCAGCTCGCCTGAGACGGCTTTGATCTCCCCATCTCCGTTCACCTCTTGCAGCTTTCCCTGCCCAGAGTAGTAGCTCGTCAGATGGGAGATCTGCTCCTCCTGTACCACCAAGCGACGCTGCACCACATCCGGCTGGTCGTCGCTCCGCTGGTAGAGCTCTCCTCCGCACCTATCGCACCGCCCCACCACGTTTGGAGGTGCGCTTTCAAGGTGGTACGGCGTTTGGCAGTTGCGGCAGATGAGCCGTCCGCTGAGACGCCGCACCAGGGAATCCCGGCTGACCCGGATGTGCAGGACGCAGTCTACGCCATTCTCTCCCAGCGCTGCGTCCAGGGCCTGCGCCTGCTCCAAGGTCCTGGGGAAGCCGTCCAGGATGAATCCCAGGCGGCAGTCATCCCATTGTATGCGGTCCAAGACCATCTTGATGGTCACCTCATCCGGAACCAGCTCACCCCGGTCCATGTACTGCTTGGCCAGCAGGCCCAATTCAGTGACCTGTTCCTGGTGGTACCGGAACAGGTCCCCGGAAGCCACGTGGGCCACTCCCAGCCGCTCCGAGAGCATCTGCGCCTGGGTCCCCTTGCCCGCTCCCAGCAGTCCCAGGAGAACGATACGCATAACACCTCCGCCAACGCTTCCCTGGGGAAGCTCTTCGCGTTTGATGGACTCGCCAGCCTGGATGAGGGAGCTCACTTCAGGAATCCTTCGTAGTTTCGCATCAAGAGCTGTGCCTCAAGCTGCCGCATGGTGTCCAGAGCAACGCCGACCATAATGAGGAGGCTGGCGCCGCTTAGCTGAATGGCGCGGACATCCGTGATCTGGGTGGCGAAGTAGGGTAGGATCGCCACAATACCAAGGAAGAAGGCGCCTCCCCACGTGATCCGGATGATCACCCGGTTCAGGTACTCCGCGGTGGGTCTGCCGGGCCGGATGCCAGGGATAAAACCGCCGTTACGCTGGAGGTTTTCGGCCAGGTTCTGCTGCTGAAAGGTCACCAGAGTGTAGAAGAAGGTGAAGGCCATGACCAGGATGAATACAAAGACCCAGTACACCAGGTTTGTGGGATCAAAGGTGGTGGCAAAGAAGTTGAAGATCCTTCCCATAAAGGAGGTATCGCCGGGCACGGCGAAGTAGCTGGCTACGGTGGCGGGAAGGATCATAATGGAGAAGGCGAAGATCAATGGGATCATCCCCGCGGAGTTCACGCGCAGGGGAAGATGGGTGGTCCCAGACTGCCGGTACATCCGTCCACCTCTGAAGACGCTGCGTCCGTACTGCACGGGGATGCGTCGCTGGGCCTCAGTGAACATGACGATGAGGTACACAATAAGAAGGCCCAGGCCGGCCAGAAGGAGCAGCCCCGTCAAGTTGTTACGGTCCAGGAAACCTTGACCCAAAAGGGTTGGAAACTGGGCCACGATTCCCGCGAAGATGATGATGGATATACCGTTACCTATGCCCTTCTCCGTGATGAGCTCCCCCAGCCACACCAGGAACATGGTGCCCGCGGTCATGGATACGATCATGCCCAGGGTCTGTAGGTCCAGGCCCCCGGAGAAGGCGTTCGCGGACAAGCCACCGAGGCGACTCAGCAGCGTAAGCTGCCCGTACCCCTGGGCCACGGCGATGGGCACGGCCAGGTAGTGGGTGATCTGGTTCATTCTCTGCCGTCCCTGCTCACCCTCCTTGGAGAGGGCCTGGAGCTGGGGCACCACCGGCACCATGAGCTGCATGACGATGGATGCGGTGATATAGGGGTAAACTCCCAGGGCCACAATGCTCATGTTCCGCAGTCCGCCGCCACTGAACAGGTCCAGGAATCCCAGGATCTGGTTCTGTTCAAAGATGCTCCTCAGCGCCCCGGGGTCCACGCTGACCACCGGCACGTGGGCCAGGAACCGGAACAGCACCAGCATCCCCAGGGTAAACAGGATACGGGCCCGTAGGTCCGGGATACGGAAGGCATCTATGAGGGCCTGAAGCAGGGCCGGCCTGGAGGGCGTTTGCTGCTCGGTACGGGAGACGGGTGCACGCATGACTAGAGCTCCTCCACGGTGCCACCCGTGGCCTCTATGGCCGCCCGTGCGGACTTGGAGAACCGGTGGGCGGCTACGGTCAGGGGTTGCTCCAGCTTGCCGTTTCCCAGGACCTTTACAGGCTGCCTGGTGTTCTTGAGAATACCCGCCTCCTTGAGCTCCTGGGGGCTCACCCGGCTTCCCTTGGGGAATCCGGCCAGCCTCTCCAGGTTGACCTCCGCGTACTCAATCCGGAAGATGTTGGTGAACCCCCTGAGCATGGGTAGCGCCTTGGTCATGGGAAGCTGGCCGCCCTCAAAGTTTGGCCGTACTCCACCGCCGCTGCGCGACTTCTGCCCCTTCATTCCACGACCGGAGTAGCTGCCCCTACCGCTGCCGTCGCCGCGACCGATCCGCCGGCGTCGACGGTGGGACCCGGGACTGGGTGTTAACTGGTGCTGTTTCATAGTCAGCCTATGCTTGTGACGTCTCTTGGGCGCTCTTCTGCGGAAGGCCCTTTCGCCGAGCGCTCTCCTCTAGCGGATCGCGAAGCTCTTGGAGCGCCTTCATGGTGGCCCGGACAACGTTGATGGGGTTTTGACTTTTGAGGGATTTGGTGACCACGTCCTTGGCTCCCACCTGCTCCAGCACGGCCCGCGCCGAGGCGCCGGCGATGATCCCCGTTCCCGGCGGCGCAGGCTTCAGGAGTATCTCGGCCGCTCCCAGCTTGACCCGTATCTCATGCGGCAGGGTGGTGCCTTTGAGCAACACCTTTACCATCTGTTTCTGGGCTATGGACCTTCCTTTGCGCACCGCGTCAGGCACAGAGACGGCCTTTCCCAGGCCAACGCCTACCCGGCCATTGCCGTCACCGACGACCACCAGGGCGTTGAAGCTGAGGTGTCGACCGCCCTTCACCACTTTGGCCACTCGTCGGATTTTCACCACCTTCTCCTGAAAGTTTCCATCCACTCCCTCGGAGTCCATTCGCTGCTGAGGCTGCCAGTTGGTTGTCAAACCTTCAGCCCTCCTTCTCGCATACCTTCCGCCAGTGATTTGACCCGGCCCTGAAACCGGTATCCACCACGGTCGAACACCGCCAGCGTGACGCCGGCCTGGATGGCCCGCTTGGCGGCCACCAGTCCCACCAGACGCGCTACCTGGGTTTTGCTGGCACCCGTCTGCTGCTTGGCCACCTCCGGGTCCCGGCTGGACGCCGCCACAAGGGTATGGCCGGTGGTGTCGTCTATGACCTGCACGTAGATATTATTGAGGCTACGGAAGACGCTGAGCCGCGGCCGCACGGCCGTGCCCTCCACCTTCCTGCGCACCCGGCGGTGGCGGGCGAGACGCTTTTCATGACGGGTGACGAGCCTTGCCATCTTATTTGGTCCTCCCGGCGCTCTTGCCCAGCTTCAGGCGCACCTGTTCACCGGCATAGCGGACCCCTTTCCCGGTGTAGGCGTTGGGTTTGCGCTTCGCACGGATCTGGGCGGCCATCTGGCCCACCGCCTGCTTATCTGTACCCCGTACAATGATCCTGTTGTTGCCCTCCACCTCCAGGGTGACCCCGGGAAGCGGGCGGATATCCACGGTGTGGGAGAATCCCACCTGAAGCGTCACTCCCTCTCCGGATTGCTGGACCCGGTAGCCCACGCCGACCAGCTCAAGGGCCTTCTGGAACCCCTCAGAGACGCCGGTGACCATATTGGCCACCAGGCTCCTGGTCAGGCCGTGCAGAGCACGGTGCTGACGGGAGTCAGAGGGTCGGGAGACGGCTACCACACCGTCGTTGATCACCACAGAGATCTCAGGGTCCACCCGCTGGTTTAGCTCACCCCGTGGTCCCTGAACGGTAACCAGTCCTGGCTCAGCGGTGACCGTTACACCGCTGGGCAGAGGAATGGGAGCGCGACCGATTCTGGACATATCGTGTACCGTCTACCAGACGTAACAGAGAAGCTCTCCGCCGATTCCACGGCGCCAGGCCTCCTGGCCGGACATGAGCCCTTGGGAGGTGGAGATGATGGAGAGGCCGCGACCGCCATAGAACCGCGGGACCTCCTTCTTTCCCATGTATATTCGGAGCCCGGGCTTGCTGACACGCTTCAGCCCCTTGATGGCTGGCTCCTTCTTATCGAAATAGCGCAAGCTGATGCGTAGCTGGTCCTGTGGCTCGCTTCGCACCAGCTCGTAGTCGGTCACGAACCCCTCCTCCTTCAGGAGGTCAGCTATGGCCACCTTTATTTTAGAGGAAGGGGCAACGACGGAATCACGCCCCACCATGATGGCGTTGCGGATGCGAGTCAGCATATCTGCTATGGGATCAGAGTGGGTCATGGTTCACCTACCAGCTTGCCTTGCGCACTCCGGGGACCTCGCCTCGTAGCGCAAGGGTACGGAAGCAGATGCGGCACAACCCGAAATGGCGGATGTATGCCCTGGGCCTGCCACACTGATAGCACCGGTTGTGGAACTGCACGCGGAACTTCGGCTTCCGCATCTGCCGTAGCCATTTCTGCACCTTTGCGCTCTTTGCCACGAGTGTCCTCTACCTCCAATGGTGGGTGCTGGCCTTAGCCGTGGACTCTCTCCTGCTCTCGGGCGAAGGGCATCCCCAGCAGCTCCAGAAGGCGGAGCGTCTCCTGGGAGCTCTTCGCCGTGGTCACGAAGGTCACCTGGAACCCTCGGATCCGATCAACCTGATTGTAATCGATTTCGGGAAAGATCACCTGCTCTCGGATTCCCAGGGAGTAGCCCCCCCTGCCGTCGAAGCTGGTGCGGGAGACGCCCCGAAAGTCGCGGATGCGGGGCAGCGCCGCGTTGAGCAGCCGGTCCAAAAACTCGTACATACGGTACGAGCGCAGCGTAACCATGGCACCGATAGTGTTTCCCTCTCTCAGCTTGAACCCTGCGATGGACTTCCTGGCCTTGGTGGTCACCGGTCTCTGTCCGCTTATGCTTGCCAGTTGCCGGGTGGTGGCCTCTAGCGCGTTGGAGTTCAGCAACGCCTCTCCCAGGCCTACGTTCAGCACCATCTTTTTCAGGCGAGGTATTTGCATGACGTTGCCGTAGCCGAACTCCTCCTTTAGCGCGGGCGATACTTGCTCCCGGTACCGCTCCAGCAGGCGCGGCAGCTTCCGGGGTGTGGGCGTCGCCTTCTCCGATGCCGTGCGTCGTTCGGTGCCACGTCCCCGTGACTTTGAGGCCGGTTGGCCTTCAGGGGCCTGGCTTTCCGACTCCTCTTCTACAGGTCTATCATCTGTTTGCATGAACGGCAGACCCTCACCTTCCGTCCGTCTTCCAGGAACTGAAAGCCCACACGGACGGCCTTGTTGCATTGGGTGCACACGAGCTTGAGGTTAGATACGTGGAGCGGGGCCTCCTTGGTGATGATACCCGCCTGCCGCACGGTGGCGGAAGCGCGCTGATGGCGCTTCACCATGTTCACTCCTTCCACCATAAGGCGGTCCTTCCGGATCAGCACATGCTGCACCTTGGCTCTCTTGCCCCGGTCTCTGCCGGAGATCACCTCCACCGTATCGTTCTGGCGTATACGTAGTGCCATGCTAGACTACCTCTGGCGCCAAGGATACGATACGCATATAGTTCTTGTCCCGCAACTCTCTGGCCACCGGCCCAAAGATCCGGGTGCCCCGGGGACTCTGCTGTTCGGTGAGGAGCACCGCGGCGTTGTCATCGAACCGGATATGCGAGCCGTCGGGCCGGCGGTAGGGGTGGGCCGTCCGTACCACGACGGCGCGAACCACCTCGCCTTTCTTCACGGCGGCGGCTGGGGCGGCCTCCTTGACTGTTGCGACGATGACATCGCCCACCCTGGCGTACCGCTTCCCGGTACCGCCAAGAACACTGATGCACATGAGCACCTTGGCTCCGGAGTTGTCGGCCACAATGAGCCTGGTGTAGGTCTGGATCACGATTTGCGCTCCTCTTCTTCTGACGACCCCTCAGGTGGTTCCGCCTCCTCGGCGGGCGTCTCGTCAGCTTGAGCCGTGGGCTCTTCTGCTTCGGCCTCAGCCGCGGGTGCCACCTCCTGAACGGGCGTCTCGTCAGCTTGAGCCGTGGGCTCTTCTGCTTTGGCCTCAGCCACGGGTTCCGCCTCCTCGGCGGGTGCGTCGTCTACCTGCGCCGTGGGCTGCTCCGTTTCAGCTTCGGCGACGGGTTCCGCCTCCTGAACAGGCGTCTCGTCTACTTGAGCCGTGGGCTGCTCCGCATCGGCTTCGGCGACGGGTTCTGCCTCCTGAACGGGTGCCTCGTCTGCCTGAGCCGTGGGCTGCTCCGTTTCAGCTTCGGCGACGGGTTCCGCCTCCTGAGCGGGGGCCTCGTCAGCTTGAGCCGTGGGCTGCTCGGCCTCGGCCTCGGCGACGGGTTCCGCCTCCTCGGCGGGCGTCTCGTCAGCTTGAGCCGTGGGCTGTTCCGTTTCAGCTTCGGCGACGGGTTCCGCCTCCTCGGCGGGCGTCTCGTCTGCCTCCGCCGTGGGCTCTTCCACTTCAGCCTTGGCGACGGGTTCCGCCTCCTGAACGGGTGCCTCGTCTACCTGGGCCGTGGGCTGCTCCGCATCGGCCTCAGCCACGGGTTCCGCCTCCTGAGCGGGCGTCTCCGCGGTCAAGTTCTGAATCTCCTCTACCAGGGCTGCATCAACCTCAACGGGTTTCATCTCAGGGACATCGCGAAGCTGCAAAATCTCTGAGACTCTCCAGCGCTTGGTCCGGGACAGGGGTCGGGCCTCCATGATGCGCACCAGGTCTCCCAAAGTGCTCTGGTTGGTCTCGTCGTGGGCCACGAACTTGGTAATTCGCCGTACGCTCTTCTTGTAGAGACGATGGCGCTGGCGCCACTCTACGGCAACCACCACCGTTTTCTGCATCTTGTCGCTGACCACGCGGCCTACCCGGGTCTTGCGCCTCTCACCACTCATGCCTGGATCTCCGTAAGCGTTCGCTCTCGCATCACCGTCTTAATACGGGCAATAGTCCTGCGGACCTTCCTTAGCTGAGACGTGTCACTAAGCTGACGGGTGGCCAGCCGGAAACGTATGTTCATGAGCTCTTTATAGGAGCCCTCAAGCTCCTTTTCTATATCTTCCTGGGAGAGGGCACGGACCTCATGGATACGCATAGCCATCTCTACGGCTCCTCCCGGGTGACCATCCTGGTGGTTACGGGAAGCTTGTGTGAGGCCAACCGCAGCGCCTCCTTTGCGGTGTCGGCGGCAACGCCGCCTACTTCAAAGAGCATCCGGCCTCTCCTCACCACCGCCACCCAGTGGTCCACGGCTCCCTTACCGCTGCCTTGGCGAGTCTCCTGTGGCTTTTGGGTAACGGGCTTGTCCGGGAACACACGGATCCATATCTGGCCACCCCGGTGCAGGTGACGGGTGATGGCGCGCCGGGCGGCCTCTATCTGTCGTGCGGTTAGCCACGCGGCATCCATGGATTTTAGCCCGAACTGGCCGAACTGAAGCACCCCGCCGGAAAAGGCGAGGCCTCTGCGTCGGCCTCGATGCATCTTGCGGTACTTAGTTCTCTTGGGCTGCAACATCGTCCTGGTCCTCTATATCCACTTCGGTGGCTGTCTCCATCTCCTCCGCCGCCGGCTGCTCCTCAGCAGAGGACTCCTCCGGCTCCGGCTCGTCCGCCGGCAGCGTCACCTCAATTGCCTCCAGCTCCTCCAGCTCCTCCTGCTGCGTGGGCAGTATATCGCCCTTGTAGATCCAGACCTTCACACCGATCCTGCCCGTGGACGTCGCCGCCTCGGCTATTCCATAGTCGATGTCGGCGCGCAGGGTATGGAGAGGGACGCGTCCCTCCATGGCCTTCTCCTGGCGCGCGATCTCGCCGCCGGTCAGGCGACCGGAGCAGATGACCTTGATCCCCCGCGTGCCGGCCTGCATGGTCCTGGCGATAGCCTGCCGCATGGCTCGGCGGAAGGCTATGCGCCGCTCCAGCTGGTCGGCGATGTTTCGGGCCACCAGGTAGGCGTCCAGCTCTGGCTGGCGGATCTCCTGGACGTTGAGTCGGGTGCGCTTCCCCGTGAGGGTCTCCACCACCTGCCGCAGCTCCTCAATCCTTTGACCGCCGCGGCCGATTACGATGCCGGGACGGGCGGTATGCACCGTAACGATCAGGTCCTGGGTGCCCCGCTCGATATGTATCCTGGCGATCCCAGCGTCCCGGTAACGTGAGAAGATGGCGTGGCGGATACCCAGGTCCTCCTGGAGCAGGTCCCGGTAATCGACGGCCTTGGCCGCGAACCACTTGGACTGCCAGTCCTTGACTATACCCAGGCGGAAGCCTATTGGATGGGTCTTCTGTCCCATTTAGCTCTCCTCCTCATCAACCACCACGGTGATGTGGCTGGAGCGTTTGATGACCCGCCCTGCTCGTCCACGCGGGCGTGGCCGGATCCGTTTCAACACCGGCCCCTTATCGGCATAGATACCTATGATGCGCAACTGGTCCGGGGTGAGCAGGTGGTTGTTCTCCGCGTTGGCTGATGCCGCCTTCACCACCTTTGCCACCTCCCGGGCAGCGGGAGACGGGAGGTACCGCAAGATGTCCAGCGCCTCCGGCACCATCTTGCCGCGCACCGTCTGCACCACCCACTTCAACTTCTTGGGTGAGATGGTGATCCCCTTGGCTGATGCTTCCACTGCCATCTTGGCTCCTATCGCCTTACCTGTGTGGTGCGCTCAGACCTGGAGGAGTGCCCACGGAAGCTGCGGGTGGGGGCGAACTCGCCCAGCCGGTGTCCCACCATGTTCTCGGTGATGTATACAGGCACGTGGCGGCGGCCGTCGTGCACGGCTATGGTCAGCCCAACCATGTTGGGCATGATCATGGAGGGACGGGACCAGGTGCGGATAACCGTCCTGGAACCGCTCCGCTGGACGTCCTCCACGCGTTTGGCTAGCTTGGCCTCTATGAAGGGGCCCTTCTTTATGGAGCGAGACATTGGGCTATCTCTTTCCTCTCTTTCCTCTTCTCCGGACGATCATTCCATCAGTGCGCTTGTTGTTCCGGGTCTTGAACCCAAGGGTGGGTTTGCCCCACGGCGATTTGGGCCCCGGCAGGCCTATAGGCGAACGTCCCTCGCCTCCTCCGTGCGGGTGGTCCCGTGGTGTCATGGCCGAGCCGCGCACGCTTGGGCGCCATCCCAGGTGGCGACGCTTTCCGGCCTTTCCCAGCTTCACGTTCTTATGGTCCATGTTGCCCAACTGGCCCACGGTTGCCGTGCACCGGCTCAACACTCGCCGTACCTCTCCGGAAGGAAGCCGGATGAGGGTGTACGCCTCCTCCCGGGCAAGCACCTGGGCGGTGGCCCCGGCGCTCCTGACCAGCTGCCCACCGCGACCGGGCTGCAGCTCGATATTGTGGACCTGGATGCCGGTGGGAATGTTGACCAGCGGCAGTGCGTTGCCCAGCCGGACCTCCGCATCAGGGCCGGCCTCTACGGGGTCGCCAACCCTGAGGTTCTGGGGGCAGAGGATGTACCGCTTGTCCCCGTCCGCATAGTGGACCAGGGCTATGCGCACGGAGCGGTTGGGGTCGTACTCGATGGTCGCTACCTTCCCGGGGACACCCACCTTGTCGCGCTTGAAATCTATGATTCGGTAGGCGCGCTTGGCGCCGCCGCCACGATGGCGAACGGTGATCTTGCCCCGGACGTTTCTTCCTCCGGAGCGCTTGAGAGGCGCTGTTAGCGACTTCTCCGGATGGCTCCTGGTGATCTCCTCAAAGGTGGGATGAGCCGCTCCTCTGAGCCCCGGTGTAATAGGACGATAGGTCTTTAGCGGCATGCCTGCTATGCTCCCTCGAAGAGTTGAATACGCTCGCCGGACTTCAGGGTGACGATGGCCTTCTTGGTACCAGGCTGCTGCACCATGCGCGGGCCGTAGCGCTTCCTCTTACCCGGCGTGTTCACAATGTTCACCGACGCCACGTTCACGTTGTACGCCTTCTGCACCGCCTCCCTGACCATGATCTTGTTGGCCTTGGGAGCCACCTGGAAGACGTACTTGTCCTGCGACTGGAGAAGGGTGCTCTTCTCAGTCACTATAGGGCGCAGGAGTACCTGGTAGATGTGCATGACCGTTACTCTTCCGCCTCCCCGCCGGTCTGCTCCTCCGCGGGCTCAGACGCAGATTCCGCCTCTGCGGGCGGTGTCTTCTGGGAGGGTGCCTTCTTTGCCGTCGCCCGCGTGGAGCGCCTTCTCCGGGGTGCCGGCTTGGAGGTCGCTTTCATATCCGTGCCGGGTCCGTCCGGGGCCCAGATCTCCTCAGCCTTGCGGATTCCCGCCACGGTAATGATGAGCTTATCATGGTTCAAGAGGTCCAGGACGTTGAAGTTGGAAGGGGGAACCGTCTTGACATCCGGCAGATTCCGGGCGGAAAGCACCACCGTCCTCTCTGCCTCTGGAGCAACGATCAGGGTTGGGGAAGAGACCTTGAGTGCCTCCAGGAGATGGACCATCTCTCGGGTCTTCGCCTGAGGCAGTTGCAGCTCCTGGAGGATGGCTATCTGCTCCTCACGCACCTTGTCAGAGAGGAGGCAGCGAACGGCCAGACGCCGCATCTTTTTGGGCATCCGCTGCCGGTAGCTCCTCGGGTGAGGGCCAAAGACGACGCCGCCGCCACGGAAGTGGGGCGCTCGAATGGTCCCCTGCCGGGCGCGGCCGGTGCCCTTCTGTGGTCGCGGCTTTGCGCCGCCACCTCTCACCTGGGCGCGGGTCTTGGTGTTGGAGGTGCCGCGACGAGCGTTGGCCCGTTGTCTCACCATGGCCTGGTGGACCAGCGGAAGGTTCATAGGAACACCAAAGAGGTAGTCGCTTACCTCTAAGGTGCCCACGGTCTCTCCCTGCATATCCAGTACCGGTAGCTCCATGACGTTACTCGCTGGGTGCCGAGGCCCCCTTTGTTTTCTGGATAATGAGCAGGCTGTTGCGGGCTCCTGGAACGGCGCCTCGGATCAGCAGCAGGTTCCTATCCGGGTCAATCTCAAGTACCTCCAGGTTCTGCGTGGTCACCCGGCGGTGCCCCATATGGCCGGCCATTTTGAGGCCCTTGATAACCCGTCCCGGGGTGGTGCCGGAGCCGATGGATCCCGGTGCCCGGTGGCGGTCTGACTGGCCGTGGGTCTTGGGCCCACCGTGGAATCCCCACCGCTTCACGCCGCCGGCGAACCCTCTTCCCTTGGAGGTGCCGGTGACGTTTACCCGCTCTCCGGGAGTGAAGAGGCTCACATCTATGGTGTGACCCACCTGGAGGTCTGCGATCTCCTGCACAGGGACCTCCCGGAGATAGCGAAACTTCCCTAGCCGTTTCAGGTGGCCTTCCAGGGGCTTGGTGATGCGTCGCTTCTCGCCGAAGCCTATCTGGAGGGCGTCGTACCCGTCCTTCACTACGGTCTTGATCTGAGTGATCACGCACGGCCCGGCCTCCAACGCCGTGACGGCCTCGGCGCGGCCATCGGGCCGGAACACCTGGGTCATTCCTATCTTCTTGCCTAAGATGCCCTGAATCATCGTTTCAAATTCCACAAACCTGGTTTCTTTACAGTCCCTACAGTCCCTATGAGGAGCGGGCCCGCTCCCTCATTAAAGTCCGGTGCGGGGGTCATCACCTTGAGTCGCGTCTGGAACAGCTTCTCCCGCTCCGCCATGGGAACGTCCTCTCCCACGCGAGCGAGCTGCTGGGCGGCATTTATGTTCGCGGTAGTCATGACGCCCTCTACAGCTTGATGGAGATATCCACGCCGGCGGGCACGTTGAGCCTGGCCAGGGCGTCTATGGTCTTGGATGTTGGCTCCAGGATATCGATGAGCCGCTTATGCGTCCGCATCTCAAAATGCTCCCGTGAGTTCTTGTCCACGTGGGGGGAGCGTATGACGCAGAAACGCTTGATGGAGGTGGGTAGTGGTATAGGCCCGGCAACGTGAGCCCCGGTCCGTTCCGCCGCCTCCACGATCTGCTCAGCGGACTGATCGATCACTCGGTGATCGAAGGCCTTGAGCACGATGCGTATCCGCTGCCGATGTGTCGTCTGTACTTGATCAACCACTAGATGTGCACCACCTCTTTGGTTATTTCTTGGGGCGTCTCCTGATAGTGGGCAAACTGCATGGAGTGGCTTGCCCTGCCCTGGGTAAGGGAGCGGAGCTGGGTGGCATACCCAAAGACCTCTGCAAGAGGCACGTAGGCCATTACCATCTGGGTATCCCCGTGGCCCTCAATATTGCGAATACGGGCGCGCCTCCCGTTCAGGTCACCCAGAATGTCGCCCAGGAACTCTCCCGGCGTAACCACCTCCAGGGACATCAGCGGTTCAAGAAGAACGGGATGGGCCCGCTGCAATGCGGCCTTCAGCCCCATGGAGCCGGCTATTTTGAAGGCGACTTCAGATGAGTCCACGTCATGGTAGGTGCCGTCCACCAGGGAGACCTTCACGTCCACCACCGGATAGCCGGCCACAACACCGTTCTGAAGCGCCTCCATGACGCCGGACCGAACGGCGGGGATGTACTCTCTGGGAATAGCGCCACCCACGATCCTCTCCTTGAACTCGAAACCGCTGCCCCGCTCACCGGGCTCCACCTCCAGCCATACGTGGCCGTACTGCCCGTGGCCGCCGGTCTGCCGGACGAACCTGCCTTCGGCGCGGGCCGGGGCCGTGATGGCCTCCCGGTAGGAGACTCGTGGGCGGCCCATGTTGACGTTCACGCCAAACTCCCGCTTGAGCCGCTCCACCAGCACCTCTAAGTGCAGCTCGCCCATGCCGGAGACGATGGTCTGTCCTATTTCTGAGTCGTACCGCACCTGGAACGTGGGGTCCTCCTCAGATAGCTTGTGCATGGAGTCGGCCAGCTTCTCCTGGTCTCCTCTGCTGCGCGGCTCTATTGCCGTGGATATCACAGGCTCGGGAAAAACAATGGACTCCAGGATGACTGGAGCCCGAGAGTCACAGAGGGTATCGCCGGTAAAGGTGCGCTTCAGGCCTACCGTCGCCGCTATGTCTCCCGGATACACCTCCTCCACATCCTCGCGACGGTTGGCCGTCATTCTCAGCATGCGTCCCATACGCTCTCCGGAGTCCTTGGTGGCGTTGTAGATGCTGTCGCCGCTGCGTATCGTCCCGGAGTAGACCCGGAAATAGACCAGGCGGCCGGCGTACGGGTCGGTCATTACCTTGAAGGCAAGGGCGGAGACGGGGGCATCGGCCCTGGCTTCCCGGCCCACCTCCCGGTTGCTCTTGGGCTCTACGCCAAGCACCGCAGGCACGTCCAGGGGAGAGGGCAGGTAGTGGGTAATGGCGTCCACCAGCGGGTCGATGCCCCCGATTCGCCTTGCGCTGCCGCACACCACGGGCACCAGGGCGTTGGCGATGGTTGCCCTACGCAGGGCGCTGCGAAGCTCCTGCTGGGAGATCGGCTCTCCATCCAGGTACTTCACCAGCAGGCCGTCGTCGGTCTCGGCAACCTTTTCGATCATCGCTTCCCTGTATTGGCTGAGCTCTGCATGGAACTGCTCGGGAACCGGCACACAGGTACCGTCATGTGACCCTTCATTCTCATAGACCAGTGCCTTTTCATCAATGAGGTCTATGACTCCTCGGAAGTCTGCCTCGCTGCCCAGCGGGATCTGGATTGCCACCGGATTGGACTTCAGCCGGTGGCGGATCATATCCAGCGTCCGAGCGAAATCGGCGCCGGTCCGGTCCATCTTGTTGACGAAGCAGATTCGCGGCACGTTATACCGGTCGGCCTGCCGCCACACGGTCTCTGACTGGGGCTGGACTCCGGCAACGGCATCGAAGACGACGACACCGCCATCCAGAACTCGCAGGCTACGCTCCACCTCGGCGGTGAAGTCGACATGGCCGGGGGTATCGATGATGTTGATGCGGTGGTCTTTCCAGTAGCAGGTGGCAGCGGCCGCGGTTATGGTGATGCCCCGCTCCCGCTCCTGCTCCATCCAGTCCATGACCGTTGTGCCTTCATCCACCTCCCCCACCTTGTAGGTGCGGCCGGTGATATAGAGCACCCGCTCGGTTACGGTCGTTTTGCCGGCATCTATATGGGCAATAAAGCCCATGTTGCGTATACGTTCCGAAGGAACATCGTCGGTAGTCATCGTTAGTCCACATTCTGGGGTGTGTGCCCTGGGGCATCGTTACCACCTGTAATGAACAAATGCTCGGTTCGCCTCCGCCATCCTGTGCAGGTCTTCCCTGCGTTTCGCAGCGGCGCCCTGTCCTCGGGATGCATCCAGGAGCTCCTGGAACAGCCGCTCCGCCATCGGTTTTCCTGTGCGTGCGCGGGCAGAGGTAATGAGCCAGCGCATGGCCAGGGATTCCCGGCGCTCCGGGCGCACATCAATGGGTACCTGATAGGTTGCGCCACCCACCCGGCGCGCCTTCACCTCCAGCATGGGTGTCGCGTTGCGCATCGCCTCCTGAAACACCTCTAGAGCCTCGTGGTGAGTCTCTTGCTCCAGCATACTTAGCGCCTGGTACACAATGCGCTGGGCAACCGTTTTCTTGCCCTTCATCATCAGCCTGTTGATGAACCGGGCAAGCTCAACGTTATGGTACTTTGGATCTGGCGGTATCACCCGCCGCACCGCTGGTCGTCTTCTGGACAAGGTAAACCTTTCCTCCTACGCCTTGAATCCTTCCTCAAAATCGGTCCTGGGCACCCGTCGCCAGCGGTTACTCAAAAAGGCCCCGGAGGACGCTGCTTCCGGGCCTTCCGAATGCCGCTAGCTCTTCTTGGAACCGTACTTGCTGCGACCCCGCCTCCTGTCCGCTACCCCGCCCGTATCGAGAGTGCCTCGGACGATGTGATATCGAACGCCGGGGAGGTCCTTGACACGACCTCCCCGGATAAGGACAACCGAATGCTCCTGGAGGTTGTGGCCCTCCCCAGGAATATAGGCCGTTACCTCTACGCCGTTGGTCAGGCGGACCCTGGCTACCTTGCGCAACGCTGAGTTGGGCTTCTTGGGTGTTACGGTTTTCACCTGCACGCAGACGCCCCGTCTCTGGGGGCATCCGGGCCCCCAGATCAGCTTATTCCTCAGGGTATTGTGGATAAACCGCAGGGCAGGGGTCTTGGTCCTCTTCTTGGCCGTGACCCTTCCCTTACGTACCAGCTGATTTACTGTGGGCATCCCTACTCCAGATCAACGTTGTGTTGTATTGGACATATAGTACAACAGAAGCCGCCCTCACGCTAGGGCAGCAAGCGGGAATTCTACCAGCCGTCATACCTTCTGTCAACGGGGCCTCTGTACCTATGCGGCTGGAGGCACTACGGAGCATCCTCCGTGGTGCCTTGGCCTCTTGACCAGTAATGCGGTGTGCTGTAGTATCCTGGCCGAACGAACCCCCACGCATAGGGGGCCTGTTGGCGATGCTGCCATACGGCGGGAGATGGGCCCGTATGGCACCGCTTTTCAGACGCGGGGGAGCGCCTGCCCAATTCCACTGCTGCGTATGGCGTGTGCTGCCTGGGCTGTAGCTCGATAGCTGCCTTGGCGAGGCTTCTACACAGGAGGGCGTCGTCGTTATGACCAGCGCGAAGACCTACCTGACCGAAGAGGTGAAGGCGCTCATTGGAGCTACCGCAGAACGGATACAGGTCTCCCCGTGGGGAATTGAGAAGGAGGGCCTGCGTAGGTTCAGCCAGGCGCTCATGGACCCCGATCCCCGCTATTGGGACGAGGATTTTGCCAGGAACACCAAGTACGGCGAGATCATCACACCCGCCATCTTCTGCACCTACACCAGCAGGCAGACCCTGGACGCGGACGACCCCATCACCCGTGCCTTCAAGGAGAACCCCGTCTCCGATGGCATCGGTGGCGTGCGTGGAGGTGGGGGAAGGAGGGGGTCGCTGCCCAACGTTCCCACGGACCTGAAGCGTATCCTCAATGCCGGCAACGAGATCGAGATGTTCAAGTATCCCAGCCTGGGCGACATCATCTACTCCCAGGCGAAGATAGCCGACATCGTGGAGCGGGAGGGCCGGGACGGCAACCGTATGCTCATTATTACCACGGAGACGGAGTACACCAACCAGAAGGGTGAGCGCCTCTGTATCACTAGGGCGTCCAGCATCCGACGGTAATCGTGACACTACGGTAGTTGCGACACTAAGGACAAAGGGGGAAAAAACATCATGCCAACGGCTGAAGAGCTTCGCACCAAAGAGCAACTCTACTATGACGATGTGAAGGTGGGACAGGAGCTGCCTACCTACGTTATCGGCCCCATGACCCCTACTCACCTCTTCAGATGGAGCGCGGCCATAGAGAACTGGCACCGGATTCACTACGACCAGGACTTCGCCGTCTACCATGAGGGGCTGCCCAACGTCCTGGGCCAGGGCTCCTGGAAGCAGAGCGTCATGCCTCAATATATGAAGGACCTCTGCCTACCAGAGGGCTGGGGGTGGAAGGTCTCCTTCCAGCACCGCGCCATGATTGTTCCCGGGGATACACTGACCTGCTGGGCCAAGGTGACCAACAAGTACGAAAAGGGTGGACTGGGCTTTGTGGAGCTGGAGACGGGCATGAAGAACCAGGACGACATAGAGACCTGCCCTGGCAACGGGACCATTGTCCTGCCCATCCGCGGCGGACGCCCCATCCCGTACCCCTTCGTGCCGCCTGAGGAGTAGCCCGTATACCTGGTTATGGGACCCCGTTCCAAACGTGAGCCGCGTATAGGCAGAGTTGCGTTCACAAGGAGGAAGCATGGCACGCTGGATGGCCATTGGTACCGCACCCGGCTGGGATGACGTAAACAAGTTTCGCGAGGAGCTTCATGAGACGAAGAACTGGCGGGCGGACGCCAGGACAACCGTGACCACGGTCTACGCCCTGGGCGACGGCCGGCTGCTGGCGGAGTGTCACGCTGGGCAGGAGGAGGACTTCAAGGCCTGGCTGGAGAAGAAGGGCTGGACGGTGGAGTCTATTCAGCCGATCAAGCTGCTGGCCAGGACGGGCAGCATCTGGGAGCTGTAGCATGACAACCGCGGAGACGAAGCTGACCGACGAGATCAAGGCGATCATCGGTGCCGAGGGTGAGCTCGTGGAGGCATCATGGTGGGTGGTAGAGAAGGAGGCCCTGCGCCGGTTCAGCCAGGCGCTGATGGACCCCGACCCCCGTCACTACGACGAGGAGTTCGCCAAGGGAACCAAGTTCGGCGGTATCACAACGCCCGGCATCTACTGCACCTATCTGGGCAAGACGCCTCCCAGCCAGGACGACCCCGTCACCCGTGCCTTCAAGGAGAACCCCGTCTCAGATGGGATCGGCGGCGTGCGTGGAGGTGGCGGAGGGAGGGGTTCGCTGCCCAACGTCCCCACGGACCTTGTGCGTATCCTCAACGCCGGCAATGAGATAGAGGTGCTCCAGTACCCCAGCCTGGGCGACCGTATCTACTCCCAGACCAGGTACGCCGACATCATTGAGCGGGAGGGCCGGGACGGGGCCCACATGCTCATCATCACCACGGAGACCCGCTACCTCAACCAGCGGGCAGACCTGCTCTGCATCTCCCGCGCCTCCAGCATCCGCCGCTAGCGTTGCGAGTGGCTCCAGCCGACGCTTATGCTGCGACGAACTTCGTCGTGCCGCTGCTGCCGGTGCTTGGCTTGACGCGCCAATAAACAGTAAACTAAGGTACACTCCGGCGATAGTCCTGCCCTACGGAGGAGCTAGCCGTTGCCGGAACCTCAAAATTGGAGTCCGTCTACATACCGCCACCTGCTCGTGGCGGCGGCAGCAGCTGTATTGCTGCTTGCGACCCTGGTGGCTTCCCAGGCCGCAGCAACCACATTCACCGTCAACTCCGCCAACGATGTGGATGACGGCACCTGTGACGTGACCCACTGTAGCCTGCGGGAGGCCATCAACGCCGCAAACGCTAGCGTGGGAACGGACACCGTAGCGTTCCTTATCCCCAGCAGCGACCCAGGTTTTGTAACCAGTACGGCTTCGTGGCTCATCCAGCCATCATCCGCACTTCCCACCATCACCGACTCGGTGGTCATCGATGGCTACACGCAGCCGGAGGCCAGCCCCAACACCAACGGTCCCGGCCTGGGCCTGAACACCGTGCTCAAGATCGAGCTGGACGGCACCAATGCCGGGGGCCCCTTCGCGCACGGGCTGGTTATCACCGCCGACAGCAGCACGATACGAGGACTTGTCATCAACCGGTTCGACGGATTCGGGATCGTCATCACCGACACCAGCGCAACTGGTAACCTGGTGCAGGGCAACTTTATAGGCACTGATGTCACCGGAAAGGTGGATTTGGGCAACACTCTGGTCGGCGTAGGAGCCAATGCATCAAACACAGTCATTGGCGGAATCACGCCTGATGCTGGAAACCTCATCTCTGGCAACGGCGCAGCGGGCGTTCAACTTGCTGGGGTTGGTTGGGGAGTGACTGGCAATGTGGTGCAGGGCAACTTTATAGGCTCCGACATCACTGGGACGGTTGCCCTGGCCAACGGCTCCTTCGGCGTATCGGTCTTTGACAATGCCAACACCATGATCGGTGGGCTAACACCTGGTGCAGGCAATGTCATCTCGGGTAATAACAGCAGCGGTATCCACATCGGAGGTGCTCCGGAAACCGTGGTGCAAGGCAACTTTATCGGTACGGATGTTACAGGTATCAGCGACCTGGGCAACGGTTTCCACGGCGTGCGCATAGGAACCTTCAATGTCTTCAACACTTTCGACAACCAGATCGGAGGAACGGCGGCCGGCGCGGGCAACACCATCGCCTTCAACGGGGGTGACGGAGTCTTCGTTGAAGCGAGCACCGGAAATACCATCCTGGGCAACTCCACTTTCGCCAACGCTCAGTTGGGCATCGATCTGGGCACTGATGGGGTGACGCTCAACGATGTCGGGGACGGCGACACCGGCCCCAACTACCTTCAAAACTTCCCCGTCTTAACGACAGTCGGTGTCATCAGTGGCACCATTAGCATCAATGGCACATTGAATAGCGCAACCAGTACGATCTTCAGGTTAGAATTCTTCTCGAACGATGCTTGCGACCCTTCCAGCAATGGCGAAGGGGAGACGTTCCTCGGCTTCAAAGATTTGATCACCGACAGAAGTGGCAACGTGGGCTTTGGCGCCAGCTTTGATACCACAGTCTCGGTGGGTGATTACATCACCGCCACGGCCACCGATCCAGGCAACAACACCTCTGAGTTCTCTCAGTGCGTGCAAGCTGCTCCTGGCGTTCCTCCTCCCCCTTCTCCCCCTCCTCCCCCTCCACCCCCGCCGCCTCCGCTAACCCCGACGGCGATTCCGTCCGTCTCCCAGTGGGGGTTGTTAGGGATGGCCGTTGTGTTCGGCGTGCTGGTGCTCGTGGGTATGGGGCTGTGTGCGCGGTCGCGGCGCAGGGCGGCGTAACTGCACAAGCGGTGGATTGGGGGTAGAATAGGTGCTCGAAAGCAATCCTAGCTAGGCAACGGAGTAGAGTATGGCGGACGGTGACCAACAGCCCCGCAGCCAGCGGCGGCGAGAGCGGAGGGCAAGGCGGCGCCCAAAGGGTGCAGGCCGCTACCAACCCCTGGGCGCCGTGGCCGCTCTGCTGGTGCGGCACCGGCAGATGGCACGCACGCTGCTTATCTATGCCGGGAGTCTCGCCGCTCTCCTCTTCCTGTACGCCCGGCTGGACGGGACGCCGCTGCTGGAGCCGCTCCTCCAGTTCAACGCTCAGGTCGCTGGATTCCTGGCGGGTGTTCTCGGGTCAAGCGTCCAGGTCTCGGGCAACGAGATACTGACGGACACGGTGGTCTTCCGGGTCATCGAGGAATGCACCAACCTGGCGCCCTTCGCCATATTCGCCGCCGCCGTCCTCGCCTTCCCCGCAGCTCCCTCGTGGAAGCTTCTGGGCATACTCTTCGGCTTCGTTGCCCTTTCGGCGATCAACCTGGTCAGGATCACCAGCCTGGTCTACATCGGGTTGACCTTCCCTGCGGCGCTGGATGTCGCCCACCTGCTGGTGTGGCAGTCCATCATGGTGATCGCTTCGGTCATGCTCTGGCTCGTGTGGATGAGACGGTATGGGTATCGCAGAAGCGCCTAGGTTCAAGCTCTTCCTCCTCCTGTCTGCGGGGTGCGTGTTGCTCCTCTCCCTGGCATGGATCTGGCTGGGAGTGGGCTATGTTGACCTGCTTCTCCGCACGGTATCACCCCTGGCGCCCGCAACCGTTCTCCTTGAACAGCAGGATCACGAGGTCCTGTTCGTGGCCCGAAGTGCGACGGGGAGCACCGTGCAGGCGGGGATGCACGGCATGACCATGGCCTACGGGCTCATCCTGGCGACCGCGGTGCTGGTGGCGATGCCCGGCCTGGCCCTCCGCGCCAGGCTCATTTTGCTAGGCGTGGCCGGCCTGACCGCATTCGTGGCCCACGTAGTGGGGCTCTACATGCTGGCCCAACGGCTGGACTCGATAGTAAGCTACGCTGCCGTGCCGAAGGAGTTCGCGGCCCTTGCCGGGACCCTCACCTACGTCTGGCTGTTCGTACCGTCGTTGGTGTGGGCCCCCGCGCTGATGTGGCGGTGGCGGCTTCTGCGGTGGGGGCCACCTTCGCCACGCCGTCCTGCAGGCCAAAGGCATAGCCGCCGGGCTTCCGCTACCCCTCGGTAGTCGTAGGGGCCTAAACCGACCCTTGTGAGGCCAGCAGCTCCGCCACCCTGGTCACCAGCGGCGGCAGCAGCTCGCCGGAGGGGCCCCGCAGCACAACGTCCGCCATATCGGTGAGAGGCGTGTCGTCCACGTTCACCTCTATCAGGTGAGCGCCGCTCTGGTGGGCCTGGAGCGGGAACTGTGCCGCTGGATAGACCGTACCCGATGTGCCCAGCACCAGCATACAGTCGCACCGCTCCGTCTGCTCGTAGGAGACCTGGAGCACGTCGGTGGGGATGGGCTCGCCGAACATCACGCCGTCGCCCTTGATGATGCCGCCGCACTCCGGGCAGCGGGGTGGCATCTCCGCGAACTCGTACTCGTCCCGAGGCATCCGCAGGTGGCACTCCATGCACCGTAGCAGGGTGCGGTTCCCATGGATCTCGGCCAGGTTTCGACTGCCCGCCGCGCGGTGCAGGTTGTCTATGTTCTGGGTGATGACGTATTTGAGGATACCCATGCTCTCCAGGTCTACCAGCGCGTAGTGTCCTGCGTTGGGGGTCGCCTTTTCCAGCGCCTGCCGCATCTCCGCCCGTGGCGACGGCTCCGGGTTGTTCTCCCTGTCCAGCATCCGCTCCCACCAGCCCTTGGGGTCCTGGACGAATGCCTGGTAGAGCCTGGGGTCTGGCTCACCGAAACGGGTCCAGAGACCGCCCGCGCCCCGGTAGGTGGGGACGCCGCTCTCGGCGCTCATGCCTGCCCCCACCATGGCGATGACGTATCGAGACTCGGCGACGATCCGGCTGGCCCGCTCGACGGCCTCCCGCTGCTCCACCGCTATACCCATGTGGCCCCTCCTCACCCTGGCTCGGTGGCATGATAGCACAGGGTGACCTCAGGACTGGGTCACCCTACCCTGGTGCACGGTGAACACCGCCGAGGGCCGTACGGGCGCATCCTGGGCCAACGCAGGCTCTGCGGTGGTGATCAGCGTCTGCTGGTACCGGCCCGCCTCCTCCAGCACATGACGCCGGCGCTGCGGGTCTAGCTCGGAGAGCACGTCGTCCAGCAGCAGGACGGGTTCCTCACCGCGTGTCTCCTTCAGGAAGAGGGCCTCCGCCAGCCGCAGCGCCAGGGCGATGGTGCGGGCCTGCCCCCGCGAGGCGTAGATAGCCGCACTCATACCCTCTACCTCCAGGGCCAGGTCGTCCCGGTGGGGGCCGGAAAGGGTCATGCCCGCGGCGATCTCCCGCTCCCGCTGCTCTCTCAGCGCCTCCTCCAGCCCTGGGGCCGGTACCGCGGGCTGGAAGACCAGCGACAGCTCTTCCTGGCCGCCGACCAGCCCGGCGTAGGCCTGGGTGGCCAGGGGGGCTAGCCTTTCGATCACCTGGTCGCGCCGGGTTATGATGGCGACACCCTCCTTCACCAGCTCCGCATCCCAGAAGTCCAGCTCCTCTCGGGAGCCGCGCCCGTCGCGAATTAGCCGCAGCAGGTGGTTGCGCTGGGTCACCACTCGCTGGTACCGCTGAAGGGCGCGCAGGTACGTGCGGTCCGCCTGAGAGATGAGTATGTCCAGGAAGCGGCGGCGCACCGATGGCGAACCGTATGTGAGATCGATGTCGGTGGCGGTGAAGAGCACAGCGTTGAGCCAGCCCACCAGTCCGGCGGCGGTGGTGGCCACGCCGTTGACGCGGATCTGCTTCTTCACCAGCCATCCGCCGCCTCCCTGGCCAGCCGTAGCCTGGAGCCCGACGATCACGCGCAGATGGCCCTCCTTCAGCTCCGCCTCGCCGGTGATGAGCGCCTGTCCTGAACCGAAGCCTGTCCTTTCCGGTGATGCTTCGCTCATCCCCCGGCTTGTCGGGGTCGATAGCCCCGGCGAGCCGGGGCGTATCGGAGGGTCTTCCGGGAGGGTGTCAGTCTCCTGGAGAGCGTCCCGGTGAATCAGCTCCCGCTCCGTGTTGGTGCGGTAGGACTTTGCGATGGCCAGCAGGTAGGCTGCCTCCAGCAGGTTGCTCTTGCCCTGGGCGTTTGCCCCCAGGATGAACACCGTGCCCGGCGGCGGTTCCACCTCCAGGCTGCGGAAGTTGCGGTAGTTGGTCAGTGCCAGGCGAGATAGGTACACGAGGCGGCTCCCGGAGGGATTGTAGCACCCAGAGGGCAGTTCTACCCTGCCTACTGTGAAGCGAGTAGTGCCTCGTTCCTTACCCCGAAGGCGGCCTAACCATACCGGGGCCTGAACTTGTGAACTCTCCATTGGGCTATCAGTATGATGCTGGCTCAGCAGCAAGGACCACCGAGTATCCTTGGAGCCCCGTACACAGTAGGAAGCATGCCGAAGATGTAATAGTGAACGTGAAGCTGCGACCAGCTATGAGGGGCTGGCTGGATGCCGCACTCGTAAGAGTCCCGGGACCAGCGATCGCTGGGACTCAACACGCGAAGGGGCGCCTGGCGCGGCAGGGCGCCAGGCGCCCCTTCGCACATCCATGCTAAGACAGCGCAAATCAGAATGCGTGGATGCTCGCCCTATATCTTCCTACACGTTTGCCACACCTTTATACCTCAAGGTCAGTAGCCTCTCCTGAGAAGCGCTCGTATGGAACGGTGTGGAATGGGAAGTAGCTGCTGCTACGTCATTGCGGCGGAGGCAGACAGCTAGTAGTATGCAGCCTATCCTCACCCGGAGAGCAAGATGCAGTCCATTCAGCCGGCACCCCTAGGAGCAAGGCCTTATGTCATAGGCCCGTACAGCCAGCCTACCGCCAACGTAAAGCCGGGTGAAACTTTCCAGGTCGAAACCCTGGACGCCTTCGAGGACAAGATCGATTCCCCAGACGTGGACCTGGCGAGAGTGATCCAACTCCCCTATGTCAACCCATGCACCGGTCCTATCTATGTGGAGGGAGCGGAGAAGGGTGATACTTTGGCAGTCACCATCCACGAGATTGAGATTACTCGTGATTATGGAGTAAGCTGCATCATCCCGGAATTCGGCGGCCTCTGCGGTACGGTCTTTACAAGGGTCCTCAATCCGCCGCTTTCACCACGCGTGCTTTTGCATCCCATCACGGATGCGGGGATCATCCACGACGAAAGGTTGGCCATTCCTCCAATACCCCTGGAGCCTTTCTACGGGACTATGGGGACATCACCAGAGTTGGAGGCCATATCCTCTTTGTCCCCCGGCTTTCATGGCGGCAACATGGATGTAGCCGATCTTTGCCCCGGCAATGTGGTCTACTTCCCCGTTCAGGTACCCGGTGCGCTGCTGCATATAGGAGACGGTCACGGCGCACAGGGTGACGCAGAGGTGTGTGTGGTCGCCGTTGAGGTGCCAACCAGGGGTACACTCACGGTAAACCTCATAAAGGGACAGGCAATATCTACCCCACGTGTAGAGAGCAGTGAGTACCTTATGTCCATTGGCAGCGCCAAGCCAATGGAGGACGCTACTCGAATCGCCTTCTATGACCTGATTATCTGGCTGGAAGAAGAATATGGGCTGGACCGTATCGCAGCGTATCAGCTCTGTTCCCAGGTAGCCAAGGTACGACTGGCCAATATGGTGGACGTTCTCTACTCTGTGGTGGCCAAGTACCCGAAGCGGTACCTTCCCCAAAGGTAGGCCGGTGTGGTCAACGGGCTTCCCACAGCAATCACCAAGCACTCCAGGTTAGACGAAAGTTTGCTGGCCTTATCCGTGATTCCCGCCTCGTTCTCCATCATCGTCGGTCTAGGCAGCCGGCTGAACGACGATTTCAGCGGTATGGGCGAGAGCGTCTCTTGGGCAGCAACAGCCCTCCTGTCAGGCGCGATTGTCCTGGCGGGACTCAGATAAGGCACACGGGCGCTAGTGGTGTCCGGCATGGTAGTGATCGTTGGGGCACCAACCATGCGCTTTGCCATCTGGTGGGCCATTGTTGTACCCTTCATGGCGTTGGCGGTTGCACCGTTTGGAGTCGTAGTACGCAGGTTTGCTGAAGAGCAGCCCGCCGCATCGTGATCGTATAAGACTCCCTAGGTCGGAACAAGGTTGGAACATTTTGGAGGGACTTCAGTAATGAAAGATGAAAAGGACTACAGGGCTAAGCTGTCACCGCTTCAATTCTCGGTGACCCGCGAGAAGGCAACGGAACAGCCATTCACCGGCGAATATTGGGACGCAAAAGACCCTGGCATATATCGCTGTATCTGCTGTGACGCTCCGCTCTTCTTATCCGACACGAAGTACGACTCGGGTACGGGATGGCCCAGCTTCTGGGAGCCCATCGAAAATGCGCAGGTGGCCACGGAGGAAGATCGCTCCCTGGGCATGGCGCGGACTGAGGTGACGTGCGGCGCGTGCGGCGCACACCTGGGCCATCTGTTCCCGGATGGCCCGCAACCGACGGGGCTCCGCTACTGCCTCAACTCAGCCTCCTTGCACCTTGAGCCCGAAAAGCCGGAGCCACCGGGCCAGGGGGGTTAGTGGTGCCGGGACCGTGACGTATCTGAGGCAAGACCACCGATCTGATCATTTCAATCGGTACCGTAGGAGAATGGAAGGCGGAGCGCCCTATGGAAGAGGCAAAGAGGATACGCTGCTTTGGAGGGCCGGAAGACCCATTGATGATGGACTATCACGATCGTGAATGGGGCGTCCCTGTCCATGACGACCGCCTCACGTTCGAGTTCCTGACTCTGGAGGGTGCTCAGGCTGGCCTCTCCTGGCAGACCATTCTCCGCAAGCGGGAGAACTACCGGAGGGCCTTCGATAACTTCGACCCGGCCAAGGTGGCGGCATACACCGATGAAGACAGGAGACGGCTCTTGGCCGATGCCGGTATTGTGCGCAACCGGGCCAAAATAGACTCCACTATCAGCAACGCCGTTCGTTTCCTGGAGGTCCAGAGGGAGTACGGCAGCTTCGACCGTTATATTTGGCAGTTTACAGGCCACAAGACCACCCGAAGGCCTGGGCTAATCACCATGGAAAACATACCAGCCCAGACCCCGGAATCAGAGGCTATGTCAAGAGACCTCAAGAAGAGAGGATTCCGGTTCGTGGGCCCCACCATCTGTTATGCCCACATGCAGGCTGTTGGCATGGTCAACGACCATATCACCGCTTGCTTTCGCGCCCCAAAAGAGTAGGGATTCATCCAGAGCCAGGCCCTGTGTGCTCGCGTCTCTTCTGGCTGCTGATGTTTGCCGGGGCCTTCCAATAGCTCACCGGCACCGCCCCTGTGTTCCACCGCGCCTCCCTGCTCAGGGTAGCCACGGCTTGCAGGCAGGTGATGGCGGCTCCCGTGCCGGGCAAAATAGGTGTGCGATACGGCTCCATTGATGCCCCACTCTGAAGGTCATCAACTTTATTAACATCATACCTTTCTAGATTCTTCGTCGTCCCGACGAGTCGGTACTCCTCAGAATGACATGGGACTCTCAGCCTGCCATTCTTGTATATTGCGGTTGGAGACAGGCCAGGGCAGGCCGATGCATTCTCGGTCCCAGGAGACCGTGACTCAGCGTGGTCGCCCTGGCCTCCACAAGAAAGAGCCCGGACAGTTGCCAGGGTCTGAGAGCCCGCATCCGCAAGACCGGGCCAAAGGAGTGTGATGGAACGCGGACCGGTGTTCATCGGCATAGATGTGAGCAAGGCCCATCTAGACGTGGCGGTGCTTTCCTCCGGGGAAACATGGCAGGAGCCCAACGACGAAGCGGGGATAGCCCACCTGGTGGGGCGCGTCAGGGCCCTCGGCCCTACCTTAGTGGTTCTGGAGGCCACCGGGGGGTTGGAGATGCCCGCGGCCTGCGCTCTGGGCCTGGAGGGTGTGCCCGTCGCGGTGGTGCAGGTCCGGGACTTCGCCAAGAGCCTGGGGCTGCTGGCGAAAACAGACTCCCTAGACGCCCAGGTCATTGCCCAGTTTGCCCAGCGGGTGTGCCCCACACCACGGCCCCTGCCCGATGTCCAGGCGCAAGAGCTCTCCGCTCTGCTGGCAAGGCGGCGCCAGCTCATCCAGATGCGCACGGCGGAGGAGAACCGGTTAGGAAGCACCATGATGCCTGCCCTTCGGCAGGAGATCCAGGAGCACCTGGCCTGGCTAGAGGAACGCCTCCAGCGGTTGGATGATGACCTGGGCAACCGCCTGCGGGAAAGCCCTCTGTGGCGGGAGAAGGAAGACCTGCTCCGTAGCGTGCCCGGCGTTGGCCCCGTCCTTTCCTCAACCCTGCTGGCCGACCTCCCAGAGCTGGGCACCCTGGACCGCAAGCAAATTGCCGCCCTGGTGGGGGTCGCGCCCATCAACCACGATAGCGGACGCCGCAAAGGCCAACGCCACATCCGGGGCGGAAGAGCACAGGTCCGCTCAACCTTGTACATGGCTACCATCGCCTCAACACGGTGCAATCCCATCATCCGCTTCTTCTATCTGCGCCTCTGTGCGCAAGGAAAGCCCAAGAAAGTTGCCCTGGTCGCTTCGATGCACAAGTTCCTGATCATCTTGAACGCCATGCTCAAACACAGGACCCCATGGAACCCTCACCCTACTCTTGACATGCAATACAGTTGCTGAGGCCCGATGTATCGGGACGAAGAATCTAAGACGTAACGCTCAAGAAATGGCGAGTTATTTCGTTTAAGCCCTTCAAGGTGGGGTAGCAGGCCCTCTCTGCTATAATCGCACCGCCAGCTACGTATCCTCACTCGGTCATTCTGAGCCATGGCACAGCGACGGATCGGCAACTTCGAGGTCATTGAGCAGATCGCCGTCGGTGGGCAGGGGACGGTCTACCGCGCCCGCGACGTCAACCTGGGACGCATCGTTGCCCTCAAGACACTCCACACTCACCTGGCCCAGGACCAGCAGTTCCGTGAGCGGTTCCTCCGCGAGGCCCGCATGGCCGCCTTCCTGGTGCACCCCAACGTCGCCACCGTGTACCACGTGGGTGAGGATGCCGGGGAGCTCTACATGGCCATGGAGTACATCCCCTCCTCATTCCACGCCCTGATCTTTGAGCGGGGCGCCCTGCCGGTAAGCGAGGCGGTGGAGCTTATTCGCCAGGTGGCCTTGGCGCTGCAGGCCGCCCACCAGCAGGGGATAGTCCACCGGGACATCAAGCCGCAGAACATCCTTCTGGCCGAGGGCAACATTCCCAAGGTCGCCGACTTCGGCATCGCCAGGGCCGAGGACCTTTCGGCCATGACGGCCACCGGCACAATCATGGGCACGCCCCACTACATGTCACCGGAGCAGTGCAGAGGAGAGCGGGCGGACATCCGCTCCGATATCTATGCCCTGGGCGTGGTCTTCTACCAGATGCTCACCGGTGAGCTGCCCTTCAACGCCGAGACGCCCCTGGCGGTCCTGCGCCAGCACATCGACGTAGCGCCACCCCGTGTGCGCCAGGCCCGTGCCGACGTGCCACCGGAGGTGGACGCCATCGTGGAGCGGTGCCTGGCCAAGGACCCAGCACGACGCTACCAGACCCCCGCGGAGCTGGCCCAGGCACTGGTGCGGGCACAGCCCAGCCCAATCCCTGCAACGCCGCCCGCGCCGCAACCGACCGGGCCAGCCACTCCGCCGCCGACTCCGACCCCACCACTGGCCACGCCGCCACCAACGCCGCCTGATCCTTCTGGAGGTCTGAACTACTGTAATAGGTGCGGTACACGCCTGGACCAAGGGGCTAGATACTGCATCGCCTGTGGAGCGACGGTTGCACCCATGCAACCACCCTCTGCACAGTCTCCTGCTCCCACGCCGCCACCAACTCCACCACCGCCTCAGCCTGCGGCGGATAGCCTCTCTACTTATCAACGGGAAGTTGTCGAGCGAATCAAGGCGCTATCTCGCCCGCCAGCGCCGGATGCTCGGAAACGAAAGACTAGACTGGCTTTGTGGTCCTTGTTGGGAGGCATAATATTCGTTGTTGTCATAATTGGCATGTTCGTGCCCAGAGAAGGAGACGATGGCAGCGCCGGGACGGTTCCCGTCCCACCAGCGAGCACCCCTACTCCTGATGATGTCGCGGCAACCATTGAGGCTTTTCGAAGACGTGCAACTCCCACTGCAGCCTCTACAGCCAAACCCACCACGACGCCGACTTCAACACCCGTATCAGTAGCGCCGAACTTTCGGGCTACTTTTGCTGCTACTACCAAGGCGACTATGACCGCCTCCGCCGAAGTCTCCGCCACCATTGAGGCCCTTCAGCGGCGCATCTCTTCGCCAACACCGCTCAGAGTGGAGGTGAACTCAAGTCCATATCTGTTTAACCCTAGAGGCTTCGAGTTCACGATCGGCGCTACATATACTCTGACTTTAGTCGGTGACGCGGAGTTCCATACCTTTAGCGTTAGTGAGCTGTGGGGTGACATCTTCGTAAATCCCGGAGAGACAGTGGTACAGGATATTACTCCTGACAAAATAGGCACATTCAAGCTCTTCTGCGTTCCTCATGAGAGTTTAGGTATGGTAGGAGAAGTACGCATTCAGTAGTTGGCTGCCCCTGGTTCTCCCTCTCCCCCTGCCATAATCGGGGCGTGGCTGCGTCTGCTGCAACATGTATCGGAGGAAGGCACCTTCAACATAGTAGGCAAACAGAGAGAGAGACGGCCCCTGGAGCCGCCTCTCTCATCGTGGGGAGCTATTCTGTTGTAGGCGTGTGCCTGCCTCTTATTGAGCCTGTCGCTCAACCTCATCAAGGAAGTAGATGTCCGGATGGTCGGTTACACCGGCTCGCTCCATCGCCTCTCTCAGGGCCGGGGACTGGGTGAACTGCCTGGCTTTGCCCAGGTCATCCCACTCCATCAGGATGAGCAGCTCGTTGGGGTCATCGGCGTTGCGGAGTAGCTGAGAGCCCTTGGAGCCGCCGGCCTTCCGGTTGACACCATCCTCATCGAATATGGGCTTCCACTTGGCGTAGTCCTCCACCTTGTGCCTGACGAGTATGTACGGCATAGTCTCCTCCTTTTTAGTTAAGCGCTTGAGCGATGCCCCACTCTGCTGGAGCCGTCTCATCTGGACAATTGGCGGTCTCGTTCTTCATCACCTTAGCCCGGTAACTATATGGTCCTAGGCCGTCTGGCCGATCAGGCTTCCACCAAAGACCTGCGCGAAGTCCTAGGCGAACTGCTCATACGACCGGGCCGGGTGGCCGGTGAGATGCTCTACGTCGTTGTATACCAGGTCGGCCCAGTTTTCGCTGAAGCCGTCAAACAGCTCGCCAAAGCCTTCAGCGATCCACTCCGGCACACCCATGCCGATCATGGCTTGTCGCCCGGCCTCAAGCGGCACGTCAACATATTTGACCTCCTTTCCCACCACCCGGGAGAGCACGGCGGCTACATGGTGGAAGGAGATGGACTCCGGACCGGTTAGCGTATACGTCTTTCCCTGATGGCCCTCCTCCGTGAGCAGCTTCACGGCTACGTCAACGATGTCGCGCACGTCGACCATGCCCAGCTTGCCGTTCTTCATAGGCATGTATACAGCACCATCAGAGGCGACGGTCTGGGCCGCCATCATGGTGTTCTGCATGAAGAAGGTAGGGCTAAGGATCGTATACGGGAGTCCTGAGGACTTGAGATTATCCTCTACCTCCAGGTGATGCTTTATGATGCGGCTTTTCTCCGGCCCAAAGCCCGACTGCCTGACGATGAGCGGGCTATCAACAGCCTTGGCAGCCCGAATGACGTTGTTAGCCTGCTGAAGCGCCGTCGGTCCATTCCATGTAAGGAGATATATCTTACTTACACCGGCAACTGCGGCTTCCAGCGTTTCGGGCTTGTCCAGGTCGCCGAATACCACCTCCACTCCCGCGTCCGTGAGGGGGTGAGCCTTCGACTCGTCGTGGACCAACGCTCGAACGTTCACCCCAGCGGCCCGCAGCGCCGGGACAAGCCCCGATCCGATGTTCCCCGTTGCCCCCGTGACCAGTACCGTACCTGAGTTCGCCATGACTGCACCTCCTTGTATTCTTGCCCTCTCGCAATCATATGATTGGTTCAGCAACTATTGCTTGCGCAACAATACCACAGGAAAATTGACTTGTCAATAATTGTTTTTGCAAATATCTTGCGCTATACTGATTTTGTCGATTGCACCGTTCTGACCGCAAACATCATGCGAGGCATAATCCCTCCGTGAACACCATTAACGAACCAGATGGAATGGCTGCCTGGGAGGCCATGCTGCGGACCGTTTCGGCCCTCTGGAGGGTATTCGAGCAGGAGTTGCAGGAGTCAGAGCATCTGCCTCTCACCTGGTACGATGTCCTTATCCAGCTCCACGATGCACCGGAGGGACGGCTCAGGATGCAGGCCCTTGCGGACTCCGTGGTATTGAGCCGCAGCGGCCTGACCCGGCTCATCGATCGGATGGAGAAGGCGGGGCTCGTCCGCAGGGAACCCTCGCGAGAGGACCGGCGCGGCTCCTACGCCGTCATGACGGAGGAGGGCCGACGCGTGGTGCTCCGGGCCAGGCCTGTGCATCACCGCGGGATTCACGAGCATTTCACCCGGCACTTGGATGCCGCCGATGTTCAGGCGTTGCTCGCCGCACTTGTCAAGGTCAGGAGGGGCCTGCCGAGTCCAGGATAGGGGTGGTCGCGGGGGTCACCCCTCGACCGGTATGTAGAAGGCAACGTAGTCCTTGATCCGCTCGGCGGCCTTCGATGGGTCATGGTAGGTCCAGGCACCGCTCTCGTACACCTCGCCGTCGGCCTCCAGGTCGTAGTAGCTGGCGCTGCCCTTCCACGGGCAGGTGGTGTGCCTGGTGTTCTCTCTGAAGTGCTCCCTCTTTACCGCATCGGGTGGGAAGTAGTGGTTGCCCTCCACTATCACCGTCTCGCCGCTCTCCGCCAGCACCACACCGTTCCAGATCGCCTTCGCCATCGCTTCCACCCTCCTCTGCCTTCTCCGGGTTGACTCTTCAACCGTCAGGGGTATTGCTATTTTGCCTATATATCCGATGCACGGAGTGGCCGAAGGGATGCGCCCAATTGCGTACAATCCTCGGTTCGGTCGTCTTGGTGGGCTGCCACGCAGCGGCGATAATCAGGGGTATGCCTGAGATTCGCGCCGTTACCCTGGACCTGTGGCAGACGTTGATCATAGACCAGCGGGAGCGGGGCCGGGAGCGGACCCGCCTCCGTGTTCAAGGAGCCATAGATGCCCTGGATGCCGTTGGTGAACGGTTCACGGAGGAGCAGGTCAGGGAGGCCCACCGCGCCTGCTACAGGGCCTGCCGGGCGGTGCGTGAGGAGGAGCGGGACGTCTCCTTCACGGAGCAGGTGCGGATCTTCGTCCGCGCCATAGACCAGGGGCTGCTGGAGCGTATCGACCATCAGACCTTCACGCTCATTCTGGACCGGTACGCCGACTCGTTTTTCCAATCGCCCGCAGCGCTGGCGGATGGCGTGCCGGAGATGCTGGCCACCCTCAAGGAGCGGGGCTACCTCCTGGGGCTCATCTCCAACACGGGCATGACGCCCGGCCGCCTTTTCAGGGCCTACCTGGAGGAGATGGGCATCATCCAGTTCTTTGACCACCTCACCTTCTCGGACGAGGTGCTCTTGGCCAAGCCCGCCAGGGCCATGTTCCTCCAGACCCTGGCCAGCCTGGGAGCCGCACCCCGCCAGGGCGTCCATGTGGGCGACCACCGCCGCCTGGACGTCCTGGGAGGCCAGCGCGCCGGGATGAGGACGGTATGGGTGGAGGGATTCGATACGGAGGAGACCCAGGCGACCCCTGACGCCACTATCCAGTGCATCGCCGATCTTCCCCAGGCCCTGGAGAGGCTACAGTCTATCTAGACTCCCGGTCAGCCTTCACGCTCGGCCAGGCCCATCAGCTTCTCCATAGCCTGGCAGTCCCGGCAGCCGGGCGTTGCCTCAGGCGGTGCATCGGCGGCGTTGATCTCCTCGGCCCGCTGCAAGAGCTCCTCGATGTAGCTCTCGGGCTGAAGCTCCACCGACCTTAGCTTGGGTGTGAACCCCAGGGTGAACGTCTCTTCAGAGCGCTCCAACCATTCGGGAAACGAATCGAGGTCCGTGTCCGGGTCAAGATAGATCAGGCTGAGACCGGACACCGGTGAGAAGAGGGTCCGGCGGCCTATGTAGGCGTAGGCGTTCAGCTGCACTTCGTAGAGAGGGAACAGGGCGTCAGCACCATCACTGAACCGAGCCGTCTTATAGTCGATGATCTGGTATGCGTTGCCCTCCAGCCGCAGGACATCGTCCGGTTCGCCGCGGAGGGTTACGCCGCTCTTGGGATCGGTCACCAGGAACTTGGAGTAGTGGGGCACCTGCTCCAGGCCAACCACCCGTTCAGACGTAGGAAACCAGCCGGGCAGGCTCGCCTCGTTCTCGAAATACCGGTGCACGACGTTTTTCACGTACCGGTCAATGGAGCTGAAGATGCCGGGAAATGTCTGGTACGGGAGCTTGTAGTGCCGCCTGATCCAGAAACATCGTGGGCAGAAGCGGGGTAACGCCAGGGCCCCAAGGTCCTTGGCCGATATTGTCAGTGGCATGGATCAGCACTCCATCTCTTTCACGCTACATACGCCTTTCACCGTGCCCACCCGATCATTATAGTGAAATTTCGACCGAGCGGTGCGCCAGGCGCTCGCATTGTCTTGGGTGAGGGTGAGGAGGATTGACAGCGGGAGGAGGCGGTCTTAGAATGCTGCGTCGGGCAAGGGCAGTGTATGTTTTGTCCACAGGTGATATACGTTATCCGTGATTAGCTCATCCACGGGGTGGCTTGCAAGAGATGGCTCTTACCGTCGGTGGGGCTGGAGGGCCGCTCTGGTCACCCTTACTCTGGCTCTTCCGTAGCTCTTTTCCGTATCAGGCATCCCCTCTATCTATGGAGTAGCATGGTTTTCCTGGGTCTCTACGTAAGAAGGCAGGAGTAGCGCGTTGGAGCAGGGTTGGACACGGCGGTTGGGCGACCGGGTCGTCCGTCACCCGCGCCAGCAAGAGCTAGCGCCGGTCCACATTCCACCGCCAGCGCCCAGAACGCCGGCCCGCAGGTTCGAGTCGCCCCTGGTCCTGATGTACGGGTTCGGTAGCCTGATCGCCATCGGGACTATTCTCTTGTGGCTACCCTTGTTCAACACTCAGGGAGGCTTTACCCCCTTCCTGACGGCCCTCTTTACCGCCACCTCGGCGGTGACCACTACGGGGCTGGTGCTGGAGGAGAGCGCCACCTTCTGGAACCGGGGTGGGCAGGTGGTGCTCCTCGCCCTCTTCACCATAGGCGGGCTGGGCTTCATGAGCACCGCCACGTTCCTTCTAGTGGTCATTACACAGCGGATCTCTCTTACCCACCTGCTGATCATGAGGGAGTCTACGGGCCTCAGCCAACGTGCCGATATGGTTCGGCTGACCATTCAGGTCGTAGGGATATCCCTGGTCTTCCAAATCCTTGGGTTTGTCCTGCTGCTATGGCGCTTTGGCTTCACCGAAGAGCCCGTCTTTGGATCCGTTGGAGAGGCTGCGTGGCACGCGGCCTTCCTCTCCTCCTCCGCCTTCAACAACGCCGGATTCAACATTCTTCCGGGTTCCGCAAGCCTGGCGCAGTTCAGGGGTGAGCTATGGATACTAGGCGGTACTGCCATGCTCATCATTCTTGGCGGTATCGGCTACAGCGTCCTTGTGGACATCGTGCGCTTCCAGCGGTTCAACCGTTTCCGGCTAGACAGCCGGTTGGTGATTATGGTGAGCCTGGTCCTCTGGGCCCTGGGAACCGTAGGTCTGCTGCTCTTCGAGTTTGGCAACGGCGGCACGCTGGGGGGACTTCCCATCAAGGACCAGCTTGTGGATGCCTTCTTCCAGTCAGTGAGTGGCCGGACGGCCGGATTCTCCAGCATCGATTTCAGCGCCACGGAGCAGCACACCAACTTCTTCTATATAGGCCTCATGTTCATTGGAGGTGCCTCAGGGTCTACCGCCAGCGGTATCAAGGTGAACACCCTTGCCGTTATCCTGGTCGCCGTCCTGGCCTCCGTACGGGGCCGTGCCCACGTCCAGGTCTTCGGGCGAGAGATATCGCCACAGCTGGTGCAGCGTGCCCTGACCATCGGCGTTCTGGGGCTGCTGGCCGTGTTTGTGGTGGCGGTGTTCCTTACACTGGCAGAGGGCTTCCCCTTCATCCAACTCCTCTTCGAGACGGTTTCGGCCTTTGGCAACGTGGGACTCTCCACTGGGATCACCTCAAAGCTGTCGGCGTGGGGCCAGTCCATCCTGGTGCTGGCCATGTTCGTTGGCCGGTTGGGCCCCCTGACCTTCGCCCTGGCCCTTGCCCAGCGGGAGCCGCGCGCCATATATCGATATTCCGAGGAAACGGTTAGAATAGGATAGGTAGATTTTATGCCAAAGCAAGCGGCGGTTATTGGAATGGGCCGGTTTGGAGCCAGCTTGGCCCGCGAGCTGTTCCAGATGGGCTACGACGTGCTCGCCATCGATAAGGATGAGCAGGTGACCCAGGACCTGACCGACCATCTCACGTATGTGGTGAAGGCGAACGCCACCAGCGAAGCGGTCCTGCGTGAGCTTGGCCTATCCAACTTCGACCTCGCCGTTGTCGCCATAGGGACCGATATTCAGGCGAGTATCATGACCACGCTTCTGCTGAAGACCCTGGAGGTCAAGGAGGTGATTGCTCGTGCCAACAACATGCTCCACGCGCAGACGTTGGAGCGCATTGGCGCGGACAAGGTCCTCTTCCCGGAGAACGAGGCGGGTATTCGCCTGGCCCATACCCTCTTCAACCCGGACATCCAGGAATACCTGGAGGTGACGCCGAACTTTGGACTCAGCAAGGTGCGTCCCCCGGAGCATGCCATTGGGCATACCCTGGAGGAGGTGGGCCTGGCTGGCACCCGCGACAGGTATGGCGTCTCGGTAATCGCCATCCGCCGAGGCAGGGAGCCCATTCTCTTGCCCGCCAAGGATGAGGAGATCATGAAGGGAGACATCCTCTTCGTTGCCGGAAATGATGAGCTGCTGGATAGGCTGCGCAAACGAGATTTTTCTTCGGACAACGGCGCCAGGTAGACGCCGCAGGCGGTCGGACGCCTCTGGAAATTTCTCTTCCTTTCGAATATTCCTCCCTTGATCTTCGGTGCCCCATGGCAAACAGCGGTGGATGCGGGTATAATCTGGGGTCGGTAATCACCGGGTGATTAGGAGGATCAGGCTGTCCTGAGGAGGGCTATGCAGGCAAAGAAGGTCCTGGTACCGGTGCATGGAGACGATTCGGATGAAGTGGCCCTGGCGCTTGCGTGTAAGTTTGCCAAGGAGTCCAAGGGAAAAATCTACATTCTCTATGTGATTGAGGTCGCTCGAAGGCTTCCTCTGGACGCTGATGTCAGCCAGGAGACCGCCAAGGGTGAGCAGGTGCTTCAGCAGATGGAGAAGCTTGGCAAGAAACAGCAGGCGGATGTGGATGCGGAGATCCTCCAGGCGCGTGATGCCGGCCCCGCCGTGGTCCAGGAGGCGGTGGAGAGGGAGGTGGACGTCATTGTGGTGGGGCTCTCCTATAAGCGTCGCTACGGTGTATTCAATCTTGGCAATACGGTTTCCTTCATTCTCAAGAACTCACCATGTCCGGTGCTGCTCTGGCGGGGGACCAACGGCCTCAACGGCAATGTATCCTCCCACTAGCTAGGATTCCTACTCGGTACACAAGATGGAAGTGCTCATTATGGGGTGTGACAGAACGGGTGGGATGATCGCCCAGTCTCTGGCGGAGGAGGGCCACACCGTTACGGTTCTGGATACCGACGAGGAGAATCTCAAACGCCTCCCGGATTCCCTCGGCATTACCGCGCTGGTCGGTGATGGCACACTGGAGGAGGACCTGAGGCGAGCCGGCGTTGAAAGCGCCGATGTCTTCGTTGCCGTGGAGGGGAGTGACACGCGAAATGCCCTGGCCGCTCAGAAGGCCCGCTATCTATTCAACACCCCTAAGGTGGTTTGCCGTATGGATGACCCCTTGCGCCATGAGGTGTACAGCAATCTAGGGCTGCTGGCTATCAGTCCCACCAATGTTGTATCTGATATGATCATTCAGGCCATTCATAGGTAAGCTCGGTGTACATCGTCATCATCGGCTGTGGGAAGGTTGGATATCACCTTACCCGGGCCCTCCTCTCTGCCGGCCATGAGGTGGCAACCATAGAGCGGAGTCCCCGGCGGCTCAACGCAGTTTTGGACGAGCTTGGCAGCGTGGCGGTAAGCGGCGACGGTACAGAGCCGGCCGTCTTGGAGGAGGCCGGAGTGGAGCGCGCAGATGTCATCGTTGCTGTGACCGGCAACGACGAGGATAACCTGGTGGCCTGCCAGATGGCCAAGCACCGGTTCAACGTTCAGAAGTCCATTGCCCTGGTCAATAACCCGGAGAACGACGACATCATGCAGAAGCTCGGAGTAGATGTCGTCGTCAGCAGCACGGATATCATCCTGGCCCACGTGGAGGAGGAGCTGCCTGAGCATCCCCTGGTCCATATGCTGCCGCTTCCGGGCTCGGAACGGGAGTTGGTGGGCATCCACATCCCACCGGATGCCGCGGTGGTGGGCAAGCCCTTGGAGGATGTGACGCTGCCCCCCGGTACGCTCATCTCCCTGCTCGTGGGTGGCGACGGTGAGCCCCGTCTGCCTACCAACGGCCTGGTCTTCCAGGCGGATGACGAGGTCATCGTGCTGACCACGCCCACCTCGGAGGAGATGCTGAGGGACGTGTTCACGCGGGTGGAGTGACCATGCCGGAGAGGGTGGCTTACCTGGGCCCACCGGGTACCTTCACGGAGGCGGCGGCGCTCCAGTACGCACCGGACAGCCGGCTCCTTCCCTTCCCTACCGTGGCGGCGGTGGCCTCGGCGGTGGACTCCGGTACTGCGGAGGAGGGGGTGGTCGCCATCGAAAATAGCCTTGAGGGGTCGGTTACAGATACCCTGGACCTCCTCATCCATGAGTCATCCCTGTTCATCCGCCAGGAGCTTGTGCTTCCAATAGAGCACTGCCTGCTGGTGCGCCCGGGCACCCAGTCCGCCGCTATTCGGGCGGTCTACTCCCACCCTCAGGCCCTGGGGCAGTGTCGCGAGTTCCTGGAGCGGTGCTATCCCAATGCTCAGGTGGTGGCCGCCTTGAGCACCGCGGCGGCGGTTGAGGAGCTCATGAGCAGCGGCGATGATGCCGCTGCTATAGGGAACCGGCGCGCCGCAGAGCTGTACCGGATGGAGATTCTGGCCAGCGATATCCAGGATACCGGGTACCCCAACCTGACTCGCTTCGTGGTCCTGGCGCATACCGACCACCCACCGACGGGTGACGACAAGACATCCCTCTGTTTCTCCTTTGACGATGATAGGCCGGGCCTGCTCTACGGCGTGATGGGGGAGTTCGCCCGCCGCAATATCAACATGGCCAAGGTGGAGTCCCGTCCCACTCGCCAGAGCCTGGGTCGCTACATCTTCCTCATAGACCTGGTGGGGCACCGTGAGGATGCTCAGGTGAGGGAGGTACTTGAGGCCCTCCGTGCTCAGGTCTCCATGCTCAAGGTCTTTGGCTCCTACCCCCGGTACAGAGCCGCCAGCTAGAGCGGCGACCGAAGGGAATCGCCCGCTGCCAGTCTTTATTGAGCGGTCCTCTTTAGCCTGCTGGGGGTTGCCCTAACGAAGCCCTCTAAAGGCCCCCTTCAACCCTCCTGTCCCTTCACCCGGTAGATATTCACCTCAGGGAAGCGCTTTACCAGCTCCAGGGGGCCGTTGGTCATGCTGTCGAACTTGGTTAGCCCCGCCTTCGGATAGTAGAGCCGCTCAAGCTGCCCAACGTAGACGTAGGCCACATCGTACTCCTGCAGTATCTGTAGCGCCTCATCCTGGCTGGTGGTGGTGTACAGCCGTCGTACCTGATCGACCCGTCGGCTCACCTCGCTGCGGTAATCGAACCGTTGCTGGGTCTGGTGCCAGTCCCAGCCGACGATGGTTGGGAAGCCGGTGTAGATGGAGACCCGGGAGCCCCAGCGGTAGAGGGGTGTGTTGCCCTCCGCTATCACCGGAGTGCCTCGAACGTTGTCGCGGAGCCACTCCATCGCCTCCCTGTCCGATCGCAGGGAGAGTGAGCCTTGGGCATCACGGTAGGCGGCCGTTTCCATGTACTCGGTGCCGTCCAGCCCCTGGAACTGGGTGGAGAACCTGTCCGCCAGCCGTGCCCTGGTACCCAGGACCGGGTAAATGGAGGCGCTTATCAGGAGCAGGGCCAGGGCGGTCAGCCAGACGCCTTTGCCTATGGAGAGGTATTGCCACGGCTTGCCCCAGGCGGTAGTCAGATACCAGAGGACCACGCCGCCGGCTAGGCCGAACAGCACCCAGGCCTGCAGATAGAGCTTGAACACGGTGTTCATACGGTCGATATCGTTGTTGACGGTGACCAGGTCCACGGCGATTCCGATGGCCAGCGCGCCACCCAGCAGCGCCAGGAGGTAGAGGTGGTGAGGGTTCTCCTCGTCCGACTGCCTGAGTCTCTGCACCGCCAGCAGCACCACAAACGCGACCAGCAGGAGCAGAATGGGGAGGGTGCCGTAGTTGGCCTCAACCAGAAGGTCCAGGGCGGCAAGGCCTGCGACTGCCAGCAGCGCAGCAAGGATGAGTAGGGTGGTACGGAGCTTTCCAAGCTCCCAGAGGCGTTGTACGTAGTCCCTGCTCTCATACACCAGGTAGCTCAAGGCTATAAAAAGGAACAGTCCGTGAATGGCCACGTACTGGTGCAGTGCCGTCCGTGTCTCGCTCAGGTGAAGGCCCAGGGAGAAGGCGACGTATCGTTGGTGGAACGGGAGGAAGGCCAGGTAGCTGAGGGCGGCCAGAAGCACGCCCCCAAGCACCGTCACGCCCAGCAGACGAGCGTCCACCCTCCCATGGGCAGCGTAGTAGGCCAGCCACGGGGAGCCTGCGCCAAGCAGCAGATAGCTGGGGTAGTCCCAGGTGTTGATGGCCGCCAGGGACCCAACGGTGAGTGCCAGCATGGCGAAGGGAGGGAGCAGGACCCGGGCGCGGAAGCCATGCTCCTCGGCGCTCAGCACCAGGTTCAACGCCAACCCCGCCGCCAGGAGCGTAAAGGGGATCACCATCAGGTGAGCATGGAGGTCTGCGAACAGGAAGGTGAAGTAGGGGAACTCGGTGATCTCGAACCCGGGCGGGTCCGGCGGCATCATCCGGGTGGAGCGCCAGAAGTCGAAAGCGGGGAACGACTCTCCGGAGAAGAGCGCCTTCCCGGCGCCCTGGACAAGCTGCACCATGCCGTCCAGGTTGCCCAGCACCACCACCAGAAGTGCGGTGGCCACCCCCGCGGCGGCGGGTCCCCATGCGGCTCCGCGGCGCTCCCACCGGCGCTCTCGCAGCGACTCCGTCAGGTTGTAGACCACGGAGAAGGCCCCGGCCACGGTCAGGGCGAACAGCAGCGGTATGGCCAGGTTGTAGGCGATCTCTGGGAGGATACCCGTGGCCCGGATGAGGGTGGCGACGATGAACTGCCCGAAGTAGTAGTAGTTCAGGAAGCCGCCAGCGAACCAGGGGTCGTAGGGGGGCATGGTGGTGGAGTGCACCACGGCGTTCAGGTAGGCGAAGTCCATCGGCTTCTCGCCGCCGCGGAAGAGGTGCCACAGGTCCGGGTTGGCCCAGCGTAGTGCCAGGAACGCCAGGAACGCCCCCAGGAACAGCGCCTCCTCGAAGGCCAGGATGCGCCAGCGTCGTGCCAGGAAGGCCAGTATCTCGTTGCGCTTAACCACGACGATTGCTCCACTCAGCAGAGTGAGCGCCAGGAGCCCCAGATAGATTGATACAGCGCCGAAATCCATTAGCTTCAGCGACGCCAGCAGCCAGGGGATGTACGCCAGCAGCAGCACGCCCATGATCTTGGAGAGGAGGTAGCCTTTGTCTGGCAAGCCTCGGAATACCAGGAACCCTATGGGCATCGCCACCAGGGAGACTAACTGCACCAGCAGCAGCCACGGGACCACCGGGAAGCGGTTGACAGGCCCGTCAGGGTCGAACAGCTCCGACCGCGTCCCGCCGGCGCGCTGCGTCTGGAGCTCCTGGGGCGTGAGCATCAGCCCCGGCTGCCCCGGCTCATCGATAGCCGTTAGCAGAGTCAAGAAGAGTTTCTCTTCGTCGTAGCGCTCCGAGTTCTTGAATATCAGGACCTGGGGGTGGTCGTAGACCGTGAAGCTCTCGTCGGCGAATCCCAGGTTCACCGTCACAAGCGACGAATCGCCTGCTCCGTCGTACTGCGGCTCGGGCAGGCCCGGACGCGAGAAGAGATCGTCCTTGAACGAGACGCCCGGCAGGCCGGGGTAGGAGGTGAACCGCTGCTCAAGGGTGTATCCAAGCTCGCCTCCGAAGAGACGCCGGTAGTAATCGGTGCTCATGGGATACCGCTCGGGCAGTCTCGGGATCGTGCCGTAGAGGCGGTGGCTGTAGAAGAGGAGGTAGTCGGCCTCGGAGAGGGATGCGGCCAGCCGCTGCATCTTATCTATGGAATCCGGTTCGTAGAGGGGAAGCTCCGCATGCCTGTACCGTCCCAGGTCAGGGAGGCCCTCCTCCCAGTGCTCCTTCAGGAGAAGCGACCCCTGCGCCACGTTGGCTTGCACCCACGCCGACGCCTCCGACGCCGGATGAGGCCGCGTGTAGATACGGTCGTATGCCACGGCGTAGAGGGCGGAGCCTCCCACCACGACGGCCATCAGGCCGACCACCCATGAAGGGCGAGGGTAGCGCCAGTAGATGGCCTCATCCTTGAGCCGGAAGAGGAGCCGTGCCCCCATCAGCACCAGCAGGGGTGTGATGGGGAGCAGGTAGCGGAGGAATTTCACCTCTTGACCACCCACCAGGACGAAGATGGGCGCCACCCAGGAGAGGAGCAGCACGTCTCCCCAGTGGCCGCGCCGAAGGGCCATCCAACCGGCGAATGCCAGCCCGGCCCCGGCGGCGATGCCCAGGGGCAGACCCAGGCCCCACAGCCCTATCTGACGGATGTAGTAGAAGTATGGCGCTGTGTTCTCGTACTGGCGGGTGTAGGGGTAGTCCAGGATGCGCTGGCTCATCTGCCATTGCTCACCTATGTCCCCAAAGTAGGTGGCCCAGTCCAGGAAGGCGTAGGGCATGGCGATGAAGAACACCAACACCGCTACCGCCACCGCCAGGACGATTCCAACGAGAGGCGACGGAATAAGCGCTCGCAGCAGGCCCTCATGCCCTCTACCGACGAGGATATGCAAGAGGTGGACCGCTGCCATAGACACGAAGAGACCACCGGCGATGAGGGCCGCCGCCGGGACCGCCCCTGGGAGGCCCCGGATGTCGGGCGCTATGTCGTGGGCGTGGCTCACGAAGAGCCATACAAGGGCAAAGGCGACCAGCGCCAGGGCTGCGTCCAGCGCCAGGCCGGGGATGGACCGCCGTATCCCTACCGTGGAGAGGTATCGGAAGGAGATCCGGCCATCATCGTCGGAGAGCAGTGGAATAAGGTGTGCTACCCACATCGGCAGGAGCAGTGCCACGGCGCTGGCCTTGGTGGCCAGGGCCAGGCCCAGGAAGAGCCCCGCCAGCGCCGAGTTGCGCCAGCCGCCATGCTTCGCCACCCGGGCCATGAAGAAGAGTGACGCCACGACGAACAGAGCCAGGAAGGAGTCCACGGTGAAGAAGTGGCTGAGCTGGATGTGGAGCACCGTCACCGCAAGGAGGCCGGCGGCCAGCAACCCTATCCTCCGTCCGTAGAGCACCGCGCCCAGGCTCATGAGCATAACCACCGTGCCCGTATCGGCCAGGGCGGAGAGGGCGCGACCGGGCAGCCGCAGCTCGAAGAGGTCCAGGTCGGTCCAGTTCCCGGCAACGCTCTGCACTGTCTCCAGCAGGTACAGGGGCAGCGAACCGTAGGGGAACCAGCGGGGGTTCAGCGGGCTCTCCTCCGCATCCAGCAGGACGCCCAGGTCATTGAGCGGCGGGAACCGCAGCTCGCTCAGCTTCATGAGGATAGCCCGCTCGTCCGGGTGGAAGAGGTGGCCCTGGTCCCAGTCCAGGCCGTATAGCCGCAGTCCCAGGGCAACGGCCACAATGATCAGGGGTAGCAGAATGACCAGTGTCCGGCTAGACGTGGAGACCCAGCGCCGTGTGTTGGAGTAGAGTGACGTCAGCTCCATAAGAGGCCATTGTAGCAAAGATGGGTAGGTGTAAAGGGAAACCGGGGCCGGTGGAACAAAATGTACGCTCCCTCCGTCTATATATACAACAGGCCCTGACCGGGCGGATTTCATCAGAAGGGGAGAGAGAAGATGAAGAGGAGATGGCTGATAACGCTGGTTGCACTGACACTGGCCCTAACGACAGTAGGCGCCACCTTTGCCCTGGTTGGTAATAGGAGCGACAATGACGATCAGGACGTAGCCGACGAGTGGAAGTTGGTCGAGGCGTCTGGCGGGCCGGGCGGCTTCTCTCTACGCCTTCCTCAGGGATGGCAACTGAATGAGCTTCAAGGCATAGACTCGTATGTGGGTGAGATCATTGGGGGTGGCGGGCGTCTGACTTACGATTACGGATGGTACTCGAGCTCTCTGGCTGAAGTGGATGATGACGATCCACAGTATATCGTCACCTACGAGGAGATCGGCGGGCGGCGAGCCAAGTTGGTCCAACCAAGAGTTGAAGGGGATGGGCTATTCACCGGCGTGTATTTTGAAGATTTCGATGGTGGTAACCTCGACATCCCTTCTCAGATGCGTCTCCAAATAACGGGAGTGAGGCTTACTCCCGACCAGCAAGAAGCTGCACTCGCCGTCATTCGGACCATTCGCCCCCTGGCGCCGGAGCCCATCGGCGAGCCGGAACCCTCCGGTGGGCAATCACCCATACGCTCTGATGAGGACATAGACCCGGATCTGTGCAACTGGATCCACAACATCGACGCCTGCGAGGGAGAGCCCGATCCCAACGTGCGCGATGACGCTGGGATATGCTGCAAGCCTCTGGTAGACGACGGTGCCAGCTATGGCATTGCCGTCGGTGAGCCGTATCCGCTGCCCGTGGACAAGCCATGCGGTCCTGGGGCAACCGTTTCCATAACATCCGATGGCCAGACCTCTTGCCACTATTTCAGCGACGACGCTGACATGCCCAAGCAGGAGCCGGGAGGCCAGTCGGTGGAGCCCCAGCCTCCCGTGACGAGCATCGACGACATAGACCCGGATCTGTGCAACTGGGTCCATAACATCGACGCCTGCTACTCCAATGGCCAAGTCCCGGCCGATATACCCATAGAGGAATACATCGCGGTGCTCTGGCTGGCGCGGGAGGACCTGAGCCGGCGGCTCAGCGTGGAGATCGGCTCCATCAGGCTGGCCCAGGTAGAACGGGCCGGGTGGCCCGTCTACTGGCCGGAGGAGCCCGAGCCCGGCGTGGCGTACATCGAGATAGCCCTCGCGGGCTTCAGGATGGTGCTGGAGTCCGACGGCCGGACCTACGAGTACGAGACCGATACGTCGGAGAGAGTGGTGTTCGTTGGCTAGGCCCAGAGGCTAATGAGCAACCCAAGAAAGAGGCCGCCCCGATGGTCCAATGCCATCAGGGCGGCCTCTTTTATAGCCCTTTTACCGATAGGCTTCACGTCGGTGTTTGACAAGCGGAAGACGCTTCAGGTCGCGTTCTGCCGCCCTCTCCAGATAGACCTCATACACTCAGGCCCTGCTCCTGGAGGAACTCTTCCAATTTTCTGAACCTGAGCGGCTTGGAGCGCAGCTTCTCCAGCTCCCTCAAGTCTTCGGCATCCTCCAGGCGCTCCAGCATTTCGCGGTAGGCATCGATGTCCAGAATGACGGCCGCTGGTTTCCCGTCCCTTAGGATGATCTCTGGTTTATTTCGTTTTGCCCTGGCTTTCATGCTTTCCTCTCTCGCCAAAAACTTTCCTGAGATTACTGCAGCCCACTGTCCACCAGGAAGGCGGCCAGGTCTGCGGTGCGGCAGGAGTAGCCCCACTCGTTGTCGTACCAGCCCAGCACCTTCACCATGTCCCCGTCCATCACCATGGTGGCCAGCGAGTCGTAGATACAGCTATGCGGATTGCCGATGAAGTCGGTGCTCACCAGGGGCTCGTCGCAGTACTCCAGGATGCCCTTCAGCGGCCCCTCCGCCGCCTCTTTGAACGCAGCGTGGACCTCCTCCACCGTCACCTTCTGCCCCAGGTCGGCCACCAGATCGGTCACTGAGACCGTGGCGGTGGGTACGCGCAGAGCAATGCCGTGGATCTTGCCCTGGAGCTCCGGGATGACAACGCCGCAGGCCGTGGCGGCCCCGGTGGTGGTGGGGATGATGTTCTGCGCCGCGGAGCGCGCCCGGCGCAGGTCGCTGTGGAACTGGTCCAGGATGCGCTGGTCGTTGGTGTAGGAGTGGACCGTGGTCATCAGCGCTCGCCTGACAGAGAAGCTATCGTTGAGCACCTTCATCATGGGGGCAATGGAGTTGGTGGTGCAGGAGGCGTTGGAGAGCACATGGTGGCGCTTGGGGTCGTACCGGTCGTCGTTCACCCCCAGCACGATCATGAAGTCCTCACCCTTGGCCGGTGCGGAGATGATCACCTTCTTGGCACCGCCCTTGAGGTGGTCTGCCGCCCGCGTAGCGTCGGTGAAGAGGCCCGTCGATTCGATGACGACGTCCGCTCCCAGGTCGCCCCAGGGTATCTTGGCCGGGTCGCGCTCCGCCAACACCGTGATGGCCTTGCCTTCCACGATGAGGGCATCGTCGGCGGCCTCCACGGTGCCGGGGTAGCGACCGTACGTGGAGTCGTATTTGAACAGGTGGGCGTTGGTCTTGGCGTCGGTCAGGTCGTTGACCGCCGCCACCTCCAGCTTGCCCGCGTGTCGCTCCAGGGTGGCCCTGAGCACCTGTCGCCCTATCCGACCGAACCCGTTGATCCCGATTCTGGTCACCATGATTCCCTCCTCTTTTGTCATTGGATCGGCAGGGGATAGTTAAGCGCCCCAGATGTCTTTCGCTATGCTGGCATATTCCTCCTGCCTCTGCTTGATAGAATCCTCGTCCCAGCGGCCGTAATTCTGAAGTTCATTGGTTATCCGCACCTTCGATTTCTTGTAATATTGTTCTACCTTAACCTTAAACGCTTTGTTAAACGCTTTGTTCGAGGCGGACTTGTTGAGCCGCTCGGCGAGGAGCGTAAGGTTTCCTAGCCTTCCCGTCATTTCTTCTAGCTCTTCTTCGTCTTGGGCTAACTCATCTATCCACTCTTGACTAGGCGTCTGTGGAAGGATGTGCTCGATGTTGACCGCTTTCCAAGCCAGATCAAATTCGCGGGTGGTCTTATATTCTTCAATCTTGCGGAGTATGTATCGGACTTGAGCGGCAGGAAGTTCTGCCAGTTGTAGGAATCCCGTCTCAAAGTCTGGCGACTGTGATAACAAGTCCGTCACACCTTTGTGTATCTTGTCCAAGGATTTATGTTCGCGGAAGGTGATTGCCCACTCTGAATATTTTCTTTCAAGTTGGTTCGGATTCTGATTGCCCACAATCAGATATCGCATTGTCAAGGTCTCCACTAGTTCGATCGCTTCGGGGAACTCCTTAACTTTTCCAGAGGTTTTGACAGCCATGAGTAGAGGCAACTGCTGAGTTATTCCGATGGCTCCCAAATCCCTGAGGGTAAGAGCCTCTGAATCGCCCTGCGCTGGTGCAACGAGCTGCGAATAGAACTGTGCGTCTGTGATAAGCTCGCTAACAAAAGAATCTAGGTAGCGGGATATTTTCAAGAGTAGTGACTAAGTTGCCCCAGAGAGCCGTGACCTGCGTCAGCTCACCTCGCCTTGCTGCCAAGGAGAACAGATGATTCTTTAGGAGGTCCGCAATCGACAAATCAAGACCACGGTCATTCAATGTCTCGAATACCACATAGGCATGTTCGTCTGATTCTACCTGGGCCGTAATAAACGTAAGATTCTTGGTCACAAACTCGGCAACTCTTATCAGGGACTCAACGGCTTTCTCAGCAGACAAGCCAGCTGTATATTCGTCGACTCGGTTCCACAGCAGGTCGTATGCATTACGGATGTAATTCTTGGGTGGCCTACCTGGTCCGGCAGGCGCTTTCTTGGTTCCTCTAGGTATTCTGTCGGGATCGTTGGGAAGCAGTTGTACATACTTATGTAGGTCTTCAGCATCATCGGCTCCGAGAGTCCGAATAGCCGCCTGATTTCCCCGGAAATCTGTCCTAATGACCAAATCGTGGATCTTATCAAGCACCTTCGTATTGCCACGCTCGTAAAACTGATCGCGCAATACAGATAGCAAGATGGTGAGTGTGGCGAGACGCTGCTGGCCGTCAATTGTTTCCAAGTAATTGTCATCAGTATTAGCCAGAACAATGGCCCCTAGGAAGTACTCGTCTTCCTGCTGCTCTAGTGCCTCCGTAATGTCGGTCCAAAGTTGGTCCACTTGCTCAGTGCCCATCTGTATCTTCTCTGATACTGAGGCACTCTGAATTGATATGTACTAGTTCCGAGCAATTCTTCGATGGACATTGCTTTTACGTCGAATTTTGTTTTAGGCATCCTCTACTCCTAACTGACTGGGAACCATTCACACCGGAAACGCACCGCGTCCGGCGTATCGCGCCTCGCTACCCAGCTCCTCCTCGATGCGCAGTAGTCGGTTGTACTTGGCCACCCGTTCGCTACGCGCCGGTGCGCCGGTCTTGATCTGTCCCGCCGCCGTGGCCACCGCCAGGTCGGCGATGGTCGTGTCCTCGGTCTCACCGGAGCGGTGGCTGATAACGATAGACCAGCCCGCCTCTTGTGCCATGGCCACCGCCGAGAGTGTCTCCGTCAGCGTGCCTATCTGGTTCAGCTTGACCAGGAGGGAGTTACTGCTCCTGGAGCCGATGCCACGCTGGATGCGCTCGGGGTTGGTTGTGTACAGGTCGTCACCCACTATCTGGAGGCGGTCTCCCAGCCGGTCCGTGAGCAGGCTCCACCCCTCCCAATCATCCTCCGCCAGCCCGTCCTCTATGCTGAGAATGGGGTACTCCTCCACCCAGGTGGCCAGAAGGTCCACCATCTCCGCCGAGGGGAGCCGTGCCCCTTCCCGCTCCAGCACGTAGAGGCCGTCGCGGTAGAACTCCGTGGCGGCTGGGTCCAGCGCCAGGAAGCAGTCCACCCCCGGTCGGTATCCCACTGCCTCTATGGCGTCGGTGACCACCTGCAAGGCATCCCGGTTGGAGGGCAGTGACGGTGCGAAGCCCCCTTCATCGCCCACGTTGGTTGAGAGACCCCGCTGATGGAGCAGCCGACCCAGCGCATGGTAGACCTCAGACCCGCATCGCAGGGCCTCGGCGAAGGTCGGCAGGCCCACAGGCACCACCATGAACTCCTGGATATCGGTGGAGTCGTGGGCGTGGAGGCCGCCGTTGAGTATGTTGAACATGGGCACCGGTAGGCTTGGCGCTCGCCCGTCAGTCGCCAGATACCGATAGGGGGGCATGCCACGGCTCATGGCGGCGGCGTGGGCAACCGCCAGGGAGACCCCCAAGATGGCGTTGGCACCCAGGTCTGCCTTGTCGGGCGTGCCGTCCAGGTCGCGCAGGCGGTGGTCTACCGCCTCCTGGTCAAAGGGCGAGAGGCCGGTGAGCATCAGGGCTATCCTGTCGTTCACGTTGGCCACCGCCTTCAGAACGCCCTTGCCGCCGTAGCGACCGGCATCACCGTCGCGCAGCTCCACCGCCTCGTGGGTGCCAGTGCTGGCCCCGGAAGGCACGGCAGCGGTGCCCCACGCGCCATCCTCCAGACGGACGGTGACCGCCACCGTGGGGTTCCCTCGTGAGTCCAGGATCTCGCGTGCTCGGATGGATCGGATGGTGCTCATAGTCATGTACCTGGCTTTGTAGACAGGGCGTCGATATAAGAATGCATACCCTTGCCGAGATGGTCTTACGTAGGCTGTGAAAAAGAGCGTTGCTGGGCAAGGTCCAGGGCCACCTCCACCGCCTCCGCCGGCGTGGAGGCCCGGATGATCGCACCATCGGTCTGGCCGTTCCTGGCTAGCGCCCAGGTGTTCAGTCCTACCACGGGGATGCCATCTCCCAGGGCATGGCCGATCTCCGAGAGTGTCCCGTAGGAGCCGTCCACGGCGATGACCGCCCTGCCCGACTTGACCACCGCCAGGTTGCGGCCGTAGCCCATGCCGGTGCAGATGGGGTAGTCCACCCAGGGGTTGGCGTCGGCGGGATCGCTGCCAGGGAGGATGCCGATGGTGACGCCGTCCTGGGCCTTGGCGCCCCGGCAGACCGCCTCCATCACCCCCTTGAGTCCGCCGCAGACCACCGTGGCCCCCCGACGGGCCAGCTCCCGGCCCCCCTCCTCGGCCATCTGAAGCGCCTCGGCAGGGGGATCGTCCCCTCCGCCGATAACGGCAATGATCGTTGCGCTGCCCATGCCAATTACGATTCTAGCATAGCCCGGGTGAGGGCAGCGCGTTGTACAATGCCTCCAATCGTGATGTACTGGTGTGTCACAATGCCGCCGTTCTAGGCGATAGTAATAGTAAGGAGGTACATAATGGCCCATGATGTGACAATAACGCTTCCAGAGCGGAAACTCGGGAAAGCCGATGTTACTTTCAGCGTAAAGCGAGATGGCTACATGCTAGGTACTCTGCTTGTCAGTAAGGGGCTATCGTGTGGGTTCCCAGCGGACACGAATTTGGGCACAAGATGTCGTGGTCAACATTTGACTTGGTGATGCAGGAAAATGGGAGGAGAATGCGACCGGGTTGACCAAACAGGTGCGTCGGTTAGGGCCAGCAGAAAAACTTTCCCCTACGCCGGCAGGATCACCGCCGTGGCCGTCTCGATGATGTCCACCAGTGGCGATGGGTAGACCCCGACCGCGATGGTGCCCACCACCAGGGCCGCCAGCAGCCCGCCGGTGACCAGGGAGACACGCACGGGGCTGGCGTCCTCGGCGGGCTGAATGTACATCTGCCTGATGACCACCAGGTAGTAGTACAGGGAGATCAGGCTGTTGACAATGGCCAGGCCCGCCAGCCACAGCAGGTCCTCCTTGGCCGCTGCGATGAACAAATAGAACTTGCTGATGAACCCCGCGAAGAAGGGGAGTCCTGCCAGGGAGAAGAGGGATACCGTAAGGGCCATGGCAATGAACGGATTGCGGTCGGCAAGGCCGGCGAAGTCGCTCACCTCGTCCTTGGCCGTGGCGTTGTAGAAGGCGATCACGGCTACGAAGGCCGCCAGGTTGGCAATGCCGTAGCCCACCAGGTGGAGGATGACGGCGTTGGAGGCATCCGGCGAGAGGGCAGCAACCCCCACCAGCAGGTACCCTACCTGCCCGATGCTGGAGTAGGCCAGCAGCCGTTTGATGTTGTGCTGCGCCAGGGCCACCACATTGCCCAGGGTCATCGTGACGGCGGCCATGGCGGCGATCACCATCTGCCACTCGTCCACGCTCTGCAGGAAGGCCGTGGCGAACAGGCGCAGGATCAGCGCGAAGGCGGCCGCCTTGGAGCCCACGGCCAGGTATGCCGTTACGGGCAGGGGCGCTCCCTCGTAGATGTCCGGAGTCCACATATGGAAGGGGACCGCCGCCACCTTGAAGCCCAGCCCCGCCAGGATGAGCACCATCCCTATCAGCAGGCTCGGCGTCGCGTCCAGCCCAGACCCCATGCTCTGGCCTATCCCCTCAAAGGTGGTCGTTCCTAGGACGCCGTACACCAGGCTGATGCCGTACAGCAGGAGCGCCGAGGCAAAGGCGCCCAGGAGGATGTACTTCACACCCGCCTCATTGGACTTGGGGTCGTCCCTGGCCAGGGAGACCAGGATATATAGGCTGAAGCTCAGGAGCTCCAGGCTGATGTAGGCGGTCAGCAGCTCGGTGGAGGCGGCCATCAGCACCATACCCAGGATGGAGAAGAGGATGATGCCGTAGTACTCCCCCGGATGCCGAAGGTATCGTTTGACGTAGTCCACGGATGCCAGGACTATGAGTACCCCCAGGGCCAGGAAGAAGACCGTGAAGAAGAGGGAGTACCGGTCCACCTGAAGAATGCCCTGGTAGAGGGGCGTGTCCTCTCGCCCGCCCAGGAAGAGCACGGAGAACACCAGTATCGCCAGAAGCCCAACGGCGGCGACGGGGGCCAGGCTGCTCTTCCTCCCAGCGGGCAGCAGAAAGTCCACCGTCAGCACCAGGAAGGCCAGTCCGGTGATAAGGATCGCCGGCCACAGCAGGTGCAGGTTCGCCGTCAGGTTCTCAGGTACGTCCATTGCTCGCTACGCTCCGCCGAAAGGTTTGAGGAACGTCTCCACGCCGCTATCGATGAGCCGAATGAAGTAAGTGGGGTAGACGCCTACGAAGACCAGGGTGAACACCAGCGCACCGGCGGCTGCCCCCTCCAGGCGCAAGGCGTCGGGTAGCTGCTGCCACCGCTCATCCAGGGGGCCGAAGAACACCTTGGCCAGCAGACGGAGGATGTACACCGCCGTAATCGCCGCGCCGACGATGCCCAGGATGCCCAGCACCGGATAGGTACGGAAGGTGCCGATGAACACCAGCACCTCGGCGACGAACCCGCTGAGCCCCGGCAGCCCCAGGGAGGTCAGCCCGGCCACGGCGAAGAAGGCGGCGGTTACCCCCATGCGCTTAGCAAGGCCCTCCAGCACGTTGATGTCCCGGATATGCGTCCGGTCGTAGATGAACCCCACCAGGGCGAAGAAGAGGGCCGTCATGATGCCGTGGGAGAACATCTGGAGCACCGCGCCGCCCACTCCCAGCGGATCCAGGGTCGCTATACCCATCAGCACGTACCCCATATGGCTGACGCTGGAGTAGCCCACCACGTACTTCAGGTCCTGCTGGGCCATGGCCGTGATGGCGCCGTAGACAACGTTTATCGTGCCGAAGATCACCAGCACCAGCATCCAGTCCTCGGCTCCCACGGGCAGGATGGACATGGTGCGGATGATGCCGTAGGCCCCCAGCTTCATTAGCACACCGGCGTGCACCATGCTCACCGACGTGGGCGCGGCTACGTGGCCGTCCGGCGACCAGGTGTGGAAGGGCCACAGACCCGCCAGCACGCCAAACCCCACCATGAACATCGGGAAGAAGATGCGCTGGAAGTCACGGCTGTACTGGCCCTGCTCCAGGAAGGAGAAGAGGAAGCTGGCTCCTCCTCCATCCACCGGTGCCTGGACGTAGACCGCCAGAATGGCCACCCACACCAGGACGCTTCCCGCCACCAGGTAGAGCATCAGCTTCATAGCGCCGTACTCCTTGGAGCGGAAGAAGGTGCCGAAGTCGGTGCTGCTGCCCCACACGCCAATGAGCAGGAACATGGGCACCACCGCCAGCTCGTAGAAGAAGAAGAAAAAGAAGATGTCCTGGGACTCGAAGACGCCGAACACCCCGGCAACCAGGAGCAGGTAGAGGACGAAGAAGTCCTTGGGCCGGTAGTTGATGTTCCAGGAGACCAGTACGCCGGTTAGGAATACCACTCCGGTCAGCAGCACCATCACCGCCGAGATGCCGTCCACGCCAAGGCTGTAGCTGATGCCCAGGAGGGGAAGCCAATCGAACGTATAGGTGAGCTGAAAACCGGCGGCATCATGGTCGTAGGTCAGGAAGACGTACAGCGCCAGCAGGAGACACACGCCGGCCACTGAGGCGGCGAACCCTCTGATCAGGTCGTGGTTATGGGAGGGGAAAAAGGCCAGGGCGATCCCCCCAAGGAAGGGGATCGCGACGAGCAGGAACAGTACGCTATCTTCCAAAGGCCTCTCTCGCTAGCAGGGTATCCCCTGCACCCACGTTCTTCTACTGCTGTTCATAACCAACCTGCCAGTAAGTATTCTCTCTATGCCCGCCTTGTCCCGGTAGTGATCCTCGGTGTGTCCCCTCTGGCAAGGGGGCTGGGGGTCTGCCCCCGGAAGGACACACCCTCTGAGGGTGGGAGGGTGGGGTGGGAGCAATACGTGTTCACAAAATTGAGCATTATACAATGCTGGGTATCACCAGCCACCAGAACAGCGCTATCACCACCATGCCCAAGGCCATGGCTAGGGCGTAGTTGTAGAGCATCCCCGTCTCAAGGTAGCGCAAGCGGAATCCAGATGCCCGTACCGTGTCTGCGGTGCCGTTGACGCCACCATCGTTCACCACCACGCGGTCGAAGAGCGCCACGCCCCGGGAGAAGACCAGTATGGCCTTATCGATGGCCCACTGGTAGATGTCGTCCAGGTAGTACTTGTTGACCAGGAGCCTGTGTAGCCCGCTGAACCGCTGGATCAGTGGCTCTGTGGAGAGCGCCTTGCGCTGGTAAATGGCATAGCCCAGGCCGAACCCGCCCAGGGCAACGGCGATAGACACCACGGTCAGGGCTGCGTTGATCTCGAACCCGTGCTCGCCGTCGGTGAGGAATGAGCTGAACCCGTCGTAGCCGCCGACGTTCAGGGCGAAGAACCCGATGACCACGGCTCCAATGGCCAGCAACATCATGGGCACCGTCATCAACCGGGGCGATTCGTGGGCGTGGTCGGTTTGGCTCTTTGGCGGCCCGTAGAAGACGATGAAGAGCGCCCGAGCTATGTAGAGGGCGCTGAGGAAGGCGACCCCCAGGGTGAGCACCAGGAAGAGCGGATGCCGACCGTTCAGGACGGCCAGCAGAATCTCGTCCTTGCTGAAGAAGCCCGCCAGGGGTGGTATGCCGGCCAGGGAGACCGCACCAATGAGGAAGGTAACGGCGGTCACGGGCATCCGGTGACGCAGCCCGCCCATCTTCCGGATATCCGTCTCATCGTTCAGGCTGTGCATCACGCTGCCAGCGCCCAGGAAGAGGAGCGCCTTGGCAAAGGCGTGGGCCAGCAGGTGGAAGATGGCCGCCGTAACTCCACCCGCCCCCAGGGCCAGCATCATGAACCCCAGGTGGCTTATCGTAGAGTAGGCCAAGATGCGCTTCAGGTCGGTCATCACCAGGGCCATGGTGGCGGCGATCCCCGCGGTGAGCAGACCTATAGTGGCGACGATAAGCATGGTGTCCGGCGCAAGCTGGAACAGGGGAAAGGTCCGCGCCACCAGATAGACCCCGGCGGCCACCATGGTGGCGGCGTGGATCAGGGCGCTCACCGGCGTCGGGCCCTCCATGGCGTCAGGCAGCCAGACGTGGAACGGGAACTGGGCCGACTTCCCCATGGCTCCCAGGAAGATCAGGATGGTGGCCAAGGTCAGGGTGCCGGAGGCGATGTCGCCGTTCTGAGCAGCAGCGAAGATATCGGTCATGTCGAAGGTGCCCGTTGCCTTGAACAGCACCAGGATGCCGATGAGCAGCCCCACGTCCCCGATGCGGGTGGTGACGAAGGCCTTCTTGGCTGCCTCCGCTGCCGAGCGACGCTCGTACCAGAAGCCGATGAGCAGGTAGGATCCCAGGCCCACCAGCTCCCACGCGATGTACAGCAGCAGGAGGTTGTCCGCCAGGACCAGCGCCAGCATGGCGCCGGCGAACAGGGCGTGGGCGGCGAAGTACCAGCCGAACCGCGCCTGGCCCCTCATATAGGCTACCGAGTAGACCTGGATCAGCAGCGCGACGAAGCTGACCAGCCCCAGCATCACCACCGCCAGAGGGTCGATGATCATGCCCCAGTGTACGGTGGTGTTTCCTAGCTCGAACCAGGTGACGGAGAAGGTGTCCGCGCCACGGTCCAGGAGGTCGAGCAGGACAAACCAGAAGAGGCCGAAGGCGGCGGCGATGGCCAGAATAGCCAGGAAAGCCCTCTTGCCGGGAAGGTACCGGCCAACAAGGACTATCAGGCCAAAGGCGGCAAAACTAAGGGCAGGCGCTAGCCACGCCCACTCCATACACTACCTCCTGCGCGTTTACTGATCCCCCCATCCTAACCCTTCGACTATGCTCTCCGATACGCCCTGGATCGCCAGGGCTATCGAGAGTCTCGATGAGCAAGGCATCATCGGACAGGGCAGGCTCTTCCCCCGCAAGGGGGGGAAGGGAACGGTGAGCTTGCCCCATATTCTTTTCTCCTCCCCCTTCACGGGGGAGGACTTAAGGAGGGGGTCTCAAGCTTCACGTTAGCGCCTTAGAGATGATCTGCTTAACCGCCTCTATTTCACCCAAAACTTGGTTGTTCCAGAACCTCAGTACGCGGAATCCTTGAGATTCCAGCCATGCGGTATGCTCAGCGTCCTTCATAACTTGCTTGGAATGCTGCCCGCCATCGATTTCTATTATTAGCCTCTTTATCCAGGCAAACAAAATCTACGATGTATTTGCCTAAAGGCTGTTGCCGTCGGAACTTGTGTCCACTGATATGTCGGCGTCGGATCTGTTTCCATATGGCAAGCTCAGCTTCCGTTGGGCTTTTCCTTAGGGTATAGTCCCAAAACAGCCACCTGTGAGAGAATGGTGGCATGGGACGGAAGATTGGGTGCCCTCGATGTCAACACGCCAAGAGCTGGAGCATTCGGCGAGGTAAGAGTCGTTGTGCAGCCTGCCACTACGAGTGGGTGCCCAGGGCGCTGCCGCTTCGGTTGTCGCCAGGGGAGTGGCGGCGACTGTTGCGCTGGTTCGTCTTGGGGCAGAGTGCCGAGGTGATTGCCCAGGAGGCCCGCCTGGAGCGAAAGCGAGTCCTGCGAGCCCTGATCGTGGTGCGCCAGGCCATGGTCCGGGACGTTCCCCATGTCTTCTCCGGCGTGGTGGAGGTCGACGAGACCTACCTGGGAGGTTCCTGGCGCAACAGGCGCCTGGCAAAGCGTGTTCAGGGCACGAAGCGGGGCCGTGGAACCACTAAGCAAGCTGTCTTTGGGATCCTGTGTCGAGGTGGCCTGGTGTGGGCGCACGTGGTACCTAACGTGGAAGCCAAGACGCTGCTGCTGCTCCTGCACCAACGCGTGCAACGTGGCTCCATCGTTTGCTCGGACACCTTTACCAGCTACACGGGCGTCGCAGCGGGGGGCTACATCCACCGGCTTGTGGACCACAGCCAGGCGTTCAGCGATCGGCAAGGGAGCCAAGTCAACGGCTTGGAGGGCTTCTGGGGTTATCTCAAGCGGCGTCTGGCAGCCAAAGGGGGAGTCCGCCGAGAACGGCTGCCCCTCTATCTTGCTGAGTATGTCTGGCGCTACAATCATCGGCGTCTGTCGGGACCAGAACAGGTTAAGACATTGTTCAAGCTGCTTCAAAGCTAATCCGGTGGCTAACACGGGACTTTACCCTTCCTTAACTCTCTCGCTCTTGTTGCAGTCATTCCCCCCATCCCAACCCTTCGACTATGCTCTCCGATACGCCCTGGATCGCCAGGGCTATCGAGAGTCTCGATGAGCAAGGCATCATCGGACAGGGCAGGCTCTTCCCCCCTTGCGGGGGAAGAGGACGATAAGCTGGCTCCATATTTTTTTCTCCTCCCCCTTTACGGGGGAGAAGTAAGGTGGGGTCCACCTACCATTTCATCAAATCCAACTCGTCCATGTTGATGGAGGAGCGCTGACGGTACAGCCGCAGGACAATGGCCAGGGCCAGGCCCACCTCCGCCGCGGCCACGGTGATGACGAAGATGGCGATGATCTGGCCCAGCGACTTCTCCGGGTCCGTGAACACCGCGAACCCGATGAGGTTCACGTTGACGGCGTTGAGCATTAGCTCTATGCCTAGCAGGATGAGTACGGCGTTGCGCCGTGCCAGCACACCGTACAACCCGATGCAGAACAGCCCCGCGCTCAGCACTTGGAGGTGCGTTAGTTCTATCACTCCTCGCCTCCCGCACGGGCGATGACGATGGCGCCGATGAGTGCGACCAGCAGTAGGACGGATGCTATCTCAAAGGGAATGGCCCACTGGGTAAAGAGAGACTCGCCCAGGTCCCGAAAGTCGATGTGAGTCGGTCCCTCCGCTCCACGTTTCCTGTCGGTGAGGATGGCGGCGGCCATGACGCCGAAAACGCCCAGGGCGGCCACCGCCGCCAGCGGCCACTGTGGGTTCTCCATGGCGCCGCGGAACTCCTGGAGCCGCGTGAGCATGAGGGCGAAAAGCAGCACGATGACGATAGCGCCGCCGTAGATCAGCACCTGTACCAGGGCCAGGAATTCCGCCAGAACGATGAAGTAGACACCCGCTACGCCTAGCAGGGAGACCAGTAGAAACAGCGCCGCGTGTACCACGTTGCGGGTGGCTACCACGCCCAGGGCTCCTCCCACGGTGATGGCCGACGCAATGTAGAAGAGGACAAGCGCTATCACGGCGCCTCCTCCTCAGTCTTCTCCTGGTCGGCCGTCTCCTCCTTGGGGCGCCAGCCGGATTCCGCCTGGTACTCCTTGCCTAGCTGGAGCAGCCGGTCGAGATCGGCCCGGTTGTCGTCCCGGGCAAAGACGGAGAGCTCATGCTCGTGGCTCATCTCAATGGCGTCGAAGTTGCACACGTCCACGCAGATGCCGCATAGGATGCACCTGCCCAGGTTGATCTCGAACTCGTCCACAATCTTGCGCCGCTTGCTCTTTCCCTCCGCCTGAAGGGGGTTGTCCTTCATGGTGGCGCTCATGCACTCGGTGGGGCAGTAGCGGATGCATACCATGCACCCCGTGCAGAACGGCTCGCCCACCTTCTCATCCCAGGTGAGCACGGGGAAGCCCATGAACCTGGGGGCCACCGGCAGATGCTCCTTGGGGTACTGGGCCGTGACCACCGGCCTGAAGAACTCGGCGAGGGTGATCAGCAGGCCCTTCAGGTTACCCAGCACTACTCACCTCCGGTCGGTGATACGCCCTGGCCCGGGCCAGTAGCTCCTCCGCCGTGCGCAGGGCCGGACGGGTGAGACGCCGGTACACCAGGTACCCGGCCCCCACGGTTATGGCGGTCGAGATCAGGGTGAGGGTCCACCCCGGCCACCCGTAGAAGAGGTAGACCGCGGTAATGATGATATTGGCGAAAGAGAGTGGGATGAGGGCCTTCCAGGCGAAGGACATGAGCTGGTCCACCCGCAGCCGCGGGAAGGTGCCGCGGAGCCAGAAGATGAAAAGGATCACCAAATACGTCTTGGCCCCCACCCACAGGAAGCCCAGCCCGGCCACGTCTGGCATCAATGGGAATGTCCAGCCGCCAAGGAACAGCAGCGCCACCAGCACAGCCACGGCAAAGGTGTTGATGTACTCCGCCAGGAAGAAGACCGACCAGTGGGCGCCGCTGTACTCCACGAAGGGCCCGCCCACGATCTCCGACTCGGCGAAGTAGATGTCGAAGGGGGTGCGTCCCACCTCGGCCACTCCAGCTACCAGGAAGATGGCCAGCCCCAGAGGCTGGAGCACCGCGTAGGGTACGGTGCGCTGACCACCCACGATGACCGTCAGGTCCAGTGACTGCGCCAGCATCGCCACCGCAACCACCGCCATAATGATGGGGATCTCGTAGCTCACCAGCTGGGCGGCGGCCCGGAGCCCGCCCAGGATGGCGTACTTGCTGGCGGAGCCCCAGCCCGCCATCACCAGGCCAGCGATGGAGAGGACTGCAAAGGCGATGATGTAGAAGAGGCCCATCTCCAGGTTCACTACCACCAGGTCTCTGGCGAAAGGAATGGTGACCCATATCATGAAGGAGGGTACAAAGACCACCAGGGGCGCGAACCAGAAGATGCCCTTGTCCGCCCAGCCAGGGACCACATCCTCCTTCAGCACCAGCTTCAGGGCGTCGGCTACCGGTTGCAGCAATCCATGGAAACCCACGCGCATGGGCCCCATGCGGCGCTGGATACGGCCCAGGGCCTTCCGCTCTACCCACACCAACGACAGGACGACGATGGAGAGCGCGGTCAGCAGGCCGAAGAGCTGCACCACAACGCCCAGCACATCTCCCCACGGCTCGCCGAGAAGGTCGGTCAAGACGTCCCTGACGATCACCGGTCCACCTCACCCAGCACAATGTCCAGGGAGCCAAGGATCATCACTGCATCGGCTATGTAGGCGTTGCGCATCATATGCTTCATGGCCATCAGGTTGCAGAAGGAGGGTGGCCGCAGCTTCAGCCGGTATGGCCTATCGGCCCCCGCGCTGACCAGGTAGACCCCAAAGTCGCCACGGGGGTTCTCGGCGTGGGTGAACACCTCGCCGGCGGGAGGCCGGGCGATGCGTCGCACGTTGGCCATGATGGGCCCCTTGGGCATCTGCTCCAGGCACTGCTCAATGATGCGTATCGATTGGGTCATCTCCTGGATACGCACATAGTACCTGTCCCAGCAGTCGCCTCGGTCGCCCACCGGAACGTCGAACTCCAGGCGGTCGTAAACCTCATACGGCTGGGCGCGGCGGACATCGTAGGGGACCCCCGAAGCCCGGAGGTTCGGCCCGCTCATGCCGAAGCCGATGGCCGTCTTGGCGTCGATGGTTCCCACGTCTCGTGTCCTGGCCAGGAATATCTCGTTGAAGGTGAGGAGCCTGTCCGCCTCCTCGGCCCCCTTGCGCAGCTCGCCGAGAAGCCAGGTGATGCGCTGATGGAAGTCCTCCGGAAGGTCCAGCCTCACGCCGCCGACGCGGAAGTAGTTGTGCATCATCCGGGCGCCGGTGACCGCCTCGAAGAGCGATTGGATGCGCTCCCGCTCCCGGAAGCCGTACATCACTGGCGTCATGGCCCCGGCGTCCAGGCCGAAGGTGCCGTAGAAGAGGAAGTGGCTGGATAGGCGGTTGAGCTCGCACAGGAGGACCCGGATGTACTGGGCCCGCTCCGGCACCTCCAAGCCCATGAGCTTCTCCGTTGCCATGCAGAAGACCAGCTCGTTATTGATATTGGCGATATAGTCCAGCCGGTCGAAGAGGGTGATGATCTGACTGTACTGCTCGTTCTCGCACAGCTTCTCGGAGCCCCGATGCAGGTAGCCGATGTGTGGCTCCATATCCACTATCCGTTCGCCGTCTATGGAGAGGACCATGCGGAAGACACCGTGGGTGCTGGGGTGCTGCGGCCCCATGTTCATCATCATCTCGACGGTGTCGAGTTGCTGCTGGTTTGCCATGGCGGTGCTTGCTAGTCCCTTATGTCATTCTTGGGGAGGCCCGACTGGTTGGGCCGACGAAGAATCCTCTAAGCCTCAGATAGAGACCCTTCTCGGCCATTTACCACTCCCGGTAGTCGTTTATGGGGTAGCTCCTCCGACCGGGGTACCCCTCAAACCCTTCGTACAATATCAGCGGTGCCAGGTTGGGATGGCCGTCGAAGACCACCCCGAACAGGTCGTGCCCCTCCCGCTCGTACCAGTCCGCGCCGGGCCATACGCCCATGACCGAGGGCAGGTGGGGGTCGTCGTAGGGGACATTGGCCTTGACAACGAAGTGGTGGTTCTTCTCCAGCGAGTAGAGGTGATAGACCACCTGAAACCGCTCCTCATAGTCCACCACGGAGAGGCAGCGGAGGAAGTCGCAGGCCGTCTCGGGGTCGTCCCGCAGCCTGGTTGCCACGGCGACGATCTGACCCGGCTGGACGGTGACCACCACCTCATCCAGCGCGGCGCCCATCTCCGGCTGGTACTCTTGCAACGTCTGCTTCAGGAGCGCGGCCAGGGCCTCTCCCTTCTCATCCAGGGCGGCCTCCGCCTGGGCTGGCTCCGGATGCCGTCTAGGCTGCTCGCTAGCCACGCTTCTTGGCGTCCTGCTTGATCTTCTCTTGGAGCTTCAGGATGCCCTCCATCAGCGCCTCCGGTCGGGGAGGACACCCTGGAACGTACACATCAACGGGGATGATATGGTCCACGCCCATGACCACGGAGTAGGAGCGGTAGTAGGGGCCGCCGTTGGTGGCGCAGCTACCCATGGCGATCACCCATTTGGGGTCGGGCATCTGCTCGTACAGCAGCCGGATGGGCTCCGCCATCTTCTTGACCACGGTCCCGGCGACGATCATCACGTCCGATTGCCGCGGCGATGGCCAGGTGACGACACCGAACCGGTCCAGGTCGTGGTGCGCCATGTAGGTGCTCATCATCTCGATGGCGCAGCAGGCCAGGCCGAAGGTGAGGGGCCACAGGGAGGAGGTGCGCGCCCAGGCGAAGAGCTGCTCCGTCTTGGCCGTGATGACTCCCGGTGCCCCGGACTTGTTGAAATAGCTCTCCGCCGGCCGGTTTCCCGTGCCTTCGGAGACCTCCCAGGGGGGCACAGCGCTCTCCAGGGGTATTTCAAGGGAGTGACGCCGGTTGGGCGTCCAGTGGCGGGGCTTCATCGGGTTGTCGTTCATCGCCATTGGAGGACTCCCTTGCGCCAGCCGTACACAATGCCGAACAGCAGGATACCGATGAAGATGAGCATCTCATAGAACACGGCGTTAATGCTGTCCAGGAAGATCACCGCCCAGGGGAACAGGAAGACCGCTTCGACGTCGAAGATCAGGAACAGGATGCCGAAGATGTAGTAGCGGATGTGAAGCTGCGACCAGCTATGAGGGGCTGGCTGGATGCCGCACTCGTAGGGGATGGCCTTCTCGCTGGACGGGCGTCTGGGTGCCAGGAGAAAGGAGGCAGCGAACATGATCCCCATGGCTGCCACTCCCACCGCCCCCGCCAGCGCGACAGCGGCCCAGTTGATTGCATACCCTTCCGGCAAGGAGGCCTCCCTGAGTTGTTAGAGGGATGAGCGGGTACAGCCCGTTGGGTGCCGTCCGGAGGCTAATATTAACATCGGCAGGTAGGGAGCGTCAATTGAGCGTGTTGCATAATTCTGTGAGGAGCTACCAGGACGGAGGCTTGCTAAAGGTGCCCTTGGCGTCGGTGATTTCAGGGGCTAATTGGCATTGCTGCAAGACTGAGTTGTTTATGGAGCGAATATGGTAGCTAGCTGCCTTTGCCAGATGTCCACCCCTATGCTGTTTCCCGTGGGGATTGATGACACCAATTGGCTTGTGAAAGATATCTCGCACCGCCAAAGCAGCAGGGACGAGGTCGGAATCATTGGAGATGATGACGTATTCCTCGCTGGCATTATTGAAGCAATCCAAGAGCAGTTGCACAGCTATGTCTACGTCGGTCAGTTTTTCTTCAATCCGTTCCACTTGAACCATTTGTGGCGGTCTTCGTGGTGGCTTGCCACGGTCACGATACGCAAGAGGAAATTGTGGGAGCAGGACAGGGTGGGTGGCGAAAAATGCGTCTGCATGGATTCTCACCAGAGGCAATGTTCCAAGTGCCCGCAAATACAAATCCTGGCGTTGAGGTGCGCCAGGATCGTGGTCAAAACCTATTACACGTGCGGTGAAGTACCGAATGAGATGGATGTCAGGGCCAGGCAACAACATCTGGCACATTGCCTGCAGGTCAAGCCATCTATATTGAGTTCCTTTGAGAGAGCCATTGTAGAGATTGAAGCCGTCAATGTAGATGTTCGTACTTAAGGGAGTCGCCTCCCGTATATATGGAGAGACCACCTCGAAAGGTGGTCTCTCCGCCCAGCCACCGAAGCGCCTGGGGTAATCAGACTATGTTTGTATACTACTTTAGATGCGTTGTCAACCCCTTCAGCTACAAATCCTGCACTATCATTCTAGCTATAATCTACCAAGAAGTCCAGTCGCCGAGTAACGTGATGCATAACAGCGAAATACGTAATTCAGTACCTAACGCCAAATGTCCTGTATCGCAATCAGGGACAGATAGCAGTGCAGCTTTACCTTCCGCAGCCCGCGAACCGTGATGTAGCTGTCCGTTCCTATCCCTTCTCCACCACCGGCTCCACCAGCGCCGAGACGCTGGGAAGCTCCTCCACTCGATAGATCACCTCCAGCGCCTTGCTGATGCGCTCCTGGGATAGCGTGGCGCGGGCGCAATCGGTGAACTTGGTCGCCAGCTCTTCGCGGCTCATGGGGCGGTCCGGCTGCCCCCGGGAGGTGAACGCCTCCCGCTGGAAGCTGCGGCCGTCCTTGAGGCGCACCTCCACCAGGCTGCGCATCCGCTCCGAACCCTTCGCCTCTATCTCAGGGCTGTGGTAGGTGTGCACCCGCTTCATCATCTCCCGCACCTCGGCGCTCTGCACCACCTCGTCGGTGAACTCCTGGATTCCGGCCCGCCGGCGTAGCAGCAGGATGCCCAGGCAGAACTGGAGGCTGAACTTGGCCTCCAGCTCGTTCTGGGGCTCCAGGTAGCGCAGCGGGTTCAGGATGTTGTAGCCCGCTCCCAGGCGGACCTCCTCCACCTGCTCCGGCTTGATGTCGTTCTCCAGGACCAGGTCCAGCAGCGTGTCCATGGAGGGGTGAGAGAGGGAGCCGCAGGGGTACGGCTTCACCGACACGCCCGGGTCCACCACCGTATACGGGTTGCCCAGCTTGCCCAGAAGCCGCTCCGGCTCGGCACCGCCGCCCTTGACCTGGAAGTAGCCCCACTGCCCGTCCAGGGCGGTGGGGTCCGCCTGGTAGCCCAGCTTTGCCAGCCGAGCGGCGGTAACGCCGTTCTGCGCCGCCGCGCCCGCGTGGTACGGCTTGGTCATGGTGCCGAAGTTGGCCCGAATGCCGGCGCTCTTGGACGCAGCGATGCCCAGGGCGAAGCGGGTCTGCTCCGGCGATATCCCCCACAGCTTGGCGGCCGCTGCGGTGGCGGCGAAGGTGCCGATGGTGCCCGTGGTATGGTGCCCCTTCACGTAGTGGTCAGGCTTGATGGCGTCGGCGATCTTGCACTCCACCTCGAACCCTGCGCAGAAGGCGGTCAGGAATTCCGTGCCGGTGGCCCCCACCTCCTGGGCGACGGCCAGGGTGCCGGCCAGGGCTGGCGTTGTGGGGTGGGTCAGCAGCCCGTACATCCGGTCAGGGGACGTGGAGAGCTGCGTGTCGTCGAAGTCCTCGGCGTGGCCGGCGACGCCGTTGGCAAGGGCCGCAAGCTCGGCGGAGGTGGTGATGTTAGTGCCCACTACCGATGCCTCGCCGGGCGTCCTGGACTCCGTGATGTAGCGCTGTAGTATAAGGGAGCAGGCGGCGGGCACACCGGAGAGCACCACCCCGAAGCCGTCCACCAGGCACCGCGTGAGCTCCTGTCGCACCTCCGCCGGGATGGCCTCATAGGTAAGGTCGTGAATATACTGGACGACTTCCTCGGTCATGGTCGGCTGGCTAGCGGTCATCCTTGCTCCTTCTCTATCCCTGATTCCGTTGGAACGATAGTGGCGTAGACGAAGGTCTTATATTACCATTGATTGGCTATGAGGGAGATACGCTTCTGCCAGTATTGCGGGTCGCCGCTGGTCAGCCGGCTGCACGACGGCCGCCAGCGCTCCGCCTGCTCCTCCTGTGGGGCCATCGCTTTCCTGGACCCGAAGGTGGTAGCCGGGGTGATCGTGGAGATCGATGGCAAGATCGTCATGATCCGGCGCAACCTGGAGCCGGGCATCGGCAGGTGGACCTTCCCCGCCGGCTACGTGGACCGTGGCGAAAGCGTGGAGGATGCGGCCGTCCGCGAGATGGATGAGGAGTCCGGGTTGAAGGTCCGAATCGACGACCTGGTGGGTGTCTATTCACAAACGGGAGACGCCTATGTGCTCGTCGTCTACACCGGCTCGGTCGTCGGTGGCGTGCTGGCCGCCGGCCCGGAGGCACAGGAGGCCGGCCTGTTCGACCCCGACGATCTACCGCCCCTGGCCTTCGAGCGTGATACGGCCATCCTGGCGGACTGGATGCGCCGCAAGGCTGGCAAAGCTAACCCTTGATCCACGCCTCTACTCCGCTAGTCGCTCGTTTTCAAAGTTAGCGATGGCCGTGAACCCTCGTTACCCTGTCCGCGCCTCCACTCCGCTAGTCGCTCGTTTTCAAAGTTTGCGATAGCCGTGAACCCTCATCATCCTGTCCGCGCCTCCACTCCCGCTAATCGCTCGTGGACTTTAAGAAGCGCTTGCGTCCCCTCCTCTCCCAGGCCCGCCGCCTCCAGCGATGCGTAGAGCTGGCTGACCAGCGCCGTGGCGGGCAGCGACACGTGCATCTCCCGAGCGGCCTCCAGGACCAGTTTGAGGTCCTTCTGCTGGAGCCGCACCATGAACCCCGGCGCGAAGTCGCCCTTGATGGCCCGCGGCCCCAGGTTCTGGAGCTGCCAGGAGCCCGCCGCTCCCCCGGCCACCGCCTCGATGGTTCGCTCCAGGTCGGCGCCCGCCTTGGCCGCGAACACCAGCGCCTCGGCCACGGCGTTCATTGTTCCCGCCACCAGCACCTGGTTCACCAGTTTGGTGACCTGGCCCATGCCCGTCGCCCCCACGTGCACGACGTTGCGCCCCATCGCCTGGAATACCGGCACACACCGCTGAAAGATAGGCTCCTCGCCGCCCACCATGATGGAGAGCGTACCCTCAATGGCCCCCCAGGAGCCGCCGCTCACCGGGGCATCCAGCATGTGCGCCCCTTTTTCACCGAGGCGTGCGGCAATGCTTCGAGTCACCGCCGGCGAGATGGTGCTCATATCGATGAGCACGGCGTCGCGCTGGATGCCCTCGATGACGCCGCCGGTGCCTGTAACCAGCTCCTCCACGTCTGGCGAGTCGGTGACCATCGTGATGATAATGGACGCCGCCTCCGCCACGGCCCGCGGGCTGGCCGCCACCTTCGTCGCTCCGTTGCTTTCAGTGGCCAGTGCCTCCGCCTTGGAGGACGTGCGGTTGTAGGCCACCACCGGATAGCCCGCCTTCAGCAGGTTCCTTGCCATGGGCATCCCCATGATGCCCAGGCCGATGAATCCGATGGGTTGTTCTGGCATGTTGTGCCTCCTGAAAACGGTAGTGCGGGTGCATTCTAGGGCCGTGTGCCTATTGGGGCAACCGGGTATCTCCCTTCGGCAGGAAGCCGTGCTTCTTTCGGGAGGGGGTGGGAACCCCTTTTTCGCAAGAAAGGGGTTCCCACCATGAGCTCCCCTTGACCCCCTAGCTATCGCATGCTACCCTTTGTTTTCAAAGGCTACGACGGAGACGAGTACGCGGGCACTCCCGGCCCAGCGAGTCCGGTACGGTGGAAGCGGACGCCTAGGACCCCGCGGAAGATCCCTCCCGAGCCGCCAGTCGAACCACGGGCAGCAATGTGGGCACCCGTCCTTCGGCAAGCTCAGGACGAGCGGGCAGAGGTAGGCCTAGTAGACCTGGCCGGGCCTGTCACCCGTTACCACCGACAGAGGCGTAGCAGCGCCTCCTCTGAGCGCCCCGACTCGTCGGGGAAGGAGGGTGGTACCGCGGGAAGCATATCCCGTCCCTTTGGGGACGGGTTTTTTGTGGTTGTCGCCGAGGAGAAACTATGGTTTTGTATTTTGCTTATGGCTCAAATATGGACTGGAAACGAATGAAGGAAAGATGCCCAACGGCTAAGTTTGTGGCTACTGCTTCGCTGCAAAAACACAGACTAGCGTTCACAAAAAAGGCGACATCAGGTAAGTTCGAAGGCCATGGCCTTGCTGATGTGGTTAAGTCACCTAAAAACACTGTTTGGGGAGTGGTGTTTCAGATAGATGAAATTGACCTAGGGAAATTGGACAAAGCAGAAGGCTATAATCCCAGCAATCCAAACACAGAAGGTTATAAAAGAGAAGACCGGCGGGTTCTGGAGGACGGCGAGGAAGACCGGCCGCTAACAGTCTTAACCTATGTAGTCCAAAAGAAAACGGAGAGCGAGATTCCGCCAGCGGAAGGGTATCTACAGCATATTTTAGACGGTGCTGGGTACTGGCATTTACCGGAGCAATATATTCAAGAACTTAAGGCGATCAAGACAAAGACTTAGGAGCGCGCATCTTTAAACCGGCAAGAAGCAAGTAATGCAGTCTCCACAGCTTTATCGTAAGCCCTTGCGTTTGCCTGGCTATGACTATTCCACGCCTGGTGCGTATTTTGTCACCATCGTCACGCGCAAGCGCCAGCTTCTGTTTGAAGACCCGGCTATGCGAGCGCATGCGCAAGCCACTTGGGAAGCCTTAGCAACGCGGTTTCCTCAAGTGGGTCTGGACACCTTTGCGGTTATGCCCAACCATCTTCACGGGATCGTCATCATCAAGAGCAGGATGGCGGCAGATGGCCCACCTGTAGGGGCAATTCATGAAGGGTAAAGTCCCAAAACAGCCACCTGTGAGAGAATGGTGGCATGGGACGGAAGATTGGGTGCCCTCGATGTCAACACGCCAAGAGCTGGAGCATTCGGCGAGGTAAGAGTCGTTGTGCAGCCTGCCACTACGAGTGGGTGCCCAGGGCGCTGCCGCTTCGGTTGTCGCCAGGGGAGTGGCGGCGACTGTTGCGCTGGTTCGTCTTGGGGCAGAGTGCCGAGGTGATTGCCCAGGAGGCCCGCTTGGAGCGAAAGCGAGTCCTGCGAGCCCTGATCGTGGTGCGCCAGGCCATGGTCCGGGACGTTCCCCATGTCTTCTCCGGCGTGGTGGAGGTCGACGAGACCTACCTGGGAGGTTCCTGGCGCAACAGGTGCCTGGCAAAGCGTGTTCAGGGCACGAAGCGGGGCCGTGGAACCACTAAGCAAGCTGTCTTTGGGATCCTGTGTCGAGGTGGCCTGGTGTGGGCGCACGTGGTACCTAACGTGGAAGCCAAGACGCTGCTGCCGCTCCTGCACCAACGCGTGCAACGTGGCTCCATCGTCTGCTCGGACACCTTTACCAGCTACACGGGCGTCGCAGCGGGGGGCTACGTCCACCGGCTTGTGGACCACAGCCAGGCGTTCAGCGATCGGCAAGGGAGCCAAGTCAACGGCTTGGAGGGCTTCTGGGGTTATCTCAAGCGGCGTCTGGCAGCCAAAGGGGGAGTCCGCCGAGAACGGCTGCCCCTCTATCTTGCTGAGTATGTCTGGCGCTACAATCATCGGCGTCTGTCGGGACCAGAACAGGTTAAGACATTGTTCAAGCTGCTTCAAAGCTAATCCGGTGGCTAACACGGGACTTTACCCTTCATGAATTGCCCCTACACAAACCCAGCCCACCTTCTACCCGGGTAGAGCGCCGTCGCATGTTGTTGCCAAAGGTCATTGGCTACTTCAAGATGAACTCAGCAAAGCGTATAAACCATCTCCGTAACAGCCCTGGCATCCCTGTGTGGCAACGCAACTACTATGAGCATGTCATCCGCAGTGAATCTGAGCTGGCCGATAGCAGAGAATATATCCAGAATAATCCATTGCAATGGACACTGGATAAAGAGAACCCCTCCAACATAAATATGTAGGGGGGGGGGCCAAACCCGCCCCTACATCACCATCTTTTAGACGCAGGGAGCACCCATGTTTAAGCCCGTCTCCTCAAAGGTAGACTTTCCCGCCATGGAGCGTGACATCCTCGCCTGGTGGCAGCAGTCCGGGATGATGCAGAAGTACCTCCGCCGCAACGACGCCTCGGGCAGGCGGTACTCCTTCATCGACGGCCCCATAACCGCCAACAACCCCATGGGCGTCCACCACGCCTGGGGCCGCACCTACAAGGACCTCTACCAGCGCTACAAGACCATGCAGGGCTTCAAGCAGCGCTATCAGAACGGCTTCGACGGCCAGGGCCTCTGGATCGAGGTGGAGGTGGAGAAGGAGCTGGGATTTGCCTCCAAGCATGACATTGAGGCCTACGGCATCGATAGGTTCGTGGAGCTGTGCAAGGAGCGCGTCCGCCGCTTCGCCGATGAGATAACGCAGCAGTCCATCCGCCTGGGCTACTGGATGGACTGGGACAACTCCTACCACACCATGTCCGACGAGAACAACTACACCATCTGGCACTTCCTCAAGGTGTGCCATGAGCGCGGCTGGCTCTACCAGGGCACCGATGTCATGCCCTGGTGCCCCCGCTGCGGCACCGGTCTCTCCGAGCACGAGATCGTCACCGAGGGCTACAAGGAGGTGGTGCACCCGGGCCTCTTCCTGCGGCTTCCGCTTGAGGAGCGCCAGGGCGAGTCTCTCCTGGTCTGGACCACTACACCATGGACGCTCTCCTCCAACGTTGCCGCCGCGGTCCATCCGGAGCTGACTTACGTCAGGGTCAAGCAGGGGGATCAGACTATCTACCTGGCCAAGGCGCTCCTCTCGGTGCTCCAGGGCGACTACCAGGTGCTGGAGGAGCTGCCAGGCAAGGCGCTGGTGGGCCTCGCCTACCGTGGCCCTTTCGATGAGTTGCCCGCTCAGCAGGACATCCGGCACCGGGTCATCCCTTGGAGCGAGGTCAGCGAGAGCGAGGGCACCGGCATCGTGCACATCGCCCCCGGCGCGGGCAAGGAGGACTTCGCCCTGGGCAAGGAGCACGGCCTGGCGACCATCGCCCCCCTGGACGAGTCCGGCGTATTCGTGGACGGGTTCGACTGGCTCACCGGCCGCGACGTCGCCGAGGTGAACGATCCCATTTTCGACAACCTGCGGCAGAAGGGCCTCTTCTACCACGTCGAGAGCTACTCCCATCGGTATCCCGTCTGCTGGCGCTGTGACACCCAGCTGGTGTTCCGGCTGGTGGATGAGTGGTTCATCTCCATGGACCAGCTCCGCGAACGCATGGCCGACATCACCCGCAAGGTCCGTTGGATACCGGAGTTCGGCATGGAGCGGGAGCTGGACTGGCTGCGCAACATGGACGACTGGATGATCTCCAAGAAGCGCTACTGGGGCCTGGCCCTGCCCATCTATAAGTGCATGTGTGGCCATTTCCAGGTCATCGGCAGCGAGACGGAGCTCAAGGAGCGTGCCGTGGAGGGTTGGGCGAAGTTCCAAGGCCACTCGCCGCACCGTCCCTGGATCGACGCCGTCAAGGTCCGCTGTCCCCAGTGCGGCCAGACCGTCTCCCGTATCCGGGACGTGGGCAACCCCTGGCTGGACGCCGGTATCGTCCCCTTCTCCACCCTGGGCTACCGCAACGACCGGCGCTATTGGGAGGAGTGGTTCCCCGCCGACTGGATATCAGAGAGCTTCCCCGGCCAGTTCCGCAACTGGTTCTACTCTCTGCTGGCCCAGGGCGCAGCGCTGGAGAACACCGAGTCCTTCCGCACCGTCTTCAGCTACGCCCTGATGCGCGACGAGAAGGGCCAGGAGATGCACAAGAGCAAGGGCAACGCCATCTGGTTTGAGGATGCCGCCGAGGAGATGGGCGTCGACGCCATGCGATGGGTCTTTATGCGGCAGAACCCCGCGGCCAACCTCAACTTTGGCCACGGCACCGCCGACGATGTCCGCCGCCGTTTCCTCATCCCCCTCTGGAACGTTTATTCATTTTTTGTCACCTACGCCAACATCGATGGCTTCAACCCCACGACCGCACCCAAGGTGGACGCCCTTGCGGAGCTGGACCGGTGGATACTCTCGGAGCTGCACAGCCTGGTCGCCGCCGTCACCGCCGCCCTTGACGACTACGACGCCGCCGAGGCCGGGAGGCGCATGGAGGAGTTCGTGGAGCTCCTCTCCAACTGGTACGTCCGCCGGAGCCGCCGCCGCTTTTGGAAGCCTGAGAGCGACCAGGACAAGCTGGCAGCCTATACCACCCTCTACACCTGCCTGACCATACTCATCCGGCTCATGGCCCCCTTCACGCCCTTCGTAGCCGAGGAGCTATATAGCAATCTGGTACGCTCCGTGGATGGCAGCGCCCCCGAGAGCGTCCACCTCGCCGACTGGCCGGTGGCCGACAGCGATGCCATCGATCAGCAGATCTCCGATGCGATGCGCCTGGCCATGCGTATCGCCAGCCTGGGCCGCGCCGCCCGTCAAAAGGCGGGCATCAAGGTCAGGCAGCCCATCTCCAGGATGGAGATCACAGGAACGTCTGTTGCGGAAGAGGAATTGCTAGATAGGCCGGGCATCAGATCCCTTTTGTTTGACGAGTTGAACCTCATTATTGAGAGAGTAGGAGCTTGGAGCTTCACTCCGGACGATTTCCAGTGGTATGACTACCAAATACATGCCAACCAGGCCACGCTGGGGCCTAAGTACGGTCAGGCCGTTCAAGGTATAGTGAAAGAGCTCCAGAGTGCCAAAGAGGGCGATGTCAACGAGATTGTGCAGAACGTTCAGGCCGGGAAGAGCTTCAAGGTCAAAGGGTACGAGGTGACCCCTGAGGACGTGCTCATCACCAAAAATGATAAAGCTGGTTGGGTGAGTGCTGCGGACGCGGACTATGCGGTAAGGATTGATACGCGGCTCTCCGCAGAGCTTTTGGACCAGGGCCTGGCCCGCGAGCTCGTGCACCGCATCCAGACCATGCGCCGCACCGCCGGCTTTGAGATCACCGACCGCATCACCACCTGGTACCAGGGAGACGAGCGTACGGCCCGGGTCATGCAGGCCCACGCCGACTACATTCAGCAGGAGACCCTCTCAACGACGCTCCGTGAGGGAGAGCCAGACGCCGACGCCTACATGGAGGAGCAGAAGGTTGACGGCGTGTCCGTCACGTTGGCCGTCAAGCGGGCCTAGCGGCTACGTATTGCCCCGCTCGTGGTGAGTTTGCCGAACCATGAGGCATCCAATAGCTGTAGGTAGGGAAACACGCTAGCGATTCAAGGACTCTGAGTGCTCAGCCCCCAAGGAGGTTGCTGCACACATAGTCATGCAGCATGGCGACTATTCCATCCTGATGCTATTGTCAGGCAGTGTCCCCATATGGGCTGCAAGCGTTACGCTTGATGTTGCCTGCGTGAAGTGGCTCACAATGTTGACAGCGTTCTCAATGTGTGCCTAGATTGCGCCAGGATACGTTGAGAGACCGGAGGCTGGGGAGTCCCATGCGAACTATATCCTGCCCGCGGTGTGGTGCGGAAGTTCCAAACCTCAAGTTCTGCAATAAATGCGGCGTGGCCCTTTCCCAAGCTGAACTTGGCCCACATAACTTCGCCGAGCGCGCTAGCGAGAGTAGCTCCGATTATCACGTCACGAGAAGTGGCTCCGGAAATCTGAACAGGGGGATAAGTGGAATCGCTGCCTGATTGAGGGCATGATAGTGCTCTCGGAGACAGGAGCGAGAGATGAGCAGACGACCCCGCCGTAACCACTCGGCAGAGTTCAAGGCGAAGGTGGCTCTTGCCGCAGTGCGCGGCGACCGGACACTTTCGGAGCTGGCAAGCCAGTTCGATGTGCACCCGAACCAGATCACGCAGTGGAAGACCCAGTTGCTGGATCGGGCGGCGCAGTTATTTGGCGCCGGGACAGGGCAGGCTGAAAAGCCGGTAGATATGAAGGTCCTTCACGCCAAGATCGGTGAGCTTGCGTTGGAGAACGATTTTTTAGAGTCCGCGCTCACGAAGGCGGGATTGCCGGGCGCAAGGCGATGATCGACCGCGATCACAAGCTGCCTCTCGCCCGCCAGGCAAAGGCAGTGGGCATCAGCCGCGGGAGCATCTACTACCGGCCACGGCCGGTGGGCGAAGCCGGTCTCGGACTGATGCGCCGCATCGATGAGCTGCACCTTGAGTATCCGTTTGCAGGCAGTAGGATGATGCGAGGCCTGCTCCGCCAGGAGGGACTCTCCTCCGGGCGTAGACACATCGCCACACTGATGCGGCGGATGGGCATCGAGGCGCTGTACCGCAAGCCCAACACCAGCCGGCGACGGCCCGACCATACGGTGTATCCGTACCTGCTGCGCGGGCTTGAGGTGAGCAGGCCCAACCAGGTGTGGGCAATGGATATCACGTACATTCCGATGGCCAGGGGGTTCGTGTACCTAGCCGCAGTGATGGACTGGCATAGCCGCAAGGTGCTGGCCTGGCGGGTATCGGTCACAATGGACACAGACTTCTGCGTGGAGGCGCTCGAAGAATCCCTGGGACGCCACGGCGCGCCGGAGATATTCAACACAGATCAGGGAAGTCAGTTCACAGGTGATGCCTTCACCGGCCTGCTGAAAGCCAATGGGATCCAGATCAGCATGGACGGGAAGGGAAGCTGGAAGGATAATGTGTTCGTCGAACGGCTGTGGAAGAGCGTCAAGTACGAGGAGGTGTACCTGAGAGCCTACGAATCGGTCCCGGAAGCCAGAACTGGACTCGGGCGGTACTTCGAGTTTTACAATGCCGGACGGCCCCATTCGAGCCTTGGGGGAATGACGCCGGACCAGTTCTTTGACAGAGTGCCTGCCGAGTCCGCGGCGGCCTAACGCACGGCAGCGTGATTCCACTTATCAAACCGGGCAGCGCTGTTCAGACAAACGAGACCACCTCTACGGGACGGCGAATCGTAGCCGCTCTGATAGACCTAGTGCTGCTGGTTCTGTTGTTTCTTATTATGGCGGTAGTAGCTGGTGACGTCACCACCAGAGACGAGCCCGGCGATAGCTATTTTGAATTCATCGGCTTCACAAACAGCACCAACTCCTCAGATGGAATCACCGCCTTCTCAACCTTCACTCTCGCGGGACGGCCACTTCTTATATATTACTTTCTTGCCCTTGCGTACTTCATCATCATGGAGAGAGTTGCGGCTGCCACATTGGGCAAAATGATCATGGGTTTAACGGTCGTGAAGGTCGGTGGTGCCCAGTATGGCTGGAAACCCGTGTTGCTACGAAACATCTTGCGCATCATTGATGGGCTGCCCACTTTCTATCTTGTGGGATTTATTTTCGTAGTGGCGACGCAAAAAAACAGCGTTTGGGAGACTTCGCTGCGGGCACTCTTGTGGTTCGGACCCTGGCGCTAGAACCGCTAGACCTCGTACCCGGCCGGGCCTCCGACGCTGCCATCGGCAGGCCGCCGGAGCATCGCGTGGAAACCGTGGCTGCTCCACCTTCTCAGCCGCCACCCCCACCCCCTCCATGGACGGATACCTTCCCGCAGGAACTGGAAGCCCGGCGGTTTCCCTGGGTGTGGGCCATAGCGGGAGGAGGAGTGGCAGGCGCCATAGTCGTCGGCATTGTGCTAGCGGTCACCCTCGGTGGAGATGGAGGAGGCTTGAGCGAAACCAAGCAGCACTATAACGCCGGCGTGGACTTTCAGGAGCAGGGCCGCCTGGAAGAGGCCATCGCCGAATATGACGAGGCCATCCGGCTTGACCCCCAGCGCGCCAGACCCTATTACCACCGGGGGAACGCCTACTTGAGTTTGGGTCAATTCCAGCGGGGCATCGAAGACTTGGATGAGGCTATCCGGCTTGACCCTGGGGATGGAGGAGCCTATAACAACCGAGGGGCCGCCTACGGTAATTTGGGCCGATTCCAGCGGGCGATTCAGGACTTTGACGAAGCCATCCGCCTCGACCCTGGGAATGGGTTGGCATACGCCAATAGAGCGGTCGCTCACACTTTCCTGAACAATGGCGAAGCGGCCCAGCGGGACGTTGAGCGGGCGATTCAATTAGGGTTTGACGAGGACCAACTGAACGAGCTCATCGAGCGCTCGATGAGGCAGCGCTAGGCCTAGCTGTCCGATGTCTTCGGCGAGGCTGAGTTCAGGAGGGAGTTTGACCCTCCTCCGCCTCTACCACGCACAATCCTACTTGCCGAACGGCCAGGAGTGGAAAGTAACTACGCCACCTTCCTCACCAATGCCTTAGAACCAGTCGTCCCCCCTGCCATCCTCTCCTTCCCCATCCGCCGTCGACCGCCTACCATACCTGCAGATCGCCCAATATACCTCCACGGAGGAGGGGGTTGTTTCCCCGGGAAAAGTTTTCCTTCAGCTAGGGGCCAGCTACAGCGAGTTGACATAACATGGAAACAACTCCCTCTCTTCAGCGTAAGGGCTGGGCAGTGCGGACTTCTCACTCCAAGTTCGTCGAAAGCGAGAGGTGGTGAGCGGGAGTGCAGAGGGGCAAAGCACCGCTGCCTTTTGTAGGCCTGAAGGGTGGCCTTAGCAGATGGCCGTTAGGCATCGATGCCGCCCCTCTTTAGGGGGCGGTCGAAAATCGGTTTTGCAATAAATCCTATCGTGGGAACTCTTGCAGCGTTACCTGGAACTCCCGTTCCTGCCCGTCCCGCACCACCGTCACTGCAACTTGGTCACCAGGCTCTAGCTGTATCCGCATGATGCGCTGCAGGTCCCGCAGGTTGTCCACCGGCTGCCCCGCCAGGCCTATGACCACGTCCTCGGCCCTGAGCCCTGACTGCTGAGCGGGCCCGCCCTGCTCCACGCTCAGGATGAGCACCCCGTGGCGCACGCTCAGTCCCATCTCCGCCGCCGTGGCCGCGTTCACATCCTGCACGCCCACTCCCAGCCACGGCCAGATAACGCGACCGTTCTGTACTATCTCGTTGGCAACGGGGATGGCCGTCTCCATGCTCACCGCAAAGCCGATGCCCTGAGCCTCGGCCCCGCCTCCGGAGGTGCTTCCCCTCAGGATGGCGGTGTTGATGCCAATCACCTCTCCCTGAAGGTTGACCAGGGGCCCGCCGCTGTTGCCCGGATTGATAGCGGCGTCGGTCTGGATGAGGTCGAAGAGAGTGGCGTTACCCGAGTCGATGCTCCGTCCCAGGGCGCTGACGATGCCCAGGGTGACGGTGGGACTTCCCCTCAGCCCCAGGGCGTTGCCGATGGCGACCACCCAGTCACCGACCCGCAGCGCCGAAACGTCGGCCAGTGGTGCCGTGGGCAGGTCTCGCCCGTCTATGCGTATGACCGCAAGGTCCGTGCGTGGGTCGGTGCCGATCAGCTCTGCCACCAGTTGGCGGTCGTCTGCAAGGGTGACGATGATATTGTCGGCACCCTGGACCACGTGGTTGTTCGTGAGAATATAGCCGTCCTCCCGGAAGATGACGCCGCTACCCGCGCCGCTGCTTTGCTGGGGGAAGCCGCGCAGATTGAAAGTAGTGGACTTCACGATTATGGAGACCACCGCCGGTCCCACCTGGCCCACAACGTCGGCCACGGACGGGAGGCTCGTTATCGAGGGCGTCTGCTGGGCGGGGGTGGGGAGCGGCGTCGCAGACACAATCGGGCTTGAGTCCACCGCCGGGGCTGGTGGTACTGAAACGGGGTTCGCCTGCGGTGTTGCGGTCGCCTTATCCCTGCTGAGTAGGCCACACCCGGATAGCAGCAGCGCCGCTGCCAGGGCCAGAAGCGCCCACCGCGCTGGATGGCGATTCACCGTGGTGATGGAGGCATTGGTGGAAGACACTAGCATGATACTCAATGGAATTCGCTGCCCAATCATTATAACGCTCGGGTCAGGAGCAACGTCAGTACCGCGGTAGCTGTAGCTGATTGTGCGACGGCTTTCGACGTCTCACGCAATGGCCGGGCATCCATGCCTTGCCTTATGGGCTTAGACAAAATAACTCGCTATTTCTTGAGGGTTTGGTCTTAGATTCTTCGTCCCGATACATCGGGCCTCAGAATGACAGGGTTATGAGGTTGTGTCATTCTGAGGAGTACCGACTCGTCGGTACGACGAAGAATCTAGAAAGGTATGAAATTAATAAAGCTGATGACCATTAGACGGCGGTGTTCTAGAGCCCCTTGACCACCGACCGCTGAATCTCCAGCAGCGACTCAATTCCACGTTGGGCCACAGCCACCAGGCTATCCATAGTCCCGCGGTCGAAGGTCTCCCCCTCGGCGGTGGCCTGAAGCTCAACGAACTTCCCCTCGTCGGTCATCACCACGTTGAAGTCCACATCGGCGCGGGCGTCCTCCTCATAGCAGAGGTCCAGCAGCATCTCCCCGTCCACAATGCCGACGCTTGTGGCTGCTACGGCGCTTCTCAGGGGCATGGAGGAGACCGCCTTTTGCTTGACCAGGTGCAGCACTGCCTGGTAAAGGGCCACGTATGCACCGGTGATCGCCGCCGTGCGTGTCCCGCCGTCCGCCTGAATCACGTCGCAGTCCAGGACGATGGTCCGCTCGCCCAGGGCCTCCATGTCTACCACCGCCCGCAGCGACCTGCCGATCAGGCGCTGGATCTCTGACGCCCGTCCACCGGGCCGGCCGCCCTGGTCCCGTGGCGTGCGGGAGATGGTGGAGCGAGGCAGCATCGAGTACTCCGCGGTGACCCATCCCCGGCCTTGGGAGCGGAGAAAGGAGGGCACCCGCTCCTCAATGGTGGCGGCGCACAGGACCTTGGTCTGCCCCATCTCGATGAGTGCCGACCCCTCGGCGAAGGCCAGGAAGCCCGGCGTTATGCATGTCTCGCGGTGTTCATCCGGCGCACGGCCGTCCATTCTTGCCAAGACAGTCTTCTCATTCATGGGGTGAGACCAGTATAGCAGGCTCCTGGGCGGCGAAGAAGGTTGGGCGGCCACGCCATTGCTGGAGATGCCCGTTTCTCCGGTTCACCCACGTACCTTCTCGGCGGCAGCGTGTGCCCGTTGCAGCATCTGCATTGCCATCATCTGGACCTGTGCGAAGCAGGGCTGCAATAGGTCCCCGCCCAGCGCCCGTTGACCACACGGATCAGGCCAGGGCTAAAGTAGCAACTTACGCATCGCATGGCTCCACCTCCCAAACGGTATCATCTTGCCCGTAAGCCAATGGTAAACCAGCGGCAGGGCCGTTTCCTGATGTAACGCTGACGGGGGCCTGACAGTCAGGTAACAAGCTGTCCAAAGCAACCGCTCCGGCGGTCATCATGGTCAACGCCATTGCTCTGTTGCGGTTCTCCTGCGGCACGGCAACAGCCAATTGGGCCCTCCGTTGCCCTGACCCTATAGGTTCGAGGACGTAGAGCCGTTCGTGTCACGGATTCAACTCCTTTGGCGCTTCTTCCCGAATATGAGAGTGGATAGTCTACCCATGCGGGAGAGAACCGTCAGTGGGAGCTTTCCCGCCAAAGACGAGGGGGGAGTGAGTCACGGGTCACTATGCCGTCCTGAATCTCTCATGTGAGATCATGAAGAGGATCGACCGGAGCAGGGGCCAGCTCAGCCGGTCGGAGTTCCTGGAATGCCTGGTCCATAACTGGTGCCTAGAGCAGGACAGCGATAAACGGTACGTAAGCCAGGAAGACTTCCGAGAGTTTGAAGAAGAGACCAAGATGCTCCTGAAGAACTTCCTGGACTTCTTTGTTAGCTACGGCCTGGAGCTGGGAAGAGTGCCCGCGGGGAACATACCCTTATCCCTAGACCACCTACAACCTTCCACAAATCCTACTCACCGTGAGAATGGTGGCAAGGGGGGGATCCATTCTGAGGGACTCGACCTGCCACCCAGTCCTCCAGGCCGTAGTTAATCACAGGCAAAGGGACGGCGGCATAGCGCTCACACCGTGGCTTTGCCAGCCCGTATTCCCCTTCCCAGGGGGCTGAGTCACTGCATGCCCGTTGATAGAGGATGCAGGCTCAGTTGAACACCTGCACCCTGTTGTTCTCCGAGTCGGCCACGTAGACGTTTCCCGCCGCATCCACCGCTATCTCAGAGGGCCCGTTGAACTGGCCGTCGCCGGTGCCGCGGGTGCCCCATGTGGCCAGGAATTCGCCCGTGAAGCTGAACACCTGGACCCTCGCATTGTTCGTGTCGGCCACGTAGACGTAGCCCGCCCCGTCCACCGCAATCCCCCGGGGTGAAATGAACTGGCCGTCCCCAGTGCCGCGGGCACCCCATTTTCGCACGAACCCCCCGGCGGAATCGAACACCTGCACTCGGTTGTTGCCGGTATCGGCCACGTAGACGTTCCCTTCACCGTCCACCGCAATCCCAAAGGCCCTGTCAAATCGACCGTTGCCACCGCCCTCGTCGCCCCACCCGGCAAGGAATGTGCCCGTTGCGGGCGCTGGCGTGGGCGTGGGCGTGAGCGTCTGGGTGGGCGTAGCGGTGGGCATCGGCGTGGATGTTGGTGCTGTGGTAGGCGTAGGTATTGCCGTAGCCGTGGATGACACCGCAGCTGCCGACGTTGCTCCCGGTGTCGATGTCGCGGCAGGGGTGGGCGTGTTGACGGGGGTAAGCGTCGGCGTGGGGATAGGAATCGGCGTTGGCTCTGACCCGCCGCCGCAGGCCGCGAGGATGGGGATGCCCACCAGCAGGAGAAGCGCTGGATACAGGAGTGCTCGCATGGCGCGTATTATGGCAGGGGTACCAGTGCTGGGCAACTCCGGTAAACCGGAGGGGCCTACGGCACCAGCACCTGGACCCGGAACACCTGCACCCTCCTATTGTTGGTATCCGCCACGTAGACGGTACCCAAGCTATCCACCTCAATACCTCTAGGGAATTGGAACTGGCCGTTGCCGGAGCCCTCTGAACCTACGTTACCCAGGTGTTCACCGTCGCTATCGAATACTTGCACCCGGTGGTTGTTGGTGTCCGCCACGTAGACGTTGCCAAATCCATCCACACCAATGCCCGTGGGACCCTGGAACTGACCGTCCGCGGTTCCTCCGATACCCCACTGTTTCAAAATCCCCCCAGAGGCATTGAACTTTATGACCCTATTGTTGTCCTCGTAGACCACGTACACGTTTCCCGTTGGACCTAACGCTACTGCCCTTGCGCCACTTCCAATGCTCCACTTGCGCACGAAGTCGCCGTTGCTGCTGAATACCTGGAGCCGCTCATTGCCCGTATCTACCACGTAGGAGTTCCCCGCCGCGTCTGCCGCAATTGCGCCCAGGGTCTGAAACTGGCCATCGTCGCTGCCCACGGAGCCCCACTTTCGCAGGAACTCACCCCCGGCGCTGAACACCTGTACACGGATGTTGTCTACGTCGGTCACGTAGAGGTTTCCTGCGTCGTCTACCGCTATCCCAGCGGGCTCCTGGAACAGGCCGTCCTTTGTGCCGAACCCGCCCACGGTGAACAGATAGGAGCCGTCTGCGCTGTACTTCTCCACTTCGTGCGTATCGGTGACGGCCACATAGACGTTCCCATCGCTGTCCACGGCCAACTCCCTGGGCAGCACCAGGTCCTTCGTGTTCCATGCGGCCACAAACGTGACCTGGACGGGGGTTGGTGTCGGCGTCAGGGTTGGCGTTGGTGTGATGGTCGGCGTCAGCGTCGGCGTAGGTGATGTTGTTGGTGTTGGAGACGGCGTGGGCGTGGGCGTTGGTGTGAACGTTGGAGTCGCGGTGGGCGTGGCGGTTGGCGTCGGTGTGGGTGTTCGTGTCGGCGTCGGCGAAGGCGTGATTGTAGGAGTAATAGTCGGCGATGGTGTCGGCGAAGGCGTCGCGGTCGGAGTGGAGGTTGCTGTCGGGACCGGGACGGCCGTGGGTATGGGCGTAAGTGTTGGCGTCGGCGTTGCCTCTATGCAGGCGGCAAGCAGCAATCCACTCAGCGCCAGCCATAGGGTCAGGAGTGAGACCGTCCGCATGGCGTGAATTATCGCACCATAGGGGGAATAGGACAATCGTTAGGCCCGCCTGATTGAGGCGGGCCTAACGGGTCCCACCAGGCGTCGGTAGGACAAGCCTCATGCCGCGGACCCACCGGGCCGCAGCCTGCTGCGAAAGCGTCCCTGGAGCCACCAGGCTACGATCAGCAGGGGTGCCCACGCCGGGGCGAACACGCCGATCCGAATGGCCAGATCCACCAGGCCCTGGCCGAAGCCGGTGAGGCCTCGTACCGCCTCCATTGCCGTCTCCACGGGGCTCCAGCCGGGCCGTGCAAGCGGCTCCGGGCTGGAGGCGGGCCGCAGATCCACGGTGATCAGTGACGTGGCGGATGTACGCTCCAGGTACTGCATCCGTCCCTTGATCTGGTCGATCTGGCCCTGGACATTGCTCAGCTCTCGCTGCACCCGCAGGACATCCTCCACCTTATCGGCCCGGTCAAAGAGGCGGAGGTACTGCTCTTCGGTACGCTCCAGGTTGCGCAGCCTTGCCTCAAGGTCAACGTACTCCTCGGTCACATCCTGGGCCGAGGTGCTCTCGTTGGTGACCCGGACCGCCATCCCTCGGAGCCGCGAGAGGGCCTCTCCGGTTCGGTCCGCCGGTACTCGGATGGATATGCTGCCGAAGGTGGTCTGCTCCTCGCCGCCTATGCGTGAGCTGACGACGAAGCCTCCCATCTCATCGGCCAGCGATGAGATGGCCTCCAGCGCTTTGGCGACCTCGTCCACCAGTAGCCCCATGCTCACCGTACGCACGATGAGGCGGTCGATCTCCTCCACCATCGAGGCCGCCTGGAGCGCGACGGGAGCCGCCATTGCGGCAGGCGTCGGCATCCCGGTTGGGAGAGATTCCCCGGGGCCGCCGGATGAGTTAGGCCCCGTCTCGTCGCCGGCGCATGCCAGGGTCAGGATCATTGCTCCAGCTAGAATGGCAAGGACGATTCTCGGTTTCATGGCCAGTCCTTTCTCCGGTTATCTACTCACGCGGCATTCTTGCCTGTCACCGTACAAGACGGATTTCAGACGAGAATTGTTCCGGTGGGATTGCAGGAGGAATCGAGGGTGATTCCATTGCGTTGGGGTTTCCGGTTGTGCGGTATTCATCCACCGCCCAGTGAACGGGCCTAAACGAAATAACTTGCCATTTCTTGAACGTTAGGCCTTGGATTCTTCGTCCCGATACATCGGGCCTCAGCAACTGTATTGCATGTCAAGAGTAGGGTGAGGGTTCCATGGGGTCCTGTGTTTGAGCATGGCGTTCAAGATGATCAGGAACTTGTGCATCGAAGCGACCAGGGCAACTTTCTTGGGCTTTCCTTGCGCACAGAGGCGCAGATAGAAGAAGCGGATGATGGGATTGCACCGTGTTGAGGCGATGGTAGCCATGTACAAGGTTGAGCGGACCTGTGCTCTTCCGCCCCGGATGTGGCGTTGGCCTTTGCGGCGTCCGCTATCGTGGTTGATGGGCGCGACCCCCACCAGGGCGGCAATTTGCTTGCGGTCCAGGGTGCCCAGCTCTGGGAGGTCGGCCAGCAGGGTTGAGGAAAGGACGGGGCCAACGCCGGGCACGCTACGGAGCAGGTCTTCCTTCTCCCGCCACAGAGGGCTTTCCCGCAGGCGGTTGCCCAGGTCATCATCCAACCGCTGGAGGCGTTCCTCTAGCCAGGCCAGGTGCTCCTGGATCTCCTGCCGAAGGGCAGGCATCATGGTGCTTCCTAACCGGTTCTCTTCCGCCGTGCGCATCTGGATGAGCTGGCGCCGCCTTGCCAGCAGAGCGGAGATCTCTTGCGCCTGGACATCGGGCAGGGGCCGTGGTGTGGGGCACACCCGCTGGGCAAACTGGGCAATGACCTGGGCGTCCAGGGAGTCTGTTTTCGCCAGCAGCCCCAGGCTCTTGGCGAAGTCCCGGACCTGCACCACCGCGACGGGCACACCCTCCAGGCCCAGAGCGCAGGCCGCGGGCATCTCCAACCCCCCGGTGGCCTCCAGAACCACTAAGGTAGGGCCGAGGGCCCTGACGCGCCCCACCAGGTGGGCTATCCCCGCTTCGTCGTTGGGCTCCTGCCATGTTTCCCCGGAGGAAAGCACCGCCACGTCTAGATGGGCCTTGCTCACATCTATGCCGATGAACACCGGTCCGCGTTCCATCACACTCCTTTGGCCCGGTCTTGCGGATGCGGGCTCTCAGACCCTGGCAACTGTCCGGGCTCTTTCTTGTGGAGGCCAGGGCGACCACGCTGAGTCACGGTCTCCTGGGACCGAGAATGCATCGGCCTGCCCTGGCCTGTCTCCACCGCAATATACAAGAATGACAGGGTTATGAGGTTGTGTCATTCTGAGGAGTACCGACTCGTCGGGACGACGAAGAATCTAGAGAGGTATGAAGTTTATTTGGTTGATGACAATGAGGCGGGGGTATATTGCATATAGCAGTTGTGAATCCGGTTCTACGTCACCTCTCAGCGGCCACCCAGAGCCGTTCGCCATCGGTGGTGACCTGTACCGCTCCGTGCTCAGAGGTCAGGAAAACCCTGTCCTGGCCGACCGCCTCCTGTAGCCTCTGGAGCACCCCTTCCCGTGGGTGCCCGTAGCGGTTCTCCTTGCCCACGGATACCACCGCGAGCTTCGGCCTGACCCGCTCCAGAAGCTCTTCGCCGGTGGAGGAGTCGCTGCCGTGGTGGGCCACCTTCAGAACGGTGCTCTCCAGGTCAAGACCCCGGTCTATCATGGAGAGCTCGGCTGCCAGGTGCACATCGCCCGTAAGTAGGAACGATGCGTCGCCGTACCGGAGCCGCAGCACGGTGGAGTTATTGTTGGCATCGGAGCCGGTGCCGCCGATGAGCGGTTCCGGTGGATGGAGCACCTCTAGGATCAGGTCGTCACCCAGCCGTATCTCGTGGCCCGCATGGGCGTGGACCACCGTGACGCCCTCCTCTTCAAGGACCGTTCTCCACTCCCTGATTCCCTCCGAATCACGGTGGAAGGGGTTGTCCAGGACGACGGCCACCCGGTAGCGGCGCACTACTTCCGGCAGCCCGGCCAGGTGGTCGTCGTTGGCGTGGGTGAGTATCACCATATCCAGGGTCCTGTCCCAGAACGGCAGCCGCTCTCCCAGGGCACTAAGCACTCGCCGGGGGTCCGGCCCGCCGTCGATCAGCGCCTGTTGGCCATCGGGCCCCTGGATCAGAATAGCGTCCCCCTGCCCCACGTCCAGGAAGGTCACCCGCAGCTTCCCATCCGGCAGCGAGAGGCTGGCCGCCCACACCAGGACCACGGCGGTGCCAAGGCCCAGCAGCGTTCCCGCCTTGACCGCCGGGCGGGGCGACCAGTGGATGACCCTATCGAGGAAGTCTCCTGGCTGGTCGTGCCTCAGGCCCATGCTCAGAGTGACCAGCGCAGCGGCTCCATAGTAGGCCCACACCAACATACCGGCCATGTCACCCAGTTGAATGACGGTTTGAGGGAACCGCGCCAGACCCTCCACAACGGCCAGGACGTAGGAGAGCGGCAGCCAGGCCACGACCCCCACGGTCTGGCCCAGGGGTGTGCTCACCAGGCCGAGGAGGCCCGTAGCCAGGGACGTGCCAAGGGCGTAGGGCAGTGCGGGCAGCGCGAGAAGGGTCGCTGGGAGGCTCAGGAGGGCGATGCGGTGGAAGTTGAAGGCCAGCAGCGGCAGCGTAGCCACGATGGCCGCCAGGCTGACCGTGGCCGGCAGGATGAGCCACTGCGAGATTACCCGCCTCCATCCCCTGGTGAGGTCTGCACCGCCCAGCGGCGCTACCAGCACTCGCTGGATGGGCGGCGCTAGGTGGATGATCCCCGCCACGGCCACAAAGCTGAGCTGGAAGGAGACATCGTAAAGAGCGTTGGGTTCCAGGGCCACCATCACGGCGGCGGCCAGTGCCAGCGCAGGCAGCGGGTTCCTCTGCCTGCCCAGTGCCAGCGCCAGCAGATAGACGCTGGCCATGATCACCGCCCGCTCCACCGAGGCCGAGAAGCCGCTGAGGAGGGTGTACAGCCAGAGCACGGCCAGCGGTGGTAGCAGGTACAGGTGCCGCCGTCTGCCCAAGAGGGCCGCGCTCAGTGGCAGCGTTAGCGCCAGCATGATACCGACGTGCAGCCCGGAGATGGCAAGCAGGTGCGATGTCCCGGTGTCTCGGAAGGCCTGCGTCAGGTCGGCGGGCACGTCGCCGCGCCTGCCCAGGAGCAGCGTTTGGGCAAGGGACGCCTGAGGTTCCGAGAGGGAGCGTGTCAGCGACCGGGCCAGGGCATTCCGTAGCCGGTAGACGGGGGAGAGGAGAGGAGAGCCGTGGCCCTCCCCCAGGAGCGTCGTTTGGGGATAGGTCATGATGGCGCTTATCCCCTGGCGGGCCAGGTACTCCCGATAGTCGAAGTCACCGAATACGGGAGGCGTCTCCAGGCGTCCCTGGAGACGCAGGCGGTCGCCGTAGCGGATGAATGGTGTGCTTCGCTCCTGGACCAGCGCCGCCGAAGGGCGGACCAGCACCAGGGCCTTCCCCTCCACGGGCTGCGCTCCTCCGCCCGGGTCTATCGTCTCCACCGCCAGGAGAAAGCGTGCGGCGTTCCCCCGTGGCTCGGGGTCATCTGCCACCGTTCCAACCACCACCGAGCTGCCCAGGCCGAGGTAGGGCTCAATAACCTGGGTCGAGGATGCCGGGAGCTCCACCCGCAGCGCTCCCAGGAGGATCGCCAGCAGGGCGACGGGCACAAGGATGCTCCAGCGTCGGATGGCGTATATCGGCACCAATGCCGCGGAGGCTACCAGGAACATTCCCAGCGCCGGCCCCGGTAGTTCGAGCTCAAGGCCCAGGTAGACCCCGGCCAACCAGAAGGCGGAGGCAACCATTAGCCTCACGGCGCGGCCCCCACGGTCACCAGATCCCTCACGCGCTCGTAGGTTCCAGCGCCGATCCTCGGCACCTTCATCAGCTCGTCGGTTCGCTGGAAGGGCCCCTCCCGCGTCCGGTAGTCGATGATCGCCTGGGCCTTCACCTCGCCTATTCCCGGCAGGGCTATCAGTGATTCCAAGGTCGCTGTGTTGATGTCGGTCCGCGCGTCCTGGACCACCGGCGGCCCTGCGCCACCCTGCGTGGACACCACCGCCGTGGGTGAGGAGAAGATGATGGTCACACCCGCCTCATCCGGCCGGTTCAGGAGGAAGAAGACTCCGCCGGCCACGGCGGCCCCAACCAGGGCTCAGAGGAGAGGTTGAAAGAGTCGTTGCGTGGGAGACCGTCCCTCTTGTGGTAGTCCCCGCCTCGGAAGGGGGGCTTCGATTGCTCTATGCGCCACTCCGTGCGTCAAACAGCCCCGTAGACTTTGCAGGTTGCCTAGGGAAGCACGGCTGATTATAATAGCCCAAGCTGGTTTGGGAAAGGAGCGTTCTGATGCCACCGGTGGCCTTTCATAAGGGAGAGTACATTCCTCTGGAGCAGGCATCCGTAGGCGTCATGACCCATGCCTTTCACTACGGCACCGCGGTATTCGAAGGGGTACGGGGGAACTGGAACCAAGAGGAGGAGCGCACCTACATCTTCAAGCTGCGGGAGCACTACAACCGCATGCTTCTGGGCTGCAAGGTGATGCACATCAGCCTGCCCTACTCGGCGCAGGAGCTCTGCGACATCACCGTCGAGATGGTGGAGCGGTGTGGCTATCGGGAGGATATCTACATTCGTCCCCTGGCCTACAAGAGCGAGGAGCGCGTTGCCATCCTGGACCTGATCCCCTTGGGAAACAGCTTCACCGTGTTCGCAATACCCTTTGGCGCCTACATGGACCTGGAGGCGGCGGCTAGCTGCTGCACCTCCTCCTGGCGGCGGCCCGAAGACACGATGATACCGCCGGGTGTCAAGATCAGCGGCCTCTACGTCAACAGCATCCTGGCCAAGAGCGAGGCCGTTGCCGCGGGGTTCGACGAGGCGATCCTACTGAACCAGGCGGGCTACGTCTGCGAAGGCACGGGAGAGAACCTGTTCATCCTGCGCAGCGGCAAGCTGGCCACGCCCCCCTTGGAGGACAACGTCCTGCCAGGTATCACCAGGGACACGGTGATGGACATTGCGAAAAACGAGCTCGGCCTTGAGGTGGTGGAGCGCCACATCCTCCGTAGCGAGCTCTACCTTGTGGATGAGCTGTTCCTGACCGGGACGGCGGCACACCTCACCCCCGTGGGGAGGATCGACAACCGTCCCATAGGCGATGGCAATATGGGGCCGGTGACCCGGCAGTTGCAGAGCCTCTACTTTGATATCGTGCGTGGGAAGAGCCCGAAGTACCGCCACTGGTGCACGCCGGCGACGCCGCGGCTGGTAACCGCCTAGGAGGCTCGTCCCAGGAGGCCTATAAGCTTCCAACCTCCTTGCGGGGCAGTTTAGGATGGGGCCTTCAGACCTTTGGGCATGATCAGCGATTTCGGTTTGGACTACTTCCTCCTTGTCTTCGTGGCCTCACTAGGCGTTCTCCAGCTTGCAGCGGCCCATAGCCGTCTCTACGGCCTGCTCCTGCTCAACCGTGTCGCCTCTTTCATTCTGGGGCCCGTGCTGGTGGTCCTGGCATTCACCTGGTTCTTCGCCTCCGGGGCGAGAAACGTTCCGGATACCGCTGGCGGATTGGATGGAAACCAGCAGTGGATTCTCTTCTTCGCCGGCGCGGTGACGGCCCTGGTGCTCATGCTGCTGCTCTCCTCGCTGATTCGCCGTTCCATGGCCGGCGATGGTGAGCACGCGCGGGGGCTGGAGGCGCTGCGTCATACCACCTACCTTCGGGCGCTGATGAAAGGGCTGAACGGACGTGGAAACGGTCATCCGGATTGATGAGGAGCTTCTCCTCTGGCTGAACGGCTGGGTCGGGCACCTCCCCTGGCTTGACGCCGTAGTCAAGGTGGTTATAAGTGACTACCTTGTGCCGGTGCTTCTTGCCCTTGTGCTTCTGGGCCTCTGGTTTGCAGGCAGGTCAGAGGACGTCCGGTCACGGAACCAGCGGGCGGTCCTGAACGCCGTGGCTGGTTTGGCACTTGCCAGCATGGTGATTGACTGGCTGTTGAACCAGCTTGTTGTCCGGCCCCGGCCCTTCCTGGACCATGAGCTCGCCCTGCTGTTCTATCGGCCCACGGACTCTTCCTTCCCCGCGAACCCCGCGGCGGTGGCCTTCGCCGTGGCCACCGGAATCTGGCTCTGGAACAGGAGGGCAGGGGCTCTGCTATATGCTGTGGCTGCTCTCTACTCACTCTCCCGTCTCTACGGTGGCGTCTTCTACCCGTTAGATATCCTTGGTGGTGCCGCCATAGGGATAGCGGCGAGCTTGCTTGCCTACGCGGCGATGCGCCGGTTCGAAGGTGTGCCGGCCCTGGTCCTACGGCTGGCCAGAGCCGTCTACCTGGGCTAGAGCACCCTCTCCAACTCATTCACAACGCTTTCACGCACCCCTCACCTGAAGCGGAGACGTGTGCTATACCCAAGCCTTATTGAAACATGCAGTTTATGAGGTGGGGAGAGGCAAGCAGGGAGTATGGACGCAGTCCAAAGGTGGGGAGGGGGTGAAGGGCTTATGAAAAGGGGCTTATGAAAAAGTGGGCGGGTGGGTAAATACAAGCCTTTGCGGCTGCACCACCCTCGGGCTATCGGTGGTGCTGCCGGAGGGCCATGCCTTACCTAGCGCCGGAACTCTATCTTGCGGAACGCCTCGGCGTACGGAATGCCTGCCTGCTCACCCAACCGCTTGGCGTTCTCCCGCATGAACTCCCCCGGCTCGCGGTTCGGGTCCCGGCCCGGCCGCTCCAGGAACTGGCTCTTGTGGCAGAGGAGTGACTGTATCTTGGTCTCTATCGTCTCGCTGATGTCCATGAATTCGTCCGGCTCCTCACTACCCCAGCAGAGGGCGGCGCCGGTCTTGTGAGGGAAGATACCCTCCCTGGTCAGCTCGGGGAAGTGGAGTGGGTCGCGGGCGTAGGGGAAAAGAGCGTCCATGGTCACCGTACCGCAGATGCGGTGGTCCCGGTGGTTGTGGCGGTTCCGGCCCAGGGCGTCGTGGCACAGCACCACATCGGGTCGGAAGCGGCGGACCTCCCGGACAAGCTCGCCGCGGAACTCCCTGGTGTCCTCCAGCTCGCCATCCGGGTGGCCCAGAAAGACCACCTCCTTGACCCCCAGCACCAGGGCCGCCTCCCGCTGCTCCCGCTCCCGAATAACGGCCAGGCGCTCCGTGGTCATCTTCGGGTCCTCGGTCCCCTTATCGCCGTTGGTGCAGGCCACAAAGAGCACCTCGGTACCTTCGTTGGTCCAGGCGGCCACGGTCCCGCTACAGCCGACCTCATCGTCGGGATGGGCAAACACCACCATCGCTCGCTCAGGCCTATCGATCATTCCTTGTTGCCTCTGAGTTGAAATGAAGCAGGGCAGCGCAGGTGCCCGCGTGGGTAGTGGCCTGGTCGGTCAGTTCGCAGCGGCGCTGGAGATCCCGCTGAGGAGGCCTTCGTACACGTTGGCGATGCTGGCAGCGGTCCGCTCCCAGCCCATGCTCTCGGCGAAGGAGCGCGCCTCTCTTCCCATGCTCTGGCGCAGCGCCTCGTTGGCCAGGAGCACCTCCAAGCGGTCGGCGAAGGCGTCCGCGCAGTGCCACGGCACCAGGTAGCCGGTCTGGCTATCCTTCACCATCGTCTGGAGGCCACCGACCCGGGCCGCCACCACCGGGGTGCCGCAGGCCATGGCCTCCAGGGCCACCAGCCCGAAGCTCTCGTAGTAGGATGGCACCACGGTCACGTCGGCGGCCTGGTAGTAGATGGGGAGATCCTGGTGCTCTGACCTTCCCATGAAGTCCACCTGGTCATCTATGAACAATGCCCGGCTCAGCTCCTTGAGCCGCTCCATCTCAGCGTCCTGCTCGTCGCCTCCTCCCACCACCATCAGCCGGATGCCGTTGGGGTCCTCCATGGAGACCAGGGTATGGAGCAGTACCTCAACCCCCTTGATGGGCTCCAGGCGGCCAACGTAGAGAAGGGTACGCTCGCCATTGAGCCCCAGCCTCACCCGTGCCGCCGCCTGGCTTCCGGGGTGGAACAGGTCCAGGTCTACGCCGGGTGGAATAACGCTGACCCTCTCCCCCGCGACGCCGTAGAGCCGGTGCAACGCCCGCCTCTCATGATGCGTCGATACGATGATCCTGTCGACGGAGGCCGTCACCTGGTGCTCCACACTGATACGCACCTCTGGCTCCTGCTCCCCGACACGTGCCCGGCGCTTGATCTCCACCAGCGTGTGGAAGGTGGCGATATGGGGCACGCCCCACTCCCGGGCAAGGGTGCCGGCCACCTTCCCGGAGAACCAGTAGTGGCTGTGGAGCAGGTCATACGTGAGCTCGTTGGTCTCCTTGAAGCGGCGCATCCCGCTCAGGAAATCGCCCAGGTAGTCGAATATCTGCTCCTTGGCTACCTTGAGCGGCCCTGCCGGGATGTGGACTACCCGGGCGTTCCGGCCAAGCTCGATGGTTTCCGGGTCGCTCGGATCGTGGGCGCGGGTGTAGACATCCACCTCTATTCCCAGCCCGCCTAGCTGACGGGCTAGCTGGTGGACGTAGACGCTCATCCCGCCGGTATCCTTCTCACCCACGGGTGCCAGCGGACACCCATGGACGCAGACGATGGCGATTCGTCTCATATACACTCCCTCTACTATCTGATGCAGCGGTCTCTACACCGTTGCCTAAAGCCTGCTCAATTCCGGGCCCGGGGATATATCAGGCCCGGCGCAGGATCACCTGATAGAGCTGAACGTCTTTGGCCCCTAAATCGTACTTGTAGGGCTCCTCGCCTCGTAGGAAGTCAAAGTACTCTTTCCCGTCCTCTATGGCCTCCTTGAGGCACAGCGCCTTGAGGAGCAACCCCACGCTCAGCTTTGAGTAGTCCGGATCGTACCCACTATTGTATAGCAGCAAAGTGTTGCCGATGTCAAAGCAGAGCGCCGTGGCCACCCGCTCCCCGGATAGCTCCATGAAGAAGAGCTTCAGGACGCCTATGCGTGCCACCTCCTCCGTCATACGGCGGAAGAACCGCTCCCGCTCCTGGCTGAGGAAGATGGCCTTGTCCTGGCGGCTTCTCCGCATAAGCTCGAAGAAGTCATCCAGCGCGCTACCCAGAGACGATGCGCCGTTGAGCGAATAGCTCTTGTAGCTTGCCTGGCTGTCCAGCCTCCGAAACTTCCGCCGGAGCTCGTGGCGGTCCTTTTTTGACAGGCTCATCAGGTAGGAGTCCCAACTCTCCGGAAGGGCAAGCCCCGGCGACACATCCTCCCGGTTCACTTCAACCACATACCCACGCTCTCTGGCCAGGGATGGCAGATGGGCCAGGGTGGGCGAGTGCTCCGCAATGGAGAGGAGGTTCAGTTGTTCCCACGGCTGGGAGTCCAGGTGGTCAAGCATTGCCGAGAAGAACTCCGGCTCTCTCCCTGGAGCGATGATGAAGTCGTGGAAGTCCCACAGGTCGGTATCGCCCAGGAAGGAGAGGGCGTTGCCACTTCGCATCAGAGGAGCAATGCCGACCGGGGTCTGGCCGTCTCTTATAGCAATGAGGTTGAGCTTATCGTCTTCCGTGGCCATCTCCTGCCACCACACCCAGTGCCATGTGGGTGTAAAGAAAATTGTCTGGTGGCCTCTCTGGGCTAGCAGCGTTTCCCATTCAGCCCAAAGCTCTTCAAAGCCTGTTTCAGTGGTGTCGTAGGTCATCTATGTCCCTTGCAGAAGGGCGTGGACCTGTTCCTCGCCAATGGTACCCCTGGTTGCCGTGGTGATCACAAGTGCGCCGGGCTTCTCTATACCGCGCATACTCATACACAGGTGCTCCGCCTTCAGGACCACGGCGACGCCCACAGCATCCAGGGTCTTGTACACAACGTCGGCAAGCTGGTCGGTCAGTCGCTCCTGAAGCTGTGGCCGGTGTGCCAGCACCTCTAGTGCACGCACCAGCTTGCTGGTGCCTGCCACCTTGCCGTTGGGTAGGTAACCGATATGAGCCGAGCCGAAGAAGGGCAGGAGGTGGTGCTCGCACATGGAGTAGAAGCGGATGTCTCGGAGGAGCACCAGGCCCCGAAACTCCTCGTCATAGGTGACGGAGAGCTCCGCCGCCGGGTCCTGGTGAAGCCCGGAGAAGAGCTCTGTGTACAGCTCCGCGACTCGTCTTGGAGTATCCCGCAGCCCCTGGCGCTGGGGGTCTTCGCCGAGTATCTGAAGGATCTGGGCCACCGCCTCCTCAATGGTCTGGTGTTGGATCATTATGGTGCTCTATAGCGGTAAAACTTGCCTTGCTCAGCTACACTTTCGGTTCAAGTATGGTCTGATGTTCAATCAATACGCTGCTTTGTAAAAACATCGGTTCATAGATGGCCTGGTATTGGATCATTACGGTGCTCTATAGCTATAAAACGTATTCTGCTCAATCATACCAGCGGTTCATAGATGGCCTGGTATTGGATTATGACGGTGCGCTGTAGCTATAAAGCCTATCATGTTCAATCATTGCGCTGCTTTATAAAAACGCTGCTTTATAAAAACATCGGTTCAGGGCCGCTTGGTGGTCGCCGGCACCGATTCAAGGGCCAGGGCCTTCTCCACGGCGGCCAGCTCCGGCTCCACCTCCTGCATAAGGACATCCGTGTAATGAGACGCCAGCTCCGGCTCCTTCAGTCCCGTTCCGGTGATCACGCAGACCACCGTCTGCCCCTTGAGGGAGTGTCCCTCCTGGGCCGTCTTGAGCAGGCCCGCTACGGAGGCCGCCGAGGCGGGCTCGCAAAAGACGCCCTCCTGGCGTGCCAGGAAGCTGTGCGCGGCCAGAATCTCCTCATCGCTGACGGAGCCGATGACGCCACTGGACTCATCCCGTGCTGCCAGGGCGCGGTCCCAGCTCGCCGGGTTGCCAATGCGTATGGCGGAGGCGATGGTCTGCGGGTTCTCCACCGGAGCGCCCTTCACAATAGGGGCGGCCCCCTCCGCCTGGAACCCCATCATCATCGGTCGTTTCTTGGCGCTGCCGGCCTCCTGGTACTCGCAGAATCCCATCCAGTACGCGGTGATATTCCCGGCATTTCCCACGGGAATGAACAGATAGTCCGGCGCATTGCCCAGGGCGTCCACTATCTCGAAGGCGGCGGTCTTCTGCCCATGGAGCCGATAGGGATTGAGGGAGTTCACCAGGGTAAAGGGATAGATGTCGCAGAGGGTCCTTACCAGGTCCAGGGCCTGGTCAAAGTTTCCGGTGATGGTCAGGACCCGGGCCCCGTGAATGACGGCTTGGGCCAGCTTGCCGGTGGCTATGGCCCCCTTGGGGACAAGGACCACGGTGGCCAGATCGCAGTGGGCCCCGTAGGCCGCCGCGGAGGCGCTGGTGTTGCCCGTGGAGGCGCAGATAATGGTGCTGCTCTTCTCCTCCATGGCCTTGGCAACGGCCAGCACCATGCCACGGTCCTTGAAGGAGCCAGTGGGGTTGCACCCTTCCAGCTTGAAGAACACCTGGTGGCACCCTACCCGCTCTGCTAGGTGCTGAGATGGGATCAGTGGTGTGTCGCCCTCTCCCAGGGCCACCAATGGTGTATCAGCGGTCATCGGGAGGAGGTGACGGTACCGTTGAAGCACACCTATTCCCATAGGTCCCTCATTCTCTGCCCGCATCTTCCATAAGCTCTCCCCTGCTCTCCTCACCTGCGGGGCAGCGGGCCCGTGGCTAATCCCACTGCTCGACTCGGATGAGGTTTCCAACCTCTATCACCACATCCAGCTGCTCGATCTTACTCAGGGCCCTCTGTAGGCCCTCTTCCTGCGCCGGATGGGTTGTCACCACAATCTCAGCGGTTTGGGCCTCCGGGTCGGCGTTCTTCTGAATCACGGACGCGATGCTGATATTCAGCTCGCCCAGTACCCTGGTGATCTGCGCCAGTACACCGGCGCGGTCGGCCACGGTGAGCCGGGCATAGTACCGGGTGACCAGCTTCTCTATGGGAGAGATCCGGAGCGTGCGAGAGACGGGCCCCGGCCGCACTGTGCCCCCTTCCGACAGCATGCTCCGGGCAATGTCCACAACGTCTCCCACCACTGCGCTGCTGGTGGGTAGGGGACCTGCCCCCTGGCCGTGAAAGAGCACTCGCCCCACCAGGTCGCCCTCAATCTCTATGGCGTTGAATATCCCTTCCACCTTGGCCAGCAGCTGCTCTTGAGGGACCAGCGCCGGATGCACTCGGAGAGAGAGCTCTCCATCCTCTAAACGGGCGGTAGCCAGGAGCTTGATAGCGTAGCCAAGCTCATCGGCGTACTGGAAGTCCTGGGCCGTCAGGGGGGTAACCCCCTCTCGGTAGACATCCTGTGCCCGGACCTGCGTGTGGAAGGCCAGGGAGGCCAGGATCGCCAGCTTGTACGCCGCATCGAACCCCTCTATGTCGTTGGTGGGGTCTGTCTCGGCGTAGCCGGAGGCCTGAGCTTGGCCCAGGGCGGCGGCGAAATCCATGCCCTCATTGGACATCTTGGTGAGAATGTAGTTGGTGGTCCCGTTGATGATGGCGTGCAGTGAGGTGATATCGTTGGCCAGCAAGTCCTTTCTCAGCGGCCCGATAATAGGGATTCCTCCCCCTACGCTGGCCTCATACAGCAGATGCACGCCCTGCCGCTCCGCCAGGCCTATAAGCTCCGGCCCGTGCTTGGCCATGAGCTCCTTATTGGCGGTGACCGCATGCTTCCCATCCGAGAGCGCGGCGGTGAGGAACTCCAGGGCAGGATGCTCACCGCCGATGAGCTCTACGAGGATGTCCACCTCAGGATTGCTCAGCACCTCTGAGGCGTCGGTGGTGAGGAGCTGTTCCGGCACGCCGGAGGCGTGGAGCTTTGTGGTGTCGGTGTCGGCGGCGTGGCAGAGAACAACGCTGGCCCCTACCTTCTGAGCGATCCGTTCCGACTGCTGGAGGAGAACGCGAGCCACCTGGCCGCCTATAACGCCAAGGCCAACGACTCCCACCCCGATGCTTCCATCTCCGCGCATGCTCCTCTCCCGCGGGACCGGGTTACGCCGTCCCCTGGTCAGAAGAGGCCGGTATGGAATCTCGAACTTTCCTCACCAGCCACTCGTACTCGGTGGAGCCGAATTTTACCTCCACGTCGTTGACGCGTCGCAGGTCCAGGAGCCACTGATTGAAGAAGGAGGTCTTCATCGCCTCCTGCATCTTTTCGCTAACCTCCCGCGTCTCTGGACCATCGGTGACCCGCAGGAGGTAGAAGCCCTCTGCGCCAAAGAGAGGATCACTCAAGGTGTCATGCTCAATGGAGAAGATGACATCGTCAAGCTCAGGGAAGGCCAAACGGGGGACCCAGCCTACTACACCGTTGCTATCGGCATACTGCTGGTCAGTGGAGAATTGCCTGGCCAGGACATCGAAATCGGTTCCCGCCTCCAAACGACTTGTAATCGTGTTGACATCCTCTTGGACCGTCTGACTATCCAGGCTGAGCACAATCCACTCCACGTATACCTGCTCGTCGACCGCGGGGACGCTATCTGACATCAGCTCTCGGGCCTTCTCCCGGAGGATGGACAGGCGGATGATCTCGTGGTATTGTCCCTCCGAGTACTGGGTGACGTTCAAGTAGTTGATGACGTTTTGTCTGTACTCCCGCTCAAGCTGATCGGTGGATGGCTGCTGGCCCTCCGGCACCGTGGGGTAAAAGTTGTCACGAAGTCTCTGGTCTATCTCATCCTGGGTCACGAAAATACCCAGATTGGGCGCTTCCTGCTTGACCAGCTCGCCTTCTATGAGCCCGTTGAGGATCTCGAATGGCAGGGAGCTGAGTTGTGGCTGTCCGCCACCTTGCACCTGGAAGGCAACGTTCGCCAGCGTCAGGTCCACCAGGTCGCCCATGGTGTGCTTGGTGCCGTTGATGCTTGCCACCACCTGACGAGGCGGAGCGATGAAGGTGACGTAGTAGCCGAAGGCCGGAATGGCGACGATCACCATCAGGATGGCCGCCCCTATGGCCAGGGCCAGCCGCTGGCGCCGTCGTTCCCGCTGCCACCGGGCCATCTGCCGCTGGCGGGCCGATACTCTAGGTTCACCGCTCCGGTTGCGTGTCGTCATGGGCATCCATTACCAATAGTTTGAGCCGGTGTCCGCTCTAGCAGGTGTCCCCTTTTCTCCTTATGCGTCCTGCCTGGGGCCTGTGGGAGACGCCTCTCCCAAACGGTATTCTCCTCTTGCAGGCTGTACGCTCGAGCTTTTAACGAGCGAACCCGTCCCTCCCACGGATATGTGCGGCGGTATAGGGAAGAAGGGCCAGATGCCTGGCCCGCTTGAGCGCCGTGGAAAGGGCTCGCTGGTGCTTGGGGCACGTACCCGTGCGGCGGTGGCCTTCAATCTTGGCGCGGTCGGAGATGAAGCGCCGTAGTACATCCACCCGCTTGTAATCAATGATCTTGACCTTGTCTACGCAGAAGGCGCAGACCTTGCGACGACCAAAGTATCTGGGGCGGCCCTCTCGCCGCTTGGTCGGGGCGGAACGTCCTCTAGGTGGCATACTTCCCTGCCTCTACTCCCTTCGGGTGTCCATACTCTTCTACGCCGGGACCTCGCCTCGCTCCTCCCTCAAAAGGGAAGCTCTTCCGCATCCACCGATCCCGCCGTGGACTCTGCCTTGGCTGCTGGCTCACCCTCCGAGTCTTGCCTTTCCTGAGCCCCGTCCAGGAACAGGACGCGGTTAGCAATGATCTCGTTCCGGAAGCGGGTCTGCCCATCCTGGCCCTCCCAAGATCGGCTGCTGAGCCTTCCTTCAACGTACGCACGCCGGCCCTTGTGGAGGTACTGGTTACACTGCTCCGCAAGCTGATTCCAGGCAACTATGGTGAACCACTCCGTCTCTTCGTGGCGCTCTCCATCGGATGAGGTGTATGCACGGTTGGTGGCGAGTCGAAAGGAGGTGACCGGGCTTCCGTTGGGCGTATAGCGCATCTCTGGGTCGGTGCCTACGTTGCCTATGACCATGATCTTGTTGAGCCCAACCATGCTACCCCCTCCTTGATCGCTAGGCCCTGCGCCTGCAATGGCCTAGGCGGCCTTCTTTACCAGTAGATGCCGCAGTATCTCTGTGGATGCCGTGATGCTGGCCTCCAGCTCCGGTGCACTGGCAGGGTCCAGCACAAACTGCGTGAGCACATAGTTCCCCTCGCGGAAATCCTGGATTGGGTAGGCCAGCCTCCGCACTCCCCACTGCTCCTGGTTTGATACTGAGCCACCGTGCTCAGTAATGAAGTGAGACACGCGTTCCACTGTGGTTGTGGTCTGCTCCTCGTCTGCTTCCGGGCTAATCACCAGTATCAGTTCGTAGTCTCGCAACGTCTGCTTCCCCGTATGTTCTCTGATGTAGCGGCATTATAGCATCAGACCTGCGGAGCTTACAAATATCGTGGAGGCACCGCTACGCTTCCTGAGCGTAACGCTCAAGGCCGGGTACCGGGAATCCCGCGGTGAGCTCCACCACCTCCCGCCGTACCTGTGCCTCAACCTCGGCATAGTTCAGGTGGGTCAGTACCCTGACGATGAACGATGCCACCCGGGACAGCTCTTCCCGTCCAAAGCCCCGGCTGGTCACCGCCGGCGTGCCCAGCCGGAGGCCGCTGGTGACCCGTGGAGGGTTGGGGTCGAAGGGGATAGCGTTCTTGTTGACGGTGATGTGCACCCTGCCCAGGGCATCCTCGGCATCCCGGCCCGTGATGCTCAGAGGGGTCAGGTCCACCAGGAGAAGGTGGTTATCCGTACCGCCGGAGACTATCCGCAGGCCGCCGGCCTCCAGCTCCTGGGCCAGCGTCCCAGCGTTGGCCACCACATTGCGTTGGTACTCCTTGAACTCCTCCGTCTGAGCCTCACCGAAGCAGACCGCCTTGGCGGCGATGGTGTGCATCATCGGCCCGCCCTGGCTGAAGGGGAAGACCGCCCGGTCCACGCTCCGTGCGCGCTCCTCGTCGCACAGGATGAGAGCGCCCCGGGGTCCGCGCAGCGTCTTGTGGGTGGTAGAGGTCACCACCTGGGCATAGGGCAGGCATGGGGGATGGACCCCCGCGGCGATGAGCCCGGCGATGTGGGCCATGTCCACCATCAGCACCGCGCCCACCTCGTCGGCTATCTGCCGGAAGCGAGGAAAGTCGATGATTCTCGGGTAGGCGGTGGCCCCGGCAACGATCACCTTGGGCCGGCTCTCCTTCGCCAGACGTTCCACCTCCTTGTAGTCTATGTTCTCCGTCTCCCGGTCCACACCGTAGGAAACGAAGTTGTACAGCTTGCCGGAGAAGTTCACAGGGCTTCCGTGGGTCAGGTGACCTCCCTGGTCCAGGCGCATCCCCAGCACGGTATCGCCCGGCTCCAGCAGGGCAAAGTAGGCGGCCATGTTGGCCTGGGCGCCGCTGTGAGGCTGAACGTTGGCGTGGTCTCCGCCGAAGAGCGCCTTCAGACGGTCGATGGCCAGCTGCTCGGCGATGTCCACGTACTCGCAGCCGCCGTAGTAGCGATGACCGGGGTACCCTTCCGCGTACTTGTTCGTCAGGTGAGAGCCCTGGGCCTCCGCCACCGCCTGGCTCACATAGTTCTCCGAGGCGATGAGGACGATGTTCCTGCGCTGTCGCGCCGCCTCCTGTTTGAGCGTGGCGGCAATCTCCGGATCTGCTCTATCAAGTGCGTCTATGGCATGCCTCTCTTTCACGGATACTGGCCATTTTCACGGCAACTGTGCATGAACCAGAATCGGCGCAGTAATGGTTCTATATGAAAGCACTAGGGAGAGCTGTGCGGCTCTCCCTCTGGGAATCCCCACCATACTCGGGGACTGGAAACGCGCTTGCCTGAGAGAAAATGGGCCCCTGCCGGGGCAACCAGGGGCAGTGTATTCATGGGTTCCATCCCTGTCAATGTACCCTCACCGCAGCTCCGGCTCAATGACACCGTAGTCGCCATCGTTGCGGCGGTAGAGGACATTGTGCTGCTCTGTTGCCTCGTTGAGGAAGAGGAAGAAGTTGTGGCCCAGCAGCTCCATCTGGAGGGCCGCCTCCTCCACCGGCATCGCCTTCACGGCAAACCGCTTGACCCTGACCACCCTCCCCGTAGGGAGCACCGCCGCCACCTCTTCCTGATCATCCTGGTCCTCCAGGGCTATGGTCGGGCTGTCCGCCTCCTGGGAGCGTATGGAGGTGGCTGTGCTGCCTCTTCTGCCCCGAACGTGGCTGTAATGACGCCCCTTGTATTTGAGCGCCTGTCGGTCCAGGGCATGGGCCACCACGTCCACGGCCGCGAGTATGGTGGGAGCACGCTCCTCCGCCCGGAGGAGGGTGCCGTTGACGTTGGCCGTAACCTGGACGACCACCCGCTCCTGGGAGCGGCGGGTCTTCTCTCTTCGTATCTCAACAGTGGTCTCGCCAACCTGCCTCAGCCGCCGTCCCAGGGGCGCCAGTTTCTTCTGGATATACTCCCTGGTTCGCTGGTCAACCTGAAGGTTCCGGGACTGAATGGATAGTTCCATTGCTACCTCCGACCGGGCAGGGGGCGATTCGTCCGCTTGGTCCAATTGTAGGCGTGGAGGGGTGGGGGGTGCAAGGTAGAGGACACCCACGGCGCGCCAACCTGGCTTGTGGGCCGAAGAGTCGGATCTGTGGCCTGCAGAGGTATAAAGCCCCTGGGTGCGGTTACCCTTCCGACGGAGTCTCCGTCTCGTGGTACCAGTCGGAGAGCGTGGGGAAGACCAGGGACTTGATGATGACCGGTACGGCGCCGGCGGGCATGATGACCTCACCGATATCGACATAGTCGAACTCACGCAGCTCCACGCCGTCTATGGAGATGACCTGGTTGCTGTTCCCCAGCCGCTCGGCAAGGTTTGCCCCCACCAGCTTGCCAACATCGCCATCGAAGACCAGCACCACGGGCATCCCCGCGCTTACGCTGTTGCTCAGGCCGGCAAGGATGCCCAGAGAGATAGCATCTATGCGCGCATACGTGGGAGGGCCTCCCCAGTGGAGGGCCAGGGCCACCGGGCTCTCCCCCTCCTTGAGGTCGAACCGGTGGAAAGCCTGCAGAATATCCTCTTTCACCTCCTCGACTACGATCGAGTCCTCGTAGTGGCCGCTAGGGGCCAGCACCTGCAGGTTGCGCACGGGCAGCTCCGAGCTGTTGGACAGGTAGATGGTGTTGCCGCTGACCTGGATGGTGTACTGGGAGGCTCCGATGACCGTGGCGCGGATGCGCTGGTTGGGCTCCAGCATTGGAATGTCCAGGGTCTCAGCGCGGGTACGTATCTCCTCTGCCAGGACTGCGCCCATGTCGCCGTAGCTTGGGACATCGGACCCGTAGATGTACTCGGAGACGCCGCCGGAGAACACAATGGCGTCCACCTTTCCCTGGTAGGTCAGGTTGGCGGTGCGCATGAGCTTCTGAGCCAGCGGGGAGAGTGGTTCCCGTTTCACCACGTTGAAGAGGCTGGTGGCAAGGAGAGCGGCCATCTCCTTGAGCTTGGTGGAGGCCTGGCTGATGGGCTGGCCTACCTTCAGCTCCACACCCGCCTCCTGTCCCACACGGTGTCCCACCTCCTCCAGCCGCGTGACCACGTCCTGGTCATCCATGGTAATCAGGCGTGCCCCCACGCTGATGGCCGCGGAGTCCAGGATGGTCCCGTTCTGCACAATGGTGATCTTGCTGGTGCCACCGCCGAGGTCCACTGCCATGACAGTGTTGTGGTTTCGCTGGGAGAACTCCACCGCCCCGGAGCCGTAGGCCGACATGACCGACTCCAGGTTGTCCCCCGCACTGACGGCGACGAAGCGGCCCGCCTCGCTGGCGAACAGGTCGCCGATGGCCCGGGCGTTCTCCTTCTTCACCGCCTCTCCCGTCAGGATGAGGGCTCCGGTGTCCACGTCATCCCGCTTCATACCGGCCTTCTGATAGGCCTCATTGATGAACGTTCCCAGCGACTCCGTATCGATGGTGGTGCCCGAGGTGTATGGGGTAAGCAGGATGTCCGACTCGTACAGCACCTGCTTGTCCACTACCACGTACCGGCTAGAGAGGGCGGCTCCCAGGCGCACCAGAAAGATTCGAGAGAAGTGCAGGTGTGACGTCGAGGAGCCGATGTCTATACCCACGGTGTTCATCTCTATATGTTCTGTTTCAAACAGGTCTTCCATGCTCATCTATGTTTCCCTCTCTGGACCGTGGAACGAACTGAGCGTGGCCCAAGCCACCCTTACCGGATAGGTCAATGCGTCTCTCATGTCAGGCGCGCAGGGTGCTGGCGCAGGAGCGTTCGCTTCCAAGAACGGCGACCGGTTGCCCTGGCTCCTTCGCCGTGGCGTACTCTACAAGCGCCTCTTGCCATTGTCAACGAACCATACGTGCACTCTTCCCCTATGGATGGAGGAGGCGTGACCAGCCTTAGCTCCCGGTGGCCTCCTTGTACCAGTCCAGTATCTGACTGCCGGTCATGAACAGGACGCCCTCTTGCTGTTTCAGGTAGCCTAGGAGCTTGTCGAAGTAGCCGATGCGGTGTGGCACGCCGGTGATGTAGGGATGGGTGGCTATGGCCATGACTCGGGCGTTGGTGGCCCCCTCCCGTTGCAGCGTCTCGAACTGGTCCCGCGCCCTATCGTACAGCTCCGGCGAACGATGGTGCTGCGTCACGTAGATCGGGATGTCGTTGAGCTCCTGTGTGTAGGGTATCGAGTAGAGGGTGCCGCTCTTCATCTTGTACGGCTGGTCGTCGTTCACCCAGTCGCACACGTACTCGATCCCCTCCGCCGCCAGGATGTCGGGGGTGTCGGCGGTCTCCGCCAGGCCGGGCCCCAGCCACCCTCGGGGAGCAGTGCCCGTCTTCTCCTTGATGAGCTGGATGCTCTTGTGGACCACCTCCCGCTCGTTCTCCTCCATGGGCAGCGGCCGCTGAATATAGCCGTGGCCAAGGATCTCCCACCCGTCTTCGACCATCGCCTCCACGACCTGGGGGTAGGAGTTGCAGACCGATGCGTTCAGCATGATGGATGCCTTCACCTGATGCTTATCCAGCACCTCCTTCATCCGCCAGAAGCCTATCCGCATGCCGTACTCGTGCCAGGCGTAGTTGGGTACGTCTGGAACGAAGCTGCGCCCCTGGGGAGGCGTGAGCACACCACGAGGCATCGGCTCCTCAAAGACCCACTCCTCCACGTTGATGATGACCCAGACCGCCACCCTGGCGTTGCCCGGCAGCTTGAGCGCGCCTCGCTCCGTGATCGGGGAATAGTCTACTCTCGGATCCGGCATGGCCCCTCCTTTATTTTCCCGTGTGGCAGGCCCTCTTCATCCGTTCGTGGTGAGCCTGTCGAACCATGTGTTTTATTTCTCCCTCCCCTTGCGGGAGGGAGCTAGAGGGAGGGGGAGTCCACTTCCCGCTCACGATGAGCCCGTTGATTATCTCCCCACGTTCGTGGTGAGCCTGTCGAACCATGAGCGGCACTTGTGGGGGCCCATAGCTCTATTCCTGTGGTCCATCATGCCTCCCGCGCCAGGGCAAAGCCCCACACCGAGGCCGCTCCTGCCTCCTTCAGGGCTATGGCGCACGCCTCCAGGGTCGACCCCGTTGTGCATACGTCGTCGACGACCAGGATGTGTCTCCCCGCCACACGCTCTCCACGCGCTCTGAACGCGCCATACACGTTGGCCCGTCGCTCCTCTGATCGCAGCGTCAGCTGTGACGGCGTGTCCGTTACCCGTGACAGGGCGTGGGGCTCCACCGGCAAGCCGGAAGTCTCCCCCGTCGCTTTGGCCAGGAGCAGCGACTGGTTGTACCCTCGCTTGCGCTCACGCCTGGGATGCAGCGGAACCGGGACCAGCACCTCTGCGGCCATCTCCTGCTGGGCCATGAATCGGGCCAGAAGCTGGCCCAGGGTGGGGGCCAGGGCACGCACCCCTTGGTATTTCAGGGCGTGAACCGCGTCACGGACCGTCCCCTCCATTCGGTACGGAGCCCGGATGCCCGCTATCCGCAGCGGCCCTGCCCTACAGAAAGAGCAGAGCCCCAGAGTCAAGCTCCCCGGCTGCGAGCAGAGGAAGCAGAAGGGCGGCTCCAGCCATGGCAGACTCTCCTGGCATGCTAGGCAGAGGAAAGCGCCCTCTCTGTTGCAGCCCACGCACCGCGCCGGAAACAGCAGTTCAACAGCCGCCGATGCCAGACGGCCCGCCGCCTGGCCCAGCGCCGTGGAGATGCCATGCGTCCGTAGTCTGATGGCCATAGTCCCTCGGCAGGGCAGTAGGTGGCCCTATGCTAGAATAAATCGCAGGGCAACGCAAAGTGACACAAGGTGGCTTCTGGTGATCGAAGCGGTCTTCCTGGACCTGTACGGCACCCTGGCGCGGTTTCATCCGCCACGGGAGGATGTCCAAGCCCAGGCGTGCCAGGGCTTCGGCATCCAGGTGACCTCGGAGGGGCTTGCCCGCGGGTACGCCGTAGCGGACGCGTTCATGGACCGGGAGAACGCCGGCCAGCTCCCCATCGGCCTCCGCACCCCGGAGGAGCAGCAGCGCTTCTTCGCCGAGTACGAGCAGCTCATTCTTCAACACGCCGGGGCGGACGTGGACATGCCGACCGCCGGGAGGGTATGGGACGCCGTGCGGCAAATACCCCACGGCCTATCCCTGTTCGACGACGCTCTCCCGGCCCTGGACGTGCTGAAGCTCCATGGAGTGACCCTGGGCGTCCTGAGCAACATCGATAGGGACATGGATGAGCTTGCCCGGGATCTGGGGCTGGCCCTATACCTGGACTTCACCGTCACCTCAGGCCAGGTGGGCGCCGGCAAGCCGCATCCGCCCATCTTCCTCGCCGCCCTGGAGCGCGCCGGCGTAGAGCCGCACCTGGCCCTCCACGTCGGCGACTCCTACTCCTCCGACGTGCTAGGTGCCCGCGGCGTTGGCATCCAGCCGTTGCTTCTGGACCGCGACGGCGCTCACACCCACGTTACCGACTGCCCACGCATCGCCACCCTCATGGAGGTGGCGGAGCATCTATAGTTCTCCCTCCCCTTGCGGGAGGGAGCTAGAGGGAGAGGGAGTCCATTCCCCGCTCATGGTGAGCTTGTCGAACCATCGAACCGTGTGTTTTATTTCTCCCTCCCCTTGCGGGAGGGAGTCCGAGGGAGGGGGAGTCCACTCCCCCCTCACGATGGGCCAGCCGATTATCTTCCCCCGTTCGTGGTGAGCTCCGATTCCATCGAGAGTCTCGACACAGTCGGACCCGTCGAACCACACCAGCGGGGACATGCATTGGGCCCGCCGATTATCTACCCCCGTTCATCCTGAGCTAGTCGAAGGACATGAACGGGGGCGCTTGTGGCCCGCAGCCTGAAGGCTGCGGTATAATGCCGCGCCGTTTACGGTGCGGTTCAATTAGCCCATCGCTCACACCCCGTGGCATTTTTTGTACTTCTTCCCGCTCCCACAGGGGCAGCGCTCGTTCCTACCGACCTTGCCGTGTTGCCGGTATAGCGCCTGCCTCTCCTGACACGTGGCGCAGGTGCATGCCGGCGGATGTTCCGAGTACCAGTTGGTCCTTTTCATACCGATTGCTCGTCGTATCAGCCGGATTGGCCAGAAACAACCCTATGATACCAAATACCCACGTCACCCAATCTTCCGTCCCATGCCACCATTCTCTCACAGGTGGCTGTTTTGGGACTATACCCATAATTATTTCCAGCTAGGAAATTACTGGTCGGAGATCGAGAGCCATTTCAACAACGGCGGCAAGGTCATCATCGCCACCTTTGACATCGATGGATCCCATAGCGAGCCAACCACTCTATGGGACACCTTAGGCGTGCTTCAGAATGCAGACATGTCCACTCCGGCGTCGGTTTACCGGTGGGATACCGCCCACGCCATCTTTACAACCCCGGAGACTGTCCCTGATTTTACTGCCCTGGTAAATCAGTACTTAGATGACGGGGACCGCGTCGCCGACACAGACCTATCCACCCCGATAGCCGGGTTTACCGCGTCGTCCACAGCTGCTGAGGCAGGAATCGTGGTACGCAAAGATCGCCGGGCCGTAGTGAACAGCTTCCTCATTGCAGAGAACCGCAGCGACCAGGATGCTGACGGTGTGCTGGATGCCGTCGAATTATGGGAAAATGAAATTCAGTACGTAATTAAGAGGCGGAGTTCCCTGGCTTTCGGTGGATCCCCTCTCTGGCTCGGTGGCATCTGGGGCCAGCCAGGAGATCACCCTTACCTTTGACGCCACCGGTCTAGACCCAGGCACCTCCACCGCCTTCATCATTATCGCTAACAATGACCCGGACGAAGACCCCTTCACCGTGCCCGTGACCCTTACCGTGCCGCCACCAGACATAGCTGTCACGCCCCTCTCCTTTGATGTGACACTAGACAGGGCTCAGACCAGTACCAGAGCAATGATCATAGATAACACCGGCGAGGGCACCCTCGCTTTTGAGATCGACTCAGACGCCCTTCTGCCTGGCGGGTTTCTGGGGATCGCCCCCCTCTCCGGGTTGGTGGCCCCGGGAAGCAGCCAGGAGATCACCCTTACCTTCCAGGCCGGTCTGGAGGTGGGGACCGACACCGCCATCATCCTTATCCACAGCAACGACCCCGACGAAGACCCAGTCACCGTCCCTGTGAGCTTAGCCGTCCAGCAAGGGCCACCTCCGGAAATAGAGGTTAGCCCCCTATCCTTCAGTGAACGCCTCTCTATCAACGAGGTGATGGCCCGAACGTTGACCATCGACAACATCGGCGCAGGTTTCCTCGACGTGACTCTAGCCGTTGAAGAACCGGGCACCGGGACCGCCCCATGGCTCTCTGTGGAGCCCACCTCGGCTGTGGTAAGTCCCGGAGGCTTTCAGGACATCACCGTGACCTTTGACACCACCGGAATGCTGGCTAGCACCTCCACCGCCAACATCATCATCGCCAACAATGACCCAGACGAGGACCCAACGATTGTGATGGCCACTCTCACTGTACCGCCTCCGGACATCGATGTGACCCCCGCCATCTTCCAGGTGGTGTTGGACCGAAACCAGGCAACTACCAGCACGTTGACCATCTTGAACATTGGAGAGGGGACGCTGGTCTTTGAGATCGACGTTGCGACCACGTCAACCCCTGCGGCGGCCGTCTTCAATACCCTTGTTACCTTTGTTCAGCCAGCTCTGGCTGCTGGCGTCAGCTCCGACACACCGACGGTCGATGTGGCAGCTGGTCCGTCCTTTGGGATGTCTCAGCAAGTACCGGCGACTGTGGCTATTTTTGAGGATGTGCTCCCCTGGGGTAATGCTGCAAACGAGCAGACTCTGAGTGCGAATGGTATCCCCTTCGACGTGTTCAACTCCTCTTCGATGGGTTCCGTAGACCTATCGCCCTACGATAAGGTGATCATCGCCTCAGTTCAGCCTGGCTCCTTCTACGATGCACTGATTGCGAACGCCTCTTGGTTTGAGAACTACGTGATCAGTGGTGGATTCCTGGAGATGCATTTAGCCAGCCAAACTTCCGCCGGTCTTCACCTCCGGACCGGGCTCCCTGGCGGGTTTGTTGTCAACTACTCTGGTAACGGCTACCAAGACGTGACCATAGCGGATGCCACCCACTCCATTGTTACCACTCCAAATCTTATAGCCGATGCTGACCTCGATAACTGGAATGCTTCTACCCATGGCTTCTTTGAGACGGTCCCCTCCGGTGCGCAACTCATCATAGAAGAGACCTTCGACCAGTTACGGGTTGCCCTGGAGCATCGCCTGGGAACAGGCACAATACTGGTTACCACCCAGACGGTGGAATGGGGTGGAGCCTCTCCTGAGTACCTGGAGAACATGCTCCTCTTTGACGAGACTAGAGTCCCCTGGCTTTCGATGGATCCCCTCTCTGGCTCAGTGGCATCTGGGGCCAGCCAGGAGATCACCCTTACCTTTGACGCCACCGGTCTAGACCCAGGCACCTCCACCGCCTTCATCATCATCGCTAACAATGACCCAAACGAGAACCCGTTCACCGCTCCCGTCACCCTTACCGTGCAAGACATACCAGTGGCGGATCTGTCCATCGACAAAGGTGACTCAGCGGACCCAGCGGCAATCGATGGAAGGTTGACCTACAATCTCACAGTCACTAACAATGGTCCTTCGGATGCTACCGAAGTGGTTCTCACCGACGATCTGCCTTTGGGAGTGACCTTCGTCTCCTCCGTACCAGAGGCGCCGGACTGTACGGAGTCGAGCGGTACTGTTATCTGCAACCTTGGGACGCTCAACACTGGAGCAAGCGCCAACGTAGATATAATTGTGACCACTACTGCGTCGGGGACGATCACCAACACAGCCAGCGTGACCAGCAATGAGCCCGACCCCAATACAGGAAACAATGCAGCCTCAGAGGAGACCATGGTTGGCGTCGCGCCGCCACCACCGCCACCGCCACCGCCGGCACCACCGCCGCCACCGTGGAGGTAACGCTACTTTCCCTGTCCGTGATCCCGGCGGAGGACGTCATTTCGATAGGCGAGACCACCCAGTTCAACGCCCTTGGATCCTTCAGTAATGACAGCACAACGGACGTTACTGCAACGGTAACCTGGACCATCTCCGATACGACCATCGCCACTGTCTCATCGGGTGGGCTGGCCACGGGTGTGGCCGGGGGTACGGTTACCATCACCGCCACCGACGATGAAACCGGCCAGAGTGCAACAGCAACGCTGACGGTAGTGGGGGCGGAGCAACTGCGGAGCGAGGAGCAAACGGCAATCCTCGGTAGGACCGTTGATGCCACCCAGCAGGAGCGGGATGCCTTCGGAGGAGTGGTGGCCGCCATACTTGGTGAGGGCGTTGAGATCACGGGAGCGGCCATTACGGTCTCCAACACGGATGCGGGGCTCATAATCGAACTGCCGGCCACCGGTCTGACCGGCGGCCAGGAGATCACCGGCGATCTCAACACTGCTCTGGGCAACCTCACCCTGGAGACCACGGATGGCCAGGGCACTGCCACCATTGGCCTGGGCGTAGGCCTCTCTGTGAAGGGCAGCGCACTCCTGGCTGTGACCGACCAGGGCATTGACGTGATTATTGAGAATCCCCAGTTGACGTTCCAACCCACGGCTCCAGACGCCACTCTCTTGGAGGGCGGCAGCGAAAGCGTTACCGAGATCGGCGTGGACTTTCAGGTGGAGCTGGACAACCTGCCTGATGACGCCTCCCTGTCGGTCCAGTTCGCAAAGGCCCCCTCGGCTTTTCAGGAGAGTCCTGGCGCTACATTCCAACTGGCCGCTCAGGAGGCTGGTGGCACCATTGAGGACGAGACCGAGGATATCGCATTCTCGATCAACGTTGTCAGGAGTGGCATCACCAACCAGGGCCTGGGGAGCAACACCGTGACCTTGACCGTGAGCAAAAGCTGGTACGATCAGAAAGTGGCAGAGGACAAATTTATCGTCATCACCAAGATCGATGACGAGGGCAACGTCTTCACCGTGCCCACCACCTGTGTCGTGTCCGGTGACGTGGTGAGGTGCACGGCTGACTTCACCGGGAGCGCGGGCGGGCTTCTCTACTTTTACCCTGCTGGCCGTCGTTCCCGATCCCCAGGCCACGGTCACGCCGACTCCGATGCTGCCTATCTCCAGCCAGGGGTTGCCGCTACGTATACCCACGCCTACCCCGGTATCGCCGATGCCTACGCTCGCACCGGCAACGGTGTCGCCGAGCCCAACGCCGTCGCCTTCATCAACTGCCGCGCTAGCCCCAACGCCGACGGCCACGCCAGAGCCACCCCCAACGATACCAGCGGCGGTTGAAGTTCCACCTGCACCCGAGCCACCTCCTGAATCCGACCAAGGCGGCCTCGGTGGACTGGGGCTTGTCCTCGTTCTACTTGGCGCCATCACCCTGGTGGCTGTTGGTGGAGGCGTCTTCTACAGGTATCGTAGAAAGGGAGTTAATAGGAATTCATGAGCGCTATCGACGCATGATGCAAAGTAAGACTTACGGGAGAACGGTCTCTATTTGCGCCGCGGCATACCTATCATCGAGAACACTGACGGAGAGTAAGCAGGCAGTACCTAGGCCCCTGGGACTTCTGAAGGCGCAATACTACGTATCTGGTCATATGGAGTGACCAGCAAGTAATTTCTAATAGTAGCAATTGAGACCGCGAAACTGATGCCGGTAGTTGGCTTAGATGGGGAGTCCCCCAGGATAGAGGCGACGATACCAATTACCCTTCCTCTTGCATCTACAATTGGTCCTCCGCTATTACCTAGGTTAATAGCTGCATCGGTCTGTATGACTTTGCGTTTCAACTTCGGTTCATCCAGATACCTAGACACTACTCCGGTAGTAACTGTGGCAGGTCCGGCCAAATTAAGTGGATACCCTAATGCATATACCGGCGCTCCCAAAGATATGTCATCCTCCGTACCCAACTGGATAGAATGGTAGGTACCGGCGGGCAGCTTAACCAAGGCTAGGTCTCTCGTCATATCCACTCGGGAAACCATGCCAATCAAAGACACTCTACCTTCAACCAGTACAGTAACTAGCTTGTTGTCACCTACAAGATGGGCACTGGTCAACACAACGCCCGTAGGGTCTATAACGACTCCCGAACCGGCAGACGACTTCGCGGTGACTCGAACCACTGCTGGAATGATCTTCTCGATGATGAAAGATGTTCCCACTCGGTTTCCGTCACCGAAGCCAGACCTAAATGTCGAGGACTCGGCAGCGGCAAGTTGCATCAATCCATATAGCGAATCCTCGCCCTGAAATTCAAGTGCAGCCTCCCTCGTATTCGTAGCAGGTTCGGGTCCAGTCGTAGTTCCCACCAACCAACTTATCCCAACGAGTAGGCCTGTTGCAAACATCAGTGCCTTCTGTAGCATGTTGAGCTACCTGTTCAGCAAGATCTTCTGTACTTCGGTACTGTATGAAGGGTCATAGGTGCACGAGTAGAGCGATAACATCGGACTATTTTCCACTTGTCCACGGCCAATCAGTACCATGGTGCAATAATGCCAAGCTTGCAACAGTGCCAAGGTTTATCGGGATGGTCCGCCACCGAAGTCAGACTAAAGCTGTTAGCCATTCTTACCCGTTCTACCGGTGATTGTCTATCTGGACCCTATCTGAGCGCACCTCCGAATACATGGGAGCCCACCCCCAAACACATCTGAGGGTATTCCCCCACACCGCTGAATACAATCGTGCAGAAGTATCATTGGCGGGTGATGTCCGAGTCATCCCTTTGGGCAAGGGGAAAGGTCACCCCTCCCTAGGTCTGGATGTGCGGACTCCCTGAGCTCTGGGGCAGGAACTCCCTCAAGCCGTTGCCCGGCTTCATCTGGTCACAAGGAACCTCCCATAAGAACAAACTCCCAAGGGGCATCGGCACATTGCCAATCCGCGCCGAATCTGGGCTATCCCAACAAGTCGAGCCGAAGTGCTCGGTGAAGATCTGGGTAACCTTGGCCCCGTTCGCGCCCAGGTAAAATGGACAACTTCTGGATACCCCAGCGCGGCATATTTGCCATCGGCTGTGCCCTCTCTAACCTTTTTGACCCAGCGCACCACCTTTCTACCAGTTGTTAGACAAGGGACACCTGGCATACTCATCAGAAGATGGACAGAGGTACTTTGGTTGAAGTATCAGATCCCGGGGCTGCTAGGATTCTAGAAGGACGCAGGAATGGACTTTCCATTAGTTGGTCATGTCAGCACGCTGACGCCACCACGCATGAAAATGGTGTTGCCGGATGGCACCTTCACTCTGGACGGCCAGAGCATAAAGAGGTCGGTCTGGCCTGGTGCTATGAGCCCGACCGCTAGTTAGACCCGGGTGTCCCCAGGCACCACCGTCTGTTGCTCCCTTGCGGGAAGCACGCACAGCAGAGTCTTGACAGTAGGACACCCTCTCTGACCGTTGATAGGGAGGGAAGAGATGAAGGTCTTATACGAACGGTGCTGTGGCCTTGACGTGCATAAGAAAGTGATCGGGGCTTGCCTTGTCATCCCAGGGTCGGATGGCAAGGACCAAAGGGAGATCCGTACCTTCGGCACCATGCCCCAGGACCTCCTGGAACTGGCCGGTTGGTTGGCGTCCGCAGGCTGCACCCACGTGGCCATGGAGAGCAGCGGGGTGTACCGGAAACCCGTGTGCAACCTGCTGGAAGGGCAGTTTGAGGTGCTGGTGGTCTACACCCACCACCGGAAGGTGGTGCCAGGGCGCAAGACCGATGTGAAGAACGCTAAATGGCTCGCGGAGCTTCTCCAGCATGGACTTGTGAGGGCGAGCTTCATTCCCGATCGGCCCCAGCGGGAATTGCGGGAACTGACCCGGTATCGCACCTCTATGGTACGGGAACGGGCCAGGGAGATCAACCGGGTGCAGAAGGTGCTGGAGGACGCCAACATCAAGCTGGCCTCTGTGGTTACCGAGATGACGGGAGTCTCTGCTCTAGCTATGCTTCAAGCTATCATTGGAGGTGCCGAGGATCCAGAAGCGTTGGCCGGCCTAGCCCGAGGGCGTTTGAAGGAGAAACGTCCGGAGTTGGAACGGGCGTTGGCGGGTCGTGTCACCACCCATCACCGCTTCCTGCTGGCAGAGCAACTGGCTCATATAGGGTTCCTGGAAGAGGCCATTGGACGGGTCAGCGCGGAAATAGAGGCACGTCTGCGTCCTTTTGAGGAGGACATAGCCTGTCGGGACACCATTCCAGGGATGAGCCGGCGGACTGCGGAAGTGTTACTGGCTGAGGTAGGGACTAACCTTGATCGTTTCCCCACATCCAGACACCTGTCCTCCTGGGCAGGGCTCTGTTCAGGGAATAACGAGAACGCCAGGAAAAGCCACTCGGGACGAACACGCAAAGGCAGCCCGCGGTTACGAGAGGCATTGGTGAAAGTTGCCAGGCCAGCGGGGAAGACGAAAACCTATCTTGGAGCACTCTATCATCGGCTGGCGGCACGGCGAGGGTCCAAACGCACCGCTGTGGCCGTGGCCCATACCATCCTTGTCGTTGCCTATCACCTGCTCACTCGGAAACAGATGTACCAAGATTTGAGGTTCAATTACCATGACGAGATCGACCGGCGTGCCGTGCAACGTCGCCTCGTTCGCCGACTCGAAGCGCTCGGCCTCGAGGTATCCGTACAGCCAGCACCGGTGCCCGTCTAACTACTCATTTTTCACAGCAGGCCAGGAGTGGCAATGTCCCTCTGAAAGGCCTATTTGGTGACATTGCCATGGAATAGCGAAGGGTAAAGTCCCAAAACAGCCACCTGTGAGAGAATGGTGGCATGGGACGGAAGATTGGGTGCCCTCGATGTCAACACGCCAAGAGCTGGAGCATTCGGCGAGGTAAGAGTCGTTGTGCAGCCTGCCACTACGAGTGGGTGCCCAGGGCGCTGCCGCTTCGGTTGTCGCCAGGGGAGTGGTGGCGACTGTTGCGCTGGTTCGTCTTGGGGCAGAGTGCCGAGGTGATTGCCCAGGAGGCCCGCCTGGAGCGAAAGCGAGTCCTGCGAGCCCTGATCGTGGTGCGCCAGGCCATGGTCCGGGACGTTCCCCATGTCTTCTCCGGCGTGGTGGAGGTCGACGAGACCTACCTGGGAGGTTCCTGGCGCAACAGGTGCCTGGCAAAGCGTGTTCAGGGCACGAAGCGGGGCCGTGGAACCACTAAGCAAGCTGTCTTTGGGATCCTGTGTCGAGGTGGCCTGGTGTGGGCGCACGTGGTACCTAACGTGGAAGCCAAGACGCTGCTGCCGCTCCTGCACCAACGCGTGCAACGTGGCTCCATCGTCTGCTCGGACACCTTTACCAGCTACACGGGCGTCGCAGCGGGGGGCTACGTCCACCGGCTTGTGGACCACAGCCAGGCGTTCAGCGATCGGCAAGGGAGCCAAGTCAACGGCTTGGAGGGCTTCTGGGGTTATCTCAAGCGGCGTCTGGCAGCCAAAGGGGGAGTCCGCCGAGAACGGCTGCCCCTCTATCTTGCTGAGTATGTCTGGCGCTACAATCATCGGCGTCTGTCGGGACCAGAACAGGTTAAGACATTGTTCAAGCTGCTTCAAAGCTAATCCGGTGGCTAACACGGGACTTTACCCATAATAAGATCCCCGTTGGCCACGATCTCCACTTCGTCACCTGCCTTGATGCCAAAGTACCGTAGCCATCCTTTGGGCAAAGTGACTGCCAGGCTCTTCCCCGCTGCGTAGATGCGGCGATTTTCCAACAAGGGCATGCTGCACCTCCTCTTGAGCGAAAGTTGAATCTTGGTTAAACTCAGCCTAGGACAGGTCGCATGGCTTGTCAGCTCCCAACGGTATCGCTTGGTATCGATTGGTCGACGTCCATGGCGCCTCCAGTCAAAGCGGGCAGAGCCCTGAGCATCCTGATCCTGCGTGTGCTTCACCAGACCCAGGACGCGGTAGCTGACATCGTCCGCTGTAGGAAAAATACCGTGGGTAATGTGGAAACCTGGTTTGGGAAAGAGCTAACCTCCCCACAGGCAAAGGCATTTGTGGATGACCAGGCCATTAAGCGACTAGCTGACCGAGACTTCGGCTACTACGGGCTGGTTAATGAGGACCTGGACCAGGCGCGCCAGATTGCGGGCGACGACATACTGCGCCATTTCAGAGATGACCATTTGCTGGCTTCTGGAGGAGTAGAACGCCCCAATCCCATTCAACAACAGGCCACCATGGAGAAGATCGAGTCGCACTGGGGGAAGGTGCTGGCCATCCTCAACGACTTGCACGGAATCGGGGTGTTTGCCCCGGATGCCCGGGAAGTCCGCCTTTGAATTTCCCGGCCCCAAGAGCCGCACTGGCCAATCTCCAAAGGTATGGCTCATCTGCGCCCAGATGGTAGCGTTTCGGTGACGTTATTTGCTGAGGACAGACCAGAGTGGCAACACCTCAGGCAACACCTCACTGGAGACCCCTTGTTTTATGCCATCGGAGACTGGAAGCTTGCTACGGCTAACGACGTAGCTGGGAGGCGAGGCCTGTTTGAATGGCTGATGGTTCAGGTGAAGGCCGAAGTGGGGGTTTCGGTGATGCTTGACGAAGATAGCAACAGTGCTGGCCAGCATTGTCTTACCCGCTTCTACGCGGACCAGCTATACGATCTAGTGTTCCGTACCTTAGTGGGTCTAACGCCGTACTCGATAGAGCTCGGCCAACTCAAGACCACCGACGAAGGTAATGTATACGGTTACAATGAATCACTGGTCCTGGGATGCGACGAGGGAGAGCGTGGCAGAGCGATCCGCTTACTGCTTGAAGGTTCACACAAACTCTCACATGCGCCCATCGCCAAGCCCGCCGGGAAAGCTTATCGTCATGCGGACATCACAACCCAAGGGTTGAAAGGCGCGTTGGCTGACTTCCTCCAGCGCGCGGGCCGAACGCCAGACACCCGGTGCGAGGCCTGCAAGCCATGGTTTCAGGCCCTGGGTGTAGCAAACGAAGCCCCTGGTTGGGAGCCAGGGCCTAGCTCACAAACGGGGGCATCACCCTGAAGTAGCTCACTGCTTTTACCGAAACTCCACCTCTATTCGCCCATCCCGCCAGACGTGGGCAGCCTTGACGATTGTTTGCAAGATTGCCTTTGCCTTAACCACGTCCATACCCTGGAAGTCCTCCAGGAATGACCGAACCTCCACGGGCACTGTTTTCATCTGGGCTTCTCTGTCTCGATGTTCTTGCACTGCTTCTTGCAGTTCCGCCTTGCGGGCTTCCAGGCTGGGTTGTTCGGTCCGCCGAACTTCTTGCCTCTTCAGGTACTCCGGCTCCGTCATGACGCCTCGGTCAACCCTATCCAGGTCAGCAAGGAAGGCCGTTTCCATCTCTTTCAGGCGGTCCGTCGCCCTGGCCAGCTCTTGCTCCTGCCTAGTGTCGGCCTGGGCGTCTTGGGCTTGTAGAAGTTCACGTACCTTATCAGGATCATCGTACTGGCCCAGGAATTCAAGAACCGCAGCCTCCAATCTGTGGGCTACATGTGAATTGCTGTAAGGGCACAGGGCTCTGGCGCTCTTGTGTTGTCGACAGTAGTACTCTGCGTCTCTCTTCTCCCCCCGCATCCGGCTGGTTCCCACAAGGGCCCCCCCACAGTGGCCACACCTGGCAATGCCGCCCAGCAAGAAAGATGAGATGTGCGCCCGGCCCCGGCGATGCTCGCTCCGTATAGCCAGGCGCTCTTGTAGACGCTCCCACTCCTCCATGCTCAAAATGGCTGGAAACACATTCTCTACAGTTACCACCTCCGCTTGCGGCCCAGCCTGCTGCGTCTGGCCGTAGGCCAATGCGCCGCGCAGATTAGGGTTCTTCAAAATGAATATCAGGGTCGGGGTGGAGAACGGCTTGCTTCCGAACGCGGCTTTACCCCGGTATCCCAAACGATTCAGCTCGTCCGCAATGGCCTTGTACCCCTTGTTCTCTTCCACAGAAAGATAATAGGCCCTGCGGATTGCCTCTGCCTCCTGGGGCTCTTGCTCCCAACGCACCATGTCTCCCTCTTTGACCTGACGATAGCCATAAGGTGGTCGGCTCATGTGGCGCCCCTTTGCAGCAGCTTTGAATGAAGCGGCCTTGACTCGCTCACCGGTACGCCTGGACTCTGCCCCAGCAATACCAGCTCGCAGCAAAAGCAAAAGCTCTTCCTTCAAGTCCTCATTGGCTGATTGGACAGTTATCCCACGTTCCTCCAGCTCCCAATATCGTCTCAGTATCTCCCTGGGGTTTCGCCCAAATCGGTCAAGAAAGAGCACCACCACGTGACCGACATTGTGTTCTACCACGTACCGGAGCATGGCCTGGTACTGAATGCGATCATCACGGCGGCCACTTTGAACATCGGTGAAAATAGCTACCGGCGTCAGTCCGTTGGCGGTGCAGTATGCGAGGAAGGAGGCTTCTTGAGTTTCAAGCGAGACGTGGCGCTCCCCCGCCTGGTTCATGGTGGACACCCGGAGGTACCCTACAGCAGTAGAATTCTTGACAGCGGTTGCTGTGCTCATACACACCTCCTGGTCCAACTGCCAGGAGGGTAGCACGAGACCCGTGCTATGTCAACCAACGACAGGCTCACTATGAGCGGGGAACTTGGAGCGGGTTGCCTCTCGTCCTACCGCCTGTACCCAAGGCCGCTCCAACCCGCCGGTTCCCCACCCGCGCTACGCCGAGTGAATAGCTACTTCCCTTGGGCGTGCCGGTTGATGAGCGCCTTGGTGAGCCGGTAGTCGGTCTCCAGGTTCAGCCAGAACCGCGCTGGGATTTCCGGCACCACCGCCTCTAGCTGCAGGGCTGTCTCAGCGGTAATGCTCTTCTTCCCGTTGATAATCTCGTTGATCGCGTTCACTGGCCTTCCCATACGCATCGCCAGCTCCTTCTGGGAGATGCCTCGCGCCCCTATCTCCTCGGCCAGGTATTCACCGGGGGGAATGGCGACATCTGGGTATGCTTCAGTCCTAGTCACCATGATAGTCCTCCACAGCCACGATGCGAGCTTTATCTTCACCGATCCTTTCGATAATGAGCCGGTAGTTGCCGGTCAGGGTCACCGCATACTGTCCGGAGCGGTTGCCTTTCAAGGGATGCAATCGCAGCGCCCGGTGCCCGTATACCTGGCTGAATCTGTCCACCGCTCTCAGGATTGCCAGCCTCTGGATATACTTTCGGCCAACCGCAGCACCAAAGAGTCGGGTGGCCTCCGAAAGGCTCGTGCTTGCGGGGGCCAAGCGGTTTGTGGCGAACGCTAATTCCACCCTTACACCTTATGGGTGTATAGTATTCAGTACAGCTCCCTATGTCAAGGACTTCGACCAGGCTCGATACCACCAGGAGGGTTCTGTCTATTGCCTGCCATCCTCTCCTTCCCCATCCTCCATCCCATGCCTTATCCTGAGGACGTTCTCCCGAAAATAGCTCTTGGGGGCAAGGGTTGTCATGCTGAGGAGGAGGTTGAACTCCTCGGCCTCCAGCATCCTTGCACCGACGAAGGGTGGTTGAGCTCCTTGGCCTTCGGCATCCTTGCGCTGACGAAGCATCTATGGGAGCGTCCCCCTGCACCTTTACAACCTGCCGTCGCAGGCCCTGCCTCACCGGGTAGATCATATGTGGCCTTCCGCCCACAGCGAGAATCGGAGTTGTTTCCCCAGAAAAAAAGTTCCGCCAGCTAGAGCCCAGCTACAACCAGTTGACATAACATGGAAACGAATACCCTCGCTCATGATGAGCTTGCCGAATCCATCGAAGGGTCACCCCATCGCGGCCACGCGTTCCCTGAACGCTGCCAGCGCCTCCAGCAGCTCGAGCAGCGCCTGCCCCCACGGCCGGTCCAAGTTGCCGGTTTGCAGGTGCAGCAGCCGGTTCCCCACGTTGACGGGCAGCTCCGCATCGGTGAATGCCTTGCCAAGTGCCAGCTTCGCACCGCCCACGTCCTCCCTGAGCCGTAGCACAACGTTCCCTCGTTGCCGGTTCTCCCGCGCCACAGACTCCACACCGGCCCGCTCCGCCAGCACCCTCACGCGCACGTTGAAGAGCAGGTTGTGGGCCTCCTGCGGCACCGTTCCGAACCGGTCCCGGAGCTCAACCTGCACCCGGTGCACCTCATCCACGTTCCGGGCCCTGGTGAGTCGCTGGTAGAGTCCCAGGCGTGTCGGGAGGTCCTCCACGTAGTCGGGAGGTATCTGGGCGGGAATCCGCAGACTGACGGCAACCTCCGCCCGTTCCTCCAGGGCCTGGGGCGGCGATGCGCCGTCGACGCTCGTCCTGGCCTCCTCCACCGCCTGGGTCAGGAGCTGCGAGTAGAGGTCAAAGCCCACAGAGTGGATGTAGCCGCTCTGCTGCGCGCCCAGTATGTTCCCAGCGCCGCGGATCTCCAGGTCCCTCATGGCGATGCGGAACCCGGCCCCCAGCTCCGTGGCCGCCAGGATGGTCTCCAGCCGCTTCTGCGCCGTCTCGGTGATACGTCGACCCCGCGGCAGCAGGAAGTAGGCGTAGGCTCGACGGGCGCTCCGGCCAATGCGACCCCGAAGCTGGTAGAGCTGGGCCAGTCCCAGGGTGTCCGCCCGGTCAACGATCAGTGTGTTGACGTTAGGCAGGTCCAGCCCCGATTCGATAATAGTGGTGCACACCAGGACATCCACCTCGCCGCGCCCGAACGTGGCCATCACTCGCTCCAGCTGCTCCTCCGGCATCTGCCCGTGGCCGATGGCCACAGAGGCGTCCGGCACCAGCGTTCGGATGCTCTCAGCTATCCTGCCGATGCTGCGGACCCGGTTGTGCACCAGGTAAACCTGGCCTCCACGGTCCAACTCCCGGAGGACCGCCTCCCGCACCAGCTCGTCGCTATATTCGGAGACGTAGGTCTTGATGGGCAGACGCTCCTCCGGGGGCGTCTCCATAGTGCTCATGTCACGGATGCCGGAGAGGGCCATGTGCAGCGTGCGGGGGATGGGGGTGGCGCTCAGGGTGAGCACGTCCACCGCCTTTCGCAGTTGCTTCATCCGCTCCTTGTGGGCCACCCCGAACCGCTGCTCCTCGTCCACTACCACCAGGCCCAGGTTCTTGAAGGAGATGTCTTTTTGCAACAGTCGATGAGTGCCTATACAGATATCCACCTTGCCCGTGGCCAGCGCCTCCACCACCTGCCGCTGCTCCTGGTCGGTGCGGAAGCGACTCAGCACCTCCACCGTTACCGGATAGGGGCTCAGCCGCTCGGTGAAGGTGACGTAGTGCTGCTGTGCCAGGACCGTGGTGGGAGCCAGGACGGCCACCTGGCTGCCGTGCATCACCGCCTTGAACGCCGCTCGCAGGGCAACCTCCGTCTTGCCGTAGCCCACGTCGCCGCACACCAGCCGGTCCATGGGTCTGGCCCGCTCCATATCCTCCTTGACCTGCTCGATAGTCGCTACCTGGTCGGGCGTCTCCAAATAAGGGAAGGCATCTTCAAGCTCCTGTTGCCACGGCCCATCGGTGGCGAAGCTGATTCCCTGGTCCAGCTCTCGCGCCGCATACAGGCTCAGCAGCTCCTCCGCCATCTCCACCGTAGAACGCTTCACCCGCTCCTTGATCCTGGCCCACTCCTGCGTTCCCAGGCGTGTCAAGGCGGGCGCGCGGTCGCTTGGGGCGGAGTAGAGGGAAACCCGGTCCAGGTGCTCCGTCGGCACATACAGCTTGTCTCCCTCGGCGTACTCCAGCAGCAGGTACTCCCGCTCCTGGCCGTCCTCGTGCATCGTCGTGGTGCTGGCGAAACGGGCCACCCCATGATCGACGTGAACGACGTAGGAGCCGGGCGTGATCTCGGCCAGGTACGCCTCCCGGGGCATCGCGTGGACCCGCCGATGCCTGGCCACCTTGGTGGTGCCGAACACCTCCGCATCGGTGAAGAGCGTCGCCCCGCCCGATGCCGTCTGCAGCGACCATCCCTGGGCCAGCGATCCCTGGACCAGCGTGACCGACCCCGGTGCCGGGAGGTCGTCCAGCCGCTCCGCCATGCTCGACCCCATCTCCTGCTCCGCCAGCAGCTCCCGGAGCCGACGGGCATGGTTGGTCATCACCACCACGCGTTCGCCGTTTTTGGTATGGCGACGCACCTCCGCCAGGAAGGTGTCCAGCTTGCCCCAATAGGAGGACGCTGGAAGGAATGGGAAGCTGGCGGAGTCGCCATCGCTCCACCGCGAAAGGCTCAGCCGCCGCGATGCTCTCTCCAGCCGTTGGGAGGCCTCTTCCCAGCTCAGGTAGGGCGAAGGAAACCGTCCGGGGATCTCCCCGCGGTCTGACTTCACCGTGCGCAGCTCCCAGGTGCGCCGGTCCAGATCCCGCAGGGTCTCCTCCAGCTCCGGGGGTTGGTCCAGCACCAGCAGTCCGTCATCGGGAAGAAAGTCCACTATGGACGCATGGTTGAAGAAGCCGGCGTAGAAGCTCTTCTCCTCCAGCTCATGGCCACCCAGCAGCAGGGCAAGCTCCTCCTCCATACGCTCCCGGAGCCGCTGAGAGCCGGCGCCGAAGTCCAGCTCCCGTATCCTCGCCTCCGCCTGGTCGGGGTCGGATTTGCCGGGCAGCATCTCCTCGGCGGGAATGACCATCGCCTGTTCCACGGGCTCCAGAGAGCGTTGTGTGCCAGGGTCGTAGGTGCGCAGGCTCTCCACCACGTCGCCCCAGAACTCCAGGCGGACCGGCAGCGGCTCGCCGGAAGGGAAGATGTCCAGGATGCCGCCCCGCCTGCTCATGCTCCCCGGGACCTCCGCGGCACGCTCCATCCGGTAGCCCAAAGCGCTCCACCTTGCCACCAACGCCTCCATAGAGAGGTGGTCCCCCTTGCGGAGGGTGTGGCACTCCCTGACAAGGAGCTCCGGGCTGAGTGTTTTCAGGGCAATGCCGGAGGCGGAGGTGATCACCAGCGCGGGCTCCGGCGCTTGGTAGATACCGGACAGGGCTACCAGGGCCCGCAGCCGTTCGTGGACGGTGGTGGCGTCCGGCGTCAGCCGCTCGAAGGGGAGCGCCTCCAGCTCAGAGAAGTGGTGGATGGGCGCGTCCGGTCCCCAGTAGGCCAGCAGGGCCTCGTAGAGGCGGCGGGCGTCCTCCGGCCGGGGGCTCACCACCAAGAGCGGGCCGCCGAGCTCCCGCCACAGCGTCCCCAGAAGGAACGCCTTGGCCGACTCGGGTAGGCTAAGCCCTGTATCGCGCTTCCCGGCTAGAAGGCTGGTTACAAGCGCCGGGAAGCCTGAGGTATCGGTGAGTAGCCTGGCAAGTCCCGCTAGCATCTTTTTGACGTTCCTCCTGTCTCCAACGCCGATAGGGGCTAGGGGACGGATCCCTAGCCCTGCACAGACGATTGTAGCAGGAAGGGGGGCGCACCTTCAAATGTGGGCAATCTCCACCGGCCGGTGGTCTCTTTGTCAATGCTATAATCCATGAATATGGAGACGGTGATCCATGTTGAGGACCTGGTCAGGCGGTTCGGGGACGTTGAGGCCGTGCGCGGCATCTCCTTCGATGTGCACCAGGGCGAGGTGTTTGGTATCCTGGGCCCCAACGGCGCGGGGAAGACCACCACCCTGGAGATCATCGAGGGCCTGCTTCAGCCCACCTCCGGCCATACTACCGTCCTGGGTCTGGACACCCGGCAGCACCCCAAGGAGGTCAAGGAGCGCATCGGCGTCCAGCTCCAGGCCTCGGCCTACTTCGAGTACCTGACCCTCACCGAGATACTGGATCTCTTCGGCTCCTTCTACCGGCGCTCTCTACCGGCCAGCCAGCTTCTGGAGACCGTAGGCCTAGTGGACAAGGCCAAATCCACCCTGGGCAAGCTATCCGGGGGCCAGAAGCAGCGGTTTACCATTGCCGCAAGCCTGGTCAACGATCCGGAGGTGGTGTTCCTGGACGAGCCCACCACCGGCCTGGACCCTCAGGCCCGCCGGAGTCTGTGGGACTTCATCCAGGAGATCCATAGTCAGGGGAAGACCATAGTCCTGACCACCCACTACATGGAGGAGGCGGAGACCCTGTGCCAGCGGGTGGCCATCATGGACTATGGCAGGATCGTTGCCCTGGACACGCCCACAAACCTGGTCCGCCGGTTGCCCGTGCCCTACCGTATCCACGTTGTCAGCGACGTGCCGCTGCCGGAGGATGGGGTGCGACGGCTGGAATCGGTCCAGGGGTTTCAGCAGGGTGAGGATGGCCATGCCTATCTTCTGGTTGAGGACCCCAAGCTTACCCTACCAGGCCTGCTAGCGTGGGCCCGGGAGGAGAACATAGACCTTGGCCACCTGGAGGTGCTCTCGGCTACGCTAGAGGATGTCTTCCTTGAGCTGACCGGGAGGCAGCTGCGGGAATAGGAGAAGGGCCCCAGTACGCCGGGGCCCTTACGCAACATCGACGAGTATCTGGAAGCTTAGGCCAGCGCCTTTATCTCATTGATATCGCCTTCTTCCAACCGGACTCCAACCGACTCGTGGGCCTTGTGGACCGCTTCCGCGGTAGGAGCGTTCGAGAGGCACCACGTGTCTTCCTGACTGACGAAGACATTGACTGCTACGGCGCCAAACTCGTCGGGTTGCCCGGCGCTTATCTTTTATGACAACATCGGCTGCATTTCCGACGGTACCGCTCCTTTGTGGTGATCCAGAAATAGTGGCATATCTTTCCCCCTCTTTGCTTTGCGCCTTCAGGGCGCCTTGCTGTGTTGATGAAATGCTTTGTAGCAAATAGTCCACGGTATGTCAAGCGTTGTGCTCTCGTGGTTGCTCCCATCTGTCACAGTCGCTCCCGTAGTGGCGGCGGCCATGCTTTGCGAAAACTCGGCTGAGGCGGCGGCCAGTTGACAGCCTCCGTGCCTCAGAACGAAATCATCTTTGGTGCATTTGCAAGGTTGGTGCTCTCACCCCCTTCCAATGTTTATGTTGGGAGCGCCTGAACACCAGGCGTCCTGGATGCAGTGTGGCTATTGTGTCGACTTGACCAGGCCAACCACGTTGCCCTGGGGATCGACGAACTGGGCCATGACCACCATACCCGGGACATCCCGTCACGGGCATGACGACCTTGCCACCCAGGCTGACCGCTTTGTCCAGATAGGCTTGGAGGTCGTCCACCTCCACGTACATGGTGACGCCCTTGGGGGCTTCATCGGAGTGGTGGATGCCGCCGTTGATCCCGTTGCCCGTATGGGTTTCCACAATCCCGTAGTTCATAGGATTGTCTGCGTTAATGTGCCAGCCGAAGAGCGAGGAGAAAAACTCCTGGGCCTTCTTGGGGTCGTCGGCGTTAAGCTCCCAGTGGACGATAGGATTGGGCATGGCTGGTTCCCTCCTTTGAATGATGGTTCGATGCAGGTTTTTGGAATAGGGTTCAGGCTGGCGACGCACCCGCCTCGTCGGAGGAGACCCAGGGGTCCGGGCCCGGGTCTCTGCCCGCTCCGGCCTCAGCCAGGCGTGCCAGGAAGTGCTCCCACCCCTCGGCGTGGCGAGTCCGCAGCTCGGCCGTAGGCAGCCCGGAATGACGCAGCCGCACCACGGTGCCATCGCCATCCGGGATCAGGGACACCTCCACGGTGCTGGACCCAGGTGGCACGGCACTATCTCCCTCCCATCCCCAGGTAAACACCACCCTGCTATGCGGCGTAACCTCTACGTACTCACCGACGGAGATATCCTTGCCGGTGACGTTGACCCGGCAGATGCCTCCCGGTCGGGGGTCCAGCTCGGCGCTAACACCCATCCAGCGCATCATCTTCTCCGGCTCTACCAAGAAGGGAAAGATGGTCTCGGGCCGTGCGCTGACCCGGACCTCCCTCTCAACCACGTCACTCCCGCTCTGTGTCACCGTCATAATGTAGACCTCCGTTCATCTGATTCAGCCTCTTGCGCCAGCAGCCGTAGCCGCTCATCCCAGAACTCCTCTAGGAAAGCCCGTAGCCCTGCCAGCCCCTCGGGTCGGGCCCGGTACAGGCGTCGTGTACCCTCCTTCCGTTCGATCACAAGGCCGGCCAGCTTGAGCACCTTGAGGTGCTGGGAGATCGCGGGACGCGTCACGTCGAAATGCGAGGCGATCTCTCCCGAGGGTAATTCAGCGCTCTGAATAAGCCTTAGGATCTCCACTCGGCGAGGTTCCGCGATGGCACGAAGCAACGTTTCCATGGAGCAATTGTAAGCGAACGCTTACGAAAGTGTCAACTTACTGATTTATACCTAAGAGGGTGAATGACCCCCATCCGGATGCTTACGATGGGCCATTCGCTGCACCCAGAGCAGGCCCAGAATGCCCAGCAGGAAGGCGAACCAGAGGGTGCACAGCCGCACCAGCAACGTCGCCGCGGATGCGCCGCTGGTGATGATGTCCAATCTTGTCAGCAGGACAACCATGGCTCCCTCGGTACCGACCAGGCCACCCGGCAAGAGGCTCAGGGCGCCAACCAGGGTGGCAGCCGCGTACACCGGGACGGCCTCGATCGGCGAAAGCGAGAGGTCCAACCCGCGTAGCACCACCCAGAGCGCGATGCCCTCGCTGAGCCACGCCAGCGTGCTCAGAGCCAGCGCGATCACGAATGGCGCGGGTGCGCTGAGCACGCCGATGCTGCTCCGGGAGACCTCCAGGGCGGGCCTCCACCGCTGTATGATGGGCAGTCGCAGAATGAGCTCTCCAGTGGGCCGCCAGGCCATGAGGAGAACGAGCCCCACCAGCACCACGGCACCCGCAAAGGCCGCCACACCACCAAAGGGGAGCAGGAGCAGCACACCCAGGCTCAGCACCGCTACGCTGAGAAGATCGGTCACCCGCTCCATGACCACCGCCGGGGCGGATACGGCCACCGGGACGCGGGCCAGGTCTCGGAGCAGGAACGACTTGGATACCTCTCCCACCTTCCCTGGGGTGAGGGCCATGGCCAGGCCGGAGGTAAAAACTAGGGCGCTTACCTTTATGGGAACGCGGGTATCCAACAGACGGAGGTAGTACCACCATCGAAGGTACCGGAGGAGATAGTTGCCCATGGCCAGTGCCAGGGCCAGAAGGAGATGAGTCAGCGGGAACGAAAGAAGGTGGTCGGCGACCTTACGAAAATCACCGATGCCGCTCAGCCCCGCGAAAACGGCGACGGCCAGCAGAAGGAGCGGGAGGTAGCGCCAGCCCTTCACCTTACACGATACCCCGGCGGGAGTGAGCAGGCATGCACGGGTGCTGATGTGCTCCGGTATCCAGGGCTATCGTCCCCGGCAAGTCGGGGGATGAGCAAAGCATCATCGGACATGACGAGCGGGCGATGGGATACTACCGTCGTGGGCGTGTTCACGTACCTGGTCAGGCAATCACGGAGACCATAGCGAAGCCTATCACATTTTCCAATCGCGGGGCTTCCAAAGCTCATGGGGAGGTCGAGCCCACCAGACGTGAGTTGACAACCACGGAGTCCTTCCATAAGCTTGCGATGTTCCGTCTTTTCGGTACTGCAGTCCCTGGGGAGAGGGTAGCGCCTCAATCAGATAGGCTAACCCCTTCCTAGTCAATCGCTCGGCAAGGAGGGAGCATGGCTACTCTAGAAACCGCCGACACCGCCGCTCCGGCCCGATATGATGCTCTGGACAAGGTAACGGGCCGGGCCGAATATACCGAGGATATTCCAGCACCGCCCGGCACCGTGTTCGGTCGGGTCCTTCTCAGCCCTTACTCCCACGCCCGCATCCGCTCTATCGACGCCTCAAAGGCGGAGCAGCTGCCTGGCGTGCTGGCCGTGCTGACCCGAGAGCACCTGGATGGCATGGACCCTTACACCCGCCGTGGCGGTTCGGAGACCGGTGGCGGCCCCTTTGCTGGACAGGTCCCACCGGACCGGCCCTTCATTGCCGTTGACAAGGTGCGCTTTGATGGTGACGTGGTGGCGGCGGTGGCGGCGGAGAGCCTGGCTATCGCTGACCAGGCCATCCAGCTCATCGATGTCGATTACGAGGAGCTGCCGGCCATCTTGGACCCCCGCGACGCTAACAAGCCGGACGCACCGCTGGTGCACGAGTCCCGGGACTCCAATGTCATAGGTGAGTTCAACTTCGGCTGGGGCGATGTCGATAAGGGGTTCCAGGAGTCGGACCATGTTATTGAGGACACCTACGTCTTCGTCAGTGTGTTCCACCATCCCATGGAGAATGTGGGGACGTGCATCGCCGAGTTCGTCAACGACGAGATAACACTCACCGCTCCCATACAGCATATCTACAACGCCCGGGAGGAGGTCGCGTCGCTCTTTAAGCTGGACCCGGACCAGGTGCGCATCAAGATGCCCTACATAGGCGGCGGCTTTGGCGCAAAGGAGCTCAAGTCGCCCATGCAGTGTGCCCTCTGGCTGGCCAAGAAGGTCAGCCGTCCAGTCAAGTTGGTGCCCATGGCACAGGAGAGCTACCGCAGCGACTCGCGCCACTTCATCGTCTATCATGCCAAGACTGGCGTCAAATCCGATGGGACCATCATGGCCCTGGACATCGAACTCCTGGTCGATGCCGGTGCCTATTCCGGCGGCAGCATGGGCTCCACCCGCCTGGCGGGCATCGCTTCCTGGGGGCCCTACCGGACCCCTAACCTTCGCGTCCATGCCTCCTGCGTCTACACGAACAAGGTCCCGGCGGGGGCGTTCCGTGGGGTCGGTAAGGCCCAGGTCACCTGGGGGTGCGAGTCCCAAATGGATTCCGTGGCCCGTCAAATTGGCATGGACCCCCTGGAGTTCCGGCGGAAGAATGTGCTGCACCGCGGTGAGCAGGTGGTTGAGGGGACCACTCCACTGGATGCCGACTTCGATGATTTGATGCAGCGTGCAGCTGAAGCTCTTGACTGGGACGGCCATGCCTCTCGGCTAGGGCCTCAGGCAGGAAAATCTGAGACGAGCCCTCGCGTTGTCAGAGGCCGTGGGATGGCGTTGAGCCTCCGCCACGGCTACCTGGGCAGTGGCAGGTCCTATGCCATCGCCACCGTGGACCGACGGGGCACGGTAAACATCCGCCAGAACGCCACGGAGATCGGTGAGGGCATCTACACCATCATCAATCGCGTGGCCTCGGCAACCCTGGGCATTCCAGGGAGTGATATCCACGTCTCAGACCCTGACACGTACCAGAATCCTTACTACGACGGCGTCAGTAGCCAGCGCTCCACAGTATGCATGGGCAACGCCGTCCAGGAGGCGTGCGAGGACCTGAAGCGGGAGCTTATAGAGGTGGCCTCCAAGTCCAAGGGTGGGGCACCGGAGGAGTGGCGGGTGGCGGAGGGACGCCTCTGGCACGGCGAAGAGGACTTCTCCTTTGGGGAGATAGCCGGTGGGCTGGGAGGCGCTGTGACCGTTATGGGCACGGGCGCCTACAGCACCGCCCGCGCCGATAACCCCTTTGGGGGTATCGTGCCCCACTGGGCGGTGAGCGTGGCCGCGGCGGAGGTTGAGGTGGACCGGGAGACCGGCGAGATCAAGCTCCTCAAGTTCGACACCGTGGTGGACGTGGGGAAGGCCATCATTCCCATCTCCGCCATATCCCAGGTGGACGGTGGTGCGATCATGGGCCTGGGTGACGCTATGTATGAAGAGTGCGTCTACAAGGATGGGCAGTTCGTGAACGGCGATGATATGCAGTACCGGCTGCCGTTGCTGGAGGACATGCCGGAATGGTGGAAGACCGTGATGGTGGAGAACGAGGACGGCCCGGGTCCCATGGGCTCCAAAGGGATGGCCCAGACCTCCATCGTCGTCATTGCTCCGGCCATTGGCAATGCCATCTATGAGGCCACGGGAATACGCGTCAAGCAGCTTCCCATCACCCCGGAGAAGGTTCTTAAAGCCTTGGGGAAGGTCTAGGCTGCATGTAGCCAGGTGTAGAGGGCTACGGGGCGCCATTGGTACTGCGCCCTGTGAGGCCTCTGCGTCATTGTAGGACTGGCAGCCTTGCCCTGAGAGAGGGCACCGCAAAGCAAAGCCCCACCCTGTACCGTACAGGGTGGGGCTTTGGGGTCTTCTAACCCCTTATTCAATGACCTCTCGTGGACTAAGAGTAGGGGAGAGCAGCCTTGGACAATGTGGCGACTCGGTAGTCCTCTCTGGCTTCGTCCGCAGTGGGTGCTCCGGAGAGACCTTTACGCTGCAAGCTCATGCAGTAGCTCTCAAACTCGGATGGATAGCCTATTGACCGGATGACTTCTAGGAACTCGTGTAGCATCTTTTCCTATCTCCTTGCGGCCCATCTTCTGGCAGGCCGTCCTGTTATTGTTCTCTGGTTACTAGTATCAATCAGAACGTAGCATTGCTTCAAATCATGTTATACTATAATATATATTGTAATATCTAATACAAAGGAATCTATAGGAGGCGACTATGGAGCTACGAGAGCTGAGAAGTTTTTGGACTGCCGCCAGGCTTCGGAGTATTTCAAAAGCCGCGGAGCAATTGGGGGTCAGTCAGCCGACGGTGACACTACAGATTAAAAAACTGGAGGAGGAGCTTGGCACCATGCTCTTTGATAGGATCAAAAGGCCTATCCAGCTAACCTCGGCAGGTGCAGCGCTAGCCGGCCTGGTCGAGCCATTGCTTGAGGGGATCGATCAGCTAGGGGCCAGGACTTCAAAGGGTGAGGAGGAGGGCCCTGTCAGGGTTGCCTCCACGTACGACATTATTCCGCACACGCTTCTTCGTGTGGTGAAGGCCTTCCGAGCCATGTATGCCCGCGTCCATCTCCGCATCCGCTCTGGAACAAGAAGGGAGGTGTTGCAGATGGTGGCGGACGGGGAGGTGGACATTGGGATCGTGCCTGGCGCGGAGAGGGGCATGGATTTCGAGTTCCAGGGACTGTTCGGGTATGAGCGGGTTCTTATTACGCCACCGGGTCATCCGCTACTTCAGGCGCCCTTGGGCTCCCTTGATGAGATAGCTCCGTACCCCCTCATCCTCATGGGACGGGGCACATACACCCGGACAATGCTGGAGGAGGAGTTTCGCCGCAGGGGGTTGGCCTATGAGATAGTGGTGGAGTTGGATAGCATGGACACAATAAAGCGGTACGTTGCCCTGGGAATGGGAATCTCGGTAGGTCCTCGCCTGGCCATTGATCCGGGAGACGAGGAGGAGCTCGGAATCGTTAGTTTGGCCACTCTTCTCCCGGTGGAGCAGGCGGGCTTTGTGACGTTGCGGCGAAAGACCCTCTCCACACCCGCCCAAAACTTTATTTCGGTGATGAAGGATACTCTGGCTGCCGTTGTCTCTACGCCCTGATGGAGTCCGCTGCTCCTGGTAGCCGATTGGCCTAAGAGCCAGGCCGTTTCAGAGCTAGGCCGCCAGCGTCTCCTCCGCAAGGAGGACCTCTTCGGCGAAGAGCTCCTTCCATGGCTGTTTGCGTTCGGTGAGGCCTTGCTCCACGGAGTAGGTCTGGAGCAGGTCGATCTCCTTGGCGTTGGCCTTGACCCCGTACCGGAAGGGGTCGTCCCCGAAGACCGCTCGTTGCTCTGCCAGCCACTGATTACCGAACAGCATCAGGGAGGGGGTCCGATGGTAGAGCCGCTCTATGGCTAGCTTCTTGGCCCGCTCGAAGGCATCCACCAGGCTGGTGGCTACCCACGGGTACCGCTTCACAACGCTCTCCCTGACCACGGTCACATGGTGCATGGGAAAGATGAGGTGCTTCTTGTAGAAGCGGACGGCCTCCTTGTGTGGGTCGCGGAAGAGGTTCCTGAACCTGCGATCACCGGAGATATCCACCTTTGGCCGGTCGATCTTGGCGCCGGTCATATAAGCGAATGCGGCATCCAATTCGCCTCGCTGGAGCATGGTGCCGAAATCGGTTGTGGCGAAGTGGAAGCGCACGCCCGGTGGCGGCTTGAAGCCGCTGGCCCCGCTGTGGCTGAACTGCTCCGATCGCTCCTGGTACCACTCCATCTCCTCAGGCCGCACTCCGAACTCGTGCTGAAGAATGCCCCTGGTCCAGACCGTTGAGGTGAGCTGGTACTCCGCTGTGCCCACCCTCTTTCCCTTCAGGTCCTCCGGCTTCTTTATGCCCGCGCTCCCACGCACCAGCGTCCGTGTGTACTGGAAGGCTCTGACCTGGAATACGGGGAGCGCCACGTACCCCCAACCATCGGCACGGCCCTTGAGGAAGGAGGAGAAGGACATCTCCGATACATCGTATCGGTCAAACTTGAGCTGATCGTAGAACAGGTCCATACCGCCGGCATCTAAGCAGCGGAGGTTGATCCCCTGGGGTTGCACCTCTCCGGTAAAGAGAGGATCAACCCGGTCGTTGGGGTTGCCCATCGCAAAGGTTAGCTCAAGGTCGGCCATTGCACCTCCCCACTAAACGGAAATCTTCTCCTCCGCTAGGAGGATCTCCCCGGCGAAAATCTCATCCAACGGCTGCTTCCTCTCGGTCAGCCCCTGCTCCACCGAGTAGGTCTGGACCATGTCTATGACCTTGGCGTTGACCTTGAGCCCATACACGTAGGGATCTTCTCCGAAAACCTCCCGCTGCTCCTTGATCCACTGGTCCCCGAACATGAGCAGCGACGGCGCACGGCTGTACAGCCGCTCTGTGGCCAGCTTCTTCGCCTTATCGAAGGCATCAAAGAGGCTGGTGGCCACCCAGGGGTGCTCCTCTAGGATGCTCTCCCGCACCGCCGTGGTGTGATGAGTGGGGTAGACCCCGTTCTTCTTGTAGTATCTGATAGCCTCTGCATGCGGGTCCGCGAAGAGGGGCTTGGTCTTGATGAGCGGGTGTGTCAGCAGGTCTCCATGTATCTTGGGCTTGTCCACCCCAGCGCCAGACTGGTACGTTGCGGCAATGTCCAGCTCGCCGTCTATGAGCATCTGCTCGAACCCCTTCTCATGGGCGTACTGAAACTTCACTCCCGCCTGCCTGGCGCCGCTGGCTCCGCTGTGGCTGTAGTTTGGTGAGCGCTCCTGGAACCAGACCATATCCTCTGGCTTCACCCCGAACTCGTGCTGAAAGATGCCCCGAATCCAGAGTGAGGCGGTCTGCTGGTAGTCCGCCGAGCCTATACGTTTCCCCTTCAGATCTCCGGGTCCGTTGATGCCCGAGCCCTCCCGAACCCGCAGCCGGGAGTAGCCGAAGTTCCGGTTGTGGAAGACGGGGAGCAGCCGGTATCCCCAGCCCTGGGACCTGGCGATGAGAAACGAGGAGAAGGAGATCTCGGAAACGTCATACCTGCTGAACTTGAGCTGGTGGTAGAAGACATCCACCCCTCCCGGAAATCCCAGATACTCCAACTCAATCCCCTCCGGCTTCACCTCTCCCGTAATCAGCGGCTGTATCCTGTCGTAGGGGTTCATCGCAAAGGTCAGGTGTAGATCAGCCATCATTCCCTCCTTGGCTTCCAGGGTTGCACGCAAACGGGTGGCGACGATGCTTGCGTGGAAGACAGGTGCCGTATAACACACGGCGGGGGGCGTGTCAACAGCATTCCGTCTGTCACAAGCCCAGTCCCCCGTTGACCCTTTTCAAAAGCCCGGCCGTTGCTGACCCCTTTCAAAAGCCCGGCCATCGTTGACCCCTCCCGATGCCCTTTGCTACACTTCAGGCGTGGGCGGTTAGCTCAGCTGGTTAGAGCGCCACGTTGACATCGTGGAGGTCACTGGTTCGAGTCCAGTACCGCCCACCAGACTTGACGAAATCAAGAACTTTCACGTTGAGGTTCAAACTGGTCGTGTAGTCCAACCCTCAAGCCCTCCCATTGGTGGAAGGTCGGTTGAGGGTGGCGCGAGAAGCTCCGACTTGTACGGCCCCGCTCATCCCGGCGTGTCCGCCATGGCCTTTCGGATAGCCTCCGCCACCTGGGCAAAGGTGAGTCCGGCTTGAAGACCGGGGATGGCATATGCCCTACGCGCCGTCCTGAGCCCCGTTGGCCGGTGACATAGCTGAGCTGCCGTGTCGGCCTACCTTCCTATTGCAAAGCTGGCTTCTCATTGCTATATTCAAACTCCGAGTTAAGTGGCGAATAGGAGAATCCGGTGGTCAAAAGGGCGAGGTTCGATTGCGATGCGTTCTATGCTGCTCTAGATGGAGAGAGGCAAGCGCGCAAATGCACCTGGAAGCAAGTGGCTACGGAAAGCGGGGTCAGTGCATCCACCCTGACTCGCATATCTCAAGGCAAGCGTCCAGACGTGGACGGTCTCGCGGCGTTGTCGGCCTGGTCAGGCTTGGACGTGGACAGATTCGTGAGAGGAAGGGATTCCAAGAAAGAGCCCGAGCCGCTGGCATTGATTTCGTCCTATCTTCGCTCCGACCCGCGGTTGAAGCAAGACACCGCCATCGCCATTGACGAGATGGTGAAGGCGGCCTATAGAAGTATGAGCGGCCCAGACGGACGGACGGAGGACTCATTCGCGCCTGAGATCGCGACTACTATGCGCGAGGAAGTCGCTGAGGCGCTGGACGACGTCGCAGGCAGGAGATCACGTTGAGCAAAGTGGACCTCAGCCCCGGTTACGAACTTCAGGTTGACAACAGAGGTAGCCGCCTTGACGCGATGCGTGCGGCGCTGACCGCTAACTTGGATTTCCACGGGACCAACGGCAGCTACGGGTCTCATGCCTGGCACCCGTTTCCCGCAAAGTTTCCGCCCCAGCTGCCGGAGTTCATGATCCGTGAGCTCTCGGACCCGGGGGACCTGGTCCTAGACCCGATGCTCGGCTCCGGCACTACGCTCGTCGAAGCCCTGCGCCTCGGACGCCGAGCTGTTGGTTGCGACATCGACCCCCTGGCGCGGATGATTGCGGCAACCAAGCTGACCCCCATAGACCCGGTCGCCACCATCCAGGAGGGTGATAGCGTCTTGGCTGGCGCGAGTGACGACTACCGCAGGTACCGTCCGAGGCTACAGAGAGACTTGGAACTGCGGTTCGATGCTAGGACTGCGCAGTTCATCGACTACTGGTTCCTACCCCAGCAGCAGCTTGAGCTGCTTGCTCTGGTGCAGCGCATCGAAGCGTTGCCCGAAGGAGGCACGCGAGACTTCCTCCGTGTGGTATTCTCTTCGACCATCATCGCCAAGTCTGGTGGAGTCTCATTGGCCCGCGACCTGGCCCACACGCGTCCCCACAGAGATACGGAGAAGACGCCTCCGTCGGCCTTTGTGGAGTTCGGCAAGCGTCTCGAACGCAATGTCGCGGCCTTCGGCACTGACGAATCGACCGAGGCAGCCATGCCCTTCTGTCTCAACGGTGCTGGTGAAACGGACCTGCAAGAATTCCCTCCCTCGGCGTCCATCCACGCCGCAAGTGCCGCAGACACCGGCCTGCCGGCCGCAAGCATCGATCTGATCGTGACGTCCCCACCCTATGCCAACAACGCAATCGACTACATGCGCGCCCACAAATTCTCGCTGGTGTGGTTCGGCTGGAAGATCGCCGACCTCAGCCGGCTTCGCGCTCAGTACGTGGGTCACGATGCCATCGCCGGCCTAAGTCGCGAAGAGCTGCCGAACCAGTGCGAAGAGACGTTGACCAGGTTGGCGGACCGCGACGACAGAAAGGCATTGGTGCTGCGTCGCTACTTCGAGGAGATGAGGACTGTCATCTCAGAGATGCAGCGTGTCCTGAAGGAGGGCAAGCCGGGTGTGATAGTCGTCGGCTCGTCAACGCTTAGGGGCTTAAATGTAGAGACGCACAAGGGGCTCGCCGCCATCGGCGAAGATGCGGGCCTCGTCCTCGCCGGGATCGGTGCTCGCCTCCTGGACCGGGACAGACGCATGATGCCAGCGAGATGGGGTAACCGACAGCATTCTCAGATCGAGGAGCGCATGCACAAAGAGTACGTGATCGGATTGGTGAAGCCGTAATGCCCGGCAGGATCGAAGCTCATCGGCGGGCCTATCACCGACAGATTGCCAACGACGTCTTGCGACAGAATGCGTCCGGCGTCCCGAACAACGCCGATAGCGGTAGCGCTTCAAGTGTGAGGATTGCAAGAGCCATTGTCCAGAACATTGGGCTTCCGCTAGGGTCCGATAAGCTCGCTGGACAGACAGCGGGACGTCGCTTCGAGGAGGCGACGAAGATCTTCCTTCGCGACGCATTTGGGTTGCTTTCTCATCTGCGACCGGGGGAGTGGGAATTCTCGCTGGGCGGAGACATCCGCGATTACGAGCAATACCTGCATCTGTCCGACGTGCGACGAATGGTCGAACAGCACGAGGAACTTCGGATCATCTTCGGCGACTATATTGTCACGCCTGACATCGTTGTCTGCCGGGTGCCGGTTTCAGACTCCAAGATCAACGAATCCGAAGCTCTGCTGAACGACGACAATGTGGCAAGCTACACGCCACTGCGCCGCGCCAACTCGCAGGCAAGCATCCTGCACGCGAGCGTGTCTTGCAAGTGGACGATTCGCAGTGATCGGTCTCAAAACGCACGGACCGAGGGCTTGAACCTTGTCCGTAACCGAAAGGGCAAGACGCCGCACATCGTCGTCGTCATAGGAGAACCTCTGCCCGGAAGAATCGCATCCCTCGCCTACGGCACAGGAGATATCGACTGCATCTACCACTTTGCGCTGAGGGAATTGACGGCCGCAGCCGAGGGCAACGATTCGGATGCTGAACTGCTGGACACCCTCGTGACCGGCAGGCGACTGCGCGACATCAGTGACCTGCCATTCGACCTGGCAACCTGATCGGTGATAGATGCGTGCCAAGTATGGGGCCGAGACAAGGGAATCCATTCCTTCGGCTAACGACGGCAGCCGTCTGTTGTCCCGTTGCCTCTCACTGGACCTTGAAGTCGGCGTCAAAGACCGTCGCATCCGCGCTTTCGCAGGAGTACGCCCGGACACCGGACAATCCCTGGCGTTTCCTATAGCGGGAAACAGCCTCGCTGGTGCATTTGCCAAGCTGGACGACCTTGCCGGAGGCGCGGAGTTCCTGCTGGGCCACAACCTCATCGAATTCGACTTGCCCCATCTAAAGGCCGCGAATCCTAATCTGGGACTGTTGCGGCTGCCAGCGGTGGACACGCTCAGGCTCAATCCCCTGGCCTTCCCGCGCAACCCCTACCATCACCTTGTCAAGCACTACCAAGACGGGCAACTCAAACGCGGGCGCAGAAACGACCCGGAGTTGGACGCCAGATTGACGCTTGAGGTCTTCGCCAATCAGCAGAGGGAACTGCGTGACGCACCGGCTGACCTGTTGACGGCCTGGCATTGGCTCACCACGGAGGAAGATGGTGCGGGATTCGACAGGGTATTCGCCTCATTGCGTCTGGCGCGAAGACCATCCGGCGCAGAGGCGCATGAAGCGATTCAGGGACGTCTGGCCGACGCCTGTCAGACACAAGCACGCGAGGTCATGGCGAATGCAACCCGACACGGCTGGGCGCTGGCCTATGCGCTGGCATGGATGTCAGTGTCTGGAGGCAACTCGGTAATGCCTCCCTGGGTGCGGCATCAGTTTCCCGAAGCGGGTCGGCTGGTGCGCCGGTTACGCGACACTGCCTGCGCCGATGCCTCCTGTGAATGGTGCCGAGAACGGCATGACGCCCGCAAGGAGCTTGCCCGCTGGTTCGGCTTTGACGGCTTCCGTCCTGAGCCGATGGACAACAATGGGCGGCCCATGCAGCAGTCCATCGTCGAGGTGGCAATGGCAGGAGAGCATGTGCTGGGCATCCTGCCCACCGGGGCTGGTAAGTCGCTCTGCTATCAGGTCCCAGCGCTATCCCGCTACGACAAGACCGGCGCTCTGACGGTGGTGATTTCGCCTCTGGTCGCCCTCATGGCGGACCAGGTGAAAGGACTTGAAGCGAGGGGCATTGGTTCCTGCGTCACCATCAATGGGCTTCTGTCCATGCCGGAGCGATCCGACGCTCTGGACCGGGTGCGGCTGGGAGACGCCGGCATTCTCATCATCTCGCCGGAGCAGCTTCGCAGTGTCTCAGTGCGCCGCGTCCTCGCCCAACGCGAGATTGGCTCCTGGGTGCTGGACGAGGCCCACTGCCTCTCCAAGTGGGGCCACGACTTCCGGCCCGACTACCGTTACGTGGGACGCTTCATTCGTGAGAGAGCGGGGCAAGAGCCAGTGCCGCCCGTGCTATGCCTGACTGCGACGGCCAAGCCCGACGTGAAGGCCGAGATCGAGGATTACTTCCAGGAAGAACTCGGCATCAAGCTGAAGGTCTTCGACGGCGGCGCACAGCGCACCAACCTGGAGTTCGTAGTGGTGCAGACGAGCAGCGAGGGGAAGTTCGCCGACATTCATCAGATCATAGAGGCCGATCTGCCGACGGATGAGCCGGGCGGCGCCATCGTCTACTGCGCAACGCGACGGCAGGCCGAAGAGATTGCGGAGTTCTTGCAGGCAAAGGGGATAGATGCGAACTACTTCCATGCAGGACTGCTGCCGGAGACCAAGAAGAACGTCCAAGAGAGTTTCATCAGCGGCGGTCTCCGGGCCATCGTCGCCACCAACGCCTTCGGCATGGGCATAGACAAGCCGGACGTGCGGGTCGTGATCCACGCCGACATCCCGGGTTCCCTGGAGAACTACCTACAGGAAGCGGGACGCGCTGGACGGGACCAGCAGAGGGCGCGCTGCGTGCTGCTCTACACAGCGGATGATGTGGAGAGGCAATTTGGCATGTCTGCCCGTTCCCGACTCACGCGCCGCGAAATTCACGGCGTACTGAGGGCGCTGCGGAATCTCGACCGGAAGAAGCGCTTGGGCGGCGAAGTGGTGGCCACCGCAGGGGAAATCCTGGGCGAGGATGAAGAGAAGGCATTCGAGCGAGACTCGGCCACCGACGATACACGGGTGCGAACCTCAGTGGCCTGGCTGGAAGAAGCGGTACTGCTGACCCGGGAGGAGAACAAGGTTCAGGTGTTCCCGTCCTCCCTGCGGGTGCGATCGGTGGAAGAGGCGGGAGCCAAGCTGGAAAAGGCGCGTATCGCGGATGCCTATCGCCGCCAACTGCTGACCATTGCCGAGACGCTCATCGAGGCTGATGCGGACGAAGGCATCTCCACCGACGAGTTGATGGCCGCATCGGGCCTGACACCTGAGGGAGTGCGTGGCGCGCTCCACGATATGGAGCGATTGGGCATCGCCAGCAACGACACTGTGCTGACAGCCTTCGTCCATGCAGGGGTGCAGCGTGCTTCCCTGCAACGCTTTGAGCAGGCGGCGGAACTGGAGCGGGGCCTTATCGACCTCCTGCGGGAGACGGCTCCGGACATGGAAAAGGGTGACACGTCACCACTGCATCTCCGCCTCGCTACCCAGCGGCTGAAGGACGACGGCCATGCCTACGCACTGCCGGAACTCCTGAGGCGCATCGTCCGCAGCATTGCAGCTGACGGTCGGGGTGAGGGTGGCGGCGGGGGAAGCCTTGGAGTGCGTGGGCGGGATGCGGAGACCATGCAGGTGACGTTGCAACGCGAATGGAAGGCGTTGGAGAAGACGGCCGAACTGCGACGTACGGCCGCAGGGCATCTGTTGGACCATCTGCTCGCTTGCCTGCCGTCGGGAAGCCGAGGTACGGACTTGCTGGCCGAGACGACTCTGGGCAAGCTGCTGAAGGCCATCGAGTCCAATTTGATCCTAAAGAGCGAGGTCAGGAACCCCGCCAAGCTGATGGACCGTGCGCTTCTGTGGCTGCACGAACAGGAAGTCATTCGGCTGAACAAGGGGCTGACCGTATTCCGTCCAGCCATGACCATCCGCCTGAAGCCGGAAACACGCGGCTTTGCCCAGGCCGACTTCGCATCCCTCAAACTCCACTACGACGAGCAGGTGTTGCAAATCCACGTCATGGCCGAGTATGCGGAGCAGGGTCTTGGCTCCATGGCCGACGCTCTGGGTTTGGCCATGGACTATTTCAGCTACAGCCAAGAGGAGTTTCTGAGCCGATGGCTGCCCGATAGAGAGAGGGAGGTCTCGCGCCAGACCACGCCGGAATCGTGGCGAGCAATCGTCGAGAGCTTGAACAATCCCATCCAGCGCCGCATCGTCGCAGACGACCGGGAGCAGACGAACGTGCTTGTACTGGCAGGCCCAGGCTCCGGCAAGACGCGGGTGCTGGTGCACCGCGTCGCCTACCTGATTCGCGCCAGGCGCGAGAACCCTCGCGGCATCTTGGCTCTCGCCTACAACAGGCACGCAGCGATCGAAATACGCCGACGCCTAGCGGACCTTATAGGCGACGATGCCAAAGGCGTGATGGTGCTCACCTGCCACGCGCTGGCCATGCGGCTGGTCGGCGCAAGCTTCTCGGGGCGGGCAAATCGACTGGACGACGGGGAATTCCAAGAGATACTCAAGCAGGCGGTGGCCCTGCTGCGCGGGGAGGGACTGCCGCCCGATGAAGCGGACGAGTATCGCTCTCGATTGCTGGCTGGCTTCCGCTGGATACTGGTGGATGAGTACCAGGATATCGGTCCAGACCAGTATGAACTGATCTCCGCTCTTGCAGGCAGAACCCTCACTGAGGAAGATGACAGGATCAGCCTCTTCGCAGTGGGCGACGACGATCAGAACATCTACGCCTTCAACGGCTCGTCGGTGGAGTTCATACGACGTTTCGAGGCGGACTATGGGGCCAAGCCTGCCTATCTCACCGACAACTACCGCTCCACCGGCCACATCGTCACGGCCGCCAACGCTGTTATCAAACCCGCCCGGCAAAGGATGAAGATCGGTCATACGATCCACGTCAATCGTGCACGAGAGAAGGCCCCCCCGGGCGGTGTATGGGCTGAACTTGATCCAGTCGCCCGCGGTCGAGTGCAGATATTGCCAGCGGGAGACGATCCCATCTCACAGGCTCAGGTAACGGTAGCCGAGTTGAAGCGGTTGTCAGGACTCACGCCGAACTGGGACTGGTCTACCTGCACGGTGATGGCGCGCGAGTGGAGCTACCTCGACCCAGTGCGCAGCCTTTGCGAGCTTGAGGGAATTCCAGTCCAGCTGGCGAACGAAGACTTCTCAGGCGTCTGGCATCTGCGGGAGACTCAAGCGTTGGTGAACTGGCTGCGCGGGCGGGACTCCCGCTTGGTGACGAATACTGACCTGAACGAATGGCTGCTTGAGCAACCCTCGGACCCTTGGACCGACCTGCTGGGCGAGGCCGTGGATGAGTACGAGTTGGAAACCGGCGGAGCGGAAACGTCGGTGAGTCACTTCATCGAATGGCTGGCAGAGTGGGCACGGGAAGTGCGTCGCCGCCAGCGCGGGCTTATGTTACTTACCGCCCATCGTGCTAAGGGCTTGGAGTTCGACCACGTGGTTGTGCTGGACGGAGGCTGGGACCGCTTTGGACTTGGTGAAGACGCCGATGCCACGCGCCGACTGTACTACGTTGCCATGACCCGCGCTCGGGAAACGCTTGCCCTTGCGCGCTTTATGGAGCCGCACGAGCTCCAAGACGCCTTACGGGGCAGTCCCTCGCTGCTGCTCCGCCAAGCACCCATCGAACTCCCGGCGACAGCCCCGGAACTGGCTCGCCGTTATCGGCGGCTCAGCCTGCGAGACGTCTTTCTCAGCTTCGCGGGGTACAAGCAACATGGTCATCCAGTGCATCGCGCCATTGCCTCTCTCTCGCCCGGCGATAGGCTGGAGGTGCGAAACGGCTCAAATCGTTGGGAGCTTCTTGATTGCAAAGGGACGGTCGTTGGGCAACTCGCTCGTGGTTTCGAGGCCCCCGACGGTGTGCGTTGCACGTTTGCCACGGTCTTGGCCGTCGTCACTTGGGACAGGGAGCGCTCTGAACCGCAGTACCTGAGCGGTCTTCAGTGCGATGCCTGGGAAGTGGTGGTGCCGGAGTTGGTGTTCGAGCCGGGCTCTTAATCCCCACGTTCCCTGTCATCGGACCTCAACGAACTCGCTCTCGGCATCGCCAAGCTGGGCACTTCTAAACCTTCGATGAGTTCGATACATGGCCCTATCTGACCGACAGCTGCTCGACGCCCTCAGTCGGACGCCCTTCGTCGATTCGACGGAGTTGGCGGGCATCCTGGGTGAGCCTCACGCGACAGTCCACCGAACCCTGGCCGGCCTGCTGGCCGAGGGCATCGTCGGGAGAGTGAGCCACGGGACCGCCCACCTGCCATCGAGCCAAAGGTACTACCTGACGACCAAGGGCATCAGACAGGCCACGGGAGTCCTCGGCATTGAGACCCCCTCGGACTTCGTGCGCGCCTACCCCGTGTCCAGGGAATGGCTGACGCTGCTAATCCGCCGGATGGACGCCATTGCCGCCATCTACCGCCTTGCCGCCTCACTCTCCCCCGTCGTCGACGGGCTCAGGTCCAACGTGGAGTTCCACCGCAGGGGCCGTTTCGACGCCACCATCACACTCCACGACGGCCGCAGCTTCGGCGTGGTGCGCCAGGGCCTTGCCCTGCGGCGCCGGTCTCTCTACGACCGGCTCAGAGCCATAGCCGAGTACGACTACGGGCAACGCCCGGGCATGCTTCTCGTCCTCACTCCCAGCGTTTGGGAGCAGAGGCTGACGGCGCGGTTCTGCGAGCAACGGGATCTCCGTGACTGCTTCGTCGCCGTGGAGTCCAGGGAAGCGCTGGAGAGACGAGGCGGCCGCGTCTGGCAGAGTACCTCTTTCCTGATTGGAGGGCGGCGCCGCACCCTGGAGGGCGTCATCTCCGGGGCCAGCCGTGGCGGAAGGAGTCGAGCGGCGTCGCCGAGTCGGAAGCGGGCGTCGCTGCCCCGACCCGAGCTGATGATGCGAGCTGCGCCGGCCTTCGGAATCAGCCCGTCGGAGAAGCGGGCGCTGGACATCATCACCGACCACCCGATGATCCCCCGTGAGCACCTGGCCATCTGGCTCGGCGTCTCCAAGGGAAGGGTCAGCCAGATGGTGCGCAGCCTCGTGAAGACTTGGGGCCTGATCGAGCGTAGGGGCAAACGCGGAGACAGCCGCTACACCCTGTCCGCCGAGGGCATCCGCTACGTCACCCACCGGGACCGCGCCGAGCTGCCGACTACGCGGGGCATCTGGAGCACGGAGCTCACCACCGACAAAGAGGGACGGCCACGACACGTGGGCCACCGGGTCGAGACGTGGGCGGGTCAGACGAAGCACGCCGACGGCATCACGTGGTTCCTCTCGAAGCTGGAGGCCGAGACCAGAAACGACCCCGACAGCGAGATGGTGTGGTCCGTCCCCACCGCCAGGTCCGACCGGGCCTACAACTGGGGCCGGTCGGCCATCGCCCCAGACGCCGTGGGGGAGATGACCGCCGAGGGCCTTCGGATACCGTTCTACCTCGAGTACGAGCTACGTGTCCGTCACCCCGAGGGAGTCCTGGCCCGCCTGAGTCCCTACATGAGCTACTACTGGTCCACCGAGCCCGGCGACGACCAGCCTCCGTTCCCCGTCACGCTCTTCGTAGTTGACACAGAGGAGGTCGAGGCCACCTACGTGCGCACATCGGCGCGGATGACTCGGATGTCGCTGCCCATTCTCGTGTCGTGCATCCCTGTCCTGTCCACCGCAGGAATCCTGGGGCGGTCCTGGCATCCACTGTGGGAGCCGGAGTCTCCGAGACTTCCCCTGTCCGGGCTGAGGGCCTACCAGTGGGACTCACTCTACCACCGGATGCGTCACCGTCCTGTAGAGGGGAATAGATAGGGCCGATACGCCCCTATCTTCCCGATATGCTGTCTGGGGGCTGCAAATGGTGCATCTTGGCCTGTAGGCGAGGTCTTGTGAGGCCACAACCCGCCTGATTTGCCCCTAATTTAGCTACGAAATAGGCCGGCACATCCTCTGACCGGTCAGCGCCCGAAAATGCAAATGAATGAAAAGCCAGGCTAAACTACATTGCCTCCCCGACGATGACCTGATTGCACTTTTGCAGCCCCTGACGCATCATCCGATAGCGAAGAAACAGCTATGGATGAACCTGTCCGGCGGGTCGGCACAGCTGATCCGGGCAGGATTTGGCGTGTCGGCGGCGTCCGCGGCCCAGTGTGGCCCATCGGTTTTGCGGCGAAACGATGTCGGGATGCGTGACATGATTTTGGGGCATGGATAGGAACGGACATCCCGGGCCAGCCAGCTAGGGATTCCTGCCACATTCGGAGTGTACTGACCGAAATCTGTGAACAGTTCTTGTCCAGGGCTGGTTCCACCGAAAAAGGGATGCGATTGTCAAAGCGGGCCACCCCCCTGTAGAGGACGAAAATGAGTGACGAACGGGCATCGCGGGCCGACGACAATCAGCCCGACCTCAGATGGGTCGTGGAGTGGCTCGTTGAGCGGGAGGGTCAGGCCGGACGGCGGCCCTTCTGGGAGTGAACCGGAAGACGGTGGCGCTGGCCCTGCGCCGTGAGCGACTGACGGGCAGGATGACTCTGGCCGTGCAGCGGCTCATGGCCAACCTGGACGACCCCGGATGGGAGAGAACGACGCCACTGGACCGGCTGGAGGCGAGGATGAGGCTGGCGATTGAAGCCGTGGACGATCTGGCGAGGGTGGTGAAGCGTCTGACCCGTCGCGTGGAGGTCCTGGAGGCGGCTCGGCAACCCGAAGACGACGCCGGGGGCCGGGAGTCGGCGGATGCTCACGACGCCGAGGGGCGGGGCCTGCGTCTGTTCAACTGGAGACGGAGGCGTCAGTCACAGGGCGAGGAAAAGAGTGATGGATGAGCACGTCCGCTGGGTGACGAAAGCGGAGGCGGCGCGAGAGATGGAGATATCCCTGTCCACCCTCGACCGGAGGATCAGGAGTGGAGAGGTCGAGGTGGTCAGGGAGGGGCGCCGGGTCTATGTGCGTATGCACGGGCTAGAGTACGTGGGCGACGACGAGCTGCTGCGTCGATCCCTTGGTCGGGAGGACAAGCTTCAGCGGACGGTATGGGAGTTGGATAGGACAGTCACGGAGTTGGAGCGGGAGCGAGACGAGGCCAGGGAAGCGGCGTTAGCCAGCAGACAGGCGCATAAGGAGCTTGAGGAGGCGTACCGGAAGGAGACCGCCGCGCACAAGGAGACGAAGAATCTGCTCAACATGGTCCGCGTGACCGCAATCATGCTGTTCGTGCTGCTGGTCGGCAGCGTTCTCCTATGGTGGTTTGTGCTGAGGTAGGGGTGGCGCCGCCAGCCCTTCGACGTTCCCGCCAGCCGGACCCCCGGTTCTTCAAATCCCATCCGCCTCTCTTACGCGTCGATGTTCCACTTTCCCCAATTCGTAGCTGCCGATGCCCCATGACGCAGGCCAAAGTCCATGTTCCAATCACGTCCGCGAACGCCATCGGCATTTTGTCCACTTTCGTAGCTGCGACTGTCCAGTGCCGCCCGACTCATCCACCGGCAACCTGTCCACTTCCAAAGCCGCGACTGTCCAGTAGGGGTGGCACGAGTACCGGAATCAAATTGCTCGCTCCGATTTAGCAGGATGCCCCATTCACCCCGATTTCAGCTACGGAATCGCCCGAACTGCAACTTGCCGCCCCGTGCGATCTCCTGTACACGGGTATGACACCGCCAGTGACCCCTGGAATCTCGCGCCTTCTGAGGGGGGTCTGTGCGCGTGAGCCCTACCCGGTCCGTTGCCGTTGTCCAGGCGCTTGCGCTGGAGTCACTAACTCACTACAATGTATCTGGACGTCTACCCTCCGGCTAGGGCAAGCTGAGACGAAGGAGGCACGACATGGCCGTAGACCAGAAGGACAAGTACAGAGAAATGGTGATCCGAGGCAAGTACCAGAGACTGTACGCGTACCTGAGCAGTCTTCAGGTGCAGGAGTGGAGGACCTCCTTCAACGAGGTCGAGGCAGTCATCGGATTCGAGCTGCCTCCGTCCGCACGGCTGCACCGGCCCTGGTGGGGAAATCAGAGAGGCGGCAATGGCCACAGCCACGCCCTTGCCTGGAGCGTCGCCGGCTGGGAGACGGCGGAGGTCGATATGGATGGCGAGATGCTGCTGTTCCGGCGAACGCACCCGAAGCCCATACCCAGGCTCTCTCTCGACGAGGCGTGGCCCGTCCACCCCACCGCGGTGTGGCCGGAAGGTCTGAGCCTCAGACGTGAGGACCTCTACGAGGAGAGGGTTTAGTCCCGCCATGTTCATAGACACCAACGTGCTGGTGAAGTCCCGTGTCCCCAGCGCGCCTGACCACGACGCGGCTCGGGCGAGCCTGGAGCGTGCTTTTCGAGACCCTGAACCGCTGAGGATCAGCCGTCAGGTGATACGAGAGTACCTGGCCGTCGTCACTCGACCGCAGACCTGGCCAGTGGCCATCACCCGTGAGGATGCCCTGGATGACGTGAGCAGGCTGATAGGCAGCTTCGAGATACTCGAGGACGGTCCCGTGGTGACCGAATCGCTCGTGGGGCTGTGTCGAGAGATTCCCGCGGGGGGACGGCAGATTCACGACGCCAACATCGTCGCAACCATGCTGGCGCATGGGGAGCGCAGGCTATTGACGTTCAACGTCTCAGACTTTCGCCGTTACGGCGACCGCATCGAACTGGTGGACAGATAGTTGAGTGTGAAGAAACATCCACAATCAGCCAGAAGCCACAGTGTCCCCAGCAGGTTTGGTGCGGTGATACACAAGCGGGGAACCGTGCCGGTAGTTTGTTGCCTGCACGCCATCGTTGTGGGGTTAGGCAGCTACGCCGCCGCTTTCGCCACATTGATGCTGGTCTTCGTCTTGTTGACCGCCTGCTCTCCCTCACCAAACGGAGACAACAGTCCAACAGACAGCAGAGTCTCCTCTCCTCCTCTGGCCTCTTCAACAGGGCGAGAGCTGTTCGTCGCGAACTGCGCTGTGTGTCATGGAGTCGCTGCCGAAGGTCAGCCCGACTGGCATATCAAAAAGGCTGACGGCACGCTTCCAGCGCCACCGCTCAACGGCGACGGCCACACGTGGCACCATTCAGACGGTCTCCTGTATCGAATCGTCAGCAAGGGCGGGAAGCTACTGGAAGACCCGAGCTATCCGAGCTTCAAGAGCGGTATGCCTGCATTTGGGGACCAGCTCAGCCACGAAGAGATTGTCGAGGTGCTCAACTACGTCAAGAGCCTTTGGGGAGACAAGACCAGTCGAGGACTGTCTATTCGGGAGTCTCAGGCGTTGGCCAGTGAGCAGGACCCGTTGCCCCCGGGGAGGGAGTAGGCCAAGCATCTTGGACAGGTATGCCATTGTCTGGGGCACATTTCGAATCTCTTGACGATTAACCAATCCACTCAAGGAGGACAGCATGAAGAAGAAGCACCTACAGCCGCTCACACCTGCGGCGCTCTACGCCAGGGTATCCAGCGACCGGCAGGACGTGGACCTGTCCGTGTCCGCCCAGCTCAGAGCGCTCAAGGACTACGCCGGGGCCAACGGCTACTCCGTCGCCAGAGAGTACGTGGACGAGGCCGAGAGCGGCCTCGTCGCAGACAGGCCCCAGTTCCGGGAGATGATCGAGGAGGGTAGCAAGCCCAAGGCCCCCTTCGACGTGATTCTCGTATGGAAATTCAGCCGCTTCACCAGAAAGCGCGAACACGCCGTCGCCTTCAAGTCTATGCTGCGGAGGAAGGGTATCAGGGTGGTCTCCATCACCGAGCAGGCCGAGGACAACGCCACCGGCAGACTGCTTGAGGGAATCATCGAGAGCGTGGATGAGTTCTACAGCGAAAATCTTGCCCAGGAGGTCGTCCGGGGGATGAGAGAAGCGGCATCGAGGGGCTTCTTCCTCGCCTCCAACGCTCCCTTCGGCTACAAGCGAGTCAAGGTGAACGACGGGGGGAAGGAGCGTCCCACGCTGGAGGTCGACCCGGCCGCAGCCCCCGTGGTGAAGGAGATATTCGATAAGTCGCTGCGGGGCAGCGGCCTGAAGGAGATATGCAAGGAGCTGAACGACCGGGGCGTCACCAACCGTGGCAAACGCTGGTACAAGGGAACGCTCCACTACGTGCTGCGAAACGAGGCGTACACCGGCACCGCCGTCTGGGGCAAGACGAGCAAGGGCCAGGAGGCCCAGGACCCTGTAAGGGTCGAGGGAGCGTGGCCCGCCCTGGTGTCGAGGAAGCTGTTCGACGAGGTGCAGCAGGCGATGCGGGAGCGTGCTCCGAAGGCGCAGAGGCCCGCTAGGGTGGGCAGCAGGTTCCTGCTGAGCGGGCTGCTCAAGTGTGGGGTGTGCGGCAGGCCCTACTCGGCCCAGGGAGCCAAGAGCGGCCAGTTCGCCTACTACATCTGCGGCACCCTGTTCAGAGAGGGTGCTGGGACGTGCAGCGCCCGCTACCTGAACGCACCCAGGCTGGAGGCATTCGTGGTGGAGAAGATCAGGGAGCGTATTCTCACCGAGGAGACCATCGTAGAGCTGGTGACGTTGGTGGCCGAGGAGATCGACGCCATGGCTGGGGAGCTATCCGGCAGACTGGAGGTCATCGAGGCAGAGCTATCGAACGTGAGAAAGCGCCTTGAAAGACTCTACGAGGCCATTGAGACGAGCGACCTGACCCTGGAGGTCCTGTCGCCCCGCATCATGTCGCTGAGGCACCGTGAGGAGCAGCTGGAGGCTGCGCGAGACGACGCCGAGACCCAGCTTGAGCAGCGCAGGGTGGAGCTGCCCAACACCGAGGAGATCGCCCGATATGTTGCGGACTTCCGGGAGTTCCTGCAGGACGGGACGATCCCCGAGCGGAAGGCGCTCATCCGCAACTTCGTGGAGGGCATCGAGGTGTTCGGAGACGAGGCCGTGCTGACCTACACCGTCCCCATGCCTAACGATGGTGTGACTACGGAATCGGCCTCGGTTCTTGATTTTGTCAAGTCCGGCCCACCATGTAAGACCGAATTCATAACTCGCCCGTTTAGGGCGACCTCTGCGGCGTCCGCTCCCCCTATGGGGCTGTCATCCGGGGTGGGCATGGAGTAGATGATGGCGGCCCTGCCGGGCTTGACCTGTACCTCCTTGACGAAGGAGTGGACGAAGGCCCTGGTCTCGGTCAGTTCGCTGGTCTTGAGGAAGTCGCTCATCTCCTCTGCGAAGGTGGCGATGGTGTCGGCGCTGTCCAGAAGCTGCCGCCTCTCTTTCAGCAGCCCTCTCGCCTCCTCTGCGGCGACCTCAAGGGTCTCCTTGCGCTCCCGGAGTTCCACGATGAGGTCCGAAGCCTCGGCCACGTCCACGCTGTCGCTCTTCGCTATGAAGTGCCAGACGCGGCCCAGTTGCTTCTTCACCTCCTCAAGCTCCCTGTCGATACTCTCCAGCCTCTCCCGCTGGTCGCGGGCCACGCCGTCCATCTCCTCGTCCAGCAGCTTCACCAGGTCTCTGATGTTGGACTCGGTGAGGATGTTGGCGCGAAGCTCATCGACGATGATCTTCTCGAATTTCTTGGCGTTGAGCCTGGGAGTCTTGCAGGTTCCCTTGCCGCGCTTGAGGAGGGAGTGGCAGATGTAGTAGGTGTACTTGCCGCTCTTGGCCTCGGCTGCGGTCATGGCCTTGCCGCAGGTCTCGCACTTGGCCAGTCCGCTGAGCAGGTAGGGGCTGGAGATGCGGCGGGGGTTCACCTTCTTCGGGGCGCGGGACTCCATCATCCTGGCGATGCGCCGGAACTCCTGCTTGGAGACGATGCAGGGGTGTGCGTCCTCGACGCGCACGGGGGGCGCTCCGTCCTTGGCCTTTTCTCCCCAGACCACGGTTCCGACGTACGCCTCGTTTGTGAGCACGAAGTGGACGGTGGTCTTGAGCCACTTCTTGCCGTTGGAGGTTGGGATGCCCTCGGCGTTGAAGGTCTTGGCGATGTCGAGGGTGCTCCTGCCCTGGAGGGCCATGTCGAAGATGCGCCGGACCACGGCGTCGGCGGGCGGGTTCAGCTCCAGCTTGGGGCGCTTCTTCGGCCCGTCCTGGACGTGGACTCTCTTATAGCCGTAGGGTGCGTAAGTGGTCATCCAGAAGCCCCTGGAGGCCGCCTCCCGCATCCCCCGCGTAACCTCCTGCGCAAGATTTTCGCTGTAGAATTCGTCCACGCCTTCGATGATGGCCTCAAGGAGCCTGCCGCTGGCGGTGTCCTCGGCCTGCTCGGTGATGGAGACCACGCGGATGCCCCGCCTGCGAAGCATGGACTTGAACGCGACGGCGTGCTCCCGCTTTCGGGTGAAGCGCGAGAACTTCCAGACGAGGATTTCCTTGAAGGGGGCCTCGGGCTTGCCGGCCGCGTCCAGCATCTTCTGGAACTGGGGCCGGTCGGCGATGCGCCCACTCTCGGCCTCGTCCACGTACTCGCGGCAGACCAGGTAGTCGTTCTTCTCGGCGTAGTCCCTGAGCGCCCTTAGCTGGGCGGCCACGGACAGGTCCACGTCCTGGCGGTCGCTGGATACCCTGGCGTATAGGGCCACTGGCGTGCGGTCCAGTCGGTCATTCATCAGTCTGTCCTCCTCATCTGGACTGACTTGGTGGATCGATTGTCGAGATTACTGCTTGCCATACTCATCAGTTGATGTGTCCACTCTAGAAATCGGGGACGATTTGGGTGCTCATCTGTTGCGACTCTATCCTGCCTGCAAGCGATGTTCACGGGCTACCTCTCGGGAACGAGTTGTTTGAGGGTGATTCGATTCTACCTTCAAGACCTCAACCTGGTCATGTCGCCTGATTTGGGCTGCCAGCTTTGATTTGACCTGACCGAATTCTACCCAAGGGATTCCGTTCCGTTGCCTGAGGTCATCGACGAAAGGCTTCATCCAGGAGATGGGCGAATGGATTGTGACATCTGAACCAGGAGGGAGTCGTTCCAAGACCGAAGCGACGGCATCGTAGTACGCGGTATCTGAGCCTCCCTCTGGAGTTTTGCCGGCGATAGTGTCTCCTCCGCTCCAGATAGCTCCCCACCACTTGTCAGAGACCCCAATCCATACGTCCACTGGTGGCTTGGGGCATTTTGCTTGGGCACGGCTCATTCTCAGGGGTGAGCCTTTGCGAAGCCGGTTCAGGTCGCTGAGATCAAGCACGTCAATTTCAAAAAGGGGCACCTCACGGGCTTGAGCTTCCAGCAACTTCGGTCCCTCAGAACCGTGTGAGACTACGATCTCAACGGCTATCCTGGGCTGGTCGCCAGTGTCATAGATCGTAAGATCTGGCCTGTAAGCGCCTAGACTGTGTTGTTCAAGTTCGACACGAACGGCCACGCGAACCAGGTTACCCCGGTGGAGCTTTCGACATTGTGTGCAGTCCCAGACAAACGGGAGCGGCACGCGGTCCAGAACCGCTTTGTCGATACGCTCCTTCAGGGCGATTTTGGCAGCATTATGTAGCCACGATTCTCCACCTGGCACACAACTTGATTCACCTTCGTGTGCGAAGTGCCACCTATTGATGGTGCCTTGCCGCGCGATCAGGGGTTGCGTGCACCCTGGGCACACGCAATCACATCCTCGACCACGGGCGACCTCATGGATCTCCACGAGTCGTCCGTATCGTAGTCCCAGGGGAACTGTGTTCATATCAGGATTGATCCTCATTGTTCTTCGATGTCTCGCTCACGATCCCTCAGCCTCCCGTGCCGCGCCGCCATTCGCCACTCGCGCTCCTCCATGTAGAGGCGGATGGCCTCCCGGAGCAGCTCGCTCACGGTGCGCTCCTCCTCCTTCACGACCCGCCTTAGCTCCCGCGCCACCTGCGGCGGTAGTGAGAAGGTAATTGTGTCGGTCTTCCTGGGCGTCGTGGGCATGATCTCTCTTTTTCCTTGCGGTGGTAGTACGCTGTCTTACTATACACCATCGCACACTCGGCCCTCAACTACCAGGGGCCAGCCGCCGCAAGCCCTCCCAGGGCATCGTTGGAGCCGGTGTAGTACATCTGGGGGATCAGGACGTCCCGATCACAAGAGGGCACGGCGACGACCGCCACCTTTGCCAGCCGTCCCTTCCAGAATACGGGCGTGGCTATGACGGCGTGGCCGAAGTCCTCCTCGTACTGCGGCCTGCCGGAGGCGACCACCCGTTCGGCGAGGGAGCCTGGCAAGGGATGTCTATCTCTTCTGGGGGCGCCGCCGCGATGGCCGCAGATGAGTGTGGAGTTTGTCGCCCCGAATCCCCTCGTCCGCCGCACCACTCTCGCCCGGAGTTCGGGCGGCTCGGTCCAGTTTGCGGGGTCGCCATTCTCTTGTCTCTCATACAGGATCACCATCAGAGAAGGATTGCGCAGCACCTCGGCCAGCCGGATGGTCACGGCCGCATAGGAGCAGCGGAAGGCCCGCTGCAACTTGAGCACATCCAGCCCCCACTCAAGGGCCAGCGGCTCGAAGGCCCTCGGTTGCATCAGCACCGCCGCCGCGAAGCGCTCGGCCTGCGTGCACACCGCCCGCTCCGGCGGGGTTCCGGAGTGCATGTCGCAGAGGGTCTCGTGGATGATCTCGTAGGTCTCGTGGACCACCGAGTAGTCCTGGGTACCGGCCCACATGTCCTCCCGGTAGTGGATGTCGTAGCCGCCCCCCGGCGCGCTGTAGTGGATGCCCTTCACGTCCATGTGCCTCCTGCCCGACACCTCGCCGAACCCGGCCCGTTTCAGCAGGGCCTTTGTCTGCTCCATCGTGGGCCGGGCGGGAACGTCGAAGTAGCGCACGAACCGGGCGGCGAGTCGCTCCGGGTCCAGGGCCTCTTGGGGGGAGTCGTCCAGCAGCCTTCGGCAGAAGTCCTCTCTCGTCCTGTTCATTCCAGCAGCCTCTTGTTGGCGAATCGCTCGTACATCTCGACGATGAACCGTTTGGTCTTCAGGGTGATGGGGCCGTCGGGCCGGGTGCCCACGCGGAAGACGGGGTCGGCCAGCACGTACTGGTAGGCCCGCTCGATCTCCATCGCCTCGCCGCTGTAGGGATCGGGCTGGCCCACGCGCCCGGCCCGCTTCATCAGCTCCTGCTCATCCACGTTGTAGAGGGCGGCCAGCTTGCCAATCATGTTGGAGCCGGGCTTCCGGCCACTCCGCTCGATCTGGGAGAGGTAGGAGCTGGAGATGCCGGTGCGCCTGGTCACGTCCCGCAGGCTGAGGTCTCCCCGCAGCCGTCTGAGCAGCGGCCCGATTTCGTCATCGCCCTCGATTGCCTCTCGGTCCTCAAGGTCCCTGTCGTCGTCAACCTCATCCATGATGTCTCCCTCTTGCATCCGTAGTTGCGAACAGCGTCGCGCACGGCGTGCCTGCTACATTGCAGCTACATTGTTGCTAACTAATTGTTACATCAGAGCGAGCAATTGTCAATGAATCCTTCTGTTAGACCCTGATACCGCCTTTTCTCCATTGCCTTCGCCCGTTCTATATTGCTACACTTATGCCAACAGAACGAATTATCGTATTTCGATCCGAGTATACATCACCGACGCCCGCGAGGGCCATCCCCTCGCGGCGCTCCCGAATCCCACCAGAGAGAAGGACCGCGTGAGTAAGAAGTCGAAGGGAAGGCTGACGGACAGGCAGGAGCGGCGGCGCATCGAGGGCCTGCGGATACTGGCCCGCATCATCGCGCGCCACTACCTCGCCAACCCCCACCTGTACCCCAACGGCTCCGCCGGGGACGGCTCGCAGTCGGCCAAAAAGGAGGGTGCGGCGTGAAGCGCAGGCAACCCTCGTCCAGAGTCAAGCTCAATCCCGACCGGGTGTGGGAGCTTCTGAATCTTCTCAACATGACCCAGAACGAGCTGGCGCGGCTGGTCGGCACCTCGTCCGGCTACCTCTCCCAGCTGATGTCCGGGACTCGCTGCCCCTCGGCGGACATACGCAAGCGGCTCATGGAGGCCCTGGGCGTCACCCGCTTCGAGGACCTGTTCATCCTGGAGACAGTCGAGTGAGGCCCACGTCCGTGCCGCCGACCCGCCTCATGTTCGCCGCCACCTTCCTGCCGGAGGACTTTCCCACGCGCCTGGAACGATTCAAGGAGGCCACAGGCTTCACGTGGGACGGCCTGGCCGGTTGCCTGGGTGTGGACCCGCGCCAGCTTCAGCGTTGGCGCAAGGACACCAAGCCCGACGGGGACGGGCTTTGCGCCCTCATCACACTGGCCGCCTGCATCCCCGGCGGCCTCTACATCCTGCTGGGGATATACGTCGGCCTGCCGGCGGTCGGAGCGCTTCAGCCGCCCCTGGTCGTCGGCTTCGGCACGGACGGCCGGGAGGGCTAGGGTCATGGGAAGGCAGAGGCAGGTCTATGAGCCCTTCCACTGGGTCTTTCCGCCGGACTTCCCGGAGCGTCTGGAGCGGTTCAAGGAGGAGAGCGGGCTTAGCTGGCGGGCGATTGCCCGTCTGCTGGGCGTCAGCCTCCACCGGCTCAGGCAGTGGCGGAACAAGGGCGTGGCCCCCAGCCATGCCCATCTCTTCCTGCTGCTGACCATCGCCGGGGCGATGGGCCTGCGGGACGGGATTCTGATGTGTCAGGACAGGGACCTGCCCGAAGGCTTCGACCCGGGGGCTTACCGGCGATGAAGCGTCTGACCATGCGGGCCTAACTTGACGGTAGGCAGAACCATCTTCAAGATGCTGATTGCCATGTGAGGGGGGGGGTCGCTCTCTTCCCTCACACTAGGCTGTCGGAGCAGACGATGCGGATGACCTGCAGCCACTTAGCTGAGACTCTTCGGAGCCACCACGCTGGTTACAGCGATACCAAACGCTCAATGCTTCCCAATTCATAGCGGATTGGCGTCTCCCAGCCTCAGATTCCCGATTTCGACTATGGCATTCTCCACCTATGGCGACACCGCCCGTGGTGGCGGTTCTGGGAGCGAGTACAGTGAAGGTTGCCAGTCACGACCCGCGCAGCCTCCCAAGCGGCTTCGTCCCTTCTGCTGGGACCCGCCCGGTTCTCTGCAACGTCGCCGGGTCTCGTGCACGGGGGACCGGGCAGAGTGTTCTTGACAGCGGACGGCTGGATGGGTCATGACACAGAATAAGACAGTTTATGAACAAGAACCCTATCACTAGGAACACCGACACCATCAGGCCCCCCTCAAAAGGTCAGCCACTCGGCGGGCCGATGGCGGTGCACTACCCATGTACAGAGGATTGTGTGTGGCAGCAAGTTGCAGAGCCGGCGAATCCGTAGCTGAAACCGGGGTGAATAGGGTAACCTGCTATGTCGGAGCAAGCAATCTGGTTGCGGAGTTCCTTCCACGGGGTGAATACAAGGCCATAGCTTGCAGGGGACAAGTTGCGCACCAAGGAATACCGGGTGTAGGGAGCAAAGCCACCTTCACGCAAGGCTATCACACCTCTACATCATTCGATGACCGGCTCGATTGCCGACTTCTACCCCGGTTCCTTGGGAGGCAGATCAATGCGTTAGGAGTAAGCGATCGGCAACTAGCTCGCCTTCCAAAGATTCTCCCTTCATTTGGAACCGCCGCAACATGGAGCGGCCTACGTTGACTGATACTTCTCGCTCAAAAAGACCACTGGGGATGGGGAGGTCACATACGAAGTTCCCCGAACGCTTGGACCCGTCGATGCTAAGGGCGACGAACACGCCGCGGTCCTTACAGTCCGCAATGACCTCCAGTAGCCTTTGGAGCGAAAAGGACTGCGCCCCGTAAAGTATCGACTGGGTGTACGTATAGGGAGGGTCGCAGTAGATCAAGTCGCCGTGCCGTGCAATACTCATTGCTTGCTCAAACTCCATGACCTCAAACTCTGTACCCCTCGTTCGCGCAAACCATTCATCGACCCGTTCGCCGAACGTGTCTGGCGAGATTGGCGTATGCACGCCACACGGTGTTGACATGTACCCGTCCGACTTACGAAATCGGACTACACCGCCGTAACAGGATCGGGAAAGGAAGAGCATATCAGCGCCGTTAGGGTTAGTGTTGTAAGACGCCTTGATTCTCTCGTATCCCACGATCTTGTCACCCGACGCCACAGATCGCCATCGCTCTTCGTACCATCTCTTGATGGTATCGGGGGTCTTATGAAGGGTCTTCCAGATTTCAATTAGAGGAGCGAATGAATCGGTTGCTACCGCCCGCTCGGGGCGTAGGGTGCCAAGAACCGCCCCACTTCCGACGAAGGGCTCGAAGTAGGTGCCGAACTCGAAGGGGAAGTAGCCCGCGATCTCATGGGCGAACCGCTGCTTGCTCCCTACCCATTTGAGTAACGGCTTTCTGAACGGCACGACCTGGGGAGGTCGTTCAAGTCCCAACTGCCTGGGTTGCAACATAAGGTGCTCCTCCACGAGGCGTGGGGGCATAATATCCG
>CBDFKP010000002.1:0-450802 GCA_965248865.1 Dehalococcoidia bacterium | reverse complement strand
CAACCTACACATGGCGGTGCGTAAGCACTACTCTGAACCAACGGTGGTCTTGAGTGGGGTCATGGACAGTATCAATGTTAAGACGGCAATCAGGCCAGTAGCATCGCTCTCATACATGCTGTTCCGTGCCCCGGTCCCGCGCAGCGGAGAGAATGTTGAATTCACCGTGCACAGCCGAGTCGATGGTTCGGGGCGTGATGCATTGGCTTAGGACCTTCTTCGGCAACGACGGCTTTCGTAGGGACGTGACGTTCTCTTCTCACATGGTATTTTCAGGCGACCATAGAATCATCGAAACTACGAGATGGGGTCTGGGAGTAGAGTCGGACTTGCGAGTTGACGACGTAGGAAGCTTGGTCTATGACATCCGGAAGTACGTGTTAAGGGTACCTTTTCTTGGGCTGATTATTGGGTTCCCCACCTGGGTCTCGCCTTTTGGAGGTGGCTGCACCACCGAAACCGGAGAGAGTGAAGCCAGTTTCCGTGTCAACTTTGAGATGACCCATCCAGTATTCGGACGAACTATCGGCTACTCGGGTAGGTGTCGGATGTCGTCCTCTTAGGCTAGCCAAGACTGGGCAGGCGGCAAAAGACATGGCCAAGGGCCAGCCACTGCCGCCGGGGTCGCCGTTGCAGTTGCGGGGGTTGCAAAGGGTGGGGGCATAACTAGAATTGGGCTATCGCTCGGTCCCTTCGGGCGACATCACCAGGACGAGGCCAAATAGGAACCCCGCTAACGATTCTGAGAAACTAATGGTTCAGGCGCTGGGGCAACTGTAAATTCGAGAGGGAAGTCGCTCTCGATGACCTGACGCGCCCGGTCGGTCTGTTGCGCCCGGTCAAGCCGCTCAGTGGGTTCAATCCCGACTCCTATTCCTGAGAAATCAGCAAGAGGTCCTGCCTCAGTGACATTAACGCCTGCCCCGGAGAGATCAAGTTCGACAAGCCGCCTTGCTTCTCGCTGAAGCTCTACGAGTGAGTAGGGTCTTTCAACTACTCGAACTGGGACGCTGGCCCGCAACGTCCGCACAAGCGCGGCCATCCTGTGAGGGACTTGTCCCTTCCAGTAGAGGGTTACTTCCCCCTTGTCATTGTCAAACCGCATCCCTGTGAAGCCTTGCAAGCCTTCTCTCTGCCAAAGCTCGTAGATTTGACTCGACGCATCTACTAGAGGCATCTGCCTAACGATCCTAGGGTCTATCGTTCGAGGAGGGGCCTCGTGGGATATCGATTTGTAACCAGTTGCCGATTCGTAACCACCGGTGTCTCGGGCGTACAAGAACCCCGCAGCGGCAATCAACGTCAGCGCCATTACTAGAATTGCAGAGCATGTGAATCTCCGGCTCATACCAACGCTTCTTCGTCTTCACGAATGCAATTACTACAGCAATGTCGTCAAAGCCGACGAACCCTACTAGAATAGAGAGGCATCTAATTTTCGATTTTACCACGCCGGGGTTTTAGCCATCTCAACTCCGGCGCTTCGTAATATCCGGGAGCCCGGTGCACGAAACGTAGTAGCGCTTGGTACGGAGGGACATCTGAGGTCTATCGTCGTAGCGACAGTATCTGCATGGGTCGCCCATGCCTTTGCCTGGGCCGCTGGGGTCTGGTTGGCGTTCTGGCCCACCTATGAGGGTGCGTCGGTAACGGCGACACTCCCTGGTGAGCCTGGCGGGGAGGTGATTCGCTCTAGCGCTACGACAATAGAAGCAAATGGCCTGCACGTAATCTTGTTGCTGCTAGTGCCTATATTCTTGACCGCCATCACTTTGTTGGGCCTTCGGCTCCAACAGACGACGATGCGCAAGATACTCCTTTGGAGCCCCGCCGTCGTGCTTCTGGGATTCTGTTTTGTAGCGATAGCTTCGATCGGCATGTTCTACCTGCCAACAGCCCTCGCGCTCCTTGTTGCAGCCATTGCTGATCTCGGAGGTCAGGAAGGCAATGAGCCGATCTAGTCTCTCGGTCGTCACTGGGGCCTTTGGCTACAGTGGCAAGTACATCGCGCGGCGGTTGCTGGAACAGGGAGCAACTGTAAAGACGTTGACCCGTACTCCTACTTCCCACAGCCCCTTCGGTGATCGGGTGGAGGCTCTACCTCTGGACTTCGGCGACTTTAACGGTTTGGTGGAAAATCTTCGGGGAGCCGCCACTCTGTACAACACCTATTGGATTCGCTTCGCACGAGGCACGGTTACTCATGACGTTGCGGTTCAGAACTCCCGCATCCTGATAGGAGCGGCGGACGAAGCCGCCGTTAGCCGCATCGTCCACATCAGCATCACCAACCCCTCGGAAGACTCGCCACTTCCTTACTTCCGGGGGAAGGCGCTGGTGGAGAAGGCAATCCACGAGTCTGGGTTGTCCTACGCCATCCTCAGACCCACGGTGCTGTTCAGCCCCGAGGATGTGCTGATAAACAACATCGCCTGGTTCCTGCGGCGGTTTCCAGCGTTCCCCATCGCAGGGTCTGGGGACTATCCGATCCAGCCGGTGTTCGTAGACGACCTGGCGCAACTTGCCGTGAATGCCGGGGCGGGAAGCGAAGATGTCGTGTTAGACGCCGTGGGTCCAGAAACATTCACGTTTGAGGAGATGGTACGGCTCATAGCTCGCCGAGTAGGCAGCCGAGCCCGGCTGATTCACGTACGGCCTTCGGTGGCGCTGCTGGCCGCCCGAATGGCGGGTTGGTTGGTGCGGGATGTGGTGCTGACCAGGGATGAAATCGACGGCCTGTTGGCGGGCCATCTGGTTTCGGTTGACCCGCCCACCGCCTCCACCCGGTTCACCGAATGGCTGGAGGCCGAGGGCGCCACGTTGGGACGGCGCTACGCCTCGGAACTGGGCCGCCACTACCGCCGCCCGTAAGGTCGCAGGGAGGCCGGTAGGATAGTCAGCGTGGTGGTGGCGACGGCGGTCAACAGCGAGGGCAGGCGTGAGATCATCGGCATGGACGCGGGTACCAGTGAAGACGGTGCATTCTGGCTGGCCTTCCTGCGCTCACTGTCGGCCAGAGGCCTCAGCGGAGTGAAGTTGGTGGTCTCGGACGCCCACCAGGGGCTCCGGGACGCTATCGCCACCGTCTTCGGAGGAGCCAGCTGGCAGCGGTGCCGCACCCACTTCATGACCAACCTGCTCACTCAGGTCCCCAGGAGCGCTCAGCCCTGGGTGGCCAACATGGTCCGCACCATCTACCAGCAGCCGTCTCCGCAGGAGGTGCATGCCCAACTCGAGCGGGTGATTGCTCAACTCCAGGACCCGTTCCCACAGGTCGCCTCTCGACTGGACGAGGCTGGACCCGACGTCATGGCCTTCTCCAGTTTCCCCGTCGCCCACTGGAAGAAGATCTGGTCCAACAACCCCCTGGAGCGTCTCAACAAGGAGATACGGCGCCGCACCGATGTGGTAGGCATCTTCCCTAATCGCCCAGCTGTCCGTCGCCTGGTCGGCGCCGTCCTAGCTGAGCAGCACGACGAGTGGACCGTCGGCCGTCGATACATGACACAGGAGATAACCACCTCCAACGAAGCTCTACCCAGAGCCGAACTCGCAGAGGCAGCGGCCTAGACGATATCAACAGGTTGACGTACTCTTACACCACTCTATGGGACGTGACCGTTAGGTCCGGACGGCAACACATACGGTGGGATTACATCGAATAGCCGGAAGGTAAGTAAATGTCCGTAAACGGGCTTTTTAAAGCTACTGCCCGTGTGCTCGACTTGGTATCTGTAGGGCAAAGGCAGCCGCAGGGCAAGAACCATCAACCCGATGGTGTCGAGTTGATGAACGCTCCCTACCCGGCCAATTGGATCGAGGAGCGGCTTGGAGACTGGGCTTCAGAGAAGGGAAGGTTCGTAGGATCTGTAGTCCCAGAGGGATTTGAAGCCTACGCACGAGTCTTTCACCCGGCCAAACTCTGGAAAGCTGACCGAAGTTGGGAACAGGTGAGGTGGTCCACTGTGGCGTCGTGGAACGGGAAAGTCGTTCATCCACAGATGCAGTTCTGTCGAATCGCAAACCTTGACGTACACTTACACGAAAAACCTTCGTGGGGCCGCCGCCCGTTCTATGGGATGCTACCCGAGGGCGAGTGCCAGGTTCTGATCAGTGTCCTCAAAGGGTTCACTTCCACACCCGAACGCTGCTATTTCTCCCTTTGGCACGGCTATGGATTCCTTGATGACCGCTACTTCAAGAGGGTAGCTAAGTTGAAAGTTCCACGCAGGGAGGAGTACTTGGTCTTTTGTGGCCCTTTAAACAGCATCATGTCGTTTTACAAGCATGTTGGGGGAAGATGGGGGCAATCGCCGAACATCTGGTGGCCAGAAGACCGGGCCTGGTGCGTTGCAACCGAAATAGATTCTTTGGATACCTTCGTTGGGGGCAGTGAGGCTTGCATCGAGCAAGCCCTTGCACACCCAGGTCTTGAGGCTCTCCGTATCACTCCGGATGCACGAATTGATAGTTCTGGGGATACTATTAACGTGTGAAAAATCCTTTGTCGGTTCCAAGGGGCTTTTCCTTGGCCAACGTCTTTTCTTCCCTACATCACGGCCTTGAACACCGAGATAACAGTTCCTGCTCCCCCTGAATGGCAGCCAAACCCTCCTTCTCCGCCCAAATGCCCATTCCTGTGAGTTTGGCCAGATGCCGTGCCCCCGCGGCAGGGTTACTCGTACTCACCCAGCGTGACGATCTCCATCTCCATGATCCGTTGTCTTGGCCTGGGTGAGCTTGGTGCCGACCTCCCACTCATTGTTCAGACACCAACGCTCTACGAAGAGCATTCCAGAACCGTAGGATAGCTCTTCGCTGAGATGGGGCTCCTCTTTGACCACGCCGATGGCCGGTTAGCTGCCTTGGTTGACTTGTCGGTGTGTAGAACGGTCAGGGAAAATGGGACTGCGATAATCTTTCCCGGGCCTTCTCGGGTCGGGTCTGACCCGAAATGGGACCGGCGCAGTGCCTTTAATGTGATCTGTCGACCTCGTTCTCGAGGCGGCCCAACCCGCCCACCGACCAGGTGAGCAGTGACCTGATAGGAGCCTGGCCAAAGGCCCCGTCGCAGATGCTCCTATAGATGTCAAGCGGCTGCTGGTAGAGCCAGGTTCTTGCGTCCGATCTCATGCAAGATGGCGAAGATCTGACGAGCGACGTAGCGTTTGAGGCAGCGGATGACCTCGGACTTTGTCATTCCCTCCCTGGTGCGACGCCGCATATACTCCCTCGTCCGCTCATTGTAACGGAGTCTCACAAGGACAACGCGATAGAGAGCGGCATTGGCTTGTCGATCGCCTCCGCGGTTGAGTCGGTGGCGTTCGGTCTTGCCTGAAGAGGCAGGAATGGGGTTTACTCCGCACAGGGCGGCGAAGGCGGGCTCAGACCTCAGTCGCTCGGGATTGCTGCCGGCAGTCACGAGAAGCGTGGCTGCGGTGTCCGCTCCGACTCCGAAGGTGTGGACCAATGCCGGCGCAGTCTCCGCGGTGAGCCGGGCCAGCTCGTCGTCGATACCTTCGATCTCGCAGGTGAGCTGGCTGTGACGACGGGCAAGCAGCCGAAGTGCATGCTTAGCTGCTGCTACCGGCGTCGCCAGCCTACCCGGGCGAAAGCTAATGCAGCGATCTACAAGCCTCCGGGCATTTAGTCCGGCCAATTCCTCTCGCAACTCAACAGGCGCGGTGACCACAAGGGCTTTCATCTGGTTGATGGCCTGCGTGCGGGCCTTCATCGCAGAGTCCTTGACAATCTTGAGCACCCGGATCATCTCCACCTTGTCCACACCTGACTTGGGAGACTCCCGAGCCACCCCGGCGAGGACAGATCGTGCGGCCATTTCAGCGTCGAGAGGGTCGCTTTTGCCCAGTCTACGGCGTGTGGACCTGTCTGGTCGGTTGACCTCGATAACTTTGTGGCCACACCGAGCAAGGTGTCGAGCCAGCCCCGCTCCATATGAGCCGGTACCTTCGACGCCAAAGGTGGCGACCTGGCCCAGGCCGATAGCCCAGGTCTCCAGGTCCTCGTAGCCCTTGGCCGTCGTCCCTAGCCGGTATTCACCCAGGCGCGTTCCATGGTGGTCGATTGCCACAGCTACGTGTTCGTCCAGGTGCGTGTCAACACCAACGATCACCCTGGCGACACCATCCAATCCGCTGCTAGTGGTCACAGACTGCCTCCTCGCTCTTGAGTGAGATGGCTCCAACAGGCCAGGAGAGCGGACAGGACTGCGACGGGGCCTTTGGCCAGGCTCCTATCAGGTCACTGCTCACCTGGTCGGTGGGCGGGTTGGGCCGCCTCGAGAACGAGGTCGACAGATCACATTAAAGGCACTGCGCCGGTCCCATTTCGGGTCAGACCCGACCCGAGAAGGCCCGGGAAAGATTATCGCAGTCCCATTTTCCCTGACGTTCTACACTGCGGCGATGACAGTGTCCAGCCTACACTCCATCGCCTTGCGTCAGACCTTTGCGTCAAACGAATCCGTCACAACCTTCCTCATTCTGAGACAGGCTCAATTGCGAACTTTTCGCTGGGAGCTCCGAATATAAGGAGTGGGTAGGATGACCCCGGGAAGACCCCAAGAGCCTTCGGCCCACCGGGTTGGAGGCTCCTCCATTGCAGTCGTGAGCGGCCTAGCCGCTACCGCCACTGGACCCAAGAGCAGTCCATCTCCCATTATCGCTGACGGCCTACAGTTGATAGTATTCATATATACTACTAGCAAATAGCAAAATGCACGATAATGAGAGTAATGTGTGATATATATGCTGTATGCGGCGCAGAACCTTATAATTTTCGCTGAAAACGGACAACGGAAAACGGAAAACGGACAACGGACAACGTTGACAGGCCCAAGATATATCTATAGGGTACGACAAACTCCGTATCCGCGACTTGCGTCGCGCTGATATCTGCTTTTTCGGGATTTTATGGCTAAAGAATCTCCTGCAAGTTCCTTAAGCGGCGCCTCAACGGGCTCGGTTCGCGTACGGGTCCGAAACCTTTGGAAGGTCTTTGGCGAGGGCGAAGGGCCGGACTTGGTGGAGCGGGTGTCCGGGATGTCCAGGGGGGAGGCCCAGGTCGCCTACAACTGCGTCGTGGCTCTGCAGGACGTCAGCTTCGACGTGCAGGACGGGGAGACCTTCGTGGTCATGGGCCTCTCCGGAAGCGGCAAGTCCACCATAGTCCGCTGCATCAACCGCCTCATCAACCCAACCACCGGCTCCGTCTTTGTAGACGATGACGATGTCTTGGCGTTCGGCGACGAGGAGCTTACGAACTTCCGGCGCACCAAGACCTCCATGGTCTTCCAACAGTTCGGCCTCTTGCCCCATCGCACCGTGCTGGAAAACGCTGCGTGGGGCCTGGAAATCCAGGACGTTCCCTTGGAAAGCCGCTCAGAGCGGGCCCAAGAGGTCTTGGAGCTTGTGGGGCTTGGCAAGTGGGGCGAGTATCGGCCCTCCGCTCTGTCCGGCGGCATGCAGCAGCGCGTCGGCTTGGCCAGAGCGTTGGCCAGCAACCCAGAAATCCTGCTGATGGACGAGCCCTTCAGCGCCCTGGACCCCCTCATACGCCGGGACATGCAGGACGAGCTTATGCGGCTCCAGGGGCAGATGCAGAAGACCACCATCTTCATCACCCATGACCTGTCCGAAGCGGTGCGGTTGGGCAATCGCATCGCTATCATGCGCGACGGGGCGGTGATTCAGATGGGGACTCCCGAAGAAATCGTAGCTGACCCGGCGGACGAGTACGTGGCGGACTTCACGCGAGACGTGCGCCCGTCCACCGTGCTGACGGTGGGCTACTTCATGGACCGGCAGAGGACCAAACGGGCGTCGGCGGACGCCAGCAGGCCCAACGCCAGAGTGGCCTTCGAGAAAACGGTGGATGAGGCGCTCTCAGAGCTTTGGTCCACTCCAGGTCAGCTAGGGGTCATGGACGAGTCCGGGGCTTTGGTCGGCATGATAGACCGGGAGACCCTGCTCCAGGCTGCCTTCGAGCAACCTAACTTCGCCAAGGGCCACAGCGGCGGGGACGCAGGAGAGGCCAGTCTCAGTTCCATGGCGGTCCCCAGTCAGACCAAGACCTCCGATCAGCAAGAAGAAAAGACCAGAGACTCATCTCTGTCGGGGCGAATGAACGTCGCCTTTGGGCGGATGAGCCACACAACCGTCCTCCTTCTTGGCCTTCTGTCTCTGGCCGCATCCACGGCCATTGTGGCAGCGTTCTGGGGCGTAGGGGTCTCCTTCCCGGCCAATTGGGGCTCGGAGATCGCGAACGAGGTCAACGATTTCCTTCGCTGGCTGACCCGGACCGGCGCGCCGGTGTTCGACGCCGTGGCGGACGCCGTGTTGACGTTCCTGCTGCTCTTGGAGGACGCGCTCCGCTGGCTTCCGTGGCCCACGGTGGTTTTGGGCATTGCGCTGCTCTCCTGGCGGACCGTGGGTTGGCGGCTTGGGGCATTCGCGGTAGGATCGCTGACGGCAGTGGGGCTGGTGGGCCTGTGGGAAAGCGCCATGGAGACCATGGCCCTCATCGTGGTGGCGGTGATCTTGTCCGTAGCCATTGCCATCCCCCTGGGCATCGTGGCCGCCCGAAGCAACTCCGTAGATTCCATCATACGGCCAATTCTAGACGGCATGCAGACCATGCCGGCCTTCGTCTACCTAGTGCCGGGCATCATGCTGTTCGGCATCGGCAACGTGCCGGGCATCTTCGCCACGGTGATCTACGCCGTGCCTCCGGCCATCCGGCTGACCAATCTGGGCATCCGCCAGGTGACGCCACAGGTGGTGGAGGCGGCCCAGTCCTTCGGCACCAGCCGACAGCAGCTCCTGCTGAAAGTGCAGTTGCCCATGGCCATCCCCACTATCATGGCGGGCATAAACCAGACCATCATGATGGCCCTGGCCATGGTGGTGGTGGCCTCGCTGGTGGGCGCCGGTGGCTTGGGAGAGGACGTCCTCCGGGGTCTCGGCCGGTTCCGGCCCGGGGAGGCGCTGCTGGCGGGTCTGGCCATCGTGGCGCTGGCGATCATTCTGGACCGGATAACTCAGGCATGGGCACGGGAGCGGCAGGCCGCCTTGCGGAGCAAGAAGGAATAGATAGACGGAATCAAGAACACGCGCAGGCGGCGCTAAGGACCAAGACGCTAAGGACCAAGAAAGGAGAGTCACGGCATGAAAGGCAAGACTTGGAGGATAGGACTGAGGCTGCTCAGCCTCATGGTGGTTTTTATGTTCGCAGCGGTCGCCTGCGGGGAAGAGGAGAAGCCCACGATCATCTTCTCGGATCTCAACTGGGACAGCGCCCAGCTTCAGAACGCCATCGCCGCGCGGATCGTCAGCGCGGGGTACGAGTACCCGACCGACAAGGTGTTCGGCGGCACGGTGCCGCTGATGGAGGCCCTTACCAGGGGCGACACCAACGTCACCTTGGAAATCTGGCTTCCAAACCAGCAGGAAGCCTACGACCAGGCCATCGCTGAGGGCACCATCGAGGTAATTGGGAACAGCTTGGAGGACAACTGGCAGTCCGCCTTCATTGTGCCTAAGTACGTGACGGACGCCAACCCCGGCCTTAGGACAGTCCAAGACTTGCGGGACCATATGGACCTCTTCGTAACCCCGGATTCCAACGGGAAAGCCCGGCTGCTGAACTGCCCGCCGGGTTGGGAGTGCGAGGTCACCAATACAATGCAGGTGGCGGGCTACGGCTTGGACGACGTGATTGAGCTGGTCAACCCCGGATCCGGCGAAGCTCTTGAGGCGGAGATCCGCGCTTCCTTTGAGAAGGAGGAGCCAGTGCTGTTCTACTACTGGGGACCCACCACCCTCAGCAACGCTCTGAGCACTGAATACGGCGGCTACACCCTCTTGGAAGAGCCCTCGTACAGCACCGAGTGCTGGGACGCCGAGAGGAACTGCGGCTACTCTATAGCGCAGGTCCTTATCGTCATGCGCAAGAACCTAATCGACCAAGCGCCGGACCTAGTCACATTCTTCGAGAAGTGGGACTTCAACGCGGCCAACCAGCTGGAGGCGGAGGGCTACCTCGGCGAGTTGGACGGGGACTTTTTCGCCGCCGCGGACAAGTTCCTGCAGAACAACTCGGCATGGAAGAACTGGGTCACCTCGGACGCGGCCTCCAAGGTTGAGGCAGCCGTCGGTTCCTAGAGCAGCGTAACTGTCGACGCCAGACCGACCCCGCCCTATGCTTGTAGGGCGTGGTCGGTTCATTGTATGGGGCGTATGAAACTGCATCACCCGCGGTCCCCAACCCTCGCCGCCGTTTTGGCCGGCGTGGCCCGGCTGACCGCGTTGACCGCAGCCGTCGCCGCGATGGCGGCGGGCTGCAGCGGACCATCGGAGGCGCAGCCCACCGATAGCGCACTGGAGGGGTTGGCGTCGCCCCGCGGGCTGACGGCCCTGGACGACGGTCGATTGCTCATCGCCGAGGTGGGCGGCGGGCGACTCCTGATCTTGGACCACCAAAACCGACTCGCCGTGCTCCACGAGGGCCTGCCACGGCTGAAAGACGGGCCGGAAGGAGCGCCCGCCGGGGTCTCTGCCGCCGTGCAGTTGGGCGGCATAACCTACTACGTGGTGGGGGAGGCCCGGGCCAAGGAGTTCCGCGAGGTCTACGCACTGGCGCCGGGATCGCACCCCGTCGGTCTGACCGGCCAGGATCCCCTGGGGCTAGCCCCCCTCAATCCCATCACCAATCCCTACGACCTGCTGCCCGCCCCCTCTGGCGGACTGCTCGTCAGCGACGCTGGAGCCAACGCGGTCTGGCGCGTCACCCTCGCTGGCGAGATCCACCCCTACGCTCGACTGGACCCTCAGACCCACGCCACGGCTGACGGCTCGGCGCAGGTGGAGGCCGTGCCCACCGGCATTGCCTTGGGACCGGACGGCGCGGCCTACGTCGCCACCCTCACGGGGTTTCCCTTCCCCACCGGCGGTGCCCGGGTCCTGCGTTTGCAGGACGACAACGGCGACGGCGACGCTCTGGACATCGGCGAGACCACCGTCTATGCTGACGGGTTCACCGCCGCGACGGACGTGGCTTTTGAGGCCGACGGCGCCATGCTGGTCACGGAGTACAGCGGCGACATGCGCTCCCTGGCCGAGGTTGGCTTCAAGGAGTCCCACCTGTTCCCAGGCAGGCTGGTCCGGTGGCGCGACGGTGTCATGTCGGTGGTGGCCGATGGCCTTGTTTCCCCCACGGCCGTGGCGGTGGTGCGGGGCCGCATCTACGTCAGCGAGGAGTTCGCCGGCAGGGTGCACGTCGTCGAACCGTAGTATGCTATGGGCTGCCGGCCTACGGAGATGGAGCGAGTACCTGAAGACCAGCGAGCTAACCGAGTCGCGGGCCTTCATCCACTCCTTTGTCAAGGAGATCGAAGTCAGGCCCGGCAAGGCCACGATCCACTACACCATCCCCATTTCTCAATCGACACCAAAAACTGCGGTTCTCGTGGGGGGTGGACTTGGATGCCGCTGGGAGTGGTGGAACTGGAGTTGGCGGCTAATCCCCTGAATGGGCAGAGTCGCTTCTCTAGGGCTTAGCTACAGACTCCGGTCGTTGCGGGTACCTCTGCGCCACCCCACTCGGCTTTGTAGGTCTCGCCATCCGCGTATGTGCTCACGCGGAACTTATAAGACGTGTGGCACACCAGTTCGTCTACGGTGTGGGTAGCGCTGGTAAGCGTGGCCACTCGGTGTCGCCGCTCACCCGGTACCCGGTGTTGAGGGCAACGACACAAGAAACTGCGCTACTCGTGGGCGGTGGGGTTCGATGCGTCAAGCGGGAACAGTCGTATCTCCTAACTGGTCCGGAACGCCAGACCAATGAGCTAACGCCGAATGGCTGGATAACTGGCCGGCGTCTCGACAGGTGGGTCTGAACACCAGGTCGTGCCGCTGTTGTGGGTGGTCACCGCCATGAGTAACTTCTAGGGGCTAGACATCACCTTGGAAGGGACTTCTGGAGCACTTATTTCAACGAGTTTGCCGAAATCGGACAGCGTTATTGTGTTCGTAAATCCACCCTCACCTGGAGTTGTGCCCGCAAAAACATACCGTCTGACAAGATGGTCGTCTCTCCCGATCCAGTATTCCACGCGACGGTCGAGTGCAGGGTCGGCAACGCCAATATCCACTCCTGGTGGCACCAACGCAACCAAATGGAGCACATCAACTCCACCTAGCTGTTCTTCTGCCTTGATTACCAAATTGCTTAAGAGTGATGGATCTATAGCCATTTTGTCTAAGGGAGTTTCAGGGACCGAATCGAGGGTTTCCACCTTCCACTCTCCCGTTGGAGGGATTTTCGTGTACACCGTAACGCCTATAGTGATCGCGTCACCACTGATTGTAATGGTTTCATTATCCGTTGCGAAGGTCGTACTCCCTGTCGTCTCGAATAGACTAGGTGCCTGATATTTGCCAAAAGTGACTGACTCGATATCTTCCCTTATACCTTCTTGAGTGGTCCTGAGCCGTTGTCCAGTGGTGTCATGGCTTCGTGTCGCGTTCAATACTTCAGCTTTGTACTCATATGTGAAGCAGTATGAGAGTTGTTCTTTCGTGGAAGCCAAAGCCCTTTCGAGAATTACTTGTGTAGAGACAGTTTCGGCGTCGGCTGTCGAGGGCACTTCAGTGACGGCGTTTCCACTACAAGCGGTCAGCAATACAAGGAATGCCAGGCTAGACAGCGACTTTAGCAAATTCAGCCCTCGCACCATCCTCGGTTATGGTTCAGTGGTCTGCCCGTGGTGCAGCCCAGTTTGCCTTCCGACTGCGGGCGTAAGTGGTCTTGCCCCATTCTTTGTACCAGTCGTAATGTTAGTTTCGTGGGTCTTCGTGGGTCATTGAACCCCTGCTGTGGCCACCAGGGCAAAAGTCTCCGGGGCGAGGTTCCCCAGGGCACTGTGGGGACGTTCGCCGTTGTAGTGCCAGCGCCACCCCTCTATTTTCTCCCGAGCGTCCTCCAAAGACAAGAACCAACTTTCGTTGAGGCATTCAGCCCGAAGCCTGGCGTTGAAGGCCTCGATCATAGCGTTGTCTGTAGGCTTGCCTGGCCGACTGAAGTCTAGCTCCACACCGTTCAGGTACGCCCACTGGTCCAGACGTGTGTATAGTCAGCACATTTGGGACAGCTGTTGTGTAGTTGAGAAGCGTCAGTTAAAGCGATTGTCCTGGATCAGGCAGGAGAGTAGATTCACGGAAGTGAAGGGAGCCAGGTGTTGGCAATCAGCACAAGTGGGACACTGAGACCCGAGAAGATTATTATTATGAAGAGCTGCGTGGGAGCTCCCTGAGGGTCTTGTTGTAGCGTCTTCGCCGTTCTAACGTCTGGACCTGCACCTCCTTTCTCCGTTGGAGGATCTGCTCCCGCCTTCCGTTGAGCATGTCTGCGGGCGTCACGTTGCCCAGCGCCTTGTGATAGCGTCGGTAGTTGTAGTAGGCCACGAAGGCGGCGATTGCTCCTTCCAGGGCAGAAGGCATCTCGTAGGGGACCTGTTTGACGTCCCGCTTGATACTCTGGTGATAGCGCTCGAGCTTGCCATTGGTCTGAGGGTGGAACGGCGCGGCCAGAATGTGCTTGATTCCCACCAGGTGCAGGTAGTCTCTGAAGCCACGGGAGACATAACCTGAGCCGTTATCGCTCAGCAGGCTGGTCCGGTCGGCCACTGGGACCTCAGTCATGCCGGTCTTGTCCACGGCCTCTTGGACCACCTCGATGAGAGAGTCGGTGGTCATGTCCCGCTGGAGCTTGTGGGCCAGTATGAAGCGGGAGTAGTCGTCCATCACGGTGACCAGGTAGTAGTAGCCCCAACCGATCACCTTGAAGTAGGAGGCGTCGGTAGCCCACATCTGGTGAGGGCCGCTGGTCTTGCGATGGTACTCTTTGCCGGCCTTGAGCTGCATCTCGGGTGACTTCACAAGACCTTCTCTGCACAGGATGCGATACACAGTGGACTCGGATACAGCGAAGGCCAGGTTGTCTGTAGACCACGCTGCCAACTGGCGGCTACTTAGCTCCGGCATCTCCCTGGCCGCTTCCAGGATCGACCGTTCCTCCTGAGGTCTAAGGCGGTTCCACGGTGGAGCGCTGGCTCCAGGTCGGTCCTCGAGACCTTGTTGATGTTGTTGTCGCATCAACCACCGATAGTAGGTGCTCTTGGGAACACCCAGGTCTCTGAGCACCCGACGCTTGGCCAGCGGTGATGCGGCTACACTGGCCAGGACCGTCGCCTTCTCAACGGCGCTCATCCGCTGGTACCGACGCCATTCTGGGGCATTGGTATGGCCGTTTTTTTCAGACGGTAGACCTCGAGGGATAGCTCGGCTACCAGCTGCTTGAGCTCGCCGTTCTCCCGCTTGAGATCCTGGATCTCCTGCCGGGTGGCATCGCGCACCGTGTCACGGGACAGCCGCTCCCTGCCCGCCTCCATGAACTCCTTGGTCCACGAGTAGTAGGAGTGGGGCTTGATACCCTCCCACCGGCACAGGTCGTTCACGGTGACCTCGCGGCGGAAGCCCTCCAGCACGATACGGATCTTCTCTTCCGGGGTGTATTTGCGCCGGGTAGCCGCTCTAACTCGTCGAACGAAGGACCTAGTCTGCTCCGACCGCTGATCGGCGGCCTCGGCCTTGCTGACGTCTGACTGGGACATCGCTGCTCCTTTCATGAGGTACTCTACCCTCACTTCAGGAGCTCACACCACTCTCAGACTCTCGGGTTTTCTACCCCTCTCACGTGTCCCATTATCGCTGACGGTCTACAGTCTGGGCTGCCCAACGCGTGCTACGAGTTCGACAGGTACGAGGTCGATCGGGACGGCGAAACGGTCCGGATCACAGTTACGAACCTGAAGCCTGAAGAGCCGATGATGTGCGCGGAGATCTACGGGACCGTGGAGAGTAACATCGCCCTGGGCATCGACTTCGACGGAGGGAAGACCTACACGGTGTACGTCAACGACGTGACCGAGACCTTCGTCGCCCAGGGGACAGGGGCCCAGCCCGAGCAGCCGGAAGGGCCGACCATGGTCAGCGTCCTGGCGCCGGTCCAAAGCGTGGAGGTGAAGGTCTCTGAGTCGGCCCCGCCCGACTATTCGCTGACTGTCCTGTCGACTTTGCCACAGGGCACGTCGTGTTCGAGTTTCGATGGCTACGAAGTGGACGGAGGCCAGACAACATTTTCCGTGACGGTCACCAACCTCGAAGTCGCGCCGGGGCAACTCGTCCCCTGCACTGCTGACTTCGGCTATACCGAGACGGAGATAGCCCTCGGCAGCGACCTTACGGCCGGTGAGACCTACACGGTGGCCGTCAACGGCGAGGTGACCAACTCATTCCTCGCGCGCGACGAGTGGACGACGGGGTGGGTCGTGCAGGCCTCGCCCATCGAGACGGTCGAGGTGGTGGTGTCCGACGCAGAACCTGCTCAGTACTCGCTGAATGTTGTGTCGAGGCTTCCGCGCGGCAGCTGCTGCTCGGCGTTCAACGGCTACGACATCGTCCGCCAGTTCGCCAACACCATTGAAGTAGGCGTTACGCACCTAGAGGTGGCAGAGAATAACGTGCCCTGTACGCGTGACCTGCCCGTCGTGGAGACGGAGATACCGCTCGGCGCCAATCTAGTCTCCGGAGAGGAGTACACGGTGACTGTCAACGATCAATTTAGTGAGACCTTCACGGCTCGATAGTAAACCGGCCGAGCAAGACAACAGGTCCGTTTGGACTTGGCGATTCCAGTGTAAGGGGGACCGGACTCGCCGGTTCGATCATGGGTAACGTGCTCGCGGCCCGGTTACGGTGACTCTGGGACATTAGCCCGGAAGCATCCTGTGATGTGGTCGTTGGCCATGCCTACCGCTTGCATGTGGGCGTAGCATATGGTGGGCTTGGGGGGACTGTACGCAGTACCAGGTTTGACCTTGTGTTTTCGTTGTAGCGACTATGGGACCTTCTACAGCCATTATCGCATCCTTTAGTCGCCGCCGACACGCCCCGCTATATCTCTCAAGTCCCCCTCGACAATCGTCACGGCGTCTCCCTCATAGCGGCAACTTCAGAGCAGAACCCTCGCTATCCGGGCCAGCCTCCCGCACTGGAACGACCAGTTCCGCCCCATCGTTAGCGGGGCTGTCAACCAGGGAGGAGACTTCGTATGCCTCCATCTCGTCGGTGGTGTAGGGAGTCAGGACTCCTGCAAGGGCAGGGTCCTGGATGTCGTGGTCCAACCAGAGGGGTCTGGGCACCAGGTCGTGCCTAGTCCCGTTTCGATCCAGCAGACCTCTTGACTGGACGCAAGGATTCGTAGCACCGAATCCACTCTTCCATCGGGGACCGGCTGACCGCCTCTCCTATCAGGCTCAACGGCAGATCTTCGAGCCTCCTGAACCGCACACACGACTTGCCCATGTCCAGCTTCTTCCCGGTGGCCTTGTAGTTGTCGACGAACCACCGCTCGCTTTCGGCGTCTGCATAGATGTTCATGAGGTGGACCGAGACATGGTTCTTCTCCGACGATATCCCTGCATAGCTCAGGGGATGGCCGTTATACGTCTCGGGGTATCGGGCGAGCGGCACTACGTAGGCGATCATCCCGAAATCCATCCTCTCCTCGTACCCATCCGGGAGGTTGGCGAGGATGACGTCACGGACTGCGGAGACGGCCTCACGCCGCCCCGGTGTCAATTCTTCTAGATACTGTTCGACCGTCTCTGCGCTGCTCTTCACGATTCACCTTTCCCAAGGCGGTTCGATAGGATATCGAGCCCCCTTTGATGGCCTAGCCTTGCAACGTTTGGATGACGCCGAAGATATTACCCTCCGGATCGAGGAACTGACCCACTTTGATGCCTTGGCCGGGCACCTCCTGGGCCTCTCCTACTACAGTGCCGCCCAAGGACGCGGCCATCTCAAGAAAGGCTTGAGCATCGTCAACCTGGGCGTACAGGCGCACACCTGGCTGGTCGTTAGCGTCCTCAGTTTGGTACAAACCGCCGTCAATGCCGAGCTCGCCTTCTTTGGTGCTGGCCACACCATAGTTCATGGGATTGTCGGCGTCGATGGACCAGCCGAAGAGCTTGGAATAGAAGTCCCGGACCTTGCCGGTGTCCTTGGATGCTATCTCAAAATGAACAACTGGATTCGACATGTAAACCTCCTAATTGGTAATGTTCTGTCTTCCGCCCTGTAGGGGGGATCATCCCTGGGCGTCTAGTTTCCCCCAGTCCTGTTCCTCTGCCCACTGCTCGAAGGTCCGCCATCCCACCTCTGGGTATTCCCGTCGCAGGCTGGGGATGTCGGCGCTGTATCCGACTTCATCGAACCACTCGTACATGAGGGCCACGTCCTCGCTCATCGCGCGGGCCCCTGCAATTGGCGTCTGAACGAAGTCGATGGGATGCCCAATGACACCTGAGAGGACCTCCGCCGCCCGTTTGCCCGTTAACTCGTCCGACGCTATGTCGAATCGCTTGCCGGTGAACCTCGAAGGGTCTTCTAGCGCCATAAGCACGAAAGACGCAATGTCGCCGACCGGTATCTGCTGCAATGGACGGTCCGGCGGCATCGACATGGAGAGGCTACCCTCGGCCAATCCCGGCAGCGTCCACGGGCTGAGCAGGTTTTCGCAGAAGTATACCGGAGCGACTATGGTGCTCGGTATGCTGAGCGACTCTATGTGCCGCTCAATCTCGTACTTGCTTTCAAAGTGGGGAACCCTCGTCGACAGATTTGCACTGGCGACGGAGGAGAAGACGAGGTGTGCGGTCCCGGCGGCACTTACGGCTTCCGCGATGTTCTTCCCCTGCTCGACCTCCCCCTCGGTTCCCGACTCGAAGAAGGTGGACATGGCGTACACGGAGTCCATGCCCCGACAGGCCCGCACCACCGACTCACGATCCTCGGCGTGGCCTACCGCCAGATCTGCACCCAGTCTTGCCAGCTCTTGAGCGGCAGGAGAGTCCGCGTTGCGCGTGAAGGCCCGAACCCGATGCCCCTTGCTCAACAGCACCCGCGTGACAGCGCCGCCCTGCTGTCCTGTCGCCCCTATTACGAGGATGGTAAGCCCATCTGTCACTACCGTCTCCTCCTTATGTTACGGTCACATCCGGCCCATCCAGCTACGCTGCCTTCCAAAGTTCGCGCAACCATTGTCCGTCCCGGATGGCAGCGTAGGCAACGCTCTCCACATCGACGAAAAAGAGGTGGTATTGGGCATGGCTTTGTCCTTCATCCCTGCCTGGACTCCAGCCTATCTTCTCGTATAGGGCGACCTCGTAGCGATGACGCACTTCAGTGTCGGTTACCTCCATCGCCCTACCATAGACCTTGAACTCGCCTTCGGTGCCGTGCCGGTCTGACACCGCGTTATGGATCGTGCACCTCATATCGCGAAGCAGGTCGAGGGCCTTCCTGGATCGCCACATCATGCCAAGGTAGAGATGCCCGTCTGTGATGACGTGTTCGACCGGGCTGATTCGCGGCCAACCGTCGCCCCTGATCGTGCCGACGAGCACCAGGCCCGGCTTGTCAAATAGCTCCTCACCCAGAACTGCTAGCTCTGGACGCTCGCTTTGGAACTGAGCCCATTTCATAGAGTTGGGCCCCTTCGATCGCACGACGAGGAATTCGACTTGTGGCAGCCATCGCCCAAATGCAGACCGGTCTGGACCTTCCTAGTCTCCCTGGATGCTATCTCGAAATGGACGATTGGGCTCGCCATGCCTACCTCCGAATTAGTATTTCTCCTCCATTGCCAATTCATCCTAATGAGGCCAACTTGAGGGCGCAGTAGCGCCCCCCTTGACGGGTGGCATCTCTCGAACGACTACTCTTTCTAGAATATCACGCTTTTGCAGAATGTCTCGTAGCCATAACTTGTGGCCCCAACGTCGTCGACGTTCCTGGTCTTGATCCTGGCGGTATTGTTTGCGGTGACCGGCATATACCGCGCCCTGGTGGTGGTCACCGATATCCAGAATGGCCACTTCAACCGCTTGGTGGTCAGACCGGCAGACGGGCTGGTGTTACTGTTGGGACTAGTGGTTGCCGACTTCGCCCTGGTAGTCGGCCTCAAGGTGCCGGAGATCATCATGTCCTTTGTCGCCGGCATGGGATTCTGGTGGGGGCCGTCTCAGATGTGGGCGTCGTCAGTGTCGGGCTCGCCCTGGCTGCTCTGAAAAGCCGCGCCACCCGCAAGAACCCGAGCAGGACTATCCGATGGCTAAGGGCGCAGAGCTCTCGCGTATCGACTTAGAAACCCGTTTTATCTTCCCTAAATGGCTGAAGGAGGCCGTGGCTGCTACGAAAGAAGGTCGAGAGAGGGCGGTGGCCCAGCATACTAGGGCGGGTGACAACCCCTTGTCCCTATTCGTTAGACATGCTGATCTACAAGGATCGGATTGCCGTCCGGGTCCAAGGTCATGAAGCTGGCTGGCCCTGTAGAATTCTCATCCGCTTCACTCGTTAGGCTCACCCCCTGGGCCTTGAACCGCCTCTGCAGCTCGCGCACGTCCATAAAGGAATCAATTGGCCTACCTCCAGCGTCCCAACCTGGGTTGAAGGTTAGTATGTTCCCCTTGAACATACCATGGAAGAGGCCTATGGTGTGAATGCCGTTCCTGAGAATCTGCCAGTTCTCTGAAGGGTCACCTCCGACGACCTCGAAGCCGAGCTTCTCATAGAATGCCTTGGAAGCTTCTAGGTCGTTTACGGCCAGGCTAATTGAGAATGCACCGAGTTCCATATATCCCCCTCAAGTGTGGTCTGCTGGCGTCTAGCGGTTGATCTCTACAACATTACTTACAGCCTGCCGCTGCCAAGGCCAACGGCAATGGCAACGGCCGCAGCGGGTGGGGCTCCTGCCCCGAGTGTTCGGGTCCCCTAGTCTTTCAGGAGGGCTGTCTCATGTGCCGCGAATGCGGCTACAACAAATGTGGTTAAGGCCGGCCGGGTACCGCCCACGCCCGCCGGCTCCATACTGCGGAGGTTGGAGACGCGAGGGGGCACGCTCCAACCTCCGCTTCGGTTTTCGTTGCGGGGACCATCTGGCCGTAGACCGGCGAGAGCCAACGCGGCCGCACTTCCCGGTCCGCGCAGACCCTTCCGGCCGCTCCCCCGGACAGGCCCATCTGCATGCGTTCCGGCCCAGGAATGCTAGCCCTTGGATCTGGGCCGATAGACCATGTTCATGTAGCGGTCGCCGCACTGCAGCTCACTGATCATCTGAGCCAACCGCTTCTGCTGCGTCTCCCAGCGCTTGGCCCCCGTTATCCACCCCACGTAGTCGTTCCGCTGGTAGGGAGGGCGGCTGCGGTTCGCCTCCATGAGCCCGTGCTCCCTCAGCGCGTTCTCGACGAACTCCGGCATCTCGTGCCAGGGCCGTTTCAATGGACACATCATCGTTTCCCCGGAGCGCAGCTGCAGCGCACCGCAAGCGGGCTGCATGGACCGGCTATTCACCCGCGCCCTGCCCTTCTTGCACCGGTCCCAGCCGCCCTGGTCGCTTGCTGACCTGCACAAACTCCTAGCCGGAATTACCCATATCAAACCGCCTGGGTCCAAGCAAGGTACCATCCTCGACGAGAGCCATCTTAGTATCACTCACGGATGCCGTCAACCATCCAATCAAGCTCACAAAACCATCTCTCGGCGTGGTGAGTTAGCGGCCCCAGGCAGCGGAGGTGGCTTTCACCACGTTTGCACTCCCTTCAAACTCCTCCGGGCACGCACCTCGCCCTTGGTTGCCTCTCTTCACCTCTGATGACCTCAAGGATAATCGCTACCCTGGTGCTGGATGGAGCCCGGCGATACGCTCCAACACTTGCCGGAATACCTCCCGGGACACTGCCACCTCAGCAAGCTGAAACACCAACCTCCTGGCATGCCGCACCAGACGTCCACCCATCTTGATGAGCTTGGTCTGAACACTTCGCAGTGACCAGTGTTTCACTGACTCTGGCAAAGTCAGCCTTCTCATGAAGTTGCCCAGGTTGTAGGCCAGTACAAACAGCCACAGCCTCACCTGGTTAGCAACGAACCTGTGACACGAGAGCCGCGTCCAGTTCAGGGCGTATTTACCTTCCTTGATCCACTGCTCGGCCGTGCCCCGCCCGTTGTAGAAGTGGGTTACGCCTGCCGGCGGTAGGTTGAGGTTGGTGACGACGAACCCGACCCTCGGGAATAGCTCACCCTGGTGCCACTCCACCTTGGCGACCACACGCCGGGGAATGTCCCAGCTCTGGGCCTGGTAAACGAAGTCGTGATACCGGACTACGGGCTTCTTAGGCGGCCTGCCCACGGGCCGCTTCAGTAGGTGGCGGATGTTTCGTTGTAATACCTCGTTGGCCGGAAGCCGCATAGCGTAGCCAGTGTCCCTTGACCCCAGGTACTCGTACACCTCGGGCTTGGCAAAGGCAGCATCGGCCCGGAACAGCAGCCGGACTCCTTTCTCCTGGTATCGCTTCACGACTGGCTCCAGAACCTCCCGCCACCGCTCAGCGCTGTGGACGTTGCCCTGTCGAAGCATTGCACCTTCGCAATCTCCGAAATGGTTGAACAGGAAGAGCGGGTGATAACATACGGACTCGAAGTGGCCGTTGTAGGCGACTCCCTCTTGCTGCCCATGCACCGGGCTTTCAGATCTGTCCATGTCTAGGATAACTCGCTGGTGAGATGTCTGGGCCATGGCCCTGGCCACCCACTCAACATTCAGGCGCGCAAGCCCATCCAGGTTCTCCTCTTCGGTTAACACCTCAGTCTCAAATCGGCTCATAGTGTTGGTGCTGGCTGCCTGCTTATCAGTACCTTGCCACCCGACGATGACCCGCATAGCCGGGTCTTGGGCAAGCCGTTCAGCGTCGTTGGTGTCCTCATAGCCAGCGAGACGGCTATACACCGATTGTCTGAGCAAGGGCAACAGCGGGTGTTGCACGTTGCGGCCGGTGCGGCTTTCATGGATATAATCGTTGGCTGTCTCTGTGAGCCCCAGAGCGGCATCAAGCTCGCGGCATGCCAGGAGTCCGGCGTCCGAGGTGATGGTAGCGCCACGAAAATCCAGGCGGACTCTGCGGTCGAATTGGAGCTTCAAAAGGGTGTCGGAGCTTTCACCCATTGGGTGCCTCCAGCGAGATTGCGGTATCCAGAACTAGATCCCGCTAGCTCGGCCAGTCTAGCACCCACACTGCCCATAATGCCCAGGTATGCGGCTCAAATAGGCAGCAATCTTACCGGATTACGACGCACCCACGCGGCTGATCTGGGAAATGTGGGCTTAATTCTTCTCGTTTCTATCCTAGGCCCCCGGTAACGGGGGTTCGAACCACGCAGGTTTCGTGAGCAATCGTCGCTGTCAACTGGCTTCAAGTCCAACCGCCCATGTATACCTGATCTTTTTGTTTCGATTGAATAACCGATATCCTCGCCCAAGAGGTGGCGCGGGGGATGCGGGAAGCCGCTTCTCGCGGATTCTGGGTCACCACCTACGCCCCCTACGGCTACCGGAAGGTCTACGTCCAGGACGGGCCGAAGAAGCGCCCCAAGCTGGAGCTTGACCCGCCCGCCGATGCCGTGGCCCGCCGCATCTTCGACATGGTGCTCCAGGGCAGCAGCACCCTCGACGTGACCAAGGCCCTCAACGCCGAGGGCGTGGCCAGCCCCAGGGGAAAGCAGTGGTCCAAGACCTCCGTCCACAACGTGCTGCTCAACGAAGCCTACACAGGCACGTTGGTCTGGGGAACAACCGCGAAGGACGGCGCGCCGCCCGTGCGCGTCGAGGGCGCACACCCCGCCATCGTCTCCAGGCGGCAGTTCCAAAGGGTCACCAAGCTGCTGGGGTCCCGCGCTCCGAAGAAGGTCCACCCACGGCGCTCCGCCAGCCCCTACCTGCTCAGCGGTCTGCTCAGGTGCGAGACCTGCGGCAAGGCCATGACCGCGGCCGAGGCCAAGGGCGGTAAGTACACCTACTACGTCTGCCACTCCCTCCTCAAGCGGGGCAGCGGCGCCTGCGAGACCCCCAGGCTCAACGCCAAGTCCTTCGAGAAGCTCATCGTCGATGAGATTCGGGCCAACATCCTCACCGAGTCCAACATCCGCGACCTGGTGAAGCTGCTGGACGAGGAGATGGACGGGGTGGCCCACGAGCAGCGGCAGCGGCTTCAGACCATCGACGAAGAGCTTGAGGACGTGAAGAAGCAACTGGGCCGCGTCTGGAACTTCGTAGCGAAAAGCGACAGCGTCGACGTGGCCGAGGCTTCGGACCTCATCGTGGAACTCCGGGAGCGCAAGGAGAAGCTGGAGGTCGCCGCGGAGGAGGCCAGAGGGCTGTTCTCGGAACGGCGGCAGTTCCTGGACAGCGCCGACACTGTCGCCACCTTCGCCGCCGAGATGAGCGACTTCCTGAAAACCAGCGAGCTTACCGAGACCAGGGCCTTCGTCCACTCCTTCGTCAAGGAGATCGAGGTCAAGCCCGGCAAGGCCGCCATCGTCTACTCCATACCCACGCCGGAGGACTCGCCAATAGGGGGAGCGGACACCGCAGAGGTCGCCCTAAACAGGCGAGTTCGCAGTACAGTAAAGTCTGGTGGGCCGGACTGGACGAAATCGAGAACCGAGGCCGATTCCCGCTTCACACCGTCCTTTGGCATGGGAACGGTGTACGTCAGCGTCGCCTCGTCTCCCACCACCTCGATGCCCTCCACGAAGTTGCGGATGAGGGCCTTGCGCTCGGGGAACGTCCCCTCTTGCAAGAACTCCCGGAAGTCCGCCACGTACCCCTTGATCTCCTCGGTGGTCGGAAGCTCAACCCTCCGCTGCTCAAGCTGGGTCTCGGCGTCCTCTCTCGCAGCCTCCAGTTGCTCCTCACGGTGCCTCAGCGAGAAGATTCGGGGCGACAGGACCTCCAACGTCAACTCGCTCGTTTCAAGGGCCTCGTAGAGCCGCTCAAGACGCTTCCTCACGTCCCCTAGCTCGGCCTCGATGACCTCCAGCCTGCCGGACAGCTCACCGGCCATTGCGTCGATCTCTTCCGCCACCAGGGTCACCAGCTCCACGATGGTCTCCTCGGTGAGAATTCGCTCCCGTATCTTCTCAACAATGAAGTCCTCCACCCTGGGGGCGTTCAGGTAGCGTGCGCTGCACGTCCCCGCTCCCTCCCGGAACAATGTCCCGCAGACGTAGTAGGCGAACTGGCCGCTCTTGGCCCCCTGGCCACTGTAGGGCCTGCCGCACACCCCGCACTTGAGCAGACCGCTCAGCAGGAACTTGCTCCCCACTCTACCGGGCCTCTGCACCTTCGGGGCACGGTCCCGCATCGCCTGCTGCACGGCATCGAACAGCTCCCTAGACACCAGGGCGGGCCATGCTCCCTCCACTCGCACCGGGTCCTGGGCCTTCTCTACCTTGGTGGTTCTGCCCCAGACGGCGGTTCCGGTGTAGGCTTCGTTGGTCAGCAGGTAGTGGAGTCCTCCCTTGTACCAGCGCTTTCCCCTGTTGGTGATGCCCCGGTCGTTCAGGGTCCTGCATATTTCCTTGAGGCCGTAGCCGCTGAGCGAACTCTCGAATATCTCCTTCACCACCGGAGCGGTGGCAGGGTCAACCTCCAGGGTGGGACGCTCCTTGGCTCCGTCGCTGACCTTGACCCGCCTGTAGCCGAAGGGGGCCTTGGAGCCGAGGAAGAAGCCTCGTGATGCGGCTTCCCGCATACCACGGACGACCTCCTGCGCAAGATTCTCTGAGTAAAATTCGTCCACGCTCTCGATGATGGCCTCCATGAGCTTGCCGGTCGGGGAGTCGTCGGCGTGCTCGGTGATGGACACGACGCGGATGCCCTTGCGCCGCAGCATGGACTTGAAAGCGACGGCGTGCTCCCGCTTGCGGGTGAAGCGGGAGAATTTCCATACCAAGATGACCTCAAAGGGAGCGTTGGGCTTGCCGCCCTCCTCAATCATCTCCCGGAACTGGGGCCTGTCGGCCACGCGGCCGCTCTCGGCCTCGTCCACGTACTCGCGGGCCACGGAGTAGCCGTTGGCTCTGGCGTAGTCCTTGAGCGCTCTGAGCTGGGCGGACACGGACAGGTCCACGTCCTGACGGTCGCTGGACACCCTGGCGTAGAGGGCCGCGGGTGTTAGGGGTTGCTTATGTTTCATTTAGTCTTCCTCCCTATTTGTCATCCCTTTCTAGTCACATTGGTCCTGATCTGCGGCATTCGCCTATTGGTGTTCTGCACTGTCCGAGGCGTCTAATTCTATCTCCGCCATCCACTGGTTTAGGGTTTCAGCATCAATCTCTACCCCACAAAACTGACACAGGATTCCGTTGGCATCAATGACACAAGTAGTTTGCCAACACTCCATGCATTTTACATCGGGGTCGAAATCAGGGTGCAACGAAATGACTTTCAACCGGTCATTGACAAAATCGTCAAACCCCTTCAAAAGCGAGCCAACTTTATAGAACTGCCTTTGAATTGTTCTACTGTCCTCTTGCATCTGTTGTGATTCACAAAATGCAAGACCGATGTTCATACACCTCCACACCATTGACTTGACCTGTATGGAGTTGTATTCAGCAACATGATGCCTGATGCGGTTGCTTCGATTCCGCAGTGCAATCAAGTGTTTCCAGTCCGAAGGGTCTATCTCGATGTCGCAAATCTGCTTGAGACGTTTATAGGCTTGGTTAGAATCTACTGATAAGAAGTCGCCGCTGATGAGCTTCAGCCGATCTGCGTGGTCAATGTTGGAAAATAGCAGCGACCAGTGCTCACGCTCTAACCTCGCCTTTAGGAGCAATTCCAGCCCGTACCACAGATGCAAGACGGCATATTTCCAACTTCGTTCGTCATCACGTGATGCAAACTCCGCGGCGCTGACTAGAAAGTCTAGGCCATTGGCCAGCAGACTGGATTGGGGATTAAAGTGGCTGAAACTTGCGCCACCTCGCAGGTTCGGGGGCAACCGCGATTCCTGCATCATGCAGACGCCTTGACCAGAGGCTCAATCCCACTTACGTCGGTAGTGGCCCGGGCTACGTCCAGGTCGTACATCCGCTGAAGATTCAACCAGAACTCCGGAGTTGTTCCCAGAGCCTTTCCGATCTTCAGCGCAGTGTCCACAGTGATGGACCTCCGACAATGCACGATGTCATGGATGCGTATAGGCGGCGCTCCTATGGTCTTTGCCAGGCGATACTGGGTGATGCCCAGCTCCTCCATGATCTCTGACAGATGCTCTCCAGGGTGAATCGGTTCGACCGTATTAGTCATTGATGTCCTCCTCAGTGGTAGTCAGTGATTTCTATCTCCATCGCGCCCTGGTCTGTCCAGATGAAGCACACCCGCCACTGGTCGTTTATGCGGATGCTGAACTGCCCAGCCCGGTCTCCCCGCAATGCTTCCAGCCGATGGGATGGTGGCACCCGAAGGTCGGTCAACGCCGTAGCTGCAATCACCCGTTGTAACCGCATCCTCGCCCTGCGTTGAATGTCAGGCGGTAAGCGCCGAACCGTTTGTCCGGCGAAGAGGCGTTGAGCGTCGCCATCTCGAAATCTATCCACCGCCAATGATATTAACGTGTGCCGTTAATCATGTCAAGGCTAAACACTGGTTCCCAGTGGATAGACGAAGTTGTTGCGGATGCAACGACGGGTCTGGCAGGGCTCGCACGCAGCCCCCCTCACAGGGCAGGAGAATCGCGGAGCCTATGGTGGTGTCATACACGTGTACAGGAGTTTGAGTTTGTGGACGAGTTGTAGGTTTGGTGATTTCCTAGCTGAAATCGAGGGGAAACCAAGCAGTCTGCGACATCGGAGCAAGCAATTTGATTCTGGTGCTCCTTCCACGGCCACAGAACAGTCTTAGCTACGAGAGTGAACAAAACGCCGGTTGGCAAATCGGGCGGCAGAGGACAATGCTACCTACAAAAGTGGACAAAATGCCGCTGTACAAAGTGACGGGAACTGGGGATAGGCCCCGAACCGGGTTCCGTGAGCCGTGCTCCCCGTCCGTTGCCTCTGCAGGTGGTCCAGGCACAGCACAACGCGTGGACGCCCTACCTCAGCACAAACCACCACACGAGAACGCTGGCGACCAGAAGCACCAACAGCACGATGGCGGTCACGCGTACTGCGATGACCACTTCCTTCGTCTCCTTATGCTCGGCGATCTCCTTCCGGTACGCCTTCTCCAGCTCCTCGTAAGGCCGTCTGCTGGCGGATGCGGACTCCCTGGCCTCGTCCCGCTCCCGCTCCAACTCGGATGCTCTAAGATCCAAGTCCGACACGCTCCGCTCCAACTCCCGCACTGTCCGCTGAAGCTCATCCTCCCTGGCGATGGCCCGGCGCAGCAGCTCGTGGTCGCTCAGATACTCCGACCCGTGCATCCGCACATAGACCCGGCGGCCCTCACGGACAACCTCGACCTCTCCCTTCCTGATCTTCCGATCGAGAGTTGAAAGGGATATCTCCAGCTCCTCCGCCGCCTCTGTTTTCGAGACCCAGCGGACAGGCTCATGCCTAGCTTTTTCTTCTCTATCGGTTGACACGTCAGCCCTCGTCATGGGTTGCAAAACTACAATTCTTCGGCCCCTGTATTTTAGCGCAGAATCCCAATTTGCTCCATGACACGTCAGGCGACACGTCAACCCCGGTTCATAGCTAAAACAGGGCAGTTTGGGCGTCGACAGACCTCAGAAATCGCTCCGGTTATCCCAACTTCCAGCCCCAGACAGCATACCGGGGAGATAGGGACACATCGGCCCTATCTATTCCCCCCCTACAGGACGCTGACGCATCCGGTGGTAGAGTGGGTCCCACTGGTAGGCGCTCAGCCCTGACAGGGCCAGTCGCGGGGATTCCGGCTCCCAGAGGGGATGCCATGACCGCCCCAGTATCCCTGTTGTGGACAAGACGGGCATGCAGGACACGAGTATGGGCAGCGACATCAGACTCATCCTGGCCGCCGTGCGCACGTAGGTGGCCTCGACCTCCTCTGTGTCCACGACGAACAGGGTGGTGGGGAACGGGGGCTGGTCTTCCCCTGGTTCGGTGGACCAGTAGTAGCTCGTGTAGGGACTCAGGCGGGCAATGACTCCCTGGGGATGCCTGGCCCGCAGCTCGTACTCGAGGTAGAACGGTACGTCGAGGCCCTGTGCAATCACCTTCCCCACGGCGTCGGGAGCAATAGCGGAATCGCCCCAGTTGTAGGCCCGGTCGGACCTCGCGGTGGGGACAGACCAGAGCAGCTCGCTGTCGGAATCGGCCCGGGTCTCCGCCTCAAACTTTGAGAGGAACCATGTGATGCCGTCGGCGTGCTTCGTCTGACGCGCCCACGTGTCGATCCGATGGCCTACGTGTCGTCTCCGGTCCTGCCGGTCGGTCGTGAGGGCCGTGCTCCAGATGCCCTGCGTGGTGGGGAGCTGGGCGCGGTCCCGGTGGGTGATGTAGCGGATGCCCTCGGTGGACAGGGTGTAGCGCGTGTCTCCACGTTTTCCCTGTCGCTCCATCAAGCCCCACGTATCGACGAGGTTATGCATCATCTGGCTAACCCGTCCCTCCGAAACGCCGAGCCAGCGAGCCAGGTGCTCACGGGGGGTCATAGGGTGGTCGGTAACTAGGTCGAGGGTCCGCTTCTCCGATGGGCTGATGCCGAAGGTCGGCGCAGCCCGCACCATCCGCTCAGGATGGGGTATCGATGCCCGCTTCCGATTCGGGGACTCGGTGCAGAGTCTTCCGCTGGCGTCGCCCTGTGAGCTCACGAAATCGAGGGTGTAGTACGAGCCACTGAACAGGCCTGAGGTCTTCTGCCAGACGTGGGAGTCCCGTCTTTCGAGTACGTCCCGAGACTCCTCGCCGACGTAAGAGCCTTCAAGGTTCAGCTCCATGCAGAACCTCGTTGTCAGTCTCTGCTCCCAGACGCTGGGGGTCAGGACCAGGATCGTGTCAGGGCGGCGCGTGTAGTCGTACTCCGCTATGGCCCTCAGCCGGTCGTAGAGCGAGCGCCGACGAAGAGCCAGGCTCTGGCGTACCATTCCGAAGCTGCGCCCGTCGTGGAGGGTGATCGTGGCGTCGAAGCGGCCCCGGCGGTGGAACTCCACGTGCGACCGTAGGCCGTCGATGCCGGGGGAGAGTGAGGCGGCGAGACGATAGACGGCGGCCACCGCGTCCATCCGGCGGATGAGCAGCGCCAGCCACTCCCTGGACACCGGGTAGATTCGCACGAAGTCCGATGGGGTGTCGAAGCCGAGTATCCCGGCGGCCTCCCCGATGCCGTTGGCCGTCAGGTAGTACCTCTGGCTCGACGGCAGGTGGGCAGTCCCGTGACTCACTCGGCCGACCACGCCGGCGGCCAGCAGGCCGGTTAGGGCGCGGTGGATGGTCGTGTGAGGCTCCCCCAGGATGCCTGCCAACTCTGCTGAGTCGATGAAAGGCATCCTGCTGAGGGAGTCGAGAAGCTGTCGTTCGGTGAGAGCCATGCATCAATAGTAGCAACGTGCATATACGGTGCGCAGCCACTACATGTCAGCACCGGTGAATGGAAAGCGCCTTCTCTGGCTTCGGCGGGATCACCGACACTAGATCACGAGCTGGGCAGCCTTTGGCCGCGCCTTCCCGCCGTGCACCGACGGCTCGGCGCACCATTTGGCCGACAGCCTCCGAACTCCCTCGTACACATCCTCGTCGAAGCCCAGAAGATCGCAGACGATCCTGCGGTCCAGCAGCGCCCGGTTGGGATCGGCGTCGGCAAGATAGGCGGGCTTCAACTCCATGTCTCTCAGTTCGTTGAAGATGGCCTCAGAGGTGCGCTGCTGCTCGTCGCTGAGGGCGTGGAGGTCCAGGACGGGCAGTGATTCAACGTTTCTGATAGTAGTGGTGCCTCGACCACTGTGCTGCCGGTTTGAGTGCCACCAATACAGCAGCAGCCCGAGCGTAGAGTTAGACCACAGCGTGAACGCGTAATCGAACCGGCTGTCTGGAAACCTTACGTTGGGCCACGCTCTGCCACCCATGCTTTCCTGCTCAGTGAACGCTGCGGTCAACGGCTGCGAGTTGAACCTGAAATCGCGATTGACGTGAGCGCGGCTGGCCGTAGCCCAGGCAATTGCGGCTTTCTCCTCCATTCCCGACCTGACCCGGAGCTGGGAGTCTGGCTGGCAGGCCATCCGAGTCTCGTTCTTAGCATCGTGATTCCACAGAGACGGATAAGTAGCTGTAGGAGTTGGGGCCATCTTGTCGAATGGGCCGCGAGGTCGTGGTCCCGTGATGTCTCGATCAACCAAGCCGAGTTTAGATGTCTTGTTCAACGGAGCCACTTTCACGTCCAACGCCGAGTGGCTGCCGGGAAGCCATAGCTTGGATTTAGCCAATGCGAAAGCTGCCTGAGCCAGCGATAAGTCGGACAGACGGACCGCACCCCATGATGCCCCGTCCGTCTGCACCGGGACGGTCATGCTGTCGCCGGCCAGCTCGTCACCGATCATTAAAGCGGTGCCGCCATAAGGCCCATCCTCAACCCGTCTCGCCTTTTGAGGACTGGAGACGTTCATCGCCAGTGAAGTTGCATGGGCAAACCCTTGGGCACGGCGGCCCAGGGATATGAAGTGCCCTCGTCCCGTTGGTGCCTCAGCTTGCTTGACCTTGCGAGCTATGACCAGGCACTCGGCCATGCCAGTATCGGCTGAGAACGACAGGTGATCGTTGTCCGAAGCCGCGATGCTCAACACGGTAAGGTCGGTATAGTTCTTGGCCAACGTTTCCCTGAACCCCTGCCATGAAAGACCAGCGGCTGCCGACAGTGGCAATACCAGGGCAAGGACTCCACCGAACCTGAGCTTCTTGTGGGCCAGCGCAGCGAATGCTGAAGCGATTCCAGCGTTGCCGTGGTAGCAGGAGTCCTTCCCCAACTGGTTGATCCGGTGTCCCATCTCCGTTTGGTCAGCGGGCGTGGCGTCAAATGCGGCGAAGGCGGGGTTGGTGATATCCGCATGGGCACCTTCATGGTTGGTTGCCCTGGTGAAGGGTGGATTCATTATCACCAGGTCAAAGTTCGCGTCCGGGATGTCCACGTTGATCTGGGCAGCAGTCTCCTCTCCCACGCTGCCAGTGCGCAGAGCTGGGTCGCTGGTATTGAACAAGGTCAAGGCTGTGGAGGCTTGGAGTAACTCCAGGGAACCTATCTTCACCGTGCTGTCCTTCTGCTTTCCGTAGGGCATGGTGTAGAGACGGGACTGATTGAATCCCACGTTGGGCCGCATACCGGACAGGGTGGAGCCGGTGATGTGAATGGCCGAGGGCATGACGTCGCAGCCATATAGGACCTCCTCCATCATCACGGGATGCAGCGATGTGGAGTCGCCACCAGCGCGTTCATGGCGGGATGCAACCTGCTCGTACACCGCCGACAGCAGGGCACCGGTGCCACAGGCAAAATCTCCGATGCGCAGCCTGCCGATGGCCCCGGCGTCGGACCAGTCCACGGAATCCATCTTGGCCACGGCGAGCCGGGCCAACAGCGCGGCCGAGGCTGGAAGCGTGTAGAAGGTAGCCAGATACTTCCGATCAGCGATAAGCCGTTGAAATATGCGGCCTGTCAGGTCGTGGGCGTTGTCGACGCCGGTTGCTTCAACTTCCTGGGCAGTCTCCAACAGTTCCCGCAAGATGCTAGTGGCAACGTCTCCGGGAAGCTGCTCCAAGATGTCCTTGGCTATGGCAAAGATGGGCCAGTAGTTGATCTTCAGGATATCTTCCCAGGCCGCCAGTACCTCACCCTGGGGGTCTGCAACATTGGGGCCGCACACCAGCCGCAGAGGTTTCACCTCCTGGTGCATCCCTGCGATGCGTTGGTGGAAGATCATGGCGTTAGCGATGATGGCGCAGGCCATGCGGCGGGTCTGGGAAACGTCGCTCATTCCCAGCAACCGAGCGATGACAGGAGTGACATTGGGGCGGAGCTTGGCCATGTCCTCCAACAGGTTGGCGGCCTGCCCAATGCCTTGCTCGAGGGTATCGGCCGCCTGTTCCACGGCTTTCTGTGGTATGGATACCAGTCGTCCAAGGTCAGCCAGATCGGTTGCCGAACCCTCAAGCCATCCCGATTCAGGGAAGCGGCTGCCGTCTTGGTGCAGGACATAGTAGGAAAGACGGGATTCGGCGAGGACCGGGCGCAAGTCATAGGCGTCCTCTACAACCTGCGGGTAGCGAACTGCGATAGCAGCCTCGACAGTTCGGGGTTGTCCCTGCACGTGAAGCCCCAGCCTTTCGGAGGCGTCCTTTTCGACCTCAGAGGCCGGCGCATATTCGGCTTCGACGACTACTGGCGAGCGCCCCGGCGCGGCTATCAGCACATCGGCGTGGCGGCCCGGATGGTCGGTGAAGGTCTGGGTGTTCTCGGAGCGGACTTCACAGCCCGGCATCATGCCTCGCAGCAGGTCGCCCAGTGCGTTGTTCGCGTTCGGCTCGGTCTGGCGTGGCATACTTACATTCAGGCAGTTAGCTTGCGGCCAACCCTGTTTCTCTCTCCTCTATGGGATTGATGGATTGCTGGATACGGCCGCGAATGTTTGGTCAAAGGTCTTGACCTCTCGGACTCCACGCCTTCGACAACTGGCTAGGTGGCAGAGGTCTCGGGCTTGTAACGCGGGATATTGCTCATGGAGTTGACGGGCCAGAGCCACGTCCGCCTCCTCCAGCGGCCAAACCTCAACTCCGGCGCTTGCTATCAAGTCCAGCGTTGCATCGAAGGTTTGCAGCCTTCCGATGGGCAAGTACGCATGGGCCAGTTCCTGCATGACCTCTGCTGAAGTGCACAGCGGTGTGCCACTTCGGTTAGCTTCGACGAAGAATCCTTGGGCATTTGTCTGGAGAACGTGGGGGCGTCCTACGGCGTACATGAAGACGTTGGTGTCGACGAAAATCACGTTCTGGCAACTCCTCGGCCGCGCGACTCGCTCATGACGCGCAAGTGTTCATCCCAGTCCGGCTCCGTCTCTGGGCCTTCCAGCGTAGCGCATGACCTGAAAAACTCCTCAACGTCCTCAGGTGACTGGAATAGCTTGACGATCTGGCGCTTTTCGAGGCGCTCGTGCGCAGCTTCACGCAGCCAGGCGCTGAGGGACATGCCCTACTGCCGCGCCTGGTGAACAAAGCGGTCTCGGTCATTGTCCGCCATTACCAACTGCACTCTGGCCATATCGACCTCCAACCGGGCTAAGGTGAGTGTGTAATATCGTTACACATACTACCGACCGAAGTCAATGGCAAGATCCGTGCCCGACTGGAAGGTTGGTTGGGGACGTGGCCCCGGAGCACTACTGCTGCTGGAGGCCGAGCACCTACTATACCGCCAGCTTGAATCTCAAGCTGAAAGTTCTTGATTTTGTCAAGTCTGGTGGGCCTAAGTTGACGGTAGGCAGAACCGTCTTTGAGTTGGTGGTTAGATTGTACGGCAAACAGTGGAAGATGTTCGTCGGCTACACAGCAGTCTCAGCGGTCGGATCGAACGGAGGCTGATGACTGGCCTCACCGAGACGTGAGAGGTCGCGGAGCACTTCGGTCTCCCGAGTAAGCCGCTCCTTGCCAGCCTCGATGAAACTATAGATTCCCAGGACCCTTGCCGTAAAGTTCCCGCCACTTCGCTTCAATCCGGTCTATTTTTTCTTGCGACGCCATAGTTCCTCCTCTTGACCGGGTTTCTATTTCCCTTCTCATCTGACTACCCTTCCCATCTTTCGTCGATTCGGTCGCGGTCCCAACCAAGCTCGGACGAGGTCTCCCACCACGGTAGAGTGCAATCTCGTACCTGCTCTAGCACGTATTTCCGGAACCCCTGTCTAACTCCCAGGCCGAAAGGTCAAAGGCGGAGAAAGTATCTCTGTCACCAGGATTGCTCGCCTCAAATTGCCACGGTTCAACAGCCTCTGCGCAGCGCTCCCTCTCTTGCGAAAAGCGAGTCCAAGGTCGGCATCAGTTCCCAAGGTCGGGGTAGGATGAACAGTTGATGGTATCTGGCCTTCAGGCTCATCGCTGAGATGCGTTTCTAGATTCTCTTCTTGCGGGCTCAGCAGTTCTTTCATGCCCTCCTTACTTTCCATATCAAGTCCTTACCGCTCGTTTTGCTTCAACTACAACCGCCTGCACTGTACTAGAAACGGCTGCTATGAAGCACTTCCACCGGGAGATTGGCCCCCTAGCCCCTGTTCCCGATCTTGCCCTAGACTCTCCCTCATTTGGGTATCGGCCTGAATATTGCGCATTCGGTGATAGTCCATGATTCCCAGGTTACCCGATCGGAAGGCCTCTGCCATAGCCCTGGGCACTTCAGCTTCAGCCTCTACGACCAGGGCGCGCATCTCCTGAGTCTTGGCCACCATTTCCTGCTCTGCAGCCACTGCGGCGGCCCTGCGTTGCTCAGCCTGGGCCTGGGCGATCTGCTTGTCAGCCTCTGCCTGGTCTATCTGAAGCTGAGCACCGATGTTCTTTCCAACGTCCACGTCGGCGATATCGATAGACAGTATCTCAAAAGCCGTGCCTTGGTCCAACCCACCCGCCAGCACCCGTTTCGATATCTGATCCGGATTCTCCAATACCTCTTTGTGACTGCCAGCCGAGCCGATGGCAGACACAGTACCCTCCCCCACACGCGCTAGAATGGTCTCCTCGCCTGCACCGCCCACAAGCCGGTCCAGGTTGGCCCGGACCGTTACCCGGGCAATGGCGATGAGCTGAATGCCGTCCTTAGCCACGGCTGAAACATTGGGTGTATTGATGACCTTGGGATTGACGCTGGTCTGAACCGCCTCCAATACGTCACGCCCGGCTAGGTCAATGGCAGTGGCTTGTCGCCAAGGCAACTCTATGGTCGCCTTTTCGGCAGAAATCATGGCGGCGACTACTCGTCCTACGGATCCACCGGACAAGTGATGAGCCTCCATCTCGTTGATGTCGAGCTCTAGACCTGCCTTGGTGGCAGAAATCAGGGACGGGACGATGGCGTTGGGGCTTACTTTACGCATACGCATCCCCATCAAGGTGCTCAGGCTCACCGGGACACCGGCGAACAACGCACTTAGCCACAACCCTACGGGGACAAAGAAAAGCACGATCCCCAGGGTGGGAACGGCCATAATTATCACGACCAGAGAGGTTGCTATGGTTCCGATCCATCTCATAGGGTACCTCCTTTCAGGCTAACTACTACCGTAGCAGCCACAGCACCAAAGAATAGCCTACCACCACTATAAAGAGCTTGCGATAAAGAGCTTGCGCCGACCATCGCATTGCCGTTGTCTCTCCTGATACAGCGTCTCAGCCGCGGTGGTGGTCACACTTTCTTGAAACTCAATGAAATGACATCCGCTACCCCTCCGATCTTGCAGTAAGACTTCACGGAGAGGATTGTTTGTCGACTGGTCAATCCCGCTGCTCCATACTCCCTGTGAGCACTGAGTCATCCGTTCAGCATTGGCCACCATGCTCTCTCTCATCTCGCAAGTCCAGAACTGAGAAAACGGCCGCCCACCTGGGACGCCTGGCGGGCCGGACTGGACGAAATCAAGAACCGAGGCCGATTCCGAGGTCACTCCATCGCTGGGCATGGGGATGGTGTACGTCAGAACGGCCTCGTCTCCGGTGACCTCAATGCCCTCCACGAAGTTGCGGATGAGCGCCTTGCGCTCAGGGAACGTCCCTTCTTGCAAGAACTCCCGGAAGTCCGCCACGTACCCCTTGATCTCCTCGGTGGTCGGCAACTCCACCCTTCGCTGCTCCAACTGAGTTGCGGCGTCGTCACGCGCAGCCTCAAGCTGCTCCTCACGGTGCCTCAGAGAGAAGATTCGGGGCGACAGGACCTCCAACATCAACTCGCTCGTTTCAAGGGCCTCGTAGAGCCGCTCAAGACGCTTCCTCACGTCCCCTAGCTCGGCGTCGATGACCTCCAGCCTGCCGGACAGCTCACCGGCCATAGCGTCGATCTCCTCGGCCACCAGCTTCACCAACTCAACGATGGTCTCCTCGGTCAGAATCCGCTCCCTGATCTTCTCGACGACGAACTCCTCCACCCTGGGAGTGTTCAGGTAGCGGGCGCTGCATGTCCCCGCGCCTTCCCTGAACAGTGTGCCGCAGATGTAGTAGGCGAACTGCCCGCTCTTGGCCCCCTGGCCGGAGTAGGGCCTGCCGCACACTCCACACTTCAGCAGACCGCTCAGCAGGAACCTGCTCCCCACTCTCGCGGGTCTTCGCACCTTCGGTGCTCGGTCCCGCATTGCCTCCTGAACGGCGTCGAACAGCTCCCTAGACACCAGCGCGGGCCATGCTCCCTCCACTCGCACCGGGTCCTGGGCCTTCTCTACCTTCGCCGTCCTGCCCCAGACGGCGGTTCCGGTGTAGGCTTCGTTGGTCAGCAGGTAGTGGAGTCCTCCCTTGTACCAGCGTTTGCCCCTGTTGGTGATGCCCCGGTCGTTCAGGGTCCTGCATATCTCCTTGAGGCCGTAGCCGCTGAGCGAGCTCTCGAAGATTTCCTTCACTATTGGAGCGGTGGCAGGGTCAACCTCCAGGGTGGGACGCTCCTTGGCTCCGTCGCTGACCTTGACTCGTTTGTAGCCGAAGGGGGCCTTGGAGCCGAGGAAGAAGCCTCTCGAAGCCGCCTCCCTCATTCCCCTCGTAACGTCTTCGGCAAGATTTTCGCTGTAAAACTCGTCCACGCTCTCGATGATGGCCTCCATGAGCTTGCCGGTGGGGGAGTCGTCGGCGTGTTCGGTGATGGAGACGACCCTCACACCTTTGCGCCGGAGCATCGACTTGAACGCCACAGCGTGCTCCCGCTTTCGGGTGAAGCGGGAGAATTTCCAGACCAAGATGACCTGGAACGGGGCCTTTGGCTTGCTCCCCTCCTCGATCATCTCCCTGAACTGGGGCCTGTCGGCGACGCGTCCGCTCTCGGCCTCGTCCACGTACTCGCGGGCTACGGAGTAGCCGTTGGCCTTGGCGTAGTCCTTGAGCGCCCTGAGCTGGGCGGACACGGACAGGTCCACGTCCTGCCGCTCGCTGGAGACCCTGGCGTAGAGCGCCGCCGGTGTGAGCGGCTGTAGGTTCTTCTTCATGCTGCCTATGCTGTTACCGAGTCTTACTCCATATCTTGAGACATCTGACAGGCCGTTGTCAAGGAGTAGCTACCCGGTGTCCGGGCATCACAACTGCCCTATCCCTACCGGACCTCCGCTGGTTCCGTTTGCTTTCGGGGTTTGGCCCATAGGGCCGCTATACTCGCCGAGACGACTAATACCAGCGCCGCGGGGAGAAAGAACACCCCAATGAAACTGATGTCCACCTCTTCAACGAACCAGATTGGGACCGAACAATACCCCAGGCAAAGCACTCCCAAGCCCCACTGCGCCAGTTTAGCCCACGCAGACCAGATGCCCCGCGACCAAGCCAGCCAGACTGCCAGGCCAGTTAGCGCCACCGGTATCAGCAGCAGCATTACTTCTTCCGGTCCCAAGTATCCCTTGAAGGGCCCCGGGAAGTGCGCGAATACAACCCTCACAACGTCGCCCGGGAGCGCGGTTGTGGTGGTCACGGAGTATCCAAAGGGCCAAAACACCACTCCGAAAAACGCGGCCCAAGCCAATACATGAGCTATCATAGGCGGCAACCGCAAACGTTTCATCTGGGAGACAGTTCCTTGATGGGGCTCATCCTCACCTTCCACGAACTCTTGAGATTGTGCACGCCCTCATGCTTCTGCACCCCGGTCCTCTCAAGGTACGCTGGCAGCGAGTTGTCCGACCCCGTGCGTATACCTTGCCAGGGACCTTCCTCCCACGAACCTTCGGGCAGGATCCAGGGATATTGATCGCCGTGCCATCGTCCAAGTCCCGTGGATGCCACATTAGCTTTGCGCCACTCGATCTGGTGGAGGTTCATCCACTGGTCAAAAGGTTCCATATCCTTCCCTCTTTGTTAGACGACGTGTTACGTCGCGGCCGGTTCACCCTTCCAGCGCCAACAGGAACCGGGGGGCGTTGAGGATTCTCGCACCCTGATGTCCCTCAATGAGCAGCAGATGCCTCCGGTCGCCAGTCACCAGGTAGTCAGCGGAAGCCTCCACCGCACACTCCAAGATGCGGTTGCCGGCGTGGTCGCCCTCTATCGTCTCCGCGAGCCGCCGGGGTTCAATGACGGTGGCAGCACCTCCCAGCGCTCTGAGAGCCTGGGACGAGCGTTCCTCGGCCCAGGCGAACTTGCGCCCAAGCACCTCGGTAACCTCTTCCAGGATGAAGGGAGACAGGAACAGCTCGAACCGTCCCCTGAGAGCAAGCTCCAGGACAAGACGTTCGTTCCCAGGGAAGTTCAGACCGGAGACGATGGCGTTGGTATCGAGGACGACTCTCATGTACGGGAAGAGTTGACCTCGGCCCGGTACTCTTCCACCAGACCGGCCACGTCCTCAGGACCGATACCCTTCTTCCTGGCCCTCTCCTCTCCGTACTGGAGCAGCTGTCTCCACTCGCACTCCTCGATGTAGCGGAGCACCGCATCCCGAAGGAACTCGCTCCTGGACCGTCTTTGCTGCTTCATCACCTCGTCCACCCGGTCGGCCATCTCTGGCGGCAAGGAGAAGGTGATGGTCTTAGTGGTTCGTGGCATGCCAGGAGGTTGGTGTTTCAGCTTGCTGAGGTGGCAGGGTCCCGGGAGGTATTCCGGCAAGTGTTGGAGCGTATCGCCGGGCTCCATCCAGCACCAGGGTAGCGATTATCCTTGAGGTCATCAGAGGTGAAGAGAGGCAACCAAGGGCGAGGTGCGTGCCCGGAGGAGTTTGAAGGGAGTGCAAACGTGGTGAAAGCCACCTCCGCTGCCTGGGGCCGCTAACTCACCACGCCGAGAGATGGTTTTGTGAGCTTGATTGGATGGTTGACGGCATCCGTGAGTGATACTACGATGGCTCTCGTCGAGGATGGTACCTTGCTTGGACCCAGGCAGCTTGATATGGGTAATTCCGGAGGGTATAGTCCCCAAACAGCCACCTGTGAGAGAATGGTGGCATGGGACGGAAGATTGGGTGCCCTCGATGTCAACACGCCAAGAGCTGGAGCATTCGGCGAGGTAAGAGTCGTTGTGCAGCCTGCCACTACGAGTGGGTGCCCAGGGCGCTGCCGCTTCGGTTGTCGCCAGGGGAGTGGCGGCGACTGTTGCGCTGGTTCGTCTTGGGGCAGAGTGCCGAGGTGATTGCCCAGGAGGCCCGCCTGGAGCGAAAGCGAGTCCTGCGAGCCCTGATCGTGGTGCGCCAGGCCATGGTCCGGGACGTTCCCCATGTCTTCTCCGGCGTGGTGGAGGTCGACGAGACCTACCTGGGAGGTTCCTGGCGCAACAGGCGCCTGGCAAAGCGTGTTCAGGGCACGAAGCGGGGCCGTGGAACCACTAAGCAAGCTGTCTTTGGGATCCTGTGTCGAGGTGGCCTGGTGTGGGCGCACGTGGTACCTAACGTGGAAGCCAAGACGCTGCTGCCGCTCCTGCACCAACGCGTGCAACGTGGCTCCATCGTCTGCTCGGACACCTTTACCAGCTACACGGGCGTCGCAGCGGGGGGCTACGTCCACCGGCTTGTGGTCCACAGCCAGGCGTTCAGCGATCGGCAAGGGAGCCACGTCAACGGCTTGGAGGGCTTCTGGGGTTATCTCAAGCGGCGTCTGGCAGCCAAAGGGGGAGTCCGCCGAGAACGGCTGCCCCTCTATCTTGCTGAATATGTCTGGCGCTACAATCATCGGCGTCTGTCGGGACCAGAACAGGTTAAGACATTGTTCAAGCTGCTTCAAAGCTAATCCGGTGGCTAACACGGGACTTTACCCTTCCGGATTAGGATGACGGTGACCAAGGAATTTCGGGCCGATGTAAGACCATCCACTATGGTGGGTATCGGGAGTGACCACATGACGGTTGTAGAAGCACAGCAAATCTGGAAGCAGTACGGGGACCGTGTCGTGGTGAAAGACGTGAGCTTCACCGTGGAGCCGGGAGAAGTGCTGGGGATGGTGGGTCCGAACGGCGCGGTCTCTGCGGGCCAGGTAGGTCAACCCCTCGTCCGTTAGCACGTGGAGTGGGCCGTCCGCCTGCACGAGGCCGCGTTGGCTCAAGGAGCGAAGCACCTGGTTGACGCGGCGCTGGGTGACGCCTCCCATCAGTCCCGCAAGCTGCTCACGAGTGCACAGTGGCCATGCGGCCAGCAAGTCGAGGGCATCTTTGTCGGCCCGGGTCAGCTGCACCGAAAGGGCCGACGCCAGATGCGACGGTTCGGGCATGGCGGCCTGAACGCCGGAGGGGTACAGCGTGCCGGGATTCGGCTTCGGGCTGTCGCGTAGGAAGGAGTAGGACGAGCCCAGCAGGCGCTCCGCCCATGCCAGGATTCCGGGCAGACTCGCGTCCGGGGAGATTCGCACGGGAGGGTCATCGCCTAGTCCGCTCCCGCACTGTTGCCAGACGACGCCCTTGTGGTCTCCGGCCAAGAAGCTCCCCTTCCGTCGCCACGAAGGTTCTGTGGTGCTCTGACAGGTCGCCCAATGAGCGGATGGCCCGGCGAGTGGCCTGGTCTGCGTGGGTCAATTTTCGCCCTCGGGCTGACGGTGAAAAGACCTGCGGCAGGAGCCTGGGTCGCCATCCCTGTCAAGTGGACCCCATCATCAGGACAGCGGTGAGGCTAAAATAAGAGAGTCTACCGCTGGGGAGGTCGTAGCAGTTACATATCGCGAGTAATGTAGGCGTCACATCATGGTCAACGTGCGGAGCGTCGTTTTGGGATTCGCGGCCGGGACAGTTCCTGGAATCGCCGGTTTGAGTTTGGGAGTGGCCTTTACAGGTCTGGGAAAGATCGGTCGCCATGAATTCATAATTGAAGTCGTAGGTCCATCACTTATCTTTGCCGCTATAGGAGGCACGCTGGGTGCGCTGACCAGTACATCATTTGCATTCATCCGTGCAAGAAGACGAGAAACGACAACTAGCGGGAAGCGGTACAGAGTGGCGGCAGGACTCGTGGCAGGCATGGTGCCTGGAATGAATGGACTGATTTACGCAATTCTCTTCTTGGGTTGCGGGGATTTTGAACCAGGCTCATTCGTCAGGCTCGAATGTCTGGACCTTCGGAGTTTGTATCTTCTTGTATTTGCAGCTGTAACCGCGATAGGGGCACTCTTAGGGTCGTTGGTAGGAGGATACCTTGCTGTCAATCGAGGCCAACTTGTCTAATAGTGTAACCACGATTCCCCCATATTGCGTCAATGAAGGATTTTGAGCAGAGTCCACATCTCCTGCGCTTGGCAATCTCTGTATTCTTCGTCGCCGTGGAAGCTCGCCGTCACGTGCGCGAGTCAGGTTGGCCCGAAGAGTCCCGGTTCCCTAAAGTGGCTGCGCTGCGCGACGCTCATTGCCCTTCCGCCTCTGCCAATCTTTGCCTCTTCCAGCGTTGGGTTGTACATGGCTTTCCTATCGCCCGCCGGACAAGACGAGCCCCATGCGGCGTTTGACCTCGTCGAGCTTGGGAGCGCTAATGGCCCTGGCTTGTTCGGCGCCATCGGCCAGAACACGGTCCAGCTCGCCCACGTCCTTCATCAGCTCCTCGTACCGCTCGCGGAGCGGCTTTAGCTCTTCGATTTTCACCTCGGCGACCCTCGTCTTCAGGTCCCCATAGTCGCGAGCGGCGGCAAAGTCTGACTCCACGTCCGCCCCGCTTCGCCCGGTGACGGCGCTATAGATACCGAGCAGGTTGTTCACGCCGGCCTTCGCCGGATCGTCGGAGAACGCTATGCCGTTTCCGGAGTCGGTTACGGCCCGCTTGAACGAGCGCTCGATCTCCTTAGGGTCGTCCAGCAGGCCCACCAGGTGGCCGCGGACGTTCGAGTACTCCTTCGACATTTTGACCGTAGGGTCGTCCAGACCCATTATCCGGGCACCCACCTCGGGGATGACAGGCTCGGACACCACAAAGGTCTCACCGAACAGCCTGTTGAACCGCTGGGCGATATCGCGCGCCAGCTCTACGTGCTGTTTCTGGTCGTCGCCCACCGGCACCTCGTGGGCGTCGTACAGGATGATGTCGGCCGCCATCAGCACCGGATAGTCGAGCAGGCCCGCCACCACGCTCTCCTGGCGGGACGCTTTGTCTTTGTACTGGGTCATACGCTCGAGCCAGCCCACGGGCGTTATGCAGTTGAGGACCCAGCAGCCCTCGGCGTGCTCGGTCACGTGGCTTTGGACAAATATGGTGCACTGCGAGGGGTCCAGGCCCGCGGCCAGATAGGTGGCGGCGACGGCCCGGGTCCGTCGCTGGAGGTCCTCCGGGTCTTGAGGGACGGTGATGGCGTGCAGGTCCACAATGCAGAAGATGTTCTCTTTCTCCGATTGCTGTTTGACCCAGCCCTTGATGGCCCCAAGATAAGAGCCGATATGTAGGTCGCCCGACGGCTGAATGCCGCTGAAGACCCGCCGCCTCTCGGTTGAAGCTGGGGTCGACCGGCCGGTCCCGGCTTCGCTCTTCGTCTCCATGTCTGACTGTAGACCGTCAGCGATAATGGGACACGTGAGAGGGGTAGAAAACCCGAGAATCTGAGAGTGGTGTGAGCTCCTGAAGTGAGGGTAGAGTACCTCATGAAAGGAGCAGCGATGTCCCAGTCAGACGTCAGCAAGGCCGAGGCCGCCGATCAGCGGTCGGAGCAGACTAGGTCCTTCGTTCGACGAGTTAGAGCGGCTACCCGGCGCAAATACACCCCGGAAGAGAAGATCCGTATCGTGCTGGAGGGCTTCCGCCGCGAGGTCACCGTGAACGACCTGTGCCGGTGGGAGGGTATCAAGCCCCACTCCTACTACTCGTGGACCAAGGAGTTCATGGAGGCGGGCAGGGAGCGGCTGTCCCGTGACACGGTGCGCGATGCCACCCGGCAGGAGATCCAGGATCTCAAGCGGGAGAACGGCGAGCTCAAGCAGCTGGTAGCCGAGCTATCCCTCGAGGTCTACCGTCTGAAAAAAACGGCCATACCAATGCCCCAGAACGGCGTCGGTACCAGCGGATGAGCGCCGTTGAGAAGGCGACGGTCCTGGCCAGTGTAGCCGCATCACCGCTGGCCAAGCGTCGGGTGCTCAGAGACCTGGGTGTTCCCAAGAGCACCTACTATCGGTGGTTGATGCGACAACAACATCAACAAGGTCTCGAGGACCGACCTGGAGCCAGCGCTCCACCGTGGAACCGCCTTAGACCTCAGGAGGAACGGTCGATCCTGGAAGCGGCCAGGGAGATGCCGGAGCTAAGTAGCCGCCAGTTGGCAGCGTGGTCTACAGACAACCTGGCCTTCGCTGTATCCGAGTCCACTGTGTATCGCATCCTGTGCAGAGAAGGTCTTGTGAAGTCACCCGAGATGCAGCTCAAGGCCGGCAAAGAGTACCATCGCAAGACCAGCGGCCCTCACCAGATGTGGGCTACCGACGCCTCCTACTTCAAGGTGATCGGTTGGGGCTACTACTACCTGGTCACCGTGATGGACGACTACTCCCGCTTCATACTGGCCCACAAGCTCCAGCGGGACATGACCACCGACTCTCTCATCGAGGTGGTCCAAGAGGCCGTGGACAAGACCGGCATGACTGAGGTCCCAGTGGCCGACCGGACCAGCCTGCTGAGCGATAACGGCTCAGGTTATGTCTCCCGTGGCTTCAGAGACTACCTGCACCTGGTGGGAATCAAGCACATTCTGGCCGCGCCGTTCCACCCTCAGACCAATGGCAAGCTCGAGCGCTATCACCAGAGTATCAAGCGGGACGTCAAACAGGTCCCCTACGAGATGCCTTCTGCCCTGGAAGGAGCAATCGCCGCCTTCGTGGCCTACTACAACTACCGACGCTATCACAAGGCGCTGGGCAACGTGACGCCCGCAGACATGCTCAACGGAAGGCGGGAGCAGATCCTCCAACGGAGAAAGGAGGTGCAGGTCCAGACGTTAGAACGGCGAAGACGCTACAACAAGACCCTCAGGGAGCTCCCACGCAGCTCTTCATAATAATAATCTTCTCGGGTCCTAATCTGTCCCACTTGTGCTGATTGCCAACAGACCTGGATAGACAAGGATACCATTGTGTACCTGGTCCTTCGCGATGCTCACGACCTCGAAGGAGAGTTGGTCGCCGTTGCCCACGATATGCCAACTGGAGCATCCAGGAGCTACGAACTCGGAACAGGCTCGGAACAGGCAGCGATGGTCAGGCTAGCATTGGTCTGTATGCCAAACGAACGCCGGATTCTCCTGAAGGCAGGGCGGCTGCCCTGCGGCTAGAACAAGACCCAAGAGTTACGGAAGCAGCACTTAAGCTTCTAACGACCGTAGAACGATGGTCCAAACAATGATGTATCGCATTGTGACGGTGAGGTCGAGCTCATGCTCTGGCCATCTGATGTCGAATGGAAGCCGCGCCGCCAGAAGACTTGGGCCGCCACAAAGCTCTCGTGGGTGGGTCACAAGGTAACGGCCAACCTAAAAGTTCGCAATTCAGTACACCTAGGCCCACCATCTGGCATATTGGCAAGAAGTTTGCCAATTTCTCACCACTTCCGGAATCCAGATGGACAACCCGCTGCTGCTGCAGCGGCTGTAGACTGCTGCAGCGGCTGTAGAATGGAACAGTTCATTGATGCGCTGGGACATGAAGATGGTGGAGTCTTGATGGAGGGTTGACATGTTCTCGGTGGAGAAATCAGTCGTGATCCGGCGGCCCATCGAAGAGGTGTTTAGGTACGCTTCGCAGAATATCCCCGACTGGCAGGCCAGCGTGGTATCAGCCCACCTTGTGCCTGAGGGAACCACTCGCGGTTGGTTCCACGCAAGTCATCATACGCAAGATGTTCGGCCGCAAGGTCAATCATCCCCACGAGTTTACCGTTGTAGACCCGCCGCATAGGATCTGCTATCGCGCTCCTTTAGGGCCTCTGGACTCCCAGGGCTGCACGGCCTTTGCTCCTGAGGAGGGTGGCACGCGAGTGATCGTGAGTGTGGAGTTCCAGCCCCGTGGTCTCCTGAAGCTTGTTCAATGGCTGATTGAGTGGCAGTTGCCCAAGCAGATCGAAGCGGACTTTCGAAGGCTCAAGTCCCTTCTTGAAGCTAGAGGGACATGAGCCCCCGACTGCGAATAATAATTAGCCTGGGCACCAATGAGTGTTTATCATGACTATCAGGGGCTTTGACCCTGTACAATTTAAGACCCAACAGCGCCAGAGGGCGGACAGCAATGCAGTGGCGTGGGCGGAAGGTGGTGGCGTATGGCAGAACTAGGCTCAAATTCCTCTTAACCTGAGGGCCCCCTGCTAGCCACTAGCGTTGGGCTCGCCCAAGAGCAGCCTCAACCTTCGCACAAGGTGGGGCCGCGGAAAATTCGAGTACTGTCCACAGAGGCCCACCAAAAGGCAGCCCAGCATTCCTCGCCAATCACCGTATCACCCGCACATTCGCGCCCACCGCTAGCTGCTCCCACGTGCGGTCTGCGGTAAGCGCAGGCAGGTCCAGCCTGCGGGCCAGGCTCAGGCAGCCACGGTCGCCCAGCGACAGCCCGGCACCCCTGGTAGCGGAGTGGAGCAGCCCTGCCTCGTAGGCCTGCTCGATGTCAAAGGATACGATATCGAGAGACAACCCCTGGAGGGCATCTCGGATAGCAGCGTCCGGCATACCGGCGTCGGACAGCTTGGCCACCACCTCGGAGAGGTTGAGGGCGCTGATGGCCGCATCGGGAAGCGCCGCCGCCACGAACTCAGCGCCTGGCTCCGCGTTCAGCAGTGCCATCAGCGCCGAAGCATCCAGGACGACCTCAACCACGGTCCGTCTCTTCACGACGCTCGCGCAGAAGCTCCTCGGCCAGGGATCGCCCCTGCGGGACGTAGCGGCGCACCAAAGCCTGGGCTCGCTTCACCGCCCGCTGGGGAGTCAGCAGCCGGACCTCTCCCTCCTCCATGACCAGGACAACATCATCGCCAGGTTTGAGGCCCAGCGCCTTGCGGTACTCGGCAGGAATTACGAGCCTGCCACCCTCCCCAATTGTTGTCTTGATTTCTCGAGTTGCCATTTCATAAGTATTATACCATACTTTGATAAACATGGCAGGCCGGGCCTGCAAGCGGGCATCGAAACGACTTCTGACCGGAGTGAGCAAGCCTCCATAGGCTTGCCCAGGGTGGGCGTGGTATGTCCGGCTTGCCCCGCTCATGGTCCGACAGTTCGGCAAGCTCACTACAGGCAGGCTCACCACGAACGGGGCCTATAAACCTAGAGAGCAGGGACTTCCAACCCAGGTATAGCCAAAGGTAATGAATTAGGAGCCTACCATATCAGACAGGCTGAGGTCGGTGGAGGAGACCCCCTCGCTTTTCCAAGACCAACGGTGACCTCATCCATTGAAAGCAAGAAATCAACGGCCAAATTTACATTGGCGGCGGCATAGATTCGTGAACTTCTATTTCGCAGCCGGCCCCCCACTCAAGGTGGGGATGCCCCTGGAGCAGTGCTTTCGCTCCCTCCATATCCTCCACTTGCAAGATCGAGTAACCGACCACCCCACTATCGCTTGACGAGCTACCTGACTTGCTCAGTTTTTGGCCGCCACTAAGCGGGGTGCCAAAGTCGACTAGACCATCGCCGCACTTTGCCGCCCATGCCATCCATAAATCCATACCCTTCTTCATATCTTCTGGGCTAGCACCTTCCGTTGCTTCCCAACCTGCTGGTGCGTGATAGATTACGACAAACTTTTTCATGGTCTTTACATCGCCTCCTAGATATGAGGATTGATGGCCTTGAGCTTATATCACACCCTATGAGAGGAATCAAGAGAATTCTTAGAGGTGGAAGAGTAAGGGAGAGCCTGTCCGCTTTGGTAACTCCGACGGTTTAGAAGCGAGTTCCTTAGATAGTTCGGCAAGTCCGACTCTGTCGAGACTCTCGATGCAATCGGAGCTCACCACGAACGGGCCCTTCAATCTTAGCGAACGGGACCTCCAAACCCAGGGATAGCCAAAGGTGGTATAATGCCCGCGCACGATCCGTACGCGAAAGGTTTCCGACGGCACTGTGCTCTTAGCTATAGACATAGGCAACACCAATATCACGCTGGCCGTCTTCCAGGGCGATAATCTGCAGTTCACCTGGCGGCTGGCCACCGACTCTCGCCGGATGCCGGACGAGTACGGCCTGACGTTGGTGAACCTGCTCTCCCTGAAGGGGATCTCCCCTGCTCAGGTGGAAGCCGTCTCCCTGTGTAGCGTGGTCCCGCCTCTCACCCAGATCTTTGAGGAGCTGTGCCAGAGCCACTTCTCCCTTGCGCCCATGGTGGTCGGAGCGGGCGTGCGCACGGGCATCAAGATACTGTACGACAACCCTCGGGATGTGGGCGCCGATCGGATCGTGGATGCGGCGGCGGCCTACCGACTGTACGGCGGTCCGGCGATCATCGTCGACTTCGGCACGGCCACGGTGTTCGATGCCGTCTCCGAGAAGGCGGAGTACCTTGGCGGAGCCATAGCGCCGGGCCTGACCATGAGCGCCGAAACCATGGTCGCCGGCACATCCATACTTCGTCGGGTGGAGCTGGTGGCCCCCAAGACGCCCATAGGGAAGAACACGCCCCACGCCATGCAGTCCGGGCTGGTGCTGGGCCAGGTGGATATGGTGGAGGGGATGGTCAAACGGTTCAAGCATGAGATGGGCGCCGATGCCACGGTGGTGGCCACGGGCGGCCTTGCCCCGTTGATAGCCAGCCAGACCACCGTCTTCGGCGTGGTGAACCAGGAGCTGACCCTTATAGGCCTGCGGCTCATCCACGAGATGAACGTCGGTGACGGCTCTGAGATGGACTAGCTATGAATAGTCCCTTTGAGAACAGGTCCGTGGTGCTGGGCGTCACCGGGAGCATCGCCTGCTACAAGGCGGTGGACCTGGCCAGCAAGCTGGCGCAGGCGGGCGCGCAGGTGGACGTGGTCCTGACGCGAGGAGCCGTCAACTTCGTCATGCCGCTGACCTTCCGAAGCATCACCCACCGGCCGGTGGTCACCGAGGTGTTCGACCCGGACTCAGAGCTGAGCGTTGAGCACGTGGCCCTGGCCAGACGAGCGGACATCGTGGTGGTGGCGCCCGCCACGGCGCACACCATCGCCAAGATCGCCCACGGCCTGGCGGACGATATGCTGACCACCACCCTGCTGGCCACGTCGGCACCAGTGCTGGTTGCGCCGGCCATGGACGCCGATATGCACCAGAACGCAGCCGTGCAGGAGAACCTGGCTACGCTGCGTAGCCACGGCACCACCATAGTGGGGCCGGCGAAGGGACGCCTGGCATCGGGCCTGTGGGGGAGCGGCCGCCTGGTGGAGCCGGCGGAGCTGATGGGGCACATCGCCGCCGTCCTGGGACGAGGGGGCGACCTGGCGGGCCGCACAATCGTCGTGAGCGCCGGGGGCACCTCCGAGCCTATAGACCCTGTTCGCGTCATCACCAACCGCTCATCCGGCAAGCAGGGCTACGCCATCGCTGAGGCCGCCAGGGACCGGGGAGCACGAGTGACGCTGGTCGCCGCCCCGACGGCGCTGCCCGATCCCGCCGCCATAGAGGTCACCCGAGTGGAGACGGTGGCCCAGATGCGCCAGGCGGTGCTGGACGCCTGCCAGCAGGCCGACGTCCTGATCATGGCCGCGGCGGTCAGTGACTTCAGGCCCGCGGAGACGGCCCGGCACAAGATTAAAAAGGAGAAGGGCGGCGGTGGCCTGGTGCTCCCTCTAACGGAGAACGCCGACTTCCTGCTGGAGGTCCCCGAGCGCGTGATGAAGGTGGGCTTCGCCGCCGAGAGTCAGAACCTGCTGGAAAACGCCCGCCAGAAGCTGGCCAGCAAGGGCCTGGCGGTCATCGCCGCCAACGACATCACGGCCACCGACAGCGGCTTCGCCACGGACGACAACAGGGTTACCATCCTGGACAGCCAGGGCGGCACCGAAGATGTCCCCCTCTCCAGCAAGTACGCGGTGGGACACCGCATCCTGGACCGGGTGGTGAAGCTGCTGGACGCCGGGAGCTAAAGGGCCCTAGCCCGGAGGGTCGCCGCCACCCTCGGCCCGGGCCTCCGCGACGGCCTCTCCGGCAGGTTGCGCGCCGCCACCAGAGCTGGGGAGCAGCCACGCCACCAGCACCGGCACGGCCAGCAGGCCGACGGCCTGGACCGGAAACACCCACCGCAGGCCAACGGTCGCGGCGAGGATGCCCCCGAGCAGAGGGCCGCTGCTGAAGGCGGTCACCTGCACGGCCTGCAACCCACCGAAGGCGACCCCCTGGTGCTCTCCCGACACCGCCAGTCCCACCAGGCCGCCGGTCATGGCCACCATGGCCCCCTGGAAGGCTCCTGCAGTGGCAAGCAAGAGGTAAAACTGCGGCACGGAGTCCGCCACGAAGAGGGGGGCGAAGGAGAGGCCGGCTCCAACCGCCGCCACGCTGAGAATACGCGTCAGTTTCACATTCTTGCTCAACAGGCCCGTCGAATAAGATGCCACCCCTCCCGTGATACCCATGACGGCGAAGGCGACGCCGGTGACGGAGCCGCCGCTGCCCGGTGAAAGGTCGTCCAGTATCACCGGAAGCACCGCGAGGGACATGATGGTGAAAAACTGGACCGAGAAGATCGTCGCGAGCACGGGGAGAAGTCTCCGCGAGGTGAGCGTTCGGAGCATGTTGCTATAGGCCTCGCGCTGGAAGATGGAGAGGCTCTCCGGCGAGCGGTGGAAGTCCTCCCGCGCAAACAGCTGAACGATGAGCCCCGCAACAACCTGTATCGCCGCGGTGACCAGGAAGGCGCCCTTGAGTCTCCAGGCATCGGCCACAAGTCCGCCCAGCAGAGGCCCTATGGTGTTGCCAACAAAGAAGGCCGATTGCAGAACCCCCAGGCTGAAGGGTATCCGCTCCCTGGGGGTGGTGGAGGCCACCAGCGCCATGGAGGGGCCCAGGACGCCGGAAGTGAGCCCGGTCAGAAACCGGAGGACAATCAGCTGGTAGACATTGGTGGCAAAGGCGGAGAGGCCCAGGAAGATGGCGCTGCCCACAATGGCCCGCTGCACGTTCATTTTTCGCCCGTACCGGTCAGACGCCAAACCCCAGATGGGGCTGGTGAGGACCATGGCAATGCCCATGGACGCCTGGATGATACCGGCCCAGAGAGAGGCCTGGCCTCCGTCTGAGATACCCATGTCCTGGATAAAGAGGGGCATGAAGGGAAAGGAGAAGGTGAAACCGATGACGGTGCAACTCTGCGCCAGCCACATGACCACCAGGTTGCGCTTCCAGGAGATTGCAGGTTTTCGTATTTGTTGCATTAGAGAGTATGAGCCGGCCACCCGACGCCAAAGCCCACATCCGACCAACCATGTTACCACCAACGGATGGAAACAAGCGCAGGCATCGGCCTCTACTAGGCTAGCTGACGGTGGGAGGCTTTTGAAGGATAACCCTTACGGCTGAACGTACAAAGCTTTTGGCCCGCGTCCAGATGGCCGCGGGAGCGTGGAGAAGTCGCCTCCAGGCAGCCACAAGGCGATCTCTCTTTCTCCGCGAACCGTTCCGGGGTTTATCGGCAACGCGGTCAGGTTGGCTTTTCGCAGGGCGACTCCAGCGCCAGCCTGACAGTCCCCAGAATGCCCCTAAGGCCGCTCCAACTAAACCACCCGCAACCCACTCAGGGACTTCCCGGAGCGTAGCAATTCCCCAAACACCCACAGATCCAAGGACTGCGCCAATCCAGGATACCGTGATGACCTGCCTAGCCCTATTCCAAAGCGCATTCATAATGCGGATTATACATTTGGGTATAGTCCCCAAACAGCCACCTGTGAGAGAATGGTGGCATGGGACGGAAGATTGGGTGCCCTCGATGTCAACACGCCAAGAGCTGGAGCATTCGGCGAGGTAAGAGTCGTTGTGCAGCCTGCCACTACGAGTGGGTGCCCAGGGCGCTGCCGCTTCGGTTGTCGCCAGGGGAGTGGCGGCGACTGTTGCGCTGGTTCGTCTTGGGGCAGAGTGCCGAGGTGATTGCCCAGGAGGCCCGCCTGGAGCGAAAGCGAGTCCTGCGAGCCCTGATCGTGGTGCGCCAGGCCATGGTCCGGGACGTTCCCCATGTCTTCTCCGGCGTGGTGGAGGTCGACGAGACCTACCTGGGAGGTTCCTGGCGCAACAGGCGCCTGGCAAAGCGTGTTCAGGGCACGAAGCGGGGCCGTGGAACCACTAAGCAAGCTGTCTTTGGGATCCTGTGTCGAGGTGGCCTGGTGTGGGCGCACGTGGTACCTAACGTGGAAGCCAAGACGCTGCTGCCGCTCCTGCACCAACGCGTGCAACGTGGCTCCATCGTCTGCTCGGACACCTTTACCAGCTACACGGGCGTCGCAGCGGGGGGCTACGTCCACCGGCTTGTGGTCCACAGCCAGGCGTTCAGCGATCGGCAAGGGAGCCACGTCAACGGCTTGGAGGGCTTCTGGGGTTATCTCAAGCGGCGTCTGGCAGCCAAAGGGGGAGTCCGCCGAGAACGGCTGCCCCTCTATCTTGCTGAGTATGTCTGGCGCTACAATCATCGGCGTCTGTCGGGACCAGAACAGGTTAAGACATTGTTCAAGCTGCTTCAAAGCTAATCCGGTGGCTAAAACGGGACTTTACCCTACATTTTTGTGGACATCGTACCTATTCACTGATTTGGACAGCGCTGTCCCCAAACCCCTGGTCGCGCAACTCCCCCTGCTCGTTGACGGCTTCCGTCGCCATGCTACAATGGCCGGTAGCTTTGACTACGGCATTCAGCTATGGCGTCCGCTCAAACAATAAGAGACTTCCCCAAGGCCTATGACCCCGCCTCCGTGGAGACGCGGCTCTATAAATTCTGGATGGACGGGGGCTACTTTACGCCCAGGTCGGAGCCGGGTAAGAGGCCCTTCGTTATCATCATGCCGCCGCCCAACGTCACCGGCGAGCTGCACCTGGGCCACGCCCTTGTCGCTACTGTCCAGGATACACTCATCCGGTGGCACCGCATGCTGGGCGATGCCGCTCTCTGGCTGCCGGGCACCGACCATGCAGGCATAGCCACCCAGGTGGTGGTGGAGCGTGAGCTTGCCCAGGAGGGGACCACACGCCATGAGCTAGGCCGAGAGCAGTTCGTGGAGCGGGTGTGGGAGTGGGTGCGCAAATACGGCGGCATTATCAACAGGCAGCAGCAGCGACTGGGCGCATCCTGCGACTGGAGCCGGGAGCGGTTCACCCTGGACCCGGGCCCCAGCCAGGCGGTGCGCACCACCTTCGTCAACCTGTTCCACAAGGGCCTCATCTACCGGGGCAACCGCATCATCAACTGGTGCCCTCGCTGCGCCACGGCCCTCTCAGACCTGGAGGTGGTCCACGTCGAGCAGGAGGGCAGCCTCTACTACATACGCTACCCGTACGAGGAGGACGGCGGCTACGTCACCGTGGCCACCACCCGGCCAGAGACGCTGCTGGGCGATACCGCCGTGGCCGTGAACCCTCACGATGACCGCTACCGACACCTGATTGGGAAGCGGGTGGTCCTGCCCATCCTGGGACGGCCCCTCACCATCATCGCCGACGAGACCGTGGAGGCCGACTTCGGCACGGGTGCGCTGAAGGTGACCCCCGGCCACGACCCGACCGACTTCGAGATCGGCCAGCGACATGGCCTGCCCACCATCAACATCATGGACCTGGACGGCACTCTCAACCAGGAGGCAGGGCCCTACCAGGGGTATGAGCGGAGCGACGCCCGCAAGGCCGTCCTGGAGCAGCTTGAGCGAGGGGGCTCCCTGGACCACGTCGAGCCGTACCATATGACCATCGGCCACTGCGGCCGCTGCGATACCGTTGTGGAGCCGCTGGTGAGCGAGCAGTGGTTCGTGCGTATGTCGCCGTCGGAGGGGCTGGCCAAGGAGGCTATCGACGCCGTCACGGACGGCCGCATTCGCATCGTCCCCGAGCGGTTCGCGCGGGTCTATCTCAACTGGATGGAGAACATCCGCGACTGGTGCATCAGCCGTCAGCTCTGGTGGGGTCACCGTATCCCTGTATGGTACTGCGACTCTTGCAACGGGCAGACGGTGGCCATGACGGACCCCACCGCCTGCAGCCAGTGTGGCGGCACGGGCCTTACCCAGGAACCAGATGTCCTGGACACCTGGTTCAGCTCCGCCCTGTGGCCGCACTCGACGCTGGGCTGGCCGGAGGAGACGGAGGAGCTGCGCTACTTCTATCCCACCACGGTGATGGAGACGGCATACGACATCCTCTTCTTCTGGGTGGCCCGCATGATCATGATGGGCCTGGAAAATACCGGCAGTATCCCCTTCCACACCGTCTACCTGCACGGCCTCATCCGAGACGCGGCGGGCGCCAAGATGAGCAAGAGCAAGGGGAACGTCATAGACCCGCTGCAGACCATGGACACCTACGGAGCGGACGCCCTGCGGTTCGCCGTCACCACGGGCACGACGCCGGGCAACGACAGCCGCCTGGACGATGCGAAGCTGGAGGCGGCACGGAACTTCGCGAACAAGCTGTGGAACGCTAGCCGCTACGTGGTCTCCACGCTGGATGGTGCCGACGACCTTGATGGGTGGTTCGAGCTACCAAAACCCGATCACCGGGAGGACCGGTGGATACTCAGCCGCTACAACCGCGTGGTCCAGCGGGTGAACCGGCGTCTGGAGGAGTTCCAGCTTGGGGAGGCCGAGCGGGAGCTGTACGACTTCCTCTGGGGGGAGTTCTGCGACTGGTACATAGAGATGGCGAAGGTAAGGCTGACCGCGAGCGATGGCTCTCCCCGCCGGGTGCTGGCCCACGTGTTGGAGGGCACCCTCCGCCTGCTCCACCCCTTCATGCCCTTCATCACCGAGGAGCTGTGGCAGCGGCTCACGGCGGTGCTGCCCACGGAGGGCTCCCTACCCGACTCGATTATGATCGCTCCCTATCCACAGCCCAACGCCGCGGCCCTGGATGAGACAGCGGAGGCGGGGATGGAGCTGGTCAGCAGCATCGTCCAGGCCATCAGAAACGTGCGCGCGGAGTTTCATATTGACCCAGGCAAAAGGCTGGAAGCTAGGATTGCAGGCCCTGGCATATCCTCCATCATTGAGGACGAGCGCAAGGCGATTGAGAAGCTGGCTAGCGTGGGGCTCGCCCAGGACACCCTCGCGCAGGGCTCTGCGGTCACGCTGGTGGTGGGCGATGCAACCGTCTCCCTTCAGCTAAGCGACCAGGTTGACCAGGACGCGGAGCGCCGGCGGCTGCAGGGAGAGCTACGGGAGGCCGAAGAGCACGGCCATAGGCTGAGGCAGCGCCTGGCAGACCAGCAGTTCACTGCCAAGGCGCCGGAAGAGGTGGTGGAGCGGGAGCGTCAGCGCCTCACGGCGCTGGAGGAGCGGCGCAATATAATTCAGGAGCTGCTCCATCAGCTTGGGCAGTGATACGGCCACCCAAGGACTCAGCCCGAAAGCATGAACCCTTACGTACTATGCCGCTAAGCTGGATTAATCGAGACGGCAAGCTGATCATCATGGCACGGGCATGTCGCCTGTTCGCTCAGGGGCCCGTGGTGGTGCTCCTGATCATCTATCTGGACCTGCAGGGGATAAGCATTGTGCAGTCGGGGCTTATCATCTCCGCCGGTCTTCTGGGCGGTGCCTGCTACTCTATCCTCACGGCCCTCTTCGCGAACTATATCGGTCGGAGACGGCTGATGACCTTTTTCACCGCCGCCCGGGTGATAACGGGGCTCTCTCTGGCCACCATAACCAGCTTTCCTATCCTGGCAGTCATCATCTTTCTCACCGGCTTCACCGGCGTCGGAGGGGGTGGGGGCGCCCTGCAGCCGTTGGCACAGGCAATCCTGGCGGATAGCGCTCCCGCCCACAAGAGGAATGACTTGTATGCCGTCTATAATATGTTTGCCATAGGGGGGCACCGCCGTGGGAACGCTCCTGGTGGGGTTGCCACCCGTGCTACAGAGCCTCTTTGGAATGGGCGAGCTTGGGTCCTATCAGGTCATCATGCTCTGGTACGCCCTGGGTAACCTGGTGGCAACGGTGCTGGCGATACTGCTCTCACCCGCGGCAGAGGTGTCCGGAAAGGACCGACGCCCGGTCAACCCACTGAAGCTGCCTTCCCGCCGTAAGATTTTTTCCGTTGCCGGACTGTTCACCATAGACCATGCTGCGGGTGCATTGGTTATTCAGAGCCTGATTGCCTTCTGGTTCGTTGACCGGTTCGGCGTTGAGCTTCAGTCCCTGGCTCTCATCTTCTTTGCTTCAAACATCGGTGTCGCCTCTTCGTTTTGGATAGGGGCCAAGCTGGCCAATCGCTTCGGCCTGATCAACACCATGGTGCTTACTCACTTACCCTCCGGCCTGTTGCTAATGGCCCTTCCGTTTGTCCCCAGCGCATGGATTGCGGTCGCTCTCTGGCTCGCGTACTCCCTGACCCGGCGGATGGCTATGCCTATGCGCCAGTCGTTCGCCATGGCCATTGTGGAGCCTCACGAGCGGGTAGCCATGGCCACGGCCAACTCCCTGGGGGGCAGCAGCTCAATGATAGTGGGACCGCCAGTGGCGGCCTTCCTCCTGGGTATAGCGGCCGCGGTGCCCTTCATAGGTAGCGGGGCGATGCAGATAGGCGGCGACCTCCTTCTCTACCGTACGTTTCGCAAGGTAAAACCACCTGATGAGGCCCCCCAGGAGACCAGAGAGATGGAACCGGCTATAGTATCCCAGGTAACGCACGGAACCGGAGATGGCGAGGGTTAGCCCATAGCGCTGCTCGTTATCAAACGCCCAGGGATGGCCGACCAGCAAGTGATCTTGCCGGACGAGGGTGAGGTCACCATCGGTCGGACGGCGGACAACACCATCGTGATCGATGACGCCCTTGTTTCGCGTCAGCATGCCCTTCTCTCCCCGGAGCCGTCCGGCCACCGAGTCAGGGACCTGGGGAGCAGAAACGGGACCCGGCTGAACAGCAAGCGACTGGAGGGAGAGGGCCAGCTCCTGAGAAACGGCGATCGCATCATGCTGGGAGGGAACCAGGTGGTCCTCTCCTACTACTCGGAGGATGCCACCATAGCAGCGGACGATACGACAAGCCGCTGGGGGGTGCTGATGCCCTGGCAGGTGCAAGGCCCAAGCCCCCGGTGGCGATTCCTGGTCTGGCTCCGCTTGGCCGGCATCTTCCTGGGCATAGTCAGCGGGGCTCTTGGTATCACCTTCTGGTTGCTGAAACTCCTCGGGTAGCCGGTCCCGAACGACCGCATCGCCCCCGCTGCCACTCCAGGATACGTAACCTGGATGGAATGGAGTATCTCGTATGCCACTACGTTGGATCAACCGCGATGGCAAGCTGATCGTTCTGGCGCGCGGGGTCCGTACCTTCGCCCAGGGGGCCATAGCGGTGATCCTGGGTATCTACCTGAACCAGCTGGGCTTCAGCGTGCTCCAAATAGGACTCTTTATCTCCGCGGGTCTGGCGGGCGCGACGTTCCTGGCCATTCTTGTGGGGACCGTGGGAGACAGGCTGGGCCGGCGGCGTCTGCTGCTGCTATTCCCGTTGATGTCCGCCGTGGTAGCTGTGATCGTGGTGCTCACGGACAACTATACCCTGCTGGTTGTCGCCGCCTTTGTAGGGGCCTTCGTTGCCGAAGGCGTGGGGGCCAGCGCTACGCACCCTCTGGAGCTAGCCTCTCTGGCGGACACCACGGCCCCGGAGCGACGCACCGACCTCTACGCCGTTTTCAACATCTCCCGTACCCTGGGCACAGCGCTGGGGGCGCTGACATCCGGTCTTCCCGATCTCTACCGAGCGCCCCTGGGCCTCAGCGAGGTGGACGCTCTGAAAGTCATGTTCCTGGGGTATGCCTTCCTGACGACATCGGCCTCCCTGCTCTACCTGCTGCTTTCGCCTGCGGTGGAGGTGGCCACCACCACCGGCCGCTGGAACAACCCCCTACGCCTGCCATCACGACGGGTCATCTTTACCCTGTCCGGGCTGTTCAGCGTGGACCACTTCGCCAGCGGTCTTCTGATGCACAGCCTGATGTCCCTCTGGTTTTTCACCCGCTTTGGTATCGGGCTGGCTCCTCTGGGATTTATCTTCTCCGCCTCCAACATTATCACGGCGGTGTCACTATGGCTCTCCGCCAAGCTGGCACACCGGATAGGGCTGCTCAACACCATGGTCTATACCCACGGCCTGGCCGCCCTGGTGACCATCCTTGTGCCGATATTCCCCACGGCATGGATGGCGGTGGCGGCCTGGCAAATACGCGCCTTCTTTGGCCAGATGGACATACCGGCCCGAGACTCCTACACCATGGCCCTGGTGAGCCCCGCCGAGAGGACGGCGATGGCAAGCATGAACACCATCGGCCGGGGTGTGGCCCAGTCCATTAGCCCATCGGTCGCTACGGCCCTCTGGAGTGCCGTCTCCTCCGGCGTGCCCCTGGTGGGCAGCGGTATACTCCGGTTGATCTACGACCTTGCGCTCTACACCATGTTCCGCAATTTGAAGCCGCCGGAGGAGGTACTGCGACAGGAAGATGAGCAGCGGCCAGCGATACCCCGGTCGGAATCCGGGCGAGAGATCGGCGATGGTGAGCCGTAGGACCGTCGCACAGTCCGTGACTCCTCAGCACGAAGAAAGGGTGCGGAAGATATATCCCCGCCCAGTCCAGGCAGTCCTTAGCGGAACGCCCCCAGTGGTGCCCGCTGCCGCCTGGGCCTAGTGGGCCTGGCTCTGCACCTGGGTATGCACCAGGTCATCAGCGGCGTGCCCGGAATCTATCATGTCCCAGCTCACCATCCAGTCGTAGGTCCGCTGCAGCTCATCCTCAGGAATGGGCGACGGGTCTACGAATACCAGGCGGCTTAGATTGAAATCATCATGTGTGAGGGCTGCGACGTCCGGGTCCCTTTTGTGGAAGTCGATAAAAAGCTGTGCGGCCCAACGCTTGTCGGCATTCAGGAGCGTGACTGCCTTGGAGACCGCCCGGTTCATGGCCACGTAGGTCTCGGCGTCCACAGCATCCGTTGCCACATCCGTGCCGTGATAGAAGGACTGGACGATTACTCTACACCCGGCCTTCTCAGCCACGGTGATGTAGGGCTCGGTAACGCTGCAGGCGTCCACCTCCCCCTGCATTATGGAACGGTACCGCTCCGCAGAGAGGCCGCTGGCGTCGCACACTTTGATGAGGTCGCGCGGGAGGAACCCCTCCAGCATCTGAATGGTAAGGTAGTGGGTACCGGCGTGGAAAGGGACGGCGATCAGCTTATCTGCCAGCTGCTGGGGTGTGTACACATCCGACCAAGGTGGCACGACCACCGCGCCACAGGCGACGATGGACCGCCGGCCTATCTGCTTGCCGCCGCGGGTCGTATCCTGGGAACGGCGGTAGTTGCCCCACTCGCAGCCCGAGTAGAGGTCTGCCTGCTGCTGGTCTAGCTGGGAGGCGTGGCCCCGGTTAGAGGCTATCTGGTTCCAATTCTTGACATCCGGGTTGGCACCAACGCCGGCGGTGTGATAGCCCCTGTTCCAATAGTCTGACGACGCCGGCCACTCGATCTGGATACCCTCTTCGGCAAAGAACCCCTTATCCATAGCCACAAGAAAAGGTAGACCCTGGAACGGCGCACTCGGCTCGGTGAAAATCTTCTTCAAAACGCCCTCCTTAGTCTTCCACGGTCATGAAAGTTCCTACGTATTTCGTGAAAATCAGCAAAGCCGTTCAGCACTGTCAAGGCGCTCTGAGGTGGCAGCCTGAACCACGCCTATGACCCCACAGTCCATCCCGCTGTGGAGCGTGCCACCACTGGCTCATGAACCGGAGGGGCGTGCAACTGAAAGAGGCGCTCCAGCCCCTTCTTGGTGTCACTGGCCACTCTGGAGCTATCAGAGGCGTTGATGCGGCGCTTGAACAGCCAGTAGGTGAACTCCTTGAGGTCGGTCAGGGATAGTGACCGGCTGGTGGCCCGTCCACTCTTCCGCTGGAAGGCCTTGAGGAGGCGCTCAGGGCCTTCGCCGTAGATGCGTTGATAGGCCCGCTCCACAACCTCATCGTTGTCGGGTAGGCTCTGGGCTATCCGCTGTTTCCGCACCTCCTCCTCCACCGCCAGCAGAAGAGACTCCTCCACCACAACGCCGTAGAAGAAGTTCAAGTGAGCCCGGTACTTATCGTCCCCCATGAGGGTGCGAAACTCGGTCTCGGAAAGGTCGTCGGGGAGCTTGTTAAGGAAGAGCAGGGACTCCTTCTCCTCCAAGGGCACCAGACCATCGACCTCGTCCAGAAGACGTTCCGCTAGCACCAGCCAGTCAAAGGCCTCTCCCTGCAACAGGTACTGGTAGTGGCGTCCATCCACCTCCTCCTCCGCAAGGCTCCACATGCCGACGGCGGTCAGGAGTGCTCTAAACCACGAGCCTCCCTCCGCAATGGAGGTGCGGAGGTGCTCTACGGCGTCAGTGCCCACGGAGGCTTTCCGCCTCCGCCGTGACGGGCCACCCTCAATCTTCTTCTCGCTACTCACCATGGCTCCCTGGCTAGTGTACCACCGTGGCCTTCGGTTGAGTACGTTTGCGGCGTATGAAGGCGAGAAACTCGTCCAGGGGACGGGTGTTGACAATGTGAATGGCCTCACACCAGCCCCGGCGGGCCACCGCCACACCGAAGCGCATATTAGCAAAATGCTCCGTCCAGTGGGCATCTGTGTTGATCATCAGGGGAACGCCCACCTCCTTGGCCCGCAGCACGTGGACGTCCCGCAGGTCCATGCGGTCCGGTGAGGCGTTGATCTCCATGGCCGTGCCGGTCTCCGCCGCAGCCTGGAACAGCGCCTCCATATCCACCTCAATGGGCGGGCGCTGGCCCACCAGCCGAGTGGTGGGGTGGCCGATGACGGTGACATAGGGGTTCCTCATAGCCCTTATGATACGCTCCGTCATTGTCTCTCTATCCTGACCCATGGCGGAGTGGACGGAGGCCACCACCACATCCAGCTCCCTTAGCAACTCTTCCGCATAGTCCAGGGAGCCGTCCGCCCGGATGTCCACCTCCGAGCCGGTGAGGAGCTTCATGGTGCCGAACCGCCCATCCAGGGAGCGGACGAGCTCGATCTGGCGGAGCAACCGCTCCCTGGTCAGTCCGTTGGCGATGCCGCGGCCGGAGGAGTGGTCCGTGATGGCGAGGTACTGGTAGCCCCGCTCCGCGGCGGCGGCCAGCATGGCCTCCATGGCGTCACGACCGTCGCTCCAGTCCGTGTGGACGTGGAGGTCGCCGTTGATGTGGCTCATCTCTACCAGGTTAGGGAGAGCGCCGCGGCGGGCCACATCCAGCTCCGTGGTGCCCTGGCGCAGCTCCGGCGGGAAGTAGGGAAGGCCAAGCCGGGCGTAGAAGGGCTCCTCATCGGTGTACTTCTGAACCTCGCCCGTCTTTGTATCGGTAATACCGTACTCGTTGAGGGAGAGGCCCATGCGATTGGCATACTCCCTGAGGATGACGTTGTGCTGCTTGCTGCCGGTGAAGTATTGGAGCAGGGAGCCGTACTCCTCGTCCGTCACCACGCGGAGGTCTACCTGGAGCCCCACCTTGGTGACCACGCTGCCCTTGGTGGAGCCGTGGCCCAGGACATCCGCCACCTCCGGCAAGGCCACGAAGGCATCTATGACCCCCTTGGGGTCGTCGGCGGTACAGACCAGGTCGATGTCCCCCACGGTCTCCTCGTAGCGGCGCAGGCTCCCGGCGGGCTCCAGTCGCCTGATCCCCGGACCTCGCTGGCGCAGATGCTCTATCACCGCCTCGGCCACGGGCAGGGCCCGCCCCAGGGGTGTGCGCTGCTCCTTGGTCCGGGGGGAACGGATGTGGCGCAGGATGTTCTCCGCCGCCTTCTCCCCAAGGCGAGGCAGCGCCGCCACCCGGCCGTCCTCAATGGCGGCCTCAAGCTCCTCCACGGTGGAGACGCCCAGCTCCGTACAGACCAGCATGGCGGTCTTGGGCCCTATACCCGGGACATCCAAAAGCTGGAGCAGCCCCTCCGGAAACTCTGCCTTTAGCTTCTCGTAGAACTCCAACCGCCCGGTCTCCAGGAGCTCCCGAATCTTCTTGGAGATGGCCTCGCCTATGCCGGAGATCTCTCGGAGGTTGTTCCCCTCGGCCACGTACTGCTCCAGCTCCACGGGAAGCCGCTCGATGGTGTGGGCCGCCCGCTGGTAGGCGCGCACAACGAAGACGCCCTCGCCCTTCAGGTCCGTGAGAGCGGCGATCTTGGTAAACACGTCCGCTATCTGGAGGTTGTTCATGCGACTGGAGCACCATCTGGAGAGCTGTTCTCACCCTGGGTCAGATACATGAGCCATCACCCAGCGGCGCCGTGGCACCGTTTGTACTTCTTGCCGCTGCCACAGGGACACGGGTCGTTGCGGCCATGGCCATTATGTGAGTAAGGCAAGAAACTCCCCCACAGTTAAACCAGCTTCCCGAATGATAGCTCTCAAAGTTCCCCTTGGCAGGTCTCCCCGATGCAACGGTACGGTAACCGGCCTTCGCAATCCTTCTTTAAATAGAATAAGGTGTGCCCCTGTTTGCCGCTTCACTAGTAAAGCCAGCTCGTTCCAAAACACGTGCAACCGCTTGCGGCCTGAGAGTCGGAAGATCGCCGCGCACAGCAACTCTCACAAACTGGCGATCTTGACCGACCGGAAGGGCTCCGGAATGGCTACCCCCTCCTCGCCGGCCACGGCAAGCCATCCTTCCATAGCATCCTTGATCATCTCAATCGCTTGTTCGAAGCTTTCGCCATACGACACGCATCCCGGCAGTGATGGTACTGTAACCGTGTAACCGCCCTCAGATTCCTCCTGAAACTCCAGGAGAATGCCCTTCTGTATTAGGTGAAACAATCGCATTACAACAAACCTCCTATGCAGCGGCGCCGTGGCACCGTTTGTACTTCTTGCCGCTGCCGCAGGGACACGGGTCGTTGCGGCCCACCTTGGCACCGCCAGGCGTTGCCGCACCACGATTGCCAACGGCATTCGCCATGACGCTGGGCCGGGATGCCGCCACCACCGCGCCTCTTCCAGTCTGCAATGCACCACTTGATGAGGCCGGCGCGGCTGAGGCCGCTCCGCCAGGCGCGGGCACCACATGGAACAGGGTGTGAACGATGTCATGCTGGACGCTTCTGAGAAGCTCCTCGAACATCTCATGCGCCTCTTTTCGGTACATGACAAGGGGGTCCCGCTGGCCGTAGGCCTGTAGCCCTATGCCCTCCCGAAGGTTCTGCATCGCCGTCAGGTGCTCCACCCAATGGGAGTCCATGACCCGGAGCATCACCACGCGCTCCATCGCCCGCATCTGCTCGGCCCCCAGCAGCCCTTCACGCTCCTCGTACACGGCGTCGGCGTGGGCGATGATGGCATCACCCATCTCCTCCGGAGTGAGGTCGTAGAGGCGGTCCACGGCCAGGTCCGAGGGCAGGGGCATGATGGACTGAAGCTCCGCTACAAGGCTGTCCAGGGTCCACTCGTCCCGGTCCCGGTCGGAGGTGTGGGCGGCCACCAGGTCATCGATCTCCCGGTGGACCATCTCCTGAATGTTCGACCTCAGATCGGCTCCGGACACGATCTTACGACGCTCGCTGTAGATCAGGTCCCTGTGGACGTTGATAACGTCGTCGTAGTCCACCAGGTGCTTGCGGATGTCGAAGTTGGCCGCCTCCACCTTCACTTGAGAGCTTCCGATGGCCTTGGTAACCAGGCGCGATTGAATGGGAACCTCCTCCTCCAGTCCGGCCCAGCCCATAATCTTCTTGATCCTATCGCCGCCGAAGCGACGCATCAGGTCGTCCTCCAGGGAGACGTAGAACTGAGCGCTCCCGGGGTCGCCCTGGCGCGCCGCCCTGCCGCGGAGCTGGTTATCGATGCGCCGGGCGTCGTGGCGCTCCGTGCCGAGGATGTGGAGCCCCCCCAGCGCCACCACCTTGTCGTGCTCCTCCTGCCACTCCTCCGGGGCACGGCTCTCCGGGTTCCCTCCCAGGACGATATCGGTACCACGACCGGCCATACTGGTGGCCACGGTCACCGCACCCAGACGTCCGGCTTGGGCCACCACGGACGCCTCCTTCTCATGAAACTTTGCGTTCAGCACCTGGCAGGGAATGCCACGCCGTTTGAGGAGGTCGCTGAGCTCCTGGGACTTCTCGATGGAGGTGGTGCCCACCAGCACGGGGCGACCCTCCTTATGGAGCTCGGCTATCTCCTGCGCAGCCGCGTTGTACTTGGCCCTCTCATTCTTATACACCAGGTCAGGGGTGTTCACCCGGATCATCGATTTGTTGGTGGGAATGACGACGACCTCCAACCTGTATATCTTGAAAAACTCGTCTGACTCGGTGGCGGCCGTGCCGGTCATGCCCGAGAGCTTCCGGTAGAGGCGGAAGTAGTTCTGCAAGGTAATGGTGGCGTAGGTGATGCTCTCCCGACGGACCTGGAGCCCCTCCTTGGCCTCTATGGCCTGGTGCAACCCCTCAGAGTAGCGCCGCCCGGGCATGAGACGCCCGGTGAACTCGTCTACTATGATCACCTCACCGTCCTGGACCACGTAGTCCCTATCCCGCTGGAAGATGACCGAGGCCTTGAGTCCATTGTCCACGTAGTGGGTCAGTGCCACGTTCTCCGGTGCGTAGAGGTTATCGAGGTTGAGCCCCCGCTCTACCTTGGAGATGCCCTCTTCCGTGAGGGTGACGGAGCGTAGCTTCTCATCGACGGTGTAGTCCACCTCCGCCACCAGCCGTGCCGCCAGTCGGGCCGTGGCGGGGTAGAGCTTGGCGGGCTCCTGGGCCGGGCCGCTGATGATCAGCGGGGTGCGTGCCTCGTCGATGAGGATGTTGTCCACCTCATCCACAATGGCGTAGTGGAGCTCCTGCTGCGCCACCTGGGAGGGGTCGGCGATCATGTTGTCCCGCAGGTAATCGAACCCGAACTCGTTGTTGGTCCCATAGGTAACGTCCGCCTGGTACGCCTCCCTGCGGGTCGCCGGTCGCAGGTTGACCAGGTTCGGACTGTCGTTTTCGGTGTCCGGATCGTAGATATACGACGACTCATGCTGGAGGCAGCCGACGCTCAGTCCCAGAAGGTGAAAAATGGGGCCCATCCACTGGGTGTCCCGCTTGGCCAGGTAGTCGTTGACCGTGATCAGGTGGGCACCCTTGCCCTCCAGCGCGTTCAGGTAGAGAGGAAGGGTGGCCACCAGGGTCTTTCCCTCTCCCGTCTGCATCTCGGCGATCTTCCCCTGGTGAAGCGCGGTGCCTCCTATGAGCTGGACATCGTAGTGGCGCTGGCCGATGGTGCGCTTGGCCGCCTCACGGACGTGGGCGAAGGCCTCCACCAGCAGGTCGTCCAGCTCGGCGTCCCGCTCAAGACGGGCCCGGAACTCCGCGGTGTTCGCCTTGAGCTCGTCGTCGGAGAGGCGCTCCAGGGAAGGCTCAAGGGCATTGATACGCTCAACAATGGGGCGGAACTTCTTGATGGCCCGCCCGCTTGAGTCTGTAATGAACCGCAAGGGGGATTTGAGCATGTTGTAGCCTGTATTCATTCAAACATTGCTCCGGCTGGACAGCTGCGTTCAACCTCGTGGCATCTGTATTCCTAGCTCTTTCAAGATCCTCTGTGCTGTGCCGGCGGCTATTTCTCCCCGATGTCTCGGCACCAGCGTCCGAAGCGGTGTCCCTGGAACACCCCAGATTTCATGTCTGCGGCCCTGCCATAGATCTCTGCTCCATGATCACTGAGAAGCCGAATCAGTTCACCATACCTCATGCATGCACAGCCACAGGGATAATGGTCAGCACCGCCGAACCTGGCGCTTCCACGATCTCCGGCAGCGGCAGATTTCGCTCACGGGAGGCCTCAATGTAAAGCGCAATCGCCTCTTGGATGTCCGACAGCACCTCCTCCATGGTGCCGCCATCCACAAAGCATCCCTGGAGGATCGTGCACTCAGCACGGTAGCCTACGCCCTCAATCTTGCTGATCTGGACCGGCATCGCATAGGTCTTTGTCGCTCTCTCCGCCATACCATCACCGTCCTTCATTCAAACATTGCGCCGACGGAGAGGCCGCCGTGGATGCGATGAATGGCCTCTCCCAGCAGCGGCGCTACGGAGAGCACCGTGGTCTTGCTGTCCCGTCTCTCCTCGTCCACGGGCAGCGTGTCCGTAATCACCAGCTCCTTGAGGGGGCTGGCGACGATCCGCTCCGCGGCGCTTCCGGAGAGCACACCGTGGGTACAGCAGGCGTACACCTCCGTGGCACCCCCCTCCAGGAGGGCGTCGATGGTGGAGAGCAGCGAGCCACCGGTGTCGATCTCATCGTCCACCGTCACGGCGACGCGACCCTTTACTTCACCGATGATATTTAACGTCTCCAACTTATCGGCATTTCCTGTTCGCCGTTTCTCCATGATGGCCAGAGACGCTCCGATACGCTTAGCCATGTTTCTGGCCCGTTTGCTTGCACCGATGTCCACGGCAACAGCGACGGTACTCTTCAGCTCCTTCTCCTCTATGTACCGACTCAGGAGCGGTAGGGCGGTCAGCTCGTCTACGGGGATGTTAAAGAAGCCCTGGATCTGGCCGGCGTGCAGGTCCACGGTCAGCACCCGGTCCGCCCCCGCCGTGGTGACCAGGTCCGCCACCAGGCGGGCGGTGATGGGAACTCTCGGTTGGTCCTTCTTATCGGTGCGGCCGTAGGCGAAGTAGGGAATGACCGCCGTGATACGACCGGCGGAGGCGCGTTTGGCCGCGTCGATCATGATCAGCAACTCCATGATGCGGTCGTTCACGGGAGAGGAGAAGGGCTCAACCAGGAACACATCGCGCTGCCGGATGTTCTCGCCAAACTGCACGAAGGTGTTGCCATTGGTGAACTTGAAGACCTCGGATTCGCCAAGAGGAGTGCCCAGGTAGTCACAGATAGACTTGGCCAGCTCCGGATGGGCGTTGCCGGTGAACACCTTCAGCTCCTCAAAGAGCGGCATTGGACCCCTTTCTTGGCTACATCGATATCTACAAGCTGGAACAGCCTACGGTACACCTACTCGCCGGTAAAGCGGGGCACGCGCTTCTCTCGGAAGGCGGCAAGCCCCTCCTGATGGTCGCGGGAGGTGAGTGTAATGGTCTCCGCCGCCGCCGCCATCTGCATGGCCGTCTCCAGGTCAAACTCCAATCCCTTGTAGAGCATAAGCTTGGAAAGGCGCATGGCTATGGGCGGACCCTGGGCTATCTTCCGCGCCATCTCCATGGTGGTGCTCTCCAACTCCTCGGGGGTCGCCAGGCGGTTCAGCAGCCCGTGCTGCAAGGCCTCTGCTGCCTCCATGAAGTCGCCGGTGAAGAGCAGCTCCGCCGCCTTGGCCACGCTCCCCAGCACTCGGGGATACAGCCAGGCACCGCCATAGCCCGGGAACAGCCCGATGCGTATATAGGCCACCATGAACCGGGCGTTGGAGGAGCCGATGCGTATATCGCAGGCGCACGCTAGGTCCAGCCCGGCCCCCACGGCGGCACCGTTGACCATAGCTATCGTCGGCTTCTCCATGCGATGCAGCCCGAGGATCATCCGCTGCGCGGTGCCGAAGCCCCGGCGTATCTCCTCTGCTCCCCGCTCGCCAGAGTGCCCACCCTGGGACTGCCCCCCGGCCATACCAGCGGTATCGGCCCCAGAGCAGAAGCCGCGGCCGGCGCCGGTGAGCACCAGCACACGCACCTCATCATCCGCGGCCACGTCCTCAATTGCCTCAACGAGCTCCCGTCCCATCTGATCACTGATGGCGTTCAACCGGTCGGGGCGGTTCAACGTAATTCTGGCGATATGCTCCTGGGCGTCCTTGTCCAGGATGATGGCTTCGTAGTCGGGCATCGGTACCTCGCTGAGGGCGCTCTCCAAAGGAATTATAGCATAGGGAAGTTTTGTCTCTGCAAAGGAGGGGCTCGCCAACTGGCAGTGACTTGCGGAGGGGCTGGGACAAACGTTGGGCGTACCCGGCGGGTACGCCCATATCGAGCAGAGGCTGCTCCCCGGCCGGTCTACGGCCAGGTGCGGCGAAACTCGGTGCGGTGGACTATCCGGCCGGTGAAACTCTTGGCGTCCTGCACCGCAAGGAATATCGCCGAGGGGGCCACGGCCTTCGGCGGTGCGTAGGAGGCCCAGTTGTGGTCCGCCGGCTGAAGCATCTCCGCCGCCTCAGACTTGATAGGCCCCGGATCAAGGCAGTTCACGGCGATGTTGTACTCCCGTGCCTCCTCAGCCAGCACTATGGTGAACCGCTCCAGGCCGGCCTTTGTGGTGGCATAGTTTGTTCCGCCAGGGTTCCTGCTCTCCGCCGCACCGGAGCCGATGTTGATGATGCTCCCGGACCGCCGCTCCATCATGGAGGGAAGGGCATACTTGCACAGCAGGAACGGCCCCAGCAGGTTCACCCTGAGACCCAACAGGTAGTGGCGGGCCTGGGTATCCACCACGGGGTTGCCGGTGATCATCACGGCGGCATTGTTCACCACCACGTCTATCTTGCCGTACTTCTCCAGGGTCTGATCGACTAGATTCTGAACATCCTCCTCTTGAGAGATGTCGCATCTGATGGCGGTGGCCTCACCGCCTGCCTCGTTGATCTCCGCCACAACGGAGTGGATGGTGCCGGGCAGCCTGGGATGCGGCTCCTCCGTTCGGGCCGCCACCACCACCTTGGCACCCTCTATGCCGTATCCCCTGGCTATTCCAGCGCCGATGCCACGGCTGGCTCCATTGACGATGGCCACCATATCCTTCATCTTCGGTATGCTCAAAGCAACCTCCTGTCTCTATATCGCCCCCAAGATATAGACGAGGCGGCGTTCGATGTCAAGTATTCAGTATTTTGGCCTACTATCCCCGGCGAAGTGACGGTCAGGTAGCAGGCGATTATCCTGGGGCCAAGCCCATTCCAAAACCGATGGCCTTTTGGTATACTCGCCCCGCCGTAGGCCCGAACAGGGTGTATTCTTCCACAGGGATAGCTATGCCAGCATATGCCGTGATCGGTGCTCAGTGGGGCGATGAGGGGAAGGGGAAGGTGGTGGACTTCCTTGCGGAGCGGGCCGACTACGTGGTCAGGTTCTCCGGGGGAAACAACGCCGGACACACCGTCATCAACGAGATGGGAGAGTTCGCTTTCCATCTAGTCCCCTCAGGCATCTTCTGGCCCCAGGTCACCTGCGTAATAGCTAACGGCGTTGTGGTGGACCCGGAGGTGCTGCTGGGTGAGATCCAGGGGCTCCAGGAGCGGGGAGTGGATACCAGCCGGCTCTACATCAGCGACCGCGCCCACCTGATCATGCCCTATCACGTTACCCTGGACGCCCTGGAGGAGCGCTCCAAGGGAGGCCAGGCCATCGGCACCACCGGCAAGGGTGTCGGCCCGGCCTACATGGACAAGGTGGGTCGCGTGGGCATTCGCGTGGGGGACCTGCTGGAGGTCAACGATGAGGAGCGATTCCTTCCCCGACTGATGCACGTGGTCGAGCAGAAGAACGCACTGATCACCAAGGTTTACGGAGGCGAGCCGATTTCAGTGGAGGAGCTGCTGGAGAAGTGCCTCCAGTGGGGCGAGCAGCTTGCTCCCTACATCCGTCCAACCGAGGTTGTTCTCCATGATGCCCTGGCCAACGGGAAGACCGTTCTGTTGGAGGGGGCACAGGGCACTCTCCTGGACATCGACCACGGCACCTATCCATTCGTCACATCCTCCTCCCCATCCATTGGTGGAGCCTCCTCCGGCACGGGCATTCCACCTCACGCAATCGAGGGGGTGGCCGGCATCTTCAAGGCCTACTCCACGCGGGTGGGCGCCGGCCCACTGGTGACGGAGCTCACCGACGACGTAGGCGAGAAAATCAGGGAGCTGGCGTGGGAGTACGGGACCACTACAGGACGTGCGCGGCGCATCGGCTGGTTTGATGCGGTGGCGGCGCGGTACAGCGCTCAGGTCAACGGCTTTACCTCCGTGGTGCTGACCCGCCTGGACGTGCTTGACGGCATCTCCCCAATCAAGGTATGCACCGGCTACAGCATCCACGGCAACGTGCTCCCCCACTTCCCCACCAATAACGAGGTGCTGGAGCAGTGTCAGCCGGTGTATGAGGAGTTCGCCGGCTGGGACCAGCCCACCGCATCCGCAACAAACCTGGATAGGCTACCGGCGGGCGCCCGCCGGTACGTCGACCGTCTGGGGGAGCTGATCGGCGTGCCCGTCGATCTCATCTCCACCGGTCCCAAACGGGAGGAGACGGTGGCAATACGGCCGATTCTCCGATAGGATAGCCTCGACAACCACAAGGCCGGGAAATCCGGCATCGTCCACCATGGGTGGACGGGAGGAGGGAATACCGTGAAGCTTGTCTATTTCAACGACTTTGTCCTGGGGGTGGTGAAGGATGGAAACGTGGTGGATGTCTCCGCCGCGGTCCAGGATATACCGCACCTGGGCCCACACGACCTGATGAGCGGGTTGATAGCGAGGTGGGACCAGTACAAGGGACGCCTGGAAGAGGCGGCGCGCTCGTCCAAGGGTACGCCCCTGGGCCAGGTGCGGCTACGAGCGCCGGTGCCCCGGCCCGGCAAAATGATCTGCATGGCCGGCAACTACATGGAATCTGGCCACCTTTCGGAGCCGAACCCCCTCAACGCCTTCCTGAAGTCGCCCAGCTCCACCATCGGCCAGGGGGATACCATTGTCATCCCCAGCGCCGAGGCCAGCGTCTTCGAGCACGAGGCAGAGCTTGGGATCGTCATTGGCAAGACCACCAGTGAGATCCGGGAGAACGACGCCTACGACTACGTCTTCGGCTACCTCAACTTCCTGGACGGATCGGCCCGGGGACTGGGCGCTCCCCCCATGGACTCTTTCTACCCCGGCAAGTCGTGGCACACCTTCGCCCCCATAGGCCCCTACCTGGTCACCGCCGATGAGATATCAGACCCGCAGAGCCTGCCCGTGAAGCTGTGGGTGAACGGAGAGCTGCGCCAGGACTACCCCACCAGCGACATGGCACACTCGATTGCGGCAAGCCTTGCGTGGGCCAGCCACGTCCTTACCCTTGACCCGGGGGACATCTTCGCCTGCGGGACCAACCACCGCGGCCTGGGGCCCATGCAGGATGGCGATGCCATAGAGATGGAGATCCCAGAGATGGGAAGGCTCCGGGTCAGCGTCAGAGACGACCTGAAACGGGAGTGGCGCAGAGAGACCCATGATCAGAAGGAAGCCAGAGAGGCGGCAGGAGCCGGAAGCTCTTCCTAGGCTACCGTCCATTCAACATGAGGAGGGAACCATGAGACTGCTTTTCTACAACGACTTTATTCCCGGGGTGCTCAAGGACGGCAACGTCGTGGGCATCTCCGACGCTATCCGGGACATCCCCCACGTTACGCCCCACGACTGGATGAGCGGGCTGATCGCGAACTTCGACCGCTACCGCAGCAACATCGAGGAGCACGCCAGCCACGCCAGCGGCACACCGGTGGGCCAGGTACGGCTACGGCCACCGTTGCCGAAACCCGTGCACATCGTCTGCATGGCCGCCAACTACCTGGAGAACGGTGCGCTGAAGGAGCCACGGCCCATCAACGCATTCCTCAAGTCCTCCAACTCCATCATCGGCGACGGGGACACGATAGTGATGCCTCCCGACAAGGCAAACATCTTCCACCACGAGGCGGAGCTGGGTCTGATCGTTGGCAAAGAGGCCACGGACGTGAAGGCGGAGAACGTGTACGACCACGTCTTCGGATACACCAACTTCATCGATGCGTCGGCGCGGGGTCTCCACCGGAGCAGCTTCCTCCTGGGCAAGTCGTGGAATACCTTTGGCCCTATTGGGCCATACATCGTCACCGCAGACGAGGTCCCGGACCCTCAGAACCTCCAGGTAAAGCTCTGGTCCAACGGCGACCTGCGCCAGAACTACAACACCAACGACATGGGCTACAGCATCCCGCGCTCCTTCGAGTGGGCCTGCTCCATCGCGACACTGCTCCCGGGCGATGTCATCGCCTGCGGCACCAACCACCAGGGGCTGAGCGCCATCCAGGACGGCGACAAGCTGGAGATTGAGATCGCCGACTTCGGGAAGCTTACCGTCACCGTGAAGGACGACCTGAAGCGGCAGTGGCCCAGGGGAATAGACCAGGCCACGGCAGACCGCGTCGCGGGCAGGTCTCAAACCGGGGGCTTTGGCGAGCCCGCCACCCCCGCGTAGTGTAGCAACCGTACAATCAGACGAACGAAAAGGGGGCGTCTCCTTGAGGAGACGCCCCCTGGCTTTTGTCGCTGCGAAGGCGAACCGGCTAGCTCGCCACTTCCACCGGCAGGTCTATGGTATACCGGGCGAACAGGTCGTCCAGGAATGCCGCTATCTTATCGTCAGGCTCCGTCAGGGGAAGGCGGGGGCTGCCCACGCTGAGGCCGGCCCTGTTCACCCCGTACTTGATGGGAATGGGGTTGGCCACAACGAAGATGCCCTTGAAGATGGGAAGCAGCCGTCGGTGCTCCCTGGCCGCCCCCTCCAGGCTGCCGTCCAGCAGCATCTGGATCATCCCCTTGATCTGACGGCCCACCAGGTGTGAGGCAACGCTGATGACGCCGTAGCCCCCCAGGCAGAGGACTCCGAAGGTATCGGCGTCGTTGCCGCTCCATACGCGGAACCCCTCCCGAGCGCCGGAGATGATGGTCGCTATCTGGTCGAAGTCGGCGCTGGCCTCCTTGACGCCCACGATGTTGGGTATCTGGCTCAGGCGGATGGTGGTCTCCGCCGACAGGTTCGTGATCGTCCGGCTGGGCACGTTGTAGAGGATGCACGGCAGGTCCGCGCTCTCCGCTATGGCCTTGAAGTGGCGGTAGAGTCCCTCCTGGGTGGGCTTGTTGTAGTAGGGGACCACCAGCAACGCACCATCGGCACCGGCCTCCTGGGCATCCCGTGTATACTCCACGGCCTCCGCCGTGCTGTTGCTGCCCGTCCCCGCCACCACGCTGCCGCTGCCCTCCAGGGCCTGCCGCACTTCGGCGAAGAGGCGCGCCTGCTCCTTCCCGGTGAGCGTGGGCGATTCGCCGGTAGTGCCGGCCACCACCACGCCGTCGCTCCCGGACTGCACCAGGGCCTGGGCCAGCCGCTTGGCCTGAGCGTAGTCCACCTGCCCCTGCTGGTCGAAGGGCGTGACCATGGCAGTGAGGAGTCTTCCTATCTCAGCCATCCTAGCACCTCCTGGAGGAGACGGGCCCGGTTACTCTACCCGACTTTCCGGCTTGGGAGCAAATCCCGGCTGACGATCTCTTCAGCGATCTGTATAGCGTTGAGGGCGGCGCCCTTCCGCAAGTCGTCGGCCACTATCCACAGGGCCAGGGAGTTGGGATGGGAGAGGCCCTCTCGGATTCTGCCTACAAGCACCTCGTCCCGGCCGGTGGCGGTCAGCGGCAGAGGATACATCTGGCGAGAGGGGTCGTCCACCACCTCCACCCCCGGAGCATGGGACAGTATCTCCCGTGCCTCCTGAGGCGACATTGGGTGGGTGAACTCCACGTTCACTGCCTCGCTGTGGCTCAGATAGACGGGCACACGGACACACGTTGCGCTCACGGGCAGGTCCGGAAGATGCATTATTTTGCGGGTCTCCGTGACCATCTTCCACTCCTCAACGGTGTAGCCGTTGTCCAGAAAGTCGTCCACGAAGGGTATGACGTTGAAGGCGATCTGATGGGGGTACACGTTGGGAGAGGTCTCTTCACCTTTCATAACCTGGCGTATCTGCCGGTTGAGCTCATCCACGGCAGCCGTCCCCGTACCGGCCACCGCCTGATAGGTGGAGACGACGATACGCACGATGGGGTTGAGCTGGTGCAGCGGGTTCAGGGCTACCACCATCTGGATAGTGGAGCAGTTGGGGTTGGCGATGATACCCCGATGCCCCTCCAGGTCGTCGGGGTTGACCTCAGGCACCACCAGGGGCGACTGAGGGTCCATTCGAAACGCCGAGCTGTTGTCCACCACCACCGCACCCGACCTGGCAGCGACCGGTGAGAAGCGCTTGCTCACATCGGCTCCGGCGGAGAAGAGGGCTACGTCTATGCCCTGAAAAGAGTCGTCGGTAGTCTCCTCCACCGCAATCTCATCGCCCCTGAACGGGAGACGCTGGCCCGCGGAGCGGTCGGAGGCGTAGAGTCGTAAGGAGCTGACGGGGACGCTCCAGCCCTCCAGTATCCTGAGGAACTCGGCCCCAACCAGGCCGGTAGCACCCACAACGGCTACGTTCAGCCCTGACACGGATGTCTCCTTAGTAGAAAGGCTAGCCCAGCCCCAGGATGCTCTCCAGCCCAACAACCAGCTCCCGCCTCCTGGTCACCTCTTTGATGGCCAGCAGCACACCGGGCATATAGCACTCGCGGTTGATGGTGTCATGGCGTAGGGTCAATGTCTGACCGGACACTCCAAAGACCAGCTCATGCTGGGCCAGTCGCCCAGGCATGCGGCTGCTATGGATGGAGACGCCATTATAGTCGCCGCCACGAGTGCCGGGCAAGGGCTCGGTCTGGGGCATGGGACGTGTGAACCGCCCCTCGGCGGCGATGTCCCTGGCCAGCTTCAAGGCCGTCCCGGATGGGGCGTCCACCTTGGCCTCGTGGTGGGCCTCGAAGATGTCCGCGTAGTCGAAGTAGCGGGCGGCTATACGGGCCAGATGGTTGAGCACCACGGCACCCAGCGCGAAGTTGGGGGCGACAACGATGCCCACCCTATTCTTCCGGCTCAGGTCCGCCAGCGTGGCCAGGTCGTCATCACTCAGGCCGGTGGAGCCTATGACCAGGTGCAGACCGTTGGAGGCGGCCACGGGAGCCATCTCCGTGCATGCGGCGGCGCTGGTAAAGTCCACCACCACGTCCGCCTGGCAGCGGCGCAGAAGCGCCTCCAGGCTCGGCTCGTAGGGAACGGTGCCAGCGCTCTCCGGAAGGGGCAGCTCCGCAGCCTGCGCCACCACATCCACCGCACCGGCCGGCTCCACCTCCGGGTCCCGGGCCAGTGCCAGGAGGACCTCCCGGCCAACCCGACCGGCGGCACCGTGGACGATGACTCGCGTTGCGGCCATGACCTACACCCTCTAATAACGGCGGGGAGGCCGAGGAGCAGGACCACGCCCGCCGGGCCTCTGGCCAGGGCCCCGGTCGGGAGGCGGGCCGTTCCGAGGTCCGCCGCCATCGTACCTACGGGGAGGGCCACTGGCACCCTCAGAGGGGGATCCCTGGTACGCCGCACGGCGTGACAGGTTGATCCGTCCCATGCGGTCCACCTCCGTGATCATCACGGTGATCTCGTCGCCCACGTCCACCTCATCCTCCACGCGCTCCACACGGGTGTCGGATAGTTCACTGATGTGAACCAACCCCTCTTTGCCGGGCAGGAACTCCACGAATGCACCGAAGTTCATCAGGCGGGTCACCTTACCGGTGTAGATGTGGCCCACCTCCGGGTCGGTCACAAGCCCCTTAACGGCCTCCACAGCCTTCTGTGCGTTCTCCTCATTGACGGAACCGATGAGGACCGACCCATCATCCTCCACCTCTATGGTGGCCTTGGTCTGCTCGATGATGGCTCGGATGGTGCGTCCACCGGGGCCAATGATGAGACCTATCTTCTCCGGCGGCACCATGATCTTCACGATCTTGGGAGCGTAGGGACTGACGCTCTCCCGAGGGCGGTTGATGGCCTGGAGCATCTTGTCCAGGATGAAGAGCCGCCCGTCCCGCGCCTGGGCCAGGGCCTGCTCCATGATCTCGAACGTGACGCCCTTGGCCTTGACGTCCATCTGAAGGGCGGTCACTCCCTCTTTTGTTCCCGCCACCTTGAAGTCCATGTCCCCCTTGAAGTCCTCGATCCCCTGGATATCGGTGAGGACGGTAAACTTCCCGTTTTCGCCAAGGATAAGCCCCATGGCCACGCCTGCGATGGGCGCTTTGATGGGGACACCGGCGTCCATCAGGGCAAGGATGCTGCCGCAGACGCTGCCCATTGAGGTGCTTCCGTTGGAGCTCAGCACCTCCGAAACCAGGCGAATGGTGTAGGGAAACTCCTCCTCGCTGGGGATGACCGGCAACAGGGCCCGCTCTGCCAGGGCACCGTGGCCTATCTCCCTCCTGCCGGGGCCCACCATCCGACGCACCTCTCCCGTGGAGTAGCCGGGGAAGTTGTAGTGGTGAAGGAACCGCTTTTTATACTCGGGCTTCAGCGTGTCCAGCCTCTGGTTCTGTCCCAGGTTGCCCAGAGTGGCCAGGGTCAGCACCTGCGTCTGTCCTCGGGTGAACAGTCCGGAGCCGTGGGTACGCGGGATCAGCCCTACCTCCGAAGATATAGGGCGGATCTCAGTGGGCGCACGGCCGTCGGGGCGCTTGCCCTCGTCCAGTATCTTCCGGCGCAGCACCTTCTCCAGTAGCTTATCAAAGACCGTAGCGACCGTTTTCCGGTCGTGGGTCTCAGCCAGCCGCTCTACGGCCTCGTCCAGGAGCGCATCTATGGCCCCAATGCGCTCTCCTTTGGCCGCTCCCTGGTCCATGAGCTGCTCCACCCGACTCTCCACCATGGTAGCCACCTCTGACTCCAGACCCTCGGGAAAGCTGGGTACGGTGAAGGACTTCTTGGGTTTGCCCACCTCACGAGCGATCTCCTCCTGAAGCTCCACCAGGTCCAGATTCACCTTTTGTCCCAGGCGAAGGGCCTCCACCAGGGTCGACTCCGGCACCTCATTGGCACCGGCCTCCACCATAATGACGGCATCCCTGGTGCTGGCGACCACCAGGTCCAGGCTGCCCTCCTCAATCTGGTTGAACAGCGGGTTCACCACCAGGTTGCCGTCCAGGTGGCCGATCCGCGTCGCCGCCACGGGGCCTTCGAATGGAATCTCCGAGATGCCCAGCACGGTGGACGCCCCAATGATGGAGAGTATCTCCGGCGGGTTCTCCTGGTCCACGGAGAGCACCGTGTTGACCACCTGCACCTCGTCCCGGAAGCCCTTGGGAAACAGGGGGCGCAGGCAACGGTCGGTCAGCCGCATTGCAAGGATAGCGTCCTGGGAGGGCCGGCCCTCCCGGCGGAAGAAGCTCCCGGGGATCTTGCCGGCGGCGTAGGAGCGCTCCTCAAAGTCCACGGTCAGCGGAAAGAAATCGATCCCTTCCCGGGGCTTGGTGGTACACACAGTGCACAGCAGCATCGTGTCGCCGTAGCGCAACACAGCAGAGGCGCCGGCCAGTCCCGCCAGCTTTCCCCATTCGATGGTAAGTGTCCGTCCTCCAATATCACGCGTATAGGTCTGCACCATAGGTAAAACTCCGTTTCTGTTCGCTGAGCAGTACCAGAAAAGAGAATAGCACCCGAAATTCGGGTGCTATCGGCGCAGGCCGAGGCTTGCGATCAGGTTCCTGTAACGCCCAACGTCCTCTCGACTGAGATAAGCGAGAAGCCGTCTGCGCTGGCCCACCATCTGGAGCAGGCCACGCCGGGATTGGTGGTCTTTACGGTGAGTACGCAGATGCCCGCTGAGCTCGTTGATCCGCGTAGTGAGAAGGGCTATCTGAACATCCGTGGATCCAGTGTCCTTATCGTGGGCCCGATACTCTCCAATGATGACTTGCTTGCGGTCCGTATCCAGCATGCCGCTCTGCTTGCTTCCCTCTCTTCTCTCTACTCTCTTATTGAGACGCACTATACCATAAAAGGGCGTTTGAGGGCAACGGAATGCCTGCGGTTTTTCCGACCCTGAATTTACAAATCCGCGCCTGGTCCGACCGTTCTATAAGATCACTTCAGGCTGTCTCACCATGAGCGGCATCAGTCCGCTGACCCTGAGCGTGTCAAAGGACAAACCCATGCACCCTACCCCGCTCACACCTTGCACTCAGCAACCGCGCAGCCTATGATGACCGCCCGAAGGAGAAAACCCCATGTACGCACTGATCCTGGCCGGCGGGCGAGGCGAGCGGCTGCGACCCTTGACCGACACCGTCCCCAAGCCGATGGTGGAGGTGAACGGGAAGCCCATCCTCTGGCACCAGGTCTCCTGGCTGAAGGAGGAAGGGGTTACGGACGTCGTTTTCCTGTGCAGCTATCGCTGGGAGGCCATCCGCGACTACTTCGGCGACGGAGCGGAGTACGGCCTGCGCATCCAGTACTCGGTGGAGAAATCACCCCTGGGACGCGGAGGCGGCCTGCGACAGGGCCTGGGGCTGGTGCCAGCCACGGAGCGCACGGTGGTGGGTCTCAACGGCGATGTCCTGACGAACCAGCACCTGGAGCCACTGCTGCGGCTACACCGTGACACCGGCGCCACCGCCACCATGATGCTGACGCAATACCCCAGCGCCTACGGCGTAATAGAGGTGGACGATGCGAGCAAGGTGCTCGCCTTTGACGAGAAGGGGTACCTGCCCCATTGGGTCCATGCAGGCGTGGATATTTTCGATAGGGCCATTCAGCAGGAGCTGCCGAAGCTGGGCGACCACGAGACCACGACGCTCCCCCGCCTGGCGGAAGAGGGCCGAGTGTACGCGTTCAAGTCCAGCGCCTTCTGGCAGAGCATCGACGGGTTCAAGGACCTCAGTGTCGCGGAGCAGGCCCTCCGGGAGGCGGCCGGCCCCGGGTAACGGCGGCAGGGGTCAACCCGATGGGCCGCTCAGGGAGGCCACCGTCCGCCGCAGCCCTTCGTCCAGGGTAGCCCGCGGCTCCCACTCCAGCTCACGGCGCGCCTTGGACGCGTCCAGGTACACCTTGTACACATCCCCGGGCCGGGGGTCCGTGTAGGTCGGCGCCCTCCTATAGCCCGTGAGGTCCCGCAGCAGTGTGAAAAGCTGGTTGACCGAGGTGCCGAGGCCGCACCCGATGTTGAACGACTGGCCTGTGCCTCGCTCCAGGGCGCTGAGCATGGCCTGGGCCACATCCTCAACGTAGACGAAGTCCCGCTCCTGGTCGCCGTTGCCGAATATGGAGACCTCCTCGCCCACGGCCATCCGCTGGGCAAAGATGGCAACCACGCCAGCCTCGCCGTAGGGGTCCTGCCTCGGGCCGTAGACGTTGGCGAATCGGAGGATGGCATACTCCAGGCCGTAGAGAGCGCCGTACAACTCGATATACTTCTCCGCCACGTACTTGCTTACCCCGTACGGGCTCAGCGGGCGTATGGGATGCGCTTCAGTACAGGGAAGGCGCTCGGGCTCGCCGTAGAGGGCCCCCCCGGTGGACGAGTAGACGATCCGCCGAACCCCCGTGCTCCTACACTGCTCCAGCAAATTTAGCGCCCCGGCTATATTCACATCCGCATCCTGGCCGGGGCTTCGCATGGATGCGCTCACGCTGGCCTGGGCGGCCATGTGGACCACCACCTCCGGTCGTACGCTCCGGAAGAGCGCCGCCAGGTCGCTGGACCGCAGGTCCACCTCGTACAGACGCACCGCCGGGTCCAGGTTCGTCCGCTTCCCGGTGGAGAGGTTGTCGGCGACCACGACCTGGTGGCCACAGGCGGCCAGGGCATCCACCACATGGGAGCCGATAAATCCCGCGCCTCCCGTAACCAGGACCTTCACGTTGCTACACTACCTCTCTATTGCAAAGGCATTCGGCGACACTCGTTCCTGCTCCATGAGATCAACCACCACCCCGGACCGCGTCCGAGGGCTCCCTACCCCAGCAGGCAAAGATTACTGCCGCCTCTGGCAGGGTCTCTACCACTGCCGCACCATAGTGTAGTATGCTCCAAACATGGACCAGGCGAAAGGCCTTCCGCTGCCGGCTGGCCTCAGGGAGCTTTGGCTCCTTGTGGTATCCCTGCGGCCACGGCAGTGGAGCAAGAACCTGATCATCTACTTCGCCTTCTTCTTCGCCATCAACCGGCTGTGGGACTCGGATGACCTGGGCAGCATTGTCACCCCGTTCATCCGCGCCACCATCGCCTTCCTTATCTTCTGCGCCATAGCCGGGGCGATCTACCTGATCAACGACCGGGCCGACCTGAAGCAGGACCGGGCCCATCCCACCAAGCGCCACCGGCCTCTGGCCTCTGGTCGGCTTCGGCCCTCCGTCGCCGTCGCCGGGGTGGTAGTGCTTCTGGCGGGCGGGCTGCCCGCAGCCTTCGTGCTGGCCCCCTGGTTCGGAGCCACCGCCGTCGCCTACCTCGTGCTGATGGTCACCTACTCCCTGGCAATCAAACGGATGGCCATCCTGGACGTGATGGCCATAAGCGCCGGGTTCGTCCTGCGGGCGGCGGCAGGAGCCGTGGCCATCGGCGTTCCCATATCGCCATGGCTCTACGTCACCACCAGCCTGGGCGCCCTCTTCATCGGGTTCGGCAAGCGACGGAACGAGCTCCACCTGGCCGGCGACCAGAGTAAGCAGCAGCGGGCCGCGCTGGAGAGCTACTCGCCCCAGCTGCTTGACCAGCTCCTCTCGGTGGCGGCGGCAACCACGCTCATCGCCTACATCCTATACACCTTCACCGCTGAGAACCTCCCGGACAACCACGCCACCATGCTCACCATCCCTATGGTGGTCTTTGGGCTGTTCCGCTACCTCTTGCTTATCCAGCGCCGCAGCCTGGGCGAGAGTCCGGAGGAGATCTTCCTGTCGGATGTACCCCTGATCATCGCTATCCTGCTGTGGCTGGCGACGGCGGCGGGTGTCCTTCTCGTATTTGGGACATGAAGGAAGCATCTTGCTAAATAGCTTCATAGGCCGATGTGGCTGATCGTCACGAATGCACAGGCACTGGCCGTACCAGAAAGCCCAAGGCAGTGCGTACGAAAGAGAGCGTGACCGACTATCGTTGACAAAACCGGAACGGTTCATCATAAGGGGTTCCTAAGGAACCCCTTATGATGAACCGCTGTTCCCTTGACATAATAGCACCGAAGTAGTACGGTTTTTGGGAATACTCCCCGCCGTTCACTCCTCCTACGGGAGGGGGAACTGGCGGGGCTTGTTATTATGGAGGGCTTATGTCTGACCGAGTCATGGTCTTCATTGATGCCCAAAATATGTACCAGAGTGCTAGAAACGCCTTCTTTGACAGGAACGACTACCATGTCAGAGGTCAATTCCATCCTCTGGCATTGGGGCAAATCCTTACAGCCAGGGGCAGGCCTGATTCTGATCGTGTATTGACAGAGGTGCGCATTTATACTGGGAGACCGGACGCTACCAAAGAACCCAGGTCCTATGCGGCACATATGAAACAATGTGTTGGTTGGACAGCTAGTAGGGTGACCTGTATACCGCGGATGTTACGATATCCTAGGGATTGGCCGCATGAAAAAGCCCGTGAAAAGGGCATCGATGTGATGTTGACCATCGACTTTGTCACAATGGCCATTGATGACAAGTATGACGTGGGAGTCCTGGCATCCGTAGATACAGATATGATCCCAGCTCTTGAGTATGTCGCAAAAAAACCAGGCCTCCACAAGACTATTCCTCCACAAGACTATTAAGGTAGCTGCTTGGAGAAGTGACCGAGCAAGAGGCCGACTCACAGTATAAGGGCTATGAGCGTGTGGTGTCATTGGCTAGACTTTCCTACATATGACTTGCTGGCCGACATGACTGACTACAACCAGTAACATCTCAATGCCCCGCAGAGCATCTCGCAAAAGGCACCTGAAGACAGCGTCTAGCGAAATGCCTATGCTATAGTTCGGTCGATGGTATCGACTCGACGGGAGGCCGCCAGGTGGTGACCAGGGTAGCCCTGATAACGGGAGCGGCGGGAGGCATCGGCAGCGCGACGGCCCAGGCGTTTGCCCAGGCGGGCTGGCGTGTCGTGGGTGTGGACCGGACGCAGCCAGCCGACACCTCTTCACTGCACCGTTTCGCTACCGCCGACATCTCGGACGCCGACGAGTCGCAGCGCCTCTTCGCCGGGGTTGCAGATGAGGAGGGTCGCGTCGACGCCGTGGTCAACAACGCTGCCATCCAGCTCTGCAAACCGCTGGTGGAGACCACCCCCGCGGAGTGGGATGAGACGATGGCAATCAACGTCCGCGCCGCCTACCTTGCGGTCCGTCACGCCTATCCGCTCATGCGGGCCAACGGCGGAGCCATCGTCAACGTCAGCTCGGTGCATGCGCTGGCCACCTCCGCCAATATCGCCGCCTACGCCGCCAGCAAGGGTGCGCTCCTGGCGCTGACCCGGGCGCTGGCCATAGAGCTGGCCCCGGACCGCATCCGAGTCAACGCCGTTCTGCCGGGCGCGGTGGACACGCCCATGCTCCACGCCGGACTGAGGCGCGGCGCTGGCCAGGAGGCCACCACCCAAGATTTGCTACAGGGACTGGCCGACCGCACTGTGATGGGGCGAGTGGGACAGCCGGCGGAGATCGCCCAGGCCATCATCTTCCTCGCGGACGACCAGCGCTCATCCTTCATGACAGGACAGGCGTTGGTGGTCGATGGCGGTGCCACAGCGCGGTTGAGCACGGAGTGACCAGGGCGTCCATGGCACGAATACATCAAGCCCTTTCAAAGAGCCCGCTGCTACCTCCGTCTTCGGGCGGGTCTATAGATGCCCCACCCTTCATGGCTTTACCTGCCTGCACAAAGATGGCCTCTGGGAGTTTTCGGTTTGGGGGAGTGGGGAGAGGAAAGCAGGGAGTAAGGACGCAGTCCGAGGGCGGGGAGAAGATGAAGGGCTTATAAGAAAGCGGGTGGGTGGGCAAATGCAAACCTTTGCGGTTAACATGACCCTCGGGAGAGTGTGAAGATAGTAGCTTGATGACCATCTAGAGTGGGGACACAAAACCAATCTTGAAGCCAGTTCACACGAACATCCCACAGCTTGTCGACATCTCCGTGGCCGTTGAGGACGGAATGCCCATCTGGCCTGGAAGCGTCGGCGTGAGCCTGACGTGGACCAAGCGGCTGGAGAACGGAGACAGCTCCAACAACTCCCGCCTGGACTGCGATGTGCACGTCGGCACGCACATCGACGCACCGCTCCACTTCCTCCCGGGTGGCGCAACCGCGGAGGCCACGCCGCTGGACGCCCTGATCGGGCCGGCGTACGTGGCAGACCTACCGGAGGCGGAGGTCATCACCGCCGCCGACCTGGATGCGCTCCCGCTGCCCTCCGGCACCCGCCGCCTCCTACTGCGAACGCGCAACTCGCTTCTCTGGGCCGAAAGCGACCGGCGGTTCAGACCGGACTTCACCGCCCTCAAGCCGGACGCCGCCCAGTGGGTGGTGGACCGTGGCATCCGGCTAGTCGGGGTCGATTACCTGTCGGTGCAGTGCTACCGGGAAGGCCCCCAGGTGCACGAGATACTGCTGGGAGCCGGCGTGATCATCGTCGAAGGGCTCAACCTCCATCAGGCCCCTGCCGGCACCTACGAGCTGCTCTGCCTGCCCATGAAGCTGGTCGGTGCCGAGGGAGCGCCGGCGCGAGCCGTCCTCCGCCTCCCCGGAAACCCCCAGGCACCCTAACCGTTCCAACGGGCCGTACTCCCCATGCACGGACCCCCATTTTGCAAGGTGGGGGCTGCCCCTCTTGACAGCTTCTGGTATTCATCACATAATACTCCGTCATGCGTTCACGCAATGAACACAACGATGATCACGAGGCCGACCCGTATGCGGAGCTGAGTCTACTCTCCGAGGTGCGACGCACCCCAGATACGACGCAGCGAGGGTTGGCGAGCCGCCTGGGCATCTCCCTGGGCCTGACCAACATCCTTCTCCGCAACCTGGCACGCAAAGGGTATGTGCGCGTGGCGCAGGCCGACTGGCGTCGCCGGCTGTACGCGCTCACGCCCCAGGGAATGGTGAGAAGAGTCCTGCTTACCGGAGCGTATGTGAACCGGGTCCTGGACCACTACCAAAAGGTAAAGCTGATCCTGCGAGAGGAGCTGGAGCCGCTATCACTGCATGCGGAGTCAAGGATAGCCATCCTCGGCGTCGGAGAGTTCGCCGAGCTGGTCTATCTGGGACTTAAGGAGTTTGGAATCGAGGAGATGGACGTCTTCGACACGGAGAGCGAGGACGGCCGCAGGTTCCTGGGCATGCCGGTCCGAGACGTCGCAGCGCTGCAACCGGAGCAGTACGACCGCGTGGTGGTCGCCATGCTAGATGACCTTGACGCCAGCTGCACGCGATTACAGGAGCTGGGTGTACCCCAGGAGCACCTGGTCACGTTCTTTGGTGTTCAGGCAGAAAAAGCGGTGGAAGAGCCGATGATGGATGCCGATACGCAGTCAGAGGAGGAGTGATGTCGGACCAGTGGTACGTGGCCCGCACCAAGCCGCTGGCGGAGTACGCCGCCGCCTCCACCCTTGAAGGCTCAGGGCTTCAGGTCTTCGCCCCGTGTGTTCAGTCCCATCGCCCCCGGCCGGGCCACCCGGATACGCCGATGTTCCCCGGCTACCTCTTCCTCCGGTGCGACCTGAAGAGGGACTGGGCATCCGTACACCGGGTGCCGCAGGTCTGGGGCCTGGTGCGGTTCGGAGGGGAGCCACGGGCGGTGCCGGACGATGTGATAGCCGCGCTGGCACAACGGGTGAGCGCCGTCAACGAGGATGGCGGCCTGTACACCCACTACCGGCCCGGCGACCGGGTCCGGGTCATCTTCGGCGCAACGGAATCGCTGGCACAAGTGGTCCAGGAGACCAAGTCTTCCCAGGCGCGGGTGCGGGTGCTAATGGAGTTCATGGGCAACCTTGTCCCCACCCAGGTACCGTGGCAGAACCTGCGCCCCGCGCCGACGGACCAGTTCACGCTACATGAGAGACAGAGAGCCCAGCGCCGTACCAGAGGGAGAGGCCGCTGGGTCCAGGGCCTTCGACCCGACCCCGTAGCTACCGTTTCCAACGGACGCCACGGGCCGTACAACGGACACCCTACGTCGTAGCCACTGCTCCGAGGGTGCCCGCCAATAGCGGACAGACGAACCCGCCCTGAACAGACGGGATGGCGGAGCGTTTACTACCGGGAAGGCCCACGACCACCCCAGGCCATATGTGAAGAGAGGCAACGAACGTATGCAAGTACCCATCCTGAGAATTCCATATGAGGAGGATGACCATGCCTTTCTTGAGGAGGGTATGCGGACCATCCTCGGCTCCGGCTTCCTGACCGACGCGACATACGTCCGCCGGTTCGAGCAGCTAGTCGCCGAGTCAGTGGGAGCTCGGTACGCCGTGGCCGTCAACAGCGCCACCTCCGCCCTGGAGGTCATCCTCCGCGCCCTGGGCATTGAGGGCGGCTCGGTAATCGTGCCCACCAACACCTTCCTGGCCACGGCCCTGGCCACCATGCACGCCGGGAACCGGGTTATATTCGCCGACTCAGACCCGCAGACGCTATGCCTGGACGTAGACGACGTGGAGCGGCGCATCGCCGAAGACACACGAGCGGTGATGCTGGTCCATATCGGCGGCATCATTTCGCCAGAGTGGGAGGCCCTCAAGCGCCTCTGCGACCGACGTGGCCTGGCGCTCATTGAGGACTGTGCCCACGCCCACGGGTGCTCCATCAACGGTACAGCCGCCGGCACCCTGGGCATCGCCGCCGCATTCTCCTTCTTCCCCACCAAGGTGCTGACCACCGGAGAGGGCGGCATCATCACCACCAACAATGAGGACCTACACCGCACGGCCCGGATGATCCGCAACCAGGGGAAGAATCCGGACCTGGGCAACCGTATATCGGAGATGGGCCACAACTTCCGAATGAACGAGATCACCGCCCTCCTGGGTGTCTCCCAGATGCAGAAAGCGGAGTCCATATACGGCCGGCGACGGGCGGTGGCCCGTTTCTATGATAGAGCACTGGGAGAGATCGATGGCGTCACGCCGGTGGTGCTGGCCCCCGGAGCGGAATCCGGCTACTACAAGTACGTGGCATACCTGGATACCCACCTGGACCGAACCACCATCAAACGGATTATGCGTGAGGAGTTCGGCGTTTCACTGACCGGGGAGGTGTACGCCGAGCTGTGCCACGACGAGCCCCTCTGGGAGCGGTACGACTACTGGGGTAGAAAACGTGCCGACACGGATACGGGGAGTGTGGACGGAGAGCGCCAGGGGCCCTTCCCCGGCGCGGAGCGGATCAGCCGTCACCATATCTGTCTGCCGGTCTACCCCAGCCTGACACAGGAGGAGAGCCAGCATGTGGTGGACTCGCTGGCCCAGACCCTTCACCGGCTGTAACGCCACATCTATCCCAATAACTGGGAGAGTTTACACCCATGGCCAAGGCCACGTTTCACACATCATTCGGGAGGGTGATCCCGTTTGTGGAGGGCTACCGGGAGCTTCACCGCCCTCCGACCACCCAACGAAGTAGGGGGAGTTCAAAGTCCGATCCTGTGGCACAAGTCGGGTTTGGCGGGTTTCTCAAGGACCTGTTCGAATATGCGCTGGTGATGGACTTCCTGGGCAGCCTTGGGATACGGGGGCCGTGGGAGTCAGCCCTTGACATCGGAGGAGCCGAGGGATTCATATCCCGCCTTATGAAAGGCGAAGGACTCGCCAGACGAACAGCCTGTATCGACCTGTGGGACATGAGCTCCAAGCTCTCCGACTCAACGTTCAGAAGTCATTTTAGGAGATTCAGGAATGCGGTCATCGGTGGGCGGTTCGTACAGAGGTACCGTACCGGTCTACTGGGCGAGAGTCCGTCCAACTTCGGCTACTACCCTGGTCCAGGGTCGAAGTTTTGGAATGTGACGATGGAGAGGACACCACAGATCGATAACTATATCGCAGGCGACATCTATAAGTCCGATGGCACGTATGATTTCATTAGCGCATTCCTTTGCCTGGAGCACTTTGATCTGGAAGCCCTCTTCCCAAAGGTGAATTCCATGCTCTCCCCTAGCGGCGTGTTTTGCTTCCTGACTAGTTCGTGGTGGTAGCCCGTCAATTCCACGGCGATCGTAGGGGACTTTCCGTACGCATGCCAGCGCCTCACCCGGAATGACCTCAAACGCTACTTTGAGGAATCTCATCCCGATGAAACCGAGGACGTGCTCAGGCGATGGGACGGTTTCAACCACGGCAAGCAGCGACCAACATTGAACCTATTCGTCGAGATCGCAAATGAGGCAGGATTAACCTTGCTTGGCGCCCGGCGGCTCACCCCGGCTAATGACAGCCATCCAAAGACTCCGATCTCACCAAACGTACTGCAACGTACTGACCAGAGTGTGATCTCGAATGTGCTCGAGGATATCCACCACTTCCGCTCAGACGTGAGGCTCATGGATCTACAGACGGCCTTCGTCATGGCTGCTTTCACCAAACAACATGTGCAGCCTGGGGGGCTGGCAAACCACGTACGAGCAATGAGTCAGCGACAGAACGCAGCCGCTGATGACCACCTGGCTGCAAACCTGGAGTCAACCAGATACCGAGAGCGGACGTCCTTAGGCATCATTGCGGAAGTGGTTGCCGCAGTCCTGGAACCGGTCTTTCATCTCTGGCACATCGTGTCGCAGCGGAAGAGGTGGCGGTAGGCTTGCTTCCGCAATTCCGACCTTCCGCCGCGGATCGGCAACCCAATTGCCCAAGAATCCGCACAGCGCACCTGAGCCCTGGTGCATACAGGAGGATGGGCAGAAAGGTCGCAATTCTATGAGAGCACTCGTTACCGGGGGCTCCGGCTTTATCGGCTCCCACCTTGTTGATCGGCTGCGGGCGCGGAACATCACCGTCCGCATCTACGACATGGTGTTCCCCACGTGGCGACAGGACATAGAGTTCTATCACGGGAGCCTGCTGGACTCGGAGGCCCTGCGGATGTGCCTGAACGGCGTGGACGTGGTCTACCACCTGGCAGCGGTGGCGGACGTTCGGGATGTCTTCGAGCACCCGCACGAGTCAGAGGCCATCAACGTACGCGGCACCATCAACGTGCTGGAGGCCATGCGCCGGACGGGAGTCAAGCGCATCGTGTACGGGAGCACCTCCTGGGTCTACAGCGATACGGAGGGAGACGACCTGGACGAGGATACATTGCTGGCGCCACCCTCCCACCTTTATTCCGTAACCAAGCTGGCCTCCGAGCACTACTGCCGCTCCTATCAGGAGCTCTACGGCCTGGAGCCGACCATCCTCCGCTACGGCATCCCTTACGGCCCTCGGGCCAGGGCCGGGGCCGTCGTCCCCATCTTCGTCGCCCGGGCGCTCAAGGGCGAGACCATCACCATCGCGGGCGATGGGTCCCAGTTCCGCCAGTTCGTATACGTGGAGGACCTGGCGGAGGGTAATGTGCTGGCGATCAAGCCCGTGGCCAAGGGCAAAACCTACAACCTGGACGGCACGGAGCGGGTGAGCATCCGCCAGATAGCCGAGACGGTGCAGAGGGTGGTGGGCCAGGCGAACATCGAGTACGGCCCGGCGCGGCCTGGCGACTTCTCCGGAAAGGTGCTCTCCAGCCGCCGCGCACTGGAGGAGCTGGGCTGGAAGCCTATGGTGAGCTTTGAGGAGGGCGTCCGCCGTTACGTGGAGTGGTACAAGCAAACGCAAGATGACCGGGAAAAGCGGTGGGCGGCGGTGGACTCGGAGCTGACCCTCTCATGAAAGCTGACCGTAGGCCTCGCGTGAGCGTCATCGTCGCGGCCTACAACCAGGGCCGGCACCTGGAGCAGTGCATCCGCAGCCTCCTCTCACAGAGCATGCCAAGGGATGAGTACGAAATCATTGTGGTGAACGACGGCTCAACCGACGAGACCCCGGCTGTCATGGCGAAGTACCGGAGTGAAGTTAGCGGCGTCCACCACGAGAGCAACCGTGGCCTTGCCCAAGCCTGTAACACCGGCCTGGACCACGCCCAGGGCGAGTACATCATCCGCGTCGACTCCGACGATTGGGTAACCGAGAATGCGCTGCTGAGCCTGCATCAAATCGTTTCACGGCAGAGGGGTGCGGAGATCGTGCTGCCGGACTACTGGCGGATCGTCGGAGAGGAGCACCTGCTTCAATCACCGCGCAGGGAAAACGTCTTCACCTGGCTGGCTGGCGGCTCCATGATGAGTAAGGAAGCGGTCATGGCCGCTGGCCGGTATCGCCCCCTATTCTGGGAGGAGTACGACCTGTACATACGGATGCTGGAGCAGGGTGCCAGGGTGGCGCGCCTACCGCAGGCCCTGCTCTGCTACCGCACCCACCCTGAGAGTATGACGGCGCATGAGGGAGCACGCCTGGAGGGGTGGAGGGAGCTGCTGCGCATCTGGCCGCAGGAGACGCTCCACCGCTGGGGCCACGACGAGGAGTTGGAGCGGGTCCTGGGCGAAAGGGTGTCAACCCCATGACAGGCCGCACCATCATCATCGCCGAGATCGGCGAGAACCACATTGGCAACATGGACATGGCCCGCGCCATGGTCAAGGAGGCGGCGGCGGCCGGTGCCGACATCGCGAAGTTCCAGTCCTACCGGGGCGCGGACGTGCAGCCCGAGGACCCGGAGCGTGAGTGGTTCTCCGAGGTAGAGCTGTCTGACGCAATGCATCACGAGCTGAAGGCCCTGGCCGAGGCCGAGGGAATCGAGTTCATGAGCTCCCCCTTTACCGTGGAGCGGGCCCGCCTCCTCTGCGATGGACTGGGGCTGACAAAGATCAAGATAGCCTCCTCGGAGATGCTCAACCTCCCGCTGCTAGACTACGTGAACGGCCACGCGGATACGGTATTCCTCTCCACCGGGCTGGCCACACTGGATGAGGTCAAAGAGGCCGTGGCCCACCTGGGCAAGGTTCAGAGTTTATACATCCTGCACTGCACCACCCAGTACCCCTGCGCCGACGAGGATGCCAACCTGCACGCCATTACAACGCTCAGAGAGGCCTTCCCCCAGCACAGTGTGGGGTTCTCAGATCACACCCTCGGGTTGGTTGCGCCGCTGGCCGCCGTGGCCCTGGGCGCTACGGTCATCGAGAAGCACTTCACCCTGGCCAAGGCCCTCCCCGGCACCGACCACGTCCTATCGGTGACGCCGGAGGAGCTAAGGGAGCTGGTCTCCTCCGTCCGCCGGTTGGAGGCTCTGCTGGGCCGCGCCGAGAAAGCGCCGGTCGCTGGTGAGCGCGAGATCATCGAGTTCGTACGCACACGGTTTGCAAAGTGATGAAGCAGGCCATCGCCATCGTCCAGGCACGCATGGGCTCCACCAGACTCCCCGGCAAGAGCCTGGCGCAGCTCTGCGGCCGCTCACTGCTGGGGCTGCTGCTGACCAGGCTCCAGGCCTGCCGTGAGCTTGATGGCATCGTGGTGGCGACCACCACCGGCCGCGAGGACGATGCCATAGAGGCCGAGGCGTACGGCATGGGGCTGCCCTGCCTACGCGGCCCGGAGGAGGACGTGCTGGCCCGGTTCGCTCTGGCCTCCCGCCAGCACCCGGCGCAGCTCATGGTGCGCGTCTGCGCGGACAACCCCCTGACCGACCCCGAGCAGGTGGACCGGCTGGTCCGCTTCGCTCACCGGGGTGGGTTCGACCTGGCGTACAATCACCGGCCCGAATGCGGGCTACCGGACGGCGTGGGGGCGGAGACGCTCACCCTGTCAACCCTCGAAAAGCTGGACCGGCTAGCGATTAAGCCAGAATACCGGGAACACGTGACCCTGTACGTCTACGACAACCGGCAAGAGTTCCACGTGGGCCGGCTGGATGCCACCGGAGGCTGGGCGCGCCCCGAGTACCGCCTGGATGTGGACTACCCGGAAGACCTGGAGTTCGTCCGCGAGCTATGCCAGCGTCTTTCCTGCGAAAGCGCACCACTCTGGACCACCGCCGAGATCATCGCCACGCTGGACCAGCACCCGGAGCTGCTCAGGCTACGGCGCTCCCGTGCGGAGGTGGGCTGACAGCATGGCCCAGCTATCCTCCTCAACCCTCGTCTTCCTGGAGCGGCGGGAGCAGTGCGCCGCCTATCTACAAGAGATGCGAACCGAGAATAGCCACCACACGGCCATAGCGCTGAGCCCGGAGGCCATGGAGGCCCTGGACGCAGCCAACGTCCCCTACACCATCCCCGAAGACTACAGCCTCGAGGATCTGGTGGACCTGGGCAGAAAAAACTACGAGGACACCGCCAACTTCTGCGCTGCCCTTGACCGGTTTCTGCAGCAGGAGAGCCAGACCATCCGCGAGCACGGCCTCACCCCTGCCACCTATCAGTACTACGAGCTGAAGCTGCTCCGGGACGCCGTTTCCTTCCGCCTCCACTGGCTCCGCAAAATACTGCAGGCTGAGGCGCCGCAGGAGATACTCTTCTTCGCCACCGAGGAGCAGCCGGTCAGACCCGACCTCGGTCTCATCGATGAATCCCTCTACTCACGCCTGATACCCCTGGTCGCGGCGGCGTACTCCGTCCCAGCACGTATGCTGCGGGTCTCCTCTCCAGCCAGAGAGCTACGGACGCAGCCGGCTCCAAAAGGGAAGGCGTTGCTGCGGTGGCTCGTGGGTGACAGCCGCTACGCCGCCCTCAGCGCCGCCCGTAGCGTGAGAGCACTCCGCTGGTGGCCGGTGCGGCGGCGGCCCAGCAACACGGTCCTTCTCGCCGGAGGCGGAGCCAACCTGGAACCCATTCTGCGCCAGATCGCCCGGGAGGGGAGCTACCGGCTGGTCCACTGGCAGGGCAGCGGCAGGCCCGTCTGCCTTCATCCGCTCTCCCTCAGAGGACTACGCCCGCGTGTCGACCGCGCCACGCTCACCGCCTGTAGCGCCGAGTGCCGTCAGCTCTGGGGCCGGCTGGCCCAGGAGCCCTGGCTCAGAGAGTTCTTCAGTGACGTATCTGATATACCCGTATATGCCTTCCCAGTGGTGGAGTCTCGCCTCAGGGCCTTCGTGACGGAGATGGTGCCGGAGATGCTACGCGTGCACCTGGCCACACAACAGGTGCTCCAACACTACCGTCCCTCACTGGTGCTCACCTCCGTGATCTATGGACACGCTCAGCGCGCAGTCCTGGACACGGCACGCCGACAGCAGGTACCCGTCGTCGGTTACCAGCACGGTGGATGGTACGGCTACTGCCGCTTCCCCATGCACCACTACAACGACACAGCGCTGGTTGATCACTTCGGCGCCTACGGACCGGGTGTGAGGGAGCACTTGCAACGAACGAGTCGCCCGGCGGGGTCAGGCTCGTGTACCGTGGCATCCATCGGCTCTCCTGTCCTGGAGGCACTGCGCAGTCGACCCCGTCCAGATAGAGCACGCCTCATGGAGGGCCTTGGGTTTGACCCGGAACGCAGGACGGTGATGTACGTACCCACCAACTTCTCCGGCAACTTTGCCTACCTGCCGGGCACCTTCCCTGACACCCTCTACTACCGGCTGCAAACCCAGCTCATAGACCTCATGGCCAGATATTCTGACATCCAGTTCCTGATCAAGCTACCGTCCAGCAGCTGGGCCTCGCAGCCGATCCCGGAACGTATAGCCCGGCGGCGTCTGCCCAATGTCAAGGTGGTGACACGAGAGTCGTTCAGCGAGGTGCTGGGCACCGCCGACGCCTACATCATCGACTGGCCCGCCACGGTGCTGCTGGAGGCACTCACCACGGATGCACCAATCGTCGTCTTGGCCGACCGTCGCATCCTGCCCGTTGAGGAGGAGGCGGCGGCGCTCCTGAAGCGGGGCGTAACCTTCACCCAGGAGACCACCGACTTCTTGACCGGGGTAGAGGAGCTTCTGGCCCGCAACGACCCACAACCGGCATCCACAGGTGAAGCCCGCCGGGAGTTCCTGCGGCTGTACGGCCTTGGAGAGACCGACGGCGGGAGCACCCAACGGGCGCTAACCTGGCTTGAGGGCATAGTCTCCAGCGGTGCGGCGGCCCCTGAAGGGGAGCGCCAGCCATCGATCGTTGGGGAGCGGGAGAGCTAAATGAGAGACCTTCGCCTGATACTTGGGCTGGTCAGGAAAAGAGAGGTGCTGATACTGTGCGGGCTCAGCGCCCTCTACGCGGCGGCGGAGGGTTTCAGCGTGGCGCTCCTTCTGCCCATCTTCCAGTCCATCCAGTACGGGTCGGCTATCTTCGACCAGGGTGAGCTGCCGTCTCATCTGGGCCTGATTGAGGAGATGACCAACCTCTTGAGGCTGCCCACCAACCTTGCATCACTTCTGGTGCTGGCATTCCTGGCCATTCTGGTCCGGCAGGGGTTCCAGTTCCTCCGGACTACCCAGGGCACAAAGGTCCAGGAGCGGGTATCCGCTAGCCTGAAAAGCCGGGGGTTTGCGGCCCTGGTGCATAGCGATCTCGGGTTTCTGAACGCCCGGCAGCAGGGTCGCCTTCACAGCGTGCTGGTTAGTGATGCATCAAGGAGCGGTTCAGTAGCCCTGATATTCCTCCGGCTGCTGGGAACGCTTTTCCTGTTCATGGGCTACGTCATCCTGCTTCTTTTGCTCTCTCCATTGCTGACGCTCATTGCCGTGGCGGCCTCTGCTCTCACCTTCGCCGCCGTGAGGTTCGTGTCCAGGGCGTCTTGGAGGCACGGACAACAGATTTCGTCGCTCAACGGTGAGCTGAACACTACCCTCATCGAGAAGCTCGCCGGCGTCTTGGAAGTCAAGATGGCCAATCAGGAGGATCGGGAGGCCGGAAAGGTCAAGGGCATTGCGGAGAGCCTGGCAATTCACATGGTAAGGCTCCGGGTGCTGGGAGCAGGCCTGGAGGCCACGGTAGAGCCGATGATGATAGCGGCCGGGTTCCTCATACTGCTTCTGGCCGTGCAGGTGTTCGGCCTGCCACTGGCCAATCTGGTGGTGTTCATGTTCGTCCTCATGCGCCTCATTCCGCTCACCAGGGAGGTGAACAACAGCAGACAGTCGATAAGCGGTCATATGGCCAGCCTGGTGAACGCCACGACAACCATTGCTGAAGCGGAGGCATCACGACGCATCGTCAGCGGTAGCCGCAGGTTCCAGAGGCTGGAATCTGGGATAGAGTTCGACAGGGTCAGCTTCACCTACAGTCAGAACGGGACCACTGCCTGGGCCCTGCAAGACGTCTCAGCGGTCATTCCCAAGGGAAGTTTTACTGCGCTGGTCGGAAAGTCGGGAGCGGGGAAGTCCACGCTGGTCAGCCTCATACCACGCCTCCACGACATCTCTAGTGGGCAGATCAGGTTCGACGGCATACCGATTCAGGAGTTCACCCTAGAGTCCCTGCGCCCGGCGATTGGGTTCGTCAGCCAGGATGTTTTCCTTTTCAACGATACGGTATATAACAATCTCATCTACGGCCTCTCCAAAGTTACCAGGGAGGCGGTGATGGACGCCACCAGAAGAGCCTACGCCCATCAGTTCATCCAAGAGCTCTCTGAGGGTTACGATACCGTCCTGGGTGACCGCGGCGTCCGGCTCTCCGCCGGGCAACGGCAGCGACTCTCCATCGCCCGGGCCATGCTTCAGGACCCGGATATCCTCATCCTGGACGAGCCCACCAGCGCCCTGGACTCGGAATCAGAGGCGTATATCCAGGAGGCCCTTGCGGACCTCTCTAACAAGAAGACGGTTATCGTCATAGCCCACCGCCTCTCCACCATCCAGAAGGCGGACAAGATCCTGGTCCTAGAGGAGGGGCGGCTGGTAGAGCAGGGAGACCACAGCCTGCTGGTGAAACGTAACGGGACCTACAAGCGGCTTTTCGATCTTCAGATGATAGGCGGCTAAACAGCATTGGAATCTCATGGAACGAGTTGCCTTTAGAGCCGATGGATGAGAACCACGGCAAGCTGGCCATCGAGGGCGGCAAGCCAGTCAGGGAGCACTTCCTCTCCTACGGCCGCCAGTGGGTGGAGGAGGAGGAGATCGCCGCCGTGGTGGAGGTGCTGAGAGGCGACTGGCTCACCACTGGGCCCACCGTCGAGCGGTTTGAGCGGGAGTTTGCACGCCGGCTTGGCACCGGTCACGCCGTCGCCGTCAGCTCAGGCACCGCTGCCCTTCACGCCGCCGCCTTCGCGGCCGGCTTCGGCCCCGGCGACGAGGTCATCACCACATCCCTGACCTTTGCCGCCACCGCCAACTGTCTGCTCTACCAGGGCGCGACGCCGGCCTTCGCGGACATCGATCCGTCCACGCTGTGCATCGATCCCGATCAGATACGGCGGCTCATCACCGCCAACACTCGCGGGATCATCGTCATGCACTACGGTGGCCAGCCGTGCGACATGGACCCCATCCTGGAGCTGGCCCAAGAGCGTGGCCTCACCGTCATTGAGGACGCATGTCACGCCCTGGGCGCCCTGTACAAGGGACGCCCTGCGGGGAGCCTTGGACACCTGGCCTGTTTCAGCTTCCACCCCGTCAAGCACATCACCACGGGCGAGGGTGGGATGGTGGTCACCCAGGACCACCGGTGGAACGCGTCCATGCGTGCCTTTCGCAACCACGGGATCACTTCCGAGGCGCGTCAGCGCCAGGAGAGCGGCGCATGGTTCTATGAGATGGCCCATCTGGGCTTCAACTACCGGCTCACCGATTTTCAGAGTGCCCTGGGAATCCAACAGCTTCAGAGCCTCCCGGAGAGGCTGGCGCGCAGAGGGGCCATCGCCGCGCAGTACACACAGCGGTTCGCCGACCTTGACACCATCCAGATACCCGCCGTCCGCCCTGACGTTGCCCATGCCTGGCACCTGTACGTGATACTGCTGAACCTGGACCGCCTCAGCGTAAACCGCGGCGAGGTGTTTGAGGCCTTGCGGGCGGAGAACATCGGAGTCAATGTTCACTATATTCCTGTACATCTGCACCCCTACTACCGGCAGCGGTTCGGCTTCAAGCGGGGCAACTATCCGCTGGCAGAGGCGGCCTACGACCGGATGCTGACGCTCCCTCTGTTCCCTACCATGAGCGATGGCGACATTGAGGATGTGGTGGCCGCGGTACGGAAGGTCACGGACCGCTACCGGGTGGCGAAGACCAAACGAGCGATAACAGCGCCATGACGGGTACACGTGTGAGCATGGAAGACGCACCCAGCATAATACGGCTGCCCGGGGACCGCGCTATCGGCCCCGGGGCGAAGACGTTCGTCATCGCCGAGGCCGGAGTGAACCACAACGGCTCGGTGGAGATGGCGCACCGCCTGGTGGATGCCGCCGTGGAGGCCGGAGCCGATGCGGTGAAGTTCCAGACCTTCTCAGCGGAAGGGGTTGTCACCCGCAAGGCTCCCATGGCGGCCTACCAGGAGCGTAACGTCGGCTCGGATGTTGGGCAGCTCCAGATGCTCAAGGAGTTGGAGCTGCCACGGGAGGCGCATCGGGAGCTTATGGCCCACTGCCAGGAGCGGGGCATCCTGTTCCTCTCCACGCCCCACGATTGGGCGGCGGTGGATTTCCTGTTCGACTTGGGGGTGGCTGCCTACAAAATAGGGTCCGGAGACCTGACCAACCTCCCCTTCCTCCGCAAGGTGGCGCGGAAGGGGCTGCCCGTTATCCTCTCCACCGGAATGGGCACCCTGGGCGAGGTGGAAGAGGCCGTTGAGGCGGTGACGTGCCAGGAGAACCGGCAGCTTGTGCTGCTCCACTGCGTCACCAACTACCCGGCATCCATCAATGAGTGCAACCTGCTGGCCATGCGGACCATGGCCCAGGCCTTCGGGTTCCCCGTCGGCTACTCCGACCACACGGAGGGGAGCGAGGCCGCCCTGGCGGCGGTGGCCCTGGGCGCTGTTGCGGTGGAGAAGCACTTCACCCTGGACCGTAGCATGGCGGGGCCGGACCACCAGGCGTCCATGGAGCCGGACCAACTCCGCGCCCTGGTGGAGGGAATCCGCAGGGTGGAGCAGGCCCTGGGCGACGGCGTCAAGAGGCCCACGGCAACGGAGCTGGAGATGCGGCACCCCATCCGGAAAAGTATCGTGGCGGCGGTGCCTATCCCCGCCGGCACCGCTATCACACAGGAGATGCTGACCACCAAGCGCCCGGGAGACGGGATCCACCCGCGCCTCTGGGATACCGTCCTGGGCCGGACGGCACGGGTGGACATCGCTGCCGACACTCAGCCGCGATGGGAGGACCTGACGTGACAGCGATGAGCAGAGATACAGAATGGATTTGAGCCTCAGAAAACGGGCAGGCATAAAGCTGAGAATCCTGCTGTCCAGGCTGAAGAGAGGCCTTGGAATACGGTTCTACGTGTGGCTACGGCTCTACCCACGGTACGCACAGAGGCTTCTACTACAGGACAACCCCAATTTGAGGTCTTCCGGCGCACAGGGCCTTCACCTCTTTCTTATGGAAGGGAGCGGCCTGGACAGAGACTCGGTGCGGTTCATCTGGATACGGCGGGCGCTCACGGAGGAGAGCAACATCTCCCTCATCAAACTGGGGCGGGATACGGTCTTTGACCGGCTTGCCCAGTTCGTCATGAGCCGGTTTCACAGAGTTCTCAGGACAGGGAAGGGCGAGTTCGACTTCCCGCATTTAGAGTACTCAAAATCGAAATACGAGAAGGAGAAGCAGCGCTACCGTGCGCTGTGTAAGCAGATCATCCAGGGTATCCACGACAGATGGCGGATAGACGCCATCGTATCCGGGTCCGCCGGCGACACCTGGTGCAAAGAGGCGATCGTCGCAGCGAGAGAGCTTGGTATTCCGTGGGTTGTGCTCCACCGCGAGGCCGTGGTCCTGCCCGCAAACTTCGACTACATGCCGGACCACTTCAAGCGGTACTACCCGTTCGACGTTGATCTCTACCTGACCGCCAGCCAGGACCATGCCGCCCTCTTCCACGCATGCGGCCTGGACTGGGACCGCCTGCGGATCGTGGGTGAGCCGAGATCAGATTTCTGGTCCGCGCCAGACCTCTGGAAAAGCCGGAGGGAGGTCCACCCGGATATCCAGGAGGATAAAATCCTCCTGCTGTACTTCGGTTTCGGGCCGCTCACTTATCTAGGGAAGACGAGATTTCCCCATGAGCAGCGAGACTGGCGTAATCTAGTGATCGACCATGAAAGAATCCTGACTGAGATAGCCGCAACCTACTCTGAACGGCTCCAGATCGTATGGAAGGGCGGCCATACAGGTGATGTGAACTCGGCACTAGGGCAACGGCTGCAGGACCGCGGCATAGAGAACGTCCTGCTGCTCTCGTCAGCGTATTCGGCCCAGGAGCTGCTCACCAACGCTGATATCATCGTCGGCTTCCAGTCCACGGCCCTGCTCGAAGCCATGTTCACTTCAAGGCCCATCGTGTACGGCGGCTGGGGAGAGCTTCACGATGAGCTTGTCGACCGGTTGCTCCCACTCCACCAGACGCCCGCGGTCATCCATGCAAAGTCTGCTGACGGTATGCTCCAAGCCCTGACCGGACTGCTGGACGGCGGCCCGCCCTTCCAGGTGGGGCAAGATGTGCTGGATGCTCGCAAGGAGTTCAAAGAGCGATATTTCCACAAGCCGGACGGCAACGTCGGCAAGCGGATACTCGAAGAGATACGCGCGCTGGTGGCAGGCAGCGATGCCGACGACACGCAGGCGGCCTCGCCCGAAGACGGATTGGAGAAGACGGCACAGAGGTCTCATGGCTGAGGACCGCACGGTCTACGTTGTTCACTGCGTCGACGCCGAGGGACCGCTATACGAGAGCCTGCAGGCGACCTTCGAGCGCATCGAAGCTATCTTCGGCGTCCGGCTGCCGCCCAAGAGGGAGACCCTCAGGGGGCTTCAGCGCCGCGAGATCGACCTCGGTGGTGTGGAAGAGTCCATCGCCCGGGTGGTTGCCCCCCATCTCATCGACTACAACGACACCTGGGACAAGATCGACGCCATGCTGGATCGCATCAGCGCCGAGAGCTACCGAAACCAGCTGCCGGACAGCGATGGTGGCGGGTGGGTGTACAACTGGCACTGCGTGGACCACGTGGAGTACCTGGACAACCCCCGGAGACGGGACATGGGCTACCACAACATCTTTGACCACTACCGGACGTTCATTCAGGAGACACAGTCGCCAGATGGCCTCCACTTCCACTTCCATCCAACGCATCCCTCCCGCGCCGCCCACAAGTCCGGGACCTTCTACCTGCGAGATACCAAGTTCTTCGACATCCTGGCCAGACGGGTGCTGGACCGCCACTGGTTTCCATCGGTGAACCGTGCCGGCTTTCACATGGAGCGCCCGGACAGCCACTGGCTGCTGGAGCAGTGGATACCCTTCGATCTCTCCAACCAGGCCTGCGACAACGTCGGGGACAACGCCGACATCGCCGGCGGACGCTTTGGTGATTGGCGCAGGGCACCCAAGGAGTGGACGGTCTACCATCCAGACCAGGACGACTACCAGGTGCAAGGAAGCTGCCGCCGGACCGTCGCCCGCTGCCTCAACGTGGGGACCCGGTATCACCTGCTGGATGAAGCGGAGGTGCGCAAGGCCTTTGACCACGCCAAACGCGAAGGCCCTACCCTGATGGCCTTTACGAACCACGACTTCCGTGATATGGCCCGGGATGTGGATATGGTGCGGGACCTCCTGCGCACGGTGGCGCCCGACTACCCGGACGTCCGTTTCCGCTTCTCCGAGGCGCGGGAGGCAATGAACCGGGTGCTCTACGGAGAGTACCGCCCCCCTGCCTCCTGCATACTCTCGGCAACGGTGGAAGAGGCAGGACGCGGCGGTGCCAAAGTGCTCTCCGTGAAGGCCAGCGAGCCGACCTTCGGCCCCCAGCCGTTCCTGGCCATCCGCACCATCGGCGGCCAGTACCTGTACGAGAACCTGGACTTCCAGACACCGTTCCGTTCCTGGAGCTACGTCTTTGACGAGCTGACGCTGCCCTGGAGCGTCATCGACCGGGTGGCCGTCGCCACCAACGACGCTCGCGGTTTTCCCCACGTGCTGGAGATACCGTGCGGCTCCGCACATGGTGACCCGGGAAAGAGCCATGAGACCGGATAGACTGGCATACTGGAACTCCGAATACGCCTCCTACTGGCTCCAACGGGTGGCGGAGGCGGATAGAGACACCAGCGGTACCAGCCAGCTTGTGGAGTCAGACTCGAAGACGGCGGACATGGAGGGTCTGCACACCATGCTGGACGTGGCCCCGATCAAGGCGGGGCAACGGGTGCTGGATGTGGCGTGCGGATTCGGGCGCGCCTTCCCCTACTTCCTGGGCCACGGCGTCGAGATCGTGGGCACCGATCTCTCTAATGCGATGCTCAATATCACGCCACCCTCTCTCAAAGGGGATGAACGGGTGAGGATGGTGCAGGCGGAGGCAGAGAACATGCCCTTCGTCGACGGCAGCTTCGATGCCGTGGTGGTCATAGCCGCCTTCGAGGCCTTCGAGCAGCACCTGGCCCTTCCGGAGATGCTACGCGTCTGCCGGCCGCAGGGTCATCTGCTGCTCGCCGGGAAGAATTCGCGGTACCGTGATGACGACGAGCAGGCCCTGGTCGCCGAGCGCAACGCCCGTCGCAAGGGCCATCCCAACTACTTCACGGACTTCAACGCGTTGCTCCGGGGGTTGGATCCCGCCGCATCCATCGAGCGCGTCCTCTACTTTGTGCGTAGGGAAGACATCGCCCCGGTGAGATACGTCGAGCAACAGCCGCGCGAGTTCTACATGTACCTTGCCCTGGCCCGGAGAACGGACACGCCAGCGCCCCGGATCAGAGAGCCAATCGCCTCTGAGATCAGCGTAACGTGGGAGAGGTGCGGTGTCACCATCGGAGAATAACGCCGCCGCCGAGCGGCCCATCTTCATCACGGGCGTCTACCGCAGCGGGACCACGCTGCCGGTGCAGATACTGGACTCCCACTCGCAACTGAGCGTCACCTACGACACCGTCCAGTACCTTCGGTTCTATCTGGACCAGTACGGCTCGCCAGCGGAGCAGTACCGGACTATCGTGGAGGAGGTCGCCGACCGCGTGGGAAGCCGGTACTCCCTGGCGGTGCCCAGGGACCGGATACTCCGTCGCATTGGAAGCCTCTCGAATATCGAGCACCGAGACATCTATGCGGCTATCATGCGTGAGACCTTCTGCGCGGACCAGCCGGATGTCCGCTGGGGAGAGAAATCGGTCCTGGAGTGGACGCGTATTCCACTGTTCCTGGAGATGTTTCCCCAGGGCAAGACCATCCTGATGATGAGGGACCCCCGTGACGTCCTGGCCTCCTACCGGGAGTTCACCATAGAGCCGCCCCACCGCTACCTGGACGCCGTCTTCGCATGCCTCCACTGCATGGAGTGGGCGACCCGCATAGGTTCTGCCCTGCCTGAGGAACGCTACTACCTCCTGCGACACGAGGACCTGGTCACCGACCCGGAGACAGCGGTCGCCCGCCTCTGCCGGTTCCTGGAGATAGAACCCGAACCGGAGATGCTGGATACCTCCCGGTTTACGGACAGAACGGGTGAGGAGCCGTGGCGTCCCAACACCGCCTTCGGCGACGTCAGCGCGGGCGATGGCATCATGTCCCAGACGGCTGAGCGTTGGCGCTCCCACCTATCCAGCTTCGAGACCCTGTTCGTAGAAAGCGTCATCGGAGACCTCCTTGAGCGGTTCGGCTATTCGATGTCCAATGAACGCGTCAGTGCCGCCGATTTGGCGGAGCTGTGGGAGCGCTTTCGGGCAACACCCCTTCTCCAGGAACGGCTCCAGCGCTGGCTCGCCACAGGGGAGGGCGTAGAGAGCTACCCCAGCGATCCAACCGACCCCAAGAGCTGGGACACCACCCAAGAGGTATCCGCAAAGGCCAGCGGCTAAGCAGCGGCAGAGGCACCTGAACCCCATGCCATACGAGCCCCATCATCAGACCACACCCGATCTCTCGGCGCTCTTCGCCAGCGAGAAGGACACCGTTCGGGACCTGCTTGCGTGCCTTGACCGCAGCAAGCGTGGGATCGTGCTGTTTGCGGACTCTGAGAGACACCTGATGGGGACCGTGACCGAGGGCGATATTCGGAGGGCAATCCTGGCGAACATCGACCTGGACACTTCAGCGCAGGCCCTTCTTCAGCGCAAGGCGGGGACACGGTTCGAAAAGCCGGTGGTGGCCCCCGTCGGATCGGATGCCGCCGTGCTGCTTCGGCTCCTGAAGGAATCAAAGCTCCAGCATGTCCCGCTGGTGGATACCGGAGGCCGTGTCGTCGACCTCGTCCGGCTGGATGATCTCTTCCCCCAGGAGTTCCTACCGCTGAACGCCGTGGTCATGGCGGGCGGCCCCGGCCAACGGCTGCGCCCCCTGACGGAGACCCTGCCGAAGCCCATGCTGCCCGTGGGTGATAAGCCGCTCCTGGAGATCATCATCGCGCAGCTGCGGCAGGCGGGCGTGCGCCGGGTCAACCTGACAACCCACTACAAGGGTGACCGTATCACCGAGCACTTCGGCGATGGAGGCGACTACGGCGTGGACATTCACTACGTCACCGAGGAGCAGCCGCTGGGGACCGCGGGGGCACTGAGTCGTATGCCCGCCTCCGACGACCCTCTTCTGGTGATCAACGGCGACATACTCACCAACGTCGATTTCCGGGCCATGCTGGACTTCCACCGTGAAAACCAGGCGGACATGACCGTGGCCGTCCGACCCTACGAGTTTCGTGTGCCCTACGGTGTCGTGGAGACCGACGGTATCGCCGTGACCGGCATCTCGGAGAAGCCGCTGATCCGGTCCTTCATTAACGCCGGCATCTACCTGCTGGACCCGGCGGCATGCCGGTACGTCCCCGATGGCCAGAGCTATGGCATGCCGGACCTTATCAACCGGCTGCTGGCGGAGGGAAGGCGGGTCATCAGCTTCCCCGTCCACGAGTATTGGATGGACATTGGGAGCGCCGACAACTACCGGCAGGCCCAGGAGGATATGCGGAGCGGGAAGGTGCAGTCGTGAGGAACCACGGCGAAGGACGGCAGGGGACGGTCCTGGGCATCATCGCCGCCCGCGGTGGCTCCAAGGGACTCCCCCGCAAGAACATACTCCCCCTGGCAGGCAAGCCGCTGATCACCTACACCATCGAGGCCGCCACCACCTCCACGCTCCTGGATAGGACCATCGTCTCCACAGACGACCGTCAGATCGCAGAGGTCGCGCGGCAATGGGGAGCGGAGGTGCCATTCATGCGACCCGCCGAGCTGGCCGCGGACGATACGCTCTCCTTCCCCGTCCTGCTCCACGGGCTGGACTGGCTGGCCCAGCACGATGGCTACGTGCCGTCCCACGTCATGCTGCTCCAACCCACCTCTCCGCTGCGAACGGCGGAGGACATTGATGCGGCCATCCGGGTGGCGCGGGAGAGGGACGCGGAGTCGGTGGTCTCCTGCACGCCGGTGGGCCATCGACACCCCTACTGGATGAAAAAGCTGACGGATGACGGACGAATGGTAGACTTCATGCCCGTGGAGCGGTTCCCATACCGCCGCCAGGATCTGCCACCGGCCTACGCCCTCAACGGTGCCATCTACCTGGTCAAGGGTAGGCGGCTGCTGGAGATGGGTACCTGGTTCTCAGACAGGAGCTACCCGTACCTCATGCCGGAGGAGCGGTCGCTGGACATCGATAGTCCTCTGGACCTCCGGGTGGCGGAGCTCCTCCTTGCAGAGGGAGCCACAGTCCAATGAGGTCCATCGGCGTTGTCAGCGTGGCGCGCTCTGACTACAGCATCTACCTGCCGGTCCTGCGTCGCATTCAGCGGGAGGCAGGGCTTGAGCTGCGACTGATGGTCACCGGCATGCACCTCTCCCCCGAGTTCGGGACCACGGTGCAGACCATAGAGGCGGACGGATTCAAGATCTACGACCGGGTGGAGATGCTCCTCTCATCGGACACGCCAGAGGGGCTGGCAAAGTCCGTGGGGCTGGGGATCATCGGGTTCGCCCAGAGCTTCGCCCGCTCCCAACCGGACATCCTGATGCTCCTGGGAGACCGGTTCGAGATGTACGCCGCGGCGGTGGCGGCCCTGCCCTTCAACATACCCATCGCCCACATCCACGGCGGCGAGTCCACGGAGGGCCAGATCGACGAGGCGATCCGCCACTCCATAACCAAGATGGCCCACCTCCACTTCGTCTCCACGGAGCTCTACGGGAAGCGGATCGTACGCATGGGAGAGGAGCCGTGGCGGGTCACCGTGAGCGGAGCACCGGCCCTGGACAACCTCCTGGACCTGGAGCCGATGAGCAAAGAGGAGCTTCAAAAGAAGTTCGGCCTGGACCTATCCGATCGCTCCGTGCTGGTGACCTACCACCCGGTGACCCTGGGACATGAGCAGTCCCAGACTCAGGTGGAGGAGCTGCTGGGAGCCCTGGCCGGTGTGGAGCTGCCACAGGTCTTCACCTATCCCAACGCCGATACCCACGGAAGGGCCATCCTGGCGCAGACCGGGGAGTATGTGGCCGCCACACCGCGAGCCAGCCTGGTGGCGAACCTGGGGCCGCAGGCGTACTACAGCCTGCTGCGATACTGCTCGGTGATGGTGGGCAATTCCTCCAGCGGCATCGTTGAGGCGGCCTCCTTCAAGTTACCAGTAGTCAACATCGGGATACGCCAGCGGGGCCGGTTGCACGCCCACAACGTCATCGACGTAGAGTGCGACCGCACCGCCATCCTGGGAGGAGTTCGCCAGGCCCTCTCCCCCGCCTTCGTCGATGGCCTGGCGGACCTGACCAACCCCTACGGCGATGGCCACGCGGCGGAGAGGATCGTCCAGCAGCTACAGTCGGCGAGCATCGGCAACGAGCTTCTGATCAAACGCTTCCACGACGATGGCAACTGAGGCTATGAAACTCGTCTTTGTGGGCACCGTGGAGCTCAGCCGGCACTGCCTGAAGGAGGTCATTGCCAACGGCGGCAACGTGGTCGCCGTGCTGATCCCGGCTGCGGAGAACGCGAAGTTCAACTCCGACTGCGCCGATCCCTCGGAGGTGGCGGAGGTGGCCGAGGCCTACGGCATGGAGGAGTACACCAAGGCCTTCAATCTGGTGCGGGAGCTGATGTAGCGTGAAACGGGTGGTCGGTCTTGCGGCGGGGGGGCACGCAAAGGTGGTGATAGAGATACTCCGGCTCATGGAAGGCTACGAGATCATGGGGCTGCTAGACCCGAAGCGAGAGCTCTGGGGCACCGATATGCTCGGTGTGCCGGTGCTGGGGGATGACACGCTCCTCCCCCAGCTGCACGACCAGGGCGTGCGCCACGCCTTCATCGGCCTGGGCAGCATTGGAGACACGCGGCCACGGAGGGCGCTCTACGAGAAGGCACGCACGCACGGTCTCCAGATCGTTGCGGCGGTCCACCCTCAAGCTACGGTCTCGCCGTCGGTGGAGATGGGCGAGGGCGCGACCGTAATGGCGGGTGCCGTGATCAACGCAGCCGCGCGACTGGGGAATAACGTCATCGTCAACACCGGAGCCGTCGTCGAGCACGACTGCATCATCGGCGACCACGTGCACATCGCCACCGGCGCGCGGCTGGCCAGCACCGTCCACGTCGGCGCAGGCACCCACATCGGACTGGGCACCTCCGTCCGCCAGGAGACTCGCATCGGCAGCAACGTCATCGTCGGCGCGGGGGCGGTGGTCGTGGAGGACGTGCAGGACAACGTCGTGGTCGCGGGCGTACCGGCGCGTGTGCTGAAGAGGGTTGAGGCGTGACCGCCTTGGACTGGACGAATAAACGGGTGCTCGTCACCGGCGCGGGGGGCTTCATTGGAAGCCATCTGACGGAACGACTGGTTGCGTTGGGGGCACGCACCCGGGCCCTTGTACACTACAACTCAGCGGGGCGGTGGGGCTGGCTGGACGAGTCCTCCGCCAAGGACGACATCGAGGTGATCGCAGGAGACGTGCAGGACCGGGATAGCATCGCCAGTGCCATGGATGGAGTGGAGATAGTTTTCCACCTGGCCGCTCTCATCGCTATTCCATACTCCTACCAGGCGCCTCTATCCTATGTGCGCACCAACGTCGAAGGTACCTTCAATGTCCTGCAAGCCGCTCGCACCACCGGAGTTGAGCGAGTGGTCCACACCTCCACCAGCGAAGTGTACGGAAGCGCCCAGTACCTCCCCATAGATGAGGGGCATCCTCTCCAGGGTCAGTCTCCCTATTCCGCCACCAAGATAGGCGCAGACAAGCTAGCGGAGGCCTTCTACCACTCCTACGACTTGCCGGTGGTCACCGTACGGCCATTCAACACCTACGGCCCGCGCCAATCGGCCAGGGCCGTTATTCCCACCATAGTTACCCAGTGCCTCGTGGGCGAACACATCCAGTTAGGAAGCCTTCACCCAACACGTGACCTGAGCTACGTGGCCGATACGGTAGAGGGCTTTATCTCCGCGGCCTCCACGCCAGAGGCGACGGGCCAGGTTATCAACATCGGTTCAGGGCAAAAGGTCTCCATCGGCGATTTGGCCCAGGAGATCGCCAAGCTCGTCGGCCATCCCATAGAAATCCAAGAAGATGAACGACGTGTGCGTCCTGATAGTAGTGAGGTTGAAAATCTGTGTGCCTCCAATCAGAAGGCCCGAGAGCTTCTCGGTTGGACGCCCCAGTATTCTCTGCAAGAGGGCCTGAGCCCGACCATCGACTGGATTCGGGAGAACCTAGACCGGTACCGACCTGCCGCCTATGTGCTTTGACCGGAGTCAGCACCGGAATTGAGTACAACGCCATGAGAGAACCTTTAGCGCCCAGTGCGCTCTCATCCGAAGGCACTATCCCCCTCTCCGAGCCCTGCATCAGGGGCAACGAGTGGGCGTACGTCAAGGAGTGCCTGGACACCAACTGGGTCTCTTCGGCGGGCACCTTCGTGGACCGGTTCGAGCGGGAGCTAGCGGCATACGTCGGCACCGCACACGCCGTCGCCACAAGCAGCGGCACCGCCGCCCTGCACGTCGCCCTGCTGGCGGCAGGCGTCCAGCCGGATGACGAGGTGCTGGTCTCAACGCTAACCTTCATAGCACCGGCCAACGCCGTCCGGTACGTGGGGGCATGGCCCGTGTTCATAGATGCGGAGCCACACTACTGGCAGATGGATGCGGAGAAGGCGCTGCACTTCCTGGAGAACCAGTGCCACTGGCAGGACGGCGGGCTGCGTAATAGGGCCACCGGACGGCGGGTCAGGGCCATCCTGCCGGTGCATATCCTGGGCCACCCGTGCGACATGGACCCGCTGCTGGATGCGGCGCGCAAATATGACCTGGTGGTCATTGAGGATGCCACGGAGAGCCTGGGGGCCACCTACAGGGGTCGGACGGTCGGCCACCTGGGGGACATCGCTTGCTTCAGCTTCAACGGCAACAAGCTCATCACCACCGGCGGCGGCGGCATGGTGGTCACCGACCGGGACGATTGGGCGAAGCGGGTCAGGTACCTGACCACCCAAGCCAAGGATGACCCGGTGGAGTACGTCCACGGTGAGGTAGGCTACAACTACAGACTCACCAACATTCAGGCGGCCATCGGCTGCGCCCAGCTAGAGCAGATGGACGACTTCCTGACCGCAAAGCGCAACATCGCCCGGCGGTACGGCGGGTCGCTGGAAACCGTGCCCGGCATCACCCTCATGCCCCAGGCCCCGTGGGCCGGCAGTGCCTTTTGGCTCTACACCGTCCTGGTAGAGCAGCGGCGATACGGCATGGACAGCCGGGCGCTGCTGCGCGAGCTTGCCACCCGCGGCGTCCAGACCCGCCCCCTCTGGCAGCCGCTCCACCGTAGCCCGGCGCACGGCGGCTCTGGCGAGACGGCGCGCTGGGTCGCCGACGACCTCTATCAGAGGGCGCTGTCGCTGCCATGCTCCGTTGGCCTGGAGCCGGAGCAGCAGGAGAGGGTATCGGGCCTCATCCAGGAGCTGGGGGGTGCCGTTGGCGCGGCCTGAGTAGCCTAACGATCAGGAGAGCAACGGAATAGAGCCATGGATTTTGCTGGAAAGACCATTCTTATAACGGGCGGCACCGGCTCCTTCGGCAGTAAGTTCACCGAGGTGGTGCTCCGGGATTGCAACCCCGAAGTGGTGAGGGTCTTCAGCCGGGACGAGCTGAAGCAGTCCGAGATGCAACGCCGCATGGACGACCCGCGGCTGCGCTTCCTCATCGGTGACGTGCGTGATAGGGCACGGCTCTATCGCGCCATGGACGGCGTCGACATAGTGGTCCACGCCGCCGCCCTAAAACAGGTGCCCACGGCGGAGTACAACCCCATCGAGGCGGTCAAGACCAACATCGATGGGACGATCAACGTCATCGACGCGGCCATCGACAATGACGTCGAGAAGGTCATGCTCATCAGCACCGACAAGGCGGTGCACCCGGTGAACCTGTACGGCGCTACCAAGATGGTGGCGGAGAAGGTGACCATCCAGGCCAACTCCTACGCGGGCCGGCACGGGACCAGGTTTAGCTGTGTCCGCTACGGAAACGTGCTGGGGAGTCGCGGCAGCATCGTTCCCCTCTTCCTGGAGAGCCGAAAGAACGGCGTTATCCAGATCACTGACAGGAGGATGACCCGGTTCATCCTAACGCCGGAGGAGGGTGTGAAATTCGTCATCGACCGCCTGGGGAACATGGCCGGCGGCGAAGTGTTCGTTCCCAAAATACCTTCGGCATCGCCCATGGACATAGCAGCCGCAGTAGCCCCGGATGCGAGCATCGAGGTCATCGGCATACGCCCCGGCGAGAAGCTGCACGAGGAGCTGATCACGCTGGAAGAGGCCTCCCACACCAGGGAGCTCAATGGCTATTTCGTCGTTGAGCCGGAGCACAGCTTCTGGCACTACGATAGCGGCAAAGGCGGGACGCCTGTTTCGCCCGATTTCCAGTACCGCAGCGACAAGAATAGCGCCTGGCTGACGCCACAGGAGATCAAACGGTCCGTGGCTGGGCTCGACCTGGAGACATAGTTGAAGCCCGACGAAGCAGTTCTGGCACTGATCCCGGCCAAAGGCACGTCCGAGCGTCTCCCTCGGAAAAATCTGCGGCTCCTGGCGGGACGGCCGCTGATCTCCTACACCATCGAAACGGCAGTGGACGCCGGGATCTTCTCCGAGATCTGTGTGAGCACGGAGGACCAGGAGATCGCCCGTATCGCCAGGGGTCTGGGGGCCTCGGTTCCATTCGTTCGGCCTACGGAGCTGTCCAACTCCTCCGCCCGGCTGGTAGACGTATGCCTGCACGCCCTCCAGTTCTACGATAAGCAGGGACGCCAGTTCCCTACCATGGCGCTCCTCATCCCCACATCTCCACTACGGACCAGCAGAGACATCAGGGACTGCTACCACCACTTCAAGCAACGCCGAGCCGACGCCCTGATGACCTACTCGGAGTTCGAGCATTCTCCTTACTGGGTGCTGGAGGAGAGGGAAGGCTTCCTGCACCCGCTCTTTCTGGAGGAGACCCGGAAGGGCCGACACGAGCAGCCGACTCCCTATCGGCACAACGGCGCCGTGCTCCTGATACGAACGGACGTGTTCCAACGGGCCAAGGAGTTCTACGTGGAGAACCTCGTCGGGTGGTACCTTCCCCCACCCAACGGCATCGATATCGACACGGAGCTCGACCTCATCTACGCGGAGAAGTCCTTGGCTCAGAGGTCCGGCGCTGACTGAACCAACGAATGGGGGAACACCACATGGCAGATGTGAGGCTTGGTGGTAGGCCGGTCGGAGATGGTCATCCGTGTCTCATTGTCCTGGAGCCCGGCGCAACGCACACGGGGCTGGAGAGCGCGAAGCGACTGGCCAAGGCGGTGTCGGCCGGCGGTGCCGACGCAATCAAGTTTCAGACCATCAACTCGGACAGGCTCATGGCCAGCCGCGACCTACAGATAGAGTACGAAACGGCACAGGGGACCAGCAAGGAAAGTATCTACAAGGCTCTGAAACGGCGAGAGCTAACCCCTTCCCAATGGCGGGAGCTCAAGAGCTGTTGCGATGATCTCGGGCTCCTGTTCATCTCGACTCCCAGCGATGTAGAGACCGTGGACCTCCTGGTGGAGATGGACGTGGCGGCCATCAAAGTCTCCAAGTCCGATATCAACCACTTCTACCTAGTGGACTACATCGCTCGGCAAGGGAAGCCCGTGATCTTGGACGGCCGCGAGAGGTTTGAGGACGTGGAGAAGTGTGTGGAAATTTGCGAATCCCACAACGTGAAGGATATCCTGATCATGCATTGCCCTTCGGGATACCCGGCCAAGCACGCAGGGATCCATCTCTCCGCCATTCCCCACATCAAGGAGATCTTCCACTATCCGGTGGGGTACGCCGATCACTCCATCGGATCGGTGATGAACTATGCTGCCATTGCCCTGGGTGCCAACCTGTTAGAGAAGACCATCACCCTTGACCGTCAGACCAACGCGGTGGAACACTTCATGTCCCTTGAACCGGAGGAGATCGGAGACTTCGTGGAGAACATCCGGGCCGTTGAAGAGGCGCTGGGAAACCCGCGCATCATATTTAGCTCCCGCGTTGAACCCAACGTCCGCAGAAGCATCTTCGCAGCGCATCCCATCCGCAAGGGACAGCAGATTGACCTGGAGGACCTGGAGTTCCGCCGACCCGGCACCTACCTTTCCGCCCAGTACTACCAGGACGTGGTTGGCAGACGAGCAGCACGGGGGCTAGAGCCCGGACAGCCCATCCTCTTGCAGGACATCGAGTAGGTCATCATTGGAAACCACAGCGCAGGTCCTGAACCGTTTCTGGCCTGGATTGGGAAGGGTCCTTAGCGTGGAGCCTATCCCCCAAGAGCATGGCATCAACTCGGCCAATCTCCTCGTGATCGTTGAGAACGGGAAGGCCTCGCAACGCTATGTTATCAAGAGCACAGCCCGGGGCAAGGCCGACTCTCTCGGCAGATCAATGGCCATCCAGCACTTCTGCCACGAAAGGAACGCCCCGGTACCTGCCACCATCCCAGGCCACAACGGGGAGCTCGTATCCCTTGACGGAGACAAGGCCTACGTGCTCCAAGAGTACTGTGGGGGGCAACCCATGCGGGGAACAAGAAGCGAGATCGAAGATGTCGCTCGCGCCCTCGCCCGAGTCAACCTGGTGTTGAGCCAGTACACTGGGGGCATTTCGGACCCGTCACCCTATGCAGACCTGACGACGGATGAGCTTGAAGCCGTCGTTACTAGGGACTCGTCAGACACACCCACGGAGTTCACCAGCAAGGCCATGGGCATCGTTGGCGATCTGTCCGGCGCGTACCGAGAGTACGATTCTATCGCCGCATCCGGCGATCTCCCTGTTCATCCCACCCACCTGGACTGCCATCCGATGAACACGGTGTTCAGCGCGGACCATAGGGTCGTGGTTCTGGATTTCGGCCACGTGCAACGAGTTCCAAGGATGCTCTCGGCTGCCTTCGCGTGCCACCGGTTCACCGGCTTTGACGCTGGTTGGGTTGGAGCCTTCATCAACGCCTATCACAGCATTGACTCCTTGAGTCCCATGGAGGTTGAGCGCTACCCCCTGTTCGTCGCCCGGGAGGCTATTCGGCGCGTGAACTACATTCTTCGGTCTCACTTCTTTGGCGGTGATACCTCCTGGGACTTCGAGTTCGGAAAGCAGATCGGCATCTGGCGGGATGCCGTGTCCCATATGGGCAAGTATAAATATGTTCTGGCGTGAGGCTCTTGGGGCAGTTCAATGATAGCTATTGTTGACTACGGCGCAGGTAACCTCCGTTCGGTATTCAACGCCTTCGAGGCCATCGGGCAGCGCGCGCAAGTAACCAGCGATCCAGCCGACCTGAAGCACGCCGACGCCATCGTGCTGCCGGGAGTGGGTGCCTTCGACACAGGAATGGAGAACCTAGAGAAGGCCGGCTTTGTCGACGCCCTCAACGAAGAAGTCAAGGAAAAGGGTAAGCCCTACCTCGGAATCTGCCTTGGGATGCAGTTCCTCGCTGATGTTGGACTGGAGCACAGAGCACGGCGGGGACTAGGTTGGATCAAGTCCACGGTAAGAGCTCTGGAACCCAACGACACTGCCTTCCGCGTTCCCCACATGGGATGGAACGACGTTCAAATTAAGCAGGAAAGCCCTCTCTTCAACAATTTGGAAGACAGACCGATCTTCTATTTCTTGCACAGCTATGATCTGGCCCCCGACAAGAGTGAGACACATGTCGTTACCGCTACATGCTGGCATGGCCAGGTAATCACCGCCGCAGTGCAGAAAGACAATATCTTCGGCGTGCAGTTCCACCCTGAAAAAAGCCAGGGTAGCGGCCTGAACCTACTCAGGAACTTCGTCAAACTGATCTGATTGCAGCATGGGTCAGGCAAATGCGGACATTCCCCCAACTGCCAGAGAACAAGGTGGCAGTGGCATGCACGCCCCGTCACGGGGTTGCGTGCTCTCCCCGAATGCCCCTTATTCGCCTCCTTACAGAGGGTTTGATCCCGGGGTGGTCATTCCTTTCATGTATGACTAGTAACGACACGCTATGCCAAAAATACGACTCATCCCGGTAATCATTCTTCGCGATGGGCAAGTGGTGCAAAGCGTCCAGTTCCGTCACACCAATATCATCCACTGGAACCCCGCCACAGCGGTTGATTTCTTCAATCTTTGGGCCGTAGATGAGATCATCGTGCTAGATGTCAGCCGAGACCAAAAGAAGCGGAACAAGTTCTACGACGCCGTGGACGTCCTGTCGAAGAAGTGCAATGTACCTTTGACAGTCGGCGGCTGGATCACATCGCCAGATGAAATCCGCAAATTGCTGAGGCTAGGTGCCGACAAGGTGTCCATCAACACCGAGGCCGTCCGCCGGCCAGAATTCGTTACCGAGTGCGCCAAGCTGTTCGGCAGCCAGTGTATCGTCGTGTCCATTGACGCCCGCCGCACCGACCATGCCGGGCCCAGGGTATACATTGACCGAGGCCGTGAGCCTACCGACCTGGACCCGGTCATCTGGGCTCGTACCGCTCAAGAACGAGGGGCCGGAGAGATATTCCTCAATTCTATCGATCACGACGGCTTCAGGCAGGGATACAATCTTGGGCTCTTGCGGCAAGTCAGCGATTCTGTGAATATCCCAGTTATTGCCATGGGAGGCGTATTCACATGGGAGCATCTCGTGGAAGGCGTATCCATAGGCCACGCAGACGCCGTCTCCGCCGCCAACATCTTCCACTATACGGAACATAGCACCCGAAAGGCGAAAGACGCCATGCGCCGCGCCGGTATCGATGTGCGCTAGTGTAGTGGCTGCAAATATCAGTTAGAACAGTAGCCACTTTTCATGAGACCCAGACCATGCGTGACAGGATCCACCGGGCTAACGAAGCGTTAGAGATACCATACTAGTCACCCAGTCAAACGGCCTCCCCGGCCATGAAACCGTAAGCCAAGCGGGAAAAGGAGAACGTCGAATGGAGTATTGCGCTCGGTGCGTGTACCCGACAAACGCCAAACCTACCATCATCATGGATGATGAAGGGATATGTAGCGGGTGCCGCTACCACGAGTCCCGGCAAAGAATCGACTGGAGCGAACGGGAAAAACTCCTCCGGGAGTACCTGGAGTATTATAAAGCAAAAGCCAGGGAATCAGGCAGTCCCTATGACTGCATCATCCCCGTTAGCGGAGGGAAGGACAGCCATTTCCAGACCCATCTTGTCAAAAACGTATATGGCCTCAACCCCTTGTTGGTAACCTTCAATCATGCGTTTAACACACCGTTGGGGATCCGGAATCTCAACAATCTTGTTTCAAAGTTGGGGTGTGATCTCATCCGGTTCACCGCCAACCCTCAGTCCGTGAGCAGGCTTTCCCGTTACATGTTGGAAACGGTTGGGGATCTTACCTGGCACTACCACGCCGGCATCAAAACGCTTCCATTCCAGGTTGCCGTCCAACACAAGATTCCTCTCATCATATGGGGCGAACACGGGTTCGCCGAACTGACCGGCATGTTCACCCTGGATGACATGGTCGAGTTCACCAAGTGGACACGCCGGGAACACGACATGCGGGGACTAGAGCCGTCTGACCTTATCACCGAAGAAAGCGGCATCGCCCGGGGGGATGTCGCGCCCTACGTCTTTCCCTCTGACGACCAGATCGAAGAGATAGGGGTTCGTGGCATCTACCTCAGTAATTTCGTCGACTGGGATGGCCTGTCCCAGGCGAAACTCATGCGGTCCAACTACGGATTCGAGTTCTCCCCCGGACCCAGGGAAAGGAGTTTCAATCTCCACTCAAAGACGGAAGACCATGCCAACGACGTCCATGATTACCTCAAGTACCTGAAGTTCGGCTACGGACGCACCACTGACGACGCCAGCATGGAGGTCCGCCACGGCCGCATGAGCCGAGAGGAAGCCATCGAACTCGTCAAGCAATATGACCCCACTAAGCCAAGCACGTTGGGGTCTTATCTCAAATTCATGGGTATCACTGAGGAGCAATTCTTCGAGTGGGTCAAGCCAATGCGGGATCTCGACATCTGGGAAAAGAACTCCTCAGGCGCGTGGGTGCCTCTGGACTCCGTGGCCAACCACAGCAACGATTCGGGGGTGGAGGCCGCACGCGTGCCGCTGCGACTGCTAGCAGACAGGACCTTCGGTGAGAATAATCGCGGCGCATACTGGCGAGAAGTACAATATGCCGCAGAACCGGGCGCAAGGCAGCCTGAGCGAAGGCCCGCGTCAGAAGATCTGGACTTCATCGTACTCTAGCTGGCCCGGTGCACGGCCCTAGCCAAGAGACCTTGTTAACCGCACCAGCAACCCTAAACAGCGACGGGTCAGGAGGACGTGCCCTTGACGCATTCGGAAGGATCTAAGCCACGAGTCATGATCGTCACCCACTCAAAGTGGCGGGATCTGGCGGGCAACACCCTGCTGAAGTATTGGCTCAGCACCCAGTACGGCTACCGAGCGGACCTGGTCAACGCAATCGGCTGGACGGACTCGTACTTGGAAATGCTCATTCGGGAGCGTCCAGAAATTATCGTGTTGCCCAAGTTCAGCGACGCGCCGAGTTTTGTGCAACGGCTCGCCGAACAGAGAGTGGATGGAACGTACCGGCCGATCATCATCGTACTCCCCACCGAGCTCATTGTCTGGGGTATGGACCAAGAAGAGCTCTCTCAGGTTGGTGAGTACGTGGCAGGCGAGGGTGACTTGAGCGCCGTCGATCTCGCCCTGTGTTGGAACCCCCGCCAGGCTTTCATGCTCCGTCGATTTACAAATATCAACGAAGAGGCCCTCGCCGTCACCGGCCACCCTCGGTTCGACTATTTCACCAGCCCCTTTTACGCCTCGATTCCTTCCAGGGAAGCACTGTTCAAGAGATATGGCGTCCCCGAAGGCTGGCGCGGGAAGATCGTGACCGTGGCCACTAACTTCGTATACGCCGACAAGTTCGGACATGACGATACCGAAGAGTACGCAGCCCTCAAGGCGTACTACACGAACCGACCTTTGGACCCCTTGGGTGGATCCTTCGACTTTGTCGTTGAGGACGAATACCTGTCCCGAAGCGCTTTCGTTACGTTCTGCAAGAAAATTTCAAGCGCAGTGCCCGACGTATGGGTAATCCTGAAGCCGCATCCACAGGAAGACGCCTCATTCTACCTGAATGCTCTGGAAGACACCGACAGGCTGAGTGTCGTGTACCAGGAGTTTTCGTTCAACTTCCTCAGCGTCTCCAACCTCCACGTGATGCAGAACTGTACTACCGGAAGGGAAGCGTGGCTGATGGGGCTCCCTACCGTCAACCTGGTGCCCACCAGCGAGAGTCAGGCATTCCGCCGGCTGGCCAAGCAGGGACACCTGACCGCCTCGAACACCGATCAGGCCCTGGAACTGGCTCGCGACGTGCTCCGCAACGACGGTGGCCCCCCCGACGCCATGCTCGACGAGAGGAGGCGAATCCTCGATGATGACTTTCAAGTCGTCGATGGGCAGCGGGCCCTAGAGTGCGCTCGGGTTATCGATGCCACCGTTCGCCGCCTCGACAAAACTCGCGGCGCTCGAACCCTTCGGCCATGGCGAAGACAGGCCAGCTTCGGAATTCGCCAAGAGCTGTCAGCCATCTATCGTGCCTTGCGGTCGGCAGGCGGCGAGCTCCGGCACAGGCGAAATCCTAGCCTCATTCAGGGCGGCCGCGCCGATCCACGTTTCTACCCCTGGGAGCAGCGGGCCTGGTTGCGACGCATCCGCTCGGTCGCCGTGAACACGCCGGAGCGCTCTTCAACCCCATGAAGTCGCACCTCGTCATCCGCGCGGACGCAAGCAGAGCCATCGGCGCCGGGCACGTCGTGCGCTGCCTGGCCCTGGCCCAGGCGTGGCAGGCTTGCGGAGGTACCGTGACCTTCCTGGGGTCGTGTGAAGAGGAGTGGCTCGTCAACTCCATAGCCGCTGGCGGCGCACAGCTCGTATCCATCCAGGAGCCCCATCCGTGCGCCCGAGACCTGGAGATGACCCTGGACGTGTTGAACAAACACCCAGACGGATGGCTGGTCCTGGACGGCTACCACTTCGACGCCGGTTACCAACGAGCGATCAGAGAGGCCGACCACCGGGTGCTCCTGTTCGACGATACGGCCGAGGAAGACCAGTATGAGGCTGACGGCATCGTGAACCAGAACATCGGGGCCGAGGATCTGCACTACTCCTGTCCACCGGGGACGCGCCTGCTGCTGGGCACCCGGTACGCAATGCTGCGGCGGGAGTTCCTGCCATGGCGGGGCTGGCGACGGCCGGTGCGAGAGGCGGCCAGCCGGGTCCTGATAACCCTGGGAGCCGGCGACTCTCGCGGCCAGGTGCACCATGTGCTCGAAGCCCTTGCCGCCATAGACCGTTCAGACCTGGAAGTCACGGTGGTCGGTGACGCCGGTGGCCTCGATACCATGGGGCCAGGCCCGGGTGATAAACAGGGGTCGCCGCACATCCGAGCGCTGGGTAACGTAGAAAACATGGCGGACCTGATGGCCTGGGCAGACGTGGCCGTGTCCGCCGGCGGGAGCACCTGCTGGGAGCTGGCCTTCATGGGTCTTCCCAACGTCATCCTGGTCATGGCGGAGAACCAGCGGGCCAACGCCCAGGGTCTGGCGGCGGCCGGGGTCTCTGTGGGCCTGGGGTGGCACCAGGACGTGACCGTCAAAGAGGTCGCCGGGGCCGTCACGGAGCTGCTGGGCGATGTTGACCGACGCCGGGAGATGAGTCAGCGGGGGCAGGCGCTGGTGGACGGCCGGGGGCCGCAGCGGGTGATAGAGGAGGCCCGGCTATGCTAGCCGTGGAGATAGGCCAGCGGCTGGTGGGCCAGGGGCACCCCTGCTTCATCATCGCCGAGGCGGGCGCCAACCACGACGGCAGGCTCAGCCAGGCCAGGGCGCTCATCGACATCGCCGCGGAGGCCGGCGCCGATGCCGTCAAGTTCCAGGTCTACCGCGCCCACCGGCTCTATGTGAAGGATGCTGGCATGAGCGACTACCTCAAGTCGCCACGCTCCATTTACGACATTATCAAGGAGATGGAGGTGCCCTACGAGTGGCTCCCTGAGCTGGCCCGCCACGCTGAAGAGCAGGACCTCTACTTCATAGCCACCGCCTTCGACGAGGAGTCGGCTGACCAGGTCGATCCCTACGTGCAGGTCCACAAGATCGCCTCCTACGAGATGACACATTTGCCGCTAGTCCAGTACATTGCCGGGAAGGGCAAGCCGACACTGATGTCCACCGGCACCACCAGCCTTGACGAGGTCGCCGAGGCGGTGGCCGCCTTTCGCGAGGCCGGAAACGACCAGCTCATCCTCAACCAGTGCACCGCCTCCTACCCGGCACCCCTGGATGCCCTCAACGTGCGGGCCGTCACCACTCTGCGCGACCGTTTCGACGTGCCCGTTGGCCTGTCTGATCACTCCCAGGACCCGCTGGTGGGACCCATGGCCGCCGTGGCCCTGGGCGCGTGCACTATTGAGAAGCACTTCACCCTCAGCAGGCATCTCCCCGGCCCCGACCATCCCTTTGCGGTGGAGCCGGCGGAGCTCCGCCTCATGGTCCAGAAGATTCGTCAGTTGGAAGCCGCATTGGGCACCGGTGAGAAGGTGCCACAGGAGGCCGAGCGGGAGCTGCGCCAGTTCGCACGCCGCAGCATCTTCGCCATCGCCAGCATAGCCGAGGGTGAAGAGCTGTCCCCACACAACATCGGGGTGCTGCGCCACGGCAAGCGTGGCGCAGGCATGGAGCCTCAGGCGTACCCTTCGCTGTTGGGCAGGCGGGCGGCTAAAGCAATACCCGCCCAGGCCCTTCTGGCAGAGGAGGACGTGAAATAGAAAGCCACGTGGTCAGGATCAGGCCGGCCCGGCAAGAGGACTGCCTCACGCTCTGGGAGTGGGCCAACGACCCAGAGACCCGTCGCCAGGCCTTTGACAAGCGGCCGATTCCCAAGGAGAGCCACGTCCAGTGGTTCAACGGCAAGCTGGCGGACCCCAAGTGCGCTATCTACATCGTAGAAACCGATGATGACCAGGCCGTTGGCCAAGTACGGTTCGACCTCCAGGAGGACGGGACAGCGGTGATCGATTTCAGCATTGATACGGCCATGCGGGGCCGCGGCTACGGCTCGACGGCCCTCCGGGAGGCCTCGCGGCTACTCATGGACAACCATCCGGTCGCAAGCGTCGCGGGCCTGGTGAAGCCGGATAACGTCGCCTCTCTGCGTGCGTTCGAAAAGGCAGGCTTTCGCCGGGGCGGTCGGGAGAGCGTGAGCGGCCAGCCAGCCATACGCATGGCCCTGGCCAGGGAGGAGATAGTGGTCGGCTGATGGCGGCGGAGCGGTACATCGTTGCCGGCATACACTCATGGAGCCATCGGGCCTTCCAGGAGCGTATCTCTCGCCTGCCGGGTGACTGGTCGCTGATAAGCCAGCGAGAGCACCTGACGCTGGAGCGGCTGAGGGCCGTCTCCCCTCGCTACGTTTTCTTCCTCCACTGGTCATGGAAAGTACCGGAGGAGCTCCTACGTGAGTTCGAGTGCATAGGCTTCCACATGACCGACCTCCCGTATGGCAGGGGCGGCACTCCGTTGCAAAACCTGATCCTCCGGGGCCACAAAGAGACAAAGCTTTCCGCCTTCCGACTGGCGGAGGAGATGGACGCAGGCCCGGTCTACCTCAAGGAAAAGCTCTCGCTGGATGGCTCGGCGCAGGAGATCTATGGCCGTGCCGCCCAGACAGCCGCCCGGATGATCGGCCGCATCCTGGAGGAGGCCCCGAAGCCTGTCCCGCAAACGGGTGAGCCAACCTTCTTTCAGCGGCGCAAGCCCCGGGAAAGCGAGCTGACCGGCCTCCGGGACCTGCCAGCTCTGTATGATGCCATCCGTATGGTGGATGCGGAGGACTACCCCCGCGCCTTCGTGGAGCATGAGGGGTTCCACTACCAGTTCTCCGATGCAACGCTGCGGGACGGCTATGTGGAAGCCAGGGTGGTTATCAAGCCGGTGGAGCCTGACCCATCATGAATGTCCTGGTCGTCGCCGCCCATCCGGACGATGAGGTGCTGGGCGCGGGCGGAACCATCGCACGCCTCTCCCGGGAGGGCAACGGTGTCACCATCCTCATCTTGGGCGAGGGTGTAACATCCCGATACCCGGAGCGTGAGGCCACCGACCCGGGCCTGGTGACGGCCCTGGCGGACCAGGCAAAAGAGTCCACCCGGCTCCTGGGTGCCAGGGAGTGTGTCTGCCATGGCCTCCCGGACAACCGGTTTGATAGCCTTCCCCTGCTGGACATCGTAAAGGTTATCGAGGAGTGGATAGAACGTGTCCAGCCACAGGCGCTCTACTGCCACCACCCTGGAGACCTCAACGTGGACCATGCCATCACCGCACGGGCGGCACTCACCGCCACACGGCCCCTGCCCGGCTGCATAGTGAAGGAGCTGTACGCATTTGAGGTGCCCTCCTCAACCGAATGGGCCTTCCAGCGTCTGTCGCCCGCCTTCACGCCCAACGTCTTCATGGACATCAGCGGAACCCTGGACCTGAAGCTCAAAGCAATGAAGGTCTACGAGAGAGAGCTTCGGCCTTTCCCTCATCCCCGCTCGCCGAAGGCCCTGGAAGCGATAGCGAAGCGATGGGGGAGCGTCGCCGGTGTCGCCGCCGCCGAGGCCTTTGAGCTGGTGCGGTCTATCAGGTAGCTGGTCATGGAAAACCGAGGTTCAAAAGGACGCATCGCCAAGGCCTGGAAGAGGCAGCGGTTCGAATGACTCTGGCCCGAGAAGAAGTTGAGGTCGGCGGATAGTGGCCCAGCGCACTGTGCTCTTTGCAGCCGACCTCCTCCGGCTGGCCTTCGGAAACCAGGGCCAGGACGAGTACACCGGGGAGTTTGGCAGGCGGCTGGCCCTAGCCCTGGAGCCTATCGGTTCTGATGCCGCCGTTGGCACCCGGAAGCCGCCGGAGGAAGGCGATTGGTCCACGTATGTCGCCCTCCCTTCACGCCGGTGCGCCGTGGAGGTGACCGGCCTGGCCGCCGCCGCCGATTACCTGGGCCCAGGGCGGAACCCGCTGGCGCGGCTCCTCTTCACCCTGGCCTTGGGAGCACGCCTCAGCCATCGACGGCTGCCCTGGACCCGCCCGCGGCTGCTCTACGTCCAGCGCACCGATCTGGTCCAGGGAGAGCTCATCTTCGAGCGCAACCACCAGTTCCAGTTTTTCAACTCCCTGTGCCACACGATTCTTCACCTGGCCAAGCCCGGCATCGGAGAACAGGGCATAGGCCGGGACGTGGACACCAGGCAGCGCCTCTCCGAGCATTCCACCGGCATCCATGTTCCGTCCGTGCTGGCAACCGATGCCCGCAACCGGTACTTTGTCGACGAGCTGGTCCGGGGGCGCGGGCGGCCAACGCTGGGCCACTACAGCGCGTCGGAGCTGCGTCAGCTGCTTGAGCAGCTTGTTCAGGTGTATAGGGACGCAGGCCCGCTACGGTGGCGGCCCGCAACCGAGCACTACCGTCAGGTCCGCTCCGATGTGACGGAGGCGCTACGAAATCACCCGCAGGTTCAGGGTCTCATCCACTGGGCGGCCTTGGACGGACTGCTCAAGCATCTTCTGGAGGCCTGCGGCAAGGGAGAGGCGCTGGAGGTTGCGGTGGTGCCACTGGCCCACGGGGATATGCTGGTCAGCAACAACACACTCATCACCGGCGACGGCCTACTGTACATCATCGACTGGGGAGAGGCCCGTTCAGCCAACCTCCTGTACGACACGGTCTCCATGATCGCCCTGGACTACATAGCAACACCGCCGGACGGACTCCAGCGGTTGCGGCAGCTCATGGAGCATGCCGATCTCTACCCTGTCATTGAGACACTGCTCCATCAACAGCTGGACCTGACGATCTCGCGGGCTGAGACCGCCGTGTACGTCTTCCTCAGCGTCCTGGAGCTGGTTGCGGTCAGGGTCCACAGAACGACCCTCCATTCCCCATCGCCGGCGGGCGAGGAGGACCCGGGGCTGGCGTGGAACGTCCTCGCGTGCTGCCAGCTACTGGAGGGCCTGTTCGGGCTGGGGAGCCCGGCCAAGGATGTTAGCCCGGCCACCGCCTGAGAGCTGTGATACCGAATCCCCTCAGAAACGCAATCAAGTCGCTGGCGCGTCAGGCCTACATCAGGATGGGCCGTCCGGCGGAGCGCCTCTACTCCTACACGGCGATCAACATGCTGAAGGTCTCCGGGATGGCAATGCTCTACCAACCCCTGTATGGCATCAATACCCGCTGGGTGCTCGGGAAGACACCGTCCGAGCGCGGCTGCCAGGACCGGTGGGACCTGTTCAGTGCCAGGGTGAACGATGGCCCGGGGTCGTACCTGGACCTGGGGTCGCAGCTGGGCTACTTCGGCTTCAAGATGACGGAGCGTGGATACGTCGGCATCGGCATGGAGCGCGACCGCCCTTCATGCTCGGTCGCCCGTCACCTGGCCCGCCTGAAGGGCATCGACTCCGCGCTCTTCTATTGCACGGACATCACGCCAGAGACGCTCCGGGCAATGCCGGTGGTTGATGTCACCTTCTGCCTCTCCATATTCCACCACTGGGTGCGTGAGCACAACCTGGAATACGCCGACGCCGTCATGCGGGCCGTGGCGGACAGATGCGGGTCCCGGCTCTTCTTCGAGGCCGGCCAGAGCAATGAGCAGAGCGGCAGCTGGCCGGAGCTCCTCAGCTTTATGGGCAGCAACCCCAAGGACTGGATCATGACCTACCTTGGCTCACTGGGCTTTGAGGAGGTGGACTGCCTGGGGGAGGTCCCCAGCCATCTCTCCTCCACTCCAAGATACCTGTTTACGGCCAGCAGACCCAAGGCCTGAAGAGCTACCAAAAACCAACCGCCATGAGCAGCAACAGCGGACACGCGGCCCCTCCTCATATCCTTTTCTTCATGGGCCATTTCAACGACATCGACCACCTGGTGCCGGTGGCCTACAAGCTCTGCGAATCGAATCGAGGACGCCCTGTAGTGCTATTGACGGACCCGCTTTACGACATCCGAGGCGACTACCGGCTTCAGTACCTCCAAAAACGTTACGGCGTGCCCGTAATGTCCGCCTTCCGGTTTCACCCGATCATCCCACTACTGGGCTGGCTGGTCCATCTGCTCACTCTGCCGCTGGGACCAGGGTATATCTACCGGCCACGTCCATTCCTCTTTCGGGCGTTCTTGAGGGTTTTCTACGGCAAGTGGTGGGCCAAGCGTGTTCTCAACCGGTACCAACCGGCAGCCATGGTCTTTGAGTGGGCGCAACCCGCCAGCGGCGTCCCAGGCACCTTCGTTGCGGCCGGACAAGATAGAGGAATCCCCTCCATATCCTTGCCCCACGGCATGATGATCTACACCAACGAGCTGGTCAACAGGCAGGAGCAGCGGGAGGGACGCATCACCCGGGAATATGTAAACCTGTTTGACCGCGCGGTCTATCAGACCTACCTTCATGCGAACCGGGCCGTCGAGGAGGGGGTCCGACCGGACAAGATCGCCGTCCTGGGCAGTGCCCGCTACTGCGATGAGTGGCAACGGATCAACCTGGAGGCTCAGCCCGAGCGGTTCGAGCCTCAAAAAGGCAAGGAGTGTACCTACCGGGCGGTCTTCATGCTCCCCCAGTGGAACTACAACGCCGACTTCGACGCCACGATCCAGACCCTGCGCCAACTGAGCGCCCAGCCCTGGCTCCACCTGGTGCTGAAGCCTCACACCCGTGAGGTGGAGGCCCGACCCGCCTACCTCCAGGAGATGGACGCCTTGCCCAACGTCGAAGTCGCGGGTGCCGTTGGGTCGGTGGCGTTGATACGGTGGGCGGAAGCCGTCATCGTGGTGGGCTCCAGCATCGCCCTGGAGGCGCTGCTCCAGGGGAAGCCTCACCTGGACCCGGAGTACCTCCACGATAACTCCACGGTCTTCGAAGAGGCTGGGGCAGAGTGGACCGTCCACAGCGACCAGGAGCTGGTTGACGCCCTGAAGCGGCTCTCCGGCGGCCAGAAGGCTCCCTACGACGAAGAACAGGTCTCCAAGGTGATAGCCCAGCTCGTCCTTGACGGCTCCGGGGAGCGCGATGTCCTGGAGCGATACGTCACCTTCATCCTGGGCGGCTGGCGGGAGCATCCCACCTATAAAGATTTCTTGGCGTCGCCTGGCAGCCAGGCTACCGTCGGATCAGATACCAGTGAACTGGAGTGAAGGACACCACCCATGACCGACCTTACCCGAGCATACGGAGAGAGCCCGAGAAGGATCGGCCGCATCGTGATCCACTGCCGTCGATCATCGGGCATGCTAAGAAGAGTGACGCGACACCGATGAGGAGATCCAGAACGGCTGTACGGTGGGGCGCTCGTACTCTCAGGAAAGTAGTGCGGCGAACCACTGGCTACGAGTTGGAGATTGGTGCGGTGAAGGCATACGACCAGGATGCACTCCATCGAGTGACGGACTCGCTGCGGAGGGAGCTGAAGGAACCGGAGCTCGGTAGGCTGGTAGCCACGTTTAGGAAGGAGATCCTGTCCTACCCTGAGGGGAAAACGTACCTGCGCTACTACCTGATGCTCTACGAGCTCTACAAAAAGATCGAGCATGTCCCCGGTCACATCGTGGAGGCCGGCGTTTTCCGGGCATTCACCACCATGATCAACGGCCACCTGCTCAACATATTCAACGATGAGGACAGACTCATCTATGGCTTCGACACCTTCGAAGGGTTCATCGAGGAGAGCCTGGTCAATGAAGGGTACCAACCGCCCAGAGAGGTCCTTGAAGCCTACAAAACCAGCACCAGCCTCGAGTTTGTGCAGTACTTGGCGAAGCTGAACAAGTACCCGTTTGTTGAGTTCGTCAAAGGGGACATCGCCAAGACGGCTCCGGAGTTCGTTGAACTCCACACCGGGTTCAAGATCGCACTGCTATACATGGATGTGGACTTCTACGATCCCACCCGTGCCGCGTTGCAGGCGTTCATCCCCGTCATGCAACCCGGCGGGATCATAGCCTTCGACCAGTACAACATCCGCCAGCAGCACGGCGAAACAAGGGCAGCGGACGAGGTTCTCGGGGAGTTCGGGCTTCAGCTTGTGAGAGACCCTTCGCCCATCACGCCGTCCGCGTATTGCAGAATACCGGACGACTTCGGCTCCAGGAGCATACAGACCTCGGCGACCGCTTCCAGTAAGGACCAGGGAGACTCTCGATGAGTACTGGGGACGAAGGACCCTCAGCCGGCCCGGACAAAAGCGTCGCCGTCATCATTCCCGCTCGTATGGGCTCTTCCCGGTTTCCCGGCAAACCCCTGGCTCCCATCCTGGGGCTGCCCATGATTGAGCACGTCTACCGGCGCGCCGCCATGAGCCCCCTGCCTGAAGCGGTCTACGTGGCGACCCCGGACAGGGAGATCGCACAGGCGGTGGAGTCCTTCGGCGGCCAGGCCATCATGACCTCCCCTAGCCATGAGCGTGCCTCGGACCGGGTGGCTGAGGCGGTGCGAAACCTGAGCATCGCTGCCCAGGTGGTCATCAACCTCCAGGGGGACGAGCCTCTGATCCAGCCGGAGATGATTGAGTTGGCGGCCCGCCCCCTGCTGGACGACCCAACCATCATGGTGAGCAACCTGGTGGGCGCCATCGCCAGCGAGGAGGAGTGGCGGGATAGGAACACCATCAAGATGGTCATGGACCCCAACGGTTTCGCCCTCTACCTCTCGCGGGAGCCCATTCCAACCGACCGGATCCAGGGGTGGGGCAACATCCCCGTGTTCAAACAGGTGAACGTGGTGCCCTTCCAGCGTGAGTTCCTCTTCACCTACACGAGCCTCCCGCCGACCCCGCTGGAGGTGGCCGAGTCCATTGACATGCTGCGGGTGCTGGAGCACGGCTACAGCCTGAAGCTCATCCGATGCGATATCGATGTCCACTCCGTGGACACTCCCCAGGACCTGGCCCAGGTTGAGCAGATGATGTCGCGTGACCCGCTGGTGCGTCAATACATGCGCACCGGAGAGCGCCGCCGAGGAGACGCGTCATGAGCTGGAAGGTGCTGGTCTCCGCCCCCTACATGCAGCAGGTCATCGACCGCTACCACCCTGTCTTTGAAAAGCACGGCGTGGAGTTGGTCGTCCCGCCGGTCCACGAGCGCTTCAGCGAGTCGGAGCTGCTGCAATGGGTGGGAGACGTGGATGGCGTTATCTCCGGTGACGACGAGTTCACCGAGCGCGTCCTCAAAGCCGCCCCCAGGCTGAAGGTCATCTCCAAGTGGGGCACGGGCATTGACTCCATAGACCAGGAGGCGGCCCATCGCCTTGGCATCGCCGTCTGCAACACGCCCAACGCCTTCACCGACCCGGTGGCGGATACCGTCCTCGGCTACATCCTCTGCTTCGCCCGCCAGCTACCGCGGATGGACAGGGACGTACACGCCGGCCTCTGGGCCAAGCGCTCCGGCGTCTCCCTGCACGAATGCACTTTGGGGATCATCGGCCTGGGCAACATCGGCAGGGCGGTGGCCCGCCGCGCCGTGGCCTTCGGGATGCGGGTCCTAGGCAACGATATCGTGCCGATGCCGGACGCCTTCCTCAAGGAAACCGGTATTGCGATGACCACCAAGAAAGAGATCCTCTGCCAGGCTGACTTCGTGAGCCTGAACTGCGACCTTAACACCACCAGCCACCACATCATCGGAAGCGATGAGCTGGCCGCGATGAAAGCCACCGCCTACCTGATCAACACGGCCCGCGGGCCCCTCGTCGACGAACCGGCGCTGGTGGAGGCGCTCAAGGCCGAAAAAATAGCGGGAGCGGCCATGGACGTGTTCGAGGTGGAGCCCTTGCCCCAGGAGAGCGAGCTGCGGAAGCTGGACAGCTGCCTGCTAGCGCCCCACAGCGCAAACGGCAGCACGGAGGCCTACCAGCGGGTACACGAGAACACCATCCACAACCTGCTGGAGCACCTCCAGAAGAGCGCCGAGAGCATTACCACCTGAGCCATGTCGGTCGAAACCAGCATCATCATCCGCACCCTGAACGAGGCAAAGCACCTGGAGAGCCTCCTGGCGGGTATCCGCGACCAGAACTACAGCGACTGGGAGGTCATTCTTGTAGACTCCGGCTCCACAGATGGCACCCTGGACATCGCCCAGCGGTACGGCGTCAGCATCCACCATATCCCCAAAGAGGAGTTCACCTTTGGCCGCGCACTGAACCTGGGCTGCGGACGTGCCCAGGGCCGGTACCTGGTGTTCGCCAGCGGACATGTGTGGCCGGCGAGCAACGGCTGGCTGCGCAACCTGGTCAAACCGTTCGAGGAGCCCTCCATCGCCATGGTCTACGGCCGCCAGCGCGGCACGGATGCCAACCGGGTCTCTGAGCTGCGTGACCTCTACGTGAACTACGCCTCCTCGTCCAAGATTCTGGTGGACGAGCCCAACGGCAACAACGGCAACGCCGCCATCCGACGGGACCTGTGGCTGCGCCAGCGCTTCGATGAATCCCTGCCCGGCCTGGAGGACATCGACTGGGCCAGGAAGGTCCAGCAGCAGGGCTACCGGGTCTACTATGCCGCCGATGCCGCCGTCTACCATGTCCACCAGGAGACCCTGAGACAGGTATACCGGCGGTACCTGGGAGAGGCTATCGCCTACAAGCGGATGTTCCCAGGGTACCAGTTCACCTTGTCGGAGCTGGTCAAGGGGATCACCTACGCCATCGTGCGCGACCTCCTCTACGCCATGCGGCACAGACAACTGAGGAAGATGCTTCAGGTGCCCGGCACCCGCCTGGCCGAGTACCTGGCAACCTACAAGGGAAACCGCTGGCACAGAAAACGCAGCCGTGCGACTGCCGGCGGCCTGGAGCTCCCCAAGGTATCAAAGAGCGTGGTCATTGAGGGGCCGGGGCGTCACGACCTCAAAGAGACCGTCGTGCCAGAGGTGGGCGCCGGTGAAGTGCTGGTCCGCGTGGCGTACGCCGGAGTCTGCGCAGCCGATATAGAGCTGGCTCATGGAGAAAGGGAAAAGCCTCCAGGAACAATCGAACCCTACCCAACCATCCCGGGGCACGAATTTGCTGGGGTGGTGGTGAAGACCGGCCCCGGCGTCACCGGCCTCAAGAGAGGCCAGAAGGTGGTCGGCAGAGGCGGCGGCGGTGCCTACTCCCGCTTCCTCAAGCTACCCGCTGGATACGTCTACACGCTGCCCGACGATATTCCACTGAAGAGCGCTGCCCTGATCGAGTCCGTGGCCACCGGCATCACCAGCCTCAAGACGCTCCCCATTGCGCTTGGGCATCGCGTCTGCGTGGTGGGAGCGGGACCCCTTGGCAACCTGAGCGCCCAGCTCCTGCGGCACAGGGGCATTCGGGTGAGCGTAGTGGACCCGGATGAGCGCAGGCTCAAGCTCCTCCACAAGTATGACGTGGACACCCTCACCAGGCTGGGGCCGCTGGACGACTACGACTACTACCTGGTAGAGGCCCATGACGGTGGTCCCACAGTGTCAGGCCTGGAGGAAAAACAGGAGTCCGTGGCCGTCATCTCATGCTTGGGACGGTCAGCCGCTCCCGAGTCCCAGAACACCGACGGCGGTCCCGCCGACGCGGCCCTGGATACCGACTGGCGTGAGGCCATTCGCCTGGTCCGCAAGGGCATCGTCAACCTGTACGACCATACCGCCGTGGTCGCGCCGCTGGAAGAATACGAGAGAGGCTGGCATGCTCAGGCGAACTGCGAATGGTTCAAGGTGCTCCTCAGCGCCGGCCCGGAGCTTGAAGACCTCTAAATCCATATCGGTCTCGACAGAGGGGTCTGAGATATCCGGAATTCTCAATATTCCTTCACGTGAACAAGGACAATTCGATGAAAGGCAAATGGGGCGGAGACGAATATGTTGGCTACTTTGATGGCGAAGTCCGCCTGCAAGGCAGGGACTTGATCTGGGAGTGGGAGCGCAAACACTCGGTCCGTTTGCTGCATGAGGTTGTTCATAATGCTACGTCTCTTCTAGAAGTAGGGTACGCAACCGGTGAGTTCTACCGCTATCTACGCCTCGTCAACCCGGCCATTCAGTATACGGGCATCGACATCTCAGATACGGCGCACCAGGTCGCCAGTCAACGCCATCCTGAAGCTGATTTCCGCCTCGGAGACTGCCTCGCGCTCTCAGAACACGTTGAAGGCTCCTACGAAGTCCTGTACTCACGAGACGTGGTGCATCACACGGGAGACCCGTTCCGAGCGCTTGCATCTATGTATGGGATCGTGACGCGAGGGATGGCAGTCGAGCTCAGGACCAGGGATAGGGGTGAAACCATCGTCGACATATCGCGTTCATACCAGATCGCCCGCGGTGACAACAAGTATCAGTACACCCTGATCAACCTTGATGAGTTGATCGACTTCTTTCGGGACCGGCAGGAGGCACAGGGACGGATCAAGGTCATCAGGCAGTACATGGCGCTGGCTGGCAGTTTCGGGCGCGTCCTCCCTCCGGACTGTGCTGACCCGGCGACCGGAACAGCGATCTCATCCATCTTGGTGGTGAAGAGCCACGTTGGCGACACTGGGGAAACGAAAGTTGAGGTCGTGGACTGGGTAGAACCTCGGAGGCCCCTACTACCCCGGATCCGCCGTAAACTGAAAGGCGTGTTGCATATTAGCTGATAACCAAGAGGAGGCGGCCATAACCCGGATCTCACGGAGCATTACTGGCCATCCAGGAGCGCTTCGAAGAGCACCACCGACCGGTTGTACCCCTGCCCACCGGCCAGGCGGTCTATTTCCACGCAAGGCTTCTAGCAACGCCCCCGGCTGAAGATGCGGCTCTCTGAGAAATTCCTAACACTCGCCAAGGGGCCCGATACCCAAGCTCATGCACATCAAGCTGCTGGAACGGCTCTGCTGCCCCAATTGCAAAGGGGACCTGACCCTCCAAAGTGATGAGCCGCGGGGAGAGGTGGTTTTGGAGGGAACGCTGCGCTGCCCCACCTGCCAGGCGCGGTTCGACATCGTGCAGGGCATCCCGGTCCTGCTGCCTGAAGGGACCTTACAGGAACAGGGTGTAGAGCAGGAGTCGCGGGGGCAAGGAGCGGAGGGCTTCCATCAGTCAAGCAGGGAAGAGCTGCTGGGTGAGGTGTCCCGCCACCATTACCTTCCCTCCATGGGCCGAGCGGCCCGGGCCTTCGCTCGCCGCCTCGATGATCACCAGTGGATTCTGGACATCGGCGCCGGCTGGGGCTGGCACTGGCTGGACCAGCCGGATCCACAGATCATCGCCCTGGACTTTTCCCTCCCTATGCTGTTGGTTGCCCGTCGCCTGCTCTCGGGGCAGGTCGATGGCAACGTCCACCTGGTGTGTGCCGATGCCATCAATCTGCCGTTCAAGGATGGCAGCCTGGACGGAGTCTGGTCGGTGCAGATGCTTCAGCACCTTCCACGAGGGCGGCTGGAACGGTGCCTGGACCGCATCGCCCAGGCGAAGAAAACGGAGGCTTCGGTGGAGGTCTACTGGATCAACTGGAGCATGCTGGACCGGACCCTATTGAGGCTCCTGGGAAAGCGATGGCCCAAGGAAAGGACCGAGCCCTACTACTTCAACATGTCCACTCCCCATGAGCTGCTTTATCTCCTTCGCCGCTCTTTTGGCGGGAAGGTCTCCATAGCCTACAACGAGCTCATCTTCCACCCAGAGCTGCGATTGGCCCACCGCTTGCCGCTGGAGTGGCTTGACCGTGCCCTGGGCACCCTTCCTGGCATGAACCGCTGGATGGCCCGACAGCTTGTCGGGCGCGTCCTTCCCGGCGGCACGACCCCACGATTGGAATGATGCACCTCATCCTTCTCCAGGCGGAATGGATACGACAGGAGTGGCTCCGGTACCTGCAGCTCGGCCCCGGAGACGAAGTCTCCATCCTCCCACTGGCCAAAAGCAGCGAGCCGCTGGAGTCCCTGCTGGCCCACCTCCAAGCGGCCGGTGCCCCCTCGGTGGAGACCGTTGCGGTACGCGACCAGGTCAAGGCCGCTGCCTACACGGCCCGGGAGAAGTACATCAAGTTCATCGCCGACTGGCCCACCCGCTACCGGCGAGGGGACAAGTCATTCAAGGAGCTGCTGGCTCACCAGGGCTGGCTCTCGCTCTGGTGGCTGTCCAGAATGCGGATGAAGGACGTGGAGGGATCGCCCACCTTCACCCTCCTCTTCCAGCTAGAGCTACTCTCCATAGCGTTCCAGCAGAGGCGCTTCACCTGGCTACACCTCTTCTCCGAGGACGCCCTCTTCCGCGACCTGGTATCTCAGTGGGGCCAACCCCGGGACGTGGGCGTAACCCTGTACCCCCAGCATCCCAGCAGCGCCGAGACCCGTTTCCCCATCATGGTTCACCTCCTCTCCAGATTCAAGTTTGCTATCAACGTCGGAGCCAGCGTTCTCTTGGTCAAGCTCCTGTGGCCCCTGATGCGGCCTCCCTCCAGAAGGGAGGGAGAAGAGGAGACCATCCTCTTCACCTATCTGGGAGACACGCTCCTACCCAGCTCCTCAGGCCTCCAGGACCGGCACTACGCAGACCTCCCGGCGTACTTGGAGGAGCACACCCCTCTTCGACCGCTGTACGCATCGCCTGTCTACGGCCACCTGCGCTCTTTTCTCCGCCAAATCCGGCAAGTCCTGGCGCAACGCAAACGGCTCATCCTCCTGGAGAGCTACCTGACCATCGGAGACGCCCTGAAGGCACTCCTGGACTGGCGAGTCCCCGCCAGGTACCTGCGCGATGACCTGCTGGACGAGCGCTTTCGGGCCACCTTTGAGTACGATGGCCTCAACATCCACGGCCTGGTCCGCAGGGAGATGCTTACATCCTACGTCGGCCCCGGCATTATGGACTGCCTCCTCCTGGCAAAGGCCTTCCAACGGCTGGCCAGGAAACGGTCGCCCAGATACGTCGTCAGCTTCCTGGAGTTCTATCCCCATGCCCTGGCGTTGTACGCCGGTGTCAAGAGGGGCGAACCCAGCGTAACCACCGTGGCCTACCAGCACGCCGGCGTGACCAGGATGAAGCTGTGGTACTGCTCCCATCCTTCGGAGATGGCCACCGTGGAAAGCCAGGCGAGTTGGGGAATGGAGGCGATGCCAACCCCGGATATCTTCCTCTGCCAGGGCAGCTTGGGAAAGAGTGTGGTCATGGAGAGCGGCTACCCCCAGGACCGCTGCTTCCTGACCGGCTCCCCCAGGTACGACCAGCTTGGAGGCCATGCGCCTCGGGCTGAAGATGCGGCGGAAGAGAGGGCATCCCTGGGTATCCCCGCTGGAAAGAGGGTTATCCTTGTCTCAACGCCCTACAGCCTTGAGGAGGCCAGCTACCTGGTCCGCATGGTGGGTGAGGCCTGCTCCGCGGATGACGACTGGTTTGTCCTCTTCAAGCCGCACCCCGTTGATTCGGCGGAGAGGGTGTCGGCAGAGGCAGCCCGATACCTCGATCCCCATCGCCACGTTGTGCTGAACGACCCAGTACAGCGGCTCATTCAGCTATCGGACGTGGTGGTCACCACCTACTCCACCACCGCAGACGAGGCCGTCGCCCTGGACCGGCCGGTGATTATCGTTCAGCGCGATTCCGGCTTCTCCATGGCAACCATTTGGGAGATAGAGGCGGCGCCAACGGGCACCGATGCCCAGGAGCTCCAAAGCTGCCTGGAGACGCTATTCCAACGTCCGCGGAGCTTCGATAGGTATCGGGAAAAATGGCCGGAGCTGATAGAGGGCACCTTCTTCAAACTGGACGGATGCGCCAAGGAGCGGGTCACACAGGTGCTCATGGCCGCTCCTGCGCCGGGGCGTCCACACGAGAGAGGCGGTGTGAAGGCAGCGGGCCGGTTATAGGAAGCCACTCTCCGGTGCGTGAAGACGGCCCGGCACTACGAAAGCTCCTGCAATTGCCCTATCCCATGAGCTGATACCCACTCCGATATGTCTGATCCCCGCTTCAGCGTCGTGATCCCCACGTATAACCAGGCCGACTATCTAGCCCTAGCGATCCGCTCCGTCCTGGAGCAAACCCTTCAAGATCTTGAAGTCGTCGTTGTGAACAACGGCTCCACAGACCACACGGCGGATGTGCTGGAGAGATTCGGAAAGGAGGACGAACGCATATCCTCTCTGGATACTCCCAGGAACAGCCTCATTGGAGCGTCCCGCAACAGTGGGATCGAAGCCTCCAGGGGGCGTTACATCGCATTCCTCGACTCGGACGATCTCTGGCATCCGCGAAAGCTGGAGCGTGTCGATGAGGTGCTGCGCAACGACTCCAATGCACGTATTGTCTGTCACGATGAAGAGTCGATACGTGATGGAAAGGTCGTCAAACGCCTGCGGTACGGGCCCGGTGGCAAGAGAGGCGTGAGTCTGTATGAGTACCTCCTCCTGGAGACGAACTGCATGTCCACCTCGGCCACCGTGGTAGAGAGGCAGCTTCTTGAAAGCGTCGGCTGCTTCTCCGAGCACCCTGATTTCACGACGGGTGAGGACTACGAGCTCTGGGTAAGGCTATCCCAGGTATCCGACGTCTACTTTCTTCACGAGGTCCTGGGACAGTACCGGCTCCATCCGTCCAGCACCATAGCCACCACCAGCTTCCACTGGCAGCACACCCTGAACGTACTCCAGAAGCATCTGCCGGCTCTTGAGGCCAGCCAGGATGCCGGGGTTGCCGCGCGGGTGCGGAGGCGCTACGCCTCCGTATGGCTCACGGCAGCACGCGGCTATGCGAGTCAAGGAGAGTTGGGGCACGGCCTGCGGTACCTCTTTAAGGCGCTGCGCGGCAGCCCCCTGTTCTGGAAGTTATATCCGGGGCTCATCCTCCTGCTCTTGGGCTGGGCCAGGCATCCAAGGACACGGTCCGGCTAGCCCCTTATCAGAGGCAAGGATGGCCACCACCAACCACACCATGCCCAGCAAGGCCAAGACCCCTGTGACAGGGGAGCCACTGCTCTCGCCCTCCCTTCTCCTCCGGGCCCTGCGGGCGAAGGGGGTTGGCGATGCGTCTGGTGACCTGCGCCTCTTCTCCTACGCCCGCTACGCCCTGGCGACTCTCCTGATGGAGCGGGGTGCCGATAAAGGGACGCTCTTCGCGCCGTCCTACATATGCGATGACGCCGTGGCCCCGTTGCCGCCCCTGGGGCAGAGCGTCCGCTACTATCCGGTGCGTGAGGGCCTGGAGCCGGACTGGGAATGGCTGGAGAGCAGGGTAAACGGCGGTGGAAACGCCCTGCTACTGGTCCACTACTTCGGGTTCCCCAACGCCCTGGACAGCGCCCTGGAGTTCTGCCGCAGCCACGGTCTGACACTGATCGAGGACTGTGCACACTCATTCCTCACCCGCTACCGGGGCAAGATCATCGGCACCATAGGCGACGCCGGTTTCTACAGCTTCCGCAAGCTGCTGCCCATCCCGGACGGTGCAGGCCTGGTGACCGGCGGCGGCACCCCGTGCGACGGTACGACCGATTTTCAGCGGACCCGCTGGGCACAGATAGCCCGGCAGCTCCTGAAGTACGGCATCTATCGTTCCAGGGGAACTGCCTCCCTCCTGGGCCGTCTCCGTGCCCGCCAACGCGTGCCGACATCACTCGCGTCTGCGCCGCAGCCACGGGGCAACGGCCGCCACGGGATATCGCGCATGTCGTACAAGCTGATGAAAACGCTTGAGCCTGAGCATCAGGCTATATATGTGCGGCGGCGAGAGAACTACCTCTACCTACTGGACGCCTTCTCCAACTTCCCGGAGGCCGTCCCCCTCTACCCCGCGCTGGAGGAGGAGACCTGCCCCTATGCCTTTCCACTGCTGCTGGCCGACAGGTCGTCGGTACAGGAGCGCCTGCTGCGTATAGGCGTTCCCGCGCACCCCTGGCCCGGCCTGCCCTCTGAGGTGGCCGGAAACAGCGACTTCCCCATGGCGAACCGGTACGCCGACCAGGTGATGCTCCTGCCGGTGCACCAGGGTCTGGACGCCAACCACCTGCAACGGATCGTGGAGGGATACCAGAGGGTGAGGGCGGCATGACCACGCTCAACGACCCGGCACCCAGCTACGTCCGGCGGCTCTACAGGCTCCTCCTGGGAAGCTATTACTATTCCGGCATGGCCTGGGCGCACCTGCGCGCCGGGGCCCAAGCGCAAAGCTGCACCATCCTGCTCTACCACGGCGTCAGCCCCTCTCGTGAGCAGGACTCGGAGCTGGCCGCCGGCCTGTTCGTGTCGGCGGAAGAGTTCGAACGACAGATGCGTTTCCTGAAGCGCCACTTTACTATCGTACCGCTGCGAGAAGCGGTGTCCCATATCCAGAGCGGGACGCCATTCCCATCGCGTGCCGCCGCCGTCACCTTCGACGACGGCTACCGGAACAACGCCGAGCAGGCATTTCCCTTGCTGCAGAGCCTCGGTATCCCCTTCACGATGTTCGTGGCCACGGACTTCATCGGCGGCCGCAGCACGGTGTGGTGGGACCGGCTGGAGAGCATAGTGAACGGATACGCTCAGCAAGGTGAGGTCACCCTCTCACTGGCCTCCGGGCGACACCGGTTTGATCTGAGCACGCCGGGAGATAGAAGACGCCTCTACCTTCACGGGCAGAGCGTCATCGTCTCGTCGCCCTCCCAGGAGGAGCCATTCCTGGGCTACCTGGAACAGGAGCTTGGTGTACCCAACGGCACAAACGGCACCAAAGCCTTCATGGGATGGGAGGAGCTACAGGCACTGGCGGCCAGCCCTCTGGTGGAGATCGGCGCCCACTCCGCCTCACATGCCAATCTGGCACGCCTCCCCGTGGAGTCGGCCAGACGCGAGATATCCGCCTCAAAGGAGGCGCTGGAGGCCGCGTGGGGACAACCGGTGACCTCCTTCGCCTACCCCTTCGGGCAAAAGAGCACCTATAACCAGGAGACCATCTCCCTGCTCAAGCAGACGGGGTTCACCTGCGCCGTCACCGGTATCGAGGGCAAGACGAACATCAACGCTGACCTCTTCCAGCTACGCCGCGTGCCCATCCAGGGGGACGATAGCTGGCCGGTCTTCGTCGGCAAGGTCGCGGGCATCAGTGGGGCCATCCGATCACTATGGCGAACAGTTGGGGCAACCGAACGGTAGAGGCGCAAGGGAGACCTATGGTCACCGTGCGAGAGGTATCGGATGACCACGCCTTCTACGGCCTGGAGAGCCAGTGGCGGGAGCTTCAGAAGTGCGCGGCAAACGACAACCCCTTCCTCGCCTTCGAGTGGCTGGCCGCCTGGTGGCGTCACTTCGGCAGCAGGTACCGGCTGCGCATCCTTCTGGCAGAGCGAGATGGCGTGGTTATCGGAATCGCGCCGCTCGTGCTGGCCAAACGGTTCGGTTTCACCAGGCTCCAGTTTCTTGGCCGCCCCTTCTCCGACTACAGCGACTTCCTCCTGTCAGACGACCGCGACCACTGCCTTGCCCAGCTCCTCGACTACATGCACCGGAGGCTACGTTGGGACCAGTTGGACCTGGAAGGGATTCCAGAGACATCGCCAAACCTGTCCCTCCTCCAATCCCTCTGGGCCAAGCGCACCGTGGTCTCCCGGCGGAGTGCTCATCTGCTCACTCCATACCTCCCCATCTCCACATCATGGCAGGAGTATCTGAGCACCCTAAAGCCTAAGCTCAGGAGCGATACCACCCGACGGATGCACCTCCTGGAGCGCCAGGGTCAGGTCAACTTCCAACGGTGCACCGACCGGGAGGAGGCCCTCCACCTGCTGGATGTCATGGCCGCCCAGAAGTCATACCGCTACCGGACCACCGGAGCTCGGGACATCTTACAGACTGGCACAACACTGGCCTTCTTCAAGGAGGCCGTGCGCGGTATGTGGGCCAGGGGCAATGTTGACATCTCCTGCCTCAGTCTGGATCGGAAGCCAGTGGCCATTCATTTCGGCTTTCGGAGCCAGGACAAGTTCTTCCACTACATGCCCAGCTTCGATCACACCTATGGAGAATACTCCGTGGGCCGGCTCCTGAACTACCGCCTGCTGGAGGCGAGCTTCCGGGACGGCCTCAAGGAGTTCGATTTTCTGGCCGGTGGTGACGCCTACAAATACGATTGGACGCAGCACCAGCGGTGCCTTCACCGCTTGACATCGTATCGAAGGACTCCCAAAGGCATAGCCCTGTATACCAAACAGGAGATCGTCATGGCATCGGCGCGGCGATCGGCCGGGGCCCGCGGGCTGGTGCGCTGGGGAAGACGAGCCGCTGCCAGGTTTGGGGCGTTGAGAGAGCCATCCGGTGAGTGATAAGCTAGGAATGGAGCCCAGACGGTTGAAGGTTGAGCGCGCCATCTCTCGGGTGAAGAAGGCCTTCCCCTTCCACGGCTATGTGGAGGATACCACGGAGGCAATCCGGGAGACGGCGCTGATCCTGACCGGCCTCTGCCCGGATAAGGGACGTCTGCTGGATATAGGCTGTGGCGGAATGGACAAGCTGGCGGTCTTCCGACAGTTAGGGTTCGCGTGCTATGGGTGTGACGACTTCATGGACCACTGGCATCGTAGGGATGATAATCTAGAACGCCTGATGCACTTTGCCAAGGAAATGGACCTCCACGTCCACGTGCAGCAAGGGGACTATTCCATCCCCTGGGAAAAGGGAAGCTTTGACGTGGTCACGCTCCTGGATGTTATCGAGCACCTCCACGAGAGCCCACGTGAGATAATGAACTTCGCGGGCAGATACCTCAAGCCAAATGGTCTCCTGGTCATCTCCATGCCCAATTCGGTGAACCTGAGAAAAAGGTTGGCTGTACTCATGGGACATACCAACTACCCGCCCGCTCGTGCATTCTACGAAAACCCCAGTCCGTGGCGGGGCCACGTGCGAGAATACACCCTGGCGGAGACCGCAGACATGGTACGCTGGTCTGGATTCCAGATAGTCCTAAAGCGGAGCTTTCATGCCGCCATGGAACGCCGGCTCCCCTTGCGGCCCCTGCGGTGGACATTCAAGGCCATCATGACCCTTGCTCCCACACTGCGGGACGGCATCTGCGTCGTCGGGAAGAAGCCCACCGACTGGCAGCCCCGATTGCTGGATGAGGCTGCCTTTCGTGATGCGATAGGAAGAAGTGTTCCCCACGGCATAGCGTGATAGAGTAAAATTGATTAGCCGTGTATGCAGACCAACGCCTCACTTGGTGTCTCAGAGAATCGCTAAGCAAGGACGAACAACGATAGCAAACGTATGAGTGAACAGACAGTACCCAGCTTCCCGACCCGCTTTGGCCTTCAGAGCGGGCGACGGCCTGCCACCTCCTCCGTCCGTTTCAGCCACCGTGCCCAGGCCTTCAACCTTCTCCTGGCCGTGGCCGTGGCGATGCACCTCCTGTTCGATGGTACGTATATCATCCAGGGGCTGGCCTACTCAAACGTCGTCAAGTTCGGCTTTCTTGGCTTACTCCTCATCCTCGCCGTAAGAGACGGCGGCCCGGTGGGTCGCCCCGCTTTTGTCGTTATTCTGGTTTACGCCGGCCTGAGCCTACAGAGCATCCTGGTCGTCCCGGGTTCGGAGAACCTTGGCAGCAGCCTGTGGGGCGCTGAGAAATTCCTGTACAGGACATTCCTTACCTTCTGGGCGCTGTCGCGGTGTTTCCAGTCACGTCTGGTGAGTATCAACGCTGCTATAAACACCTGGCTGGGTATGGCTCTTTACTTCTCCGTGACCGGGATTGCCGTGTTCTTTTTTGTCTACCTCCTCGGCGCCAGTCTACCGTCCGTAGACATCGACCTTCCCAGGATAGGCGGCACCAAATCAATGATGATCGGCTTCGGTTTTGCCGACGGGTTTCCCCGGATCCAGAGCTTCTTCAGCGAGGCCAACAAGTTCGCCCAGTTCCTAGTCTTCCCCTTCTTCCTGCTCCTTGCAATGAGGTCAACCCTGCGGAACCGCTTCATGTTATTGGTCGTAGCCCTGGCTTTTGTGCTCACCTTTTCGGCAGCGGCTGCAGTTGGTCTTCTGTTCGGCCTTGTCTTGTGGATAGGCCTCCGGGTAAAGACCAGGTCAATGAGATGGGCCCTCTTGGGCGGAGGGTCCCTACTTCTGGCCCTTGCCGCTGTGTACGTGGCACTGGGGATCTGGGCCTCCTATGAATACCGACCGGAAGACCACCTATACTACCGAACCGTGGTGAACAAATACGGTTCGCTTGAGGCTACTATTTCGAACATCAGGTACGGATTGCAGCTTGCCAACCAAAATCCCCTGGGAATAGGAATGATCGGCACGTCTGATTCCCTGGCGTATGGTTTTGGAAGTCAGGAACTAGAGTACAACACCGCCAGCGGGATCGCCCAGGTCCTGGGCCGCAGCGGGTGGCCGGGGATCTTTCTGTATGGGGTGATATTTCTGGTGGCCTGGCGAGCCCTTCTCTGGTACGCCGCACAGGTACGAGCGGGCGCCGCCGACCCGAAGGGCCTGGCCTTAGGCGTTGCCTACTTCGCCCTGCTTGTGGCTGCCACCAACTTTGGGCCCTACGACCAGAGAACGCTCATCATCACGCTGGCGCTCTTCTTCGCCTATGTACATAGGCACAAAATGCTGCGGAAAGATCGCTGATCCGACCCTATGCACCTCGGGGTAAACGCCACGTTCCGCCTCCACGGAGGAGGCCTCACTCACCTGCGCCAGCTTCTGCAAGCGTGGGCTACCAGCGGCTTCAGAGATAACCACCACCTCACGCTGTATACACGCAGGGGGAACGTGCCGCTTCTGGAGGGCGTGCTGGGAGAATGGGTCCAGGTACGGGTTATGGATCAGCGCCCGTTCAGTCTGCTGGCCAAGCTCTGGTGGGAGCAGGCGGCGCTGCCCCGGCTCCTGGTCCGTCACGGCATCGATGTCCTGTTCTGCCCCGGCAACATGGTCCCTCTGCGCTGCCCCGTACCCGCTGTGGTCCTCTTCCAGAACGCAGCGCCCTTTTGCAGCGGCATGAGCCGGTCTACGGTGGGCACCTACAACTGGCTCTGGTTCAGGGCGCTGGGCGCCATGATGAAACGGTCGGCCCGGGTCGCCCGCCGCAGCATCTTCGTCTCGCACCACCTCAAGGAGCTGTTCGTGCGGCGGTTCGACCTCCCGCCCGAGCGGGCCGACGTGATCTACCATGGCACCGACGAAGAGATGGCAGCAAACGACCCGCAGGCGGAGCCGGAGGCCGGCCGTACATTTACCAAGCCCTATGTTCTGTCGGTATCCCACCTCTACCCGTACAAGAAGACCCGAGAGCTTATCCTGGGGTTTGACCTGGCCCGGGCCGAGATGGAGGCGCGCGGACTACAATTGGTCCTCGTTGGAGAGGAGCGTGGCAAACGCCACTTCGCGGAGCTGACCTCGCTTGTCCGAGAGAGAGGTCTAGGTCACCTGGTCCAGTTCACCGGTGGTGTGCCCCATGAGACGGTGACCTCCGCGTTGCGCAGCTGCGACTTCTTCGTCTTCCAGTCCACCTGCGAGAACTGCCCGATCACGCTTATCGAGGCGTTAGAAGCCGGCGTGCCCATCTGCAGCTCCAACGCCAGCGTCATGCCCGAGATCGCCGGCGACGCCGCACTCTACTTCGACCCCGTCAGTCCAACCTCTATCGCCGAAGCGCTGGTCCGCATGGCCGCGGAAACCGACCTCCGCCGGGAAATGAGCCAGAAGGCCAGTGTGCAGGCCGGGAAGTTCCCCACATGGCAGGAGGTAGGCGCCAGGACCATCGCTGTCCTGGAGAAAGCGGTACAGGGTAGATAGCGCATGTGTGGAATCGTAGGGGTCTGTAGCTCAAATCCGGAGAGGCCGGTTGACCTCGGCCTCATGTGGTCCATGTGCCGGATTATGGAGCATCGGGGTCCACAGGATGAGGGGCTGATCGCCTGGGGTATCGGAGCCGGGGGCCAGAAGCGGACGCATGTCTGCCCGCCTGGGGATGCCATTCCAGGGGAGACTGACTTTTGTCCCCTTGTGGCCCTGGGCCACCGCCGCCTCTCAGTCATCGACCTCTCTCCCGCGGGGCATCAGCCCATGAGCACCCCGGACGGCACTGTTTGGATCACCTACAACGGAGAGGTGTACAACTACCTGGAGCTCCGCCGGGAGCTGGAGGCCAAGGGCCACACCTTCCACTCCAACACGGACACCGAAGTGGTCCTCCGTCTGTACGCTGAGGAGGGCCCTGACTGCGTGAAGCGGCTCAATGGCATGTTCGCCTTCGCCATCTGGGATGCGCGAAAGGAGGAGCTGTTCCTGGCCAGGGACCACTTCGGCATCAAGCCCCTCTACTACCACCACCAGGGCGGCTCCTTCGCCTTTGCCTCCGAGATCAAAGCGCTGTTGCGGCTGCCCCACGTGTCTGCCGAGGTGGACCCGCAGGCCTTGGACCAGTACCTGACCTTCCTCTGGGTGCCGGACCCCAAAACGATGCTCCAGGGCATTTTGAAGCTGCCGGCCGGACACTACGCCCTCTACCGCCATGGAGACCTCCAGATCACCCAGTACTGGGACCTGGCCTTCCCGCCGAAGGATGCCGACTATAGCTATAGCGAAGCCGAGCTGGTGCACGAGATCCGAGAGCGCTTCCGCCGCTCGGTCCAGGCGCAGATGATGAGTGATGTGCCCCTGGGCGCATTTCTCAGCGCCGGGATGGACTCCGGGGGCATCGTTGCCATGATGAGCGATGCAACCAGCAGTCCCCTCAGGACCTACACCATCGCCTTTCCACCTGAGTACACCAGGGGTGAGCTTACCCTGGACGACCCGCAGGTCGCCAGCCGAATGGCCCGGAAGTTCGGCTGCGAGCATACGGAGATCGTCGTCAGGCCGGACGTGGTGGACCTGCTGCCCAAAGTCATCTGGCACCTGGACGAGCCCATCGCCGACCCAGCCGCCATCACCGCCTACCTGGTCTGTCGCGAGGCATCTAAGAACACCACCGTCCTCCTCTCCGGCGTCGGCGGCGACGAGCTCTTCGCGGGATACCGCAAGTACATCGGTCACGGGCTGGCCAAGCGGTACCGGCTGCTGCCCACGGCCCTGCGACGCCGGTTCCTGGAGCCGCTAACCCAGGCCCTACCCTCCTTCCGGGGCACACCCCTCAAGGGCTACGTCCGGCTGGCAAAGAAGATGGCCCGCAGCGGCTCCCTGGAGCCGCAGGAACGGTTTATTATGGACGGCACCTACCACAATCACCGGGAACGGCAGGCCCTCTTTTCCGAGGAGCTCCGGTCTGCAACCGCCGGCTTCGACCCGTGGTCGGTCCACCAGGGCTACTTCGACCAGGTCAAGCACACCGATTTCTTGAACCAGATGCTCTACCTTGATTCCAAGGCCTTCATGGCCAGCCTCAACCTTACGTACAACGATAAGATGAGCATGGCATCCTCCGTGGAGGTGCGCGTGCCCTTCCTGGACAGGGAGCTCGCCGAGTTCGTGGCCCGGCAGGTGCCCGCAGCGCTGAAGCTGAACGGACACACCACCAAATATATCCTCCGCAAGGCGATGGAAGGAATACTGCCCGCGGAGGTGCTGAAAGCCCCCAAGGCCGGCTTCGGAGCGCCCGCTGACTACTGGCTGGCCCGCGACCTCAGGCCGATGGTGGACGACCTGCTCTCCGAGACCAGGGTGCGACAGCGGGGCTACTTCGACCCCGCAACAGTCAACAAAATGATTCGCCAGCACTCCTCCGGGTCCAGAGAGTGGACCTATCAGCTCTGGGCGCTCCTCACCTTTGAGCTGTGGCTTCAAACGTTCGTTGACTGTAAACCGGCCCTACAGTCCATTGCCAGGTAACCAGCCACCCTTTTTGATACTGAGGATACTGAGAACGCCGTGAAACAGCTTCTGATGAACTACCGCACCGGCAAGCTGAAGGTGGAGGAGGTGCCCGCCCCCGGTCTTCAGCCGCGAGGCATCCTCGTGCGCAACCACTACTCCCTGGTGAGCGCCGGAACGGAGCGGGGCACCATCTCCTTCGCCCGCCAGAGCCTGCTGGGCAAGGCTCGCTCCCGGCCCGACCTGGTGCGGCAGGTAGTGAACAAGGTCCGCACCGACGGCCTGCGGGCCACCTACCGCGCCGCCACGGAGCGCCTCAACACCTCCACACCCTTGGGTTACAGCTCCGCCGGCCAGGTTCTGGAGGTGAGTGCGGACGTAGCCGAGGTGAGCGTTGGTGACCTGGTGGCCTGCGCCGGTGGGGGCTACGCCTCCCATGCTGAAATAGTCTTCGTGCCCAGGAACCTGGTGGCCAAACTGCCGGAGGGCGTCTCCCCTCGCCAGGGGGCCTTCGCCACCCTGGGAGCCATCGCCCTGCAGGGTATCCACCGCGCGGAGCTGACCCCCGGAGAGCGGGTGGCGGTCATCGGCCTTGGTCTGCTGGGCCAGATCACCGTCCAGCTACTTCACGCCTACGGGACGCCCGTCCTGGGCCTGGACGTGGACGGCGACCGGGTGGAGACCGCAAAAGGGTGGGGCATGGAGGCGGGCGGAATTATCGGTCGCGACGACGTGGAGGCGGTGGCATCCGCCTTCTCCGGCGGCGTGGGCATCGATGCGGTGGTCATCACCGCCGCCACGGAGACCAGTGAGCCCGTGGAGCTTGCCGGGCGTCTCCTGCGGGAGCGGGGGCGCGTCTCCGTGGTCGGCGACGTGGGCATGGACGTGCCCCGCCGCCTCTACTACGAGCGAGAGCTGGACCTGCGGGTCTCCCGCTCCTACGGCCCCGGTCGCTACGACCACAGCTACGAGGAGCAGGGCGTCGACTACCCCATCGCCTACGCCCGCTGGACGGAGCAGCGCAACATGCAGGAGTTCCTGCGCCTGACGGCCTCGGGCCGCTTGAACGTCGATGCCATCGCCACCCATACCTTTCCCATAGACCGAGCGGAGGAGGCCTACCGTCTGATCACGGAGAACCCGGACCGCGAACCGTTCCTGGGCGTGTTGGTGGAGTACACCACGGCCAACGAGCCCCCGCAACGCCGCCTCCAGCTTCGTCCCACTGTCTCCACGCAAGGAAAGAGCGCCGCGGTGGAGGTCGGCATCATCGGCGGTGGAGAGTTCGCCTGTGGCATCATCCTGCCAGCGCTGCGGAAGCTGGACCGGGTGCGAATAAAGGCGGTGGCCACGGCCAGCGGCAAGAGCGCCAGGGAGATCGCCGACAGGTACGGCTGCGACTACGCCACCACCGACTATAACGACCTGCTGAACGACGACGGCATCGGCCTCATCATCGTGGCCACCCGCCACAACCTCCACGCCTCTATTGCGGTGGAGGCGTTGCAGGCTGGGAAGAACGTCCACGTGGAGAAGCCGCTGGCGCTGACCAGGGATGACCTCAGTCTGGTGGCCCTGGCCGCCGCCGCCTCATCCGGTCGGCTCACGGTCGGTTTCAACCGCCGGTTCGCACCCCTGGCGCTGCGGGCCAGAAACCACTTCAAGGGCTGCTCTACTCCACTGGCGCTCCACTACCGGATCAACGCGGGCTCCATACCCGCCGACAACTGGGTGCACGACCCCAACGAGGGTGGCGGTCGCATCCTGGGCGAGGTGTGCCACTTCGTTGACCTGCTCCACTTCCTGACGGGCGCGCCGCCCCAGTCGGTGTATGCCACCCGCCTGCCCTGTATGGGGCAGGATGTCCTGGCCGACGATAACCTCCTGGCGACCCTGGACTTCGCCGACGGGTCCCGGGGGAGCATCCTCTACTCCGCCCTGGGCGCTCAGAGTATGCCCAAGGAGCTGATCGAGGTCATGGGCGGCGGCAAGAGCGCCGTGCTGGACAACTTCCGCACGCTCCACCTGTACCAGGGCAACGGCAGTTCAACCCACAAGTCGCGGCAGGACAAGGGCCACGGGGCCCAGTTCGCCGCCATGGTTGATGCCATCATGGATGGCGGCGAATCGCCCATGCCGCTGGAGGAGATCGTCCTGAGCAGCGCGGCCACACTGAGCATCGTCCAGTCCCTCGCCGACGCCGCCCCGGTGCGAGTGGACGCGACAAGCCTTCTCCAACAGGCTGCGGATGGATCTTCCACGGAGGCCCAGGACTCATGAGCAAGGTGCTGGTCGTCTTCGGCACACGGCCGGAGGCCATCAAGCTCGCCCCCGTCATCCGGAAGCTGGAGCGTCGTCCTGAGTTCACGCCGGTGGTCTGCGTCACCGCGCAGCACCGCCAGATGCTGGACCAGGTCCTCTCCCTGTTTCAGATTCGCCCCAGCTACGACCTGGACCTGATGCGGGAGGGCCAGAGCCTTCACCAGATCACCGCTCAGGTCCTGACCGGGCTGACGGATGTCCTGGAGCGTGAACGCCCGGACATGGTGCTGGTGCAGGGAGACACCACCACCGCCATGGCCGGCTCCCTGGCCGCCTACTACCAGCGCCTTCCCATTGCGCATGTGGAGGCGGGCCTGCGCACCGGCGACAGGTACAACCCCTTCCCTGAGGAGATCAACCGCACCGTCGTCGACCGCCTCTCGGACCTCTGCTTTGCACCCACGGAGCAGGCGAAGGAGAACCTGCTCCGGGAGGGCATAGACCCTTGCAACATCCACGTCACCGGAAACACCGTCATAGACGCCCTCCAGGACGCCGTCCAACGCCTCTCCGGCGACCAGTCGCAGTTGTGGGCGGATGGCCTGCTGGACGGTCTGCCGCCCTGGCTCCTGGAGGGCCAGGGGAAACGCCGTCTGGTCCTGGTAACGGGGCACCGCAGGGAGAGCTTCGGCAAGGACACGGAGAGCATCGCTCACGCACTGTGCCGCATCGCCCAGCGCAACGAAGATGTGGAGGTGGTGTACCCTGTCCATCTCAACCCGAACGTCCAGGAGCCGGTACGCAGGATCATGGGCGGTGTGGAGCGAGTGCACCTGCTGGAACCCCTGGGATACGCCTCCTTCGTCTGGCTGATGAAGCGGGCGTACCTCATCCTCACCGACTCCGGCGGAGTCCAAGAGGAGGCCCCATCCCTGGGCAAGCCCGTCCTGGTGATGCGAAAGACCACCGAGCGTCCCGAAGGGATTCAGGCGGGCACCGCACTGCTGGCGGGCGTTGAGACCGATTCCATAGTGGAGGCTGCCCAGCGCCTGCTGGACAACGATGCTCTCTACCGGAGCATGGCCACCCCGAAAAACCCCTACGGCGATGGCCACGCCGCGGAGCGCATCGGAGCCGTGCTGGCGCGCTGGTTTGAGGAGCGGCACTCGTGACCACCGTCTGCGTCGTCGGACTGGGGTACATCGGCCTTCCCACCGCCGCCATGTTCGCCACCAACGGCTTCCAGGTGGTGGGTGTTGACACCAACCCCGCCGTCGTGGACGGCATCAGCAACGGCAACAACCATATCGAAGAGCAGGGAATGACGACGCTCCTCCAGGCGGCCGTCGGGTCGGGAAACCTGTTCGCCCAGGCGGATGCGCCCACCGCTGACGTCTTCATCATCGCGGTGCCCACCCCCCTAACGCCCGAGCGCCAGCCGGACCTCGGCTACGTGCGGGCCGCCTGCGAATCCATAGCGGTCCGCCTGAAAAAGGGAGACCTGGTCGTGGTGGAGTCCACCGTGCCCCCCGGCACCACCCGCGGCACCGTGGCTCCCCTCCTGGAAGCCAGCGGCCTGACGTGTGGAAGGGACTTCTCCCTGGCCCACTGCCCGGAGCGCGTACTTCCGGGGACGATCCTGCGCGAGATCGTGGAGAACGATCGGATCGTGGGTGGCATCGATTCCGCCTCCACCCAGCGCGCTGCTGAGCTGTACGCCACCTTCGTGACCGGCGCCATCCACCGCACCGACGCCACCACCGCCGAGATGGCCAAGCTGGCGGAGAACACCTACCGGGATGTCAACATCGCCCTGGCCAACGAGCTGGCGAAGATCGCCGAAGCGGTGGGCGTGGACGTATGGCAGGTCATCGAAATGGCCAACAAACACCCGCGGGTGGGCCTCCACCAGCCCGGTCCCGGCGTCGGCGGCCACTGCATACCCATCGATCCCTGGTTCCTGGCGGCGGCGGCACCGGAAGCGACTCGCCTCATCCCTGCCAGCCGGGAGGTCAACCTGGCCCAGCCGCAGGGGGTGGTGAATGCGGTCCTGGGCCTGCTGCCTGAGGTCCAGCACCCCAAGGCGGCGCTCCTGGGCGTGGCCTACAAGGCCAACGTGGCCGATACCCGGGAGACCCCTGCCCTGCCGCTTATCCACGGCCTGGAGCGGGCGGGCGTGACCGTGGCCGTCCACGACCCATACGTCGTGGAGTTCCCCTGCCCGTTGCAGCCACTGGAAGAGGCCCTACGGGACGCGGACGTGGCCGTGCTGCTGGTGGACCACCGTGACTTCATCGGCATGGACCCGGCCCCGTTGGGCTCACTCATGCGCTCCCGCGTGCTCCTGGACACCCGGCACTGCCTGGACATCCACCGGTGGGACGCCGCCGGTTTTCGCACCTCCGTCCTAGGAGTGGGCGATGGGCGTGAGTGAGACGCGGGCCCCCGCCCGGCAGGCCCGTCGTTCCCGGTGGGCCTACTACCGTCGAGTGTTCGCCGCCTATGCCCTGAGAGGCGGCAGCCACCTCACCTTCTGGCACGGCACTCCCCAGGTCAATGAGGAGTCCACGACGGACAGCGTGGGGCAGTACTATATGCCCTTCCTCCAGAAGGCCGCCTACCCCGGCCCCTACGACCAGCACGGCATTCCACTGCTGGACTACCGGGGCGATGTTGGCGAGCAGTACAATCCCATCGCCATCGCCCAGTACGGACTCGGCAACTACAACCTCTGGAAACGCAGCGGAGCGGAAGAGGGGCACCAGAGGTTCCTGAAGGTTGCCCAGTGGCTGGTACAGCACCTGGAGCCCAACCCGTGGAGCATCCCTGTCTGGAACCACCATTTCGACTGGGAGTACAGGGAGGTGCTCAAAGCGCCCTGGTACTCGGCTCTGGCCCAGGGCCAGGGCATCTCCCTGCTGGTCAGGGCGCACCTGGAGACCGGCGACGACACCTATCTAAACACCGCACGCCAGGCGTTCCGCTCTCTGGACATGGAGATCGAAGAGGGCGGCGTCCGGCACACCGACTCGGAGGGCCACGTCTGGCTTGAGGAGACCGTGGTTGACCCCCCTACCCATATCCTCAACGGCTTCATGTGGGCCATCTGGGGCCTCCACGACTACGCGCTGCACACCGGCAACGCCAGGGCCAGGGAGCTGTACGGTGCCTGCATCGACACCCTGAAAGCGACGTTGCATCGCTTTGATCTCGGCTTCTGGTCCCTCTACGAGTTGGCTGGAACCCGCCTCCCCATGGTGGCCAGCCCCTTCTACCACAGCCTGCACATCGTCCAGCTCCGTGTGATGGACAGGCTGCATGGCGACCCGCTCTTTCAGCAATACGCGGACCGGTGGCAGGGCTACAAGCGCCACCGATACAACCGCGTGCGCTCACTCTTTCAAAAGGGCCTCTTCAAGCTCTTCTACTACTAACCCTTCCCCCTATCCAATCCTTTCCCAATAAGGGGGTGGGGAGAGGAGAGCAGGGAGTACGGACGCAGTTCAAGAGCCTGCCCTGAGCTTGCCGAAGGGGCGGGGAGAGGATGAAGGGCTTATAAGAAAGCGGGTGGGTGGGTATACACAAACCCTTGCGGTTAACGCTACCCTAAGGAGCGTGTTGAGGTTGGGGGTGGAGGGGAAAGAGCAGGGAGTATGGACGCAGTCCGAGAGCCTGCCCTGAGCTTGCCGAAGGGGCGGGGAGAGGATGAAGGGCTTACAAAAAAGTGGGTGGGCGGGCAAATACAAACCGCTGCAGCTAACACGAGCCCTCGGGAGAATGCAAAGGCATTAGCTTGACGGCGATAGGACAAAGGCACAGAAGCGAGTTCTAATACAAGCGATTGCTCGCGCAGAACGCCTCAATGCGTATCCTTATCATTCATCAATACTATCTGGGAGAGTCGGACAGCGGCGGCTCCCGGTTCAACCAGTTCGCCAAATACTGGGCCGCCCAGGGCCACCAGGTAACCGTCCTGGCCGGCACGGTGAACTACGTCACCGGCAAGAAGTCGGAGCGCTACCGCTCTCGCTGGATAACCGAGGAGCACGATGAGAACGGCGTCCGCGTTCTCAGGTGCTACGAGCCGCAGAGCTACGGAAGCTACCTGCGCCGCCTGTTCGCCTACTGCTCCTTCTCTATCTCGGCCACCTGGGCCGGTCTCTTTCGCGCCGGTAAACATGATGCCATCATTGCCTCCTCTCCTCCTCTCCTGGTGGGCATCCCCGCCTACTTCATCAGCCGTCTCCGGCGCACCTCCATGGTCTTTGAGGTGCGAGACCTGTGGCCCCAGTTCCCCGTGGAGGCCGGCGGTCTCAACAACCGCTGGGGCATCCGCCTGGCCCGCTGGCTGGAGAGGACCCTCTACCGCAAGGCCCACCGCATCAACGTGGTGACCCCCGCCTTCCGTGACGTGCTGTTCGCCAATGGCGTCCCGGAGGAGAAGCTTGCCGTAATCCCAAACGGTGCCGACTTGGATCTATTCCAGGCCAAGGACCCGGACGAAGGGGTCCGCCGCCGCTATGGCTGGGGCGATAAGTTCGTTGTCCTGTACACCGGCGCCCACGGCCGCGCCAACGCCCTGGAGCAGGTGCTGGAAGCCGCTGAGCAGCTGCTGGACCGGCCCGACATCCTCTTCGCCCTGGTGGGCGACGGCATGGACAAGCCGCGGCTGGAGGCCCGGGCCAGCGCCCAGGGGATCACCAACGTGCAGTTCATCGATGCGCAGCCCAAGTCCCGCATGCCTGAGATCACCAGCGCCGCCGACGTGGGCCTGGCCGTGCTCAAGAGACTGGACGGGTTCAAAGGCGTCTATCCAAACAAACTGTTCGACTACATGGCCTGTGCCCGGCCCGTCATCGTGGCCATAGACGGTGTGGCGCGGAAGCTCGTTGAGGAGGCCCAGGCGGGCATCTACGTGGAGCCAGAGGACCCGGCTCAGCTCCGTGACGCAGTGCTGGCCCTCTATACCGACCGGGACCGGGCGCGCCGGTATGGCGAGAGCGGCTATGCCTTTGTGCGGGACCGCTTCTCCCGCGAGCACCTGGCAGACCAGTACTTGGAGCTGCTCCACGGTCTGCTGAAGAGGAAAAAGAGCCACGCCGTCGGATGAATGACCACTCACTATGGAAGCACGTGCGCCTCATCCACTGTGGCGCGGGCGATGGGTCTCATCTGATGAACAGCTCTGAAACCGTGCGTAACAGAGCCAGCGTACCGCGGAGGCGACTAGGCGGGGAATCTATAAAATGCCAATTTCGACTGTTTGTGGCACAATATCCCCTGGTTGTGACACGTAAGGGACCATTGTTGAGGGGTCAGAATTGAGGGACAAGAAGTGATCCGGCATGCCATCAAGCGGGCGATCGACCTCTCGCTGGGCCTCTTGGGCCTGGCGCTGCTGGCCCTTCCATTCCTCCTCATCTCCGTGCTCATCAAGCTGGACTCTAGGGGCGCGGTCTTCTTTCGACAGGAGCGGGTCGGCAAGGACGGCAAGCTGCTCAGGCCCTTCAAGTTCCGCACCATGGTGGTCAACGCCGAGCGAATGGGGCTGGGGATCAACGTCTCCACTGATGACTCCCGGATCACACGGGTCGGCAAAACGCTCCGCAACTGGGGCCTGGACGAGCTACCCCAGCTCATCAACGTGGTCAAAGGTGACATGAGCCTGGTCGGTCCACGCCCAACGCTGGCCTACCAGATAGAGCAGTACCAGGACTGGCAACGGAGGCGTCTCCTGGTCAAGCCCGGCGTTACCGGATGGGCGCTGGTCCACGGCCGCAACCGGCTGACCTGGGAGGAGCGCATCGAGTACGATGTCTGGTACGTGGACCACTGGTCCCCCTGGCTGGACATCAGCGTCCTGTTCCGCACCCTGTGGGTGGTGCTGGTCACCCACGATGGCGTCTACGGTGAGGGCGGCATAAACGACGACTTCGGTGCGACGCCACGCCAAGGCGTAACGCCATCTAAGGATGAGGGAGGCCCCCCCAATGCATCGTAATCCGGTGCTGGTCTACGGCGCGGGCGGCCACGCCAAGGTCGTCATCGACATCCTGGAGCGGTCGGACGATTGCGAGGTGATCGGCGTCCTGGACGACTCCCAGGAGCCAGCCTGCGCCACCTTTCTGGGCTACCCGGTGATGGGTGGCATGGCCTGGCTGGAGGCCCAGCGCCCAGAAACCGGCCTGGTGCTGGCCGTCGGGGATAATATGAACCGCCGCCGGTTGGCCAAAAAGCTGCGACACCTGGAGCTCACTCCGGTGGTGGCTATACACCCCACGGCGCAGATAGGGCGAGACGTCACCATCGGCGAAGGGACCGTTGTTGTGGCCGGCGCCGTGGTCAACCCGGGGGCCACCGTGGGGCGCTATTGCATCGTCAACACCGGTGCCACCATTGACCACGAGTGTATCATCGGGGACTACACCCACATCTGTCCCGGCGTCCACCTGAGCGGAAACGTGCGGGTCGGCAACTGCACCTTCATCGGCATCGGCGCCAGCGTCATTCAGAACATCACCATCGGCGATGAGGTGACGGTGGGCGCCGGCGCCGCCGTCATCAGAGACATACCGGCGGCATCCACCGTCGTCGGCGTGCCCGCCCGCCGCATCACACCCAGAGGTCAGCCCAGTTCAAGGAGCCGTTGATTGACCGAGCTTCCTGCAGTCCTGGACGGCACCCCTGCCTTCCCTGAGCTGTTGCCGCTGGTGCAGCCCACGTTGCCCCAGTGGGACCAGGGACTGGCCCATGACGTAGAGCAGCTCCTGGTAACGGGGATGCTGACCAAGGGTGTCCAACTCCAGGAGATGGAGGCCCGCATGGCGGAGCACCTGGACGTTCGCTATGCCATAGGCGTTGCAAGCTGCACCCTGGGGCTTCTGCTCACCTTTCAGGCCCTGGGCCTCTCCGGCGAAGTCATCGTTCCCAGCTTCACCTTCATGGCCACGGCACACCCGCTTCATCTCCTGGGCATAGAGCCGGTCTTCGTAGACATAGACCCGGAGACCTGGAACATCGATGTGGCGGCGGTGGAGAGGGCCATCACGCCGCGCACCACCGCCATCGTCGCGGTCCACGTATTCGGCAACCCCGCTCCCGTCGCAAAGCTGGAAGCGCTGGCCAAGGCCCGTGGACTGCGACTCGTGTTCGATGCGGCCCACGGCTTCGGCGCTCAGTACCGGGGCAGGCCCGTCGGCCCTTTTGGAGACGCTGAGGTCTTCTCTATGAGCCCCACCAAGCTCCTGGTGGCCGGCGAAGGCGGCATCGTCGCCACCAACGACGATGACGTTGCCGACAAGCTGCGGCTGGGCCGTGAATACGGAAACCGCGGCTCCTACGATAGTGAGTTCGCCGGGTTGAACGCCCGCCTCGCTGAGTTCAACGCTATCCTGGCGTTGCGAAACCTGGAGACGTTGGAAGAGGCCGCCGAGACACGCACACGGCTGGTCGCCCAGTTCACGGAGCGGCTGAAGGTCCTACCCGGCATCCGTTTCCAGAGAGTGCATCCCCAGGACCGGTCGTCCTACAAAGACTTCTCCATCTGGCTGGATGAGGAGCTCTTCGGCCTCTCCCGTGACGAGCTCGCCCTGGCCCTCAAGGCGGAGAAGATCGACACCCGCAGCTACTACGACCCTCCCCTGCACCGCCACCAGACCTACCGCCACCTCATGAAGCGCTACCAGGAGTCGCTGCCGGTCACGGACGCCATCGCCCATGGAGCGCTCAGCCTCCCCATCTGGTCACACATGCCTCCCGAGACGGTGCACCGCATCTGCGATGCTCTAATTCGCATCCAGCAACACGCCCCCCTGGTGCGCGAGGCGCTCCCGACGCGGTCGGCGTAGCGGTTTTCCCGTCATGGTCGGACGGACGGTGGTAAAAGGCCTCATGCCGGTTCAGCGTTTGCTACTACGCCAACGAAAGGTGCTGGTTATCCTGGTCCAGACGGGCCTGGTGGTGGCCTCCTATGTAGCCAGCTTCGCCCTGCGGCTGGACCTGGACCTCGGCTCCATCAACTGGGACCTGGTCCTCAAGACCCTCCCCCTTCTTCTGGCGGCGCGCATCGGTGCCCTCCTGCTGTTCCGCCTCCACCACGGCCTCTGGCGGTACGTCGGCACCGTCGAGCTGCTCCAGATCATCAAGGCCACAACGGTCAGTTCCGTGGCCTTCGCGGCGCTGGTGGTGCTCATCTTCGGCCTTGAGGGGTTCCCCCGTAGCGTATTCCTCCTGGACTGGGCGGGCAACATCCTCCTCCTGAGCGGCATTCGCCTCTTTGTGCGTGTAGTGCGAGAGCGCTTCCTCCCCATGAGGACGGTAGGCCGCGGAGACGGCGTATTCAAGCGTCTGCTGATTATCGGCGCAGGAGACGCCGGCGCCATCCTCTGCAAACAGGTCATTGCCAGCCCCTCCTTCCGGCTCAACCCGGTCGCCTTCGTGGACGATGACGCGAGCAAGACCGGTGACTCCATCCAGGGAGTGCCCATTGTCGGCCGCTGCCAGGACATAGATCGCGTGGCTATGGAGCACCGGATCGATCTTGCGGTCATCGCCGTCCCCTCCGCCACTGCGGCGCAGCGGCGCGCCATGGTGGAGCACTGCCAGCGGGCGGAGATAGATGTCAAGGTGCTGCCGGCCACTCCGGAGATTATCGCCGGTACGGTCAGCATCAGCCACATCCGGGAGGTAGACCCGGTGGACCTGCTGGGCCGACCTCCGGCCCGGCTCGACCGGGAGACCGTCGCTAGCCTCATCCATGACAGGAGAGTCCTGGTCACCGGGGCCGCCGGCTCGGTGGGCTCGGAGCTGGCCAGGCAAATCGGCCGGCTCCAACCGCAGCTCCTCCTCCTTGTGGACCAAGCGGAGAACCCCCTCTTCTTCCTGGAGGCTGAGCTCCGGTCCGCCTTCCCCACGCTCGCTTTGGAGGCCCACGTTAGCGATATTACCAACCGGGTACGGATGGCAAGCCTGATGTCCCACTATCGCCCGGAAGTGGTCCTGCACGCGGCGGCCTACAAGCACGTGCCCCTGATGGAGCGCTCGCCCGCAGAGGCGTTCAAGAACAACGTTGGGGGCACCTATGCCGTGGCCGTGTGCGCCCAGGAGGCCGGCGTTGGCACCTTCGTCCTGGTCTCCACGGACAAAGCCGTCAATCCCATCAGCGTTATGGGCGCCACCAAGCGGCTGGCCGAGATGCTGGTCCAAGAGATGGACCACCACGGGTCGACGCGGTTCGTATCCGTGCGCTTCGGCAACGTCCTTGGGAGCAATGCCAGCGTCGTCCCCATCTTCAAGCAGCAGATAGCCGGTGGTGGCCCGGTCACTGTGACACATCCCGACGCGACGCGATACTTCATGAGCATCTCCGAGGCCGCCGCTCTTATTCTTCAGGCCGCTGCCGTAGGAACAAAAGGGGAAACCTACGTCCTGGACATGGGAGATCCGGTGATGATCGTGACGCTGGCGGAGACCATGATTACACTCTCAGGGATGAAACCCTACGAGGATATCGACATCGTGTTCATCGGCCTCCGCCCGGGCGAAAAGCTGGCCGAGGAGCTGCACGCGGACGATGAGGGGCTTCAGCCCACGGGGCATGAAAAGCTCCTGGTGCTGCAGAACAGCCGCACCGGCAATGGTCTAGAGGCACAAATCGAGCAGCTCCTTCATGACCTTCCCGGCCTGAGCCCTGAGGCGGTGAAGGCTCACCTGGAGCGCCTGGTCCCCGGGTACCGGCCTGGCGGTCCAGCCTCAAGTCCACTGAGCACCAGGGCCACCGCGCCGGAACAACCGTAGCCACCCCTGGCCAATACGTACGTATACAGCTCGCCGCCGAAGAGCAGAAGACCCTGACCGAGTATCGGTCAGGGTCTTCTGCATCTCTGCTCGCTATCCAGCAACGGCTCTGGTACAGTGCGGAGTCGTACGCTGCTCACCGCTTCCGCGACACCAGCCTGGCAACCGAGCGCCAGGGAGCACCCAACACTGAACGATGCCCGTTCGCCTGCTGGGCTCCGTTCCTGGTCGGGAGAGAAGCCTCCTCCTGGCCATCATGGGCGCGGTAGTAGCTATAGTAGCGTTGGTAGTAGTATCCGTAGCGCATCCTGGGTAACCTGATTTTGTTGAACATAATGCCCAGGATAACGCCTCCCGCACTTTCAAGCCGCTTCAGGGACTCCCGCAGTACCCTTGCCTTGGTTTCTCCCAATACAGCAACGATGAGCACGCCATCGGCCTGGCTTGCTATGATCATCGAGTCGGCCACCACACCAACCGGGGGAGAGTCCAACAGGACTAGCTCATACTCTTGCCTCAGGCGCTCCAGCAAGGTTCCCATATTTCTGGACCCTAACAGCTCCGCTGGGTTCGGTGGAATGGGTCCACTGGTGATAACGCTCAAATTGCTATCCCCCACCGGCACCACCTTGACAACGCCGCTGAGGGGTGTATCCGGCTCGCTCAGCAGCGTGCTGAGGCCCTTTTGATTGTCGATCCCATACGCCCTGTGTATTGTCGGTTGGCGCAGATCGCTGTCCACCAGCACAACCCGCTTGCCGCTGAGCGCCAGTGCCACTCCCAGGTTTGTCAGCAAGGTCGTCTTGCCCTCTGCCGGCTCGGCGCTAGTGACGGCAAAAACAATGCCGGAGCGGGTCGCTATGGCAAACTGGAAATTCGCGCGAACCTGCCGGAACATCTCCGCATACCCGCTAGTCCCGGACGCCTCCAGGAACACCTGGCCGGATGGAATATCGCTGGGCGGCCATCGGAGTACAACACCAAGGCTGGTCAGCCCAAACGTCTTCTCCACCTCCTCAACCGTTCTGACCTTATCAGTAAGGTACTCCAGTGCAAACGCCGCCAGCACAGCGGCCAGCATTCCCAGCACCAGGCCAGCCGCCACGGTGCGTGTGACGCCGCTCGGCAACGGAGAGGTAGGCACAACGGCAGGGTCAACAACGTTTAGGCTGCCCAGGGCGCTGAGCTGGGCATCCCAAAGCTGCCCGGGACTCGATAACCCCTGGGCCTCCACCGCAGCCTGAAGCCTCGCGATATCCAAGAGGCGGGTCTGTTGAGTCCGGTCGATAAAGACCTCGGATACGGTCTGGGCAATGAGCGCAGCGATCTCCGGGTCCGTATGCACCACGATCACTTCAAGAAGCTGCGTGTTAGGGACCACCCGGGCCCGAATAAGGCTTCGGAGGTTCCCTGCTGAGAACCTAATGCCGGAGATGTCGGTAATCTCCTGGGCTGCCTCGTCTAATACCGGCCCGGTGGTTATGAGACGCTGATAGGTAGTGGCAAGCCGTTGACTGGTCTGCACATCAACAAGGGTAGGAAGAGCAGAGCTTCGGGTCTGCTGCACCAGAATGGTCGACCTTGTTTCGTACTTGAGCACAGGGTCGCCAAACTGCCAGTAGAACAGGGCACCGGTAACAATGGGTCCCAAAAGCAGCACCCACCACCAGCGCAGCGCCATTCCCACGTAGCGACGAAGATCGATCGGCTCTTCTTGCATATCTCTCCTCACCGATGCGGTATCGGCTACCTCACCCGACCGCTCCTTGAGCGGTCCTCAGGCATGGGGCAAGGGTGTTCCGGCTCCGGTCCCTTGCTGCCTCTCACTGCCGGAGGTCTCACCAACCGCCTCCCCCTGCTCGCCAAGTCCATAGGCGTTGAAATAACGGTTCAGCCTATCGGTGCCCCGGACAGGGACCTTATTGAGGAGTACCCCGATAATCGGGGTGCCTGCGTACTGGACCTTCCTTAAGCCATTCCGGAACTCTCTGGTCTTGGTCTTGTTGGCTGCGGCCACCAGGACAATGCCGTCTGCTCTCCTGGCCAGCACCACCGGGTCCACCACGGCCAGCAGAGGTGAAGAGTCAAGCAGGATAAGATCAAACCGCTCCCTGAGGGCGTCCAACACCCATTGCATTGCCGCTGACCCCAGCAGCTCAGCCGGGTTGAAGGGCACAGGGCCGCTGGGCAACACGTGCAGCCCCTCCACAAAGCAGGGCTGAAGCGCCTGGTCAAGAAGCCCCTCATCGCCACTCAGCAGTGAGCTCAATCCCACATCATTGGAGACGTCGAACCGCTGGTGCATTGTGGGCCGGCGTAGATCGCTGTCAACCAGAACAACCCGGGTGCCGTCCTGCGCCAGAGCGATACCCAGGTTGGAGAGTACCGTGGTGCTCCCATCTCCCGAGTCCCCGCTGGTGAACATGAATGCCTTGCCGGAGTGAGCCGCAACCGAGAACTGGAAGTTAGCCCTTATCTGCCTGAACAGCTCCACAAATGGGGAGTGGGGATGATGGGCAACCAGCAATCCCCTTTCCCCCAGGCTCTTACCCCGCCACAGAGATACCACACCCAGGCTGGGAAGTTGAAAGGTCCTCTCCACCTGCTCCACAGACCTGATCCTGTCGTTGAAATACTCCAGCAGGAAGACCGCCAGCATCGAGAGCATTCCGCCCAGGATCACCGCAAAGACCCCCAGAGTGAGTGCCGATGATTTTTCGGCGGTCTCAGGAACGGTAGCGGGCTCAACAATGCTCAGACTGCCCACCGTGTTCAACTGGGCATCAAACAGCTCTTGAGTGTCTGCAAGCGAGGATAACGTCTCCAGCGCACCGGTGAGACTCTCCAGGGCCTGTACCTGTATTGCCAACAGTTCGTCGGACGTTACGGGGGAATCGGCCAGATTGGCCAAAATGGTGCTCAGGTTCTCCAGCGCCAGCACCTGGGCGTCTATGATCTGCTGAGAGCTGATCAACCCCCTCTCCTCAGCCGCCTGCTGCAACCTCTCCAACGAGGCCAACCAGCTCTCACGTATCTGATCGGCGAAGGTTATGGCCACGGTATTGGCAATGCGCTCGGCATGCTCCGGCTCCAGGGCCTCCACCACTATTCGCAGAAGCTGCGTGTCCTGGACTACGTTGGCGCGCACCATCCCGGCTAGCTGCCTTGCCGTATAGGGTATATCAGGGCTCTGGGCAACTTGCTCCAGGGTTGGCTGCTTGGTGATCAGCGACCTGTACGTCACCACCAGACGCTGGCTGACCTGGATATCGGAAAGGGTGGGCGTAACACTGTTCGATCCCCGCGACTGGATCAAGACCGTCGCCTCAGCCCGATACGTCAATTCTTCCCCACTGCCGCCTATATATGCAACCACTCCCGCCACCACCGGCCCAAGAAGAAGTATCCACCACCATCGCCTCGCGGCATCCAGATACGGTCGCAGGTCAAAGGAGTCGTCTTCCATCCATCACCTTTCAGAGCGCCAAGATGGTCTCGCTCAGTCGCTACGCCCTCCCGGCGATATTCATGACAACCTTCGCCAGTTTGGCCGGGTCATGGCGTGTTCGCTGCGCCCCATCCACCACATCCTCGGCCACAAAGCGCCCCATAAACTCCGCGGGACGCTTTGCCTCCACGGCAACTTGCCCCCACCCCTCCGGCAACGCCTCCACATTGGTATTTGCAATGACATGGGTAATCTCTATCCCTGTATGCTCCCGAAACGCCTGAATATGCTCGGCCACACCATACCCGTCCGTCTCCCCGCTCTGAGTCGCCACGTTGCAGACGAAGACCATCGGCACACGGCTCTCCTGGAGCGCCTGCCGGACTCCATCAACCAGCACAGCGGGTATAATGCTAGTATAGAGACTCCCCGGCGCAATTACGACGATGTCCGTCTCCCGTATCGCCTTCGCCACTTCCGGGTTGGCGGGCAAACCCTCCGGCTCCAGCCAGACCCTCTTGAGAGGACTACCTGCTGCACCGATATTCGATTCCCCTTGCACACGTTGCCCGTCCTCAGTCACGCCCACAAGAACAACGTCCGTAGCCAACGTGGCGGGCAGCACTCTCCCATTCACTCGCAGAAGCTGGGCCGCCGACTCAAGGCCCTGGCTAAAGCCGCCCTCCATATCGGTCAAGGCTGCCAGCAATAGGTTACCCAGGCTATGTCCTGTCAGACCATTCCCGTTGCCAAACCGATATTGCATCAGGTTTTCCATCAGTGGCTCCACATCGGAGAGGGCAATCAGGCAGTTGCGGGCATCGCCGGGTGGCGGAATAGCCAGCTCCTCGCGCAGTCGCCCCGAGCTTCCGCCATCGTCCGCCACGGTGACAACGGCAGTGATATTGCGCGTATAGTACTTCAACCCGCGGAGGAGCGTAGAGAGCCCGGTGCCCCCGCCAATGGCCACCACCCTGGGCCCTCGGATGCGAGTGCGGTACTGGTGCAAGTCCTGGAGCAGATGCTTCGTCTCTCTCCCCCCCAACATCCCCTCGGTAACCAGCCGATGGAGCCTCCTTCCACTCACAAGTAGTAGAAGGGCACCCAGAGCCAGGAAGGCAAGGCCCCGCGCCAGGGGAGGAAGCCAGTTCAGGGTCACCTGTCGTGCTACGGCCAGCAATCCAGGAGAGATCGGCACAGGCAAAAGGAACGCTACTCCAAGTGCAACAAATAGAAGCCCTATGCCGGTAATCAGGGCCCAGCGCTTGATGCCAATCCCCGGATGCAAGAGGAGTGACCATGCCGAGGGAGTCTGCTGACTATCGGAAGGAGCGCCGCTCTTGGATACTCCGTTCCTACCAAAGGAGTCAGATCTCATCAGATATCCCTAGAGCCGAAAGAAGGCCTTGAAGGCCAACGATAAGATAAATTTGGCATTTGAAACAGCGTATTGTACTTCCACCTGTCTATTTTGTCTATCCACTGACCCAACCGGTGCCACAAGCACCTCTTACTGATTCTGATTGGCCAGCCCGGCCTTCGCCTTGCTCTCCAGCTCCCTGGAGTCACGGAATAGCTGGTATCTTGCGTCATGGTAGTGCCTGGCCAGGATATCGATGGCCTCCTGGTAGTCCTCTTCCAGTATCTCCTGGGAGACCATCAGCAAGAGTGTTTCCACAAGCTCCGGGGCCAGTTCCTGCGCGGTGTCCACATATCCCCTGGCCCTCTCTATGTACTGCGGGTCGCTCTCCGCCGCCAGCTGGTACACTTTTCCCAGTGCTAGGTAAAGCTGGGGATCGCGGGGATCATTCTGCAGGGCAACCGTCTCTTCCGGCTGGACCCTGGCCAGTATCTCGACTATCCCTGCCCCACTGAGGACGTCCCAGTTGGCCACCACGGTATCAAAAAAGATCATGCGGGTCATGCCCGCCATCGGTGGAAACGTAGCGAAGCTCTCTCCCGCCGCCGCCGAGAGCTCCTGCCAGTCCAACTGGCCCGTAGGAAATACCTGAGCCGCCCTGTACGGTCGATAGATAGAGAAGGAGAGGCTGGTCACCAGGAACGCAACCAGGAGTATGGCTCCCGCCCACCGTGCGGCATTGCCAACACTGGTGTCCGGATCTAACCACCTTAACAAAGCGGCTGCCCCAGTCCTCCCGCCTTCGGCCCCCTGGGCGACGCTCCTTTCTCGCTGCGCTCCTCTGCGAGTGGCTTCGGGAGGGCCGGTGGCCTCCGGACCGGCCGCCACGGTGGCTTGAAAGCCAACCTCGCTGCTCGCCAGCCAGCCGATTAGCAGGACAGCCTGAAGGAAGGTGGGATGGACATCGAAAAGGAACAGGTTCTGGATGAAGTAACCAACCAGAGCCGCGCCCAACAGCACGGTCAGCACGTCCTCCTCCCGGTCCAACCTGATCTTGCGGTACAGGACCCGGCCCATCCAGGCCCAGAGAAGCATGTAGGCGGCGAATCCCACAACGCCCGTCGTGGTCAACTCACTTACTACGCGGTTATGCGCCTGGTCGCCCAGGATCGGATTCGGCATGTCCACGAGTTTCAAGTACCGTTGGAAGGCATAGAGAAAGTTCTCCGGACCCCAACCCAAGAGGGGCCTGTTGGCAAACGCCTCTAGGGCTATTCGCGAAATGAGCAGCCTATCGCTTCCAGATCCCTCCGTGAGACTGAGCGCACCCAATCGCTCCAGTGTCACATTGGCGGAGGCCAGCTTCTCGTAGACCGCTGTCTGCCGCACCAGCGGAAACGACACAACGGCCAGCACCAGGACCACCGTTGCCACACCCATACCCCTCTTCAGTCGCTTCCGACTCCCCAGGAGCGCGTAGGCTGCCGCTGCGAACAGCAACCCGCCGCCCAGGCCGATGACCGCACCCCGTGTCCCCGACAGCAGCATCACCCACGTGCCCAGCAGAATGACCGCTACCCAAAATATCCGCATCCCAAGCAGGCCGTACGCCACCTCCTCGCGACGGGCCTGACGCCTGCGGCGCTCACGGCGAGCCCGACTGGGAACGGCGACTCGGCGCACGAAGGAATCGGCCAGAAACGCTGTAGCAATCAGCACATTGACCAGCATGTAGGCCCCAACATAGGTGGCGTTGCCCAGGGTGATGTCCAGGCGCTCCTTGGCTTCCAGGTACCAGAGGCTGCTCTGAAACACGTCGATTTGGTAGTGCTGCACAAACCCCAGCAGGGCAACCACAAGGCTCACCACCAGGTTGGCATTCAGCAAGCGACGCCAGGAGACCGTGTTTTTCACCACCGCCGTCAGGATCAGCAACAGAAGAAACCAGTGGACCAGGTCGAAAACGCCCCCCATCCGGCGGTAGTCGCCCCAAAAGCTCCGTTGAAAGCTGACCCCTGCCAGGGCAGCCGCCAGATTGACGGCCAGGAACAGCCCGAAGATCAGCAGTATCCAGGACTTCCCAACCCGATAGCGCGGGCTGGCCACGGCCAAAGGCACCCACAGGACAAACATGATCTCCGTCAGCCCCCGGAAATAGGTGGCCTTACCCACCACAAAGGGAAAGATGATGCCGGAGGTCTGAGGAGTGAACAGGGGCAGGAAAGAGTTGACCACCACGGGAAGGAGCAGGAGCAGGAACAGGCCCACCCAGATGGCGGGTACCAGCCACTCCTCCTGCCAGGGCTTGCGGATCGCTGAAGACATCGTATCGCTTCAAGGGTACAGGGAAAGTCGCCAGAGGGCCAGTCCACATGCCTCAGAACGAACCCTTCGCCAGAGGCGCGACCCTGGGGAATCGCCTTGTATCTCCACCAGGCAACCCGTATACTCCCATTACCGTGTACGCTGAAATCGTCGCTACCGGCACGGAGCTCCTCCTGGGGGAGACCCAGGACACCAACTCCTCCTACCTCGGCGCATTGATGCCGTCCCTGGGGCTGGAGGTACGCCAGGTCACCCTGGTGGGCGATAACCTGGAGGAGATGACGCAGGTGCTGGACCGGGCCTGGCGTCGCTCCCCCTTCACCTTCACCATTGGCGGCTTGGGTCCCACCCAAGACGATGTCACCCGCGAGGCCATCGCCCGCGTCTTCAACGAGACCATCACCACCGACGAAACGCTTCTTGAAGACCTGCGGGCGCTCTTCCGGAGACGCGTTGCTCCTATGCCCTCCCACAACCTCAAGCAGGCGGGGCTTATTCCCTCCGCGGTGGGCATCCCCAACCGGCTGGGCACGGCCCCCGGCTGGTGGGCGGAGAAGGACGGCCATGTTATCGTCGCGCTGCCCGGGCCGCCCCGGGAGCTTCAGGATATGTGGGAGAAGCAGGTGGTCCCCAAGCTACGAAAACGGGTCACCGGACAGGTCATCCTCACCCGCACCCTCAAGACCATCGGCCTCTCCGAAGCGGCGGTCGATGAGATGGCCACCCCGGTGCTGGGCACCGAAAACCCCTACCTGGGCATCTACGCCAAACCCGATGGCATCCACCTCCGTATCATCGCCCGGGGGACCACGGAAGAGGAGGCCCAGGGCCTCCTGACGCCGGTGGAAGAGAAGCTCCGCGAGCTCTTCTCCGAGAGCATCTGGGGTGTGGACTCAGAGAACCCACAGGAAGTGATCGGCGACCTCCTGCGCCGGCGGGGCCTCACCCTGGCCACCATGGAGTCCTGCACCGGCGGCCTCCTGGCCAGCGCCATCACCGACGTCCCCGGCAGCTCCGACTACTTCCACGGTGGAATAGTCTCCTACACCAACGACCTCAAAGTAGCCTTCGGGGTGAACGCCGCCCTCATAGAACAGCACGGCGCCGTCAGCCAGCAGGTGGCCGAGGCCATGGCACAGGCAATCCGCCACCGCTTCAGCACCCACTACGGCATCGGCGTCACTGGCGTCGCCGGGCCGGAGAGCCTGGGGGATATACCGCCGGGCACCGTCTACATCGCCGTGGCCGCGGAGGGGTACAACCACTCCGCCCTCCACCGCTTTCCCTCCGGCAACCGCACCCTGGTGAAAAACCGGGCCGTCGTCTCTGCCCTCCTGGCACTGCGGCAAACGCTGGAAAATGAGAAGTAGTGCCTGCTTGGCCTCTCGCAGGCAACGTTAGCCGTTAGGATTTACCCATCGGGAGGGTCACAGCGTGGCATATAACGAGGCCCTGGCACAGTCCGTACGCCTGGTCCTGGCAGACCAAGCGGGGGTGACCGAGAAAAAGATGTTCGGTGGCCTCACCTTCCTGCTATTTGGGAACATGGTCTGTGGCGTGGTGAATGACGACCTGGTTGTCCGTGTCGGCCCGGACCGCCATGAGGAAGCGTTGGCTGAGCCCTTCGCACGGGCTATGGACTTCACTGGCCGGGCTATCAAGGGGATGGTCTACGTGGACCCGGAAGGGTACCGGTCCGCCGAGGACCTGGGGAAATGGGTCCAGCAAGGGCTGGAGTTTGCGCTATCTCTGCCGCCCAAATAGCGCTTTTACGCCACAATCAGTCCCAAACCAGGCCACCGCAACAACCGGTCCCGCACCTCTGCCCTCAGGCGACTGTAGACCCCTCGCCCAATGATGGGCCTAAACGAAATAACTCGCCATTTCTTGAGCGTTTGGCCTTAGATTCTTCGTCCCGATACATCGGGCCTCAGAATGACAGACTGAGAGTCCCATGTCATTCTTGTATATTGCGGTGGAGACAGGCCAGGGCAGGCCGATGCATTCTCGGTCCCAGGAGACCGTGACTCAGCGTGGTCGCCCTGGCCTCCACAAGAAAGAGCCCGGACAGTTGCCAGGGTCTGAGAGCCCGCATCCGCAAGACCGGGCCAAAGGAGTGTGATGGAACGCGGACCGGTGTTCATCGGCATAGATGTGAGCAAGGCCCATCTAGACGTGGCGGTGCTTTCCTCCGGGGAAACATGGCAGGAGCCCAACGACGAAGCGGGGATAGCCCACCTGGTGGGGCGCGTCAGGGCCCTCGGCCCTACCTTAGTGGTTCTGGAGGCCACCGGGGGGTTGGAGATGCCCGCGGCCTGCGCTCTGGGCCTGGAGGATGTGCCCGTCGCGGTGGTGCAGGTCCGGGACTTCGCCAAGAGCCTGGGGCTGCTGGCGAAAACAGACTCCCTGGACGCCCAGGTCATTGCCCAGTTTGCCCAGCGGGTGTGCCCCACACCACGGCCCCTGCCCGATGTCCAGGCGCAAGAGCTCTCCGCTCTGCTGGCAAGGCGGCGCCAGCTCATCCAGATGCGCACGGCGGAAGAGAACCGGTTAGGAAGCACCATGATGCCTGCCCTTCGGCAGGAGATCCAGGAGCACCTGGCCTGGCTAGAGGAACGCCTCCAGCGGTTGGATGATGACCTGGGCAACCGCCTGCGGGAAAGCCCTCTGTGGCGGGAGAAGGAAGACCTGCTCCGTAGCGTGCCCGGCGTTGGCCCCGTCCTTTCCTCAACCCTGCTGGCCGACCTCCCAGAGCTGGGCACCCTGGACCGCAAGCAAATTGCCGCCCTGGTGGGGGTCGCGCCCATCAACCACGATAGCGGACGCCGCAAAGGCCAACGCCACATCCGGGGCGGAAGAGCACAGGTCCGCTCAACCTTGTACATGGCTACCATCGCCTCAACACGGTGCAATCCCATCATCCGCTTCTTCTATCTGCGCCTCTGTGCGCAAGGAAAGCCCAAGAAAGTTGCCCTGGTCGCTTCGATGCACAAGTTCCTGATCATCTTGAACGCCATGCTCAAACACAGGACCCCATGGAACCCTCACCCTACTCTTGACATGCAATACAGTTGCTGAGTCCCGACGTATCGGGACGAAGAAGAATCTAGAAAGGTATGAAGTTAATTTGGTTGATGACGACCAAGCTGCGGTGGAAGGGCTGCTCGTATGATTCGACAGAGCCTGCCCTGAGCTTGCCGAAGGGCTCACCACGAGCGGAGTAATTATCCCGCTCGTCCTGAGCTGGTCGAAGGAAATGAGCGGGACTCAGGATACGAGCGGTAGCGGGACCTCAGATCGTCAGGTTCCGGTACAGCGTGGGCAGCCGGCTGGGAAGTGCGCTGATATCGGCCAGCACCTCGTATCCCATGTCCTGGCACATGGTCTTCAGGTAGTCGTGGCCCGCCTTGTCCACCGTCAGGCAGAACGGAGTGATCCCCTTGCGCCGCGCCTCCGTCAGCGCCATCTTGGTATCGTGGACAGCATACTCCTTCTCCACACCCTCCCGGCTGTAGCCTCTGTCCTGGGGACGACCATCGCTGATCAGGAACAGCAGCTTGGTGCGAGAATCCTGGCGCTCCAGCTTGCTGGTGGCATGTCGAATGGCCGGGCCCATGCGGGTGGCGTGCAGCGGAGTGATCTTGTCTATGCGACGCTTCACTACATCCCCAAAGCTCTCCTCGATGTCCTTGATGACGTAGAACTCCACGTTCTCTCGCCCGTAGCCGGAGAACCCGTAGATGCCATAGATGTCGCCGATGGTCTCCAGCGCCTGGATAAGCAGCACGGTGCTCTCCTTCTCCAGGTCTATGATCCGTTTGGTCTGGCGGCGCGCCCTCTCCCCACGCCGGCTGCGCAGCCAGACCATGTATTCCACCGGGTCGTCGGGGGCATCCCAATCGTTGGCTGAGCGGCTGGACTCATCGATAGCCTCCGCCGTGGAGGCGCTCATATCCATAAGGAACACCACCGCTACGTCCCGCTGGATCTTGTTCCGCCGCCAGTAGACCTTCTCCGAAGGCTGTACACCGCTCCGTCTATCGATAATGGACTCGATGACAGCATCCAGGTCGAACTCGTCGCCGTCGGGCAGGTGTTTGATCTTGCTGAACATCTCCGGCATGAGGAGCTCAAACTGACGCCGTATCCTCGTCACCATGTGGCCATTGTTGCGCAGGGTATCGGTATAGAACTGCGGGTCGCCCTCCGCCATCGTCTTCTCGCGGACCACGCACCAGCGAGGCTTGTAGTCCATGGCCCGGAAGTCCCATTCGTTGTACACATAGCTGAGCGGCGCCTTGGCCTCCAGAGACCTCCCCTCATCCTGGTCATGGCCGCTGGGGCCATATCCCTGACCGGGCGCCTCAGGTGGCACCACCCCGGCCTCCTTCATCATGTTCTCGGCAAAGGCGGCCACCTCCTCGTTGACCTGGCCCTGCTCCGCGTCCAACTCCAGCTCCGCGCTGCCGGCCAGAAGCTGCTCTAGCATCTCCTTGGACATCTCCCCGCCCTGCATACCGCTCTGCTGGCCCTGCTGCTCCCGCATATTGTTCAGGATCTGCGCCAGCTCCGGCTTGAAGTCGCCCCGGTAATCCACCTGCGGCGGAGACTCGTAAGACTGCTCCGACTGGCCGGCGGAGGACTGGCTATTGGATCTGCTCTTCAGGTCCGTGAGCATCTGCTCCAGCTCCTCGTCAGATAGCTCCAGCTCCTCCACCTCTATGTTGCCCCACCCCTCCTCCGGGAACTCGATGTTGGGCAAATCCGCGATGATATCGTAGATGCGGATGGTAGCCTCGGCGGAGTCCTCCACCGTCGCGCTGGCGTCCTGAAGCCGCTTGTCCACCTCGACTATCGTCCTCGCCACCTGCTCGAGAGGCTCCGGGCAGGGCAAACCCCTGCTCTGCTGAAGGCTGAACCTGACCAGGAACTCCACCATGGCCTCCTGAAGAGGCATCTCCTCCATCTTTGGCCGCTCCGCCAGGGCGTCGATCTGGATACGTCGGTACATAGGGGAGAGGCCCGGATAGTCCACCTTGGCCCGGTAGTCCAGCCTGCCGTCCTCCACGGCGGTGAAGATATCCAGAGCAAGCTTGCGGTGCGGGAAGAGATCAAAGAAGCGGCCCATATCCGTGAGGAACCCTCGCTCCGCGCTGGAGGAATTCTCGGCGGCCTCATCGGTCACCAGGTCCTGTGACTCCCCAACTGGTTGCTCCGTCCTCCCGGCCTCTGGCCGCGCCTCGGAGCCACCATCGGCGCTCCTCGCCTCCTTCTCTTTCTCTCTCTGAAGCTCCTTCTCCTGGCGCAGGTCAGGAAACCGGCTAGCCGGGGCCTCAAAGGAGAAGCCGAAGCTCCCAAACTCTATGTGGGCCACCTGATGAGTGGAGACCACCTTGAGCAACGTGAAATTCATCTCTTTCTCGTTGTAGGTGTCCACCACCGGCGGTAGGAAGACCGTGGTACCCTCCGTAGCGGCCGTGGCCTCAGACACCCACCCGATGTTCTTCGCCACAAGCTCCTTGGTGGGAGTAATCTCTATGCCGGCCCCAGCCAGGGCCTGGCAGTACATTCGAAGCACCTCGTGGACCCTCTCCAACTCCACGGCGCTGGAGAGAGTTTCCAGTGCCTGCTCGGCGGTGCTGGACTCCATCTTAAAGAATGCCAGACCGCCATCCTGGTTCTCGTTCAAAATGCGGATGCCCGTCTCAAACCAGTCGGTGAGCTGACGAACGCTGATCCGGCTGAGGATGGCGGGGCTGCTGCGCAAGAAGGCCGCCACCGCCTCCGGGGAGTGGGGAGGAAAGCTCTCCGCCAACTCCAGCAGGTAGCTCTGGCTCTCGCCGTCCGCCCTGCCCAGCGCCACGGACCCCTCGTTCATGAAGGTGGGTATGTTGCTCATGCCCTCCCTGGCCAGCCGCTCCGCCAGCCGGAGGAACCGGCCCTGATGCTCTCTGCTCAGGTTGGCATGGAGCTTGGCCACCGCCTCAAAGGACCCCTTCACCTCCCGCCAGCCCGTCTCCGCCAGCGCCAACCCCAACCCTATAAGCGCATGACTCTCCCCCTCAAGCCTGGGAAACTCCTCCTGCCCCAGGCGAAGACAATCGCTAGCAAGCTCCGCGGACTTGTGTGACAATGTTTCCACCAACCCTACGAACCGCTCCAGGTCCGGGTAAGAGAGGTGCTCAACCAACGATGGTGTGGCCTCAAAGAACCTGGCCGAGAGCGCGCTGGACTTCCACGTGCCCTTGTAGAAAGAGCGTCCCATATCGGCCCACCCGTTGATCCTCCGCCCCCTCAGGTAGGATACGGTCCCGGGACTTGCGCGGAAATAGGCGATGGCCAGGGTCGGTGAGTCGTGACACAGGCCGCTGCCGCACTGCGCCCAATCCATCAGCTGCATAGGGGTAAGGTGCTCCAACACCTGAGGGCTCACCCGAAAGTACTCAGAGGCGGCCTCCCAGGAACGAACCGGCTGCTGTGCAATGGCCACGCCCTGCCGCGCCCAGGCAAGCAGGTCCGCCTCCGGGAGCTTCTCCCGCATCTCCTCCTTGGTCCGCCTGAACCCATCCAGAACGGAATCAGGAAACCGTTGAAGCTCCTTCTCCAGCTCCTCTAGGTTATCCTTCATACCCCCACGGCCTCCTTCAATCATGCCACGCCCCGCACCAGCTCAAGGAACTGCGTGAGAATGCGGGCCGTGGCTCCGTAGATCAGGTGACCGTCATAGGCATAGGTGTATGCCCTGACCAGGCGTCCGTCGGACTGGGCCCTTGCCTCTTCGCGCACCATCCCTCTATCGTACAGCACGGAGAGCGGAACTTCCAATACCGCGGCCACCTCCTGGGAGCTCACGGTAAAGGCGTACGGATACGGGATGGTGCCCACAAAGGGACGGATCACAAAGCCCGCCCGGGTGGTCGTTTCGTCCAGCTCGCCAAGGAGCGTTACGTCGTCGGGGCGCACGCCCATCTCCTCATGGGCCTCCCGGAGGGCCGTCGCCCTCAGGTCTGCATCCTCCGGGTCCATAGCCCCACCCGGGAAGCATATCTCGCCCTTATTGAACTCCACCGTGTCGGTGCGCTTGTTGAACAGGACGCAGTGAGAGCCATCCTTGGGGTACACGAGCAGAAGAACCGCCGACGCCCGTAAGCCCGGGGTATCGACGGTCTCCACGACCCTGCCGGAGAGCACGTCCTGGATCTTCGCTAGGGTCGCATCTCGTACCTGAGTCACCTGAGTACCTGGATCATTCGAAGATAGAGGAGACCACCTCGTCTATACTCTGCTGTACATCTCTATCATCGGTCACGGCCCAGCTCACCGCCGCCTGGCAGGCGCGCCGGGGAGATATACCTTGATTGATCAGCTTGCCCGTATAGATAAGCAGCCGTGTGCTGGAGCCCTCCTGGAGCCCGTGGTCCTTCAGGTTCCTCACCTTCTCCCCCAAACGCGCCAGTGACTGGGCGATATCGGCGGAGACACCGCTCTCATGCTCAATCACCTTGGCCTCCGCATCCTGGCCGGGATAGTCGAACTCCAGCGAGATGAACCGCTGCCGGGTGCTGTGCTTCAGGTCCTTCAGCGCGCTCTGGTATCCAGGGTTGTAGGACATGCACAGCAGAAACCCCTCCTCCGCCTGCAATATCAGCCCCCGCTTCTCAATGGGGAGCTGGCGACGATGGTCAGTCAGTGGATGAATCAGGACGGTGGTGTCCTTTCTCGCCTCCACAATCTCGTCCAGGTAGCAGATGGCCCCCACCTTCACGGCGCGGGTCAGCGGGCCATCTATCCACCGGGTCTCCTCACCCTCCAGCAGGTACCTGCCCACCAGGTCGCTGGCCGTCAGGTCCTCGTGGCAGGCTATGGTCACCAGCGGCACCGGTATGCCGTCGTTCCCCCTGCCGCCGCCCTTGCTTCGGGGTGAAACAGTAGTCAGCGGACGTCCCAGACGCCAGGCCATATGTTCAACGAACCTGGTCTTTCCGCAGCCGGTGGGCCCCTTCAGTAGTACAGGGATCTTCTGCGCGTATGCCGCCTCAAACAGCTCTATCTCATCACCAATAGGGATGTAGAAGGGCTCTTCGTCAACCGTATACTCCTCTATCATGAACTCCCGGTAGACGGTCCTGGTTCCTTTGGCGGTTGTCAATTGTTCCTCCCTCTCACACGGGTAGTCCATAAATCACGAACTTGTTGCCGCAGCTCTTCCAGGCCTCTACCGTTCTCAATCACCACGGTGGCGTATTTGGCCCGCTCCTCTGAGGAGATCTGAGCCCGTATGCGTTGCCGTATCTCCTTCTCAGACAGGTTGCTCCGTTGCCGAAGGCGCTGAATAACCGCCTCCTCCGGCGCAATGGTCACCCACACCTCGTCCGTCAGGGCTATCCACCCTCCCTCCACCAGGAGCGCCGCTTCCACCACCGCCACCTCCATGCCCTGGTCCCGGAGCCTTCCGATGCGCTCCTCTATCATATCGTACATGCGGGGATGCATGATGGCGCTCAAGCGCGCCATCGCCGGTGGGTCTGAAAAGACCTTAGCCCCAAGTTTCTTCCGATCGATCTCTGAGGTCGGCTGGAGGATCTCATTGCCGAACTCTGCCACCACGGCTACCCAGGTTTCGGTGTTGGGCAGATACGCCTCATGGCCTATTCGGTCGGCGTCGATAACATCGGCGCCCAGCTCCTGGAGCATCCGAGCGACTTCACTCTTCCCCGATCCTATGCCTCCCGTTAGGCCAATGACGATCATTCTCTCCTTTGCCCAGGTGCCACGCAGTACCCTGTATTCTATCAACGGCTACTCCAATGGGTCAAGAAAGGCCAACCGGCTATCCGGGGCGTTCCGGGTAGCATGGTACAATACCCGCGACACCTGTTCGAGTCGCACGCCCGCATCCCCCAGCCTTGAGGCATGACCAATGACCACAGGAGAAGGCTACCGTCGGCTCCCCAGCGTCGACCGCGTCCTGGCCCAACCGGATGTCCTGCATCTGCTCCAGGCCTACGGCCATGACTCCGTGGTGGCCCTGGTCCGTCGGCAGCTTGAGGAGTCCCGCCATGCCATCGCCAACGGCGGGGCCGCCCTCACCCTCGGCGATGTCGCCTCCGCTGTGGCCGTCCGCGCCAGGGAGGAGTGGACCGTCCAGCCACGGCATGTGATCAACGCCACCGGCGTGGTCCTGCACACCAACCTGGGGCGCGCGCCCCTCAGCCCGGAGGCCACCCAGGCGGTGCTCCAGGCGGCCCAGGGCTACACCAACCTGGAGCTGGACATTGCACAGGGCACGCGGGGATCACGGCAGGCGCACTCGGCGGCGCTCCTCTCCCAGCTTACCGGCGCCGATGCCTCTCTGGTAGTCAACAACAACGCCTCCGCCGTCCTGCTGTGCCTCGCCGCCATCGCCGGCGGCAGGGAGGTCGTCGTCTCCCGAGGCGAGGCCGTAGAGATCGGCGGCGGCTTCCGCATCCCGGACGTGATGGCCCAGAGCGGCGCAACCCTGGTAGAGGTGGGCAGCACCAACCGCACCTACGTTGCCGACTACGAGCGGGCCATCACTGAGAACACCGCCGCCCTCCTCAAGGTGCATGCCAGCAACTTCCGAATCACCGGCTTCACCCACGCTGCCGCCGTACAGGAGCTCGTTGCCCTGGGAAACCGCCACGGCATCCCGGTCCTCCACGACCTGGGCTCCGGCTGTCTCCTAGAGACTTCAAACTACGGACTGGCCCACGAGCCCACGCCCCAGGAGAGCGTCGCTGCCGGTTGCGGCCTCGCCCTCTTCTCCGGCGATAAGCTCCTGGGCGGGCCCCAGGCAGGCATCATCGTCGGACAGCGCGATCTCGTTCAGCGGCTAGAGCGCCACCCCCTGGCCCGCGCCATGCGCATCGACAAGCTGAGCCTGGCCGCCCTGGTGGCCACCCTGCTCCACTACCTCAAGGACGAGGCTGCACAAGCCATACCCGTGTGGCGCATGATCGCCGCCTCCGCCGACGAGCTTGATGGCCGGGCGCGCAGGTGGAAGAGGGCCATCGGCAAGCGGGCCACCGTGGTCCAAGGCCTCTCCACCGTGGGCGGCGGCAGCCTGCCCGGAGAGACACCTCCCACCAGCCTGGTGGCACTGAGCGCCGACGGCATCCCCGGCAGCGCCGAGGCTCTGGCCCACCGCCTCCGGGAGACCGAGCCTCCCATCATCGGCCGCATAGAGGATGAAAAGGTGCTCCTGGACCCCCGCACCGTCCTGCCTGAGGAGGAGAAGCCGCTGCTGCAGGGGGTCAGGGATGCTATCCAATGAGGGTCCTTGGTGATCACCAGGGCCATTCGATACGCCTTACTCAGGAACGACAGGAGCACATCTTGGCTCGTCCTGAAATGGTCGATCTGGAACGACAACTAGAAGAGACGCTCCACAACCCGGAGCAGGTCGTCCAGTCGACATCTGACCCAGATGTAAACCTGTATTATCGGCGCTATACTGATACCGTAGTCGGGGACAAGTTTCTATGTATTGTGGTAAAAACCATGGCACTAGACGCCTTTGTCATCACGGCCTATCTCACTGACAAGGTAAAGCGAGGAGAAATACTATGGCGGGGAAGCGGGTAAACATCTGGTATGACCCTGAAGGGGACTACTTGGAAGTTATCTTTGATCGGAGAGAGGGCTACTTCCGGGAGACCAAGGACGATCGCATCATGGAGAAAGTGGACACTGAAGGGAATGTCATTGGCTTCTCCATCCTCGGGGTCGGCTCCATCAAGGGTGTACCCCTTGAGCTTGCCATTCCCTGAAGGCCCTGGCCCACCGCCTCCGGGAGGCCGACCCTCCCATCATCGCACGCATAGAGGATGAAAAGGTGCTCCTGGACCCCCGCACCGTCCTGCCGGAGGAGGAAAAGCCGCTGCTGCGGGGGGTAAAGACGGCGGTGGGAGAGACGTGACCTGCAGTGAATACAAGACGCGGGCGTATAGCACTTGTTGCCTTTGACCTGGACGGCACTCTGCTGCGTGGCGACACCGTCTGTGAAGCACTTGCCCTGCGTATAGGCCATCTGGGCCGGATGAAGGAGCTAGAGGGATTAGCGCAGGTAGAGGACATCAAAGCTGGCCGTGAGGAGATGGCAGCGTGGTACAAGCCCTACACCTTCAGTGAGCTCTGCTCATTCTTGACCACGCTTCAGGTTGCACCGGGAGTACAAGAAGGCTTTCAGCTGCTCAAACACCACGGCATTAAGATAGCCATCATCTCAATTACATGGGAGTTCGCCGTTGAATGGTTTGCAAGGCATCTGGGCGCCGATTACTACGTCGGCACTCGACTTTCAGCGACTGGACAGATCGATCACTTCTGGCCGCAGGACAAGCCCCGATGGCTGGCTCGGCTAGCACGACGGCTAGATCTTGGGCCAGACAAGATCGCAGCAGTAGGAGACTCCTCGAATGACATCGCCATGCTCCGCACGGTCGGCCATCCATTCTTTGTCGGGCGGGCCAAGCCTGATGGACTGGAGAACGTTGCCCACTTCCCAGATGGAGACATACACGAAATCGCTCAGAGGGTCATCAGCGTATCAAATTGACCTTTCAATAATATCGACATATTAACATATATATGCTACTATGTCACCATATCTCAAAGGGATGCACCCCATGAAGAAGACCATGATCTACCTCCCGGAAGAGACCCACGAGGGCCTGCGCAAGCTGGCCTTTGAGCACCGTGTCTCAATCGCAGAGCTCATTCGCCGGGCCGTTGACTCGGCCTATGGCGAAGATATCGAGGACATCAGAGACATGGAAGAAGAAATCCGTGGTTATGAAGCGGATCCCAGCACCACGGTCGATTTAGACACCCTCCTGAGACAACGCGAAGCTCGGATGAAGCAACCCAAGGCCCGTGTACACCGTTAGGTATACGTCTCGGGCACAGCGTGAGCTAATCAACCTGCCTCCAGAGACATTTGACGCTATCATCCAAGTACTCAGCGGCCTGGAAAAGAACCCCAGGCCCGTGGAAACTGTCAAACTTTGGGACGCCGTGTACCGCATCCGCGTCGGCCAGTGGCGCATCATCTACGAAATACGCGACCGCGAGCAGACAATAGCTATAGGTAAGATCGCCCGCCGCTCCGAAAGTACCTATAGAGGCATCAGGGACCTCTTCTAGATCCCATGCCCTCCACCGTCCCCGTGAGATCCACCTCCGACGCCTCACACGAACGGAGTAATAATCCCGCTCATCCTGAGCTCGCCTGTAGTGAGCTTGTCGAATCCATCAAAGGACATGAGCCTCACCCTTCTGTCATTCTGAGCGAAGCGAAGAATCTAAGGCCTTCCGATATACAGAGGTATTCGACACCCCGTTCTGAAGGGGGCTACATGGATGCCCCCTCCCTTAGGCAGGGGTGCACAAATGAGTTTAGGAACTAGCTCCAGCAACCTCCAATAACGCCAACCCCATGCCCTCCTCCACTGTCCCCGACGAGCTCCACCTCCGACGCCTCACCATCGACGAGGCCCTGTACCGCCTCGACGCCTACCTAGACGCCGCCTTCATGGCCGGCCACCCCCTCGTGCGCATCATCCACGGCAAGGGCACCGGCGCTCTGCGAGAGGCCGTCTGGGAGCGGCTTGCCTCCCACCCCCTGGTGCGGAGCCACCGCCTGGCCCTCCACGGTGAGGGCGACGCCGGAGTCACCATCGTAGAGCTAGCACAGCGATAAAGTGTTCTCTCTCACCAACGCTTGCGCACCCCCGATCCTGTCTAAGGGTGCCTCGCTGATCCCTTCCCCCTCGACGGGGAAGAGCCTGCCCTGAGCGCAGCCGAAGGGTTAGGATGGGGGTGAGCACCCCCGCCACCGGCCTCTTCCCCATCTGCTCCCCTGCCCGTATGCTTCTCCCGTGCACACCAACCGCACCGGAATCGGCCAGGAGAGGCCAGGGCTAAACCGGGGTTGTTTCCCCGAAAAAGTTTTTCTCCCAGCTAGAACCCAGCTTCAATAAATTGACATAACGTGGAAACAACCCACACCTCTCCCCGTAGGGGCGATTCACGAATCGCCCTCCACCCATCGCAGGCCGGGGCTCCGCGTTCCTCAAACCCTCGGGCACCCAGCTTCGGGACAGGATTCGTTTCCCCTGCGGGCCTTCATAACAGCTACGGAGTTGACATAAGATGGAAACAACTCCCCTCCGCACCGGCCGCGTGTATAATTGCCCTTGTGACCCTCTTCGATGAGCAGCGTCGCAGGCAGCTGAGCCGGGATGCGCCCCTGGCGGCACGTATGCGCCCCCGCACCTTCGACGACCTGGTTGGCCAGGAGCATATCGTCGGCCCTGACAAGGTGCTCCGCCGCAGCATAGAGGCCGACAAGGTGCCCTCCATGGTCCTCTGGGGACCGCCCGGCTCCGGCAAAACCACCCTGGCATTGCTCATCGCCTCCGTCACCCGGTCCCACTTCGCCCAGGTCTCCGCCGTGACCGCCGGCGTCGCCGATCTCCGCGCCATCTTCCAGGAGGCCTCGGACCGCCTGGGGATGCATGGCCAGCGCACCATCCTCTTCGTGGACGAGATCCACCGGTTCAACAAGGCACAGCAGGACGTAGCCCTGCCCCATGTGGAGGACGGCACCGTCACCCTCATAGGCGCCACCACGGAGAACCCCTCCTTTGAGGTCATCGCTCCGCTCCTCTCCCGCTGCCGCGTCTACACCCTGAACCCCCTCACCGACGAGCAGGTCGGCCTCATCGTCGACCGCACCCTGGCCGACGGCGAACGAGGCCTGGGTGCCATGAGCGTAACCCTGGACGAAGACGCCCGCGGCTTTCTCCTCACCGCCGCCAACGGCGATGCCCGCGTGGCTCTCAACACCATCGAGCTCGCCGCCGGGGCCACCGCTCCCGACAACGATGGCCGCAGGGTCATCACCCTCGCCACCATCGAGGACGCCTTGCAGCACCGCGCTCTCATGTACGACAAGGCCGGCGATCAGCACTACGACACCATCTCCGCCTACATCAAGTCCGTCCGCGCCTCGGACCCGGACGCCGCCATCTACTGGCTGGGCCGCATGATCGAAGCGGGCGAGGACCCGCTCTTCATCGTCCGCCGCATGGTCATCCTGGCCGCCGAGGACATCGGCATGGCCGACCCCAACGCATTGCCCATCGCCGTGGCCGCCCAGCAGGCCGTCCACTTCATCGGCATGCCGGAGGGGGCCATCCCCATGGCGCAGGCCACGGTCTATCTGGCCACCGCTCCCAAGAGCAACTCCGCCTCCATGGCCCTCAACAAGGCCATGGAGGATGTGAAAAGGAGCCGCAACCAGCCAGTGCCCCTGCACCTGCGCAACCCGGTAACGCCCCTGATGAAGCAGATTGGCTACGGCCGTGACTATAAGTACGCCCACAGCTACTCGGAGCACTTCGCCGGCCAGCGCAACCTCCCGGACAATCTGAAGGACCGCGTCTACTACGAACCATCAAACCAGGGGTACGAAGTAGACGTAGCTGAGCGCATCCGCCGCTGGTGGGGAGAGCGCAAGGAGGGACCTCCTCCCGACACGGAGGAGCAACCTCACTGAATTTTCCCTGAAATTCCCCTGAGTGTCCCTCAATTTGTCTGCCACGTCACATCATGAGGGGTAGAGCCGTGGTTCTCCTGGCTATTGCCTGTGTACCGGCAGAAGGCCAAGGCAATAGTCCGGGCCTGATTACTTCCAATAAGCTACCCTGGCTCCTCCGCCTCCCGGATACGACTCATGGGCCTCAGGTGGTTCAGGATATACGTCAGCACAATGCCACCGCCCAGACCTATGGCGAAAGCGGCCCCCAGGAAGGTGGCGATTGCCCCGGCCAGGAACCCGCCCAGAGGCGTGAACCCAAAGGTAAGCACGTATAGCCCCATGACCCGGCCACGCATGGCATCCGGCACCAGGAGCTGCAAGAGCGCTCCCATGGTCGTGTCGTAGGCCAAGGACATGACCCCCACCAGCCCAAGGACCACCAGCGCCACGACGTAGGAGAACGGCAGAAGCGGCGAGAATGCGAACAGCACCAGGAACAGCCCGAACCCTCCTCCGGCCGTCACCACCATCTTGGCCTTGGACCGGAAGTCCCCCAGGTAGGCCACCACCAAGGTACTTACCAACGCACCAACGCCACTCACGGAGGCCAGCAGCCCATATCCCGTGCCTCCAACCCTAAGTACATCCCTGGCCATCACCGGAAGCATTACATGATGAGAGAAGGCAAAGGCCTCCATGAGCAAGCTCAATATGAGCAACGAGCGCACCGGTTTGCTGCCCCACGCGTAAGCTAGTCCCTCCCTGGCGTTGCGCCACACCGGCTCCCGAGTTCCCGTGGGCCGGTAGCTTCCCCCCATGAGCGCCAGCACCAGTGATCCGGCAGCCAGGCTCCCCGCAATCAGCAGGTACACCCCCTCCACCCCAGCGGTGTCGATCAGTATCCCCGCAATCACGGAGCCCCCGATCCTGGTCAGATTGAACGCCATCATGTTCAATGCCAGGGCGTTGAGCAGGCCATGCCTGCCCGCGACATCGTAGGTGAGGGCGTTACGCGCCGGCATCTGGACCGCCATCACCATTCCCTGTACCACCGCAATGACAAGAAGGTGCCAGATATGAATGTGGTCGGTCAGGATCAGTAGGGCGATAGTCAGGGCCATCCCCGCGCTCATCAGCTGGCCAGCCATCATCACCTTCCGTCGGTCCATCCGGTCCACCATGACACCACCGAAAAGCCCAAAACCCACCGTCCCCAAGCCACGCAGTCCAGACACCACCCCCACCCAGAAGGGTGAATCGGTGAGCAGAAGCACCAGCCAGCCCTGGGCCAGCATCTCAGAGGTCCGTCCCAGGGATGCCACGATGCTGTTGGCCCATAGCCACCGGTACCGGGTGTTGCTCAACGCAAGAAACAGGCGGGAGAATCCCGCCTGTTCTTGCTTGTGGGCAGGGTCAGGTGAGCTACCGGCTGAGTGCACCGCTGCGCCTTCCGACTACCGTCTCCACCACGCTCAGCGCCTCCTCGATACCTTTGGCCTCAATGCCATAGTGGGTCACCATCCGGACCCGCCGGCCCCCAGGGGTGGAGACCAGGACTCCCTCCGCCTTCAGCGCAGCGACAAACTCCGGGACGGGTCGGTCCGTTACCTCCACCATAACGATATTGGTCTGGACGCCCTCAGGGTCCAGCGCGATGCCGGGCATACCCGCCAGCCCCCGCGCCAGGGCCAGGGCGTTGGCGTGGTCCTCCTTCAGCCGCTCAACCATGCTGTCCAGGGCCACCAATCCCGCCGCCGCAATGATCCCTGCCTGGCGCATGCCGCCGCCCAGCAGCTTCCGGTTCTTCCGCACCCGGGCTATGAGCTCCCTGCTGCCGCACACCAGTGACCCCACGGGGCAGCTCAGCCCCTTGGAGAGGCAGAAGCTCACGGTATCTGCCTGGCGCGCCAGCTCCGCGGGTGAAACGCCCAGGTACACGGCGGCGTTGAATATACGGGCTCCGTCTATGTGGACGGCCGCATCGTGGCGATGGGCCACCCCGGCTAGCGTTGCGGCCTCCTCGGCGTCCAGCACGCCACCGCCGCACCGGTTATGGGTGTTCTCCAGGCATACCAGCGCCGTCCGCGGGTGGTGCATATTGTCGGGGGAGCGCACGGCGGCCTCCATCTCCTCGGGGTCCATCATGCCCCGGCCGTCGTTGGGGATCGTCCTCACGTGCACGCCACCCAGGGCACTTGCGTTGCCCACCTCGTTATGAAAAATATGGGCTTCGTTCCCCACAATCATCTCATCGCCCCGCTGGCAGTGGGTAAGCACAGAGGCCAGGTTGGCCATGGTGCCGCTGGCCACGTAGACGGCGGCCTCCTTGCCCAGACGCGCCGCGGCGGCGGCCTCCAGCTTGTTGACCGTAGGGTCTTCCCCGTAGACGTCGTCCCCCACCTCCGCCTCCGCCATGGCCCGCCGCATCTCCGGCGTCGGGTGGGTCACCGTATCGCTGCGCAAATCTATCATTGGCATACGTAGTCTCCGCTGGGTCAGGATAGGGATAGAAACACCATTCTAACAGAACATAGCCCAGTCACATGGGGTTACGCCGGCACCCGTTGCCGATTTCACGGAATGGTGCAAACATGAAAATATGCGCCAGACCTCCATCAACTTCAAGAGCAAGAGGCTGACACTGGAGGGCGTCCTGACCGTCCCCCAGGAGCAGCCGGGCCCCTTCCCAGCCGCCGTGCTCTGCCACCCCCACCCACTCTTCGGCGGCAGCATGGACAACGCCGTCGTCATGGCTATCGCGCGGGCACTGGATGCCGCGGGCATAGCCACCCTTCGCTTCAACTTCCGGGGTGTAGGCAATAGTGAAGGCACCTTCTCCAAGGGCGCCAAGGAGCAGCAGGACCTCCGCTCCGCCCTGGAGCTACTCCGCCAGTGGCCGGGCATAGACGCCAAGCGACTGGCGTTGGTTGGCTACTCCTTCGGCGCCCAGGTGATACTCCAGGGCCTGGGCAACTATAAAAAGGCCAAGGCCCTGGCCCTTCTCTCTCCTCCCCTGCCATCTTTCGATGGCTCGCCCGTCGGCAAAAGCAGCCAGTCCAAGCTGTTCATGGTGGGCGATAGCGACCGGCTTGCCGATCCGGCCCGTCTTGAGCAAGCGGTGGCGAATCTCGCTTCACCAGTGGAGTTCCGGGTGGTCCCCAAGGCCGACCACTCCTGGAACGACCACGAACAGGAGGCGGCACAAGGGATCGCTCACTTCCTGGGAGAGGCCCTGTGAGTTGGAACCTGGCCACCACCCTGTGCTAGACTGAATGTGATAGCCTGATTGAACTCCGAGGTGTCCGTGGGCTCCCCACAGCCATTAGATACAGAAGAGCGCCTTCAGACGGACCAGCCCCCAGCCCCTGCCATGGAGCTACCCGAGACCCCCCGGTCCAAGCCCAAGGCACACGACGCTCCACAGCCCTGGGTCCACGACATCTACCTGGTCGCCGTCCTCATCGCCACCTTCGTGCTGGACCAGGTCTCCAAGGAGCTGGTCCGGGACAATATCATCATGGGTGGCTCCATTCCCTCGGAGGGATTCTTCCGCCTCACTCACATCTCGAATACCGGTAGCGCCTTCGGCCTCTTCCCCAACCAGGCCATCCTGCTTGCCGTGGCATCCCTGGCGGGCATCGCCATCCTCATCCTCTTCTACCGACACCAGCCCCTACCGAGCATGTGGCTTCGCACCAGCCTGGGCCTTCAGCTAGGCGGCGCAGCGGGAAACCTGGCGGACCGCATCACCCTGGGCGGCGTCACCGATTTCATCGATATAGGAGCGTGGCCGGTTTTCAACCTGGCGGACTCCGCCATCGTGGTAGGCATCGCCATTCTTGCGTGGATGCTCCTCTCCAACCCCAAGCGGCCTCCCACTAACGACCCGGCCGTCCTGCCGCGCATTGAAGATGACCAGAAGCCGCCTCTGGACACCGAAAACAAGCTCCTATCCCTGGTGTACTATCCCCCGACGCCTGAAGCCGCGGAGGAGCGGCTGGACAGCTACATACCCCGGGTCCGGTCGGACCTCACCCGCTCCCAGGCCCAGCGCCTTATCCGAGAGGGCAGCGTCCTGGTCAACGGCATGGACGCCAAGGCCTCCCTTGGACTGCGCCCCGGCGATCACATCGAGGTGCGCCTGCCTCCACCGCCACCTACCTGGCCGGGCCCGGAGGAGATGCCTATCGACGTTCGCTACAGGGACGACGACGTGCTGGTCATAGAGAAGCCGCCGGGAATGACCGTTCACCCCGCGCCGGGTCGCCCCTCCGGCACTCTGGTGAACGCGCTCCTGGCTTCCTACCCGGACCTGGCGGAGGCTGGCGAACGCCTGCGTCCTGGAATCGTCCACCGCCTGGACGCCGATACCTCCGGGCTGATGGTGGTCGCCAGGACAGAGGCCGCCTACAACGACCTCTCCCGGCAGATCAAGGCGCGCGCCGTGACCAAGGTCTACCTGGCGCTGGTCCTGGGCCACCCGGAGCCATCCGAGGCAGTTATCGAGGCGCCCATAGGACGCGACCCACGGAATCGCAAGCGCATGGCCGTGGTCGAAGGTGGCAGGCAGGCCACCACCCGGTACCACATTACGCGGCTCTTTGACGCCTACGCACTCCTGGAGATTACGCCACACACCGGGCGGACCCACCAGATACGCGTCCACCTCTCCTCCATCGGCCATCCCGTGGCGGGTGACCGACTGTACGGCGGAGGGGTGCCTTTCCTCCGGCGGCAATTCCTGCACGCCACAAGGCTGGGGTTCCGTCTGCCCTCTAGCGGAGAGTACGCCGAGTTCACTTCGGACCTTCCGCCTGACCTGGAGGAGGCGCTGGCGGGTCTAGCTCCGCCGCCTTGAAATCTACGAGGCGGCCTCTTCTTCCGCTGGAGGAGCCTGTCCCGCTCGCTTGTTCAGCTTAAGCTGCGATACGACTATCCCTACAAAGGGCAAGAGCCACAAAAAGAACAGCAATACCCCATTGATGCCTTTCCCGTTTCCACTGGCTGACATTTGCGCAATCGCGTGGGAGTGGAACCAGATGGCGATGATGTTCAAGGGCGGGATCAAAGCGAGGATAAGCCACAAGAGAGGATTGTCGTTCGATTTATTGTAACGGATCACCTCATCCGCGGTGGAATACAACCAGTAGAGGCCATATATCCCAAAGGTTATGACGACCAAAATCGGAACCATGACAACGTTTCGCCGTTTTATCATAGGACACCTCCTGTTTGAACCAGTGGCCCTGGGCAAACCCACCGATGGATTCCCGGACAGCGCCCATTATACACACACAGCGCAAGGGGAATACACAGCCCTCGCCCACGCTACATAGCCCTGCTCTGCGCCCACCTGCTTTCACCGGGCTTATCGCAGGGGCGGCGGCAGCGGTCGCTATATCCGGCGGTAGGTGCTAGAATCGACTCCGCTCATGGCCGAACGCGTCCGAGTCCGCTACGCCCCCAGTCCCACCGGTGCCCCTCACGTGGGCAATATCCGCACCGCTCTTTTCAACTGGCTCTTCGCGCGGCACGCCGGCGGCACCTTCATCCTCCGTATAGAGGACACCGACCAGGCCAGAACGGTGGAGGGCGCGCTGGACACCATCTTCGCCTCCCTGGAGTGGCTGGGCCTGGACTGGGACGAGGGCCCCAGGGTCGGTGGCCCCCACATGCCCTACGTCCAGTCGCAACGTCTGGTCCTCTACCAGGACACTGCTCAGGTCCTCCTCCAACGGGATCAGGCCTACTCCTGCTACTGCACCACCGAAGAGCTGGCCGAGATGCGCAAGGCCCAGCAGCAGCGGGGCGAGCCCCCTCGCTACGACCGACGCTGCCGCGACCTGACGCAGGAGGAGCGGCAAGCCAGGGAGTCCGCCGGACTCCAGCGCGTTGTAAGGTTCAAGACACCGCTGGAGGGCCCTCCTATCACCGTCCACGACATGGTTCATGGCGATGTCACCGTGGATCTCTCCACACTGGACGACTTCGTCATCCTGAAATCGGACGGCTTCCCCACCTATCATCTGGCCAACATCGTTGACGACCACGATATGGCGATAACCCACGTCCTGCGGGGCGAGGAGTGGCTCTCCAGCACGCCCCGGCATCTCCTGCTTTACCAGGCGATGGACTACCAGCCACCTCAGTTCGCCCATCTACCCATAATCCTGGGGCCGGACAGGGCAAAGCTGGGCAAGCGTCACGGCGCCACCGCCCTCCTGGACTACCAGGCGCAGGGGTATCTTCCTGAAGCGCTGGTCAATTTCCTCGCCCTGCTGGGCTGGTCCCTGGATGACAAGACGGAGCTCCTCTCCATGGAGGATCTGGTGCGCCACTTCTCACCGGAGCGCATCATTTCGTCTCCGGCAATCTTCAACCAGGAGAAGCTCACCTGGATGAACGGCATGTACATCCGCCAGCTCCCACAGGAAGACCTGGCGGTACGACTGAAGACCGCCCTTGATGAGCTACGGGGTAGACGTAAAGAGCCGGATACCCCGCCGGAGAGTATAGACACAGAGTACCTCAAGACAATCGTACCGCTGGTCCAAGACCGGCTGAAGACCCTCAATGGCGAGGAGGTGTGGGACCTGTGCGCCTTCTTCTTCCTGGAAACGCCTATCTACCCAGAGAAGCTTCCGCTGCCGAAGACTATGGAAAGCGAGACCGCCCACACGGCCCTGGAGGCCACGGCAACGGCCCTTGAACCGCTGGAGCCTTTCGATGTTGGTAGCCTGGAGGATACCCTGCGACCCCTGGCGGAGGAGCTGAGCCTCAAGACCGGCGAGCTGTTCGGGGCCATCCGTGTCGCCGTCACCGGCCGCACCGCAGCGCCGCCGCTCTTCGATACCCTAGCGGTGCTGGGCAGGCAGCGGGTGCTGCATCGCCTCCGACACACCATCGGCCTGCTAGCCTAAAGAGACCTCTAGGACGAGAGAGCACCATGCGCAACATCATCGACTTTCATCATCACTGGATGCCCAGGGAGCATGTGGATCACCCGGAGCCGCTGCTGCGGCCCGGTGAGACGATTCGGGAGGTCGTGCTCAGCGACGGTCAGAGGTCGAAGCGGATCGTCTGGGAAGGCATGGCCCTCATCACCGTGGAGGAGCGCCGTTACTTCATCGACCAGCGGCTAAAGGACATGGAGGAGGCCAACGTCTCGGCGGCCATCTTCACCATGGCCACCTGGCAGAGCTTCATGGTAGACCTCCCTACCTGCCAGTTCGTCAACGATGAGATGGCCAAGGCCATCCAGGACCACCCCAAGCAGCTCGTCGGGGCCGCCCACCTGCCGCTCAGTCCGGCCAGGGAGTCTGCCAATGAGCTTGAGCGGGCTATAAAGGAGCTGGGGTTCCGGGCCATGGGCATCGTGACCAACGTCAACGGTGTGTTCCCCGACAACGAGGCCTACTACCCGCTCTATGAGGTGGCGGAGGCATACAACGTGCCGGTCATTGTCCACTGCGCCGCCAGCCCGGCAGACGACTTCTCCATGCGCGAGTACGACCTGAGCCGCACCGTAGGCCGCGAGGTGGATCACACGTTGGCCGTGGTGCGCCTCTTCAGGAGCCAGGTGCTGGACAGGTTCCCCAACCTCACCTTTGTGCATGGGCACCTTGGGGGCACCTTCTTCATGTCAACATTCCGGTATGGGCGTGAGGAGGGGGGCATCGAGTCACGCACCATCGAGCAAGGAAAGCCGGAGCTCAGCCGTGAGGCGCTCCGGGAGCGCATCAAGAACTTCTATTTCACCACCACGTTCTGGGAGCCGCGGGCCATCCAATATGCCGTGGAATCCCTCGGATCGGAGCATATCGTCTTCGGCAGCGACTACCCTATTCGCACCCGCATCATGAGCGAGATCGCGGCTGCCATAGAGTCCCTGGACATCTCCCAGGAGGCCAAGGACAATATCGCCTACAAGAACGCCCAGCGCATCTTCGGCGCACCCTTCCCAGGCTAGGTCACGTGCCGGCTAAGGCAACCTGGCCCCAGCATAGCCAAACCGGCGAAAGGACCTTCGTAACGTGTCGTCACTGCTGATCACCAACCTCGGCGGCCAGATCACCGGGGACTGGCGACACCCCCTGCGCCAGGCGGCCACCATCTATATCCAGGACGGCCTCTTCCACGATATCGACTCGTCCCGGACCGCCGCCGATACCGTCATCGACGCTCGCGGCCTTCTGGCGGTTCCGGGGCTCATAGATACCCATGTGCACCCCACCTTCGGGGACTTCACCCCCACCCAGAACAGCGTCGGCTGGATGAGCTCCTATCTCCACGGTGGCGTCACCGGCCTGGTCTCCGCGGGCGAGCTCCACGTGCCCGGCCTTCCCTTGGACCCTCCGGACGGCCGCCTGTTCAAGTATCTGGCAGTCCTGGCGAAGCGATGCGCCGACAACCTACCCCAGAGAGCGCCGAGGCTCTTCGCCGGCACCCTGCTACTGGCGCCGGGCCTCACCGAGTCCGACTTCGACGAGGTGGCCGCAGAGGGCATCCGTTGCGCCAAGTTCATCTTCTACCCCTACGGCGAGAACGGGGACGAGGCCCACCGCTATGTGCGCTGGTGTCGTGAGAGGGGTATCGTCGTGAAGATCCACTCGGGCGGCGTCTCCCGGTCCGGCGTCAGCCGCCCGGCGGGCGCCAGGGTTATCAAGGAGCTTGGGCCGGACGTGATTGGACACGTCAGTGGCGGGCCTATTCCCATGCCCCTGGACGAGACGGAGGCCGTGATCAAGGAGACCGATTGCTATCTGGAGATAGCTGCCGCCGGAAACGTCCGGCGGACAGTGGAGGTGATAAAAATGGTGGTTCAGGAGGGCGCTCAGGAACGTGTGATCCTGGGCACGGATACGCCCTCCGGCACCGGCGTCACCCCCCGGGCCATGCTGCGGACCGTGGCCCTGCTGGCATCAATGGGGGGCATTCCCGCAGAGGTGGCCTTCTGCATGGCTACCGGCAACGCCGCCAAAGCCCATCGCCTGGAGCAAGGCCTTATCCAGGAGGGCAAGCCCGCGGACCTGCTGCTCATCGGCAAGATCACCGGCTCCGTGGGACGGGATGTGCTGGAGGCAGTGAGCAACGGTGACATGCCGGGTATCTCCTTCGTCATCGTGGGAGGCGAGATTGCCGTGCGGGGCCGCAGCGAGCAGACGCCTCCTCCTGAGACCCTCGCCGTGATCGAAAAGGGAGTATAAGCCATGGCTCGTCTGGATATGGGGCTCGGTCTGTTTCCCATTGAGCCGCCCCAGCGGATACTGGAGATGGTTCGGCTGGCGGAGGAGCTAGGCTACTCCCACGTCTGGATAGGAGACTCCCAGGTCATCTGGCGAGAGGCGTACGTCAACATGGGGGCCGCCGCCCTGGCCACTCAGCGCATCACCCTGGCGGCGGGCGTCACCAACCCTCAGACCCGCCACCTCACGGTCACCGCCAGCGCCCTGGCCACCCTGAGCGAGCTCACCAGTGGCCGCGTAGCCCTGGGCATCGGCGCCGGGGATAGCTCCGTGGAGACCCTGGGCCAGCGACCCGCCACCCTGGCCCGGCTGGAAGAATCGATCAGAGTAGTGCGCAGGTTGGTGGCGGGGGAGCGGGTTGCCATGGACGGGGGCGAGGTGCACATGGACTGGGTCAACGTGCCTCCTATCCCCGTGTTCATCGGAGCCAGCGGGCCGCGTATCCTCCGCCTGGCGGGCAAGGTAGCCGATGGCGCCATCGTCCTGGTGGGCACCGATCCCGACTACCTGAGGCAGGCTATGGAGTGCATCCGCCGGGGAGCCCAGGATGCGGGACGTGACCTGGAGGCCGACGGCTTCAGGTACGTATGCTGGGCACCCTGCTCCATCGACAGTGACGGCAATGCCGCCCGTGCCTCCGTCAAGTCCCACGTTGCCCGCGTCCTCAAGCGCCGCCTCCCCTTTTCACTAAGCAAGGAAGACCAGGCCGCAGCGGACCAGATATACCAGGGCTACGACTACTACAAGCATATGGTAGTAGGCGCAGGCCACGGCGACCTGGTGCCGGACCGTCTGGTGAGCAAGTTCGCCATTGCGGGCACCGTGGAGGAGTGCCGTGAGCAGGTGCGCCGGCTTGCGGAGGTTGGACTGCATCAGGTAGCCATCATTCCCCACACCGCTGACCCTCGCGACCGACTCTCGCTGGTGCGCACCTTCGCCGAGGAGGTCATGGCCGGGCTCTAAAACAGAGAGCCTCAGCCCACCCGTGAGACCTACTCGGTATCAGGGCAGGCGTTGACAGCGGTTCCTCCGGCACGTTAAATAGAACGTGCCGCTTAGCCGAGCGGGGGTAACTCAGCGGAAGAGTCTCTGCCTTCCAAGCAGATGGTCGCGGGTTCGAATCCCGTCCCCCGCTCCAACGAGCGTATCCCCTGCCAACCTCCAAGGAGACGTATCTATGTGCCGGAGCATCAAAACCCTACGAAACGCCGATATACCAGCGACCGACGAAGAGGTCCGGGCGGCCGCCCTCCAATTCGTGCGCAAGATCAGCGGCTACAGGAAACCCTCGCGGGTCAATGCGGAGGCGTTCGGGGTCGTGGTAGACCAGATCGCCTCGGCGTCGAAAATGCTGCTGGGGTCTCTGCAGACCGCCAGCCCTGTGAGCGGAGTGAGCGTGGTCGCCAGATAAGCTGGTGGTGGGAAACGGTCTAGTCCACTACACAGGCTCAAAGCCCAGGGCCTCCTCGGCAATCGCCTCGGAGATCTCGTCGTCGCTCATGCCCAGCATGGCGCACACCTCGAAGTTGTGCTGACCCATGGCAGGTCCCTCAAACTGGTTGTCCGGCGTCTTCGTAAGCCGAAAGGCCGGCCCACGGTAGGTATGCTCCCCAATAACGGTGTGCTCTATCCTACGGAAGAACCCCCGGTGGTCTAGCTGAACGTCCTCCCTGGTATCCTTGGAGTTCGCCACCACGGCTGAGGGCACCTGCTCGGCCTGGAGCCACGCCTCCACCTCCTCCGGGGTATGCTGCATAGTCCACCCCTCTATCAGGGCGGCCAGCTCCTCCTCCCGCTCCTTCCGACCTGCTATGGTCTTGAACTTGCCCTCCCCAAGCACCGACGGCACGCCCTTCACGCGGCGGAGCCCCACCCACTGGTCATCAGTGAACACCCCAATGGCAACCCACCTGTCGTCGCCGGCGCACCGGAACACCCCGTGGGGCGCCGCCTCGGCGATCTTGTTTCCCGTGCGAGTCGCCAGACGGCCGTTGCTCATCCAGTCCATCACCAGTGGGGCGATCACCTGAATACCGCCCTCCACCTGGGCCTGGTCCAGGTACTGGCCCCGGCCTGTGCGCCGGCGATACTCCAGGGCAGCCATGATTGCGGCAACGCCGAACTTCGGGTTTACAAAATCGGTGTACTGGGTCTGGATGGGCGTGGGCTCGCCCTCAGGCCAGCCGCACAGGTCAAACACGCCGGCTATCGCTCCTCCCGCAGTCCCCAGCCCCGTGAGCGGAGCCCAAGGGCCTGTTTGGCCCATGAGGCAGGAGCTCAGATAGATGACGCCGGGGTTGTCCTTGGAGATGGTGTAGTAGTCTATGCCCCATTTTTCCAGGGTGCCGGCGCCGAAGTTCTCGATCACCACGTCCGCCCAGCGAACCAGCTTGTTCATAATGACCATGGCCATCGGCTTGGACCAGTCCACCGCTATGCCCTGGACACTGCTGTTGATGGTGGCGTACCAGACTCCTCCACTGTGATTGCCCACCATCTCCGGGGAGAAGGGCCGTTGCATCCGAACGCCGTCTCTACGAACGTGGCTGTCAACTCGAACGACCGTGGCTCCATGGAGTGCCAGGTATCGTGCCGTCAGCGGAGCGGTCACAACGCCGCCGATCACCACGACCTTCAATCCCTCCAGGGCCCTGGGTGTATCAGCCATCTCGCTCTTCCTTTCCCGTTGGTTTCAAGCTTGCATTCTCTCGGTCAAGAACGCGGTTAGATGACACCCGCATGTCTCAGTGCCGTGAGCTCCTCCACGGATAGCCCCAGCTCCTGCCGGTAGACCTCCTCATTGTGCTCACCTATCAAGGGCGGACGCCTCCGGAGCGTCAGGGGTGCTTCAGAGGCCTTCAAAACCGGGCCGCAGTAGGTCACCTTCTCCCCCAGCTCCTCATGCCACGCCTCCTCAAAGAAGCTCCGGGCCTGTAGCTGTGGGTGGTTTGCCAGGTCCTCGCTGTTGTTGATGGCGCCGATCATGATGTGGTCCAGGATGGCCCGCTCGGAGATCTCCGCCTTGGTCTTCGTCGCAAAGAAGTCCACGAAGGGCTGCTCCAGCGCATCCAGGGTCTCGTTGGTCATCTTGGAGAGGTCGTAGTCATGCTCCCAGTCGAAGTTGAGAATCCACTCATTGGTCTCTCCCTCCTCCTCCATCCACTTGAGCACGGCCTCGGTGGAGTGAGTTCCACCCCCCCAGCCACCCTGGACCCAGAAGACCACGTACCCGTCCTTCGCAGAGAACATCTGGCGGCGCTCACGGAGATGGGCCTCCTCGGCGGCTCTGGGTGGCCCGCCGAAACGCTTCGGTATGGTACCCTCGGTCTCCCAAAACTCCTGCCAGGAGGTCATGATCCAGTAGGCGACCTCCTGCATGGAGACGTCTATGAGCTGCCCCTGGCCTGTGTTCTCCCGGTGGTAGTGCGCCATCATGGACGCAGCCGCCGCCTCCGCACCTGCATTGAGTGTGGCCTGGTGCATGTAGCTTATGGCTACGGGCGTAGTATCGGGGTCTCCCGTCATATAGACCGGCCCTCCGCTGGACCAGATGGTCAGGTCGCACCACGCGTTGTTCGCCTTGGGCCCTGTGGGGCCAAAAGGGGTTATCGACGCCATGATCACCCGAGGGTTTATTTTACTCAGTACCTCGTAGCCAAGTCCTATGCCACCCATGTACCCCGGCGGGAACGACTCCAAAACGAAGTCAGCGGTCCCCACCAGGCTCTTGAATATCTCGGCTCCATCCGAGGCCTCTATGTTGAGAGTGATGCTCCTCTTGTTGACGTTGTAGGCCCACCAGAAAAGGCTGTACTCTGGATGGACCTGATTATGCCAGAATGGGCCGGTCCGGCGGGTGGGTGAGCCGCCCGGTGGCTCTATCTTGATAACGTCAGCCCCAAGCTCGCCCAGCACCTTCCCCCCCAGGAGACATCCACCCTCCGTGAGGTCCAGGACACGGAATGGAGAAAGCATCCCCTCCGCCGTTGCCGATGTATCGCTCTGTGCTGTCGACATCTCTCTCCTCTTGCAATGCTCCCCGGGTTGATCAGGACGCTGATCTCTATGGTGACGTATCCATAGCCGTGCTACCGGACTCCGGTGCTGGGGCCAGGTTTGCGGGCACCGCACCCAGTCCGCCCTCCTGAAGAGCCTCCGTTATCTCATCATCCGTCATGCCCACCATTCTACACACCTGAATGCTGTGTTCGCCAAGGGCTGGGCCCGCGGACTGGCTATCCGGCGTCCGTCCAAGTATAAAGGATGGCCCCCGGTAGCTATGTTCGCCGATAAAGGCGTGGCGGATCTTGCGGAAAAAACCGCGATGTCGCAGCTGTGGGTCCTCATAGGTGTCCTTCGTGTTCTCCACCACGGAGGCTGGGACGCCCTCACGCTGCAGACCGGCCTCCGCCTCTTCCGCAGACCGCTCGCCGGTCCACTGCCCCAGCAACTCCTCCAGCTCCTCCTCGTGGCGTTTCCGCCCCAGCAGCGTCGCGAACCGCTCCTCCCGGGGCCACGCACACTCCTCCAGGGCACGGCAGAACCCCTGCCACTGCTGGTCGTTGGTTACGGCGATGGCGCACCATCGGTCGTCTCCCTGGCAAGGGAACGTCCCATGGGGCGCCGCCCATGTCACCCTGTTGCCGGAACGCTCCATGGTGTGGCCGTTGTTGAGCCAGTCCATGTGAACGGGGGCGATGAGCTGGAGACCACCCTCTACCTGGGCCTGGTCCAGGTACTGCCCGCGGCCCGTCCGGTCCCGGTACTCCAGGGCAGCCAGGATGGTGGCCACGCCAAACTTCGGGTTGATGTAGTCGGTGTACTGGGTAAGGAGCGGCGTCGGCTCCTGGTCCGGCCACCCGGTGATAAAGTCGTACCCCGCCATGGCCGCTCCGGCCGTCCCGTATCCGGACACGCGGGACCAGGGCCCGGTCTGACCGAAGAGGCAGGAGCTCAGGTAGATCACCTCCGGTCGCTCCCTGGCCACGGTGTGGTAGTCCACGCCCCATTTGGCCAGGGTGCCGGCGGAGAAGTTTTCCACCACCACGTCGGTCCAGCGCACCAGCCGGTTCACGATTGCCTTGCCCGTGGGCTTGGTCAGGTCCAGGCCTATGCACAGGGCACTGGAGTTGATGCTGGCCCACCAGACACCGCCGTTGGGGTCTCCCACCATCTCAGGGGGAATGGGTCGCTGGTAGCGCATGCTGTCCATACGGGTGTGGCCGTCCACCCGCACCACCGTGGCTCCGTGCAGGGCAAGGTAGCGACCCATGGTGGGCGCGGTGACCACGCCACCTATGATGACGACCTTGACTCCCTTCAACGCCTGCTTCTCTGCCACTGCTTTTTCACTACTCACTGTTATTTAGATTACGCCGGCGTACATGAGCGCCACCAGATTCTCGGTGGTCAGTCCCAACTCATCGCCGTACACCTCTGCGTTATGCTCTCCAATCCGGGGTGCCGGCCGCCTCAGGGCCAGGGGAGTCTCTGAAGCCTTGACGGGTGGCCCGCAGTGGACCACCTCCTCACCCAGGCCCTCATTCGCAACCCGGTGAAAGAAATCCCGCGCCTGCAACTGTGGATGGGTGCCGATGTCCTTGGGGCTGTTCACCACGCCCACCACGAAGTCGTGGGAGATGCCCCGTTCCATGATCTCCCGCCCGGTCTTGCTTCCGATGAAGTCGGCAAAGGCCTCTTCCATTGCACGGAACCGCTCCTCCGGCAACGCCGTCAGGTCGAACCCGCCATCCCAGTCGTGCTCCGACAGCCAGTCAGGAGCGGCTCCCTCCTCCCGCATCCAGTCGACCACCGGCGCGCTGGACCTCCCAGCGCCCCTGGGGCCGGCATTCACCGACCAGAGGATGATGCCGTCCTTACCGTAAAACCGCTGCCTCCCGCGCACACCGGGCCGCCCCCCGGAACTTCCCCCTGCCTGGGGCGGCGCGGTTGCACCGCCGGGTGCGTTGCCGTGGTCGGATCGCTGGGGTATCGCACCCTCCGTCTCCCAGAACTCCATGGTGGAGGTGTTGACCCCATAGGCCACCGCCTGCATGGAGAGGTCTATATGCTGTCCCAGCCCACTCCTCTGCCGGTAGTGATGGGCGATCATACAGGCGGCTGCGGCCTCGGCTCCACCGTTCAGGGTCGCCTGATGCATGAAGCTCACCCCCAGGGGCGGATGCTCCTGGTCTCCCGTCAGAAACACCGTTCCACCGCTGGCCCAGACCGTCAGGTCGCTCCAGGCGTTGTGGGCCTTGGGGCCGCTCTGCCCAAACGGCGTTATGGAGGCGACGATAAGCCGCGGGTTGGTCTGGCTTAGCGCGCCGTAGCCCAATCCCAGCCCATCCATGTATCCGGGGGGATACGACTCCAGAACGAAATCCGCGGTCTCAACCAGCCTGCGAAAGATCGCAGCACCATCTGCCGTGGCGATCTCCAGGGTAATGCCTCTTTTGTTGCAGTTATACGCCATCCAGAAGAGGCTCTTCTCCGGATGGACGTCGCCGTGCAGGAAGGGGCCGATCCCGCGGGAGGAAGACCCTCCGGGCGGCTCAATCTGGATGACGTCCGCTCCCAGGTCTCCCAGCGTCTTGCCGCCCACAGCGCACCCGCCCTCGGTGAGGTCCAAGGCCCGGAACGGCGTAAGCATACCTTCGGCTGGAACGGGGCTCACTGTATCGGCTACCGCCATCACCTTCCCTCAATCAGGATGGAACGGGAGGAGCTGTGGATATACTCGATGGGGCTATGTCTCAACCGCAACAGGCTCGGTGCCCAGCCCTCCCTCGATAATGGCCTCGGCAATCTCCTCATCGTCCATGCCAATCATGGTGCACACCTCGAAGTTGTGCTGCCCCAGCGTCGGGCCCGCAAACTGGTTGTCCGGCGTCTTCGAAAGCCGGAAGCACGGCCCCCGATAGGTGTGCGTGCCGATAACGCTGTGCTCTATCTGCCGGAAGAACCCCCGGTGGCCCAGTTGCTCATCCTCCCGCGCGTCCCTGGCGTTCTCCACCACGGATGAGGGCACACCCTCCGCCTGAAGAGCCGCCTCTACCTCCTCGGCGGTCTTGTCCCTGGTCCACCGGCCTATCAGCTCATCCAGCTCATCCTCATTCCCCTTTCTCCCCGCCACCGTGTTGAACTTGTCGTCCCTCGTCCAAGAGGGCTGGCCCATGGCCCGGCAGAGGCCGTCCCACTCCTCATCATTGAACGCGCCGATGAAGCACCACCGGTCTTCGCCCTGGCACGGGTAGATGTTATGGGGAGCGGCCTCCGGTATCGTGTTTCCGGAGCGGTTGGCCGAGCGCCCGTTGCTGAGCCAGTCCATCGCCAGGGGAGCAAGGAACTGGAGGCCACCCTCCACTTGGGCCTGGTCAAGGTATTGCCCCTTGCCCGTCCGTCTCCTGTGGTCCAGGGCGGCCAGGATAACCGCTGCGCCCATCCTGGGATTGATGAAGTCGGTGTACTGGGTCATGATCGGTGTCGGCTCCAGGTCAGGCCAGCCGGTCATGTGGACGAATCCGCCGAAGGCCATACCCGCCGTCCCCAGACCTACCACGCCGGACAACGGCCCCGTCTGCCCCATGAGGCAAGAGCTCAGGTAGATAACGCCCGGGTTGTCTTTGGATACCGTCTTGTACCCGAACCCCATAGCCGTCAGAGTCCCGGCTGAGAAGTTCTCGATCACCACATCGGCCCAACGGAGCAGTTTATCGATAATGCCCTTGCCGGTGGGCACCTTCCAGTCCACCGCCACGCACTGGGTGCTGGAGTTGACGTTGGCCCACCAAACGCCGGTATCGGCGGTGGGCGCCTCGTCGGGCGGGAAGGGTCGCTGAGTCCGCAGCCCGTCCATGCGGGTGTGGCTGTCCACCCGCACCACCGTGGCTCCGTGCATCGCCAGGTAGCGTCCCGTGGTCGGGGCGGTCACCGCAGCGCCGATGACCACGACCTTTATTCCCTCAAGTGCCCGCGGCGTCTCTGACATCGCTCCCTCCTGGACTACGGCCCCGGTGTCTAGATGACGCCGGCGTATCTGAGTGCCACCAGCTCCTCCCCAGCCATCCCAAGCTCCTGGCGGTACACCTCGTCGTTATGCTCACCGATGAGCGGCGCACGGCGTCGGATACTCAGCGGCGTCTCTGATGCCTTAACGGCAGGGCCACAGTAGGTGACGTTGGCCCCCAGCTCTTCGTGCCACAGCTCCTGGAAGAACTCCCTGGCCTGTAGGTGTGGATACGTCCCCACATCCTCCAGAGTATTCACCGGACCAACCATGAAGTGGCCCTGGACGCTCCGCTCCGTAATCTCCAGCTTGGTCTTGGTCAGGAAGAACTGTATAAAGCACTCCTCCAGCGCATCCAGGGTATCCCCTCCCATAGTCGAAAGGTCAAACCCACGGACCCAGTCGAACTCCAGCAGCCAATCGGGAGCCATCCCCTCCTCCTTCATCCACTCAACCACCGCGCTGCTGGACTGGGCTCCACCCCAGACGCCTCCCTGGACCGTGTACATAATGAACCCGTCCTTCGCGGAATAGAGCTGCCGCCGCTCCCGAGTCGCCCCCGCCGCCATAGGCGTATGTCCTCGCCCCACGCCGGAGAACCCCGCCTGACGCCTGGGGATGGTTCCCGCGGTATCCCAGAACTCCTGCCAGGAGGTGAGTACCCAGTAGGCACACTCCTGGATGGAGACGTCTATGAACTGCCCCTCACCCGTCCGCTCACGGTGGTGGAGGGCGATCATGCAGGCCGGCGCCGCCTCAGCGCCGCCGTGCAGCGTAGCCTGGTACATGAAGCTGATCCCAATGGGCTGGCGGTCCGGGTGCCCCGTCAGATAGGCCGGCCCACCACTAGCCCACACTGATAGGTCGCTCCAGGCGTTGTGGGCCTTGGGGCCCGTCTGTCCGAATGGTGTGATGGAGCAGACGATGATCCCCGGGTTAATGCTGCTCAGGTCGTCGTAGCCCAATCCCAGCCCATCCATGTACCCCGGCGCGTTCGACTCCAGGACGAAATCGGCCGTCTGAGCCAGCCCCTTGAATATCGCGGCCCCGTCCTCGGATTCCAGGTCCAGGGTGATGCTACGCTTATTGACGTTGTAGGCCCACCAGAAGAGGCTCCGCTCAGGGTGGACCTGGTCGTGCCAGAAGGGGCCGATGCTTCTGCTGGGGGAGCCACCAGGCCGCTCTATCCTGATCACATCCGCCCCCAGGTCGGCCAGAAGTCTACCACCGTACATGCACCCGCTCTCGGTGAGGTCCAGGACCCGGTAGGGCGCAAGCATACCCTTCGCTGAGGCCCCAGCACTGGTCTTGGATGTTGCCATGGTGCCCTCTCTCACATCGGTTGTGCCGGCATAACCAGCGCCGCCTTCGGCTCCAGCTCAATGCGGGCCGGGCAGTTTGCTACCCTAGGGTGTCGGCATGGGCCTTGGCATCAGGATAGTCCAACCATACTTGCGCTTCTTGGTGTACTCCGGCATATCCACCAGGCCCATCAGCCGTGCCAGGTTGAGACCCATCATCAGGTCCACCTCCTCCTGGCTGAAGCTGATTCCGTACCTTTTCGCCCGCTCCGGCAGCTCCTTCCAGAGCTGCACCCGCTTGATGTACCGCTCCTTGTTCGCCTCGCCGAAGCTGCTGGCCGCGAACTGAGCATCCGAGCCGTATATGATGCGGTGGGCGCCCATGACATCCCGCACCCAGGCCAGCCGGCGTATCGAATCCTCCTCGCCGATGGACTCCGGCCAGTGGCTGAAGCCCAGCATCCACGCATCTATTTCCATGTAGGTGTTCAGCGCAGCACGCCCAATGGCCAGACTGATCTCAAACCAGTGCTCAAAGGGGTAGCCGGCATGGAAGATGATGACATCCAGGTCCGGGAAGTCCGCCACCACGTCGGAAACGTAGATCGGATCGTTCATCCTGCCGCGGGAGAAGGGATTGAAGGCGGGCTCAAAGTTGGTGCACAGGGCCACCGGACGCTGGTAGTCCAGGCACATCTTGTAGAAGGGATAGAGCGCCGGGTCTGAGACGAAGTATCCCAGGTGCGGCATAACCTTCAGCCCCTTGAGCCCCCAATCACGAAAGCTCCTCTCCACAAGCTGCAGGGAGCCGGCGCGACGGATGTCCGGCCCCGCGAAGGCATACAGCTTGCCGGGGTACTTTTTCTGTAGCTCCGCGTAGTCAGAGTGCATCTCCTCCATGCTCTTCGCCTGGAGCTCCCCGTATGCCTCACCGAAGTCCGCCGGAATCAGCACGGCCCCATCCACGCCGGCCTCACTCAGTGCAGCCACGGTAGCCGATCCGTCCGGGTCGGAGACGCGCTCCTCCTGCCGGGGATAGAAGTCCACGGGATCACGGTCCCATGGAGGCTGTCGCGTATAGGCCCAGCCCATACACATTGCCCACCGAAGCTTGGGCGGCAGATACTCGTTGCCGCGGGACCCCGTCAAGAGATGCACGTGGGCATCAATTACTTGCGCCATACCCTCCCCTTGCGTTCGCCTCGTGCGTCAGCCAACGTAGTCGGCCCGGAACGGGGCATAGGAATGCTTCAACGTATGCAGCCTGCTCTTCACAGACTACGGCGTCGGCATGGGCCTCGGCATCAGGATGCTCCAGCCATACTTCCGCTTCTTCTCGTACTCCGGCATATCCACCAGACCCATCAGCCGTGCCAGGTTGAGGCCCATCATCAGGTCCACCTCCTCCTGGCTGAAGTTGACGCCGTACTTGGGAGCGTTCTTGGGCAACTCCTTCCAGAACTGCACCCGCTTGATGTAGTTCTGCTTGTTCCTTTCGCCGAAGCTGCTGTGCGCGAACTGGACATCTGAGCCAAAGATCACGCGGTGCGCGCCAAACGTGTCCCGGATTTGCCCCAGCCGTTTGATGGAGTCCTCGTCGCTGATGGACTGGGGGGCTCCGTTGAAGCCCAGCATGAACGAGTCCACCTCAGCGTAGGTGTTCAGGGCGGACCGGCCTATGGCCATGCAGATGTCGTACCAGTGCTCCATGGGCGAACCCACGTGGAACATGATCAGATTCATGTCCGGGAAGTCGGCCACCACGTCCGTGATGTAGATGGGATCGTTGAACCGGGCCCGGGCAAAGGGGCGCTCGAAATTGGTGCAGATGGCCACCGGCTTGTTGTACTCCAGGCACTTCTGGTAGAAGGGGTAGAGCATCGGGTCGTTGACAAAGTAGCCCACCTCCGGGAACACTTTGAACCCCTTGGTGTCCCAGTCCCGGAAGGTCTTCTCCACCAGTTGAAGCGAACCGGCGCGCCGAACGTCCGGTGCCGCAAAGGCATACAGCCTGCCCGGATACTTGTTCTGGAGATCGGTGTAGCTCTTGGCCATCTCCTCCATGGTCATCGTCTCCCCGCCGCCGTGGCTGGGACCGAAATCGGCATGGATCAGCACCCCCGCATCCACTCCGGCGGCATCCATGCCCTCAATCGTCGCCGTGCCGTCCGGGTCGGATACCCGTTCCTCTTGCCGGGGGTAAAAGTCCGCGGGATCACGGGTGTACGGGACTTCCTGGCGAGTCCCGTAGGCCCAGTTCACAGCTATGGCCCAACGGTAGTTCGGGGGCATATAGGTCTTGCCGTCGTGTCCTGAGAGCAGATGAATGTGGTTGTCGATGATCATCGCCATAGCGTTCGCTCCTTTAACCTCTCGCTGTCTTGCTCCGATCGACATGTGCGGTGACACCCTTCTGCCACGGCTCCTTGGGATGCTGGTAGCGGTGTACGGTGGAGTACCCGCCAAAGGGAATCCTGTCCAGCGCCTCAGCAAACTTATCGTGGGCTTCGAAATAGGCGTCTTCAGCCGCGTAATCGAACGGGTCACCCAGGATCTGCTCATCTTCACCGCCGGGCACCGGCTTGTTGGCCAGCAGCCACTCCACGCTACGTCTATGGGCCTCAACGGGGTCCACCACGTCTTTATAGCCCAGTTCCCGCTTGAGCTTCTCCACGCCTACGTTGTTGTGCGCCATGCGGGGAGCCCGACCCTCCTGCGCAAAGGTGAAATCGCCGTTGCCCCACCACCATCCCGGCACCCCCATATCATGGGGGAAGCTGTACATCTCAATCTCCACCTCCATGATATCGGCGATGGTCTGAAGCCGGAACCGGTCCGTGATCATCGCCTCCTCCGCGGCGCCGTAGAAATTCCCCCCGGACTCCTTGGGCCTGTCCACCGACAGGAGCACGGGCTGGGCGCAGTTCTCCACATAGGGGAAGTGCCGCATGTGAAGGCCGCCATCCAGGACCATAAACTTCCTGCGTCCGTCCAGGACCCTGCGAAGAATGCTCCACTCCAGGGGACCCGGCTGCCGCGGCCCATACACGCTGGGGTACCCGATGTAGGTCATGACGTACTTGCCCGACCGGTGGTACTCCATAACCTCCTCCCGGGCCTGGCTGACGCGCTTCTGGATGGAGCCGGTGCCCTCCAGTGACTCGCCCGACCTTCTCATCCCCAAATCATAGATGGAGAGTAGCTGGTCCTGGGGAGCGCCGGCGCCCACCGCAATGAACCGCTCCGTCTTACCGACGCACGCATCGGCCACAACCCGCAGTCGCCCGTACATGGCAACGATGACATCGTAGCTATTATCCCCCAAGGCCTCCCGGAACTCCTCGGCGAAGTGCGGCTCCCCGTGGATATGCTCCACCGGGTACTTGAACTCCACCTCATGGAAACCTCGGTGCAGAATGGTCACATCGTAACCACGCTCCACCAGCCCCTCCACAACGAACGGGCCCGTGGGGCCTGTCCCACCGATAACAAGAGCTTTCTTATTAGCCATAGTCACTCCTTCCACAATCTACGCATTGGCGTCGAGCATTGGGCGCATCCGCCAGTGCTCCGGCAGCCGCCCGCTATAGTACCACAAGCGGCTTTGAGGTGTAGGCAGGGGTCTGCCCAGCGGGAAACACCACAACCTTCCTACCGCTCTCCTCTTGGCCGTGGCTCACGGCGTGGGCATGGGCCGCGGCATCAGGATGCTCCAGCCATACTTACGCTTCTTGGTGTACTCCGGCATATCCACCACACCCAGCAGCCGGCCCAGGTTCAGCCCCATCATCAGGTCCACCTCCTCCTGGCTGAAGTTCACACCATACTTCAGCGCCGTCTTCGGCAGCTCCTTCCAGAAATCTACGTGCCGAACGTAATCATCAGCCCGGCGGTCTCCCCAGTTGCTCGGCGAGCACTGGAAGTCCGTCCCGAAGGTGATGCGGTGGGCCCCTACCCTGTCACGCGTCTTGGCCAGCCGCCGCACCATCTCCTCCTCCGACCTCCGGCCTGGATGGATCCACGCATCGAACTCCAGGTAGGTGTTCAACGCCGCGCCCCCAATGGCCAGGGTGATCTCAAACCAGTGCTCAAACGGGTTGCCGCAGTGGAAGATGATCACGTCCAGGTCGGGGAAGTCCGCCACCACGTCCGTGATATAGAGGGGGTCGTTGTACCGTCCTCGCGCAAAGGGAGACTCGAAGTTGGTGCAGATGGCAATGGGCTTCTCAGCCTCTAAGCACAGGCTGTAGAAGGGGTAGAGCATCGGGTCGTTGACAAAATAGCCCAACTCTGGAAACACCTTCAGCCCCTTAGTATCCCATTCGGTAAAGGCCTTCTCCACTAGTTGCAGGGAGCCGGGGCGCCGAACGTCCGGCCCGGCAAAGGCGTAAAACCGACCCGGGTACTTCTTCTGGAGGTCCGCGTAGCTCTTTGCCATCTCCTCCATGGTCATACCCTCGCCACCGCCGTGGCTGGGGCCGAAATCGGCATGGATCAGCACCGCGGAGTCCACGCCCGCCTTGTCCATGGCGGCGATGGTGGCCGTGCCGTCCGGGTCGGACACCCGCTCTTCCTGCCGCGGGTACAGGTCCATGGGGTCACGCTCGTAGGGAGGCTTGTGTGCACCACCGTAGGCCCAACTGTAGGACTGTCGCCACCTGTAGATGGGCGGCTCGTACTCTTTGCCCGGTCTCCCGGAAAGCAGGTGAACGTGGTTATCTATGATCTGTGCCATTCCAGCTCCCTCCTTCTGTGCTCGCACCAACCTCGGTGCCTCTTACGGCGTCGGCATGGGCCTCGGCATCAAGATGCTCCACCCGTACTTGCGCTTCTTCTTGTACTCCGGCATATCCACGGCACCAACCAGCCGGCCCAGGTTCATCCCCATCATCAGGTCCACCTCCTCCTGGCTGAAGGAGATCCCGTACCTCTTCGCTCGCTCCGGCAGCTCTTTCCAGATATTGACATGCTCCTTGTAGTTCTCGATGCTCCTCTCGCCCCAGTTGGTGTTCGCGAACTGACCATCGGTCCCGAAGCTGATGCGGTGGGCACCAATGGAGTCCCTGATCCTCGCCAGTCTCCTGATGCCGTCCTCTTCCCCACCCTTTTCCCATCCCGGGTACCCCCACAGCCACGGCTCCACCGTTATGTAGACGTTGAGGGCGGCTCTGGCGATGGCCAGGGTAATCTCAAACCAGTGGTCAAGGGGATAGCCGGCGTGGAAAATAATAACGTTCAGGTCAGGGAAGTCAGCCACTACATCCGTGATATAGATGGGATCGTTCATCCTGGGCCGGGCCATGGGCGGCTCGAAGTTGGTGCAGATGGCAACGGGCCTCTCGGCCTCCAAATTGGCGCTGTAGAAGGGGTACAGCATCGGATCGTTGACAAAGTAGCCCACCTCAGGAAATATCTTCTGCCCTTTGAAGGAATCGTCCTGTAGACCCTTGCGCACCATTTCCAGCGACCCCGGACGACGGACATCCGGCCCGGCGAAGGGATAGAAGCGGCCCGGGTACCGCTTGGCGATGTCCGTGTAGTCCTGGTGCATCTCCTCCATGCTCTTTGGCCCTATCTCGCCGTAGCAAAGGCCGAAGTCGGCGTGGATCAGCACGCAGGCATCCACACCGGCGGCGTCCATCGCCTTCACCGTTGCCGACCCATCCGGGTCCGCCACCCGCTGCTCCTGGCGTTCGTATATATCCATAGGGTCTCTGTCATACGGGGGCATATGAGGGTGGGCATAAGCCCAGTTGTAGCAGGTCCACCATCGGTACTTGGGCGGCAGGTACTCATTGCCGGGTGTACCGGATATAAGGTGGACATGGTTGTCTATGACCATCGCCATATCAGTTCCCTCCCTCTATCTGAAACCGTACGAATTTCCAACGGACGCCGCCTCTTCACAGACTACGGCGTTGGCATGGGCCGCGGCATCAGGATACTCCAGCCGTACTTGCGCTTCTTGGTGTACTCCGGCATATCCACCACACCCAGCAGCCGGCCCAGGTTCAGCCCCATCATCAGGTCCACCTCCTCCTGGCTGAAGGTGATCCCGTACCGCTTGGCCCGTTCCGGCAGCTCTCTCCAAATGTTGACATGGTTGATGTAGGTCTGCGTACACCCCTCGCCCCAGTTGGTGTTGGCGAACTGGCCATCGGTACCGAAGTGGATGCGGTGGGCACCGATGGAGTCTCTGATCCTCGCCAGCTTCCGAATGCCCTCCTCCTCGCGCCCCGGACCGGCCTCGCTGTATCCCCACAGCCACGGCTCCACGGTCACGTGCACGTTGAGGGCCGCCCGAGCAATGGCCAGGCAGATCTCAAACCAGTGCTGGTACGGGTAGCCGCAGTGGAAGATGATGACGTTCAGGTCAGGGAAGTCCGCCACCACATCCGTAATATAGATGGGGTCATTGTACCGACCGCGAGCCATGGGCGACTCGAAGTTGGTGCAGATAGCCACCGGCGCTTCCGCCTCCAGCAGGGCGCTATAGAAGGGGTACAGCATCGGGTCGTTGGCGAAGTACCCCACCTCCGGAAACACCTTCTGCCCCTTGAATCGACCGTCCGCCAGCCCCTTGCGGACCATCTCCAGCGACCCCGGACGACGGACATCCGGCCCCGCGAAGGGATAGAAGCGGCCCGGGTACCGGTTGGCGATGTCCGTGTAGTCCTGGTGCATCTCCTCCATGCTCTTGGCCCCCAGCTCCCCAAAGCCGTGACCGAAGTCGGCGTGGATCAGCACGCAGGCGTCCACACCGGCGGCATCCATCGCCTTCACCGTGGCCGAGCCGTCCGGGTCCGCCACCCGCTGCTCCTGGCGGGGGTACATATCCATGGGGTCGCGCTCGTAGGGAGGCCTGTGTGCACCACCGTAGGCCCAGTTGTAGCAGTGGTACCAACGGTAGTTGGGCGACATATACTCATTGCCGGGCGTTCCGGATATGAGGTGGACATGGTTGTCTATAACCGTCGCCATATCAGTTCCTCCCTCTATGACCATACAAGGACCATACGAGTTTCCAACGGATGCCGCCTGCTCTTCACAGACTACGGCGTCGGCATGGGCCGCGGCATCAGGATGCTCCAGCCATACTTGCGCTTCTTGGTGTACTCCGGCATATCCACCACACCCAGCAGCCGGCCCAGGTTCAGCCCCATCATCAGGTCCACCTCCTCCTGGCTGAAGTTCACACCATACTTCAGCGCCGTCTTCGGCAGCTCCTTCCAGAAATCTACGTGCCGAACGTAATCATCAGCCCGGCGGTCTCCCCAGTTGCTCGGCGAGCACTGGAAGTCCGTCCCGAAGGTGATGCGGTGGGCCCCTACCCTGTCACGCGTCTTGGCCAGCCTCCGCACCATCTCCTCCTCCGACCTCCGGCCCGGATGGATCCACGCATCGAACTCCAGGTAGGTGTTCAGCGCCGCTCCCCCAATGGCCAGGGAGATATCGAACCAGTGCTCAAAGGGGTTGCCGCAGTGAAAGATGATCACGTTCAGGTCGGGGAAGTCCGCCACCACATCCGTGATGTAGATGGGGTCGTTGAACCGCCCGCGAGAGAAGGGTGGCTCGAAGTTGGTGCAGATGGCTATCGGCCGCTCGTACTCCAAGCACTTCTGGTAGAAGGGGTAGAGCATCGGGTCGTTGACAAAGTAGCCCACCTCTGGAAACACCTTCAGCCCCTTGGTGTCCCAGTCACGAAAGGCCTTCTCCACCAGCTCCAGGGAGCCGGGGCGCCGGACGTCCGGTCCCGCGAAGGCATACAGCTTACCGGGGTACTTTTTCTGGAGATCGGCGTAGTCCTTGTGCATCTCCTCCATGGAGAGCTCCTGAGTCTCGCCATGGCCTGGGCCGAAATCGGCGTGAATAAGGACGCCCGCGTCAACCCCCGCCCTCTCCATGGCGGCGACGGTGGCGGAGCCATCCGGGTCGGCCACCCGCTCCTCCTGGCGAGGGTAGAGGTCCATCGGGTCACGCTCGTAGGGAGGACCGCCGCGGTAGGCCCAGTTCATGCACAGCGTCCACCGATAGTTGGTTGGCAGATAGTGCTTATCGCCTCTCCCGGAGATGAGATGGATATGGTTGTCTATAACTAGCGCCACTGAGATGTCTCCTCTCTAGCTGAACAGGGAGAATGGTCTCGCATGACATGCCCCCAGGCATGAAAGCAGTCCCGCCCCCCCAGTGGAACACAGACTAGTACACCGACTTCGCGCCGGACCGGCGCGCGTTTGTGACGGAAACGGCGAACGGGGAACCAGCGCGGACAACTATCCCCCTACCGCCTCCGACGGCAGCCGCACTCTATCACAGGCGACAAATCACGGCAAGCCTGCCACGTAGGCCCCCTGGACGAGTCGCAGAGTCCTCTGGATGAGGCCATGCAGTACAAAGACTGCATGGCTCGGTGCTGTCGAACTTCTCCGGAAGAGGCACGGTTGTACCGCCGTAGCGCCTTGACTATAATCCCCTCGACCGAGTAGCCAAGGTATCGGGAGGAGCGTCAGATGAGCGACAAGCTTGACCGTATGGTGGCCGCATTCCAGCCCCAGGAGTATGAGGGTCCCTCCAAGCTTTGCACATTGCAAGAGGCGGTATCCAGGCACGTTACGCCCGGTGACCACATCTTCCTGGGCCAGCGTGGCAGCGCAGGCCTGTATGAGGTTATACGGCAGTTCTGGAGCACCAGGCCCGGTTTCACCATCTCCTCCATCATGGTCAGCGATCTCCACTTCCTCCTAGCGTACACCGGCCTGGCCACCAAGGTCATCTCCTCTCTTATGCCCTTCGGACGCACCCCAAGGATCCAGGACATAGCCGGGGACACCCCCCTTGAGGTGGAGCGGTGGACCATCTATACCATCATCCTCAGGTACATGGCCGGCGGCACCGGCGTCCCCTTCCTACCCACGCGCTCCATCCTCGGAAGCTCCATCGGCTCGGAGCTTGCCCCTGAGGTCTACTCGGAGATGGATGCCCCCTTTGGCGATGGCGGTAGGGTTGGCCTGGTGAGCGCCTTGCGCCCGGACGTCGCCATCATCCATGGTATTGCCGCCGATCCCGCCGGAAACACCATCCTGGAGCCCGACTGGATCGTGGACTGCTGGGGAGCCAGAGCCAGCGCGCGGAGCACCATCGTGACGGTGGAGAAGGTTGTGTCCACCGAGACTATCCGTAGGTACTCGCCCCTAGTCACCATCCCAGCCTTCATGGTGGATGCCGTCTGCGAGGCTCCCCTGGGCGCTCACCCAAGGGAGCTCTACAACGGCTGGGTATCTGAGGTCGAGCCTTACATCAACGACTTCGAGTTCACCAGGGGCTTCCAGCAGGCCTCGCAGGAGGGTCAAGACGGTGTGAACGCGTGGCTCAAGGAGTGGGTCCTGGATCTGCCGACCCACGAAGCCTTCCTTGAAAAGCTGGGCGAGGAACGGGTGAAGAAGCTCTGGAGCACCGGCCAGTCCCAGGTGGGGGAGCAGGCCCTCGCCTTCTCCTCGGAGCAGTCGGAGGAGTATACCGACGTGGAGATGATGGCGGTGGCCGCGGCCCGCAAAATAGAGGAGGTCGTCCGTCGCGGCAACTACCGCTTTATCCAGGCCGGACCCGGCATCGCCCTGCCCGCCACCTTCCAGGCCTTCGCCTCTCTGCGCGCTCAGGACTACGACGTCGAGGTGATGGTCGGGTTCGGGAACTACGGCTTCCGACCTCATAACGCCTCCCTGGCAGGAATCCCCCACCTCTCCACACCCAAGATGTTCGGCAGCATGGCGGATATGTACGGGTCACTCCTTAGAGGCCCGGAGAGCCCCAGCCTGGGCATCCTGGGCATCGCCGAGATCGATAGACACGCCAACATCAACATCACCCGCCTGGCGGACGGCACCATGATGGCGGGCTCCGGTGGCCACAACGACTGCGCCATGGGCGCCGGCGAAATACTGGTAACCGGACGCATCTCCCCTCGCCGGTTCCGAAGCGAGCTGGGGTTCATCACCACGCCCGGAGACCGGATACGCACGGTGGTCACCGACCTTGGAATACTGGAGAAGCCCGGGGAGAGCAATGAACTGGTGCTCACCAGCTACTACGCCAAGGAGGGTACGTCCCAGGAGGAGGCCATTGCCGCCATCAAGGAGCAGTGCGGCTGGGACCTCAAGGTGGCCCCGGACATCCACGCGCAGCCGCCGCCCACCCTGGAGGAGCTGACCATCATTCGACAGTTCTCCGCGCGCCGGGGACAGCCGCCAGAGGAGTAACGAGCGGCTCAACTCTCCAGGCCCGTATCGGCGAAAAGCCCCTCCACCTTTCCTCCACCTCAAGGGCGTGCGGTATCAGGCCCCGCTCCACCTCGTAGCGAGTGCTCTATCGCCAGCGTCAGCTTCAGCGCAGCCATCACGTCCCCCTCTTGCAGACGCATACCCCGGACGACACGCACCCTACGGGCCCCCCTCTCCACCGTCCCCTTCACCCTCGGCGGATGCCATGTCCTGGTGTAGAGCTACGCCCTTTGCGGTGCTGGCTGCCGGAGGACGGCTCTCCCCTCTCCGTCCGGTCACCCCCTGCCCTTCCAAGCGGGGCATCTCGCTTTTGAAGTAGAGGTTCCGTGCGGGGAAGGAGATCTCAATGCCCTCTTCATTGTAGCGACGCAACAGAGTCTTGATGAAGTTGTGTTTCAACAGCCACATATCCATATACCCATGGGAGCGCATCACCACCCAGAAGTTGATATTGGAGTCGGCGAAGTCCGTATACCAGATGGAGGGCTCATATCCCTCCACCGAGCCGGTCGTCTCTCCCATGATCTGCTTGGCCACCTCCACCGTCACCCGCTCCACAAGATCCAGGTCGCTGGAGTAGGCCACCCCCACGGTGATATAGACCGACATCTGCTCCTCCGGAAAGTTGTAGTTGGTGGTGATGCTGTCCGCCATCTTCGAGTTGGGGATGATGATCATGTTGTTGGCCAGCATCCGAATCCTGGTGGTCCTCCAGCCTATCTGATCGATGTAACCGGCCAACCCTCCCTCCAGCTCTATGTAGTCGCCGACCCGGACCGAGCCATCGGTGAGGAGGTTGATTCCGGCGAAGAAATTGGTCAACGTCCCCTGCAGGGCCAATGCCACCGCCAGGCCGGCGATACCGAGACCCGCTACCAGGGGAGCGATGGCGATCCCCAGCTGGTCCATGATGATCAGGGCTCCCATGACCAGCACGAAAATGCCGATAGTCCGCTTGACCATGGGCAGCATGGTGTTCAGCGCCTTAGCCTGTATGCTCCTCCGCTCTATCCTGGAGATGTACCAGGTGACGGTATGGGCCTGGACTCGCATAATGGAATAGACTACCAGGACCACCGCAAGGACCGTGAAGCCGCGGCGCACCACTAGCTCGTGGTCGGCCACCGGGGGCAGCCCTATGAGAGCTAGATATACACCCGCCAGGATGACCAGCAGGAAGCCGGGCTCCTCCACATCGTCCACGATCTGGGCCATCAGGCTCGTGCTATCGGCCTTGTGGAGCCGAGTCTTCGCACGGTTTGCCGCGAACCGACCAATCCAAGAGGCCACCAGGGCTACTATCAGCACGCTCATCGTATAGATGGCATGTCCCACGGTTATGCCAGCGATCAGCTCAGTAGACATAAGCGCTCCTCTTCCGCCGCCCATACGGCAGGCAGTCCCAGTTTATACCTAGAGTGGAGACGTTACAACGCCGTATCCAGCGGGAGCTGCCACAGAAAAGCGGCCCACGCCGCGGCGTAGAGGCTTGACGCATAGAGGCAGCCACACCGCAGGGGACGGCGAGCCAGCCACGTGGGGCGCACCCGTGCCCGGGGCTGAGCGTGGCGACGGTATCCGCTCCGAAATGGCCTACTTGTACCAGTCGTCGCCGCCCGGCGGCCAGGGATTGTCGCCGGAGGCCTCCGAGAGTTGGATGAACGCGTCCTTCATGGAGCGAGGGTGCAGCCACAGGCTCCTGAACCCGGCCAGCCCGGAGTCCTCCCGAGCAACCTGGGAGATACGCGCCTCCCCCTGTGCCCGTATCCTCGCCTCCGCTGCCGCCAGGTCCGGCGTCTCGAAGATCGCCAGGTACAGCCCCTCGTCGAACCGCTCCAGGTAGCGTGCCGCGGAGGAGTCGGAGCCGGCGGGCGTGGCCAGCTCCAGGAACGTCCCGCTCTTGCCAAACGGCAGAATAGCCGCGTTCAGGTCGCCGTGGGCTACGTGAAACCTGTTGGTGACCTTCAGTCCAAACAGCGTGGCCCACCGGTGAACGGCCTCCTCCAGGTCACGCACCAGTACCACCACCTGGCGCAACCGCGTCACCAGGGCCCCTAACGCCACGCTCTGGGTTTCCTCCGGCCCGGCGTTGGGCCAGGTGCCCGGCGGCGGCTGCAGAATCTCTATGAGCACCCCGTTCATCCCCAGCGGGTGCATGAAGGCGCTCTTGCTGTTGGCGCCGGCCCCCTCCGACCTCGTGCTGATGCGAGCGTTGGCATCGTCGGCACGAGCCAGAAGGGCATCCAGGTCATCCGTCTCAACAATCAAGGAGAAGTACTTCCCACCGCCGGCACGGTCCACGTGGAAGAATTGCCAGGCACGGCTCTTGGGGTCCACCGGCTGCAATATCTCGAAGAAGGTCTCGTTTCCGGCGGGCATGACCAGCTTGGTCAGCCCAAACTGCGGCATCTCCGTGCGCCAGCCCACCTCCATTCCCAGCACCCTGTTGTACAGGGCCGCCGCCTCCTCCATCTCCTCCGCCAGGGATACGATCTGCCGTATACGAGTGACCATGCTCCCTCCTCCTGTTTGAAGTGTCGCTACGCCGTATCGCTGAGTCTAGCCCCCATCAGGGTGGGCCTAATGGCAGTATCACTATAGCCTGCCCTCCAACCAGACGCTCTCCCTCTGCGGTCTCAAGGTACACGTCGCACTCTATATGGCCCCCGCCCTCTGCCTGATACTTGTCCGTGACCACGCCCACCACCCGCAGCGGCGTCTCGTGGGGCACCGTCTGGCGAAATACCACGTCCAGCTTGCTTATCCAGCCGCCGTCCGCCCAGGTGGTGAGCAGCTGGGCCAAGAAAGCCATACTCATAGGCCCTGGAACGATGACGTCCGGAAGCATCTCCCGCCGCGCCTGCTCAGGGTCCGTGAAGATGGTTGGGTTGGATCTATTGCTTCCCCAGATGCCGCTGAACTCCTGGACCGCGGCCCTGTCCACCACCTTCTCCAGCGGCCCAAGCTCGTCGCCTACCTCCACATCCCCGTAGTAGAGCGGCACCGCCTACTCCCTCTCCTTGTACACGAACGACTTCTCCTCTGTCTCCACCAGGTGGCCATCCTGGTTGGTAAAGGAGATGGTCCAGACCACGAACGTCATGGTCCCCGATCGCCCGGTCTTGGTGTACACCCTCTGAAGGTGGATGGTGGCCTCCAGGGTATCCCCGGCGTAGACGGGAGCCGCCCGGTGGATGGTCTCCCCGGCCAGCAGCCCGGCGCCGACCCCCTTCAGGTCTATATCCAGTGGCCGAATGGCCCAGGAGAGCACAGCGCAGAAGGCGGGCGGAGCCACAACCCCCCTGGGGCCGGACCCATCGCCCGCATGGATATGGTCGCCATAGCCGGTGACCGCCGCGTACCTCAGGATTGCCTCCCGCGTAACGGAAAACCTTCCCGCCGGACGCTTCACCCCCAGCAGGCTACGGTTGAACTGAACGTCTTGCACCACCATGGTCGCCTCTACCCGGCGTGTTGACCTCCGGGGTCGCTCCTCCTGACGTACGACTGCCTGACCACCGCCACCTTCTCCCCATCCTGATTGGAGAATGAGGTCTCCCACACTATAAACACCATCGTGCCGGAGCGCCCGGTCTTGGCGTACACATCCTTGAGCCAGGTGACTCCGGTCACCACGTCCCCCGCGCACACGGGGACCAGAGCCTCGATAGTAGCTCCGGCGAAGAGCTGCGTGCGGCCAAAGCTCAGCTTTATGTCCGGGCGCTCGCCCCGCACCATGGAGGCGTACATGGAGATGGGCGCCACCATACCGCGATAGCCCGCGGTCCTGGCCGCCTCATCATCGGTATGAATGGGACTGGTGATACCGGCGAGGCGGCAGTACTTCAAGATGGCCTTCCTATCCACCGTCAACGCCTGAGGGACAGACTCCTTCCCCAGCAGCGTCCGGTCGAACTCCAAACTATCGCTCACCTCAACGGCCCTCTATAAAGCTCCGCTTTGGGATTGTACCCCCTTCGCCAGGAGCGGTGTGGCTTCTTCATGCCAACGGTCCAGTAGCACCCCCGGACGGATTTTGAGTATCCTCCAGGCGGACCGCCCGGAACTCCCCTCCGCGCAGCGCCTCCACCAGCTCTCGCTCGCTTCCTATGGGCCCAGGGAACTCGGTGAGACAGGTACCAATGGCGCTCACGAAGTGGGCGTCGCTGCCCCCGGTGCCCAGAAAGCCCCGCGCCTCCGCCAGCTCCTGGGCACGCTCATTCTCCCCTTTGCGACTGCCCCCGTTCAGCAGCTCAACGATGGTCACATCGCTGAAGTCCGGCCCGCTATCGATATATTCACAGAGGCCGATGCCGAACCGTCCCGGATGCGCTGGAATGGCGATGGCGTCGCACTCCCTGGCCTCCCGCATCAGTGCTATCGGGTCCAGGCGGACGTCGTTGAAGTCGAAGCCGCTGAGCAGCCGGTCGCTTACGCCGTAGAGCAGGAAGTGGCCGTACAGTGTATCCAGCTCCGACCCCTTCAGCACAAGCACCCCGTACTCACGCGACAGCGCCGAGTAATCGAGATCGGTATCGTATTTCCGGTGCTCCGTGAGGACGATGGCATCTATCCGGTAGCCCCGCTTCCTGAGGACCTGAATCCATTTGAGGTACTGCTCCGCCGTGGCCCTTGAATCATCCGAGGATACAGAGTGACAATGCATATCGAGGAGCATGGGTGGGTTTCCGGCACCTCCAAGCGCCGTAATCATAACGGCGGAGGCCTGGGAGAGGCAAGTTTCCTCCGCACGGAAACCACCCTGGAATGCGGCCCGCACAAGCTGACTCAGCCAGGCGAAGCCAGCTTGCTCCAAATGCACGGCTGGTCATTCTGATAGCCGATGATAGCCCTATCCAAAATAAACGGAAGCCCTGTTTGGCAGTTTCTGGCTCACCGAGTCTACCAAAGGCCGAACTGAGAGCTACTTAACTTACAGGAATCCTCAAGTTGGGAGTGGAGGGGAGAGGAAAGCAGGAAGTAAGGACGCAGTCCGAGAGCCTGCCCTGAGCTTGCCGAAGGGGCGGGTGGGCGGGCTCAGCGCTACGGAGCCGTCGCCACAAATATGGCGTACCCCAGTGCGCCCAGCTTCACCTGAGCCTCCGCCGAGGAAAGCAGCCGCTGGCCCAGTGTCAGGTCTACCCCCGGAAGCTCCAGCACTCCGGCCCTGGAGGCCATGCGGGCCAGCAGCACCTTGCGCTGAAGGTCCTTGACCAGGTCGGCCAGGGCTATCGAGTGGTCCTCCGCCGTCACGTCATCAAACCCGGCCTCCTGGAGCAGACGGACGTACCCCTCCCGGGACAACGCCCCGCCGATGCACGCCACGCGCCCAACCATGCCCCGTAGCTCCTCCGAGAGCGGCCCCTGCATGGTCACATCGCTCATGCCCAGCCTGCCGCCGGGCGCCAGCACGCGACGTATCTCGCTCAGGGACGCTATCTTCTGAACGAACGTGGAGACGACGCACTCACAGACAACGGCGTCGAAAACACCGTCGGCGAAGGGGAGTGCCTCGGCATCGCCGGAGCAGAAGGCCGCCTGCTCAGCAAGGCCTGCGTCGCCCGCGGCACGTCGCGCCTCCTTCGCGTTCCGCTGGCCGTAGTCCATGCCCACCACCCGGCATCCCGCCCCCCGCGCCACCAGCACGGCAGAGGCTCCCCGGCCACAGCCTACGTCAAGAACGGTATCAGCCCGGTTCAGGTTCAAGCGCTCCGCAACAAGACGAGTCAGAGCCGCACCTCCCGGATGGAGGGAATCTCCCAGGAGCAGCCGCACGGCGTCGCTCTCGTACACGGACGCGCAGCAGACCTTGGCAAGCTGTGCCGCCAGGGTATTCTGCGTCATCGCCGGAGCCGCCGCCCGGCCAGTTGCGCCCGCACCTGCTCCCTGTACCCCACGGTGTTGTAGGCGCAGAAGGGGATCATGCGTCCGTCCGGCACCAGGATACCAACACAGCACTTCATCAGCTGCTTCACGTCCAGGGTATAGGCATCCATGAACGCCTTGACCGAGATCATGAAGATGTGCCTCTTCAGATCCTGCACGTCTGCCATGTTCGTAAAGTCACAGGTCGCACAGTTGAATCGCTCTGCCGCTGACTCCGAGCCGGGCACCGCGGCGGCGCTCCACAGCCCCTCCAGCGCCTGCCGAACGCCGGTGGAGAGATCGGGCACGGTCCTGTTCGTAATGTAGTCCAGGTAATCGTCCACGTTCAGCACCCTGGGCAGCGGCGTGACCACGCCATCATCCACATAGGCGTAGGTCACCGAGCTACACGTTGGGAAGCAGCACGGCACCGGAACAAAGTCATCCTTGACGAAGGTGCCCTCGGTCTGTGCCTCTATTCCTCGAATCACCTCCGGAATCGTCACCCGGTCCATGGGGTCGAACTCCAGGTGCCGCCCCACGTGGGTCACGGGCTGGAAGGCAATGCCACGCACGGCGGGCTGCTCCAGCCCAAACCGCACGATGGCCCCCACCTCATGCTCGTTGACCCCCCGCTCTATGGCGGGGACCAGCACCACGTCCAGGTCGGCCAGGGCAAGGCGCTCCAGCGCCCGCAGCTTGATATCGATGAGCGGCTCGCCTCTGAGGAGCTGATACGTTCTGTCCTCGAGTCCATCGAACTGGAGGTAGATGGACGGCCTCTGCTCCGCCAGCGCCTCCAGAAAGCGGTCGTCGTTGGCAATGCGCAGGCCGTTGGTGTTGAGCATCACATGGGGGATGCCCCGCTCCTTGGCGGCCCGCACCATGGCCAGGATCCGAGGGTGGATGGTGGGCTCGCCGCCGCTGAACTGGACCACCTCCGGCTGGCCCTCCAGCTCCACGAACCTATCCAGCATCCCCTCCACCTCCTCCATCGTCAGGTTGTACCCCTTGCCCGCATTGGCGAAGCAGGTGGGACATGCCAGGTTGCAGGCCGTGTTCACCTCGATCAGAGCCAGGCAGGTATGCTGCTTGTGCTCCGGACACAGCCCGCAGTCCAGGGGACAGCCCTCTTTCACCTCCGTGCTGTACTCTCGCGGAGGGCTGCCCGGCCTGTTGTACCGCTGGGAGTCCACGTATGCCTCGGCATCGTCGTAGAGCAGGGCCTCCATCCAGCCGTGATCCGGGCACCGCTTCCGCATGTACACGCGGCCATCTCTCAGATGGACCTGGGCATCTATGACACGCTTGCACTGGACGCAGATGCTCCGGGTCAGCGCATAGAAGATGGAACCGTCGGTGCCTGATGCGGCGTCGGTACTCGTTATCTGCATATTAGAGAAACCCTCCTCGGTACTTTTCATATGGGCCGTATTGCCCGGTTTCACAGATACCCCTCTACACCCACCGACGGCGAAGCGCGATGGAGAGCGCAGCGAACAGCGTCGACGCCAGGCCGGCCATCCAGTCCCAGTGGACACTCCGCCCCAGCGCCGGGTTTATCACCGCGCTAACGGCCACCGCCACGCCCACAATGGCCGCGGCCCATGCCAAGGATACCACCCAGCTTCGCATTCTCCCGGTCGGCCCCGCTCGCCGACCGCCCTTCTCTGGACCTGCTGACTCTTTCATTCCCCCTCCTCCCTGCCATCACAATCGCGAATCCGGCAACTCCGTTGCGAACAGGCCCCAGGGCCCCTTCCTCCGTACCGATGCCAGCACATCCCTGTAGGTCATAACGTAATGGGTGCCAACGACCAGGGCCGACAGCGTAAGGCATAGGCTGACCTGGCTCGCGTCCTGGCCGGTGGCGATGGTGAACGCGTTGATAGCGACGATACCAACCGCGATACCGAACACCACGCTGCGGGTGGCAAAACCGGAGGCCAGGGAGAGGGCCAGGGCAACGAGGGTCCACACGGGGAGCACGGCCATAGACAAACCCAGGACGGTCGCGACGCCCTTGCCGCCCCTGAAGCCCAGGAAGACCGGCCAGTTATGGCCAGCCACCACCGCCAACGCCCCAACGAACATCGCATAGTCGCCCAGCCCCAGGGCCTGGACCGCCAGGATAACCACCGCCCCTTTGACGCCGTCCACGGCAAGGGCGGTCAGGCCCGCCCAGGGCGCACCTCTCGAAAAGCGTTGACAGCCCCGGCGTTGCGGCTCCCAACCCTCCTGATGTCTACTCCCTTGACAATGCGGCCCAAAAGATAGGCGGTGGGAAAGGAGCCAATAAGGTAGGCTACCCAGAACACCGCCACGCCCGTGAGTAGAATGTCCATCGCCTTTATCCCTCGCCTATGGGGTCACGCCGAGGCGCTGATGAGCTGCTGGACTATGACAGAGAGGCGCTGCTGGTCTAACAGCCCTACCTCCGTCCTGAACACCCGCCGGTCGGGGGTGAAGAACACCGTGGTCGGCATGGACAGGACACCGTACTGTACTACCGGGCCGCGGTTGAGCGCACGGGCCGTCGGGTAGGTTATGCCCAGCTCCTGAAGCAGGTCCCGGGCATCCCTATTGCTACCAAGGTTCATGAACGGGCCCACGTCCAACCCAAGCATGATGAAATCATCCTCGTACTGATCGTATACCGCCTGAAACCCTGGCATTTCAGCCCGGCAGGGCGGGCAGAGCCCCGCCCAGAAGTTCAACACCACTGGCTTCCCCTGGCCAAACACCTGGGAGAAGCTAGAATCCGTCCCTCCCAGCATATCCCCGCCCTGATACACCGCAAACTCGAAGTCATTACTGAACGACTGCTTCACCTGGCCGAACACCAGCGAAACGATGCCCACCACCACCAGGGCTACTATGCCCACCGTCATCAGCGTGTACCTATCATCCCGTATTCCCCATTTGGCTCAAACAAGTGATGCGGTAAATAGGCAACTTTCTTGCTTTTCTAGTCGTTACATGAATCTCTTAGCCGTATTTCAGATATAATACATGCAATAAGTTGGCTATTTCAGATAACTTGCGTACCGACATTGGAGGCACCCGATGGGTGACCGCGAAAAGGCCTCTCTTCGGCTCCAATTCAATCCCCAAATCCGGCTGGAGTTACATGGTGCCACCATCACCTCCGACGCCGGACTGCTGGCATTCCGAGAACTGGATGACGCCCTGGACCTTACCCCCATAGCCTCCGACTATCTCCAGGAAAGCCGTACCGGCCGCAACATCCGCCACCACCTGGTCCCTCTGCTCCGCCAGTCCATCTACAGCCGCTTGGCCGGCTACGATGATACCAACGATGCAGAACGTCTTTCCCAAGACCCAGCCATGAGAGTTGTCGTGGGCTGGCAAGGCTCAGACCGCAACGCCGCCAGAACCAACACCATGAGCCGTTTTGAGACGGAGACTCTGACTCAAGAGGACAACCTAAAGGGGCTGGCCCTGATGAATCCCCAGTGGGTGGAGCTGGCCATGGCTCACACTCCACACCGGCGAGTGATTCTGGACATGGACAGTTCGGAGAGTCCAGTGCATGGTCAGCAGGAAGGAGCCGCCTACAACGGGCACTTCGAGTGTGTCTGCTATCATCCCCTCTTTCTGTTCAACCAGTTTGGGGATTGCGAAGGAGCGACGCTACGACCCGGAAACGTGCATAGTGCCGATGGCTGGCAGGAACTCCTTGAGCCGGTGGTGAAAGGATACCAGAAGAAAGGACTGCGGTTGCTGTTCCGGGGTGACGCTGCTTTTGCCAAGCCGGAGCTATACGAGTATCTGGAACAAGGAAAGATCGGGTACGCCATCCGGCTTCCCGCCAATCAGGTAATTCAGGAGCAGATCCAACCCTTGCTGGAGCGTCCTACCGAATGGCCATCCCGGGAGCCTATCGTCTCCTACCATGACTTTGCCTATCAGGCCCAGAGTTGGCACTTGCCCAGGCGAGTGGTGGCTAAAGTAGAGTGGCATCAGGGGGAGCTATTTCCCAGGGTTGGTTTCATCGTGACCAACCTGAGCTATCCACCCAAAGGAATAGTCCGCTTTTACAATGGCCGTGGCACGGCGGAGCAGTGGATCAAGGAGGGCAAGTACGCCCTGAACTGGATCCGGCTTTCCTGCCACAAGTTCGTGGCCAACCAGGTGAGACTATGGCTGTTCGTCCTGACTTACAACCTGGGCAACTTTATGAGAAGGCTGGTGTTGCCGGAGGATATGAAGTACTGGACTCTGACCAGTCTTCAGACCAGGCTGATCAAGACGGGTGGGCGACTGGTACGCCACGCAAGGAGGCTGGTGTTTCAGCTTGCCGAGGTGCTGGTAACCAGGAAAATGCTGACCGGGATACTAGAACGGATCAGCCGCCTTCGGCTGGCACCTGGCTAGCCTGCTTTGAGAGCACAGGTATTTCGGACAGTTATGGGGTCGTCCGGGGTAAATAGACCACCCCGAGGGAGACGCTTGGGCAGGGGCAGGCAATTCTAGACTTTTACGCTCGTCAGGGGGGTGGTTACCCTATGGGAGTGGGTCAGTTGAGTGAATCGGATGCAGTTGACGCCCTCAGGCTGCCCTTTTATAGTTCGAGCCATCCCACAGGGTCACATGGTTGGAGGAATCAGTTTGATCTGGGCAATCCCGATTGAGTCGGCTAAGCCCCGTGGAACAAATCGCGTGATTCTTTCGTCATACACTATGGAACGCATCTGAAACAGTCATTACTAGAGGGAGGTCGCTGGGCTATGCTGTCGAACATGAGTCGATTACTAGTCCCAATTATGCTCGTCGCACTGCTGGCTGTGACCGCGTGCGGTGGCTCGGACGAATCCGCTGGGCATCCGGGTGCGCCAGGTATGCCGGGGGCGCCAGGTGTGCCGGGGGCGCCAGCAGCCCCCGCAGCAGCGGATCCGGCCCCTGCCCCCGCTCCGGCTCCCCCTAGGTTGTTGGAAGCGTATGACCAAGCTGCGGCCGCCGATATTGGTGGCTCGCCAGAAACACTCGCTCAGCTGGTGAATCTGGAACGAATCATCGTCCGCACTGTCGAGGCTACGATCGTGGTGACGGACGTGCAGGGCTCCATGGACCTGATCACGGCTATGGCCAGAGAGCTGGGCGGTTGGGTCGTGTCCACCAATAGATTCGAGAAGCACCGTGGGTTCATCTCCTTCCGCGTTCCGGCTGAAGCCCTGGATACGACGACCGCGCGTCTCAGGGAGATGGCCGCCGAGGTCAAGTCGGAGGTCTCTGACAGCCGGGACGTGACCGACGAGTACTTCGACCTGAGGGCGCGGTTGGACAATCAAAAGGCCACGGAAGAGGCGCTGCTCAAGCTATTGGGGCGTGCCGAGACCGTCGAGGCCGCGTTGAAGGTCCAGCAGACCTTGACCGGAGTCCAGGAAGAGGTTGAGCGCCTGCAGGGTAAGATCAAGCTTCTTGAGGAGACTTCGGCGTTTTCGCTGGTGAGCGTCAACTTAGAGCTTGAGCCAGTTGACATGGCGGTGGAGGAGATAGCAGACAAGACGACCGGTGTCGGCGAGAGGGTCAGGTTCCGTGCCTTTTTCAAGCCGCCTGAGGGGATCGAGGACTTCAGCTACACGTGGGACTTCGGTGACGGGGAGAGCGTTCGCGGCCACCAGACGGCGCCAACTGAGAAAGAAGATACCCGGGTCACGGCGACCGTTACCCATAGATACAGAGACGAAGAGGACTCGCCATACATAGCTCAGTTCGAGATCCAGGGTAGCGGCGAAGCGGGTGCCGCTGAAGGCGATACGACCCTGATGGTCAAGGTCACCAGAATCCCCGACATCGTAGTCTTCGCCGGTGAGAGTATCGCTGTGGACGAGGGCGAGGAGGTCGAGTTCAGTGGATCCTTCACGCGGCCGCCGGGTCTGAACGAGGTCGAGTACAGGTGGGACTTCGGCGACGGCTCCGAGCCCGCCAAGGGAATGCTGGGACAGGGAATCACCACCGCCGTGGCGACCCATGTCTATGAACACCACCGGCCTTTCCCGTATCAGGCGACGCTCACGATAACGGCCGAGAGTGAGGCTGGGACTGTGGAGGACTCCAACTCACTTGACGTCAGGGTTAGAGAGGTGCCGGGCTGGGTAATTGCCGGGTGGAGCTTCAGCGACCAGGGCAAGACCGCTGTGAGGACCCTCTCCGCAGTCGGTCAGGGAGCACTGATAGGAGTCATCTGGGTGGCCATACTCAGTCCTGCGTGGCTGGTCGTTGGAGGCGGAGGCTACTGGCTGATACGCAGGTACAAGGGCCGGCGGCGGAGCACGTCAGCAGGCTCAGCCGACGCTCACGAGTCGCAGGGCGAGCAGTAGGTGGCTCCAGTACGGAGAGGAGAGGGCCAGGAAGAAGGGTATCGGTCCTGAGGACGTGGCCGGTCTGGTGGAAGAGTACCGGGCCGAGGTCAACTCTTCCCGTACATGAGAGTCGTCCTCGATACCAACGCCATCGTCTCCGGTCTGAACTTCCCTGGGAACGAACGTCTTGTCCTGGAGCTTGCTCTCAGGGGACGGTTCGAGCTGTTCCTGTCTCCCTTCATCCTGGAAGAGGTTGCCGAGGTGCTTGGGCGCAAGTTCGCCTGGGACGAGCGTTCCTCGGCCCAGGCTCCCAGAGCGCTGGGAGGTGCTGCCACCGTCATTGAACCCTGGCGGCTCGCGGAGACGATAGAGGGCGACCACGCCGACAACCGCATCTTGGAGTGTGCGGTGGAGGCTTCCGCTGACTACCTGGTGACTGGCGACCGGAGGCATCTGCTGCTCATTGAGGGACATCAGGGATCATACCGGCGGCGGTTTGCTGACCTCCGTCTCCTGGAGCGACTCCGCTGCTGGCCCGCCTCCGCCTCAACGCCGCCAGGTCGCTCCGCTCCGCCCCCCCTCCGGTGTCGCTGTCGCTTTTTTGGCATCGTCGCTCCCTTTTTAAAGCAGTGATATTGGAGTTAGATGCGGCGGCGACCTTGTGGATACATCGGCCAAAAACGGGGCTCCTTGCGCAGGTTCAGGGCGGCTCAGTATAATCGGTGCTCACAGAGGAGGTCACCGCCCTTGGATGCCAAGCTGAAGTCCTACATAGAGAGCCACCTGCCGGAGTACATCGAGGACCTCAAGCGGCTCTGTCGCCAGCCCAGCGTGGCCGCCCAGAGCCATGGCGTCCTGGAGTGCTCGGAGCTCACCAAACGGATGCTGGATGAGGCAGGCCTAGCGGCCCGTATCCTCCCCACGCGTGACCCGCGGTATCCCGTGGTCTACGCCGAGCGGGATGGCCGCTCTCCCCGTGTCCTCCTCTGGTACAACCACTACGATGTCCAGCCCGCGGAGCCCCTGAATCTGTGGGACTCGGAGCCTTTTAACCCCACCGAGCGCGACGGACGTATCTACGCCCGGGGCGTCTCAGACGATAAGGGCCACCTGGTCGCTCGGCTCGCCGCCCTCAAGGCCATCCTTGCGGTGCGTGGCGAGCTCCCCTGCGGCGTCAAGTTCTGCATCGAGGGTGCCGAGGAGATCGGCAGCCCTGGCTTCGTCCAGTTCGTGGAGGAGAAACGGGAGTTGCTCCGCGCCGACGCCTGCATCTGGGAGGGCGGCGGCGTCAACTGGAACGGCGACCCGCAGATCACCCTGGGACTCAAGGGCATCCTCTACGTAGATCTGGAGGTCCGCTCCGCCACGCAGGACTCCCACTCCTCCTACGCCACCGTGATCCCCAACCCTGCCTGGCGCCTGGTCTGGGCCCTCGCCACCCTCAAGGACCACGACGAGCGTATCCGTATCCCCGGCTTCTATGACGATGTCCGACAGCCCACACCCCAGGAGCTGGAAGCGGTGGCAAGGATGCCTTCAGAGGAGGACAACCTCAGCGAGGAGCTAGGGATCAGCGGCTTCCTCAGAGGCGAGAGGGGCCAGGCCCTACGGAGCCGCCACCTCTTCGAACCCACCTGCAACGTCTGTGGAATCGAGTCCGGCTACACCGGAGAGGGCACAAAGACCGTCCTGCCGGCCTCCGCCATGGCCAAAGTGGACTTCCGACTGGTCCCGGACATGCGTCACGATGACATCCTGGCCAAGCTCCGTGCTCACCTGGACGCCCAGGGGGTTGAAGACGTCAGGATCATCAGCGCCGACGGTGAAAACGCCTCCAGGACCTCCATGGACTCGCCCTTCGTTGCGCTGGTGAGCGCCACGGCCCGGGATGTCTACGGAAAAGAGCCGGTCATCGTTCCCACCATGGCCGGAAGCGGTCCCATGTACTGCATGTCTGAGGGGCTGGGCCTGCCCATCGCCTCCTCCGGTGTCGGCTCGCCGGAGGACAAGATCCACGCCCCCAATGAAAACGTTACTATTCATAATTACCTGAAGGGGATACTTCACGCCGCCGCCATACTGGACGAGTTTGGAAAACGCTAGGAGTGAAAGCCGGTGACTGGTCCTCACAGACCTTGGAAAGACCGGCGCAAATCCATGACACACCCTAGCCCCTCCTTATAGAATAGATCAGGCCATGCACACGCTGCCGCACAGCGCCCATCCCACTGCGGACCCGCCTCTGCCGGACGGCATGGTCCGGTACCGCAACCAGCTTGAGGCCGAGCTCCGCTCAGCCCTTGCCAATAGCGACCTGGAGCTGTACCAGATCCTCATGTATCACCTCGGCTGGGTGGACGAGCACCACCACCCAACCGCCGGCACCGCTACCACCGGCGGCAAAGCCTTCCGACCGGCCCTCTGCGTCCTCTCCTGCCAGGCCTCGGGAGGAACACCGGAGGTCGCTTTTCCGGCCGCCGCCGCCGTGGAGCTTATGCACAACTTCTCACTCATCCACGACGATATTCAAGATCAGGACACGGAGCGGCGTCATCGCGCCACGGTCTGGGCCTTATGGGGCAAGCCGGAGGCGCTCAACGCAGGCAACGCCCTCAGTATCGTCGCCGATATGACGCTGATGAAGCTGGCCGCTAAGGGTGTTCCCGCCAAACGACTCCTGGAGGCTTCCAACCTCCTGGCCCGGAGCTCCCTCCAGATGATCCAGGGCCAGTACCTTGACCTCAGCTTCGAGACCAGGTTGGACGTATCAACGGCAGAGTACAGGGAAATGATCGCTTTCAAGACGGGCTCCCTCATCTCCTGCGCCATGGAGCTGGGAGCACTGGTTGGCCCCACGTGCACCAACCTCCCGGAAACCCTGAGCGAGGTGGGACGCTACCTGGGCTACGTCTTCCAGATCAAGGACGACCTCCTGGGCATCTGGGGTGAGGAATCGGTCACAGGAAAGCCCCGGGGCAATGACATCCGTCGAAAAAAGAAGACCTATCCAATCGTGTACGCCCTCCAGAGCGGCACCAGCGTGGCCAGGACCACCCTGAGAAAGCTCTTCCAAAAAGAGACGCTCTCCGAACAGGACGTTCAACGAGCGCTCGATGTCCTGGAAGAGCTAGGGGCAAGGGACGAAGCGCAGGCCCTGGCAACCAGAATGAGCGAACGCGCACTGGAAAGCCTGCAACGAGTCTCCTTACCCCCTTCCATCACCACCGATTTCAAGAAATTGGTAGGCTTCCTCCTGCTCAGAGAGAGCTAGCCGGAGTCACCAGGGACGCCTAACAACGAAAATCGCCCCACCGTTCCCAATAAGAATGTTGAAAATGCCGCGCAAGTGTGCTACGGTTTCACGCTGACGCTGTGTGGCGGTGGGGCCCAATTTATTCATGACCTGGGGGTCAATATGATAGCCGTCACCAATCGGCTGATACTGGAGACCGAGCGCTCCCCTCAGTTTATCGATATTACCCAAGACGTAGCGGGGTTTGCTCAGAGCTCCCACGTACAGAATGGCTTCGTCGTCATCTACTCCAAGCACACCACTGCGGCTATCAAGATCAGCGAGAACGAGCCCCTCCTCCATGAAGACATGGAGCGCTTCCTGGCCGGTATCGCCTCTCCCAACGGACACTACCAGCACAACGACTTCTCCATCCGCACCGTCAACATGACCGAAGACGAGTGCCCCAACGGCCACGCCCACTGCCAGCACCTGCTCATGAGTACCAGCGAGACCATCCCCATTATCGATGGAGAGCTCCAGCTGGGTCGATGGCAGAGCGTCTTCCTGGTTGAGCTGGACCGCCCCCGCACCAGAGAGATTGTCCTGCAGGTCATCGGGGAGTAGCTCCACCACCCCGGCGGCCAACATCTAGGCTCCGCATCTCGCAGCCTCTTCCTCCAGTGCCCCCCCTTGGCTTGAGCGCATTGCCGCGCCGACCCGATGCCTGGACCGCCCGCCAATGCCCTCCATCATTATCGATACCGACCCCGGCATAGACGATGTTACGGCGCTGCTGATGGCGTTGCGCTCGCCGGACCTGACTATCCTGGGAATAACCACCGTGGGCGGCAACGCCCGGCTTGCCCACACCACCCGCAACACCCTACGCATCCTGGAGTACGCTGGCCGCCCGGACATCCCGGTCTTCAAGGGATCCGCACGGCCGCTGCGGGGCACCTTCAGCTATGCCTATCACTTCCACGGCCCGGCGGGACTCACCGCACGCCTGCCGCTGCCCCGGACCAGCTCTAGCCCACTCTCTGCCGTGGACTTCCTGGCCAAGGCCCTCCGTGACGCGCCGGGGCAGGTCACCCTGGTCACGCTAGGGCCCCTCACCAACATCGCACGCCTGCTCCAGCAAAGGCCCGCAGTCAGTGGATGGATCAAGGAGCTCGTGGTCATGGGCGGCCTCTTCACGGCATCGGGAAACTCCGGGCCTCTCAAGACCGCCGAGTTCAACGTCTACAACGACCCGGAGGCGGCGCAGCTGGTGCTCTCCGCAGGGATACCCACAACCGTCGTGCCACTGGACGTATGCCACCGGGTCGTGCTCCGTGGCCCGGCGCAGATCGCATACCTGGGTCGGGGCGGCCCGGAGGCCCGGCTGGTGCACCGGCTGCTGGTCAACTGGTTCCGTCTCCATCCGGGCGATACGCTTCACCTGTGTGACCCCCTGGCCATGGCCAGGGCTATTCGTCCCTCCCTGCTCACCTATCGGACTACCCCGGCATCGGTGGTGACGGAGCGCGGCCCGCACCGTGGTGAAACTAGGCTCGGTGGCAGCGGCCCGCCGGTACGCATCGCGGTGGAGGTAGACGTGGACGGCTTCCTCTCGCTCTTGGATACGCTGCTGGCCGCCCAGAAGCTCAATATAGACAGATCAAAATCCCTAAGGTAGGTTCGGGGGCTGGCCCATACATTGCTCGTAGTGAGCTAGGCGAACCATTCGAGCGGAACGATTTGTAGACCAGTCTGAATGCCGCCTCTCAGCGTGAGAGCGCAGAGGGCCTTCTCACGATCTGCGGCGCGTTGACCCGCCCCTGCACCGATGCTACACTTATTGTTGACTATTTAGGTCAACTATTGTGATAATAGCGTCAGACACACCAAGCTAACCTGGTTCAGGCCATTCATCATGGCTACAGACCAGAGTCGTCAGCGTGAGTAAGGAGCAATGCCGTGCCAGACCTCTCGGAGCTACGCCGGACCGGAAACAAAGAGATCAAGGCGGCAGCCAAGCAAGACTATAAGTACGGCTTCGTCACCGATATCGAAGCCGATACCGCCCCGCCCGGCCTGAACGAGGACACCATACGCTGGATCTCCTCCAAGAAGGGGGAGCCGGATTGGCTGTTGGAATGGCGCCTGAAGGCCTACCGCCACTTCATCTCCCTGCTGGAGAAGGAGCAGCTACCTGATTGGGCCAACGTCCACTACCCGACCATAGATTTCCAAGACATCATCTACTACTCGGCGCCCAAGCCCAAGAAGCAGCTTGCCAGCCTGGACGAGGTAGACCCGGAACTGCTAAAGACCTATGAAAAGCTGGGCATCCCCCTAGAGGAGCAAAAGCAGCTGGCCGGCGTGGCCGTGGACGCCATCTTCGACAGCGTCTCGGTGGTGACCACCTTCCGAGAGGAGCTGGCCAAGCACGGCATCATCTTCGGCTCCTTCTCTGAGGCGGTCCGGAACCACCCTGACCTGGTACGGAAGTACCTCGGCTCCGTGGTCCCCTACTCCGATAACTTCTACGCGGCGCTCAACTCCGCCGTCTTCTCCGACGGCTCTTTCTGCTTCATCCCCAAGGGGGTACGCTGCCCCTTGGAGCTGACCACCTACTTCAGGATCAACACCGCTCAGTCGGGACAGTTTGAGCGCACCCTGATCATCGCGGAGGAGGGTAGCTACGTCAGCTACCTGGAGGGGTGCAGCGCCCCCATGCGTGACGAGAACCAGCTTCACGCCGCCGTGGTGGAGCTTATCACCCTGGACAACGCCGAGATCAAGTACTCCACCATACAAAACTGGTACCCAGGCGATGAGAACGGCAAGGGCGGCATCTATAACTTCGTCACTAAGCGCGGCAAGTGCATCGGCAACAACTCCAAGATCTCCTGGACTCAGGTGGAGACCGGCGCGGCCATCACCTGGAAATACCCCGGCGTCATCCTCCAGGGGGACAACTCCGTCGGAGAGTTCTACTCCGTGGCCCTCACCAGGGGCTACCAGCAGGCGGATACCGGCACCAAGATGATCCACCTGGGAAAGAACACCCGCAGCACCGTTATCGCCAAGACCATCTCCGCAGGACACGGCCAGGGCACCTATCGGGGCCTTATCCAGATCATGCCCAGGGCCTCAAACTCCTGGAACTTCACCCAGTGCGACTCTCTGCTCCTGGGAGACCAGTGCGGCGCCCACACAACGCCGTACGTGGAGGTCCGCAACAGCAGCTCCCACCTGGAGCATGAGGCCTTCACCTCACGGGTAAGTGAAGAGCAGCTCTTCTACTGCAATCAGCGCGGCATCTCAACGGAGGACGCCCACTCGCTCATCATCAACGGCTTCTGCAAAGAGGTGTTCAAGCAGTTGCCCTTCGAGTTCGCCGTAGAGGCCACCAGGCTCCTTGAGGCAAACCTCGAAGGCTCCGTGGGCTGATGCCCCTGAGCGACTCGCATGACGCATAACCTACCGATGTATAAAAAAGGTAGACCCAACCTCCGTGGGCTGATGCCCCTGAGCGACACGCATGACGCATAACCTACCGATGTATAAAAAAGGCAGACCCAACCTCCGTAGGCTGATGCCCATGAGCGACTCCCATGACGCATGATCTGCCGTTTTATGAAAAAAGGCGGACCCAACCTTAGATGCTTGAGATACGAGAGCTTCATGCCACGGTTGCCGATACCGAGATCCTGAAAGGGGTCAACCTTCAGGTCAAGGCCGGAGAGCTGCACGCCATCATGGGCCCCAACGGCTCAGGCAAGAGCACCCTGGCCTACGTACTGGCCGGCAAGCTGGCTTACACCGTTACCTCCGGAGAGGTGCTCTTTGAGGGAAAGAAGCTTCTGGACATGCTACCGGAGGCTCGGGCCAGGGCAGGGCTCTTCCTCTCCTTTCAGCACCCTGTGGAGCTACCGGGCGTGCGGCTGGACCAGTTCCTGCGTGCTGGCTACAACTCCGTGCGGAAGAGTCAGGGCGCTGAGGAGTTGGACGTTCTGAAGTTCAATCGACTCCTCAAAGGTAAGGTAGCACTCATTGGCGTGGATAGCAGCCTTGTCCAGCGCTACGTCAATGAGGGTTTCTCCGGCGGTGAGAGGAAGCGCAACGAAGTCCTCCAGATGGCGGTCATGGAACCCAAGCTGGCCATCCTTGATGAGCCCGACTCCGGCTTGGACATAGACGCCGTCCGCGTCGTTGCGGAGGGCATCAATCAGCTACGGCGGCCCAACGCGGCAACTATACTTATCACCCACTACCAGCGTATCCTCAACTACGTGGTCCCGGACGTGGTGCACGTGTTCATCGACGGCCGGATCGCGAAGACCGGTGGCAAAGAGCTGGCCCTGCAGGTGGAGGCGGAGGGCTACGATAAGTTTGAAGCGATGGTGGCAGCCGGCCAGTCCAGCGAGTCTGGAAGTGCATCGCCATGACCCAGCGCCCGCCTACCCATGAGATGGCCTATCTTGAGGCGTTCGAGTCGCTTCAGAGGAACGGCTACGCCAGGGACCCCTCGTGGGTGCACACCCTCCGAGACACGGCCATCTCCACATTCAACGACCTGGGGTTCCCCATGGTCCGCCGCGGAAACGAGGAGTGGAAGTACACAGACATACGCCCCATCGCCCGCATCCCATTCCGTCTTCCCGCCAAGCCCGCGCCCGGAAAGCTGCCGGATGCGGAGCTGGAGCGGCTCACCTTCGGCGAGTCGGCGTGGGCGCGGCTGGTCTTCGTCGACGGGACCTACGCCCCTGAGCTCTCATCCCTCGCTTCTTTGCCCAACGGCGTTCGTGTGATGAACCTGGCGGAGGCCATGGCCTCATCGGCAGACCTGGTGCAGCAGCACCTGGCCCGCCACGCCGCCTATGATGCCAACGTCATGGTCGCGCTGAACACCGCCTTCGTCCACCATGGCGCCTTCGTCCACATCCCGGATGGCGCAACGGTGGAGGAGCCCATCCATCTCCTCTTTGTCAGCACCGCCCGGGAAGAGGACACGGTGACGCATCCCAGGGTGCTCATCATCACCGGCAGAGACAGCAGCGCCACCGTCATCGAAAGCTACGGCTGCCTGTCCGACACCAGGTACTTCACCAACGCCGTCACGGAGCTCTCCCTGGGACAGGGCTCAGCCCTCAGATACTACAAGGTCCAGCGCCAGAGTGAGCAGGCGTTCCACATTACCAACACACAAGCGGTGCTCTCTCAGGACAGCCACCTCTCATCGGTAAACCTGGACCTGGGTGGCGGACTCGTGCGTAACAACCTCAGCGCACTCATGGAAGCCCAGGGCGCTGGCTGTATGCTCAACGGCCTCTACCTGGTGACCCGCTCCCAGCACGTGGACAACCAGGTTGTCGTGGATCACGCAAAGGGGTATACCACCACCCGAGAGCTCTACAAGGGCATCCTGGACGGCAAGTCCCGTTCCGTGTTCCACGGCAGCATCATCGTGCGCGAGGGCGCCGCCAAGGTGGATGCCGACCAGTCCGACAAGAACCTACTGCTGTCCGACCAGGCCGAGGCCGATACCAAACCGGCCTTCTGGATCTACTGCGACGATGTCATCTGCCGGCACGGCGCCGCCTGCGGCCAAATAGACGAAGATGCACTCTTCTACCTGCGTACCCGCGGCCTGAGCGAGGAGGCGGCCCGGAGATTCCTCGTACGCGCCTTCGTAAGTGAGGTCATCGACAGCATCCAGTGTAAACCGTATCGGGACCACGTGGACAGCCTGGTCCAGAGCACCCTGCGGCAGTGGCTGGGAAGCGACGAAATCACCTAACGCTTGGCACCATGTGAGCAATGTTTGACCCCAAAGTGATTCGCAACGACTTCCCTATCCTGGCCCGGGAGGTCTACGGCAAACCCCTCGTCTACCTGGACAACGCCGCCACCTCCCAGAAGCCGCGCCAGGTCATCCAGGCCCTTACCGACTACTACCAGCGGTACAACTCCAACGTCCACCGGGGCGTTCACGCACTCAGCGTAGAGGCCACCGACCAGTATGAAGCGGCCCGCCGCAAAGTGGCCGACTTCATCCACGCACCCGCTGTGGAGAGCGTCATCTTCACCCGGAACACCACGGAGGCCATCAACCTGGTGGCCTACTCCTGGGCACTGGAAAACATCGGCCCGGAGGATGAAATCCTGGTGACGGAGATGGAGCACCACAGCAACCTGGTCCCCTGGCAGATGGTGGCCCAGCGCACGGGTGCCCACCTCCGCTTCATCCCCACAACGGACCAGGGAACCCTTGACATCGCCTCCCTGGACACCCTCATCAACCAGCGCACCCGCCTGGTCTCCGTGGTCCACATGTCCAACTTCCTGGGCACCCTGAACCCCGTGGAGACCCTTCGTCAGCGGGCGCGGCAGGTGGGGGCCCTGTTCATGCTGGACGGCGCTCAGAGCGTGCCCCACCTGCCCACCAACGTCGTGGAGCTGGACTGTGACTTCCTGGCCTTCTCCGGGCACAAGATGCTCGGCCCCACCGGCATCGGCGTCCTCTACGTTAGGCCCTCCGTGTTGGAGTCCATGGAGCCGTTCCTCCGGGGCGGTGAGATGGTGCGGGAGGTCTGGTACGACCACGCCACCTGGAACGACCTCCCCAACCGGTTCGAGGCGGGCACGCCCAACATAGCCGACACCATCGCCCTGGGCGCGGCCATCGACTACCTGCAGGCCCTGGGCATGGAGAACGTGCGACGGCATGAGGTGGAGACCACCGCCTATGCCCTGGAGGCGTTCAAGGAGCTGGAGGAGCTTGAAATAGTGGGCCCCAGGGATGCGGGAGGCCGTGGCGGTCTTATCGCCTTCGCCCTGGGTGACATCCACCCCCACGATCTAGGGACTCTCCTGGATAGTGAGGGCATCGCGATCAGGGCCGGCCACCACTGCGTCATGCCCATGCATCGGAAGCTGGGGCTAGCGGCATCGGCGCGGGCCAGCTTCTATGTGTATAATACAGATGAAGATGTGGATGCCCTGGTTCTGGGTCTCAAGAAGGCGATAGGCTACTTCGGCAATGCCAATAGAAGATGACCTTGATGAGCTCTACCGGGAGCTCATCCTAGACCACTACCGTAGCCCCAGAAACACCTCTTCCGTTCCGGACGCCCAGATCAACGCCGAAGAGTACAACCCCTTCTGCGGCGATAAGGTAGCTCTCCAGATCAAGGTCAACGGCGATGGCTCTGTAGAGGAGGTTGGGCACCAGGGCCAGGGATGCTCCATCAGCCAGGCCTCCGCCTCCATGCTGACCGAGCTCATCAAGGGCAAGTCCCTGGACGAAGCGCAGGCGCTCAGCGACCTCTTCCGGCGTCTGATGAGCGGCGAGCAGGTTGCGGACAGCATCCTGGAGACCCTCGGCGACCTGGAGGCCCTCCAGGGAGTCCGCAAGTTCCCCATCCGCATCAAGTGCGCCCTCCTGGCATGGACCACCCTGGAGGAGGGCATAGAGCAGTATCTGGCAAAGACACCGTAGAAGAACCCCGCCGCTTCTCCATGCGCCCGCTCACGGCACTGCTCCCTCTGGTGTCTAGGTCCTTCGCTACGCAGCTCGCAATCGTAGAGACTTTTCCAGTCTAAGTAAGGAGGTCGCTATGGCGTGGATTCGGGAGGAAGAGATTCAAGCGCCCGCCATCAGACGAGTCATGTCCATCATCCCCTCGGCCATGGAAGCCGTCGGCAACGCCAGCCGCGCCATCACCTTCGGCGCCTCAACGCTCACTCGGGTGCAGGAGGAGTCCATAGCCGTCACGGTCTCCATGGTCAACAGGTGTCAATGGTGAGTCATGTCTCACGGAGGGTTCCTCCGTCAGCATTCCGATGACTCAGAGCTTGCCAGCCACATGATGCACGACTACACCACGGCAGACCTGGACCCCCAGACCCGCGGCATGCTTGACTACGCCGTCAAGCTCACCCGCGAGCCGTGGGCCATGCAGGAGACCGATGTCCAGGCGCTCCGGGACCTGAGGCTCAGCGACGAGCAGATACTCTCGGTGAACCTCATCACCTGCATGTTCAGCTTCCTCAACCGCCTGGCGGATGGCCTCGGCGTGGCGCTGCCCCCAGGGAGGACGCAGGCCGTTAGCGAGTGGCTAACCGGCCCGGCCAGGGACCAGGAATGGTTGATGAGGGAAAAGGTCTGAGCCAAGCATACCGCTCGGCCTAGAGCCAGGTCCGCCAGGCCCCTTTCCTGCGCTGAGATCGGCCACGGACAGCGCCGTCTCGCTAGCCCAAGTGGCGGCCCTCTTCATCGGGCTCCGGCATCGTAGACCCCACATCACCCACTGCCATCGGTCGTGTCCTGCTGAACACTCGGATCCCCTCTCTGGGAAGTACGTACAGGGCAATGAGGGTGGAAGGGGCAAACATGATGATGTGCATGAGCACGGCAAAGGCCAGGGCCGCCTCATCGTTGACACCAAAGAAGCTCAAGGTGTAGACCACCGCTGCCTCAAAGGTGATGGCGCCACCCGGTAGTGAGGGTACCGCGGACACAAAGAATATGCTCCCCATGAAAAGCACCACCACCACCCCCACGCCCACATCGATCTCCAGGCCCTGCGCTATGATCCAGCCGCTGATCCCCACTGCCGCCCAGTGGCCCAAGGTGCCGAGAAGTGAAAGGAACAACCGCAATGGTGCGCTCCTCAGCGTCTTTATGGAGGCGATGGCACCGCCCAGGATGGGCACCTTATTACTGCCCGGCAGTGCCTCCATCCCCCGGACGATGACCAGGAACACCAGAAGGCTAAACATAGCCAGCACCACCGCACCCACAAGCTGGATAGTAAAGCCCTGAAGCTGGGGCATGAGCACAACCCCCAGCACCAGCAGCGAAGTGGTGACCAGGACATCTATAAGGTGCTCCGTCGCCAGCGTAGCTAGGGCATACCCCGCGCTGACGCGTTTGGTCCTGGTCAGCAGCAGGAGTTGTACCGGCTCACTGAGCAGTCGGATAGGAGAGACGTTGTTCAGCCCTATACCAGCGTTCTGTATCAGGAAAAGCCGAAAGAAGGAGATCCGCTCGTTCACAAAGAGGACATGCCAGCGCCAGGCGCGGAGCACGATCCCGAGAAGAAAGAACCCCAGCGCCAGGAGGGAGTGCCCCACAGGGAAACCGTAGAGTAAGCTGCCAAGCTCTCCCCAATCTATTCCCCTCCCCACCAGCCAGCCGATGAATAATCCCAGTGCAACCCCAGCCGCAATGCGTATCAGGGTCCAGGGCCGAGTTCTCTTCAGAATCTGCACCATTGCGTTACACAGCCTAGTATTTCAGATAGGGCCATCGTAGCCGTCAGCTATGGACGCAACAGATCACGCACGATGAGCGAAGCAATGCCCCCCGCAAGGGAGAGCCACAGTGCCCCGAAAGCTGAGGTCCCCAAGGTGGCCCGCAGAGCTACCAACGCCGCTACCCAAATCCAGATGAGAATGGCAAGGTTGATCAGAGCACCGGCACCGGGAAGCAGTACCAGTATATAGAAGACACCCGGTGCATTGGCGAACCCCAGGGCACGCAGCAGAGCCCCCAGTCTCGCCTTTCCCCGGAGCAGCCCGCCGCCCAGAGCGTAGGCCAGAAGCGCCCATACAATCCAGCCCAGGAGAACGGATGGGACTATCCACACCAGTGCCAGCGCCTGGTCTCTCAGATCGTACCCCCGGGTGAACGCCAGGCCTATGCCGCCCAGCCACAGGGACACCATCCCCAGCGCCACTACCACAACCGCCTGGACCGTCGCCGCACCATCGCCCTGCAACTCCCGGTACAGTCCCTGGTCGAGCCGCCCGGCGCGGACCATTCGTGCACGTAGCGTTGCCATCACTAAGCCAGGCGTCGACACAGGGCTATCATCTCCCCGTAATGTATCCATGTCAAAGACCGGGTATCGACGGCTTCAGAGCCTGTACATATAATGGGCTGAGGGTACTTACTGAGGCCTCCGTGGCCGGAGCGCGGATGACCATGCCTCTACTGGGGTTGTCGTGCTGAAACGGAACGATCACGTAGACCTGCAGCTGCTCAAGGCGCGCCTCATGGGGCTCGCCTCTTCCGGCGCTAACCATGCATACGCCGGCTCCCTGTGCGGGTTCTATCTCTTCGTCATGGCCCAGTCGGCCTGCATCAGCCACCCGGAGTGGGACTCCCGGGACGCCGAGGATCTGGCGGACTTCCTGCGTCAGCGAAAGATCAATCTCCTTGTTGACTCCTTCGGCCACTATGAGAACATGTGGAACATGGACCAAAGGGTCAATATCAACTGCCTCTACGCGTCCCTGGATTCGGTGGTGGGACATCTCGACTCGCTAGCGGAGTACCTTGAGCTGTACCGCAAGCAGCAAGCCGAAGACGGCGTCTCCCACAGCAAGGATGGGGCCGGTCAGAGCAGCCCTGACTTCGGCGGCCAGAGTGAGCGTTCGGTGCCTTTCCGTCCCTAGCGCCGGCTACTCAATATCCGGCGCCTCCTCTGCCTGCACCACGTTCGAAGCGCCTGCACTCCTCCTCCGGGACGAGATAACCTTCTTCATCTCATCCTCTATGAGGGAGAAGTCCTTCTTGGGCACTAGGTGGAGGTCACCAATGAACGCCAGGGGCCACCGCTCCGGAGTCCACTTCTTCACATACTCCATCCTGGGCCCAATCTCGCGGGCGTCCAGAAACTCCTCCTCCTCCAGCAACGCCTCCGGCTCTATGTGCACCCTGTACGGGTACTCCTCCCGGCCCGACGGCGAGACCCACACCTGATTGTGCTCCTCAAAAAAGGTGGACGTCACCGTGGCGCTTGCCGCAAACCACTTCTCCCTCCCTATGTAGAAGAGCATACGGTCCCCTACCTCCATCCGCTCCACTCGCTTCCTCAGCTTCCCCTTGAACCCCTGAACGGTGCAGTCATGCCCGCGGGTAATGCGGTAGTTCTCCAGCGTGGTCACCACCATCCAGTAGTTGCGTGGCATGTTCCAACCTCTCCTTACGAAGTACGTAGACCCTCCAACCCATTCTAGCACCTCCGCCACCGCTCTTGGGAAGCCAATGAAATCTCCATTGCATCTCGCCAGCCCTATCGGTACAATGAGATTGCGCGACGAAGCTCGTCACCCCAGTAGGATAGGTAGCTCTCTTTGATCACCACGGTCGTTGGCAACTACCCCAAAATCGGCCCCGGTACCAGGGCGCCCAGCCTGCGCGCCGCCATCCGTCAACTCGACCAGGGAGGCATCAGCCAGGAGGAGCTCCGCCGCATAGAGGACGAGGTTACCAAGGAGGCCATCGACGAGCAGGTTCAGGCGGGCATCGACCTGGTCACCGACGGCCATATCCGTTGGGACGATGGCCAGACCTATTTCGCCCGGGGCATCCCGGGCTTCTCCATCAACGGCCTCATCCGCTACTTTGATAGCAACACCTACTACCGTCAGCCCATCCCGGAGTCCACGCTGACCTGGGACGGCCCCATCAGCGTAGATCACTTCCGGTTCGCCCAGGCCCACAGCCCTCGGCCCGTCAAAGCGGTGATCACCGGCCCGTACACCCAGGGCCGAATGGCCCAGTTGGGGTGCTACCCGGACCTGGCCCCGCTGGTTATGGACCTGGCGGGCGTACTGAACCGGGAGGCCAAAGCATTGGAGGAGGCCGGCGCCACGGTTATCCAGTTCGATGAGCCGGCCATCCTGAAGTACAAGGACGACTTTTCGCTGTTCAAGGAGGCCTCCCATGTCCTCACCCAGGGCCTCCGAGCCAAGACGGCCCTGACCACCTACTTTCGCGATGCATCGGGGCTAACCCCGGACTTCTACCGACTCCCCTTCCAGGTCATCGGCCTGGACTTCGCCTGGGGCCCTGCCAACTATGACCTGCTGGACGGTTTCCCCAGCGACAAGGAGGTGGCTGTAGGCCTCTTGGACGCGCGCAACACCCGCATGGAGCCGGTGGAGGAGATCGTGGCGGCGGTGCGCCGTATAACCGCCAGCGTGCCCCTGGAACGCATCCACCTGAGCCCAAGCTGCGGACTGGGCTTCCTCCCCCGCACAAACGCCCGGGACAAGCTGGCACGACTGGTGGAAGGGGCCAAGGCAGCCCAGGAAGCGTTGGCCTGAACCGGCAGGGGTGCGCCCCTTGGCCATGATTCGATGAAATACAAGGCCGCCATCTTCGATCTCTTCGGAACGCTGGTTGATGACTGGAGTGATCATGCGAATAAAGGACTCCATGTTCCTACAGGGCAGGTGAGTGGGAGAAAAGAGAAAGAGCAATGACCAAAGGCCTACTGACCACCGCTGTCGGCAGCTATCCCAAGCCTGAGTATCTACTCCAGGCCCGCACCAGGGCCGCCCGGGGCGAGATCGACGCCCAGGAGCTGGACCGCCTGGGACGCCAGGCTACAGAGCACTGGATCCGCCTCCAGGAAGAGATGGACATGGACATCCTGGTGGACGGCGAGATGAACCGCGGCGATATGGTCGCCTACTTCTCTGAGCACATGGAGGGGTTCGCCATCAGCGGCCTGGTGCGCTCCTACGGCAACCGCTACTACCGCAAGCCCATCGCCGTCGGCCCCGTGGGACGCACCGACGCCATCACCATCGAGTGGTGGAAGTACGCCCAGAGCCTCACCGATAGACCGGTCAAGGGGATGCTTACCGGCCCCTACACCATCGCCGACTGGTCCTTCAACGAGTACTACCCCTCCCGCGAAGCATTCATCCTGGACCTGGCCAGCGCCATCCACGACGAGGCCGTGGACTTGGAGCGGGCGGGCTCCAGGTACATCCAGATCGACGAGCCCGCCATCTCCACCCGGGCCGAGGAGGTGGAATTGGCCTCCCGTGCCCTGGGCATCGTCACCCAGGGTCTGAGCGCCTACACCTTTACCCACACAGCCGAATACTCCCAGACCTACGCCGAGTTCGCAGCCGTCTTTGGTCAGATAGCACACCTGCCGGTGAACAACCTGGACCTGGAGATGGCCAACAGCGACTATTTCATCCTTGACGTCATCCGCCAGAAGGGCCTGCCCGACGATATGGCCGTCTCCATGGGCGTGCTGGACGTTCACACCCATGAGGTTGAGCCCGTCGAGGAGATCGTGGCGGGCATCAAGCGAGGTTTGGAGGTACTCCCCCCGGAGCGCCTCTACATCAAGCCCGACTGCGGCCTCAAGACACGCCTGGAGGACGAGTCGGTAGCCAAGCTCCGCAACATGATCGCCGCCGTCCGCCAGGTCAAAGCTGAGCTGGGCATAGAGTAGGCGCTAGCTAACTGCGAAGTTCGAACCCCGCCCGGGGAGCCGTGATGATAACCCTGGACTTATGGGCTTAAACGAAATAACTTGCCATTTCTTGAGTGTTTGGCCTTAGATTCTTCGTCCCGATACATCGGGACTCAGCAACTGTATTGCATGTCAAGAGTAGGGTGAGGGTTCCATGGGGTCCTGTGTTTGAGCATGGCGTTCAAGATGATCAGGAACTTGTGCATCGAAGCGACCAGGGCAACTTTCTTGGGCTTTCCTTGCGCACAGAGGCGCAGATAGAAGAAGCGGATGATGGGATTGCACCGTGTTGAGGCGATGGTAGCCATGTACAAGGTTGAGCGGACCTCTGCTCTTCCGCCCCGGATGTGGCGTTGGCCTTTGCGGCGTCCGCTATCGTGGTTGATGGGCGCGACCCCCACCAGGGCGGCAATTTGCTTGCGGTCCAGGGTGCCCAGCTCTGGGAGGTCGGCCAGCAGGGTTGAGGAAAGGACGGGGCCAACGCCGGGCACGCTACGGAGCAGGTCTTCCTTCTCCCGCCACAGAGGGCTTTCCCGCAGGCGGTTGCCCAGGTCATCATCCAACCGCTGGAGGCGTTCCTCTAGCCAGGCCAGGTGCTCCTGGATCTCCTGCCGAAGGGCAGGCATCATGGTGCTTCCTAACCGGTTCTCCTCCGCCGTGCGCATCTGGATGAGCTGGCGCCGCCTTGCCAGCAGAGCGGAGAGCTCTTGCGCCTGGACATCGGGCAGGGGCCGCGGTGTGGGGCACACCCGCTGGGCAAACTGGGCAATGACCTGGGCGTCCAGGGAGTCTGTTTCCGCCAGCAGCCCCAGGCTCTTGGCTAAGTCCCGGACCTGCCGGGGGTTGACCACCGCGACGGGCACATCCTCCAGGCCCAGAGCGCAGGCCGCGGGCATCTCCAACCCCCCGGTGGCCTCCAGAACCACTAAGGTAGGGCCGAGGGCCCTGACGCGCCCCACCAGGTGGGCTATCCCCGCTTCGTCGTTGGGCTCCTGCCATGTTTCCCCGGAGGAAAGCACCGCCACGTCTAGATGGGCCTTGCTCACATCTATGCCGATGAACACCGGTCCGCGTTCCATTACACTCCTTTGGCCCGGTCTTGCGGATGCGGGCTCTCAGACCCTGGCAACTGTCCGGGCTCTTTCTTGTGGAGGCCAGGGCGACCACGCTGAGTCACGGTCTCCTGGGACCGAGAATGCATCGGCCTGCCCTGGCCTGTCTCCACCGCAATATACAAGAATGACAGGCTGAGAGTCCCTTGTCATTCTGAGGAGTACCGACTCGTCGGGACGACGAAGAATCTAGAAAGGCATGATGTTTATTAAGTTGATGACCATGAGTCCAGGTTTTAACAGTCATCTCCCCCTACCCCACCGCCTTCTCCTGCCGCAGCGCCTGAATCTCGCCTCCGGTGTAGCCCAGCTCACCGAGCACCTCGTCGGTGTGCTGGCCCAGGCCCGGCGCCGGCCGTCGCATGTGCGCCTCACCCTCGTTGGCTGATAGCGTGAACGGTATGTTCACCATGGTCACGTCACCCACATCCGGATGCGCCTGGCGGACGAACATCTCGTTGGCCACCACCTGCGTGTCATGGAACACCTCCGCCCGCTCAGCCACCGGTGCCGCCGGTACATCCGCCTCCCGCAGCAGCCGTAGCCACTCCGACCGCGGCCGCGTCCCAAAGACGCCGCTCAGCAACTCAAACACCTCCTGCGCCACGGCCCTCCGTTTATCAAAGCTCTCAAACCTGTCGTCTTCGATCAGGTGCTCCAGCTCCAGCACCGTGCACAGAGCGGCCCACTGACGGCTCGTCACCATCACCACGGACAGATAGTGATCATCGGCACACCGGTAGTAGAAGGTGGCCCCCCGGGGTGCGCCCCCGGACGGCTCCTCCGGTTCGCCCTGTATCTTGACCATATCCAGGTCCTGCATGGCCAGTGCCTGGCTCAGCAGCGAAAGCTCCACCTGCTGGCCCCGGCCCGTTTTCTGACGCTCCCACAGCGCAACCATGATGGCGTAGCACAGGAACATCGCCCCGGACGTGTCCGCGATGAGTATCGCCGAGGGAATGGGAGCACCGTCCGGCCCCCTGGTGGTGGAGGCGATCCCTGACCGGGCCTGCAGCACCATATCGTAGGCAGGCAGGTCGCTGTCCGGCCCCTTCTGACCGTACCCGTTGACCACGGCGTACACCAGCCGAGGGTTTCTCTCCCGCAACGTAGCGTAGTCCACACCGAGCCGTCTTGCCGCCCTGGGCCGCAGGTTGACCACCATTACATCGGCCCACTTCGACAGCCGGTGCACCACCCCCCGACCAGACTCCATCGCCAGGTCAACAACGATGCTCCGCTTGTTCCGGTTCAGCGTCAGGAAGGGGCGGCTCTGGTTATGGCTGGCGAGCCTCGGCGTGGTGTACCGGGTCCGGTAGTCGTCGCCCCGGGGCGGCTCCACCTTGATCACATCCGCCCTCTGGTCGGCCAGGTTCCTGGTGCAGGTGGGCCCCATGACGATCTGGGTCATGTCGATAACCTTGATACCCTCCAGAGGCAGTGGCATGGTCCCTCCTAGTAGCTACAAAGCCAGACATCGCTCACGTCGTGAATTCCACCAGCGCCATCCGGACCTCCTCACGCACCTCCGGCTCTTCCTCACATTGCAACGTCTCCTCCAGCAACCGCCTGGCCTCCAAACCGCCCAGGCGACCCAGCGCCCAGGCGGCGTGGCCCCGCACCAGCGCGTGCTCCGACTCCCGCAACGCATGGCCCAGTGCGGGCACCGCCCGCAGGTCGCCGATGTTCCCCAAAGCGACGCACACGTTGCGCTGCAACCCCACCCGCTTCGCCCTCTTGATGGGCGAGCCGCTGAACCGGGCGGCAAACTCTTCCTGGCTCATGGAGAGCAGTGGAATCAGCTCCAGAGAGGAGAACCCCGTGCGTCCCAGCGCCGTGCCGGTGGCGGTCACGCCTTCGTTCACCGGGCACACCTCCTGGCAGATGTCACACCCGAACACCCAGTCGCCCACCAGCGGCCGCAGGTCGCGAGGAATGGGCCCACGACACTCGATGGTCAAGTAGGAGATGCACCGGCGGGCATCGATGACATACGGCGCGACGATGGCTCCCGTGGGACAGGCTGGCATGCATCGCACGCACTCGCCGCAGCTCTTTTTCAGTGGCTCGTCGGGCTCTAGCTCCAGGTCGGTAAGCACACTGCCCAGGAAGACCCAGGAGCCGTGGCTGGCGGTCAGTATATTGGTGTTCTTGCCAAACCAGCCCAGCCCGGCCCGCTCGGCCACGGCCCGCTCCAACAGCGGGCTGTCGTCCACGAAAATACGGGTCCGCACCGGCAGGCCCACGTACCCGGAGAGCCCCTGAGCCAGGACCCGCAACCGTTGCTTCATCACCTGGTGATAGTCGGTCCACCGGGCGTAACGGGCCACCTTGCCCACAGGCATACCGGACGCTCCATCGCCCTCCTCTTCCGGCGGCAGGTAGCTCAAGGCCACGGCTATGAAGCTCCGAGCGCCGGGCAGCAGCGCCAGTGGGTCGCTTGCCTTCCGCACGCGCTCCTCCGTGTACCACGGCATGCCGTCCATATAACCCCGGCGGACCCGCTCCTGGGCAATTCGCCCCTGTTGGATGAACGGCTCCGCGGAGGCGATACGAACCTGGTCGAAACCCAGCTCGCGGGCGTACCGAGCAACCTGCGCCTTCAGTGATGCCGCATCAGTGACTACCATGCCGCCCATTATGCCACGGGTGGAAGGAAGCCAGCAAAGAGAGCTTCATGCACGCCGTTCTCCCTCTTGACACCCCTAGATCCTTCACTGTAAACTCTGCCAAACCGTCCGGACGGTTACATTTACAACAGAATAGCAAGGACAGAGGCGTCCCCTTGGGCGCTCGGAGGAAGCCGGTGAGAGGCCGGCGCTGTCCCGCAACGGTATGCCCCGACGCTAGTCGGGGCGAGCCCGGACCACCGACTCTGTCCATGTCATTGGCCTTCGAGGATAAGGCACAGGCATGCCGTTCAGCACACACGCACCCTGTCCCTGTCCCGAGACAGGGTGTTTTGCTGTCCGGAGCATACCCCCTGTTTTCCTACCCCTGAGAGAAGGTGGGGGGAGCCCCTTTGCTGCCTTTCCCTTGATGGGCCGGGAAAGGAACGTACAGATGAAACGGCTTGCGACCAAAGCACTGGTATCCCCTCTGCTGGCCCTGGGCATTATAGCGCTGGGTTGCGGGGAATCGCCGACGGCCACCCCCGTGCCCACCTCAGCGCCCACGCCCCTGCCAACGCCCGCGGCCACGCCCACCAGCACGCCCGTCCCCTACAAGCCGGTCACGGTTACCGGCAGCAACGGCAAGGAGGTCCTCTTCAGCGAGCGGCCGCGGCGCATCGTCTCCTACTCGCCCGCCTTCACCGAGGTGCTCTTCGCCGTGGGCCTGGGCGACACGCTGGTGGGCCGGGATCAGTATTCCGATTTCCCTCCGCAGGCAGCCGAAGTCCCCTCCATTGGAGACGCCTTCAACGTCAACCTGGAGGCGCTGGCGGAGCTGGAGCCGGACCTGGTCTACATCTCATTCGAGACCCCCGTCTCAGCCATCGAGAACATCGGCATCAAGGTGCTCTATCTTAATCCTCCCAACAGCCTGACGGGCGTTCTCGACCAGATACGCCTCTTCGGGCGGATACTGGACGCCACCGGAGGCACAGATGCCCTCACGGCCTCCATGCAGGCCCGCATCGAGACCGTGCGGCGGCAGCTCTCCGACGTTGAGCAGGGCCCACGGGTCTTCTTCGAGCTGGACCCCTTGCTCTATACCGTCGGCCCGGACTCATTCATCGGCAGCCTGCTCACCACCCTGAAGGCCCAGAACATCGCCGAGGACGCAGGCGGCCCATTCCCCCAGATCAGCGTCGAGACCGTCGTCGAGCGAGACCCCCAGGTCATCCTCTTCACCGACTCCGCCACAGAGTCTCCGGAAACCATAGCGGGCAGGGCCGGGTGGGACACCATAACGGCCGTACAGGAGGGCCGCGTGTTCCCCGTACAGTCAGACCTGGTCAGCAGGCCGGGGCCCCGCATCGTGGAGGGGCTGGAGTCCCTGGCCATGCTCCTCTACCCCGACCTCCTTGCAAGAAGCGGCGCCTCTCCTCAGCCCACGCCCACGGCCGTCCTCCAGGGGGTCGGCTGATGGAGCCCGTGCTGCTCTCCTGGAGCGGCGGCAAGGATAGCTCCCTGGCCCTCCACCGGGTGCAACAGCAGGGCAAGTATGAGGTGGTAGCCCTGCTGACCGTCCTCAGCCGCGACTATGATCGGATAAGCCACCACGGCGTCAGAAGCGCCCTCCTAGAGCAGCAGGCCGAGTCTCTCGGCCTCCCCTTGGAGCCGGTCTACCTCTCGATAAACGCCTCCAACCAGGAGTACGAGGCGGAGATGGAGAAGCTCCTGCTCAAATATAAAGAGCGGGGTGTCGGGTCGGTGGTCTTCGGCGACATCTTCCTGGAGGAGATCCGAGCGTACCGTGAAAAGAAGCTCGGCCTCGTGGCGATGCACGGAATCTTCCCCTTGTGGGAGGAGAATACCACCACACTGGCACGCCGGTTCATAGCCCTGGGCTTCAAGGCGGTGCTCTGCTGCATCGACCCCAAGCGCCTGGACCCCAGCTTCGCGGGACGCCAGATCGACGAGCGGCTCCTGGCAGACCTCCCACCCGGCGTAGACCCGTGCGGCGAGAACGGCGAGTTCCACTCCTTCGTCTATGACGGCCCCATATTCCACCGCCACATCGACCACCGGGTGGGCGACGTGGTGCAGCGGCCCGGCGGCAACTACTTCTGCGACCTCCTGCCGTCCAAGCCAGTGGAAGAGGGATAGTCGTCAGATGGGCCACGCTATGAGGAACAAGAGCACGGCGAGAGACGCCATCGGTCCGGTGGATGCCCCGGCCCGACCCTTCACCTACCCCTGGCGACGGCTGGGGATAGGCATCGGTGTGGTGCTGACCATTGCCATCCTGGCGGCCACCCAAGGCTCCGTCGGTATCCCCATTCAGCAGGTGGTCCGGATCGCCCTGAGTCACCTGCCGGGTGTGGAGCTGAGTCAGACCTGGCCCCAGAGCTGGGACACCATCCTGTGGCAGATCCGGTTCCCTCGGGTCGCGCTTGCCGGGCTGGTCGGCGCGGCCCTGGCCATGTCCGGGGCCGTGTACCAGGGCCTCTTTCGCAACCCCCTGGCCGACCCGTACCTCATCGGCGTAGCGGCGGGGGCAGGCCTGGGCGCTACTCTGGTGCTGCTATCGCCGCTGCCGCTCTCCTGGGGTGCCTTCAGCCTGGTGCCCCTGGCCGCCTTCACCACCGCCATGCTGGCCGTGGTGCTGGCCTACTCCCTGGCCCGCATGGGCGGCATGGTCCCCACGACAACCCTCATCCTGGCGGGAGTGGCCATCGCATCACTGGCGTCGGCGGGCACCGCCCTGCTGCTGATGACCAGCGACGAGGATGTCCGCCCGGTCCTGGCCTGGCTTCTGGGGAGCTTCGCCTCCGCCTCCTGGAAACAGGTGCCGCTCCTGCTCCCGTACCTGCTCCCCAGCCTGCTGGTGGCCCTGGCCTACGGGCGCATCCTCAACGTGATGCAGCTTGATGAGGAGCAGGCCCGCCAGCTAGGGATAAACGTGGAGCGAGTCAAGCTGATCCTGGTGGCCGCCGCATCCCTGGCCACCGCCGCCTCCGTCTCCGTCAGCGGCCTCATCGGCTTCGTCGGCCTCATCGCTCCCCACGTCGTCCGGCTGCTCTGGGGGCACGACTACCGCTCCCTGGTGCCCATGGCCATGGTCATCGGCGCCGGCTTCCTCATCCTGGCGGACCTGGTGGCCCGCGCCGCGCTCCGGCCCACGGAGCTCCCCGTGGGCGTCGTGACCGCCTTTGTGGGCGCTCCCTTCTTCCTCTACCTGCTCCGCCAGCGAAAGCGGGACGTATTCTGATGGTGAACGCCCGCAGCGCTATGCTCTCCATCCAGGACCTCTCTTTCAGCTACGGTGATCGACAGGTGCTCAGCGATGGTTGCCTGGAGGTCGGCGAAGGGGAGATGGTGGGGGTCGTCGGGCCCAACGGCTGCGGCAAATCGACGCTACTCAAGCTGGTGAACGGTGTCCTCTCCCCCCTGGGCGGCGTCATCTCCATCGGTGGCGTCGATGCCGCAGGCCTGACCCCGCGTCAGCGGGCCATCCAGGTGGCCACGGTGCCCCAAACGCCCGTGATCCCTCCCGCCTTCACCGCTCTGGAGATAGCCCTTATGGGACGCACGCCTCACCTGAGCCTCCTCCAGTGGGAGGGTCGCCACGACCTCGCAACCACCCAGCGCGCCATGGAGCTGACCGACTGCTGGGAGTTGGCGCAGCAGCCCATCGGAAAACTCTCCGGCGGTGAACGCCAGCGGGTCCTCATCGCCCGCGCCCTGGCCCAGGAGGCACCGCTCCTCCTCCTGGACGAGCCCACGGCCAGCCTGGATCTTGCCTACCAGTCCGGCGTCTTTGACCTGGTGACAGCCTTGCTGAAGCAACGGGGTGGCGGCGTCCTGGCGGCCATCCATGACCTGACCCTGGCGGCGCAGTACTGCCATCGCATCGCCCTGCTCCACGGAGGGCATATCCTTGCGGTGGGCACCCCACGGGATGTCCTCACCCGTCAGAATATTGAAACGGTCTACGGCGTAGCTATAGACCTCCTCACACACCCGACCACCGGGACGCCGGTGGTGCTCCCACGGCCCCGCGCCTCAACATGGGAACGGTAGAGCATTACAAGTACCCCCTACCCCAGCTTTTCAACCTCCGCCAGGATATCCTCCGCGTTCGGAAGACTCCGATCGTACAGCTGCTTGAAGCGGACGATCCCCTCCTTATCGATGATGAACACCGACCGTCGGCTGGTGCCACGCTCCTCGTTGTACACGCCGTACAGCTCGGAGACCTTGCCCTTGGGATGAAAATCGGTCAGCACCGGATAGGGAATGTTCCCAAGGCCGGAGCAGAAAGCCCGCTGTGATGGGCCGGTATCCACGCTTATGCCCAGTACCTGGGCACTCTTCTCCTCAAACCGGCGGTACGACTGCCGGAAATCGGAGACCTGGTGGGCTCAGCCGCCGGTAAAGGAGAGCACGTGGAAAGAGAGCACCACGCTCTTCTCCCCACGGTACTGGCTCAGCGTAACGTCCTCCCCCAAGTGCCCGCGCAGTGTAAAGTCTGGGGCCTGCTCACCTACTTCTACCATGGTCGCACCTTCCTTTCATATCCTCTGACCGTCCCACACTCGATTCGACCGGCCTCTACACCCGGACGCCCTCGGGCAACGGCAACACTACAAGAGACTCCTTCATCAGGCGGAGTGCCTTATCCGCGTCCACGGTGGAGATCAGCCCGCCGGCGTACAGGATGTTGTGCCGGTCAGTATACAGCTTTGGGCTCTTGGGCCGCAGCGAAAACGGGTTGACATCGCTCGCCAGCGCGCCCGCCAGGGCAACCTCAGGCCTCTCTCCAAAGGCGAATATACCCCCCGTGCCGATGAGTGCACCGACCTCTGAGAGGTCCTTCCCCCGCTGGACGAAGCTATACCCCTCAGGCGGTGCACCGCTATCCATGTATCCGGCGTGGCGGTCCATCGCCAGGAACGTCGCGGCGCGGGCCAGGGCCGTGTCCATCTCCCGCTCCCCCGTCGTATTGGGAAGTTTATCGGTGTGGGAGGCCAGAAAGCCAGCGTACGTTCGGGCATCGTCCGTCCTCAGCACCCGTCGCACGTCGCCCGGCACCAACGCCTCCTTCACCGCCTGGATAATCGACTCGGCGTTGAGTCGAAGGCCCAGGTCTCCCTCCACGGTCCGTTTTATATATGGCTCCTCCAAGTCCGCAACGTAGGCGTTGCTCTCCTCCGGCTTTACCGGACCCACGGAATGGATGTCCGTGGTGGCTCCACCCACATCCACCACAATCACCTCTCCCAGGCCGGCCTCCCTCTCCGTGCCCCGCGCCAGGAGCTCCGTCATCTTCAGCACCGCCAAAGGCGTGGGCATGATCACCTGACCAACCTGGTCACTGGCCGCATCAAGCCCCTTGGCGTGAACGATGCGCTTGATGAACACCTCCTGGATCATCTCGCGGGCAGGCTCAACCACAAGCTCGTTGAGCTTCGGCATGACGTTGTCGCACAGGTACGTCTCCTGACCGACCGCCCGCAGGATGGCCGCGGCCTCCTGCTGCGCCTCGATGTTTCCCGCAATCACCACCGGCGACCTGACACGGGAAGCGGCTATCCTCCGGGCGTTGTGGACGATCACATCCTGGTTGCCTCCATCCACGCCGCCCGCCAGGAGTATGATGTCCGGGCTCATATTCTCCAGGTCACCCACGGAGCGCTGGTTCAGCTCCTTGCCGTACACCTCTATGACCTTGGCCCCAGCGCCCAGCGCCGCCCTGTTCGCCGCCTCCGCCGTCAGGTGAGGGATCAGCCCCATGGCCACCATGCGCAGGCCGCCCGCCGCGCTGGAGCAGGCCAGCTTTAGCGTCACCTGGTCGTCCCGGAGCTTGGTGCGCACCTTCAGTATCTGGAGGGCGCGCGAGAGGCCGTGGGACACATCGGTATCCACCGTGCTGGGAGCCTGCGCCCGTCCGATGAGCCGGGCCTCGTCCATGTCCACGGCGGTCACTTTGGTGTACGTGCTCCCAAAGTCGATGAGCAGGGCGACTTCCATGGCTATTCGCCACCACCCTCTTGCCACCGGAGGTCCGGATGCCGCGCCGCACGGGCCTCGTCCAGACGTGAGACAGGCGTGGTATACGGAGCGCCACGGACCAGGTCCGGGTCCCGCTGCACCTCCCGGTCGATGGCCAGAAGCGCCTCGATGAAGCTATCCAGGGTCTCCTTGCTCTCCGTCTCCGTCGGCTCTATCATCAGCGCCTCATCCACTATGAGCGGGAAGTACATCGTCGGGGCATGGAAGCCGTAGTCCAGAAGCCGCTTAGCAATGTCCAGGCCCCGGACCCCCTGCCGCTTCTGCCGTCTGGCAGATATGACCACCTCGTGCATACAGAGGCGGTCGTAGGAGAGGTCGTACTGGCCTCTGAGCCTTGCTTGAAGGTAGTTGGCGTTGAGCACGGCATCCTCGCTGACCTCACGCAGCCCCGTATTGCCCAGGGCACGGATGTAGGCATAGGCCCGCACCAGCACGCCAAAGTTGCCGTGGAACGCCCCCACCTTGCCAATGCTCCGCTCCGGCCTTCCCAAGGCATACCGCTCCACACCCTCCCGCTCCTCTCGCTCCACCACCGGCGCCGGCAGGTAGGGTGCCAGCCGCTCGCCCGCGCACACAGGGCCCGCCCCGGGTCCGCCACCGCCGTGGGGCGTACTGAAGGTCTTGTGCAGGTTCAGGTGCACCACGTCAAACCCCAGCGCGCCCAGCATGGTCTGGCCCAGCAGCGCGTTCATATTGGCGCCGTCGCCGTAGACCAGGCCCCCCGCATCGTGCACCACCCTGCATATCTCCAGGATGTCGTTCTCGAAGAGGCCCAGTGTGCTGGGCAGGGTCAGCATGAGCCCGGCCAGGTCATCTCCCACGGCCCTCTTCAACGCCGCCACGTCCATATTTCCACGGCTATTGGACGGGACGCTGACCACCTGGAAGCCGGCCATGGCCGCCGACGCCGGGTTGGTGCCGTGGGCGCTGTCCGGGATCAGCATGGTGCGCCTCTGGTCATCGCCCCGGCTCTGGTGATAAGCGCGCACCACCAGCACGCCGGAGAGCTCCGCGTGGGCACCTGCCATGGGTGCCAGGCTCACCGCCCCCATGCCGGTCACCTCCTCCAGGTAGCCCTGGAGGAGCCACAGCAGCCTCAATGCACCCTGGCTAACCCCCTGGGGAGCCAGGGGATGAAGGTAGGCCATCCCCGGAAGGGATGCCAGTCGATCGTTGATCTTGGGGTTGTACTTCATCGTACAGCTCCCCAGGGGGTAGAAGTTGGTGTCCACCGAATAGTTCAGCTGGCTAAGGCGCGTGAAGTAGCGGACCACCTCGGGCTGCGAGAGCTCCGGCAGGTCGATCTCCTGGCGTAGAGTCTCCCTGGGCGGCAACGGCTGCTCCGGAACGTCCAGCGCAGGGAACAGGATTCCCCTGCGACCGGGGACGCTCCGCTCCATCAGAAGCTGGCGGTCCATGGCTGCATCGGCTCCGGTGGCGCGGTCCTGGTTCATAGCGTCACGCAAGCTCCGCCAGGGCCGCGGCCAGCGCCTCGATATCCTCCCTGCTGTTCTGCTCGGTTACGCACAGCAGCATGCCGTTGGACACCGTATCGCTCACGTCCAGCCCGCCAAGGATGCCCCGCTCCAGCAGAGCAGCGTTCGTCTGCTCCGGCGAGCGCGGGCAGCGCACTACGAACTCCCGGAAGAAGTCCCCAGCTACAAGGTCGTATCCCGGTATCTTCCCTATCAGGAAGGCCGCGTAGTGGGCCTTGTGGTAGCACAGCTCCGCCACCTGGCGCAGGCCCTGCTTGCCCACCAGCGCCAGGTACACCGTGACCATGAGGCCGATGAGCTGCTGGCTGGTGCACACATTGGACGTGGCCTTCTCACGACGGATGTGCTGCTCCCTGGTCTGTAGCGTGAGCACATACCCGGTGCGACCCTCTCCATCCACCGTCCGCCCAACGATCCGGCCCGGCATCTGGCGAAGGTACTCGCTCTTGCAGGCGAACAGCCCGATGTACGGGCCGCCGAAGCTGACTGGAATGCCCAGGGGTTGCCCTTCCGCGGTCACAATATCAGCGTCGTACTCGCCGGGCGGGCGGAACATGCCCATAGCCATGGGATCGGAGGAGACCACCAGCAGAGCACCCGCTGCGTGCGCGGCGCGCTCCAGGGAGCGCATCTCCTCCAGGTAGCCGTAGAAGTTCGGGTGCTGGACAATGAGGCAGGCGGTATCCTCCGGGACCGCGCCCGTGGAGGGCGGCACGGAGTAGAGCTGGATCCCCTGGGACTGGGTGTAGGTCTCCAGCACCTCCCGGTACGCCGGGGACAGCGTATCCACGCAGGCCACCCGGTAGCGGTGGGTAACCCGGCACGCCATCAGGGCCGCCTCGGCCAGGCTGGTTGCGCCGTCGTACAGCCCGGCGTTGGCCACCTCCATCCCGAAAAGCTGGCAGGTCAGCGTCTGAAGCTCGTAGGCCACCTGAAGCGTGCCCTGGCTCACCTCCGGCTGATACGGTGTATACGCCGTCAGGAACTCGCCCCTGCTGACGATGGCCTGGACCACGGCGGGGACGTAGTGATTGTAGGCCCCCGCGCCCAGGAAGCTTGGGCCCTGCAGGCTATGCCTGTTCTCGGCGGCCAGGGCCTCAAGATCCTGCACAAGCTCCATCTCCGAAAGCGGCGGCGGTATTTCCAGCCCTGCGCTGCGGTACTCGGCGGGAATGTCCCCGAACAGCTCATCTATGGAGGCAACGCCTATAACGCGGAGCATCTCCTGGCGGTCCGCCGGCGTATTGGGGCTATAGGGAGAAACCATTGAGACCGTTACTCAAGCTGGGCCAGGAACTGCTCGTACTCTTCTGCGGACATCAGGCCCTCAAGTTCCGCCGAGTCCACGGAGGCCAGCCGGACCATCCATCCCTTGTCGTAGGGGTCTTCGTTAATCAACTCCGGATGGTCCATGACCTCCCTGTTCACCTCCACCACCTCACCGCTCACCGGGCTGTAGATGTCCGAGACCGCCTTCACCGACTCCACCTCCCCCAGCTTCTCATACTGCGTGAGATGAGAGCCTAGCGCAGGAAAGTCAACGAAGACTACGTCTCCAAGCTGGTCCTGAGCGTATGTTGTGATGCCCATAAGCGCTCGCCCGTCGGCCTCCAACAACACCCACTCGTGCTCTTTGCTATACCGTCGGTCGGTGGGATACATCAGTCCTTCCCGCGGAAGATCTCCCGAACGCAGCCACCGTGGTGCCTATCACACTCTTAAGCCGGGGCAGGTCAATCCCTGCGTCGAGAGTAAAATGGGAGCGCCACGGCCTCAGCATCCACCAGCTTTCCCCGGATATCTATGGCGAACCGCACTCCAGGGACAGCAAGCTCTTTGGCAACATAGCCCAAGCCGATATTTCTGTCAAGGGTGGGCGAATAGCCCCCGCTGGTCACCTCTCCAACGGCTTCCCCACCGTGCATGATGGCGTAGCCATGCCGGGCGATGCCCCGGCCCACCATCCGGAACCCCACCAGACGCTGGCGCACACCCTCCTGCTGCACCCGGCGCAACGCCTGGGAGCACACCGAGTCCGAGTCCAGGGCCACGAACCGCTCAAGACCCGCTTCAAAGGGATTGCGGGTCACGTCCATATCGGTGCCGTGGAGGAGGAGCCCCGCCTCCAGCCGCAGCACGTCCCGTGCTCCCAATCCGCAGGGGACGGCCCCCTGCTCCTGCAGCGCCCCCCAGAGCTCCGGGTCGTCGGCAGCGGCGGGCATAATCTCGAAGCCGTCCTCACCGGTGTAGCCCGTCCGTCCCACCAGCGCCTCCCTGCCGGCAACCTGTGCCGATGCATAGCGGAAGGGCCGCAGGCTGCCTGGCAGGCCCGGCGCAACGCGCTCCAACAACGCCGGTGCATCTGGCCCCTGCAAGGCGATCATCCCCACCTCCCATGTCCTGTCCTCCAGCTCCACCGATGGAAACCGTTCGTCGCGCCATCGCAGAAGCCAGCTCCAGATGGCATCTCGGTTGCCGGCATTGGCCACCAGCAGATACCCCTCTTCCCCCAGACAGTAGAAGATGCAATCGTCTATGATACCGCCGTCTTCAGTGCATATCAGGGTGTAGCGGGCACGGTTGGGGCCCACGGAGGAGACGTCCGCGGTGACCACCCAGTTCAACAGGGCGGCCGCCTGAGGCCCGCGGATCCATATCCGACCCATATGAGACACGTCGAACAGGCCGGCGCCGCTCCGCACGGCCCGTGCCTCGGCCAGGATACCCTTGAACTGAAGGGGCATCTCCCACCCCGCGAAGGGCACCATCCGTCCACCCAGGGAGACGTGGGTATCATATAGCGCGGTGCGATTCAACAGCTGGGCCATAGTGTAGGACTGTAGAGGAGTGCAGAGGCAATCGTAGTGGGAGGTGCCCAGGGTGTCAATGCGAGCCACCCCCTGGTGCCGTTGCATATGTGTGTAACCCCATTACTCCCGATAGAAGGCTCTGTGGGATATGGTCGGCAACTGAGTGTCCTGACCATTGACCTTCACACGCAGGTCTATTCCTAAACTTAAGTCGCCCCATTTCTGACGACGAAATGCACGAACTTTCTCTAGCGCTTGACCACTCAATCCTATTCTCACTGGTGTCCTCGTTCTCGATGTGTCTATCGCTCCCAACTCTTCGTCTTTCACATTTGGAGGCAAAACAGCTGGCGGGTCGATGCCATCTATCTGAACCGTTCCTCTGATGTCTGAGACAATCACACCGTGAACTAAATCATTATCCCAGTCAAAGGTAATCTCTATGTAATCTACTCTGTCTATGTCGTGGTCAGCCCGACTATTACCAGGAAATAAGGAAACGGTAAGAACACTAGTAGTGACATAGCGACGAGGAACCTGTTTCTGCCACCTGGGCACTCTGGCCGCCTTTACCAAATCCTGCGCCCACATCTCAATCCACTCCCGCTCGGCATACACAAGGCCAAAGGCAGCGGAACCTAGGACGACAGCGGCCCTCACCACCGTAACTGTTATCCCATTGAACGGGTCTGGTTGTACCAATTCCGAGACTACGGCTACAACACCCCCAAAGATGGCTGTAAACAGTATGCCTTTTCGGATACGATGATTTTGGCTCATTCGACTCCCCCAACCTATGATAGGGGTAGCCTACATCCAAGCTGGTATACCCGTCTATGCTAATGCAACGGTGTGCACCTCCCTAATTCGGTTGCAAACCACGTCACAATCTACTAGCATTATCGTAGGACACTGCACAATGGACGACACACCCAGCCAGCAACCCCCCGAGTTGATGGAGCCCCCCAGGAGCTTCCTGAGCGGCCCGGGCAAGCTCATCATCGCCGTGAGCCTCCTGGTCGTGGCGCTTGGCTACTTCGGCTACACGGCCTTTCAAGGCGCCACCGTCTTCTACTTTACCGTGGGTGAGCTCTTGGAACGTGAGGGCGATATTGGAGAGACGGTGCGCGTCAACGGAAAACTGGTCCCCGATTCTTTCCAGAGGGATGCGGAAGGTACTCTAGCCAGGTTCACTCTCACCGATGGGAATGAGGTCCTTCCCGCCATTCACGACGGCATCCTCCCCGAACTCTTCTTCAGCGAGCACACGGAGATCGTCTTGCAGGGCGTCTACGGCGACGACGGCATATTCCAGAGCCAGCTGGTCGTTGTTAAATGCCCCTCCAAGTACGAGTCCCTGGCCTCCCAGCAGCGAGCGGAAGTCTCCTAGGCCAACCTGTTCACCCAAGGCACGCCATCCACGGCTGCTGATTCTCCGTTCATCGGCGTGCTGGACGGGACGCCTCCTGGAGCGAGCCTTCCCCTTCGCAGCCTCTGTCGCTTTCTCTCCCCAGGTTCCAAGTCCCGACTCGTCGGGATTGGCGGGGGCTTGGGGGTGCCCCCCAGAGGAAACCCGATGGGCGGGTGGGTGGGAAAGAATGCATCGCTATCTGAATACTCGTCGGCCTGCTGGACGGGAAGCCCCGTAGAGCAAACCTTCCTCCTTGGAGCAACTACCTCTATCTATATTCCCTTGCCCAGGGCCCGGTCCAGGTTGAAGGCGGCGCTGATAAGCCCCAGGTGGGTGAAGGCCTGGGGAAAGTTCCCCAGCGTCTCACCCGTACGGCTTATCTCCTCACCGTACAGGCCCAGGTGGTTGGCGTAGCCCAGCATCGACTCGAATAGGAAACGCGCCTCGTCCAATCGCCCAGCTCGGGTCAGGGCCTCCACCAGCCAGAAGGTGCACATGGAAAAGCTCCCCTCCTGGCCCGTGAGCCCGTCGACCGCCTCCCCGTCCAGCTTGTAGCGGTACACCAGGCTCCCATGCGTCAGCTCACGCATGGTCGCATCTATGGTGGAGAGCATCCGTGGGTCTGTGGGCGACATGAAGAAGACCAGCGGCATGACCAGGTTGGACGCGTCCAGTATATCGGAGTCGAAGGACTGTACGAACGACTTGCGGCGCGAGCTCCAACCCCGGCGCTGGATCTCCTCGTAGATGGCGTCGCGCTCCTTGAGCCAGATATCGCGTTCCGCGGGGAAGGAGCGCTTGTCCGCCAGGCGAATCCCCCTATCCAGGGCCACCCAGCACATCATCTTGGAGTAGACAAAGTGCCTGCGGCCTCCCCTTACCTCCCAGATCCCCTCGTCCGGCTCTCTCCAGTGTCGCTGCACCCATCCCAACAGCCGCTGTAGCTCCTTCCACAGCTCGTAGGAGATGGGAGAGCCATACTTGTTGAAAAGGTAAACGGAGTCCATCAGCTCCCCGTAGATGTCCAGTTGCAGCTGCTGGTAGGCGCCGTTTCCTATCCGCACGGGCCGGGAACCCCTATAGCCGTCCAGATGGTCAAGCACCTCCTCCGTCAGATCGTGCCGACCGTCTATGCCGTACACCACCTGGAGGGCGCCATCCTTCCCCGTCTCATGGGTGCGCGCCTCCAGCCAGCCCATGAACTGCTCCGCCTCTCGGGTAAGGCCCACCCGCATGAAGCCGTACAGGGTGAAGGCAGCGTCCCGGAGCCAGGTGTAGCGATAGTCCCAGTTGCGAGAGCCGCCTATCTCCTCCGGGAAGCTACACGTGGGCGAAGCGATGATGGCCCCGGTGGGCTCATAGGTCAGCAGCTTGAGAGTCAACACCGAGCGGTGGACCATCTCCCTCCACCGACCCTGATAGTTACACCGGCTGAGCCACCGTCGCCAGTACTCCGTGGTACGGCGGATGAGGTCGGCTCCCTCCTCTTGCCCCAGCGATATTACACCCTTCTCACCGGGCTCCACCATATGCAGAACAAAGGTGGCGGACTCTCCTGACGTCAGGGTGAAATCGCAGACCACACCATCCTGGCGGACATCGTAAGAGCTTGGCATACTCAGGCCAAGCCGCATCCCGTCCTCCGACTCAAAGATCACACCGCCGTCGGTGGAGACCACCTTGTGGGGTGTGCGGGCGTAGTTGAACGCCGGAAAGCACTCCAAACGCAGCCTCACCGTGCCCGTGACGGCGGTCACGGAGCGGATGAGCGTACAGGTATGATCAGACTCCGGCTGGCCACGCAGCGGCTCCATCGGCATAAAGTCGACAAGCCGGGCGACACCATCGTTGCTGGAGAACCTGGTGATGAGCACATTGGTCTCGGGGAAGTAGAGCTGGCGCTGCACTGTCGAATCCACACTGCTTATCTTGAAGTGCCCACCCTTCTTGTCGTCCAGGATGGCCCCAAAGACGCTGGGAGAGTCGAAGTTGGGAAGACAGAACCAGTCGATACAGCCATCGATCCCTATCAGCACCGCCGTGTGCAGGTCACCGATGACCCCATACTGCTCGATGGGCTTATACGGCAAGACGCCTTCCTTTGACTACTCCGGCGCAGAGCTACCAACCGGCTCCGCAACACCCTTTAGAAAATAGTGTACAGGATTGGGCCAATCACAGCCATGTACTCGCGCATGGAGTCGCCGGCTCAGCGCTTCGCCGGCTCCACTTTGCCGCCCGTGGCATCATCCTCGGCAAGGAGATGGCGGGCGATCAGCGCCAACGCAACCAGAAACAGCGTCGAGCCCAGCATCTCGGCGATCTCCTCCGTGCGGACGGCAAAGGTATACCCGAATACGGAGCCTCGCAAGAACACCAGGCCAATGATCTCCATGGCCAGGGCATACGCCCACAGGGCCATCGCCCCCATACCCAGGCGGAAGGCATCCCTTACCCTTTGCCGGTGCCGCAACAGCACCACCAACAGCAATACCCCAATTGCGCCAAAGAGCGGAGCAAACAGGGCCTCCCACAGCGCCGGCGAAAGCTGGTAGTGGAGCACCCTGTCCCACAACCCTAGCTCCTGGAAGACCTTGGCGAAAATCCGCTCGTGGACCTCCATCGCCTCATCCAGCGACAGGTAGAGAAAGGCGAAGCCCCCCAGCAACCAGATGATAGCGCCGGGCACCAGCGTCCGCCCATGATGCCGCCTTCCCCCTAGGGCGAAGACGGCCCAGAAGGTAACGGCTATGGCCATCAGAATACCGCTGTGGAGATACGTGGCCAGGTTCCCCTCCCGCGCCATATTCCACGCCGGGCGGGGATAGAAGATGTTCAGCACAACGAACACCGCAACGGTAACAAAGAGGACGCCGAACCCCCAGTTCACCGCCCGATATGGCCGCGACCGACGCTCGTGCGCCTGCCTCTTCTGGCCCGGTGAGCCTCTCGACGGAGCGGATAGCATCACCCGCCGTAGCCCCTGAGCAATGGGCAACTCACGGATTCTGGTAGCTATGGTGGACATGCGGCGTCCAGCCCTCTCGGGCGGGACCTACTGACTTGCCTCGCCCTCTCCTGAACGCTTGCGGCGGCGCACCTCGTGCAGCTCCTGCCAGGAGTACGGGCTCCCCCAGCAGTTCCACCAGGTCCAACCCCGGTATCTGCGGCCCCATACGGGCGACAGTAGCATCGCACCGCCCACAGCGATCAGGATCAACGGCCAAAGCGATACGCCTAGCAGCGCACCCACCCCTATGCTGATCAGAATAAGCCCCCAGAACATCATCTCTTCCCTCCTACAAGAGCCACTACCTTAGTAGCTTACCAGATTCCAATCACCCGTGTCATGGTACGAGAGGTCAGCCGGGTGCGTCCGTCAAACCGCCACTCCCCTACTGGTATCGGGTCATGCCCAGAAGACCGTGGAGCAGCATAACAGCCACCTCTTTATCCAAGGGGTAGTTATTGTTGCCACATTTGGGTGACTGGATGCAGCTTGGGCAGCCAACCGTGCACGGGCACTCCTCAATGGCCTGGAGTGTTGCCCCCCACAGCTCCTCCATCAGCTCGTACCCCGTCTCCGCAATGCCCACGCCGCCCGGGTGGCCATCATAGATGAACACCTGCGGCCTGCCCGTATCGGGATGCAGAGGCGTTGAGACGCCGCCTATGTCGTTCCTATCGCAGAGAGCGAACAGCGGCAGCACGCCTATGGCCGCATGCTCGGCGGCGTGGAGTCCACCGGCCAGGCCCATACGCCACCTGATGATGGCCTCCACCAGCGCCTCCGGTAGATCGAACCACAACGCCACTGTGCTGAACCGGTTCGGCGGCAGGTCCAGGGTCTCCTCGCCCAGCACCTCATCGGAGAAGTGGGCCCTCTTCTTGAAGCTGACCACCTGGGTCGAGACCTCCACCTCCCCAAGGAACACGCCCACGGCGCCCGCGCGCCTCTGCCGGAGCGGCTTCAGCACCCGGATATCCGTAATGTCCTGACACTGGGTGTAGTAGGGGACATCCCTGGCCGATACATAGGCGGTCTTGGTCTCCATATCCAGATCCTCCACCAGGTACGGCTCCCCGTAGTGCAGGTAGACCGCCCCTGGGTGCAGTTGGAAGAAGACGGAGCCCTCATCCACGTGCTCCATCACTCTCCCGGTCTCCCGTTCCACCACCAGGTAGTGGCCGGAGCTTGTGGAGCGGATGTTCACTTTCTCTGCCGGATAGCTATGGGAAGGGTGGAGGAACCAGTGCTGACGCCGGTTGTGCAGCACCCCCTGTCTCTCCAGGTGCTCCAACCGCTCAGCCAGGCCCGGGCCAAAGAGGTCAGCCTCCTGCGATGTCAGGGGAGCCTCGTAGGCGGCGCAGAGGAGATGGCCGTCCAACACGTACAGGTTTTCAGGAGAGATCAGCGCACGCTCGTGGGAGCGCTCGAAAAAGAAGTCAGGGTGCCGCATCAGGTACTGGTCCAGGGGATTGTCCCGGGCCACCAGAATGCTCAGAGAGGCATCCTGCCGCCGGCCACTCCGGCCCGCCTGCTGCCATGTACTACTGACGCTGCCGGGGTACCCGGTAAGGACCGTCGCGTCCAGGTCGCCTATGTCCAGCCCCATCTCCAGGGCGTTGGTGGAGACGACTCCCAGCAGCTCGCCGCTAAAGAGCGCCCGCTCTATCTCTCTCCGGTCCTCCGGCAGGTAGCTCCCACGGTACGGACGGACGCGGTCCACCAGCTCCGGCGCGCTTTCGGCCAGCTGGTTGCGCACCGAGATATACATCAGCTCCACCTGCCTCCGAGTCCTCACGAAGGCCAGCGTGCGCACCCTCTCTTGCAGAAGGCCTGCGAACAGGAGGGAACCCTCGGACGTGGCGCTCTTGCGCGCGGCCTTCGTGTCGTCCAGCGGCGGGTTCCAGAACAGAAACTCCTTGCCGCCAAAGGGCGAGCCATCCTCCTCCACCACCTCGACGGGAAGACCGACGAGCCCCTCGGCAAGGCTCCGCGGATTGGCGATGGTGGCCGAGCAGAGGATGAACTGCGGCGTACCGCCATACCGGAGGCACAGCCGGCGGAGCCGGCGCACGATGTTCGCCACGTGCGAGCCGAAGATCCCCCGGTAGACGTGAGCCTCGTCCAGGACCACGTAGCGCAGGTTTCGGAACAGCTTGGCCCAGCTCTTGTGGTTGGGCAGAATACCCAGGTGGAGCATATCAGGGTTGGTCAGCACCACCTGCGCCCGCTCCTTGATCTGCCTCCGGGCGTGGGACGGGGTATCACCGTCGAAGATCTCTGCACGCACCGGAATCTGGTCGCCGCATACCTCTCGGAGGCCGCGCAGCTGGTCCTGCGCCAGGGCCTTCGTCGGAGCCAGGTACAGCGCCCGGCTGGAGGTGTCTGCAAGCACCGTTTCCAAGATGGGCAGCAGATAGCAGAGGCTCTTCCCGCTGGCGGCACCCGTGGCCACAATGACATGGCCGCCCTCCCTCACGGCGTTGACCGCCTCCGCCTGGTGCCGGTAGAGAGGCTGGACACCGCCCCTCTGAAGCGCTGTTTGCAGCCTCTGGTTCAGGGGTCGGTCCAGCTCGCCATACTCCGCCACCCGAGGCCCCAGCACCTCACGATGGGTGATCTGGCCACTGTACCAGGAGGCGGCCTGGAGCCTATCGAGAAAGCTGGAGACATCCATCTCGCTCTATACGCCCCTGATGACCTCTAGGCTATAGTCCAATAGCTCAACATCCACGCGAATGCTCTGCACGTAGTCCACCACCTTGGAGAGCATCTCGTTGGCATGCCGGGGATCGTTGCTCACGCAGGAAACGCCCAGGGTCAGCAGTTGCCAGCGGTCGTTATCCTCCACCTCGGCGATGGAGACATTGAAACGGCTTCTTACTCGAGAACAGAGAGAGCGCACCACGCTACGCTTCCCCTTCAGGGAACCGTTCTCCGGAAGCCGGAGCTGGATGGCGCAAACGCCTATGTGCATGGTGCCCTCCCGTTGGAAAACCGATGACACCGCCGTTCACTATACCACGGGTACGCTCTTACCCCGAACGGTGTAGACCTCGCCCTACTCGGTTTAGGCTTGGTTGACGCCGTTTGTGCACGGAATTACAATCGCCCTCGAGAGAGCCTTTGGGCTACAAGGTACACCCGATTCCCTGGAGCAGGATGGATATGGTCAGCGGAGAGATAGGCGCTGGCGGAGCAACCGCAGAGGTCCCGGAAGTGGTAGTCTTGCGACTGCCCCTCTATCTGCGGGTCCTGAGCCAGCTTCACCAGCGTAGCATCCAGGTGGTGAGCTCTCAGCAGCTGGGAAACCAGCTCCAGATGACTCCCGCCCAGATCAGGAAAGACCTGAGCTACTTCGGTCGCTTCGGCAAGCAAGGACGGGGCTACTCCGTCGGATACCTCCAAGAGGAGCTGCGTCGCATCCTCGGGCTGGATAGGGAGTGGAACGTCGGTCTTGTCGGCGTCGGGCGGCTGGGGCGGGCCATCATAAGCTATCCGGGCATGGGTCCCGAGGGCTTTCAGATGGTTGCCGCCTTTGATGCCGACCCTCGCCAGGTGGGACAGGTGGTAGGCGGCATCATCGTCCAGCCCATGCATCGCCTTCAAGAGACCATCGAGTCAAATGACATCCATATCGCCATCGTTGCCGTTCCCGCCACCCACGCCCAGGAGGTCATCGACCGGCTGGTGGAGTGCGGTGTTCGGTCCATCCTCAACTACGCCCCCATCCCGGCGCAGGTCCCGCCGTCGGTGAAGCTGCGCAACATCGACCCGGTCCTCGCCCTCCAGTCGATGACCTTCTACCTGCGCTGAGCCACCCGCGCCGCCGGGAATCACCGCTCAGCCATCATGTATCGGTGGTGACATCCATAACCTCCATTGACCACGCGTCCATGACAGCCTCGTGGAGGCCCTATGTCACATGCAACCTTAGTACCCTCACCCCCGTTTGACTTGCACGTTACAGCACTTTCGCAGACCTACAGCCAGCCCGAGTCCGGTGCGGACGCCTACCGTGACGGCGCATACTACAGAACTATGGAGGTGGAGGAGCGCGTATGGCTGGCGGTTGTCCGCGCCTCTGGGACCGTAGAAGCGCCGTCGTTGCTTCTGGAGCTTAAAGGAGATGCTCTCTCTCCATCAGCATTGGAGATCTCGGCTAGGGCTATAAGCCGAATCCTCTCTCTTGATCTGGACCTTCGTCCCTTCTACCACATGGCGCGAAAAGACCCGGTGCTCCTGGAGGCCATACGGAGCTCCTACGGGCTCCACCCTCCTCAAACCAGCTCATTACTGGAGGCGCTTGTCCAGGCGATAATAGGACAGCAAATCTCAGCAGCGGTGGCCCGTGCTATCCGGGCCCGCACCGTGAGGTCGTTGGGACACCCCCTAACGGTGGATGGGCAGACCTTCTACCTGTTCCCCAGAGCGACCGACTTCCTGAACGCAGGGCATGACGGGCTTTGCACCCTTGGTCTGAGCAATCGAAAGGCAGAGTATATCCTGGGCATCGCCTCTGAAGCTGCCGAGGGACGGCTGGAGTTCGCAGAGTTTGAACGACTTGCGAATCAGGAGGTGGTGGAAAAGATTACCCAGCTCCACGGTATAGGTATGTGGACGGCGCAGTGGGTCATGCTTCGCGCCCTGGGCCGTACGGATGTCTTTCCCGCAGGCGACCTAGCACTACGTAGGTTGGTCTCTGAGCGCTACTTTGCCGGCCGTTCCATCACAGAGGGCGAAGCTGCATCTCTCGCCCGCGAGCAGTGGGGAGAGTTCGCTGGCCTGGCAACAACCTACCTGTTCACAAACCTGCGCCGCCGGTTAGCGGATAGGGACCGCTAAGAAAAAGCAGGGCTCCGGGCCGGGTGTCCACCCGCCACCTACCCCTTACCCATCCCGGTCTCTCCCGCTACACTGGCTCCATGAGCATCCGGAAGTCAGCAGCTAGCCCATCAGCGTATGTGGAATCGGAGTTGTTTCCCCGAAAAAAGTTTTCTCTCAGCTAGAGGCCAGATAGAGACACTTGACATAACATGGAAACAACTCCCCCCATCCCCTTTGTAGGGGCGATTCACGAATCGCCCCTGGGTCTGTCGAAGGGCGTGAGCGGGATTATTCTCTCGGGCCGCTCGTATGGTTCGACACGCTCACCACGAGCGGAGTAGGGTATCGACTTATCAAGTTGATAACCATTACGGGGCGGTTTGACCATCCGTACCACTCACCCTGAGTCTTGCCGCACTATCAAATGATGAGCGTTGGAAACCCTGGACCTATGGCCCTAAACAGAATGAGCGTGCACCTTGTTTGGCTACTCCTGGTTTGACAGAGTCTACCGAATGCCAAGTAGCCTCATCACAACACCTTCCTGCACCAAGAACCGCTTGGAGGAACCCTCAGGTTGGGAGTGGAGGGGAGAGAGCAGGGAGTATGGACGCAGTCCGAGAGCCTGCCTGTCCGATGATGCCAAGCTCATCGAGACTCGCGATAGCTCGGTTCACCGAGCGTATCGGAGAGCTTGCCGAAGGGGCGGGAGGGTGGGCAAATATTAACCTTTGCGGCTAACACGACCCTCGGAAGAATGTGGTGATAATAGCTTGATGACCATAGGTCAAGAGGTATATACCCAGCTCCCCTACCTACCCACCCGGTGGCGAGAGCGGCCGCTCCCGCCGACGGCGGACCACCTTCATACGGGCTTCAGATCGGCGCAGGGAGGCCAGGGCGCGCTGCAGGTCCATATCGGACGTACGGTGCTCCACCCGCTCCTGGGCAAGCCGCACCGCCTCCTCGGCCCTGGCTTCATCTATCTCGTCGGCCCGCTCCGCCGTGTCGGCAAGGATGATCACCTTGTTCGCCATCACCTCAAGAAAACCACCGCTCACGGCGATGTAGGTATCCTCCTCACCCTCCTTGATGATCCGCAGCTCACCCGGCTGGAGAATGGTCAGGAGAGGCGTATGGTTAGGCAGAATGCCCAGCTCTCCCTCCATGCCGGGGGCCACCACGCCGCTCACCTGGTCGGAATAGGTCACCCGCTCGGCGGTCACAATGTCCAGTTGCATGGTGGGCATGGCTACACTCTTATACTCTGGAAGGCTCTTCACTAAGTGTATCCAGGAGTCCGAGAAGCATACTTACAGCTTCCCGTATCCTTTCGGCATCTACAGCTAGGTCCTCTATGTCAAGGAATGCTTCATAGAAATTGGAGTGCAACCGGTCTGCTATAGCAAACGCGGTCTCAACGGTTGGATCTTGAAGCTCAAGCGACACCGCCCGTGCATATGTCCTTATCTCCTTGTGGTTTCGTAGCAACTGCTCTTTGCGAGCCGCCACCCCTTTCAACGCTTGTGCAAGACTGCCCCATAAGAACTCGCCAGCCTTTTCAACATCGCCTTCCTGAAGAGTGGCAAAGGCATTCTCCAAGTAATGTATGGCTTGAGCCTTGTACTGTTCCAATCTCTCTTGCACAGCTTGGGTCCTACTCTAGGGTGGGATGTCATATTCCTTTATCGCTCCGGTGCCAGCTTCAACGTGCACCGTTGCAATTTTCACAATAATGGCCCCAACCTCAAGCGTGACAATCCAAACATCGGCTTCCTTATGAGCTGAGGTAGGTATAACAACTTGCTTGTACTTCTTTACGAAATCAACAGCAATAGCCGTCGCCTTCTCAGCCGAATCTACCTCAATCATTTCACCATCATCCTAGCACGATCCAGTCTATCCCGCCTCCGCCGCCATCTTCTGGCCGGCCTCCACCACCTCGTCTATGGTCCCCATCATGTAGAAGGCCTGCTCAGGCAAATCGTCGTGCTTGCCATCCAGTATCTCCTTGAAACCGCGGACCGTCTCTCGCGTGGGCACGTACCTGCCCTCTCGTCCCGTGAACGTCTCGGCCACAAAGAAGGGCTGCGAGAAGAACCGCTGGATCTTGCGAGCACGCGTCACGGTGAGCTTGTCCTCCTCGGACAGCTCCTCCATGCCAAGAATGGCGATGACGTCCTGGAGGTCCTTGTACCGCTGGAGCACCTCCTGGCAACCCCGGGCCACCTGGTAGTGCTCCTCACCAACGATGCGAGGCTCCAGGATGCGGGAGGTGGAGGTAAGCGGGTCCACCGCCGGGTAGAGCCCCTGTTCCGCAATGGACCGCTCCAGGGCCACCACCGCGTCCAGGTGGCCGAATGTCGTTGCAACGCCGGGGTCGGTGTAGTCGTCGGCGGGAACATAGATGGCCTGAAAGGAGGTGATGGAGCCGTTCTTGGTGGAGGTGATGCGCTCCTGGAGCGCGCCCATCTCCGTAGCCAGTGTGGGCTGGTAGCCCACGGCGGATGGCATCCTACCAAGCAGCGCCGATACCTCCATGCCCGCCAGGATATACCGGTAGATATTGTCGATGAACAGAAGCACGTCCTGGTTCTCCCGGTCCCGGAAGTACTCCGCCATGGTCAGCCCCGTCATGCCAATGCGCAGACGCACACCCGGTGGCTCGTTCATCTGACCGAACACCATCACGGTGTTCTTCATCACCCCGGACTCCTGCATCTCGTGCCACAGGTCGTTGCCCTCGCGGGAGCGCTCGCCGACACCGCTGAAAACGGAGTACCCCTTATGCACGGAGGCGATGTTGCGGATGAGCTCCATGATGATGACCGTCTTGCCCACTCCGGCGCCGCCATACGCGCCCACCTTGCCACCTTTCGTGAAGGGAGAGACGAGGTCAAGGACCTTGATTCCCGTCTCCAGGATCTCTGTGGTGCTCGACTGCTCGTCGTACGATGGCGGTTCCCGGTGGATGGGCCAGCGCTCTTCCGCCGCCACCTCACCCAGGTTGTCCAGGGGGTCCCCCGTCACGTTGAACAACCGGCCCAGGGATGCCGGGCCCACGGGCACGGTGATGGCCTGGCCGGTGTCCTTTACGACCGTGCCACGAGCCAGCCCCTCCGTGGGGCCGAGGGCCAGGCAGCGCACCCAGTTGTTGCCGATGTGCTGCTCCACCTCCAGAACGAGCCGCTCTCCATTGATCTGCAGCTCCAGTGCGTTGTACAGAGCCGGCAGCTTCTCCGGTGGAAACTCCACGTCCACCACGGTGCCGATCACCTGGATTATCTTGCCTTCGCCTCCCTCAGCCACGGTATCACCTCGCTTCTGCGGTTATATCGCCCCTGGGGGCAGGCTTTGGCCCGCCCAGGAGGCCCATGTCGAAATCCTTCAAACTGTCCAGCACCACGTGGGCGCGGCTCACATCCAGCCCCGCCGTGGAGACCGTGCGGACCGCCACGGTGTACATTCCCGCCGTTACCGCCGCCTCAACACCGCTTGGCGAGTCCTCTATTGCAAGGCACTCGCCAGGGATCACGTCCAAGCGTCGCGCCACCTCCAGGTAGATATCCGGGGCAGGCTTCCCTCTCTCGATCTCGTCTCCTGCAAAGACCACATCGAACGCGCGGGCCAGGCCCGTCACCTTCAGCTTCAAGTCCACCCATTTCCGAAGAGAGCTGGATGCCAACCCCAGGGGCATACCCCTCGTATGCACCTCCTCAATGATGCGCTCCACACCAGGCGCAACCACCATGTCCGATTCAATGATGCGTGATACCTGTTGTGTATATCTGTCTAGGTAATAACCCGTAGGCCGGGGAAGGGAGCGCATCTCCATAATGGCCTCCCAGGTGTGCGCCACGGTGGTGCCGATGAGACCACGGTTCTCATCATCGGTGAGGGGCTCGGCACCCATGTCCACCAGCACACGATTCAGCGCCTTCAAATACAACGGCTCGCTGTCCACCAGCACACCGTCCATATCCAAGATCACCGCCCGTGCTTGAAAGGAGCCCATCCGCCTACTCCAGCGCCGCCACGCCACCGACGATGTCCAGCAGCTCCCGGGTGATGGCCTCCTGGCGCACCTTGTTCATCGTCAGGGTCAGGGCGTCCAACATATCGTTGGCGCTGTCCGTGGCGTTGCGCATGGCCACCATACGCGCCGACTGCTCACTTGCGACGGCCTCCAGCACTGCGTGGTAGATCTCCATCTCCACAAAGCGTGGCAACAGCTCTCCCAGCACCTCAATGCCCCGAGGCTCATAGATATATCCCACGGCCTGCCCCACCTCCAGAGAGGCCGGCTCCACGGGCAGAAGCTGTTGTATCACCGGCCTCTGCACTGCGGTGCTCACAAAGTGTCCGTAGGTGAGGACCACCCGGTCGATATTGCCGCTTGTGTAGTCCTCTATGGCCAGATGCGCAATGGGTAACACATCACTCAGCTCGGGACGGTCCCCCAGGTCGGTGAAGACCGCCCTCACATCTCGGCCGTACCGCACCATGAAGTCACGTCCCTTGCGGCCCACGGCCACCACGGCCACGGGACTCCCCTGCTGGATGATGAACTGCCCCGTAGCCCGGTTCAAGTTGGAGGGCAGGCCTCCGCAGAGGCCCCTGTCCGGCGTGATGTGGATGACCTGCGTGCGTTCCACCTCCCGCTTCTGGAGCAGCGGATGGATATCCTCCGGATCAATGGGCTGCGCCGCCAGGTCCGCCAGCACCTCCTGCAGCTTCTCAGCATAGGGACGGCCGGCCAGTGTGAGTTGCTGCGCCCGGCGCATCTTTGAGGCGGCGATCATCTGCATCGCCTTGGTGATCTTGGCGGTGCTCTGCACGCTCCGTATGCGACGCCGTATCTGTCGGAGGTTGGGCATGGTCTTAGCTATTGCCTATAATGAGCTATCTATAAGAGTCCTCTTCATCTTCTTCCTCCCCCTCGTCCTCCTCCTGCTCCGTATCCTCATAAACCCAGGCCACATGGTCCGGATTCACCAGGGTCGGCGCGGCCTCCTCGCCCTGCTCCACAATGAGACAGCCCTCCACGGCATCCAGCAACGTTCCGGCTATCTCCTGAAGATAACCCTCGCTATCCAGGGAGGAGGTCACAATGATCACCCGCCTGCCCTTCAAGTACTTCGCCGCCTGCTCTTCAAGGCCCATGGGCTGCTCTCCTCACACCGTCACCGTCTGTTTGAATGCGTTGATTGCCTCTCCCAGTGCCTTCTCTCCATCATCGTCCAGCTCGAATGTCTCGGTAATCTTCCGGAGCACCTCTGGGTGATTCGTCTCCATATACTCGTGGAAGGCAGTCTCCCACGCCTGGACCTTCGGGATCTCCACTTCGTCCAAAAAGCCATTGATCACCGCGTACATGACGGTGACCTGCTTCTCCAGGGTCAGGGGCTGGTATTGGGGTTGCTTCAGCACCTCGGAGATCCGCTGGCCCCGCTCCAACTGGGAGCGTGTGGCCTGGTCCAGGTCCGCCGTGCCGAACTGGGCAAAGGTGACCAGCTCCCGGAACTGGGCCAGGTCCAGCCGCAGGCGTCCGGCAACCCGCCGCATGGCCCGGCGTTGCGCGGTGCCGCCCACCCGGGAGACCGAAAGCCCCACGTTCACCGCAGGGCGGGTACCGCCGTTGAACAGATCGGCCTCCAGGTAGATCTGGCCATCGGTAATGGAGATGACGTTGGTGGGGATGTAGGCGGAGACGTCCCCTGCCTGCGTTTCGATGATCGGCAGGGCTGTCAGAGAGCCACCGCCATGCTCATCATCCAGCTTTGCCGCCCGCTCCAGCAACCGGCTATGGAGGTAGAATACGTCGCCCGGGTACGCCTCCCGACCCGGAGGCCGACGCAGCAGCAGAGAGAGCTGGCGATACGCCCAGGCATGCTTTGAGAGGTCGTCATAGACAATGAGGGCATCCTTGCCCTGCTCCATAAACTCCTCACCGATGGCACAGCCGGCATAGGGCGCCAGGTACTGGAGAGCCACCGGGTCCGAGGAGTTAGCCGCCACCACCACCGTGTGCTCCATCGCACCGTGCTCCTCCAGCGTGGCCACTATCTGAGCCACCTTGCCCACCCGCTGCCCAATGGCCACGTAGATGCAAAGGAGATCTCCCCCTCGCTGGTTGATGATGGTATCTATGCCTATGGCGGTCTTGCCCGTGGAGCGGTCACCGATGATCAGCTCCCGCTGCCCCCGCCCAATGGGGATCATGCCGTCTATGGCCTTGATCCCCGTCTGCACGGGTATGTTCACCGCATGCCGAGATACCACGTTGGGAGCCACCCGCTCAACGGCTCGGGCCTTCTCCGTGCGAATGGGACCCTTGCCATCCACCGGTGTGCCCAGAGGATCGACAACCCTGCCGATGAGGGCATCTCCCACCGGCACGTCAGCGATTCGACCCGTGGCGCGAACCTCGTCCCCCTCCCTGATCCCCGAATCCTCCCCCAGGATAACGGCGCCCACGCTATCCTCCTCCAAGTTCATGGCCATGCCGATCACATCACCCGGAAAGTGAAGCAGCTCCGTGTAGCTCACTCCGCGCAGTCCGTGAACCGTTGCGATCCCGTCACCCACACTCACCACGGTCCCCACATCCACCATGCTGAGCTCACCGCCGAACTCCTCGATCTGGCGTTTGATGACGGCCGCTATGTCCTGGCCCCGTGTCGTCATTGCCCACCTCTCGTTTGATATCTCCTCGGTATACGCCCGATTCTCGTCATACTGAGTCCCAATGTACAGTAACCACACATCCCAGCAATGCCTGCAATGTGCCCTTCACTCGCCCAGGATGACGGCTACCTCAACCCAGTGACCTCACCAGGCTGGTGCGGAGGCCAAGTAGCCTCCCCCGTGTGCTGCCGTCTATGATCCTATCGCCTACCCGTGCCACCAGCCCACCAAGGACCTGCGGCTCCACCTGGGTGGTGAGGACCACCTCCTTGCTCAAGAGCTTCGTAAGCTGCTCCCGTACCCGCTGCTGCTGCTGATCGTCCAACGACACCGCGGTAGTCACCGTGGCACGCTCCCGGTTGTAGTGAGCATCAAGCAACCGCTCATACTCCTCAACTATGCGCGTATACAGCCCAAGGCTGTTCCGGGATACAAGGAGTCCTATCAGGCTCTGCACCAGCGGATTTACGTCCACAAGAATCTCCTGAATCACCCTGAGCCTCTCCGCTATACCAACCTTGGGAAGCTCCAAGTACGTGCGAAGAGCCTCCTCCTCGGCAACGACCAACGCTGCCCGCAGTCCATCAAGCCACTGGTCGGTCTCGCCCCGCTCTTCGGCCATCTGGAAGACCGCCTGAGCGTACCGCCTTGGCGTTGGCACTCGGGCCATACCCTATCCACCTCCCCCAACCTGAGAGCTCTCCTCCAACACCTTGTCGATGATCTCCTTGTGGGCCTTCTGGTCCAGGGAGCGCTCAATCACCCGCTCTGCGGCCGAGATAGCAAGACCGGCAAACTGCTGGCGGAGCTCCTCCATCGCGTTGCCCGTCTCCCGTTGAATATCGTCACGAGCCTTCGAGAGGAACGCATCCGTCTCCTCCCTGGCTCGCTGCCGCTCCTCCTCACGATACCGATCTGCCAACTCCCTGGCCTGCGCAATCAGGGCCTGCCCCTCCTGGCGAGCCTTGTCCAGCTCCCCTTGCATCTCCTGTTGGCGTTCCTCAGACTCCCCTTTGATTCTGTCCGCCTCCTCCAGGCTGCCTCGTATGCGCTCAGACCGCTGGTCCAGCATCCGTAAAATCGGCTTATACCCAGCAAGGTAAAGGATAACCAGCAGGATCGTGAAGTTCACAACGTAAACGATCAGGCTGGGCCAATGAAAGCCTAACTCTGCCATATCCCCCTCCAGAGGGTGCTCTGGTAACGCCCGTGCGCCGGGCGCTTACACCACCAGGGCTAGAATGACCGCTACGATGAGCGCATAGATGCCCAAGGCCTCCGCGAAGGCGATGGCCAGGATCATATTGGTCAGAATGGGACCGCGGGCCTCCGGGTTCCGGCCTATGGCGTTCAAGGCACCAGCACCAAGGATCCCGATGCCTATCCCAGGCCCTATCATCCCCAGGCCCGCAGCCAGACCAGCCGCCAAAAACTTCGCCGCTCCCTCTTCCATCTGTGCACCTCCTTACAACTCGTAAGATTCTACTAAAGTGACGCCATCAACTCTTCGGCTACTCCTGACGACTGGAGAGGGCGTACACGGCAACGCCCAAAGCAGCAGCCGCTATTGCTAACGCAACCAGGGCCATGATAAAGGCGAAAATCTCCATGGTGTGCTCCTCCCAAACAGGCCGTTAGCCGTGCTCCTCACCCTCATGGGGCACTATAGCAATAGTCACGAACACCAAGGTTAGCCCCGCGAATATCAGGGCCTGTATGAACCCTACCAGGAGCTCCAGGCCGTAGAACGGCAGGGAGAATACAAAGGGCACCAGAAAGGCCGTTACCAGAAGAAGGATCTCCCCCGCCGTCATGTTGCCGAAAAGCCGGAAGGTGAAGCTCACCACTCGCACCAGCTCGCTGAGAAGCTCCAGCATCCCCACAAAGACATCTATGGCCGCCTGGAACAGCGTCTGCAAGCTCCGCGCCCGGAACAGCCCCCCGAACCGGAAAAACTTGGCAAAGTAGCCCAATCCCAGGATGCGGATGGCCCAATACTCCACGAATACGAAGGATATCAGCGCCAATGCCAGCGGCATGTTCAGGTCCGTCCCCGCGGGACGCAGCAGGTGTCGCTTGATCTCGCCATCCTCCAAAAAGCCAAGGCTGGGATAGATAGGCAGAAGGCCCAGCCATGCGTTCACAATGACGAAAAGGAAGATGGTGGCGAACATCGGAAAGAATCTGCGTGCGTTACGGCTGCCGGCCACGCTCTCCACAAAGTCGTACATCGCGCTGATGATCGCCTCCATCAGGTTCTGCAGGCCCCTGGGCACCAGCGCCATCTTCCGGGTAGCCAGGGAAAAGAGGATGATGAGAATAGCGGTGGCTATCCAAGATGAAAGCAGCGTGTTGGTGATGGTGAACTTGCTGGCGGGAAGCGCAGAGGTCTCCGCATGGCCATCATCCCCATTCCCAGTACCCTCGCTATCCCCCTCAAAGACGGCCACCGGCTGAAGGTGAATCTCCGGCTTGGGTAGGAACGCATCGTCCGTCCCCTTGGCTATGGCACCGGTCAGGAAGCCGGCAACAAACAGGGCAGCGATTCCGATGGCACCCACCGTGAGAAGACGTCTACGCATTACGGCTCCCGGTACTCTCCAGGCTACGGTTTTGTGGCCGTCTCGTCCTCACCGAGTAGCGGCAGGACCATCTTATAGACACCGTAGAAGGCAAGAGCGCTACCCAGGATTACTCCAACCAACGTGAATAGCGGCCGCGTACCCATCACCCCGTCCAGCCAAAGTCCACCCGCCACGCCAAGGATTATTGACAGGGCTATGTACCACCCCAGGCCCAGCAGGCGTAACGCCAGGCCAAAACCGCTTCTCACCATACCCTCCCAGAAACTTTGTGCAGCTTATCACGCACTCTTTTGGGGGTCAATGGTGCCGAAGTGCCGCGGACGACAAAAAAAGAGCGCTCCGACCTTCTGAGACCGGAGCCCCGTACATCAGCACCGCTGCAATCCCTAGGAGCCCTGCTGACTGCTCTTTCCCAGGTCCTCCAGGTCTAACGTGCTAATAAAATCGGTGAAGGCGGAGAGACGCTTCAACTCCTCCTCCTTGACTTCCTTAGGCTTCTCCTCCTCACCCTCCTCTCCTGGAATGAGCGGTTTCCCCGTCTCCTTATCCAGGATGATGCCCGCCTTATCCAGGACCATATCCTCTACGTAGATGGGGGCCTCCGTGCGGACCGCCAGGGCAATGGCATCGCTGGGGCGGCAGTCCACCTCCATGGACTTACTGTCCACGTGCAGCACCACCTTCGCAAAGAACGTGTCGTTTTGAAGGTCGGAGATTACAATATGGCTCACCCCGGCCCCCAGAGACGTAATGACTGACCGCAAGAGATCATGGGTCAGCGGACGGGGAACGGAGACCTCCTGAAGCCTCACCGCTATGGCATCGGCCTCTGCCGGCCCTATCCAGATAGGGAGATAGCGGTCCGCGTCCTTCTCCTTAAGAATCACTACCCGCTGATAGTTCATCAGGCTGACGCGAATGCTATCGATGACCATCTCCGGCATGAGCCGCCTCCTTCTTTTCAGGCGTGGTTTTTATCTTACGCCCAGCTTCACAGGAGTGTCAATATAATCGCTACTGGCTTCCAGCTACGCTTCCAAGCTGCCGCCGCTTGGAGATCTTGCGGGCTAGCACCCCCCGCTCCATGAGCACACGACGCTGACATCCAAGACAGCGCAGGCCTATATCGGCACCCAGGCGCACCACCTCCCACTCGTCGCTGCCACAGGGGTGGGCCTTCTTCAGCCGCACCATTTCGCCGAGCTGTAGCTCCATCACCATCCGCAACCCTCCCTTATAAGGGTACGATTGATGGTGTCCCGAAGGTTTTCCGCCGCCTTGCGTGCGGCAGCCGCGAAGTCTGCGTCACCGGAGGCGTAGAGCACTCCCCGGGAGGCGCTGATGATGGCGCGCCGGCCGCTCGCTGTGGTACCCCCCCGGACCGACTCCTCCAGGAAACCCTCCTGCGCACCGATTCCAGGTACAAGGAATGGCATCTCCGGGCACAACGCCCGTACCTCGGCGAGCTCCTGCGGATAAGTCGCGCCCAAGACCAGGCCAACGTTGCCATGCTTATTCCACTTGCGAGCCTCCAGCGCGACTGTCTGGTAGAGGGTGTGCTGGTTATCACCGCCCTTAGAAATGACCAGTCTGTCCTGGAAATCGCCAGCGCCGGGGTTGGAGGAGCGGCACAATACGAATACGCCCTTCTCTCCGTAGTCCAGGAAGGGCTGCACCGCATCCTGCCCGACATAGGGATTCACCGTCGCTGCATCGAACCCCCACACCTCAAACAACGCCTTGGCGTAGGCGGTGGCGGAGCTTGCCACGTCTCCCCGCTTGGCATCACCCAGGATGATTACATCCGGCGCGACATCCCGTATGTGCCCTATGGTCTTTTGCAAAGCCTGCAGACCGGGAATGCCCAGGGCCTCGTAGAAGGACAGGTTGGGTTTGTAGGCGCACACAAGATCATGGGTGGCATCCACGATCTCCCTGTTGAAGAGGAACACATCCTCTACGGGCATCAGCGCGGGGTCAGGGTCCAACCCTACACAGAGGAGACTCTCATTACGAACAGATGCGGCATCCAGCCGCTCCACAAAGGTAGCCATACAGCACCCCCTGGACGGCTAGTGTACCTTTGCGGACAGAGAACACGCAAGTTGCCGCCGTCCAGTGCCCGATGCTAGGATGAACATCGGATTAGAGGCCCACCGCAACGTGAAGCTCAGCCCACATCTCATCCAAGGCACGTTCATCGCCCGGATCAACCGCTTCGCCGCCCTGGTGAAGGTGTGCGGCCGGGACGTACAGGTCCACGTGGCCAACTCCGGCAGGCTCCGTGAGCTGCTGCAGCCCGGCATGCGCGTACTGCTCACACCCGCGGGTGATGCCGCCCACCGAAAGACCGCCTACGACCTCTCCCTGGTTGACCTGGGCCACACCCTGGTCTCCGCCGACGCCCAGCTCCCGTCAACGCTGGTTTACGAGGCTCTGAGCGAGTCACGACTGCCCCAGTTCGCCGCATACGACACGATATTGCGGGAGCAGGTGCTGGAGAATAGCCGGCTTGATCTGCTCCTCCTAGACGCCTCCGGAAAACTAGGCGGCTCCGGCAAATGCTACGTGGAGGTGAAGTCGGTCACCCTGGTGGAGGAGGGTGTCGGGCTCTTCCCGGATGCTCCCACCACAAGGGGCCGCCGGCACGTAGAGACCCTGAGTCGCGCTGCCGCACAGGGGTGCCGCGCCGCCGTGCTGTTCGTCATCCAGCGGGAGGATGTCCAGGCCTTTCACCCCAACGATGTGGCCGACCCTGCCTTTGGCGAGGCGTTACGATTGGCCTATACTGCCGGCGTGGAGATATACGCCTATCGGTGCCGCGTGACCCTGCAAGAAGTGCGCCTCCACGACCAGGTACCGGTGCATCTCTTCCCCCAAGCGAACGCTCCCTAAAGCTGAGGCTCGAACACACAATGGTCACCGATCCCGCGACGCCAACGGACCTGGGCAGGCGTCTCTTGGATGTCTACCAGCGCCTGCACCAGCGATACGGCCCGCAGCACTGGTGGCCAGGCGACGGCCCGTTCGAGACCATCGTCGGCGCCATCCTGACTCAGAATACCGCCTGGCGCAACGTAGAGCGGGCCATGGCGAACCTGAAAGCGGCGGACGCACTGAGCGCCCCTCGTCTCCGGGACCTCTCCGATGAGGAGTTGGGCGGCCTCATCCGACCCAGCGGCTACTTCAACACCAAGGCCAAGAAGCTGAAGGCCTTCGCCCAAGTCCTGGGGCAGCGGCACAACGACGATCTAGGCCACCTCTTCGCCCAGGACATCCCCACCCTCCGCCGGGAGCTTTTGTCCATCTACGGTATCGGTGAGGAGACGGCCGATGATATTATCCTCTATGCGGCCGGCATGCCCTCCTTCGTCATCGACGCATACACCAGGCGGATCGTGCTCCGCCTGGACCTGACCCCGGAGCGGCGAGATTACACTGCATTTCAAACCCTGTTTCAGGACAACCTTCCCAAGGATGTCCTGCTATTCAACGAATACCACGCCCTCCTTGACCGGCACGCCAAAGAGACCTGCCGCAAGGAACCCTTGTGCCAGAGATGCTGCCTCCTGAGCCTGTGCCCCACGGGCGCCAGGGTGGCAGCCCAGAACGGCGAAAGCCTTGACAAGCATGGACTCCCTTGAGTAGGCTTGCCATGATTCCGACCTACCCTACTCTGGAGGAAGCCTTCCATGACCAGTCAACCAAGCATCGATGAACTGAAAGAGCTGGTAGCCCTTGCCAACAGGACCCTCCACCACACGGGGTTGGTCACTACCTCCGGCCACGCCAGCCACCGCATCCCCGGCACAGACCGAGTCCTTATCAAGCGCAACGGGGTGCTTCAGCGCAGCATAGCCCTCACCCAGGCCGTGGACATCCTCACCATGGACCTGGAGGGCAACCACCTGGATGGGGAGGGTACCCTGCCCGTCGAGTGGCCCCTTCACGCCGAGATCTACAAGGCCAGGCCGGATGTTATGGGAGTTGTGCACACCCACCAGAAATGGGCCTCTACCTTCGGCATCGCCGGCGTACGAATTCGGCCGGTGCTCCATCCGGGGCTGGCGGCTTCTGCAGCGGACCCCATCCCCGTCTACGACGAGAGCTATGACATCGTTAGAACGGTGCAGCAGGCCAAGGTTGCGGCGCAGATCATGGGTGACTCCATAGCCTGCCACCTGAGAAACCACGGGTTGGTCTTCGGCGCGGCCTCACTTGAGGCCACCATAGTCGCCGCCATCGATCTGGAGTACCAGGCCCAAGTGACCTGGCACGCAATGCAGCTAGGCTCACAGGAGGATATCCAGGAGATCCCTGTGCTCTTCATGCGCAACATGCTGGAGGGGCGCCGAGAGGGACGTGTTGGGAACACCTGGAACTACTACAAGTGGCTAGACCAGAACGTCGACTCCGCCCGGCTAAGACAGGTCCAGCAGTAGCGCCCTGTCCGGACTGCGCCAAGGGCCAAGAGTCCGCGTAGAGTCCTCCACCGGAGACGCGGATGCCCCGGCGACTCTTACCACGAACGGCGTAGCAGCCTAGTAAGGCGGCGGACCACTGCTACTTGGGCCTTCGCCTCCTCCTACCCCCAGTGGACGGTTGCTCCCCGGGCTTTAGGATACCGATAAACGGCAGGTTCCGGTACTTCTCCAGGTAATCAAGGCCGTAACCCACAATGAACTCGTCCGGCACCTCAAACCCCACGTAGTCCAGCCTCACATCCGCCAGACGACGTATCCCCTTGTCCAGCAGAGCGCACACCTTCAAACTGGCCGGCTTCTGGCTGGCCAGGTGATGCAGCAGGAAGTTCAGGGTCATGCCCGTATCCACAATATCCTCTACCAACAAGACATGACGCTCGTGGAGATCTATGTCCAGGTCCTTGGTGATCCGCACCCCCTCGCCATCGGAGCCGTCGAAATAGGAGATGGACATAAAGTCCATGGACAGGGGCAACGTGATCTGGCGGATAAGGTCGGACATAAAACAGACGACGCCGCGCAGCACGCCGATGAGAATAGGCTGCTCTCCGTCATAATCCCTGGATATCTCCCGGCCCAGCTCAGCTACCCTCCGCTCTATCTGTGGCTTGGTGTACAGCACACGCTCTATCTCCAGCCCATCCGACTCCGCCAGCGGGCCATAGCCGTATTTCGCCAGCAGCCTGTGGATGTCGCGTCGGTAGAGGAGCTTGATGTTGATATCCGGGTACAGCTCGCGAATGTGGCGTAGCTTCCTATTTTTCTCCGTTACCAGGTTCTGCTTCAGGGTGGTTAGCTCAACGTACATGTCCACCTCTGGCAGGTAGAAGTCCGGTGTGAACATCTCCACCACTCGGTCCCCATCCCAGCGCAAGGGAAATGAGCGGGGCTCGTAGAGCCACTTCACTCCGTAGAAGTCCAGCAGGCGGGCGAACTCCTCCTCCGCCGGATGGGCAAAGGGAGAGTGAGGGCCAGACGCCCCGGCCGATTCAGCGGACGGAAGGTCCACTGCTCCACTATGCCGCCTGAGGGGTAGCTCCGCCCGCTCAGCCAGCGCAGCGTACTGGCCCGCCCGTCCGTTGGCTAAAGGTAGCTGTACCTCTTCAGTTGTGGATGTTTTCGCTCTTCGCCGACGCCTTCCCGGAGGTGCCGGGGCCTCCGCGTCGGCCACAGCCTCAGTTGACTGGCCAGCCTGTGGGACGGACACCTCTGCCACCGCCTCCTCGGGTACGGGCGTCGCCGACTGCTTTGCTACCGACGGCGTTGAACCCGCTGGCCTCCTCCTGCGCCGACGCCTTCTCGGGGGTGCTCCCTCCGCGCCGACCTCAGCCCCAATGGACTCGCCAGCTTGTGGAGCAGCCACAGCCTCTGACGACTGGCCAGCCTGTGGGACGGCCGCCTCTGCCACCGCCTCCCCGGGTACGGGCGTCGCCGGCTGCTCCGCTACCGACGGCGTTGAACCCGCGGGCCTCCTCCTACGCCGACGCCTTCTCGGGGGTGCCGGGGCCTCCTGGTCATTGATGCTATTGGTAGTTTTTTCCTCTTCCATCCAGTTCATTTTAGGTATCTCTTGTAGGTACAGGTCTCCCTAGGGAGCACCGCGCGGCACACGGCTTATGCACGTCTGCCCCTCTCTTCTTCGCTTCGTAGGTATTCCCCAACGGGCCGCACGCTGTATAGGGAGGAGTCGTGTAGCAGGCTCTCAGCCGCAGCGCGGGCCGTGTCCAGTGAGGTGTAACATGGGATGCCTCGCTCCACGGCCGCCCGCCGTATTTCAAAGCCGTCCCGAATTGTGGCAGTTGACTGGGAGATGGTGTTCACCAGGGCATCCACGGTCCCATCGTTGATCACGTCCACAACGTTGGGATGGCCCTCCGCCAGCCGCTTCTGAATCACCGTCGCCTCCAGGCCCAGGGCCTGAATCATCATGGCGGTGCCCTCCGTGGCATACATCCGGTAGCCTGCCTTCGCCAGGGAGGTGACCAGGGGCAGCGCCTCGGCCTTGTCTTTGTCGGCGATACTCAACAGGATGGAGCCGCTGGGCGGAAGCATAAGCCCTCCGGCAAGGAGGGCCTTGGATACCGCCCCCTCAAAGGTCTCGTCTACGCCCATGACCTCCCCAGTGGACTTCATCTCCGGACCCAGGTGAGTATCTACGCCCAGGAGTTTGGACATGGAGAAGACCGGCGCTTTCACCGCCACCAGCCCGTTCCGACGCCACAGCCCACCTTCATAGCCCATCTCCTCCAGGCTTTTACCTTGTATGACCTTGGTTGCAAGGCGGACTAGGGGTACACCAGTCACCTTGGATATGAAGGGGACCGTCCGGCTGGCCCGCGGATTGGCTTCCAGAACGTACACCTCGGAATCGATCCCCTGGGATGCCACGCGATCGAACGTAGCCGGGTCTCGATACCTCTCAGAGCCGGTAATAACGTACTGGATATTCATCAACCCGCGGATCTGGAGGGCCATGCCAATGTGCGTCGTGTAATCCACCAGTGTATCCACCTCCGCCTCCGTCAGCGTCAGCCCCGGGTAGATGGCCATGGAGTCTCCGCTGTGAACTCCCGCCCTCTCCACGTGCTCCATAATGCCGGGAATGAGCACACGCTCTCCGTCACACACTGCGTCTACCTCCACCTCCCGCCCCTCCAGATACTTGTCGATAAGCACCGGCCTCCCCTGGCCTACTTGAACGGCCAAAGACAGGTAGCGCACCAGCTCCGTGGCATTCTGGACAATCTCCATCGCCCGGCCACCCAGAACGTAGCTTGGACGCACCAGCACGGGATATTCTATGCGCTGGGCCACATTCAAGCCCTCCTCCACGTTGGATACCGTGGCGCCGGGTGGCTGCGGTATACCCAGACGGCTCAGCAGGTCTTCGAACTTGTGCCGGTCTGAGGCGATGTCGATAGCCTCGGCGGAGGAGCCCTGGACCGGCATCCCGGCCCTGGCCAGTGCCTGAGAGAGGTTGATGGCCGTCTGTCCGCCAAACTGGACCACTGAAGGAGGCGGTATCACCTCTCCACCAGAGGACTCCATGCCCTCATTCTGAAGGATGTCCAGCAGGCTCTCCTCGTCCAGTGGCTCGAAGTATAGACGGTCGCTGGTGTCAAAATCGGTGGATACCGTCTCCGGGTTGGAGTTGACGATGATGCTTCTGGTACCGTCCTCCTGGAGGGCCCAGGCCGCATGGACGCTGCAATAGTCGAACTCAATTCCTTGACCGATGCGTATCGGACCACTGCCGATAACCACGGCCTTGGGGAATGGAAGAGGCTCCGCCTCATTCTCCTGCTCGTAGGTGCTGTAGAAGTAGGGCGTTTTCGCCTCGAACTCCGCCGCGCACGTATCCACCATCTTGTAGGCCGGACGAATGCCCCAGTCTCCACGCAGGTTCCGGACCTGCTCCGGAAGCCGGTCGGCCAGCGTACCTATCTGCTCGTCGGAGAAGCCCAGCCGCTTCGCCTGCCACAGCAGCCGTGGCGTCAGCGTCTCCCCTAGCATGCGCCGCTCCATGTCAACAATGTTTTGCAGCCCGCCAAGAAACCACGGGTCAATCAAGGTGATCCTTGTCAGGTCTTGGACAGCAACCCCTCGGCGCAGAGCCGCCATCACGGCCCAGAGCCTCAGGTCGTTGGGGCGCAGCGGCAGCCCCTCAAGAATACCCTCGTCATCCTGCGCCCACTTCGGGTCCTCCCACAGCAGGGAGACCCCGCCCAGCTCCAACGAACGCACCGCCTTTTGAAAGACGGCCTCAAAGGAGCGGTCTATCGCCATCACCTCTCCCGTGGCCTTCATCTGCGTCCCCGTGGTCCGATCTCCGGAGGGGAACTTGTCAAATGGCCAGCGGGGAATCTTGGCGACGCAGTAGTCCAGGGCTGGCTCGAAAGCGGCCAGGGTCTTGCCCGTCACGGCGTTCGGAATCTCGTCCAGGCGACGCCCCACCGCAATCTTGGCGGCCACCCGCGCAATAGGGTAGCCGGTGGCCTTGCTGGCCAGGGCCGAGCTACGGCTCACCCGAGGGTTCACCTCAATGACATAGTAGCTGGGATCCGGCATCTGGCCATCCTGGTACAGCTCCGGCGCTACCCACGGGTGTGGAGCCAGTGCAAACTGGATATTGCAACCGCCCTGAATCCCCAGGGAGCGGATGATCTTGAGGCTGGCAGAGCGCAGCATCTGGTACTCTTTATCGGTGAGCGTCTGGCTGGGTGCAACCACAATGCTATCACCCGTATGCACCCCCATCGGGTCGAAGTTCTCCATGACGCACACCGTAATGCAGGTATCGGCCCCATCCCGCATCACCTCATACTCAACCTCCTTCCACCCCACCAGCGACCGCTCTAGCAGCACCTGATGGATAGGACTCAACGCCAGCCCACCGCTGACGATGGTCTCCAACTCTTCTAGCGTGCCAACCAGGCCTCCACCCGTTCCGCCCAGGGTGTAGGCCGGACGCACCACAAGAGGAAGGCCCATACGCCGGCCCACCTCTCTGGCCTCCTCCAGGGAGGTCACAATGGAGCTATCCGGCGCCGGCTCCCCAATGTCCAGCAGGAGCTGCCGGAACAGCGCTCGGTCCTCCGCCGTGCGGATAGTCTCAAGAGACGTGCCCAGCATCCTCACGTCGTACTTGTCCAGAATGCCCGCATCGGCCAACGCCACCGCCAGGTTCAGCCCGGTCTGCCCCCCCAGGGTGGGCAGCAGCCCCTGCGGCCGCTCCCGCTGGATGATGCGCTCCACCACCTCCACTGTGAGCGGCTCGATGTACACGATATCGGCAATACCCTCGTCGGTCATAATGGTAGCGGGGTTGGAGTTGACCAGCACCGTCGTTACCCCCTCCTCCCGCAGGGCGCGGCAGGCCTGGGAGCCGGCGTAGTCGAACTCCGCCGCCTGCCCGATGATGATGGGCCCGGAGCCGATAATCAGAACCTTCTTAATGTCAGGAGATGATGTCACTATGTGCTGTTGGCGCTCACAAGGATGCCATTCTCGGTCATAGGAGATGTCTCAGTGACGGCCTCTTTCCGTCTTTCAGAACACAAGTTTACCCGCTGCAACTCCTCCGTGGTCACTTTTTCACGTGGGTCACCGGGAGCAAAGCTAAGATGCGTATTTCAAGACGTACAGCGCCACCCATGCACCAATGAGCACCCAGGGCACCACGCTCCACACCACCCGTTCCGCCATAAACGTGGGCAGCCAGAGCCGCGCCTCAGGGCTACTGGCAAACTCTCTCAGGTCATGCTCCAGCTCGTCGTCTCCCTCCGCCATGCCCCTGACCAGGCTTCCGGAGCGGCGAACACCGGATAGCCGGCCCTGCCTCATGAACGACAGGTAGAGGCCCGACCGCATGCCCAGCTCCCGCTCGATCTCGATCTTCCGGTACTCCGCTATCCGCTGAGCACTGAACAGGCGTCTCAACAGTAGCCACCAACCCACCGACAGCAGTGCGGCGACTCCCCCCACCAGGCCGATGACCTGCAGACTCTCGTTCTTGGCCGCATTCATGGTCACGGCCAGGAAGCTGATGCCCACCATGCTCAGGCCAACCAACACCAGCCCGCTCGTCCAGATCCGTTGATGCAAATGAGTCCAATATGCATCCAGAAGTTCGTACTCCATCAGCAATACTTGCCAACGACTCCTCGGCGGTACCCGCATCGCTGCCGACTCTCCCGGCAGCTCCCCGTCCTGCACTTCTCGTGTACTTCTCATGATCGAACTACCTCCTTCACCATAGAAAGAAAACGGTCGAAGAGGTACGCGTTGTCCCAAGGCCCTGGTGAGGCCTCGGAGTGAAACTGAATCCCCATGATGGGAAACTCTGTGTGCGCAACTCCCTCTATCGTGTCATCGTTCAGGTTTACATGACTCACCTCCAGTCCCGTGGGTAGAGAATCGGAGTCCACAGCGTAGCCGTGGTTTTGGGCGGTGATGTGCACCTGGCCCGTCCGTATATCCCGCACCGGATGGTTGCCCCCCCGGTGGCCGAACTTCAGCTTGAAGGTCCGGGCGCCAAAGGCCCGCGCCAGTATCTGGTGGCCCAGGCATACCCCCATCATAGGGACCTTACCCACCAGGCCACGGACCGTCTGGGTTGCATACTCCAGCAGCGCCGGATCGCCCGGCCCCGGCGAGAACACCAGGCCGTCCGGATTCAGCGCCAGGATTCCCTCAGCCGGCATGCTAACCGGGACCACCGTCACGGCACATCCACGGCTCCTCAGACTCCTCAGGATATTGTATTTCAGGCCATAGTCCGTCACCGCAATATGCGTGGTTGCAGGCCCCGCCCCGTTGCCACTGCCCCCCTCCCACGTATAGGTCGCATCCGTGCTCACCGATGCAACCAGGTCCTGCTCTCCGTATCTAGGCGCCTGCTTGACCCTGGCCAACGCCTCCTCCGCGGAGAGCTCTGAGGTGACACACCCCATCATCACTCCGTGCGAGCGCAGCCGCCGCGTGACGGCACGGGTATCTATGCCGCTCAGCCCCGGGACGCCCTGGGTACGCAAGTACTCATCCAGGGTGCTTTCGCTCCCGCTGTGGCTCGGATTGGCCCAGTGTCCTCTCACCACAAAGGCCTCCACCTGGACCCGCCGCGACTCCACATCCCGGGCACTGATCCCATAGTTGCCCATGAGCGGATAGGTTGGCATTACTATCTGACCCGCGTAGGAGGGATCGGTTAGCACCTCCTGATAGCCGGTCATACTGGTGTTGAACACCACCTCTCCTACGGCCGTTCCTGGCGCACCAAAGGGCTCCCCCTCATAGACAGAGCCGTCCTCCAGGGCCAGATAACCTCCCCCGTTCACGGACCACCCCGAGCAGCATCGGCATCGTCTAGCATAAACAGCGAAGGCTGCCGGTCGCCATCGCCCTGCCCGCTATTCACAAACTCCTCAGCCATCACTGGTGGTGTCGGCGGCCTCCCCGGGTCCACCATGGCGGGCTGACGCCCATCATAGACCGGCTCGCCATCAGCCATCACTGGTGCTGCCGATGGCCTCCCCAGCTCTTCCATAGCGGACTGACGCCCGTCATAGACCGGCACGCCGTCGACCAGCTCATAGATAACACCGCCATCCACCACCGTCATAACCACCCTGCCCCGTAGCGTCACACCCTCTAGGGGCGAGTTTTTGCCTTTGGAGACGAAACTGTCCGTGCGCACCACCCACTCCGCATCGGGATCGAGCAGAATCAGGTCCGCCTCGGTGCCCGCACGCAGAGTCGTCAGGCCCTCGTACGCGTCGCCTAGGAACGAACCTGGGCCAGTGGTCAGCCGGGCCACCAGGCTCATCAGGTCTATCTCTCTCCGGTGCACCAGCATAAGCAGCGCGCCAACCGCCGTCTCCAGCCCGCTGATACCCCAGCCCGCCTCTTCCAAGGGTACGGCTTTCTCCGTCACGCTATACGGGGCGTGATCGGTGGCGATGGCGTCTATAACCCCCTCCCGCAGACCCGCAATGAGGGCTTCAACGTCGGCCTGGCCCCGCAAGGGAGGGTTCACCTTAGCCGTGGAATCGTAGGCATCAAGGGTCACGGGCATATCCAGAGTCCCCACGGGGTCGTGCCCCAGCACCCACTCGTCGGTCAGGGTCAGGTGGTGCGGCGTCACCTCCGCCGTCACCCGTAGCCCTCGCTCCTTGGCCCGCCGGACCAGCTCCACCGAGCGTGCCGTGGTGACGTGGGCAACGTGGAGCGTCCCACCCGTCAGCTCCGTCAAGGCGATGTCCCGCGCCACCATCCCCTCCTCCGCCACTCCGGGCCACCCAACCAGCCCCAGGCGGTTTGACACCCACCCCTCGTTTATAGAGGCGCCGGCGGTAAGCGCCTGGTCCTCGCAGTGGTTGATGATAGGAAGCCCCAGAGCGGAGGTATAGCTCAGCGCCTGCCTCATCAAGTTGGAGTCGGCCACAGGGCTCCCGTCGTCGCTGTACCCAATGACCCCGGCCTGGGCAAGCTCCCACAGCTCCGCAAGCTCTCGGCCCTGTCGCCCCTTGCTCACACAGCCTATGGGCAGGACTCGCACCCTGCCCGCCTGCCTGGCCTTTCTCTTGACGAACTCCACGATACCGGCGCTATCCATGGGCGGGGTGGTGTTGGGCATGCAGCAGACAGTCGTAAACCCTCCCAGGGCCGCCGCCAGTGATCCCGTCGCGATGGTCTCCCTGTCCTCGTACCCGGGCTCTCGGAGATGGCAGTGGAGATCGATGAACCCAGGGCAGACCACCAGACCCTCACCCTGCACAACCCGACAGCCCAGCGGCACGTCACCGTCGCGCACCGTCTCCCCTACCTGCTGGATACGCCCATCCATGACCAGCAGGTCGCCCACTTGGTCCATCCCGGTGGACGGGTCCAGGATGCGTGCGCTCCGTATCAGCAATGCCTCTGCCATCCTTCTCATCTACTCCCCAGGGCTCAGCAAGAGCTTCAGGAGGGCCATTCGCACGGCCACCCCGTTGTGCACCTGCTCCTCGATCATCGACTGGGCACCGTGGGCAACCTCCGGACTCACCTCCACCCCCTCGTTCATCGGCCCAGGGTGCATCAGAAGCGCACCGGGCCCTGCCCGGCTCAGCCGCTCCTGGGTAATGCCGTACATTTTTGAGTACTCCCGCAGCGTAGGAACGTAGCCTCCGTGCTGTCGCTCAAGCTGCAGGCGGAGGGGCATCACCACGTCCGCCTTCTCAAGCGCGCGATCCACATCCGTCTCCACCTCTACCGTCGCCAGGGGATGCCCGGCCTTTCGATGCTCTCCGCGCAGGAACTCCTGCGGCAGGAGTGTCGGCGGCCCACACAGCGTCACCCGAGTACCGGATCGCACAAGCCCCCACAGGTTGGAGCGGGCCACCCGGCTGTGCAGCACATCGCCCACAATGACCACCTTCCGGTCCTTCACGCTGCCCAGGTGCCGCTTCATGGTGTACAGGTCCAGCAACGCCTGGGTGGGATGGGCGTGCAGGCCGTCACCTCCGTTGATGACGCCCGTCCTCTCCAAGTTCTTCGCCATGAAGTAGGGCGCTCCGGAGCTGGGGTGGCGAACAACCAGCATATCCACCCCCGTGGCCTGGAGAGTCAGGATAGTGTTCAGCAGTGACTCCCCCTTCTCCACGCTGCTGCCAGAGGCGGAGACGTTGATAACATCGGCGCTCAGTATCTTGCCCGCCTCCTCAAAGGAGACGCGGGTCCGGGTGCTTGGCTCGTAGAATAGCGTCACCACCACCTTGCCCCGTAGAGTACCCACCTTCTTGACATCCTGACTCAGCACCTCCTGCATCTCCTCCGTGGTGCTCAGCACCAGGTCCAGCTCATCCTGAGAGAAGTCATCCAGGTCCAGGACGTGACGCCTGGTCCCATCCATAAAGCTAGGATGGAAGCGTTGCTCGGCCCGCCGTGGCGATGTTACCGTCATACCTGTTCGCCGCCGTATTTCAGATGGCGCCCCGGAGCCTGCCAGCCATTACGCCCGCTGTTATAGAGAAATCCCCTTGCCCTAAACCAGGCAAGGGGATTTTAATACACCCACTAGTGTAGCCCATGGGCCACTCCGGGACTGCCGCGCTATATTTCCACCCCAGCGGGGCACTCGGTAGATTTACTCCGCAAAGAGCTTGCTCAGCCTCCACCAATCTCTGCACCCGTATCTCAACTTGACGAATTGTAGCACAGCGCCACCTCCGTTGCAAACGACCGCGAGGTCATTTTGCGGCCATTCCAGGCATCGCTCCGCCCTACCGCACTCCTCCAAGTGCCACCGTCCGCGACCGGCGCCGCGACTTCCGAGCCACCCCCGTCCGCTGCGCCGCCGCCGCAACCTCACGCGCCACCGCCCTGGCTACATCCCTGTCGAAGACGTTGGGCATGATGTATTCCTCGTTCAGCTCCTTGGAAGGCACGGCGGCTGCGATGGCCTTGGCCGCGGCCATCTTCATCTCCGAGTTCACGCCACTGGCCCGGACATCCAAAAGACCACGGAAGAAGCCCGGGAAGCACAGGGCATTGTTGATCTGGTTCGCGTAGTCCGAGCGGCCCGTGGCCATAACCTTTACGTAGGGGCCAGCCTCCTCGGGAAAGATCTCGGGGTCGGGGTTAGCCATGGCAAACACAATTGGGTCCCGGTTCATCACCTTCACATGCTCCGCGGTGAGCACGTCGGGGCCGGAGAGGCCGATGAACAGGTCTGCCCCCTCCATGGCCTCCAGCAGCGACCCTTTGAAGTTATCCACGTTGGTACTATCGGCAAACCATTGCTTGCCCTGGTTGCCACCGTAGTCACGGTCCCGATGCAGCACCCCGGTCCGGTCGCAACCTATGATGTTGGTCACCCCTGCCTCCATCAGCATCTTGGCCGTGGCCACGCCGCCGGCTCCCACGCCCGTCATCACCGTCCTCAGGCTCTCGATAGGCTTGTTGACCAGCTTTACGGCGTTATAGAGTGCCGCCAGGGCCACCACCGCCGTGCCATGCTGGTCGTCGTGAAACACTGGGATGTCTAGCTCCTCCCGCAGCCTCTCCTCAACGTAGAAGCACCTCGGTGCCGAGATATCCTCAAGGTTGATGCCCCCAAAGACCGGAGCCAGGTGCTTCACCACCTCCACAATCTCGTCAGGGTCCGTGGTGTCCAGGCAGATGGGCCAGGCGTCCACTCCAGCCAGCTCCTTGAACAGCATGGCCTTCCCCTCCATCACCGGCAGGGCCGCCTCAGGACCGATATCGCCCAGGCCCAGGACCGCCGTGCCATCGGTCACCACCGCCACGGTGTTGCCCTTGATGGTCAGCGTCCAGACGGAGCCGGGGTCATCGTAGATGGCCATGCACACCCGCGCCACACCCGGCGTGTAGGCCATGGAGAGGTCGTTACGCGTCCTCAGGGGCGTCTTTGAGTGGACCTCCAGCTTCCCCCCCAGGTGGAGTAGGAAGGTGGGGTCGGAGACGTTGGCCACGCGCACCCCCGGAATCTGCCGCACCGTGGCCACAATCTCCTGGCCATGGGCCACGTTGGTCGCGTTTACCGTCAAGTCCCGGACCATGATATTCCGAGAGGACTGCACCAGGTCCACCGCCTCTATGTCCCCCCCCACCCCGCCAATGGCGGAGGTGATCCTTCCAAGCATCCCCGGCTCATTGGAATACTCCGCTCGTATGGTTACGCTGTAAGCTACCCCTGGAAGTCTGTTTGCCACTGCTCACACCCCCTCACGAAGGTTTTACTGACCGCATCAACTCAAGCTACCTGAGTATCCTACCCTAACCAAAGCAGCCCTACAACCTCAACGATTGCCCGCAAGCTCCCTCGACTGCATCCTCCGCCTACGGGCCACACCTGTCCGCTGGGCCGCCCTCTTCACCGCCCGCGCCACCGCGGTGGCCACGCGGCCGTTGAAGACCGACGGCATAATATACTCATCGTCAAGCTCGTCGGGAGCAACGATGTCAGCAATCGCCCACGCCGCCGCCAGCTTCATCTCCACGTTAAACTCGCTCGCCCTGGCGTCCAGTATGCCCCGGAAGATACCCGGAAACGCCAGAACGTTGTTGACCTGGTTGGGGTAATCGGACCGGCCGGTTGCCATGACCCGTACAAAGGGCGACGCCTCCTCGGGGAATATCTCGGGGTCGGGATTGGCCATCGCCAGCACGATGGGGTCCCGACCCATCGCCTTCAGGTGCTCGACGGAGAGGACCTGCGGCCCAGAGAGGCCGATGAACACGTCCGCCCCCCTCATTGCGTCCAGAAGCGATCCCTGGACGTTATCGGGGTTGGCCTCGGTGGCAAACCATCGCTTACCGGCGTGCCCATCGTAGTCCAGACCCCTATGGAGTACCCCTTCCTTATCGTAGCCAATGATGTTCCTCACCCCCGCCGCGCTCAGAAGCCTACCCGTGGCCGCACCCGCCGCACCGGCTCCGCAGACCACCACCCTCAGCTCCTCCAATGGCTTGCCCACCAGCTTCAAGGCGTTGTGTAGGGCGGCCAGCACTGTCACCGCCGTGCAGTGCTGGTCATCATGCAGGACCGGGATATCCAACTCCTCCCGCAGCCTCTCCTCAATATCGAAACAGCGAGGGGCGGAGATATCCTCCAAGTTGATTGCACCGAATGCGGGAGCCATGGTCTTGATCGCCCGTATAATCTCCTCCGAGTCCTGAGTCGCCAGGCAGATGGGCCAGGCGTCCACCCCCGCCAGCTCCTTGAACAGCACGGCCTTCCCCTCCATCACCGGCAGAGCCGCCTCAGGGCCGATATCGCCCAGGCCTAAGACCGCCGTTCCGTCGGTGACCACCGCCACCGAATTTCCCTTTGTCGTGAGGCTCCACACCGCCTTCGGGTCATCCCGGATGGCCACACTCACCCGGGCAGACCCAGGGTCATCCACCTTGAGCAGGTCACTCCGGTTTTTGAGTGGGGTCTGGGCACGGACCTCAATCTTGCCCCCCAGGTGCCTCAGAAAGGTAGGGTCGGAGATGCTGAGCACCCGCACCTCGGGGATCGCCCGTACCCGTGCCACAATCTCCTGGCTGTGGGGCACATCCCTGGCGCTGACTGTGATATCGCGCACCATGACCCGACGAGTGGACCGGACGATATCCAGCGCGCCGATATCGCCGCCCACCTCACCGATCGCCGTGGCGAACTGCCCAAGCGTACCGGGTCGGTTCGGGTATTGGACCCGAACAGTCACGGCATAGGCTATGGCGGGGTTACGGGCTGGCATGACATGCGGCACTCTCATCGCCTGTTCATTATACGCCGTGGCACCCCATCCAAGACACTACCTGCCATCTTGGAGAGGTGGTATGCATAAGAGGAGGAAAGCTATGAGCCCTGGGTTGTGACCTCGCCCTCCTGGCGTCGCAGGGCGCGGAGGGTCGCCAACAGATAGAAGGCCCACACCGGCACGGTCACCAGAGCCGCGGCCAGTCGGCCACCCGGTCGCACGCGGGAGAACTCTTCTGCGGAATCAATAATGTAGTAACGTAAGGTGTCATTGATAGCCAGCGGCAACGTGATCAGCGCAACCACGCCAAAGATAGCCAAAAGAAGGAACAGGTAGACCCTGTTCAGCATGCCGGCCCGCTCATCCTCCTCCTCAAGGCGTCGGCGGCCCCATATATGCAGGCCCAGAATCACGGCCCCCACCAGGGTTGAGCTGAGCCCATTCAGGATACCCTCCTTGAACGCCCGGTCCAGACCCTCCGCCCGCTGCGCCTCCTCCTCTTCAGGGGTCGGCTCCACCACCGCCGGTGCCGATGGCTCAACACCCGTCGGCTTCACTTCAACGGGCCTGGACGCAACCTTAGCGAAAGACGGGTGGTAGCTGAACTCCTTACCCAGCACAGCACCCAATCCGGCCTCTACCAGGCCGGAGAGACCCACTACCAGGATCACAACGCTCACCGCACTGATGACATACAGGTAGACCCGGAACAGCAGTCGCATTGGGAACGAGACGGCCTCGCCGCTGCGCACCCGGATGATAAGGAAGACGGCCGCGCCTATAGCGGCAACCAGCCCCCCCAGAACCAGGACAAACACTAGGAACGGCAGTACCTCTTCCAACGTTCTCGATTCCTCAGTATCCCTTAGCTCACGGCGCGCCAGCCGGGTATATGAACCGAACAGGCCAGGGGCAGCTACTAGACCAGCCGCTTCCTACGGTTGTTCAAATAGTCCACTAGGACAAACTCACCTAGCTTGTCCGGAGTGGTGTAGAAGGCGCGACCCTTGTTGATCTTGGTCATCCTATCCACAAAGTCCAGGAGGTAGGCGCTGCTCTCCAGCATGAAGGTATTGATAGTGATCCCCTCTTGGGTGCACCGCTTGACCTCTTTCAGTGTCTCCTCAATGGTGCGGAAGCTTGGCGGATACGCAAAGTAGGCCCGGTTCCCCTCCAGATGAGCCGTGGGCTCGCCATCAGTGATCATGATGATCTGCTTGGTATTGACCTTCTCCTTGCCCAGCAGCTTACGGGACATCATTAACGCGTGGTGCATGTTGGTCCCAGAGACCCAGGCGTTCCACGTAACCTCGGGAAGCTCATCCCCCTCAAGCTGTATGGCGTAATCGGAAAATCCTATAACGAAGAACTTGTCCCGGGGATACTGACTATGGATCAGGGTGTACATAGCCAGAGCAACTTTTTTTGCCGCCAGGAAGCTGCCGAAGAGCCCCATGGAACGGCTCTGGTCCAGCAGCACACAGGTGGCGGCCTGGGTCGTGCTCTCTGACCTGCGGACCTCAAAGTCATCGACGCTCAGCCGCACCGGCGTCGTGGGCCCGGTGCGCTCCAGGGCGTTCATCACCGTACGTTGAAGGTCGATGTCGAACGGATCACCGAACTCATAGGGCTTGGTCTCTCCGGTGTACTCCCCGGTGAATCCCCTGGTATGGAGGTCGTGCTGGCCAGCCCTGTCTCGCTGGAGCTGGTCGAACACCTCCCTCAGCGCCGCGTGCCCAATTTTTCGTATCCCCCGGGGGGTAAGCTCTAGCTTGCCGTCCTTCCTCTTCAGGTAACCCGCCTCCTCCAGCATCTTCGCAAGCCGTTGGAGCTCCTCCGCCGTCCGGCGCGTCTCCTCACCCAGCAGATCCTCCACCTTATCCAAATCCAGGGCATCTATGTTCCCCCGCTTCATCACCTCCTGAAGCTGCTGCTCAAGCTCATCCAGTCCTTGCAGGTGTCCCATCAGATCCATGGCCTGCTCCATCGTCGCCGCCTGGTCGCCCATGAACCGGTAGCCGTTCCGCAGGTCATCCATGGGGTAGAGCTGCTCCAGGGCCATGGCCATCTCTTCCAGCTCCCGCCTGGTCTCCTGGTCCAGCAGGGAGTCCAGCAACCCCTCCAGCTCGCTGCGCATCTGAGGAGTCATGCTGTCCAGCAGTGACTGCATCTGCGCCATCTGGTGCGCCATCTGGTCCATCAGCTCATCCAGGTCTTGCTGCGGACTCCCTCCAAAGAGAGGGCCATACTTGTCCATAAATCCCTGGAAGTCCGGCTCCTGGCCCATCATGCGGTCGTGGAGCATCTGATTCAGATCGCCGAGCATCTCATTCAGGCCCGCCATATCCTGGGGAGTCATACCCTGGAGCTGCTGCTTCATATTCTGGAAGTAGTTCTGGAGTATCCGCTCCTTCAGCATATCCAGAAGCTCCTGGAACTGACGTTGAGCCTCCGGGTCCATAAAGTCGTACTCACCCAGCTCCTGAATCGCTCCTCCCGGGCTCTCTGGCAGACTATCAAGACGCTCCCTGCTGCGTTGGGCCCGCTCCTCAAGCATCTCCAGCAGCTTCTGCATCTGCTCCGCGTCCATCTCCGAGCCCGATGCCGCATCGGCCTCTGTCGCCGCCCGCTGGCGTGCCTCCTGGACCCGCCGGTCTATTCCCTCACGCTCCGTCTGGACGATCTTTTCGAGACGCTCCTTGATATCGTCGAAAATGGAGTCCAGGTTGTACTGCTCCAGGTCCTGCCGGCGACGGCCTCGGAGCTGCTCCATCAGCTCCCGCAGCCCTTGCAGCCGCTCCCCAGACCTGTTGCTCATGCCCCGTTGCATGAGATTGCGCAGGGCACGGTTCACGTCCCCGTGGGACAGCAGGTCGTTGGCCAGCTCCTCCATAAGCTGCTCCTCGTCGATATCGAACACCTTCTGCGTGCCGTCCCAACGGGAGTATCGATAGGAGCTAACCATCACATCCTCCGGGGCAAAGCCAAAAGCGACTGGCGAATCCATGATAACCCATCACTCTACCCTGTCAATCATTGCAGGCTTGGGCGGCTCCCTATATAATTGACCGCGATTCTCCTTGGAGGCACGGCATTTGCACCCCTTTTCCTACGTAGCTCCTACGAGCCTGGATGAAGCCCTGCGGGTCCTGACCCAGGCCAACGGCCAGGTAAAGCCCCTGGTGGGTGGAACCGACCTCATCGACCAGATCAAGCAAGACCGAAGAAGCCCATCCATCGTCCTGGACATCAAGCGCATCCCAGAGATGATCCGCCTGGCCTATTCTCCAGATGACGGCCTTCACATCGGTGCCGGCGTGCCCTGCACGGACACCGCCGCCTTTCCCCAGGTACGGCAGCTCTACACCGCCATTGAAGAGTCGTGCCTGCTGATCGGCTCCGTCCAGATCCAGAACCGCGCCAGCATAGGCGGCAATATCTGCAACGCCGCTCCCTCCGCGGATACCGTACCGGGGCTCATCTGCCACTCGGCCAGTGAGGTGGTCCTTGGCCCCCGGGGACGCAGAGAAGTCCCCTTGGAGGAGTTCTTCAAGGCCCCCGGCCAGCACGCCATGGAGCCTGATGAGATCCTGGTGGAGACCATAGTGCCTACGCCACCGCCTAACAGCAGCAGCCACTACCTTAGGTTCATACCCAGGAACGAGATGGATATCGCCGTTGCGGGCGTGGCCAGCCTCCTGACGCTGGAGCCTGGCTCCCGCCGCTGCACCCAGGCCCGGATCGCCCTGGCATCGGTGGCGCCCACGCCGGTACGCGCAACTGCCGCGGAGGCCGTTCTTGAAGGCCAGGACATTACGGAAGCCCTCATCCAGCAGGCGAGCGACCGGGCCGTAGAGGCCTGCAACCCCATCAGCGATGTCCGTGGCAGCGTCGAATACCGCAAAGAGCTGGTAAAGGTGCTGACCCGCAGGACCCTGCGTCAGTGCATGGAGTCCCTGGGCCAGTCCCTGTAGCTAATACACCGGAGGTAGCATTGGCTAAGATACCCCTGGCATTTACAGTCAACGGAGAGGCCCAGGAGGTCCTTGTTCAGCCCTGGCAAACGTTGCTCGATACCCTTCGAGACGAGTTGGGCCTCACCGGCACCAAGGAGGGATGCGGCAACGGTAACTGCGGCGCCTGCACGGTGCTCCTCAACGGCCGGTCTATCAACTCCTGCTGCATGCTGGCGGCGGAGGCCCAGGGCCAAGAGGTGCTCACCGTGGAGGGTCTGGCCCGGAATGGGACACTGGACCCCTTGCAGGACGCCTTCATCCAGTACGACGCACTCCAGTGCGGCTACTGCACACCTGGGTTTCTCATGTCCGCGCGGGCCTTCCTGGACCGTAATCCAAACCCCACCGAGCTTCAGATAAGGCTGGCAATCGCGGGGAACCTGTGCCGGTGTACCGGCTACGATAAGATCGTCCGGGCCATCCAGGCCGTAGCGGAAAGGAAGGCGTAACGTGGCGACCACAACCAAAGCTGCCGATACCACCTACGTTGGCAAGCGCACGACCAAGGTCGATGCCCTGGAGCGGGTAACCGGAAAGGCCGCCTACGGCGCCGATCTGAGCCTGCCCGGCATGCTTCACGGCAAGGTGCTCCGCAGCCCCCATCCCCACGCCAGGATCAGGCGCATAGATACCAGCAAGGCGCTCGCCCTGGAAGGGGTCAAGGCGGTGATGACCGCCGATGACCTTCCACCCCTGGAGCACGTCTCCGGCACAACCGGCGGTGAACTTCTCATCAATCTCATCGACCTGCGCAAGATGACCATAGCCCACGACAAGGCGCTGTACGATGGTCACGCCATCGCGGCGGTGGCCGCAACCACCCCGGAGGTCGCCGAGCAGGCGGTGGGGCTCATCCAGGTAGACTATAAGGTGCTGCCCCCCGTGGAGAACGCACCGGACGCCATGAGGCCGGACTCTCCTCTTCTTCACGAAGAGCTCTACACAAAATCCCTGGGCGAACGGGCTGCCTCCCCCAGCAACACCGCGATGTACGTGGAGTCGTCGCGCGGCGACGTTGAGGAGGGGTTTGCAGAGGCCGACCTGGTCCACGAGACCTCCTACCAGACCAAGATGGTCCACCAGGGCTACATTGAGCCCACCTCCGCCATCGCCTGGGCACAGCCTGATGGCAAAGTCACCATCTGGAGCTCCACCCAGGGCATCTTCGGTATCCGTCGCTCCGTCTCAGATCTGTTGGAGATATCCTTGGACAAGGTCAACGTGGTCCCCACGGAGGTCGGCGGTGCCTTCGGAGGCAAGATCTACGCCATCCTGGAACCCCTGGCCGTAACCCTCTCCAGAAAGTCGGGGCGACCCGTGAAGATAGTGATGAGCCGGGCAGAGGTGTTTCGCGCCACCGGCCCCGGCGCACCGTCCCACATCACCGTGAAGACGGGGACCAGGAAGGACGGCACCCTCACCGCCTGCTATGCCAAGCTTATCCTGGACGCCGGCGCATTCCCGGGTGCCCCGGTGGCCGGCGCATCCACGGTATGTCTGGCCCCCTACAAGGTGGACAACCTGAGGATAGAGGGATATGACGTGGTCACCAATAAGCCCCGGGTGCAGGCCTACCGTGCCCCCGGTGGCACCCCTGTGGGATTCGCCGTGGAGGCCCACATGGATGAGGTAGCCCAGAAGCTGGGGATAGACCCCCTCCGGTTCCGCATGATCAACGCGGTTGAGGAGGGTGACAAGGGTACCAATGACGAACCCTATAACCGCATCGGCCTCAAGGAGATCCTCAAGCGCATCTCAGAGCACTCGGCCTGGACCACGCCCTTGGAAGCCGGCCCAAACCGGGGACGCGGCATCGCCACGGGCTTCTGGCGCGGCGCAACCCTGACCTCTACCGCCACCGTCCTCGTCCACGTGGATGGAACCATCACCCTGAACAGTGGCCAGGTTGACCTGACCGGCACCCGCACCACCATGCAGCAGATCGTGGCCCAGGAGATGCAGGTGCCTCTGGAGAGCGTCTCCGTCCGCGTCGGTGATACCGAATCGACCCCATATACCGACCTCTCAGCCGGCAGCCGAACGGCCTACGTCACGGGCGCCGCCGCGCACAAGGCATGCCAGCACGCCCTAGCTCAGCTCAAGGCCCACGCCGCCGAGCAGTTCCAGGTGAAACAGGATGAGGTGGAGTACGCGCAGGGGAACTTCTGGGTGCGGGAAAACCAGGAGCAGACCATTGACCTTGTGACCCTGGCCCGGGGCACCACCCGCCGCGGAGAGGGCCCGGTCTACGGCTACGGCTCCGTCACCCGTCTCCAATCCGCGCCCCAATTCGCCGCCAACGTCGTCGACGTAGAGGTAGACCCGGAGACGGGCAAGGTCACTATCCTGCGGCACACCACCTTCCAGGACGTAGGCAAGGCCATCAACCCCGCCCAGGTAGAGGGCCAGATGCAGGGGGGTGCCGCCCAGGGCATCGGTTGGGCGCTGACCGAGTACTATGACTACGATGGGGGCATCCTCAAGAACCCCACCTTTCTGGACTACCGAATGCCTACCGCCCTTGACCTCCCGATGCTGGACACCGAGATCATCGAGGTGCCCGCCTCCGACGGCCCATACGGCGCTCGGGGCGTCGGCGAAGTGCCCATCGTGCCGCCCGCCGGGGCCTTGGCCAACGCCATCTACAACGCCGTGGGAGTCAGGATGCACGATCTCCCCATGACTCCGGAGGCCGTCTTCTGGGCCATGCAGGCCAAGAGCAACGGCGAGTAGTAGCCCACTTGTCCTCCTAACGGCTTTGCTCATACTGAGTTGGCTCAGGGGTGGGCAGCTCTTGATTGCTTTCCTTTGCACTTGATTAGGTTTTCGCATGTTGTTGTTTTTCTGTATCTGCCAGCGTCTGCTTCAGATAGGCGAGGACTTGATTGGATTCGGCGGGCATCTGGCCGATAAACTGGAGAAGGGTTTTATACGCCAAGCGCTCCGCTCTGCGTTGCTGCCTACGCTGCTGGCGATTCATCTCCAGCAGGATGTCTTTGACCTCCGGGACCGCAGCAATGCCCTTGGCGATGGCGACCAGCCGCTTGGAGTGGCGACCGGTCTTGAGGCCGTTTAAGTTGCCTCTGGGCGCACCGGCACCGGGGCGTCGACCGCCCCATGAACGCGGTTCAGGTAATGCACTGGGCATACGTAATCTCCTTGGAGATAGTCCGCCAAAGGCGGGCACTCTTAGGATAGGTGATATAAGGTGGATGGGGGAGAGGCGGATGGCGGAGGAGCGCGTGGCTCTTAAACATGCTCAGGGCAGTCTTATGGCACCCCTGGGGCGGCCAATCCCTTCCCCCTTGACGGGGGAAAGGTCAGGATGGGGGTGACCTGAGCACACCCGAAGAGTGAGCCGGGGCTCTGAAACTTTCCCTCTCGCCCTAGCACATCGGCTTCAAGTAGTACTCCCGTACCATCCGAAGATAGTACATTTGTATCTTTGGGAATACCTTGGCGCTGCGTAAGCTGTCCGCGTGATGACACGTGAGAAGAGCGAAATGGCAATACTGAAATGCAAAGGCTGTGGCAGGGAACTTAGCGCTGAGCAGAACTTCTGCACAAACTGCGGAGCTAAAGTAGACACTCCTGAGCCCTCAGGTTCATCGTCTGCAAAGGTACTCAGATTTGCGGCGGTGATGATTCCGCTTGGCCTGTGGATAGCCTCAATGTTTCTTCCTGCCATAGGAGAAATTAGCATCGGGATTTGCGGCGAATTATTTGGTTGTCCCTCTGTCGAGACTCTCCAAGGCTTTCAAGCCGCCCTTTGGTCCGTATTCCCATTAAGCTGGATTGCCATATTTCCATTTTTCGGCGCTCTAACGAATATTCTCCTTCCCACAGGTAGCCTATTCGTGTTTAAGGGTGAGTGTCGCGCCGCTGCGATATCTGGATCTATAGCTTTAGCAGGCGCTATCATCGCCGTCGCCGATCTCGGATCTTTGGGCACTGGCAACCAAGCGACATTACTCGTTGGTTATTGGGTTTGGTTAGCCAGTTCCGTTGTGCTTCCTGTCTCAGCGATGGTCTCGTGGCGTCTAGCACGGGCTAAGACATAGCGGGCGGTTCACGTGCCACCAACCCCTTCCCCATCCCTCCCTTGCCCACTATCCTTACCCTTGTGAACGTGTTGAACGCCGTCTCCAGTGCGCCCTCTGGGCCAGAGAAGCTCGCGGCGAAATCATGCCCTGTCCGATGATGCTTAGCTCATCGAGACTCGCGATAGCTCGGCTCGCCGAGCGTATCGGAGAGCCTGCCGCACGGATCGGATTCGTTTCCCCAGCAGGCATTTTCCCACAGGTAGGGGTCAGCTATAATAACTTAACATAACATGGAAACGAATCCCTTCATCTCTCCTCATCCAGATCCAGCCCCGTGCAAGTTTCGGTCACCCCACCAGCGGGGTGGGGCAGAGCAGGGAGTACGGACGCCGCCGCCCGAGGGCACGCAAGAAACGCCCGCTATGGCGCCCGTCTTCTTGACACCGCCAAAGCCGTCTCCTACAATGCGCATCGCCAACAACTGAATAGAAGATAGGGCCAAGGGGGAGCTTGGGAGGCCAGGCTGAGAGGTTCCGACCGGTCGGGACGACCCCACGAACCTGATCTGGGTAATGCCAGCGGAGGGATGAGGATGTTCAGGACGCCTAGTACAGGCCGTCAAGTCCCAACGCTTGGCGGCCTGTAGTTTTTTATCGAGGAACGTCCATGTCCACCGAAACACTCGCGATCTTCATCACGCTCATCCCAAGCATTTCAACGATGGGTGGAGGTGGAGGTAGTTGGGAGCATGGACGCAGTCCGAGGGCCTGCCCTGTCCGATGATGCTTTGCTCATCGAGACTCTCGATAGCTCGGTTCACCGAGCGTATCGGAGAGCTTGCCGAAGGTGCGGGGAGGAGATGAAGGGCTTATGAGAAAGTGGGTGGGCGGGCAAAAGCAAACCATAGCGGCGCAACCGGTAACCCCGCCTCCGTAGGAAAGGAAAGCACCATGACCAGGCCACCCATAGCTATGACCATCGCCGGCTCCGACTCAGGTGGCGGCGCCGGCATTCAGGCCGACCTGAAGACCTTCGCTGCCCTCGGTGTCTACGGCACCTCCGTCCTCACCGCCATCACTGCCCAGAACACCCAGGCGGTCACCGGCATCCACGAGGTCCCCGTCGATCTCATCCGTGCCCAGATTCATGCCGTGGTCTCGGACATCGGTGCCGATGCCGTGAAGACGGGGATGCTCTCCTCCGCCGAGATCATTGGGACGGTGGCGGAGGCGGTGCGAAGCCTGGGCATGACCACCTTGGTCGTGGACCCAGTCATGGTCGCAAAGAGTGGCGACCGGCTGCTCAGAGAGGATGCCGTGGAGGCTTTACGCACCAGGCTGCTGCCCCTGGCCACCGTGGTGACCCCCAACGGCCCGGAGGCGGAGGTGCTCTCCGGTATCACGGTCCACACGCCCCAGGACGCCCGCCAGGCTGCGGAGGCGATCGTGAGAATGGGCGCCAAGAGCGTTGTGCTTAAGGGCGGCCACCTCACCGGCAAGGATGCCGTGGACCTCTTCTACGACGGCACGACCTTCCGGGAGCTCACTGCACCCCGCATCGACACCAGGAACACCCACGGCACGGGCTGCACCTTCGCCTCAGCCATCGCCGCGGGGCTGGCCCAGGGCCTCACTCTGGATGAGGCGGTGGCCCGGGCCAAGGAGTACGTCACGGAGGCCATCCGCGCCAACCTGGACGTGGGCCACGGCCACGGGCCCCTGAACCACTTCTTCAAGCTGTGGCAGGTGTGATCTCGAATACCCGCACGGTTTCAGTCTCCACGGGGTAGTTGAAGAGCACTGCGTCGTGGGAACGAGCAGGATAGGGCTCTACCTGGGCTGAGAAGGTGCGCCTTCCTATCCCTGGCCAGGCGTCTGGTTGCAGAGGTCCATCAGGGCCAGCGTGTAAGACTGGGTCATCTTGTAGATGTTGTCCAGACCTAGCACCTCACCCTTTACCCCATCGTACATGCTGTACACGCCGGACGGAGTGATCCCCCCAGCGCCATAGGTGACGCCCGGGATCCCGTACTGAAATAAGAAAGAGCAATCGCTGCTAACGGCATACCGAGCCGGCTCGGGGTAGATGACCTCCTCGTTAAAAACCTCCGCATGGCTTCGAGCCACAGCCTGCGCCACAGGGGAGTCCTTAGCCACCTCGTAGCCATCGCTCGCCAGGTAGAACTTGATCTCCCAATCCAGCTCTGGGTCCTTGGCAGCCTCCTCTTGCAGGACCTCCTCTAGCTCCCGATAGACGGTCATCGGCCTTGTCCCGGGAATGGTGGTTATGTGGATATACAGGTGGCAGAAAGGGGCCGGACAAATGCTGGGTTTGAAAGGAAAGCCGCCTTCAATAGCGCCCACGCCGATAAGGGGGAGCATGACGGGGTGGGGATGTCGCTTCTGGTACGTCTTCTCCCAACTGCGGATAACCGGCAACAGCGCCTCCATCTTAGCTATGGCATCTATCCCGGTATCCTTGCTAAATGTATGGGAGGCTATCCCCTTGGTGGTGATGCGGGCAAATATATAGCCTGTGTTACCCAACTGGAGCCGCATCCCGGTTGGCTCCCCGTTGAGGCAGACATCCGCAGTCACCCCGTGGTGCACCATGTAACGTGCCCCCGAGCCGCCCCCTCGATAGGCTTTGCCGGTATATCTATCCACCGGTGCCTTCTCGATTTCCCCCGCAACAGCGCCTATAACGATGTCACCCTTCACCTGTGAGTTGGACTCGATTATGGCCCGCACCGCTCCTGCGTAGATGGCCAGGGCATTCTTCATGTTGGAGATGCCCAGGCCATAGGCCCATCCGTCCTCTTCCACGTAGCTGGCGGAGTGGCCCTGGCCCGGTACCGCGTCATCAGGTGTCGTACTGGTGTCGAAATGCCCACAAAGCAACACCGCCTTGCCACCGCCCGCACCCCGATACCGACCGATGACGTTGAATCGATCGGCCTCAACCTCCTGGATTTCCACCTCTAGGCCCAACTCCCTGAGCCTGCCTCCGTAATATTGGGAGATAGCGGCCTCCTGGCCCGTGGGTGAAGCGATGCTCACCAGGTCCTTTACCATATCGATGACATACGAGCGGTCTACTGCTAGCAACGCACGCGTACTCATAGCTGTCGCCCTCCATTCCGTAGGAAGCTCCTAATGTTATCAATGGCCTGAAGCCCGATTATACGGCACGAACATCGCTACGCCCCCGCCGCGCTGGGTTCACTTGACACCCCTAGGTACCCCAAATATAGTTCCTCCGTTATCAGAAAGGATCACCAACACACCAGTGTGCATTCTGCCCACCACTCAGGGGTGCTATGAACCAACGCATAGGCTTGTCTACCGGGTACGATCCCTCTATGGGCGTTCGGGATATGGCCGATTGGATGAGGCAGGCGGACGAGCGCGGCTTCGAGATCGGCTTCTTCTCCGAGACCATCGAGCTGATGCGAGATTCCGTCTCCGCCCTCACCGCCTTCGGTCTCGCCACCCAGAAGATGACCTTGGGGTGCACTCAGATCGTCCGTGTTCGAAGCCCCGTTGTCATGGCACAAACGCTGGCCACGTTGGATGAGCTGACCGGTGGCCGCATGATACTGTCCCCAGGCGCCTGCACCAACTCGCACGCCCGGCGCTACGGACTGGAACCTATCGATCCGGTCTTATCCCTCACCGAGTGGGTGGAAGTTATTCGACTCCTCGTCTCGGGCGAGAGTGCCACCTTCGAAGGCGAAGCAGTCAGCATTAAGGATGTCAAGTTCGGATGGGAGCTCGCCCGCAGGCATATCCCTCTTTGGATCCCGGCAACAAGCAAGACAGGCCTGCGTCTCGCCGGCAAAATCGGTGACGGTGTCCTCCTGAACGCGACCTGCTCCCCTGAATATTCGGCGAATGCCATCGAAATTCTCCGCCAGTCGGTAAAGGAGGCGGGAAGGGACTGGGAGGGCTTTGAGATCGCCCAGCTGGTCAACTGCTCCGTCGAGGACGATCACGACAAGGCTATCGACGCAACCCGCTGGGAAGTCGCCAGCAAGTTCGATCCTATCCAGATCCCGTTCATCGCGGGGCCAAAGATGCGGCTCGGCGAGCCGTACATCAAAAAGGAGGACATCCCCCTCTTTGAGGAGGCGCATCGCCGGGATGGTCAGGCAGGTCTCCTGAAGGCCATCCCCAATTCATATGTGGAAGGAATGACCGCCAGCGGGACACCCGAGGAGGTCCAGAAGAGAGTCCAGCAGTATCGGGACGCCGGCGTAAAGCTCCCCATCCTCAGGCCGGCAGCGCGCCATCAGACCCAGCGGATCATCGACCTCTTTGCGCCCATGTAGCGGAGGGGACTCGGGGCTTGCTGGGTCCGACATCCCACGTACGGGCCAAGAATCTAGTGCAACCGTCTTCGCCTACAGCTCCCTCTGGAGGGCGAGGGCTCCGGTCTCTGCTCAGGCACTTCCCTGCTAGACGAAATAGACGACGCTACAAGCCGCCCGCAGGCAATTGTCTAGTCTCCTAGGAATGGCCATGCCCCTCATGGCCTCCGTGTCCGCCGTGCTCCTCTATGCTGCTTGCCTCCAAATCTCCCACCACCGTCGTCCACCCCTTCCACTGGTCCACCACAAAGTAGCGTATCCCAAACTCAAACCGAAGCTCCTTGGTCAGTTCGTCGGTGGGGTTGAAGTGCTGGTGATGCTTCATCCCCGGCGGAACATGGACCGCATCCCCCTTCTCCCAGTCACACCGCACCCCATCGATCATCGAGTAGCCTTTGCCCTCAAGGCAATAGAGGTACGCCTCGGGATGCTTGTGGCTATGGCTTTTGAAGTGGGGGTTCTCCACGAATATGGAGGTGATCCCGGCCGCCGTCATCTTGAATCCATTGGCCTCCATGCCCGTTCCCTCTCGCCCGCTGCCACCCAGCGAGTACACTTCGCCATGGCCCGTGTTGTTGATCCTTACATGCTGGTCCTTGTTCATTACGATACGCCGCCCGTCCTCCGGCCAGTACTGGGACTTCTCCGGCGGGAACCCCTCCATCTGCACCGAGTCGTTGGCCCCGCAGTCTTGGCGCTGCTCCATATGTCCCATATGGAGGAAGGACTCCAGGTGCCACGCCTGGGCGGACAGGTACACCACAGGTTCTCTCCCCGTGTTGAACAGCTGGTGGGGAGAGCGAAACGGTATGTGGATAACCGACCCGGCCCCAAAGTCATACCGCTCCCCATCCAGAATGAGAAAGCCCTCTCCCTGCTCAACGTAGATAGCCTCCTCACCGTGGAGATGCTCTCCCGTGTGCCATCCCACCGGGATCTCCGCCTTCATCAGCATGCTCCCGCCCGTGGGGAACCCGGTCTCCGGTGCTATCATCAACGCCGCCTGCGCGTCCTGGCGCGTCCGCTCCCACTTCAAGTCCTTGTGGTGCGCCACCCGGGGAGCCGCATCGATCTCCTTTTCGATCTCCTCGGACCGCTCCAGCCACTTCGAATAAAAGTCAGCCATCTCATACCTCCCTTACGGTTTCAGCACACAGTGCCGCCATCTGGGTCGGGTCGCCCCGCTCGCATGGCGAGTCTACGGATGCCTTCAGTGCATGTCAACCATCATCCTCATTCAAATGCACAAGTCGGCTATCCAAGTGCCCCAGGGTTGAGGCAGGTGGGCATGGGGTCGCCTCTGAGCCTCGCCAGGATGTTGCGCGCGCCCAGCAGGGCCATCTGCCTCCGAGTTTCCAGGCTAGCGCTACCGATATGTGGCGTGATCACCACGTTGGGCAGTCCAAGAAGGGGATGGTCCTCGGGGATAGGCTCCGGCTCCGTGACATCAAGACCCGCACCCGCAATGACTCCGTCTCGCAACGCCTCGTACAGGGCCTGGTGGTCCACAATGCCCCCCCTGGCGGTGTTGATGAGTATCGCGGTCGGTTTCATGAGCAGCAGGTATTCCCTCCCCACTATTTGATGGGTCTCTGCAGTGAGAGGGATGTGCAGTGATACGAAGTCCGCCGACCTCAATGCCGATGGTATATCCGGGCGGAAGGTCAGCCCGTACCGCTCCTCTGCCTCCTGTCGCCGCTCCGGGTCGTAGTAAAGCACCGTCATCTCAAACCCCAGGGCACGCTTGGCCACCTCCAGGCCGATCTGCCCCAGCCCGATAATGCCGAGTGTCGCTCCATGGACGTCCGACCCGGTGTAGGCAAAGGGATGCCAGTTCCTCCACCTCCCTGCCCTGACATCCCGGTCCCCCAGGGCAACCTGCCGCGCCGTGGCCAGCAGAAGCGCAAACGCAAGGTCGGCGGTGGTCTTCGTAAGGACTCCCGGGGTGTTGCTCATGGCCACCCCCTGTCGGGTAGCCGTCTCCACGTCGAAGTTATCGAAGCCCACGGCGCAGTTGGCCACCACTTTCAGGGTGCCACGGCCCGCGGCCAGAACCTCGGCGTCAACACGGTCCTCTATTGTGGTCAGCAGTGCAACGCACTTCCCGGCCTCCCGCAGTAGTACCTCTCTGGGTGGCGCCTCATCTCCCGGCCACACCTCCACCTCCAGCTCGGTCGCCAGGAGGTCCAGGGCCTCCTGGGCCATGCGACGGGTGACGAAGACGCGGGGGTCAGCCATAGAAACATTCCTCCTCACTTGCGATAGGCCCATTGTAGCCAACGGAGGGGGCGCACGCCAGCGGGCACCGACTGCCGTCGGTCTCCCCACAGCCCTATGATATACTCCACCAGCCGTAGCTATCCCCATCGAGGTGATCCTTGGCCCTGCTCTTGAAAGAGGAGGACGTTCGAGACCTGCTCACCATGGACGCATGCCTGGCGGCCGTCGAGGATGCCTTCCGACTGCGCGGGGCCGGCAAGGCCATGGTGCGACCACGCACCCGCATGGCCATGCCCGGCGGCGCTCACCAGCTCATGGCAGGCTGGGTCGGCGGCGATCTTAGCGCATTCGGGCTGAAGAGCTACGGCGGCCCGCGGCGGCCCGGCACACGCGGGGCCGGCATGCTGGTGCTGCTCTACGACGGCGAGACCAGCGCCCTTCTGGCCATTATCCAGGCGAACCGACTGGGGCAGCTACGCACCGGCGCCGCCAGCGGCGTCGCCACCCGGCACATGGCGCGGGAGGATGCTCACACCGTCGGCATCATCGGCACCGGCGGTCAGGCACCTGCCCAGCTAGACGCCGTGTGCCGCGTCCGCGATGTCCAGCAGGTGCGGGCCTATAGCCGTAGCTCTCAGAAAAGGGAGGCCTTCGCTGAGAAGATGGCCTCAGAGTTGGGCATCCCCGTGACACCCGCCGACTCTGCCGAGGCGTGCGTCGGCGACGCGGACATCGTCATCACCATTACCAGCAGCCGGGAGCCGGTCCTACGGGGCGAGTGGCTCAGGGCGGGCACACACATCAACGCCGCCGGGAGCAACCACTACCTCCGCCCGGAGCTGGACGACGTTGCGATACGCCGGGCAGACCTGATCACCGTCGACGACCTCCCCCAGGCACAGACCGAGTCCGCGGAGCTGATGGCCGCCGCCGCCCGGGGCGTGCTCCAGTGGGAGCGGGTGCACGAGCTGGCGGAGGTGGTGGTAGGCCACCTATCTGGGCGACCAGAGCCCAACGCCATCACCCTCTTCGAGTCCCAGGGCATCGCCACGTGGGACGTGGCCGCGGCCATGGTCACCTACCGGGCCGCACTGGAGCGGGGTGTCGGAATGGAGATACCGCTGTAGCTGGGCAACCACTCAAGTAACACCACAGCCGTATCACGCTAACCGCTGAGAACCCATCCCCCTCTCAAGCTGGGGGGAGGGGCACCATCTCAAAACTCGGTTTTGAGATGGCTTCTAGAAAGTGACCACCTTGTCGTATTCGGCTATCAGGTTGGCTCCGTCTACGGGGGTCGAGAACTTTGCATTCTTACCGGCCAAGTCCTGGTCGGTCAGCCCGCGGGCGCGGGCGCACAGCCCTCAGACATTGATGGGGACCTTGTTCTGGACCGCCTTGGCCAGAAGCTCCTTGAGCGGCGGAAGACCGACGCCCTGGACGTTGTCGGCCACCGTGTCGCTTATCAGGACCGCCGCATCGCCCACCAGGATGATGGCCGGCTCGTGGCCTGCATCCAGAGCACCAGTGGCAAGGAGGAATGGAAGGGTCGCCTTGGTGGGGTTCTCGCTTCCGTGTGTACCTATGAACAGCTCACGTACCATCATGCCCTCCTCTTAGCTGTGGGATAGCCTGAGTATAGAGAGAGGCAACATCCCCGTCAACGCTCATTGTTACCCGTCACGCCCATCGCTATAATGGCCCCTGTTTCTCTGCCCTGGCATAGTTCACGACGCTTCCATACGAGGTGCCACCATGACCACCGGAACGCCCATTGACCCGAAGCACCGCAGCCGCGAGATCACCGAGGGCCCGGAGCGCGCCCCGGCCCGCTCCTACTTCCGCGCCATGGGCCTGGACGATGCCGCCATCGGGAAGTCCTTTGTAGGCGTGGCCAACCTGGCCAGCGATGTGACGCCGTGCAATGTCCACCTGGGACGGCTGGCGGCCAAGGCCAAGGAGGGCGTCCGCGCCGCCGGCGGCACCCCCTTCGAGTTCGGCACCATCACCGTCAGCGACGGCATCTCCATGGGCACCGAGGGTATGAAGGCCTCCCTGATCAGTCGGGAGGTCATCGCCGACTCCATAGAGCTGGTGGCCCTGGCGGAGTGGTTCGACGCCCTGGTGACGGTGGCGGGGTGCGACAAGAACCTCCCCGGCTGCGTCATGGCGGCGGCACGACTGAACATCCCCACGGTCTTCGTGTACGGCGGCACCATTCTGGCAGGCAGGTTCCAGGGCCGCGACGTGAACATCCAGGACGTGTTTGAGGCGGTGGGCGCCCACTCCCAGGGCAACATGACCGATGCCGAGCTCCGGGAGCTGGAGGGCGTGGCCTGCCCCGGCGAGGGCTCCTGCGCCGGCCTGTTCACCGCCAACACCATGGCCTCGGCCATTGAGGCGCTGGGCATGTCGTTGCCAGCGGACGCCTCTATCCCGGCGGTGGACCAGCGGAAGCTGGACTCGGCACACCGTGCGGGCCAGGCGGCGCTGGACCTGCTTCGCCAGGGCATTCGACCCCGGGACATCCTGACCCACGACGCCTTCGAGAACGCCATCACGGTGGCCATGGCCATGGGCGGCTCCACCAACGTGGTGCTCCATCTGCTGGCCATCGCCCACGAGGCCGAGGTGGAGCTGACCCTGGACGACTTCAACCGCATCAACGACCGTACACCCTACATCGCCGACATGCGGCCGGGCGGCACCTACGTCATGGCCGACCTGGACAAAGCGGGCGGCGTTCCCCTAGTGATGAAGCGCCTGCTGGACGCGGGCCTTCTCCATGGCGATGCCCTGACCGTCAGCGGCAAGAGCGTGGCCGAGAACCTTCGTAATGTTCAGGACAATGTAGACCAGAAGGTCGTCTACCCCATCAAGTCGCCCAAGAGCCCAACCGGCGGCCTGGTGATACTCCAGGGCAACCTGGCACCGGAGGGCGGCGTGGTGAAGGTGGCCGGCTACCAGGAGCACAGCACGCACACCGGCCCGGCCCGTGTCTTCGACTCGGAGCAGGAGGCCTTCACCGCCATCAAGAACCACCGCATCGTCGCCGACGACGTGCTGGTGATCCGGTACGAGGGCCCCAAGGGCGGCCCCGGCATGCGTGAGATGCTGGCGGTGACCGCATCGCTGGTGGGCCAGGGCCTGGGCGACAAGGTGGCCCTGCTGACCGACGGCCGGTTCTCCGGCGCAACCCGCGGCCTCATGGTGGGCCACGTGGCACCGGAGGCGGCCGTGGGCGGTCCCATCGCCGCCGTGCGGGAGGGCGATACCATCACCATCGACGTCCCCAACCGTCGCCTGGCCGTGGGCATCCCCGACGCCGAGATAGAGCGACGGCTCAAGGAGTGGACGCCGCCACCGCCGAAGCACACCACCGGCGCACTGGCCAAGTACGCCAAGCTGGTGGGCTCCGCCGCCCAGGGCGCCGTGACGGGGTAGGGGCTGCGGCCCAACTCACCCGCTCACGCCCTTCGACAAGCTCAGGGTGAGCGGTGAGGCTATTGTCCGCTCGTGGTGAGCCTGTCGAACCATGAACGGCCCGAGAGAATAACTCCGCTCAATCTCCTCCGTTAGGCCTGGGGCGATTCGTGAATCGCCCCTACAAGGGAATGGAGGGATTCGTTTCCACATTATGTCAAAGCTGTTGAAGCTGGCCACTATCTGGCAGGGAGAGCCCGCACGGGAAACGAATCCGATCCTTCGGCAGGCTCTCCGATACGCTCGGAGAGCCAAGCATCATCGGACAGGACATGGTTTCGTCGCGGGCGGACCGGGTACAGAGCGGTTGAGGTCGAGACCATGACAGCGATAGGATACGGTGCGAGGCGAGGGATGGGGAAGTGGCGGATGGCAGAGGTGATATAGAGGAGCTGGCACTTCAGCCGTTCCCTGACAACGAGCGGGAGATCAGGATAGCGCAGAGGCTGTGAGAGACAGCGGGTGGCTTAAAGTAGCGTTGGGCCATTAAGTGCAAGCGTCTGTAGAATGAATACGAGAAGTCTCCACTTATGACACTAACCTCACGAGAGCCCGGAAGTTAAGATGCCACCAGAACTGAGCCTCGTACAAAAAGCTGCGCTTTGGGCACAACTACTCGGCGGCTTTGTAGCGTTTGTTGCCTTGTTAGTTGCGATCCGGGCCCTACGAAGTATGATCTTGCAGATTAAAGAAGGGTAAAGTCCCGTGTTAGCCACCGGATTAGCTTTGAAGCAGCTTGAACAATGTCTTAACCTGTTCTGGTCCCGACAGACGCCGATGATTGTAGCGCCAGACATACTCAGCAAGATAGAGGGGCAGCCGTTCTCGGCGGACTCCCCCTTTGGCTGCCAGACGCCGCTTGAGATAACCCCAGAAGCCCTCCAAGCCGTTGACGTGGCTCCCTTGCCGATCGCTGAACGCCTGGCTGTGGACCCACAAGCCGGTGGACGTAGCCCCCCGCTGCGACGCCCGTGTAGCTGGTAAAGGTGTCCGAGCAGACGATGGAGCCACGTTGCACGCGTTGGTGCAGGAGCGGCAGCAGCGTCTTGGCTTCCACGTTAGGTACCACGTGCGCCCACACCAGGCCACCTCGACACAGGATCCCAAAGACAGCTTGCTTAGTGGTTCCACGGCCCCGCTTCGTGCCCTGAACACGCTTTGCCAGGCGCCTGTTGCGCCAGGAACCTCCCAGGTAGGTCTCGTCGACCTCCACCACGCCGGAGAAGACATGGGGAACGTCCCGGACCATGGCCTGGCGCACCACGATCAGGGCTCGCAGGACTCGCTTTCGCTCCAGGCGGGCCTCCTGGGCAATCACCTCGGCACTCTGCCCCAAGACGAACCAGCGCAACAGTCGCCGCCACTCCCCTGGCGACAACCGAAGCGGCAGCGCCCTGGGCACTCACTCGTAGTGGCAGGCTGCACAACGACTCTTACCTCGCCGAATGCTCCAGCTCTTGGCGTGTTGACATCGAGGGCACCCAATCTTCCGTCCCATGCCACCATTCTCTCACAGGTGGCTGTTTTGGGACTTTACCCTTAAAGAATTAGTAAACTCTCAGAAAGCCCAGACTGGCTCCTTGCTAGCGATATCGTTTTGGGAAGAACCTCATGTAGGAACAGTAATGAACGTGGCACCGGAAGGCGACATACTTCCAAGTTTCTTGCCAGCAAGAGTTGCGAACTGGCAATCTGCAATAGCAGGAGGAGTGACAAGTGGGTCTGATCCCACGGAAAGGGATATCAAGTGCAAGATAGAGAATCTACAGACACATCTGTCTGGCTCTGCACACTCGATTATGCTTGACATTGTTGGGTGGTGGGTCAGATTCGACTTGAGCGAAGTGGCCATGAGCGGTTTCATCCACGTCCGTAATACTCCTTTCCCGCTAGGCCTTGGAGAAAGCATTACGTTGACTGTCATTTATACCAGAGGTGCAACGTCCTACATGCTAGCAGTTCGCACTATAAGATATCGGGATATGTGGGGACATCCGTCGACAGCGTTCAGAGGTGATCCTGGCATCAGTCGCCTTATACCTGACTGGCCTAAACGAGAGATCCAGCCAAAACAACGACAACGACCTTGGCCAGAACTGCGCGAGGGTACTCTATATCAACCCTACTTAAGACTCAGGCTCTGGCTGCTGAAAGAGAGTCTACTAGTCAGATTTGACCGACTACGTAAGAGTTCTGCAGCGAGACTCATTTCCCGTATTGTTGCGCTACTGCAGCAGAAAGGTGGCACACCGCCATAGCCAGTTGATTGCCTCATTACCTCGCAGCCAGGCAACGCTTAACCTCCTCTACGGTCAGCAATAGACTGCACGCCAGCGCCACGCCCATCGACCACAGGTACCAGTTAGCCTCGGTCGTACTGCTCCCTCTACCTCTCTCCCTATTACGCCAGCAGGTACGTGGCCGGCACGCCGATGCCGAGGATGGCGACGCCCAGCAGAATGACCACCGCGCCGGTCCCGATGGCCAGGTCGGCAACGCCGAAGCCAAGCACCGCAAGGTTCAGCCCGTTCTGGAGGGTGAGGCCCCTAAGATAGTGGTCCCGGTTCGGGTCATCCCGCGCCATGTCGGTGTAGCGGCCGTACTGCTCACGGGTACTCCTCTTGATCACCTCCGCCTGTGCCATGGCCGTCCTAGCATCGACGACGGGGGCACGGGAGATGGCGGCGTCCCCGGTGGTGGCGACGTTCTCTATCTTGCAATGCGGCCCGCAACTGAGCCCTGGCACGGAGGCCCTTCACCACAAAGAAGGTTCCCAGGGCCACCAGCAGAAGGCCGACCAGGGCTACCGCCATGGACCAGAGGTACCAGTTAGCCTCGGTCATGCTGTGCCTCCATCATGGTTCGACAAGCTCGCCACGACGGTTACGCAATTCATCAACCTGGCCCGTCAGGATCACCGTCTCAATCCGGACACTCCCATTGTCCACCGTGACCCGCTCTATGACAAGCCGCAGGAGCTGCTGCCGCTCCGCAAAGGTCATCGCTTCCAAGCCTCGCGTTATATCGCGGCAGAAGCTCTCTAAGTGTTCGAGCCCTTTACGGGAATCCCGCCCTCTTTGCTCCCGTCGGTCGATTTCCTGGGCCGCCCGCTCCAGCCCTGTCTTGTGCAACCGCAACTTGTCCATCTCGGCCTTGTAACGGTCCAAGTCCATGGCCTCGTTGATGTAGGCATCCGTTACTCTATCCTCCTGGTACTTGACTCGCTTTAGGGCGAGGGCCGCCCCCTTCCGCTCCGCCCCCACCGACACTGGACTCGCACCCAACGTCCATTCTTTGCCCTGCGCCGATTTTGGAGGTATGGTAGGAGCCCGCGGAAGGCCGGCCCACACATAGCAGGCGTGACTATCACGCTATCCTCGAAGGTAAACTCGTCTCCGACGAGGTCTTGAATCTTTCCGGCGCAGAAGCATCCATTCCTACTATTCTGACAGTCACCGGAGTCTTGAACTCCCAGGTACTTGCCCGCCGATTTTGCCCCACTGCTCTCCGCACCATCCTCGCCCCTGTGACAGCGCCCGCTATAGTCAAGGCCGGCAGCCCGACGGGCAAAAAAAGCGCCACTGGAATAGCGGACAGGAGCATGAGATAGGCTGGCGCCACAAAGAACCCAACCAACACAGTTCCGAACGCCCATCGTGCTTCGATTTGCTTGCCTGTTATGGCGGCGAAACCACCTGCAGTGACACCTATATCTCTGTCTGACATGCTCTTACGTCCCTCTGAGGAGACCCCGCCCGCCCACTGGCGACCGGGGTCCTCCCCCACGATATATGTCGATCCATGGTCTGCGGCGTTAATCGCCATCCCCGGCGCCGGCAGGCTCGTGGATGGGAGCGAAGGGTCCTTCGAGCTCTCGCTCTCGCAGAGTGCTATCGTCATCCCCTCTCACATTAGTGCCGCGCGCCGGCATGAACCTGGCGACAACCAGCACCCCGACGAGCGAGAGCCCGGCGCCAATCAGCACCACCAGACCCAGCGCATCCGTGAAGGCCGCCTTCGCAGCGGCGGATAGGGTGAGTGCGTCCTCTGGCGGCAGCGAAGCCGCCAGCTGAACTGCCGCCCCGATTGAATCTCGAACTACCTCTCCCGCTTCGGCGGGGAGAGATGCCGCAGCGTCCCCAAGCCTGACCGCGTAAATCGCATACATCACGGTTCCGACCACGGCGATACTCAACGCACTCGCCAGCATCTGGGTCACGTCGTTCATGGCTGACCCAACTCCCGCCTTCGCCTTCTCAACCGCGCCCATTACCGCTTCGGCTGCCGGAGCGAAAACCAGTCCTACACCCAGCGCGATCATGGCCACGATAGGCCCGATCACCAGGTAGGAAGTGTTCACCTCCCAGAGGAGTACGAGCGGCATCGTAGCTGTCATGATAACGAGTCCAGCTGCCACGACTCTCGTGGTGCCGAAGCGGCGAACCAACTCCTCACTGGCAATGGCTCCCAACATGAAGCCTCCCGCTGCCGGCAGGAATCGAATTCCCGCGGCCAGCGGAGTATGTCCCTGAACGAACTGGAGGTACTACGTGAAGCCGAAAATTAAGCCGACCATCGAGAAGAACGCCAGACTTACAGCGGCTGCTCCGGTCGAAAACCGCGGCAGCCGGAACAGCGCAAAGTCCAGCAGTGGGTATTCAGCTTGCCTCTCCCGCAGGACGAAGCCCAAGCCGAAGATGACCGCCGTGGCTACCGTAATCGCGAGCCACGGAGACGCGACCTCCCAACTGGGACCCTCGATAATGGCGATGATCAGAGCAGAAACCGCTCCCATCGATAGAAGTGCGCCTGGAATGTCGAGTGGCCTGCTCTCGGGGTCTCGGCTATTCGGCACCAGATAAAGGCTTGCTACAATCGCGATCACGGCAATCGGCACGTTCACCAGGAACAGCGATCCCCAGTAAAAGTACTTGAGCAACGCCCCTCCAAGGATCGGTCCAAGCGCCACGCCGATCCCTGCCATCATCGCCCAAATTGCGATCGCTTTCGGCATCTCCTTCTCTTTGAACACATTCACGATTGCGGCGAGGGTCGCCGGCATCATCATCGCTCCGCCCACACCCATAATTGCCCGGGCCCCAATCAGCTGCGCCGGAGATTGCGCCAGCGCTGCGCCAAGTGAAGAAAGGGCGAACACCGCGAGCCCATAGCGCAGCATCCGGGCCCGCCCGAACCGGTCACCGACACCGCCCATTGTCAGGAGCAAGCCACCGAAGACCAGCAAGTACGAGTTGACCATCCACTGCAGCGACGAGGCCGACGCTCCCAGGTCTCGTTGCAGCGACGGGATAGCCACGTTGAGAATCGTTTCGTCGATGGATGCTAACAGGACAGTGACCGAAACTACTAAGAGCGTCCACCAGCGCATCCGATGAATGCGCGACTGCGCCTCTTCCTGGGTGGTGATGCCGTCCATGATTGACTCCTTTCGGTGCTCTTGATTGCTTGACCTAGGCTCGTTTCCCGGTGCTGTTCTCATCTGACCGTCTCCTTTCTCGTTGCTTTCATCTGGCTGTATGACTGACTAACAGTCATTCCCTGGTAAAAATAGTAGACTCTTTGCTGCTTCTTGTAATCGGGCGGGTTGATGATTTTGCCTCGGCCAAAAGGCCAACCCCTTTATCCCCCAGATGTATGACCGACTATCAGTCATTCCAATGGACAAAAAACTAGTCGGTTCTTCGTCTCAGCGCATTCAGAAGCAGCGCGGAAACACCCTGCTCAAGCCGGTCCGACTCTTTCCCCTCACCGGAGACAAAAGCCTCGATCATGGCATGTTGGAGCAAACCAATTGCAAGCCGAGCCGCGATCTCCGGATCCATCGCCTCCATCTCCCCCGCGTCGACCGCATCCCTGAAGAGATCCGTAATAGTTCTCAAGAACGAGGCGTGCTCCGGGGACTCGCTGTGCATCTCCGGGTGCGTTTCGTCAGCTCCTATGAACGCCAGCCTGAAGAGGTCAGCATTCCTTCGAGCTACCTTGAAGCCTGCTGCGATCAGCGATTTGAGCCGGTCCTCAAAGGACGTGCGCGATTTCATAGCGGTTATCGCCGCTTGGGCCATGGTCTCCATCAGCCCGTCACGCAGGGACACGGCGGCGTCCCTCTTCGACGGGAAGTAGAGATAGAAAGTCCCTTGGGCCACCCCTGCCTCACGCACGATCTCAGAGACAGTCGCTCCGTCGTATCCTTTCGCACGAAACACCTTTCGAGCTGCTCGGAGTAGTTGCTCTCTTCTCACTGGTTCGCTTTCGGTCCTTCTAGCTTTTGGTGCAGTCACCGCGTTCTCCCATCATTAGTAGATACTCTCTATAGTATGACTGGGCGTCAGTCAGTTTGTCAATGGGGGCACCCCAAAGGGTGTAACCCGGAAAATGCGTACAAGGTATGATAATCTCGGGTCCGGGTGGTATGGTTCGTACGTTTCCAACTCACCAGTCCCGAGACTATCGTAACGAACGACAACAAAGAATTCCGGCTAGAAGTTTATAGGCAGGCCTGGCAGCAGGCCCGTCACAATGAGATGCTTCGCGCTGGTTTCATTGGCGCATATGCCTTCGGCACCACAGCGACGATTTCAATTCTTCCTAATCTTTCGAGCCCGTGGCGGTTTGTAACCTTCATCGGTCTGGGCCTGGCCTTTCTATTTGGAGCGGAAATCATTCGGCGCTTCAACGGCAACGCTCGCAGATGGACAAGGGTGCAGCGACGAATCCAAGTTTTCGAGCGCGCCAGTCTAGGTGGGCTGAATCCGCAGATGCTTCCCGGCAGGGATCCAAATGGGCCGCCTTGGTATTTAAGCGTCTTGCCTTTGAAATGGAGAAGACGACTTCGCGCTGACTTGTTGCTGGACTATGCCTTTTGGGCCTTTTCTCTTGTTTCGTTTGTGTTTGCGGCGTACTTCATCGTTAGAATTATTTCCTAGCGACTGAACTGAACACACCTGCGGCGCCTTTGCCTCGTCCCAACTCCACGACGGTTTCCCACGTCGCTCACCCTGCACCTGGCGGTCTCGATCAATTCGAAGACCGCCAACAAGGGCACCCGATTGTTCGTTTCCTTTGGAAAACGTCAAGAATTCAAGTTGGATTGGGACGTTCAGGGATTGAGCCAAAAGCCAGCTTGAGAGGCACCCAGCTGTTCCTTCTATAGAGACCTGTAATGCCGGACCGGTTCTGTATATATGGGCGGATAGCTCGAAGCGCGTAATCTATGGTTGGATGATCAATTCATAGGGCTCCGTGGCCAAGTCCATTCCACTGAAGAAGGGCCCATCGTCGCCAAGTTCATCGACGATTCGAACCGTGCCGCGGACCAAGTAGCGTCCCGCCGGCAGCTCGAACCCATCCTGGTCACGCTGATTCCAGAGTGTCTGCAGCCTGACCGTTTCACTTGGCTGTAGCCGCGTCCTTCCGCCGACGCCCACCTGAATCCAGCGAAGCTTCGTCCAGACCTGGTCTCCATCGGAAGTGAAGATCATCACGTTCTCGTGGAACGGAATGCCGTGTCCGAACTCTACGGCGCTGTCGCCCTTATTGGCTAGCACCAACTCTATCGAGACAGATTGCCCCACCCGGACTGTCCTCTCAAACTCCATTGTAATACTGACGCCAATCGGGGTATTGACTCGAACGGGTGGGTCGTCCAGCATTTTCTTCGGCGCAACTTCGAAGACGACCGCTTCTTCGGGGACTCTGGTCTTCGCCAATGCCTCAAGTGCCTGCTGGGCTACGTAGCTGGTTTGAACGCCGAAGACGATGCGGTTGCCTGTTTCGTCAATATTTGAGGTGTAGACTCCATCAATCGGCCGCACCGCCTTTTGGGCTTCTTCGTACCACTCGGAGAGCTGGCCCGGGGCCGGGGTCGACACCTCATCGCTCGTCGAAGTAGCCGTGTGGGTCGGCATTACCGTAGTCTGGTCGGCTGCGGTGGAGCCCTTGACAGTGATTTGGAGACCGCTGCCGATGTGATCCACTCCCTCCCGGTCCAAGAGTTCCACTATGCCTGGGCCCTCTGGCTTGCGGGACGCGAACGTCTCACCGCGGAGAGTCGTGACTTCGAGCCTGTCACCCGAGACCTCTATCGACTGCAGATCACCCCCTCGGGCCATTCCGAGAACCTGGGTGAAAGAGATTTCTGTGGGCGGGGCCAGGGTTGGCACCACAGTGCTCAGGGTCGTGGGTCTCCCTCGCCTGAAGGCTCACCAATATTGCCTCCATTTGTGTCCTGTGGATGCCCGGTTCCAACAGTTCAACGATGTGGTTTAAATGGTGAATTCCTTCATCAATGCCGTCCGCTTTGAGCGCCTTAAGTGCCATCCAGTGGTGCATTTCGACCGCTACCGTCAATTCGATGGTCTCAGTGTGAGCATGGCCTTCAGCCGGGAGACCAGCGATGTACCGGGCAATGAGCTCCAACTCCTCGTCACTTATCTTAGTTTGACTGAATGCGGGCATTAGAAATCGGGGGGTTCGCGCTTGCCGCTTCACCATCTGCTCGGTGTGCCCTGGTAGTGCTGGAGCAACCACCGAGCCTTCCGCATTCTGGCCATGGCAAGCCGCGCATCCCTTGGAGACGAAGAGTTGGTGTCCTCTTGTCTCTTCAGTAGATTCAGGAGTCTGACTGGGAGTCGCAGCTGCTGTTGGAGCGAGAGTAGAGGACTCTGAGGCACACCCTACTGTGATAAATGACAGTGCTGAGAGTGCACTGACCAACAGGATTGCCCGAAATGAGTGAGTTTTCATTCACACCTCCACATCACCATTAAGATGACGGACGGACACATTTCGATGCATAGGGTAACCGCCACGGGCGTGTGACCACTTTTCAGCATTCAAATACTTCGGGCACCAAGTTAGGCCCAGTAGAGAGTGCATCGCCCCGAACGCTTTTCTAGGCGGCTTCCCAGCCCTCTTCGCGGGAGGTCAGCGGCCTAGCAGGTGCTACCTGTCCGGAACGACTCGCTCAGGGGTGAGCTCCAAGATGATGCGCTTCTGCCGGGCCAACTGGTCGGGAAAGTCGTCGGCCAGGCTCTCTCGGAAGGTCAGGAATATGCGGCTGCTCCGCTCCAGGAGGTCATTGTCCGTCACGGTGGCCGTCCCGCTGACCTGGACGTACCGAAAGGGGAACTGCTCGTCCAGGATGCACAGGGTCACCCGGGGGTCACGCCGTATGTTCCTGGTCTTCACCCGGTCCAGGGTGCAGGAGATCAGGAAGATGCCGTCCTCCAGCACGTAGTAGACCGGCGTAGCCTGGGGCCGTCCGTCTGGATGGAGTGTGGTGAGCACGCCCAGCCTCCGCTCCAGGACAAACGCCTTCTGACCATCGGTCATAACCATGTTGGAAATGCTCCTTCCGTGACCTGGGATACCAGAGCAGTCCTCCACATCCTTGCTGGTCGTGTGAAGGGGGCTGTCGGCCCGCAATGGCAGAGGCTGTGGCGGGAGCGCGAGGGAGTCGAACCCACTCCCCGACGCGCAGGCGCCAGGGCAACGGATTTGAAGTCCGCGAGAGCCACCGGGCCCCATCCGCTCCCACGACCGACAATCAACGAGTCCCCCGGGGGACTCAGTATAGCAGATATAGCCTGCGGATCGCTTAGGCCACCACGGTTTCCAGCCGTTTCTTCAGCACCTCTTTCGGCACCGCTCCAACGACCTGGTCAACGGGCTTGCCGTCCTTGAAAATGAGGAGCGTGGGGATGCTCCGGACGCCGTAGTTCGTGGGAGCCTGGGGATTGGAGTCTACGTCTACCTTGGCAAACCGGACCTTGCCATCGTACTCCTCCGCCAGCTCCTCCACAATGGGAGCGATCATCTTGCATGGAGCACACCAGCCGGCCCAGAAGTCCACCAGCACAGGGACATCCGCCTTCAGCACCTGCTCCTCAAACTCCTGGTCAGTTACCGCGTAGGGCTTTGACATTATCCATACCTCCAAATGCGTTTTATCCGTCTATTTTATCCGTCTATAAGATTGGATTCATTTTCCGCCCTTGAGATGCATACACAGCCGCAATTGGGCCTGGGACTACAGTTTACGCTGAGGGCCGTTACCACGTCAAACATGAATCCAGCCATCAACTCCCCAAAAGGGCCATCGCCGCCCCGGCGCTCAGAGGCACCATCAGGTTATCGTTGACGGGCAAGGGAAGAATCTCCGCCAGCGCAGCGACCACCGCTCCCGCCACGAAGGGCCAGCGAAATCCGACGCCGCCGGTGGCATCCAGCAACGCAATGACCCCCAGCGCGGCGGCCACCATGGCCATGCTTCCCATGGGTGATTTCCCGAAAAGCCGCCCATGGCGGAACCGCATTCCCACCATCGCCGCCACCGGGTCGCCCACCGCCAGAAACAGAACCACCAGCACCGCGACGTCACGCTGGAACAGGGCGAAGGCGGCGAGGGTGCCCAGCAGCACGTAGCTAGCGCCGGTGAGCCGACTCTCCTCCCCCCGGCGGAGCAGCGGCCCTAACCAGCGCTGGGCCAAGAGGTTCATCCGGCGGACCCGTAGCCTGACGATATCGGCTGCTACCAGCGCCACCGTGGCCGTAATGAGTGCCGCGAAGAAGGCCTCTCGATCCACAAGCAGCGCCAGCACCGGGAACAGTGAGCCCACCGCCATGTGGAACAGGCGTCGCTGAGGGTGCAGGGCACGTTGGTCTTGGGCGATCACATCGGCGGATGGCACGGAACAGAGCCGCTGTTGGCGAGGTCGAACCCCTTAGAAGCGGACGTAGATGGTATCGGCTGCCTCCCAGAGCACCAGCTTCGTGTTGATGTCCCTGGGAACCTCAAAGATGACCCACCCCACCAGCTGGCAGGGCATGGGCGGCTGGCCGCACTTGCTGGGAAGCTCCACATCGCCCCAGAGGAAGGGGGAGAAGACATTCTCTCTGGGATGGGTCTCCGAGACCTCCTCCCTCCGCTCCTCGAAGTCGATGGGCTGGTACTCCAGGTCGTCCTCATCCCGAAGTGTAATCGATTCCTTGCCGATGGAGAGGAACACGACGTTGGCCTCCTGGGTCCTGACCTCCATCTTGACCACGGCCAGCTGCCTGCCCTCCTGGCTTGGCTTGATGATGTAGTGTTTGTCCTCATCGGTGAACCGGACCTCTTCGGCACGGCGCACGTCCGTCACCCGTGTAATCAGCGTATTGCCAAAGTACCAGTCCGTGCCGCGGGGATCGCTGCTGCACGCCAGGCCGAGCAGCAGCAGGATGCCGAGGAGTGAGAGGGCCAGAGGATAGCTACGTGATGTCATCATTACTTTATTGGATACAATAGGATACGCCCACGATGAGGTGGCGGTTTCTTCAGTTAGAACAAACAGAGCACTTCCGGTGTCATCGCCACGTTAGGGTCGCGCTCCCGGCACGGTAGCGGAAAGGCTCTCGGCGGGCATGGTGCGGAGGCGGCCGATCAGGTCCGGCAGCACCTCCAGGACGTACTCCACATCATCCTCGGTGTTGTCACGCCCGAGGGTAAGCCTCAGGTTGGCCTGGGCCATCTCCGCCGTCAATCCGATACCCACCAGGACATGGGAGGGCTCCAGGGATGCCGAGGTGCAGGCACTACCGCTGGATGCGGCAACGCCGGCAAGGTCCAGCCCCAAGAGGAGCGACTCCCCATCCACGCCCTCAAAGGAGAAGTTCACGTTGTTGGGCAGCCGCTGGTTCGGGTGGCCGTTGAGGCAAAACCCCTTCACGCTCCGGGAGATGCCGTCTATGAGCCGGTCCCGCAACAGGCGGGTATGATGGCTCAGCCACTCTCGCTCCTTCGTGGCCAGCTCCAGGGCAAGGGCCGTGCCCACAATTGACGGCACGTTCTCCGTCCCGGCCCTTCGCTGGCGCTCCTGTCCACCGCCCACCTGCTGAGGAGTAAAGGGAGTCCCACGCTTTACATAGAGGACCCCCGCACCCTTTGGCCCGTGGAACTTGTGAGCGGAGAGGCTGAGCATATCGACACCCATGCTGCCCACGTTCAGGTCAAGGACCCCCGCCCCCTGCACAGCATCGGTATGGAACACGATGGTCCGGCCCAATCGCTCGGCCCTGGCCTTGACCAGCCTGGCCGCCTCCGCCACGGGTTGAATGGTCCCGATCTCGTTGTTGGCCAGCATGATGCTCACCAGTATGGTGCCGTCCGTAATGGCCTGCTCCAGCTCGGCCAGGTCTATCAGGCCGCTCTGGTCCACAGAAAGGTAGGTCACCTCAAAGCCCGTATCCTCAAGGCTCTGACAGGCATGAAGCACGGCATGGTGCTCAATGCTGGTGGTAATGATATGGTTTCCCGTCTGACGCAACGCCAGCGCAACGGCCTTGATGGCCGTGTTGTCTGATTCCGTTCCGCCGCCGGTGAACATCACCTCACTGGGGCGGCAGCCCAAGACCGTAGCAACCTTCTCCCGTGCCTCATCCACCGCCTTGCGAGCCTCCTGGGCCAGGCCGTAGATGCTGGACGGATTGCCGAACTGCTCGGAGAAGTAGGGCAGCATGGCCTCCAGGACCTGCGGGCGCAGACTGGTGGTGGCTGCGTGGTCCAGATAGATCGCCCTGTGCGGGGCCTTCGCCATGGATGTACTCCCCTGCCAGGCCTTTAGCCTGAGACGATAGACAACGTCGATTTTTGATTGTAGCACATCCGGAGCATGCCACCTCAGTCCTCCCCCGTACAGGGGGAGGAGGACGCCGTGCCTGGGTTACCTCCGGGCCACCGGCCCCAATGCGGTGCTGTAGCCGATCAGCTTATAGACCAGGCTGGCTGCTGTGAAGGAGCAGGCCACGGGGCCTTCCCTGGGCGACAGCTCCACCACGTCAAACCCCACGATGCGCCGGGCGGCGGCCACCCGCCGCAGCAGCGATAAAACCTCATGCCAGGCCATGCCTCCGGGCACCGGGGTCCCCACCGCCGCCATCAGGGATGGGTCGAACACATCCAGGTCCACGCTGATGTAGACATCCGGTGAGAGGGTCTGAATAAGATCGTCCGCGGAGAGAACCGGCTGGCCAGCCTCCCCCGGGAAGAGGGAGACGCCCGAGGTGGCAATGAACTGCGCCTCCTCACGGCTCATGCTCCTCACCCCAACCAGCGTCAGAGGACATATCTCGGAGACACGCCGTGCCGTGGAGGCGTGTCCCCAGGAGGTGCCCAGGTACTCCTGGCGAAGGTCTGCGTGGGCGTCCAGGTAGAGCACCGAGAGGTCGGAGTAGTGGGAAGCGAAGGAGCGTACCGCGCCCACGGTCACGGAGTGGTCACCTCCCAGCATGGCGACCAGCTTGCCGTCTTCCACCGCCGGTGCCACGGCCTTGGCCACCCGCTCCACCATGCCCTCCGGGCTGCCCATGTGCGGCTCCACGGCGGGGGCGGTATAGATACCAGCTTCGCAGGGCTCACACTGAAGCTCCGGATCGTACTCCTCCAGCTCCCGGGAGGCGCTGATGATGGCCTCCGGCCCTTCCCGAGCACCCGACTTGAAGGAGGCGGTACCGTCATATGGCACAGGAAGCACGACGATAGCGGCCCGACTATAGCTATTAGCACCTGGGTCCAGGCCGAGAAATGTGAAGGGCGTAACGGGCAGGACCGGGCCGGACTCTCCGGACTCTGGGGAAGGCTCCATGGCGTGGGATCAGGACCGGCCTATGAGCTGAGCCCGCTCCTCCTCCACTATACGAGTTGCCACTGCGGGGTCGGAGTACTCCAACCCCCGGTCCAGGGTCCAGCTTCTCACCGTCTCCAGGGAGAAGGCGGCTCGGATCTCCTCCAGGGCCTTCGGCGCATCGAAATCCTTGCAGGAGAAGAGATCGATGTTGACGTACCGACGCCTGGGGAAGGTGTGGATGCTGATGTGGCTCTCCGCAATGAGCACGAAGCCGGATATCCCTATGTCCTGTGGCTTTTGGCCGGCGTAGGTGTACACGTGGGGAGGTGTGATCTTGGTCATGCCGATGGCATCAGGGTACTGGTCCAGGAATAGGAAGATGGCATCCGGGTCCTCCAATTGGCGTTCATCGCCCCCATAGCCATCGATAATGAGATGCATCCGACCAACTCCTGTAGTACGTATCTTGGCAAACGGCGATGGATAGCATATCATCTGTACCGAACATCACACAACCGATGTGATCAGGGGTCTCTCAGGAGCCGATGGTTCCTGAATCCCCTACAAGATGGGAGCGGTCCTGTGCCGTCTGTCCTACCGTGGACCAGGGTGGCGGCACTGCTGTGTGAACGACATTGCAATGAACAACGTGTTCTACCAAGCCGCCTGTGGCACCACGGGAAACGGTGAGGACCGGGCGGCACGCCAAGCTGGCTGAGCCAAGGGAGTAACGATGAGCAGAGAGACCGCTATTGAGGTGGAGCACCTCACCAAGTACTACGGCCATTTCCCCGCGATTACCGATGTCTCCTTCAGCGTGGCCAAGGGAGAGATCCTCGGATTTCTGGGACCCAACGGCGCCGGCAAGACCACCACCATGAAGATACTAACCGGGTTCATGCCGCCCACCAGCGGCGTTGCCCGGATCGCCGGCTACGACGTGGTGAGTCAATCCCTGGACGCTCGCAGGCAGATCGGCTACCTCCCGGAGACCGTCCCACTGTACACAGACATGACCATCCGCGGCTACCTGGGGTTCATGGGGACCATCCGGGGCATGGAGAGGGCGCACATCCGCCGCCGCATTGATGATGTGGTGGATATATGCAACCTGGGCGACTATCGCGACTCCCTCATCGGTAAGCTCTCCAAGGGCTTCCGCCAGCGGGTCGGCATCGCCCAAGCCATCATCCACGAACCCGACATCCTGATCCTGGATGAGCCCACCATTGGCATAGACCCCATCCAGGTAGTGGAGACCAGGCAGCTCATCAAGGGCCTGGGCAAAGACCATACCCTCATAGTCTCCACCCACATCCTGCCCGAGGTGAGCGCCATCTGCGAGCGGGTCATCATCATCCACGAGGGCGAGGTAGTGGCGGTGGACAGGCCGGAGAACCTGAGCAAGCGGCTCCAACTGGTGGAGCGCACCGTGGTGGAGATCAGAGGCCCAACCTCCGATGTAGCCAGTGCTCTCAGGAGCATCGAGGGCGTCCAGGACGTCACCTTCGAAGCTCAGGGCGGCGACACTGCCGTCTACACGGTGAGCAGCCGCCGGGGCCACGACCTGAGAGAGGACGTTTCACGCGTAGCGGTGCAGCAGGATTGGGGTCTTCTGAAGTTGGAGGCGGTGGCCATGACCCTGGAGGAGATCTTCCTGAGACTGACCACCGAGGAGCCAGCCATTGAACCAGACGCTTAGCATCGCCGAGGATTACTCCCTCCGCGCCCTCTACTTTATACTGGGCGGACGGAATACGGCGGCTATAACGCGGAAGGAGCTCGGCTCCTACTTGGGCTCCCCGGTGGCCTACGTGGTGGCGGCGATATTCCTGGCCCTGACCGGCGTCTTCTTTGTCAGCAGCATCAGCGGCGCATTCCCGGAGGCCACCGTGCGAGGGTTCCTGGAGCCAAGCACCTTCTTTGTCATACCGGTGATAGCGCCGCTTCTCACCATGCGTCTCTTGGCGGAGGAGCAGAAGATGGGCACCCTGGAGCTGCTCCTCACCGCTCCGGTGCGTGACTACCAGGTGGTGCTAGGGAAGTTCCTGGCCAGCTTCGTCATCCTCAGCGGCACGGTGGCCCTGACGGCCTTCTACGTTCTGCTACTCTCCTGGTTTGGCGACCCGGATGGAGGCCCGGTGCTCAGCGGCTACTTGGGATTCATCCTGTATATAGCGGCCGCTCTGGCGGTGGGAATTCTGGCTTCATCCCTCTCATCCAACCAGATCGTCTCGGCGGTCCTGGGGTTCGGTATCCTTCTCATCATGATCCTTCTGGACCAGGCCTCAGACCTGGTCCAGGGCTTCGCCTCCACCCTGCTGGAGGAGGCATCACTACTGACCCACTTCGAGGAGTTTTCCCGGGGCATCATAGATCTCTGGAACGTGACCTACTACATAACGGTCATAGGGGTATTCCTGTTCCTCACGGTCCTGGCCCTGGAATCCCGGAGGTGGAGATAGAATGGCACGCCAACGGAGAGAAGAGCCGCCGCCGGAGGAGCAGCTAAGCGATACATTCGCCTCGGCCCTTCTGCGGAGGCTCTCCCGCGCCCGTGGGGTCAGCGCCATCATAGCCGGGGCCGGGGTGGTGGCTGTGGCCATGGGCGTGGCCCTGCTGCTCCTCTCCGTGGATCTCCGTGGGACGGCGTACACAACAATGATCGTCGGCGGAATCCTACTTCTGGTTGCTTTGTTGATCTCCTTCAACGCCGTGACCCATGCCATCATAGGAAAGCGGGGAAGATACGGCACCAACACCGCCATTTTGATAGTAGCCTTCATAGGGGTATTACTCCTGATGGATGTGGTGGCATTCAGGGTCAGCCAGCGCTCAACGTGGGCCCGCGCAGACGTCACCGCCACCAAGCAGTTCAGTCTGGCCGACCAGACGCGAGACATCCTGAGAGACCTGCCGGAGCCGGTGGAGGCCATCGCATTCTTCGTTCCCGGTGACCCGACCCAGGAGCAATTTCGCCAGGACGCGGAAGACCTCCTGGCGGAGTTCGAGCGCCGCTCCACCGACTTCGACTATCGCTTCGTTGACCCTGACCGCAATCCCGGGGAAGCGACCCGGTTTGGGGTAAGGCAGTATCCAACCATCGCCTTCTTTGGCACGCACTCTCAGCGGGTATCGCAGGTGGGTGCTCCTCGATTTCAGGAGCGGGACTTCGCCACCGCCCTGCTCATCGCAACGGGTGTGGAGCGGAAGCAGCTCTACGTGCTCACCGGTCACGGCGAACGGGATGCCGAGGACTTTGATCCTGGCTCGGAGGGCTTCGGCTTCGCCATCGAAGGCCTCTTCGGCGATAACTACGCCGTCGAGATTCTGAGCCTGCTGGAGATACCGGAGATACCGCCGGATGCCGCGGTGGTGATTGTTGCGGGGCCCACCAAGGAGCTGGAGGAGCAGGAGAGCGAGGCGCTGCACAGCTACCTGAAGGGTGGAGGCCGAGCCATATTCCTGTTGGAGCCCAACCCACCGCAGAGCTTCCGTGACCTCCTGGCCCGCTGGGGGATCAGGGTGAACGATGGTATCGCCATCGATCTGGGCAGCTTCGTGGCAGGCCAGGCCCAGACGCCCCTCATCCAGCGACGGCAGTACCTCGATACCCTACCCAGTATCACCACGGACCTGGAGGAGACCTTCCTCCCGGGAAGCACAGGGTTCGACTATCCGGGCCTCTATTTCCTTCCGGGATTTCAGACCACCTTTGACCCGGAGCAGGACCCGCCTCCAGACCCCACCAGGATCACCTTCTTACCGCTGGCCGGCACCTCCCTGCTGAGCTGTATGACGCCAGACCTGGATGCCAGCGATTGTCAGGGGGAGGGTACACGCTTTGGGTTGAGCCTGCTCTCCGCCATGGCTATCAACGCCGTGGCACCGATAGATGAAGAGCCGGACCCGGAGGCGAGTCGACTTGCATCCATCGTCCTCATCGGGGACTCCGACTTTGTCACCAACAAATACTTCTACTCCCGGGGCAACTCCGACTTCTTCCTGAACAGCGTGAACTGGCTCACGGAGGACATAGCCCTCAGCTCCGCCAGGCCCAAGCCCAGGTCGTTCCGGCTGCTGGTGCTCACCCGGCCAGAGATGCGGTTCATCCAATACTCCAGCTGGCTCCTCCTTCCCGTGGGCATCCTCCTCCTGGGAGCCGTGGCCTGGTGGCGGAGGCGGTGAGCCGTTAACTTCCGTATCTCGTTTGTTCTGGTGGTGTTGGCCGTGGTGCTGGGCGGCTACGTCCTTTTCTTTGAACTCCAACGGAGCCCCGAGCGAGAGCCGGAGGCGCCCTGGTTCTACAATGTGCACGAAAACGATATCGTCCGCATCAGCATCACCCATCAGGGGGAGACCCAGACCTTTGTAAGGGGCGAGCCGTACACCTGGTACTTTGACGATGGGACGGGTTCACCCGCCGAGGCGGTGGATGTGCAACGCTGGGGTGGCATTCCCCTGCTCCTCACCGGTCCCAGGTCCCGCCGATTGCTTGAAGACCAGATAAGCGATCCGGCACTGTATGGCCTGGAGCCACCGCTAAGCTATATCGGCGTGCTCCTTAGGGATGGACGGGAGGTCAACGTACTCCTGGGAAACCTGACCCCGGATGGCGCAGGGAACTATGCTCTGCTAGAGGGGTTCGCTCCCCTCTTTATCGTCGATGTAACCTGGGGCGAGGTGCTGAACGGGCTGGTGACCGAGCCACCGGTGCTCCCCGAGTTTGCCGACCCAGGGGACCTCCCGGCCTTGGAGGAATAGCCGTATTGACCAACCACTCTTGTTTAGGGCCGTCCGTCAATCTCTAGCCGGAGCCCTTTTCCCTGGCCTCTCGCTCCGCCTGCTGCCGGCGGGTCTCCGGCGGCCAGCTACGCTTGTGCGGGTCGCTGATGGAGAAGCCGAACCGGCCAACCCTCTCCAACTCCATGACGGCGTGGTCTCCGTCTTGGAGCGGCCCCAGGTCCATGTGATAGGTGCCGCAGCAGATGAAATCCCCGGGCAGAAGCGTCATATACTCGGTGGCGAAGGCCAGTATCTCAGGCACCTTGTATTGCATGGTATCGGTGTTGTACTCCTGGCGAAGCAGATCATTGACCCAGAACTTGATGTCCAGATCGTTCGGATCAGGGACCTCATCGGCGGTGGTGATGCACGGGCCCATGGGGCCGAAGCCCGTGAAGGACTTGCCCATGCGGCTGTTGGTGCCGGCCGGGCCGAGACCCCGGCCCGAGATATCGACGAAGCCGGTGTAGCCGAAGACCACGTCCAGCGCCTCCGGGGTGGCCGGCAGGTCCTTGCACCGCCTGCCGATGACCATGCCAAGCTCCGCCTCATGCTCAAAGATGGCGGCCTTATGGGGCGGCAACACCACCGTATCTCCGTTGCCGCTGACGCACTCAATGGACTTCAGGAACATATCCTGGGGGTCCCGCTGGCCCTGCTGGGGAGCGGCCTCCTCACGGACCTCTCCGCCCGCAAAGGTGGTGCGCGGCTCGTAGTAGTTGCCGAAGCCGCACAGGAGCTTGGTGGGCCGCGGGTTCGGTGCCCGCAAGCGCACCGTGGATACGGGGACGCCCTCCTCATCACGAGCCAGCCGCTCGAAGGCTGGCCGCAGTCGGTCGAAGTCGGCGATGATGGCGGGCATGAGCCGACTGTTGCCGCTCACCTGGATATCCGCCACCGCCGGGCTTACGTCTACCACGTGGTCGTCCCGGAGCACCCCGGGACGGAAATCATTGAACATCACCAGCTTCATAAGCCCCTCCTCATCATCATGTTGCTAGTAGCAGAGGCCATACCGGAGATCACTCCGAGGGCCACTCTCGCTTCAGGGGGTCCCGGACGGCGGTTGTAAAGCTTCCGATCTTTTGGACCACCATGACCACCTGGTCGCCGTCCTGGAGCGGGCCCACGCCCTTGGGGTTGGTGCCGCAGGTAATAACCTCTCCCGGATAGAGTGTGAAGATGGAGCTGGCGTACTCTATGAGCGCCGGGATCCGGTGGGCCATCTCGCCGGTGTTGTAGTCCTGGCGCAGCTTGCCATTGACGGAAAGCGTCACCTGAAGATTATGCGGGTCTGGGATCTCATCGGCGGTGACCAGCCAGGGGCCCATGGGAGCGAAGGTATCGAAGGAGTAGCCGAAGAAGGTGCCCACCCGCGGGCGTCCCACATCACGGGCCGAAACATCTATGAACGCTGTGTAGCCAAAGACGTGGCTCATGGCCTCATTAGCCGGGACATTGGTCCCTTCCTTGGCTATAATCACCGCCAGCTCGGCTTCGTGGGGGAACTGAGAGGCGGTCAGCTTGGGGAGCACCACCGTGTCTCCCATGCCGATCACCGCCTCCGGCGACTTGAAGTAGAAGTCCATTGCGGTGGTCTCCTGATCACGGCTCTCCGGAGAGTTCATCACCGAGCAGGCAATCTTGGCCGGGCGAGGGATGGGGGCCCGGAGCCGCACCTGCTCCACAGGCCGCCCTTCACCGGATTGAGCCAGTGCTCGGATCTGGTCCGATAGCCGGTCGAAGTTGGCGATGATGGCGGGCATGACCTCATCCCACCCCAGAACGCCCAGCCCGTTTGTGACACCAGTCAGGTCATACACCCAGCCATCCTGGAGCAATCCGGGAACAAACTCATCATAGGTCACCAGTTTCATAGAGCACTCCCTCCCATAAGAACAGGGCAGCCCCCTTACACCAGAACAGGGTCGCCCTTGGGCGTCAGTATACCCCACCAATTGCCGCCAGGCCATCTGCCCACCTGTAGGAAACTCCCTCCAGACACCTACGGTTTCCCCTTGACCCGCCCGCCTGGCCGATGGTATAGTCCCCGCAATATCTCGCCGCTGGGAGGGGCAATGGCGGTTCCGCAGTTTAAAGAGATCCGACGTGGTTACGGTTTCGAAGAGGTGGCGATCGTCCCCGGCGATGTCACCATCAACCCTGACCAGACCAACACAGAGCTACAGATCGGAACCGTTCGCCTTGCCATCCCCATCGTGGCATCGGCCATGGACGCCGTGGTCTCCCCCAGTTTCGCGGTGAAGATGAGCCAGGCTGGAGGCCTCGGCGTTTTGAACCTGGAGGGGCTCCAGACCCGCTACGAGGACCCCCAGGAGATGCTGGACCTCATGGCGGAAGCCCCTAAAGAGGATGCTACAGAGCTTCTCCAAAAGCTCTACTCGCAGCCCATCAAAGAGGAGCTCATCGGCAAGCGAGTCCAGGAGATAAAGGCGGCGGGAGCAACCTGCGCCGTCTCCGTAACACCCCAGAGCGGCAAACGAATATCGCCGGTGGCAGTGGAGGCGGGAGCGGATATGATCGTGGTGCAGTCCACGGTGACCACGGCCCGCCATATCTCCAAGAGCTACCACGGCCTGGTCTTCTCCGAGCTGATCGAGCAGATACATGTGCCTGTTATGGTAGGCAACTGCGTCACCTACAGCGCCGCCCTGGAGCTGATGGAGACGGGTATAGACGGCATTCTAGTGGGCGTAGGGCCGGGAGCCGCCTGCACCACCCGAGAGGTGGTGGGTGTGGGCGTGCCCCAGGTAACGGCTACACTGGACTGCGCCGCCGCCAGGGAGGAGTACTTCAACCGTACCGGCAAGTACGTTGCCGTCCTGACCGATGGTGGCATACGGACGGGCGGTGACCTGTGCAAATCCATCGCCGCCGGCGCAGATGGCGTGATGATCGGAACACCCTTCGCTCAGACCCAGGAGGCCCCCGGCAAAGGGTTCAACTGGGGGATGGCCACACCCGACAAGGCGCTGCCCAGAGGCACCCGTATCAACGTGGGGGTCAAGGGCACCCTGGAGCAGGTGCTGTTCGGCCCCACCAGCCGGACCGATGGCACCCAGAACCTGGTGGGAGCTCTTCAGGCGGGCATGGGCATGTGCGGCGCCTTCACCATCCGTGACATGCACAGGGCAGAGATGATGATCGCCCCCGCCATTCAGACCGAGGGCAAGGTGTTCCAGATGGCGGGCAGGCTGTAGCAGGGCAACCCAATATACATGAGAAGGGGGCTGGCCGTGGGCCAACCCCCTATCGTGCTGTACGACCTTAATCCTACGGCGTACCACCGCTGTGATCAAAAGTGATACCGTCGCAATTGTCCGCAGCGGCACCACCACCGCCAGTACCTGAATCATCCCCTCCTCCGCCAACGGTGAGGGTCCCAGAAATCGGACAGTCCACTGTTTCAGCGAACCCTCCGCCAAAGGCAAACGCAGGCACCGCCGTGGCCAGAAGCATCAGCCCCGCCAGGATGATGGTTATAAACAGTTTTCTCATGTCTTCCCTCCCTTGTTTATTGGGTAGTAGGTACTGTAACTCAAATGTACCATGCGGTGGTGCACAGTTGGGGGAATAGGTGGCGAACAAACAGTGACAATTGGGGAAACTTGAGTGATCGCCGGCTGAAACTGTCCATATTAAAAGAGCGCTTAGGATATAAATAGCCCTGAACGTAGCGGGGTTATAGCGCATCATTCGGCATCTAGCGCCCGGATCTCCCCCGTCTCCCTCACCTCTACCGTGTAGCCGTCAAGGACGGATGGAATCTGCACCAGTAGATCAGGCGTCTTCTTCACCACAAGCACCTTGATGCACGGCTTGCCGTCGCTCTGGCCCTGACCGGTGCCCACCACGCCCGGTAGGGCCATCAAACCATCGGTGTGCTCCTTGAGGACTTCGTCTATGCTCTTTCTCTGCATGGGTCCCCCTAAAAAAACAGGGAAGAGGGCGACCCCTCTTCTCTGTTAGCCGTGCAGCGTTGGTTACAGGCTTAGCCCATCAGGGCTAGGCTCCGTCTATAGTGACACCGAACGCGGCGTGCACATCGTCGATGGGGTTGGCGAAGGTGAACTGCGAGCTACCGGCGAACAGCAGGCCGACGGGGTTGTTGCCCCTCTGAGTCACGATCAGCGATCCGGAGTCACCACCCGCACTGAAGGTACCGTTGCCCTTGATCATGATCTGCCTGACAAACCTCGCTACTCCTGGACCGCCATAATTGACGTCCACGGTCACGTTGGTGGCCCAGACAAAGCCCTTGGTCTGTTGAGTCGTCCGACCGTACTTCCTCAGCTTCTCGTTAATGGACACGGTTGCCGTAATCGAACTGGGGGTTCCGTATCCATCGGACGGTGTCGCGTTTTAGAGATTGGCCGTGGAGGATAGTGCAATGGCCGCATCGATGACATTGCTGGCCGAAGTGGAGAAGACGATAGTCTCAAAGGCAGACAGGGTTCCAATAGCGTCGGCCGGGTCCTGGCCGCCGTCATAGGCACCGGGCTGCAGCACGTTGTCACCAATGGTGGCGCTGTTGCTAGCGGCATAGACGTGGTTGTTGCTCAGGGCGAACACGTTTGTACCGTCAGTGACCCGGGCGCCGATAGTGCCGGCGGTGATGCTCGGATGGCCGGTGGAGACACCGATGGGAACGGGCCGTGGGCACCGTTCAGTTGTAGAGCAGGCGGCCGCGGGAGGTGGGGGATCACCGTCGCCGCCGTTGTCGCACTCAGCAGGCCTCTGCGAGGGAGGACCCCCGCAGTGGCCAAGTTGATGGTGCAGGGCAAAGATCTTGCCGGTCACCTTGACCACCACCTGGACACCGTCCAGGCTCCTGGGAAGCCCGGCGACTCCCGATGCCTCGGTGAGGATCAGGATGACGGGCTTCCCGTCCTCCCCCAGGCCCACGGCCGTGCCGACAACGCCTTCTTTTGCCATCAGGGCATCGGTATGGGCCTCCTGGGCCGCGATGGCGCGGGCCAATCCCGGTGGATCGCCTGCAGGACCACCAGCGGATACGGGAATGACCACCAGAAGGGCCAACAACCCAACGAGTATACTCAGCGGTATCAATCTACGCATGTCCTCAACCCCCCACATTTCCAGAGAGGCTTACGTCACGATCATGGATAATGACTAAACCCGTATTCCCATTTGGCTCAAACAAGTGATGCGGTAAATAGGCAACTTTCTTGCTTTTCTAGTCGTTACATGAATCTCTTAGCCGTATTTCAGATATAATACATGCAATAAGTTGGCTATTTCAGATAACTTGCGTACCGACATTGGAGGCACCCGATGGGTGACCGCGAAAAGGCCTCTCTTCGGCTCCAATTCAATCCCCAAATCCGGCTGGAGTTACATGGTGCCACCATCACCTCCGACGCCGGACTGCTGGCATTCCGAGAACTGGATGACGCCCTGGACCTTACCCCCATAGCCTCCGACTATCTCCAGGAAAGCCGTACCGGCCGCAACATCCGCCACCACCTGGTCCCTCTGCTCCGCCAGTCCATCTACAGCCGCTTGGCCGGCTACGATGATACCAACGATGCAGAACGTCTTTCCCAAGACCCAGCCATGAGAGTTGTCGTGGGCTGGCAAGGCTCAGACCGCAACGCCGCCAGAACCAACACCATGAGCCGTTTTGAGACGGAGACTCTGACTCAAGAGGACAACCTAAAGGGGCTGGCCCTGATGAATCCCCAGTGGGTGGAGCTGGCCATGGCTCACACTCCACACCGGCGAGTGATTCTGGACATGGACAGTTCGGAGAGTCCAGTGCATGGTCAGCAGGAAGGAGCCGCCTACAACGGGCACTTCGAGTGTGTCTGCTATCATCCCCTCTTTCTGTTCAACCAGTTTGGGGATTGCGAAGGAGCGACGCTACGACCCGGAAACGTGCATAGTGCCGATGGCTGGCAGGAACTCCTTGAGCCGGTGGTGAAAGGATACCAGAAGAAAGGACTGCGGTTGCTGTTCCGGGGTGACGCTGCTTTTGCCAAGCCGGAGCTATACGAGTATCTGGAACAAGGAAAGATCGGGTACGCCATCCGGCTTCCCGCCAATCAGGTAATTCAGGAGCAGATCCAACCCTTGCTGGAGCGTCCTACCGAATGGCCATCCCGGGAGCCTATCGTCTCCTACCATGACTTTGCCTATCAGGCCCAGAGTTGGCACTTGCCCAGGCGAGTGGTGGCTAAAGTAGAGTGGCATCAGGGGGAGCTATTTCCCAGGGTTGGTTTCATCGTGACCAACCTGAGCTATCCACCCAAAGGAATAGTCCGCTTTTACAATGGCCGTGGCACGGCGGAGCAGTGGATCAAGGAGGGCAAGTACGCCCTGAACTGGACCCGGCTTTCCTGCCACAAGTTCGTGGCCAACCAGGTGAGACTATGGCTGTTCGTCCTGACTTACAACCTGGGCAACTTTATGAGAAGGCTGGTGTTGCCGGAGGATATGAAGTACTGGACTCTGACCAGTCTTCAGACCAGGCTGATCAAGACGGGTGGGCGACTGGTACGCCACGCAAGGAGGCTGGTGTTTCAGCTTGCCGAGGTGCTGGTAACCAGGAAAATGCTGACCGGGATACTAGAACGGATCAGCCGCCTTCGGCTGGCACCTGGCTAGCCTGCTTTGAGAGCACAGGTATTTCGGACAGTTATGGGGTCGTCCGGGGTAAATAGACCACCCCGAGGGAGACGCTTGGGCAGGGGCAGGCAATTCTAGACTTTTACGCTCGTCAGGGGGGTGGTTACCCTATGGGAGTGGGTCAGTTGAGTGAATCGGATGCAGTTGACGCCCTCAGGCTGCCCTTTTATAGTTCGAGCCATCCCACAGGGTCACATGGTTGGAGGAATCAGTTTGATCTGGGCAATCCCGACTAAACAGTATAGCGCAGCAGCGCCCACCCGTGTCAACTCATCTAACAATCTTGGGACTCATCACCGCCAACCGCAGCCACCACTAGCCTCGCCTTGCACCCCAGCTTGCCGCTGCTATACTATCCGCACCCCGGTGAACGAAATGACCACGACCGACCTTCTCTCCATTACCAACCTCACCCGTCAGGAGGTGCAAGGCCTTCTGAGCAGGGCCTCTGCGTTCAAGATGGGCGCCGTCAGCAACGCCGTGGCAGGCAAGAGCGTCGCGTTGCTCTTTGAGAAGCCGTCGCTCCGGACACGGCTCAGCTTCGATCTGGCCGTGCACCAGCTCGGCGGCCATCCCATCTACCTGGGGCCGGACGAGGTTGACCTGGGCAGGCGGGAGCCCGTGGCCGACGTTGCCCGAGTCCTGGAGCGACAGGTGGACTGTATCGTCGCGCGCACCTTCGCCCACTCCACCCTGGTGGAGCTGGCGGAGTGGGCATCGGTCCCGGTCATCAACGCCCTCTCTGACGGCGAGCACCCGTGCCAGGCCCTGGCCGACCTCCTGACCGTCCAGGAGCACGCAGGCGGCCTGCACGGAACAACCGTAGCCTTCATCGGTGACGGAAACAACGTGGCCGCCAGCCTGGCCCTGGGGGCGGCGCTGGCAGGGGCCAGCTTCGTCATCGCGTCGCCGCCCGGCTACCAGCTTCCCGAGTCCGTTCTTGCAAGGGCCCAGAAGCTGGCCGCAGAGGATGGGGCAACCGTCCGCCAAGTGGTTGCTCCCCAAGAGGCGGTCCGAGACGCCGATGTGGTCTACACCGACGTATGGACGAGCATGGGCCAGGAGACCGAGGCCCAGGAGCGACGGCTCGCTTTCCAGGGTTACCAGGTGGGGCCAGAGCTGCTGGCCCTGGCGAAACAGGATGCCATCTTCATGCACGACCTGCCGGCACATCCGGGAGAGGAGATAGCCCAGGGGATGCTTGAGCATCCGCAGTGCGTGGCCTTCCAGCAGGCGGAGAATAAGCTCCATATGGTCAAGGCGGTATTGGAGATGCTGCTGGGCCAGACGGTAAATCCGTAGCCGCGCGACCTGGGAAAAGGCCATGAGCAAGCCACTGGTAGCCATAGTGGGCAGGCCAAACGTCGGCAAGTCCAGCCTGTTCAATCGACTGCTGAGAGAGCCCGTCGCCGTTGTTACTGAGGTGGCCGGCACAACGCGGGACCGTGTCACGGCAGAGGCCTCCTGGGAGGGACGCCAAATGGTGCTGGTGGACACCGGCGGGCTGGAGCCGGCACCGGATTCACCCATAGCGGAGCAGGTGCAGGCGCAGGTGGAGCTGGCCCTCCAGGAGGCGGACGCCATCATCTTCATGACGGATGTGCTGGCCGGCTGCACACCCATCGACATCGAGATCGCCCAGAGGCTGCGGCGGACGGCGAAGCCCGTTGTGCTGGCCGCAAACAAGGCCGATAACGACCGGCGGGCACAGGGGGCCACGGAGTTCTACCGGCTGGCCCTGAGCGACCCCATCCCCATCAGCGCCTACCACGGCACGGGCATAGACGACCTGATGACCGCAGTCCTGGCGACGCTCCCCGAGCCGGAAGAGGAGCCGGACGAGCCGCAGGAGGAAAGGCTGGCGCTGGCTATCATCGGCCGCACCAATGTAGGCAAGTCCGCCCTCCTCAACGCCATCCTGGGCGAAGAGCGAGCGATAGTGAGCGACATACCCGGCACCACCAGGGATGCGCTGGACACTCAGGTCCAGTACGGCGATCACCAGCTTACTCTCATAGACACCGCAGGTATCCGTCGCCGCGGAAAAATCGTGCCGGGCATCGAGCGGTACAGCGTGCTCCGCTCCGTGCGGGCGATCTATCGCGCCGATGTGGTGTTCTTGCTGCTGGACGCCACCGAGCTGGTGGCAGCCCAGGATACGCACATCGCCGGACAGGTGGTGGATGCCTACAGGGGCGCGGTGGTCCTGGTGAACAAGTGGGACCTGGCCCCAGAGCTTGGCCTGGATGAGGCGCACTCCCTCAGGTTCATCCGCAGCAGGCTCAAGTTCATGCCCTACGCTCCCATCAGAATGATATCCGCGCTGCACGGCCAGGGAATAGGCGAGGCGCTGGAGACCGCACTGCTGGTGCATGAGGAGCGCGGCAAGCGAGTCACCCAGCGACAGCTCCACTCCTCCGTCATGGCGGCCCTGGCGGAGCACCCGCCCCCCAGCAGAGGAAGGCGCTCCCTGCGCCTCCGCCGGGTGGTGCAGGCGGACGTGAATCCACCCACGTTCACTTTCTACGTCAACAATCCCGATCTCGTCCATTTCTCCTACCGCCGCTACCTGGAGAACCGTCTCCGAGATTCCCTGGGCTACCAGTGGAACCATCTGAAGCTGGAGTTCAGAGGGCGGTAAAAGCGCTGACGCCTGCTCATCTCCTGGGCAATCATGCTTGAAGTCCCTGCCATTGTCATCTTCGAGACCTCCTATCTTGCCGGGGCCTCTGCTCGCCTACAACATCCGGGAAGCGGTGCGCAGAGGCTTCCTGGCGGGTCCGTACATAGCAACGGGCCACGCCATCCTGGAGCTCCTGGTGGTCATTGTACTGGCGCTGGGACTACGCCAGCTCTTCGACTCCGACCCAGTGGTCGGTGGCATCGGCCTGCTGGGGGGCCTGGTCCTCCTCTGGATGGGGGCATACTTCATCGCTACGGGGGCAGTCCTGCTGGCGTAGGAACCTGCGGCACGCCTATTGACGGAACCGCCTTTGCCGACAATAATGGGCCTGGTTCAGCCGCAACGGCTCCACTTGGCCTCCCCGGAATCGTTACCGTGGCAGGCATCGATCCCACTGCGAGCCCTACGCAGGGCGGTTTTTCATAGTTTATAAGAGCTGGCGTGAAGCCCCGCTAGGTGTCTTGAAACGGTGTCTCTACACTAGGGAGGTGAACCATGGACGGTTTGTCTGAGCTGTACGACCATACCTTCTCCATCACCGGCCGGGATGAAGGCACCGGCGCCCTGGGAGTGTGCGTGCAGACCAGCGCCATTGCCGTGGGGTCCCGCTGCCCCTACGCGAAGGCCCATGTCGGCGCGTTGTGCTCCCAGTCCCTGACCAACCCGAGGTTCGGTCCCCTTGCGCTCCAGCTTCTGGAGTCCGGCTACACGGCCATCAAGGTAGTGCAGGAGCTTGAGGCCAGCGACCCGTACATAGAGCGCCGTCAGGTGGGCATCGTGGACAGGGACGGCCACTCAGCCGCTCGCACCGGCTCGGACGCATCGCAGTGGGCGGGACAGGTCACAGGCAGGAACTTCGCGGCCATCGGCAACGGCCTGGTTGGCCCGCAGGTGGTGGAAGCGATGGCCAAGGCGTTCCAAGACAACGGGGGCGAGGACCTGGAGGAGCGGCTGGTGCGCGCCATTGAGGCGGGTCAGGCCGCCGGCGGAGAGAACGAGGACCACCTGACCGACTCGAACTCCGCTGCTCTCCTGGTCTACGACCACGACAGCTACCCCCGCGTGGACCTGCGGGTGGATGACATGCCGACCATCGCCACGGAAGAGCTGCGACGCCTCTTCGACCGGTACAAGCCCAGAATCCGCTACCTCCAGCTCCGCGCCGTGGACCCGGAGGCCGCACAGGCCCTGCCCAAGAACTGGTCGAGCGCCCGGACGACCAGGCCGGAGTCCCTTCGCATGCCTTCGTAGCGGTCCCGAGCATACAGGAGGCGACCATGGACGCTCCCACGGGAATCGAGACGCACACGTTCTCGCTCACGGGCCGGTGCCACCGGACCGGCCGGCTGGGTGTGGCTATCACCACCAGCTCCATCACCGTCGGCTCACGGTGCCCCTTTGTGAAGCCGCTGGTGGGTGCTATCTCCACACAGAACCTGACCGACCCGCGGCTGGGGCCCTTCGCCCTGCGGCTCATGGAGATGGGCTACTCGGCGAGCCGTGCGCTGCATGAGCTGGAGACCAGCGACCCGCACATCGAGCGACGCCAGCTGGGCCTGGTGGACGGAGACGGCAACACCGCCGCACGGACGGGCTCCCGCAACGGGGAGTGGGCCGGGCATATCGTCAAGAAGAACTATGTGGCCATGGGCAACGGGCTGGTGGGCGAGCCGGTGATCCAGGCCATGGCGAAGGTCTTCGAGGAGTCCGAGCCCGAGAACCTGGAGGAGCGGCTGCTGCTGGCCGTGGAGGCGGGCCAGGAGGCGGGAGGCGAGGTGCGGGACACATCGCCCCAGCACTCGGCGGCGCTGCTGGTGTATGGCTTGGAAAGCTTCCCCCGGGTGGACCTGCGGGTGGACGAGCACCCGAAGCCGCTGGTGGAGCTGCGCCGCATATTTGAGATCTACAAGCCGCAGATCGACTACTTCCAGCTGCGGGCCAGCGACCCGGAGGCGGCGCAGGCCGTCAGGGAGGCGCAGCGGAGGTAAGCTCCCGCGCTTTGCCCCACGGGTTACCCTCCGGCAGACCCGCCGCTCATCCGGTTCGATGGATTCGGTAGACTCACCACAGGCAAGCTTTCCGATACGCCCCGGTGAGCCGGGGCTATGGAGAGTCTCGATGAGCTAAGCATCATCGGACAGGGTGAGGAGGGGAGGCGACACCCAGGGCGATTCATGAATCGCCTCTAGGAGGGCCCTCACCCCTACCCTCTCCCTTGATGTGAGATGAGATGGGTGGATTTGTTTCCACATTATGTCAACTCCTTGTAGCTGGCCCTTAGCTGAGTGAAAGTTTTTTTCGGGGAAAAAACTCCACAGTTCGCCGCGGGTGAGGAGTGCTGCACGCTTGCCTGCTGGATTCCAATGCTCATGGGAGTATGATAGCGGCGAAGCGGAGGATGGGGTAGGAGCGGATGGCAGGGAGGGAGAGTTCGAGTCCTACCCGGGGAGTATCAATATGCCAAAACGGCAAGTTTCTGTCAGAATCCCGCGTTCGCCGCAACTCTCGACCTGGCGCAACGACTTTCCGAAACTTTGGTCCAACTAACCTGCAGTTGGCACGGCACGGCAATGAAACTGAGCACACATCCACTGACCACAACCGTGATTGGTAGCTGGCCAAAACCGGCCTGGCTGTCCAGTCGCCGCCATGATGCCTCAGGCTGGAGCATAGACCGTGACTGGCGGTTTCAAGGAGAAGAGCTGCGGCGCAAGCAGGACGAGGCGACGGAGTGGGCCCTGCGTGAGCAGGAGGCGACGGGAGTCGATATCGTGTCCGACGGTGAGGAGCGCAGAGATAACTACGTCTACTACCATTGCCACCACCTGGATGGCTTCGACTTTGAGCATCGAGTTCGCATCGCTGGGCGCTCCGGAGCGTGGGAGTGGGCCATGCCTACGATCACCGGCACAATTGCCTCACGCCAGGCCTTCCTGCCAGCCGATTACCAGTTCATCCGCAGCCGGACCGATCGCAGGATAAAGATGAGCATTCCCGGCCCGCTGACGATCATGGACTCCGCCAAAGATGAGTACTACGGCAATGAGGTGTCGCTGGCCATGGACCTAGCCGCCGCCATCCGACAGGAGCTAGAAGTGCTGGCCGATGCCGGATGCGAGATCATTCAGTTCGACGAGCCGATTTTCACACGGGACCCGCAGAAGATGTCTGATTATGGCCTCCGGGCATTGGAGGCATGCTTCGAGGGCATTACTGGCATCACTACAGTGGTGCATCTCTGTCGCGGCTACCCCATTGACGGCTATGCCAAGGCGAGCATGGATAGCTACGACCTCATCGCTCCTATGCTTGCAGGCTCCAAGATTGACCAGATTTCGGTTGAAGGGGCCCACCGGCCCCTAGACTGGGACCTTCTACGGCGGTTTAGTGATAAGGACGTCATCTTCGGCCTGGTAGACATTGGGGAGCCCCGTATCGAGACGGTTGAGGAGATTGAGGCCCGGATCAGACAGGTGCTCAACCACATCGAGCCCGACCGGCTGTCCCTGGGGCCCGATTGTGGCATGATATTTCTCGACCCTGAGGTGGCCAAGGCCAAGCTGGCAAATCTTGTCCAGGCCACGAGAAGCGTGCGAGAGAGGCTGTAGAGCGGCAGGAAGCGCGACACAGACCACCGCGTCTTAGCCAAACCCAGACTAAGAATTCATGCCTTCATCCGTTACGCTTGTTACGCTAAAGAAGAGGGCCCCGACTGGTCGGGGCCCTCTTCTGCTCAGCGCGAGGCTAACCTTAGCCGGACGGCTTGGGGAAAAAGTCCTCTGTCCACGGCCAATCACCATCCACCTCATAGGGTGGCAGGCCCTTGTCCACACGCTCGCGGTAGGGGCTGGCGATGGGCTCTCGCCACGGGTAGACGCCGCCCTCGTACGCCTTGGAGCCGGTCTTGAAGTGCCTGGCCTGCTCCGGCGTCTCGACGAAGGGTGCGTTCATGTCGTACAGCTTGTCGAGGGTCTTGGGTCGCGGCCCGGCCTTGGAGACGTGGCCGTAGAGCTGCCTGCCCAGGGTGTCTTCCAGCATCCAGACGCAGTCGATGAGCTTGTCCAGGTCCACGCCCGTGTCGATGCCCATGTCCTCCATCATGTGTATGGCATCCTCCGTGGGGGCCATGCCGGTGACGCGGCCGTTGCCGCAGTAGGGGCAGCCACCGAACCCGCCGATGGTGCCGTCGATGTCCAGCTCGTCCTCGGGGCCCAGGGAGGTGATGGCGGCATACATGGAGGGGATGGCCATGCCCCGAGCGTTGTGCAGGTGCGCGGAGAAGTGGGTGACCTCCGACCATTTCTCCTTGATACGGGTGAAGATCTCCTCCACCTTGACCGGGTGGCACCAGCTCATGGGGTCGCCGACGCTGGCGCTCGTGACCTTGATGCCCGCATCGTCCCAGAGCTCGTGCTGCTTGTCCAGCAGCTTCATGTACATGTCCACGGAGAAATCGCCCAGGAAGTTGGAGCCGAAGGTGGCGTTGGCGCCGATGCTGGCCTCCTTCACTCCCCGCTCCTGGGCCGTGGCGATGGTCTGCGGCCACCGCTCCATCTCCTGCGCCTGAGAGCGGTTGGTGTTGCGTCGGACGAAGACGTCGCACATGTGGCACATCAACCCTGGCCTGCCTCCGCGGCGCTCCATGGTGAGCGGGGGTGAGTACTGCATGGCACGCTGGACTCCCTGCTCGTTCAGGGCCAGGGCGGTGTACATGACACCCTCTTTGGGCTTGAACTTCTCCATCAGCTCGTCCATGCGCGCCATCTGAGGGGTGTAGCGAGGGCTGACGAACGAGCCCACGACGATGTGCTTGAGCCCCGTCTCCCCCAGGGCGTCCAGCAGGGCAACCTTGTCATCAATGGAGATGTTGGCATCCTCTATCTGCATGCCCTCTCGCATGCCCTCTTCCTTGTAGTTGACCGTGGGATACTTACCTGGCATAGCTACTCCTTTCTTGCCTTCGGCTCCCCCGGAGGTGCTGTGCCGTTCCACCGGGGTCCTTGCGCTATCGCGTATCCCGAATTCGCCAACAGGCCCGGTGCATTCACAGGGCCGTGAGCCGGAGAGGGATACGGCGTGGCCTATTATATATGCCCATGGCACGGTTGGCTAGCGGTGTACCGGCGGCAGGCGGAGCGGCTCAGGCCAGGATTCTGACGGCCCTTCCACGGCGCTGACCGTAGGCATCCAGAAGCTCCGAGAAGCGGCCCTGGTACTCCGGCGAGGTGATGGAGTCAGTGCTCATGATCACCGCGTCCTCATGGTTGTCCGCGTAATAGCCCTTGCGGACCCCCACCTTCTTGAAGCCGTACTTCTGGTAGAGTGCGTGGGCTCCCGTGTTGGAGACCCTGGCCTCCAGCGTGAGCAGGCGGCAGCGTCGGGCTATGGCCAGCTCCACGGCGGCCTGAATGAGTAGCTCGCCGATTCCCAGCCGTCGGTACGCCTCCCGAACGGCGATGGAGGTAATGTGAGCCTCATCAGTCATGAACCAAACGCCGACGAAACCAACGATGAAGTCCTGGAAGGCTGCGGTGAGCTGAGGCGATGACGAGAAGATGCCCTGGAACTCCCTCAGGAGGCCGCCCAGGAAGGACCGCGAGGCCTCTGGCGCCACACCACCGCGCTGGGCGTTGATAGGGGGAGTGTCCCTAGGCGTTTCCAGGGCCACCAGGTAGCGTGCCAGCCGGTTCCCCAGCTCGCGCTTGAAGGGCGTGGAAGGCCAGCTAGTCGGAAAGCTCTCCCGCTCGGTCTGCGCCACCTGAGGAATATCCTCGACGCGCATAGGACGGACGCTAAACGCCATGGCTACTATGTCACCTTCATCCTGGACAACAGCGATAGGACTCTAGAGTTTATCACACTAGCCTGCGATGTTGAAACCAGGGATTCAGAGTAATCATTGAAAAGAGGTAAAAGAGTTTGCAATTCCCGTAGGTAAGAGTATAATCTGTCTGCTGGCCTCATACTCTTGGTCCCCTGGAGATGCTCGCCGGACTCTAGCGGCTCCGGCGTTTCTGTGCACGGATACTATGGATCGCCTACGTCATAACTTCGGAATCATCGCCCGAATAACCACTCAATATGCCCTTAGCTACAAGAGCGGAATGGCCCTGGCATACCTCTCCATTCTCGGGGTCACAATATTCGCCCTCATCGTGCCCTGGCTGCTGGGAACCGGTATCAACGCCGTCCTAGACCCTGACGAACGCTCTGGATTCCTGGCCGACTTCTCCGTCCTAAGAGGACTCCTCTTCCTGGCCCTGGCTGTAGTTGTGGTCAACCTGATGCGGGGAGCCTTCGCCTTCGGGCAGACCTACTTCGGGGAGTCGGTGGGCCAGCGGGTGGGGTACAAGCTCCGCAACGAGTTCTACGACCACCTTCTGCATATGAGCTTCGCCTTCCACGACAAGGAGCACACGGGCGACCTGATGTCCAAGGCGACGGCGGACGTAGAGGCCATCCGAAGGTTCGTGCAGGCCGGCCTGATCCGTTCCAGCTTCATGGTGATGCTGCTCATCGGCGTTGGCGCGCGCGTGGGGACTATCGACTTGGGCCTAGCCCTGATCAGCCTGGTCTTCGTCCCCATTGTCGTCTGGCGGGCGGCATACGTCGCCATCCGTCTGCGGCGCGCCTGGACCAACGTGCAAACGGAGTTGGGCCACATGACCACGGTGCTCCAGGAGAACCTCTCCGGGCAGCGGGTGGTCAAGGCCTTCAACGCCGAGGAGTATGAGCGAGAGAAGTTCAGCTTCAGGGCCGGCAACGTGGCCACCCATTCCTACGAGGCCTCAATTCTGGAGGCCAGCAACAGCGCCATGATGACGGTGTTCTACGTGGCGGCCACCGCTCTGGTCCTGTGGGCCGGAGGTCGCCAGGTCATCAACGGGACCCTGAATCTGGGAGAGCTCGGCGAGTTTGTATTCCTGCTGGGCCTTCTGGCAGCCCCCGTGCGCATGGTGGCCTTTGTGGTGCAGTCCTTTGCGCGGGCCATAGGCGCCGGTGAACGGATATTCGCCGTGCTGGATGCGCAGTCGCCGGTCCAGGAGAGGCAGGGCGCGGTAGCGCTGCCTAGGGGCAAGGGCCATGTCCGCTTCGAGAGCGTCTCCTTCAGCTACGATGCGGCCTCCCCGGTGGTCAGCGATATAGACCTGGAGGTTCAACCCACGGAGGTGATTGCACTGCTGGGGGGACCCGGCAGCGGGAAGACCACCCTGGTACACCTGCTCCCCCGGTTCTACGACGTTACCGGCGGACGCATCCTGATCGATGGACAGGATATTCGGGACGTCACCCTTGAGTCTTTGCGGGCCAACATCGGCATTGTCCAGCAGGACGTGTTCCTCTTTACCGACACCATCGAAGCGAACATCGCCTACGGCGCGGTGAACGCCTCCCACGAGGATGTGGTGAGAGCCGCGAAGGTGGCCCAGATCCACGACTTTATCATGACCATGCCGGAGGGGTACGACACGTGGGTGGGAGAGCGCGGCATGACCCTGTCCGGGGGACAGCGCCAGCGCCTGGCGATCGCCCGGACCATTCTGGTTGACCCGCCCATACTCGTCCTGGACGACTCCACATCAAGCGTGGACACGGAGACGGAGCTTCTCATCCGCCAGGCATTGAAGGAAGTAATCAAGGGCCGCACGACCTTCGTCATAGCCAACAGGCTCAGCTCGGTCAAGGGCGCGGATACTATCGTGGTGATGGAAGAGGGATACATTATCCAGAGAGGCAACCACCGGGAGCTGATAGAGCAGCCCGGCACCTACCAGGATATCTATGAGCTTCAGCTCCGGCCCCAGGAGACAGCCTTCACCAACAGCACCGAGCCCGCGCTCCAATCAGGCCCACCGGCCGATAGGTCCGGCAGCTCATCTGCAAGGGAGAGCCGCTGATGTGGGGCGGTGGGGGTGGATGGGGCGGCCACGGCGGCGGTGGCGGCGGCTGGGGCGGCCACGGGGACAGGAGCCAGTGGCGTCGGAACCGGTATACCAGGTATGGACGGACCGGCATCACCGGAAAAGGCCTGCTCAACATCCTGGATGACGAGGAGATGGGGCGCATCTACGACCACCAGGTGGTCATGCGCTTTCTTCCCTACGCGAGGCCCCACCTGGCGCGTGTCCTGGTCTCATTTCTGTTCATGCTCATCTATACCGCCACGCTGGTTGCCGTCCCAAAGCTGATCCAGTACACCATAGATGAGGTCATCATTCCCGGAGATGCCAGTGGCCTGGACCTTGTCCTTGGTATCTTCATCACCATTGTGGTCCTGAACTACGCAGGGAACTACCTGTACCTACGGTACATCTCTCTGGTCAGCCAACGAGTCCTGTATGCCCTCAGGACTAAGATGTACGACCATCTCCAGATCCTGTCCGTCCCATTCTTCGATCAGAACGAGGTGGGACGGGTGATGAGCCGCGTCCAGAACGACGTGAACCAGCTCCAGGAGTTCATTCCAACGGTGGTCCGCTCTGTGGGAGACCTGCTGAGCCTGGGCGGCATCGTTGTCATGATGCTGCTTATGAACGTTCAGCTGGCGCTGGCTACCTTTGTCGTCATACCCATCCTGATAGTGGTGATGGTCATCTGGCAGCGGTATGCACGGGGCGCCTTCGTGCGAGTGCGGCAGGCCATATCTGCCGTTAACGGGCAGCTACAGCAGAACATCTCCGGCGTGCGCGTGGTGCAGAGCCTCAACCGAGAGGAGATCAACCGGCAGGAGTTCGACCGGGTGAACCTGAGGCACCTGGAGGCCAACATCAAGGCCGCTCGCCTGGCGGCGGGGCTTATGCCCACGGTGGAGATCCTGACCGCCCTGGCCCTCTCCCTGGTGATACTTATAGGCGGCAGGATGGTCCTCAACGACACCATCGGCGTGGGAGTGCTGGTGGGCTTCGCGCTCTATATCCAGCGGTTCTTTGACCCCATCCGAAGCATTACCATGGAGTATACCCAGTTCCAGCGGGCGATGACCGCAGGCACCCGCATCTTCGAGCTGCTGGACATCGAGCCGGAGGTGGTGGATAAATCTGACGCCGTGGAGCTCCCCTCCCCCATCAAGGGCGAGATCCGGTACGAAAACGTCAACTTCCACTACATAGAGGGGACGCCGGTCCTCCAGGAGATCGATCTGCACATCAAGCCGGGCCAAACGGCGGCCCTTGTGGGGCAGACGGGTGCGGGCAAGACCTCCATGGTCTCACTCCTGACCCGCTTCTATGACGTCATCGGAGGCCGCGTGACCGTGGACGGCTACGACCTGAGGGAGATCACTCGCTCCTCACTGACCCACCAGATGAGCATGGTCCAGCAGGAGCCTTTCCTCTTCTCCGCGACGGTAGCCGACAACATCAAGTACCGCCATAGGGATGCCACCCAGGAGCAGATAGAGCGTGCGGCAACAGCGGTTGGGGCCCATGGCTTCATCATACGCATGGAGCATGGCTACGATACCGTTCTTCAGGAGCGGGGGGGTAACCTGAGCGTGGGGCAGCGGCAGCTTATCAGCTTCGCCCGTGCCGTGCTGGCGGACCCCCGTATCATCATCCTGGACGAGGCCACGGCCAACATCGATACCTACACCGAGATGCTGATTCAGCGGGCGCTGGCGGAGCTGCTCAGGGGCCGCACCGCCGTGGTGATAGCCCACCGGCTCTCCACGGTGCAAAACGCCGATGTGATCGTGGTGATGGACCACGGGAAGATAGTGGACATGGGCAAGCACGAAGAGCTTCTGGAGCGGGGCGGTATCTACGCACGCCTCTACGCCCTCAACTTCCAGGACCCGGAGGACGAGGTCACAGAGGTGGCATCGGCGGACGGCGAAGGCCGGCGAGACGGCCAGGGCCTAGAGGCCCGGCCATCCGCAGCACCGGCGGAAGGCTCGTAAAAGCCGCCACACACAGCCTATCCTGCCTCCCGGCATCTTGGGTGTGCCCCTTTCTCTAAGATAGGGGTTCTCAGCGATAGGAATTCTCAGCCCTCTCCTAGTTTCCTGTCCCCGAAGTTTGCAGAAAACGAACGGGCACCTGTCATGGTGAGCGAAGTGAAGCATCTGGGGTGGGGCCGTCCCAACTCCACCAGACCCTTCGCTTCGCTCAGGGTGACATCTTGAGCGCTGTTCAGGGACAACACACTAGCAGTAGCTCGGGAAATCGGCCAATCGGCAGGGTGGTATGCCCTCGGACGCAGTCCGGGGTAGGAGGAAGGGAAGAGCCAGCATAGACGTCTGGCCCTTTTCAGGTGCTGCTCCCTCAGGCTCTCAGAGCCCTTTACTGTCATTCTGAAGGAGCGAAGAATCCAAAGCGTCGCTCTTCAGATTCTTCGTCCCGATACACCGGGCCTCAGCAACTGTATTGCATGTCAAGAGTAGGGTGAGGGTTCCATGGGGTCCTGTGTTTGAGCATGGCGTTCAAGATGATCAGGAACTTGTGCATCGAAGCGACCAGGGCAACTTTCTTGGGCTTTCCTTGCGCACAGAGGCGCAGATAGAAGAAGCGGATGATGGGATTGCACCGTGTTGAGGCGATGGTAGCCATGTACAAGGTTGAGCGGACCTCTGCTCTTCCGCCCCGGATGTGGCGTTGGCCTTTGCGGCGTCCGCTATCGTGGTTGATGGGCGCGACCCCCACCAGGGCGGCAATTTGCTTGCGGTCCAGGGTGCCCAGCTCTGGGAGGTCGGCCAGCAGGGTTGAGGAAAGGACGGGGCCAACGCCGGGCACGCTACGGAGCAGGTCTTCCTTCTCCCGCCACAGAGGGCTTTCCCGCAGGCGGTTGCCCAGGTCATCATCCAACCGCTGGAGGCGTTCCTCTAGCCAGGCCAGGTGCTCCTGGATCTCCTGCCGAAGGGCAGGCATCATGGTGCTTCCTAACCGGTTCTCTTCCGCCGTGCGCATCTGGATGAGCTGGCGCCGCCTTGCCAGCAGAGCGGAGATCTCTTGCGCCTGGACATCGGGCAGGGGCCGCAGTGTGGGGCACACCCGCTGGGCAAACTGGGCAATGACCTGGGCGTCCAGGGAGTCTGTTTTCGCCAGCAGCCCCAGGCTCTTGGCGAAGTCCCGGACCTGCCGGGGGTTGACCACCGCGACGGGCACACCCTCCAGGCCCAGAGCGCAGGCCGCGGGCATCTCCAACCCCCCGGTGGCCTCCAGAACCACTAAGGTAGGGCCGAGGGCCCTGACGCGCCCCACCAGGTGGGCTATCCCCGCTTCGTCGTTGGGCTCCTGCCATGTTTCCCCGGAGGAAAGCACCGCCACGTCTAGATGGGCCTTGCTCACATCTATGCCGATGAACACCGGTCCGCGTTCCATCACACTCCTTTGGCCCGGTCTTGCGGATGCGGGCTCTCAGACCCTGGCAACTGTCCGGGCTCTTTCTTGTGGAGGCCAGGGCGACCACGCTGAGTCACGGTCTCCTGGGACCGAGAATGCATCGGCCTGCCCTGGCCTGTCTCCACCGCAATATACAAGAATGACATCTGAGTGGGGGGCTTAGAATGCCGTTCTGTAAAAAGCCATCGCACGGGGTCGTCGACGGGGTCCGAGGGGAGCGTCGGCTTTAGAGAGGGTGCTCAGCCCTATCCGAAGCGGAACAGCTTTATGGCCGCTACGGAAGACACCACCAGCCATCCCGCTAGCATGGCCAGCTCGGGCCAGGTCTCCCAGATCGCATCGCCGTCTATGGAGACCTGCCGCATGGCATCCAGCATAGGGGTCAGGGGCAGGAACTCCATGACCTCAGGGAGGAACCCGGGCAAGGAGGAGGTGGGGAAGAATGTCCCGGAGAAGAACATCATGGGAAGCGCGATCACGTTGCCCAGGCCGGAGGCGGCGGCGGGAGTTCTGGCCCAGGCGGAGATGGCGAACCCTATATTCAGAAAGATCACGGTGGCCAGGATAACGATGAGGAAGATCCAGAGGATGTTGCCGTAGATGTGTCCGCCAAAGAGGAACACCCCGGCGGCCATGATGATGGCCGCCTGGACCAGTGCCAGCACAAGATGGGCCAGTATCTCTGAGGCAAAGTAGTTCCGCACGGAGAGGGGCGTGGCCTGGAGCCGTTTCAGCATCTTCTGATTGCGGTAGTTGCTTATCTTCACCGCTATGAAGATGATAGCGTTGGTCATGATGCCCATGCCAACCAGGCCTATAAGGACCACGTCAAAGTAGTCCACCTGGCGAGCCTGGACCGCCTGCGGCGCAACCTCAATGAACGGGGTTGCGCCCGCAAGCTGCAGGTTCAGGCTATCGATAAACTGCCGCAGGACTCCCATCACCAGCTGGTTTATCGGCGTGTTGGTCTGATCGTAGTAGAGCGTGAGGGCCACCGGATCTCCAGGGGCCGCTGCTCCTAGCGCGACGGCCGTCAGGAGGCTGGGAATCACCAGCACGTAGTCGAGATCGCCCCGCTCCAAAGCCCGGCGCGCCGCCGCCTGGCTGGCGTAGTCGGCATCGATTTTCAGCGATTCGATGCCCTCCAGATACACACGGATGGTACGGGAGAGCTCGGTATCCGCGTCGTCAAGGATGGCCATATCCGCGGACCCACCGCCGCCGATATCGAACAGGCCAAACACCGCCACGAAGATGAGGGGAAAGGCCAGTGCCCAAAAAATGGACTGGCGATCGCGCACCATCATCTTCAGGTTGACCACCAGCAACGCCAGCAGTGTCATACGGCAACCTCCGTGGAAGGATGCACCTGACGTCCGGCGGAGCAGCGCACGGAATTGCCGACGAGAGGATAGCGGGTATGGCCCAGGCTACTCTAGCTCCTCTGCCAGAGCCGACGCCGTCCGGTCGGGCTGTGTAGGCTCCACAGTTTGCCGATTGTACCAGGTGAAGAAGACCACGCCCAGAGCGATGAGGAAGGTCAGGGCGCCGGGGAGCTTCATGATCAGCCCACCTATCTGCTGGTCGGCAATGGCGGAGATGCCCCAGATCCGCGGCACCTCCGCATACCAGGGATAGAGGACATGCCCGGAGAAGGTGATAGCCGCTCCAAGGAAGCCGGGCGGTAGGGAGAGGAAGAAGAGGTACAGCATCTGGACGGGATAGCTGGCCCGAGGCACCTCCGGCAGAGGGCTGAGCACCGGCCACCACATCACTATCGCCGCCGCCAGGAACATCAGATGCTCAAGCACATGGGCGGCGTGGTTGGTCAAGGTAAGGTTGTAGAGGAAGGGGAAGTGCCAGACCAAAAGGACGCCGCTGAAGATGATGAAGGCGGCTATGGGAGCGGTCACCAGCCGAGCGATCCGTGCCACCAGTGGATACCGGAGCAGGAGGGGCCGCAGCAGCCAGTCCGGGGTTCCCCACAGGAGCAGGGGTGGAATCAGCAGCGTCAGAAGGAGGTGCTGCACCATGTGAGCGCTGAAGAGGTAGCCATCGCTCAGCTCATGCAAGGGCGAGCTGAGGGTCAGGTAGATTGCCAGAACGCCGAGGGAGAAGAGGGCAACGCTGCCCCTGGGCACCAGGTCCGCCCAAGCGTAGCGGCGGCGCAGGGGGCCGATGCCCAGCAGGTAGAGTCCCTCCAAGAGCATCATCCCGATGATGATATCAGGATGCCAGTGCCAATCCATCCAGGAAAAGGTCAGCGGAGGGTCCACCATGGCTACTCCCGCACGGAGCGGTGACGCACGCGGAGTGAGGCTACCACTCCTGACCCTGGGAGCCGGCGCCCCTCCTGGCGTACATGGTGGCCCCCGCAAGGACGGCGCTGGCGAAGATCAGGGCAGCGACAACGGCGAACGGTTCGACCACTCCGATGAGCTTATGCTTCATATCAGCGAAAACCAGCAGCACGACGCCGAGGCCGGAGATAAGCAAGGCGGTCGCAATGACAACCCCTACCGGCAGAATGGCGGCCAGGGCCACCCTGTGCACTGTCTGACTCAGCCGGGCCACGCCGATCAGGATTCCAATGCCCGTTGCCCAGGCCAGGATACCTACCAGTGGCTCCCAGACGCCGTACTCCGGGTCCTCCTGGGCAAACTCGAACACCAGTCGACCGATCTCGAACATGGCCAGGGCCGCCAGCCCAAGGAGAGCTATTCCCAGCGCCAAACCCTTCATAAACGGACTCCTACCGATTCCTCAGCCTCAGCCAACGATGACCCTGAACAGGGTCAGCAAGGCAATGAGCACCGCCGACGCCAGCACCAGGCCCCCAACGAACACGACGGAGAACAACCGGCTGTCAAAGCGAAGGTGCATGAAGAACATGGCCACCATGGCAAACTTGGTAGCCGAGAGAACCACAAGAACCGGGCCCAGGATATCCGCCATGAAATCAAGATAAACAATCGCCACCTCTGCGGCGGTAATGACCGCTAGAATGATGGCGATAGCGGCATATCTGGCCGGGGTGGGATGGGCACGCCCGTGAACTTGCGCTGGACTACTCATGTCTCTCTCTGCAACCCCCTCATCAGGTGACAATGTTCGGCGCCTCGAACAGGTAGATCACGGTGAAGATAACGATCCAGACCACGTCCACAAAGTGCCAGTAGAGCCCAAGAAGCTCCACGTTGAGACTCTGCGACTGGTTCAGTTTGCCGCGCATGGACATCAGCCAGAAGGAGAGCAGCATGATGACCCCCACGGTCACGTGGGCGCCGTGGAAGCCGGTCAGGACAAAGAAGGAGGTGCCGAACAGGTTGTTGCTGATGGTCACGCCATCACGGACGAACACCGTAAACTCAAAGATCTGCCCGCCCAGGAACACTACACCCAGCAAGGCCGTGGCCATGAGCCAGGTACGCAGACCGCGGTGGTCGCCCCGCTGCAGTGCCGCCAGGGCCAGCACCATGGTGAGGCTGCTCATGAGCAAGACGAAGGCGCTCACTGAGGTATAGGGGATATTGAAAACGTCTTGGGGGTACGGACCCTCCACGCTCTTGCCACGGTAGAGCAGATAGGTGGAGATCAGCGAGCCAAAGAAGAGACACTCCGAGGCCAGGAACACCCACATGCCCAGCTTGCGATGGTCAAGGCCGGTGGTCGTTTCCGGATGCTCCGCTATAGATGCGTGGGCCAACCTTGGTACCTCTCTCCTCGTTATTCCTCGGGATCGGCGGGCTCAAAGGCCCACCCAAATACACCTGTCAAGCCGATGATGACACCGGACACGATGACCGCAAAGCCGGCAACCACATTTGCTTCACGCACGAGGAGCCCCGTGGCCACCAGCAGGAGACCGAAGGCGGTAACAATCGGGAAGTAGGAGAGCCCGGGCATGTGGATGTGCATGTGGGGCTCCTCCTCGCCATGGGCCTCAGCACCTCCGGCGGGTACCGTCCGTGCCCGACCGTCCGGGGTCTCGACGTACTTCCGATCCCAGAAGGCGTCTCGCCCATGCACGGTGGGGATCTGGGCGAAGTTATAGGCCGGCGGCGGCGACGGAATGGACCACTCCAGCGTTCTGCCGTCCCACGGATCGTTGGAGGCGATCTCACCATTTCGGAGGCTGGAGAAGAAGTTCCACAGGAACACCAGTAAGCCTATCGCAAGGGTAAAAGCGCCGATAGTGGACACCAGGTTCCAGAAGTCCCAGCCCATCTCAGAGGTGTAGGTGTAGATGCGCCGCGGCATCCCGTCCAGCCCCACCCAGTGCATGGGTGCAAAGGTAAGGTTCATGCCGATGAACATGAGCCAGAAGTTGAGCTTGCCCACACCTTCGTTGAGCAGCCGTCCGGTCATCTTGGGGAACCAGTAGTAGATGCCGGCGAAGATGCCGAAGATACTGCCGCCGAATAGGACATAGTGGAGGTGGGCCACGATGTAGTAGGTGTCCTGCTGCTGGGCATCCGCCGGCGACGAGGCATGGGTCACACCGCTCAGACCGCCGATGATGAATAGAGCGATGAAGCCCAGAGCGAAGTACATCGGTGTTTTCATATCGATGGAGCCACCCCACAGCGTCGCGATCCAGTTGAAGATCTTGACGCCGGTGGGCACGGCTATGAGCAGGGTGGAGACGGCAAAGGCGGAGTTGGCCACCGGGCCAAGTCCCACGGTAAACATGTGGTGGCTCCAGACCATCCAGCCCATGAACGAGATGATGATACCGGAGACGATGATCACCGGGTAACCAAACAGCGGCTTTCGGGCAAAGGTAGGCAGCACCTCAGAGACGATGCCCATGGCAGGCAAGATCAGAATGTAGACCTCCGGATGGCCGAACACCCAGAAGAGGTGCTGCCACAGTAGTGGATTGCCGCCGGCGGTAGCGATAAAGAAGTTGGCCTGGAAAAAGCGGTCGAAGAGGAGCTCTATGAGAGCGACGGTGATAACGGGAAAGGCCAGGACAAGCAGGATTGAGGTGAGCAGGACCATCCAGGTGAAGACGGGCATGCGCATCATGGTCATGCCGGGAGCGCGCATGTTGATAATGGTGACGATGAAGTTGAATGCGGCTGCCAGGGAGGAGAGTCCCAGGGTCAGCAACCCCAGCACATAGAAGTCCATCCCATGGCCAGGGTTGAACAGCACGCCGGTCCCGGGGGCGTAGGCGAACCAGCCCCAGTTGGGGGAGCCGCTAAAGCCGACGAGATAGCCGCCGTTGAGCAACAGGCCCCCGAAGAGAAAGATCCAGTAGCTCAAGGCGTTGAGGCGCGGGAACGCCACATCTCGTGCTCCGATCTGCAACGGAATCAGGAAGTTGAAGAAGGCGGCTCCCAGGGGCATGATCGCCAGGAAGATCATGGTGAGGCCGTGCATGGTGAAGAGCTGGTTGTAGAGCTCAGGATTAACGACGGCCAGGTCCGACGCGGCCAACTGGCTGCGCATGACCAAGGCCTGGACACCGCCTACGAGGAAGAAGGTGAAGGCGGTGACGCCGTACAGGACGCCGATCCGCTTATGGTCAACGGTGACGACCCAACCCCACCAGCCGGAGTAGGCTGTGGGACGGCGCAAGACTCCTTCAATCGTCCCGGTTATCGTCGCCATGGCTTGCCTCCGAGGTCAACCGTCGTGTGCCCTACCCTGGATTGAACCGCAACCATTATACACGTCAGAGACCTTTTCCTGATTGCATGAGCAGTTACTTCAGGCTCTGGAGATACGCTACCACCGCCTCTATCTCCTCTTCGGTCATCTTTGCTGGCCCGCCGTTGAACATGGCGCCCTCTTCACCCATGATGTTCCCGGGCTTCATCGCCAGCGGATTTTCCAGCCATTCTCTAAGATGTTCCTCAGTGTTCGCCATCAGTCCGGCCCCGATAGTAGTGCGACTGCCAACGTGGGTAAGGTTAGGGCCCCGGGTGCCCCGGCCCGCCACGCCGTCAATGGTGTGACAGGCCCAGCACTGCTGGGTAATGTATACTTGCTGCCCTTCAGCGGCCAGGGCGGTGGGCTGAGCGGGCGGTGCCTGCTGCTCTCGGACCCACCGGTCGAAGTCCGCTTGCTCCTGGACGAACACGCGAAACTTCATCCAGGCGTGGGCTATGCCGCAGAACTCGGCGCACTGCCCCAGGTACGGATCGATCTCAGGCGTGTCAGGATCGCCGTCCACTCTGTCCCCCTGGAACCACATGGTGTTCCTGTTCCCGGGGACCAGGTCCACCTTACCGGCCAGCTTGGGGATCCAGAAGCTGTGGATCACGTCGTCAGATTCAAGCACCACGCCCACCGGCGTGTCCACCGGCACATGGAGCTCGTTGGCGGTCATCAGATAGGGCTTTGCCCTGTAGGCATCCGCCCTATCCAGATCGCCATCCTTGACGCGCTCCAGGTCCGCCTCCTCCTTATCACGCTCGGCCTGGGTAACATACTCGAACTCCCACCACCACTGATGGCCTGTGACCCTGACATGGATGGTATCCTCACTTGTAGGAACCCTCGCGTTGTCGAAGATAGTGATGATGGTTGGCACGGTAACCACCGCCAGCAAGATGGCCGGAGCTATAGTCCAGGCGATCTCCAAGGGGGTGTGGCCGTGGGTCTGGACCGGAATCTCCCCACCCGGCTTGCGGCGAAACCGAATGACGCTATAGAGCAGCACCCCTTCCACGACGACGAAGACGAAAACCGCAACCCAGAAGATGATGTAGAAGAGGTTCAGCTGGCTACGGGCCACGGGGCCCGCGGCATCAAAGGTGGACTGGGGATGGCTGGGGAAGCAGGCGGCAGATAGCAGGCCGAGAGATAGGATAAAGACAAGAAGCAGGAATCGCCGAGGAATCCGTCTACGGGCCGTTGCCGCGTTGTGCATCGATGATGTCATGCCAGAAGCGCGAGAAGGTGCCCCTAGTATACCCGTGTAGAGCCCGTTTTGCTAGTGAAAAAACCACGAGATGGTGTGTCTCCATCATATACATCCGGCGGGTGCTGTATCAAGCCAACCACAGCAAGTCAAGGGCCGCGGCCAGGTGAGCCTAGCCGTGTAGTATAATGCGTTCGCCGCAGTACCCTTGCGCCGAACGTAGACTCTCATCACGCTACTCATGGAATACCGATCCATCCGTGCGCACCTCAGTTGAGGCCGAGCAAGCAATCCACCGAGGCCATGAAGGCCCCGGCCGGGGCCTTCGTGCTCTCATGCTTGCGGCTACCGTGGCCACCTTCGCCCTGATCACTCTTGGAGGCGTGGTTCGCGTCACGGAATCCGGCCTGGGCTGCCCGGACTGGCCCCTCTGCCACGGAAGGATCATACCGCCTGCCGAGTACCACGTCCTCATCGAGTATACCCACAGGCTGGTAGCCAGCCTTGTGGGCGTGCTGGTATTCCTGTCCGCCGCGGGAGTGTGGTGGAGGGCCCGCAACAACCGCCCAGTGCTGGTCCCCCTCACGCTGGCCGTTCCCCTGGTGGGTGTGGCCGCCTGGCTAGGGCGCAACGCCGTGCTATCCGAGCTTTCGCCCGCCACGGTCACCGTCCACCTGGCCACCGCCCAGGTCATCTTCGCGCTGCTGGTGGTGGCCCTGACGTGGTCACGGCACGCACCCGCGCACGAAGGCTGGACCGGGGTAGGCATCGCGACGGCCGGGGCGGACCGTCGCTTTCACGGATGGGCTGTGGCGGCCATCGCTGCTACGTTCATCATCCTGCTATCCGGCTCCTACGCGGTGGGCAAGGGGGCGGGCACCTCCTGTCCGGCATGGCCCCTGTGCGACGGCGGCCTTCTCCCCGATTTCGAAATGGCGTGGGTCCACATGGGCCACCGCGTGGTCGCCGGGGCAGCGGGGCTGCTGCTGGCCTGGGTGGCACACCTGGGCTGGCGACGACGCACCGGCGACGCGGCTCTGGGCCGGGCCAGCCTGCTGGTGGGCGGCCTGCTGTTTGCCCAGACCCTAGCCGGCGCGGCCAACCCCTGGCTGGACTTCGCCACCGCAGCCAGGGCCATCCACCTGAGCCTGGCAACGGCCCTGTGGGGGAGCGTGGTGGCGCTGGCCGCCCTGGCACTGCGGCCCGGGGCCGTAGGCCTGTTCGGTGACACCTCTACGGCGCGTCGAGTAGTCCGCGACTACATCACTCTGACCAAACCACGCATTATTCTGCTTCTGCTGGTGACCGCACTGGGAGGAATGTTCCTGGCGAACGAGGGCCCTCCCCCACTCTCCCTGGCACTCCTGGTCATGGCGGGCGGAGCGCTGGGAGCCGGTGGCGCCCAGGCCATCAACCACTCCCTGGACCGGGACATCGACCGGCTTATGCGAAGGACGATGCACCGACCGGTGGCCGGGGCACGGGTCAGGCCCAGGGATGCCATGGCCTTCGGCATCCTGCTCAACGCCGCCGCCTTCGTTGTTCTGGCGGGCTGGGTCAACCTGCTGAGCGCCCTGCTCACGCTGAGCGCCACCCTCTTCTACGTGCTGGTCTACACCAGCTGGTTGAAGCGGTCCACCACCCAGAACATCGTCATAGGCGGAGCGGCGGGAGCGGTCCCACCCATGGTGGGGTGGGCGGCGGTGACCGGGGGCCTTGCCCTACCCCCCCTCTACCTCTTCGCCATCATCTTCTTCTGGACGCCGCCCCACTTCTGGGCACTATCGCTGCTCCTGAAAAACGACTACGCCCGTGCAGGGGTGCCCATGCTCCCCGTGGTCAAGGGAGAGCTGGCCACCGCCAAGGAGATCATGCTGTACACCCTTGTCCTGGTGGCACTCACCATCCTCTTTTTCACTATTGACTCGGTGGGTCTCGTCTACATCTCGGGAGCGGTCATCCTGGGTACGCTGTTTCTCATCATGGCGTGGCGTCTGCTGCGGACCGGCGGCACACAGGGTATACGCCCCCTTTACCTCTACTCTCTGCTCTATCTGGCCGGCATCTTTGCCCTGGTGATGGTGGACAGCGCCGTCCAGCTGTGACGACCATGCGGCATCGCCTTGTCTCCACCGTCTACGCCCTGGTCGCGGCAGGCCTGATTGCCACGGCATGCTCACAACCACCCGCTTTCCAGGGGACGGAGCTGCAAGCCGCCGACCAGGCGCAACCGTTTCGGCTCCAGGACCAGTTCGGCAGCCCGGTGGCCTTGGACGATTTCGCCGGGAAGGTGGTGGTCCTCACCTTCCTGTACACCAACTGCCCAGACGTCTGCCCCCTGATAGCGGAGACACTAAAAAGAGCGCACCAGCAGCTTGGCGATGACGCCCGGCGAGTGCAGCTTGTGGCCATCAGCGTTGACCCCGCCCGGGACACCGTGGAGCAGGTGCGACGCTACTCGGAGGAGAAGGGGTTGCTGGAGACCTGGGCCTTCCTGGTGGGCTCTGAAGAGCAGCTGGCGCCGGTCTGGAGCGCTTACTACATAGCCGCCCAACGGGAGGACGTGGGCAGGAACCAGGGGGTATCGGGACGGCTGGCCAAGGCTGCTTCCACATCACAGGAGACCGTCTCCGTCCAGGGCACCCAGGAGGCCGTCAGTTACCTGGTGGGCCATTCGTCCGCCGTCTACCTGATCGACGGGGAGGGCCGCATGAGGGTCCTTTTCACCGACCTTTCCCTTGATCCCGGTCCCCTGGTGCACGACATACGCCTCCTCTTGTGACCATGGGCATTGAGCAGGAGATAGCGCAGCTGCTTACCGCTGGCGGCCTCACCATCGCCATGGCGGAGGCAGGCACGTCCGGCGGGCTGGGGCACCTGCTCACCAGCGTGCCGGGCAGCTCCGCCTACTTCCGCGGCGGCGTCCTGGCGTATGATGAGTCGGTCAAGCGAAACGTCCTGGGTGTGGCGCAGGAGGTGCTGGAGGCGGAAGGGTCGGTTAGCGAGGTGACGGCGTTAGCGATGGCGCAGCGGGTCCGGGAGCTGTGCGACACGGACATCGGCCTCTCCACAACGGGGATAGCCGGGCCATCTGGGGGGACGGCGCAGAAGCCCGTAGGCCTGTACTACCTTGCTATCTCCACCGGAGAGGGCTACTCGGACTGCCAGAGGCGCCACTTCCCCCAAGGAGACCGAGAGGCCAACCGGGAGCAGGCCGCCCAGGCGGCGCTGGCCCTGCTACGGGAGCACCTGCTCCGAGCCACGTAGAGGCGATTCATGAATTGCCCATACAGATTGCGGCTCGGAATCAATTATGCTGTTGCCAGAGCACCGACACGGATGAACATGCTGTCCCAGATGCTTCGTCGGTGGAAGGGTGTTGGATGCCGAGGAGTTCAACCACCTCCCTTCGCGAGACATCAGGGCAAGCTCTCAGCATGACAACCCCCACCCCCACGGGCTCATTTCATAACAATGACATTTTGCCCCAGTTTTCTGATTCACCACGCTAGCCGGGGAGGGCAGCCACCGCCTCGATCTCTATCTTCAGGTGCGGCTGCACCAGACTCACCACCTGGACCAGTGTGCTGGCCGGGAGGGTATCACGGAAGTAGCGGAACCTCACGGCGTGGATCTCCTGAAGCTGGTCCAGCTCGGTCACATAGACCACCACCTTGATCACATCCCGCAGGCCAGCCCCCTCCGATCCCAGAGCGCTCACCATCTTGTCCAGGGTGGACTCCGTCTGAGCGACGACGTCGCCGTGCTCCCCGGGCGTATCCGAGGCGGTGAAGCCCGATAGAAAGAGAAAACCACCCGCCCGTACAGCGTGGCAAAAGGCCCCGAAGGGGGCGTTGATTTGAGGGTACACCTTTCGTTCGATCTCCATATTCCCCCTCTTTGCACCGGCCCTCGTGTCCGGCGACTTGGGCCAGTGCCCGTTGCAACGAGAGCCAGACCCTCGTATCTATTATTGTCCCAAGGACGGGCCCATGCTAAGATGCGGTCAACGTACTTGTAAAGGATCGCGGCCTTCCGTTGCTCAAGTCGATAGAGTCACCTACAGCCATCTCGGTCCCGTGGACTCGGGCCGATGCCCTGCGAGCCGGCCTCACGGTGCTGGGGGTTGGGTTTCTGCTGGCGTTCATCCTCCCTCCCCTGGCCAACGCCCTGGGAGCCGACCGGCAAACGGCCATCTTCCTGTTCGCCCTGAGCCTGGAGGCGGTGCTCCTTGCCGTCGCCCTGGGGTTCGGCCCCTGGAAGCACGGGAGGTCGCTGGCAACCCTCGGATTCAGGGTGATGCTGCCCGGAACCGCGGGGCTGCCGTACCTGGCGCTGCTGGCAAGCCTGGTCTTCTCCTACCTCTATGTGGCCATCGCCATGGCCACCGGAATCGAGAGCCTTGAGCCGAGCCAGCTGCCCATCGACTTCGTAGAGGACAACGCTGGACGCGTGCTGATGTTCCTCTTGGTGGTGGTGCTTGCGCCCCTGGCTGAGGAGACCTTTTTCCGGGGCTTCCTGCTGCCGGTGATGGCCTCCCGCTGGGGGTTCCTCTGGGGAGCGGGCATCACCTCGCTGCTCTTCGCCATCACCCACGCAGACATCGGCATTATTGTACCGGCCTTCGCCACGGGTATGCTGCTGTCGTGGCTCTACTATCGGACTCGCTCGCTGTGGAGCTGCCTGATAGCCCACAGCATCCAGAACGCCCTGGCCTTTGCCGTTACCTTTGTTGTTTGAGGAGCTGCGCATGGCACCGAACCGTATACAGGAAACGTTTCAGCGGCTTCACGACCAGGGTAGGGCCGGGCTCATCCCCTTCCTCACTGTGGGAATGCCGGATATCGACGGGACGCTGCGCCTGGTCCCGGCGCTGGTGCAGGCCGGCGCCGACATTGTGGAGCTGGGCGTACCGTTCAGCGACCCCCTTGCCGACGGGGCCACCAATCAGCGGGCCGACTTCCACGCCCTCAAGCAGGGAGTCACCCTTCACCGCTGCCTGGAGGTCTCCGCTACCTTGCGGGAACGTAGGGTTGAGGTCCCGCTGGTGCTAATGGGCTACTACAACCCCATCCTGACCATGGGCGTGGATGCCTACGCGAAGCGGGCCGCGGAGGCCGGGGTGGACGGCAGTATCGTCGTAGACCTGCCGCCGGAGGAGTGCGGTCCCCTCCTGGCCGCCTGCCGGGCCACCGGCGTTCACCTGATCCCCCTCCTGGCGCCGACCAGCACCGACGAGCGGATAGCAAGGGCCTGTGACATGGCCAGCGGCTTCATCTACTGTGTCAGCCTGACCGGGGTAACCGGCGCCAGGGACCAGATATCGTCCAGGGCCTTCGATCTGGTGCGCCGGGTGCGCCAGCACACACCACTACCCATCGCCATCGGCTTCGGCCTATCGCGGCGGGAGCACATCCTGGCGGTGGGAGAGCACGCCGATGCAGCCATAGTAGGCGGCGCGCTGTTAGATATCATCGCCGCCGCTCCCGCAGAGCAGATGGTTCAGAGGGCGCAGGGGTTCATCGCCGAGTTGAGCGGCAACGCTCACCCCGTGGCGAGAGGTGCAGTATGAGCACCGTGTGCCTGGGCATCCGTGGAGCCACAACGGTAGCGGGCAACACCAGAGAGGCGATTCTCTCCGGCACCACGGAGCTGCTGGAGCAGCTCATCAAGGACAACGGAGTGAGCCAGGAGCAGATAGCCGCCGCCTTCTTTACCACTACCCGGGACCTGAACGCAGAGTTTCCAGCGGTGGCCGCTCGCAAGATGGGGTGGACCGACGTGGCCCTGCTGTGCGGCCATGAGATGGACGTGCCGGACGCCCTCTCCTGTTGTATTCGCGTGCTGCTTCTGGTAAATACAGAGAGGCAGCGCCATGAGCTGGTCAACGTCTACCTCCGAGACGCCGTCAATCTTCGGTCTCAGGGTATGGAGAGCCGGTAGCATGTGGTACATGTGGTATAAGAGAACGCTACAGTTCCGCACCTCGAACGAGGTTACGCTACGCCTTCCAATGGGCGGGAGTGAGTACCTGCAACTGGCGCCCCTGTTTTATTATTCCAGACGCGTCCCTTCGTGGAAGGGACAGGCTTCCCCGCAGGCGGCGGAACAGTAGTTGAAATAAACCAACTATACCGGAGGCACATAACCATGATCGTAGTGATGCAGGTAGACTGCACCGAAAATGATATACAGGGAATCCAGGACCATCTGGCTCAGCGGGGACTCCAGGGCCAGATCAACAGGGGCGTGGAGCGAACCGTTATAGGCGTAATGGGGCAGACCTTCCCCGAGCTTCTTGACGAGCTGGAGCTCCTGCCCGGCGTGAGAGAGGTGGTGCCCGTCTCCCGGCCATACAAGCTCAGCAGCCGCGAGTTCCAACCAACCTCTACCACCATCCAGGTAGGCCCGGTGACCATAGGCGGAGACGAGCTGGTTATCATGGCCGGGCCGTGCGCCGTGGAGTCCGAGGAGCAGGTGATGGCCACCGCACGGGTGGTAAAAGCGGCGGGTGGCAAGGTCATGCGGGGCGGGGCCTTCAAGCCCCGGAGCTCGCCTTACAGCTTCCGTGGCATGGGCGAGGATGGGCTGAAGCTTCTGGCTACGGCGAGAGAGGAGATGGGCCTTCCTATCATCACCGAGGTGATGGATACCCGGGACGTGGAGCTGGTCAGCCGCTACGCGGACATCCTCCAGATTGGCGCACGAAACATGCAGAACTTCGCCCTGCTGGACGAGGTGGGGATGTCCGGCAAGTCCACCATGCTAAAGCGCGGGTTCTCCGCCACGTATGAGGACTGGCTCCTGGCCGCTGAATACATCCTGGCAAAGGGCAACAAGCAGGTGATGCTCTGTGAGCGGGGTATTCGCAGCTTTGAGACCTACACCCGGAACACCATGGATATCGCCGCCATCCCGGTGATCAAGCGGCTGAGTCACCTGCCCATCATCGCGGACCCCAGCCACGGCACCGGCAAGTGGCACCTGGTGATGCCGGTGGGGCTGGCCGCCGTGGCCGCCGGTGCCCACGGTCTGATCATAGAGGTGCATCCCAACCCGGACATGGCCCTCTCCGACGGCGCTCAGTCCCTCAGCTTCGAAAATTTCCAGAAGATGGCCTCTCAGGTGATGGCGGTCCGGAAGGTCACCGAGCAGGTCCCCAGCGCCCCATAGAGAGAAGGCCGACCCCTCCAAGATGACACTGGTCGACGATCTGGCCGCGGCCGCACCTCCTGGCGATTCATACCTCACCATCGGGGTGTTCGACGGCGTGCACCTGGGCCACCGCCACCTGATGACGCTCCTGCGCAAGAAGGCGGCGGCGGCCGGGTGCCTGGCGGGCGTGCTGACCTTCCGGAACAACCCCTTGACCGTGCTGAGGCCAGATGTCTCTATCCCAACCATCACGACGGTGGAGGAGCGGGTCCGACTGATGCGTCAGATAGGGATCGATTTCGTCGTCCCCGTGACGTTCACGCCGGATGTATCCAGAATCACGGCAGAGGAGTTCGTCGCGTTGCTGCACAAGCACCTACGGATGCGCTGCATGGTGATAGGGCCGGATTTCGCCCTGGGCCACCGGCGCCAGGGGACGCCGGAGGTGCTGAAGGAGCTTGGAGAGAGGCTGGGCTTCTCCGTCACCGTTGCCGAGCCGTTCACCTATGAGAGTGAGAGGGTCAGCAGCACCACCATCCGGTCCGCCCTGGCCCAGGGTGACATTCAGACCGCAGTCGCCCTGCTGGGCCGGCGGTTCACGCTTGAGGGAAGGGTGGTGCGGGGTAAGGGCCGTGGCACAAACCTTGGCTACCCGACGGCCAACATTGAGGCCGGCAGCGGCATCGTGGTCCCCGGCGACGGCATCTACGCCACCTGGGCCTACATCGGCGGCCGGGGGTACAAGGCCGCCAGCAGCATTGGGGTGCGCCCGACCTTCGGTGCGGGCCAGCGGACGGTGGAGGCCTTCGTCTTGGACTTCATCGGCGACCTGTACAATAAGGCTGTCAGATTGGAGTTCGTGCAGCGGCTGCGGGACGAGGTGGCCTTTGGAAGCGCGGAGGAGCTTCAAAAGCAGATCAGCTTGGATGTGGAGCAGGTGCGGCGGGTACTGGAAGGGTAGGAAGGTGCTAGAAGTTATCGAGAGAAATCACGGACTCTTTGGCCAAACACCATGATTCAGGCGGTCGCATTCGACATCGATGGGACTCTTATGGACCACCCAAGTGCTGAAAGAGCGGCTCTGGCAGGTTTCTACAACTCTGTCGCCGAGATTATCAATTGTCCATCCGAGGAGGAATTCGCATCCATATGGCACGCAGAGACCGAGCGCTTCGTGCAGTTGTCTTTGGAGGGGAAACTGACGTTTCAACAGCAACGCACCCAAAGAGTACAATCGACATTCGACAGATGGGGTCAGCAGCCCTCAGCAGAAGAGGCCGCAAATATTTTCAAACGGTATCTGGCCCTATACGAGCAATACTGGTCTCTGTATGACGACGTGTTGCCGTGTCTACGCTCGGTGAGCCACTACCCGCTTGGCGTCATCTCCAATTGGGATGGTGAGCAACAGAGGGAGAAGCTCAATCGCTTGGGAATACACTCGTTCTTCTCATCGGTGGTTTTCTCGGGGGACATAGGGATAGCAAAGCCAAATAGGGAGATCTTTGAAAGAAGCGCACAGGAGCTTCAAGTATCGCCTGACAAATTACTATTTGTTGGCGATAATTTAGAGGTAGATGCAATGGGGGCTACAAACGCAGGCTTGCACGGGGTATGGCTCAACCGCAACGAACAACACCAGGCACCTGAAGGCGTCATCACGGTTACGCGTCTCACGGAAGTTCCGGGCATCATCGAGGATATGAATAGGCAGGAAAAAGCACCCTGAAGAGCCTAAACGAAATAACTCGCCAATTCTTGGGCGTTTGGCCTTAGATTCTTCGTCCCGATACATCGGGCCTCAGCAACTGTATTGCATGTCAAGAGTAGGGTGAGGGTTCCATGGGGTCCTGTGTTTGAGCATGGCGTTCAAGATGATCAGGAACTTGTGCATCGAAGCGACCAGGGCAACTTTCTTGGGCTTTCCTTGCGCACAGAGGCGCAGATAGAAGAAGCGGATGATGGGATTGCACCGTGTTGAGGCGATGGTAGCCATGTACAAGGTTGAGCGGACCTCTGCTCTTCCGCCCCGGATGTGGCGTTGGCCTTTGCGGCGTCCGCTATCGTGGTTGATGGGCGCGACCCCCACCAGGGCGGCAATTTGCTTGCGGTCCAGGGTACCCAGCTCTGGGAGGTCGGCCAGCAGGGTTGAGGAAAGGACGGGGCCAACGCCGGGCACGCTACGGAGCAGGTCTTCCTTCTCCCGCCACAGAGGGCTTTCCCGCAGGCGGTTGCCCAGGTCATCATCCAACCGCTGGAGGCGTTCCTCTAGCCAGGCCAGGTGCTCCTGGATCTCCTGCCGAAGGGCAGGCATCATGGTGCTTCCTAACCGGTTCTCTTCCGCCGTGCGCATCTGGATGAGCTGGCGCCGCCTTGCCAGCAGAGCGGAGATCTCTTGCGCCTGGACATCGGGCAGGGGCCGCAGTGTGGGGCACACCCGCTGGGCAAACTGGGCAATGACCTGGGCGTCCAGGGAGTCTGTTTTCGCCAGCAGCCCCAGGCTCTTGGCGAAGTCCCGGACCTGCCGGGGGTTGACCACCGCGACGGGCACACCCTCCAGGCCCAGAGCGCAGGCCGCGGGCATCTCCAACCCCCCGGTGGCCTCCAGAACCACTAAGGTAGGGCCGAGGGTCCTGACGCGCCCCACCAGGTGGGCTATCCCCGCTTCGTCGTTGGGCTCCTGCCATGTTTCCCCGGAGGAAAGCACCGCCACGTCTAGATGGGCCTTGCTCACATCTATGCCGATGAACACCGGTCCGCGTTCCATCACACTCCTTTGGCCCGGTCTTGCGGATGCGGGCTCTCAGACCCTGGCAACTGTCCGGGCTCTTTCTTGTGGAGGCCAGGGCGACCACGCTGAGTCACGGTCTCCTGGGACCGAGAATGCATCGGCCTGCCCTGGCCTGTCTCCACCGCAATATACAAGAATGACATGGGACTCTCAGTCTGTCATTCTGAGGAGTACCGACTCGTCGGGACGACGAAGAATCTGGAAAGGTATGAAGTTTATTTGGTTGATGACCATGGTTGATGACCATTAGGATACGGCATGGATGGCCCCGCCCCTTCGGCAGGCTCAGGGCAAGCTTTAGGCAGGGGTACACGAACCGGCAGGAACATAGTCTCATGACCCTAAACCCTAAAACCCTAGAAAAAATACTCCACCGGGGCGTGGCGGAGATCATCGTGGAGGAGGAGTTCACCAGCCTGCTCAAGGAGGGCAAGCCACTGCGCCTGAAGATGGGCTTCGACCCCAGCAGCCCGGACATCCACGTAGGGCACGTGGTGGGGCTTCGCAAGCTGCGGCAGCTTCAGGAGCTTGGCCACCGGGTCATCCTCATCGTCGGGGACTGGACGGCACGCATCGGCGACCCCAGCGGGCAATCGGATATCCGGAAGATGCTGACGGCGGAGGAGGTGCAGGCAAACGCCCGTACCTACATGCAGCAGCTTTTCAAGATCGTGGACCGCGACAGGACCGACGCCGTCTACCAGAGCGAGTGGTTCGGTGACTTTGATCTGGAGAAGGTGATCCGTCTGACCAGCAAGTTCACCGTGGCCCAGTTCCTGGCGCGGGAGGACTTCAGCAACCGGTACAAGGAGGGACGGCCCATAGCCATCACCGAGCTGCTCTACCCGCTGCTCCAGGCCTATGACTCGGTGGCCATCCGCTCGGACGTGGAGTTCGGCGGCACGGACCAGAAGTTCAACCTGCTGGTGGGCCGGGAGCTCCAGGGAATGGAGGGGCAGCGGCCGCAGCAGTGCTTCCTGGTCCCACTGCTGGTGGGCACCGACGGCAGCAGAAAGATGAGCAAGAGCCTGGGCAACGCCATCGGTGTGGACGACCCGCCGCGGGAGCAGTACGGCAAGACCATGTCTCTGCGCGACGAGCTCATCCCCGACTACTTCGACCTGCTGACCGATGCGGAAAGCCGGGAGGTGGAAGAGATGCGCCAGGCCATGGCGGATGAGTCGGTGAACCCCATGGAGCTGAAGAAGCGGCTGGCCAGGGAGATGGTCACCCAGTTCCACAACGCCGCGGCCGCCAGGGATGCCGAGGCCCACTTCGAGCGGGTGGTGCAGCGGGGCGAGACGCCGGAGGAGATGGACGAAGTAGCCCTGCATCTGGGACCGGACGAAATACCACGCTTAGCCACGGTCCTTACGCAAGCAAAACTTGCGAAAAGCACCAGTGATGGGACTCGGCTAATCAAGCAGGGAGCCGTTGCGGTCAATGGGGCTGTTGTTCCTAGCGATACTGTTCGTTTTCCCCTAAAACCCGGGGACATCATCCGCGTTGGCAAACGCAGCTTCGCCAAGGTTGGAGATGGCTCCTGAGGAGCAGGGCTTCAGCCATTCATTTTCTGCACACTGAGGCCTCTTGCCCTGTTTATTATCGGCAACGACGGCAACCGCCTTGGAATCTTCGTCGTTCCGACTCATCGGAACTCCTCAGAATGACATGGCTCATCATATTAATTAACTCCTGTCATTCTGAGCCCCGAGGTATCGGGGCGAAGAATCTAAAAAGCGACGCCTTGGATTCTTCGCTTCGCTCAGAATGACAGGGGGGCGTTCAGAATGACAGGGAAGGTGTTCCCTGATGCGGGCGGAGCGGGGAAAATCCTCTAATTTTTCACCCTGGCTACCTGCGCTGTGGCCAAGAGGGTGATACACTTCACAAAGCAGACCCACAGAGGAGGGGACCATGACCAATCTTCGCATCCCGGGCCCAACCCCATGCCCGGATGATGTGCTGGAGGCCTCCGGCCGCCAGATGATCAACCACCGCAGCCCGGAGTTCAGGGATATTCTGCTCAGGACCACGGAGCGACTTCAACGGCTCTTCGTCACCGCCAACGACCTCTATATTCTGTCCGCCTCCGGCACCGGCGCCATGGAGGCCGCCGTGGTCAACACACTCTCGCCGGGAGACAGGGTGCTGTCCATCTCCATCGGCGTGTTTGGAGAGCGGTTGGTCCAGATAGCCAAGGCGTACGGCGTGGACGTTCAACTCCTGACCGCCGAGTATGGCAAGGCCATAGACCCGGACGAGATTCGCAAGGCCCTCCGAGCTGACCCGTCCATCGTGGCGGTGCTCATCACCCATAACGAGACCTCCACGGGCGTGACCAACGACCTGGAGGCCGTGGCCGCGGTGGTCAAGGGCGAGTTCGACAGGCTGTTCATCGTGGACGCCATCAGCAGCATCGGCTCACTCCCCTGCCCCGTGGACGCGTGGGGCCTGGACGTGGTGACCAGCGGCTCCCAGAAGGGCTGGATGGCACCGCCCGGCCTGGCCATGGTGAGCATCAGCAAGCGAGGGTGGGAGGCGGCGGCCGAGGCTACCATACCCCGCTTCTACTTTGACCTGGCGGCGGCCAAGCGGTACCTGGAGCGTGGCCAGACACCCTGGACGCCGGCGGTCTCCGTCTTCTACGCACTGGACGTTGCCCTGGGACGGCTGGTGGAGGAAGGGATCGAAAACATCTTCGAGCGCCACGCCCGGGTCGCCGGTATGGCCAGGGAGGGCGTGAAGGAGCTGGGGTTGAGCCTCTTCGCGGACGAGACAGTGGCCTCCAACACGGTCACCGCCATCCACGGCCCGGAGGGTGTGGACGTGGGAGAGCTGCTTGGCCTGCTGAGGACCGAGTACGACACCGTGCTGGCCGCCGGGCAGGGGAGCATGCTTGGGGAGGTGTTCCGCATCGGGCACCTGGGCTACTGCTCGGAGGAGGACATCCGGCGTTCGCTGGATGCGCTGAAGTCGGCGCTTCCCAGGGTGGGCTACCGGGCCGCACAGGCGAAGACGGGGGCACGTTGATGCACCGGGTCTTGGTCTCCGACCCCGTGGCGCAGGAGGGGATCGACCTGCTGAAGAGCGCCGCCGAGGTGGAGGTGCGGACCGGGCTGAGCGCCACCGAGCTCATCGGCATCCTCCCCGGGTACGAAGGCCTGGTGGTGCGCAGCGAGACGAAGGTCACCGCCGACGTGATCCGGGCCGGTGGCCGCCTGCATGTCATCGGCCGTGCGGGAGTGGGCGTGGACAATATCGACCTGGAGGCAGCGACGCTCCGGGGGATAGCCGTGGTCAACGCACCCACGGGCAATACGGTAGCCGCCGCCGAGCACGCCATCGCGCTGATGCTGGCCCTGGCGAGGCACGTCCCCCAGGCGGACGCCTCGTTGAAGCGTGGGGAGTGGCGCCGCACCGAGTTCATGGGCACGGAGGTGCGTAACAAGGTCCTGGGGGTGGTGGGGTTGGGACGGGTCGGCTCCGAGGTGGCGCGCCGGGCCGCGGGATTCAGCATGCGCCTGCTGGGGTACGACCCCTTCGTGACGCCCGACTTCGCCCGCCACCTGGGCGTGGAGCTGGTGTCCATGGAGAGACTGCTGGAGGAGTCGGACTTCATCACCCTCAATACCGCCCTCACGGATGCCACCAAGGACCTGATCGGCGAGAAGGCGCTTGCGATGGTCAAGCCCGGCGTCCGCCTGGTCAACGCCGCCAGGGGAGGGCTGGTAGACGAGTCCGCCCTGCTGAAGGCGCTGGAGGAGGATAGGGTAGCCGGGGCCGCCCTGGACGTGTTCTCTCAGGAGCCGCCCGGTGAATCGCCGCTGCTGACACATCCCAGGGTGGTGGTCACCCCGCACCTGGGCGGCTCCACGGCGGAGGCGCAGGCGGAGGTGGCGCGGGAGGTGGCCGAGCAGGTGCTGGAGGTGCTGGCTGGCCGGCCAGCCAGGTCCACGGTCAATATGCCCTTCGTCCCGCCGGAGGTGCATGCCGCAATAGCGCCATACCTGGACACGGCCACCATCATCGGCAAGATAGCGGTGCAGCTCTCCCAGGGACAGCTTAGCGCCCTCACCATCCACTACCAGGGGGAGATAGCGGGCTACGATACCTCCATCCTGAACGCCGCCGCCCTGGTGGGCCTCCTTGGCCCGGTCACGGAAGAGCGGCTCAACCTGGTGAACGCCGGCGTCATCGCAGCCCAGCGTGGGCTCAGGGTGGTCGAGGAGAAGGACCCTGCGCCGGTGGAGTACGCCTCCCTGATCACCCTGGAGCTGCGGACCACGGAGGGGGCCACAACCATAGGCGGCACGCTTCTGCGCCACGACACGCACATCGTCCGGGTGAACGATAGCTGGCTGGACCTGGTGCCGTCAGGCCCCTACCTGCTGTTCATAGAGCACCAGGACCGGCCGGGCATGATCGGCGCGCTGGGCACCATCACCGGCAACCACGATATCAACATCGGGTTCATGGACGTGGGACGCCAGGCACCACGCGGCAAGGCGGTGATGGTGGTGGGCCTGGACGACCCTCTGCCTGACAACGTACTGGAGGAGATCCTGGCGATCCTGCACATAGACAGCGCCAAGGTGGTCAAGCTGTAGGTGAGCAGCAAGGGACTGCTGCTCACCTTACTCCGCTCGTATGGTTCGATGGATTCGACAAGCTCACCACAGGCAGGCTCACCACGAACGGTCAGACTACTTCGACCGCCCTGTAAACGGGGTGGCATCATGCGGCCCCGTAATGGGCCTAAACACAATAACACGACATTTCCTGTAGCGTTACGCCTTAGATTCTTCGCGGAGTTTACCCTGAACGGGATTCTTCAGTCGCTTCGCTCCTTCAGAATGACACCGGAGTGAAGGGCTCAGAATGACAGGATTATGAGGTTGTGTCATTCTGAGGGAGTCCCAATAGAATCGGGACGACCGAAGAATCTAGAGCGATATGCAATCTATTTAGTCAATGGCCATAAGGGGACGATCGGGGCGGTGTAATTGTACCCACCCGCCCCCGGACTGCGTCCTTACTCCTCGCTTCCCCCCTACCGCACCCACTCCGAGCTTGCCGAAGGGGCATCGGCACCACGAAGGATCCCAGATGCCCTTCGGCAGGCTCAGGACAGGCTTCGTCGGCGGAGGGATGTTGGAGGCCAAGGAATTCAACCACCTCCCTGCGCGAGACATCAGGGCAAGCTCTCAGCATGACAACCCCTGCCCCCCAAGGGCTGTTTTCGTAGCAATGGCATAAAGAGGGTCTAGGAAACGGTGAGCACGCCGGCCCCGTTGATGCCACCCTGCTTGAGAAGCTGAAGGGCCTGGTTCGCCTCCTCCAGGGGAAAGGCCTGGACCTCCGTGCGGATGGGTATCCGCCGGGCAAGCTCCAGTAGATCCTCGGCATCCCGCCTGGTGCTGTTGGCCACGCTCCGCAGCCTCCTTTCGCCGTACAGGAGCCCGTAGTCCATCTCCGGGATAGGGCTCATGTGGATACCGGCCAGGGCCACCGTGCCACCCTTGCGCAGCGCCCGCAAGGCCAGAGGCACCAGTGGTCCGGCGGGGGCAAATATGATAACGCTGTCCAGGGTATCAGGTGCCCCCTCCTCAGCCTGCCCTACCCACGCGGCTCCCAGGCGTAGGGCCAGCTCCTGATGCCGAGGGCTACGAGTGTACACGTACACCTCCATCCCACGGTGCAGGGCGACCTGGATGACGATGTGCGCGGAGGAGCCGAACCCGTACAGCCCCAAACGGTCGCCCCTTTGAGCCTCCGAGAGGCGTAGCGCCCGGTAGCCAATGACGCCGCCGCAAAGAAGCGGCCCGGCCTCCAGAGCGGAGAAGCCACGGGGCATGGGGTAGGCAAAGTCCTGGGATACCACCATGTACTCAGCATATCCACCATCGGCGTGGAAGCCCGTGAAGCGGGCACCGTCGCACAGGTTCTCCCGACCGCTCCGGCAGTAGCGGCATGCGCTGCAGGTGGAGTTGAGCCAAGCCACGCCCACCTGGTCACCCTCGCGGAACAGGGTTACCCCTTTGCCTGCACCGTCCACCACTCCTACCACCTGGTGTCCGGGGATGACGGGCAGCCTGGGAAGGGAAAGCTCCCCCTCCACGGTGTGGAGGTCCGTGTGGCAGAGGCCGCACACCTGGACGCGGAGGCGTATCTGGCCATCGGCAGGCTCAGGGACAGAGACGTCGGCCAGAACCAATGGACCTTGCTCAACGGGGGAGGTCTTGTGTAGAAGCTGCGCCTTCATGGCCTGTGAGGCGCCTAATTAAGTGAAGGGCTGAGTAATTGCTCGTACAATTTCAGGTACTTGAGCGCCATAGCCTGGCTACTGAAGCTTTGCTCCACATGCCTTCTGCAATCCAGCGGGTCAATCTGGTCGGTCTTACTGACGGCATCGACCATCTCATCAACAGAATCAAGTAAGAACCCTGTCTTCTTGTCTACCACAACTTCAGGGATACCGCCACGCTTGAACGCCAATACTGGCGTTCCGCATGCCATGGATTCAAGGAGCACTAGACCAAGCGGCTCATCCCAACGAACAGGCATCAGGAAGCAACGAGCAAGACCGAACCATACGTCTTTCTGGGCGTCGTCTAGCTGCCCGATGTAAACGACAGGCTCTGGACAGGCCAGCACGGGTTCGACAGCGTCTCTAACATAAGAAGGGGTCACTGGAATTGCGCCGATGTGAGGCATCTCTCTCACCCGTGAACGGAACTCGTCTAAATAGTCCGGCTCCATAATAGGGCCTGCAAGAATGAGCTTTAGGCCAGCCCTTTCCGCCACCTCTATGGCGATGTCCTGCCCCTTGCGCCGCATGATCCTGCCGAGATTGAACAGATAGTTCCTCTTCTGACTCTGGATATGGAATTCGTCTACAAAGATGCTGTTATGGACGACTCCACTAATATCTATGCGCTGCCGATACAGCTCAGCTTGATGACGGCTTACACAACTGAAAAAGACATTAGACCTAGTGAGTTGTCTCAATACGGTGGCTTCTTCTAAGTTGCGGTCAGCGGTGATGGCTCCATGAAGGGTGGTCAATATAGGCATGTGAAGGCAGCCTTCATAGCGCCGGTAGGTATTGGAAAGCAGAAGGGATGTGTGGTCGTTCAACTATATCAACACCGTCGGAAAGAGCCCTCTCCAGACTCAACTCGAAGTGGTGCTCGTGTTCTTCAGGATCAGTTGACATATTAGTAATAGGCGGATCACGTGGCGGTGACAACGCTCGCTCTACCGTCGCATAGCGAGCCCCTCCTAAATAATCGGAGTCGCCAGGGCAACACACGATAACCTCATTGCCCAGTTGCTGGAGTCCTGTTGTCAGAGTATGTACGACCCTCTGCATCCCACCATGCTTCAGTTTACGCGTGACAGGGAAGCCTATTCCTGAGATTATGAGCACCTTCATTCAACATCCCTGTGCCAACGACGGGCACTGTTCATACGCTAGGAGGAGATCTACCCACTGACTTCGACAACCTACCAAAGTCTGGTGTTGCTTTCAACTCGATGAGCTTCGATGCGTCATATATACCACAAGCCTATCCACGACTTGCTAAATCTCGTGAAAGTTCATCCCTCCAGCAGGTGGAACACCAGGCCGGTGGGCAGCTTGGGGTGGAAGTAGGTGGACTTGGGGGGCAGCCGCACCCCCGCGGATACCACGGACTCAAACAGGTCAAGGGGAAAGGGCCGCATAAAGAAGGCCATCTGCCGCTCTCCCGTGAGCACCCGCTCCCACGCCTCACGAGGGTCGTGGGTGTAGCTAGTGTGTGCCTCCACCTCCTCACCCAGCACCGGGCTCAGCACCTTTTCCTGCAACACCCACCCTTCGAAGTCGCGCAGGGCATCGTCCACGGCGGCAGCCCCCTGCCCTTCCCGTCCGCCAGCCCGCGGCGAGGTCAGCAAATATGGGCCCTCGCCCTCAGGGCCCAGCAGGCCCAGGGCCGGAGCGTCCAGGTTGCACTGGGCCACCGCCTCCTCCAGCGCCTCCGCCGTGGAGGGTTGCCGGGGAAAGGAGTCCGCCCGGAACACCTCCAGCAGCCGGTTGCGCAGCGCCGTGAAGACGGTGGGTGCCAGCCCGCCCACCAGGCGATGATACGGCAGGACCACCAGCCCCGGGTCATCGAAGTCGATGAGGGTCATCATCACGTAGTTGTACGCCTCATCGCCTGACCAGCTTCCGGCCCGCTCCCTGCGCCAGTCCCGATACAGGAGGGCGGTCTCGTACCGGTGGTGGCCATCGGCGATGAAGAGCGGGGCGTCCCGAAGGCCATCCTGGACAACCTGGATGAATGCGGGGTCGGCGGCGACCCACAGAGCCAGACCGTCGCCGTCTCCATAGGTGGCCTCCAGGGCGGGAGGAGCCTGGGCTACACTCCGAACGGCATCGGCCACCGCCCTCTGCCTGAAGAGGGCCATGACGGGGCTGAAGTTGGCATGGCACGCCTTCATGAGCGCCAGCCTGTCCTCCTTGGGAGCGCCCAGTGTCTTCTCATGGGGCAACACAACCCCACGGTCGAACTCCTCCAGGCGAACGCTGGCGGTAATGCCCCATCGCTCCAACTGTTGACCAGTTCTGTCCGGGAACCGATGGCGAAGGAGGTAGTAGCCGGGACGACGCTCGCGTATCAGCGCCCCATCTCGCTGCCAGGCGGCGAAGAGGTCGGCGGCGCGGGTGTAGACGTTGGAGCCGCCGTCGTCCCCTGACGCCGACATGCCTCGCTCAAGGCGCACGGCGTTGTGGGGGCTGAGCCGTTGCAGCTCCTCCTGAAGCGGCGCGGAGATCACGTCAAAGGGAGGACACAGCACATCGCTCAGCGACCCCACGATCTTGGGGTTGTAGCGAAGGCCCTGGAACGGACGGACTTCAGCCATAGGTAGCCAGTATACTCACCGCCGCCGCGCCCTGCTATACTCTGGCATGCAACCCAACTCCGGTTACTGCCATGGTTGACACCACAACCATCACGCGGGTGGAAGAGCTCCGCAACGAGATCAACGGGCACAACCACCGCTATCACGTCCTAGACAGCCCGCTCATCAGCGACGCCCAGTATGACGCGCTGATGCAAGAGCTGCGTGAGCTGGAGGAGCGGCATCCGGAGCTGGTTACCCCGGACTCCCCCACTCAGCGAGTCGGGGGCGCTCCCGCCCAGGGGTTCACGGAGGTTGAGCACCCCGTCTCTCTTCTGAGCCTGGGCAATGTCTTCAACAACGACGACCTCCAGGCATGGCACAGGCGTGCGCAGAACCTCCTGGATGACGCAGCGTTCGACATGGTGTGCGAGCTGAAGATCGACGGTCTGGCGATAGCCCTGACCTACGAGGAGGGACGGTTGGTCCGCGGCTCCACCCGCGGCGATGGCTCCCACGGTGAGGACGTTACCCAGAACCTCCGCACCATCCGCAGCATCCCTCTCACCATCATGGGCAAGGGATACCCCCGACGGTTCGAGGTCCGGGGAGAGGTGTACCTTCCCAAGTCCGCGTTTCAACGGCTCAACCAGGAGCGGGTCGCCCAGGGGGAGGCCCCCTACGCCAACCCGCGCAATACGGCGGCGGGCTCCCTCCGCCAGCTTGACCCTGCCGCCACGGCCTCTCGCCCGCTGGACATCTTCGTCTACAACCTGGGCTACGCCAAAGAGGGCACCATGCCCGACAATCACTGGGAGACGCTGCAGCGGCTCCAAGAGCTGGGGTTCAAGGTGAACCCGGCGAACGCCCTGTGCCGTACTCTGGAGGAGGTGGAGGACTACTTCCGCCAGGGGGTGGAGAAGAGGGAGGAGCTGGACTATGGCGTGGATGGCGTGGTGGTCAAGGTCAACCCGTTCAGCTTCCAGCAGCACCTGGGCAACGTTGGTCGCGAGCCGCGGTGGGCCATCGCCTACAAGTTCCCGGCCACCCAGGAGGTCACCCGGCTCCTCCGGATCGGCATCAACGTGGGGCGTACCGGCACTCTGAACCCCTACGCGGAGCTGGAGCCGGTCAATATCGGCGGGGCCACGGTAAAGATGGCCACCCTGCACAACGAGGACGACATCCGCCGCAAGGATATCCGCGTCGGCGACTGGGTGGTGGTGGAGCGGGCGGGAGAGGTGATTCCCCGGGTTGTGGGCCCCGTGGTGGCCCGGCGCACCGGGGAGGAGCGCGAGTTCACCATGCCAACTATCTGCCCGGTGTGCGGCGGCGAGGTCACCCGGTCAGAAGGTGAGGCCGCCAGCTACTGCACCAACACCGCCTGTCCCGCCCAGTTCGCGCGGCTGCTCATGCACTTCGTCGGCCGCGGCTCCATGGACATCGAGGGCCTTGGTGAAAAGCTGGCCGTTGCCCTGATCAAAGCGGGCCTGGTGCATGATATCGGCGACGTCTACTCCATCACCCAGGAGCAGCTCCTTGGCCTGGAGCGCATGGCGGAGAAGAGCGTCGGCAACCTTCTAGAGTCCATTGAGCGGAGCAAGACCAGGCCGCTGCCCAACGTGCTGGTGGCCCTGGGCATCCGCCACGTTGGGTATGAGACCGCCGAGCTGCTGGCCCGCCATTTCGGCAGCACCGACCGCCTGGCTCAGGCCAGCGAGGAGGAGATGGAGGCCGTGCCCGGCATCGGACCCAAGATCGCCCAGAGCATCGGGGTCTACTTCCGCCAGGAGGGCAACCTGAGGGTCATCGACAAGCTCAAAGCCGCGGGCGTTCGCCTGGAGGCCGAGGCGGCACCCCTTGGCGGCCGTGAGCTACTCCTGGCCGGGAAGCAGCTTGTGGTCACAGGGCGGCTGGCCACCATGAGCCGCTCCCAGGCCGAGGAGCGGATCAAGGAGCTGGGCGGTTCGGCGGGAAGCACCGTGAGCCGCAAGACGGACTACCTGGTGGTGGGCGAAGACCCGGGCTCCAAGCTGGGCCAGGCCGAGAAGCTGGAAACAGACATCCTGAATGAGGAGGCGTTCCTGCGGCTTCTGCAGGGTGAGGAGACGAAGAACCAGACCTAAAGGCAGCCATGACTTCACCATTCCCAACGCACCTGTTCGACCTCCCCCCCGGCCAGCCGTACCCGGTCTCCGTGACCTACCAGGGCCTTCTGTATCCCGGAGAAGTTATCTTTGCCGAGGAGTGGGAGCCCCTCTGGGGCACCGTCCTGCGCGGCCATCAGCTCTTCCGGCTCGTGTTCCTGGGAGCACAGGTGACGGTGCGTGCCCAGGATATCCAGGACTCCAGGATAGCGGTCTGTCTTCCAGCGCCTGGCGGCCAGCGCAGTGAGCAGGAGGAGAGGCGAGAGCGTCAGGTCCTTCGCGAGGTCCATGCCCGCTACAGCGTCCCGGCCACCGATGCAACGCTTCTGGAACAGGAGCGCCGGAACTACGCCTCCGGCACCATCCTCACGCGCGCGGGCGTCGGGATCAGGCAGGGGGGGCCCTTTGAGACACCGCTGCCGTCGGACTGGGTCGCCGCCCTTGGCGAGTCGCTGCTGGCGTGGACCTACCCCCAGTTGCCCATAGACGGCACCCGGTTTCCACGTCCTCTGGCCAGGGAAAAGGCACAGCTGCTCTTCCACAGTCTCATACAGGATGTCACGGACCCGGAGAGCGTAGAGGCGGTGGAGGCCTTCGGCCCCGGCCTCCGCCTCACCAGCGCCGAATCTCCCAGCGTCTTTGCCTCCGGCGACTGCCTGGCGTTCGAAATTCTACGACATGAGCTCACCCAGCAGGGAGGAAACATCACCTCCGCCTCTCTCTATGAGAGGCTGGCCCATGTTCACGGTCTCCCCCACTCTCTGGCAACGGTCTTCGTCCTGGCGTTCATTCGCTATGGCCAGCCCCCAACGGAGCTCCACCTGAGCCCTGAGCACCATCTGCGGACCGTCGCGGGTGATCGGTATAGCGGCCAGGTGGTGCTTCCGGAGACGGTGGCCAGCCTGGAGTTCGTGCCCACGCTGGAAGAGGATGCCACCCTGCTCCGCTACGCCGCTCCGGCGTCCTGGAGCACCCTGGCCTTCTACTTCCGCTCCCTGGACCCTTCCCTGCAACCATCGGAGGATCCTCTGTCTCAGGAGCAGGTCCCTCAGCTCATGGCGGCCCTGGCCGACCTGAAGCGAGAGGTGCGGGATACACGCAACGCCCTACGGGAGCTGGAGGAGCGGCTGGCAGGAGCACTACCCCAACAGGCCGATGGCCTGCTCCAGCGGTTGGCCAGTCTGGCAGAGGCCAGTGCCCCGGAATCTGCTCTGAGCATGGCTCAACGCCAGTTCGCCTCACCCGATGGCCTGGCAAAGGCCGTGGAGGAGTCCAGGCGGCTGGGGGGGCTCGCCCGCATGAAGGAGGCCCTGCTGAGCGCCAGCAGCTACCTGGCCGAGGCGTCCGTCCCCGATGACCTGGGAGAACTCGCCCTCAAGCGACGGGAGCTATCGGCGATGCTGAACATCGGCGAGCTGGTATCCAGCCTCCCCTCCCCAGCCGCCGTGGGCATGCTGAGCACCGGCTTCCAGGATGATTATCGCACCGCCTATAGAGCTCATCACGATACCTATCATCACGAGATGGCATCCCTGCTCTCCCAGCTCCGTGACATGCGCATGGAGGTGCAGGCCCTTGAGCGCTTGAACGGTATTCGCGACCTTGGGGAGCCCCTGGAGCTGGATGCACCGGAGCGATGGCGCCAGCTATGGGAGACGCTAGCCACCTGCCCCGTGCCCTCCGGAGAGCTCTCCATAGACCAGCAACCCCTCTGTCCCAGCTACGGGCTCCGCTTGGGTCAGACACCTCCGTCTCGAGAGGTGGAGGAGACGGTACGGGACATCCGGGCCGGCCTCAGAGAGCAGAACGCCCGCCTGAGCATCCAGATAGTCCACCGGATCCTGGACCACCGTCAGAGTGAGCAGATCAACCGGTTCATCAAGCTGGTGCAAGCCAGCGATCTCTCCGGCCTGGCCAATGTGTTGGACGACCGCGTCGAGAGGTTCGTCCGGGGCCTGCTGACCCAGCGATGATGATCGTTCTGGGGCTGGGAAACCCCGGCCGCTCCTTCACCAGAAGCCGCCACAACGCCGGCTTCTGGTGCCTTGACGCCCTGGCGGAGAGGTACGGCATACGCCTGCGCCAGCGCGGCCGCCACGCCATCTTTGCAGAAGGAACGCTGGAGGGCACTCCTGCTGTGCTGGCCAAGAGCAGGACGTACATGAATCAGAGCGGCGCCGCGGCACGGTATCTCCTGGACCGTTTCCACGCCACTCCGGAAGAGCTGCTGGTGGTGCACGATGAGATGGACCTGCCGGTGGGCACCCTGCGGCTGCGCGCCTCCGGCGGTGCGGCGGGGCACCATGGCATAGAGTCCATCATTGCGGCGGTGGGCACCCAGGGGTTCCCTCGCCTCAGGATAGGCGCGGGGCGCCCCGCCAACCACGGGGACGCCATCTCCCACGTCCTGGGCCCCTTCACCTCCTTGGAGGCCGAGGTGATGCGCGGCACGCTGGAGCGCGCGGTAGAGGCCGTGGCCTGCGCCGTACAGCTCGACCTGGAGACCGCAATGAACCGCTTCAACTAGGCGTGATTACACCCCGGCTTCCCTCCGTCACCGCACACTCGGGCGCAGTCCGACAAGGAAGGGCACTACAACCACTTAGAAATGAGGGCTGACCTGCAGCGGTGAAATTATGAGATATGCTATGCTGAATCATATTCCCATGGGATTCGGCAAGCTACTTCCTCTGACGCTGGCCCTGACCGTGGCGACGGGTTGCTTCGACTCCGGCGAGCCGACCCCCCAGCCTAGCCCCACGGCCAGTCCCTCTGCAACCGCTACCGAAACGCCGGTACCCTCCCCGGTCCCGACTCCGATTCCAACGCCCAGGCCATTACCAACGCCCTCTGCCACATCCACTGTACCGCCAACGCCAACGGAGGTTCCCGCACCTCTGCCGTGGGAGCTCGATCGCACTATTCCACCGGACAGGGACCTCTACGCCCTTGCCCAGCGCCTGCTGTTGAAGACCGGCGACCCCATTCCACGGATGGTGAGCACCACCCCTGTCAGCTACGCGGAGGGACGAGAGGATGACTTCTACGTCACCAACATTGTGGCGCAGCAGGTGTACATGGTGACCGCCACCCTGAGGGTGGTGAGCGAGCACGCCTACTGGTACGTGGACAACAGGGTCAGCCTGCCCATCAAGGAGCTGAGAGAGGCCGCCCGTATCTACGAGGAGAAGGTCTACCCCAATATCACCGAGGTTTTCGGTACGGAGTGGACTCCCGGCGTGGACAACGATACGCACCTGACCATCCTCCACTCCCCGCTACGCGGAGTCGCCGGATACTACTCCGCCTCGGATGAATACCCGCTCCAGGTGCACCAGTTCAGCAATCAGCGGGAGATGATCTACATCAGCACCACGGGCTCCAGCATCGGGTCATCCGGGTACATGGGTACGCTGGCCCACGAGCTAACCCACGCCGTCCAGTGGAGGGCGGACCCCACGGAGGATACCTGGATCAACGAGGGGCTGGCGGAGATAGGCAAGGAGCTGGCGGGCTACCCTCCCCTTTTCCAGAGCTCGTTCCTGGCCTCTCCATCGATCTCCCTGACCCTCTGGCCCAACAGGCCCTCCGCAACCATCCCTCACTACGGCGGGGCCAACCTCTTTCTTGACTACCTGGCCGACCACTACGGCGGCTACCAGGGCCTCCGCCTCCTGCAAGACCAACAGGCCAACGGCGTGCGCGGTATCCAGGCCTATCTGGAAGAGATAGAAGCGGGCAAGAGCTTCCAGGACGTGTTCGCTAACTGGGTAGTCGCCAACTATCTGGATGAGCCGGGACGCGGAGTCTACAGCTACTCCGACCGAGAGGTCCGTGTCGCCGTTTCGAATGTCGTACAGGAGCCCAGGACCATCAGTTCGCAAGCTCCCCAGTATGGGGCCCTCTACATAGACCTGCGGCTGGCCCAGCCAAAGGTAGATATCACCTTCCGGGGGCAACGGAGCACCCCCCTCCTCTCCCAGGACCCTCCCAGCGGAAGCCACTGCTGGTGGGGCAACCGGGGAGACACCATAGACACTACCTTGACCGGACGCTTCCAGCTTCCCGACATCGGTGACCTCACCCTGGCCTATTCGCTCTGGTACGACCTGGAGGAGGGTTGGGACTACGTCTACGTGGAGGTCTCCACAGACGATGGAGCAACCTGGGACATCCTCGATGGGAATCACACCTCTCCGGCGAATCCAGTCGGGAACTCCTTTGGCCCCGGCTATACGGGCCAGAGCGGCGGTTGGCTCCCAGAGGAGGTGGACCTCAGCCCCTACACCGGCCAGCAGGTGCTGCTGCGCTTCGAGTACGTGACCGACGACTCCCTCCACGGGCCGGGAGTCTGCCTGGACGACATCGCCATTCCGGCCATGGGCTTCCTGGACGACGCTGAGGAGGAGTCCGGCGTTTGGGAGACCTTCGGGTTCATCCGGACGAAGAACGCCGTTCCGCAGCGGTACGTGCTCCGGGTCATAGAGCAGGGCACGGAGACGCACGTGCGAAACATCGAGTTGGATGAGAACCAAGAGGCCACCTTTACCGTGGAGGGCCTGGGCACACGCCTGGACCACGCCGTGATAGTGCTGGCAGCCATGGCAGATAGGACGACCCTCCCAGCGTCCTTTGAGCTGGAGGTGAAGGCGGCAAGCGAGTAGCGGGATATGTTCCTGTGGTACACTGACGCCCCCGCACACGGGGCTTCGGTGCACCACGGGTGCTCCCACTTTTAGACGGACTGTCCCAGCTTGCAGGAGATGACGTATGGAACTAACCCATGAAGAGGTGCAGCACATCGCCATCCTGACCCGCCTGGGTCTGACACCAGAGGAGTTGGAGCAGTACCGGACCCAGCTCTCCGCCGTCCTGGAGCACTTCCAGGTGCTCCAGGAGATCGATACCGAGGGGGTGCCTCCCGGTCAGTCGGTGCTCCGGCAAGACGTGATGCGGGACGACGAGCCCGCGCCATCCCTACCCAAGGAGGAGACGATGGCCAATGCCCCCGACCGGCAGGAGGACTATTTCAGGGTGCGGGCCGTCCTGGAGTGAGCAGCCTGTCATGGTGAGCTGCGGTACTATCGGCAACCTGAACACGGTCGGACCTGTCGAAGGCTGAACAGACACTACGATGACCAGCGAGCTGTACAACATCACCATCCATGAGGCGCGGGAGCGCCTGGACCGCCGCGATATTTCGTCGGTGGAGCTGACCCAGGCACTGCTGGAGCGCATCCAGCAGGTGGAGCCAAAGGTGCGGGCCTATGTCACCACCACGGAGGACCTGGCGCTCAGCCAGGCTAAGGAGGCCGATGCCAGGATAGCCAAGGGCGATATATTTCCTCTGACCGGTATACCGCTGCAGGTCAAAGACAACATGTGTACCACGGGAGTAGCGACAACATGCTCCTCCCGCATGCTGGAGAACTTTGTACCGCCGTACAACGCCACGGTGGTGGAGCGGCTCCGCGCGCAGCAGGCCGTGATCCTGGGCAAGGGGAACATGGACGAGTTCGCCATGGGCTCCTCCACGGAGAACTCGGCCCTCTTCGCCACCCACAACCCGTGGGACCTGGACCGGGTGCCGGGAGGCAGCAGCGGCGGGCCCGCGGCATCCGTGGCGGCAGGCGAGGCGCTGGGCTCCCTGGGCTCTGATACGGGAGGCAGCATCCGCCAGCCTGCATCGTTGTGCGGCATCGTTGGGATGAAACCCACCTACGGACTGGTTAGCCGCTACGGCCTTATAGCCTTCGCCTCCTCCCTGGACCAGATAGGCCCCCTGACGCAGGACGTAACCGACTGCGCCATACTCCTGAATGCCGTCGCCGGCCACGATCCCAACGACTCCACCTCGCTGGCATCGCCGCTGCCGGATTACACGCAAGCCCTGACCTCTGACATTCGAGGCCTGCGCATCGGCGTGCCGAAGGAGTATTTTGTCCAGGGAATGGAGCCGGGCGTGGAGAAAGCGGTCAGGGAGGCCATAGGAGGGCTAGAGGAGCTTGGGGCCACCGTGGACTGGGAGGTCTCCCTTCCCCTCACCACGCAGGCGCTGCCCGTCTACTACATCATCGCACCCTCGGAGTGCTCCGCAAACCTGGCCCGCTACGACGGCGTCAAGTACGGCTACTCCCAAAAGGATGCCGCCGGGATGTGGGACGCCCTGGAGAAGACACGCCAGCACGGCTTTGGCCCGGAGGTCAAGCGGCGCATCATGCTGGGCACCTACTCCCTCTCCTCCGGTTATTACGATGCCTTCTACCTGAAGGCGGGAAGGGTCCGCACGCTGATCTCCCGCGAGTTCCAGGAGGCCTTTCAACGCTACGACGTGCTGGCCACGCCCACCTCTCCCACCGTAGCCTTTCCCCTGGGGGCCAAGACCCAGGACCCCCTTCAGATGTACCTGAGCGATGTCTGCACCCTGCCGGTCAACATCGCCGGGCTGCCAGCCATCTCCCTACCGTGCGGCCTGGCCCAGGGGCTACCCGTGGGCCTTCAGATCATCGGACCGTCCCTGGGAGAAGAGGCGGTGCTGCGGACCGCCTACGCCTACGAGCAGGCGACGACGTGGCATACGCTACGGCCAGGGTTGTAGGCGGGGAATATGATACGTCCATAATCACCAGCGAGGGAGCAAGTTCATGCCGCAGATTACAATATCTGATGATATCTACGCTAAGATAGCAGAATTCAAACAAGTGGTAGAAAGTGTAATAGAAGAGGAACTTCAATTAGATGTCCACGCAGAGTTAGTCATTGACCGCGGCATTGACTCAATATTAGCCGACATACTGGGCCCTCTTGACAAAAATGTCCTAATCCGTTCATTCCAGCAAGTCGGTTCTCAATACCCTGCACAGGTTTACGGATATGTAGCAGAAACGTTAAGAAGCGGCACGGAAGTTCAGGAGCGGGAAAGACTAAAGCGACAATTAGGTTTCCGTCCACTGGGAACGGACGAGAAGTACACTACTGAAGAATCAACCTAGCAATAAATGGGGGTGCCATCACTATCCTCGTACAGGTGCCCCCATGGCCAGGCCACGCACCCGCACCAGGCGACGGTTCACCGGATCAGCCGCCAGGCCAAAGCCTTCCAGGGTATAGACACCCAGCAGTACCAGGTCGCCATCTCCACTGAACACTACCAGGGTAGCAAGCTGCCCAGCATCCAGGCGGATCGGCACCTCCGCCATATCGCGTTCAATGATGCGGCCGTCGGCGGTCTCAAACTCTCGGCGGAACTGGGATTGCACCCCCAACCGCTCAAGAATGCTCCTGGGCACCCATGTATAGGTAGAACCCGTATCTACCAGTGCCTCAACCGACTCCCATCGCTGACCCTCGGAGTCGCCTATATCGATGGCGACGCTAAACGTACCCATACTCCTATCTTAGGTAGAGACGGCAGGCCGGTCAAGGTCAGCGCTCCGGGTTAGTCGCCTGCCGCCTCTACCTCCAGGTCACCGGCAAGGCGCAGGAACTCATCCAACAGGCGTGTGCTGGAGGCAAAGAACCCCGTGCTCTCAACGGTCGCCGGGCCACCTCGCCAGTCCCGCATCTCGCCGCCCGCTTCCCGCATCATCAGTATGCCAGCGGCCACGTCCCACGGAGCCACGGTGTGGTGGAAGTAGAGGTCCAACCGCCCCGCGGCGGTGTAGGCCAGGCCCAGCGTGGCCGAGCCCATGACCCGGACCCCCTGCATACCAGGCCATAGCTTTTGCAACACCCTGAAGGCGTAGAGGGCCTTGGGGTCCATTGCGCCTATGTCCAGGCCCAGCAGGCTCTCCGCAACCGAGGTCCGCTCCGTCACCGACAGTCGGACGCCGTCCGCATACGCTCCCTGGCCCCTGGCGGCCTGGAACATCTCGTCCCGAATGGGGTCGTAGGTGACGCCCACCAGCACGTCCGGGCCACGAGCAAGGGCTATGGACACAGCGAAGTGGGGGACGCCCAAGGCGTAGTTACGGGTGCCGTCTATAGGATCCACGATCCACCGGAGGCCTGTGTCAATGCCCTGCCCACCCGTCTCCTCACCCAGGAATCCGAAATCGGGGAACTCCCGAGCGAAGATGTCCCGAAGCAGGGCCTCGGCCTCCAGGTCAACGTCGGTGACCAGGTTGGACGGCCCCTTGTAGGAGATGGCCTTGGTGGTATGGAACCGCTCTCGAAGCAGCTCCCCGGCCTTTCGGGCAGCATCCAGCGCCACGTCCAGGGCATTTACTCCTGTTGTGGAAAGGGGAAGCTGGTCCAAGTCACATCACCGTTCCAGAATTAAGGCGCTCGGTCGCTCTATGAGCGAAGAGCGAACCTTGGGGAGTGTAGCATAGGAGCTCAGGCGGCGTCTCAACGAAGGGCTTGTGCAGAGTCAGGGTACCGTGGGGTACAATACCGCTGGTCGCCCGCTTCCAGCCACCGCCAGCTACCAGTTAGAGGAGGAGAGCCCGTGATCCGTAGCTTCAAAGGTGTGACCCCCAAGGTCCATCCCACCGCATTCGTCAGCGAGGCCGCCTACGTTGTGGGCGATGTGGAGATAGGCGAGAACGCCAGCGTCTGGCCGGGGGCGGTGATCCGTGGCGACATGGGGAAGATTGTCATTGGCAAGAACAGCAACGTCCAGGACAACTCCGTCATCCACGCCGACCGCGGTGCCCGCATCGGCGACGGCGTAACCCTGGGCCATTCAGTGATGTGCCACGCCCGAATGGTGGGCGATAACTGCCTGCTGGGCAACGGCTGCGTGGTTAACGACGGTGCCGAGGTAGGTGAGTACTCCATTATCGCCAGCGGAGCGGTGGTGCTGGAGAAGGTGAAGGTCCCCGCCGGGTCGCTGATGGTGGGCACCCCGGCCAAGGTGATAGGCCCAACGACGGAACGACACCGGGAGATGATCACGGGCACGGCCCGCGGCTATGTGGAGCGAGGGCGCACATACAAGGCAGAGGGGCTGGAATAGGCGAAGGCCCCATATACCGAGAACGATATCAGGAGGTGTCATGGCAGACAACAAGGCTACCGTTGGCAACGTCGAGATCACCTCTCTGTCCGACGCCAGGACAGAGCGACCGGCGACCGGCGTATTTCCGGCGGTCACAGAGGCGGAGTGGGCCAGATACCCCGGCACTGTCTCGGCGGAAGGGAACCTGAAGACAAACTTCGGGTGTTTCCTCCTCCGCTCCCAGGGCCAAACCATTCTGGTTGATACGGGCATGGGGCCGGATTTTCCGGGCCATCTCCTTGAGGAGATCAGGGGCAATGGCGTGGAACCCAGCGGGATCACCATAGTGGCTATCACACACCTGCACCCTGATCACATAGGCTGGAACGTCACGCCGGAGGGGGAAAAGATGCTGCCCACCTTCTCCAAGGCCCGCTACCGGATTCCCAAGGAGGACTGGGACCGCTTCCGCGAGGCGCCCCATGTCCAGAAGCAGGTGAACCCCTTGGAGGAGCAGGGAGTCCTTGATACGATGCAGGGGGAAACCGCCATCACCGGCGAGATCACGATGATACCAACCCCCGGCCACACGCCGGGGCACATGAGCGTGGCTATCCTCTCCCAGGGCGAGCGAGGCTTCATCACGGGCGACGTTATCAACTACCCGGTCCAGGCCCAGGAGACGGCCTGGGAGCCCGTCTTCGATGCTGACAAGGTGCTGGCACGCAAAACACGAGAGGCCATCCTGGACCGTCTGGAACAGGAGGGCAGCATCGTCGGAGCGGGACACTTCCCGGCCCCCAGCCTCGGGCGCTTCGTGCGCACCGAGGGGCGTCGCTACTGGCAGGGCCTGTAAGCGACCCTCCGGCCAGCTACCTGTCCATGGCTACTGGCCGGCGGTGGAGGGCCGCAGCGCTGCGGCCCCGGTTTGCTCCTGAGGACGGAACTGCTCCTCATAGATGCGGGCGTAGAGGCCTCCGCTGGCAAGTAGCTGGGCGTGGGTGCCTCTCTCCACCACGCGACCCTGGTCCAACACCAGGATAACATCGGCCCGCAGGACGGTTGAGAGGCGGTGGGCAACCACCAGGCTGGTGCATCCCTGAAGCAGCGGCTCCAGGGCGGTGCGCATGAGACCCTCCGATAGCGAGTCCAGGTGTGAAGTCGCCTCGTCGAGGATAAGGATGCGGGCATCCCCATGAGAACAACACGCGCGATGGCCAGGCGTTGCTTCTCACCACCCGAGAGCCGGTAGCCCCGCTCGCCGACGACGGTATCGTAGCCCTCCGGCAGGCCGGCGATGAAGTCGTGGAGCTGCGCCACCTTGCACGCCTCCACCAGCTCATCCTCCGTGGCATCGGTGCGTCCGTAGCGAAGGTTCTCCCGGATCGTGGAGTGGAAGAGGAAGGTCTCCTGGGTCACCATGCCAATCTGGGAGCGCAGGGAGTCCAGGCTGGCGCTCCGGAGGTCATGACCGTCCAGCCGGATGGAGCCCCCGGTGGGATCGTAGAGCCGTGGCAGGAGGTAGGTGACCGTGGTCTTCCCAGCACCGCTGGGCCCTACCAGTGCGGCCAGCTGGCCCGGCTCCACCACAAACGAGACCCCCTGGAGGACGGCGCGTCCCGCAACGTACTCGAAGGAGACGTGGTCGAACTCGATGCGCCCCCGCAGCCGAGGTAGCTGAAGCGCATCCGGCGTCTCCACCACTTCGGAGCGGATGTCCAGATAATCGAAGATACCCTCGAACAGGGCCAAGGCCGCCTGAACGTCCACGTAGACGGTGGAGAGGGAGGTGACCGGCCCGTACAGCCGGGTGAGGTAGGCGGCGAATGCGACGACGGTGCCTATGGTAAGGGTGTTGCCGATCACCTGGTGGCCACCCCACCAGTAGATGAGGGCTGGCCCCACGAAGGAGAAGAGGCCCAGAAGCATGAAGAACCACCGGCCGATGAGGGCCTGGCGGACCTGGAGGGCCATCAACCGAAGGCTCCGCTGTTGGAAGCGCTGTGCCTCCTTCCCCTCCTGCTTGAAGAGCTTCATCAGCAGGAAGCCGCTGACGTTGAGGGTCTCCTGCATGTGTGCGTTCAGCTCGGCGCGGGCCTGCTGGGTCTCCCTCTGGAGGCTGCGACGCACACGACCCACCAACCGGGTGGGGAAGATGAAGAGAGGGAGCAGGCTGACGCCCAGGAGGGCAAGCTGCCAGTTCAGCGTAAAGATGAAGACCAGGGTGATGGCCACGATAAAGAAGTTGCTGGCGATGGAGATAAGGGAGCCGGTGACCGTGTTCTGGATGGCGGATACGTCATCGGTGAGGCGTGACATGACCTCACCGGTGCGGCTGGCCGTGAAGAACCGGAGGGAGAGGCCCTGCAGATGGTTGTAGAGCTGGGTACGTATATCCAGCATGATACGCTGGCTCACGGTGGCGTTCAGGTAGTTCTGGAGCACACCGATGAAGCCGTTGCCCAGGGGCACGAGGATCATGGCAAGGACGAGAAGGTTGAGGAGCCCGCGGTCCCCCTGGGGCAGCGCCACGTCGATAAGCTCCCGAATCAGGAGCGGAGGCACGGAGCCCACGGCGGCCGCTACAATCAAGCATACGGCAATGAGGGCGGCAGGCCTCCAGTAGGGGCGTAGATAGCCAAGGGCCCGGGGCATGGTGGCTCTGGGATTGCGGGCGCGTCCATCTGTCCGGCCCCAATCACCGCCGTGATACACGCGGGTAGCACTCCTTCCCAGGCTTCAGGCGTCGCTGCGCCGGGCATGCACGGCTACATCCGCTCCGGTGCCGTCATGCTCATCAGGGAGAGGCAGCGTGCCAGCACGATACGGCATGCCTTCACCAGCTTCAGTCTCGCCAGGGTAACCGCCTGGTCGCCGGGCTCGCTGGAGACCACCCGGCACTGCTGGTAGAACCAGTGGAAGGCGGTGGCCAGCTCCACCGTGTACCGGGGCAGGTGGTGCGGTTCAAGGCTCAAGGCCACTCCCTCCATGATCTCCGGCAGAAGCAGTAGCTTGTGGATAAGGGCCACCTCCGCATCGTGGGTGAGGAGGCGCACGTCACCCTGGGCATGGTCCAGGGCACGCTCCCGGGCCAGGCGCACGATCCCGGCTATCCGGGCATAGGCATACTGAATGTAGTAAACAGGGTTGTCATCAGACTCCTTCTTGGCCAGCTCCATGTCGAAGTCCATCTGGCTATCCGGGGAACGCGAGAGGAAGAAGAAGCGACAGGCGTCCGAGCCCACCTCCTCCACCAGCTCCCGCAAGGTAATCAGGTCGCCGGTGCGTTTGGAGAGCCGGATGACCTCCTGGCCACGCTTCAGGGTCACCAGCTGGGAGATGATGATGGTGAACCGTTCGGTGTCCACGCCCAATGCTCCCACCACCGCCTTCATGCGAGAGACATGGCCCTGGTGGTCGGCTCCCCAGATATCGATGACGCGATCGTAGCCACGCTTCAGAAGCTTGTTGTAATGGTAGGCGATGTCAGAGGCGAAGTAGGTCGGCTCGCCACTACTTCGAACCAGGACGTTGTCCTTGTCCTCGCCCAGGCTGGTGGACATGAACCAGGTAGCGCCCTCCCGCTGGGCAAGGTGGCCCTCCTTGCGCAGAAGCTCCATAGCCGTCTCATAGTCGCCGGAGTCAAAGAGGCTCTGTTCGCTAAACCAGACATCGAACTCCACCTCAATGGCCTGAAGGTCATCTCGAATGGACTTGAGCATCTTCTCCAGGCCGATCTTCCCTATGGCCGCAACCGCCTGATCTTCAGGCATGTCGCGGGGCGTATCCAGGAAACGGCGTCCCTCCTCACCAAGCACCTCCTGGGCCAGCTCCTCCATGTAGCCGCCCATGTAGCCGCCCTCTGGCACCACAGCATCCTGACCCAGCGCCTGGAGGTAGCGGACGTAGAGGGTGCGATAGAAGGCGTTTATCTGGGTCCCGGCGTCGTTGATGTAGTACTCCCGGGAGACTTCGTAACCCGCGGCGGCCATGATGCTGGCCAGGCCGCTGCCCAGCACCGCGCCCCGGGCGTGGCCCACGTGGATGGGGCCCGTTGGATTGACGCTGACGAACTCGACCTGGACCCGCCGTCCGCTGCCGATGTCCAGGCTTGCATACCGGTCGCCCTCCTGGAGGATCGCATCGACCTGCTGACGCAGCCACTCCCGGCTGATGGTGAAGTTGATGAAACCGGGAGCCGCCACCGACACCTGCTCGACAAGCTCCTCGGTAGGGATGAGGGGCGCCAGCCCTTCGGCGATGGCCATGGGGCTCATGCGGGCCGCACGGGCGAGACGTAGCGGCAGACTGGTGGAGAAGTCGCCGTGCTCAGAGTGCTGCGGTCGCTCGACCTCGACCTCCGGGACAGGGCCTGGCGGCAGCACGCCGCGACGTTGAGCCTCCTCCACACCCTGAGAAACGAGCTGAGCGATACGGTGTTTCAGAAGCATGACTGAGAGGTATCATACCACCATCTAGTACGACTCTCCCAGGAGTGCTGGCGGTAGAGGGCCGGTTGTTACTCACCCACCCTTTCCGACACGTCGGAATACCCACTGCCGCTCTACTCCTCCTCGAACTCTTTTGCGGGAACAGACTGGAGGTATATCCAGATGGCCTTCAGCTCGTCGTCTGTCATGGAGCCGATGCCCTGCCACGGCATGAACTCGTTGTCCAGCCGGCGTCCATCAGGCGTGGTTCCGGTGCGCATGGTATTGAAGAAATCGGCCTCAGACCAGCGGGCCAGCCCACCGCCGGGCGTGAGGTTCGGGGCCTTCGGGTCGTCCGGATCCTCGCCGGGGGGAACAACGCCGCCGGAGAGTGCGTCGCCGTGGCAGAAGGTGCAGACGAAGGCCATGTACTCGCCATACTCCAGGGTCACCCCGGGCACCGGCTCGGCCTGACGCGGGGCGTCATGGTCGATGACGGTGGCGGGCAGGAACTCCGATTCCACCAGGATGAGAATCCGACCCAGCGGTCCCACTGCAGTGGAAGGCATCTCGTTGTCCACCGGCGGGAGGTTCTTGACGTAGGCGATGATCTGCCCCAGATCGGCGTCGCCAGGCTTGTAGAACTCGTGGGACGGCATCAGCACCAGAGGCTTGCCGTCCGGGTCCACTCCGTGGCGGACGGAGCGCACCCAGTCTGTGTCCGTATAGCTACCGCCGATGCCACCATTACCCGAGGTGAGGTTTCTGGCCACGAGCCGGCCGAAGACCGGGTCGTCCGACATAACATCCCCGCCCAGGTTCTCACCGTGGCATTCCTGGCAGGCAACCTCCACAAGGAAGAGTGGCCACCCGCTTGCCTCCGAGGGGGCGTCCGCTGGAATGGCTACCGTGGCCGGCTGGACGTCGTAGGTCTTGCTCAGACGGCCCCCCACGACAAACCACACCACCACCACGGCTATGATGATCAGCGCGATGAGTCCACCCAACACGATTCCAGCCCAGATGATCAGCGCGATGAGTCCACCCAACACGATTCCAGCCCATTTGAGTACCTTGAGTGCAATACGCATGTCCGTGACCTTTCGATGACGAATGCTCTAGTCAACAGACGCCACAGCGGTAGGCGCAGGCTCTACGGTTATGCCTTGTTTGCCGAAGCCTTTTGTCGAATTCGGGTGCGTGCAGGCCATCCTACAGGACAACGCCACAGTTTTGCAAGAAGAGGCAACGGGAGGTGGAACGTACGGGGATGAGTTTATTCCCACCCAGCCCACCCTCGGACGGTGTCCATCCTTACAATTCTAAACCTCGGATTGCAGTAGGAGAAGTAGCCGTTTGACAGTCAGGGGGACCACAAATGCACTCACACTGTCTAGACTAGTGACTGAGTTGGTGCTATAAAGCTCACGTTGGAAATACTGGATAAAAGGCTTTTTTAATCCCAGGTTTCAATAAGGAGGTCATCATGTCCAATTCTCTGTGGGAGCGGCTGGGCGCGCTTAGCGGGATCGTGTTTGTTGTGCTCCTCATTGCCGGTTTCATTGTCGAGAGCGCTGGACTTGACGCCGAGGCATCGGACCCAGCAACAACGATCGCCGCGGAGTTTGCGGACAACAGAGACCAAATAGAGGCCGGTAGCTGGATTGGGCTCGTCGGTATCTTCTTCCTCTTCTAGTTCCTCGGTTACCTTCGGAGCCAACTCCAACAGGCCGAGGGAGAAGGAGGCTGGCTCACCTCAGTAGCCTACGGCGGTGGGCTCGTGGCAGGCGGCATGGTGCTGGTGAGCGGTGGCTACACCCTTGCAGGGTCCGTACTGTCTGACTACGGCAGCGACCCGCAGGTTGCCAGGATACTGGTTGTTCTTGGGTGGAACTGGATTGCAGTGATAGCTACTCCACTAGCGGCCCTGGTGGGAGGAACCGCTGTGGTGTGCCTTCGCTTCGCCGCACTGCCCAAGTGGCTTGGCTGGATTTCGGTGGTAGTTGCCTTGGCATTAGTAATCCCACCGATTTCGTACTTTGGATTTCTTGCCTTCACTATCTGGATCATCGTGGTCTCTATTGTGCTCCTGACCCAGATCGGAAGAGCGGCTGAACCTGAAACAGCAAGCTAGCGAGAAGAGGCCTAAGGTATGCCGCCCTCAGCTCACCTCTCCCGTGGCCGGCGTGGAGAGGCGGGCCAGGGCAGCGGCCAGCGGTCGGTGCTCCTCCGCCGCCAGCTGCGGGTCCCGGGCCAGCAGGGCCTGGGCCTCGGTGCGGGCCAGAGTCAGCAACTCGTGGTCGCTGAGGCGGGCCATACGCAGGTCAGGGAGGCCGCTCTGCCGGGTGCCGAAGAACTCGCCCGGGCCCCGCAGCTCCAGGTCAACCTCTGCCAGCTTGAAGCCATCGCTCAGCCGCTCCAAGGCGGAGAGCCGCTCCAGCGCCTCATCGGAGGGTGACTCCGCCACCAAGATGCAGTAGCTCTCATGCTGGCCCCGTCCGACGCGGCCACGGAACTGGTGGAGCTGGGCCAGGCCGAACCGGTCCGCGCCCTCCACCACCATCACCGTGGCGTTGGGGACATCTATGCCCACCTCCACCACGGGGGTGGAGACCAGGATATCAAGATCGCCGTGGCGGAAACGCTCCATCACCCCCAGCTTTTCTTTCATGGACATACGGCCGTGGAGGAGGCCGATGCGCAAATCAGGAAACACCTCCTCCGCCAGCCGGTCCCGCTCCTTCACCGCCGCCCGAGCGTTGATGGCCTCCGACTCGTCGATGAGGGGGTAGATGATGAAGGCCTGGCGACCCTCAGCCACCTGGTTGCGCACGTACTGGTAGACGGTACCGCGTCGTTCGGGCTCCACCCGTTTGGTGCGGATGGCCTGGCGGCCCGGCGGCAGCTCATCAATGGTGGAGAGGTCCAGGTCGCCGTAGAGGGTCAGGGCCAGGGACCTGGGGATGGGCGTGGCCGACATCACCAGCAGGTGGGGGCTCTCTCCCCGCTGCCGCAGAGCCGAGCGCTGGAGCACGCCGAAGCGGTGCTGCTCGTCCACCACCGCCAGGGCCAGCCGCGGTATGGAGACCTCCTCCTGGATAAGGGCGTGGGTACCGATGGCGATGTCCAGGGTGCCCTGGGCCAGCAGGCCGTGAACCTTCCGCTTCCTGGCCGCGGTCATACTGCCCAGGAGCAACCCGATGGTGATGGGCTGCGGGTGCGGGTCCAGGTAGACGGAGATGAGGTACTCCTCCTTGAGAGGTCGGGCCAGCCCCTCCAGGAGGCGGCCCACCGTGAGGAAGTGCTGCTCCGCCAGGACCTCCGTGGGGGCCATGATGGCCCCCTGGTAGCCGCAGGTGGCCGCCACCAGCAGGGCGGCCAGGGCCACCACCGTCTTCCCGCTGCCCACCTCTCCCTGAAGCAGCCTGCTCATAGGCCTGCCCCCGCCCTCCAGATCGCCCAGCACCTCCGCCATCACCCGAGACTGGGCACCGGTGAAGCTGAAGGGCAGCGACGCCATGAACGTATCCATGACGCCGGCGACCGGCCTCAGGGTCACCGCCCGCATCTCCGAATCCAGCGCCATCCGTCGCGAGAGCACGGCGATCTGCATGGCAAACAGCTCATCAAAGGCCAAGCGGCGGCGCGCCGCCTCCCAACCCTCCCATCCATCCGGGTAGTGGGCCTGCCACAGCGCACGGTCGACGGGAAGCAGATGGTTGCTCAGGCGAATCCCCTCCGGGAGCGTCTCGGCGACGTCGCCTACGCCCCGGTCCAGGGCCTCCCGCACAATGCGCCGAAGGGTGCGCTGGGTGATGCCCTCCGTGAGCGGATAGACCGGGAAGAGACGGCCCGCCTGCGCCAACTCCTCCAGTCCATCCCCCATACGCACCTCTTCATGCTGGGGCGACTCCAGGACACGACGGCCACCCCGCATGACGACCCGTCCGCTGAGGACATAGCGTGCCTGGGGCTTCAGGCTCTTGGCCAGGTAGGGCTGGTTGAACCAGACCACCCGGATATTGCCGGTGGCGTCGCCCACGGCGGCTTCGGTGCCCCTCATGCTCCTGCCCAGGCGGACCTCCTGCACATTCCAGAGGGTCGCCTGTACCGTCTGCTCCTCATCCAGCCGGAGCTCGGCAACCGTGCGAACCTCGTTATGGCGTCGAGGGAAGAGATAGACCAGATCGCCCACCGTCTCCATGCCCAGGCGTCGTAGCGCAGGGATGACGCGAGGGGTAACGCCCGCAAGAGCGCTGGCGGGCCTGTCCGGGGATAGCGGGGCCGTGTGGCTATCCCGAACTCTCCGGGGTTGCCTGACGCCGGCCTTGGGGCGGCCGGTAGCGTCGGTTACCGACTCGTCCAGGCAGCCCAATGCGATACGCACCCACTCCTTGCGCCGCCCGGGGGAAAGCTCGGCATACGGGACGGCAAACAGTTTGTTGGCCTCTAGGCTGCCAAGAAGGGGGTCCGCGCTGGGAGCACGACTGGACTCCTGGCGCCACTGTGAGAGGAAGCGATCGAGGCCGCCGGAGACGGCCGTATCGAGGTATCCCTTGGCCTCTTCCAGCTTCAGTATGCCGGAGAAGGCCTGGGCCCTGGTGCGAGTCGCCTCGCCGTCGCCGGCTACCCGCGTCGGTGTTACCTGACGCCCCCGTTTACTCGTCACCGGCGAGACCTACGTCCCGATAATGGTCATCAACTTTATAAATTTCATACCTCTCTAGATTCTTCGTCGTCCCGACGAGTCGGTACTCCTCAGAATGACAGACTGAGAGTCCCATGTCATTCTTGTATATTGCGGTGGAGACAGGCCAGGGCAGGCCGATGCATTCTCGGTCCCAGGAGACCGTGACTCAGCGTGGTCGCCCTGGCCTCCACAAGAAAGAGCCCGGACAGTTGCCAGGGTCTGAGAGCCCGCATCCGCAAGACCGGGCCAAAGGAGTGTGATGGAACGCGGACCGGTGTTCATCGGCATAGATGTGAGCAAGGCCCATCTAGACGTGGCGGTGCTTTCCTCCGGGGAAACATGGCAGGAGCCCAACGACGAAGCGGGGATAGCCCACCTGGTGGGGCGCGTCAGGACCCTCGGCCCTACCTTAGTGGTTCTGGAGGCCACCGGGGGGTTGGAGATGCCCGCGGCCTGCGCTCTGGGCCTGGAGGGTGTGCCCGTCGCGGTGGTCAACCCCCGGCAGGTCCGGGACTTCGCCAAGAGCCTGGGGCTGCTGGCGAAAACAGACTCCCTGGACGCCCAGGTCATTGTCCAGTTTGCCCAGCGGGTGTGCCCCACACTGCGGCCCCTGCCCGATGTCCAGGCGCAAGAGATCTCCGCTCTGCTGGCAAGGCGGCGCCAGCTCATCCAGATGCGCACGGCGGAAGAGAACCGGTTAGGAAGCACCATGATGCCTGCCCTTCGGCAGGAGATCCAGGAGCACCTGGCCTGGCTAGAGGAACGCCTCCAGCGGTTGGATGATGACCTGGGCAACCGCCTGCGGGAAAGCCCTCTGTGGCGGGAGAAGGAAGACCTGCTCCGTAGCGTGCCCGGCGTTGGCCCCGTCCTTTCCTCAACCCTGCTGGCCGACCTCCCAGAGCTGGGCACCCTGGACCGCAAGCAAATTGCCGCCCTGGTGGGGGTCGCGCCCATCAACCACGATAGCGGACGCCGCAAAGGCCAACGCCACATCCGGGGCGGAAGAGCACAGGTCCGCTCAACCTTGTACATGGCTACCATCGCCTCAACACGGTGCAATCCCATCATCCGCTTCTTCTATCTGCGCCTCTGTGCGCAAGGAAAGCCCAAGAAAGTTGCCCTGGTCGCTTCGATGCACAAGTTCCTGATCATCTTGAACGCCATGCTCAAACACAGGACCCCATGGAACCCTCACCCTACTCTTGACATGCAATACAGTTGCTGAGGCCCGATGTATCGGGACGAAGAATCTAAGGCCAAACGCTCAAGAAATGGCAAGTTATTTCGTTTAAGCCCCTTAGTCAGAGTGTTTTGCGCTGCTCACCATGGGCGGAAGAAGAGTGGGCTGACCACGAGCGGGACCCGCTCATGTCCTTCGATGGATTCGACAAGTCCGACTCTGTCCCGACGAGTCGGGATACAATCGGAGCTCACCAAAGGCTAGCTCTCCGATACGCCCTGGGTCACCAGGGCTATCGAGAGTCTCGATGAGCAAAGTATCATCGGACAGGCGCTCCTCGAACATGGCGCTAGAGGTCGGACCGGAAGATATCGCCGCCCTTCATGACAAGCTGGATCTTCTCACGATCCTGCAATATCTTGATGTCCGCCAAGGGATCTCCGTCCACCACGATCAGGTCCGCCAGTTTGCCTGCCTCCACCGTCCCGAACTGGTCCAGCAGGCCCATGCCGTCCGCCCCCACCTTGGTGTTGGCAACGATGGATTGCATGGGGGTCATGCCATACTCCACGCATAGCTGGAGCTCCAGGGCGCCCTCACCCGGCCGCCTGCCGGTGCCCGGCCCGGAGCCGTCTGAGCCACCGAAGAACTTGACGCCGGAGGTGATGTACGAGGGGAACCGCTCCCGCACGGTCTCCCCCACGGGACGACCCCGAGCCAGACGCCACGCGGGATACCGCTGGTCGGCATCGGGCGCTATGTAGGCGTGGTAGGCGCAGAGGGTGGGCACAAAGAAGGTGCCCGCCTTCACCATGACCTCAAGGCCCTTCTCGGTCACCAGGCAGCCGTGCTCGATGATGTCGAAACCGGCGTTGACGCAGGCGATGATCGTCTCGTCGACATAGCAGTTCACGCCGATACGTTTGCCGCGCCGGTGGGCCTCGTCCGCCGCAGCCTGCATCTCCTCGAAGGTCCACTCTGTCTCCGTTAGCCGGATAGGGCCGTTGGTGCCGACGGGCCCGCCGATCATCGTCTCGATAAAGTCGGCACCGTTGAGGACCTGCCACCGGACGGCCCGACGAGCATCGTCGGCACCGGTGAACATGCGCTCCTGGGGCAACCGAGCTTGTGGAGGCACCCAGCCTCCAGAGGCCGTGGCCTCCACAACGACCATCTCCCCGGCCGCCACGAGCCGAGGGCCCGGTACCACGCCCAGGTCTATGGCCTGCTTCAGGGCAATGCCGGAAAAGTTCATATCCGCCATAGAGCGGCCGGCGGTGAAGCCCATGTCCAGAAGCGTCCGGGCGGCGGCGACGCCGCGGATAGGGGCATAGGCAGGGAGCTCCTTGAACGGGTAGGCCGCGTTGGGATACGGCTCTCCGCAGATGTGGATGTGGCCGTCAACCATGCCCGGCATCACGTGCTTACCCGCCACGTCGATGACCCTCGCTCCCGGGGGCGTCGGCGTATTGGCCGCATGTCCAACCTGGGTAATTCTCTCGTCTTCGATGATGATGGTGGCGTTGGGCAGCGGCTGACCGCCGTTGCCATCGATCAGGGTCCCTCCGGTCAGTGCTGTAATCATGCGTCCCCTCCTTTGCAACTGCCGATTCTCATATCGTCTCTTCGATCCCGCCTGAAAGAGGGTGGCATCACCCTTGCAGCCTGAAGGCCATTGACTACATAAATTGCGTGTCACTCTAGATTCTTCGGTCGTCCCGATTCTATCGGGACTCCCTCAGAATGACACAGCCTCATAATCCTGTCATTCTGAGCCCTGACTTGTCGGGGCGAAGAATCTAAGGCATAACGTTACAAGAATTTCGTGTTATTTTGTTTAAGCCCATATGGCTGCGGCAATGCCTACGGGGTCAGGAGTAACAACAGAGTACCGTTATCCTCTACGTACATCAATGCACATCTGCCTGGTCCTCTGAAGCCAACACGGCTATCCCCAAGGCGCCCGGGCCAACGTAGGTCCCGATCACCGGCCCGAAGCGGGTCTGCATCACCTTGCCGCCCTCGGGAAGCAGCGGCTGCAACCTCTCGCCCAACGCGGTGGCCTCATCCGGAGTGGTGCTGTGACACACGCCTATCTGCTGAAAGGGCCCGTGCTCTGCCGCCAGCTGGTACAAACGCTCGATGCCCTTCTGGCGTGTGCGCACACGCTCCAGAGGGTGGACCTCCCCCTCCCGCACCGTAAGGATGGGCCGGATGTGCAGCAGCGTGCCCAGAAACGCCTGGGCCTTGCCGATCCGTCCCCCCTTCTGAAGGTACTCCAGGGTCTCCACCAGGAGGAAGAGGCGGACCCGCGCAGAAACGCGACGGGCTAACTCTACCATATCGGAGTGAGAGACCCCGTCCCTGGCCGCCTGGGCCAATGCTGTGGCCACAACCCCCAGGGCCAGGCCGGCCTGAAACGAGTCCACAACCGCCAGTCGGGGACCGGCGTCCAGCTGGCTCTGCGCCTGAAGGGCCGAGTTCATCGTACCGCTGAGCTTGGCGGAGATGTGGATGGATACCACCTCCCGCTCCTCTTCAAGCAGAGTTCGGAAGGTATCCAAAAACGCTCCCACGGAGGGCTGAGAGGTCTTCGGCAGGTCTGTCTCGCTGGTCAAACGACGGAAGAAAGTATCCGAGTCCATGTCCACACCGTCGCTGAAGGTCTCCTCGCCGAAATGGACGTTCAGCGGCACGACGGTAATGTCAAGCTCCTCCGCCACCTGGGACGGAAGGTCACCGGTGCTATCCGTTACTATTTTTACGGTCATGCCTTTGTACCATCCTTTCAGAAGAGCCTTTGGCCTTGTTGGGTGTCACTCCAGGGAGATCAGGTAGTGGTAGTGGGGCTGGCCGCCCTGGATAACCTCCACCTCCACCTGGGAGAAGTGTGCGCCCAGCCACGCTGCCTGGGCCCTGGCCTCCTCCTCTCCCGCATCGGCCCCCCAGTAGAGGGTGACCAGGGACCCGGGAGCTGGAGCGGCGCTACGAAAGAGCTCCTGAACGGCATCCGAGACTGTATCCGCGGCTGCCACAAGCTCACCGTCCAGGAGGGCGATGCTCTGCCCCTCCCGTACGGCTATGCCCTTCACTGATGTTGAGCGCACCGCCGATGTCACCTCCCCACTACGGACGCCTGCCGCGGCCTCCTGCATCTGGGCGACATTCGCGGCCACATCCAAATCAGGGTTGAAGGAGAGAAGCGCCGCTATCCCCTGGGGAACGGAGGTGGTCGGCACCACATGGATCGGTGTATCGGAGGCCGCGGCCGCCTGCTGCGCTGCGCTCACGATATTCCGGTTGTTGGGCAGCAGGATCACCGAGGCGGCGGGGGCGGCCTGGGCCGCCTGAACAAAGTCCCCTGTGCTGGGGTTCATAGTCTGCCCACCATGGATAAGGCCGCAGCAACCCAGGCTACGGAACAGGCGCTGTAGCCCTGCACCGGATACGACGCTCACCACGCCCAGGGGCACCTCCTCACGGGGCTGCCGGTGGTGCGCCATGAACTCCTGGTGCTGCTGATCGATGTTGTCTATCTTGATCTGGGTCAGGCTCCCCAGAGACACGGCGTAGCTGAGCACAGAGCCGGGGTCATAGGCGTGCACGTGGACATTCAGGGTGCTGGGGTCGCCCACGACCACGGTGGAATCGGCCAGCGCCGCCATCCTCCCCCGCACCTCCTCGGCGTCCAGGCCCGATCCCTGGAGCAGGAACTGGGTGCAGTAGCCGTACGCCTCCTCCTCCGTCGCCGTCAGGTAGCTGGCCACCGGAGCGGTCTGTCCCGTGGCAACCTCCAGGTGCTTCACCTCTTCGTTGCAGAAGTAGGCCAGTGTCCCCTCCAGGAGGGCCACCAGCCCCTGGCCTCCCGAGTCTACCACGTCGGCCTCCTTCAGCACCGGCAGAAGGTCGGGCGTTTCGGCCAGCGCCCGCCGTGCGGCCTCGCAGGCCTGGTCCCAGACCTGCTCCGGGGAGGTATCCTCTAACTGGGCGGCAGTGCGAGCACCACGGGCCGTTTCCTTGATGACGGTGAGGATGGTGCCCTCCACCGGATTGCTGACCGCCTTGTACGCCCAATCCGAGGCCTGAGACAGGGCGTCGGCGATCTCGGCGGCGCCGAAGGTGGTGTGCCCCTTCAAGCCCTCCGCCCAGCCCCGGAAATATTGGGAGAGGATGACGCCGCTGTTCCCCCGCGCGCCCATGAGGGTACCGCGGGCGAAGGCATCGGCGACCTCATGGGCGCTTGCATCTTTCAAGCGGCCCACCTCGTCGTCGACGGCCTTCATCGTCAGCAGCATATTCGTTCCGGTGTCACCATCGGGAACGGGGAACACGTTCAGGGAGTTGACCAGGTCAACGTTGAGCTCCAGACAGGCACGGCCAGCGGCGAACATCTGCAGAAGTTCGTCGCCGCCCAGGGTTTTCTTCGACCTCTTTGTGCGGCCGACCATAGCAGCCTCTCTTGCGAAGGGTATCTGGCCTATGGTAATGTAGTCGCAGCGATTGTACCCAAAGCCTCAAGGGCCGTCAAAGCGGCCCACTCCCTGTTTCCGAGGAATACCATGGCTATGTGCAGTGTGTGTGGCAAGACGGGCATGTTTGGCCACAACGTCAGCCACTCCAAACGGGCAACCAACATGCGCCAGATGCCCAATGTCCATCGCGTCCGGCTGGAGGTAGACGGCCGTACACAGCGCGTCCACCTCTGCACCCGCTGCCTGCGTACCTACCACCGGGTGCGGCCATCGAAGTAGGGCTTCCAGTTCCTGTCCACCTAAACGGAAGGGGCCCCGTCATGGGGCCCCTTCCTTCTTACCACCCAACAACCGCCAACCTCCACGTACTAGCCAGCGGATGTGTTACGTCCCTCGGGAAGCTCCCGCACACGCGCCGATTGGAAGCGGAGCACCTGAATGATCGTCGCAAGACCCAGGGAGATGGAGACCAGGTAGACCGCGGCACCGAAGCGCCGGAGCCCCTCAAGCCAGGTGGCCCAGGACCCCACCGTCAATGGTCGATTGGTTCCCATCCAGCACCGCATCGTTGATGACGACGCCAAGGACGACGTGCGCCACCACGGCGAAGAGGAGCATCATCATCGCCATCATCATGAGCAGGAGCATGGCCTTGGCCGTTCCCGGCATCTTCAGCGTGAGAACCTGGCTGCCGCTGGCCTCCTGCACCTGACCTCCACCCGTTCGGAGGACGCCCAGAATGCGGGCGATGGCGAAGACGATGGCGGCAAAGACCGAGGCGAATCCCAGAAACATGACGGCGGTCACATACTGCCCCAAGGCCGCTGCACTGGCGGCGTCGCTTGTGGTGGTCCCGTTCGCCACCAGGTCCGCCCGGAACGCCGCAAGGATGAAGGCTACGGGGAAGGCCATGATGGCCATAACGAGCATGGGCCTCCAGAGCCACGTCCCCAGCTTCTGCGGAAGGATCATGCTCGGCGCACCGTCACTGGCCTTGACTATGTACTCTCCGTGTCTACGAATCGCTGCTGTTGCCATAGTAGTTCTCCTTCCTACCGTCCTGTGGTAATGAGCTCCCGGATCCTGTAGAACTGGAACCCAAGGATATTTCCGATGGTGCCCAGAGCCAGGACGATGCTGGACAGAAGGATACCCAGTCCTGCCTCTCGTAGAGGACCAAGCCACGCATGGTAGGCGTTGATGGTCGCTACATTGTCCAGAGTGGAGACGTAGACGTAGAGGCCAAACTGCACCATCTCTATCATCATCCCCACCATCATCAGACCCACGAACAGCTTGGCCGATAGAGGCATACTCAGTGCCTTCACTCCCGCTCCAAGCGACTCCTGGACCTCACTGCCACCCTGGCGGAGCGAGCCCAGGATGCTGCCGAGAAGGAAGGCGATGCCCGAGAGCAGGAGACCCTCGCCCAGGAACTGTATCCCGGGCACCAGCGCATGTAGCGTCTGGAACGTGCTCGTATCACCGGTGTTGGCAGCGCTCGCCTCAAAGAAGGAGAGCACCAGACCAACGCCCACACCCATAGCACCCATGACCAGCATGGGAGCCCAGAGGACGTAGGCTATACGGTGAATGAGAAGAGATGGGGGTACCCCCCGAGTTATCCGCCCGCGGCCGTACGGAGTCGTGATAGGCCCCTCCCGAACCTCAGTGGGCTCTGTCTTCTGAGGCACCAGCTTGGGCAGGGCCTCCTTAAGGCTCTCCACACGGACCCAGATCTTGCGCACGATGCCCCAGAGTATCAATGCTATCCCTGATTTCAGAAGACCCAACGCAGCGGTGGCCACCCCGAAGGTCCAGGCCGCCTGTGTTGCGATTTCCGTCGCAGTGGCATCGCTACCCGCCTGAACAAGGCTACTGATGAAGGCCACCATTGCCACGGCAACGCCCCCCAGCACCAGGAGCAGGCCAACACTGCGCTGAGACGACCTGGCACGGTAGTCCGCCGTCGCCGAAGGTCTCAGCATGGTTCCAGTTGAGACTGCCATATCTAATCACCACCCTTTCCTTTTCGATACCCCTTCAAAGAGCCCTCCTCACAAACCGACTCGGCTGTCGTGTTTCGCTTTCACCGCCATCTCACCTCCCATTTGATTGATCTCCGCCTCTTCACCTATTGACCCCACATCAATCGGGTACCCATACAATGAGATGCATCGAGATCGGGGAAGGTGCACAGGCCAAGCCAGGGCAGTCCAGGCCTCACGCAGAGGGACGGCTCAAAGGGGACGAGAGGGTGGTGCTGAAGCCGTCAGCAAACAGACCGTTACACAGGAGCGAGGGGAAGGCGAATGCTACGGGGAACCCACGACGATGCCAACGCTTTTACGAAGCCGCTTCAGTGCCTGCTCCACGGACTCGCGCTGGTTGAACACCGCTGAGCCGGCCACCAGCATCCGTGCTCCGGCCTCCACCACCTGGGGAGCGGCCAGCTCACTGATGCCGCCGTCCACGGCCAGCTCCGCCGATAGTCCACCTTCGTCCAGCAGCTGACGCAGCCGCCTCAGCTTGGGCACTGCGGAGGGGATAAACGCCTGTGCGGGAAAGCCAGGGTTCACCGACATCACCATCACCATGTCCAGGTCCGCCAGCACCTCCTCCACCGCATCAACGGGCGTTCCGGGGTTCAGGGCCACGCCCGCTCGTACCCCAAGCTCCTTTATCTGGTGCACCACCCGGTGAAGGTGCCGACACGCCTCCGCGTGGACGGTCAGGATATCGGCGCCTGATTCCGCAAACTGAGGTATCAGCCGCTCCGGCTCCACGATCATCAGGTGAACATCCAGCGGGATCTTGGTCCAGGGCCGCAGGCCCCTGACCATTTGAGGACCAAAGGTGATGGTGGGAACGAAACGCCCGTCCATGACATCCACGTGGATATAGTCGGCGCCGGCGCGCGTGGCCTCCGCCACCGCCTCCCCCAGCCGGGAGAAGTCCGCCGAGAGGATGGAGGGCGCCAGCTTGATCTTAGGGACAGTTGATTGCATGGGTCTGTTGGTGAACTTTCTTAACGCAGCCGTGACGGCTGAATAGTTCACATTTGCTTCAAGGCTCTCAGTCTTGGCTCTCCAAAAAGTCGAGAATCAGTTCCCAGCCTTTGCCGCCACGCGACTCCTCAAGCAAAGGTAAATGGTGGGGCAGGTGCCCAAACCTGTACATGCGGTTGCTTTCATTATGCCGCCGACCAGCCCTTCCAGGAGTTTCAAGCCAGTGTTTGAAGTCTTCTCTAAGTTGTTTGTCTAGCACTACCGTAGATAACACATAATACTCTGGCGAATGGGCTTCATCTTTCAGGTCAACGAGTACAGTAAAATCCCCATATTTGAGCATACCTTTGAAAAGGGTCCGGTTGTCGTCCTTTGCGCAGATCCAAACCCACGAATTTGCCGTTGTGGTTTTGCTCTTCACGCGTACATTGACTGACTTATGGCCGTTGGTTGCTAGGACGTCAAAACCGGGAGTGTTTCGCGGTGCTGGAGCAGCGACAACGTTTCTCCGTAACAGTTCCCCCACTGCGAGATATTCCCCTGCATTGCCGATAACAGTACCTCGCCCCTGTTTGATCATTCCTCTATCAGTCATTGAGCACCTCCCAAAGCATAGGCCTTAGATTCCTCGATTCGCTCGGAATGACATAAGCACCCGCTGCTAAGTTTCGTTCAGCGTCTCCTTGGCCCGGGCCAGCGCCTGCTCCACCTGGGCAGGCGCGGTGCCGCCGGGGACGTTGCGTGCGGCCAGGGAGGATTCGACGGTGATCTCGAAGACATCCTGGCCGAACAGCTCAGAAAAACGGTTGTATTCCTGTAAGGTCAGCTCCCGGAACAGCTTGCCCTGGGCCTCCGCATACTCAGACACCTTGGCCGTAATGCCGTGGGCCTGACGGAAGGGCATTCCCTTGGACACCAGGTAGTCGGCAAGATCGGTGGCCAGTACATAGCTGTCCTCCGCCGCCCGGCGCATCCGATCGCCCTTCACCTGCATGGTCGATACCATTCCGGCGAACACCTCCAGGGTGGCAAGAAGCGTATCCACCGTATCGAAGAAGGACTCCTTGTCCTCCTGGAGGTCCCGGTTGTAGGTGAGAGGCAAGCCCTTGAGCACGGTGAGAAGCGCCATCAGGTTGCCGTATACCCGACCCGTCTTGCCCCTGGCAAGCTCGGCGAAATCAGGGTTGCGCTTCTGGGGCATCATGCTGCTGCCGGTGGTGTACTTATCGTCCAGACGCACGAAGCCGAACTCCCGGGACGACCAGAGCACAAGGTCCTCCGCCAGCCGTGAGAGGTGGGCCATGCAGAGCGAAGCGTCGGCCATGAACTCCACCAGGTAGTCCCGGTCGGAGACCGCGTCCATGCTGTTCTCGCTGATGTGCGCAAATCCCAGCTCCCTGGCCAGGAACTCCCGGTCGATGGGGTACGGAACTCCCGCCAGGGCGCCACTGCCCAGGGGCAGGACATCGGTGCGCTGGAGACACTCCTGGAACCGCTCCCTGTCCCGCTGGAGCATCTGAAAGTAGGCTAGCAGGTGGTGGGAGAGCAGCACGGGCTGGGCACGCTGAAGATGGGTATAGCCGGGAAGCGTAGCGTCCTTGTGCCCACCGGCCACATCCAGGAGGGCGTGCTGCAGATGAGCTATGCGCCGCACCATCTCCTCAATGACCTCTTTGGTGTAGAGACGCATGTCCACCGCCACCTGGTCGTTGCGAGACCGGCCGGTGTGCAGGCGACCAGCGGCCTCCCCTATGACACCGAAGAGCCGGGCCTCGATGTTCATGTGGAGGTCCTCAAGCTCCTCCTTCCACGGAAAGGAGCCATTGCTAATCTCCTCCCGAATGGAGACCAGCCCCTGGACGATAGACTGGGCGTCCCCTTTGGAGATGATGCCCTGCGCGGCCAGCATCCGGGCATGGGCAATGGACCCGGCGATGTCCTGCTCATAGAGACGCCGGTCATAGTGGATGGAAACGGTGTAGGCAGAGTTCGTCAACTGAGCATCCGGTTTATAGCTGGAGCATCTCTGTGGGCCGTAGTTGCTGGGTGACGGGGTCCACTTGCTAGCCCAACGATTCCAGCGCGGTAACACCCAGGACGGGCGTATCATCCTCATCGCCAAAGATAACAGATACGAAAGCTAAGGAATCCTGGTAGCGAAACAATGCACCCCCTATACGACGCTCGACTACTCCCGCGAAACCCCGAAAACGACGCACTCCTGCTTCCTGGATGCCCAGCCTCTCCAGGACCGAAGCCGGAATAACGGAGAGCATAGCCCCCGTATCCGCCAAAAGCGCAATCTCACGATGCCGCTGGGGGTCGGCAACGTTGGAGATCTCCATATTCACGTGGGTGAAACCCATCACCTCTCCTTGCAACGAGTGCATGACAAAGCGCCCGCCTGTCCGCGCGCACTACGATATTACACCAAAGGACACACCGATGGCAGCAGACAACTACGAAACGGGCTTATATACTCAGGGCTAGCGGAATCCCACATTACCGATTCATCACACTACGGTAGGAGGCACAACGTGATTGTCGAAGCGCACTGCCATCCCTTCGGTCCGCCCTCCTACAGAGAGCTGGGTGAGGTGATCAGGACCGTCCCTGACCTCGTAGGCTTCAGGGGAAGGCACCCCGAGCTCTACAACGCCAGACTAACCGAGCCACTGGTCGATTTCGCCGACGAGCTTATCGAAGAGATGGACAGACACGCAATCGGCAAGGCGCTCATCATGTCCACCGGCAGCGCAGATAGCGAGGATACCAGGAACGAGAAGATCGCCGCCGCCGTAGCGAAACACCCCGAACAGCTCTTTGGACTGATGAGCCTGGGCACGGACTATACGGCCACGGGCTTCGGCGATGACCCGCAGGCGCTGAGAAAAGCCGCTTCACGACAGATTGCAGACTGCATGGGACGGCTGGGGTTCAGGGGCATTGGGGAGACCCACGGTGGACCCTTCACCACCGAGATCCACCCGGTCAGCATCGCCGACGACCTCCGTCCGATCATGGAAGCCCTTGCCGGTTACGGAGCACCGCTCCTCATCGCGACGGGCTGGACCCAGTTCCCAGGCCGCATGTACTACGCCGACCCCATCTACGTGGACGAGATAGCCGGGCGCTATCCAGATGTGCCGATCGTTCTCACCAAGATGGGGCGCGGCATCCCCCACTACTTCGAGTCCGCGCTGATCGTGGCCATGCGCAACCCCAACGTCTACTTCGATACCACCTCCACCACGGCGGAGCACATCCGCCGGGCGGTACGCACCATCGGCGCCGAGCGCATCATGTTCGGCACGGACTGGTCGCCCACCTGGAGGTGGGTGAGGGAGCCGGAGGCGCTGTACCCCACAAGGCTCAGGGTCATCAGGGAATCGGGCATCTCAGACGCGGATGCGGAGCAGGTCCTCTGGAAGACGGCGGTTCAGTTGTTTCAATTATAATGATGCTCCGTCTGGTGGACGGCAAGCAGACAAGCAAGGATTTCTGATATGACGGAAGGTAATTCCCAACCTGAGGAGGCGAGAGTCTGGAGGTTATCTATTCACTAGCTGCTAATCAACTCGATGTGCAGCTCAGGGAGATCGAAGGAATAGACTCTAAGCTAAGACTTGCCTTTGGGATATCGACCGTGATTCTCGGACTCTTGCTAACTTCTATCTCATCAACAGAGTCCATATCTTCTCAACGCTTTTGGGTGCTGCTGGCACCGACAGCGATATATGTGATCATTTATGTGATCATTATCGTCCTAGCTATAATAAGCTACCGATTCCTGTCTCTTAGATATCCTCCAGAAATTGGGACTATATACGAAGACGCTTTGTTTTGGCTCCCAGAGACGACTAAACGGCAGGTACTCAGCAATCGGGTTTCAGCCATCAAGCATAATTCAGCACTGATTGCTCAAAAGGTCAAATGGGCATCAATCGCTCTCTAGCTGCTGCCTGTTGAAGCGATAGCTGCCATCTTAGCAGGGGTCTTGATTCACTTGCCTTGACGCTTAAGTGGATACCCCTTCTGGATTATGTGTTCCCACTCCGGCTTTGGGATATCCGGGTTCTGCGGAGGAGGAGTAGGCTTTGGCTGGCGCTGTGGAATATTGGTATCTTTGGCCATTCTTGAACCCTCGGTAGTGTAACCGCACCTCTGCTGATTATACCATGCGAGGTTATGCCGCACACACGAATTTCCCAACCTCCATTACCCCTTCTCTTTCTTCGCCCGCAGGGCGCTGCTGCGGAGCCGCATGGCGTTGATGCGGATAAACCCCGTGGTGTCGGTAGGGTCAAAGCCGCCGGAGCGGTCCATGCTGGCCAGGTCCTGGTCGTAGAGGGTTACGGGCGAGCTTCTCCCCTTGATCATTACGTTGCCCTTATAGAGCCCCACGGTGACCGTACCCGTCACGTACTCCTGGCTCCTCTGGAAGAGGCCGCGCAGCAGCTCCATCTCCGGCGAGAACCAGAGCCCGTAGTAGACAAGCTCCGAGTAGCGGGAGATAAGTGAGTCCCGGAGGTGCATCACCTCACGGTCCATGGTGATCCCCTCCAGGTCCCGATGTGCACTCTGGAGGATGGTCCCGCCGGGTGTTTCATAGACGCCCCGGGACTTGATGCCGACGAACCGGTTCTCCACCATGTCCACACGGCCGATGCCGTTGATGCCTCCAACCTGGTTGAGGTAGCCGAACAGCGCCAGCAGCGACTCCACCACCATGCCGTCGCCCAGGTTGGCCACACGCACCGGGATGCCGCCCCGGAATGTGATCTCCAACTGGGTTTCCCGGTTGGGAGCGCGGCGGGGAGAGCGTGTCATCTGGAACATACTCTCCCTGGGCTGGCGTTGCGGGTCCTCCATCTCCCCCGCCTCATAGCTGATGTGCATGAGGTTGGAGTCGCTGCTCCAAGGCTTCCTACGGGAGGCCGTCACCGAGATGCCGTGGCGACGGGCGTAGCGCAGCAGGTCAGGCCGACCCTGGAACTGTTTCAGGAAGGTAGCGTCTCTCCAGGGAGCGTACACCTCAATCTCCGGCGCCAGGGCATGGTAGGTGAACTCGAAGCGTACCTGGTCGTTTCCCTTGCCGGTAGCACCGTGGGCCAGCACCTGCGCCTTCTCCTTCAGGGCAACTTCCACCTGGGCCCTGGCGGTAAGGGGCCGGGCCAGGGAAGTACCCAGAAGGTAGGTCCCCTCGTAGACGGCGTTGGCCTGGATTGCGGGGAAGATGAAGCCGGTGACGAACTCCTCCCGCAGGTCCTGGATATAGACCTGGGAGGCACCCGTCTCATAGGCCCGCTGCTGTACCACCTCCATATCCTCATCCTGCCCCAGGTCGGCGGTGAAGGCCACAACGTCATGGCCCTGGTTTACCAGCCAGTGAAGAATGACGGAGGTATCAAGGCCACCGCTGTAGGCAAGGACGATCTTTTTTGGTTCAGTCATGATACGAGCCCCTCAACTTGCGCTGGCCACCGCCTGCTTGATCCGCCGCTTCAGTTGCTCCACCCCCCGGTGTCACCCTGAGTTCCGATAGTCGGGACGAAGGGTCTGGGGAGGTTGGGAATTGTCTTGCCCCACCCCGGATTCTTCGTCGTCCCGATGAATCGGGACTCCTCAGAATGACACAGGAGAAACGCTCAGAAAGACATTACACCACTTGGTTCACACCCCGCTCCAACCGTTCCACACCCAGGTCCATCTCCTCCGTGGTAAGCGTGAGAAAGACATTACACCACCTGGCTCACACCCTGCTCCAGCCGCTCCACACCCAGGTCCACCTCCTCCGTGGTAAGCGTGAGGGGCGGCATGATGCGGACCGCGTTGGGCCGCACGGCATTGAGCAGAAGGCCCTTCTGGTTGCAGGCCGCAAGCACCTTTGCCGCAATCTCTTCCTTGAACTCCACCGCCAGCAGCAGCCCCATACCGCGCACGTCCACGATGGCAGGCTGCCGGGCCCGCAGCTCCTCCAGCCGCTGCTTCAGGTAGGCACCTATCTCCTTGCCGAGCGCAGGGACATCGTTGTCAACCATGTACTTTGTTGAGGCGTATGCCGCGGCGCAGGTCAGCGCATTTCCACCGAAGGTCGAGCCGTGGTCGCCGGGCTCTAGGACAGAGCACCGCTCCCTGGACAGGAATGCGCCGATGGGCACACCGCCGCCCAGACCTTTGGCCAGGGTCATCACGTCCGGCTCAACGCCCATGGCCTGGTAGCCAAAGAGGGTGCCCAGACGTCCCAGGCCGGTCTGTATCTCGTCGAAGATGAGCAGAATCCCCTGCTGGTCGCACCACTCCCGCACCGCTTTCAGGTATCCCTCCGCGGGGACGTTCACACCGCCCTCACCCTGAAGGGGTTCCAACATTACGGCGCAGGTCTTGTCGTTGGTCGCACGGCGGATGGCCTCCGGGTCGTTGTACTCCACGTTGACAAAACCCTGGGCCAGAGGCTTCCAGGCCTCCTGGTAATGGGGCTGGCCGGTGGCCGCAACCATCGCCAGGGTGCGGCCGTGGAAGGAGTTGAGGGCGGTGATCACCTCATACGCGCCGTTGCGATGGAGCCGGCCGTACTTGCGCGCCAGCTTCACCGCGCCCTCGTTGGCCTCGGCACCGCTGTTACAGAAGAAGACACGGTCCAGGCAGCTCTGCTCCACAAGGAGTTGGGCGAGCTGGAGCTGAGGGACGGTGTAGAACTGGTTGGAGGTCTGCAACAGCGTGGCCGCCTGCTCCTGGATGGCCTTGACCACCGCCGGGTGGACGTGGCCCAGGTTATTGACCGCCCAGCCCGCCGTGAAGTCCAGATACTCCTTGCCGTTCTCATCCCAGACCCGAGTGCCCTGGCCGCGGACGATGACCACGGGCTGGCGGCGGACCGTTTGCATGTAATACTTGGCCTCTACCTCTTGCCAGGTGCTCACTGCTGCTCCTCCTCAATCTGCGCTAAGATCTCGTTTAATGCCTCATCCAGGGTGGAGAAGTCGCCTGCCAGCTCCCTGAGAGCCTCCCGCAGACGCCGGATCTCGTTGGACACTCCCGGCTCGGTACCGGCCACTGGAGGAGCCTCCTCGTCGGACGGACACTTCGCAGGAGCACCGCCCACCAGAGAAAAAACCGCTAGCTCCAGGCAAGCCTCCATTACCACCTTTTTGGAGGAGGCCAGGATAACGCGCTTGAGCTCCGGGAACTGCACATTGGACGATTGCAGGTACAGCGGCTCCACGTAGAGGATGGACAGAACGTCCTCGCCCCCGGCACCTGCATCCCCGAAAAGGGGAACGACCAGGAGGTTCCCTCGGATACATCTGGCCTCTCCAGTACATATTAGGGTAAGGTCTTTCGTGATCTCGAAGTCCTGGTCGATGCGGGCCTCCACCTGGGCCGGTCCATCTATTTGAGCCCCCCGTGGGAATGAGAACGCCACCAGCTCTCCGTAGTGAGGCGAGTCCATACGGGCGGCCAGCCAGGCCACCATCCTGGGCTTATCGGCCGTTGGCCATGGGGTGAAGGGCAGGATAAGCATGAACTCCGCCCGGTCCTCCCCGGGCAGCTTCATAATGACATAGTAGGGGACCACGGTCCGCGTATCGCCAAAGAACTCCTCCTCAGGCACATCCCACTGGTCCGCCTTGTTGAAGAACTGGTTAGGGTCCAGCATATGGTACTGGAGGTAGATCTCCGCCTGAACGGAGAAGAGGTTTTCGGGATAGCGCAGGTGGAGCTGGAGGAAATCAGACATGTCGTCCAACGGCACAAAGAGGTCGGGGAAGACCTCCTGGTAGGTGCGTATGAGAGGGTCGTTGGGATCGGCAACGTAAAACTCCAGGGTCCCATGATAGGCGTCCACCACCACCTTCACACTATTGCGGATGTAGTTGAATGAGTCCCGGAAGGGCGTAGCGTAGGGATAGTGGCTGGACACGGTGTAGGCATCCTGTATCCACCGCAGCTTGCCATCCTCCACCACCAGGTAGGGGTCCCGGTCCAGCTCCAAGAACGGCGCTACGTAGTGAATCCGGTCCTGAATAGTCCGCAGATACTGGATCCGGCTCTCCGGGGTCAACTGATTGCTGATCAGGATATTGAGGTCTCCAAACTGCCAGGCGTAGACAGCCCGGCGGAGGAAGGAGTTTAGGGGTATTCCTCCCTTGCCGTCGTAGTTCTTATAGATCGGATTGCCCTCGTCCGGCTCGTAGTCAAACTCCTCCGTCTCGGAGTTGACCACAACGAAGCTCACGCTGTGCTCACCGTAGTAGATCTCGGGCTGGGTCACCGGTATGGGGCCAACCGGAGGAATGTCCTGGGCAAAAAACACGGGCCGCCCTTCGGTGGTGAACTCCGTCACCGGGCTGGCCGCCGCACCGTAGCCGTGGGTATACTGAAGCCGCTGGTTCACCCAGCTCTGCGCCTCTACCGGAAGGTTTTCCGGCTGGAGCTCCCGCGCGCCGATGAGCACCTGGCGGTACTGCCCGTCCACCTCATACCGGTCCACGTCCACGTCCCGGAAGCTGTAGTAAAGGCGGAGGAACTGCACCTGATTGTAGGTATTCCGAAGGGGCCGAGGGTCCCACAGCCGAACATTGCTCACCGTTTCCGGGTTATCAAAGAGAGCTTGCGGAGGCAGCTCCTCACGCACTGAGATGGTCTCCTCCCGAATACGGTCCGAGCTAAGGCCGAAGGCCGCCCGCGTTAACTTGATGTTCCGCTCGATGTAGGGCGTCTCCCGCTTCAGCTCATTGGGCTCCACCGTAAAGCGCTGGATGGAGCTTGGATAGAGGCCGCCGATGAGCAGCACCGACCCGAGCCAGAGCCCCACCGTTCCAAAGATCAGGCGTGTTCCCCGGGCACCCCGCAGGGCCGGCAGCAGGGTGGTGAGAAGCAACGCACCGCTGGCGGTCGCGATCACGGTAAGCACCAGCAGCGCGGGCAGCCGGGCATTCACGTCCGTGTAGGAGGCACCGAAGGTGGCCCCTCCGGAGGAGAAGAGCAGGTCAAACCGGTCAATGAAGTGATTGGCGGCCAGGTTGAAGAAGATCAGGCTGCCGAGAACGGCAAGGTGCCCCCGAATCCGAGGGGTCAGGATAAAACGCTGGCCGCGGAGCGTGTAGTAGATGAAGTAGAGGCTGATCACCGCCAACAGCAGCACGATCAGAGCCCCCAGGAGCCAGCCTTGAACCAGGTTCAGGAGCGGCAGGGTGAAGACGTAAAAGGAGACGTCCCGGTCAAAAACGGGCTCCGCCGTTCCAAAGGATGTGGCGTTCAGAAACTTCAGTACGGTCTCCCAACGACCGGCAAGAATGCTACCGAAGATGATGCTCAGGAGCAGGGCGGCAAGGATGACACCGATGATGGTCAGCCGGTTTAGCCAGTAGAGGGTCTCCGCGGGCAGCGGTAGGACCGATTCCCCCCTGGAGAAGCGGCGGGCAAGCACGATGTTTACCACCACGGCACCGCCGAACAGCCCCGCTCCCACGATGAAGAGCCAGACCCGAGTCCACAGGATGGTGGTGAACACGCTCAGGTACCCAAGGTTGTCAAACCAGAGCCAATCGGCGTAGATGCCCCGGAGCACATTCAGCGCAACCAGAACGGCGACGATGGCAACAGCCACGATACCCCATTTGATAAATGCGCCCGTGGAGGGGGGAAGCACCAAGCTCCCCTCCAATCCCTGAAAGGGGGGAAACCCACCGTTGCCGCGCGTCTCAAAACCTCTCATCACTGATTACCACTCCTACTCCACCAGGGTCCCGCCTTCACACCCCTCCACGGCCTTGAGGAGAGCGCCCGGCTTCCGTCCGTCCACAATACGGGCAGAAGGCACCCGTTGCAGTGCCAGGATGCACGCCTCCAGCTTTGGAATCATACCACCGAACGCTATGCCGGAAGCGAGGATGGCGCGGGCCTCCCGCACCGTGAGCCTGGGGATGAGGCGGTCCGCTGAGTCCAGCACCCCTTCCACATCCGTCAGGAAGACGAGGTGTGCCGCTTCCATGGCCCATGCCAGATGCCCAGCGGCCGTATCACCGTTGATGTTCAGCATCGTTGTCTCATATTCAACGTCACTGGCCAGGTGGAGGCCCACGGGAGCCACCAAGGGCATGTAGCCTGCCTCCACCAGCTCCATGATCGGCTCCGGGTTCACCTTCACCACCTCTCCCACGTAGCCCAGCTCCTGGTTCTCAATACGCGCCTCAAGCACCGCTCCATCCACCCCGCTGATTCCCACCGCCTTGCCTCCCAACGCCGTGATGGTGGCTACAAGCCGTTTATTTATCAGCCCCGTGAGCACCGCAACCACTATCTCAAGGCTTGGTGCATCAGTGACGCGGAGGCCACGGATAAAACGAGGCATGATCCCCTGGCGTTGCATCCACTCGCTGATCGTGGCGCCGCCTCCGTGGACCACCACCGGAACGGAACCCTGGCGCTGGAGCGTCACCAGGTCCTGCATTCTGGTATCCAGACTTCCCAGGGTGCTCCCGCCGATCTTGATTACGGTGGGTTTCTTCTTATCGACCACGAGGAGTACCTTGGCCCATCCGGTCTCACGGTAGACCTAGGTAGTGTAGGCGCTGTTGATGGTGACATACGCTTCGCTGAGGTTGCATCCCCAGGCGGTAGCCGCACCCTGGCCGATGTTCAGGTGCACGCGGAAGGACACCTCTGGGTTCTTCATCAACAGGATGATACTGTCCTTGAAATAGGGGACGGGCAGCCCATGCTCAAGAATACACACGTCGTTCACGTACAGGGCCAGCTTCTCCTCCTCTATGGTGGCATCGCTGCGTCCAAGGGCAGCAATGATGCGACCCCAGTTGGGATCGGCGCCGTGGACCGCCGCCTTTACCAGACTGGAGCTGGTAATGGTACGCGCCGCTGCCCGAGCCTCCTCATCGCTGAGCGCACCCTCCACCGTCACCTCGAACAGCCTGCTGGCGCCCTCCGCATCCCTAACGATCTCCTTGGCCAGGTGAACGCACAGCTCGGTAAGCGCCTCCCTGAACAGGGAGGCCTCCTCCGAATGCTCATCTATGGTGTCGCCTCCCAAGGCCCCATTGGCCATGACGAGAAGGGTATCATTGGTGCTTGTATCACCGTCTATGGAGATCATGTTGAAGGAGCGGTCCGCCGCCGCCTTCACCGCTCCCTGGAGAAAGCCGCGTTCCACCGGGGCATCCGTGCTCAGGAAGGCGAGCATGGTGGCCATGTTCGGATGGACCATGCCGGACCCCTTGGTCACGCCGCCGATGGTCACGGTACGGCCCCCGTGCTCATAGGCCACGGCCGCCTCCTTGGGACGCGTATCCGTGGTGATGATGGCGCGGGCGAACTCGTTGCCCCCCGAGTCCGTGACCGTGATGTTGGAAAGGGCGGCACGAATGAGCGCCATGGGCAGCTCAACGCCGATGATCCCCGTGCTAAGGACGGCCACCTCCTCCGGCGACACCCCTAGCTGAGCCGCAGCCAGGTCTCCCATATCCCGCGCATCCTGATGCCCATGTTCGCCAACCATGGTGTTGGCGATGCCGCTATTGACCACAACGGCGCGTACGCCCCCCCTCCGGACCCGTTCCCCAGTTACCGTTACGGAGGGCGACCGTATCTTGCTGGTAGTGAAGACGGCGGCACAGGTGCAGGGTGAGGTGGAGTAGACCAAGCCCAGATCAAGCTTATCCTCCGCATAGGTCTTTATACCGGCAAAGGTAGCCCCTGCCTGGAATCCTGTGGTGGTGGTGATAGTCCCCTTGGGGACAAACCGGACCTGCTGACTCATGCGTACTGTTCGGAGGCAAGCTCATTCAGAATGGGGTGCAGTATAGCATAGTGGAGAGTGGGCGGAAAGCTACGGAGGGTCGCTCTCTGACGCACCTTCCGCCGTCAGGCCAACCCGGCCTTAGCACGAAGCGCGGCGACCAGCAATTGAGCGTCCCTCCTCTGACGCACCGGCCACCGGACCAGCGCGTGGCTATCGCCCCCGCAGATCCGCTGCCGGATAGCGGCCGCAGCCTCTTGGCCCGCAGCCTCTTGGCCCACGGCCTCCTCCACGGTCGGCAGCCTGTCCGGGTCGAGAGCAAAGGAGGCCGTAAAAGAGACCTCGTCCGGGCTAAGGGAGGCCAGGGTTTCGTCTCCCCTGGTGAACCGCCACACCCACTGGGCCACGTCGCCGTCCCAGTGGACATCGGTGCTATCGCTGAGCAGTCCCAGCTCTCTGGCCACCATCTGCCAGAGCGCGTATCGCTCGTCGCCCAGCACTATCTGGAGATCGGAATCGGTGGGCCGGTTGTCTTCGGAGTTGAAGGGACTTGGCAATGGACACCGTTTCCACAGAGTACTCTTCCACAGAGTACTCTAGGGTATAGTATCACCGCTGGGGGACGGTGAGCGCCTCTTTGACCACCAGGAAAGGGAAGAGCCATGTCATACACAGACAACAGCGGTATACGTATTCACTTCGAGACAGAGGGTGACGGACCGCCCCTGGTGCTGATGCACGGCATGGGCGGCAGTATCCAGAACTGGTACCGTGCCGGATACGTGGACCGGCTCAAGGAGACGTACCGGCTCATCCTCATAGACTCCCGGGGCTTCGGCGAAAGCGACAGGCCTCAGAAAGCCACCGACTACAGCAGAGAGGCCAAGGTATCCGATGTCTGCGCCGTCCTGGATGAGCTGAACATTAACCTGGCACACTATTGGGGCTACTCCATGGGCGCGAGCATTGGCTGGGCCCTGGGCATGCTGCGGCCAGACCGCGCCCGCTCCCTGGTCCTGGGAGGCTACCCGGCACTTCCGGAGCAGCCATCCCCGGAAAGCAGGGCCCGGTGGGAGGGCAGGGCCAAGCTCATGCTACTGGGCATGGATGTCTACGTGGCGGGCGTGGAGATGGAGCATGGCCCCCTGCCGCCGGAGCAGCGGGAGAGGCTGCTGGCCAACGACGGCCGAGCCTATGCGGCCCAGCAGCTGGCCAACCTGGACTGGGGAGTACCGGATGAGGATGTCCGCAAGATGGCCCTGCCTGCCCTGGTCTACTCCGGGACGGAGAACCATGAGCATCCAGGGTTCAACAACCACGAGATCACCAAGGCATGCGCCCAAAATGCGCCCAACGCCACCTTCATCGCCGTTCCGGGACACACCCACGGACAGACCTTCCAAGATATACAGTTTATACTTCCGCACGCACTGAAGTTCCTGGCGGAGATGGAGGCCAAGGTTGGAGGAGAGCGATGAACGTTGGCATCGTCGGTGTTGGTGCCATCGGCAGGAAGGTTGCCAAAGAGCTTGACCGGGGGAAGGTCCCCGGTGTGGCGGTGACGGCCGTGTGCAGCCGCACGCCGGCCAACGCCCAGGCCTTTGCCGCTACCCTGGACAGGACGCCCCAGGCGGTGCCGTTGGAGCGAGTCCCTGGGCTGTGCGACCTGGTGATCGAAGCCGCGGGCGCCGACGCCGTGGATACCATTGTCCGCACGGCCCTGGAGGCCAACACCGCCGCCATGGTGCTCAGCTGCGGCTCGCTGCTGGAGCGTGACGACCTGTTTGAGCTGGCTCGTCAGCACAACGCCCACATCCACGTGCCCTCCGGAGCCATCATTGGGCTGGACGGGCTCCAGGCTGCGGCGGCGGGAAGCGTGGAGACGGTGACCATGATCACCCGCAAGCCGCCCGGTGGGCTCCGCGGATCGCCGGGAGTGGCGCGGGCTGGTGTAGACCTGGATGCCATTACAGAGCCCACCACGCTGTTCGACGGGCCGGTTATCGAAGGCTTCAGCCTCTTCCCCGCCAACGTCAACGTGGCCGCCGCCGTCAGCATGGCGGGCATCGGCCCCCGCCGCACACGGCTGCAGGTGATCGCAGACCCCGCAGTGACGCGCAACACCCATGACGTGGTGGTGGAGGGCGAGTTCGGCATGATGCGGTTCCACATCGAGAACGTCCCATCGGAGGAGAACCCCAGAACCGGGCGGCTGACGGCGCTGTCCGTCCTGGCCTATCTGAAGCAGCTCACCTCCCCCCTGCACCTGGGGATATAGCACCTGGGGATATAGAACGGTGGCCACTCCCGGCTGTAGAGCCAGGGGTGCCGGTTTGCAAATGCGGTTCCTAGGGGATAGAATCAGCGTAGCTTTCGGAGAAGGTCGCCTGCTCTCGCCATCTTCCAGGGATCGCGCAGAGTCCATGTCTACGAACATAAGACGCTTTTCGTGGGGAGTCCTGATTCCGGCCGTTCTCCTGATGGCCTCTTGTGTAGGGCGTGGCACGCCTACCGCGGTGCCCACGCCGGTCCCCACGCCGAACATAGACGCCACCATTGCCGCTGGAATTGAGGCGACCGCACAGGCAAGGCCCACGCCTACACCATCCCCCTTTCCCACGGCCAGCCCAACACCCAGCCCTACGCCAACCCTCACTCCCTCACCTACGCCTAGCCCAACGGTGACGCCCACGCCCACCGCCACCCTCACCCCCTCACTAGCAGGGGTATTGCCGAAAGTGCGTTCATCCGTCGTCCAGGTTATCTCAGGAGCGGTCCAGATCTCCGGCATTGCCATAGAGCCATTCTCTTTGATACTCACAGCAAGTCAGCCATTGAGTGTGGCCCCCAAGGTGGATATCGTCACCGAGGACGGCCAGACCTTTATCGGATGGGTGATTGGCCGGGACGACACGCAGAACCTCAACCTGATCCGGGTTATAGATGGCTCCATCCCCGGGATCCCCCTGGCTGACTCTTCTGCCCTGGGCCCCGGCGACAAGCTGCTGGCCCTGGGCTACCCCAAATCGCAATCAGGCCAACTCTCCGCCGTGGAGACCGTCATCACTAGCGACCGGAGGGACCTGGGCTCCGGCATGCGGCTGCTGGAGCTAGACGCTCAGTTCAAGATCGGTACGTCAGGAGGACCGCTGGTGAATAACAATGGCGAGCTGGTGGCCCTGGCCGTAGAGGCCCGGTTCGTCCAGAGCCTGGGATTCATAGTAACCCAGGAGAACTTCGCGTTGGCCACTGAGTTCATCAGGGACGCCTTGAGCCGCCTTGAGAACGGCGTCATACAGCTTGAACCCAGGCCCTCACCTACGGCGAATCCGCTCATTCCGCCACCGCTGCCCGCCATCTACCAGGGTTCGATTACGCTCAAGGGAGCGCCTCCTCCAGAGGGCACGCTCCTGTATGCTCGGGTTATCCACCCGGATATCGGCGACCTGTGGCTCCCGACTCGCTCAGACTCGGGTGGAAACTACGTATTGGCCCTTGGTGTTGTGAACTCCCGTTACCTCAACTCCGAAGTGGAGTTCTACATGGAGGGATTGAAAGCGGAGATCCAGGAACTCAATCTTGAGCTGGATGTACTCCGCTACCAACAGGTCAGTGGCAAGCTGAATAGGGAACTAGACCTGGTCTTCCAATAGCAGTCGTCGCGGAAAGCGGCGCTCAGTGCAACCGTTCCCCCAACTCCTCGGCGATTCCCAGCGCGCCGGGCAGCTCCGCCCACGTAGCCTGCCGCTGCTCGCCCTCATCCATATTCCGAACGCCGATAACACCGCTCTTGAGCTCCTCATCGCCAACAATCAGGGCATACCGCGCCTCCATGGAAGAGGCATACCGGAGCTGTGCACGTAAGCTGGCCCGCCCCGAAGATAGCAACACCGCCTGCCCGGCGTCTCTCAGCACGGCGGCCAGCCTGACGCCGTAGGCCTTGGCAGCCTCCCCCAGGGGCACGATCACCGTGGGGCGCGGTGTATCCTCTGGCACCTCAACCTCCTGGCGCTTCAGGTTGACGATGATCCGCTCCATGCCGCAGCCGAACCCTATACCCGGCGTGGGTTGTCCCCCAAGCTCCTGTATCAGCCCATCGTACCGCCCGCCGCCGATGATGGTGCTCTGCCCCCTCTCCTCCGGGGGCTGGATCTCAAAGACCGTGCGGGTGTAGTAGTCCAGGCCGCGTACCAGCCTGTGGTCCACCTTGTAAACGATGTTCAGATCATCAAGGTAGCCCCTGAGCGCCTCCCAGTGGTCCCCACACGGTCCGCACAGGTGGTCCACAGAACGAGGAGCTTGCGCTATGAACGGCTGGCAAGACTGCTGCTTGCAGTCCAGGAGGCGAAGGGGGTTCCGCTCATACCGGCGCCGGCAGTCCTGACAGGTCCGGTCCAGATGCGCCTTGTAGTACTCCCTCAGCCGCTGGAGATAGCCCGGCCGGCACGCAGGGTCCCCAATGGTGTTCACCACCAAGGAGAGGGACTTCAGCCCCAGCTCCCGTAGCAGGGTCCAGCCCACCTGGATGACCTCTGCATCTATGAGGGGGTCTCCGCCACCTATAGCCTCGATGCCGAACTGATGGTGCTGCCGATACCGACCGGCCTGGGGACGCTCATAGCGAAAGATGGGGCAGAAATAGTAGAGGCGCACTGGCTGCGGGAGATTGTGCATCCCCCGCTCCAGGTAGGCACGACATACCGGCGCGGTGCCCTCCGGTCGCAGGGTCAGGAGGTCGCCGCCCCGGTCCTCAAAGGAGTAGGTCTCCTTCTCCACAATGTCCGTCTCCTCACCCACGCTGCGGACGAAGAGACCCGCCTCTTCAAACACCGGGGTATCTATCCGCCGGTAGCCGAAACGGTGGCAGACGCTCACCGCCTGGCGCTCGATGTAGCGCCAGTAGCCCTGGTCCTGGGGAAGGATGTCCGTGGTACCCCGCGGTGCTTGAAACAACCTCAACCTCCGGCGGAATTCGTCCCAGAATACCCCACGGCCCTAGCCAAGTAAAGGCGAGGCCAGCCGTCGTTGGCCAATGCTCGGATTTCCGATATACTGGGTGTACAGACTGGTTAGAATAACGGTGAGATGAAGAACCTACTCAAGAAGGCCCAGGGCTATCTGCCGCCTGAGCGACTAGAGCTCGTCCGGAGCGCCTACGACTACGCCGCTCGGGCCCACCAGGGGCAGACGCGTCTCTCCGGAGAGCCCTTCATTGGCCATCCGGTGGAGACCGCCACCTACCTGGCCGACCTGAAGCTGGATGCCACCACCCTGGCCGCCGCCCTCCTCCACGACGTTATGGAGGACTGCGACGTCTCGTTTGACGAGCTTGAGCGGGAGTTCGGCTCTGAGCTGGCAAGACTGGTAGACGGGGTCACCAAGCTCACGCAGCTGGACAAGCGGGGTGAGGAGGAGACGGATGGGCTCTCCTTTGACCAGGAGAGCAGGCATACCCAGGCAGCCAGCTTGCGGAAAATGCTGGTGGCCATGGCCCAGGACGTTCGCGTGGTGCTCATCAAGCTGGCGGACCGCCTGCACAACATGCGTACCCTGAAGGCCCACGCTCCGGCACGGCGGATCGCCATTGCCCAGGAGACCCTGGACATCTACGCGCCGCTGGCCCACAGGCTCGGCATCTTCGATATCAAATGGCAACTGGAGGACATGGCGTTTCATCACCTCCAACCCGCTCAATACAAGACTATCTCCCGGCTCCTGGATACCCGAAGGGAGGAGCGAGAGCAGTATATTACCCGCGTTTGTGACCTCCTGGCCGAAGCGCTCTCCCGGGCATCTATAAAGGCCCAGGTCAGCGGAAGGCCCAAGCACATCTACAGCATCCATCTGAAGATGCAGGCGTACGCCGCGGAAGGCAAGGCTTTCCATGACATCTACGACCTGCTGGCCCTTCGCTTACTCCTGCAGGAGAAGCAGGACTGCTACGCCGCCCTGGGCATTGTGCACTCCCTCTGGCACCCTCTGCCCGGGCAGTTCGACGATTACATAGCCAAACCCAAGGAGAACATGTACCAGGGCCTCCATACCGCGGTGATGGGACCGGAGGGCAAACCTCTGGAGGTTCAGATCAAGACCCACGCCATGCACGAGGTGGCCGAGCATGGAGTGGCCGCTCACTGGCACTACAAAGAGGGTGACTTCTCCAAGGATATCCAGTTTGAGGAGAAGATGACCTGGCTCCGCCAGCTTCTGGAGCTCCAGCAGGAGGTCGGCGAATCCGAGGAGTTCCTAGAGACGGTCAAATCAGACCTCTTCCCGGACCAGGTCTTCGTCTACACCCCCAAGGGAGATGTCAAGGACCTGCCCGCGGGCTCTACACCCATAGACCTGGCCTATCGCGTCCACACCGACCTTGGGCACCGGTGCATTGGCGCAAAGGTAAATGGCAAGCTAGCCGCCCTGGACTACCGGCTCCAGAACGGCGACACGGTGGAGATACTGATCAGCAAGATAGCCAGGGGCCCAAGCTTGGACTGGCTTAACCCGAACCTGGGATTCGTAAGGAGCGGCAACGCCAGGGAGAAGATCCGGACGTGGTTCCGCAAGCAGGAGCGCGGAGCGACCATTCAGCGGGGAAAGGAGCTCCTGGCCAGGGAGTTCCGACGCTTCAGCGTTGTGCTGGACCATGGCGATGTAGCCCGGCTCTTCAAGTTCGATTCCGTTGACGACCTGTTCGCAGCCCTTGGCAGCGGGACCATCACCATCAACCAGATAGATGCCCAACTCTCTCACTCCCAGGAGCACTCTACCCAGGAGTATCAACCCCCTGCGCAAGGCCCGGCATCGGGTATCCAGATACAGGGGGTCGGTGACTTCTTCACTCACCTTGCCCGCTGTTGCTCCCCACTCCCGGGGGACGAGATCGTAGGCTACATCACCCGCAGCAGGGGAATCTCCATCCACCGGGGCGACTGCCGCAACGTCCTCAACCAGGATGAGCCGGAACGTCTGGTGAACGTAGAGTGGGGCACCACTCGCCACCTCTACCCCGTCCGGCTGTGCATTGAGGCATGGGACAGGGTGGGCCTACTGCGGGACATCACCACGCTGGTCTCCGCCGATAAGGTGAACATAGCGTCCATGGTCACGTTGGAGAACAACGAAGAGAGCACCGCCACCATAGCCCTCACCCTGTTTACGGATAGCGTTGATCAGCTCAGTCGGCTCTTCGTCAAGCTGGAGGGGATTCAGGGAGTCATTAGCGTCTCCCGTGCAGACCTTACCCAGTCCACCACAACGACGGATGCTTCCACAGAGAAGCCCGCCAAGGAGGCATCGGAGGTATAGCAATGCCCAGTGAACAATCGGCACGCCAATCGGTGCGCCGGGCCGCCCGTAATCAGGCGGCAAGGAGCGCAGCCAAAACCTACGTCAGGAGCGCCCGGCGAGCCCTGGCCACCGGCTCCCCGGAGGAGGCACAGAGCGCCGTCCGCAATGCCATATCCACCCTGGACCTGGCAGTCAAGCGGGGTGCGCTCCACGCCAACAACGCCTCTCGAAGGAAGTCCCGGCTAGCAAAACAGCTCAACTCCCAGGGGGAGACAACCGCAGCCTCTGAAACCACCACCCGCCGTCGCCCTCGCAAATCAGGACGAAAATAGCCGGGGAATACCCCCATTTGGCCATTGACACGCGCCCTGTGGGATGGTACATTCGCATTATACTCAGAACATGCGTACTATGTACGGGTCCAGCTACCTGCTCTCTCCCAGCGGCCACACCGCTCCGGGACTCTAGGAGGAAGGCGTGAAAAAGCTCTCGGTACGGCAAGAACGGATCCTTCATTTCATCACCGATTTCATCGAAGAGCAGGGCTATCCACCCACCGTACGAGACATTCAGCACGCCTGCGATATCAGCTCCACCTCCGTGGTGGACTACAACCTGAATATACTCCAGAGGGAGGGGAACATCCGGCGCTCTCCGGACATCTCCCGGGGAATAGAGGTCCTGGCGGGCTCCAAACCCCGTTCCCGCACCACCCTGGTACCCCTGCTGGCTCCCATCGCCGCAGGGCAGCCCCTTCCCACCCTCTCTTCCCAGGGGCAACCCACCGCTGAACCCTTGGAAACCCTGGAGTTGGCCACCAGCTTCCTGAACGGAGAGCAGGATGTGTATGCCCTTCGCGTCCACGGCCTCTCTATGATCGACGCCCTGATCGATGATGGTGACGTCGTCATCGTAAAGCCCACAGCCACCGTACGAAACGGCGATACGGTTGTGGCATGGCTAAAGAGGGAAAACGAAGCGACCCTCAAGCGGTTCTACGACGAGGGCGACCGGATGCGCCTGCAACCCGCCAACAGCCAGATGGAACCCATCTTTGTCTCTCCTGATAACCTTGAGATACAGGGCAAGGTCATCGCCGTCCTCCGCACCCTGGCCTAGGCACCCCTGAGCCTCTACCCTGTCCCGACGCGCGGCACCAGCCCTTACAGTGAGGGGTAATGGCTCTATGTCTCTTGACAACATCTCTATGCCGGTCTACGCTACTGATACATTATCTCATTAGCGAGTGTCTATGCCTCCCTCCCAAACCCATCTGGTGCGCCGGGCCGAATCTGTATTCCAGCGCCGCACCTCTCCCAGACGCAAGCTGTTGGACGCTCTCCTCGGCAGGAAGGGCCACTTCTCAGCCGAAGAGATAACCAGGGCGATGCCGGCGGTCGGCAGGGCGACGGTGTACCGGACCCTGGCCCAGCTGGTAGACGCTGGGCTGCTGTGTCGCGTCCTCCTGGACGGCGGCGGCCTGCATTATCAGACCGCCCCCCAGCAGCACCACCACCATCTGGTATGCATTCGGTGTAACCGGGTGCAGGACGTGGAGTCGTGTGAAGTCTCGGAATTCGCGGAACGCATCGCCCGGAGCAACGGATTCGCTCCGGCAACCCACCGGTTGGAGGTGTACGGCCTCTGCCACAGCTGCAACCGGGAGGGCCCCATACCCCGGCATCAGCCTGGAAAGAGAGGGGAGTGAGAAGTGCTTGCCCTGGCACTGCTCCTTGGCCTGATCACCGCCTTAGCTAACGTCCTGGGCAGCCTGCTGGCGGTTTCCCGGAGACACGATGGCGGCGCATCCATCCGCAACTACATAGGCTTTGGGGGCGGGTTCCTTCTGGCCGCGGCCATTTTTGAGCTGATACCGGAGAGCCTGGAGGGCGGAGCCTCTATGCCCCTGTATATCATCGCTGGATACCTGGTGGTGTACCTCTTCGAGCAGATGTTTGCCACCCACGCCCATGAAGAGCCCCACCGTGGGCTCCTCCCCAATCCTTCCGTGGAGGGAGGCCCGTCCGACCATATGCTGGCCCAGGAGTTCCGCCATCCGGAGACGGCCATCAGCACTCACGCGGGCCTGGCGGCCCTGGTAGGCTTCAACGTGCACGACCTCATCGACGGCATGGCCATTGGCGCCGCCATGATCACCAGCAGCTCCCTGGGAGTGCTGATCTTCCTTGCGGTCCTTCTCCACGAGATACCCGCCGGCTTCAGCATCGCGGCCATCACCCTGGGAGCGGGCCGGGGCCGCAAAGCAGCCGTGGTTGCGGGCAGCAGCATCGGCATCTCCACTATGGTCGGTATCGTCATCCCCTTCGCCCTGGGTGAGATAAGCGATGGCACCGCGGCGACCTTCTTGGCCCTCTCCGCGGGAAGCTTTATCTACATTGCAGCCACCGACCTGATCCCCGCCGCAGGAGGAGGGGGGGAGGGCTCCAGCCGCTTCCCCATTCTTTACGTGCTCATCGGAATCGTCGCCTTTCTGGGCACGGCCCAGCTGGCGGAACGGCTACTGGCCTAGCGGACGCATGAAACAAGAAGAAGAGGGGCCTCCTGGGGAGGCCCCTCTCACACTGCAACTCTACCGTCTGTTTAGTCGGAGGATGGCAGCTTCTGCGCCTGCTGAAGCTCCATCTCCTGGTCATGGCATTGCACCCCACCATCTCCCGCCTTGGTGCACAGAACCGCAGCTCCACACGTGGGGCATTGATATCGCTTGCCAAGCTGGTTCGCCATCAGGACCTCCCAAATCACGGAGCTATGTCAGGCAGCCGCCTACTTCTTGGTCAGGGGCCCGCCGTGACAGGTCAGCGTCCCTTCGCCACCCTTGGTGACGATGAACTCCGACTTACACTTTTCGCAGAAATACCGTTTCCCTGTATCGCTTGCCACTGAAATCCCCTGTCTAGCTTGATTCCAGAACTGATTATATGCACCCCGGCAGGATGCGTCAACAACCCTCCGCGTACAGCAGGCTCAGAACCATCCGAGCAGGCGGTGGCCCCACAGGTGTATCGCGATACAGAGCGCCCCATAGCTGTCGCACGTATCTAGCCGTATGCTATACTCGGCTCAGGTACGGACCTGCATCCGACTGGAGCAGAGGCCCGCCGGATATCCTACGACCAGTATCAAGTCGAGGTGAGCCATGTCAACCTTGCCGACCCAAAAACTGGGACGAACCGACCTTCAGGTCACCATGCTGGGCTACGGGGCCATGGAGCTGCGGGGCTCTGGACGCGGCCGCACCGTTGAGCCACGGGAGGCGGAGACCATCCTGAACACCGTCCTCGATTCTGGCATCAACTTTATCGACACCTCTATCGACTACGGCCAGAGCGAGGAGTCCATCGGCACGTACATCTCCCACCGCCGCTCCGAGTATTTTCTGGCCACCAAGTGCGGGTGTCTGGTGGGAGCACCCCAACCTCAGGAGCCCGGTGCCGGGCCAAGGCCTCATCTCTTCACCCGTGAGAACATAGAGGCCGGCGTGCACCAGAGCCTCACGCGCATGAAGACCGACTACATCGATCTCCTCCAGTTCCATGCCAGCCCCTCCAAGGAGACCCTGGACGAGAACGACACCATCGAGACGGTGCTCGACCTGCAGCGACAGGGCAAGGTCCGGTTCATCGGCATGTCCTCCACCCTACCCAACCTGGCAGACCAAATCGCCATGGGCGTCTTCGATGCCTTCCAGATTCCCTACTCTGCGCTCCAGCGGGAGCATGAGGAGATCATCACCGAGGCGGCGCAGGGGGGCGCGGACATCGTCGTCCGCGGTGGCGCGGCCAAGGGCGGTCCCTCGGAGGGCAAACAGCAGGGCACAACCTGGGAGCTGTGGCAGCAGGCCAAGCTGGATGAGATCCTGGACGGTATGACCCGTATGGAGTTCATACTACGCTTTACCTTCTCCCACCCGGACCTGCATACCAACATCGTCGGCACCCTCAACCCCGACCACCTCAAAGGGAACGTGAAGGCCCTTGAGGCAGGCCCTCTGCCCCCAGACCTCCTTAAAGAGGCCATACGCCGCAAAGAGGCCATACGCCGCCTGGCCACGGCGGGCGTGAAGCCATCGTGAAGCCATAAGGAAGCTAACGTGAGTCCTCCCACGGTCGGAATCGTCAGCCCAGGGGAAATGGGCTCCGCCATCGGCCGGGTGCTCCGCGGCAACGGCCTGGAGGTGCTCACCTGCCTGGAGGGTCGCAGCCAGCTCACCCACCTGCGGGCACAAGAGGCGGGCCTCCGGGAGGTGGCCAGCTACGACCAGCTGGTTGCTGAGGCGGACATTCTGCTCTCCGTCCTGGTCCCATCGGAGGCCGTCGGCCTGGCGCAGCGCGTCGCGGATAGCCTGCGTCGCACCGGCGCCAGGCCCGCCTACGCCGAGTGTAACGCCATCGCTCCCCAGACCGTCGCCGATATCCATCGCATCGTCTCGGAGGCGGGCGCCCCCTTCATCGACGCGGGGATCATCGGATCGCCGCCGCGGGCCGGGGGCAACACACGGTTCTACTGCTCGGGGCCGGACTGCACGGCCCTGGAGGCGCTGAGGGATTTCGGGCTGACCGTCAAGACCGTCGGCCCCCTGGTGGGCCAGGCATCTGGCCTCAAGATGGTCTACGCCGCCTCCACCAAGGGCACCACAGCGCTGTGGACGGAGCTCCTTGTGGCCGCCCGCGCGCTGGGCCTGGACCAGGCGCTGACGGAGGAGTTTTCCCTGAGCCGCTCCGACGTATCCCAGCAGATCATAGGGGGCATCCCCTCCATGCCCCGGCGCTCACGACGCTGGATAGGTGAGATGGAGGAGATCGCCGCCACCTTCAACGCCCTGGGCCTTACACCCCGGATCCTTGAGGGTGCTGCGGATATGTTTCGGCTGGTGGGAGAGACCCCCCTGGCCGACCAGACCACCCGCGAACCCGATCCATCCCTGGACGGGATCCTGGATGTCCTGGCCCAGCACCTCAAGGACTAGCCGGCATCCGCTACTGCTCCCGGGCTCCGAACAGGAGGTGCCTCCGAGAGTGGAGGTAGTGCGTGGCGATGAAGCTGAGAGGCTTTCGAGCGGAGGTGAAATTCTGGCGCAGAGTGCCAAACACCTCAGAAAGATCAACAACGCGGGCCGTTGGGTGCTCCTCTGCCAGGCCGTAGAATCGCCTCCCCTCCCACTCGTAGTCCCCCAGGCTCCTGCGCACCCTCCCCATAGCAACGGGACGCGCATCTCCCGATGCCGGATAGCGGTAGTCGAAGAGGACGTAGTCGGGGAACATGGCGGATGTGAAGAGGCACACATCGGCTATCCGCTTGTAATAGCCGAAACGCTGCTCCTCATCGACCGTGGAGCAGAAGCGGATCAGGCTATCGATGTCCATATCGTTGTAGCGGACCCGCCGCCTGATGCCCCGCCGGACGCGCACCGGAAGGACATAGCTCTGGATACGCGTGAAGGAGGCGAGCATACCGGCCAGGTATTTCAGCACCTCCGGGCGGGCCAGAATCTCCACCACCTCACGGGTGTCAAAGACGGGGATGCTCTGCCTGCCCGTCCGCTCCACCGTGTGAGTGGCAAGCTGAAGTCCCTTGAGGGCCTTACGAAGCAGCACCTCGAAAAAGAGGGCCGGGGATATCTTTACGAAGACCTCCTCGTCTGACATCACCCGCTGGAAGACCCGCTCATCCCCAACCAGGGCCTCCCGGAAACTCTCGTCCTCACGGACAAGCTGCTTCAGCCGCTCCTTATTCGGCTCAGCCGGGGCAGCCTCGCCGACCACAAACTCCAGATCGGCATCCGTGAGCTCCAGTCCGTTAGGCCTCTGTCGCATCATGCGCCACGACACTGTTGAAGACGAGCGAGTACAAAAACAGCCCGCAACAGACTATTATCCACGCCAGCTACCGGCTCCGCAACCGGATATGGGCCACCATCGGTCCCCTTCAGCAGAGGCAGGGCCGATCAAGCTCAGGTCACTCAGCCTCTCACAACGACTCTCCCCGCTGCTCCCGTGAAAAGATGGTCTCTCCGCCGGGGAGCGCCGGGCGCTCGCCCAGCCACTCCGCAAGCTGCTTCACACCGACCGCAAGGTCCATACGAGGTACGTACCCAAGCGCCCTGATCTTGGAGATGTCCGCCACAAGACGGTAGGTGTCCTGTTAAATATCCGCCTTTGTTGCTACCTCAGCCGGGCGTCCGGTGACGTCTCCAATGATATCGGCCAGCGCCCGCATGCTCACCTCTCCCCCTGACGCCACGTTGTAGGCCTCCCCCGGGTTTCCTCGGTCGGCCAAGATAAGCAACCCCTGCACCAGATCGCTCACGTGGACAAAGTCCCTGGTCTTCCTCTCCGGGTCTCCCACCATCTGAATCGGCCCGCCGTTCAGGTGCCACCTCAGGTAGCGCCCAATCTCAACCAGTGCGAGCTCCGGATTCTCTCCTAGGCCATATACGGCCATCGGTCGCGCGATCACCACCGGCAACCCATACGTTCGAAAGAAGCTCTTGCATTGAACCTCGGACGCCAGCTTTGAGCCACCATAGGGCATGAACGGCTCCGTAGGGTGATCCTCCGCTATAGGGAACGCCTGGGGTGTCCCGTATACGGCCGCAGAGGAGACGTGCACCATCCGCCTGACCTTCGCCTCCACCGCCGCAACCAACACATTGACCGTCCCCAGGGCGTTGGTTTCGAAATCGAACAGAGGGTCAAGGATGGACCGGGTGCCGCTGGCGTTTGCCGCCAGGTGAAAGAGCAGGTCGACTCCTTGCACCGCCGCCTTCACCTCCTCCAGCCTCCGCACATCCCCGCGTACCAGCGATGCCCCCGCCGGGACCTTCGCCTCCGACTCAATGGGGCAGCTGTCCAGCACCGTGACCTCTTTGCCCAGCGACACCAAGGCCTCCGTCAGATGTCTGCCGATAAATCCGCAGCCGCCGGTCACCAGAACCCTCTGATACTGCTCAAGCGTGGCAACCACCTCCTCAGCCGTATACTATTCAGATGCGCCTCCCAGGACAAGGGTACGGACTGTAGACCGTCAGCGATAATGGGACACGTGAGAGGGGTAGAAAACCCGAGAGTCTGAGAGTGGTGTGAGCTCCTGAAGTGAGGGTAGAGTACCTCATGAAAGGAGCAGCGATGTCCCAGTCAGACGTCAGCAAGGCCGAGGCCGCCGATCAGCGGTCGGAGCAGACTAGGTCCTTCGTTCGACGAGTTAGAGCGGCTACCCGGCGCAAATACACCCCGGAAGAGAAGATCCGTATCGTGCTGGAGGGCTTCCGCCGCGAGGTCACCGTGAACGACCTGTGCCGGCGGGAGGGTATCAAGCCCCACTCCTACTACTCGTGGACCAAGGAGTTCATGGAGGCGGGCAGGGAGCGGCTGTCCCGTGACACGGTGCGCGATGCCACCCGGCAGGAGATCCAGGATCTCAAGCGGGAGAACGGCGAGCTCAAGCAGCTGGTAGCCGAGCTATCCCTCGAGGTCTACCGTCTGAAAAAAACGGCCATACCAATGCCCCAGAACGGCGTCGGTACCAGCGGATGAGCGCCGTTGAGAAGGCGACGGTCCTGGCCAGTGTAGCCGCATCACCGCTGGCCAAGCGTCGGGTGCTCAGAGACCTGGGTGTTCCCAAGAGCACCTACTATCGGTGGTTGATGCGACAACAACATCAACAAGGTCTCGAGGACCGACCTGGAGCCAGCGCTCCACCGTGGAACCGCCTTAGACCTCAGGAGGAACGGTCGATCCTGGAAGCGGCCAGGGAGATGCCGGAGCTAAGTAGCCGCCAGTTGGCAGCGTGGTCTACAGACAACCTGGCCTTCGCTGTATCCGAGTCCACTGTGTATCGCATCCTGTGCAGAGAAGGTCTTGTGAAGTCACCCGAGATGCAGCTCAAGGCCGGCAAAGAGTACCATCGCAAGACCAGCGGCCCTCACCAGATGTGGGCTACCGACGCCTCCTACTTCAAGGTGATCGGTTGGGGCTACTACTACCTGGTCACCGTGATGGACGACTACTCCCGCTTCATACTGGCCCACAAGCTCCAGCGGGACATGACCACCGACTCTCTCATCGAGGTGGTCCAAGAGGCCGTGGACAAGACCGGCATGACTGAGGTCCCAGTGGCCGACCGGACCAGCCTGCTGAGCGATAACGGCTCAGGTTATGTCTCCCGTGGCTTCAGAGACTACCTGCACCTGGTGGGGATCAAGCACATTCTGGCCGCGCCGTTCCACCCTCAGACCAATGGCAAGCTCGAGCGCTATCACCAGAGTATCAAGCGGGACGTCAAACAGGTCCCCTACGAGATGCCTTCTGCCCTGGAAGGAGCAATCGCCGCCTTCGTGGCCTACTACAACTACCGACGCTATCACAAGGCGCTGGGCAACGTGACGCCCGCAGACATGCTCAACGGAAGGCGGGAGCAGATCCTCCAACGGAGAAAGGAGGTGCAGGTCCAGACGTTAGAACGGCGAAGACGCTACAACAAGACCCTCAGGGAGCTCCCACGCAGCTCTTCATAATAATAATCTTCTCGGGTCCTAATCTGTCCCACTTGTGCTGATTGCCAACAGGTACGGACACCCACCGCCACAAGAGGGCCGTTTTGAGGTGCGGTCAGGCTAGCCGGCCACCCCTCTACGCGCACGGATAAAAAAAGAGGCACCCTATGTTAGGGTGCCTCTTGGTATGTCTTGGTAGCGGGGGCAGGACTCGAACCTGCGACCTTCGGGTTATGAGCCCGACGAGCTGGCTAATCCCTCATCAGAAGAGAGGTGAATTCCTCCACAGAGAGGCCTGCTTTGCGTATCAAGCCTCTCAGCGTCCCACGCCGGACTTCCCGATGGTCAGGCACGGAGAGGGCCACAGGAGTTCCTTGTCTTGTCAGAATAATGTGGCTGCCCACTTGTCTAGCCACCCGCCAACCAGCCCGCTCAAAGGCCGCTGCCACTTCCCTCCCAGAGCGGGTGGGAAGTTTTGCCATTACACCGTCACGCCGGAAGGGAGATCCACTTGGGCGGTCTCAACCGTCAAAGGGAGACCATCCTCTTCTCTTCCCCTCAATATCTCCCCTATCTCCTCACTAATAAGCTCAGGTGTCTCTATTGGAACCGGGGTACCCTCATCCCGTAGAACATCCAAAACCAGCAAGACCGCCTCTAAAATGTTCTCTAAGGCCTCCTCCCGGCTGTCACCCTGACTAGAACAGCCGGGCAGTGCGGGGCAGTGTACAGAGTAGCCGCCACCCTCCTCCGGCTCCAAGACTACCGTAAATCTCCGCCTTCCAGACATAGCTCCGTCCATACAGGAAGATTGTGCTCTCAAATTATAGCACCCTGTACTAGAGAAGAAGAGGCACCCTAATATAGGGTGCCTCTTAGTATATCTTGGTAGCGGGGGCAGGACTCGAACCTGCGACCTTCGGGTTATGAGCCCGACGAGCTGCCACTGCTCCACCCCGCGGCGATTACCCTCATCCCCCTGGGCCCCTTCTCCCCGTGGGGGAAGGGGAATTGGAGGAGCTAGGGCTGCCAGAAGCTTGACTCCTACCCACACCGCCCCGACAAACAAGCCGGTGTGAAAGATTTCCCTCCCGACCCGGGGAGAAGCCAAACCTCCATCATTACAAGGGAATCTGGGAAATGGATCGAGGTTCTGCCTGGGACTTTACGTGGGTCAAGCCCTCGGCCAATTAGTACCGCTCAGCTTAATCCCTTACGGGACTTACACCTGCGGCCTATCAAACAGGTAGTCTCCCTGTGGCCTTACCCCCCCGACGAATCGGGGGATGGGAGATCTCATCTTGGAGTGGGCTTCGCGCTTAGATGCTTTCAGCGCTTATCCGCACCAGACGTAGCTACCCAGCGATGCTCCTGGCGGAACAACTGGCACACCAGAGGTCTGTCCCTCCCGGTCCTCTCGTACTAGGGAGAGCTCTCCTCAAATCTCCTGCGCCCACGACGGATAGAGACCGAACTGTCTCACGACGTTCTGAACCCAGCTCGCGTGCCGCTTTAACCGGCGAACAGCCGGACCCTTGGGACCTTCTTCAGCCCCAGGATGCGACGAGCCGACATCGAGGTGCCAAACCTTGCCGTCGATGTGAACTCTTGGGCAAGATCAGCCTGTTATCCCCGGGGTAGCTTTTATCCGATAAGCCACGGCCCTTCCACACGGAACCGTAGGATCACTTTGGCCTGCTTTCGCACCTGCTCGACTTGTAGGTCTCACAGTCAAGCCCCCTTCTGCCAATGCACTCCACGGGCGATTTCCATCCGCCCTGAGGGGACCTTTGCACGCCTCCGTTACCTTTTAGGAGGCGACCGCCCCAGTCAAACTACCCACCAGACACGGTCCCCTGGCCTATCCAGGGTTAGAGCCAGAAACAGAGAAGAGTGGTATTTCAACGGCGGCTCCACCCCAACTGGCGTTGGGGCTTCTCAGCCTCCCACCTATCCTACACATCCCTGACTCCAGTCCAATGTCAAGCTGTAGTAAAGCTCCACGGGGTCTTTTTGTCCTGTCGCGGGGTGTCCGCATCTTCACGGACAATGCAATTTCACCGAGTCCCTCGTTGAGACAGTGCCCAGGTCGTGACGCCATTCGTGCGGGTCGGAACTTACCCGACAAGGGACTTCGCTACCTTAGGACCGTTATAGTTACGGCCGCCGTTCACCGGGGCTTCAGTTCAGAGCTTTGTTCCGACGAATCGGAACGAACCCCTCCCTTTAACCTTCCGGCACTGGGCAGGCGTCAGCCCCTATACTTAGGGTTTCCCCTTTGCAGAGACCTGTGTTTTTGTTAAACAGTCGCCTGGGCTGGTTCGCTGCGCCCCACATAGGGCTCCGCCCGGCAAGCGGACTTCACCCTGTGGGAACCCCTTATCCCGAAGTTACGGGGGTTATTTGCCGAGTTCCTTAACGAGGGTTCTCTCGTACACCTTGGGACATTTATCCCTGCCCACCAGTGTCGGTTTGCGGTACGGTCACCCATGCGCCTGGCAACGAGGCTTTTCTTGGCGGTACAGGATCAGTGGAATCCCCCAGGGTAAACCCTAGAGTTTCCTGCCCCCTCAGCTCATAGCGCCGGAGTGGATTTGCCTGCTCCGGCATGGCCTACAGGAAAGGACGCACCATGTCCAATGGGCACGCCCCACTTACCTCTCCGCGTCCCCCCTTTGCTTTAAAACGGAACGTGGGTGGTGTAGGAATTTTGACCTACTATCCATCGCCTGCGCCTTGCGGCCTCGGCTTAGGACCGACTAACCCTACGTCGAACGACGTTGCGTAGGAAACCTTGGGCTTTCGGTGCCCCGGGTTTTCACCGGGGTTGACGTTACTCATGCCGGCATTCTCACTCCTGCGCGCTCCACCTCAATTTACATTTCGGCTTCACGGCCCGCAGGACGCTCCCCTACCCCCCATCCCGACGAATCGGGACGGAGCCACGGCTTCGGCGGCAGGCTTGAGCCCCGTTACATTGTCGGCGCAGAATCACTCGACCAGTGAGCTGTTACGCACTCTTCAAAGGATGGCTGCTTCTAAGCCAACCTCCTGGCTGTTTTAGCGATTCTACTTCCTTGCACACTTAGCCTGCGCTTAGGGGCCTTAGCCGGTGGTCTGGGCTGTTTCCCTCTCGACAATGGAGCTTATCCCCCACTGTCTCACTCCTGGAGTACACCCTGAGGCATTCGTGGTTTGGTTGGATTCGGTAAGCTCACGCCCCCTTATCCATCCAGTGCCCTACCTCCTCAAGTCAGCCTCCAAGGCTGCACCTAAATGCATTTCGGGGAGAACCAGCTATCTCCGGGTTCGTTTGGCATTTCACCTCTACCCACAGCTCATCCCATACTTTTGTACCAGTAACGGGTTCGAGCCTTCACCCCGAGACTATCGGGGCTTCACTCTGGCCATGGGTAGCTCACCCGGTTTCGGGTCTACTGAACGCGACTGGACGCCCTATTCGGACTCGCTTTCGCTACGGCTTCCTCCCATAAAGGAGTTAACCTCGCCACGCCCAGGAACTCGCCGGCTCATTCTTCAATAGGCACGCCGTCATCCCGACAAGTCGGGACTCCGACTGTATGTAGGCTCACGGTTTCAGGTCTATTTCACTCCCCGTCTGGGGTACTTTTCACCTTTCCCTCACGGTACTGGTTCACTATCGGTCGCCAAGGGTATTTAGCCTTGGAGGGTGGTCCCCCCAGCTTCCCGCAAGATTTCTCGTGTCCCGCGGTACTCAAGAACGTATCAGGAGCCTCTTCGCTTTCGCCTACGGGGCTCTCACCCTCTGTGACGGCCCGTTCCAGGGACCTTCGGCTAGTTCAGAGGTTTCTTACTCCTTTGGGGTCCCGGGACTCCCCAAGATACGTCTTACAACCCCCAGAAGACATGGGCTCCCAGACCGTGAAGCCTCCTGGGTTTGGGCTCTTCCCCGTTCGTTCGCCACTACTAAGGGAATCTCGGTTGATTTCATCTCCTCAGGGTACTGAGATGTTTCAGTTCCCCTGCTTACCTCCCCTGTCCTAAGGGTTCAGACAGGGGTCTCCGACGTTCACGTCGGAGGGGTTCCCCCATTCGGGAATCCCCGGCTACGCCAGCTAGACGGCTCACCGAGGCTTTTCGCAGTCTTGCTACGCCCTTCTTCGGCCCTTGGCGCCAAGGCATCCACCGTAAGCCCTTAATAGCTTGACCCACATAAAGGCCCGGACAGAACCTCGACTCATTTCCCAAATATTCCCTTGTTAAGGTACAAAAACGGCGGCCCAGTATCCCCAGGCCGCCGCCACGGATGACTCTGGCTATGTGACTTTATGTGTCGTTTGCCTTCGCCAACGGTAGCTCCCGCTTTCTTGACCGTCCTGTTACTATAACAGCCCCTCCTCTGGCCCGTCAAGGGCGCTCCGGGGGCATCTGCAACCACTTTTTCCCTTCCTGTGCCACAACCCCTGCGGCATCACCGTGGCCCTATCAGATCCGGGGTTGCAAAAGAAGATTATGAGTGTACTCTCTAGTCCTCTTTCGGCAGCACCGTGATCCTCCGGTCCTCCCCAAACCCCGCGCTCTCCGTGGTCACCTCCTTATGGTCCGACAGGGCCATATGGACCACGCGCCGCTCCGCCGCGGGCATCGGCTCCAGGGTGATGGAACGTCCGCTTGCCACCACCCTCTCCGCCACCCGTGCGGCGAGCGACTGGAGAGACCTTGCCCGCCTATCCCGATAGTGCTCAACGTCTATGATCACTCGGGCCTGTTCACTGTCACGCCGGTTCATGACCAGGTTGACAATGAACTGAAGAGCCCGGAGGGTCTCCCCACGTTTGCCAATGAGCAGCCCGGAGTCATCTCCCTGCACATCTATCACCGGCCAGTTCTCAAGGTCACCCCCGGAGCGAATGGTCGGTAGCGCCGCTACCTTCATGGCGGAGAGGAGCTTGGCCACCACATCTATGGCATCGGAGACCCCGGACTCCGTGTCCGCCAGGCGGCTCACCCGGACCTTGGCCAGTTCTGAGCCGATCCCGAAGAGCCCAGCCCTGCCTTGACTAACGACCTCGACCGCGACCTCCCCGCGTTCGGCGCCGAGCTCCCGAAGCGCGATCTCGACCGCCTCTTCCACGCTCTTGGCTGTCATCTCCATGCTGTCCATTGCTTTCCGCCTCCTTCGGTGGGTCGCTGTCAGGCGTATCCTGACCGGCGCCTGGGGTTGCAGAATCGGGAGCCGACTCCGGTGGAGTCTTAATTAGACCACCCCATCCGGTAGAGTAGTACTGAATGCCTATGCCTATGGCCGCGGACACGAACCAGTACAAGGCGAGTCCACTGGGAAAAGAGAGGGTAAAGAACGCGAACATGAAGGGCATCATCCACAACATTGTCCTGTTCGTGGAGGCCGTCCTGGGGTCGGCCGCGGGCATCATCGTCATCTTCTGCTGAACAAACATGGAGCCGCCCACCAGCACCGGCATCAGGATGGGGATGATGCCGCCGTGCTTGCTTACCTCTATACCAAGGTCCAGCCCCAGAAATTGGCTGTTCAGGGGCACAACCGAGTTCACAAAGGGAAGCCAGGCATAGAGATGCTGAGAGAGGCGGGCCAACGCCTCAGGGCTGGTGGGCAGAAGCGAAATAATAGACTGGTAGAGGCCAATCCAGATGGGAAACTGGATCACCATGGGACCAAGGCAACCCAGGGGGTTTACCCCCGCCTCCTTGTAGAGGCGCATGGTCTCCTGCTGCACCCGCCGGCTGTCCTTGGCATATTTTCGCTTGATCTCCCCCAGCTTCGGCTGGAGCTCCGTCATCCTCTTGGTGGAGCGCATCTGCCGTTTGGTAAGAGGAGTGGTGGCCAGCCGCACCAGGACCGTGAACACGATGATGGCCAGCCCGAAGTTGTGCAGCAACAGCGAGTAGAGGACCACCAGACCGTTCATCATAGGGTCCAGGATCAGCGCGTTCCAGATGATCTTGATGAACTCCATGATTACCCTCGAACTATCGACTGGCCACCAGCTGCCTCACATTGCTGTTCTCCAGGCTCAGCACCTGCACCGACCAGGGGTCCATGGTGTTCACAAAGACGGTGCTCTCCCAGCGCCTGAGGCGCGTCTGCAGCTCCGGGGCCTCCCCCAACTCCTCACGCATGGCCTCTATCAGCTCAGGAGACATCTTCCCCAGGGGCGCCTTGACCTTCACCTTCCGGGGACCTCCCTCCGGGCCGGTTATCTCCGGGACCCAGTCCTCCTGGTCGCTATTGAGTGTGAGCACGGATATCTTTCGCACCGATATCCTGCCGTCTTTCGTCGCCACCACCAGCCGCTGCTCTCCTCCAAACTCCACCAGCACCGGTGCGGAGACCACCATACCGCCCGCATCTCCCTCCCAATGCTTGAAGCCCGTGCGGGCGTCCAGGCCATAGATTGTTCCACTGGTATCCACCGCGTAGACCCGCTCGCCATCGGTTACGGCACCGGCCCAGAACCACGCGCCGCCCTTAAACGACCATGCCAGGTTGCCACCTCTGGCGTCCACCGCGTAGAAGTTTCCGTCCAGTGCCCCAAAGAACACCTTGCTATCCGCCACAACCGGCGGGGCCACAATGGCCCCACCCGCCTTGAAGGGTGGGAACCATCTGGGTGCTCCCCTGTCCAGAGAGAGGGCATAGAGACGGTGTCCCTGGGTCCCAACGTAGACGGTGTCCCCCTCCACCGTAGGCGAAGCCCACACCGCTCCCTCCAACGTCTGCTGCCAGGAGAGGGACCCATCCCTGGCGCACAGGGCGTAGACAATCCCCTCACTGGAGCCGAACAGGAGCAGATCGCCCGGACCCGATCCCCCTGTTTTAGAGATACACTGCTCCCGTCCCGCCAGCGTGGGGCCGCCAATGATGTGGCCGTCCACTAGAAATGGGTTCGCCCATGCCTCTTCGCCGGTCGCGGTATCCAAGGCGTAGAGCTTGCCATCATAGGTTCCAAAATAGACCCGCTCTTCGTCTACCGCAGGCGTGCCGTATAAGACAGGGCCTAGGGGGTCTGTGTTCTCAGTTGGAAAGCTGTGGCCCCACACACTAGAGCCCGTGAGCACGTCCAGCGCCCTCACCCGTCCATCCTGGGAGCCCACATACACCGTGTCTCCAAAGACCGCGGGGCCTGCCCAGCCGCCCTTGATGGAGAACCTTCCCCCCCCGGTGCAACCCACCAGAAAGAGGAGGTTTATGGCAAGAAGGGCAAGGAGTCCTGGTCTCATCAATGATTCTCTGGGCTACCGCCGCTGACGTCCGCGGTCGCCGGCGCCAGATCACCACCGTCGATTTCAGACAGGTCATGGGGCAGCGGCATGGGGTCATAGCCGGAACCGCCCATGGGATGACACCGCAGCAGCCTCCGCAGGGCCAGCCACGCGCCCGCCCACGGCCCCAATCCCTCCACGGCCTCCCGCGCATACTCGGAGCAGGTGGGCAAATACCGGCACGTTCCCGGCCAGTACGGGGAGACGACTCTCTGATAGAGACGTATCAGGCCAAGCACTCCGCGCGTCATTCTCCGCCCTCCTGGGCTATATCCCTGTGCGGTGGAAGATTGTCGTCGTTGGGCCGATTCATGAGCTTCGCCCGCCTCAGCAGCTCCTCCACCGCCCGCTCAAGCTCCCGGTAGGTTGCGCGTGCGGCTGGTGGACGGGCCGAGAGCAGGATATCCCATCTCTCATGGATACTCCTCTGGCGAACGATCTCCTTGAGCCTCCGCTTGACGAGATTGCGTACCACCGCATTGCCCACCCGTCGGCCTACGGAGAACCCGAAGCGGTTGTTCTCTCTCCCATTGGCAAGTGTGCGAAGGAAGAGAAGGTCATTAGACCAACTCCTGCCGGCTCTACGGATAGCCGCAAACTCCCTTGGCTTCCTGAGACGCCGATGCCGTCCAAGAGTGTATCCAGAAGGCCTGTGAACGGGGGGGCGTTGGGGGAGCAGCGGACTACAGCGCCAAGCGTTCCCGCCCCTTGATCCGCCGCTGATGCAATACCTCGCGTCCGCCCCGAGTACTCATCCGGGCGCGGAAGCCGTGGACTCGCTGTCGACGGCGCTTCTTGGGCTGATAGGTGCGCTTTGGCATTCCTGAACGTTTTGGGTAAGCTACCTCAGAGTATACGTCTGGACTCCAAAGAGTGTCAACGAAGAGGGGCCCGGTTGCCAGACGCCTTGGGGGTACATCACCATCCCGTCACGGCTTGCTGGTATTCTAGGGAGACCCGCCGGACTTTGGGCGGTTGCGAGAGCATCAGGCTATGCCACCTACAAAACGTCGCATTGACCTCCTGCTGGTGGAGCGCGGCCTTGCGGCCAGCCAGGAGCAGGCCCAAGCGCTGGTCATGACGGGCAAGGTCACCGTACAGGGGCACCGGGTTGAGAAGGCGGGCACCCTCGTTGATATCGCTGCGGAGGTCCACATTCCGTCGCCGCCACCCTTCGTCAGCCGGGGCGGCGTCAAGCTGGCCCACGCCCTGGATGAGTTCCGCCTGGACGTCACGGACGCCGCCGCCCTGGATGTGGGCGCCTCCACGGGCGGATTCACCGACTGCCTGCTGCAGCGGGGCGCCCGGTGGGTCTACGCCCTGGATGTCGGTTACGGGCAGCTTGCCCAGAGCATGCGTAGCCATTCCCGGGTTGCTGTGCTGGAGCGGGTCAACGCCCGGTACCCCTTTGACCTACCGGAGAAGGTTGGCCTGGCCACCGTGGACGTTTCTTTCATCTCACTGACCAGGGTGCTGCCCTCGGTTATGGAGCACGTCCAACCTGGCGGGCACATAGTGGCCCTGGTCAAACCCCAGTTTGAAGCCCTTCGCGGAGAGGTTGGCAAAGGGGGCGTGATCCGGGACCCCTCGCTCCACGCAACCGTCCTAGCACGGCTCATCGCCTGGGTGGTGAACCACAGCCTCCGCCTGCGGGGACTGACGCCATCGCCACTGCTGGGGGACGCGGGCAACCGGGAGTTCTTCCTGCTGCTGGAGGTGCCAGGCTAGCCCCCCTCACACGCTACCTTGTTGAGCAAGAGCGCAGGTATTCTTATATCTCACAGGAGCGGTGCGGAGGGGCGTCACCTCAAACCTTCTGCGCCCCTGCGGACGTGGTCTGGGGCGGGTGAAACCGATGAGAAGTCTGAAAACCTCGGAAACTTTCCCTGGTCCCTTGATTGACCCTTGGAAGGGCACAGGCCTATAATGTGAGGGCTAGGAAGCACCCTGGCACCTGTATGCCCCATCGTCCGCGTTCTATCGGGGGTGCTCTTTGGAACCGACCACGAGCCCGCAAGGGGCGGTGGTGAGGATGGGAGATGCGCCGCATGAGGCCTGCGGCGTGGTTGGCGTCTACGCACCGGGTCAGGACGTGGCCCGCATCGCTTTCTACGGTCTCTTTGCCCTCCAGCACCGCGGCCAGGAGAGCGCCGGCATAGCCACCGCCACGGGCCGTCGCATCCATCTCCACACCTCCCTGGGATTGGTATCCCAGGCCTTCCGCGAAAGCGACCTGGAGCGGCTTGAGGGACACATAGCCATTGGGCACACCCGCTACTCCACCACCGGCTCCACCCTGCCGGAGAACGCCCAGCCCATCCTCTCCAGAAACGGCGACCTTGAGCTTGCCCTGGCGCACAACGGCAACGTCATCAACGCCTTCGAGCTGCGGCAGGATCTCCAGGAGTGGGGGTGCACCTTCACCTCCACCACCGATTCAGAGGTGATCGCCCACCTCCTGGCATGGGCGCCGGGTGAGGACTGGGCGGAGAAGCTCAGCTATATGATGCGTCGCCTCCAGGGCGCCTACTCCCTGGTAGTGACCACCAAGGACACACTTATCGGCATCCGAGACCCCCATGGCGTACGGCCACTCTGCATCGGCAAGCTGGATGACGGCTGGGTCATCGCCTCGGAGAGCTGCGCCCTGGACCACCTGGGCGCCCAGTACCTCCGAGAGGTGGACCCCGGCGAGGCGGCGGTCATCAGCAAGGAGGGCCTCACCAGCATCCAGTGCTCCAGCGAGCTTCCACGTCCCGCGCCGTGCATCTTTGAGAACATCTACTTCTCCCGCCCGGATAGCATCCTGGGAGGCACCCTGGTCTACTCATCACGACTGGCCATGGGGGCACAGCTTGCCAGGGAGCAACCGGCGGAGGCAGATATCGTCATTGGCGTCCCGGACTCCGCCGCCTCAGCCGCAGTCGGCTACTCCCAGGAGGTCGGCATCCCTTATAGCGAGGGCCTGGTGAAGAACAGGTACGTGGGCCGCACCTTCATCGAGCCCGACCAGCGGTTCCGCGACCTGGGCGTGCGGATGAAGTTCAACCCGCTGCCGGAGGTGATCTCAGGCAAACGAATCGTCATCGTGGACGATAGCATCGTGCGGGGAACTACAACCCCTCACGTGGTGAGCCTGGTGCGCAAGGCGGGCGCCAAAGAGGTGCACGTGCGGGTCTGCGCCCCACCCATTCGCTTCCCCTGCCACTTCGGCGTTGACATGGCCACCCGTCGGGAGCTCCTGGCCGCAAACCTCTCCTTAGAGAAGATCCGGCAGTTCATAGGCGCAGACACCCTTGGCTATCTGAGCGTTGAAGGGCTGCTGAAGAGCGTGGGCGGAGCCAGCGACAACTTCTGCACCGCCTGCTTCACCGGCCGCTATCCCATTCCCGTTCAGCTAGAGATGGACAAGCTCTCCCTGGAGCACCCGTAGGAATGTCCGGACCGAGCTACCTGGCATCCGGCATCGACCTGGACGCCGCCGCCGCCGCCAAGAGGCTGTTCGCACCCCACGTCCGCTCTACCTTCGGCCCCCAAGTGCTGGGCGACATCGGCTCCTTCGGCGGCCTCTTCCACCTGCAGGGCTACCGCGACCCGGTGCTGGTCTCCAGCACGGATAGCGTTGGGACCAAGGTCAGGCTGGCATCCTGGCTGGACCGGTTCGACACCATAGGCCACGACATTGTGAACCACTGCGTCAACGACATCCTTCCCAGCGGCGCACGGCCCCTCTTCTTCCTGGACTACATCGCCGTAGACGCCCTGGTGCCCCAGCAGGCGGAGGCCATGGTCAAGGGGGTGGCCGAGGCATGCCGCCAGGCAGACTGCGCCCTCATCGGCGGCGAGACCGCCCAACTGCCCGACGTTTATCTCCCCGGCGCCTTCGACCTGGCAGGCTTTATCGTCGGTGCGGTGGAGCGAGACGCACTGCTGGACAACTCCACCATCCAGGAAGGCGACCCGCTCCTGGCACTCCCCTCCAGCGGCCTCCATACCAACGGCTTCTCCCTGGTGCGCCGGGTCTTCGACCTGGAGCGGGACCCCTCGCCGCTGCACGACGGCTACCCGGAGCTGGGACGGACCCTGGGCGATGCGCTTCTGGAACCCCACCGCTCCTACTGGCCATTGCTGGAGCCAGTGCTGCCGTTGCTCAAGGGGATGGCCCACATCACCGGCGGCGGTCTGATGGACAACCTCATGCGGATTCTTCCCCAGGGCATGGACGCCCGCATCGACCACGGCTCCTGGGAGGTGCCCGCCCTCTTCCGGATCATCCAGCAGCGGGGCGCCATAGACGAGCGGGAGATGCGGCGCGTGTTCAACATGGGCATCGGCATGGTCCTGGCCTGCGCCCCGGAGCGCGCCGACGAGGTTCGCCGGCTGCTCCCGGAGGCTTGGGTAGTGGGAGAGGTGGTCAGTAGCTCCCATCCAGCCTAGCTTGGGGTGCAGAGGAGCTGGGCCCCTTTGTCTGAAGGCCAAAGGGAGGTATCCTGCTTATCTCCAAATCACCATCTGGGCAAACTGGCGGGTAATAGTTCATAACCTATGTGGTATAGGGGTACTCTATGAAAGCACTGCTCAGCGTCTACGATAAGTCCGGTATCGACGACTTTGCCCACGACCTCATCGAGCTGGGCTATGACCTGGTGAGCACCGGCGGCACCTACCAGGCCATCAACGCCGTCGGCCTGGCCGTGCAGCAGGTCTCCGACTTCACCGGCTCGCCGGAGATCCTGGGCGGACGCGTCAAGACACTCCACCCCAAGGTCCACGGCGGCATCCTGGCCCGGCGCGACCTGGCCACGGACATGGCGGAGCTTAACGCCCACGCCATCGCCACCATAGACCTGGTGGCCGGGAATCTCTACCCCTTCCGGGAGACCGTCGGCAGGCCGGGGGTCACCCTGGAGGAGGCCCTGGAGAACATCGACATCGGTGGGCCGACGATGATACGGGCGGCGGCCAAGAACCACCCTCACGTCGTTGTCGTCGTGGACCCCGCCGACTACACCTGGGTCATCGAACGGCTGCGAGAAAGGGACGGGCTTGCAGCCACCGATAGAAAGAGGCTGGCGGCGAAGGCCTTCCAGCACGTGGCCCACTACGACACCATGGTGGCCGAGTACCTACGTGAGAGCGACGACCTCTTGCCACCGCAGCTTACCGTGGGCATGACCCGCCTTGAGGAGCTGCGCTACGGCGAGAATCCCCATCAGCGGGGCGCCTTCTACACCTTCGACTCGGTGCGCACGCCGGTTGAGGGCATTGGCGCCAACACGCAGCACCACGGCAAGGCGCTGTCGTTCGTGAACATCCTCGATGCCGACGCCGCCTACAACATCGTCAGCGAGCTTTCCGACCCCGCCGTGGTCATCATCAAGCACACCAACCCCTGCTGCCTGGCCGTTGGCAACGAGCCCATTGCGACGCTCTACCAGCGGGCGCTGTACCAGGGCGACCCGGTCTCAGCCTACGGCGGCATTGTAGCCACCAACCGCCCTATAGACATGGCCTACGCCACGGCACTACGCGACGTGTTGAGCCCCGTCACCGAGGGGCGCATGTTCTACGAGATCGTCATAGCGCCGGACGCGGAGCCAGAGGCGCTAGAGCACCTCAAAAAGAAGTCGAAAGACTTGCGCATCCTGACCGCACCCCTGGGCGAGCCCAGACGGGTGAGGCTGGACATGCGCGCCGTCCGGGGCGGCATGCTAGTCCACGAAGCCGATGTCTCCCAGGAGACGGACTTCCAGGTGGTGAGCGACCGCCGGCCCTCGGAGGCCGAGCTTGCCGACCTCCGGGTCGCCTGGGTAGCCTGCAAACATGTGAAGTCCAACGCCATCACCATCGCCAAGGACGGCGTGCTCATAGGGATGGGCGCCGGACAGCCGAACCGCGTGGGCAGCGCACGCCTGGCGGGGGAGGCCGCGGGCGAGCGTGCCCGTGGGGCGGTGGCCGCATCCGACGCGCTGATCCCGTTTCCCGATACCATCGAGGTGTGCGCCGAGTACGGCGTCACGTGCGTGGTGCACACCGGCGGCTCCATCCGCGACGATGAATCGGTGGAGACGGCGAACCGGCTGGGCATCTCGCTGCTGACCACCGGCGTCCGCCACTTCCGGCACTAGGAAAGGGACCGGAAGGAGCATGCTCGGAAGGTGGGCAGAGGCCCGAGTTGTTTCCACATTATGTCAAGTCGCTCTAGCTGACCCGTAGCTGGAGAAAATGTTTTTTCGGGGAAACAACCCCGCATTTTGTTTGCCCTTGGCGGGGGGTTGCGGAAACATTGGGCCTTTCGACACACCACCAGGATACCCGGTGAGCGCCACGACGTGCCAGGGGTGGATGGCAGAAAAGAGAGAGGGAGCAATGTTCAGGATGATGCTGCAATGGGTCATTCGATAGCAGGTCATTCTGCCTCCGTCACTCGAACCATGTGAGCCGCCATACGTATGAATGTGTCCAGTGTTGGTAGATCATCCAAGGCCACGTCGCTAATGTGCTCTTCATCAGTAGTTAGGTCGAAAGAAGTGGCTCCGGAAATCTGAACAGGGGGATAAGTGGAATCGCTGCCTGATTGAGGGCATGATAGTGCTCTCGGAGACAGGAGCGAGAGATGAGCAGACGACCCCGCCGTAACCACTCGGCAGAGTTCAAGGCGAAGGTGGCTCTTGCCGCAGTGCGCGGCGACCGGACACTTTCGGAGCTGGCAAGCCAGTTCGATGTGCACCCGAACCAGATCACGCAGTGGAAGACCCAGTTGCTGGATCGGGCGGCGCAGTTATTTGGCGCCGGGACAGGGCAGGCTGAAAAGCCGGTAGATATGAAGGCCCTTCACGCCAAGATCGGTGAGCTTGCGTTGGAGAACGATTTTTTAGAGTCCGCGCTCACGAAGGCGGGATTGCCGGGCGCAAGGCGATGATCGACCGCGATCACAAGCTGCCTCTCGCCCGCCAGGCAAAGGCAGTGGGCATCAGCCGCGGGAGCATCTACTACCGGCCACGGCCGGTGGGCGAAGCCGGTCTCGGACTGATGCGCCGCATCGATGAGCTGCACCTTGAGTATCCGTTTGCAGGCAGTAGGATGATGCGAGGCCTGCTCCGCCAGGAGGGACTCTCCTCCGGGCGTAGACACATCGCCACACTGATGCGGCGGATGGGCATCGAGGCGCTGTACCGCAAGCCCAACACCAGCCGGCGACGGCCCGACCATACGGTGTATCCGTACCTGCTGCGCGGGCTTGAGGTGAGCAGGCCCAACCAGGTGTGGGCAATGGATATCACGTACATTCCGATGGCCAGGGGGTTCGTGTACCTAGCCGCAGTGATGGACTGGCATAGCCGCAAGGTGCTGGCCTGGCGGGTATCGGTCACAATGGACACAGACTTCTGCGTGGAGGCGCTCGAAGAATCCCTGGGACGCCACGGCGCGCCGGAGATATTCAACACAGATCAGGGAAGTCAGTTCACAGGTGATGCCTTCACCGGCCTGCTGAAAGCCAATGGGATCCAGATCAGCATGGACGGGAAGGGAAGCTGGAAGGATAATGTGTTCGTCGAACGGCTGTGGAAGAGCGTCAAGTACGAGGAGGTGTACCTGAGAGCCTACGAATCGGTCCCGGAAGCCAGAACTGGACTCGGGCGGTACTTCGAGTTTTACAATGCCGGACGGCCCCATTCGAGCCTTGGGGGAATGACGCCGGACCAGTTCTTTGACAGAGTGCCTGCCGAGTCCGCGGCGGCCTAACGCACGGCAGCGTGATTCCACTTATCAAACCGGGCAGCGCTGTTCAGACAAACGAGACCACCTCTGCCTTCTCACCAACCTCCGTTCTACGTCAAGGGTGGCGACAGATAACTCCTTAAAGGATCCGCAGGCTGACCTCCCATGTCGGCGACGGCTGCAACGAAAAGCGCAACCCCAGAAGGCATGTAGAAGATGCCGATGGACATTATCGCCACGAAGCAGAATCCCAGGAGCGAGATAGACGGAACCCACAGAAGAACTCCTCGCACGATGGGCCTCTTATTGACGAAACGGATCGCCAACAATGAAATTCCGGTAGGATAGGCACAAGCAGCAATGGGACTACGTACAGCCCGTTCTGGGCTACCAAACTGGAACTAGAACCAGGCCAGGCCTGCCCGTCTGGAGCCATTGACCCACCTTGGTACGCAGGCCCGAAGGCAAAGAAGAGCCCCGGCGGCCCAAGCAAGGACATGTCCCCCCACCCAGGCAGATGCCATGTGTACGCTAATGGATCTCAGTGCACGGTCTCAGGCGGCTCATGAGTGGAGCTCAAGACCGCCAGCGCTAAGTGTTCCTGAGCTGATAAGGGACTCCAAAGAAGTACTTCCCATCTCCTATAATAGACTTGATCGCGTCCCTATCGCTGTACGATGCGTACCAGATTCGGATGTCTGCTCTCCCTGGGCAACCCATGGTATTGATGATCACTTCTGTGAATCCAGGGTTAACGGCCTCAATTTGTCTAACGGCTTGCGCTTGTTGATCGATGACTCGCTGAACCTCGTCAGGTGTGGGCCATTTGTCGCAGGGCACCCTGTGAGGCCTCGAACCTCACAATTCCTCAGCGAGTAGGTCCCGGACATAGTAGGTTTTGGCCTCTACTACCAGGGAGATTACAAGCGCCCCAAGTATCAGCCCAGCTGTGATGAAGTACACACGCCGTGGCCGCAATAGCTTTTGTAGGAACGCCATGCTGCTAGTATACGCGGGCCATCGAACTATGTAAGGTCAATTGGTCCTTTAGAAGAGGATGCCTAGGCTGGCCTATCAGCCGTTCAGAGAAAGCCGGGCGATTTCGCCTCTGACACGCTGCTCATCTGCATCCATACTGTGTAAGACTCCAGCAGCCACTCCTTCCCCCTCGCGGATAAGAGCAATGAGGAAGTGATGCTCATCGATGACGTGACGTCCTGAGTGCCTGGCTTCATCCACTGCCAGTTCGATAACCTTCTTGGTCCGGTTCGTAAGGATTGCCAGACCGAGGGGCATCTTGTCACCCCTGCCGATGGCGAACTCCACGGTGGACCGGACCTTGGCAAGGTCCAGTCCCAGGTTGCGAAGGACTTGGCCAGCGGCCCCTTTGGGCTCCCGCACCAGCGCCATCAGGATGTGCTCGGTGCCGATGTAGTTGTGGTTCAAGAGCCGCGCTTCCTGCTGGGCATCCGACAACACGCTATGGGCTCCCTCAGAAAACTTCATATATCCCCAATCAGGGACCTCTTGGAGACGGGGACCAACCGGCAAGTATCGGCGCTTGTGAAACAAGACCCTCCACCAGGATCGGGCTGTCCCTAGTGCCAGAGCCCCCAAAAGGGCTCCGCCGACCAGTGAGGCAGGGGGGTCTGTCAAGAGAGTGACAATGAGCAGTGGCCCTGCGGCGAAAATGAGCTGTAACGGAGGTATGGGTCTCAACGACCTAGGGAACTCGAAGTTAGCCGCCCCCCGCAAATCCAAGGGAAGGGCGTTTTGGGCCAACAGCGTCCCTCCCATGACTATAGCTCCGGCCGAAATGGCTAGTATAAGCTGGACCGCGTCGTGGGCCACCATCTGAATGCCCAACAGCAGTACCGCGACCGGTACGGAAATCCCCAGACCGAAAGTGATGTTCAGGAATTCTGGTCGACGTCGATTCATCAATATGTATTGTAGCATTCACTGAGGTAGTCCCTGGGAGTCGAGCGTCTTGCCGGTGCCCGTGGCCATCTCGAACAGGAACCGGTCGTTGCCGTCTTTCACCGTCCGCTGCAATGAGTGAACGGTCCTTAGTTGGTAGTCTCGGAGAAAACGCAGGTTGTTGGAACGAATGAAGCCGGATCGCTCAGCCTCGTTCTTCCATGCAGCCTCGGAGGCGTAGCTGGGCCGCTGGCTGAGAACGATGTAGTCGGCTTGGACCTGCTCGCAGGTCAAACGTTTTGGGTCCGGCATGACCCTGCCGTAACCAGTGATCGACTCCGGTGTCGGGAACGAGGCGACAATGTTCGGGTTGCCCCGCTCCAAGTCCCAGAAGTAGTGCAGGTTGCCGTTTGAGAGGATGACGAACCGGCAGTTCTGCGACCTAGCGTACTTCCGTGCCTGCTCCTTTCCCACCAAAGGCATGCTCCAGAGATGAGGAACGAAAATAGGTTACCGTGGTTTCAGACGTGGTGGTCGTGGCAATTCCCGGCAGCACAACCAGGGTAGTCGCAACAAGCAATAGCCCGACGACAATCGCTCAGCCCGGATGTAGGGACGCTCCCGGCCCGCCAGATCGTCCATCGCCTGCCTCACCCGCTGTCTCAACACCTTCTGGTCGGCTAACTTCTCGGGAAGACGTGCCGGAACGCCGTCTTCTCCCCCTTCGTTCTGGGCTTCCAGGTCTCCGATAGCCTTCTCCACCCGGACTAGCAATTGGCGTAATCCCTCGGCATCGTAGCTCCTGTATGGGGCTGCATTGGCGACCAACTTCGTTCCGTCCACCGCCTGCACTGCCAGATCCACCAAGTCCATTTCTACCGCCGTCCTCACCGTGCGCTTGAACAGCTTCCTCATGCTCTGCCGGTGTCTCTTGTAGAAGCGCCACAGGGTGTTGTGGTCCGGATGCTGCCACCCGGTCAGCCACAGGTACGGTATCTGGTCCCGGCAGGCCGCCTCCAACTTGCGGCAGGAACGCACGTTGGTCATGAACCCGTACAGCCATACGCTCAACAGCGCACGGGGATGGTAGGCCGGCGCTCCCAGCGGGTCCCCCTCCGGCTCCACGCCCATTTCTCCCCAGTCTTCCTGGCCCAAGGCATCCACGAACTCGGCCACGAATCGCACTGGATGGTCCGGGGGAACTAGCTCGCCTAGAGTCGGCGGCAACATCCACATCTGCTCTCGATTCATCTCTCGAAGAGGCATCGCAACCCTCCTCAGTAATGTCACCTCGAAGGTACACCCAACCCCGTCCTCATAACCAGTGCGGACTTCTGAGACAGGTTCACCGATGAACCCCCTTATAAGACCCTCCCAAGAGGGGGCCGTCTGTGATGTCATAGCCGTGTACAGAGATTTGAGTTTGTTCCAAAAAGGGAAATCGGGGTCCTGAGCAAGCTAAATCAGGGGTAAATCAGCCCCTACAGGACGGAAACAGTGAACACTTTGTCGAAAGGGCTGGTTCCAGGGGGTGGCAGCAGAGTCCGTAGTGGGGACCGACACCGCTGCGAGGCGTGAAAACGGGGCTCATTGCAGGAAAAGCGGGCCAAAACGACATCGTTGCAGGGAAGGAGGGGTTTGTTATGAGTTCGAGGGGAAGGCCGTTGGAAAGAACGAGGAGCATCGAGGACCTGCACGAGCTAAGGCTCATGGCGCTGCTTCACGACCTGGTCAGGAAGCATCAGCGCAAAGGAGCGGGGGAGATGCTGGGCGTCGATCCCCGGACGGTGAAGGCGTGTCTGGAGCAAGGAGCGCTCTCCAAGTGGATGCGGACCGCATTGGAAGCGCAGCTGCTGTCCAGGGAGAAGGCGGCGATGGCGGCCCAGCAGGAGCGCATCGAAGTCCTGGATCAGCGCATGGAGGCGTTGGAGCAGCAGATCGCCAGCGGCCTCGGAGAGATGCGGACCACTATGGAGGGCGAGATCAAGGCGCTCAAAGACGAACACGCGGGGGCGCTGCGGCAGTGGGAACGGCGTCTGGCCCAGGTGGAGGCGGGATACGGTGGGGCGCCAGCGGCCAGCGCAGAGAAACAGCCCGTGACGACGGGTGTGACCCGGCGGCGGTATCCCAAGCTGGTGACCGTCGAGCCTGTGACCTGACCCCCGAAAACTAGTCCAGAGATAAACTCGCACACTGGATATGTAGAAAGGAGTGACGGATGCCGAGGAAGGGATATACGCCGGAGCAGATCATAGGGAAGCTGCGGGAGGTGGACGTGCTGGTGCAGCAAGGGCACGCCGTAAGGGAGGCTGTCAGGAGGATAGGAGTGTCTGATCACACTTATTATGTATGGAGGAGGGAGTATGGCGGCATGGGTGTAGAGCAGGCCAAGAGGCTCAGGGAGTTGGAGAGGGAGAACGTTCGGCTGAAGAGGCTGGTGGCAGACCTGAGCTTGGACAAGGACATCCTTAAGGAGGCACTTCGGGGAAACTCCTGAGCCCGCCTAGGAGACGGAAGCTGGTGGAGAGAGTATGTGAGCAATTGGGAGTGTCTCAGAGGCGGGCGTGCCAGGTGATCACCCAGCCCAGAGCAACCCAGAGGTACTCTCAGGGCAGGGATCTAGTGTAGACCGTCAGCGATAATGGGACACGTGAGAGGGGTAGAAAACCCGAGAGTCTGAGAGTGGTGTGAGCTCCTGAAGTGAGGGTAGAGTACCTCATGAAAGGAGCAGCGATGTCCCAGTCAGACGTCAGCAAGGCCGAGGCCGCCGATCAGCGGTCGGAGCAGACTAGGTCCTTCGTTCGACGAGTTAGAGCGGCTACCCGGCGCAAATACACCCCGGAAGAGAAGATCCGTATCGTGCTGGAGGGCTTCCGCCGCGAGGTCACCGTGAACGACCTGTGCCGGCGGGAGGGTATCAAGCCCCACTCCTACTACTCGTGGACCAAGGAGTTCATGGAGGCGGGCAGGGAGCGGCTGTCCCGTGACACGGTGCGCGATGCCACCCGGCAGGAGATCCAGGATCTCAAGCGGGAGAACGGCGAGCTCAAGCAGCTGGTAGCCGAGCTATCCCTCGAGGTCTACCGTCTGAAAAAAACGGCCATACCAATGCCCCAGAACGGCGTCGGTACCAGCGGATGAGCGCCGTTGAGAAGGCGACGGTCCTGGCCAGTGTAGCCGCATCACCGCTGGCCAAGCGTCGGGTGCTCAGAGACCTGGGTGTTCCCAAGAGCACCTACTATCGGTGGTTGATGCGACAACAACATCAACAAGGTCTCGAGGACCGACCTGGAGCCAGCGCTCCACCGTGGAACCGCCTTAGACCTCAGGAGGAACGGTCGATCCTGGAAGCGGCCAGGGAGATGCCGGAGCTAAGTAGCCGCCAGTTGGCAGCGTGGTCTACAGACAACCTGGCCTTCGCTGTATCCGAGTCCACTGTGTATCGCATCCTGTGCAGAGAAGGTCTTGTGAAGTCACCCGAGATGCAGCTCAAGGCCGGCAAAGAGTACCATCGCAAGACCAGCGGCCCTCACCAGATGTGGGCTACCGACGCCTCCTACTTCAAGGTGATCGGTTGGGGCTACTACTACCTGGTCACCGTGATGGACGACTACTCCCGCTTCATACTGGCCCACAAGCTCCAGCGGGACATGACCACCGACTCTCTCATCGAGGTGGTCCAAGAGGCCGTGGACAAGACCGGCATGACTGAGGTCCCAGTGGCCGACCGGACCAGCCTGCTGAGCGATAACGGCTCAGGTTATGTCTCCCGTGGCTTCAGAGACTACCTGCACCTGGTGGGGATCAAGCACATTCTGGCCGCGCCGTTCCACCCTCAGACCAATGGCAAGCTCGAGCGCTATCACCAGAGTATCAAGCGGGACGTCAAACAGGTCCCCTACGAGATGCCTTCTGCCCTGGAAGGAGCAATCGCCGCCTTCGTGGCCTACTACAACTACCGACGCTATCACAAGGCGCTGGGCAACGTGACGCCCGCAGACATGCTCAACGGAAGGCGGGAGCAGATCCTCCAACGGAGAAAGGAGGTGCAGGTCCAGACGTTAGAACGGCGAAGACGCTACAACAAGACCCTCAGGGAGCTCCCACGCAGCTCTTCATAATAATAATCTTCTCGGGTCCTAATCTGTCCCACTTGTGCTGATTGCCAACAGTCTCTCTTTCTCCAGACCCTCTCCCTCTTATTACACCACTTCCTGGGACTCTACTAAAACAACATTATAGGGCTCACCGCTTTCGGTGAAATCCTCTTTAGTGTAATCAATTACCTTGTCGGCTCCCAGAGATTTCACCAGCTCTAAATTCGAGGTACTGCATACCCCGGTAACTTCCGCACCAAAGTACTTGGCAAGCTGCACCGCAAAAGTACCTACACTTCCAGAAGCGCCATAGAACAGTACACGTAGGCCCGCTTGCGGGGGATCGAACTACACGCCATCCCCTGAACTCCCTTCCTAGTCAACTGCCTCCTAGTCCGACCGCCCACGAGTACCTGAGTTTTCCGTTGCTATTGTGTCCGGCGGATGAAGGTTCTTGATTTTGTCCAGTTTGGTGGACCTAAGTTGACGGTAGACAGAACCATCTTTGAAATGAGGATGTCATTGTAGGAGGTGCCCGATCTCGGTTATAGCCCCCACGCGTCCTTAAGGATACGGTACTCGGCATCGTAGCCATGCGTCCGCAGATACTCTAAGAATACCCTTCTGGGCGGTATGTTGCTGTAATACGGGATGGGACCTGTGGATAGCCCACCTCCCGGCCCAGTCGAAAGTCCGCCACCGGGTCCTGTGTATAGCCCGCCGCCTGGACCGGTGTATAGTCCCCCGTACGGGCCGGTGTAACTATTTCGTGGCCACCCTTTAGCTTTGTTCTGAAACTTCGACATTAGGTTTACCTCCCCGAACCGCCCCATTGCCGGAACCGCCATCGCGCCATAGCGTGTGAACCGGTGGCACTTCATGGTATGATGTGGTAGTACAACAATCATATCAGGGCTGACCCATGCTTGAGAACTACATCGACGTCATCGAGGCTTCTAAGATTCTGGATATTCATCCGGAGACGGTAAAGCGCCTGATACGGGAGGGCAAGCTCACGGCCACCAAGTTCGGGAACAAGTGGATTATGGAGCGGGACCGGCTCCTGATGTTTGCCAACACTTATGACGGAAGCCAGAGAAGATTGAGGAGACTACTGTCTCATCCCTAGCTCTACTTTCGATGGACAGTCTCCAGAAGTCAGAGGAACTTTTATGTTGGAGGCGGGATAGATCGTGAACGGCATCGATCATCGGACCGTGAGCAATCCTGGAGAGGGTATGATCCGCCAATGACAGTAACCCGAACGGACATGTCCACGCTGAGCCAAAGAGACGAGATATCGTCTTCGAACGAAGCGGCCTCCCTGAAGGACGAAGGAGCCAGAGGCGTCACCGAACAGAACGTCGCGCAGGCGATCCCTGTGCTATCCGACAAGGCAGTCAACGTTGCGTCGGTCCCACAGCGTAGCCCCTTGCGCTACCCAGGCGGTAAGACGTGGCTCGTGCCCGAAATACGGAAGTACCTTGAGGGCCTCGACTTTCGCCCAGAGGTATTCGTCGAGCCGTTTGCCGGTGGCGGGATCGCATCCCTAACGGCGGTCATGGACCGCTATGTGGATCGTGCAGTGCTCTGCGAGAGGGACCCGGACATATCCAATCTCTGGCAGTGTATGCTCGACGACGCCGAGGAACTGGCCCATCGCGTCGAGGGTTTCGTAGCAACTCCAGAGAACGTAAGCGCGGTGTTTGCGGATGCGGGGATGTCAGGTATGAACGCCGCCTTTCGGACCCTGCTGCGGAATAGGGTCAGTCGGGGTGGCATCTTGGCCAAGGGCGCTTCGGTGATGAAGGAGGGAGAGAATGGGCATGGGCTTTCCTCTCGCTGGTACGCCGACACTCTCGCAGCACGCATCCGCGCCATCGGGAACCATGCCGAGCAGTTCGACTTCTTCCAGGGAGATGGTGTGAGTCTCGTGGAGTTGTGCAAGGACAAGGAAGCGGCCGCGTTCTTCATCGACCCTCCCTACACCGCCGCTGGCAAGCGGGCGGGGAGGCGTCTGTATACGTACAACGAGATCGACCACGAGGACCTGTTCGAGCGAATGTCACGGGTACGGGGCGTCTTCATGATGACCTACGACGAGAGCGCCGACGTCATCGAGATGGCGCGCAGGCGGGGACTCCATCTGGCCAAGGTTCCAATGAAGAACACGCACCACGCGGTGATGTACGAGTTGCTTATCACGTCGCACGAGCTAACATCATGACTCAACCTCGACGCTTCGGCATAGGGGAATGGTACGGACATTCATTCGTCGGTCTGACACGGGACGAACGCCGGGCATACGCCGCCGGGACCGGTTCCCAGCCATGCCCCTTTCGGATGGGCGGGGGACCATGCACGAAGACAGGCGGAGTCTGTTCGTTCAGGCTATACGAAGATGATGATGGTGTGGCTACTCCGGTATCAGACGCGGAGGCCGGATTGCGGGTTCTCTGTCCTCGGCGATTTGAAGAGGACATGACCATCTTTCAATGGGTGGGCGAGGTCGTCTTAGGTACGTCTAAACCTGCCATAGCCACCGAGATTGGCTTTCTGAAGGCTGAGGATGGAAACACGCACGTAGGCCGGATAGACATGGTTCTGGCGAATCAGGAAGACGGCACAACAGCACTCAATTGGTGCGCCTTGGAGATTCAAGCCGTCTACTTCTCCGGTAGGAGCATGGGTGAAGAGTTCAGAAACATCAGGAACTACGAGGGAGAGCAGCCGCCCTTCCCGGGACAGATACGGCGACCCGACTACCGGAGTAGTGGGCCAAAGCGTCTAATGCCTCAGTTGCAGATCAAGGTGCCTACGCTCCGTCGATGGGGCAAGAAGATGGTAGTAGTAGTGGACAAGCACTTCTTCGAGTCCCTAGGGCGCATGGAGGAGGTCGGAGACCTGTCGAGCGGGGATATAGCGTGGTTCACCGTAGACTTCGAAGAGGACCACGCCAGCGGGCGTTTCAGGCTCATTCAGGACCGCGTTCACGTCACCACGCTTGAGAGGGCCACCGAGGGACTGACGGGCGGATCTCCTGTGACGTTGACTGAATTCGAAGAAGGTATACGGTCGAAGCTCGCGCAGTGAGGAGCGTCGATCAGGGCTAGGTCCAGGGTTTCTAGTTGGAGATCTGCAAGCCCTCGCTGGTTGAGCTTCGGAAGCCGGAGTCGGTGGAAGCGTCGTAAACAAGCCTGGCCTGTCCTCCCACCCCACTTCGCTCCCGCCCTCGGGGACATTCCCACCCTCCATCACTGGCGGACCGTAGCATAGCCGCCACAGAAACTCGCTGGCCCCTACCACAAAATCCTCTCGTATACAAGGGCTTGCAAGGCCTTACCTTGGACGAATTTCCCGTTCAGAATGAGATGTTGGGCTATTGCCGACTGGAGAAGGCGATTGATCGTCACGGAGCCGATAACACGACCGTTGAACGGTACGACACAGGCCGGACCACGCCTTGAGAGAGCGGTCCGAGAGTACGTACGTGCTTACGCGTGGCGGCATGGGCGGCGGAAGACAGCCGAGGTCCTCGGCGTGTCTCGCCACACCCTCTGGCGCTTCCTCGAACGTGGCCACATGGGACGCGCCGTACCCTCCGCCGTCGTGAACAAGGTCGGCAACAGCGTCCGAGCGATTGAAGCGGCCACATACGAGATCATCATCGACCTGGAGGGCCTGCGGCCGGACCCTGCCCTGCGTTCCTTGCGCCAGGGTCTTGAGGAGGCGCTCCTGCTACTCTGCGCAGCGCCGTTCACCACGGTGGACGAGCTGTCGCGCTTGGGACGCGTTCCGGCCTCCACGCTCCGCGAGCGCTTGAAGATGCTGATTGAGCGGGGCCTCGTGGACTCCGTGCCACACCACCTGAGCGCGTTGGGGACTCGCCCTCAGCGCCGATACTTCCCGACGGAGAAGGGCGTCACCGCCGGAGGCATGGCAACCAAGGGCCGTGAGCACATGCTGCGGGCCTACCCAGTGTCGAAGCAGTGGTTCCGGCTGCTGGCCGAGCGGCTGGACGCCGTGGCCGTGCTCTACCGCGTCGCCGCCATGGTCGCCGACGCCGACCCGCAAGACGACCCGGTGCGAGTGGACCACTACCGCCACGGCCCCTACGACATGCTGATCACCCTGTCCGGGGGCCGCTCTCTAGGTCTGATTCGCCAGGGACCGGCGCTGCCCACGTCCAGACTCCGCTACCGCCTCAGGAGCATCGAGAGGCTGGACAGCAGCGACAGCCCCTTCGTCACCCTGGTGCTGACCCATGCAGACCAGGCCACCCGCAGGGCCATCCGCTCCCTGGGCGACCCGTCGGAGCACTCCCGGACCTTCGTGGCGACGGAAGGGGAGCTTCTGGCCGGAGACCACACGGGAGTCGTCTGGCAGCAGTGCGGGAGCGGCCTGGGTGAGGCCGTGCGCATCGACGCCGACGCATCTCTGGCGGGCATCCTGGCCTTGGCGGAGCGCCTGTTGGACACGTCCTACTCCTTCCTAGGCAAGAACCCGAAGCCGAATCCCAGCGACCTCTATCCCTCCGGCGTGCAGGCCGCCATGCCGGAGCCGTCGCAGCAGCTCACACCGGCCATCCCGGCGCAGCTGACCCGGGCCGAGAAGGACGCCCTCGACCTGCTGGCAGCCTGGCCCCTGTGCACCCGAGAGCAGCTCGCAGGACTGATGGGCGGCGTCACCCTGCGCCGCGTCAATCAGGTGCTCCGCTCCCTTTCCCAGCATGGTCTAGTGCGAGCGGACGAGCCTCTGCACATGCTCACCGACGAGGGGCTGACGTACCTGGCCCGCAGGGACCGCGCCGCCGTTGGGCTGACCCTCGACCGGTGGAGCGCCGAGCCTCTCTACCTGAACGCCGACATCTACGCAGGGACCGCGATGCGCACCCTCGCCTCTCAGATGCGTCACCACGCCGGCGTCATCGACTTCGCCGCCGCTCTGTCCACCGAGGTCGCCTGCTCCCCGGACCATGACCTGTTCGACCTGCTGCCCACGTCCCGCTCCAGCATCGGCTACCGCTACGACTGGACCACCTACGTCATCCATCCCGACGCCTCCTTCACCCTGGAATACAAAGGCCGGTGGCGTCCGTACCTGCTGGAGTTCGAGCGACGGGCCACGACGCCGAAGCGTGCCCGCTCCCGCCTGAAGTCCTACCACCGCTACTTCGACAGCGGATGGGCTGAGCGAGACCACGAGGGACGCCTGCCCCGGGTGCTCTTCATCTTCGAGTCTCCCGGCAGCGAGAACGCCTTCCTCGACGTTGCCGACACAGTGAATGGGGTGCCCATCATCACCTCGAACACAGAGATCCTTTCCAAGCGTGGCATCCTGGGCGACTCGTGGATTCTTCCGCCGCCGCACTCCCTCGACAGGAGGCCGCTGTCCGCCCTTGACCAGGTGGCACAATGACCAGCACGCCGTTCCGACCACTTCCTGTAGGGGGTGTCCCAGCATGGCTGCTGGGGCCATTTTGCAGGACTTCGCCGCCCTTCTTGCATCTTCCGCCCTCCCGATTGGGATTTGGTGCAGAACTGACACGTCAGAGGAGTCCCCGTCCACCTGACTTCTCCGTTGCACTTCAGCTTTGGCTCGTAGCGACACACGCCTCGCCCAGGACACTGATGACCAGCCCATGATGGCCACTAGAACATGTTCCACCACCGGCCCCAATCCGTTGCTATGATTTCCTATAGGGGGACAAAAGGGCATTCCTCTACTTACGGTGTCCGCCCCCAACAGGTCGAAACGTGACAATTGTTGCAGAGCACGGACTCTGCGCCGACTCCTCCCTCATTGGGGTTGAAGGCCGGTATCATGATAGTGTATAGTAAGACAATATACTACAACAGGGGACAAGAGGAGTGACCACCCCCAGGCGATCCAAGACCATCACCTTCTCCCTGCCGCCGGAGATGGAGGCGCAGGTGCGCGAGGTGATGAAGGAGGACGACCTATCCGTGAGCGAGCTGCTCAGACAGGGTATACGCCTGTTCATGGAGGAGCGGGAGTGGCGAAGACGGGAGCGGCTGGAACGACTGCGCTCCCGCATTACTACCGAGCAGGAAGAGACAGGGAGAAGAGAGCGATGAACGACCGACTCGATCTGATACCAGCCGCCCTCTACGCCAGAGTATCCAGCGATCGCCAGGACGTGGACTTGTCCGTGGCCGCCCAGCTGCGGGCGCTCAGGGACTATGCCGAGGAGAACGGCTACCTGGTCGCCCGCGAGTACGTGGACGAGGCCGAGAGCGGGCGCATCGCCGACCGGCCCCAGTTCCAAAAGATGCTGGATGAGGCCGCCAAGCCGGAGGCCCCCTTCAAGGAAATCCTCGTCTGGAAGTTCTCACGCTTCACCCGCAAACGCGAGCACGCCGTCGCCTTCAAGGCCATGCTAATGAAGCAGATGCAATCGACACAGGTACTTCTACAGGGATCGCCAGGTTGATGCGCACCTGGTTGTGCTTGTCGATTATAGCGTCATCGAGAACCAACTGGAGGACGGCCTTACGTTGCTCGGGTGTCATGTCGTCCAGTCCATCGCCAACCTCCCCAGCCCAGGCCAGGACTGCCTCCATCGTAGCGCGCTTTGCAGTTCCGCTCGCCGCCCTGGCCTGGAGGTCATCGAGTTGACTCCGGAGGAGTTCCAGGCGTTCGGTGATGAATTTGCGCTGATGGTCAAGTTGGGCCTCGGTGATCTTCCCAGATACATACAGTCTGATAGCGCGGTCCTCTTCCATCTGGACAGACCTCAGTTGGCGCTCCGCTTTGCTGATCTCCTCATCAAGGGCACCGCTGTCCTGAGCGTCGAGGGACTCGATCCCCGCCACAATCAAGTCGGGGTTCTGAAGGACGCGGCTGACCTCGCTCCACACCAACTCCTCCAACGGCTCAGCCCTGAGGTAGGGTCGCTCCCGGCAGCGTAGCCGCATCGAGTGCATCCCGGTGCACTTGTAGTAGCGCCGAGGATTGGCCGGATCAAGCTTACCGCTGCGGGGGCTGCTATCGTTCCAAACAGACCTCCCACCGAAGTGGAGACCGCACTCGCTGCATCTCAGAAGATGCTGCAATAGATAAAAGACCTTCGTATTCCTCGTGGACCGCATGAGCCGTTGCTTCTTAAGGATCTGGACCATATCCCAGGTCTCTTGGTCTATCAGCGGTGGAATCGGCACTTCTATCCAGGCGTCCTTCGGCTGGTCGAATACCTTCGTTCCATCTTCGGTCGAGACTTGCCGGGTCTTCCCGTAGGCCCAGATGCCCAAGTAGCTGTCGTTTCTCAGGAGGCTATGTACCTGGGCCTGACGCCACGCCGGGCCGCCCTGGGCGGTGGGGATGCCGTCGTCGGTCAGCTGCCATGCAATCGCGGGGGAGCCCATCCCTTCGTGGACGTATTGACGGAAGATTCGGCGGACGATCTCCGCCTCGGCCTCGTCTACCTCTGGCCTGCCGTCGTCTCCGATACAGTAGCCGTAGGGAAGGCCGCCGGACGGTATGCGTCCTTGCTTGGCCGTCCCCCGCTTGCCCAGCGACGACCGCTCGCGGAAGTTGTCCAGTTCAATCTTCCCGATGGCCGCCATCAGGCCGAAAGTTTTCATGTCGATGGCATCCATGACGGCCTCAAGCCGTATCTGGTGAGCCTCCACCACCTCCATCAGAGCGGCTGCGGGGTACATGCCCCTACTTAGGCGGTCCGACTTCCAGCAGACGATGGTGTCAAATAGTCCCTGCTTGGCGTCGGAGAGCATCCGCTGGAACTCGGGGCGCTTCTTGGTCCAGCCCCTACCCACCTCCTGATATCGTGCGGTGATGGTCATGCCCTTGCCCTCGCAGTAGGCTTCCATCTCGATGGTCTGCTCGGAAAGAGAGGTCTTGTCCTCTGTGTCTTGGCTCTTGTCGGAGA
>CBDFKP010000001.1:0-216145 GCA_965248865.1 Dehalococcoidia bacterium | reverse complement strand
GCAACCGCTCATGCCTCTTACGCCCTCCCAATTAAACATTGGTGCAGAGTTGATACGTCAGAGGGAGCCCCGTTCCCCTCACCTCTCCACTGCACTTCAGCTTTGGCTCGTAGCTACACCAGCGTCACTCAGGGCCTCGACGAACAGCCCCATGATGTCCACCGGAGCATGTTCCACCACCGGCCTCAATCCGTTCCTACGACTTCCTATAGGGGGACAAAAGGGCATTCCGTCACCTACGGTGTCAGCCCCCAACAGGTGGAAACGTGACAATTGTTGCAGCGCCCGGACCCGCGACGACTCCGTACCGGAGGGATTGAAGGCCGGCATCATGATAGTGTATAGTAAGACATTATATTACAATGGAGGCAATAGGAGTGACCACCCCCAGACGATCCAAGACCATCACCTTCTCCCTGCCGCCGGAGATGGAGGCGCAGGTGCGCCAGGTGATGAAGGAGGACGACCTCTCCGTGAGCGAGCTGCTCAGACAGGGTATACGCCTGTTCATGGAGGAACGGGAGTGGCGCAGACGGGAGCGGCTGGAACGGCTGCGCTCCCGCCAAGACGAACAGGAAGACACGACGAGGAGAGACTGATGAACGACCGACTCGATCTGATACCGGCGGCCCTCTATGCCAGAGTGTCCAGCGACCGACAGGACGTGGACCTGTCCGTGGCCGCCCAGCTGCGTGCGCTCAGGGACTACGCGGAGAAGAACGGCTACCATGTCGCCCGCGAGTACGTGGACGAGGCCGAGAGCGGCCGCATCGCCGACCGGCCCCAGTTCCAAAAGATGCTGGGCGAGGCAGCCAAGCCAGAGGCCCCCTTCAAGGAGATCCTCGTCTGGAAGTTCTCGAGGTTCACCCGCAAGCGGGAGCACGCCGTCGCCTTCAAGGCCATGCTGAGGCGGCGCGGCGTCCGGGTAGTGTCCATCACCGAGCACGCCGACGATTCCCCCACCGGCAAGCTCATGGAAGCCATCATCGAGAGCGTGGACGAATTCTACAGCGAGAATCTGGCGCAGGAAGTCGTCCGAGGAATGCGGGAGGCTGCCTCTAGAGGATTCTGGGTCGCCAGCCGCGTGCCCTACGGCTACCGCAAGCTCATGGTGCAGGACGGGGCCAAGAAGCGGCCCACCCTGGAACCCGATCCCACGACCGCGCCCGTGGTGGAGCGCATCTTCGGGATGGCCGAGGCAGGCAGGGGAATCCTGGACATCACCCGCACCCTCAACGACGAGGGCATCGCCAACCCTACCGGCAGGCTCTGGTCCAAGAACGGCATCCACATCATCCTGAGGAACGAGGCGTACACCGGAACCCTGGTTCGGGGTTTCCAATTGCGACTAAATCATCAGTAGGGATGCCCAACGTGATGACTACGTTGTTATCCCGGTCGATCATGACCCGGTCGAGAAGGATTTGCAACACGTCCCGCCGCTCCTCGGAGGGCAGATCGTCAAGGCCCTCGCCGACCTTCTCTGCCCACTCGAGAACGTACTCCATCAGCACTCGCCGCTCGACCTCGGCCGACTCCCGTGCGCGGTAGTCATCCAGCTTCGCGCGGAGGTTCTCCAAGCGCTCGGTGATGAACTTGCGTTGATGGTCGAGCTGGCTCTCGGTGATCTTCCCCGACACGTACAATCTGATCGCCCGGTCCTCTTCCAGTTGGATGTTTTGCAGGTCGCGCTCCGTCCTGGCTACCTGCTTCGCCATCTCGCCGTCTTCACTGGTGTCGAGAGCGTCGATGCCAGCGATGAGGAGGTCGCGGTCCTGCACGACCCTCTTGACCTGGCCCCAAACAAGCTCCTCCAGCCGCTCCGCCCTGATATAGGAGCGATTCCGGCAGTTGAGGCGGAACTTCTGCACCCCGTAGCATCTGTAGTACCGGCGAGGGGGGTCCAGGTCGTACTTGTAGACCTTGCCGTTGTATTTCACGGTCTGGCGTCTCGTCGTGCGGCATCCGAAGAGCATCCCGCACTCCGCGCACCTGACCATGTGCTGCAACAGGTAGAACGCCTTTGTGTTGCGCGTGGGCGGCGTCCACCGTTGCTTCCTGAGGCTCTGAACCCGCTCCCACGTCTCATCGTCCACTATCGGCGGGAACGGGACCCCGACCCAGGCATCCTTCGGCTGCTCGTATACCTTCGTCCCGTCGTCCGTCGAGACATGACGGGCCTTGCCGTACCACCAGGTGCCCTTGTAGGTCTCATTCCGCAGAATGCGCTGGACCTGCGAATCATGCCACTGCTTGCCCGGCGTCCCCGGGGGGACCTCATCTTCGTCGAGCTGCCATGCGATGGCGCGGGCGCCCATTCCGTCATGGATGTAGCGATGGTAGATGCGCCGCACGATCTGCGCCTTCTCCTGGTTCACCTGGGGCGTGCCGTCTTCTGCTATCGTGTATCCATACGGCACCTGGCTGGTTGGTATTCGCCCCCGTTTGGCCGCCCCCCTCTTTCCCATTGACGCCCTCTCCCGGAAGTTGTCCAGCTCTATCTTGCCGATGGCCGCCATGAGGCCGAAGGTCTTCATGTCGATGGCGTCCATGACGGCCTCCAGGTTGATGTGGTACGCCTCGACGACCTCCATGAGTGCTGCGGCGGGGTACATGCCCCGGCTCAGGCGGTCGGACTTCCAGCAGACGATGGTGTCGAAGCGTCCGCTCCTGGCGTCGGTCAGCATCCTCTGGAACTCGGGACGCTTCTTTGACCAGCCCCTGCCGACCTCCTGGTAGCGGGCGATGATGGTCAGCCCCTTGCCTTCGCAGTAGGCTTCCATCTCGGAGGTCTGCTCGGAGATGGATGTCTTGTCCTCCCCGTCCTGGCTCTTGTCCGATACGCGGGCGTAGATTGCCGCCCTCTTGCCGTTTGCCTGCTGTTGCTGTGTCTTGGTTCCTGCCATGATCGCCTCCTCTTATTGGCACCTGTCTAAAATGGAAGAGACCCGCCTCCTGCCGGGAGCGGGTCTGCGAGTAGTACAATCACATCGCATCACCTGTCCATTCAGGTGGAGCCACGGCCCGGGGTGTTTGCAGCATCGCCGGGCCAACTTCTACCCAGCATTTTACCGCGATCGCCGGGGCAACTTCAAAGCCCTGATTAGGGTCAGATAGAAGTCGGACCAGTGCGGCCCGCCACACCGACGGGACCACGGCTTGCGGGAAGTACCTCCACAGGAGTGGGGATCAGCCACTCCTGCCCGGTCTTGGTCGCTCCCCTCACTCGCCCGTCGCGGGCCAACTTACGCACCCTGCGGTCGGAGATACCCAACCGAGCGGCGGCCTGACTCGCCGTGAGGTTGACGACATCATCGGCAGGCAGCTCCGAGGCCAACTCGAACTCTATCGGGCTTGGCCGCTTGAGGGTGCTCATCTCGTGGATGAGAAACCCGATAACCTCGCCGCCGTCGTCCAGCCGCTTGAGGATGCGTTCATCATCGGTAGGAGTGAAGTACCCCTCCCTGAACGCCCACAGGACCTCAAGCATGTCCCCTTCGTCGTCGTACCAGACGGACACCGTTCTGCTCGTCATATTCAATCTCCTTTGATTCGGCGATCCAGATAGCCGGTGAGGATGAGGGAATAGCTGTCCCCCCTCTTTACCGCCAGGCAGAGGTAGCGATTCCTGCCCCTCAAGTCCGGGTAGAGCCGGTAGTAGAGCTGGACCGTTGGATTGGACTTGGAGGCTCGCACCGCATCCGGGCTTGCGAGGGTGTCGGCGAACCTGTGGAGCTGGAAGGCCATTTCAGGATGCCTTCGCAGGATATGCCGGAGCCGCTCGTCGGTGAGGCGGACCTCGTTTCCCTGCTCATCGGTGAATCGTCGCAGGACGGTCTCCATCAGCTAATACTATACCGTAGAGTATACCACATACGGAATAGCACAGCAAGTCTCAGACCTGCCTTGCCACCGCGGAGTGTTCCATCAGACGCCACAGTAACCCTCACACTCGTTGCCGAACCCGTCCGATTGCCCGTCCGTTCCCAACTCCGCCTCATCGGGGCTGACCGCCTGCGCGAGGGGCACCCGTCGAGGATGCAGGTAGGGCTCCTTAGCGAAGGCCAGCCGTCCTCTGAGGTTGGCGTCGATCTCCACTGCCTCGGCGAACAACTCCGGCCACCTGCGCTTGGTCTCGACCCACCGCTGACGGGACTGGTAGGGACAGCCGACGCAGGCAGAGCGCTCCAGCGGCTGGTCGTAGCGGGCCTGCCACCACTCCAGGCAGTCCTTTCTGGACATCCCAACCTCGATCAGTGGGTAGCGATTGTGTATCCACCGGTCGCGGGGTGTTTTCATTGGCTGATGACCGTCAGAGAGTGTGTGAAACGCATCAGCCCTCCTCCCCGCCGCCGTCCGGAGATGAGTCCGCACGAGGCGGGAGCTGCCTGTCCCTCACGGCGTACTTGACGAGCAGGGTGAAGAGGCGGCGCAGCCGGTCCTGGGCGTCGGGTCCGGGGTTGAAGTCGATGCTCACCACCCCCAGCCCCGTCCCGCGCCTGCTGGAGCCTTTGGGCTTGTCTTCGCTCTTGGTCTCTTCCATATCGCTATTCCGGTGGTCGGGCTCTCTAGGGATGGTGCGGGAGCAACTGTCCTTTCCTTCGGCTCTGAGTGTTGGACTTGCGGCGTCGTACGCCCCTCCCATTCAAGTGTGGGCTGCCAGCGATCTGGGCATAATCCCTTGAAAGGGAGGGTGAGCTCACCCTCCCTTTCAAGCCCTGACGTTCCCAGGGGCCTTCGTGGTGTGATGGACGTGTACAGAGATTTGAGTTTGTTCCAAAAAGGGAAGTCGGGGTCCTGAGCAAGCTAATTCGGGGAGAAACCACCCCCTATAGGACCATCTCAGCAAGCACTTTGTGTCCAGAGCGGGTTCCAGGGGGTGGTGCCAGGAACGGGCTAGGGAAACTTCCCGAAACGGAAGTGCCGATTTGTGAGCCGACTTCCCTTTCGTCGTGGAGAAGTTTCCTTTTCGGAAGTGGGAGTGAGGGACCGATGAAAGAGAGGGCTGTAGCGATGGAAAAGACGAGGAGCCTGGAGAACCTGCACGAGTTGCGGCTCATGGCGCTGCTGCTCGACGTGATACGCGAGAAAGGGCGCATGGAAGCGGCGGACCTGCTGGGCGTCAACTACAAGACCCTGGCTAGAGCCGTGGAGACCGGCAGCCTTTCGCCGCGCATGAGCCATGCGTTGGATCGTTTGCTCCTGTCCCAGAAGACCAAAGCGACGGCTCGACAACAGGAGCGCATCGAAGCCCTGGAGCAGCGGGTGGAGACCCTGGAACAGAAGATCGAGAGCAGTCTCGGCAAGGTGCGAGCCTTCGTCGAGTCCCAGGTGAAGGCGTTCGGAGACGAGCACGTCAGGGCTCTGCGCCAGTTGGAGCGACGGGTGGCTGAGGTCGGGGCTGGGCAGGGGTCGGGGAGCGGGGCTAATGCGGTTCGCAAGCCGGTTGGTAATACCACGTTTCGGCGGAAGTATCCCGAGCTGGTGACCCGTGAGCCTGCGCCAGACGACGAGGAGGTCTATGGCGCGGCGTGGCCGCTGGTTGAGGAGTGGCGAAGGCTCAGGGATGGCCATCCCAGCGACGGCAAGAGCCTGTCGTGGCTGGTGACGGAGGAGCGCATCCTGGACCTGGAGCTGGCCATGGCCGAGGAGCACGGGCTGACCCTGCCGCCCGAGACCCAGCCGCTCAGGGGGGTGTGGAGGAACGGGCAGCGACGCTCGATAGAGGCGGCCCTGGGCGACACCCGGTGGGCGCGGACCAGGAGGGAGCGGCTCAGGTGGGTGCGGACTGCGCTGGAAGGGCTGCTGCTGTCCAGGGAGCAAGCGGCGATGGCGGCCCAGCAGGAGATAGAAAGGGTGCTGCAGGTGGGTTTCGAGTTGGCCCGAGGACGCAGGAAGAAGCTCACTTCCGTCGACAAGGCCAATGTACTGGAGACTTCCCGGCTGTGGCGGCAGATAGCTATCGAGCTTGGCCCAGAGTACCCCGACGTCCATCTGGAGCATATGCTCGTGGATACCTGCGCCATGCAGCTGATACAGCGTCCCTCCAGTTTCGACGTAATAGTGGCGGAGAACACCTTCGGCGACATCCTGACCGACGAGGCGGCTGTGCTGACGGCCTCTATGGGGCTCCTGCCATCGGCCAGCCTGGCTTTTTCTCCCGAAACCACCAGACAACCTTCTGGAGGAGATGCTCCTCCAGTGGCCACCTCTGGATCAAAGGCGAAACGACCGGAGCGGGGCAGGAAGGCCGCCCTGAGAATGTACGAGCCCATCCACGGCTCTGCCCCCGACTGTAGACCGTCAGCGATAATGGGACACGTGAGAGGGGTAGAAAACCCGAGAGTCTGAGAGTGGTGTGAGCTCCTGAAGTGAGGGTAGAGTACCTCATGAAAGGAGCAGCGATGTCCCAGTCAGACGTCAGCAAGGCCGAGGCCGCCGATCAGCGGTCGGAGCAGACTAGGTCCTTCGTTCGACGAGTTAGAGCGGCTACCCGGCGCAAATACACCCCGGAAGAGAAGATCCGTATCGTGCTGGAGGGCTTCCGCCGCGAGGTCACCGTGAACGACCTGTGCCGGCGGGAGGGTATCAAGCCCCACTCCTACTACTCGTGGACCAAGGAGTTCATGGAGGCGGGCAGGGAGCGGCTGTCCCGTGACACGGTGCGCGATGCCACCCGGCAGGAGATCCAGGATCTCAAGCGGGAGAACGGCGAGCTCAAGCAGCTGGTAGCCGAGCTATCCCTCGAGGTCTACCGTCTGAAAAAAACGGCCATACCAATGCCCCAGAACGGCGTCGGTACCAGCGGATGAGCGCCGTTGAGAAGGCGACGGTCCTGGCCAGTGTAGCCGCATCACCGCTGGCCAAGCGTCGGGTGCTCAGAGACCTGGGTGTTCCCAAGAGCACCTACTATCGGTGGTTGATGCGACAACAACATCAACAAGGTCTCGAGGACCGACCTGGAGCCAGCGCTCCACCGTGGAACCGCCTTAGACCTCAGGAGGAACGGTCGATCCTGGAAGCGGCCAGGGAGATGCCGGAGCTAAGTAGCCGCCAGTTGGCAGCGTGGTCTACAGACAACCTGGCCTTCGCTGTATCCGAGTCCACTGTGTATCGCATCCTGTGCAGAGAAGGTCTTGTGAAGTCACCCGAGATGCAGCTCAAGGCCGGCAAAGAGTACCATCGCAAGACCAGCGGCCCTCACCAGATGTGGGCTACCGACGCCTCCTACTTCAAGGTGATCGGTTGGGGCTACTACTACCTGGTCACCGTGATGGACGACTACTCCCGCTTCATACTGGCCCACAAGCTCCAGCGGGACATGACCACCGACTCTCTCATCGAGGTGGTCCAAGAGGCCGTGGACAAGACCGGCATGACTGAGGTCCCAGTGGCCGACCGGACCAGCCTGCTGAGCGATAACGGCTCAGGTTATGTCTCCCGTGGCTTCAGAGACTACCTGCACCTGGTGGGAATCAAGCACATTCTGGCCGCGCCGTTCCACCCTCAGACCAATGGCAAGCTCGAGCGCTATCACCAGAGTATCAAGCGGGACGTCAAACAGGTCCCCTACGAGATGCCTTCTGCCCTGGAAGCAGCAATCGCCGCCTTCGTGGCCTACTACAACTACCGACGCTATCACAAGGCGCTGGGCAACGTGACGCCCGCAGACATGCTCAACGGAAGGCGGGAGCAGATCCTCCAACGGAGAAAGGAGGTGCAGGTCCAGACGTTAGAACGGCGAAGACGCTACAACAAGACCCTCAGGGAGCTCCCACGCAGCTCTTCATAATAATAATCTTCTCGGGTCCTAATCTGTCCCACTTGTGCTGATTGCCAACAATTGGGTGAGCCCTGGAGGTATCTTCAAAAAGTGTGTAAACAGTCAGGCGGTGTACCCTCTCTCTGAACAACACGGGCTCGAGGCCCAAGAGAGGAGATAGACCGCCCATGAGGAAGGAAAGCACTGAGAGTAGGTCGGAGTCAAGGCCGGAGTGGGAGCAGTTGGAGGATTGGGTGCGAAGCCAGGTCCAGAGGCTGATCCAGGAGTTGCTGGAGGAGGAGGTGACGGCGTTTCTGGGAAGGGCGAAGTCGGCGCTCAGATCCGACTCGGACAACGATACCGGCTATCGGAACGGATACGGCAGAGCCCGGAGGCTTACGCTGAGTTCGGGAACGATACAGCTGAGGCGGCCGCGAGTCCGCGATACCGAGGAGCAGTTCGAGAGCCGGCTGCTGCCGCTGTTCGTCAACAGGACCAGGAAGGTTGCTGAGTTGATCCCCGAGCTGTACCTGCACGGTCTATCCGAAGGCGACTTCGATCTGGCTTTGCGGGGGCTGCTGGGAGAGGACGCACCGGTATCGGCGAGCACGGTGGCCCGGTTGAAGTCCAAGTGGAACGATGAGCTTGCCCAATGGCGCAGCCGGCCCCTCGATGACCTGGAAGTGGTCTACATGTGGGTGGATGGAGTCTACGTCAAGGCTGGTCTTGAGAAGGAGAAGGCGGCGGTACTGGTGGTGATGGCGGCCCTGAGCGACGGGAGCAAGGTGGTGGTGAGCGCTGTTCCCGGATACAGGGAGTCCACAGAGAACTGGTCCGAGGTGCTCAGGGACATCAAGCGCCGGGGCTTGAGCTGCCCGAGGCTGGTGGTTGGAGACGGACACCTGGGCATCTGGGGAGCTCTGCGCAACGTCTATCCGCAGGCGGCAGAGCAACGCTGCTGGAACCACAAGATCGTAAACGTGCTCGCCAAGCTTCCAAAGCGACAACAGGACCAGGCCAAGCTCATGCTGCGTACTATCCCCTACGCGCCGACTCGGACAGAGGCTGAGCGGCTCAGGACGGTGTTCACCAGGTGGTGCGGCGACCATTCCTACGAGGCGGCCTCAGAGGCCTTGGAGCGGGACTGGGACCGCATGGTCACCTTCTATGACTTCCCAAAGGAGCACTGGGGGCACCTTCGCACGACGAACCCGGTAGAATCACCCTTCGCGGCCCTCAGGCTTCGGACCGATGCCGCCAAGCGCTACAAGAGGGTCGATCGGGCGATAGCGGTGATCTGGAAAATGTTGATGGTCGCCGAACAGCGCTTCAGGCGTCTGAAGGCCCCTGAGTTGATCGAAGACGTCTATCTCGGTGCACAGTATGCGGATGGAATCGCCATTGAATCAACGGCTGAGAAGGTCGCCGCCTGATGTCGTTTACACACCTATTGACGTAACCTCGAGCCCTGACGGCATCTGGGAGTGGATGTACACTAGATCGCTGAGGAGCCGCTTGTTCATGGAACGAAATGGGCAGTTGAGGCGTATACTCGAATAGACAGAATCCAGATGATGAGAGTGCTGAGCGCCTGAAACACGACCGAATCCGCGTATTCGGCGCCTTGCGAAGAAGCTCATCCCACTATTGGCATCGTTCCCGGCCCTTGTTGGCCGATAACGTCCGGGTAGAGGCAGGTCGTTTAGGAAGAAGTTGGGGGTTCGCTCCGTGGGCCAGCGTCGCCGCTGATACAGAATCTGCTTGAAAAAGAAGGAGGAGCGCCATACTCGCCGGGAACTATTCCTCCGGCAAGAGCGTCTTACTTGGAGATGGTACTCGATTCTCGACTTAATGGAGGTGGCATCATGCGATTTCTAGCAACCATCGTAGTTGGAGTCGTGGCCTTGACGCTAGGTGCCTGCGCTAGTTCCTCACCAACGCCTACCGGCGACGTGGAGTGGGGCGGTGGGACGGGGACTCGGGCAGAGACGCCATCAAGCACACCAACAGCTACAAGTGAAGCGGAGTCGGGCACTGGGACGCCGCTCCAGATAGAGACGCCATCAAGCACACCAACAGCTACAAGTGAAGTGGGGGCGGACACTGCGACACCGACACAGGCAGAGACACCATCAGGTACAGCAGGGACAACTCCAACTCCAGCCGGTGCTCCGCTAGTTGGACAGTCTCAACCCGTCCTGGACCATGAGGCTCGGGACGCACAGCGTCTAAGAGAGGTCATGGAAGAGTTTCCTGAAAGGATGAAGATCTGGATAGACCAGGATACCATTGTGTACTTGCTTAATCGCCATCCTCACGGCAGTGAAGGAGATTTGGTCGCTGTAGCCCTATACCTGCCAACCAGGACAGTCAAGAACTATGAACTTGCAATAGACGGTAATGGCGAGGCTAGCATTGCTCTATATTCGGAAAGAACGCCGGACTCTGCTGAAGGCAGAGCGGCTTCCCTGCGGCTAGAAGAAGACCCAAGAGTCGCGGACACAGCACTCCATCTTCTGACAACCGTAGAAAGGTGGTCCAAGAATTGAAACAACGCAACATGGCGTGGGATCGCCCAGTAAACGTGTGTGGCGATAGCTTGGGAGTGCCGGGATCGATAAGTTCGCGATGCGCCAAGCGCAAGCTGTGAGCATCTATCCGACTTACCGCCACACGCTTCAGCCAGCAGCAGTGCTCCAATCGTCCGATGGGGCAATTGGGCCAAAACCCACCCCTTGGGGATCCCCAACGAAGGCAATCCGTGCAACGTCTGCAATGTCCGTAGGTGCCAGGTGCACTGTGCCACCTAGGGAAGTCACCTTTTCAACACTGGCGGGGCATATGGAGACTTCAGTAAGTGGATTACTATGCCCTTTACTGGAGGTAGTGGAATTGACGGAGGGTATGCGTGTGTTGCCGACAGCCCCTAAACGTGCGCGACCCGTCTGTTGTCTGTGAGACGGTTCAGGTGAGAAAATGCACCCGGAGACCCGAGATGAACTGGAGGGCCGATGTCCATCCCAATTGCTGGGGAGGCCAGTGCCTCGGTGCAAACAGCGTCTCTACAGGGCTTCCAGGAAGGCTGGTTGCGGTCGATTGTCACCCGGACGTAGCAGGAAGCATGAAAAGGAGGGCAGTGAATGCACAGGCTCTCTCTCGTTCCCAGCATACGCTGGCTCTCGATGCTGGCAGCTCTGCTGCTCACGGCCCTTCTCGTCGCCTGCGGTGAGAACGGCCCCGAACCAATCCCGTCCGACTTCATCTCTCAACCTATTGCACTCACACCCGCCGTTCCTAGCGTAGAGGCCGACCTCAAAGCCGAAACGGAGGACGACGAAAAAGAGAGTCCACACGTTGACGCCTCATCCGTCACCTCCGTTGGAGCGGGTTTCGACCACACCTGCGCCGTGAGGATCGACAGCTCCGTGGTTTGCTGGGGATTGGACGAGGATGGTCAGGCGTCTCCCCCTGCCGGTTCATTCACGTCCGTCAGCAGCAGCCGCTCTCACGGGTGCGTTTTGCGGGACGATGGCGCGGTCCAGTGTTGGGGATGGCCATAAACGAGGGAGTTGGAGTCGCTCTGGTTGGACCATGACATCGACAACGGTATTCAAGTTCACTGTCCACGAGCACCGCAATCTTCTGTGTCGTTGCCCTCAACACCGGATACCGGGTGGGCGGCGACACCGAGCGGACACGATTACCAGCGCTACCCACGCCGTAGACGAACTGGTGTGCAACACGTCTTATGAGTTCCGCGTGAGCGCATACGCGGACGGCGACACCTACAAAGACGAGTAGGGTGGCGCAGAGGTATCCGCAACGACCGGAGTCTGAAGCTAAGCCCTAGAGAAGCGACTCTGCCCATTCAGGGGATTAGCCGCCAACTTCAGTTCCACCACTCCCAGCGGCATCCAAGTCCACCGCCCAAGAGTACCTCAGTTTTTGTAGTCGATTGAGAAATGGGGATGGTAGTCATTCGTTCCTAATTGTTAGCAGCCCGCGCCCCATCCCATTGCTTCCTCGAGCTATCAACGCTATGGTAGATTCTCCATTTGAGTTTAGCGTGACGGTCATCGAGGTAGTTGTTGGTGAATCACCAACAACGGCAAATGCGTGTTGTCCCACCGAGACGTCAGTATCTCCTTCAATGACTCTGGCTGACAGTTCAACGTCTGTCACGGGCCACCCGTTCGTTGAGAGCGATACCGGGAAAGTAAGAGGCTGGCCAACTGGGAACAATACATCAGGACAACTTACAACGCGAGGGCGGGCCTGTGGTCCCCCACGGAGACGGCTACCACGGCAGCGTGCAGCCCTCTACCTCCGAGGTTCAGGGCGGACTCGTACTCGTTCGAGATCAGCGCCCTCGCTCCGGTGGGAGACGCGGTGGGCACTGTGTCGGCCTTCGACGTGAACGACGACGCGGTCACGTACTCGATCACGGCGGGGAACGAGGAACAATGACCTGACTGGCAGCATACCTGTGGAATTGGGCGACATGGACAGCCTGACCGATCTGTGGCTGCGCGACAACAGTCTGAGCGGCGGGATACCACAGGAGCTTGAAGACCTCAATCTGACGGCTCCGCACCTGTCCGGCAACTCGTTCTCAGGCTGCATCCCGTCGGGATTGCGGGATGTCGAGACCAACGACCTGAACCTCTTGGGGCTTGACTACGGCACATCGCCTGAGTCATAGTCGTCCCCGGCTCGGGCGACGTTCACATCCAGGGATAAGGTCGTCCTGGGGGCGGCGGTCGGGACGTCGCTAGCGAGAAGTCTCGGCGCTGTCACCTTCAGCAGCCTCCAGGCCTACCCCCCACGAGTACCGCAGTTTTTTGTGTCTATTAGAAACCGCGGAAGCTGGTCTGGGGAACCGACGCCAAGGACAAGGCGGACCCGGTGCGCGTGGAGAAGGCCTTCCCCGCCATCATATCCAAGGCCCGGTTCCGCAGGGTGAACCGCAAGCTCCGCTCCCGCGCACCCAGGAAGAGCCACCCCCGCAGGGTGGGCAGCACCTATCTTCTCAGCGGGCTCGTTCGGTGCAAGGCGTGCAATCGGGCACTCTCCGGTCAGGACGCCAAGAGCGGGAAGTTCGCCTACTACGTCTGCCAGTCCGTGCTGAAGCGGGGCAGCGGGGCCTGCGACGCCCCCAGGCTAAACGCCCGGCGCTTCGAGGAGAAGGTGGTGGGGAAGATTCGGGAGAACGTGCTCACCGAGTCCAACATCCGTGCGTTGGTGAAGCTGGTGGACGAGGAGATGGACGGGGTGGCAAAGGAGCAGAGGCAGAAGCTGGAAACCATCGAGGCGGAGCTGGTGGACGTGAAGCGCAGGTTGGGACGGCTCTACGACCTGGCGGAGACCACCGACCTGGACATCGACGACTTCAAGCCCCGCATCAGAGAGCACCGGGAGCGGCAGGAGAAATTGGAGGCTACGGCGGAGGAGGCAAGGGCGATGCTCTCCCAGCGGAGGGAGGTCCTGGACGACGTGGAAACCATCACGGCCTACGCCCTGGACATGAGCATGTTCCTCAACGAGAGCGAGCTGACGGAGCGCAGGGCCTTCATCGAGAGCTTCGTGAAGGAGATCGTCGTCATGCCCGACAATGCCGTGGTGCGCTACACGATTCCGATGCCCGACGACAGCCCCATACCTGGGAGGGACGCCGAGGAGATGGCCCTGAACGGCTCGGTTCTGTCTACCGTCAAGTTTGGTGGGCCGGACTGGACGAAATCGAGAACCGAGGCCGATTCCTTAGTCACTCCATCCGACGGCATGGGTATGGTGTACGTCAGCACGGCCTCGTCTCCCGTCACCTCGATACCCTTCACGAAGTTGCGGATGAGGGCCTTGCGCTCAGGGAAGGTCCCCTCCTGCAAGAACTCCCGGAAGTCCGCCACGTACCCCTTGATCTCCTCCGTGCCGGGTAGATCGACCCTTCGCTGCTCCAATAGGCTGGCAGCCTCCTCCCGTGCTGCAGTGAGCTGGTCCTGGCGATGCCGAAGGGACAGGATGCGTGGCGACAGGGCATCCATGGTCAACTGCTTCGTCTCCAATGCTTCGTAGAGGTTCTCTAGCCTGCTCTCCACGTCCGCAAGCTCTGCCCATATGACCTTAAGCCTCCCGTTCATCTCACCGGCCATAGCGTCTATCTCCTCGGCGACTAAGGTGACCAGCTCCGTGATGGTCCCGTCGGTGAGGATCCGTTCTTTGATTTTGTCTATGATGAACCCCTCCACCCTTGGGGCGTTCAGGTAGCGGGCCTCGCAGGTTCCCGCGCCCTCTCGGTACAGCGTGCCGCAGATGTAGTAGCCGTACTGTCCGCTCTTGGCTCCCTGGCCTATGTATGGCCTGCCGCATACGCCACACCTCAATAGTCCACTGAGAAGGAACTTGCTGCCAACCCGTGCGGGCCTCTGTGCCACCGGCGCCCGCTCATGGAGGGCCTGCTGCACACTCTCGAACAGTCTTCTGGACACCAGGGGTTTCCAGGCCTTGGCAACCCGCACTGGCTCCGGGGCCTGCTCTCCCTTCGCCGTCCTGCCCCAGACGGCAGTTCCGGTGTAGGCTTCGTTGGTGAGCAGGTAGTGGAGTCCACCTTTGTACCAGCGTTTGCCACGGTTGGTGATGCCCCTATCGTTCAGCTCTTTGCATATCTCCTTGAGGCCGTTGCCTCTGAGGGATCTCTCGAATATCTCCTTCACTATCGGAGCAGTGGCAGGGTCAACCTTCAAAGTGGAACGCTCCTTCGCCCCGTCGCTGATTTTGACCCTCTTGTAGCCGAAGGGAGCCTTGGAGCCGAGGAAGAAGCCTCTCGATGCCGCCTCCCGCATCCCCCGAACGACTTCCTGCGCGAGATTCTCTGAGTAAAACTCGTCCACCGACTCGATGATGGCCTCCATGAGCTTCCCTGTGGGTGAGTCGTCGGCGTGCTCAGTGATGGAGACAACCCTCACACCCTTGCGCCGTAGCATGGACTTGAATGCCACGGCGTGTTCACGCTTTCTGGTGAAGCGGCTGAACTTCCAGACGAGGATGACCTGAAAAGGCGCATTGGGCCTGCTCCCCTCGTCGATCATCTCCCTGAACTGAGGCCGGTCGGCGACACGCCCGCTCTCGGCCTCGTCCACGTACTCGCGGGCCACGGAGTAGCCGTTGGCTTTGGCGTAGTCTTTGAGCGCCCTGAGCTGGGCCGACACGGACAGGTCAACGTCCTGGCGGTCGCTGGACACCCTGGCGTAGAGCGCCGCCGGGGTGCATGGTTGATATTGTCGTTTCATGCTGTCGTCCTCCTTCTTGGTTCCGCCTGTTCCAGGGCGTTTCACGCCGAACATTAGCTACCGTCTACCATCGTTGGTGTCGTGGATCTGTCGTCCTCCCGCGGCGACATTCCTGCAGAACCCCATCAACGTATCGGTCACCATTGGCCTATCCTCCACTATCACCCCCTACTGACTCAGAGCAACTGTATCAGTTGGTAGGCTCATACCAACCCGATCCGAAGACAAGCCCGTCACGCTCCACTACCCAAGAGTGCTTTGTCCCTTCTTCACCCGTGACCGGATTCAAGTAGACATAGCTCACCCACATGCCTTCTTCCGTGGCGTCCGCCATGACGGCACCGAAGGCGTAGCCAGTAGAATCCACCCCGAGAGGGCCACGAATGCTCTGACCTATGTTGTCCGGAACGGTGGCGTGGGCGATGGTGACATCGCTCTCGTCGGTGATGAAGATGTACCACTCGCCGTCCACACTCTCCTTGGTGTTGTAGTAAGCAATGGTAGCGTCTCTACCCTCTTCGTCGTAGCGGTCAATGGCCTGCTGCACAAAAGCCTTTGTAAACGCTGGGGGATCGGACTTTGAAGGAGCTATTGAGTCGCTTCCCCCACAGGCGGCAGCCATGAAAACGGCAACGACTACCGAACCAATAAGCGATGCCGTTAGATTGTTGGTCTTCATCATAGAATTCCTCCTACATGTTCAAATAGCCGGCCCAACCTGCTACCCGTCCACCAGCTCTATGCGGTCGCCGTAACGGCGGAAGTCTGCGGTGTTGAACGTCAATAGCCTGCGCTCCCCATGCGCCAGCATGGTTGCGACGATGTTGGCGTCGTGAATCTGCCGTCCCCCCGCGGGAATCTCTCGACACAGCCCCACGAGCGATTCGGTCACCACGGGACCGTCCTCGAGTATCTCGAAGCTGCCTATCAGCCTGCTCACGTCATCCAGGGCATCCTCACGGGTGATGGCCACTGGCCAGGTCTGCGGTCCAGTGACGACGGCCAGGTACTCTCGTATCACCTGACGGCTGATCCTTAGCGGTTCAGGGTCTCGAAAAGCACGCTCCAGGCTCGCCCGAGCCGCGTCGTGGTCAGGCGCGCTGGGGACACGGGACTTCACCAGCACGTTGGTGTCTATGAACATGGCGGGACTAAACCCTCTCCTCGTAGAGGTCCTCACGTCTGAGGCTCAGACCTTCCGGCCACACCGCGGTGGGGTGGACGGGCCACGCCTCGTCGAGAGAGAGCCTGGGTATGGGCTTCGGGTGCGTTCGCCGGAACAGCAGCATCTCGCCATCCATATCGACCTCCGCCGTCTCCCAGCCGGCGACGCTCCAGGCAAGGGCGTGGCTGTGGCCATTGCCGCCTCTCTGATTTCCCCACCAGGGCCGGTGCAGCCGTGCGGACGGAGGCAGCTCGAATCCGATGACTGCCTCGACCTCGTTGAAGGAGGTCCTCCACTCCTGGACCTGAAGACTGCTCAGGTACGTGTACAGTCTCTGGTACTTGCCTCGGATCACCATTTCTCGGTACTTGTCCTTCTGGTCTACGGCCATGTCGTGCCTCCTTCGTCTCAGCTCGCCCTAGCCGGAGGGTAGATGTCCAGATACAGTGTAGTGAGTTAGTGACTCCAGCGCAAGCGCCTGGACAACGGCAACGGACCGGGTCGGGCTCGCGCGCACAGACCCCCCTCAGAAGGCGCGAGATTCCAGGGGTCGCTGGCGGTGTCATACCCGTGTACAGGAGATCGCACGGGACACCAAGTCGCAGTTCGGGCGATTCCGTAGCTGAAATCGGGGTGAATGGGGCATCCTGCTAAATCGGAGCGAGCAATTTGATTCCGGTACTCGTTCCACCCCTACTGGACAGTCGCAGCTACGAAAGTGGACAAAATGGCAGTGGCGTTCGCGGGTGTGATTGGAACATGGGCTTTGGATTGCGCGATGGGGCATCGGCAGCTACGGTCCAGTGGCGTCGTTCTCTCCCATCCGGGGTCGTCCAGGTTGGCCATGAGTCGCTGCACGGCCAGGGTCATCCTGCCCGTCAGTCGCTCCCGGCGCAGGGCCAGCGCCACTGTCTTCCGGTTCACTCCCAGAAGGGCCGCCGTCCGGCGCTGTCCCTCCCGCTCAACGAGCCACTCCACAACCCACTTGAGGTCGGGCTGATTGTCGTCGGCCCGCGATGCTGGCCCGCCGTTGCTCTTTGGCTTCCCAGGAGTCATTTCCGTTTTCCACAGGGGGTGACCGCTTCTCCAATTTTATCCATTTTTCGGTGGAACCAGCCCTTTACAGGTACTGCTAACAGATTTCGGTCAATTCACTCCGAATGTGGCAAAAAGCGTTAGCTGACTGGCCCAGGATGTCCGCTCCTACCCATGCCCCAAAATCATGTCATGCACCCCGACATCGTTTCGCGCCAAAACCGATGGGCCAAACTGGGCCGCGATCGTCGCCAACACGCCAAATCCTGTCCGCATCAACCCTCCGGCTCCCCCGGACAGGCCCATCCGTAGCTGTTTGCTCGCTACATGCTGACACGTCAACGGTTGCAAGAGTGCAAACAAGTCGTCGTAGGAGAGGCATCGTAGTTTAGCACAGCTTCCCAATCATTTGCATTTTCCAGCGCTGACCGGTCAACGGGTCTTTCGGCCCGTTACATAGCTAAAACAGAGGCAGATAGGGCGGTTTGCGGCACCGGCGGACCTCGAAAAGCACCCCGTCGAAGCAACTTTGCAGCCCCCAGCCAGCAGAACGGGCAGATAGGGACGCAGCGACCCTATCTATTCCCCCCCTACAGGACTCTGACGCATCCGGTGGTAGAGTGAGTCCCACTGGTAGGCGCGCAGCCCGGACAGGGCCAGTCGGGGGGACTCCGGCTCCCAGAGCGGACGCCAGGACCGGCCCAGTATCCCTGTGTTGGACAGAATAGGTATGCAGGACACGAGGATGGGCAGGGACATCCGGGTCATCCTCGCCGCTGTTCTCACGTAGGTTGCCTCGACATCCTCTATGTCCACGACGAAGAGGGTGGTGGGGAACGGGGGCTGGTCTTCGCCCGGCTCGGTGGACCAGTAGTAGCGCGTGTAGGGACTCAGGCGGGCAATGACTCCTTCGGGGTGACGGGCGCGAAGCTCGTACTCCAGGTAGAACGGTATCTCAAGGCCCTCTGCGACCATCTTCCCCACGGCGTCGGGGGCGATGGCCGACTGACCCCAGTTGTAGGCCCGGTCGGATCTCGCGGTTGGAACCGACCACAGCAGTTCGCTGTCAGGGTCGGCCCTGGCCTCAGACTGAAGCTTCGAGAGGAACCACGTGATGCCGTCGGCGTGCTTCGTCTGACGCGCCCACGTGTCGATGCGGTGGCCCACATGCCGTGTCCGGCCCTGATGGTCTGTGGTGGGGTCAGTGCTCCAGATGCCCCGTGTCGTCGGGAGCTGAGCACGGTCCCGGTGGGTGATGTAGCGAATGCCTTCAGCGGACAGCGTGTAGCGGGTGTTACCGCGTGTTCCTCGTTGTTCCACCAACCCCCAGGTATCGACGAGGCTGCGCGTCATCTGGCTGATGCGTCCCTCGGAGACGCCGAGCCAGCGGGCTAGATGCTGACGAGGGATCATCGGGTGGTCGGACACCAGGTCGAGCGTCCGTTTCTCCGATGGGCTGATGCCGAATGTAGGTGCAGTCTGCACCATGCGCTCAGGATTGGGTATGGAGGCCCGCTTCCGACTCGGCGGCTCGGTGAAGAGTCGTCCGCTCGGGTCGCCCTGTGAGCTCACGAAATCGAGGGTGTAGTACGAGCCGCTGAACAGGCCTGAGGTCTTCTGCCAGACGTGGAGGTCCCGTCTTTCCAGTGTGTCCCGAGACTCCACGCCGACGTAGGAGTCGTCAAGATTCAGCTCCATGCAGAACCCCGTCGTCAGTCTCTGCTCCCAGACGCTGGGGGTCAGGACGAAGATCGTGTCGGGGCGGCGCGTGTAATCGTACTCCGCTATGGCTCTCAGCCGGTCATAGAGCGAGCGCCGACGAAGGGCCAGGCCCTGGCGAACTACGCCGAAGCTGCGCCCGTCGTGGAGGGTGATGGTGGCGTCGAACCGGCCCCGGCGGTGGAACTCCACGTAAGAACGGAGCCCGTCGACCCCGGAGGACATCGAGGCGGTAAGACGATAGACGGCGGCCACTGCGTCCATGCGGCGGATCAACATCGCCTGCCACTCCCTGGAAACGGGGTAGGCCCGTACGAAGTCCGAGGGTGTGTCGAAGTCCAGCAACTGGGCAGCTTCGCGGATGCCATTGGCCGTCAGGTAGTATCTTCGGCTCGACGGTAGATGAGCCGTGCCGTGACTCACCCTCCCGACCACGCCATCGGCCAGGAGTCCTGTTAGCACGCGGTGGACGGTCGTGTGAGGCTCGCCTAGGATGAGCGCCAACTCCGCCGAATCGACGAACGGCGTCCGGCTTAGGGTGTCGAGTAGCAGTCGGTCGGAGAGGGTCATCATGTCGAGTCTGACCAGCCCATGGGATGCGTAGGTATCTTGACGCTTCACATCGGTTTAGATATTGTTGTGTTACAACAATATGGAGCAGGTTAGCAAGTCAATGACGCTCGAAGACTATTGTACCGCCATCGAAGCCGCTCACCGACTTAACGTGCATCCTGAGACCGTTAAGCGCCTGTGCCGACAGGGCGATTTACCTGCTGAGAAGTTTCGAAACACTTGGCTTATCCGACGGGATGTCTTAGACATGTTCTCAACTACCTATGACCCTCGTCCTGGCGCGAAGCGCAGATTGCAATGATGAGGTCCGAGATGGCTCCAAACCCCAGTGACCAACAAGATAATGCCTCCGAAAACCAAACGAACCTGCCGGGTACCGATATGACCTCGGCCTATCGAATACGTGGCGCACCTGTCGTTCAGGACCGGGCAGGCACAGCAGACTGCTTGCACAGTGAGCCACTAACGTTCTTGGACTTCTTCGCAGGGGCTGGATTAGTCCGACTTGGCCTAGAGCCCTCGTGGTCATGCATGTGGGCGAATGATATCGACGAGAGGAAACAGGAAATATATAAGGCCCACTTTGGCTCAGGGGAGTTTGTGCTGGGCGACGTGGCAGGCATAACAACGAACTCACTGGCTGCGGGCGCTGATATGGCTTGGACGTCGTTTCCGTGCCAAGACTTGTCTCTAGCAGGCTGGCGAAAGGGCATGAGAGCGGAGCGCAGCGGGACCTACTGGGAATTCTGGAGGTTGATGCGTGATTCACTTGACCGGGGGGAGCGGCCACCCCTAGTAGTCATTGAAAATGTCGTAGGGATGCTCTACGGGAGAGACTTTCCCATTCTGTGCGAGTCCCTTGCCGCCCTGGGCATGCAGTTTGGTCCCCTTGTGATTGACGCTCGCCAGTTCCTCCCTCAGTCTCGACCAAGAGTATTCATAGTCGCCGTGGACTCTCGGGTCGATTGTTCTCAGATGGTGACTGAAGAGGTTGCCGAGGCTGTCCCATGGTTCACGAAGGCCGTTAGATCTGCCCACGAGAAGATACCAGCGGCGCTCAGAGAGTCCTGGCGGTGGTGGAAACTGCCGGAGCCTTCCTTCACCATCCCTTCGGTCAAGGACATGATGGAAGAGAATCCCACGAGCGTAGAGTGGCATGAGCCCAATGAGACCTCGCGCCTATTGGGAATGATGACGCCATTGAACCTGGAGAAGACTAATCTCGCCATCAAGCAGGGACCATCGGTCGGCTTCCTATACAAGAGAATACGAGCAGGGATTCAAAGGGCTGAGGTGAGATTCGATGGCGTCGCGGGATGCCTACGGACGCCTCAAGGCGGCTCAAGCCGTCAGATTGTCTTGGTCATCAACAACGGCCGCGTTAGGTCCCGGCTTCTTTCCCCGAGAGAGGCTGCCCGCCTAATGGGAGTGTCGGATTCCTTTTGGCTTCCGTCAAAGTATAACGACGCTTACCGAGCGATAGGCGATGGCGTGGCAGTCCCGGTGGTCCGATGGCTCTCTGATCGGCTCCTTGTCCATCTGGCGAGATTGTGTCGGGACTCCCAAGTTGATATACGCGCCAAGGACCATGGGACTCTTGGCCAGAGATGGTTATCCAACCGGGAGGCCATTGAGGCGGTCGTCCTGAAGCGAACGCGGGTGCCGACATGACCAATCAGCAGGCTTACGATGAGGGATTGAGTGCGCTTAGACGGTGGTTCGACAGTCACAGGTCTTCCCCCTGCGTGGAACCGAGGACGTACGTCATCTGCGCAGGTCTTGCTGTTCTAGAGCGGATGCGCAGCCCTTACCCCATGAGGAGGGACGACTATGTAACGCCTGGGAATCAGGTGCGAACAAGCGGGTCTCTCATCCAGTCGATACTTGAGCGGAATGGCGAGGTAAGGCGGTTCACGCGCGAAGGAGGGAGGACTACAAGAGCAACGGTCCCTGCGGCGGAAGGTCTTGTGGGAGAACTGAATGAGCTAGCAGTCCTGGCCCGTCTGTCAGACAAAGAACGAGGGCAACTCATCGATGACCTACAGGTCTGGCTTGTGGAGCGAGTCAGAGACTACCTCGACCAGCAAGCAATCGAGGTTGAATTGAATCTAAGCAAGCCATCACCGCAGATTGTAGCCGACATCCTAGAGGTCGCGGGCTCCAAGGCTGGCGCGGTCGCCCAGCACTTAGTCGGGGCCAAACTCGCGGTTCGATACCCCGATCTGGAGATAGAGAATTTCTCCTACACGACCGCCGATCAGCAGCTCGGGCGACCTGGCGACTTTGTGGTTGGCGACACGGCGTTTCACGTAACAGTTTCCCCGATGCCGCCAGTCTTGGACAAATGCGAAGCGAATCTCCGCAACGGCTATCGGTCCATGCTGTTGGTACTCGATTCGAGACTTCAAGCTGCTCGCCAGATGGCAGAAGCCATCGACGTGCAGGACAGAGTGGGTATCCTCACTGTCGAATCCTTCGTTGGTCAGAACATTGAGGAACTCGGTGAGTTTGGCAAAGGAGGACTGGCCAAGGGATTTAGGAAACTATTGGAAACGTACAACGAGCGTGTGGAGGAGGTCGAAACCGACAGATCTCTATTGATTAGACTCCCCGAAAACCTCTGAGGATTCCTTAAGTGACTGATCACGTAGACAGCCGCACACGAAGCCAGATCATGGCGAAGGTAAGATCACGGGACACGCGGCCCGAAATGGAGGTGCGCCGAGCACTGCACAGGGCGGGCTATCGCTTCAGACTCCACCGCTCAGATCTACCGGGGAAGCCTGACATGGTGTTCCCTCGATATCGCGTAGCCCTGTTTGTTCATGGTTGTTTCTGGCACCGCCACGGGTGCAAAAGAACTACGATGCCCTCAACCAGCACAGAGTTCTGGTCGAAGAAATTCTGCCGCACTCTAGAAAGGGATCAAAGAGCCTTAAGAGAATTAGAAGAGGTCGGGTGGTCTACCATCGTTATCTGGGAATGCCAACTCCAAGCCGGCATCGGTCGCCTAATTGAGACCCTAAATGAAATTCCGCAGCCAACTGTAAACCGTCAGCGAAAATGGGACACCTGAGGGGGGTGGAAAACCCGAGAGTCTGAGAGTGGTGTGAGCTCCTGAAGCGAGGATAAAGTACCTCATGGAAGGAGCAGACCGTGTCCCAGTCACAAGAGAGCAAGGCAGATGCTGCCCAGCAGCGGAGCGAGGAGACCAGGTCTTTCGTCCGCACGGTGAAGGCGGCAACCCGACGTAGATACACCCCCGAAGAGAAGATCCGTGTCGTCCTGGAGGGCTTTCGCCGAGAGGTCACTGTCAGTCGACCCTGGCCTGGGTCATGGCCTTGAGGAAGTCGTCGGCATGGACGAAGGGGAAGATTTGTCCTGCTCTGATCGCGGCGTACACGAATGCCTGAGCGAGGAAGCTCTTGCCAACGCCGACCGGTCCGAAGCCGGTAATTCGACGAAGTTCATCTTCCGAAGTAGAATCCGACTATGGCGACTGCACACATGCCGGAACAGACGGCTCCAGCGCCGAGTACCTCGAGAATGGTGGTGCTGCTGACCGCGTCCCTGTTGTTGTCTGCCTTCGTCGCATTCGCGTTGCCGAGGGTATCAGGGGTCTCCCTGGTCTCGCTCGCCGCGGTAGTCCCGCTTGCGACACTAGTATTGGCAGGGCGTCACTCGATGCGCCAACAGACCCTGACCGTACTGTCATGGGCCATGGGTGGAGCCGCAGTTACCTTTGTCCCTACTGTTGTCTATTCTGTCGTCGTGCTGACGCTGATTCAGGGCATGACCCCCATCGTCGAGGCCCCACTATGGGGGTCAACAAGTTGGTCCATAAGCCCTGACCTGCCGATAGCGTTGGCCATCGGGGCCGCCGCAGGTCTGAGGTGGCCTGACAGGCTGCTTATGCCCAGATATCGGTTCGAGACATCCTCCTGGCCGCTCCGAGTCCTGATAAACGTCGTGGCAATCGTTCTAGTCGAGTTTCTGGTCGGTCTGGTAGTCGTATTCCCCATCGTGTGGAGCATCAACTATTGGTGATATTGGGACCAGCCCCCGTTCAGCACGTTAACCGCAGCCGAGATCCCTGTCCTTGATATCCTCAAGCTGGCCGTTGTCGCGATAGTGCTAGTCATTGCAGCGAAGTCGCGTGGGATCGCGGTAGAGACGCAACGCGTCCTTCTCTGGGGAGTAATCGGGATGGTCATTTGGTTTGTAGCGGCAGTCATCCTTCAGGCAGTACTGTCTTGGGCGGCCATGAGCCTGACCCGAGATATAAGTGAGTATTATGCGTTCGGCCTCATACCAGTGACGCAAGGCTTGGTGGAAGGCCGCCCACAGAGCGTGGTCGTACTCTCGTGGATGGGTCTTACCATCGGGGCGTGGGCGGGGCTGGGATGGCCGGGGGGACTGATGGTGCCGCGCTGGTTGTCCGGAGACGCGCGGACATCTGGCGACGCCAAGAACCTGGCGGCTCTGGCGATCTACTCGGTCTGCGCCATGGTCGTCTTCTGGATCGTGTCGTCTGTAGTGATGGTCTTCGCGGCAGTCGTCCTGGACTGGTGGTAGTGATGGGTCTTGGGCACCACGTGCTAAGGCCGGTCGAAGGGCCCCACCCCAGGATCTTCGCTGCGCTCTGGGCGACACGGTCGCATCTCCCTCGGTCCGGCTTCGTCTGCGATGAAAGGCTGGCGTAGTGAGCGGCTGGCCAGACACAGCTAGAGGAGTGCTCCTTCGCGCTAAGCTCACTGCTCGAAGACTGACTCGGACGGTCTTCTGGAGCATTCCAGAGCTGCCTAGTAAGAAAAACGCCTTAGATTATCAGAGGTTGCGGTAATTGAGGTTAATGGAGTTTTCTAACGAAAACTTCAGTACGAAGGTTCTTGATTTTGTCCAGTTTGGTGGGCTAAGTAGGCGGCTGCCAGTTCAGCGCCTTCTCTAGGTTGGAGAGATATTCGGCGAACGCGCGGCGTCCCGTCTGTGTAGCCTGTACCCATGTGCGCGGCTTAGAATCCACGAACTCTTTCGTCATAGCCACGTAGTCGGCGTCTTCGAGCTTACGCAGATGAGTGGTGAGGTTGCCCCCGGTGAGACCGAGGGTCTGCAGAATGAACCCGTAGGCGAGCCGGTCCCTTTCCGGTTGGGAGACCAGCATCGTCATTATCCGCAGCCGGGTTGACTGGTGGATGGTCTCGTTGAGGATGATGGGTTCGTCGGTCAATGGACCCCGCTCTTGCGTATCCACCATGCACCCAGGGCCACCACGACCAGCATCAATCCCGCCGACACCAACATAACCTCGTTGCCGTCCATGAGGTAGTTGGGAATGTAGAACGCTGCCGCGAACCCTACGCCCACCACCGCCAACACCGGGCGGTTCATGATGCCGAACAGGATGTATGCCAGAGACACTATGCCTAGCGTGACGCCCGGTATCTGCTCCCCATTTCCCGCGTTCCACATTCCCGATGCCGCCGGAATGAGGAACATCGCCACAACCGCCGCGAGCCAGTAGAGGAACACCCTTATACCAGCGCTGCGAGCGGCATCCCCAGGCGCGATCCTCCTGCCAGCCCGGCGTCCTATGATCCCGCTTCCCACCATACCCGGCACCATCAGGACCCCCCACAACACCCCGAAAATCCACGGGCTGCGGTCCGCGAATTCAGATGCCAGCGTCAGGATGGCGTACTGCGAGCCGACTCCCAGCGAGGCTATCGCAGCCCAGAGGAGCAGTATCGTCGGTGTTCCGGCGAAATACATGGAGCTCTGAGCCCTGTACATCGTCTCGTGGATGTCGCGCCAACTCTCTTCGGGCGTGCCCGCCCCTATCTCGCCGTCTGATACTCCCATCGGTCACCTCCCTGTCGTGATTGCGTCAGTATCGCGGTAGAGAAATCATCCACCAGACACTGCGAACGCTCTCTAGAAAGGTATTGTAATACAAAGCAGTTTGCAACACAACGTGAAGGGATCCGTTAGTCCAGAAGCTCGGAATGTCCTCGTGACCTTCCTCCGATCCTTGTACCACTTGCTATGTTAGTCCGACAAGCAAGGCAGAGGGTCAGCAGAGAGCATCGTTTCCAGCAGTGTAGCCCAGCGAGCTGTGAGGCCTCACGCGGTCGGAAGTTCGTCGGTACTGCTTGGTCAGCACCCTCAGGGTGAGGTACTGACTATAGGTCTAGAACGAACCTCAAAGTGAAGGTTCTTGATTTTGTCCAGTTTGGTGGAGCTGACGGGACTCGAACCCGTTACCTCGTCGTTGCGAACGACGCGCTCTCCCAGTTGAGCTACAGCCCCACACCACTACCGATTCTAGCAACGCCCTATCTGAAGTGTCAAACGACCAGCTAGGGAAACCGCCATCCTGCCAATGACCGCTGCGGCTATCCGCCGTCCGACGGCTTTCGACCCAAGGCGCTCAGCATCTGCGCCGGAAGCCCCGTCAGCGCAGGCAACGTCCCATCCGCGGTCAGATCGGTGTGCAGGGGTGTGATGGACACGCGGCGGTGTCGTACCGCCCACGCATCCGTCCCCTCCTCCATGGTCGACTCCGGCCTGCTGCGGGCGATCCAGTAGTACGGGCGCCTGCCGTCGTCCCCCTCGGTCACCACATCCACGTAGGCCCGGCGCGCCAGGCGGGTCACATCGACGCCCTCGATCTCCTCGGGTGAGATGGGCGGTAGGTTGATGTTCAGCAGCAACGGCACCGGCAGCGAGCCCTCGGCTATTTGCTGCGCCACGGCCCTGAGCATCGGCGCAGCCGCATCGAAGCGGGCGCTCTTCAGGGACGCCACCGATACAGCCACGGCGGGAATATCCCGACAGTACCCCTGCAAGGCGGCGCCCACCGTACCGGATATCATTACGTCCTCGCCCAGGTTGGCCCCCTTGTTGATGCCGGATACCACCAGGTCCACCTTCCCCACCAGCTTCTCCAGCGCAAGGATAACGCTATCCGCCGGGGTCCCCTCAACGGCATACGTCAGCGTGCCGTCCACCAGGGGCGTCACCTCTGTTACTCGAACGGGGGCGTGGAGGGTCACCGAGGTGCCCACGCCGCTCTGCTCCCTGTCCGAGGCCACCACCACCACCTCGGCCATATCCCGTAGCGCCTCTACCACCGCCCAGAGCCCCTCCGAGTAGACACCGTCGTCGTTGGTGACCAGTATTTTCACGACTCCTCGCCTTCTCCTCCCAGGAGGATGTTGTCGATGAGACGCGCCCTGCCGAAACGCACCGCCAGCGAGACCATGGCCGGACGATCGATTCTCTGAAGCTCCTCCAGGGTCGCGCTATCGGCAATGCTGACGTAGTCTATCTGCGCCAGGGGCTCTTCCTGAATCAGCGCCTGCATCTCCCGACGCAGCGCACCCGCATCCTGCTGGCCCTGCCACCACAGCTCCTTTACCCTGCGTAGCGCCTGATGGAGCACCGGCGCGGCGCGGCGCTCCTCATTGGTGAGGTAGACGTTGCGGCTGCTCAGCGCCAGGCCATCGGCCTCCCGCACGGTGGGCGCAACCACGATCTCCGTCCCCAGGTTCAGGTCCTCGGCCATACGCCTGACCAGTATCGCCTGCTGCCCGTCCTTCTGGCCAAAGTAGGCGCGGTCCGGCCGCACGATGGTAAACAGCTTGGTCACCACGGTGGCGACCCCTCGGAAGTGACCGGGCCTCCGCTCCCCCTCCAACCGCGAGGTGAGGCCCTGGACCTCCACAAAGGTATCGTACCCGGGAGGATACATCTCCTCCACCGACGGGGCAAACACGATGTCCACCCCCTCATGCTCCAGCAACGCCAGGTCCCGCTCCATATCCCTGGGATACGACGATAGGTCTTCGCTAGGACCAAACTGAGCGGGGTTGACAAAGATGGAGGCGACAACCGTTTTGGCCTCCTGCCGGGCACGTTTGACCAGCTCCAGATGACCGGCGTGAAGATAGCCCATGGTCGGCACCAGGCCCAGGGGACGGCCCACCTGCTGCCGTGCCGCCGTCATATCAGCGATGGTGGTAACTACGATCATGCCAGTCTATAGATATACGCATCTTCTATGTAATGACCATTGATCGTGTTACTTTTGAACCGTATACCTGAGATACCATCACCTGTTCGAATAGCTACACGTAGCAAGGATATTAGCGAGTTGTTGTCCTCCACTACACTTATGTCCTTTAGTTCCAAAATGGACGAAGTTTTGCTCAGGATGGTCTGGATTCTTTCATATACCTTTTTGGGGCCGAATTTGCCTACCTCTGGAGAAGCCAATATTAGTCTCCATAGATTGGAGTCAGGAAGATACAACCACAAGGATGCAGAAACTGACATCCCTGACTTATCTACGCTACGCGTAAGCTCATCTCCCGCCTTCACCATTTCGGTCGTTAGGATCTCTTTTACCACCGCTTCTTCAGCCATGCCAACACTCCATCTCTTGCCGCCGCAACCGCGGCATAGAAATCTTTTGCCTGGGTTTCTGATGTATTCATATTGTAGCGCGAATCGCTGCTCCATTCCTTCACAATGGCCCAGTTGACCTCTAAGGCCTTGTTCGCCTGACTTGCCTGTCGGAACTCGTCTTTTAGGCCTGAAATGTTCAACAGTTTTTCTAGATCATGGGAATAGCTGTCATTTATGAGCCTGCGGTCAGGAAAATCATGGCGTTTGATTTGCTTAGCTATACATGCTTTAAGAGCACACTCGATAGCGTAGCCTAGGAGATAATATGTCCCTGAAAAGTATCTATTATCAAGTAGTACCCTGGCTTCTTTAACCCTTAGAGTGGCGATACTCTGTAAATCTAATCTGTTCATCCGTTAGCTACCTAGCTAGGCCTCTCCAGGGAGTTTAGCTTACATAGTGTTTTGTGACCATCTATGACCCACGTGTTTCAGATGGGCGTATGCAATGCATACTGATCCGAAGTTACAGTGTGGCCGCCAGCTCCGCCAGCACCGATTCGTCCATCGAGAAGCTCTCCTTCTCCGTGGGAAAGGCCTCCGTCCGCACCTCCTCCACGTAGTGGCCTACCGCTTCCTTGATGGCCTCCGCCAGCATGGCGTACTGTTTGGCGTGCCTGGGGACGAACTCGGTGAACAGCCCCAGCATGTCGTGCAGCACCTGCACCTGGCCGTCGCAGTGGACGCCAGCGCCTATTCCGATGGTTGGGATGGAGAGTCGCTGGGTGATCAGGCCACCCAGGGCCGATGGCACCCCCTCCAGAACAATGGAAAAGGCGCCCGCCTGCTCCACCGCCTGGGCATCCCGTAGAAGCTGTGCGGCGGCCCTGGGTGTCTTCCCCTGGACCTTGTAGCCGCCCAGCTGGTTCACCGACTGCGGTGTCAGGCCGATGTGCCCCATGACCGGGATGCCGCACTGCACAATGCGCCTCACCGTCTCGGCCGCACTCTCTCCGCCCTCCAGCTTCACCGCCTGGCACCCGCCCTCCTGGAGAAACCGGCCCGCATTACGGATGGCGGTGGGAACGTCCGTCTGGTAGCTCATAAAGGGCATGTCCCCAACGATGAGCGCGTGCTGAGTCCCCCGGGCCACGGCCTTCGTGTGGTGGAGCATATCCTCCATGGTAACGGGCAGGGTTGAATCGTAGCCCAGCACCGCCATTCCCAGGCTATCGCCCACCAGGATCACCGGAACCCCCACCTCGTCCACCAGCTTAGCTGTGGGATAGTCGTAGGCGGTGAGCATCGGGATACGCTCCCCGTTCCGCTTCATCTCTTGAATCTGTGTAATGGTGACACGCATTCTCTTCCCCCTTGTCACGGGTCTACCGTTCGCCTGGTGCCGCGACCCCCTGTTTTTTCACAGTAAGCAGCTGTCTCATCTCGTGGGCCCACTCTTGAGTAATAGCGCCTCGCTTGAGTGCCAGATCTACCATAGATATCCCCGCCTGCCGGTAGAGCGGCAGCGCCCCGGGCGCCCGCTCCTCCAGCGCCTCCACGTGCCTGCCCACCGTGCCGATATCGGCCCGCATGATGGGGCCCGTGGCCGCCTCTTCGGTCCCCTGGGCCTCTATGCTCCGCAGCGTTCCAAAGGCCAGCGGCAGTATCCCTTCCATCGCCTCTTTCCGGGAGAAACCTGCGGCCTCCCACAGGTCACAGGCCATGTCCAGGAGCGTGGTGACGTACCCGCAACTCAGCACCGCGGCGGCATGGTAGAGCGGCCGGTCCTCTGCGGCCACGGTGACCGCCTTACACCCCAACCTCTGCGCCAGGTCCTGGAGCCAGCGGCTCAGCTCTCCCGTCGCGTCTATGGCGAAGGTGGAACCGGCAAGCCACGGGATGGCCTCCCGCCCACCCAGAAAGGTCTGGAAAGGGTGCAGTCCGCCCACCTGGGCACCCCGCTGCCGCGCCACCTCCAGCACCTCCAGCGAGAGCGCTCCACTACAGTGGACCGCCGCCTGGCCCTCCCGCCACGGCAGACTGGCGGCCACGGGAGCGATGGCATCATCCGGCACGGTCAGAAGCACCGCATCGCAGGCTGCTACGACACCCTCCAAGGTGTCCACGGCGTCGCACCCCGGTATACCCTCGGCCAGGGCGCGCGCCGACTCCGGCGAACGGCTGGACACCGCGGCGATGGCGTATCCGGCGCTGCTCATAGCATGAGCCAGGGCCGTGGCCGTGCGCCCCGCTCCGATGAAGCCCACGGTGTGAAATCCACTAGGCAACGCCCAGCTCCCCCGCAGATGGTACGCCGCCCAGGCCCGTGGCCTTTGTGATAGCTCGCGTAATTGCCTGGGCCATCACCCTGCTGGCGGCGGCCCCCAACCTGCTGAGCTCCCGCCGGTCCAGCGCCTCTTCATCACTTCCAGTGGCCGCGGCGAAGACGACATCACCGTCGCCCATGGTGTGACAGGGTCGGACGGCCAGGACCATGCCGTCCTGGCCCATCATCGCCAGCCGGTTGGCCTCTTCTTTCGTCAGGGTTGCGTTGGTCGCCACCACGCCGATGGTGGTGCTGGCGGGAACCATCTCTTCACCGCCGCCGGTAATCAGCGCAACCGTATCGTGAAAGCCCTTGCCGTCCTCTCGACGAGGGCCCGCCAGGACACGTCCGCTCTCCGGGTCCACCACGCTGCCGGCGGCGTTCACCGCCACTATGGCCCCCACCAGGAGCCCGTCTCGCAGCTCCAGGCAGGCGGTGCCCACGCCCCCCTTGACCGCCCGGCCTAGGCCGAACGTCTTGCCCACGGTAGCCCCGGTGCCGGCGCCCACACTCCCCTCCACAACGCCGTCGGAGGAGGCGGCCTCGCAGGCCTTGTAGCCCTCCTCCAACCCCGGCCGCACCGCGTGAGTGATCAGGCCCAGGTCCAGCAGGATGGCTGCGGGAACGATGGGCACCACCGCCTTGCCCACGGGAAAACCGATGCCCCGCTCCTCAAGGTACCGCATCACCCCGGAGGCCGCGTCAAGCCCGTAGGCGCTGCCGCCGCTCAGCACAATCGCATCCACCCGCTCCACCAGTGTGCCCGGCCGGAGCAGGTCCGTCTCACGCGTACCCGGCGCACCACCTCGCACGTCCACGCCACCAACGGCACCACCCTCAAACAGAAGGACCGTGCAGCCGGTGGCATGCTCCGCATCGGTGTAGTGACCAACCCGGATGCCCCGTATGGCGGTAATGGCACCGTCGCTCTCAGACATAGCGCACAAGAGCGCCTTCCTGGGTATACCCAGGAAGGCGCTCAATACTAATCCACTGAACTTCCGCCGTCTCGGTCTTCATAAGATCCCAGCGGCGACCTTCTACTACATCTCGGCCGCTTGCCCCCTCTACAGGTGGGCTGCAATCGGCATCATACCATACCAACCCGCAAAGGCGTCAATGATAGCGTTGCCGCACCCTCCAAAGCCGCTTATGATGTGCCGGATACCTGGTGTCCCGTTCCTGAAATACACTCGTGAATTGTCATTGCGAGGACTCCGGCTTGCCGGAGGACGAAGCAATCTGGAGGAGGGGTGTAGCCCGCAACGAGATTGCCACGCCCCGATTTCATCGGGGCTCGCAATGACATGAGCAACGAACTTCGGAGACACCACTCTAGGATGGAGGCAAACATGGCCAGTGATCTTGTCCGAGCGTTCACGATCCCAAAATGCGAAGGCAGGTCTTTCGAGATCACGAAGGGCCAGATCTTTAGAGTCATTGCCGCGGAGGGTAAACAAGTCGGGGACATGACCCTCCTAAACCTGCAAGATTTCAACGAAAAGTTCAATGTCCCCGTAACCTGCAAACTGAACGACCGTAGTTTGAAGCGAGCCTCAAAGCTATACTCAGGCCCTCCCTACTTCAACACCATGCTCACCGTAGTTGACGATAAGCTTGGCATTCACTGGCTGCATGGTCGATGTACACGACACACGTATCAGCTTCGATTCGGTGTGGAAAACCACGCAAACTGCCACGACAACATCGTAGGATCGCTCAAGCCTTTTGGAATTCCCGAGCACGCAATTCCCTTTGATACTTTCAACATATTCATGGTAGTGAACGTGGATGAGAACGGCTACTACACCTTTGGGCGTCCGCTGATAGAGCAGGGAGACTACATAGACTTCAGAGCCGAAATGGACCTTCTCGTCGCCATTTCAGCCTGCCCCGCCGAGGACGAGGTGAACGACTATGCACCTAAGTCGCTAAACGTAGAGATCAGGCAAGGCTAAGCATCGTGACGCTCTGGCGAAAACAGCAGAGCATTTTCTACGGCTGGCGCATGCTCTTTGCCGCCATCCCTCTCATCATGGTGCTTCACGGCATCACCAAGCGAAGCTACGGCCTCCTCTTCGACCCCTTCCAGCGGGAGTTCGGGTGGAGCGCCGCCGTCATCGCCCTGGTCTTCTCCCTGGTCTTCTCCCTGGTCTTCTCCCTGGACAGGGTTGAGGGAGGAGTTATCGCTCCCATCACAGGCTACCTGACGGACCGCCTGGGCGGTCGCAAGGTGATGTTCATAGGCTCGGCGGTCATCGGCCTGGGGCTGGTCCTGGCCAGCCAGATCCACTCCCTCTGGCAGTTCTACGCTACCTTCCTCATTATCAACGCAGGCACCTCCGCGGGCTCCATCACCACCATGCAGGCGGTCATGGTGCGGTGGTTTCAGCGATACCGGGGCCGTGTCCTGGGAATCATGGAGTCTGCGCCCAGTCTGGGCTCTATCATCGTGCCCATCATGGCCGCCGCCATCACCGCCTTCGGATGGCGGTACGCGCTGGCCATGTCTGGGGTGGCTCTCCTGGCCATCAGCCTTCCACTCTCCCTCTTCATTCGCTCCAGGCCCCAGGACTACGGCCTCCTGCCCGATGGCGCCACGGCCATCCATGCCCACTCCCCAGGCCAACGCCCTCACCCCGGTGCCGGTTCCTCCCGGAGCGCCAATGAGCTCTCCATTGGCCAGGCCCTGCGGCTCCCCGCTTTCTGGTTCATCGCCCTCTCCATAGCCATGTTCGGCTTTGGCCACAACGCGGAACGATTGCTGATCATCCCTCATCTTCAGGCCAGCGGGTTCTCCCGGGAGGCGGCCAGCATCACCGTATCCATCAGCCTCCTCGTCACGGGCCCACCGGCTCGGCTATCTATGGGTTGGATAGCGGACCGCATCTATGTGAAGCGTCTGTACCCACTGGTGTTCCTTCTCCAGGCGCTCGCCCTCTTCATGCTGGCCAACGTCAGCAGGAACTGGCACGTCTTCGCGTTCGCCGTGGTGTATGAGACGGCCTTTGCGGGCAACCTGATCTTTCAGGGGGTACTCATCGTCCAGTTCTTCGGCACAAATCGCTTTGCCAGCATACGGAGCCTCATGCAGTCCGTGGGCATACTGGTTTCCGTCGTCAGCCCCGTGCTGGGCGGGCTCATGTTCGATGTCCGAGGCTCCTACACCCTCTTCTTCCGATTGCTGAGCCTCGTCTCCTTGTATCTTGAAATTGGTATGGGAAAATCACTTCACTTAGGGTGGATCAGGGTGCGGCAGACCGATGTCTCCGTGGTCATGTAAGACCGTCAGAAAGCGAGGGTCGCCGCACCCTTTCCGAATTAGAGCCCGAACAGTTGCCAGGGCCAGCCAAGCCCGCATCTTGCAAGGACGGGCCAGTAATTCGCAGGAGGTGCTCATGGATCAGGAAGGGATCTACGTAGGCATTGATGTAGCCAAGGCCCAAGTGGATGTCGCCGTCCGCCCCACGGACGACAGCAGGGAGGTTTCCTATGACGATGCAGGGGTCCGGCAGCTGGTCTCCCGGCTGAAGGCCCTTGAACCGGTTATGGTGCTGCTGGAGGCTTCGGGCGGCTTGGAACTGCCCCTTGTAGCAGCTCTGGCGACCGAGGAGTTGCCAGTGGTCGTCGTCAACCCCCGCCAAGTGCGGGACTTTGCCAGGGCCACCGGGAAGCTGGCCAAGACCGACTCGCTTGACGCGGCGGTTCTGGCCCACTTCGCCGAAGTCGTCCGACCGCCCGCGCGCCCTTTGCGGGACGCCGAGACCCAGGCGCTCAACTCCCTGGCTGCCCGCAGGCACCAGGTGATGACGATGCTGGTCTCGGAGAAGAACCGTCTTAGCATCGCCACCGTCGCCGTCCGCCCCCGCATCGAGGCCCACATAGCCTGGCTGGAGCGGGAGTTGGCCGACCTGGACGAGGGCCTGCGGCAGACTCTCCGTCAGAGTCCCGTTTGGCGAGAGAAGGACGACCTCTTGCGCACCGCCCCCGGTGTGGGAGAGCAGCTCTCTCTCACCCTCTTGGCCTACCTGCCTGAGTTGGGCACGCTGAACCGTCGGCAAGTCGCCGCTCTGGTAGGCGTAGCTCCCTTCAACAGGGACAGCGGTACGCTGCGTGGCAAACGCACCGTCTGGGGTGGACGCGCACGGATCCGCGCCGCCCTGTACATGGGAGCGTTGGGGGGCAGCCGCTTCAACCCCGTCATACGGGACTTCTACCAACGGCTGTTGGCCGCTGGTAAGCCGAAGAAGCTGGCCCTCACAGCCTGCATGCGCAAGCTGCGAGGTTATCCTCAACTCTATGCTCAAGCATCGCTCACCTTGGTGCGATCCGATTCCGAAGGTCGCCGCTCATTCCTCTTGACTTTCAAGACAGTTGCTTCCTGGGCATACCGCCTATGCTCCTGGTCAAGCAGTCCAGGGACAAGGAGGAGGCCCAGGTACCCGTTTCTCAAGAAGAGGCCCCGCGGCCTCCGCCAGCGGACGGCTAGAGCGGTAGTGAGATGGCCTCTCCGGACTGAGCGCTCCGCGTCACCGCCTCCACGAACTCGATAGTCTGAACGCCCTCCTCCAAAGAGTGCGTGGTGTTGGGCTCAAGACCACGAATGGTGTTCACAAAGGCCTCCTCCACTCGCAGCTTTGCCTCCTTTTCGGGTGGAATCTCTATCTGCTCCAGCTGACGGTCGCCGCGCTGGCCTCCGTGCAGCGTCACCAGCCCCGCCAAGGGGGGCCGCCCGGTGATCTCCATCCGCAGCGTTCCCTCGCTCCCAAAAAACCACCCCTCGGCACGACGTGCCAGGCCCGTCAGGCTGCCGAAGCGGAGGTGGGCCACCGGCCCGGAGGCCATCTGGCACAGGATATCCACATGCTCCGGGACCGTCACCGCACACATCACACCGCCGGCATCCCGGCGCTGAGGCACCGCTATCTTGGTCATCGCCAGCACCTTGCTGGCCGGGCCCACCATCCGCATCAGACACTCATACCAGCCCGCCATGAGACCGATGTTGTAGCCGCTCTGCACCTGATTGTGGCCACGCCCGAAGGGAGCGTCCGGGTCCACAAAGTACCGCGTCATCAGCTGCATCTCTATGGCCAGCACCTCGCCAAGATAGCCGCTGGCTATGCGCTCCTGCACGGTGGGCTCCACCTGGTAGGAGAATGCGGATGGAATCTGGTGGGCCACCAGCTGGGGATTGGCCTTGGCGGCCTCAAGCATGGCGTGGGCCTCCTCCGCGTTCATCGCCATGCTCGTCTCGCAGAGAACGTGCTTGCCGTTCTCCAGAGCCGCCAGGGTGACGGGGCAGTGGAACTTGGCCCAGGTGCCTATGAGCACCGCGTCCACCTCCTCGGCCTCCACCAGGTCCATCCAGTTGTCGTATATGTTCGGGATACCCAGCTCCGCGGCGGCCCGTTCGGAGGATTGGCGTGTGCTGTTGCAGACGCCCACCAACTCCACGCCGTCTATGGCCCTGAAGCCCGGCACATACCGCTCCCGCACGACCCTCCCCAGACCAACGACCCCTATGCGAATAGGCTGCACACTCATCGAATGTACCCTCCCACACTTTATGGAACTACGGCAGATCCCGGATCTGCTGGCGAAACTCTTTCAGGTGCTGCTCGTACGGCTCCTCCAGCTGCGCCAGGACCTGCAGCCACTGGGACTGAAACTCCGGCCTCGCCTCTATATCCCCCAGTTGAATGGGGCCCTGGACGCCGGTCTGCTGGCGCATCGCCTCCTCCAGCTGGCTCTGAACCCTCGCCTTCACCTGCTCGAACGCCTCCCGTTGCTGCTGCGGGTAGAACTGGACGAACTGAGTACTCACGTAGCGGACACGCTCCGCCAGCTCCCCCATGGAGCCCTTCTTTAGCTGCACCAGGACCTCCAGGACACGCTCGTTCGTCTGGAAGACGTGCTCATCCTTGGGGAGGCGCAGGTTCTCCACCAGGACATCCACCAACCCCTTCAGGAGGTATGGGCGAGCCGCCTCCTCAACCTTCGCAACCTCTGTTGCCACGTCCGACCTTCTATCCATGGCCGTCGCTGCCAGCTTCCTCCCCTCCGGAAGCCACTTCCACTCCAGGCGCTCCTCCTCGGTAGGAGCCTCAAGCTGCTCCGCACGTTCCATCGCCTTCTCAAGGGCGCTCTTGATCCTGTCCATGGCCCGTCACTCCTCCGGAATGCCATCGGTTTCACTTGCAGACCATAGGGTACAATATCACCGCTATGCGTGTCTCCCTCCCAGGGGCGCTTCGGTTATATTGAACTATGCATGTCTCCCTCCCAAGGACGCTTCGGTCATCTTGAACGAGGAGTAGAAGATGTACGCCGTTGTCATCACCAGGCCGGGTGGGCCGGAGGTCCTGAGCATCCAGGAAGTGCAAGACCCCGTGATTGGGCCGGACGAGGTGCTGGTTGAGATAAAAGCGACTGCACTGAACCGGGGCGATGCTCGCAGACGAGAGGCGGGCAGCTTCGAGCCGCCGGTCGGTACCCGTGACGACATCCTCGGCCTGGAGATGGCCGGCGTCGTATCGGCCGTGGGAGAAAGGGTTGCGGACCCCTCTCCGGGGGACCACGTCTTCGCACTCTTGGCCGGCGGTGGATACGCCCAGCGGGTGGCCGTGCACCACCGCATGGCCATACCCATCCCTGCCAACCTCTCCTTCACCCAGGCCGCCGCTATCCCGGAGGTCTTTTTCACGGCGTTTGATGCCCTGTTCAACCGCTGCCATCTCATGGTGGGCGAGCGTGTGCTCATCCACGCCGTAGGCAGCGGCGTTGGCAGCGCCGCCGTCCAGCTCGCCCACACGGCCGGTGGCTTCACCCTTGGCACCGCCGGCTCCGCCGAGAAGCTCTCCAAGGCGGCGGACCTGGGACTGGACGTCGGCATCAACTACCGAGAGCAGGACTTCGCCCAGGTAGTCCTGGCGGAGACCCAGGGACAGGGCGTCGATCTCATCTTCGACCTGGTCGGTCCCTCCTACTGGGAGCGCAACCTGGCATCTCTGGCCACGTCCGGGAGAATGGCGCTGGTCAGCTCCCTGGGAGGCCGCGAGGTGCCCGTTGACCTGGGCTCACTGACCCCCAAGCGGGCCAGCGTGTACGGAACGGTGCTACGCACACGTACGCTGCAGGAGAAGATTCTCCTCACGGAGCAGTTCCGCAGAAACTTCCTGCCCCTGTTCGCCAGCGGTCTCCTGCGCCCGGTGATCGACCGGGAGTTCTCCTTGAGTGATGTGGTTGAGGCCCACCGGTACTTGGAGACCAACGCCAACTTCGGCAAGGTCGTCTTCACCGTGGATAAAGCCCTCTCACCGGGATAGGCTTCGGACCGCGGTGAACGCCGCGGTGACCAGGCCTATTCCGCCAGCAAGGCGGACCGCGGCCTCTATACCATACGCATCGGCCAAAACCCCTGCCACGGCTGGTGTCACGCCGGAGAATACGGTAGCGGCGCCGAACACCAGCGACACGATGGTCGCCGGGACATCGCCCCCGGCCACATCCAGGGCGGCCGCCAGAAATATCGACATCAGCGGAAACATAAAGGCACCCATCGCTAACACCACGAGCAGAAGAGGAATGCCCGATTCCGCAATGGGGACGGCAAGAGCGGCCGCACCCAGCAGTACTATACTCGGCAGGATCACCGCCTTGCGCGAGAACCTGTCCGACAGGAAGCCCATGACGGGTGCTGAAACCACCCCCACCACGTTTGCGGCCGATAGGAACGCCGACATGGTCAACGCCGAGTATCCAAGGTCCACTCGCAGGTAGATGGGCAAGAAGGTCATCACAATGGCCTGCACCGACACGAAACCGCCGGTGATGACCAGGATGTTGACCAGGACGGGGGAACGCAGCAGTCGGAGCACCGCGGTCAGATACGCCCTGAAGGAGGTAGGGCTTGGGGACTCGGCCCGAAAGCCGCGCAGTGCCAGCCACGCCAGCGCCCCGGTAGCCAGGGCCGGGGCCGCGCTCGCCTGAAGCACCGTACGCCACACCACCACACCCAGCAACGCACCCACGGCTATCGGCCCCAGGGCCTCGCCAATGCTGCCGCCCGTCCCGTGCATTGCGATGGCTAAGCCCCGCCGCCTGGCGAACATCTGCGACAGCGCTGCGATAGCCGGGGGATGCCAGAAGGTGACCCCCACGTTCGCTATGGTCGCCGTCAGCACCAGAAGCCAGTAGGCGTTGACCGAACCCATCAGAAGATGGAATATGCCCACCGTCGCCAGGGAGAGCGCCAGTATCGTCGCCCACTGGTTGCTAAACCGGTCCGAGAGGTATCCCGCGGGAATGTTCGCTAGACCACCGCCCACATTGCGAACGGTGGAGAGAGCTCCGATTGCCGAGTTGCTCAACCCAAAGTGAATCTGAAGCTCCGGCAGCACCACAAAGATACCCGCGTTGAACAGGTGCTTGACCCCGTGGCCAAACACCAGCGCAGACCCAATGAGCATGGGGCTACGCTCATGGGCCCTCTCTATCGTCTGTTTCGTTGGAGTGTCCTCCATCCGTCTCCTCGGTCGCCATCCCCACGCTCGGGGAGGACTGTGGCATACTACCGGAGACGGCGGCTCAGGGAAAGAGGCATCCGGCCTTTGAAACTATAATAGCGTCGGGAGGTTTGGTATGCTCCTGCTCAGCAATGTAGACATCGAGTGGCTTCTGGACATGAGATCCTGTCTGGAAGTGCTGGAGACTATCATGGCAGCGATGGGAGGAGATAGGCCATGGCAGACCTTGAGCTTTCCTTCGCCCTGACCCCCTACGACCGGATTCAGCCTCTGATCACCGGGGAGGTCAAACCCCAGGGTATTAGCCTGGAGTACGTCGATATGCCCGTGCCGGACATCTTCTACCGGCAGCTCAAGTTCAGCCAGTACGACATCTCGGAGATGTCTTTCTCCTTCTTCCTCATCGGTCGGTCCCGGGGGTGGGCCTATCGCGCCCTCCCGGTCTTCCACAACAGGCAGTTCGTCTACACCAACATCCTAGTCCACGCCGACGCCGGCATCCGCACGCCCGAAGACCTGAGGGGCAAGCGCATCGGCGTCTTCGACTACCAGCAGACCGGCGCCGTACACCTCCGCGGTCAGCTCCAGCACGAATTTGGGGTCAGACCGGAGGAGATGGAGTGGTTCATGGAGAGGACAGAGCACGGCTCCATCGGCGGTGCCCTGGGCGATTTCACGCCACCTCCAGGGCTGAAGTTTAGCTACGCCACCACCGACCTGGCGACCATGTTCCTCCAGGGCGATCTGGACGCCGGTGAGGCCATCCTCCCCCACGGTGGCGATGCCAGCCTGGAGCGCCCCAAAGAGAACATCCGCAACCACCCAAAGCTCCAACGGCTCTTCCCCGACCCTCGGCGTGAGGCCATCCGCTACTACAAGAAGACCGGCGCCTTTCCCACGCACCACACCACCGTGGTGCGTCAAGCCATCCTCGACGAGCACCCATGGGTCGCCACCAGCCTCCTCCAGGCCTTCCAGAGGGCCAAGCAACTGGCCGTGCAGCGCAGTCGGCGCTACCCCGCCGTCGCCTCCCTCTACATCTTCGGACGCCAGGAGCTGGAGGACCAGCGGTCGGTCTTCGGCGACGACCCCAACCCCTACGGCATCAAGGCCAACGCCGTGCCCATAGAGATGCTCCAGACCTTTCTAGTGGAGCAGCACCTGGCACCTGCCAAGCAGTCCTGGGACCAGCTCTTCGCGGAAGAGGTGCTCATCGCCGAGGAGCGGCTGCCGGGCTAGTCGATAACCCCAGAGAATGTAGTTTGCCATGGGGAGTTCAGAATTCCGTTCCAGGGGAGTCCATCCCGACCCGTCGGGATTGTGGGGGTCTGGGGGTATCCCCCAGGTTTCTTTCCTTCCCCCTCTCCCTTGGCAAGGGAGAGGGGGAAACAGGGGGTGAGGGTTTGAGGGTTATTGGAAGTCTTGTAGAACGTCTTGTAGAACAGGGAGGTTTCTGATGCTCCTGCTCAGTAACGCAGACATCGAGCGGCTCCTGGACATGCGGTCCTGCCTGGAGGCGCTGGAGGCGGGCTACAGAGACCTGGTCCGCAACGACGCCACCTATCGACCCAGGTCAGGTGTCATCGTGGCCTCCGCGCCGTCGGAGGAGTTCCCGGACGCCCGCTACACCTTTGGCAGCATGGAGGGTGTGCTCCGGAGCAGCGGCATCCTCGCTATTCGTATGAAGTCGGACATCGCCTACCACAAGGACGGCAGGCACCTGAAGTACTGTGTGGAGCCGGGCACCTACTGCGGACTGGTCATGCTCTTCAGCGTACTCAACGGCGAACCCCTCGCCATCATGCCCGACGGAGTTATCCAGCACATGCGCGTCGGCGGGTGCGCGGGCATCGGGGCCCGGCACCTGGCGCGGGAGGACGCCTCGGTGGTCGGCATCCTGGGCTCCGGCGGCATGGCCCGCACGTATCTTTCGGCCTTCTCCCTGGTCCGACCCATCCGCCGCGCCAAGGTCTACAGCCCCACGCCCCAGCACCGAGAGGCCTACGCCGCCGAGATGAGCGAGCGCCTGGACATCCCCGTGGAGCCGCTGGACGACCCGGAGGCGGTGGTCCGAGGCTCCGACATCGTTGCCACCTGTACCGACGCCGACCACTACATCATGACCGACCCCTCATGGATTGAGGAGGGCATGCACCTCACCGACTCCGGCCAGAGCGAGTGGGACCCAGCGGTACTGGAGCGCCCAGACGTCCGCATACGCCTGGGACGGGCCACCACCCAGACCCCCGATCCCGGGACCACCCGCGTCGGTCCCATGGAGGCCTTCGTGGCCGGGCAACCGGAGGAGCTGGCGCGCCTGCCCAGGCCTAGGCCGGAGGAGCCGGTGGGCAGCGACGCCTACCCTCTGCTCACGGACCTGATGGCGGGACGGGTGCAGGGCCGCACCAGCCCGCAACAGGTCACCTTCTTCGACAACCAGGGGAGCCAGGGTCTCCAGTTCGCCGCCGTGGGCGGCCGCGTCTACCAGCTCGCTGGCGAGACGGGCGTCGGCCGGGAGCTCCCCACCGAGTGGTTCCTGCAGGATATACGGGATTGAAGGGTGGCCTATCCTGTATCACTCTTCGCCCCGATATATCGGAACGAAGAATTTCCCCCTTATCCCTCCAGGCTCGCTAGGTGGTCTATAAGTGCCCGTGCAGCGTTGTCCCTAGATTCGTCGTCCAGGGCGAGCACGCCGAAGAACCAGGTACCCTTCTGCCACCAGAATACGCTCAATCCGCTCCCACTGTAGGTGAACCAATCTCCCACGCGCGTTGACGACCATGAGCCCGATCTCTCTTGGAGGCCGGAATATTCATCTTCCAGAATACTGGATGCGATGCTTGAGCTTTGGGCCCTACCCAGAATGACCCTGACGTCTCCGTAACGCCCGTTCAGGCTCACGTCTCCGATATCTGACACGTCCTCCATGTCTGTCAAAGGGCTACCCAGAAGCTCTGATGGCATAACATCGCGGGGCTCGGGAGGCCCGGATGCCGGCAGGTTGGGCACACCGGATATATCCACCGGAGCCGAGCAGCCAAGCGCTCCCAGGGGAAACGCAGCAATGAATATGGCCACCGCAGGCCGCGCCAGCACGCTCATAGCCACCCCCTGTTTCCAATGCTACAGGGAAAATAAACGTCGGGTGCAGGGCCGTTGCTAGCGGGAGAAACGGCCCAAACCACCGAGAGTCACATTGCCTGACTTTTTGGAGGGAGGCTCAGGACGGAAAGGATAAACCCAGTTGGCCAACGCCCTTGGACTTCGCGATTGGACCCACACCTTGCCCTGCCCGCTGAACTCCAGCATCAGCTGGTCGCTAAACAGAAACGACCGAATCTTGCGAGCCCGGGTGATCCTATACTGGAGACTCGGCTCCCAGGCAACGGCGTGTCCGTTGTCCACAACGTAGGAGCCATCGACCTCAACCTCCTCAACGTCGCCATAGGCGGTGAAAAAGAGGGTCCCGGTTCCCTTCACCGTCAGCGCAAACAGCCCCTCGTTAAACAGTCCCCGGAGGCCCTGAAAGTTCGCGTCGCACTCCACGCCCGGGCTGGATGCCAGGTAAGCGTTCTTCTCCAGCAACAGCTCGCCTCCCTGCATCTCATACGCCACGATATCCCCCGGCTGCCCCGGCGCAAGGCCAAGGAACCCCGGCCCGCCCTCTGCCTCATACGTGTTCTGAAAGAAGCTCTCACGCGTCAGCGCCGCCCTCTTGAACCCCGAAAATACGCCCCCGCGGGCCGACGTATTGACCCTCATGTTATCGCTCATCCAGACCATCGCGCCAGCTTCCGTAACCACCTGCTCGTCCTGCCCCAGCTTCAGCTCCAGCACGCTGTAGCTTGGCCCGCTCTCAATTGAATACTCCATCTTATCCCTCCCCCGGCCTGGCCGGCAGCTTGGGCCCAAGAGATTTTCCAAACTCATCCGGGTTATGGCTCTGGACGTATATCTTCCCCGTCCCTTTGAATTTGAGGACGATTCCTTCACTCGTCAGCATGGACTGGAGCCAGCTGCCCCCTGCCTTGCCCAGGCTATAGTCCAACGAGTCCTGGAAAGCCACCACATGCCCCGTATCCACCGTCAGCGCTCCATCCACCTCCAGCTCGCTAACGCGTCCGAAAGCGTTCACCAGTAGCGGCCCCTGGCCCGTGACCGACAGGAACGATAGGGACTCCCCTGAGAACATCCCCCGCAACCCCTGGAACGCCGTATCTATCTCCATCCCTCCCGCCGAGCCCAGGTAGCTCCCTCCGGTGCATATCCACGCGCCCTTCCCGTCACAATTGATGAGCGTCACCTCTCCCTGCATCGTTGGAGCCAACCCGACCTCGCCACCCTGCTGCCCGGAGCACTTGTACGTGGATAGGAAGAAACTCTCCGCCGCAAAACCTCTCTTCAACCCCGCCAGCAGACCTCCGCGCTTCCCGGACCGCGTCGTCACATTGATGTCGATATCGCTTGATGTGCGGAACATCGCCCCTGATTCGGACACAACCTCCTCGCCCGGGCTCAGCTTCACCAGTGCCCAGCCAAAGGCCCCTCGCTCTGATAGCTGGATATCCATGGGTATCTATCCTCTCTACGCCATCCGCATCGCTATCTACACAGCGGCGAAAGCCACTGGGCCATTCCACCGATCGTCCTCGTTTGAACGTACACCTTGCCCGTCCCTGAGAAATTCAAGACCAGCCCCTCACCGGACAGCAACGTGCTTTTCAGGTTCCCCATTCCCTTGACCGAATACCGCAACCCCGGTTCCCAGCCGACCACATGGCCGGTGTCGACGACGAACGATCCATCGACCTCCTTCTCGATCACGGCCCCGAATGCGTTGAAAAAGAGTTCACCATCCCCGCTGCACTCAATGAAGAAAGCCCCCTCTCCGGAGAACATAGCCTTCAACCCCCCAAACTTGGTCTTCAACTTGATGCCAGGGGTGCAGGCCATGAAGGAGCCCGCCGTCAACATGAACGTATCGCCCTGCAACGTCCGCTGCACCACCGTGCCCGGCCTCGCCGGTGAGAAGGTCACGCTGCCACCCGTCGGATGCTGGTACTCACCCACGAACAGCGACTCTCCCCCGAATATCTTTCTCACCAGGGCCTTCGGCAATCCCCCCAGCAAACGGGCCTTTATCTGAGTACCGTCGCTCATCCACCCCATCGCTCCGCCCTCGGCAATGCACCTCTCCCCTGGCGAAAGGGTAGTCGTCAGCTGCCCGTATTCCGGGTTGCCCTCGATACTGAAACTCATGTGGCCGACCTCCCCATACTGCCGTGTCCGACCCGCGCAGGCTATATCGCTCAATTCTCTCTGTCAATCCTCCTTTCCACCGTTTGAGGCATGGTTCTATATATAGGTGGCGGCCCGTAGTACGACTTTCGTAACCGCGCCGCTCTCGCCCACGGAACGACCGCCGCCCCAGCGACTGCGCTATCCTACCCTCGAATCGGCCGTGGGCCGAAAGCTCCCCACGGAGTGGTTCCTGCAGGATGTGAGGGACTAAGGGCTCGCTTGCCTTGACAGCACAAAAGTGCTATACAGTGTATGATCGAAAAGACTCGGTTGTGAGCAGAGGCTATGTTTGCACTTTCGCATTGATGCTTGATTCCAGTGATTGGAATGTGAGATGGCTCTAAGCGCAATCAAACTCGACTTTAACAAGGGCGGTGATGACGCCTTTGGCTTTGGCTGCTTCTTTCGGGGTGACTTGCTAGATGCCATCACAAATCTAGCGTACACCCCCAGGAGCTTTCTGCACCCCTTTGGGGTTGCGGGAGATGTGAAATGGCTAAGAGCCTGACATTCGTCATAAATCCGGACGCACCATCAGCGTCTGTTGACCTCTTCTATAAAGCCTTAGAAGATATCAGACGCTTGCTGCGAGGTGTGGACTACGCCATACACAGGGAGCGTGGAGGAAGGCGCTGGGTTATCAGCGAGCTTCATGCTAGCTCGCCAACCCTAACGGTGAGCCCATTGTTTGAAGACGAAGAAGCCGTGGATACAATAGCTACCGGCATCCGTACCGTCACAATTGGCACAGACCAACCCCCGCCATACTTCACTGAGCAGGTTTTGAATGACCTTCAGCGCATGAGACGACTCTTTAGAGGTAGGGACCGGGCGCGCTCAATCGAGCTATCTGTTGATAGTGAACAAACCGCAATAATTAGCGAAGACATCCATCAACAGGTGAGTAAGATACTTAGAGCTGGCTACTGGAATCTAGGTTCGCTTGAAGGCAAGCTGGAAGCAATCAACCTTCATGGACCCCCGACGTTCACGGTCTGGGATCGGGTTAGTCGTGCACCCGTCACCTGTGCTTTTCCCAATGAGACTTTGTGGAAAGACCGGGTGAAAGATATGCTTGAAAGGCGAGTCTATGTTCAAGGGCGGATACGTTACTTCGTGAATGGCATTCCTCGCTCCATATCAGCTATTGAAGACCTTCAGGATGCTACACCGGATCCCACTCTCCCAACGGCACGATTTGGGTCTATCCCAGATAAGGAAGCCGCCCGCGACCCGGTAAAGTTTCTGCGGGACATCAGAGGGGTTAGAAGGAGTAGTTGATGCCTGTACCCCGCCGCCTATGGGATTCTTGCATAGTCATTGGATACCTGGCAGGATACGAGGACTTGAAACCGAATTGCCCGCTGATCATTGAACAAGCTGAGCGAGGAGAATTGGAAATCGTGGTCTCTGTAATAGCAACGATAGAGGCAGCGTACCTTGAAGGATATTCAGACCCAGATTCTGAGGCGCTGATTCAAGAGTTCTTCTCCCGTGACTACATTGTACCAGTTGGGATTGAAGCGCCTGTTGCTCCTATCGCCAGAGGCTTGGTTCGCCGATATCGGCATGAATTAAGGCTAGAACCACCGGATGCCGCACACCTTGCCACAGCTATACAGTGGAACATTCCGTTGATTGAGACTACTGACCCAGACCTTCTCAGACTAAATGAGCGGGAAGGCAATCCACTCATCCGTATCCGGAAACCCTTATATGAGGGGCCGCAGCGAATGCCAGGATTAGAAGGTCTGTGAGATGGTGGGGATGAAGGGACTCGAACCCTCACGCCCTTTCGGGGCACCCCCTTGCTCTACCCCCGAACCAGCGGCTCAGACGCACAGCAAGGGGGGCGTGCCTACCAATTACACCACATCCCCGCAGATATTATACCATGTGTATTGTGACAGAAAAGAGAGAAGAGAGAGGTAAGAAACTATGGGTGGATCATTTGGCGAAGTAGATGCCCCAACGAAGACTGAACTCAAAAAGCTGGTTCAACAATGGACTAAAGGAGCTAAAGCAGCAGGCTTTAGAGGATATTCGCCTCGGGTGGGATCCGAAGAGGGTTGTTAAGACGGAGGATGGGTACAAAATACAGGTCTGGGCCCATAGCTGAAAAGTGAAGCTTCTTCGTTCATCAGGTACTTGACGAGAGGGGATAATTACCAATGCTCTTGAACCCACCCACAGGTATTACCCGCCTCAAGCTGCCTTCGCCTGCCAAAGGTCCCCCGCCATCCTCCCCTCCCCCATCACGCCGCGCGCCGCTACACTGAGGAGCTATCTCTTCAGCCGTAGGAGGCCCCCATGCCCCACGGAGGTCGTCGCCCCGGCGCCGGTGCGCCCAGGGGCAACCCCTGTGCTGAGCCCGCCGAAGCATCAACGCCGTCAAGACCGGCCGCTACTCCAAGCGACTGCGCACCCTCGCTAAGACCCTGGCCGGCGTCCCGGAGGTCGCCTCCCTCCTCACCGAGTTCGAGCGACGCCAGCGCGCCCAGCAGCGCAAGGCGAAGCGCATAGCTCACCAGGCACTCCTGGAGCTCTTCACGGGCAAAGCCGCGAAAAACAACCCTCTCCTATCCCCTTTCTACGTCCACCTCAACCTAATACGAGAAACAGCGATGGTAAAAAGTGAACAATCGAGTCCAAACGGAAGCAATCAAGTCACCCCCGTGGTTCGGCAGGGTCAGGGTAAGCGGTCATATGTCCCCGCTCGTGGTGAGCCTGTCGAACCATGAGCGGGGAGTGCCCCTACAGCTTCCCCAACGCCCGTAGCACCCTCTCCGGGGTGATGGGGAGGTCATGGATGCGGGCGCCGGGTGCATCGTAGATGGCGTTGGCCACCGTGGGCAGCCACGGCCATGGAGGCGGGTGGTCCGGTCTCATTGCCAACCGCTCCCATTTATGGTACGCTTCCCGACAGTGGCAATGTTTCGTGTTTCCGCACCTGAATTCTCATAGCTTCCCCTGTGCCCCCACGTTGGAACCCCAACGAATCCCCAGTGTGCCCATCGGACTGTCTAGAGCATCCTCTGGTATCGGTGACAGGACTCCCGCCAACTACTTGCAGAAAGGAGTTCACCGATGAACTATGAGGACAAGACCCTCACATGCCTGGACTGCGGCCAACCGTTCGTCTTTAGTGCGGAAGACCAGTCGTACCACGCATCCAAGGGTTTCACCAATGAGCCGAAACGCTGTGCCTCGTGCCGTCAGGCACGTCGCAGCGAGCGCAACGGCGGGTATGATCGTGGCTCACGGGAAATGCACCCCGTGGTGTGCGCCGAGTGCGGCGTGGAAACCACGGTCCCGTTCCTGCCCCGGGGCGACCGTCCGGTTTACTGCAGCGATTGCTTCAGCAAACAGCGGACGGCCATCCAAGCAGGCTGATAGCAACAGGCCAGTTGGGCATCGGGGGCGGGTGACGCCCCCGATGCCTGCAAGCAGACGACTAGTGTCGTCACACACAAGAGGAGACTGAATTGAGAATTTACGTAGGAAACCTATCATATGAAGTGACCGAGCAGACACTCCGTCAGACCTTTGAGGCCCACGGCGAGGTCCAAGAGGTGTCCATGATCACCGATAGGGACACGGGGCGCTCGAAAGGGTTCGCCTTTGTCGAGATGCCAACGGGCTCAGAGGCGCAGGCGGCCATCACCGCGCTCAACGGCAACGAGCTTGAAGGGCGCGCCCTCACGGTGAACGAGGCACGGCCCCGGCAGGAGCGCAGCTTCGGTGGTGGTGGCGGTGGATACGGCGGTGGTGGCGGCGGCGGCGGCGGTCGAGGTGGCCGAGGCCCCCGCTGGTAGAAACGTAACATTGGCCTGCGCCCAGGTTGCATAGCACCATGCGGGCGGCTTGCGGCGCAGGCAATATTCCCCCACTACTAGCTTTCCCCTGCCCGCCAGCGTGAGTATACCTCCCGGCTCATCTTCTTTGACGAGTTCGACGGCCTTACCACAGGCAGCTAGGATGATGTCTCAGCGTACCCACCATGAGCGGGAATAGGTATCCGCTCGCCCTGAGCTCCGATTCCATCCCGACTCGTCGGGACACAGTCGGACCTGTCGAGGGGCAGCGTCGCCCCTACAGCTTGCCCAGGGCGCGAAGGACCTTCTCCGGCGTGATGGGCAGGTCATGGATGCGGGCGCCGGTTGCATCGTAGATGGCGTTGCCCACCGCGGGCCCAATAACAACGATGGAGGTCTGGGCCATGCCCTTGGACCCGAAGGGGCCGGGGCCATCGCCGTTCTCTATCATCAGCGAGTGCCACTCTGGCGGCATGTCCTCCAGCAACGGGAGCCGGTAGTCGAACGAGGTGCCGCTGAGGAGCTGGCCATCGCTGTAGACCATCTCCTCATAGAAGGTGCTCCCCAGGCCCATGATGGCGCCGCTGTCCACCTGTGACCTGGCGGCGATGGGGTTCAGGGCCTTGCCCACGTCGGCGACGCTGACATACTTGAGAAGACGCACCTGGCCCGTCTCCCGGTCCACCTCTACCTCGGCGGCACCGACGCTAACCGCCCAGTGGGGAACGATGCCCCGGAAAGGGGTATCGGCCACGGCGGTGCTCCAAGCGCCCTTGCCCATAATGGTGATGTCGCCGCCCAGGGAGCCGGCCACCTCACCGAAAGAGTAGTCGTCCTCGCCATGCCAAAGGCGACCCTCGGCCACGCGCCACTCATCGGGGGAACCGCCCTTCCACTTGGTCGCCACCTCCACCAGCTCCCGCTGAAGGTCTTCGCAGGCGGCCTTGACGGCGTTGCCCATGCAGACGGTGGTGCGCTGGCTGCCGACGCCGCCGAAGTAGGGGTTGGTGGCGAGGTCCGGATGGCTGACCTCCACCTGGCTCTGGGGCACGCCCAGCACCTCCGAGGCCACCAGGCTGATGATGGAGTAGGCCCCCTCGCCGATCTCCTGGGCGTTCTGCCGGATCTTGACCACGCTGCTCTTATCGACGGTGGCGACGGCGTAGGTGCGACCGCTGCCGTTGTAGCCATGGCGAATGGAGATGGCCAGGCCATGCCCTCTAGCCAACCGAGGGCCCTCTTCCGGGCCGGCGGGTTGCAGGCCCAGGCGCGTCGCCCGGCCGTCCCAGCCGATGGCCTTGTAGGCCTGGGGTATCAGGTCATCGAAGTCACAGTCCGTGGGGGTGGTCCCCGGCACGAAGATATCGCCACGGCGGAGGGTGTTCTTCAATCGGAACTCAACGGGGTCTATACCCAACTCCCGGGCGATGTAGTCGATATGGGATTCGCAGCCCCAGGTGGTCTGCACCTTGGCGACGCCCCGAAAGGCACCGGCGGGGATCTGGTTGTTGTAGACCGCGCGACCCAGCACGCGGAGGTGGGGAGTCTGGTAGGGCCCCCAGGAGGAGACCACGGCGTTACGGGTTGTGCCAAGCTGTCTACCATAAGCGCCGGCGGCTACCAGCATCTCGATCTCCTGAGCAACGATGGTGCCATCTGACTTGACGCCCGTCTTGGCCTTGTAGACGATGAAGTGGCGGGCATCATTGCGGAAGCTCTCCTCGGCGGAGGGAATCATCCTGACGGGGCGACCTGTCTTGCGAGCCAGGAAGGCTGCGCCGAGCATGGAGGGCTTCAGCTCCTTGGCTCCGAAGCCGCCGCCGATGTAGGGCATGCGGATGCGCACCTGCTCGGAGGTCAGCCCGAACATCCTGGCGATCTCGTCACGGGCGCCATACGGGTGTTGGATGGGAGCCCAGACATCGAACTCGCCGCTCCTGAAGTCCACCTGGAAGATGCCGACGTTCTCCATGGGATGGTGGAAGACGTTGCCGAAGGTGTAGGTGCCCTCAAAGATATGGTCGGCCTCCTGGAACCCCTTCTCCACATCGCCCCAGCCAAAGGTGTAGTCACCGATGTGGTTGGTGCCGTACTGCTGGTGGACCAGCGGCGCTCCGGGCTCCATGGCCTCTCTGGGATCGAAGACGGAGGGCAACTCCTCATACTCCACTTCGATAAGCCGGACCGCCTCGTCGGCGATGGCCAAGCTCTCCGCCACCACCACGCCTACCAGGTCGCCATCGAAGCGCACCTCCTCTGTGGCGACAAAGGTCTGGTCCGGACGGTTGTCGCCGGGGCCGTACTGCTCACGGGCACGCACGGGGCTGAAGCCATCCAGGTGCTCGCGGGTGAGTATACCGACGACGCCGGGCAGTGCCTCGGCCTTCCGGGCGTTGATGGAGATGATGCGTGCATGGGAGTGCGGGCTGAGGAGCACCCTGCCGTACAGCATGCCTGGGAGCTCCGGAAGGTCCTCAGTATAGAGCGCCTTCCCCGTTACTTTCTCCTGGGCATCAATGCGGGGCCGAACGGTAGTGTCAACGGTGGCCATACTCCCTCCCTTAGCCTATAAGAACCCTCACCTCCTCCGACCTTATCGACAGTCTCGATGACCTCCGACATGTCGGGGGTCATCGGAGCAGAATCGCTATACGTGCACCACCCGGTAGCGGGAGGACTCAACGTGTTCATCTATCCACTTGTAGTAGTTATTCCACGCATCGGGAACGTTGCCCTGCCCCCGCCGTTCCAGGGATGGCCGCATGAAGAGCATCGGGATCGTCTGAGGGTCCCCTATCTGCATGGCAAGCCAGGTGATCTCCGCTTGGTACTCAGTGTGGATGGCCTCAATGGTTGCGGTCTCCAGATTGGGAGCGGCAAACACCATACCGTGGGTGCGCAGATGCACGCCAATATGATTGCCCAGCTTTTGAGCCACGCTACGCCCCTGGGACACCTGCCGAATGAGCGCATAGTCCTCATCAAACACGGGAAGAGGCTCCGCGGCCACGGAGGCCAGGCCCGGGTGCAGCACGGGCAGGATGGTCTTTCCAGCAATGCCCATCATGGTGGCCCACTTCTGATGGGTGTGGATGACTCCCATGACCTCGGGATGGGCCCTGTAGACCTCGGCATGGATAGGCCATTCGCTGACGCGGGTGATGGTGTTCGGGCCGGTCAGCCTGTTGCCATCGAAGTCCATTTCGATGATGTCCTCGGCCCGGAGCCGGTTCATGTGGATGTGGGGCCACGGCTTGATGAGGAACTTGTCCGTGCCCGGTATGCGGGCGCTGGCGTGGCCGGAGGCCGTGGTGAGACCGTTAGCGAACAGCATCCGGTGGGACATGGCAACGGTCTCTTTGAGCTGGTCCAGGTCTGTGTTAACCATGGTTTGTATCTCCTTTTCATGTCCTCCAACCCCCGTTAGGGGGCGGCATCTATGTCCTTCCCTACTGTAGTCAAGCTACGATCTTCACATTTTCCAGAAGGCCCCTTAAGCCGCAAAGGTCTGTATTGACCCTCCCGCCCACCCTCGGACTGCGTCCCTACTCCCTACTTTCCTCCCCTCAGCCCCAGCCCAAAGATTCTCACGAGCGGTCCTTAGTGCAGCAAAGTGTGTGCAATAGTCACTTGTCCTTCAATAAACCTGTCGAAATTGGCACAACCAGCTAAAATGAACTGACAGCTAGAGCTGGACACACCGATACCGGAGAACCTCTCGATTCTGGTCCGCCCAGACGATGTTGCTCCTGCCGGACGGGTGCACGCCGTCTCGGGGGCCCTCGTCGCCACCGCCGCTGGCGCGGCGGTCGACGCCGCCCCGCATGAAGAGCATGGGAATGGTCTCCCGCTCACCTACCTGCATGGCCAGCCAGTTCATCTCCGCCTGATGCTCGGCGTTGACGGCGACGCTCCCGGCACTGTGGACATCGGCGCCCACAAAGACCATGCCATGAGTCCGCAGGTGGCAGCCCACGCCGTCCCCAAGGGTCTGGGCCACGACTTTGGCCTGCTGCACGTCCGTGACGATGGCATAGCTCTCATCGTACACGGGATACAGCGGCACGACCGCCGAAGCCATGCCCGGATGTTGGACGGGCAGGATGTCAGCGCCGGCGATGCCAAACACCGTACACCACTTCTGATGGGTGTGGATAACGCCACCCACATCAGGCCGTGCCTTGTAGACCTCGGTGTGTAGGGACCACTCGGCGGGGATGATGGCACCCTCCGGGGCGTCTATGATATTCCCCTCCAGGTCCAGGGTCATGAGCATATCAGCGGTGACCCGGTCCATGCTGACGTGGGGCCTGGGCTTGATGATGATGCGGTCAGTACCTGGGATACGGGCGCTGGCGTGTCCCAGATACGTGGTCAGGCCATTGTGGTGGAGGTTCCGGTTGGCCAGAGCAACTTGCTCCCTCAGCTCCTGGTTTTCCTTGCTGGTCATAGGTACAAACTCCTTTCGGCAAGATACGACATCAATAAAGCCTTACGCGAATCAATGGAGCCAAGACGCCGCCTCCTGAGAGGCAAACGTCCCCGCTCAAGCATGGCCTGTCCCAACTATAGCTGGACGACCCGGTTCCGGTAGACTTCCCGGTGCTGGTCCCCCCAGATGGCATTGCTCCAGGCATCACGGGCTACACCGTTACGACGCTCATCCTCGCGAGGGATGAAGCGATTTTCGACAATCCCCCGTATATGGCGCATAGGAATGAACTCTCGCTCGCCCACCTGCATGGCCAGCCAGTTCATCTCTGCCTGGTGCTCCGCGTTGACGGCGGCGTTGATGGCCGCCTGAACGCTAATTCCGACGAACACCATGCCGTGGGTGCGCAGGTGACAGCCCACGCCGTCCCCAAGGGTCTGGGCCACGACTTTGGCCTGCTGCACCGTCCTGACGATGTCGTAGCTCTCCTCATAGACACCGTACGCAGGCACGACCGAGGAGGCGTTGGAGGGATGCTGCACGGGTAGGATGGTCTGGCCGGCGATGCCGAACACCGTACACCACTTCTGATGGGTGTGGATGACGCTACCTACATCAGGGCGGGCCTTATAGATCTCCGTGTGGAGGGACCACTCGACTGGAATGATGGCTCCCTCCGGAGCATCGATAATGTTTCCCTCCAGGTCAAGGGTCATGATCATGTCCGCCGTCACCCGATCCATGCTCACATGGGGCCTGGGCTTTATGAGAATGCGGTCGGTGCCGGGTATGCGTATGCTGGCGTGGCCAGCATAGGTGGTAAGGCCCTGGTGGTGTAGAGTGCGATTGGCCAGGGCGACCGTCTCCCTGAGCTCTTGGGTGTTTGGCTGGGTCACTGGTTATCCCCTCTTTTCATATACTCTGGCCTCGGTTTCAGGAGAGCTACTCCTCGGCGATGAGTATCTCCTCCGCGAAAAGCTCCTCTATGGGCTGCTTCCGCTCAGTGAGCCCCTGCTCCACCGAGTAGGTCTGCACCGTATCCACCATCTCCGCATTGGCCTTCAGGCCATACCTGAACGGGTCATCGCCGAAGGCCGCCCTCTGCTCCTCGATCTCCTGAGCGGCGAAGACAAGGAGGGAGGGGCCGCGAGGATACAGCCGCTCATTGGCCAGGGCCTTGGACCTCTCGAAGGCCTCGAAAAGGCTGTTGGCAACCCAGGGGTGCTCCTGAAGGATGCTCTCCCTGACGGCGGTGGTGTGATGGGCAGGGAAGAAGCCGTTCTTCTTGTAGTACCGGATGGCCTCCGTCTGACGGTCTGGGAAGAGGTAGCGGAACTTGGGATGATTAGATAGGTCAACGTTGGACCTGTCCACTGCGGCACCGAACTGGTAGTGGGCGGCGTCCAACTCACCGTTGAGGAGCATGGTGGCCATGTCCTTGGTGGCATAGCTGAACTTCAATCCTGGCGGTGGCTTGAAGCCACCCAATGCCCCTCCGTGACTGAACCGGGGGGAGCGGGCCATGAACCATTCCATATCCGTTGGCTTTACGCCGAACTCGTGCTGAAGCTGGCCGCGGATCCAGAGGGCGGCGGTCTGCTGGTAGTCGCCCGTGGCGATCCTTTTTCCCTTCAGATCCTCCGGCTTCTCAATGCCCGCCTCCTTGCGAATGAGCAGCTTCGTGTACTCGAACTGGCGGTTGTGAAAGACGGGGATGGCCCGGTAACCCCAACCTCTGGCACGGGCCATGAGGAAGGAGGAGAAGGACATCTCCGAGACATCGAACTGGCTGAATTTGAGCTGACGGTAGAAGATGTCGGGACCGGGCAGGGGTTCGTAGTGGAGGGTAATGCCCTCCGGCTTCACCTCGCCGGTGATGAGCGCATCTACGCGGTCGTAATGGGCAATCCTGAAGGAGAGCTCTAAATCTCTCATGCCTGTCCCCTCCCATCTCATCTAGGCCGTTCCAGAGAGCTATACCGAGGCACGCTCTTCTCCGAGCGCCGGCGTCGGTCATGGGATACCAACGCCATATATCACAGCCACACTGCCGAGTCAAGTCGCCGGACTGTCGCCAGGCACGGCTCCATGGTCCTCCATGGTCAAGGAAGGCTCAGCCCACCTTGGGCAGCACCTGCTCGGTGAAGGCGGCGAGCTGCCGCATCTGGTTGGGTGAGGCGAACCGCACGATGAAGTAGTCGGCACCCTCCTGTTTATAGCGCAGGATGGCGTCCACGGCCTTCTGCGGCGGCCCAAAGACACACAGAAGCTGGCTGCTGACGGCTTCATAGGGGCGTCCGTAGTAGTCCAGCATGAACTGTCCTCCCTCACGCATGGCCTCATCGGTCTCATTGAGGTTGACGGAGATGTAGAGGCACCTGGGCATCTTGGAGACATCTCGGCCAATCTGCTCGCCATGCTGCTGGATCTGGCTCCAACAGTCACGGAAGCCCTCCGGCGAAGGGATGTTGGTAATCCAGCCATCGCCGAAGGAGGCGACGCGCCGGAGCCCACGTTTAACCAGGTTGCTGGAGACCCAGAAGGGCACCGGCCGCTGGACGGGCTTTGGCTCCAGGGCCACCTCTTCCAGGGGGTAGTAGCCACCCTGATGGGTGACCTGGGGCTGGGTCCACAAGGCGCGCATGATTTCCAACCCCTCTTCCATACGGTCGGCACGCTCTTTGATGGGGACGCCGACTGCGGCATGCTCCTTGACGTACATGGCGTTGTCCCCTCTGCCGGCACCGACGCCCAGGATAACGCGGCCGTTGGAGATTACGTCCACGGTCGCGATTTGGTGGGCCAGGTGCACCGGGTGCCGCAGCGCCGTCAGCATAACGGCCGTGCCGATCCTCACGCGCTGGGTCCGCACGGCTACGGCCGCCATGGCGGTGGTCGGCTCTAGGCGAGGCTTTGAGGTGATGCTATCGCCCACCCACACAGAGTCGTACCCCATACGCTCGGCCGTTTCCGCCATCTGCCAGTTCAACTCCGCCCGCGGGGTCCCACCGTCGGCGTAGACAAGCACGCCCCGAGTCGGCAGGAGCACCCCAAAATTCACACCCTGGCTGGTCATTACACACTCTCCTTCTCTCACTCCCAGGCATTCCGTATCTACCTAGGCGATACGGGTGCAACTCTACAACGTTGAAACAGGCCGCACAACAGCGTCCGATCCGTTCTACGGTCTGGTGCAGATAGACTCTGCAAGACCGGCGCGAAAAGGGTGGAACGTACTCGCTCAGAAGGGGGTTGCGAAATTCGTTGGTTGTGCCGTAAAAGACCTTGCCCTTAGAATGGGCTTGAGGTAGTGATGGCACTGTACCAAGCCGAATTTCGATCGAAGGTCCGCAAGGACAAGACCAGAGAGGCCATTTCCCTGGCGATGGAGGGTCGCTGGGAGGCGGCTGCTGAGGTGAACCGCTCCATCCTCGATCTGTTCCCAGAGGATATGGAGGCGTTCAATCGTCTGGGTAAGGCCCTTCTGGAGTCGGGAGACTACATAGAAGCGCGGAGCGCCTTTACCCAAGCGCTGTAACTCTCTCCCAGCAACGCAATCGCCAAGAAAAACCTGGCACGTCTTGGTCTCTTGGAGAAGGAGGGCCGGGGGCCGAAGAAGGAGGGCAAGCTGTTCCCTCAGCAGTTCCTGGCCGAAAGCAGCAAGACGGCAATTACAGGCGTTGTGGGACTGGCTCCTCGGGACACCGTGGTAAAGATGGCCCCGGGTGATCCGGTGACCCTGGAGATTGCCGATAACAGCCTGATTGCGCGCAACGGGGGCTCGGAGCGCCTCGGGCAGGTCCCCCTTCGACTGGCCGTTCGTCTCATACGGCTGATGAAGGGAGGGAACCGGTATGCAGCTGCGGTAACCAGCGCCGGGAGCGAGGAGCTTGCGATCATCATCCGCGAGGTATACCAGAGCCCAGACCAGCGGGAGATCACATTCATTCCCGGCTCGGAGCGTCAAGGACTACCGACCGCTCCTGGAGAGCACCCTGACCGAGTACGACTTCCCCGAAGACGAGGCAGGGATAGATGAGATGGGGACAGCGCCCTCCGCCGACTGGGACGACGGTGACGAGGAGTCGGATACGCCCGTGGTAAGGCGTGTACGCACTCCCATTGAGGGGCTGGACGGCGACCCGCAAGAGGACGACGGCTAGCGAGCTACGGCGGCTATAGACCCACGGCCTCCGTATGCACAGAGGCCGTGAGCTTTTTTGGTCGCTCATGGGGCCAGGCCTCTCCTGGCGACAAGTTGCGGAGCTGAATCTCCTTTGCTACGATTTCCCGATATGAACGCAGTAATTCAAGCGAAGGGTCTCACCAAGCGCTACGGTGACTTGGTGGCCGTGGATGGTATCCAGTTCACGGTGGACCAGGGCCAGTGCTTCGGGATGCTGGGGCCCAACGGCGCCGGGAAGAGCAGCACCATACGCATGATCTCCTGCACCTCACCCGTTACCGCCGGGGAGCTCATGGTGGATGGCTTGAGCGCGCAGACCTCTCCACGAGAGATCCGGTTCATCATAGGAGTGGTACCGCAGGAGGAGACCCTTGACCGCGACCTGACCGTCCTCCAGAACCTGCTGGTGTACGCCCGTTACTACGATATACCAAGGAAGCTTGCCCTAGAGCGGGCCGATGAGGCGCTGGAGCTATTCCAGCTCCAGCAAAAAAGGAACACCGCCATCGACACGCTCTCGGGAGGGATGAAACGACGGCTTCTCATCGCTCGGGCACTGATCAACGCGCCGCGGGTGCTCATCCTGGATGAGCCGACAACTGGGCTGGACCCGCAGGCACGGCACCTGGTGTGGCAGAAGCTCCACATCCTGAAGGCCCAAGGAACCACTATGCTGCTCTCTACCCATAACATGGAGGAGGCGGCATTCCTTTGCGACCGCCTGGTGATCATCGACTATGGGCATATCCTGGCGGAGGGGACGCCCACGGAGATGGTCAAGGAGTACGGCGGGGGTAATGTGGTGGAGATCCATCCTAACGTTGGAGACCACGATCGCGTCCTCCAGCACCTGGATCGCGAATCTTTGGACTACCAGGATAGCGGGGATAGCTTCTACATCTATACACAGGACGGCCTGGACTTGGACCGGAGCTTAGCCTTGGATGGGGCGCGGATCATCCGCCGGAGCGCCAACCTGGAGGATGTGTTCCTGAGGCTGACCGGAAGGGGCCTTCGCGACGAATGAATACCACAGCTATAATGCCGCATCCAAGAGTGAAGGAGGGCGTCCTGGCCAGCCTGCAGCGCGCTTCCTTTGTCTGGATGCGGAACCGCGATGTCTTTCTGCGGTTGTGGAAGGCCAACGTAGGAGCAATCATAGTCGAGCCTATGCTTGTACTTCTGGCGATGGGCTTCGGGCTGGGCAGCTATATCGAGTCGGTGGGAGAGCACAGGTATGCCGAATTCCTGGCGCCGGGGCTCCTGGCCAGCTACGCGATGTTCGCGTCGGTCCTGGAGACCACCTTCGGCACCTACATTCGCATGGAGTCCCACCGAACCTTCGACAGCATCCTGCAAACGCCCGTCAGCGTCCAGGAGCTGGTCCAGGGGGAGGTCCTGTGGGCCGGCACCCGCTCGCTCATGCATGCAACCGCTCTGCTGGCTATGGCATCTGCTGTGGGGCTCATCGAGTCGCCGTACGCCATCCTTGCGCTGCCGATATCCGTGCTGGTGGGGGTAATGTTCGGCTCCATAGCCATACTGGCAACCTCACTGACGCCCTCCATTAACTTGCTGGAGAACTTCTTCAGCCTGTTCGTCATCCCGATGTTCTTTTTCAGCGGCGTTTTCTACCCCCTGGACAGGCTGCCAGATAGCATCCAGGCGTTCGCCTGGTTTGTCCCCCTGACCCCAGTGGCGCACCTGATGCGTAGCCTGGCCTTCGGTGAACTGGGCTGGAATCTTCTCGCTGACCTAGGAATCATGGTCGCCTTTACCGCCCTCTTCCTGCCCCTGAGCGTGAAGGGCATGCAACGACGCCTGGTCAAATAAGGGTGCGTGCCGTGTCGCCACCCCTGATCGTCGTTACGTCCACGGATGAACTATCGGCCCGCCCCTACAGAGACGCAGTGGAGAGTCACGGAGGCAGGGTGCGGCTGGTGCTTCCCGGGGCTGCGGCCGCGCCGGAAGAGTCGATGGCTGGAGCCACCGCCCTGATGCTCACCGGCGGCGAGGACGTGGATCCAGCGCTCTACAGTGCAGCCCCGGACCCTAACGCAAAGCTTGATCTGAACCGACCCCGCGATGACCTGGAGATGCTTCTGCTTGGCAAGGCCCTGGAGAGGGACCTGCCCGTGCTGGCCATCTGCCGGGGTATGCAGCTTCTGAACGTTGCCTTTGGTGGCACGCTGCTGCAAGAGATCCCCGGCCACCGGGAGGCGGAGAGCGGGGGACCGGCCCACCATCTGGTCTACCTGTCGCCCGGATGCAAGCTGGCGGCAATCCTGGGCTCCGGCGGCTTCATGCGGCTGAACAGTCTCCATCACCAGGGATTGCGGGAGGCGCAGAAGGCGCCGCGGCTTCTGGCCATGGCCTACTCCGTGGATGATGGCATCATAGAGGGGTTGGAGAGCCCGGCCCATGACTGGGTCATCGGGTTGCAGTGCCGCCCGGAGCGGGAGAAGGAGGTGCCCCGGTCCTTTGGTCGGCTGTTCCAGGCCTTTGTGGAACGGGCGGAAATGCGCCAATAATTCCTTGCCTTCCTAGCTAGGGTCTGCTATACTTTTGAAGCTGGGCACCCCGCTCAGAAAAAGGCCCTATCTAGGTGGGTCTCTGACACCTCCAGCACCAGGGAGGAACGATGGCCACAGGAACGGTCCGCCCCATCAAGATTGAAGACGAGATGCGTAGTTCGTACCTGGACTACGCCATGAGCGTTATTGTCGCCCGGGCGCTCCCGGATGTCCGGGACGGCCTCAAGCCGGTCCACCGCCGCATCCTCTACGCCATGGACGAGATGGGGATGCGCGCCGGTAGCGCGTACAGGAAGAGCGCCCGCGTCGTCGGTGATGTCCTCGGGAAATACCACCCCCACGGTGACGCGCCCGTCTATGACGCCCTGGTCCGGTTGGCCCAGGACTTCTCCCTGCGCTATCCGCTCATCGATGGGCAGGGCAACTTCGGCAGCGTCGATGACGACCCGCCCGCGGCCATGCGGTACACGGAGGCGCGCCTGGCCCGTATAAGCCAGGAGATGCTGGTGGATATCGACCGGAACACGGTCGATTTCACCGCCAACTTCGACGATTCCCTGCACGAGCCAACGGTCCTCCCTGCGCGCCTGCCCAATCTGCTGATCAATGGCTCCTCAGGCATCGCTGTGGGCATGGCTACCAACATCCCGCCCCACAACCTGAGCGAGGTGTGTGACGCGGTTGCTCTCCTGATCGACCACCCGGATGCCGACATGGATGAGCTGCTGGATCTGGTCCAGGGTCCGGACTTTCCCACCGGCGCTTTGATCCTGGGCCGAGAGGGCATCCGTGAGGCCTACGAGGGCGGGAGAGGAAGGGTGGTCGTCCGGGCGAAGACTGAACTGGAGGAGATGGGCCGCTCAGACCGCTGGCAGATCGTCGTCACCGAGCTGCCCTACCAGGTGAACAAGGCCGCCCTAGTCGAGAAGATCGCCCACGCGGCCAAGGAGAAGAGAATAGACGGCATCTCCGATATACGTGACGAGTCTGACCGGCATGGGATGCGTATCGTGATAGAGCTGCGCCGGGATGCCCAGGTCCAACGGGTGCTAAACAACCTATACAAGCACACCGCCCTCCAGTCCACATTCTATATGAATATGCTTGCTCTGGTGGACGGGCAACCACGGGTGCTCTCGCTAAAGGCGATGCTCCAGCAGTACATCATCTTCCGCCGGGAGGTGATCCGCCGCCGCGCCGAGTACGACATCAAGAAGGCCCAGACACGGGTACATATCCTGGAGGGATTGCGAACCGCCCTGCACAATCTGGATGCCGTCATTAAGCTCATCCGGGCAGCCAAGGACGCCGATACGGCCCGCCTGGGTCTCATAGAGCAGTTCGGCCTGGACCAGGAGCAGGCCCAGGCCATCCTTGATATGCAGCTCAGACGCATCGCATCGCTGGAGCGGCAGAAGATCGAGGACGAGTACAAGGAGCTGACCAAGACCATTGCGGACCTCCAGGGGCTGCTGGCAGACCCCGGAAGGGTGCTGGCGGTGGCCAAGGAGGAGATCCAGAAGGTGAAGGAGGAGTTCGGCGACGAGCGCCGCACGGAGGTGACCCAGGAGGGGCCCACCGACTTCACTAACGAGGAGCTGATCCCTCACCAGGAGATAGTGCTTACCCTGAGCCAGCGAGGCTACATAAAGTGCGTTCCCACCACCACGTACCGCCTCCAGCATAGGGGTGGCAAGGGGGTGCGTGGCCAGACCACGCGTGAGGGAGACGGCCTGCGTGACATCTGGGTGGCGGATAACCATGACCTGCTGCTCTTCTTCACCAACAGAGGGCGCGTCTACGCTATCAAGGGCTACGAGCTGCCACCGGATACCTCTCGTGCGACGCGAGGTATGCCGATGGTCCAGGTCCTGAACCTGAAGCCGGACGAGAGTGTCAGGACCATCATACCCATTCCGTCTCTCAAGGAACCCAAGGAGTTGCTGCTGGCCACGCGCATGGGAGCCGTTAAGCGGATGGCCCTGAGCGCCCTGGCCAACATCCGTACAAATGGGCTCAATGCCATGATCCTGAAGCCGAAGGACGAGCTTGTCTCAGTGCGCCTGGCCGAGGAGGACGACGATCTCATCTTTGTGAGTGAGGAGGGCTTCTCCATACGGTTCTCCGTGGCCCAGGTGACCCGCCACTCCAGGGCAGCAGGGGGAGTCAGGGCCATGCGCCTCCGGGACGACGACCGTGTGGTGTCCATGGACGTGGTGGACAAGGATGGACAGCTCCTGGTCATCAGCCAGCGAGGCTACGGTAAACCTACCGATCTGGACCGATACCGACAGCAATCCCGCGGAGGATACGGCCTCAAGACATTCCGCATCACCTCAAAGAGCGGGCCCGTAGCCGCCGCCAGGGTGGTCAAAGAGGGCGAGGAGATTGTGATCATCTCGGAGAAGGGACAGAGGATACGCTCCAGCCTCAGCGAGCTTCGGGTTCTCAGCCGGCGCACCCAGGGAGTAAGCATCTTTACCCTGCCCGAGAGCGACGCCGTAGTGGCCATCGCCTCCATGGAAGCGCGGGTCAGGACAGAGCGGGACACTAGACCCCGCCAGGCAGGTAAGCCCACGACGGTGGTAGAGATGCCGATGGATGAGCCATCCATGAACGGGCACAGGAACGGCCACCTTGATGGAGAGGCTGAGGAAGAGAAGTAGTCGACTTGCCACGCCTCTGGCCTCGATCGCTAGGCCGGAGAGTCGCTCCCCACGCCCGTCTCTGGTTGGCTCTGGAGGTAGTGGATAACGTGTGCACGGCTGATCAGTCCCACCAGCCGACCATCCTGCGTCACCAGCACCTGATTCAGGCTCCGCTCCCCCAGCAGCCTCAGCGCCTCTGAAAAATCGGCGTCAGGTGCTACCTGGGCCAGGGGAGCGCGGGTCATAATATCGCCGACAGTGACCAGGGGCCATCGCTCCTGGGCCGTTTCTTTGACGTCGGTCAAGCTCACGATGCCGACCAACCTCCCTCCATCAACAACCGGGCAAGCCCTTACACCCCGGCGCAAGAAGTGGTCACTGACCAGGGCATCCACAGTGACGTGCGGTGCTATCCACTGAGGAGCCGCATCCATGACGGCGCTGACGGGAAGGTCGTGAACGGCTCGCTCCACCGACATCTGCCGCCTGCTGGAACCGGCCGCGGTGCTCAGGAACCAGCCGATGAGAGCCATCCAGAGCCCGCTCAGCACGTCAACGTAGAGCGCCTGGAGCACACCCAGACCAATGAGCAGGTATCCCACCGCTTGACCAATACGGGTGGCGATGTTCGTAGCTTTGCGGACGCTGCCCGTAACCCCCCAAATCACCGACCGCAGCACCCGCCCTCCGTCCAGAGGAAAACCCGGCACAAGGTTGAATACTCCCAGTAAGACGTTGACCAGCGCCAGATAGAACAGGGTGGCCTCCAAGGGCCGGCCCTGGCCGCTGAGAAGGGCCCATAGCCCGGCAAAAAGCCCGCCCAGGAGCAGGCTGGCCAGGGGGCCCACGATGGCGATGGCAAACTCGTCCCACGCCTTCCGAGGCTCTGCCTGTAGGTTGCTGACACCTCCAAAGATGAAGAGAGTGATGCCCTGCACCGCCAACCCTCGCGCTCGGGCTACGAAGGAATGCGCCAGCTCATGGACCAGCACCGAAGCGAACAGGAGGAGTGCAGCCAGAACCCCGGTGGTCCAGTAGGTGGCGGTGGTCCATCCCCGGTAATTGGCCGGGAAGAACCCGTTGGCCAGGGACCATGTGATAAAGACCAGGGCAAACAGCCACGAATAGTGAATCCCGATCTCCAGGCCCCCTATGTGACCCAGCCGAAAGGATGCTCTCATGCTAACCCTGCCTTCCCTCCCCCAAACGTGGTGCCACGTATCTCACGGGAGACACATTACTTCTACAGTTTACACCATGGGCTGTGTACGCTGGAGCGGGGCAATGTGATGCGACAAGGCTATTGAGAGAGGGGCATGGCCAGCTCAGGACAGCGGGTGTGTATCTGGGTCCACAATCTGGCCGTCGTAGAAGAGGAGCGGCTGTCCCTGCCGGACGGCCACATCCTCCGCCTCCGCGATGAAGATGGTATGGTCGCCGTAGGTGTGGTGGGCCACGACGCGACACTCCATGAACACCAGGGCACCCTCCAACCTGGGAGCCCCCCCCTTCTCCAAGCGCCACGGTACCTGGGGGGCCTCACCCTGGGCCTTCTCCTCCCGGGCAAAGTACCGGGCGATGACCTCCTGGCCCTGTGCCAGGATACTGACGCCGAAACGGCCACGCTCCCGTATGTTGGCATAGGTATCTCGCTGGTGGCCGATGCTTACCAGGATCAGGGGCGGCTCCAGGCTGACGGAGGCCAGGGAGTTGGCGGTCATGCCGTGGATATCCCCGCTGGCCTCCAGGCTGCTGATCACGGTGACTCCGGTGGCAAATTTTGCCACTGCCTGGTGAAACCGTTCAGGAGATATGGGCATTTGGGCTGATCCCTCCCACGCCAATGGTGCCATTGTAGCTTATTACCCACCCATGGCACCCACCCGGCCTCCACCGCAGTGCCACCTGGGACTGGCGCATGGCTCAGCAGGACGTGTACTCTCGATACGAACGTCGCTTCAAAGAGAGGCCGCAGGCTGAAGCACAGGACAAGCAGAGGGCAGCTATGGCGCTAGAAGGCTCCAAGATTCCAGGGCAACGGTACCAGGTGAAGCTGTTCAGCGGTGCCACGGTGGAAGCCGACATCAATACCTGGATGGCGACAAATCCCGGGCCGCTGGTCAGCTTCTACCTGTCCCACGACGGCACCAACCCGGTGACGCTGGTGCTGTACTGTCCAGCCTCCTAACTCAAGCGACGAACCGTTTTTTCATAGTCCACAAACCTGGTTTAGTCGGAATCCGTTTTATCCGTACTCCACCGCCTCAGGCTACGAACCGTTTTTTCATAGTCTACAAACCCGGTGTAGTCTGAGTCCGTTTCATCCGTACTCCACCGCCTCAAGCAACGAATCGCTTTTTCATAGTCTACAAACCCGGTGTAGTCTGAATCCGTTTTATCCGTACTCCACCGCCTCAAGCGACGAACCGCTTTTTCACAGTCTACAGACGGCGTATGGTGAAAATACTCGCTCAGGAGGTACTATCGCTCAAGCTACGAATCGCTTTTTCATAGTCTACAGACGGCGTATGGTGGAAATCCTCGCTCAGGAGGTACTATCGCTCAAGCTACGAACCGCTACTTCGGCAATATGCGCTGGATAAAGGCGGGCGCCCACCAGTTCCAGTCGCCAAGGAGTCGCATCAGCGCCGGTACCAGCAGTGCCCTGACCACGGTGGCATCAAGGAACACGGCGATGGCGACCCCCACACCAAACGCCTTGATCACGACGATCTCGCTGGTAGCGAAGGCGGTGGCCACCAGGACCAGGATCATCGCCGCGCTGGTAATGATTCTACCGGTGCGCTCCAAACCCATGGCCACGCTCTCCCTATTGTCTCCCGTCTGGTCGTAGATCTCCTTCACCCTACTCAGCAGGAACACCTCGTAGTCCATGCTCAGACCGAACAGGATGCAGAAAAGGACAATGGGTATGGTAGTCTCCAGAGATCCCTGAGCAGTGAACCCGAGCACGCTTGAGAAATGGCCCCGCTGGAAGATAAAGACCAGCGCACCGTAGCTGGCAAAGATGCTCATGGCGTTCATCATCACTGCCTTCAACGGGAGGATGACGGAGCGGAACAGGACCAGCAAGGCAAGGTAGATGGTCACAATGATGTAGAGGATGACGAAGGGAAAGGTCCGATAGATGGTATCGTTGGCATCCATCAGGTCCGCCGTGGCTCCGGTCACCAGGGTGGTGAAGCCGGAGCCGATATCGATGCCGGAGCGCAGCTCCTTGATCAGGCTCTTGGCCTGGTCTGACGTGGGAGAGTAATCGGTGTAGAGGCGGACCATGGTGGTGTCCGGGGCAGCCAGGCTGGCCAGCGCCTCCCGCAGCTCTGGAGCGACTATGCCACCCGGCGCTGCGTACATGGTCTGGTACTGTTGCAGGCTTAGGGGCGGGTCCGTGTACAGGTTGACAATGCTCTCCACCGACCGAACGCCCGGGATGGCCTCCAGGCTGCGGGTGTAGTCGAAGAGGGCCGCTATCGCCTCCGGCGTGAACACGCCCTCGGGTCGCTGGGCCACAATCGCTATCGGGGAGAGCTCGCCGGCGCCCAGCTCACGCTCCGCAAACTCCCAACCGATGCGCGCCTCGGCGTCGTCCGGCAGGATGCTGGCCCAGGGCGCTCCGATCCTTACGCTGAGGAACGGGATGCCCAGGAGGAGGAGACCCACCATGACCGGGACGGCCACCAGGAGGGGACGGCGCATCACCGCCCAGGCCAGCCTTCGCCACACGCCCTGGGGCGCAGGAATGAGACGCACCACAGAGAGGGAGTTGATCCGGTGGCCTACAACCCCAAGGATAGCGGGCACCAGGGTCATAGCAATCAGCATGGAGAGCAGGATCACCGCTACCCCTCCAATGCCCATGGATCGGAGCATCATAAAGGGGAACAGGAGGAGCCCGGAGAGGCCCAAGACTGACGTGATCCCGGAGAAGAGGATGGCCCGGCCCGCCGTAGCCAAGGTGATGCCTACGGCCTCCTCCTTGGGCCGGTGCGTAAGCTCCTCTCGGAAACGGCTGACGACCAGAAGCGTGTAGTCGATAGCGACGCCGATGCCCAGGAATGAGGCGATGTTCAGGACGAAGATGGACATATCCATGACCTGGGAGAGGAGGTAGACCAGGGCGAGGGTCAGGGTAACGCTGAGGCCTGCCATGGCCAGGGGCAGGCCGGCGGCCACGAGGGTGCCGAACACCAAGGCCAGCGCCACCAGCACCAGTGGAAAGGTTATGATCTCCGCCCGGCGCAGGTCCTCCTCACTAGCGCGGTTCAGGTCGGAAAAGATAGCGATGCCTCCGGTGGCCCACATGTCGAAGCCCTGGGGAGTCCGAAGCTCCCGTCGCAGCTCTGGGTATATGTCCAAGGCCTCATCGATCTCCATGTCCAAGAGGATCACCGCATAGGTGGTGCGGCCATCCTCGGAGATGAGCCCTGTACGAGGAGTGTTGTAGGCGGTCAGCACCTGCGCAACTCCCGGATTGGTGGAGAGGGAGGCCAGGGTCGTCTCCACGGCCCGCTGGTAGTCGGGGTGGTAGGCGGTAAGCCCCGGGTGAAAGAAGACCACGCCGATAGCCGCCTCTCGGAAGGACTCCAGCTTCGCCTCCAGAATGTCCAGTGCCCGGCGGGACTCCGTATCGGCTCGCCCGAACCCGCCAGAGAGGTTCGAGACGGCTCTGGGTGTCAGTGGTAAGGCCACAAGGAACACTGCGGCCCACAGGCCGATGACCAGCCACCGGTGATGCACCATGAATATGCCAAGGCGAAACAGCATAGCAGCCCTTACGAACTGGTGCGTTGACTCTCGTCCATGAGGTAGTTGCCGGGATGAGTCAGAGGGTCCGAGGGCTTCCGACGAGCTTGCTACTGCGAAGCTCTGCCAGTAGTCTACCAGAGTCGAGAATATGTGACAATTCTCACAATCCCTTCTTCTCACAATCCCTTCCTTGACGCACCCTTTGGCGTAAAGTAGAATCTAATAGTTTGAGGGTTAGCTATGGACTATGCTGTTGTCAAAACGGGAGGCAAGCAGTACCGGGTGACGCCTGGTGACGTGATCGATGTAGAGAAGATGGTGGTGGAGGCAGGGGGCACCATAGAGCTCACCGACGTGCTGCTGGTCTCTCAGGACGGTAAGCTCACCGTAGGCTCTCCACTGGTCCCCGACGCCAGGGTGGTCGGCGAGGTGCAGCAGCACGGCCGAGGGCCTAAGGTGGTGGTATTCAAGTTCAAGGCGAAAACGCGCCAGAGGACAAAGACGGGGCATCGGCAACCGTACACTCGTCTGGAGGTGAAGGAGATCCTGGTGGGCAAGGCCCCCTCCAAGACGAAGGCGGCAGAGCCCAAGAGCCCCAGACCTCGGCGCTCCCGGGCCACGAAGAAGGAGACCAGCGATGGCCCATAAGAAGGGCGGCGGCTCCAGTCGAAACGGGCGCGATAGCGCCGGCAAACGTCTGGGCGTGAAGAGATATGACGGCCACCAGGTGAGAGCGGGGACGATCCTTGTCCGGCAACGGGGCACGCGGATCCGGCCGGGGAGGAACGTAGGCGTGGGACGGGACCACACCCTCTTTGCCCTGGTGGACGGTCGAGTGAAGTTCGAGCCCGGGACCAAGACGCGGCGCCAGGCAAGCGTGTATCCAGCGGAGGCTGTAAAGTAACATGAAAACGGATATTCACCCAGAGTATTTTTCAGAGGCCAAGGTAATCTGCTCCTGCGGCCACACCTTTACCACCGGTGCCACCAAGCCGGAGCTACGCGTGGAGTTGTGCGGCGAATGCCACCCCTTCTATACGGGGGAGCAGCGCATCGTTGACACCGAGGGGCGCGTGGAGCGGATGAAGCGTCGTTACGGCCTCAAGTAGACGCCGACCCCTGGTGAGAATAAGGGCGGAGCGTTCCGCCCTTTTTTCACGCCATGTGAGGCGACGAACCACCGACGCTCATACAGAGCAGACCGGCGAGCTTTTCCAAAAGGGAGTAGCTTGAGCGCCCACGAGCACCAGGATTCCACAGAGTCAACGGGACAAGGCCCCCGGCCATCCGCGTTCAACTACGGCGGCCAGGCGGTTATTGAGGGGGTGATGATACGCGGCCAGCGTTTCGCCACGGTGGTCGCTCGCCGCCCTAACGGGGAGCTCGCCACCAGGGTAACGGCGTTGAGCTCGCTTTACACAGGCGCCATACGTCGCATTCCCCTTCTTCGGGGTGTGATCGTGCTGGCGGAGACCCTGGCCCTGGGCATGACGGCCCTGGCCTATTCCGCCAACGTGACCCTTGAAGAGGAGGAGAAGGAGCTGGGCCGCTGGAGCATGGGCCTCATGCTCACCCTCTCCCTAGGGATGGCCGTCGTGCTCTTCTTCCTCCTACCCCTCTTCCTCGTCAGCCTGTTCGACCGCCTCTACGATTCAGCTATCCTCAGCAACGTCATCGAGGGGATTATACGGCTGAGCATGTTCCTGGCGTACGTCTGGGGCATCGGCTTCATGCCGGATATCAGGCGGGTGTTTGCCTACCACGGGGCCGAGCATATGACCGTAAAGACCCACGAGGCGGGAGAGCCACTGGAGGCAGACAATGTGCGCCGGCACACAACGGCGCATCCCCGCTGCGGGACGGCCTTTCTGCTGGTGGTCATGGTGGTGGCCATCGTGGTCTTCGCCTTTCTGGGGAAGCCACCTATGCTCTTGCGTATCCTCTCTCGGGTGGTCCTGATTCCGGTAATCGCAGGCATTAGCTACGAGGTCATCCGGTTCAGCGGAGCGCATCAGGGCAACCCCCTGGTACGCGTGATCACGGCCCCCAGTCTGCTGCTTCAGAGGCTGACTACGCGCCGCCCCGACGATTCCCAGATCGAGGTGGCCATCCACGCCATGCAGGCCGCCATCGCCGCGGACGAGGGCCGGGAGTTGCCGGGGGTGGTTCAGAAAGCAGCAGAGGAAGAGGGAGCCGCAGAGCCAACGGAGGGTGACGGTCCGCTACCCCCGCCTTCGTTGCCGTAGCTCCTGCCACACCGCTTCCGGGATGACATCGCAGGCGGCCAGCAGCACCAGGGCGTGATAGAAAAGGTCGGCCACCTCTCGCGGCAGCTGCTCCGTCTGCCCCTGGGCCGCCGCCACCGCCGATTCTCCGGCCTCCTCCACCACCTTCTGCGCTACCCTACCCACGCCTGCCTTGAGGAGTTCCGCCGTATAGCTACCGTCCGGAAGGTCTCGCTTCCGCTCCTGGATGACCGCGAACAGCTCTTCCAGGATGCCAGAGCCTTTGTCGGCGTGCTGGAACTCCGGCTCACTCTCCTTCAGGGGCGTGAAGAAGCAGGAGGTTTTGCCGGTGTGGCACGCGGGGCCCTCCGGCTCCACCTGAAACAGCAGCGTATCGCCGTCACAGTCGATGAAGGCGTACTTGAGGTTCATGAAGTGGCCGGATACCTCACCCTTGTGCCACAGCTCCTCCCGGCTACGGCTGTAGAACCACACATGGCCGCCCTCAATGGTGCGCTTCAGGGAGCCGGGGTTGACGTACCCCAGCATCAGCACCTGCTTGGTGCTAACGTCTTGGACTATAGCAGGGGCCAAGCCCTGCTCGTTGAGCTTGATCATTGCTTCCTCACCTCCTCTTTTCAAAGTTGGGCGGCAGGTTGAATGACGGTACCCGTGTCACCAAGGGGAGACCCGTGAAATCATAATGAAGGCACTTCAAGGATATCCAATAGCTCTAACAAATTGGTTACTATGTAGTCAGGGTCAGGCAACGACGGGTCCAGACTGGCACTATTGCGGTTCACCCAGGCAGTCTGCATCCCCACGCGCTTGGCGCCCTGGACATCGTCGAACTGGGAGTCGCCCACGTAGAGGCCCGTCGCGGCATCTACGCCCAGCTCATCCAGGATTCGCCTGAATATCCGAGGGTCCGGCTTATACATACGTGCCGACTCCGACGAGAGCACGACGTCAAACGTGGCACCGAGGCTTTCCAGTAGCGGCTCAAGGGAACCGGTGTCGGCGTTGGAGAGAACACCCAGGCGAAACCGACCGGTGTCACGCAGATGTGCAACGACATCCTGGGCCTCCGGGAAGGACTCCCGGGACCCGAGCTCTCTCACGGACCGCTTCGCTGCGGCCTCGGCATCACCCTTGCCCACCTCTTGAAACACCTGCTGAAAGCCGTCCCCCCACGCCTCCTCGTAGGTCTTGAAGGATGGGCTTTCCTCCAACGCTTGGAGGTTCGTCCGTGAGCTACGAAACTTCAGCACCAGGGGCCACCACCGATTCCACAGCTCCTGGCCATCAAAGGGCAGACCCTGCTCCAGGCAGATCTCATCGAACGTGTGCACCCAGAGGGCAGGCTCGTTGTGTACCAGCGTCTCGTAGACATCAAAGATGACGGCGGTTATATCAGCCATGCGGTCTATTCCCTGCCGGGGGGAGTGCTCACAGGACGAACGGGGACTCCCTGGCCTGCAAGATACTCTTTGGCCTGCTCTATGGAGTAGATGCGGAAGTGGAAGATGCTGGCGGCCAGGACGGCATCAGCCTTGCCAACATCTATGGCCTGGTACAGGTGGTGGAGATTGCCCGCGCCGCCGCTGGCAACAACGGGCACGGAGACGGCCAGAGAGATGGCCCGCAGCAGCTCCAGGTCATACCCTTCCTGCGTGCCGTCGGCGTCTATGCTGTTGACGACTATCTCGCCGGCACCCAGCTCTGCGGCGCGCACCGCCCACTCCACGGCATCCAACCCCGTGGGACGACCGCCACCGCTGCCGGTATGGGTGCGCACCTCCCAGCGCGAGGGCGTGCTCTCCGGCACCCGCAGGGCATCCATCCCCAAGACGATGCACTGGCTTCCGAAGGCGTCCGCACCTTCCCGGACAAGGTCGGGATTCTCCACGGCAGCGGTGTTGATGGAGACCTTGTCCGCGCCAGCCTTCAGCATACCACGCATATCCTCAACGCTCCTGAGGCCTCCGCCCACCGTGAGTGGAATAAAGAGCTGCTCCGCCGTCCGGGCCACCACCTCCATTATGGTGCCCCGTCCCTGGGCAGAGGCGGTGATATCGTAGAAGACAAGCTCATCTGCCCCTTGGGAGTCGTACCAGGCGGCAAGCTCCACAGGGTCGCCGGCATCCCGGTGCTCCAGGAAGTGGACGCCCTTGACCACGCGCCCGGCGTCCACGTCCAGACACGGGATGATCCGCTTGGTAAGCCCGTTCATTTCCTCACCACCAATAAATAGGTCTCGTCGCTCAACTCTCGCCTCAGCTCAATCCTCAACCCCACTTCCTCCACCAGCCGAAGCACCTCCTCCACGGAGATGCGGCGCTCAGGAGGCGGCCCCTGGGTGGGCGATGGAAGGAGGTGCCATTCGATTATGGCGATCCAGCCGGACTGCTTCAGCAGGTCGGCCACTCGCTTCAAGAAGGCGACTTTATCGACCTGGCTGTGGATAACAAAGGCAACCAGTGCCCCATCCAGGCTACCGCCCTCTAGAGGAAGCTCCGTCTCCGGGGTAAGCATCACCTCCACATTTCCCAGGCGGACCTCCGTTACCCGACGCCTACAGGCCTCCACCATCTCCTCCTGGATGTCTAGAGCGTACACCTTCCCGTCCCAGAGGTATTTGGCCAGGGGAATGGTGAAGAAACCAGGCCCACACCCTATATCGGCCACCGCCTGATCGTTCGTCAGAGGCAAAAGCGAGAGGATACGATAGACGTCCAACTGCTCCTGCCGCTGAACGGAGAGCAGCCGGTCCATATTCGCGGGGTCGAACCTGTGGGTGGTCATGGTGCACCGCCTTGCGCCAAAGTGGGTGTCCCCTGGGTCCGAGAAGCCATGGGGATAAACAAGATTGCCAAGGCAGCCGAGAAGAGGAAGCCCGCGGCCAGGTAGAAGGCCACCCTGGTATCACCTGTAATGTCCACCAGGATACCGGCGACCAGGGGCGCTATCAGAGAGAAGGCCATGTTTCCGGTATACATGAAGCCGGTTGCGGTGGCCCTGACGCCCTCTCCCACCGCGTCCTGGGCCATGGCCAGCATAATGGGTGAGAGGGAGTAGATGAACAGTCCCAGAAGTGTGACGATCAGGGTGAGCTTCCAGCCATCGCCTACCGCCGCCAGCACAAGGATCAGGGTCGCGATGGTCAGGAAGCCAAAGACGAGCAGCGGTTTCCTGCCCATCCTATCGGAGAGGATCCCCAGGGCCGGAGCCGCGCCGACACCGAGGAGGGTGAGGAGGGAGATATGAATACCAATGACCGGATCGCTCATCCCCAGGTCTTCCTTGAAGTAGATGGCCAGGAAGGGGATCAGCGTCTGCTGTGATCCGGCCCTCAGGCCAGCGGTCCCCACCAGGGCCATCAGCGTGCGATTGCGCAGGAGCCCGCGAACCAGCTCCACCGGACCGGGCTGGTGCTGCTGGTCGCCCTGGATGGGCAGCTCCCTGCCCATGGTACTTCCTATGAGGTTCCGCATCACCAGGAAAACCACTCCGCTGAGGAGCAGTGCTGGAACGGCGCTGAATCCCATCGCCTGCCGCCAGGTGAGGAAAACCAGGAGGAGTCCCAGGACAACGGGGCCCAGGGTATCCCCTACCGTAGCGCCCATCCCGTGGATGGAGATGGCGAAACCACGACGCTCCGGGAACTTCTCCGAGAGGATGGCGACGCCCGGCAGGTGCCATAGAGGATGGGCACCGGCCAGGCCGACGGTCAGGAGAAGGACGAGGTAGACAGGAGAGAGCCCCACCAGCAGATAGCCCACTCCCACCGCCAGCACGCTGAGTCCAAAGATAGCCGGCCAGTAGTCTCGAAACCTGTCCAGCACAGCGCCCGCAGGGATGTTCAATAGCCCGCTAATCAGAAAGCGCATGGAGATGATGAGACCCGCCTGGGTCCCGGATAGGCCCATATCTGTTTTGATGGTAGGGAAGACCACCAGAAAGCCCTGCTGGTACCAGTGGAGGAGGGCATGGCCACTCCCTACGGCGGCCAGGAGCGGCCACTGCCTACGACTCGTACGCGATTGCGTCTGCGTCGACCCGGACTCTTCCCCCATCATCTCCTCTCTAGCCACCGAAGCGACTAACGGCCTCACAAAGATCGATGGCGCCGGTGTACAGGGCCCTTCCCACAATGGCCCCCTCCACACCCAGGGCGGCAAGCCGCTCCAGGTCGTCTATGGTGGTAATGCCTCCCGCGGCCACCAGAGGGACGCTTACGGCTTCCATCAACGTCTCGATGGCCCGGAAGTTGGGCCCCGCAAGGGTCCCATCGTGGGCGATGTCCGTGTAGACGAACCGGGCCACGCCTAGGGCAGCCATCTCCGGCATCAGCTCCACCGCTGTTATGGGAGCGGACTCCACCCACCCGCGAACGGCCACGGCTCCTTGGCGCGCGTCCACCCCAACGACCACCGCCTCTGTGCCCAAGGTACGGCAAGCATCGCGTACCACCTTCGGGTCGCTCACGGCGGTAGTGCCGAAGACGATACGCTGTACACCCAGCCCGGCTATCCTCTGGGCCATCTCCAGGTTGCGGATGCCACCCCCCACCTGAAGAGGCACAGACGTGGCGACGGCGATACGGCCAACGGCGTCCAGATTGAACGGCGTACCGCTCTTGGCCCCGTCCAGGTCCACAATATGAATCCTGGGTGCGCCGGCCTGCTGCCACCGCATCGCCATTTGGACGGGGTCATGGGAGTAGACGGTCTCCCTCTTGAAATCCCCCTGATAGAGACGGACCACATGGCCACCGCGCAGGTCTATTGTGGGGATAACCTCCATTACGGTGTAGCCCCCTCAAGGACCATCAGCCTGACAAAGTTCTCATAGAGCCGCAGACCCGCGGGCCCGCTCTTCTCCGGGTGGAACTGAGTAGCGATAAGGTTTCCCCGGGCAAGGGCACTGCAGAAGGTCACCGAGTACTCGGTCTCTCCCAGGACGAGGGAGGAGTCCTCCGGCTCAGGAACGTAGCTATGCACGAAGTAAAAATACGACCCGGAATCCACCCCCCTGAATACGGGGTGCTCTCGCAAAAGGGTCACCCGGTTCCAGCCCATGTGAGGCACCTTGCCTTCGGGAGGCAGCCGCTTCACCCGGCCAGGGAGTATCCCCAGGCAAGGCTTTGGGTCCTCCTCGGAGCCGTCCAGGAGTATCTGGAGGCCCACGCAAACGCCGAAGAAGGGAGTCCCACGGGCCGCTACCTCGCGGAGGGGCTCAACCAGGCCACGCTGCTCCAACGCGGCCATGGCCGCACCGGAAGCGCCGACGCCGGGAAGAATAAGCCCCTGAGCCCGCAGGAGCGTTGCGGGATCGTCGGTTACAGTACCGGGGAATCCGATGCGCTCCAGGGCCTTGGCAACACTGCGCAAGTTGCCAGCGCCATAGTCTACGATGACGATATCCATGGCCATCTCTGCTAGTTCCTCTCAAGGAAGGAGAGAATGGCCTCCTTGACCCTCTGCCCTTCGGACCCCTTCAGCATGTCTGTCCCGTGGTCGGCGCCATCTATGATGAGCACTTCGCTTTCACCCGGGGAGGAGCCATCCAGCGCCTCCACGCTGAGGCGGGCCGTTCTATCATCTTGGGAGGTGATGAACAGCTTGGGCACGTCGACCTGCCCCGCGTCCTCAAGGGCCTCCAGCCCTCGGAACTCTGCGGCGGCGGAGAGACCAACGACCCCCGAGACCGGACGCCGCGCCGCTACCTTGATAGAGGCGGTGCCTCCCATGCTGGCTCCAATGAGAAAGAAGAAGTGGGCACCTCGCTCCCTCATGTAGTCCACCGCTCCTTCCAGGTCCCTGTCTATCTCGCTGATCTCCTTGGAACCCTGGGAGTCCCCATAGCCCCGGAAGTCGAAGGTCAGCACCACATAGCCTTCATCGGCCAGCTCCCGTGCGAACTGGTTCCAGCTCCCCTGGTCGGCGGGGAACATGTGGGCCAAGACCACGGCGGTATCTCCATCACCGTAGATACGCCCGGAGATCCCCAGGCCATCGGTTGACTGGAAGGTTACCTTTTGAAAAGGGTCGGTGCCGCATCCAACCAGGGTCAGAACAAGGATGAAAAGGGCAATGCTACTCCTCATGAGCGGTGAGCTGCTCCAAGGGGAGGTTACGGTCCTCGTAGCGGGCCAGCATGAAGATCAGGTCAGCGGCACGGTTCAAGTAGCGTAGCACCTGGTCGTTGACCAGGAGCCGGGCCTCGTTGAGGGCAACGGTTCTGCGCTCGGCTCGTCGCAGGACGGTCCGTGCCATATCCATGGCGGATGATGCAGCGGAGGCGCCGGGGATGATAAAGGCACGGGGGATCTCCACCTTCTCCTCCAGCTCGTCAATGAGGCTCTCCAGCCCCTTCACCATCTCCGGCGTGATGATTGAGAAGTGGGTCTTCATGGTCTCGTATTTATCGGTGGCCGTGGCTAGCTCGGCACCGACGGTAAAGAGCTCCCGCTGGAGCGCTCGAATGATCTCCTTGACCCTGTCGTCCGCCGAAAGGGAGCGTGCCAGACCCAGGGCGGAGATCGCCTCATCCACCGTCCCGTACGCCTCGCATCGGGGGTCGGTCTTGGAAACTCGCCCTCCGTAGAGGAGACCGGTCTCACCGCCATCGCCGCGCTTGGTATAGATTTTGACCATGGGCCTGCTATCCCTCTAGCTACAGAGGCATTATACCACCGAGAAGCCGTTGCTAACGTTCACACCACTACTGCCACAAGGTCCGGTCACCTGGGTTTCTCCTCATTCCGCCACGTTAGTGGGACACCGTATGCTCGCGAGAGCCACGACGGCTCTTTCCAGGCGACACAATTCCTATACAATGTAAGCAGCGAGGCCGTCGGCAGGAGCTATGGGAGCACCTCAAAGAATGGAAGAGACCCAGGACCAACAGCCGCCACGGGTGCTCATTCTGGGTGGCGGCTACGCTGGCATCTACACCGCTCTGGGGCTACAGAGGGCGGCGAGGCGAGGCAAGATTGAGCTGTGCATGGTCAGCCGTGAGAACTTTTTCCTGTTCCAGCCGATGCTGGCGGAGGTCGTTTCCGGTAGCATTGAGCCTCCCCACATCATCAACCCCATCCGACGCCTCTTGAAACACACCACCTTCTACCAGGCTGAGATTCAGGCCATAGATGTTGCGGCCCGGTGCGTGATCATCAGCCACCCAGGTCGCGCCGACTACCGGAGTATCCCCTACGACCACCTGGTCATAGCCTTGGGCAGCAGCACGGATCTCTCCGCTCTGCCCGGTGTAGCGGAGCATGCCTTCCCGTTCAAGACCCTTGGAGATGCTCTCTTCCTGCGCAACCACCTGATCGGTATGCTGGAGATGGCCGAGGTGACGGATGATGCGGAGGAGAAGCGCAAGCTCCTCACCTTCCTGGTGGTGGGGGGTGGATACACCGGTGTAGAGGTAACGGCGGAGATCAACGACTTTGTCAAAGAGGCGGCCCATAGCTACCACCACATTAGCCCTAAAGAGATTCAGGTGATCATGCTCCAGGGAGCGGACAGGATTCTGCCGGAGCTGAGTGAAGGGCTTGCCGACTTTAGCCGTCGAGTGCTTGAGCGGCGAGGCGTGGAGATTCGGCTCAACACCAGGATTCAGGGAGCCACCGCAGAGGGGGCCAGGCTGACCGCCGAGGTTACCATAGCCAGCCGCACGGTGGTGGCGGCGGTGGGAGCGGCCCCGAGCCGGCTCCTAGACAGCTTGCCCTGCCCCAGAGACCGCTGGGGACGCCTGGTGGCGGATGAGACCATGGCCGTGCCAGACTACCCTGGCCTCTGGGCGGTAGGAGACTGCGCCTCCATACCAGATATGCGACGCGGTGGGACGTGCCCGCCCACCGCCCAGTACGCCCTACGCCAGGCCAAAAGGCTTCACCACAACATCCTAGCCGTGATCAAGGGGGATACACCCCGCCCCTTCATCCATAGGAACCTGGGGGTCTTCGTTCCCCTGGGCAGGTTCTCAGCAGCAGCCGAGTTGTTGGGTATGAAGATCTCCGGTCCCCTGGCCTGGTGGCTCTACCGCTCCTATTACCTCTACCAGCTTCCCCGGCTCAAGCGGAAGCTGCAGGTGGTCATTGATTGGTCACTGGCCCTCTTTTTCCGACGGGACATCGTCCAGCAGAATATCGCCAGGAGTGAAACGACCTCCCGGGCCCACTATGAGACCGGGCAGGTCATCTTCCGCCAGGGGGAGTTGGCCCGCTCCTTCTACATTATCCTTGGAGGAGAGGTGGAGGTGTTCCGTTCGGTGGGAGACAAGGAGACATCAGTGGCAACTTTGGGAGCCGGAGAGTACTTTGGCGAAATGGCTCTGCTCCAAGGGGTACAGCACACCGCCTCTGTCCGTGCGCTAAGCCGGGTGGACCTGCTGACCATGAGCGCCGTCGACTTCACCGCCCTGGCCAACTCGTCTACCCGCTTCGGTGAGCTTCTGGCCGGGGTGATGCGCCAACGCCAGGCGGATACCGATGACACAGACCCCCATGAGTCCCCATAGACACCCTGCTGAGCCGCGGTCTCTGGAGGACCTAGGGCGATTCGGTCTATCACGTCCATGATAAAATACAAGTTACAAGTAGTGTATAATAAGTGAGCTGCGGGAGAGGTGGTGGCGTTGACACGTGTGTAGCGCGGTGTTACCCTTTTCCTTGAATAGTTTCAGACTAAGCAGTCCTAATGAATGAGAGCGCGAAAGGAGCCTTCAGTATGATTACAGTTAGCGAGCTGGCGGCGGAGAAGCTGAAGGAGATCCTTCAGGAGGAGGGACAGCCGGAGGCGTCCCTACGCCTGATGGCCTCGCCCGGCGCCAATGGCGGGCTTTCGTATATGCTAACGCTAGAGGAGAAGCCGACGGAGGACGACTCGGTGATGCACGCAAACGGGGTGAACATTGTTGTCGATAAGGACAGCGCTCCCCTGATAGAAGGAACCGAGATAGACTACGTTGAGGGGCTGATGCGCAGCGGCTTTGTGATCAACAACCCGAACTTTGCCATGGAGGCCGGCGGCTGCGCCTGCGGCGGCCAGTGTAGCTGCGGCGGTCACTAGCGCCGTAAGATATCGAAGCAGAAGGAAGAGGGGCGGCAGTGCCGCCCCTCTTCCTATTATGCGTTGTCCCTACCGCGTATGTCACAGCGTCATGCTCTCCAGACGACGTATCCTCTCCTCCACTCGTGGATGGGTGGAAAAGAGGTGTGACATAGCACCACCTCTCAGCGGGTTGACGATAAAGAGGTGAGAGACCGATTCGAGGCGCTCCTGGCTTAGCTCCATAGGCCGCGCCTGACTCCCCTGGTGAAGCTTCCCCAGGGCCGAGGCCAGCGCCAGAGGCCTGCCGGAGGTCATCGCGCCCGTTCGGTCAGCCTGGAACTCCCGGGCCCGAGAGATGGCCATACGCACAATCACGGCCACCAGGGGCATAACGATGGCGATCACCAGCAGGCCGACGAGCCCCACAGCCGGATGGCCACCTCTGCCCCGACCGCCCATGCCACCGAAGAACATGGAGAACCGGGCTATCATGGCAATGAGACCGATGGCCATGGCCATGGCCGCCACGATGGCCATAATGAGGGTATCCCTGTTCCCCACGTGGGCCAGCTCGTGGGCGATGACGGCGCCCAGCTCATCCCTGTTGAGGATGCGCTGAATGCCGGTGGTAACCGCTATGGAGGCGTGCTTTTTGCTCCTGCCGGTGGCGAAGGCGTTGGGGGAGTCCGTCTCCATAATGAACACCTTGGGTTTGGGTATGTCTGCGAGGTACACCTGCTCGTCCACGATGGCGTGAAGCTCCGGTGCCTCGTCCTGCTCAACCCTGCGAGCCTTGGACATCTTGAGCACCAAACGATCGCTGGACCAGAAGGCGAAGAAGTTGATCCCCAACGCTATGAAGAAGAAGAGGATGACACCGCTGTAATCCCCGGTCCAGAGCAGGCCAGTGAGCAGCAGCAGGGATGTCATGACCAGCATGAGTATGAATGTCTTAATGGTGTTCATGGTACTACTCCCAACGCCCCTCTATACCAGGCTCCCAGCCTATATTATAGCAAACGGAAGCATACCGGAGTGCAACAGACGGCCAGGCGCTACACCTGGTGGCCCTAGCCGACCAATCGGCGGCGGTTGCTAAGGTAGTCCACCAGAATATATTGGCCAAGCCGCTCGGCGCTGGTGTAGAAGACCCGGCCACGGTTGATGCGGGTCATCTGGTCCACGAACTCCATCAGGTAGGAGCTGTGGTCCAGCATGAAGGTGTTGATGGTGATACCACGGCGGGTGCACCGCTTGACCTCTCGCAGTGTTTCGCGAATGGTACGGGGGCTAGGCGGGTATTGGAGGAAGAGCTGGCCTGCCTCCAGGTGGGCGGTGGGCTCCCCGTCTGAGATGAGGATGATCTGTTTGGTGCCCCCGGAGAGCCGTGACAGGAGTCGCCGGGAGAGCTCCAGGCCATGCTGGATGTTGGTGTAAGGATCAAACTCATCCCAGCCCAGGTAGGGAAGCGCGTCCGGCCTCACCTCCCGGGCATAGGTGGAAAACCCCACGACGTAGAGAGCGTCCCTGGGGAACTGAGTCCGGATCAGGTTGTCCAGAGCCAGAGCAACCTTTTTGGCGGCAAGGAAGTTGCCGCGCATGGCCATGGAGAGGCTGAGGTCCAGCATAAGGACGGTGGAGGCCTGGGAGACCTGCTCCAAGCGATATACCTCGAAGTCTTCGGGGCGTATCCGCACCGGCGATCCCTCTCCTCTCAACACGGCATTCATGAGCGTCCGGTAGAGGTGGGGATCAAAGGTATCTCCGAACTCGTAAGGTTTGCTGGCCTCATCCTGGTGATCGGCACCGGTCCCGAGGCTTCGGGTATCATGGCCACCGGTACGGTCCCGGACGATAGATGTGAAGAGCTCTTTGAGGGCCTTCTGGCCGATCCTTCTCATCCCTTTGGGGGTGAGCTCGTAGCGACTGCCAGCCCAACGAATGTAGCCGGCCTCTTCCAGAACCTTCCTTAGCTGCTTGAGCTGCTGCAACTCTTGGAGGGCCTCAGCGCCCAGCAGCTTGCGAAGCAGCTCCCCGTCCACCTCTTCAAGGGTGACGCTCTGCTGGGCGCGTCGTAGCTGCCCTTCCGCCTCCTCGATATCCTGGAGGCGGTCCATCAGGTTGATGGCCTCTTCCAACGTTAGGCTATCGCTCCCACTGAAGGAGTATTCCCTGTTCAAGGCTCCCAGCGGGTCTAATGCATCCAAATTGGCATCCAGCCGTGCTATCTCCCCACGCAACTCCGGGTCTCCAAACACGGCCTCCAGCATCCCCTGAAGCTCCTGGCGCTGCTCCGGTGTTATGCTCCGGAGCAGGCTCTGCATCTGGGCCGCCTGGCGTTGCATTTGCTTCACAAGGCCATCCAGACTGGTCGGTGGGTCCTGCCCAAAGATTCGGCCGTGCTTTCTCATGAAACGATCGAACTCCGCCTGCCCCTGACCATCCAGTCGTGCCTCCAGCATGCTGTTCAGGTCATGGAGGAGCCTCTTGAGTCCCTGGTTGAACCGGGGACCCATACTCTGCACTTGTTGGGGGAGCTCGTTGAAGTGGGATTCCAGCACCTGCTTCTGAAGGGATGCGATAATGTCGTCGAACTTGGCCTTCGCCTGCGGGTCCATGAACTCGTAGCCGCTGAGCTTTTCCAGGCGTCCCGCCACGTCCTCAGGGAGCTCATCGAGGAAATCCCGGCTGCCACCGGCCTGCCGCTTCAGGAGGCCCAGCAGCTCCTCTCTTCTCTCTTGAGAGACCCCGTCATCACCACGCGGCTCTTGAACGCGGGCGCTGACCTCCTCCAAACGCTGCTGGATGCCCTGACGCTCGGTATCTATCACATCCTGAAGCCGCTTCTCGATCTCCTTCAGCACCGAGGCCAGATCGTAGCGGCTGAGGAGCTCCTGCCTATGGGAACGGAGCCGCTGGAGCAGGTTTCGGGTTCCAGAGAGGCGGTGCTCTGAACTGGCCCTGGCGCCGTGCTGGATCAGGTTGCGCAGGGCGGAGGCCACGTCGCCCTGGGCAACCAGTTGGTCGGAGAGCAACTCTATGATCTCGTCTTCATGGACGGGAAAGAGCTCTTGGGAACCGTTCCAGCGGGAGTAGCGGTAGGAGATCATGTCAGCTTCGGTAGCGGTAACGGCCCTCGACGCGGTCGCGGTTGATTCGGCGGTTGAGGTGAAGGCCCTCCAGAACGAACTCCATACCAGCCGCGATGGTTTCGGCGGTCCTGCCCACCTTGAGCGGAGCCACTATTTGAGCAAATCCCTGTATCTCCTTGAGCTTCTTGATGTATTCGCTGGATGGGATATCAGTGCCCGTCTCCATCTCCAGCCCCTCCTCGAACTTGGAGACCAGTGGCTCCAGGTCACGCACGTTGAAGAAGCGGCCAAAGACGTTCAGCACTGCCTTCTTGCTGATGTCCTCGATAATGCGGGACTCTCGTCCCTCTTCGAAACTCTCCAGCTCTACCTTGCCGATGGTAGAGGCCATGATGGCCGGCAGGTCACAGATACGAGGGACGGCAAGCTTTTCACCGTGCTGCAGGCTTCGGCGCAGGGCGTTGCTCACAACCGTCTCGTAGTTGGCAATAGAGACCCTGACGCTGACGCCGGACCTCTGGTTGATGTCCGGGCTGCGCCGTGCCAGGGCAGTCACCTCAGCGATGATCTCTTTCATGTACTGGGGGACGGACACGGCCTCTCCCAGGGAGCCGAAGCTGGACCGCTCCCGCTCCACGATATCGATCTCCTCCTCGATGGTCCGGGGGTAGTGGGTACGCACTTGAGCACCGTAGCGGTCCTTCAGGGGTGTGATGATCCTGCCACGGTTGGTATAGTCCTCTGGATTTGCACTGGCCACCACATACACGTCCAGGGGCAGCCGGATGCGGTACCCCTTTATCTGGACATCCCGTTCCTCCAGAAGGTTGAACAGGCCTACCTGGATACGCTCCGGGAGGTCAGGCAGCTCATTGATGGAGAAGATGCCTCGGTTGGTCCTGGGTATGAGGCCGTAGTGGATGGTCAGCTCGTCGGAGAGGTAGCGTCCTTCGGCAACACGGATGGGGTCTACCTCGCCGATGAGATCGGCGATGGAGATATCCGGGGTGGCCAGCTTCTCGGAGAAGCGCATCTCCCTGGGTATCCAGGTGAGCTCAACAGTATCGCCCAGCTCCTCGCACTTGTCACGACAAGAACGGCAGATAGGGTTGAAGGGGTCATCGTTGATCTCGCACCCTTCTATGGCGGGGATCTCCTCGTCCAGCAGGTTGGTGAGGCTCCGCATGATCCGAGACTTTGCCTGACCCCGCTCGCCCAGGAGGATAAGGTCCTGGCCCGCCAGGATGGCGTTCTCTATCTGAGGAATAACGGAGTCCTGGAAGCCGATGATGCCGGGAAAGAGATCCTCTCTCGACCTGATCTTGGCAACCAGGTTCTGGCGCATCTCATCACGGACGGACTGGACCTGGTAGCCACTGTCCCGTAGCTCTCGTATTGTTCGGGGCCTCTTTTTGGTCGGCATATGGGTATCTCCCGTGGGAAGGGTGCTTGCCCTCACGTGGCACATCCGGGCCGAAGCACCGGCTGCACGAATCACCTGACAACACTACCACGATACTACGAACGTAACAGTGATACTAGCTCCTGTGCCGCGAAATTCGAGGAGCTTCGGAATGGCTCCGCTGAAGCCGTAACGAAACCCGTGGGGCATGCCTCAAGCCGTGGGCGGCCCGGGCCCTCTCCGCCAAAAGCGGTCCAGGCGGCGCAGAGCGTCCAAGCGGTCGCCGTCACCAACTCGGGCCCGCCGAACCGCCTGGGTGAGAAAGTCGATTGTCTCATCATAGGTCCGGCGGTCCACGGGATATGGATGGCCGTCCTTACCGCCATGGGCGAAGCTGTAGACGACGGGGTCCCGGACGCTGGAGGGAACGTCATAGACCAACTCAGCCACCAGGCTGAGGGCACGGAGGGTCTTTGCGCCCACGCCCTCAAGAGCCAGTAGCCCCTGGAAGTCCTCTGGCTGCCGCTCATAGGTGGTGAGGAGGACCCGGGCGAGGTTATCCGGGTGAATGTCCTCCAGGGAGACGGCATGCCGGTGCGGTAAGCGGAGGCTTTTGAGCCTGTGGAGGTCCTGCACAACCAGCTGCGGCCTCTCCTGCGCCGCTATCCAGGCTATGGTGCTCCTGGCATGATCGCTTTCCCGGGCAACCAGGTTGAGCACCCGGCCTTGGTTGGCGGCGGGCCCAACGGAGGTGGAGGCGATGGCGGCATGGGGTTCGCAGACGAAGTCGGCTACCTGCTCGCCCAGCCAGTGATACCTCCTGGCATAGCCCGTGGCGTCGTTCATCCCCTGCTGGACCACCGCCCACTCCCCGGAAGCGGTGAAGAAGAAGCTATGGTGATAGACCTGGTAGCCATCCTGGAGGGCAGAGGAGTCCACTTTTGCCGCCATCCGGCTGGCATAGGCAAGGGGGGAAAGGTCCCTCCCCAGAGCCTCGGCGACCCGCTGAATCTCGCTTGGGGTCTTGCGAGATGTCCCGCCCTTTCCGCCCGCCACATAGAGGCCCGTATACGCCTCTGTGCCCCGCAGGCCCTCCTTCAGGGCACCGCAAACCGTGATGGTAACGCCGCTGCTGTGCCAGTCGAAGCCCAGGACGCAGCCCAGGGCCTGAAGCCACACCGGATCGCTCAGGCGGGTGAGAAAGCCTCCGGGTCCCTGGTCCTCAACTACCGCCAGGGCGATGGCCCGACCCAGCTTCTCCATGCGCTGGAACAACCACCGGGGTGCCCTGCCATGGTGGAGGGGCAGGTCAGCAATTCCGGTCCGCCGCGCGCCACGTGAAGGGTTCATCACGCCTCACACTCTGAGGCACAGTATAGCACACACGTTCGCTTCTGTGGTCTTTACACTTTCCCAAGGATCGTGTCAGCCGCAACGGTCTCTATTTGCCCGCCCACCCACCCTCGGACTGCGTCCCTACTCCCTGCTTTCCTCTCCCCACCCCCAAATGACGATTTCCATAAGCAGATCCTATGTAGAGAGGTATTGTGCCACAGCCACCTGTCATACGAGCGACACTGCCGAATTAGGAAGGGTCTCATTAGTGGAGGCCGCCCGGGGAGAAGAGACTATTTATCGACACGTCTCCTAGAGCGGCCTCGCCCCAAGGAGCCCAGCGAAGCGAAGGCCCCAGAGCAGCACGGCCAGTCCCGTAGACCCCAGCAGGACAAGACGCGCCCGACGCCTCCAGGTGGAGCGCCAGCCGCCTGGGTGTGTCAGCTCCAGGTACCAGCCACGCGCAAGCACCAGCAGCGTCAAGCCAAGGAGCGGCCAGGTGAGCTCCCGCAACGCGGGCGCCAGGGCCAGCCCGGTCGTCGAGGCACCGACGATGCCGAGCAGGCCTGGGATCACTCATCACCAGGGAAGCGGGAGGAGCGTATTCAGAGGAGCCAAGAGGTTTTCAATTCGCCACAGTCGTTTCATGCCACTCTCCTTGGCAGTCTCTCCGTTGCGTTGGCCTATTCTACCATGGCACCAGTTAGGCCCTGCTGCCGGAAGAGGTAACGCCCTAGCTTGACTGTACCGAGCAATCTAGCTAGACTGACACAACGTGAGTGCAACCGCATTGGTTGGTTCCGAGTGGACGTGCCCGGCAGCCGCTCAGGAGGATATCAGGCTAGGGCACACCAGGCCGTCCGCGTCGCCGTGCTTCTCCTGGCCGGTACGCTGCTAGGGGCGTGTTAGCTCTTCGGCGGCGATACGACACCAACGCCCAGCGTCCTCGGTGCCACTCCCACCCCTTCGGCGACTCCCGAGCCTACAGCTACACCTGAGCCAACTCCTACAAATACGCCTACCCCAACCCCGACGCCCCTACCCAGCCTGGGCCGCAGGGAGGTGGAACGGCTCGTGTGGGCCAAGGTGAGCCCGTGCGCCGAGCAGATAGCGGTGCCGGAGGGCAGTGAACAGGCACAAGCCGGCTCGGTCTTTGTTGAGGTCCTCCTGACCACCAGATACAGCCCCCTGACCAGCGCATGGTTGGTAGATGCATCCAACACCGAACCCGCCATCACCTTTGGCGTGTGGGAGGTGAATGATGTCTTCGGCAGCGTCACACCCCTGGACGACGTAGCACGGTCCATTGTCACGCCTGGAATCACGTGCAGCCTTCCCATAGCTACCCTGGCGACGACCCTCACGCCGCCGATCTTCATCATGCCCGGCCCTCCGCCCGCCCCTACCGCCACGCCTACGCCGGTTCCCCTGGTGACATCCGCTGATGCGGCGGCGCTCAGGGTATGGATCAGCGTATACAACTGCTACAGTCACTTCCCCGAGTCCGACAGCTTCACTGGCACCCAGGAAAGCCCCGTAAGCTGGACGGTAGAGGGTAAATCAGACATCACCCATTACGGCCTCTGGGAGGTGGCCGCCATCACCGGCGCTATCACGCCGAGGGATGATCTGGCCATTCAGGCGCAGCGACAGTGCGCCTCAAGAGAACAGTTACCAGCGATGGTCTCCGGCACCCAGGCAAGTCTCCGAGTATGGATAGCCCTGTACGACTGCTTCCCTCTATCCGTAGTGGGGGAAAGCGATGTTCCAATACCTCCGGATGACTTCTTTACTACATTCCAGGAGAGTCCTGAGCGTTGGATCGTGGAAGGGAAGGGGGAGACCGAGCGGCAAGTGGAGATAACGGTCACGGAGCAGGGAGCGTCGGAGACGTTCACTGAGGGGGCCACGCCCACCACCTACTACGGGCTGTGGGTTGTGGATACGAGCTCTGGACGTATTGCCGCCCGGGACCAAGCGGCAAGGGATATTATAGCCCTGGGCTGTTTCAATCCCCTCTAGTGTCCCGTCCCTGAAATACACTCATGAATTGTCATTGCGAGGACTCCGGCAAGCCGGAGGACGAAGCAATCTGGAGGGGGAGGTGTTCCCCGTACCGAGATTGCCACGCCCCGAATTCATCGGGGCTCGCAATGACATGAGCAACGATCTTAAGGGGCACCACACTAAGGCCGGTGGGCACCCACCCTTGAGGTCCGGAACTCCCCACCCAACGGTCGTAGGCTACACCCTCGCCGCCCTGCTCCTCCTCGCTGGCGCTTGCGGCAACGGCGTCCATACCGTCCGAGGACTCATCACGGAGGTCCAATCCCGCTCACTCACAGAGATCGCTACGTTCACGGTGCAAGACAACGGTGGAAGGACGTGGACGTTCGAGACCGAGGGGCCCATCGACTTCACGCCGTCGCACCTGCGAGAGCATATGCTCACCGGCCAGCGGATTACCGTGTACTACCGGGAGCGGGACGACCGGCTGCTGGCAGAGCGGATCACCGACTGAACGGCTGAATTGAACAATACTAGGGCTTAGCAGCCCAAAGATACGCCACTGCCGACCGCTTGGTCCCTTGCCCCGTCTCCACTAACGGGCGTAAATGCGCCACAAATCGCTTGGCCTCGTTGTGCGTCAGGATTTGATTCATAGCTTCCTCAAGCGTCGGAATCTTGGGGTTCCCGGCACTCCGCAGGAAGACATCCCATCGCTTTGGAAGGACGGGAATAATTTGGACTCGTAATTCGAGGTGGATATCTTCAAAGCCCATTCTTTCTGAGATGGAGAGTAAGTCACGCTCGTCAAAATCCATCATTGGATCCGTCTGGGGCTGAATATGTTCATAGACAGCCCGGATTTTCTGCGCAACGTCCATAATGGGTGTCACGTCATAGCCTTCATATCTTCCAAACATGTGCACGGCTCAGGATACCCGAATCGATTGATCGGTTCAAAAATCGACAGCCGACCCCGGGGCTTGAGTACTCGATAGAATTCCCTGAAGGCTTGCTGCTTCGCCGAAACGAAGATCAGCACAGAACGCGTCGTAACTACATCGACAGAGACATCATCTAGCATACTCAGGTCGTCCGCCGATGCTTGCAGGAACTGACATTGGTTATCCACTCCCATATGTTGCGCAAGGGAGTGGCATTGGTCTAGCAAATCCTGCGAGAAATCATTAAGGGTAAAGTCCCGTGTTAGCCACCGGATTAGCTTTGAAGCAGCTTGAACAATGTCTTAACCTGTTCTGGTCCCAACAAACGCCGATGATTGTAGCGCCAGACATACTCAGCAAGATAGAGGGGCAGCCGTTCTCGGCGGACTCCCCCTTTGGCTGCCAGACGCCGCTTGAGATAACCCCAGAAGCCCTCCAAGCCGTTGACGTGGCTCCCTTGCCGATCGCTGAACGCCTGGCTGTGGTCCACAAGCCGGTGGACGTAGCCCCCCGCTGCGACGCCCGTGTAGCTGGTAAAGGTGTCCGAGCAGACGATGGAGCCACGTTGCACGCGTTGGTGCAGGAGCGGCAGCAGCGTCTTGGCTTCCACGTTAGGTACCACGTGCGCCCACACCAGGCCACCTCGACACAGGATCCCAAAGACAGCTTGCTTAGTGGTTCCACGGCCCCGCTTCGTGCCCTGAACACGCTTTGCCAGGCGCCTGTTGCGCCAGGAACCTCCCAGGTAGGTCTCGTCGACCTCCACCACGCCGGAGAAGACATGGGGAACGTCCCGGACCATGGCCTGGCGCACCACGGTCAGGGCTCGCAGGACTCGCTTTCGCTCCAGGCGGGCCTCCTGGGCAATCACCTCGGCACTCTGCCCCAAGACGAACCAGCGCAACAGTCGCCGCCACTCCCCTGGCGACAACCGAAGCGGCAGCGCCCTGGGCACCCACTCGTAGTGGCAGGCTGCACAACGACTCTTACCTCGTCGAATGCTCCAGCTCTTGGCGTGTTGACATCGAGGGCACTCAATCTTCCGTCCCATGCCACCATTCTCTCACAGGTGGCTGTTTTGGGACTTTACCCTCATTAAAGATGATCTTCCCAAGCTCCCCTACTTGGGCCAGTGCGCCAAAAGCAATGAGACCATCACCAGTGCCCACGTCAAGCACGCTGTCACCTTCCGCTATCTTGGCGTTGTGCAGCACCTGATCGCGTACTGGGTATAAAGCATCCAATACTGCTTTCTGTTGATCAGGGTCACCGCCATGTCGCCGATGGAGAAGCCACTGAGCCCATTGATCATGGGTTGATGTTCGCATCGCTTTCCTCTCAGCCATCCAGAAGCCCCTGTAGAGCCTCGTCCAGCTCCTCGTAGGAGGTGAAAGCCTCGAATTTGCCCGCCACTCTCCCCTGGGCGTCCATCAGGAACGTAAACGGCTCGGACGGTAGGCTCCATTCATCGATCACAGGAGATATCCGCGCCGCGCTGAGGTCATCCCTCATCTCCTGGGGATTTTCGTACACCTCGACGTGGATAACGTTGACCCGACCCTTATAGGCCTCCTTCAGCGTCTTGATGACATCCACCTGCGGTCCACAGGTGGCGCTGGTGCAGAAGGCGGGGGTGGCAAAGGTCACCAGCAGCGGACGCCCCAAGTCCAGGGCCTGCGCAATGGTCATCTGGTACAGGTCCGGGTCCGGCGTCGGATCGGAGGTAAGCTCCTCCAGGGCCGTTCCGTCCGCCAGTGTCCGGGTCACGCTCCTGGGAGCCAGCGCGCCCAGGGAGGGGGTAGCGCTCACCTCCGTAACCTCGAAGCTGAGCCGGGCCAGCTCTCCGGCGGCCTCTCCATCCACCGGGACAACCTCGGCCAGCCACCTACCCGGCTGAGGAAAATCGACCTGTGCCGTGAAGACACCACCGGGTCCGGAGGGCCAGCCGCGGAAGACGGCTTCCACATCACCGTGGCGGACGATGCGACCCTCCAGAACGTAGGAGAGGCTAACCTGCGCCACCGATGCCTTGACCGGAGCTAGCCTGGAATCCAGGAGCGCGAAGACGAACCGGTTCTGGCCCTTGGCCAGGTCCGTGGAGGCCAACAATGCCCGGAGGTCAAGGACCACCGGCGTTGGCGACGGGCTGGCGCCACAGGCAGCGGAGAGGAGAGAGAAGACGGCCACCGCAGCCAGAAGAACGGTACGTACGCGGGAGTGAGGGGAAGAAAACATAGTCACGCCTGATACCCGAGTTGAGCTTTTCTGTACACCACTTTGCTGATTGACCTAGGCCATCATTGGCATGACATGGGTGCGGGTCAGCGTTGCGCCTTCCGCTCCCGGTAGACCTCCACCGCCGCGCCGGTGAGCGACGCTCCGGCTATGGGAGGCGATGGCTTCTCCACGCGCACCCGTACCGCCTCCACCTTGAAGCTCTGTAAGACCCGCTGCGCAATGGTCTCCGCCAAGGACTCCAGGAGGTTGTGGGGCTCTCCCTCCACCACGGCCTTAGCGACCTGGAACAGCTCAGAGTAGCTCACCGTGTCCTTCAGGGCATCCGAGCGGCCGGGGAGGCTCAGATCAAGATGGACCTGCAGATCAACCTTGAAACGTTGGCCGATCTCCCGCTCCTCGGGATGCACCCCGTGGTAGCCGTAGAAGGTCATGCCTTCAACAATGATACGGTCGGGGTGGGCTTCCGGTTGCCTCACTGGTCTTCGCCGTCGATCATGTGACTGGGCGCCGGCGCCCTAGCCCTGCCGCCGGGCAATAGAATCGGCCAGGGCCAGTGTATTCTGGGCACGCTTCACGATAGGAACATCTATCATTACGCCGTCCAGGGAGGTCGCCCCAGAGCCGCGTGCCTCGGCCTCTTTAAAGGCCTCCAGCACACGGCGGGCGTGCTCTATCTCCTCGGTTGAGGGGCTGAACATGGCGTTGATGGTCTCCAACTGGCCGGGGTGTATAGCGAACTTTCCCTTGTACCCCAGGCCCAGGGCCACCTGAACGTCTCGCTTCAGTCCCTCCGCATCTCTGAAGTTGATATTGGGGGTGTCGAAGGCAAGGACGCCGCCCGCCCGAGCGGCCACGGCCACCCTGGAGCGAGGGAACATGATCTCGTCACCCCCCTCCGACCGCTTCAAGCCCATGTCATGGGTGTAGTCCTCCGCACCAAAGGCCACTCCGGCGATGCGCGGCGATGCGCCGGCTATCTCGTAGGCCTGCATAATGGCCTTGGCCCCTTCCAGCCACAGTATGAGCTTGGTATGGCCCACGGGAAGCCCTGCCCCACGTTCCAACGTGTCCAGTATTGAGGATATCTGGCCAACCTCCCACGGAGACTCGACCTTGCCCACGGAGACGCCGTACACCTCAGGACAGACCGCGGCCGCCACATCCGCCATCAGCAGCCCGGTGTCCAGGGAGTTCACGCGCGGGATGATAACCTGACCCCGCTGTGCCAGGGTCTTCACCTTCCGCCCTATGATCTCACGGGCATGTTCCTTCTCCGACAGTGGAACAGAGTCCTCCATGTCCGGTACCAAGACGTCGGCAGGGAATGCTCCCGCCTTGTCCAGCATGTCTTCCCGATTTCCGGGCACGAAAAGCAGGCTTCTTACCCAGTCCATTGCAGGCTCCCGAACGCGAAGGAGGCAGGTTGAGTGTAGCTAGGTTATGGCTTCAGTAGCACAGTATAGCATAGGCATTGGGCCAGAGCCGTTGCAAAGCTCCATGCTACAAAGGTATCCCACGCTGGGGTGGACAGACCATAGAGGAAACAGCGACTATAATGGCATAGCGACGAGAGGAGGGAGACCATGCCGCCACAGTTTACTGTCATAGGCATTACGGGTATTCCACAGGTGGCCCCCGGTATGGACCTTGCCCAGCTTATCCTTGAAGCCGCAGAGGCCCAGGGCACGCCTGCACAGGACAATGACATTCTGGTGGTCACTCAAAAGATCGTATCAAAGGCCGAGGGGCAGCTCGTTGACCTGGCGACGGTCACGCCCTCGGCGCTGGCGGAGCAGTGGGCCAGCGACTACGACCGGGACCCGCGAATGATAGAGGTGGCCCTGCGGGACAGCCGACGCATCTCACGCATGGACCGGGGCGTGCTGGTTACGGAAACCAGGCACGGGTTCTACTGCATCAACTCAGGGGTAGACGCCTCCAACGTCCAGGGAGAGGAGATGGTCTCTCTCCTACCCGAAGACCCGGATGCCTCTGCCCAGCGCATCAGAGACACTGTCCAGCAACGTGCGGGGCTCCAGGTAGCGGTGATCATTACCGACACGTGGGGCAGGCCATGGCGAGACGGCCTCACCAACGTGGCAATAGGTGTGGCGGGCATGGCGGCCCTGAAAGACTACCGGGAGACCCCAGACGTCTACGGCTACGAGCTCCACGCTACGGTCATAGCCGTGGTTGACGAGATGGCGGCGGCGGCGGAGCTGGTCATGGGCAAGGTTGACCAGATACCGGTAGCACTTGTGCGCGGCTACTCCTATGAACCTGCTGAGGGAACGATACGGGACCTGATCCGACCGCCGGACCGGGACATCTTCAGGTAGCACTGTCACTAGGCGATGGTAGGGTAGTCGCCTAGCTCTCTTCGTCCTGAGAAGCGTCGATGGAGGCGGAGGGCCTTACGGCGACACTAGCCGCGGCCTGGCCGCTGGAGCTATCGTCCTCCCAGCGAGCGCCCTCCAGGAAGTTCCTGAATTCCCTCTCAGCTCCACAAAGGCGGCATACACCCGTGCTCGTCGGCCCACTAGGGCTATCGATTAGCCAGTGATGAAAGCACTCCTCAGATAGCGCCTCGTCACGTCCAACTCTGTCTTCACTCGCGATCGTTACCATCCCAAACCTCCGCGCAAGAGCCAATAATACTACCACCCTCGCTCTATGTCAAGTATTGTTTGCAATAAATGATAGAAAGTCTCTTCTCCAATTGACATTGCTTGAGAGGAGGAGCTACACTTACTTCAACTACTATTTACGCTTTGTCTTAGAACTTAGATGTATCTAAGAAAGGAACGATTCGTGGAAGGGCCTAGAGACCGTATCGTACAGCTCCTTCAGCAACGCAGCCACGCCAGCGTCGATCAGCTCGCCCGGGAAGTCGGCCTGGCTACAGCGACCGTGAGGCGTCACCTGGATATCCTTCAGCGAGACCAGTTGGTGGCATATGATGAGGTGCGGAAAAAGACCGGCCGCCCTGAATATGCCTTCTACCTAACCGAGCATGGCCAGGAGGCAATGCCAAAAGGGTATGACCGCCTTCTGGACGGTCTGTTGCAAAATTTGGCCGCATTACCTCACGGGGAAACCAGTTCCAGCGGAGAGGAGCTTCTTCAAAGCCTTCTGGAGCGAGTGGCCCTTCAGACCGCCGAAGGCTACCAACAGGAAACGGGTGACGGCCCGCCAGGCACACGCCAAGCCTTGGCGCTAAAGGTCCTGGAGCAGGAAGGCTTTTCGCCGGAGATGGAGGCCAAGAACGGATCCACCTATCTCTGGCTCAGTAACTGTCCCTTTCGTCGTGTCGCCATGGCAAACTCAGCCGTCTGCTCCTACGACAAGGCCCTCATTTCAGCGCTGCTGGGCAGCGAGGCCTCCCAGGTCCAATGTATTCGGGACGGCGATTCGCGCTGCTGCTACGTAACCTCCAACGTCAAAGACGGATCATAGGACTCTCTTTCCCTTCACCGGATAGACCAGGCACCGCTGCGATTCTCCCTGGCGCTCATCCCGACCTTGGCGACGGAGACTATCACCGGTATATGCTCCGCGACCTGGGTCATGGCTCCTGGTTGGTGAAGATGACGGTGGCCGAGGCGGAGAACATCCCTCCAACGCCGTGGCAAAGGCCTATCTGGGCATTAGGGACCTGTCCCTCACCCCGCTGACCGCGAAGCTGCCGGATTCCCTCCACCAGCGCGAACATTCCGTACATACCGGAGTGGGTGTAGGAGAGGCCGCCACCATTGGTGTTCAGGGGAAGGTCTCCACCCGGGGCCATGCGACCGCTCATGATAAGGTCCAGCGCCTCCCCACGCTTGGCGAAGCCCAGCGCCTCAAGGGCGTAGACCGGCGTATGGACAAAGGCGTCGTAGAGCTCAAGAAAGTCGATCTCTTCCTGTTTGACCCCGGCCATCTCAAAGGCGCGGGCCCCGGCCATCTGGTACGCCCTGGATACCGTGAAGTCCCGCATCTGGGCCACCTGCTGGTGCTCCATGCCTTCGCCCGAACCAAGTATGTAGACCGGGTCACGGCGGACACCCTTGGCCCTATCGGCACGCACCAGCACCAGGGCACCTGCTGCGTCGGTCACCAGGCAGCACATGAACAGGGTCAGGGGGTAGCACACCAACCGAGAGTTCAGGACGTCTTCAACCGTGATGGGGTCTCGCATCATAGCGCGGGGATTGAGTGAGGCCCACTTGCGGGTGTTCACCGCTACCTCAGCGAACTCCTCCCGCGTCCTACCGTACTCCTTCATATACCGCAGTATTGGGATAGAGAACAGGGTGGTAGGGCCAAATGTCCCAAAGGGCGCTTCGAACTGGCCGGCGGGAAGGGCTGGCCCCGCAGCCGCCCGAAAGCCGCCCACCCGCGAGCGTCCGCTTTCACCGTGGCTGATAACGGCCACGTCACAGAGGCCATGGTAGAGTGCCAGCATGGCATGCTCCACGTGCACCAGGAAGGAGCAGCCACCCACAGAGGTACCATCGTAGTAGCGGGGCATGATGCCAAGGTATTCGGCAAGCACGGCCACGGAGGTGCCGGCGGTGAACAGCCCATCGACGTCAGAGAGGCTCAGGCCGGCGTCGCGCAGGGCGTTGCGTATCGCCTCCGCCTGCAGGTGAAGGGTCGATTTATTGGGGACCTCGCCGATCTCGTCGCACTCGTCGGCGCCGACAACGGCGATCTTCCCGCGAAGCTCTTCAAAGGCCATGGAGCGCCTCCCACACGTCATAGATGTGAGCGACGCCTACCATAGCATGGAGGGAATGGGGTGGCAATTTTTCATTGTGCCTGGGCTGGTATTCCCTGGCCCTTCACTTTGGGTAGCTTTCACCCCGGCAGCCAACCACCCTCACTTTCTGCCTTCGTTGACACGTTGTAGCCCCTCTGCTAGGCTACATTCATAGAAAACCACCAAACGACCGGGAGCTTGGGGAAGCCAGGCTGAGAGGCCCTGACGCATCGGGGCGACCGATTGAACCTGAACTGGGTAATGCCAGCGCAGGGACGGGTCAAGGAAGCGGGTCACCACCGCCTGGGCAAGCCCACGGCGGTGTTCTTTTTTCCACCAAGCGATCTGGGAGGGCGCCAGGAGGCCGATACATGAACGATAGTCTGGTCATTGCCGGCAAGGAGTTCACGTCCCGACTCATCGCTGGTACCGGCAGGCACCGCAGCAATGAGGAGATGGTGGCCTCCATCGAGGCGTCCGGGGCGGAGATGGTGACCGTGGCCATCCGCCGCCTGGACTTGGACGACCCGAACAAGAAGACCATCCTGGACTACATCGACTGGGGCAAGTACACCATCCTGCCCAATACGGCGGGGGCCAAGACGCCCGAGGATGCCCTGACCACGGCGCGACTGGCGCGGGCGATGGGCCTCTCCGACTGGGTGAAGCTGGAAGTGATCCCCGACCCTACCTACCTTTTCCCAGACGCGACGGGCACGCTCAAGGCCGCGGAGATGCTCATCAAGGAGGGGTTCACCGTTTTGCCCTACATCCACGCCGATCCGGTGCTGGCCCGCCAGCTGGAGGAGTTGGGGTGCGCTACGGTGATGCCCCTGGGCTCGGCCATCGGCTCCGGGCAGGGGGTTCACACTCTGGAGGAGATTAGGATCATCATCGAGCAGTCCCACGTGCCGGTTGTGTTGGACGCCGGCCTGGGCGTGCCCTCGGATGCGGCAATGGCTATGGAGCATGGCGCCGATGCGGTGCTGGTCAACACGGCCATCGCCCAGGCCGAGGACCCGGTGCTGATGGCCACCGCCTTCCGCCTGGGAGTGGAGGCCGGACGCATGGCCTACCAGGCGGGCCGCATCGTCAAGAAGCAGTACGCCGTGGCCAGCAGCCCTGAGGAGGGCGTGGTTAGCACATGACCCCCATCCTGCCCTACCCAGCCCTCTGCCTGGTGACTCAGCGGAGCTACGCACGGGGAACAACACTACTCGCCCTGGTAGAGGCCGCTCTGGAGGGTGGAGTGAACATGGTGCAGCTGCGGGAAAAAGAGGTACCACCAGAGGAGCTTCTGGCCCTAGCCCACGAGATACGTGAGATAACCCGGGGGCGGGCGCTCTTTGTTGTGAACCAGCGGATGGACGTTGCCCTGGCCTCCGATGCCGACGGTGTGCAGCTGGGCGAAGAGGCTATGTCCGTGAAGGCCGCGCGAGAGCAGGCTGGCGACCGGCTGCTCATCGGCCGCTCGGTGCACTCGGTGGCGAGCGCCAGAGAGGCGGAGTCCCGGGGCGCGGACTTCCTGCTTGTGGGCACCATCTTCCCCACGGCCTCCAAACCGGGTGCGGAGCCCGCGGGGCTCGCTCTCCTATCGGACGTTGCTGGAGCCGTAGCTACTCCCTTTCTTGCCATCGGCGGCGTGAACCGGGAGAACGCCGGCCAGGTGATGGAGCAGGGATGCCATGGCGTGGCCGTCATCAGCGCCATCCTGGGAGCCGCCGATCCCGGCCAGGCCGCCCGGGAGCTTATGGACGAGGCGCTAGTGGCTACCAGCCCTCCTCAACAATTCAGGGAGGGAACCGGGGGGTAGCCGCCGGGAGCTCAACAGCATGGCCAACTCAGGGATCATCGTCCTGACTGTCAACGGCAAGCCCAGGGAGCTGAAAGAGCCTACGACTCTGGACCGCTTCCTGGCGCAGAGCGGTGTGGACACCCGGTTCGTTGCCGTGGCCTATAACGGCACCGTGCTGACCAGGGAAGAGTTCATGCGTGTCACCCTCAGAGAGGGCGATACGCTGGAGATCGTCCGGCCCGTGGGTGGAGGCTAGCTCCGACGAGGTCGGCGGAGCTAGCCTGGGCGCTCGGTTCCAGTGCCGATCAGATCACACTGCACTCCTTGTCCACACCGTGACTCTACGGTAGTTCCTCTCTATGGCCTCTACTCAAGCCGGCACTCTTCCCTCGGTTTTCTGCATCCAATAGAATAGAGGCAGGCACCCCTCAGGAGAAAGAAGGCTACGCCCATGACCGTCCGAGAGACATCCCAGCAAGTGCAAGACCCCGCCTTCGCCATAGCTCAGGCCCAGTTCAACGCCATAGCCGACAGGTTAGGCCTAGAGGAGGGCATGCGAGAATGGCTGAGCTTACCGCAGCGGGAGCTGACCACCCACTTTCCGGTACGAATGGACGATGGGAGCCTCCGGGTTTTTGAGGGATTCAGAGTCCATCACAACCTGGCCCGGGGTCCGGCAAAGGGGGGAATTCGGTACCATCCCAGGGTGAACCTGGGGGAGGTTCGCGCCCTGGCTATGTGGATGACCTGGAAGTGTGCGGTGGTGAACCTCCCCTACGGCGGCGCCAAGGGAGGCGTGGCCTTTGACCCCAAAGAGCTCTCCCTGGGCGAACTGGAGCGGTTGACCCGGCGGTTTGCCATGGAGATCTCCCCACTCATCGGGCCTGAGATAGACATTCCCGCCCCGGACATCAACACCAACGCCCAAATCATGGCATGGATAATGGATACCTACAGCATGCATAAGGGCCATTCCGTCCTCGGTGTGGTCACCGGCAAACCGCTGGAGATCGGCGGCAGCAAGGGTCGGGATGAGGCCACGGGACGGGGGGCGGCCATCATCACCAGGGAGGCGCTGCGCCGGCAGGGCAGGTCTCTGGAAGGGGCCACGGTGGCCATCCAGGGGTTCGGCAATGCAGGCACGCACACCGCCCGTACCATCGGCGACATGGGTGCCAAGGTGATAGCAGTGTCCGACTCCCGGGGCGGTGTCTACAACGAGAAGGGCCTTGAGGTTGGAAAGCTCATCGCCGTCAAGCATGAGACCGGAGCGGTGGCGAACTATCGGAATGGGGATGCCATTACCAACAATGAGCTCTTGGAGATACCATGCGATGTGCTGATCCCGGCCGCCATGGAGGACCAGATCAACGGCAGCAACGCGCCGCGGGTCAAGGCCAAGGTGATTGTGGAGGCCGCTAACGGCCCCACGACGCCGGAGGCGGATGCCGTGTTCAAGGAGAGCGAGACCATAGTTGTCCCTGACATTCTGTCCAGTGCGGGGGGCGTCGTGGTCTCCTACTTCGAGTGGGTCCAGGGGCTCCAGCACTACTTCTGGGACACTCCAGAGGTCCAGGACAAGCTGGAACGGGTAATGACCAACGCCTTTGGCGAGGTGGTGGAGGCATCCAAGACCTGGCGGGTAAGCCTGCGGGAGGCGGCTCTGATCCTTGCCGTGGAGCGGGTCACGGAGGCCATCAAAATCAGGGGCGTGTATCCCTAGAGGTTGCTCTCTGCACAGTCACTAACCCATCGACGGGCAAGTTGCGTTGTGGGGAGGTCACACCAGGCTCAGGAGACCGACGCCACCTAAGATCATCGCCGTGGAAGCCAGCTTCAGGGCCAGAGTGTCCCGAGTCACCGGCTCGTCCAGGATGTGCCACAGCCGTGTGCTGAGGAGGGCGCTGAAGACCAAGACAAAGAAGGGCCGCACGGACATCAGGGTGGCCGCTAGGGAGACAGGGCCCAGGTCAAGGGCCACCAGGGTGACGTAGACGGCGGCAAAAGCCAGCACACCCTCCCCGAGAACGATAAGCGCTACACCTGTTCGGTCAGCAATCTGCTCCCTGAGACGCGCGACGATGTCCCGCCGGAGCCCTGGGAGGAGCATCATTCCCCCAACCATAAGCTGGCGGAGGGCCAGCACGTTCCAGAAGTCCATCTCGTCCAGGGCCACCTTGTTGGTCACCGTTGCGGCGCCTGTGAAAACAGCCCCAATGAGAACCGCAATGTAGGCACGGCGTTGCCTGAGACGGTCCACTCCACCAGTCTGGCCTAGCGTAATGGAGCCAGCCCCAGCGACAACCGCCAGGATACCAAGCCAGTGGACTGGGAGAATCTCCTCTCCCAGAAAGACCACCGCAAGGATGGCGGCAAAGACGGGAAAGGTGTGATAGATAGGGATTACCCGGGAGACCTCCAGGGATCGAAGGCCATAGAAGAGCAACAGCAGACCTGCGCCCCAGAGGGGACCGTTGATCACCACCGAGAATGTGGCCCTGGCTGACCCCCAGCCCTCCCAAGGGTGGACCGCCATAACCAGGACGCCCATTATCAACTGAAGAAAGGCAATCAGGACATAGAAAGCGGAGATGCTGCGCACATGGACGGAAAGGATGCGCTTGTCGAATATGCTGATGACCCCAAAGAGAGCTGCGCTTGCTAAAGCGGCGGTGACCCAGTCCAAAGGCTCCTCCGAACGCCCCCTAGCGGGGTTGAAAATGCTGTAGCGGCAACAGATGGTATGTCCTTCCTCCCCTAAGAGTCAATCAGCGCATGCCCTGGACTGCCGTCCGTGCGCTTTTCTCAAGTGACCCTGGTGGCATTCAAAGGGGAGGGCTTGATGAACGGCGATAGACCCTGCATACTGAAATCCTTTCACCTCCCGCCAGGTAAGGAGTCCCGTGGACATTGAATCTCTGAAGGTTCCACTCGACCGGCTGACCACCCACTGCGATCCAGAGGCCCTCGGTTTTGAGACCACGGCGGAGCTGAGCCCTCTGGAGGGGACGGTTGGACAGCAACGGGCCGTGGGAGCCCTGGAGTTCGGGCTGAGCATAGACGCCTCCGGGTACAACATCTTCGTTGCAGGCTCCCCCGGCACGGGTCGGACCACCACCCTCACCACCTTCCTTGAGCGCATTGCCGCCTCACGCCCGGTGCCCAACGACTGGTGCTACGTACACAACTTCCGCAACCCGTTGCAGCCCATAGCTGTCAGCCTGCCGCCAGGGTTGGCCCACACGCTCTCGGCAGACATCGAGGGTATAATCACGGACTGCCGCCGCGAGATCCCGCGCGTGTTTGAGAGCGATGAGTACCGGGAGCAGGTGGAAGCGGCCATGCAGGAGATCCAGCAGCAGCGAGAGGCCATAACCAGAGACATCGAGACCGAATCCAAGCTCCAGGGGTTCCAGGTCCAACCCTCCTCTGTAGGTATAGTTACCACCCCTCTCAAAGATGGCCAACCTCTGAGCCGAGAGCAGTATGAGGCGCTCCAAGACGAGGAAAAGGAGAGGTTGCGGCTGGGGGGTGAGAAGCTCCAGGAGTACATCAACCAGCGGGTGCTGGAGCTCAGGAGGCTGGAGCGGGAGGCCACTGGACGCCGGAGCGAGGTGGACAGGGAGACGGTTCTCGCAGTGGTCAACCCCAATTTCGAGGAGCTGCTGGAGAAGTACAGCGCCATTCCGCGACTCCCTGACTACCTGCGAGATATGCGCGAGGACGTGGCCGAACACGTAGGCGATTTCCGGGGACAGGAGGAGCAGGAGCAGCAGCCGCAAACGCGAGAGGCGGCCATGGCACGCCAGAGCAGCGATGAGGAGCGGTTCGCGCGGTACCGGGTCAATGTTCTGGTGGACAACGGTGAGACCAAAGGAGCACCGGTGATCGTTGAGTACAATCCCACCTACTACAACCTGTTCGGTCGCCTGGACTACCGCCCCCGCTTCGGCGCCGTTGCCACGGACCTGATGATGATCCGGCCTGGGGCCATCCACAGGGCCAGTGGAGGGTACCTTGCCGTCCAGGCAAAAGACCTGCTTGCGAGCCCCTTCTCCTGGGAGGCGATGAAACGGACCCTCCGCAGCGGTGAGGCCCGTGTTGAGAACATCGGTGAGCAGTACAGCCCCATCCCTACCTCTACGCTGACGCCGGAACCTATCCCGGTGCAGACCAAGATCATCATGATAGGGACGCCATACCTCCTTCATATGCTGCAGAGAGCGGAGGAGGACTTCCGCAAGTTCTTCAAAGTCCGCGCTGACTTTGATCTCTCCATGGAACGGAACGCTGAAAACCTGCGCTTCTACGCCTCTTTTGTCTGCAACCAGTGTCAGAGTGACCCTAACCTACGTCCCTTCCACAAGACCGCGGTGGCGAAGCTGGTCGACTACTCGTCACGACTGGTGGAGCACCAGGGAAAGCTCACGACCCGGTTTATCGAGATCGCAGACCTGATCACCGAGGCGAACCATTGGGCCGCTCAGGACGGTGAGGCCCCGACCGTCATGGGTGAGCATGTGGCCAGGGCCATTCGCGAGCGCACCTACCGCTCCAACCTCCTGGAGGAGCGAATCCAGGAGCTTATAGAAGACGGTACCATCAAGATCGATACCCATGGGAAGATCGTCGGCCAGATCAACGGCATCTCCGTCCTTCACCTGGGCGACCATATCTTCGGTCGTCCGGTGCGCATCACGGCGCGGACATCCCTGGGACGAGGTCAGGTGGCCAATATCGATCGGGAGACCCACATGACCGGTCGCATCCACAACAAGGGTTTCCTTATTCTGACCGGCTACCTGCATGGCAAGTTCGGCGCTGACAAGCCTCTGAGCTTTCGGAGCACCATCGGATTTGAACAGACCTATGATGAGGTGGAGGGCGACTCCGCCTCCTCGGCGGAGCTGTACGCCCTGCTGTCCAGCCTCTCGGACCTGCCCATCGACCAGGAGTTTGCGGTGACCGGCTCCGTCAACCAGCGGGGAGAGGTCCAGGCCATTGGGGGCGCCACCTACAAAATCGAGGGCTTCTACGATGTCTGCAAGGCAAAGGGGTTGACCGGCACCCAGGGAGTGATCATCCCAAAGGACAACGTGAAGAACCTGGTGCTCAGGGAGGACGTGGTCCAGGCGGTAAAAGAGGGAAAGTTCACTATCCACGCCGTGAGTGACGTTGAAGAGGGGGTGGAGACCCTCACCGGCACCCCCGCGGGCGAGCCGGACGCCCAGGGAGCATATCCGGAAGGTTCGGTGAACGGCCGCATAGTCCAGAACCTTGAGCGTCTGGCGGCCAAGGCCAAGGAGCTTTCGGGCCGCAACAACGAGCGGGACGGCGATTCCAGCAACGGTGGCACCAGAGAGAACGGCACCCCAAACCACGGTACGGAATGAGTAACCGCGAGCTTCAGGCCACGTGGACCTACCACAGCGGCACCAACCACTCCTACCAGAGCATCCGCTCCGGCTCTCACAATCTGGAATGGGACAACCAACCCATCCCTTTCAAGGTCTATACAACCCTGGAACCCATCCCCTTGTCCAGGGACTTCTCCCCGTCTGATGTACCGGCGCTCGACTCCATTGCGGCCCCTCCTCCGCCCACCAATAGCCGGAGCGTCCCGGACCTGAAGAGCCTGGCACACCTTCTCCACTTCACCGCCGGCATCACCAAGCAGTTAGCCCATCCGGGAGGCCACATGTACTTCCGTGCGGCAGCCTGCACCGGGGCGCTTTATCACATAGATCTGTACCTGGTATGCCAGAACCTCTCAGACCTGGCGGCAGGGGTCTACCACTTTGGTCCCCACGACTACTCGCTCAGGAGGCTGCGGTCGGGCGACTACCGGCGGGTCCTGGCAGAGGCCACGGACCATGAGCCGGCGGTAACCCATGCGCCGGTGCACATTGTGTGCACCAGCACCTACTGGCGAAACTCCTGGAAGTACCAGGCCCGAACCTACAGGCACTGCTTCTGGGACAACGGCACTATGCTTGCCAACCTCCTCGCGGTGGCCTCTCCACTGGGCATACCCGCCAGCGTGGTGGTGGGGTTCGTGGACGAGCGGGTCAACCAGCTGCTGGGTCTGGACAGCGACCGAGAGGTGGCACTGAGCATCATCCCCCTGGGCTCTATACCTGGAGCATCTCCTCCAGCCCCGCCTGGGTTGGAGCCACTCTCGCTGGAGACCAAGCCGCTGTCCAAGCGAGAGGTAGACTATCCCGCCATCCGGGCCATGCACACCGCCTCATGCCTAGAGACCAGGAATGAGGTGGAAACCTGGCGCGCTCCCTGGTCTCCTCCACCCCCTGAGAGGCCAGCGGGCAGGCTGGTTCCCCTACGACCTCTCGGCGGCATCTCAGTACCTCCTACGCCCATTGAGACGGTCATCTCGCAACGGGGCTCTTCACGCCGGTTCACCGGCGGCTCCATTACCTTTGGCCAGCTCTCCACGCTGCTTCGACAGGCCACACACACACCGCCAACGGATTTTCTTCTGCCCGAAGGCTCGATGATCAACGACGCGTACCTCATCGTCAACGCGGTGGAGGAGCTGCCCCGCGGTGCGTACGTGTTCCATCGAGGGGAGGATGCGCTGGAGCTTCTGAAAGAGGGGGACTTCCGGGAGCAGGCGCGTTACCTGGACCTGGAGCAGGACCTGGCGGGAGATGCCAGCGTGAACGTCTACTTGCTAGCGGACCTCAACCGAGTGCTTGAGCACTGGGGGAACAGGGGATACCGGGCAGCCCAGCTTGAGGCCAGCATCACTGGGGGACGACTCTACCTGGCCTCCTACGCCCAAGGGATAGGCGCCACCGGGCTCACCTTCTACGACGACGATGTCACATCGTTCTTTTCACCCCACGCTGAAGGAAAGAGCGTTATGTTCCTGACGGCCGTTGGTAGGCGAGCCAAACGGAGGCAGCAATGAGAACGCCTCATCCAGCTTGGAGAAGCAGACACGGCGGCAAGGATCAAAGACAGGAGTATGCACGATCCTCTGGTATATGCCACCGTTTTTGACTATCCTAAGCAATACTCCTTAGCAATAATCAGCGCAGGAGGTGTTGCCCGTGGTAGACACCAAGACAAACATCGATCTCATCCTTGATGAGCTTGCAAGCGCCAACGTGAAACTGGTGGCCAGCCTACCCGATGATTGGGTGTCAGGGGTTATCAAGGCCGCAGACAGGGATGAGCGGTTCATCCACGTTCCGGTAAACCGGGAGGAGTCTGCCATCGGGCTCTGCTCCGGCGCTTTCTTCGGAGGCACCAGGGCCGTAGCGGTGATGGGTGCCTCGGGCCTGATGACGTGCATCTATGCCATCACCAAGGTGAACTACCAGTATGAGATCCCCATCGTGGTCTTTACCACGTTGCGCGGAAACATGGAGGACCTCCGCTACCATCAGGTCGCCAACGGTATGTACCTGCTGCCACTGATGGACACCTTGAACATGCCGCTGATCTCTATCGATAGCAGGGAGAAGATCTCCCAAATACCCACCGCCTTCGAGCACTCCCGGGTCATCAACCGCTGCGTCGTTGTGGCCTTCAATCGCTCCGTGCTCAGGGATCAAAGCTAAACGGCGAGGCTCGCTGCACAGTAACTACGAACGGTAATGGACGGGAGTAATCACATGGACTATCAGGCATGCTTCGAATTTCTGACCAGTCGGCGTAAGGATGAGATCGTGGTCACGTCAATGACGGCGTCGCGAATGTGGTACCACCTCACGTACAGCTTCGACCGTGTCTTCTATCTGGACGCTTCCATGGGCCTGGTCTCGATGTTCGGGGCCGGCATCGCCCTAGGCCTTCCGGATACTCCCGTGTGGGCCTTTAGCGGCGACGGCTCGGTGTCTATGAACCTGGGCATGTTCACCGTGGAGAACGAGCTGAAATCCAAGCTCAAGAACGTGACCCACTTTATCTTATCCAACAGAGTGTACGGCTCCACCAATGACGTACGCCTCCCGAACATGGCTGAGAACGATTACGCCGCCATCGCACGGGGCGCTGGACTGGAGCGGGCCTACTCCTTCGACGATCTGGAGGAGTTCAAGACCAGCTTCGACGAAGTTGTGGGTACCGGCGAGTATACCGTCGTCTCTCTGGAGTTGGGGCCTGTTGGCTCCGAGGTCACAAGCGGGAGCGTAGAGAGCCCGGAGCTCAAGTATATGTTCGGACGCTCTATTGAGGCGGCAACAGGGGTCCACATCTTTGACACCGGCCACTAGCATCCGTTGGTCTGTTCCTCCAATCCCACTTTTTGACGACCCGTTTCTCCACCTTTTGGCGGACGACAGCCACCATCTCCGGCGCCTATCATAGGCACACAGCACGTCCGAGGGACGCTGGCGATAAGTCGGAGGACGTCGGAGGACGGCGGATAGTACATCGTTCGCATAGAAGGCCGTTAGGAGTACCATCTGCCCATCGGGGTAACCGCAGTGAGCTTGGAGCAACATCCATCGCACCCACAGTCCCAGGAGCTACCACTATCGGTGAGTAGCATCAACAAGCGGTACAAGGGGGGTATCTGGGCAAACCGAGATATCTCCCTGACGGCTGAGCAGGGCGAAGTGCTGGGCATCCTTGGACCCAATGGAGCGGGCAAGACCACCCTGGTCCGTCAGATCACCACCGAGCTGCGGCCCACCTCCGGTGAGATCCACGTTTTGGGGCATGATGTGTTTGCGGAACCGTCCGCCGCCAAGTACCACCTGGGAGTCATGCCCCAGGAGGCTAACCTCTTCGAATACCTCACCGTCTCCCAGCACCTCCGCATCTTCGGGAAGCTACGCGGCCTCTCACGGAAGGAGGCCCGTAGCCGGGCGGAGGAGCTGATTGAAGAGCTGAACCTCCACGAGCATCGCAACGTGCTTACCATGAGGCTCTCAGGAGGACTACGGCGGCGGGTGCTGGTGGGCATTGCCGTGCTGGCCCGGCCACAGCTCCTGGTGCTGGATGAACCGACGACGGGGCTGGACACCCAGGCACGGCGGAACCTCTGGTCGCTTCTACGTCGTTACTAAGGAGCAGGGCGCTACCGTTCTGCTGACCACCCACTACATGGAAGAGGCAGAGGCCTTGAGTGACCGGGTAGGCATCATCAACCATGGCCGGTTGCTGGCAATCGACACCGTCGCGAAGCTGCGCGCCGCCCACGGCTATGAGTTCAAGATCACCTATTCTCGCAACGGCTCCACTGCGGATACGGAGACCCTCTACGGCACCGACGACCAGGAGCTGGTGGAGCGGGCCCGGGCATGGGGATTCAACAGTTCGCCGTCGCCCGGACAAACTTGGAGGATATCTACCTGGCGCTGACGGGTGAGAAGGAGGCACTGGATGATGAGGCACGCTAGTCCGGCGGCCGGCGTCGCTGCGCCGGCACATAGCGGCGGGACCGTCAAATTCCCTCAGGACGTCCTGAGCGTGTTTGAGATGAAGATCCATCTCATGCTACGGGGCTGGCACTGGTACCTCATGGGTGGACTGTTGTTCCCAATGGGTATGTTCTACTGGTCCCGCACGCTTGCCCCCGACGATCCGGAGGGGGTGCGCCGCTTGATAACAGGCACCATCGTCTTCGGCGTGTCCATCATGACCGCGAACAGCCTGAGCGACCAGTTGGTTCAGGACCGTTTCCAGGGTCGGCTGAAGCTCCTGATCACCATGCCTATATCAAAGGCCTCCTACGCCATGGGGGTGCTGGCGTTCGCCTCTATGCAGTCCGCTCTCATCGTCGCCCTCCTCATGGGGCTGGGCCTGGCCTCAGGGGTGGACTTTGACCCCACGCTGGCCTTCTTCCCTATCGTGGTACCAATGCTGCTCACCATGTCCGGCCTCACGCTGTTCCTGTCCAGCCTGGCGCCCACCGCGGAGACTGGCGGCATCATCAACGGTGCGGTGGGTATTCTGCCGGTGATGGTCTCACCGGTCTTCTTCTCCATGGAGCAGGCTCCCACCATGATGCGATGGCTCGGGTGGGTGTCACCGTTCAGGTATGCCGCAGACGGTATCATGAAGTCGCTGTCCGGACGGACCGACATCTGGGGCGAGTTCGCCGTTCTGGTGGGCTTCGCGGTGGCGTTGATGGCGATCGGGTTCTGGAGAATGCACTGGCGGGAGCGGTAGGTATACTTACCTGACTAATCGTCTTAAACGAAATATCCTGTCCCGCTCATTTCCTTCGACAGGCTCAGCAACTGTCTTGAGCTGTCAAGGGTTTAGCTATATACAAATCAGGGTTCCAGTGAAGATCATGTCTGAGCATCGCATTGAGTATGGTGAGGAGCTTGCGCATGGAGGCGGTGAGGGCCTCCTTTTTGGGCTTGCCGGCAGCACACAGACGTTGGTAGAAGGTTCGAATCACGGGGTTGAAGCGAGTGGATACCAGGGTAGCCATGAAGAGGGTGGTCCGTACCTGGGCGCGCCCACCCCAGACGGTTCTTTTACCCCTCATGGCCCCGCTATCCCTGTTGAAGGGGGCCACACCCACCAGGGCAGCGATCTCCCGGCGGTTGAGGCTACCCAGCTCGGGCAAGTCGGCCAAGTCGGCCAAGAGAGTGGAGCTGAGTACCGGGCCTACCCCCGGCGTGCTCCTCAGGAGGTCGTCTTTGGCCTGCCAGAGGGGACTGGAACCGATGAAGTCGGTGAGGTCCTTATCCAACTCCTTCAATCGCTGCTCCAACCACTTGATCCGGTATTTCCCATATTGGGAGTCTTCAGGCTCAATGGGCAGCCCAAACTAGATGATGGCATGAGATTCGGGTCCTGCAAGGCCAGTCAATCTCCGGTCTATCCAATAAGGGATGGGTTTCTTGCCGTGAACCATGGTTCTTGTCCATCTTTGTCGTCTTCGGGCCCCCGCCAATGGGGTGAAAGCGCATTGAAGACAAGCCGACTCCCTGGAGCGCTCTCCCTCTTGGCAAGATCGTGGTTGTACCCTCCCTCAGCTTGGCGCCGGCGATAACCGGCCGATACGATCCAATACTTCCTGGAACAACCGTCGAGGAACCGACACCTCGGACAACTGAAAGATCAATCGCCGGGAGTGCCGCACCAGACGGCCTCCCATCTTGATCAGCTTAACCTGCACGCTCCGCAGCGACCAGTGCTTGACCGCCTTGGGCAGACACAGCCGCCGAAGGAAGTTCCCAAGGTTGTACGCCAGGACGAACAGAGACAGTCGCACCCGGTTGGCCACGAACCGATGGCACGACAGCCGAGTCCAGTTCAGCGCGTACTTCCCTTCCTTGATCCACTGCTCGGCTGTCCCACGACCATTGTAGAATCGCACCACTCCTTCGGGGCCAGCCGTCATGTTCGTGACGATGAAGCCCACCCGAGGGAACAGCTCTCCCCTATGCCACTCCACCTTCGCCACCACCCGCCGAGCGCGGTCCCAACTCTCAGCACGATACCAGAAGTCGTCGTATAGGATCACTGGACGTCTCGGCGGCCTCCCCACAGGTCGTATCAGCAAGGGAGCGATCTCGTATTGCAGCACTTTGTTGCTCGGCAGCCGTATTGCGTAGAAGACGCGCCGCTCCTCCAGGTACTCATAGATGTTCGGCTTGGCGAATGCGGCGTCCGCCCGAAAGTACCGGCGCACTCCTCTCGCCCCGTAGCGGGACAGGATCGGATCCAATACATCACGCCACCTGTGCGCGCTATGTACGTTCCCCGCACGCAACATAGCGCCCTCGCAGTCACCGAACTGGTTGAACACGAACAAAGGGTGATAGCACATGCTCCCAAAGTGACCGTTGTACGACGCTCCCTCCTGTTCTCCATGTACCGGACTCTCCGAACTGTCCATGTCCAAGATCACCCGCCGGTGCGCCGTGTGCCTCATCGCCCGATCCACCCACGCAGCGTTCAGGCGACCCAACCCATCCACGTTGCTATCTTGGGTAAGCACCTCGGTCTCGAACCGGCTCATGGTGTTGGTGCTGGCGGCCGGTCTTTCAGGACCACCTCGCCGTCCAACGATCACACGCATTGTCGGATCGTCGGCCAACCGTTCAGCGTCGTTGGTATCCTCGTAGCCCGCCAGACGAGTGTACACCGACTGTCTGAGAAGGCCCACCAATCGGTGCTGCACGTTGCGACCGCCCCGACTCTCCTGCAGACACTCATTCGCCGTCTCCGTCATTCCCAACGCATCGTCCAACTCGCGGCAGGCCAGCAGCCCAGCGTCCGAGGTGATGGTAGCGCCGAGAAACTCCAACCGTATACGTCGGTCGAAACGGAGCGTGGCGCGGGAGTTGGTGCTTTCACCCATCGGGTGCCTCCAGAGTGGGTACGTTATCAAGAGCTAACGTAGTAGATCACGACCAGTCTAGCACTCATGATAACCACGGTGCTTTACTATTCGGCTACATCAGGTAGTTCTGTTGCTGATTACGGCACACCCTGCAGAGTTGATATGGGAAATGTGGGTTGATATGTTCCTTCAGCTGACTTTGAACCCGTGGAGAGGCCATCCTGAGACGGTTTTTCTCCTGGGTGATCATCTCCAGCAGCTGACGCCGACGGGCGGTCAGGGCCCTCAACTCCCTCAGAGCGTCATCGGCCAGGGGCCGCGGTGTGGGCCGGACCCGTTCGGCAAACAAAGCCAGGATCTGGGCATCTATGGTGTCGGTCTTGGCCAGCTTCCCTGTGGCACGGGCGAAGTCCCTCACCTGTCGTGGGTTGACCACCACGACGGGCAGCCCTTCCTCTACCAGAACACTTACCAACAGGGTTTCGAAGCCTCCGGTAGCCTCCAAGACCACCAGTTCCCCGATACCATCCTGGGTGTTGGTTACCTGCCAGGTTCTCTCGGTGGGCCTCAGGGCCACATCCAGGCTCTCCTTGGATATATCGATCCCCACGTAGATCTCAGTAGCCTTTCTCACTCTCCCCTCCCTTTGGGCCCGACCTTGCAACATACGGGCTCTTTAGACCCTATCAACTGTTCGGGCTCCGATTGGGTTGGACGTGACGACCCTGCTGAGCCACGGTCTCTGGAGGACCTAGGATGATTCGGTCTATCACGCCCATTATTAAGATACAAGGATGAGCGGGATTATTACTCCGCTCGTGGTGAGCGTGTCGAACCATACGAGCGGAGTAGGGTATCGACTTATCAAGTTGATAACCATCAGTCGGGCGTTTATGGAAGGGTCCACCGACTACCAAGGTCCGACGGTCGCCTCGATGGCCTTACGCAATCCGTCGATGTTCTTCTCCTGGTCACGGCATTCGGCATTGTATGGGAAAATCAAGTGATCCACCCCTGACGCTCCTTGACAAACCCTGCAGAAAATGCTATTTGTTACAATATGGATAGGTAGTGCAAAACAACCAGTTGGTAGTACCGATGAAGGAGGTGGCGAAGTTGAAGAAAATTACCATCGAACCCAACGCCCCGTTCAATGGCCTCCCATTCCTGGTGGCCATGGATAAGGGTTTCTTCGCCGAGGAGGGAATAGAGATCGTGGTGGCGGAAGGCCGTGGCCCCAAGGTATCCACCAGCCCTGACATCCATGACTGGAACCAGGTGCCCTCCAACCGCGGCCATGCCTATCATTTGGACCAGAAGCAGGCGGACATGTACTGGGGCTGCGAGTGGGGCAACTACCGCAGGGCCCAGGACACCACCTTCGGCGGTAAGCAGATCGGCAGACGCTCCATCATGAGCGCGGGTGCCGTTGTTGTGCCGCCGTGGTCGGACGTCTACACACCCCAGCAGCTGGCCAACAGGCTCATCGGCGTGCCATTCCATGCCGGCACCCACTACCTCACGCTTCAGATGCTGGAGGGGTTCCTGCCGCGGGACCTGATCAACGTCTGCGATGCCAGCGGCGCGGCCCGCGAGCGGTACGAGTCGATGATGAGGGGTGACGTGGAGGCCTGCAGTGTGGTGGAGCCGTACATCACCGTGGCGGAGAAGGCCGGGTGCAGGGTGATTACCCAGTCCTTCTACCACGGCACTGATGTGGCCACGGACGCGGTGGATGCGGAGACGTATGCGACCATCAACCGGGCGGTCACCAAGGCGGTTAACCTGCTGAACGCCGACAAGCGATGGGCCGCTCAACTTTTCATCGATTTCCACAAGTCCGACCCCGCTGTAGCCGCCCTCACCATGGACGACTTCAATCTGAGTCGCCTGGTGTTCGTCGAGCCGGCGCCCATCCCGGAGGACGAGCTTCAGAGAACCTACGACTGGATGGTGAACTGGAACATGATCGATGCGGGGCATGACGCTCAAAAGCTGGTTCATGGCGACGTCCAGAGCAAGGCCCACGAACTGGTAGCCAGCGACGACTAGGGGGCCACGCCTGAGACACCCGATTGGGGTTCCGTGGAACCCGCCGTGGAATGTGCTAAGGGAGGCAATGTAGCTATGAAAAAGGTACGCGTTGAAGATACCTCGGTTTTCTCTTCACTGCCGTGGTGGGTGGCCCGAGACGAGGGGCTGTTCATTGAGGAGGGGCTAGAGATCGAGTTCATCAGGATAGGTGGAGAAGGGCCAAAGAAAGGCGCCGATCCCACCGTCACGGACTGGAACTCGGTAAGCTCCACCCGGGGCCACGCCAGCCTTCTGGAGCAGGGAGTCGCCGACATGTACTGGGGCTGCGAGTGGGGCAACTATCGCAGGGCCCAGGATAGCAAGGTCAGTGGACTGCAGGTGGGTCGTCGGGCCTCCATGGCCTGCGGGGCAATCATCGTGCCGCCGTGGTCAGACGTGTACACGCCTCAACAGCTGGCCAACAAGGTCATCGGCGTTCCCTTCCATGCGGGCACCCACTACCTTACCTTGCAGATGCTGGAGGGGTTCCTGCCCAGGGACCTGATCAAGGTGTGCGATGCCAGCGGGCGCGCCTCCGGTCGGTTCCACGCCCTGATGAACCATGAAGTGGATGCCTGCAGCGTGGTAGAGCCGTGGATCACTTACGCCGAGAAGGTGGGTTGCCGAATCATCGTCCAGGGCTTCTACAACGGCACCGAGGCGGTCAACCCTGACGTTGTGGATCCAGAGACACTAGCCGCCATCAACCGGGCCGTCTCCAAGGCGGTACAGCGGATCAACGCGGACAAGAGAAAGTACACCAGCTACTACATCAACGGCGAGCTGGACGTCCACCCGGAGTTGGGCACCCTGACCGCAGACGACTTCAATCTGAGCCGGTTGGTGTTCGTGGAACCGGCGCCCATCCCGGATGAGCAGCTACAACGGACGTACGATTGGATGGTGAGCTGGAACCTCATAGACTCGGGGCAGACTCAAGAAGACCTGGTCAACACGCATCTCCAGGCCGAGTCGCATCAAGTCGCCGTAGCCGGTGACGACAACTAAAGCCTCTATGCAGCACATGCACCAACGGGGCGAGGAACCTATCCCCGCCCCGTTGCCGTCTACATCAGCGGAGAATACTAGAAAACGCACGGTAGCCGCCCTGCACATATGCTAAGGAGAGAGGAATCATGGTAAAGAAGCTCACCGTTGAAAGCAGCATCCCCTTTAACGGCCTGCCAGAGTTGGTTGCCTATAACGAGGGGCTCTTTGCGAACGAGGGGATCGAGGTTGAGTTCATTGCCCACCCGGGCGACGACGCTCTTCCCAGCGACAAGAGCGTCACCGACCCGGACGCCGTTAGCTCTCTGATGGGCCACGGGAGCAAGAACGAGACCAGCCAAGCGGCCATGTACAACGCCTGCGAGTGGGGAAACTACCGGAGGGTGCAAGATACCAGCGTAGGAGCCAGGCAGGTGGGCAGGCGTGCCATGATGAGCGCCGGTGCCATCATCGTACCGCCCTGGTCAGACGTCTACACCCCTCAGCAGCTAGCCAATGTCCTGGTGGGAGTGCCATTCTTCAACGGGACGCATTACCTGGCCATCCAGATGCTGGAAGGATTCCTGCCACGGGAGTTGATCAAGATTTGCCAGGCGTCAGGACTCGCGGGGCACAGGTACCACTCTATGATGAAGGGCGAGCTTGATGCCACGACTGTGATAGAGCCATGGATCGCGGTAGCGGAGAAGAACGGCTGCCGGGTCATCGTCCAGTCCTTCTACAACGGCTCTCAGGTAGCCACGGATGCGGTTGACCCTGACACCTACGCTGCGTTCAACCGGGCAATCAGAGAGGCGGTCCGGCGTATCAACGCCGATAAGAGAAAATATGCCCAGTACTTCATCGACTACCACAAAGACGATCCGGCGGTAGCCGCTCTCACTGTGGACGACCTGAACTTGAGCCGCATCCTGGTGGTGGAGCCCAGGCCCGTCCCGGAGGACGAGTTGCAGCGCACCTACGACTGGATGGTGAGTTGGGGCATGATCCGCGGGGACTTCGGGGCTGAGAACCTGATCAATGCAGAGGTGCAACGAGACGCGCACGAGCTGCTGGAGGTCTCAGACAACGACTAGCCCCACCAGAGAATGAGTGGCGAACGTGCTCCTGGCGCTGTTGGCGGGCGGTGGACAGCACATTAACGATGGGATACAATGCACAAAATGCACAGGAATAGATGATAGTCGGCGTTTTCGACGCGCTGGCTGGGTTGGTGAATCGAGACGTTAGGTAGTAGGTTGGTTGGTTGGTTCAAAGGAGGGGTTCATGGGAGGGGTTCATGATAAAGAAGATCACATTTGAGAGGGTGATACCGTTCCAGGACCTACCCGTGCTGGTGGCGCACCAAGAGGGGTTGTTCACCAAGGAAGGGGTGGAGGTGGAGTTCATTGGGGGAAGTGGTTCCGCCTCCATCAAGACGAACCGGGAGATTACCAACCCTGAGGGGCTCAGCTCGCTGGTCGGCCACGGCAGCCGCAGCGAAACCGGCGGGGCAGTGATGTACAACGCCTGCGAGTGGGGAAACTACCGCCGGGCACAGGATAGCAGCGTGGGTGCCAAGCAAATAGGCAGGCGCGCTAGCCTGGCCTACGGAGCCATCATCGTGCCTCCGGGGTCGGACATCCACACGCCACAGCAGCTTGCGAATGTGACCATCGGCCTGCCCTACTACAACGGGACCCATTACCTGGCTATCCAGATGCTGGAGGGGTTTCTACCCAGGGACCTGATCAAGACCTGCCAGGCTCCAACGGGCGCCCAAGGCCGCTACCACTCCATGATGAGAGGAGAGTTGGAGGCCACCACCGTGGTGGAGCCGTACATCACGGTTGCGGAGAAGGCAGGCTGCGGAATCATCGTCGAGTCCTGCTACCACGGCACGGAGGTCGCCTCTGACGATCTGGACCCTGAATCGTACGCGGCCTTCAAGCGGGCGGTAAAAGAGGCAGTCCGACGGGTCAACGCCGACAAGCGAAAGTACGCCCAGTACTTCATCGACTATCACAAGGATGATCCAGTGGTGGCCGCCCTTACCGTGGACGATTTCAACTTGAGTCGTATCCAGGTCATTGATCCCGCGCCCATTCCAGAGGACGAGTTGCAGCGGACCTACGACTGGATGGTGAGCTGGGATATGATTCGAGGGGATACCGGAGCGGAGAGCCTGGTGAACCCTGAGATGCAACACGAAGGGCTTGAGGCGGTCGCGGCTTCAGACGATAACTAGACTCCTCTAGGAATCGTGATTTCAGAAGAGGGCGGGAGGCACACTTCCCGCCCTCTTCTGCGGCTTCGCCACATTGACAGCGTCCGCAGTCTGTGCCATACGACAAAGTAACCGCAAAAAGTACTCAATAGTGCACTTAGTCTTCTCGTAGTATCGGGCGGCCCGCTGACTCAAGGCTATGGTTCAAGGAGTGGATCGAAGAGGCGTTTAGAGGAGGGCGGAATCATGTCAAAGAAGCTGACTTTCGAGACCGTGCATCCCTTTCAGGACCTGGCTGTGCTGGTGGCGTATCATGAAGGATTATTCACGGCGGAGGGGATTGAGGTGGAGTTCATAGGAGGTGGCGGCAGGGAGGCCGTTAAGACCGACAAAAGGGTCACCGATCTTCAAGGCCCCCAGGAAATGAGCTCATTGGTAGGTCACGGAAGCCGCAACGAGACTGGCAAGGCGATGATGTACAACGCCTGCGAGTGGGGCAACTGCCGCCGGGTGCTGGATAGTGAGGTGGGAGCTCGGCAGATCGGCAGGCGGGCAAGCATCGCCTACGAGGCCATCATCGTCCCGCCGTGGTCCCGCGTGTACACGCCGCAGCAGCTGGCGAACGTGACTATCGGTGTGCCTTACTACCACGGAGGTCACTACATAACCATCCAGATGCTGGAGGGGTTCTTGCCCAGGGACCTGATCAAGACCTGCCAGGCCGCTACAGGGGCCGGAAGGCGCTATCACTCCATGATGAACGGTGAGATTGACGCAACCCCGGTGGTGGAGCCGTATATCACCGTGGCGGAGAAGACCGGCTGCAGGGTCATTATCCAGGCTCCCTTCCACGGGTCGGAGATGGCGAATGAAGAAGTAGATACGGAGACGTATGCGGCCTTCAAGCGAGCGGTGAAGACAGCGGTAGGGCGCATCAACGCCGACAAAAGGAGGTACGCCCACTACTTCATTGACCATTACAAGGATGATCCCGCCGTCGCCGCCCTCACCGTGGACGACTTCAACTTGAACCGTATCCTTGTTGTGGAGCCGGCGCCGATCCCTAGAGAGGAGCTTCAGAGAACATATGACTGGATGGTGAGCTGGGGCATGGTTCAAGGGAATACCAGTGCCGAGAATCTGGTCAACGTGGAGATGCAGCGGGAGGCCCACAGCCTTATTTCAGCTACGGACAACTAGCTCTACCGGGCCGCAAAAGAGGAGAGGCGGGACGTGTCCCCGCCTCTCCTCTTCTTTTCGCAGTGGTGCTCAGCTTAGCCTGCCGGTCCGGTCCATTTTCGTACTCCACTACGCTCCCCGTAGTCGTGGGTCTAGAGCCTCCCGCAGACCGTCTCCCAGGAGGTTGATTGAGAGCACGGTAAGGAAGATGGCCATACCGGGAACGAAGGACTCGACAAAGTTCCGCTCCAGGTACTTATACCCCGCCTGCAGCATGGCACCCCAACTGGGAGTGGGTGGCTTAACGCCCACCCCCAGGAAGCTGAGGCCAGCCTCGGCAAGGATGGCAAAGCCAACGGACAGCGTCGCCTGGACAATGACCGGCTGGATGGAGTTGGGGAGGATGGTGCGCATTCCTATCCGGAGGCCTGGAACACCTATGGCCCGTGCCGCCAACACATAGTCGAGCTCCTTGACCGAGAGCACCTGCCCTCGGACGATGCGGGCATAGCGGGGAATATTGGTAAACCCGATAGCGATCATGAGAGTCTGTATGCTGGGACCCAGGGAGGCAGCAATGGCCAGGGCCAGGGCCAGGGTTGGGATCATGAATATGGCGTCCATGACCCGCATGATCACCTCATCCAGGAGTCCCCCTCGGAACCCTGCAAGCAGCCCCAAGGGCACCCCGATTCCTACTGCCAGGCCCACGGCTACAAAGCCCACCATAAGGGACACCCTGGCTCCGAACATGACCCGGCTCATCATATCCCTTCCAACCTGGTCCGTACCAAACCAGAATTCTGTCGATGGGCCCTGGTGGGCTTGGCGAGCATGAGTATCAGCGGCATCGTAACGGGCTAGTAGGGGTGCGAAAATAGCCGAGGCTACGATGATCACCAGCACTACCAAGGCAACGGCGTGGATCTTACGCCGGGTCGTACGCCTCAGAAGAGACTGGCGTCCGATCCACCGCTCCAGAGGGCGGCGCTGGACGGGAAGGGCAACGGTACCATTTGCTGTTTGCATGGGTCGGCTCTAGTTGTACCGAATCCGCGGGTCCAGGAAGCCGTAGGTGATATCGACCATAAAATTGGCAAAGATCACCATGGACCCGAACACCAGCAGCACTCCTTGCACCGCAGGGATATCGAAGTTGGTGGCAGAGGAAACCGCAAGCTGACCCAGGCCGGGAAGCACGAAGACGCTCTCTATGATGGCCGAGCCACCAAGCGCTTGGGCCGTAGTAAGACCCAGGACGGTGATGACTGGGATGAGGCCATTTTTCAGGGCGTGCCGCGTCAGAACAGCCCTCTCAGACAGACCTTTGGCATGGGCGGTACGAATGTAATCCTGCCGTAGCACCTCCAGCATAGCCGACCGAGTCTGGCGCATGGTGCTGGCAGACGCAGAGAAGGCGTTCACTATTACGGGCATAATCATGCGCTGCAGATTCTCCAAAGGATCATCGAACAGGGGTGCGTAGCCCTGGGATGGGAGCCACCCCAGGATTACCGCGAATAAGTAAATCAGCAGAATGGCAAACCAGAAATTAGGCAAGGCTACGCCAGCGATGGCAAATATGGTGCCGGTGTTATCTCCAATGCTGTTGGGCCGCGCCGCCGAGTATACCCCTATGGGAAGGGCAATGAGCATGGCAAAGAACATGGTCCCCACGGCCAACTCAAAGGTAACCACGAACCGCCGTTTGAGCTCCACGGCGACCTTTTCCTTGGTCCGTATGGACCGTCCCCAGTCGCCGGTCAGGACGCCGCTTATCCAATCTACATACTGGACGGGAATGGGCCGGTCCAGCCCTAAGTCCTCTCTGAACAGCTCAAGCAGCTCAACGTCGGCAGAATCCCCCAGCATAACATTGGCGGGATCTCCTCCTGGAATGAGGAGCAGGAGGCTGAAGATAAGGACGGAGACAATGAACAGAGTGGGAAGGTAGGTTAAGAGGCGACGAATGATCAGCCGTTGCATGCTGGTATCTCTGCTAAGAGAACGTTATATCCTGCTACGGCCCCTACATAACATAAAAGCCTGCGAAGATGCAAGTGAACAAGGGTTCTGGACACATCCCCCGCAGGCCAATAGCCGTGAAGTATGAACATCAAAATCTGGAACCGAGATCCCACTGGGCGGCATAGAAACTGATCCTGTGGCTCTACAGATCAGCGTGGTACCGCCGAATTCTTGGCCCACAGCGCCCCGATGTATCGGGGCGCTGTGGCACTGACACCAGGATATTACTTATCCAGCGAAACCTCGTAGTAGTTCTGGAAGCCATTCTCTGGGAAGGGATCGTAGCCAATCACATAGTCCCTGTAGGCGATGGTAGTAATGCTATTGTACGCATAGACCGCAGCCGCATGCTCCTCAACTATCAGCCGCTGGGCCTCTGTGTAGTGAGTACACCGCTCCGCGGGGTCTATGGTCGAAACTGCCTTCGCCAGAGCTTCATCAACCCCTGGCCACCCTCCCTCGGGTCCTACAAAGCTGGAGGAGGTGGAGTCGTAGAAGTCGCGGAAGATACGGTCGATGTCAATGGTACCGCTCCACGCGGAGGCATACCCTGCATACTTCTTGTCGATGCGGTAGCCACGACTTGCCTGGATGCTCTCAATGACGTTCAGGTCCAGGGTTACGCCAACATCTTGGAACATGTCCCTGTAGAGCTCCAACCTGGGAAGGGCACCCTGCTTGCCCCAGAAGACTATCGGGCCAGTGGTAACACCATCGGCATACCCTGCATCGGCCACGAGCGCCTTGCCGGCTGCTATGTCATAGTCGTATGGCTTGTAATTTTCATCGAAACACCAGGCGTGGGCGCGAGGAATGGGGCCGTACAGAGGAAATCCCCTATCGTCCAAAATTGCGCTAATGACGGCTCCCCTGTCAAACGCCATGTTCATGGCCCTTCGCACCCGCACGTCGTCGAAGGGCGGGAAGTTGACGTTCATATGGAAGAAAGGAGCGTCTGGAGCATTGGCCTCAAAGAGGGTTATGCCACGCTCACCCTCAAGCTGCACGAACTGGTCCGCATCAGGAACGTAGATGTCTATGTCTCCAGCGCGGAAGGCCGCCAACGCCACCGCGGAATCGCCGATGATGTTGGTTTTTATGCCATCCAGGTACGGGAGCCCCTGGGCGGAGCCGAAGCATTTGTCATGTCGCTCGAACGTCACGTGGCTGTCGGAGATCCACTCTATGAACTTGAAGCAGCCGGCACCCACGGGGTTGGTGTGGCGTACCTCTTTGGGTGTGGAATCCCTGGCCGTGGGAGAGTATATCTGTCCGGGCCGCTGCGCCAGGTTCGGCAGCACCAGTGCGTCCAGTTTTGACAGATTTACCTTGAACGTGAGGTTATCGATGACGTCGATGCTGCTGATGGCAGTTATGGTTCCTCTCTGCTCGAACAAGTTCTCTTCATCGCGCACGAAGTCCAGATGGTTCTTCACGGCAGCAGCATCAAAGGGGGTGCCATCATGGAACACGATCCCATCAACCAGCGTAAAGACGATGCTCCTGTTGTCTGAACCCACCTCCCAAGACGCCGCCTGCATCGGCTCTAGAACGATTCTTGGAGACAGATGCATCAAGTAGTCGTAGATGTGCTGACTATACTCCATGTCCGGGGCCGTTGTGGTCTGGAGTACGTCCAGGGAGCCAGGGTTGGTGTCGTACCAGGCTTGGAGAATGCCGCCCTTCATGGGTCCCGTCATTACGGTAGGCACGGGCGTTGACGTGGCTTGCGGCATTGCCGTGGGCTGCCCCGCCGGTCTTGGGGTAGCGGTGGGGTCCTCACTGGACCCGCATGCACCCAAGAGAAGCACCAGGACGGCAACACCCAGAATTCCCACATACATCCCCGTTTTTCGCTTTGCCATTGCTCGCCTCCTTAGAATCAGCTACCGAGACAGTTCGATTACTCCTAGGATACGACCTAATAGGAAAGATGGATTCCTTTTTTGCGCACATTGCTAATGCGAAGGTAGCAGGATAATACACACCGACTATTTGCTTGTCAAGCTACAAGACGGCATCTTACGGCCCCCTCATTTGACCGCCGCGGCGGCCTTCTCCGACAGCCCCTCTTTTCAGAATCATCCAAACCCGGACGGCAACACAGAATACGGGAAATAGGAGACTCCCTGGGCATTCCTGGAAGGTTTCACCCAGTCACTCTTGGGGTTTGCAATGCTTTCAACGGCACGTCTATGGCTTACCATGGGTTTCAAAAGATGGCGACTGAGGATAGGCGTACCCGGGGCGCCAAGACCCAGTAAGGATGCTTGCAGCCTTTACGGGATACCACCACTCCCCCACCACTGGTAACCAGAGTCTGATGTCAGGCACAGGCTACCAGGCGTCTCATGAGAGCACCCGAAGGATACTATCGATTAGCCGGTGGGCTGATAGGCACAGATAGCCATGACTGACCTAAAAGGCAACGCGCTTGTTCAGTTCTCCCTCCTCAGCCTCGTAATAATGGCAGTGATGGCAGCAATTCTTGCCATTGCGTTGTCAACCAAGGTCCGAGCGGATGCGATTGACGACGTAGTCAATGAAGCCGTGGGGGTTTCTTCAATGCGGCTTCTGAGGGCAATCACACCTGAAGACCTTGAAACCCCCATGACCGGGGAGAGATACAACAGGTTTCATGAGTTTGTGCAGGAGTCTATTGTTTCTGACCGTACAGCCCGGGTTAAGCTTTGGGCGAAAGACGGTACAGTCATTTATGCCGACGATCCCCGGGGAGTCGGCGAGAAGTTCCCCGGTAAAGCGAACCTGCTGAAGGCCCTAGATGGCGAGAACGCTATAGAGACTAAGATACCGGATGCCCCAGAAAACGCTCTGGAGAAGCATTTGGGGACACTTATGGAGGTGTATACCCCCATAATCTTCGAGGGCTCAACCGAACCGCTAGGGGCATTCGAGATATATCAGTACTACGGGCCTACGGCAGGTCGAATCAACCATATGCGTACCTGGATCTTTTTATCAATAGGCGTAGGGTTTTTGCTTCTGTACGGAGGACTGGTCTCTATATTTTGGCGAAACTGGTCGACGATCGTCAGGCAACGAAGCCAACTTCAGTCATTCAACACAGACTTGGAAGAGCAGATACAGCAAAGAACTGCCGCTCTCCAGGCCGCCAACAATGAGATGGAGGCGTTTAGCTACTCCGTCTCTCATGACCTCCGTGCCCCGCTGCGGGCTATCGATGGCTTCAGTCTGGCACTCCTGGAGGACCACGCCGAACAACTGGACGACGAAGGCAAGGACTACCTCTACCGCGTACGTCTGAATAGCCAGCGGATGTCGGAACTCATCGACGACCTGCTCCAACTGTCTCGGGGGACGCGCAATAAGATGCGCCATGAAACCGTGGACCTGAGTGCGCTGGCTCAGTCGATCTCCACGGGTCTTCAGCAAAGAGATCCCCAGCGAGAGGCTACTGCCGCCATCACGGAAGGGCTGACGACCATGGGAGATCCGGGGCTGCTGAGGACCATGATGGAAAACCTGATGGGCAACGCCTGGAAGTATACCAGGAACCGTCCCAACGCCAGGATAGAGTTCGGAAGCATCCAGCAGGACGGGACCCGAGCGTATTTCTTGCGTGATGACGGCACCGGCTTCGATATGACCTATGTGGACAAACTATTCCGCCCCTTCCAGCGATTGCATACGGCAGACGAGTTCGAGGGCACCGGTATAGGCCTGGCCATTGTTCAGCGGATCGTCCATCGACACGGCGGCATAGCATGGGCCGAAAGCCAACAGGGACATGGGGCAACGTTCTATTTCACACTGAACGGGAGTGAGGGATCACCATGATGGACGTTGACAAGGTTATCCTGCTAGTTGAGGACAACCGCGATGATGAGGCGCTAGCACTGCGAGCTCTCAAGAAGAGCAATATCCTGAACCGGGTGGTCGTAGCGCGCGACGGTGTAGAGGCCCTGGACTACCTCTTCGCTTCCAGGGAGTCTGACGACCATGGTCTCATGCCCGAGATTATGCTCCTAGACCTAAAGCTTCCCAAAGTGGATGGTCTAGAGGTGCTGCGGCGCCTCCGGGCTGATGAACGGACAAGGCTCCTTCCGGTCATCATTCTCACCTCATCCAATGAGGAGCAGGACATTATAAGTGCTTATGACCTGGGCGCGAACAGCTATGTGCGCAAGCCGGTGGACTTTCTCCAATTCGCTGAGGCGGTCAGGCAGCTGGGACTCTATTGGTTGGTCCTCAACGAGTCTCCACCAACATATGTTGCAAGGTAGATGGGTACACCGCTCCGAGTACTGATCGTTGAGGACTCTGAGGACGACGCTGCACTGCTGCTGCGTCACCTCCGCCAAGGGGGGTATGACTCGGTCATGAGGCGGGTGGAGACGCCCGACGATATGAGAGAGGCCCTCAACGACCATACGTGGGACCTCGTCATCTCCGACTACAACATGCCGCACTTCAGCGGACCCGCCGCCTTAGAGACATTGCATGAGAGTGGTCTGAATCTTCCTTTTATCATCGTATCAGGAGTGATCGGTGAGGATGCCGCCGTGGCCGCCATGAGGGCCGGCGCCCACGACTACGTAATGAAGGGCAACATGGCCAGGCTTGCTCCCGCTATTGAACGAGAGCTGCGCGAGCAGGCGGCCCTTGAGGAGGAGGTCGCCGAGCGGAAGCGAGCGGAGGAGGGGGAGCGTATTCGGGCGCAGGAGCTCGAGTCACTCGTCAGCATAGCCACCATCCTGGTCCAACCCGATAGCTTTGATGAGAAGTGCAACCGCGTCCTGCAAGAGCTGGCCCACATTGCCCAGGCGGAAAGGGTAACTCTTGCACTGGCGGATGAGGAGAGGCGGGAGCTACGCGTTGTGGCTGCGGTGGGAGATAGCATCCTACGCATGTCCTCGACACCGATCCGTCCGTACGGTCAAGGGTTGGCCGGGCGGGTCTCTCAGCAGCGGCATCCGCTGGTAGTCAACGACTACGCCACTTCAGAGTATGCCAGCGCCGAGGCGGTGGCATCCGGTGTAAGATCAGCGCTTGCGCTGCCTATTCACGCAGGCGAGCGTTTGCTCGGCACAATCACCATCGGGTCACCAGAGCCCAACCACTTCACAGCTGAACTGGTGAGACTCATCACCACCGTAGGTAACGGCATTGGCGCGCTCCTAGAGAATGCACGGCTCTACCAGCAGATAAGCGCCCAGCTAGAGCAGGGGCGTCGCAGGCTGGAGGTCTTCCAGGCGGCGGCGCGCGGGCTTGCCCTCGCCAGGCTTCCTGACGAGGCGCTACAACACCTGGTAGATATGGCGCGAACGCTGATTGAGGCCCGTTATGGTGCCCTGGTACTGTGGGACCAGAAGGGTCGCATAGAGACCTGGGTCGTTTCAGGACTCTCCCCTGAGGAGCAAGAGGCCGCTGGTAGCTCCCCCATGGGGCTGGGTCTGCTGAGTCTGGTAAGGGAGAAGGGAAAGAGTGTTCGTCTCAATGACACCTCCGCCCATCCCAAGGCAAGCGGGCTACTCCCCGGCCATCCCCCTATGAGAAATTTCCTTGGCATTCCTATCGTGTTCCCGGGAAAAGCCCCAGGCGCATTCTACCTTACGGACAGGGAGGACGGCGCTGAGTTTACCGAAGACGATGAGCGACTCCTCAACGTCTTTGCTGTCCTGGCAGGGACCCATCTGGAGAACGCCAGCCTCTACGAGCAGGTGAGCCGAGAGCGCAGTACCCTGGCGGCCGTGCAGGGCAGCATGACAGAGGGACTGGTGGTAATCGACCAAGAGGGGCTAATAGCCTACTTCAACGAGGCCGCGGGAAATCTACTGAAGTTCGCCGGAGATGGAATATTAGGTAAATCGGTCCTGCAGGCTATGGGCATCACGGCTCCGAACGCCGAAACTCAGAAGACCTTTGAATCGCTGCTGGAAATGCAACGCCCGGAGCCATGCCAGATCTCGATAGCGGTTTTCCCCATAGCGGATTGCGTGGAGTGCTCAGAGGAGACCATGGTTGGAATGGTCGTGCGGGATGTTACCCAGGAGCGTGAGTTAGAGCACCGCCGAGACACCTTCGTGTCCGTGGCCTCCCACGAGCTGCGGACTCCCATGACCACCATCCTGGGCTTCACTGAACTCCTGCTGGAGAGGGACCCCCCTCAAGCCACTCGTCGGGAGTGGCTTGAGCGAATCCGTCGGGGTAGCCAGCGGCTAGCCACCATCGTAGATGAGCTGCTGAACGTTTCTCGCCTTCAGTCCGGTAAGCTCACCGCTAACCTGGAGACCCTATCGTTGCCAGACCTGGTCGAGAGGGTGGTCGAGGAGACCAGGCCCACGACCGAGAGCCATGGCTTTCTGGTTGATATTCCGCAAGACCTACCTCCCGTAACGGCAGACCCACAAAAGCTGATCCAAGTCCTCGCCAATTTACTGGACAACGCCATCAAGTACAGCCCTAGGGGTGGCCTCATCACCACGTCGGCGTACTATGATGACGAGCGCCACCAAGTGGTGACGTCCATCTCTGACCAGGGGATTGGGATCGCTCCAGACGACCAGCAAGAGCTGTTCACGACGTTCCATCGCATCCGCCAGCCGGAGACGGAGAGCGTGGGTGGGACCGGACTGGGCTTGTACATCGTTAGGGGCCTAGTGGAGCTGATGGAGGGAGAGGTATGGCTAGAGAGCACACCTGGGAAAGGCTCCACCTTCTTCTTTTCAACGCCATCGGCTGCGGGAGCGGTACCAGAAAACCGCCAGGCAGGTGTTGGGGAGCTTCCCGTCACCTGACACTCCCCCTGATTTTGCCGTCCCGTGGAGGCTAAGGTGGTCAGATTCCCACTCTTCCCACCCCTTCTGGCTACGTGGATAGATGCGCCTCTGTCACGGCTCTGTGGTAGGATGGCTCAAGGCGGGTGTGAGGCCGATGGTCCGATTCGTCCTAAGAGATGGGCAGGCGGTGCTGTATGGACTAGGAAGGACTCTCAAATGGCAGGCGATAAGTCGCTGTCCCCCTCGCCGGATGAGAGAGACGGCACGGAAGATGGCAGTGCCCAGCGCGAAGATGGGCAGACCGTCAAGGATGAGCTAGCAGACGACGATGGCGTGACACCTCCCACGGACGAAGCCTCCGGAGGGGGAGGTAACGCCGTATCCACACCTCAGATGGCCGTCGGTGAGGGGGAGGATGTGGCTATAGGCGTGGGGAGACGGGAAGGGCAGAGTGAAGGACTAGCCGACGCCTCCACAGAGGAGCTACTAGATGTGCGCATCCAGGGTGGCTGGAGCCATGGCGGGGGATGGGGCGTTGAGGGGGCGGAGGACGAGGGAGTGGGGGTTGCGGGGAGGGGCGGACGCTCCGCCTATGTCACCCGGGACCTGACCCAAGGGAGCGTTCCAAAGAACCTCTGGTTCCTGGCCTGGCCTCAGATGATTGAGGGCGTCCTCAACGTCGTCGATCAGATGGCGGACCTCTTCTGGGCAGGCAGGTTCGTGGGGGCGAGGGCCATCGCCGGCCTGGGCGTCGCGCAGAACTACACCCACATGGTTATGACAGGCCGCATGGGCCTGGATATGGGCATGCAGGCCATGATAGCCCGGGCCATAGGGGCAGGACGCGTAGACCTGGCCAACCACGTTGCTCTGCAGGCCTTCACGCTCACGGCCACCTTCAGCGTGCTTATGGCAACCGTGGGGGTGCTCTTCTCTGACTTCCTGATGCAGATACTGGGTGTCAGTGACGAGGTTATCCAGATCGCCGGGCTGTACATGAAGATCCAGTTTATTGGATTCGGCACGCAGGCCTTCCGCATGATGAGTGGCAGTGCACTGCAGGCCTCAGGCGACGCCCTGACGCCTATGAAGGCAACCCTGATCGCCAGGGTGACGCACCTACTCATCTCACCCATCCTTTTTTTCGGCGTTTGGTTTGTCCCCGAAACAGGGATCGCGGGTCTGGCTTTGGGCAACGTGGTAGCTCAGAGCCTAGCGGTGGTCTGGAATTTCCACGCCCTGTTCAAAGGGACGTCACGGCTCCATCTGACCCTCCGCGGCTACCACCTGGACTTCCCGTTGCTGCGCCGCCTGGTACGCATAGGCGCTCCGGCCTCCCTGACGGGCATGGAGCGCGGGCTGGTCAATATACTCATGGTGCCCATGGTGACTCCCTTCGGCGACTTCGCTCTGGCGGCCTACGGTCTGACCAGGCGACTGGAGATGTTCACCAACCTGGGGAGCATGGGACTGGGGCGGGCCTCGGGCACCCTGGTGGGGCAGAACCTGGGCGCCGGCAGCAAGCAGCGCGCCCAGTCCACGGTCCTCTGGGCATTGGGCTACGTAACCGCCATACGGGGTTCCATGGGAGTTCTCCTCCTGCTCTTTCCCGCATTCTTCATCGCCATCTTCAACCAGGAGGCGGGACTCATGGACGTGGCCACCGCCTGGGTACGCATCCAGGCGGTGGGAGGGCTGGTAATGGGAGCGGGAATGGTATTCCAGATGTCGTTCAATGTGGCGGGAGACACCATGGCGCCCATGGTCGTGACCCTGGTCACCATGGCGGGTGTGCAATTGCCCCTAGCGTTTGCCCTGTCTCGCTGGACGGGCATGGGACAATACGGCATCCCTGTGGCCATCACCGTGGCCATGTTCAGCCGGATCCTTCTCTACATCCCGTACTATTTCAGGGGCCGGTGGCTCCAGGCCAAGGTCATAGATTAGGCGGGAGTGGCAGCTTACGGCCCAGAATGTCCAACTGGTGTGCCGTGTAGACCAGCTCTGCCCTCTCTACCTGAAGGTGGCGCTGCCCTACCCACCGTGCGAAGGCGTCGCCGTCGAGTTCACGGTCCCAACGTAGGGCCTCCCAGACGGTATTCACGATGTGGTGCAGGAAGTAGGCCTCATCCCCTTCATATCCCTGGGGCCCCGGGTACACCACCCAATCAGAAGCGCCGGCATCCAGCAATTGGGCCTGACTGGCTGCAAGGTACGCAAGAAGACGGCTCCCCGTTCGGCTGCCTCCGGATGGGGAGCGACTATCCATGGCCTGGTTGTACAGAGCCTCTACGCGGGCGTCCAGGGAGGGATCGATCTCCGGAAGCAGGGTGGTCAGGCCATCGTAGTTGATGGTGAAGTAGAGTAATCCGCCGGGCTTCAGCAGCGAGAGCATGCCAGGGAGTATGGCCGACAGGTCCACGAGGTCCAAGAAGGCGTGAGCAAGTACCAGGTCCCAAGAGCGGGCGTCCCGCTCCCGAGAGATGAAATCGAAGGCATCCACAGCTTCGAATTCAACGCGGGCCGTCTGATCGCTTCGAGAGAGGCCCAGCCAACCCCGATGGGACTCGTCTACGGCACACCCAGATCGACCAGCCCATTGCCGTAGCCGGGTTCCGGCCTCCCGAACGCTGGTCTGGTCTATCTCTACAGCCGTGTATTCCGTGTGGCTGAGCAGCCTTCGTTCCAGCACCCTCTCTACCATCGTTCCGACGCCCGCTCCGAACTCCACAACCCGCAGCGGTGCGTCCGGGCGGGCCTCCGGCAGAGCCCGGGCGAGGCTATGCCAAACGCGAGTGTTGAGCGCCCGATCGTCCACGGACACCTTGGCCGCCAGGTAGCGACTGTAGCTGTACGTCCGGGGCTGTGTCATCTTAGCTAACCATTGTGCACAGGAATTGGCGTATCCGTGAGGCCGTCTCCTCCCAGGTAGGATGGGCGGCATACCTGTTCAGGGCAGCTACGCTCATGCGCGCCAGCTTGGTGCGATCCCGGCTGAGCTCCGCAAGGTACTGGGCAAGGGTGTCCATATCCCCGGGTGCCACCAGGAAGCCATTGCTTTCATGCTCAATGATCTCACGGGCCGCCCCGCCCGTGGAAGCTATGGCGGGGAGTCCAAACCCCATGCCTTCCAAGTAGACCATCCCGAACCCCTCGTAAGTGGAGGGCACGGCGAGAAGGTGGCTCCGGGCAAGCCGGTCGGCCAGGGCCTCGTCTAGGAGGACGCCTGGTGCATCGATCTGGCCATCAAGCTGCGCCTCGGTGATCTGCCGGCGGACATTCCTGGCATAGCCAAGCTCAAAGGAGTCGCTGCCTACAATCTCCAGACGCCAATCCTCTCGCGGGAGCCTTGCCAGGGCAGCGATAAGAACGTGTAGCTGTTTCCGGGCGATGATGTTACCCACAAAAAGGACACGAAGAGGGCCGGGAGTCGTGGCCCTTGCCCGCACGTGCTGGGCTGTCAAGGATATCGTGTTAGAGCGAAACCTGTCTCCGGCCGGGCAGGCAACGATGGACGGTCGCCGCTCGGCAACCATCCCCTCCACAGAGGCCCGGGTGGACTCACTGTTGAACACGAACCCGTCCACGGACCCCAGGTACCTGCTCTCCACCCAGCGATACAGTCGGTTACGCCATGCAGGGCGCGGTTCACCACAGCGAAGGAGATGCACGATGGTGACGATGGGGTAGCGTACGAGCCTCCTCAAGCGTCGGTTGAGCCTGAAAAGAGAGGGATGGTTGAGTTCATCCTGAAGGAGGATGTCCAAGGGTGCTTGGCGTAGGCGTTGGGACAGGGGCCTGGAGAGGTTGTCACCCAGGGTGCGGCCGTAGCTCCTCCAGGGCAGGGAGATAACCTCCACCTCATCCCCCTGACTACGCAGGTGCTCCACCAGGATGCGGTCATACAGAAAACCGCCGGTGACCGTCTCCAGGCTGCCATAGATGATCAGCCCAATGCGCATTAGAGATCGCGTCTATAGGAGGCCCAGGCCACCTGGTCCTCCCAAATCCTGGTGGTAATGGCGCTCAGGCTCGGTGCCTTGATACGTTGGGTAAGAGCATCACAGAAGATGCGGGAGAAGTGCTCAATGCTGGGGTTGAGGCCGGAGAACTCCGGAAGCTCGTTCAGGGTGGTGTCCCTGTACCTGGCTACGAGGTCATGCAAACGGGCCTGTATATCTACGATGTCGACCAGGAAGCCGTGTTGGTCCAGGGTGGCTCCCTCCAACAGGACCTCCACCTGATAGTGGTGGGAGTGGTGCTGGTTTTCCGGCCCCCAATCGCCGCCAACCAGGTAGTGCTGACCGATGAAATCGCGCTTGACCGAAACGGTATACACCGTAGCACCGTCCTCAGGCACGCTCCCAGTGCTCCGTGCTAGTCCTCATAGGTAATCAACACCTGAATCGCCTCATCCGGACGCTGGTCCAGCATTTCGTACGCCTGGGCGGCCTCGCCTATGGGGAATCTGTGCGTAATCAGATGGGAAGGGCGCACCAGACGAAGCATCGACCAGGCCAGGTCAAGTCGCCGGTGTTTGGTCCAGCGTCCGGACAACTCGGGGGCGATGGCACTCACCTGGCTGCTCACCAGCTGGATGCGGCTACGATGAAACCGGCCGCCGAGATGCAGCCGCGACTCCTTGCTCCCGTACCAGGAGCCGATGATTATGCGGCCATAGTATCCCGTCACGGCAAGGGCCATGTCCAGGGCCTCCGGGTTGCCCGACAGCTCGTAGGCAAGGTCTGCTCCATTGTACTCGTCTCCGCCGTGGAACAGCGATGTCATGGTCCTGACAGCGTCAGGATCGGCGGGGTCAAGACTCGCGTTCGCACCCAGGTCCACCGATACGCCGCGTCGGGACGGGTAGCGGTCCGCGGTCACCAGGCTGCCCAGAGGCATCCTGGCCAGGAGCGCCGTGGTTAACAGGCCGACCACCCCCTGGCCGAAGACGGCGACCTGCTCCCCTATGATGGGCCGTCCGTCCATCAGGAGAGATATGGCCGTCTCCATGTTTGGAAGCATTGCCGCCTCCTCTGGCGCAATGCCGGAAGGCACGGGAAGAAGCTCGTCCGGGGTAGAGAGAAAGTGGCTCTCGTGGGGGTGAAAGGAGAAGACCAGCGCGTCCCTCCAGCGTGCGTCGACACCCTGGCCCAGCTGGACAACCTCGCCGACGGCGGCGTAGCCGTATTTCATAGGGAAGCCGAACTCGCCGCCCAGGGCCGGTATGGTCTCATCCATCGAGAGATCGGTGGGTGCCTGGCCACGGTAGACCAGCAGCTCCGTGCCCTGGCTTATGGCCGAGACAAGGGTCTTGACCAGAACCTTGCCGTCAGGCAGAGGCGGCAATGAGGACTCCTCCACCGCAACCCGGTAAGGGGCAGTGAAGCAAAGGCTCAGCCGACTCACTCCTCGCTCCAGTCCGGGTCCCCCCAGACCACCAGGTCATCTCCCAACCGCTGGTAGCCCATGTTGAGCAACCGGGGACGCTGGACCCCCAGCGAATCGAGGTCCCCAACGGCCCTGAGCCCGCCTACCACGACCGGTGCCACAGTCAGGACGAGGTGATCCACCGTGCGCTCCGCCAGGAAGCTGGTTATGACCCGGGGGCCACCCTCCACCATGACACTTTTGATCCCCTCACCGGCCAGGCACTCAAGCAACGGCGGTAAGTCTACCCAGCCGTTCGGGGTAGAGGGCAAGGAAATGACGCGAGCCCCTGCCATCTCCAGCTCCCTCCTCCGATAAGCCGGGGCCCGCTCGGTTGTGGCTATCCAGGGTGGGAGCTCCGGGTTCTTGAGCAGGTAGGCATCCAAGGGAAATCGCAGGGTGCTGTCCAGGATGACGGGCTGCGGGTCCGTGCCCTCAGACAGCCGAACGGTGAGGCGAGGGTTGTCGGCGATCACGGTACCGATACCAACCAGGATGGCGTCGTGTGCGGCCCGGAGCCTATGGGTCATGGCCCCGGAATCGGGACCGCTGAAATGCATCGGCTTGCCAGCCACGCCGGTGACGGAGCCATCCAGGCTCTGAGCATAGGTTAGCAAGACGAATGGGCGGCCCGTATTCCGCCGGTGCGGCGGATACCCCAGAGGAAGGAGTGCGCCGCCGTTGTGCCGGGCAGAGTCATTAATGATTGATGCGGCCCCCAGGTCCAGCAGGTGCCCCATTCGCGTTGCCTTGGTCACCAGGTAGCTCATATTCTCGCTGGTGACCTGCGGCTGAAGCGGCTCGCATGCGACCACATCGATGCCGAAGCTCCGCAACCCGTCGATTTTCGATGGGTTGTTCGTGAGTAGCCGGATCGAGGCTACATCGAGGTCCTTCAGGATAAGGGCCGCTATCTCGTAGTCTCGCTCATCGGCTTCGTGGCCCAGCTCCAGGTTGGCGTCAACCGTGTCGTACCCCTTGTCCTGAAGATTATACGACCGGAGCTTATCCCACAGCCCGATACCACGCCCCTCCTGTCTCAAGTAGATGAGCACGCCCCTACCCTCTCTGGAGATCGCCTGCATAGCCAGAGAGAGCTGGTTGCCGCAATCACACCGGAGAGAGCCGATGACATCTCCCGTGAAGCACTCCGAGTGCACCCGCGTCAGCACATCCGCCTGGCCGGATACGTCCCCGGTCACCAGCGCCACGTGCTCCTTGTCATCCTGACTGTTGCTGTATGAGTGGAGACGGAACGCCGCCTTGGGCGTTGGTATTCGGACGGAGACTATTCGTTCGATTTTCTGAGACATCCTCAACCCTTCATGACTACTGGATGAGCGGCGATTTGGGGGGCACAAGGCCTTGATTAGCCATCGGGAGGCTAGGAAACTAGCAGAGTGTGAACACCGGCTGCGTCCAGGCCCTTGTGCCATCGGAAGCGTTGACCACCGCCCTGACATACGCCTCATCACCGCGCATCCGGTAGCCGGCCTCCGTACCGTGGACCTGGAGCAGTAGCTCACCTCCCTGGCCAATGAACTGTGTTGTGTACGCGAAGTGCCACCCCTGCTTGATCCTCAGATCGATCCGCTGTGGACCGGTCTCCAGCTCCTCCAGGGTAACCCCCGTGGAGGCGTAGAAAACACCCGTCTCAATAGCCTCCATGGTGGCGTCGGTTTCCAAACGGGGCGCTCGGACCATGATCCACCCGCGGCCGGGGTTGGCCTTGCTGGGCTTGAAATCGCCTTTGAAGTGATGCGAGTCGTCAACGGCGATCCCAAAGATATGCCTGCCCGCGCTCAGGACGCCGTCCCATATCTCATCATAGCTGGGATGTCCTCCTCCTCCATAGACATTCATGGGAGTGTTGCCGTTGAATACCTCCAGAAGCGTTGCGCCCACCACCTGAACAATCTGGCGGTGATCAAAGGCCCAGGTGCAGTTGGGGTGGTTTATGGCAGCGATCCCTCCCGCCCGTCTGACCGCATCGCTATTTGCCTGCAGGGTAGAGACCACGTCCCCTGCGTCCACCGGCTCCACCATCCTCTTGATCCCGATTCCACCTACGTGAATGGAGGTGGCACCCTGATTGACGTTCACGGAGACCTCTTCTCCCGGAATCATGAGCGGACGCCGGAATCTTCGGGACCTGGATTGATGGTCCAGCAACGTCAGATGGTTGTGATCTTGAGAGAACCAGGAAGTCGTAGCCGTTCCGCCTGTACCATCGCACAACAACCTCTGGCTCGCTATCGCCGTCGGAGCGGTTGGTATGGGTATGGATGTTTCCCTTGAACCAGCGCAGAGTCGTCACGTTCGCGCATCTCTGGGGTCGTCGCCTGGGAGGCTACCAGGCTCGTACAACCGGCGTCGTGCCTGGACGTGCGTATGTTAGTCGACCAGGTGCGGTGTCGCAACCCCTGGTCTGGTTAGGGGCACCAGACCAGGACGGCCAGGGTATTCAGCGCGCGGCTGAGGCAATCGGAGTCAGCACCGTGCCCGCTTGCCGAAGCCCGGATATGCGTGAGGGCATGACGCCACAAAATCCCGATTACTTCTGCACCACGCGCTGCCAGGAGTATGGTAGGCTCATCCGTGAGACCGACTAAACACTGGAGTGAGATAAACGCTGCAAGCATCCAATCGGCGTAACCGTATGATCCGGTCGAGTAATGGCTGCGTCAACGCCCCGTTCGTGCCGTGTGTCGTAACTCCCACTGGTCTGGGATGTAGCTGACGGTAGAGGGAGGGACCAATGGATTTGGGGTTGCAGGATAAGGTCGCCCTGGTAAACGGGGGAAGCAAGGGCATCGGCAAGGCATCGGCGTTGGTCCTGGCACAGGAGGGCGCCAACGTAGCCATCTGCGCGCGAGGTCAGCAGCTCCTGGAAGAGGTGGCCTCGGAGATTGAAAGCCAGACCGGTCGCACCGTGCTCCCCGTGGTGGCGGATATGGCCAGAGAGGAGGATGCCCGGCGTTTTGTGGAGGCTGCGATACAGCGCTTCGGACGGCTGGACATCCTGGTCAACTGCGCCGGCAGCTCTCCCGGAGGGAGCCTACTCCACCTCAGCGAGGCGCAGTGGATGGAGAGCCTGAACCTGAAGTTCATGGGCTACGTACGGACTATCACCGCCGCCGTGCCCCACATGAAAGACCAACGCTGGGGCCGGATCGTCAACGTCATCGGCAACGACGGCATCAAGCCCATCTATTTTGAGGTGACGCCGGGAGCGGCAAACGCGGCGGGCATCAATTTCACCTTGGCCATCGCAGAAGAGCTGGCTCCCTACGGTGTCACCGTGAACGCCATCAACCCCGGTCCGGTGGACACGGACCGCTGGTGGGGATTGGTGCGCACGCTGGCAGCGGAGAAGGGGATCAGCGAGGCAGAGGCCAACCAGCTGGCGATCAAGAGTATTCCCCTGGGACGGCTCTGTACCGCCGAGGAGGTGGCCGACATGGTGGCCTTCCTGGCCTCCCAGCGGGCCAGCTTCGTTACGGGCGCCGTCGTCTCTATGGATGGTGCTCAACGTAAGGCTATCATGGACGCATAGTCCCACCCATGCCTATTGATACCCACGCCCACTACGTGCCACCCCGTATATTGGCGACGCTGGAGAAGGATGCCGCAGTCTACGGCGTGACGGTGGAGACCGTCGCGCAGGACGGGCGGTGCCTACGTTTCGACTATGGTCCGGTGCTGCGACCCTTCCTGCCCCGGTTGCTGGAGCTTGAGCAGCGATGGGAGGAGATGCAACGGCAGGGGGTGGACAAACAGCTCCTATCCGTATGGCCGGATATGTACGGTTATGGAATGCCCGTTGAGGTCGCCTCCCGCTGGCATCGCCTGCTGAACGAAACGTTATGTGAGACAGCGCAGCAACAACCGGAGCGTTTCGGCGCCCTGGCCTCGGTGCCGTTGCAGCACCCCGACAGGGCGGCCGAGGAGCTGGCCCACGCGGTGCAGCAGGGCGGAGCGGTTGGAGGCATTATTGCCGCCAACATTGAGGGGCGTAACCTGGATGACCCACCCCTGGACTCCTTCTGGGCGGCTGCGGAGAGCTTGAACGTGCCGCTGCTCCTTCACCCCGTACAGCCCTCCCCCACCCCACGGACCGGCCGCTACTATCTCAACGCCATCACTCACTATATCTACGATACAACGGTGGCCGTGGGTTGCCTGGTGTTCAGCGGCGTACTGGACCGGTTCCCACACCTACAGATTGTCCTGGCACACGGCGGCGGTTTCTTCCCGTATCAGGTGGGGCGGTTTGATCAGGCTTACAGGAATCTCCCGGAGACCCGCGCCACGGCGGCACAGGAGCCTTCGGCATACCTCAAACGCCTCTTCTACGACTCCCTCGTACAGCACCCCGTGGCGCTGCGGTTTCTGGCTGATCTCGTGGGGGCAGAGCGTATTCTGCTGGGCACCGACTATCCGTTCCCGGTGGGCGACCCGGCTCCATTAGAAGTCCTGAAGGATACGGGCCTCTCCGCCGATGACAAGGCCAAGGTTGCGGGTGGCAATGCGCAGCAGTTGTTTGGGCTCTGAACCGTTGCAGGCCACAAAGATGGCCTGCCGGGTTCAGCCCGTTGTCAGCAGCAAAGACCAGGTGAGGGAGAGCAGCTATGCCAAAGGCATTGGTCAATGGAGTGAACCTCTACTATGAGGTGACGGGCCACGGCTTTCCGCTGGTGTGGAGCCACGAGTTCGGCGGCGCATTTGAAAGCTGGGTTGCCCAGGTGAGCTTTTTCTCGCGACGCTATCAGGTCATCACCTACAACGCCCGGGGCTATCCACCCTCGGATGTTCCGACTGACCCAGAGGCCTACTCGCAGGATCAGTCTGTGGAGGACTTGCACGGACTGCTGCTGCATCTGGGCATAGAGCGGGCCTACATCGGCGGCCTCTCCATGGGTGGAAACGTTGCGCTGAACATGGGGCTCGCGCATCCGGAAATGGCGGCGGCGCTCATCGTGGCGGGCGCGGGCACGGGGTCCACGGACCCTGAGCGCTTCGCCAAGCAGACGGTGGAGTTCGCTGCACGCATTGAGAGGGAGGGCATGGTGGCATGGGGCGAGGCGTACGCAGAGGGGCCTACCCGAACTCAGCTACGACGAAAGGACCCCAAGGGATGGGATCAGTTCCAGCGAGGCCTCATGGCCCACTCAGCGGTTGGCTCCGCGCTCACCCTACGGGGTGTCCAGGGAAATCGTCCGACCATCTTCGCCCTGGAGCCAGCGCTACGAGACCTTCAGGTGCCCACGCTGATCATAGTTGGCGATGAGGACAACCCCTGCCTGGAGCCAGCCATCTTCATGAAGCGGCATATCCGCAGATCGGGACTGGTGGTGCTGCCCCAAACGGGCCACACGGTCAACCTTGAGGAGCCGGATCTGTTCAACCGTGTGGTACTGGACTTCCTTACAACCGTAGAGGCAAATGGTTGGTTGGAGCGCGAGCAAGGAAGCGGCTTGGGATTTCTAGCGGACGCGGAGGCCACCGGTTCCGGGGGCTAAACAGCCCGTCCGGCCGTAACTGACCGCATACGGCGACTCTCGCCACCCAGGTAGGTTGACCTTCGCTGACGAAGACGAATCACGATTTAAGTACGGCTACAGACAGAGCCAGGGGTGGTCTTAAACTCCTCAGCATAACCCAAACCGGCTCCAACAGATGGAAGTAGCTACCTCCCCACGGCCTTTGGCCCCCTACTGCAGTGAGCCAGTGATGCTTCGGTACTCGTCCTCCGTGAACGCCTTGAGAGTGGTGCTCCGTATATTGCCTTGGCTCCCAAGATTGAGGGCCAGCCGGGCGAAGGTATGGTCGTCCGGGACCTCCACCAATGCCGCAAGGTCGTACTGTCCCATCGTCATGTAGAAGAAGATGAGTCTCCCGCCCGCCGCCTCAGCAGCCTGTTTGAACGCATCCAAGCGCTGGGGGCTATCCTTGACGTTCCGTATCCCCTGTTCAGTCCAATTTGCCAGCACAAGGTAACTAGGCATTACTTCCCCTCCTCCTGAGCATCTCCCAGTCCGCGGCACCAATCTCTTTGGCCCACCGCCTGGGATCTCTTCGAGCATATCCCCGCGCATAATGTATGTCAATTACAAGGGTCTTTGGGGGTGCCAGCCTGTGTCCGGTTGACTCCTGCCTCCAGTTTCCCTACCCTCTTGGAAGAGCCGACAGGAAGCTCATTCACACCACTTATTCACACCATATGAAGAGGGAACACTATGATCATTGACGCTCACAAGCACCTCATAACAGGAACCCCTGGCAACGAGTATTTCTCACCACGCTACAGATTGGACCGTTCCTTTATTTGGGCCTACTCGGGAGGCCGTAATAAGTGGGTCAATGGGTACGAGCGCGACCCCATGGATATGTTCCCACGGATGGAGGCGCGCGTCGCCGACCCGGATGGCACGGCCACCATAGAGGCCATGGACATGGCAGGCGTGGACGCCTCTTGCCTTATCCACTCTGATTTCGGCCCTAGTCGTGGAGATACCGCGCCCAAGAGCGCCGAGGAGGCACACCAGGACTTCGCAGACCTCCAGAAAAAGTTCCCCGGGCGGATGTTCGCCTTTGCGGGACCTGATGTCCGGCGTCCTGGCGCTTTCGATCTTGTGGAGAAGGCCTTCCGTGACTGGGATGCAAGAGGCCTCAAGGTTATGCCTCAGCTTGGCTATTACCCTTCTGACCGCATCCTCTATCCCTTCTATCAGCTCTGCTTGGAGTATGACGTCCCCGTTGCGATATGCACCAACTACGAGTCGTCCTATTCCCGAGCGGTGTTCAACGACCCCATCCACATCAGTAGCCTGGTTGCTGACTTCCCTGATCTGAACGTCATCATCTTCCACTCCGGATACCCCTTTGACCACTGGTTTGAGGAGTCGGTGATGATCGCTCGCCACGCCTTCAATGTTTACCTTGAGTTCGCCGGTTGGACCGTTGGCGGAGGCAAACGCCCCAACCTTACCGAGGAGCAGCTGGTACGGATGCTAGATTACACTCGGAGCATGATTGGCTCTCATCAGATGATTATGGGGACAGACTCGCAGTTCTCTCATAGTGATTGGGGGAAAAGGAGTGCGGAGCATTACGCACACACCGTTGATTGGTGGAGGGACCTACGCAAGACCGGAAAGAAATATGGTGTGGAGTTCAGCCAGGAAGAGGTGGACATGATGACCGGGCTGAACGTGGGCCGGCTGATCAAGGCGGTAGACATGCCGCAGTTCAACAAGCGCAAATACGGCTGGAGCATCCTTACACCGCCACCCCGGCTCTCCCCTTAGGCAGAAGAATGATTTCGGAAGGTGCTACCGGGCCTCGGATAGACGGACGGTGTTTTCAAAGTGAATCGTTCCAGAGGAGGAGTCGACCGCGGAAACGTTGTGCTGGGGATAATAGTTGATATTTCACTCCTCAACCATTTGCCGCACTCCGGCGGATACCTTGGGGCCTGCCACACCCATGGGGCCTGGTTCGGGTGAATAAAAAACCATCGAAACCTGGTCACGCGGATTGGTCGGGGCGAGTGGATTCGAACCACCGACCCCCTGCACCCCATGCAGGTGCGCTTCCAGACTGCGCCACGCCCCGACCGAACCCCATTATACCACACCTATTTAGCTACGAATGCGGCGGAATGAGTCACGGGCCAAAACAGGGTGCACGGTTTGATGGAAGGTTACGAACTGTGCGCGAATAGAGTGACCGAATTGCTCGAAAATCAAGCTGTTTAGCTATTGACATCCGCGCACTAAGGGTTTATCTTCCCTTCACCTGAAGAGATGGAGGGAGGACGCTATGAAAAGACTGCCCGAAAAGTTTGAGGCCCTGACCCCCAACGAGCGGGATCGGTGTGCCAGGATCGGTCACAGCTTCCTTTACATACTGCAAGTGATGATGGAACGGCTGGATGCTAATCGGCGGCGTCGGGCTTTAGCCCAAGGCGACGAGCTACATCCCGTGCCGCAGCAAGACCCGCAGTCATCGTCACGACAAACACTTCCATCTGCTCCGGGTCAAACCCTGATCTCACTCCAAGGTCGGAGAGGCGTCCAATGGATTCTCCGACGTTTGGGGCTTCGCCCCAATGCTCGACGAACTCTTTCTCTTCCATGTTCCCCCTCCTGGTGTGAGCGTTGGTTTCGCATCGGCTGACATGATACACCAGGCAGGGGGAGCGCCAACATCGAACGGGGGAAATCATGACCACTGCACAGGTTGACTATTTCAGCATCAGAAAGGCGTCGGGGATAACGGGGATACCTGCCACCACTATAGGCGATTGGGTGGCGGCACAGAAAGTCGACTTGTTCATGTACGCCGATGGCAAGGGAAAGAAAGCTCAGGTATCCCTGGAAGCCGTCAGAGCGTACGCCAAGGCTAGCGGCTACAAGCCCAAGCACCGCCGTCAGGTTGACCATAACGCAAACGACCACCTGCCACGGACGCAGGGGCCTGGGCACTTGCAGGGAGCGCAGGGTGCCCAGGCTCCTGCCACGGACGCAGGGGCCTGGGCACTTGCAGGGAGCGCAGGGTGCCCAGGCTCCTGCCACGGACGCAGGGGGGCGCACAGCGATTGCACCGCCTTCAACTTCTGCCCCTGTTGCGGTTCCCCACTACAGCACCTCTGACCTCATCAAGCGGCTTTTCAACGCCGCCTTTGGCTGGGACGACCGCACCCGAGAGTGGTACGGCAACTACTTCTACCCTTTCGCCAAGGCGTTTCCCCGTCTTCCCACTGAACCTGAACCTATCGAGGCCTACCTGAAACGCATCCCTGAAAAGGGCACCACGCGCTACCAGACCTACCGTGCCCTCAACACCTTCTACCGCTGGCTGGCTGGCAAGCCCGCTGCCCGCAACGGCATGGATGGACGCCGGAACATCGAGTTGGGTATCCCCTACGCGATGGAGTACGTCCGCTCTCCCCACAAGAATATGAAGCCACGGCAGTCTTACACCTTGGAGGAGCTTATCCAGGTGATGAGGGCCACCGAGAAGCTCCAAGACCGCTTGATGATGAAGCTGCTACTTGATACAAGCGCTCGAACCGAAGCCGTCTGTAACCTACAGGATACCGACGTGCACGACAACTACATCGTGATCAAACCGAAGGAATCGGGGCAGGTGGCCGAAGAGTTGGCCTGCGCGCCGGAGATGTGTACGACCCTCGTGATTTTGGGGCCTGGCTATCTCTTCAAAAAAGACTACTTCAAGCATGGTGGCAAATGGAGTGAGACCTACGGCCAGCCGCTTGACCGCTACGGCGTCTATCACCGCATTTCCAAGGCGTTCAAAAAGGCGGGAATCACCTGGGGCCGCAAGGGTGCCCATGCCTTCCGGCATACGGCTGCGACACTCCGTCTGGACAAGACGGAGGATATGTCTTTGGTACAGGCGGCCTTGGGCCACAAGAGCATCATGACTACCCGTGAGTACACCCACAGGACTCCCGAGCGCACCCGCCAGAGGATCATAGAGACGAGTCCCTTCTACGACCTGCCGGAGGATTTGCGGGGGGTCCAAACACAGATGGACTTGGAAGATCTACCGGATGAGCAACCAGCGGCGGGTTCGCCCGCCACGCCGACCTTGGGGATGCACTGATGGCTATCCAACATATCTGTAGGCAATTCAACATAGACACGGAGGCCCTGGCCGTCACGTTGGAGGTGGAGGCATGACGACCGCCGCGTATTCGCCCCGTTTCGACTGCCCCGAACGGGCACGCTTTGCCGATGTGGAAGGAACCAAATGCGCCTATGAGACGGATTCGTTCAAGGCCCTCACGGCCCACCTGCGAGTCATCCACGGCTACCGTATGTCCGAGGCCGTGTTGACCGCAAAGAGACAGATGGAGAGGGGCTGATGGCAACCTACCGAGTTCGCACCATCCGAGGGCGGAAGTCGCCCGATGACGCCATGAACGTCATGCCGGACGGCTCATACTTTGCCGTGACGCCAGATGACCCGTGGTACGAGTCGTCCTGCCGCTCTGAGGCGTTTGAGGCCACCTACCCGATGCCGCCAATGGAGCCTATAAACGAACGGCGGCTCTGGCACGACGCCCACAACGAGACCCTGCACACCGGGCGACCGCCGGACTGGTGGCTTGAACACCAGGGTGGTGCGCCGCCCCTGCCTGTCCGCACTCCCGAAGAGGACGACCGCCGTCTAAGGGCAATGGGTGCTCCCCCGGCACCACCACCCCCGGAGACACCCCCACGGCAACCACTCATCCAACCGCAATCCCCTGTAACAACCCCTTCCCCGTCTCCTAACACCCCCACTCCCAAAGCTGAGGTTGTTACACCCAGGGGCCACCGAGGGATCGCGGTGGCCATTCCGATGTCTCGCGTGATCGAGCTCGCTAGACAAGGCATGGGATGCCGGAAGATCGCGGCGACCCTGGAAGCCGAGGGGGTTATCGGCGTCTCCCACATGACGATAAGCCGGAAGCTCCGGGCCGAATCCCCGCGGTGAGGTGGTGTTCCGCCCACAAAGCAACCCGCCCCCTGTTTCCAGAGGGCGGGCCACCCGGTAAGAAAGTCCGCTAGGAGGATAGAAGGAGCGCAGATATGAGACTGTACGGAAACCTGATAAACCGGATGCTAGAGACAAGCACGAGCCCAGAGCCAGAGGTTGGAATGCCCATCACGGTTTGCATGTGGAGCGACCGGGTGGTCTACACCATCACCGAGGTCAAGTCGCCAACACGGTTCTTTGTCGAGGGCTGCAAGGCCGTTACCCTACGAAAGAATGGGCAGTGGCGTTTCGAGGGCGAGACCATGCGTGGAGGCGCGGGGATTATGGTCGGAGTGGCAGACGAGTATCGAGACCCCAGCTTCTAATGGAGACCCCTAGCGACCGCCTTTTCTGATCCCCGATTTTCGCCTCTTCTTCTTGCCAGCTTTGGCCTGGTTACCGCCCTTGTTGGAGATGAACCCCTTGGATGCGGAGCTAGCCAGTTTTTTCCCTTCGGGACTCAGGTACTTGTCAGCAATGAGGTTGACCCCGAAACGGGCCGCTGCCTTAGCGAGGGGGCCTGGCATCGGTACGCCCTCTCCCCAGGTGCTTCAGAACACCAACGATGGCCGATCCCTTCACCTTGTAGCCAGCTACCCCGGCGATGAGTGAGGCGCAGGTGAGATAGAGCACACCGTCGATGCCCTGGAACATCCCGGTGATAGCCATCGCCGCGAGACAGACCATGCCGACTACGGGTATCATCTGAGTACCTCCCGCTGGCCCAGGACGCCGGCATCGACGGTGACACTCGCCCGGCCTACCCCCTTGGCGTTCAGGTACGTGGCCACCGCCTCATCGATAACCTTCCGCATCTCCTCCGGCGTCAAGGCGTCCCCAGGCGGAGGATTCCTGAACACGACGGCGATCTCCCGCGTGGTGCGGCGGGCCTGGTCAAGAGGCTTCATTTTGCCCTGATCCATGCCCAGGTCGGCTTCCGTCAGGGGGTTTCCGTCCGGACCTAAACGGCGCATCTCGCGGCTGGCTGGCTGGTCGAGAATTTGGACGCGCACGGAGGGGTAACGCCTATCCGTGCCTGGCAGGACTCGTATGGTGGCCATCCTAGACGCTCCTCTCATCCACCAGTATTTCAACGGGCATGTCGTCTGCCGCCGTGTCTATGGCGTTCCGGTCGAATATCCGTATGTCGAATCCTGGCAGCAGCCACAGGTCATTAGGGAGCGGATGGAGTAGAAGGGTCTCCGCCACCGCCGTTTCCTTGGGGGCGTTGTGGAAAAGCTGATAAAAGACGGTGAGACTGGGTGCTTGGGTAACGGTGAAGTTGATACGCAGGAACGGGTCGTCTGCGGCATCCCTGAATTGGACAGCGAGCAGCCTGTTACCAACGGTTGCCGTAGATGCGTATTCAGCGTTGATGGCGAGCACCCGGTACTGGGTATTGGCCGGGACGGTGATCGTCTTATCGCTGTCATTCAGGGTGTCCTCGGTTATAAGCACCGGATTGAAGACGGGGGTAACAAGCCCCGAACCCGCTAGGGGGCTTGCGCTGCCACCCGTTCTCCATCGCTGATAGGTGGTGCCATCGAATAGCTGAGGCACGGAAGCCGCGACCAGGGCTTCATCAGCCGGGATAGTCAGTGCATCTCCCGGAATCACGGCCTGTAGACGGACAAGGCCAGTCCCGTTGAAGCCGTAGAGAGCACTTAGTGAAACGAGAAATTCGGCTACGGTCTCATCTAGAGTAGCTTCGGACGCTCGAAATGTGGTCTGGCCCGGTAGGAAGTTATGCTGGGTGGTCATTCGCTAACTAAGCCTCCGCCGATGGGGAAAAGCAGTATGTCTCTGACGCCGCCTATGATCACTCCCACGTCTGGCAGGCCCAGCAGCCCGAACAGCCCGCCTCCCGCCGCGTCCTTTACCTTTTCCACTGTCTCTGTTACCCGCTCCGCGACGCCCTGGCCCGCCCTCCGTGCCCGTAACATCTGCTCCTCCGCCTTGGTCTCCAAGAATGAGCCGCTGGCGAAGTACGGGATGCTGAATACCAGCCGCTCGTCATCGATGCGATCCAAGAGCGGGGTCGCCTGATCCGTCACCCTATCGATGATCGTCTGCGCCTGATCCTGTGCCCCATCGATTATCTGAAGCGCCCGGCTCTGAGCGTCGTCGATGATCGTCTGCGCCCTGCCCGTTCCATCGCTCCCCTCAACAAGGGGGACGTAGGTAGAAGGGTCGAAAAATGGTTTGAGGCTGTCCGGCAACTCGGCCAACCGCCTTGCCGCCGCGTCTCCCAGTTTCGGGAGCGCTAGCATGGTGATATCGATGATCGTCTGCGCCCTGCCCGTTCCATCGCTCCCCTCAACAAGGGGGGCGTAGGTAGAAGGGTCGAAAAATGGTTTGAGGCTGTCCGGCAACTCGGCCAACCGCCTTGCCGCCGCGTCTCCCAGTTTCGGGAGCGCTGGCATGGTGTCGCTCGCCAGTCGTGTAACTTGGCCTTGCAGTCTCTCTCTGGTCTGTTGGAGGGTTGTTACGGCCTGTCCCATGGCTCCTGGGGCCGCCTGGGGTATGTTCACGGAGACATTGATGGCCTGCGCCGGGGCCTGTGCCTTGGCACTCAGTTCCGAGACCTGGGATTGCAGGCCTTGGAAAGTCCCTCGCAGACCCGCCACGTCAGAGGCGGAGGTTGACCCGATGGCGCTGGACACCGGGCCACCTCCTCCGCCGCTGCCCTTGGTGACGAAGTAGATGGCCGCTACGCCCACCACCGCCGCTATGACAGCGGTCTCGTTGCCGCTCATCGCACCCCTGCTCTGGCGCTCTGGTATGCCGCTCTGTCGGCATCCACCGGAGTCCGTTCAACGATGACCCGTATGGCGGCGGCGACAATGGCGTTGGCCGAGAGGTTGACGATCTGCACCGACTCAATCCGTCTCCGCTCTAGGATACGCTGGGAGTTGCCGAGAATCCGATACGGCTCGGCCTGCCCATTGATCACCAGGTCTACGTTCTCCAGCTGATTGCTAAGCACTTCGATGAAGTCCAGCGGGAGGTATTTGGCTATGCGGGTGCCGTATTCGGTGTTCTCCCGCAGGTTGATGACCCACGTTGCGTTCGCCGCTATCGCGGGGCTGTCGAACGGAAACTGAGGGGAGCCGTCAGCGGTGATCCTACCCTGCCGCGTGAGGGCGGGGGCGTTCCTCAAACCGGACATGGTGCCCCCTTAGCTCTCAGGATCGGATGAGGCCTTGTCCGCCTTCTGCCTCCGGGCAAGACAGTCCGGACAGTGCCGCCGCTCCACGTCCACCACGGCTACCACTGTCCCGGTCGTGGGATGGAGGACTCGTTCTTTCACTGGCCCGTGGATCATCGGCCCGTTGCAATTTCCGCACACACTCATTGGTTTTCTCCTTCGTCAGATAGTGGGCCGCCCTACTCGGTGTTCTGAGCGACGGTGATCGGCAACAGCACGGTGGAATCGGCTGTCGTGGGTGTCGCCGTGGCGGACGGGTTCAAACGAACCGTCAGCCGGGAGTCCTCCGATGCCCACCGGGGCCACTTGGGAAGGGGCACCTGGTCGCCCCTTGTGGTCAGAGAGCCATCCAGCCGGGTAGAGTGCTCCTCTAGCACCAGGAAGCCGGGGACGGAATCGCCGTGGGCACCCTCGGCCAGAAGTCGGACAGGCCCATCTATGGCTGCCGGAACCGTGGTCTGGTACTGAAGGTAGATGAACCCCTGGTTGACATCATCCCCAGGAACGCCGTGCCCAAAGGTGGCCTTCTCCTGGGCCTGGACGGTGTAGTAGGTCATCTGCTGGAAGTCTCCCGCGACGCGGGAGGTGGTGATGCTGGTGACACTGGTGCCACCGATAATCATCGTCTTTTTGAACTCCGTGGTGCCCGGCTTGGCACCTACGGCGGCGGAGCGAAGCCCCAATTTACCGCCGAGTCCGAACCCGCCAAGACCTCTGCCTCCGATCAAGTTTTGCAACATTGGTTTGTCCTCCGTTTCGTTGTAGAGATGCCGGGGGCCTTACTCAGACTGGCCACCGCCTATGAATACGGCCTCCACCGCCTCCATGCCGCTGACCACGGCCACGATCCTGCCATCGGTTCCGCCCAGGACGGCACCTGCGACGACGCCGCCCACCAGAGGGCCAGCTACGCCGCCCAGCATCGCTATCCCCAGGCCAGCGACCGCACCTGCGGCCATGCCCTTCAGCACGCCACCTCCGGCGCTCTTGATCCTGTCCATGCTCGGAGTCGGGTCTATCTTGGCGTCTGTTGCCATGCTCTCCTCCTGTTAGCTGGGGGCGGCGCGTGGACAAAAAGCGCGGGGGAGGCGCTGTCACGTCCAGTGCGCCACCCCCGCGTTATTTTTCAACAGTGGACTTGTTACACCAGGTCTGTCAAGCCCCCTCTTCCGGTGGTGCCAACTCCGGGACGGGTGCCATCGTGTAGAAGCGCCTGTTGGGATCGAGGTAGACGAAGCACCACTCCTCCAACGCCCGGACTTGCTCTGCCAGGCCCTTTGCCGTGTCCTCTAGGAATCGGGCGTCTGTCGCTCCGGGCAGCCGGAATATCATTATGTGGTCGGCCAGGTTCACAATCTCCGGGTGCAGCTCACGAGGTCTCCGGGAAATCCAGACGATAGCCAACGGTATGTGACGGTGCTCATGGTTCAGCCGGGCGATCCCCCTGTGCAAGTTGTGGCCGGACGGGGCCACGCGGTGGGCCTCATCCACCAGGAGCACGCGGTAGGGGTGTGCGGTGCCCTTGAATATGTGGATGTCCTTGTCCAGCACCCGCATGAACTCATCGGGGGCCTCCGGGAACTGCTGGCGGCGTGGCTCTATGCGGTCGTACTCCGGGTACTGGCCCAGCGGATCGTAGGCCAGCACCGCCGACTTGTCGCCAGCCTGGGCGATGTACCGGGCAAGGTTGGTTTTCCCGGTGCCACGGAGACCGCCGACCACAGCACCCTTGGCGCGAAGGTCAAGCTGAATCTTCACTCGGCTGCCCTCCCTGCCGTATCTCCATGCAGTCCTGTAACATCCTGCGGAACTCTCTGATGACAATGTCCCGATTCTCCTCCGCCATCGACTGTAGCTCCGAAATCTTGCGGTGCCCCTTGAAAGCTATGACGGGCTGCAACGCCTCGATCATCTTGTCGAACAGCTTCTCCATATCGAATACGATCTGCGTCTTTCCCGCTGGCTTCATGCCCGTCGCTTCCTCCTGGGTGGGTGGCTCTGAGGCCTGCGGCCTCTCCTCCACGACCGTAGCCGCGCCGTTGGCCCTTGGCCTGGGGTTGGTGGTCTTATTGCCACGAGCCTTATCGAATAGCCATCCAAGCCCATCCCGAAAGCCCGCGTCTTTCAGGTTGACCATGAAATGATCGCCCAGCTTGGCAAACTCCAACCACACCTCCGCCGAACGGCTGGCATCGTCATCGTGGGGCGGCCTCTCGCGCTCCGGCGAACGGGAGTCGTCGTCTTGATCGTCTTCCGACCATACCTTTGCCATTACCAAGTCACCTCCAACTGATGAAAGGCGCTGCCCGCCTTCTGCTCAACTGTGCCGGGTGCTCTCCGCTTGGGGCGCTCCGGCGTCCCGTCAAGGGCGTTCTTGTCCGTGGCGTGAATCCGCCGACAGTGTTTGAACGTCGCGTACTTGGTCACCTTGACCTTGCCGCACTTGGGGCACTTCACCGGGCGGGCCGGGTGTTTCGGGTCGTGACTCACAGCGGCCCCCACAGGCGCTCATCCTGCGGGTCGTGTTGGACCCGGCGAAGCTCCGGCCCGGACTCGCCCAGCACGGCGGCGCTCTCGAAGTCATCGGGGTTCACCAGGCAATCAGGGATCGGCACGCGGGTAAAGACATTCTGAGCCGCACACACAGGATCGGGGCACGGCACCATGACGTTGTAGCCTATGGGGACGTGGGCAACGGTCTGAGCGTGGACATGGAAAATCAACCCGCACTGGTGGCAACGTAGCCACACCGGGTCGGAACCGTCGCGGCAGAAGTTACAGTTAGGGTCGGGCTCCTTCAGCACCGGGACGCTGGTGGGCCAGAGGATATTGCTGGGGTACTTGCCTTGCATAGGAGACCTCCGGTCTTTTTTCCACAGTGGACTTGTTACACCAGAGTTGTCAACGTCCGGCACCGTAGACCAAAAACGGAAATGCCCGCGTGTACACGGGCGCGGGCGGGCGCTCATTCACCAGGGAGATGAGGGGCAAAGAGTTCGCAACGATGCGCTCTGGCGGGAGTGACCGGAGGGGTTGTTACAGCGGCAGGTTTCCTAAACCGTGGGCGGGTGGTTTTGGCACACCCTCTCGAAAAGGGAAGAGAGCGGTGGATTCCGTAGCTCTGCGGGCACTTGCATACCCCCTGCCCCTGCACCCCATGCAGGTGCGCTTCCAGACTGCGCCACGCCCCGACCGCCGAGCCGCCACAAAGGAATATACATTGGCGGCCTTAGCCAAGCATATCATGGGGCAGGTAATGGAACAAGGCGATGCAAAAAGGCCCATTGCCCAGGAAAGCTATGTACGAACGCTCTTTTTTGCTCCTCTGGTAGACCAGCGTATCTGAGGCAGCCGCCACAGGGCCTCTACAATGATGCCCAGGCTCATCTTGGACCGTCCGGCACTGCGGTCATAGAAGATGATGGGGACCTCCACCACGCTGTAGCCCATCTGCTGGCAGCGAAAGAGCACCTCCGTTTGAAACACGAACCCCCTGCTTCGTAGCCCTTCAAGACGGATATTCTGAAGCACCTCCCTGCGATAGCCCTTGAACCCAGAGCGCGGGTCCTTCACCCGCACTCCGGAGAGGAACCTGGTGTACAGGTTGCCGCCCTGGCTCAGCAAGCGCCGCTTCAGCCCCCAACGGACATCGGAGCCGCCGCCGGGGACGTAGCGGGAACCTACCACCACATCATGGGCCTCTAGCTGCTCCAAAATAGCAGGGATATACTCGGGTGGGTGGGAGAGGTCGGCATCCATCTGCACAATACGGTCAGCATCGAACTCCAGCGCCTGCTGGAATCCGAAAACGTAGGCAGGCCCCAGCCCCTCCTTTACGGGCCGACTCAGAACGTGAATGCAACCTGGATAGTCGGCCGTCAAGCCGTCGGCTATGGAAGCCGTGCCATCCGGCGAGCTATCATCCACTATGAGAAGCTCTAAGCCTTCCACCTCAAGGGCAAAAAGGCGACGCACCAACTCCGGGATATTGGCGGCCTCGTTATATGTTGGTACAACGACGATAGTCTTCACCGTCCGCTCCTCCGGGCGATGGCCGCCTTTGTGTCAGCACCGCCACGCCCCCACCCTGGACGACGGGCGCTACCCCTTTTGCAGCTCCTCTTGGTGCTCTCTCATGGCACACTCTATGCACCGGTTCATAACCACCTCTATACCGCGGGCCCTGGCTTTGGCAGCGGCCTCCTCATGCTCAACACCCAGCTGCATCCAGATTGCACCAGCGCCGATCGCGATAGCTTCGTCCACGACGGCAGGAACGTGCTCCGAGCGGCGGAAGATGTTCACTACATCCACCTTTACTGGGACATCGGACAGGGTGGGGTACGCCTTCTGTCCCAGGACCTCCGTCTCGTTGGGATTGACCGGGATGATGGTGTAGCCATAGGTCATCACCGTCCTGGGCACCTTGTATGCAGGGCGCTCGGGATCGGATGAGGCGCCTACCACTGCGATGACCTTGGCCTGTCTGAGTATTTCGACTTCGCTTCTCATCGTTCCTCCCGGCGCGTGCCTCTCTACTCGGTGAGCATCTACTTTGAACTCCTATGGCGACCAGCTGACGTCCTCGAAGATTGCTTCAGCGCCCCGTACTTTCCACGCCATGTGGCCCAGCGTAGGCGAAGGGTGTCCCAACCCATATCCAGGCCGTCTCGAAGCCTGTGCGCCCGGCTATCCGAGTGATGGTACCAATCTATGGGCACCTCAACCACGCTGAGACCCAGGCGGCGGGCAAGGAACAGCACCTCCACGTCAAAGCCCCACCCGGGGAACCGCTGCAGGGTAAAGAGGGCCTGCGCTACCTCTCCTCGGAAGCACTTGAAGCCACACTGGGTATCGCGAATGCCTGGCACGGCCAGCAGCCGGACAAACAGATTGAACAGCCGACCCTGGAGGTGGCGCAGGCGAGGCTCCTGAAAGCGGCGTGCTCCCGGTGCCTCCCGAGAGCCTATCGCAATGTCGAAGTCGGTACGCTGCGGTGGAAGAAAGCGCTCCAGATGGTCAATGGGCATGGAGAGGTCCGCGTCACACAGAAACCGGTACTCACCCGTTGTCTGGAGCATCCCGGCGCGGACCGCGGAGCCTTTGCCGGCGTGGGGTATGGAGAAAAGAGATACCTCTGGATACTGCTCTGTGAACCCCTGAACCAGGGCGGCGGTCGTATCGGAGCTTCCGTCATCCACCACAAGGACAGCCCAGGTATAGGACTGTGCGCTCAGGTAGTCCGTCACCTGTTTGAGGGTGGGCAGAATGCGCTGCTCCTCGTTGAAGGCTGGAATCACCAGGGAGAGGAACGGGGTATCCATGATATTCGAAGAGGCTCGGCCCCAGGCCCCTCACTCCTCTTCCAGACGAAAGGCGGCGTGCAAGGCCTGGACAGCAGCAGGGACATCTTTCTCATCGATGATGCAGGTGATGCGTATCTCCGAAGTGGTGATCATCTCGATGTTGATATCGGCGTCATAGAGTGCGCGAAACATCGCTGCGGCATAGCCGGGTGCATTCTGCATCCCCGTGCCTACAACGCTAACCTTAGCCAGGTTCTCCGCGCTTACCAGCCCCCGACTGCCAATGCTTTTGGACAACGGCTCTACCACCGCCATAGCTCGCTTCAGATCGGTCCTAACCACGGTGAAAGTCAGGTCGGTGAGGCGCTCGACGCTGGAGTTCTGGACGATGGTATCCACGCTGATCCCCTCTTGGGCCAGGGGCTCGAACAGGCTGGCAGCTATCCCTGGCCGGTCAGGGACTCCCAGGAGGGTGATCTTGGCGACATTGAGATCGGCGGCGACCGCTCGCACCCTGTTCTGCTGCTCCATGCTCCCTCCTTCGTGTATCAAGGTGCCGGGGGCCTCGACAAAGCTGGAGGCAACCAGAAGAGGGACATCGTAGAGGGCCGCCAGCTCAATGGAACGAGGCTGCATCATGGCCCCGTACTGGGCAAGTTCCAGCATCTCCTCGTAGCCTATCTCCCGGAGCTTCTGGGCTTGAGGCACCAGGCGTGGGTCTGCCGTATAGATGCCCTCCACATCCGTGTATATCTCGCAACGCTCCGCCTGAACGGATGCCGCCAGGGCCACCGCGCTCAGATCCGAGGCGCCGCGGCCCAAGGTGGTGACATCCATCTCCTCCGTAGCGCCCTGGAATCCGGCAACGATGACAATCCGTCCTTGCTCCAGTTCTCGCTGGATGCGCTGAGGGTCCAGGGCCACTATGCGGGCGCGGTTGTGGGCGGCATCGGTGCGGATGCCGGCCTGGGCCCCGCTGAGGCTGATGGCCTCGCACCCCAGGGAACGTAGGGCCATGGTCACCAGTGTACAGGACACCAGCTCTCCGGTGGACAGCAGAAGGTCCAACTCCCGGGCATCTGGCGAATCGTCTACCTGATGGGCCAGCTCAACGAGCTCATCAGTAGTGTCACCCATAGCGGAGACCACCACCACTACGTCGTTTCCCTGGTCCTTGCAGAGGCGAATCCGGTGGGCCACATGCCTGATGCGCTCAGCACTGGCCAGCGAGCTACCACCATATTTCTGAACGATGACCGTCACTTCTACTCCACTCTGCTGACGTGTGCACCCTGGGACGAAACCCTGGCCACCTTGACCTCGCCGGGAAGGCCGGCCTTGTTGGCCGTATCCGCCATCTCATAGGCCACGGTCAGTGCATTATCCTTTGTGAGCGCAAGGACTGTTGACCCTGCTCCAGAGAGGAACGCACCCAGGGCACCGGCATCCAGTGCGCTGCGAAATAGCAGGGGCATGGCCGGGAGGAGTGTCTCCCGCGCAGGCTGGTGAAGCCTGTCCTGGGTGGCCACGCGCAAACGGGCCAGGTCCCCCGTGGCCAGGGCGTTCACCAGCAGGGCTACCCTACTTATATTATACACGGCGTCCTCCCGACTAACGTGAGCCAGAAGGAGCTCCCGCGCCTCTACCGTAGACATGGGGCTATCAGGAATGAAGAGAACGGCGTGCAGCTCCTGGGCCAGGGGAACCGCCGCCCGGTGGAGGTTCTCACCATCTCGGACCACTATCTGACAGCCGCCAAAGAGGGCCGCCGTAACGTTGTCCGGATGCCCCTCCATACTCACAGCCAGGTGCAACAACCGCTCCATGTCCGGTGGGCTCTCTCCTCCCAAAGCACTGGCCCCCAGCAGCCCTCCCACGATGGCCGCGGCGCTGCTCCCAAGTCCACGGGCCAGAGGGATGGCGTTGTGACAGGCAATGGAAAAGTCAGGTGCCTCTCGGCCCACCTCTCGAAAGTAGCGTAGGGCTGCCTGGTAGACCAGGTTATCGGCACCACGGCTGAGTTGCCCCGCACCATGCCCCTCCACCGCTACTCCTGGCCGTCCGCCCAGCTCAAAGTGCACCTGGTTCCACACATCCAAGGCCATTCCCAGGCAGTCGAAGCCGGGGCCAAGATTAGCCGTGGTAGCGGGAACCCGTACTGTCACGTGCTTCATGGCAATCGCAAGACTAACGCGGCCCCACGGGAATACCCGCTACGTTCATCCGCACCTTGTACAGGCTGGTTCGAGCGGTCATGTACAGCCCCATCCAATCAGCATCTCCCCAGGCCAGGTTGGCCGGCGGCTCCGGGGGGCTGATCCTCCCAAGCTGCGTGCCGTCAGGGCCGTAGACCCACAGACCCCCGGGTCCGGTGGTATACAGGTTGCCCTGGGTATCCACCTTCATACCGTCCACCGCGCCCGGGTAATCGTCCTCAGGCTGAGCGAACACCCGGCCGTTGGTCAGATCGCCGCCGGGCAGGAGATCGTACACGCGGATATTCCCGCCACCGTTATCCACCAGGTAGATCACCGACTCGTCAGGGGAGAACGCCAGGCCGTTGGGCCGGCCCAGGCCCTGGGTATCCAGGCGAGTCAGGGTAGCGCCATCTGGACTCAGGCGATACACACTCTCAACATCCAGCTCCCGCCTCTGCTCGATGAGGCTGAGGTCCACCTCCGGAGAGTCGCCGACGAATCGGAGGCCTCCAAACTGCTCGGTAAAGTAGATGGCGCCGTCGGACTTGACCACCACATCGTTGGGCCCGCTGAGGCGCTTGCCCTTGTACCTATCTACCAGAATCGTCTTGGCCCCTGTGGTCAGGTCAGTGCGGCTGATGGCCCGGTCGCCGTACTCACAGGCGATGAGGCGTCCCTGCCCGTCTAAGGTGAGGCCATTGGGCCTGCTCTCGTGGCGGAAGGTGGTAACCACCGGACCCTCCTCCGCCAGGCGGTAGCTGACGATGCGCCGGTTGGGGATATCGCTGAAGAGCAGGACATCTCCCGTCCACAAAGGTCCCTCGGTGAAGAGAAAGCCCGTGGCCAAGTGCTGAATGGCGGCATCCTTGGAAACCATGGCCCTGAACCGCGCATCGGTAAATTCAAACTCCACTGCCATAGCCGATCCTCCTGTTTACGGGACAAGGATACTATGAGAGTCCCGCCCGTGACCAGAGAGGCAGAGAAGGTAAAACCTGGGCTTATCGCTAGGGCTTTTCTAGTTGACCCAACATAGCGGCTGCGGTACACTGCCATAGATAGGAGAAGAAGTAGAAGAGAACCAGGGCATGGCTGATTTGGAAGCGCACTCCGAATCAGTCTTGTAGGTGTTTGATACAGATACCTAGTCTAAGCTAAGGAGCTACGGGAGGGGCTCCTGACCAGAGAGGTTGCACAGATGGATCCAAGATACGAGCGGGACATCTTTCTCTTCCTATCGTTATACCGCTTCTTGGCCTACGGACTGGCTGTGGTACTCATCCAAGTAGTGTCACTGGGAGAAGAGGACGCCTTCTCCCGTCAGGATTACGTGCTGCTCAGCAGCTTTGGCGTCTACACCCTTGTCAAGGTTCTTGGCCCTCTTCGCTGGCGAGAAGAGGGCGTCATAACGTACGTCGTGCTCGGGGGAGACCTCCTGGTCTGTGTTATAGCTCTCCTCCTCACAGGGGGTCTGAACAGCGGCTTCCTTCTCTACTCACTGACCCCTATTATGACCGCTGCGCTGCTGTTCACAGAGACACTGGCCATAGCAACAGCGGCCGCGACCTCCGTCAGCCTTGCCATTGCCCACCTGATTGCGTACCGATGGGTGGATAAGTTCGAATGGATCATGGAGGGGAACAACCTCCTATGGCTCATTGTCTTCACCGTGGCCACATTCCTCTTCGCCACCGTTGTCTATCGAACCAATTTGAACATTCGCCGTCGTATTGAGCTGGACGCCGTGGCGGAAGAGCGGCGGCGAACCAGAAGGGACCTCCATGACGGCATCGTCCAGGCTATAGGGTATTTGAGTTTGAAGACACAGACGGTAAGCTCTCTGGTAGAGGCGGGGAATACCTCCAAGGCCCTGGAGGGGCTTGACGAAATGCTCATGACTGTTCAGGATGCGTATAGGGACGCCCGGGAGACCCTAGACCAACTGAGCATTGAGATGGAGGCCTCGAAGTTGGTCCCAACAGTAGGGGCGTACATTGCCTCGTTCAGTGAACGGCACGGGATTCAGGTGCACTTAGAAGCCCCCGCCGAGGAACTTTCCCTGACGCCGCTGGCGGGGCTACAGCTTCTGCACGTCATTCAGGAGGCGCTGACCAACGTCCGAAAGCATGCGCAGGCCAATGAGGTATGGATCAGCCTTCTTGTGGTTGGGAAGGGGTTGGAGCTGCTCATCAAGGACAATGGTCAAGGCTTTGACTTTGAGGAGTTCACTGCTGATGGCAAAGGGCATTACGGGCTAAACATCCTCAGAGAAAGGGCTGAGAGTTTGGGTGGGAAGCTTGATATAGCATCCTCTCCAGGGAATGGTACCGAGGTACGCGTGAGTCTGCCCAAGCGGATACGTGCGAGGTAAAGCTATGGCAAGAACCAAAGTGCTGGTCGTAGACGATCATCCTCTGCTTAGGCGCGGCGTGATTGACGTGCTTGGCCTTCAGGAGCAGATCATGGTGGTGGGTGAGGCCGGAGACGGCACCGAGGCCCTAGAGAAGGCTCGCGAGCTTGCTCCAGACGTCATTATCATGGACCTGGAGATGCCGAACATGACCGGCCTGGAGGCCACCGCTTCCATCCAGCAAGAGCTGCCTGATGTAAAAATCCTCATCTTCACCGTCTCCGATAAGCAGGCCGACCTCTTTTCCGCCATGCGTGTGGGCGCAAAGGGCTATATCCTCAAGAACGCGGCCGCCCCGGAGCTGCTGCGCTCCGTATTCCACATTGCTGAGGGTGGAGTTATTATCTCTCCGGATATGGCCTCCAAGCTTCTGGGAGAGCTGCCGCTGGAGTCTGAGTCAGAGGAGAAACTAGAGGTGGAGGTGTTGACCCAACGGGAGGCGGAGGTGCTCCATCTGGTATCCCAGGGATCCAGCAACAAGGAGATAGCCAGCGCACTCTACATCTCCGAGAACACCGTCAAGACCCACATGCGCAACATCATGGACAAGCTCCACCTGGCCAGCAGGAGCCAGGCCGCCGCCTTCGGTGCCCGTGCCGATAAAGAACCGCGAGCGCTCCTGACGCGACAGGTCGTTTCCCCAGGCGATTTCGCTCGCTAGGGATTAGGCCCCACCTCACCCATTTATCACCCGTTTGGGTGATGCCACTCCCTCCTCCGAACGAGTACCGTATCTGTACGATATCCTCAAAATGGAGGAGAAGGGGGAGAATGATGCGTCTGTTCAAGAAAGGTCAGAAGGGGGTTACCCTGATTGAGCTACTGATCGTTGTAGCCATCCTGGGCATCCTGGCTGCGGTGGTGGTCCCCAACGTGGGCCGCTTCCTGGGCAGGGGTGAGGACGAGGCCCGCCGCGCGGAGCTCCATGACGTCTCCACGGCGGTTACCGGTCTGATGGTGGATAACAACCTTTCCGCCATCCTCACCCCGGTGGGCACGGCTCCCTGCACCGCCGCCACCAACGATATGACCGCCTTCCCGGACTCGGCCTCTGTTGTTGTCACAACCAAGGTGCTCGATCCCAGTGGGGGCGCCTACGCAGTGGGTGACGCCAACGGGTATATGCTCTTCGGCCATGACAAGACGGCAGACGCCGCCGCATCGCCCACAACCAACTACGTGAGCTTCAATGTCACGAAGTACTTCTACACCGCGGAGTCCGATGGGACCATTCACCAGTGCGACGCGGCCGGGGGCACCGAGTTCGTCAGCTAGACACACCAGACGCATGAAACAGGAGCCTCGAGTCTTAATCGGGGCTCCTGTGTAGCTTACCGGGCCACGCAGCTACCGTGGACTTCAATCACCAGGAGAGAGGTTATGAAGATGCTCGTGCGTAGCCAGAAGGGATTCACCCTCATCGAGCTACTGATCGTTGTAGCCATCCTGGGCATCCTGGCCGCGGTGGTGGTCCCCAACGTGGGCCGCTTCCTGGGCCGGGGTGAGGACGAGGCCCGCCGCGCGGAGCTCCATGATGTTGCTACCGCGGTATCTGGCTTGATGGTGGATAACAACCTTACCACCATTCCCACCCCGATAGGCACGGCTCCCTGCACCGCCGCCACCAACGATATGACCGCCTTCCCGGACTCGGCCTCTGTTGTTGTCACAACCAAGGTGCTCGATCCCAGTGGGGCCGCCTACGCAGTGGGTGACGCCAACGGGTATATGCTCTTCGGCCATGACAAGACGGCAGACGCCGCCGCATCGCCCACAACCAACTACGTGAGCTTCAATGTCACGAAGTACTTCTACACCGCGGAGTCCGATGGGACCATCCACCAGTGCGACGCGGCCGGGGGCACCGAGTTCGTCAGCTAGACACACCAGACGTATGAGACAGGAGCCCCGATTGAATCGGGGCTCCTGTCTATTCCTGGGCCATTGACAGATGTCGTGGGCTAGGGCTTGGCGAGAATAGCAGTGAGGGAGAAGCCACCCGGCCCGCTGCGCGTCCCCCGAAAATCCACGGAGGAGAAGTACCTGCGGGCGGCTCCACTGGCGTCCACCTCCTCGTATGTTGGCAATCAGCACAAGTGGGACAGATTAGGACCCGAGAAGATTATTATTATGAAGAGCTGCGTGGGAGCTCCCTGAGGGTCTTGTTGTAGCGTCTTCGCCGTTCTAACGTCTGGACCTGCACCTCCTTTCTCCGTTGGAGGATCTGCTCCCGCCTTCCGTTGAGCATGTCTGCGGGCGTCACGTTGCCCAGCGCCTTGTGATAGCGTCGGTAGTTGTAGTAGGCCACGAAGGCGGCGATTGCTCCTTCCAGGGCAGAAGGCATCTCGTAGGGGACCTGTTTGACGTCCCGCTTGATACTCTGGTGATAGCGCTCGAGCTTGCCATTGGTCTGAGGGTGGAACGGCGCGGCCAGAATGTGCTTGATCCCCACCAGGTGCAGGTAGTCTCTGAAGCCACGGGAGACATAACCTGAGCCGTTATCGCTCAGCAGGCTGGTCCGGTCGGCCACTGGGACCTCAGTCATGCCGGTCTTGTCCACGGCCTCTTGGACCACCTCGATGAGAGAGTCGGTGGTCATGTCCCGCTGGAGCTTGTGGGCCAGTATGAAGCGGGAGTAGTCGTCCATCACGGTGACCAGGTAGTAGTAGCCCCAACCGATCACCTTGAAGTAGGAGGCGTCGGTAGCCCACATCTGGTGAGGGCCGCTGGTCTTGCGATGGTACTCTTTGCCGGCCTTGAGCTGCATCTCGGGTGACTTCACAAGACCTTCTCTGCACAGGATGCGATACACAGTGGACTCGGATACAGCGAAGGCCAGGTTGTCTGTAGACCACGCTGCCAACTGGCGGCTACTTAGCTCCGGCATCTCCCTGGCCGCTTCCAGGATCGACCGTTCCTCCTGAGGTCTAAGGCGGTTCCACGGTGGAGCGCTGGCTCCAGGTCGGTCCTCGAGACCTTGTTGATGTTGTTGTCGCATCAACCACCGATAGTAGGTGCTCTTGGGAACACCCAGGTCTCTGAGCACCCGACGCTTGGCCAGCGGTGATGCGGCTACACTGGCCAGGACCGTCGCCTTCTCAACGGCGCTCATCCGCTGGTACCGACGCCGTTCTGGGGCATTGGTATGGCCGTTTTTTTCAGACGGTAGACCTCGAGGGATAGCTCGGCTACCAGCTGCTTGAGCTCGCCGTTCTCCCGCTTGAGATCCTGGATCTCCTGCCGGGTGGCATCGCGCACCGTGTCACGGGACAGCCGCTCCCTGCCCGCCTCCATGAACTCCTTGGTCCACGAGTAGTAGGAGTGGGGCTTGATACCCTCCCGCCGGCACAGGTCGTTCACGGTGACCTCGCGGCGGAAGCCCTCCAGCACGATACGGATCTTCTCTTCCGGGGTGTATTTGCGCCGGGTAGCCGCTCTAACTCGTCGAACGAAGGACCTAGTCTGCTCCGACCGCTGATCGGCGGCCTCGGCCTTGCTGACGTCTGACTGGGACATCGCTGCTCCTTTCATGAGGTACTCTCCCCTCACTTCAGGAGCTCACACCACTCTCAGACTCTCGGGTTTTCTACCCCTCTCACGTGTCCCATTATCGCTGACGGTCTACACGCAGGCACCCTTGGCCTGTTCAATGCCTTTTTAGAGGCTGTATCCATTCTGTATATGGTCAATCAATTGGGTTTGAGCGCGGGCCTAGTCGGATTTATACTCTCTGTCGGAGGCATCGGGTTTGTGATTGGTGCGCTGATGGCAGAGCGAGCAACGCGGTGGATTGGCCTGGGGCCAGCTTTAATAGGCGGGGTTATACTGATTGCGGTTGGTGACTTGATTCTTCCCCTGGTGAGTGGCTCTGTAGTCACCATCGTAGCCATGCTTGTGATAGCACAGCTCCTTTTTGGTATTGGACTTACTACTTACAACATTGGTCAGGTAAGCCTCCGTCAAGCCATCACCCCTGACCGCTTACAAGGCAGAGTGAACGCCATAATGAGCGTCATGCTTTTAGGAACTGTGCCCATCGGCGCTCTGTTGGGCGGCACTCTTGGCGAGGCCATCAACTTAAGGTCAGCGCTGTTTGTAGCAGTAATAGGGGAGTTCATGGCTGCATTCTGGCTGCTCTTATCGCCGGTAAGATCACTTCGGGAACAGCCGGCAACCGGACTGTAAATGTTAATCTTCAGTAATCACTTGACATTGAGTCCAGACCGACTAGATTGGCCTACTTGTGGCTAAGGGATAACCACCATTGGTTTGGACCATCCCGGTGCATCGGGACGGCATATAGGCGAGCTTTGAGGCCAGTCTTACAATCCTGGAGGAAATTATGCTTATCATCCAACGAGAGGACGTGCCGTCTCTGGAGAACACCCCAACACCCGGGGTGTTATCCCAGCCGGTGGTCAATGGAGCGCTGGGAGCCGTCTCTCTCACCGTCACGGAGCTCACCCTATCGCCGGGGGCGGAGATACCGCTGCATATCCATCCCGGCCATGAGGAGTGCATGCTGGTCCTAGAGGGCACGCTGGAGGCGGTGGTGGGAGAGGAGTCGGAGACCGTAGTCGGCGGGACTACCGTGCTAGCGCCGGAGGGGGTGAAGCACTCCCTGGCCAACAAAAGCGCGTCGCCCGCCAGGATCCTCGCCATCTTCCCGACGACCAACGTACAGCGGCAGTTTCTGTAAGCCTACGCCCCGTCCTTGAGGATGCCGTCCAGCTCCTCCATCTCCTGAGCCGTTAGCTGCCACTCAGCGGCCTTGGCGTTGGCCAGCACCTGCTCCTTCGAGGAGGCCCCGGCGATGACACTGCTGACGATGGGGCGGTACAGCAGCCAGGCGAAGGCCAGCTCCGCCACCTGGTGCTCCCGCTGCGCGGCGAACTGCTCGATACGCTCCAGCAGGTCGAAGTTTCTGTCGCTCAAGTAGCGCTGCCCCATGCGAGGGGTCTTATCGAACCGCGTGCCCTCTGGAATGGGCTCCCCCCGGCGGTACTTTCCGGTCAGGAAGCCGCTTGCCAGCGGGAAGTAGGGGAGGATGCCGACGTTGTAGGCATTACAGAAGGGCACTAGCTCCTGCTCAATCCCGCGTACCAGCATGCTCCAGTGGGGCTGGGCGCTGACGAACGACTCCAGATGGAGCGACCGTGAGGTCCACACCGCCTCGCACAGCTGCCAGGCCGCGTAGTTGGAGCAGCCGATGTACCGCACCTTGCCCTGGTGCACCAGGTCGTCCAGGGCACGGAGCGTCTCTTCAATAGGGGTATCGGGTTCCCAGTAGTGCATCTGATAGAGATCGATGTAGTCCGTTTGGAGTCGCTTCAGGCTGTTCTCAACCTCGCGCATGATGTGCAGGCGGGAAGCCCCTTGCTGGTTGGGGCCTTCGCCAACGGGGCTGAACACCTTGGTGGCCAGCACTATCTTGCCGCGGATGCCTTTCATGGCCTTGCCGATGAACTCTTCCGAGCGGCTGTTTCCGTAGCTATTCGACGTGTCGATTAGGTTGATGCCGACCTCCACGCTCTGGTGGACGACATCGATGGCGGGCTGCACCTCCATCCGTGAGCCGAAGTTATTGGCCCCCAGGCCGATGGCGGAGACCTGAAGCCCCGAACCGCCCAGTCTTCGATACTCCATACGACACCTCCCTAGCTATGTCTTCCTTGAAACAGGCTCTGTCTCATCACATCAGCTCCCGTGGTCACGCTCCTCTCCCCATCCGCCGCCGCCGGGCGTCACAATACGCAATACGTCGCCGGGCTGCACATCAAAGGTGACCTTGGCTGGCAGCGGCATCTCCTCCACCCCCATACGTACCAGGACGTTCTCTCCCACCTCTCCAGGGTGGCCGCCCTGGAGACCGTAGGGCGGGAAACGGCGTCGCTCTGAGATCACCGTGACCCTGGCCGGGGCCAGGAACTCCATCTCCCGCACGATGCCGTTGCCGCCCCGGAACCGACCCGCGCCACCGGAGCCCTGGCGCACGGCATAGCGTACCACACGCATGGGGAATTGAAACTCCAGGGCCTCTATGGGCGTGTTCAAGGTGTTGGTCATGTGGGCCTGGACGGCGTCCAGCCCGTCCTTTGTGGGCCGGGCGCCCATGCCGCCGGCAATGGTCTCATAGTAGACGTAGGGGGTATCGTGGTCCGTGTGGTGGCCGCCCACCAGGAGGTTGTTCATGGTACCCTGGCTGGCGGCGGGCACCACCTCCGGCAGGGCCTTTGCCAGGGCACCTAACAGCACGTCCACGATCCGCTGGGAGGTCTCCACGTTACCGCCCGAGACCGCATGAGGGGGCTGCGCGTTCACCATGCTCCCCTGGGGGGCCACCAGCCGCAGCGGTCGCATGCAGCCGTGGTTGGAGGGGATCTCCCCCGGAGCCAGGCATAGCAGCACGTACAGCGCGGCGGAATAAGCCACCGCCACCGGCGTATTCACACAGCCGGGCCGCTGCTCTGATGTATCGGAGAAGTCCATGGTCACCTCGTCACCGGCCACGGTCACGGCAGCGGCAAGGAGCACCGGCTCATCGCTGATGCCGTCGTCGTCCAGATAGTCGCGGAAGGCATAGGTGCCGTCGGGGATGGCCCGGATGGAGGCGCGCATCAGCCGCTCCGAGTATTCCATCAGCGCCTCCATATGCTCGCGAACCAGGGGGAGGCCGTACCTGGTTACGATCTCCTGGAGCCGTCGCTCGCCGGTGCGGATGGCGGCGACCTGGGCGGAGAGGTCGCCGCGACGCTCCACGGGGGTTCGCGAGTTGCGGCACAGCAGCTCCACCACTTCCTGGTTGAGGAGGCCACCGGCCGTCAGCTTCAACGGCGGAATGATGAACCCCTCCTGGTAGAGCTCGGTGGAGAGGGGCAGGGAGCCGGGGGTCATGCCGCCTATGTCCGCATGGTGGCCGCGGTTGGCAACGAACCCGACCAGCACATCAGGGTCCCCCTCATCCAGGAAGACGGGGGCCACCAGGGTGATGTCCGGCAGGTGGGTCCCGCCCAGGTACGGGTCGTTCAGGATGACCACGTCTCCCGGCTGGAGCCGGAGGTTCGCCAGCGCCGCGTCCACCGATGCCGGCATGGAGCCCAGGTGCACCGGGATGTGGGCTGCCTGGGCTACCATCCGTCCCTCATGGTCGAACATGGCGCAGGAGTAGTCCAGCCGCTCCTTGATGTTGGGCGAGTAGGCGGTACGGCCCAGGGTCACGCCCATCTCCTCGGCCACGGAGACGAACAGGTTCTTGAACACCTCAAGGCTTATGGGGTCAACAGGCATGGGCGACCCTCCATGTCAGGCAGCAGCATGGTTGTGCCTGCTCTTCGGCGGCGTAGATTGCCATGGCCGCTCCAGTATAGCGTCTCTGTGAATCCCGTGGTGGGTTGTCAGGGACATCATGAGCTTGGAAAATCGCTACACCGCTACACTGTGTCGCCAAAGACGGAATGCTCTTTGTAGAGCGTACCGGTCAGGAACCTGAAAGAGGCTGTCCCTCCACTCTGGATGGGCTGGCGTAGGCCCGCAAGTCCGGCGGTCGCGCAAGGAAAACAGCGAGGCTGGCTACCAGCGCCAGGATGCCGAAGACGGTGAAGATGGTGACGTAGCTCCCGCTCGCGTCAAAGGCCAGGGCGGCGCTGAGCGGGCCTGAGGAGTTGGCCACCATCTGAACCGGCCATACCACGCCCCGGATGGTGCCCAGGGATGCCCTGCCATAGTAGTTGGCAAAAAGGATATCCGGGAGTGTAAACACTCCCCCCTGCACTATGCCCTGGAAGAACGCCCAGAGGAACGCGGACGGTGCGGAATGGACGGCCAGCAGGGTAAAGAAGCCGGTTGCCATGAGGAAGATGAGTATACCCAGGACCACGCGGATGCTGTACCGCTCCACCAGGAATCCGAAGAACAGGGAGCCCAGGCCCGCGCTGGCCGACCAGAGCGCTATGACCACTACCGCGGTCCCTGACCCTATACCCCGGTCGGTGAAGAATGGGATCATATGGAGGGCCAGGCCTGGGGCAACGACGAACGTCAGGGCAAAGCCGGCAGTCAGAAGGTAGAAGGAGGGCAACCGCACCACCTGCCGAATCGACAGGGATATGTCTAAGCCGGAGGAGGATGGCTGAGCGTCGCCGCGTGTCATATCCTGGCGGTCCCGCGCCTCCTCCGGCGACGCTCCGTCAGGAAGCAGTCCCATATCCTCCGGTTGCCGCCGGAGAAAAATGGCCGCCGGGAGGAGTGAGATAACCCACATGGCCACACCCGCAACGGCCACGGCCACGCGCCAGCTCCAGAGGTTGACCAGGAGCTGCACGTACAGCGGGGTGACAGTGTTGCCTACCCTATTCCCCAGTCCGCCGATGGCCACGGCCCTCCCCCGCCTGGCCACGAACCACTTGGGTATGATGATACGCATGGCCAGTCCCACAACACCCATGGTCACGCACCGGCCAATGATCTGAAGCGCATAAAAGTGCCACAGCGTGGTGATGAACGCCATGAGGACCAGCGTCCCTCCCAGGGTGACGAAGGCGAGGGTCAAGACCCATCGCGCACCGAAGCGGTCGATGACGGAACCCATGCCCACAGCGACGAGGCCTCCCAGGAGTGTGCCGATGGTGGTGGAGCCGGTGAAGATGCTGCGACTCCAATTGAACTCCTCCGTGATGGGCTTGAGGAAGACACCTAGCACGGGGAAGGTTTCCGCGCTCTGGGTAAAGCCGCCCAGAGCAACCACCGCAACGATGACCCAGCCGTAGTAGACACGGGGCCTGCGCCGGATGTTGCTGGCGGTCTGCATTGATACGTGGCTTCTCACGGACCGGCGGGCGGGAGAGGCGGTGGAGCCCTCCGCCACCTGGCAGATGTTAGCGGCAGCACCTGGCGGCGTCAATTTCCACGGCTACCGGCTCACCACGGATGGGCCGGGAATCAAGTCCGCAACCAGAAAGAGAGGCACGCCGTGACTTGGCGTTATGTAAAAAAGGTCGTAAAGTATTCTCTGCTAGGAACGATGTTAGGAATCGACGTATGACAGAGGCTGCACCTCCCGCCAACCCATACGTGGTTGGGAGTCCCGTGACTCAATCGGCCATGTTCTTTGGCAGGGAGGACGTTTTCGAGTTCGTCCGCCGCACGTTGGTGGGGCAACATCAGGACAACGTCATTGTCCTCTACGGCCAGCGGCGCACGGGGAAGACCTCCGTGCTGTACCAGATGCGGCACCACCTTGATTCCCTGTATATACCCATCCTCATAGACCTTCAGGGGCTCTCGCTGGATTCCAGGAGCAGCTTCTTCCGCGAGCTGGCCACCACTATTCAACGTCAGCTGCGCAGAGACTGGGAGATCGACATCCCCAGGCCAGAGAGAAGTGCCTTTGACGAAAGCCCTCTGGAGTATTTCGAGGAGGAGTTTCTGAACCTTGTCTGGGAGGCCATAGGCGACCGACACCTGCTCCTGATGATCGATGAGACGCTACAACTAGCGGAGCAGGTGGAAGTGGGGAAGCTGGAGCCCCAGATCTTCGACCATATCCGAAGCCTCGTACAGCACCACCCCAGGCTCAACTTCATCTTCTCCGTCGGCACCCGCGTGTCGCAAATTGAAGGCAAAGAGTTCGGCCTCCTGTTCAACCTGGCCGTCTACAAGGAGATCAGCTTTCTGGACAGGCCGGCCGCAAAGGCCCTGATGGTCGATCCGGTCCGCGATCACTTTCAGTACAGCGAGGACGCCGTCGACTCCGTCATGCAGATCACGTCCGGGCACGCCTACTTCACCCAGCTCCTCTGTCACTGCATCTTCAGCCGCATGGGAGGCGAATGGTCGGTGGTCACCGCCGAGGACGTAGAGGAGGTGATAGGCGAAGCGGTGGAGCGGGCCATGGTAAACCTAAAGTTCGTCTGGGACGATTCGCCCTTTACCGAGCAACTGGTCCTCCTGGCGATGGTGGAGGCTGGGAACGGCGAGAGCGGCTAGGTGACGGAAGAGGAGCTCCAGCGGATCCTGGCCGGGCATGGCATCAGCCTACCCAGGGGAGAGTTCACCACCGCCTTGAGGAATCTCGTCGGGCGGGAGGTGCTCTCCGGGGTAGATAGCTATAGGTTCAGCGTAGACCTGCTGCGCAAGTGGCTCCAGGAGAACCAGAGGATAGAGTGGCTGGATGATCAGCTTCTGGAGGAGGTCAGGGAAGACCATCCGATTCCAGAGGTGACGGAGCCGGTGTCCGCCGTCTCCAGAAGGAGAAGGTTGCTGATTGGTGTTGGCCTTGTGGTGCTCCTGGGGTTGGGCATATTGGGTGCCCTGGTCGCCGCACCCTCTGATCCGCGAGAAGAGCTGCCCGCGGCGGGGACCTACAACATCGAACGGTGCTCCCTGCCGCCCGTAGGCCAACAGGGGTGGGTAGAGCTGTGCGTGGAGTCGGTGGAGGTGCTCCAGGAAGGCCAGATGAGGTTCAACGTGTCCTGGGGAGCCCGGATCGGAGAGGGGGCCGTGACGTCGGAAGGGACACCGGCCAATGCGCTACAAAAGTACTCGGACCAAGGGAACAAGAATATCTACGTGACCGATGATCAGGGGAACCGCTACGATGTCACCGACTTGGGCGGCGGCGCCGGAGAGGATACCACCATCCTGAAGGATGAGACCGTTCAGGGCTGGTTTCTCTTCCCTCCGCCCAAGCCGGGCGCTACACTGTTTACCTACGATAATGATGACAACCTCTGGGCGGTAGGCGGGATCATTCTGGAGAACGCACCCGGGCAGTGACGGCAGGCGTAGCTACGGGTTTGTAGAGAAGCCGTGGAAGAGCATGAGAGCGCCCAACCCCTTTAACTACGGCAACCCCATAGATGATCCGGCTCGGTTCTTTGGCCGCCGGCGTGAGATAGAGCAGATCTTCAGCCGTCTGCGCAACCCTGCCTTTGAAAGCACATCCATTGTGGGGGAGCGCCGTATGGGCAAGACCTCCCTTCTGAAATACGTGTCCCACCCCGACGTTTTCACCAAATACGGGATGGACCCGGAGAGCCATTGCTTCTGCTACATCAACCTACAGCTGGCCACTGACACCGAAGGCGTAAGCCAGCTGCACCAGCAGATCCTCCGGCGACTTGAGGAGGCGATACGGGACGAGGATGTCAAGGAGCGAATCCGTGAGCTACTGGAAAGTGGAAGCATTGATAGCTACGATCTGGACGCACTGTTTGACCTGGTGGATGACCAGGGACGCCACGTAGTCCTGCTCCTAGACGAGTTTGAGCACCTTGCCCAAAACGAGAGCATCGGTCCCGAGTTCTACTACGGCCTGCGCTCCCTGGCTATCCACCACAACCTGGCCTATCTCACCGCGAGCCGACGGGACCTGGTGGACCTCTCACGAACGGACGACATTCGCAGCTCCCCCTTCTTCAACATCTTCGCCAACGTCTGGCTGCCCACCCACCTTCACCGCTGAGGACGCCGACACGCTGCTGGAGGACCTTCTGGGTGGGAACTCCACGCGATTCACCGACGCCGAGGTGGAGGAGGTGGCTGAGCTGAGCGGCCGCCATCCGTTCTTCTTGCAGATGGTGTGCTCGCTCCTGTTTGATTCGTATCAACAGGGCCTTTCAGAGCAGGAGAGGGCGGCATCCGTGGCGGCCCAGTTCTCAGAGCAGTCCGCGCCGCACCTGGAGTATTTCTGGCAGGTCTCGGAGGACTCCGAGCGTATAGTCCTGACCATCCTGGCCATTCTCCAGGCGTTGGAAGGAGCGCATGGGCATGCCGCCAGTGAGCTTGCCGGGTTCTACAGCAAGGCGCAGTCCACCCTGGCAGGCCTCTCCAGAAGAGGGCTGGTCAGCGTCTCAGAGGCGGAGGTGCGTCTGTTTAGCCCGGCATTGGGAGAGTGGATTGGCTCTGAGCTGCTCAACCTGACGAAGGAAACGGAGACCTTTGGAGAGTGGCTTGCGGGCAAGCGCTCGCTCATGGAGCGGATACCGGAGGGTGCACGCAGCCGAGCATCGGAAGTGCTGGAGAGGATACCATCCAGATACCGGGAGATAATCTCCCTGTGGCTTGCCTCCTCACATGCGGCGCCACGGGTGCTGGACCTGATACACAGTATGCAGAGAGGGTGAGCGTGGTAACATCCGTCCCAGGGACACTGGCCGGTTCGCTCCCGCCGGTGGAGATCGTGAGGAAGTGTGGCCAAGATGACTACAGTGACAAACCCATTCATCTACGGTAATCCCCTGACCGACCCACGGCGTTTCGTGGGCAGGCGACAGGAGGTGGAGCAGATCTTCGCCCGGTTGCGGAACCCCGAGTTCGAAAGCAGCTCCCTGATAGGCGAAAGGCGTATGGGCAAGACCTCCGTGCTCAACCATATCTCCAACCAGGAGGTCATGGAGCACAACGGTCTGGACCCCGCACGGTACTTCTTTGTGTATACGGACCTTCAGATGCTCCCCCCGGACACCACACCGACGCGCTTCTATCAACACCTGTTGCGGCGCTTGGGGAATAGGGTGGAGGCGCTGGAGGTGAAGGAGAGCCTACAAGAGATCGTTCAGAGCGATGCCATAGATAGCTTTGACCTTTCCGACCTGTTTGACATCATCGATCAGAAGGAGATGTACGTCATTCTGCTGCTGGACGAGTTCGAGAACATCGGCAGCAACGGCAACTTTGGCCCTGATTTCTACTACGGCCTGCGATCACTAGCGATCCACCATAACCTGGCGCTGGTCACCGCCAGCAGGACCGACTTGGTGGAGATCAGCCGGTCAGACGCGGTGCGCAGCTCCCCCTTCTTCAACATCTTCGCCACCATCCACCTCCAGCCGTACACCACCAAGGACGTGGGCGAGTTCCTACAGACCTACCTCAACGACACCGGCGTCTCCTTCGGCCAGACGGAGGTCCAGTACCTGTGGCAGATAGCGGGGGGCAATCCATTCCTTCTCCAGATGGCCTCCTCCATGTTCTTTCGGGCCCATCAGGAGGGTCGCGACGAGCGGCAATCACTTACCCTGGTACACTCGGAGTTCCCCACGGCGGCCAGACCCCACCTTCACGGGTACTGGGAGTCCGCCACCGACGAGGAGAAGACCGTCCTCATGGTTTTGGCGCTGCTATACGCGCAAAAGTCCGCCCAGGGCAGGAGCTGGACCATCCCCCAACTGGAGGGGTGGTATCGCCGTACCAGTGATGCGGTGCCCGCCCTGGTCCACCGTGGCCTATTGAACCGGGTGCACGACCAGGTCATGCTCTTCTCAACCACCTTTGCCGATACAGTCATCCAGGAGATCACCGGCGACTCCCAGGAGCCCCAAGACTCCGAAGAGTGGCAGCGGGCGGTGGCCACTGGACTCGCCTCATTGCCAGAGGCGTCCAAGGGCCGGGCAGGCCAGTGGCTGGTCTCCGGCGGGATGAAACATGCCAACCTGCTCCTGAAGTGGCTGGCGGACCCTCAGACCGCCGATGCCGGCATGGAGCTGGTCGCCAGCTCCGGGGTTGACTTCGAAGGTATGAGCGAAACACTCGTGCTAGAGCCGGAAGCAGAAGCCACCGTGTCCACTACATCTCTGACCGGCGTGGCCCTGGCCAAGGGTTCGGCAGGGACCGGGCCACCAAAGACCATGGAGGATGTCGCCGCAGACGCCGCCGGAGCGGACATCGAGCTGGTCCTCACTCCGCCGCCGGAGGCCACCGGCTGCTACAGCTTTGCCAGTGGCTTAAGCAGGAGGCCAAGGCCGAGATCGAGGAGATGACGGGCACCGCGGACGGAAACACCTCCGTCAGAATATTCTTGAAGAGGCCGGCCCCTCTCTTCCAAATGCTGGCGACCCTTCCTGAGGTCGAAGAGGTGCAGGAGATACCCGTGGAAGCGGAAGAGGAGGAGGGGAAGGCAAGCAGGCTGCTCAAAAGGCGAAAGTATACCCGCGGCCGTTCGCCTGCTCCCCTCCAGCGGTGGCGCGTGGTGCTCCGGCCACAACCACCGTCTGGAGCGCCTGCCGAAGCCATGGCCCAAGAGAATGCTCCGGCTGGCGTTGCTCAAGAGAACTCCGCTGAGCCTGCGCCGAAAGAGAGCCCTCCCGCTGAGTCTAGCGCCGGGAACACCGAGGGCCAGGAAGCACAGTAGCTCTGCTCATGCCTGCTCTGCTATCAGGTTTCCCCGCTCGTCTACGGAGGCTAGCCAGCCGGGCGGCACCACCGTGGTGGCATCCATCTGCACGATAACGACCGGCCCCGCAAGCTCCGCACCGGGCCGGAGCGACTCCCGCTGGTAGACAGGCGTCTTGGGGTAGACCTCCTCGGCAAAGGCCGCCTCCACGTGCGTGATGGGGGATGCCTGGTCCGCGGCGGCTGGTGAAACCTGGGCGGCCTGGGGCTTGTCCATCCGGCCCATAGCCTTCAACCGGACGTTGACCACCTCCACCTGCTGCGTAGCGTCGCTATAGCCGAACCGCTGCTGGTGAGCCTGGTGAAAGCTCCCCGCTATGGACTCCTGCAGAGGCTCTCCCTGCTCTATAGGGCAGGGCACCGTGAGCTCGTAGGACTGACCAACGTAGCGCACGTCCAGCAAACGCTGCAGGACCAAGCGCTCCTGCTGAAAGCCCTCCCTGGCCAGCTCCTCCTGCGCGTGGGCCTCCAACGGCTGGAACCCCTGGTCCACCCTGGCGAAGGTCAGCGCGTCCCCTCGCAGCATGACGGTGTGAGCGTAGTCCTTCACCACATCGGCGATGGCGACTCCCAGGGCGGAGAGGATGCCGGGATAGAGGGGCACCAGGACGCGGGGGATGCGGAGCTCCTGGGCCAGCTCGCAGGCGTGCATGGGCCCAGCGCCGCCGAAGGCCATCAGGGTGAAACCCCGGGGATCGTAGCCGCGCTCCAGGGAGACCGCCCGGATAGCACGCTCCATATTGGAGTTGACCACCCGGACCACCCCCAGGGCCGCCGCCCGCGCGTCGGCACCCAGTGCGGAGGCCAATGATGCCATGGCCTCCTGGCTACGCCGCACATCCAGGGACATCCGGCCGCCCAGAAAGTGGGGAGCCACCAGGTGACCCAGCAGGAGATTGGCATCGGTGACCGTGGCCTCGCTGCCCTTGCCATAGCAGGCGGGGCCGGGGTCCGCACCGGCCGACTGTGGCCCCACCTGCAACGCGCCGCCCGCATCGACCCTGGCGATGGAGCCGCCGCCCGCGCCCACGGTATGGATGTCGATCATCGGCACGCTGATAGGGAAGCCACCGGTTATCGAGCTATTGGTCTCCTGGATCCGGCCCGGGCAGAGTGAGACATCGGTGGATGTCCCGCCCATGTCCAGGGTGATGACCTCCGGGTACCCTGCCTGGGAGGCCTCCCAGAATGCGCCCACCACACCGCCGGCCGGGCCGCTCAGGATGGTCCGCACCGGCTGCTCGGCGGCCTGCCTGGCGGAGATGCTGCCGCCGGAGGACTGCATGATGCGCAGCCCCACCTCGCCAAGGTGCGTTTCCAGGCTGTCCATATACCGGGACATGATAGGGCCCACGTAGGCGTTGACCGTCACCGTGCTGGTGCGCTCGTACTCACGGAACTCGGGCAGCACACGGCTGGAGAGGGAGATGAAGGGCCTGGAGGGAAGGCCTTCAAGAAGCTCCAGCAGAAACTCCTCATGCACGGAGTTCAGGAATGAGAAGAGCAGGCTGACGGCCACCGATTCCACCCCGGCCTGCCCGATACGCTGAACGATGGCCTTTGCCTCCTCCGAGGTCAGCGGCAGCACAACGCTGCCGTTGTTGTCCACCCGCTCCGACGCACCAAAGGAGAGCTCCCTGTCCGCCAGGGGCCGTGGCTTGTCCTGGAGCAGGTCATAGAGGGAGGGGCGGGCCTGCCGCCCTATCTGAAGGGTATCTTCAAAGCCACGCGTGGTTATCAACGCCGTCCTGGCGCCGCGTCGCTCCAGAAGCGCGTTGGTGGCCACGGTGGAGCCGTGGACCACCGGTATACGCTTGAGAACGCCGAGCTCTTGCAGGCCGTCTATGACGGCCCGGGAGGGGTCATCCGGTGTGGAGGGGGTCTTGTAGGTGGAGAGGCGGCCCTCCTCCAGGACCAGGAAGTCGGTGAAGGTGCCGCCTACGTCCACTCCTACGACGCGATTGTCCAAAGGCCCTCCTTGACCAAGCGTATCGGGATAAGACTGTAGCCGAAGGGTGGGCGCAACGTCAACGGTTCACGGCAGCAGTCCGCACGGCCATCAGGTAGCCGAGGCACCCCCTTATCCAGCGCTATATCCGGCATCAACGGCTCGTGGCAGCAGTCCGCACGGCCATCAGGTAGTCGAAGCACCCCCTTAGCCAGCGCTATATCCGGCATCAACGGTTCACGGCTGCAGTCCGCATGGCCATCAGGTAGCCGAAGAACCCCCTTATTCAGCGCATATCCGGCATCAACGGTTCACGGCAACAGTCCGCACGGCCATCAGGTAGCCGAAGCACCCCCTTAGTCAGCGCTATATCCGGCATCAACGATTCACGGCAGCAGTCCGCACGGCCATCAGGTAGCCGAAGAACCCCCTTAGTCAGCGCTATATCCGGCATCAACGGTTCACGGCAGCAGTCCGCACGGCCATCAGGTAGCCGAGGCACCCCCTTAATCAGCGCTATATCCGGCTTCAACGGTTCACGGCAGCAGTCCGCACGGCCATATAGATTCCTGCCAGGACGAGCAGGCCGCCGGCGACGCTGGTGGAGTTGGGAAGCTCCCCCAGGATGGGTACGGCCAGGAGGCTTGTGATGACCGGCTCCGCCATCACCGAGATGGCTACCACCGTGCCGGTGACGTGGGCCAAGCTCCAGTTGAACATGGAATGGCCCACCACCTGGGGGATCAGCGCCAGCATCAGCATGGCCCCGTAGGTGCCCAGCGTGTACCCGGTGAAGGGATCCCCCGCCACCAGGGTGGCCGCCACCAGGAGCACCGCCGTTCCGCTGTACACCAGGGAGGTGTACTGGAGCACCGGCACGTGGCTGCGGAGCCGCCGCCCGGCCAGCAGGTACCCGACCACGGATACGGCCCCCAGGAGTGCCAGCAGGTCTCCCGTCAGCTCACCCTTGCGCCCGGCGTCCCCCGCGGCGATGATGAGGCCACCCACAATCCCTACGGCGATGCCCACCAGCACCCGTCGCCGCATCGGCTCCCCCAGCAGCAGTCGAGAGGCCACGGCCACCAGGAGCGGGTTGGCCGTCACCAGCACCACGGAGCTGGTCACGGAGGTGTAGTCCAGGGAGGCGATCCAGAACGCGAAGTGGAGCGCGAGACAGACGGACGCCACGCCCAAAAGTGGAATATCCCTCCTGGTCAGCGTAGACGACCGTATCACGTTGCCAGGCAAGCGCCACCGGGCTACCGTCGCCGCCGCCATCACCGCCGCGCCGATGCTCAGGCGGTAGGAGGCGATGACCAGGGGCGGGGCGTCCGCCAGGCGGATGAAGATGGCGGCAAAGGAGACGGCGACCACGCCTACGGGGAGAGCAATGTACACGGGGGGGATGTTCAGACGGGTTAGCACAGGCTACTCGCAACTCTCGCTTTCACCAAATGATAACCCCAAGCTCTCCGAAACGCCTCGCTTGGTTGGGACTATTGGGAGTCTCAATGGGCGAAGCATCATCGGACAGGGCGAACGGTACTATTTATCGCCCCGGTCATGGTGATCCCTTGGCAAGTACATTCTGAGCGTAGCCGAAGGGATCAGGGCGAGCGGTGTTATTCATTCCGTTCGTGGTGAGCTTGCCTGTGGTGAGCTTGCCGAACCACGAGCTTTCGCTATCCTCCTGAACGATAATGGCGGCGCTCCTGATGCGATGCTCCATAGGCTACAAGTCCTCCACCACTATCCGCAGCCGCTTGTTGATGCGTCCCGCTTAGTTGGGACGCCCTTCGACACGCTCAGGGCGAACGGAAGACTATTTCGACCGCCCCGTAAACGGGGTGGCATCATGCCGCAGCCTTCAGGCTGCGGTGTAATTGCGTAAGCGTCGTCAGGGCGAGCGGTGTTATTCATTCCGTTCGTAGTGAGCTTGCCTGTGGTGAGCTTGCCGAACCACGAGCTTTCGCTATCCTCCTGAACGATAATGGCGGCGCTCCTGATGCGATACTCCATAGGCTACAAGTCCTCCACCACTATCCGCAGCCGCTTGTTGATGCGCCCCTTGCTCTCATGGCCCACCACTCGGATCCGGCCCACCTCACTGGTGTTGGCCACGTGGGTGCCGCCGTCGGCCTGCAGGTCCAGCCCCTGGATGTCCACCACCCGCACCTCCTGGATACCGGGCGGGAGCAGGTTGATCTTCGTACGGATGAGGTCGGGGATACGCATCGCCTCCTCCCGGGGAAGCAGGCGCGTGGTCACGGCGCGGGCCGCCGCCACCTCCTGGTTGGCCTTCTCCTCCATCTCCCGGGCGAACTCAGCGGTCATCTGCTCCAGCTCAAAGTCCATGCGCGCCTGCAACGGCTGCATATCGCCGCCGGTGACCTGTGCTCCGTAGTCGCGCCACACGATGCCACAGAGGATGTGGAGGGCCGTGTGGGTGCGCATCAGCTTATAGCGGTGCTCCCAGTCAATGACGCCGGTCACCTGGGTACCCATCGGTGGTGGAGTCGTGTCCAGCTCGTGAATGCTCTTGCCATCTTTCCGGCTGGTCCTGGTCACCCGGTACTCGGCTTCTGCGGTGCGCAGGACACCCACGTCGCAGGGCTGTCCCCCACCGCCGGGATAGAAGGCGGTGCTGTCCAGCACAACGCCCGCGTCCACGGACTCGGTGACGGTGGACTGAAACTCTCTGAGGTAGCTGTCCTGGTGGTAGAGAGGTTGAGCCATTTACGCTCCCTTCATGTACCTGATACCGCTGCCTCCGTGGGGTGAGTGGGAATTATAGCAGAGGTGCGGCTGACCCTGTGATAGAATGCCCGCAGGATGAGCGACCCCAACAGGCCTCACGGTGCGCCCACAAGGGACCGTGGGGCCTTCATTTTCAGCCGCATGAACGATGCCCTGGTGGAGCGCCTGGCACGGGGGCGGGTCTACTACGGATGGTACATCGTAGCGGTGATATTGATGGTGGGCATACCCCGGGTGGGGTTCAACGGCTCCTTCTTCGGCATCTTCCTGAAGCCCATGTCCGAGGATTTCGGGTGGACGCGGGCCGAGACCACCTGGGCGGTGACCATCGGCACGCTCATCGCGGCGGGCCTCGGCATCGTCCTAGGCAGGGTGCTGGACAGGTACGGCCCCCGCTGGATGATGGTGGGTGGCTTGGCGCTGCTGTGTGTCGCCTACTTTGGCCTCTCTCGGGTCAGCACGCTGATCGCCTTCTACCTGGTGTACGCGGCCGGCCGGTCCATGATGCAGTCGGCCACGGGCCACACCCTGATGTACGCCCTGGTATCCAAATGGTTCGTTCGCCGCCGTGCAACCGCCATCTCCCTCGCCACCTTTGGAGGCTTCATCGGAGGCATCTTGCTGGCGCCTGTGACCCAGGGGATCATCGATACCTCCGGTTGGCGACAGGCATGGGTCTTCTTCGGGGTGCTGACCCTGGTCTTGGCCCTGGTTCCGGCGCTCCTGCTGCTTCGCCGAATCCCGGAGGACCTGGGGCTGCTGCCCGACGGCGACGGAAGCGTCAGTGCACCCTCCTTTTCATCAGATATAGCGGCTCCTACGGGTGCAGCCGTTGAGGATGCCGGCCAGAGCCCGGTTGCGGGCGACATTTTTGTAGAAGCCGATACGGAGGTGAGTCTGACCCGTAAGGAGGCACTGCGGACGGTCTCCTTCTGGCTGCTTACCGCGATGGTCAGCATCAATAGCATAGCCACCACGGGGGTCACCTTTCACATGGTGCCCCACTTTAGCGACGTTGGAATCTCCAACACGGTGGCCGCCTCCACAGTGAGCGTGTTCACCGTCTTCTCCATGGCCAGCGTGTTTGTGTGGGGCTTCCTGGCCGACCGCTTCGGCGCACAACGGGTGCTCATTGTCGTGATGCTCAGCCTTGCCGTGGGAGCGTTCCTGATATCGAGGGCCGATGTAGCCGCGACGGCGTATACAAGTGCCGCGGTTTTCGGCGTGGCGATGGCGGGGTATCAGCTGCTGAGCGAAGTGGTCTGGGCCGATTTCTTTGGCCGTAGGTATCTGGGCAGCATCCGTGGGGTGTCAATGGTGTTTCAGCTTGTAGGCAACGCCAGCGGCTCTCTCATAGCGGCGTTTCTCCGCGACCAAACGGGGAACTACAACGACGCATTCACGGTGATCATTGTGGCGTTGCTGGCCTCCTTGGCCATCCTGGTACTGGCCAGGAAACCCAAGATAAAGGCTGGCTGAGGCATCCTCTCCCACCCCTGGCGGGAGGGAGGCTACGGCTCTGCCGACTCCGGCGGGCGCTCCACCGACCGCTCCAGTTCCTGAATGGCCTCCTCCACCCGGCGAAGGCCAATATAGTCCTCGTCGCTGAGCTTGTAGCACCGCTCCAGGTAGAGCTCGGTGAGACGAGGCCCATGCTCCACGGAGAGCTTCGCCGCTTCAGCGAGATGCTGGACTTTGCAGCCCTCCGGTAGATATCTGGCCAGCGTCTGCATCTCGGCCTCCGCCTCTTCTATCTGCTTACGGTCTTTCCCCTCTATGGCGAATCGGAGCTTACCCACCAGTTTCGTCAGCTCCGCCAGCTTGTCCCGCTCGCCCATGAGCGAGTAGACCACCTCACCCACACTGGGGCCTGCATGGCCCTCCTCCGGTTGCTCCTGGGCCTCTGCCTGGAGGGCCGGTACGCTGCCACGGTAGAGCTGGGCGTAGCTCTGGACGGCGTCGTTGACCCGCTGGGCCGACTCCATGAAGTCATCGCTGACCACGTCACCGCCGAAGATCAGGTCGTCGCCACGGATCCGCGCCAGCTCCTCCAGCACCTGCATGGAGTCCACCTTCTCAGGCACGGGAGGGATGGCGAAGGCGGAGAACTGCTCCAGACCCACGTCTTTCACCTGGTTGGCCATCATGGGCGGGATGTACTTGGTAAAGTCCACCGTCAGGGGTAGCACCACGATGTACGTGGCCAGCAGATCGGAAGGCGATCGGAAGTAGAGCACGGCGTGGCCCCTCGGCTGCTCCTGACTCCCCTGCTCAAAGTTCAAGCTCATCGCGCTTCTTTCGTTGGACGCATCGTGATTAGGACGGCTGTCCGGTGCCCAGGCTAGGCACACCTACCATTCTAGCAGAGATTCGATGTGGGCACCTGCGCCCGCTGATACCGCCCGCGAATAGGGCGACGTTCACTGAGGGGGTGGCAAGTAGCTGGACGTCTCTGGGCCCCTGGGTCGTGCAAGCAGCCTGTACAGCCCGATGATAGCCAGGCCCGCGGCGAATCCGCCGATGTGGGCCCAGTAGGCGACGCCTCCGCCCTGGGCCGTGAGCGAGCCCAGACCTCCGAAGAACTGCAACACGAACCAGAAGCTCAGCAGGTAGATGGCGGGTATTCTCGCATGGGTGATGAAAAAGCCGAAGATGATGAGGGTGCGGATATGACTGTGTGGATGCAGGACCAGGTACCCGGCCAGCACGCCGGCTATGGCACCGCTGGCTCCAACCACCGGGACCTGGGAGCCCGTATCTACGGCTATCTACGCTCCGGAGGCGGCAAGCCCCGCGACCAGGTAGAAGACCAGGTACGGGATGTGCCCCAGGGTGTCCTCTATATTGTCGCCGAAGACCCACAGGTAGAGCATATTGCCGCCGAAGTGGAGCAGTCCGCCGTGGATGAACATGGCGGTAAACAGGGTGATCCAGGCGGGGCCAGGGGTCGTGATATCCACCAGCCCTTGTGGAGTGGAAAGGCCCGTGAAGTCGGCCCCCTTGGTGAGCTCGGCGGGAATGAGGCCAAAGGTGTAGATGAATCGGGTCTTATCCGCGGCCAACTCGTAGAGGAAGACCAGCGCGTTCAGCCCGATGAGCGTGATGTTGACGACGGGCTTACGTCTGTGAGGTAGGCTGGGGTCGGAGATCGGTATCACTGGGGGCCCGCAATCTCAGCTAACGGAGCCGAGGAACTCCTTGATGTGCGGCAGGGCCAGGTCGCTCCGGTCGAATGCCGACGAGTGGTCCTGGTCGGCCAGCGCCACGAACCGTGCGTTGGGCATTGCGGCGGCCGCATCCTTGGCGGCTTCGCAGAACTCCACGTCGTTGCGCCCGGCAAAGATCAGCGCGGGCGTGGCCACGCCGGGCAACGCCTCCTCTATGCCGTCCCATTGCCCCAGTGCATCAGAGGCGGCCGCTAGGGCCTCGGCGTCCAGTGCCAGGAACCGCTTGCGCCGCTCGGGTGGCATGGGACCGCTCTCGCGCTCCCTCTCCTCCAGCAGCCGCTCCATGCCAAGCTCCCGAAACCCCCGGGACCGCGCCTCAACGGCCTCTCGGTCGGGCCGCCGGGAGCGGGCGTGCATGCCACCGATGATCACTCCCAGCAGGCGCTTCGGATGCGAGTGGGCAATGGCGAACCCTGTGGTCCCACCCATGGAGTAGCCGAAGTAGAAGGCCTTGGAGATGCCCTCGGCGTCCATCACCGCCAGTACATCGGCGACACGTTTGTCCGCCAGGTACGCTTCGGTATCGTGAGGCTTGCCGCTCTTGCCGTGGCCGCGGGCATCCATCAGCAGCAGTCGATGGCTCTCTTGCAGTCCCTGAACGTACCCCGCCTCATAGAAGGAGTCCAGGGAGCTGGTAAACCCGTGCTCGCAGACTATGGCAGGGCCGTTACCCTCCACCTGGTAGTGGACCTGCACCCCGAGACTCTCAACATAGGGCATCCCGGCACCTCCCGGAGGTTTTGGCGGACTTTTCACCTCTACGAGCCCTAGTCTAGCCTCAACCTACCGGATGTCAAACTCCTTCCTCCACCGCCCGTATACGTAGAACATGGGTGTTGACATGGATAAGTGGTATGTGTAGAATCGATTTTCGTGGAAGGCCATCCAACGAGAGTCTGACTGAATGATGATGCACAGACTACAGGGACACGTGATGCCAGTGCCAGGGAAACGCGCGTTTTGCACCTGCTGCATGTGTATGCCCAGTCCACGGGACAGGGAGAGTGTGCGCCTCTGAGACCAGTGAAACCAACGGAAAAGTAACACCACGCCGCTCGCCCCAGTCCCCGCGCCAGGGCGAGTTTTTTTGTGCGCTTCTGGCGGATGGAAGTAAGAGGATGGAAACGACAAGACGGTAACGGCGGTCTTGAGCAGGAGTCAGGGGATGCCCATTCATGGCGGATGATGCGACAGTAGGCACAGGCCCCACGGTGGCACGCGCTGCCGTGGCCGCCGCCGTGCCTCGCCTGGGGCCGCCCAAGCGCCGGCACTGGAACCGGAGGCTGATCGCGGGCGCGGCCATCATCCTGGTGGCCGCCGGAGCGGCGCTGGCCGCTCCGTGGGTCTCGCCATACCCCCAGGAGTACCAGGAGCTGGTCAACCGGCTCCAGGGCCCAACCACATCCCACTGGCTGGGCACGGACAACTACGGGCGTGACCTCCTCAGCCGCGCCATCTGGGGCGGCCGCGTATCTCTGACCGTGGGCCTGCTGTCCATGTCCATCGCCGTATTCGTTGGCGTGCTGATAGGGGCCACGTCCGGCTACTTCGGGCGGATGGCGGATGCCGTGCTCATGCGCTTCACGGAGCTGATGCTGGTATTCCCCGCCTTTTTCCTGCTTATTCTTGCCGTCGCCAGCTTTGGCCGCACCCTCACCATCCTGGTGGTGATGCTGGGACTCACCTCCTGGGCCGTGAGCGCCCGGATCATCCGCGGCGAGGTGCTGAAGGTGAAGGGACGGGACTATATCCTCGCGATCCAATCTGTTGGAGCGTCCAATAGCCGTATCATCATGCGCCACGTCCTACCCAACATCGCCTCCGTCATCATCGTATCCGCCACCATTCGAGTGGGTATCCTCATCCTGGTGGAGGCCGGTCTCAGCTTCCTGGGCCTAGGCATCCAGGAGCCGATGTCAAGCTGGGGGAGCATGATCTCCAGCGGTACCGCCTATATGCGCCAGGCCTGGTGGTTTGTGGCGGTCCCCGGATTCGCCATCTTCGTGACGGTGCTTGGGTTCAACCTGATGGGAGAGGGGCTGCGGGACCTGATGGACCCGCGCCAGGGGAAGGGACGGGCGATATGACCAAGTACTGGATTGGCCGGATTCTCCAGGCGATTCCGCTCTGGATAGGGGCATCCATCCTGGTGTTCGTGGTGCTGCAACTGGCGCCCGGCGACCCGGCCACCATTCTTGCCGACCCCAGCTTTCTCTCTGACCAGCAACTCCTTGACCTGCGGGAGTCCATAGGACTGGAGGACCCTCTGCCGGTCCAGTACGTAAAGATGATGAGAGGGCTCTTCACGGGCGACCTCCGCTCCTTCCGCAGCCAGGAGTCCACCATATCTATGATCGTTGAGGCCATGCCAACGACCTTCTCCGTGGTGGGTGTCGGCATGATCGCGGCGGTGCTCCTCAGCCTGCCCCTGGGCATGGCCGCGGGCCGTCGGCCGGGCTCCCTGATCGATAGGATACTGAGCGCGGGGATCGTCAGCGTTATATCGTTCCCCGCCTTCGTGCTGGCGCTGCTCCTCATTCGCCTATTTGCGGAGGCGTGGGGAGTGTTGCCGGCCAGCGGCATCCGCCCCGTGGGTGCCACGGGCTACAACCCCATAGAGATGGCGCCCCACCTGGTGCTGCCGGCGCTGGTGACCGCCTTCCCATTGACGCCTATCCTTGCCCGGTATACCCGGGACGCCCTTCAGGATACCCTGGCGGAGGACTTCGTTCGGACTGCCTACGCCAAGGGCCTGACTGAGGGTACGGTCATGCGACGCCACGTGCTGCGCAACGCCCTGGTGCCCGTGATCAGCGTTGTGGGCACCCTGACGCCGCTCTTGCTGGGGGGCACGGTGATCGTGGAGCAGCTCTTCGCCCTTCCCGGCATCGGTCGCATAACCGTCCAGGCCGCGTTGCTGCGGGACTATCCGGTGGTCATGTCCACGGTGCTCTTCTCGGCGGTGTTGGTCATCGCCGCCAACCTAGTCGTCGATTTCCTCTACGGGGTGGTCGATCCGCGCATAAGGCTGAGGTAGACAATGGTAAGTGATCTGAGGACATATCTGGAAGAGATAGATGACCGGCTATTGCGGGTCAAAAAGGAGGTAGACCCCTTGACCCAGCTTGGTACCCTCTCCTCCCAGAGCCAGGGGGCCATCCTGTTCGAGAGCGTCAAGGGCCATCCCGGTTGGCGGGTGTGTGACCGGTTCTTTGGCACTCGGGAGCTGCGGGCCACGGCTCTCCACACCACGCCGGAACGGCTGCTCCAGGAGGCGGCTGCACGCATCGCCAGGGGCCGGGGTGAGAGCCGCATGGTGAAGGAAGGTCCGGTCCAGGAGGTGATCATCACAGGAGAGGACTTGGACCTGTTCAGCCTCCCGGTGGCCATCTCCAGCGAGGGTGATGGTGGTCAGTACATCAGCTCAGGCATGGGTGTGACCAAAGACCCGGACACGGGGATCCAGAACGAGGCCTACTACCGTACCCAGATCAAGGGAAGGAACCGGGCCACCTGCGCCATGGGGCCAAGGGAGGGTTTCGGCCATCTCATCAAATACGAGGCGCGGGGCGAACCCACGCCCATCGCCATCGTTATCGGTCACCACCCCGCATATGAAATCGCCACCGCCTACAATGGCCCTCACGTTGGATACGAAGAGTTTGAGCTAGCCGCCTCATTGCTGGAGGAGCCCGTGGAGTTCCTCCCGTGCCATACCATCGACCTCAGAGTCCCGGCCCACGCCGAAATCGTCATCGAGGGCCTCATCGCCCCACAGGCTCGGGAGGCAGAGGGGCCTTTTGGCGAGTACACCGGATACATGGGCCCGGCTGGGACCGCCCCGGTCTTTGAGGCCCAGGCCATCACCATGAGAAAGGATGCCATCTACCGCCACCTCAATGGATCGCGGAACACGGACCAGCAGGCACTGAGCACCCTTCTTGGAGAGGTCAGCCTCTATGGCAATCTCTTGAGGGCTTTCGGCGCGACCCAGATCCTGGACGTGCACCTCCCCCTGTGGGCCATGTTCACCACTATCATTCAGATGGTCCCACAGCACGAGGGACAGGCGAAGTCGGTCCTGATGTCGACCCTGGGCCTCTATCCGCTGGCAAAGGTGGTCATCGTTGTAGATGACGACATAGATATCCATGACCCCAAGGACGTCATGTGGGCACTCTCTTGCCGGGTGAATCCAGCGACGGATATCACCACGGTCACCGGCACCCGCGGGTTCAAGTTCGACCCTTCGACGCCGGATTTGACGCGCGAGGAGCGCTTGGATGCGGCCAGTCTACCCATCAACGGTGTCATGGGCATCGACGCCACCAAGCCGCCCGTTAGAAGGCCAGCAGAGCGGGCGCGTTACACCAGGGCGCGACCCATGGGGGATGGGAAGGTGCACCTGAAGGATTTCCTGTAACCTCGTCTGCTCCCTAGTGGAGAGCAGACCTAACCGACAGCGTTTCCAACTCTGAAAAGGGAACTAGAAGCAGGAGGTATGTCATGGTAGAAGATAGCAAGCATTTCAGCAGGGCCATACAGGAGCGTGTCCCGCGACGCGGCATCTGGAGGAGGCCAGCCATGCTGGGTATGCTGGCGGCGGCGCTCCTCCTGGCGGCTTGCGGGTCAAGCGAGGATCCGACGGCTACCGGGCCAGAGCCCTCCAGCCCGAAGGTAGGTGGTACGGTGGTGATGTCCACCGCTCATCCTCAGAGCCTGAACCCCATTCTCTGGGCAGTCTCCACATCTATCTATAGTCCGCCACTCTTCTACAACGGTCTCACCAGGCCAGGCGACGATATGGAGCCGCTGCCTGACCTTGCCGAGTCGTGGGACATATCGGCGGATGGCCTCACCTACACCTTCAAGCTCCGCAATGGCGTCAAGTGGCATGATGGCCAACCCTTTACGGCGGAGGATGTGAAGTTCACCTGGGAATCCATATGCCATCCTGATAACAGGAGGGCTCGCCAGCTTTGCAGCTTCTTCAACCAGGTCAAGGGTACCCCTGAGTTCACTTCAGGTGATGCCAGCGAGGTCACCGGCATCACCATCGTGGACAGCAGCACAATCAAGGTGGAGATGACCGAGGTGTACGCTCCGTTCCTGACCCTCTCCGCAGGGCAGATGATCATTCCCAAGCACCTCTGGGGGGATGTGCCGGTATCCGAGTTCGGCGCCCACCCGGCGGCACGGGGTGACGGTACCATCGGCACCGGACCCTTTGTAGTAGACTCCTGGACCGCCAACGAAAGCATTATTGCCCACGCTTATGAGGACTACCACTTTGGGCGCCCCAACCTGGACCAGTTCGTCATACGTCAGGGAGGCCGCGCCACTGCCTCCACCAGTATCAGCCAGTTGAAGGTCGGTGAGATCAATGTCATGGGACTCTTCGGCTCAGTACCCGTTGACAATCTGGGGGAGATTGAATCCGATCCTAACCTAGTGCTACGTTCAGTCTTGGGCACTTCCAATATGTATGTCGAGCTGAACCTGGCCAGCCCCTTCTTCCAGGATGTTCGAACTCGAAAGGCTCTCTCCTACGCTACGAACCGAAAGGAACTAGAGGAGGGCCTGTGGCTGGGTAACTCTACCTTCATCAATGGTCCTGTTCATCCTGTCTTCGGCTTTGCGGCAAGCCCGGACATTCCTCTGTTCGATAATGACCTGGAGAAGGCGAAGCAACTCTTCGCCGACGCCGGCTGGATTCAGGGCTCCGACGGCATACTCCAGAAGGACCGCCAGAGGTTTCGCTTCACGATGCCGACCATCCAAGCGGATTACCCCCCTATTCTTCAACAGCAATGGAAGCGAGTGGGCGTAGATATGGAGATCAACCTGATGGACTTCGGCTCCTGGAACCCGATCTATCGGTCCGGTGAGTGGGACCTGGTCGGCTCCAACAGGCCCATGGGCCTGCCGGTGGATGCCGACTACTATATGCCCAGATACCACAGCAGTCAGTGCGTCAATGGCTGCAAGAATGCCCCTAATCAGTTCAGGACCGATGAGCTGATCCGCCTATCTACAGCGTCGCTCAATGAGCAGGAACGGCAGAGCAGCTACTACGAACTGCAGGAGGTGTTTGCAAATGACGTGACGATACTGTGGCTCGGCATCCCGGCTGATAACTGGGCCTTCAACAAGGACCTGGTGATCCCGGAGAAGAAGCTGGGGGCGCTGATGCTGCGAGGGGCAAAAGATTGGTACTTGAATAAGTGATCCCGATCAACAACAGCAGCGTATCTTGCAAGGGAGGCAGGGCGATGACAACGGGTCAACAAGAAGAAGATGGCTTGGTGGGAATGGCCAAGCGAGTGGGGGAGGCATGGAAAAACTCTCGCTTGATAACCAAGTATGAGGAGCTGGAGTTCAGGACATCAAGAGGTGGCACCGTGGCCATGGTAGTGAGCCCAGACATGGGCCACGCCAATAAGCAGATAGGCTCCTTCATCCGCGAGATACCGGCAGGCAAGAAGAGCGGTAAGCACATTCACAACTTCGAGGCCATAATCCACATCATCAAGGGCAAGGGGTACACGGTGCTAGGCGATAAGAAGTACGAGTGGAAGGCAGGGGACACCATGACTGTTCCTCCCATGCTACCCCATCAGCACTTCAATACCGATCCGAATGAGCCTGCGCAGTTCTTCGCCGTCATCACGTTGCCTCTGATGATGAATACGGGCCAGTTCAAGTACGAGCAGCTAGAGTGGGCGGACGAGTAGAAAGCTCCTTCCGGGTTCACTTTGTGTAGAGAGAAGGCTTCTAAGGAGGCGCATCATGTTAAACGACGCGATTCAGCAAGGGACTTCATCGGCTAAAGGAGTCCCGCGACGGGTCATCCGGAGGAGGCCGGCCATGCTGGGTATGCTGGCGGCAGCGCTCCTCCTGGCGGCGTGCGGGTCAAGCGAGGATCCGACGGCTACACCATCTGGGCCAAGCGCTAAGGTCGGCGGCACCGTCATCATGAGCCTGAACCACCCTCAGAGCCTGAACCCCATCCTCAACCCGGTCTCCACCACCATCTTCACCACGCCGCTCTTCTATAACGGCCTGACCAGGCCGGGCGACAACATGGAACCCCTGCCCGACCTTGCCGAATCGTGGGACATATCGGCGGATGGCCTCTCCTACACGTTCAAGCTCCGCGATGGCGTCAATTGGCACGACGGCCAACCCTTTACGGCGGAGGACGTGAAGTTCTCCTGGCAGGCCACCTGCCACCCCGACAACCGGACCGGGGCCCAGATCTGCGGCTTCTTCACCCGGGTGAAGGGCGCTCCGGAGTACAAGGCGGGAACCGCCAGCGAGATCTCCGGCATCACCATTGTGGACAGCCATACTATCAAGGTGGAGATGACGGAGGTGTTCGCCCCCTTCCTGACCATCTCCGCCGGCCAGATGATCCTTCCCAACCACAAGTGGAAGGACGTGCCGGTGAGTGAGATGAGCGCCCATCCTATGGCACGGGGCAATGGCACCGTGGGCACCGGGCCCTTCGTGGTGGAGTCCTGGACCGCCAACGAGAGCATAGTCCTGAGCGCCAACCTGGACTACTACGAAGGCCGCCCGAATCTGGACGGCATAACACTGCGCGCAACATCGCAAGCGCCTGCAGCCACCGCTACGCGAGTCAGCCAGCTGAAGGTCGGCGAGACCCAGGCCATGGGCCTCTACGCCTCGCTGCCCATCGACAACGTGGCGGAGATAGAGGCAGACCCCGGCAACCAGGTCAGGGCCGTGGTGGGGCTGGCCAACCAGTACGTTGAGTTCAACCTGCGCAACCCTCTCTTCCAGGACGTTCGCATGCGCCAGGCCATCTCCTACGCCACCAACCGACAGGAGCTGTGGGATGGACTGTGGAGCGGAAAGGTGACCTTTGTGAACGGGCCTATCCACCCGTCACATGCCTGGGCCATCAACCCGAACACCCCTCTGTTCGACAACGACGTCGACAAGGCGCTGGCGCTCTTCGCCAAAGTCGGCTGGACGCCAGGCTCCGACGGCATACTTCGGAAGGACGGCCAGAAGCTGAGCATCCCCTTCCAGGGCTGCTGCGGCATTGCCGCCTACGGCCCCATCCTCCAGCAGCAGTGGAAGCGGGCGGGCATTGATGTCCAGCTTGAGTCCATGGACTTCGGCTCTTTCTGGGGCCCCATCTACCTGGCCCGCAAGCACGTGATCGCAGGTCTGAACCTGCCCTACGGCCTCTACACAGACCCTGAGTATCCCATGGGCGGCTACTTTACCCCCGGTCTGAACCGGAGCGGCTGGGATAATCCGCGTGGTAAAGAGCTCATCCGCCTGGCCACCTCCACCATTAACCAACAGGAGCGGCAGCAGTTCTACTACGAGCTGCAGGATATCATGGCCAACGACGTGCCGAACCTGTGGCTGGGCATCCCCGATGAGCACTGGGCCTACGCCACGGACCTGGTGATCCCAGTGAAGCAGACGGGCTATCTGACCATCCGCACGGTGAAGGACTGGTTCTGGAACAAGTAACCCTGTCGCCCTTGCGACCAACGGAGGAGAGCTATGAGTAACGTGGCAGGCGGTCCCAGGACGGCCTACCTGGATACGGTGACGCAGGCCGTGGAGTCCCTGCGTGAGGAGCTGGTGGAGCTCAGCATGGACATCCATGACCATCCTGAGCTGAACTACCAGGAGTACCATGCCGCTGAGGTCCTCAGCAACGCGCTGGAGAGGCATGGCTTCGACGTGGAGCGGGGTGTGGGTGGCGTGGAGACCGCCTTCCGCGGCACCATCCAGGGTGGCAACGGAGACGGCCCCACCGTGGCCATCCTGGCGGAGTACGATGCCCTGCCGGACGTAGGGCACGGCTGCGGCCATAACCTCATCGCCATCTCCGCCCTGGGCGGTGGCCTGGGGGCCAAGGCTGCCATGGCCACCCTCCCTGGTCGCCTGGTCGTCCTGGGCACCCCCGCGGAGGAGGGCGGCGGCGGGAAGGTCCGCCTCCTGGAAGCGGGCGTGTTCGAGGGCGTGGATGTCGCCCTCTCCTCTCACCCTGCCTCCAACCGCACCGTTATTCCAACGGAGATACCCATGGATGAGAGCTGGAGCCTGGCCATGGTGGGCTACCGGTATATCTTCCACGGAAAGGCGGCCCATGCGGCCGTGGCCCCGCAGGAGGGGATCAATGCCCTCAACGGGGTCATCCACCTGTTCACCGGCATCGATGCCCTGCGCCAGCACCTGCGTGACGATGTGCGTATCCACGGCATCATCACCGACGGCGGCAGGGCACCCAACGTGGTGCCTGAGTTCGCCGCCGCCAACTTCATGCTCCGCTGCCGTGATAGGGAGTACCTCAAGGAGGTGGTGGTGGAGAAGGTGCGGCAGGTTGCGGAGGGGGCGGCACAGATTGCCGGGGCACGCCTGGAGATCGAGCCTTTCTACCCGCTGTACGAAAACGTGCGGCCCAACGCCTCTCTGGCCAGGGCCGCCCGCGCCAACGCGGAGACCGTGGGCGTTCATATCGATGAGCCAGCGCCGGGTCGTCGTGGGAGCGGCGCCTCCACCGATTTCGGGAACGTGAGCCAGGTGGTGCCCTCCTTCGCCATGAGCTTCGCCATCAGCCAGGAGGCGGTTCCCGGCCACTCCAAGGCAATGTGTGAGGCGGCCGGCACGGAGATGGCCAATGCCAGCGCCATCAGTGTGGCCAAGACGCTGGCCCTGACGGCGTGTGACCTGCTGGTGGCCCCAGACCTGCTAGAATCGGCGCGCGCCGAGTTCGCGAAGCGTGGCGAGTAACCGGAACGTCGTCAGAAAGGAGCCTATCATGGCTGCATCGGTACAGTTCGGACTGACCCTTCCCAACCGTGGGGTCCTCTTCGGCGTCGAGACCATGGACGAGCTGATCGCTATGGGCGTGCAGGCGGAGGAGAGCGGCCTCTTCAAGAGCCTCTGGGTGGGAGACAGCATCCTTGCCAAACGACGCCCGGAGTCCGTGGTCGTACTGGCCGCGCTGGCGGCGCGCACCCGACGCGTCCGCTTGGCCGTGGGCTGCATGGCCAGCTTCCCCGTTCGCAACCCCCTGCTCCTGGCCGCTCAGTGGTCCACCCTGGACATGGTGGCCGGGCCCAACCGGATGATCCTGGCGGCGTGTCAGGGCGGCTCAGGCGGCGGCGGAGACTGGGAGATGGAGCAGGACGCCTTCGGTGTGCCCACGGGCCAGCGGGTCCGCAGGATGATCGAGAATATCGAGGCGCTGCAGGCCCTCTGGACCCAGGATACCGCCAGCTATGAGGGCACGTACGTCAACTTCTCCAACGTCATTTCAGAGCCACGGCCGGTGACCAAGCCCCACCCGGCAATCTGGATCGCCGCCAACCCTCGCCCGCAGAACGGCGATACCAGCGTCATCCAGCGGGCAACCAGGCGTGTCGCCCGTCTCTCGGACGGCTGGATGACCACCATGCTCACCCCGCAGGCCTTCAGCGATCGATGGCAGGCCATCCTGGAGGTCCGGGCGGAGCTGGGCAAGGACACCGACAGCTACGACAACACCCTCTACTACAACGCCAACATCAACGAGGACAAGGAGGCGGCCTTCGCCGAGTCCAAGAAGTTCCTGGACACCTACTACAACAGGGACTGGCCCAAGGAGATCGTGGACCTCTGGGTGGCCCACGGCAGCCCCCAGGAGGTCATCGAGAGGATACGAGCCTTCGTGGAGGCCGGCGCCAAGGAGGTCACCATCCGAATCACCGGTTACGACCAGCCACGGCAGCTGGAGCGGCTGATGAACGAGGTGATACCGGCGCTCTAGGGGGTGCTACTGTGGTGTCTCCGAAGTTCGCTGGTAATGTCATTGCGAGCCCCGATGCAATCAGCCTGTCCTGAGCGAAGTCGAAGGATGGCAATCTGGTTGGGGGAATACCCCTCCTCCAGATTGCTTCGTCGGCTACTGCCTCCTCGCAACGACAATGAATAAGCGTGTTTCGGGCACAGGCTGCTAGGACCCCGCAACTTGCAGGCAGCAGAGGGAGCACTCCCAGCGCATGGTCCAGGGGGTGCTCCCTACGTGAGGGAGGGAGGCATTGGCTCCCCCCGCAGGCGGAAGCTACGAACTTTTGTGACGTTTACCGTCACTATGGCACTGAGCTACCCGGACAAGCAAAGACAGCGGCAGATTGCTTATGTATTGACCGGAAGTGGCGTCCCCAGCAAGCGGCTAGCAATGGACTGATAGCAGTCCCATTCTCGCCTTGACGGTGTAAGCGCATCTCTCACAGTCAACATCCAGCAAGAGCGGTCAGGATAGGCACGAATTTCCACGGGACCGTCCCGGGGATTTACCTCCTGGACGGTCAGAAACCACCACAGTCGCCCGTGCGTTTCCCAAGGTCTGTGGCCGTCCGTTATCGCGCTGGCTATTGAAACGTCCTGGCTGAGGCGATCTACAATTCCTAAGCCGAAGTCATTGCCCTCCCAGCGCCACTCGATGACTTTTCCGAATCTCTGTAGCGCCCTATACTTCCACCAGGGACTGCCACTCCGTACGTGGGACTTTTTGACAGATACTACTTTCACTCGCACCTTCTGGAATCCTGGCCCGACTCTGGGGTCTGGAATGTCGTACACCAAATAGTCGGGCATGTCGATATCTTCACCCGGGCCCCAGGCAGATGTTGCGCTGGTGACATTAACCCAACGGATCGGCCCCTCTGTTATGTCTATGACACCTAGAGACTGGCGGGGCCCAGTGTAGATTTTCTCCTCTGGCCGACCCCAGGGAGCCACTCGGGCGTCTATCCCCAAGCCTTGCAAGTGGGCGCAGAACTCATCCCCTGTCTTGTCCCTGCGTTTCTCGCGAAGCCAACTGAAGATGCGCATAGCACCCCGCCTTTCCAGCTGTCGTTAACCACTGGTCAATGATAACACGTGGCTCCCCAGGCGAGTTTCGAACGCCCGTCCCCTGCCATCCGCCACTCGTGCATCAGGCCGGCGCATACTATCCTCGCCGTGATGTTTATCACGGCCAAGCCAAAGTCGCCCAATTCCTGCAGCATTGCAGGGTGGGATAGGCAAGAATGCGTCCTTAATCTTCCTCAAGGCGCTTGCCCATGCTGACGACATCGTCCACTGAAAACCCGATCCTCTTGTAGAACTCGATCGCACTGGCGTTCGAGTTTCTGACTTGAAGGTTGATCTTGGGGCATCCAAGTGCTCTCAAACGAACCTCCGCAGCCTCCATCATGCGCCGTCCGAACCCCCTTCTCTGACAGTCTGGAGCAACCGCCAGGTAGTTGATCCAACCGCGATGGCCTTCATACCCCGCCATGACGGCGGCTACCGGTCGGCTGCTCAGTAACCCGACCAGGAACATATCCGCTTGGATGCCTAACTTGCGTTGGATATCCTTGATAGGGTCATTCTGCGGCACCACCAGGCCACAATCACGCCACAGTTGCACCACGGCTTTCTGATCAGATTCCTGGTAACTACGGATCACCAATTCAGTCATGTCCTGACTCCCGTTTTCACAATACGGCTAATCCCCGTTGTGATAAACACGTGGCTCCCTAGGCGGGTTTCAAACTGCCCATCCCCTGCCATCCGCCTCTCGTGCATCAGGCCGTCGCATGCTATCCTCAGCGTGATGTTACTCGCAGAGCTGCCGACGGCTGCACACCTCCCGCCTCCGACGAAGCGACGAGAATCGGAGTTGTTTCCCCGAAAAAAGTTCTCCCTCAGCTAGAGGCCAGATAGGGACACTTGACATAACATGGAAACAAATGGGGATTATATACTTGACACCACCATAGATATATGCTAATATGGTTGTATACAGTTAAGGTGGTGAGCAGAAATGCAGTACGATAGCTTGATGGCCCTTCTCGAAGCCTTCCCGAATGAAGGGGCCTGTATCCGGCACCTAGAGCAGCTTCGTTGGCCCAAGGGTATCATCTGCCCTTGCTGTGGCAGCAGCCGCAAGGTCTACCGTGTTTCACGGGGCCATACCTACAAGTGCTCTGATTGCCGTAACCACTTTAGCGTGCGCAAGGGAACCATCTTCGAGGAAAGCCGTCTCCCTCTCCGCAAGTGGTTTGCTGCTGCTTGGATGGTCGCTGCCAATCGCAAGGGCATCGCTTCTACTCAATTGGCACGGGAGATAGGTGTAACACAAAAGACGGCTTGGTTCATGCTCGGTCGGCTGCGGGAAGTTGTAGGGACGCTCGGCAACACGGGTGGGCCATTGGACGGAACGGTTGAAGCCGATGAGACCTACGTCGGCGGCAAGGAGAAGAACAAGCACGCCAACAAGAGACACGATGGTGGACGTGGCCCGGTAGGGAAGCTCACAGTGGTAGGGGCAGTTGAGCGTGCTGGGCGCATCAAGGCCGCCCTGATTGAAAGTGCCAGTAGGCCAGAAATCAGCATGTTCATTAGGGCGTCGGTGAGCGAAGGCTCCACGCTTTACACCGATGATCATCCCAGCTATCAGCGGCTGCATGGCTACCACCATGCCCGTGTGAACCACTCTGCGAAACAGTACGTGGTTGGGAACGCTCACACCAATAGCATTGAGTCGTTCTGGAGCTTGTTAAAGCGCGGTCACTACGGCATCTTCCATCGGATGAGTGGGAAGCATATTCACCGTTACCTCGCAGAATTTCAGGCACGTTGGATGATGAGCAAGCTGCAAGGGTCTGAGCGATTTGATACAATCTTGGAAGCAACCCCGGGCCTGCGACTCACCTATGAGCGGTTGATTGCATGAAAGAACAGCAACCCCAGGCCCAAGACATTTCGGACCTTGACCAACTGCTCACCGCAGCAGTTACCCACATACCACGTCGGTTAACGGAAAACTGGCTTGGTCAAGTGCATCTCGGAGATTGCGTTGAGCTGATGGACAAGATGCCAGTCGGCTCAGTAGACTTGATAGTAACTTCCCCACCATACAACTTGCGGAACAGCACAGGGAACGGCTTAAAGGATGGCAGGGGCGGGAAGTGGGAGAGTGCCGCCCTGATTCAAGGGTATGGCGAATACGACGATGCAATGCCCTATGAAGAATACGTTGCTTGGCAGCGCCGTTGCCTAACGGCGATGATGCGTATCCTGAATGGTAACGGCGCAATCTTCTACAACCACAAATGGCGTGTCCAAGGAGGGTTGCTCCAAGACCGTGCGGACATAGTAGAAGACTTCCCTGTCCGGCAAATCATCGTCTGGCAACGTGAAGGCGGGATCAACTTCAACCCAGGGTACTTCCTTCCCACCTATGAAGTCATATACCTCATTTGCAAGCCTGGGTTCAAGCTGGCATCAAAGGCCAACGCTTTGGGTGATATTTGGCGGATTCCCCAAGAGAGCAATAATCCGCATCCTGCACCGTTCCCAATGGAACTGGCCCAGCGGTGCATCCAATCAACGACCGCTAAGGTCATCTGCGACCCCTTCATGGGGTCAGGGACGACCGCCATCGCTGCTGAGGCCAGCGGACGGGAATGGGTGGGTATGGACATATCCAAGGACTATTGCAAGGTAGCACAGGAGCGGATTCTAGCCGCCAGAAGGCTATTCAAGAAGTGAACGAGTTGCTGGGTGAGCCTACCCCTACCACTAAGAAAGCCCTCTTTGACCGCCTCCGCCGAATTATTGCCGCGGGCTGGACTGAAATGCCCGCAGAGGCCCGCTACAACGGCACAGGAGGGCAGGGCAACTATTTAGAAGACCTCCTCGGATTGACAGCAGGCAACAAAGACATTGCGGATGCGCTGGGCTGGGAAGTCAAAGTCTACACCCCGAAGACCCACCTAATTACCTTGTTCCACAAAGAGCCGCAGCCCCAGGGCATCATGCGCTACATGGCGAGTAAGTACGGCTGGAAAGACTCACAGGGGCGATTGAGTTTTCGCCACACCATCAATGGCCGTTCAGACAGGTTCGTGGTGGCTGACGATGCAGGGAGCATTATTGTTCGCCCTGCCAAGGGTAATGGCTTAGTGCCCACCTGGACACACGATACCCTGCTCAATATTGCCGGAGGGAAGCTGCGAAGATTGCTGTTGGTCAAAGGTGAACGCAACGGCCAGCGTGCCCGCTTTGTCCAGGCCGATTGTTTCGAGGACTTGCATCTAACGCTACTCGCGATTGAGATGGTCGTGGGCACAATTGCTGTGGACTTCGATGCACGGGAAGACAAGCCTGGCAGCAAAGCACTGCGCAATCATGGGACCAAGTTCAGGGTCGCACCGGATAATGTCTGTCGGCTCTACCTAAAGAAAGAACGCTTTAGTTGAGTTAAGTATATAAGCCCCAAACAAATCCCCCCTCACCCCGGGGCGTATCGGAGAGCTTGCCCACTAGCCCGTTCGTGCTGAGCCTGTCGAAGCATCGAATTCATCGAAGGGTCATGGTGAGCATACAAAGCCATCGGCTCCAGGAAGGACGGCTCCCGCTATCCCTCAGTGGCTCTCGAAAATCTTGTTAAACTCGGCGATCTTGGCCAGGACGGCCTCCCGCTCCATGGCCGTCGGTTTTCTTGCGTCTTTCGCCTTGGGGAGTCTGCCCAGCTTCAGCATGGCGGCGATGAGCAACAGCCTGGCCTTGTTGGTGTCCAGGTTGCTGCCTGCGATGGTCAGGGGGTTCCGAGCCACCGGCACCATGCCGCCGGGATCGGCCCGGGCAACCCTGACCACCGGCATACCGCTGAACGCCGCTATGGCCAGGGCCGTATGCTGAGACCCGCTTCCCATGCCGTAGGGAGAGGTGCCCTCCAGCACAAAGCCGTGGAAGGGGAGCGCATCCGTTTCAGCACGGTCCTGCTCCTCACGGGCCTTCTGGATGCGGGCCATGATGTCCACCTCATTGTCCGGATTCTCCGCGTCCTCCTCGTCCATGTAGGCACCGTACTTGACGATATTGACCCTGGGGATGATCTCCCCGCGCAGGGTGCCATCGGCATTCTTCACCCGGACCCTGGTGGCAGCCGCATCGCCGACGGTATCCAGGAACTCGACCGTCTCCGACAGCCTGGAGAGGTTGACCTCAGAGGTGGAGGTGCGCTTATAGGCAGGTGCGTACCAGATGGTCACCGGCGGCCCAACGCTGCCCAGGATGCCGCCGTGGCCGCCCGTCGCCTTGTAGTTGCCGGGACGGTCGTCGGCCTTCTTGAACTCCCTGGCGGCATAGATACGCTCGTCCTGGACCCCCACGGCTCCAATGCCGTTTCCCTGGCCCGACAGCACGTAGCCAACGGCGTCCACGATGTTCCGGTCACCATCGTTGGCAAGCTGGCCGTGGGGGCGCTGGGCGGCGATGCAGGCGATGGGCAGGTCGGTGTCGATGAGGATGCTGAGCCAGTAGGCGCTCTCCTCCACGGTGGGACTGCCTTCCATCCAGATGCCGCCCTCATACTTGCCGCTGGCCAGCGTGGCTTGCACCATGTTGGCGGCCCTGGCCAGATCGCTGTACCGGGGCCTCCTGGCGATGGCGTACGGCCTGTATGGGAAGTAGTCCTCCCCGGAGACCTCGCCCTGCTGGGTGTAGCCGCCGGATGGCAGGACCCGGATGAAATCGAAGTCCGCCTGCCGGTCCAGGGTGTTGCCCTCGCCATGGTCGTCCCTACCGGGTATCGTGCGGTCGATGTCGGCGAAGATGCGCGAGGCGTCGGGGAAGAAGAACTGCCTCCCGCCGTGGTTGAGGGCGGCGTCCATCATGTCGGCCTCCTCAAAGGGTACACCGTTGGGGGAGCCATCCGCACGCCTGCCCATGTACGGCAACAGGTAGAGGCCGTCCTCCGGTCGCAGCTCCACCTCGTAGTACTCTTTGCCGTCGTCCTGGTAGACTCCCTTGGAGTCCTCCTCCAGGGGATGCGCGCTGAACTTCCTGATCCTTATCGTAACCGGCTCATGCAGCGATTGGGCCACCAGGTGATCGTAGCGACCCTCAAGCATACGCTCTCTGGCCAGCCTCCCCTTGTTGCTGGTCACCAGCGTCGGCGAGTTGGATATGGTGGCGTTGGGGCCGGAGAACACCGCTATTCGTGGCTTGGGCATCTCTCCCTCCTTCGTGATGGTAGAGCGTCACCTTGCGGCGCCGCCTGGCGGTCCGCTCAGGCATGGAAGCTGGGCGCCGCTACTCCCACGGGAGCCGGAAGCTGAACGCGGGCTCCACGCTCTGCAGCTCCCTGGCGTCCAGCTGCCCGATGCTCTGGAGGATGGCGGTCACCTGGCCGGCCACCCGCTCCAGCCGTTCGGGCGGGATCTCGTAACCGACTATCCGTGCCATGAGCTGCATCTGCTCCGGGCTGACCTGGCGTTGCTCCTGGCTGGCCATTGCTTCACCTCTGTGCGGCTCTGTTTGCGGGCTGGCGCTTGTAGCGAAACCCGGGTGGTCGTGAACACTCTACCAACGTGCGGCCAGTCTAGCAACCTACAGTGAATACGGACAAGGGCGTACATGAAGCGATGGTATACTGCTCACCATATTTGGCGCGATTACCCTCATCGGCTTTGCCCGTCCCACGGCCGTCATGAATAAACCAACCGCAACACCATTAGCCGAGCTTCATCTCCACCACGAGGGCTCCATCCATTACGCCGATTTTTTGGAGCTCATCCGTGATCGGGCAATAGACTGGGGATTCTACGAATCCGCTTACGAGTCAGCGTACGGTGAAACTCCACCCATAAGAGAGGTCCTTGAGCGCTACCGCTCAGGTATTCCCGGCGCAGACGATGAGTTTCACCGGCTTTTCGTCTTCGGCGATCAGGATGCCGGGAGCTTCCAGCGATTTCAAGCTAAGTTCGAGTTGCTGACCAACGGTAGTCAGCTCATGGACGCTCTTCAAGGCCGCGTAGCCTTCTCTGCTCTGGTCGACGAGGTGTGCTACTCCCTCCACAAGGTTATCGCAAGGCAGCGGCAACAAGGTATACGGTACGCGGAGTATAGGATGCGTTTGAGTTCGAGGTTCTCGGCAGACCAAAAAACGGAGCTACTGCTGGCGATGCTGAAATCGTACGCGGAGTATGAAACATCGGATTTTCAGCCACGGCTAGCCATGAGCCTTGAGAGGAGCAATCCGTGGCCGGGCTGGCAGGTGACCAGAGAGCTGGCTCTGGGTCCCTACGGGCACCTCCTGACGGGCATCGACTTCTGCTATTTCGAGGAGGGGTACCCCCCAAAGGAGAAGCGCTCTTTCTTCGATGAGGTCAAGGCCTTCAACCGTCGATACCCGGAGCGTGCCCTGGCAATCTTGTATCACGTCGGTGAGAGCTTCGAGGACAAGTCTCTGGAGAGCGCCGTCCGCTGGGTGCATGAGGCCTCGGAGCTGGGAGCGCATCGACTCGGTCATGCCATCGCGCTGGGCGTTGACCCGGAAAATTACGGCAGGCATGAACGCACCGAGGCAGTGTCAGAGCGCGTAGACCAGCTCCATTACGACCTGCGGCATGCAGACGGGCTTCGCCGCCACAATGTACCAATAGACGAGCAAAGCATTGCAAAGGAGCTGAGCGAGCTTGAGGCTCTTCCTGGCGACCGTCGATTGACCGTCGTGTACGATCAGCAGCGGCTTGATGAGATCCGCGATCGCCAGAGATACGCCATGGAGTGCATCCGGTCCCTCGGCTCGATTATCGAGGTGTGCCCCACATCCAACCGCCGTATCGGTGGCATCTCACGACCCGAGCATCACCCCGTCATTCAACTCTTGGCCAACGATGTTCCGTTCGTGGTCGCCAGTGACAACCCTGGAATATTCGGCACAACGTTGGCTGAGGAGATCGAATGGGTTATCCAGACCACAGGGATGAGCCCTGACTCTTTCGATGAGATCGCCCTGCGCTCCTGGCGCTACCGGAGTGAGGTGCTGACCGGCCGGGAAACGCCCGCCGTGTGACCCTCTACTCCAGCCCCACGATATCCAGGGGAGGCACCGCCTGAATCAGCCCATGCTCGTGAGCGCGCTGGTAGAGCGCCTCCAGGGCACGGCGGCCCTCCTGGCCCATCTGCAGGGTATCCTCGTTCACGTACATCCCAACGAAGCGCCGGGAGAGCTCCGGGTCCAGGCCCCGGCTGTAGCTCTGGGCGTAGGCGTTGGCCTCGGATGCGTGCTCACGGGCGTAGCGGATACTGCTCAGGAAGATGTCGTTTAGGCGGTGCGCCTCCGCCTCTCCCAGGTTCCTGTTGACCATATCCAGCCCCAGCGGGATTGGCAGGCCGGTGTCCTGGAACCAGGCCTCACCCAGGTCCAGGACCTTGGCGAAGCCCTTGGACTTGTAGGTGATCTGGCCTTCGTGGATGATCACCCCGGCGTCCACATCGCCCTGGGCCACGGCATCCATGATCTCATCGAAGGGAATGACCCTGGGCAGGGTATCGGGCACGTAGATGCGGAGCAGGAGGTAGGCCGTAGTGAGTGCCCCGGGTATGGCCACCCTCTTCCCAGCCAGCGCTTCGGGCGCTATGGGCTCCCTGGCGACGATGATCGGACCGTAGTTCCTACCGACGGACGCCCCGCACGCCATTATCCGGTAGTGGCGGGCCACCTCCGGGTAGGCGGCGGCGGAGATGGCCGTCATCTCCAGATCGCCCTGCATCGCCCGCTTGTTCAGCGACTCGATATCCTCAACGACGTGCTCCACCTCATAAGGGCTCGTGTCGACAGCGCCCTGTGCGAAGCCGAAGAACATGAAGGCATCGTCGGCGTCGGGGCTGTGGCCGATGCGCAACCGTACCATGGGTCTCCTTCCCGCTCCAAAACTCTCACTCTCCTTCGACAGGCTCAGGACAGGCCCTGTGTCCCCCTCTCCCTTCGCAGGGGAGAGGGGGGAGGAAAGAAGTCTGGGGGTATCCCCTCAGACCCCCACCATCCCGACTCGTCGGGATGGACTCCCCCAGGGGCAATATCCGGATAGCTTCGAATAGGCTGGTTAGATTTCAGCCGCTGCCCGCGCTAACTCCAGCGGCGAAGCTGCCCACCCGCCCACCGGGGCCTACGGTCTCCGGCTCAGGGTAACGGCGCACGATCTCGTAGAGGGTGGTGCGCTGGGCGGGCGTGAAGCCCGCCTCCTGGATCATAGCCACCACCTCCTCAACCGTGGTACGGTTGTACCAGCCCGCCTCCTGCATCACGCTCTCGTCAAACAGCGTGCCGCCGAAGTCATCGCCGCCGAAGTTGAGGGCCACCTGGCCGGTCTTCTTGCCCTCGGAGAACCAGGAGGCCTGAACGTGCTGGAAGTTGTCCAGGAATATCCGGGCCACGGCGATGATCCGCAGGTACGGGTTGGGCCCCGCCTCATGCTTGACCTTGGAGGCCAGGGCGTTGTCCTGCCGCTTGTAGCTCCAGTGGACGAAGGCGGTGAAGCCGTGGTGCTCGTCTTGCAGGTCGCGGATCACCTCCAGGTGGTTGATGATGTCCTCCGGCTTCTCCAGGTGGCCATACATCATGGTGGCGGTGGAGCGGAAGCCCAGGCGGTGGGCCTCCCGATGCACGTCCAGCCAGTCGGCTGTTTTACCCTTGGGGAAGAGGCGGCTGAGCCGGTGCTTCACCCGATCCGAGAGTACCTCCGAGCCGCCGCCTGGTATGGATACCTGACCTGCATCCTTCAGCCGCTGGAGCACCTCCGTGAGGGAGAGGCCGGACACCTGGACCATCTTCTGGACCTCCGGAGCCGAGTAGTAGTGGGGAGTGATATCGGGATACCGCCGCCGGGTCTGCCTGACCAGATCCTCATAGTACTCCATGGGCAGAGCGGGATTCAGACCACCCTGCAACAGAACGGTGGTGACCCCCTTCTCCACCGCTAGACCCACCTGCTCCATCATCTCCTCCACCGTGTGGGTATACTTGTCGGGGTCATTCTCCGTCCGGTAGAAGGAGCAGAAAGTGCAATAGGCGTCGCAGACGTTGGTGTAGTTGATGTTGGTGTCCACCACGAAGGTGACCACAGGGTCCGGGTTGTGGCGGAATCGGACCATCTGAGCCAGCGGAGCCAGGTCCAGGAGGTTGGCCTCCGTGAGAAGGTGCAGACCCTCCTCCCTGGTGATCCGCTCGCCGGACTCGACCTTGGCGCGTATCTCTTTGAACATCGGCGTCACCTCAGTGCGTGGACTACGATAGCTACGGCCTGTATGCTACCGTGATTGTGCCGGGACGTACCTCTGGCCTTCAGGCAGCGCCTCCAGAAGACGGCGGAAGCGCTCTACTGCCTGCTGCTCCTCCTCACCCATCACGTAGTGGAAGCTCTGCACGTACTCCTTGACCTCCTCGGGCGTCAGAGCAAGGTCGGCGTGGCGCTTGCGGGCGATGGTTTCCACGTTGGCCAGGGCGGCAGGAATGCTGGCGGCGATCTGGTGGTGGAGCCGTTGCCGCTCCTCTGCTGGAGCGGTCTTGCGGATGACCCAGCGAGCGAACACAAAGGGGAGGCCGGTCCACTGGTGCCACTCCTGGCCCAGGTCGTACAGGTAGGGAAAGGCCGGGTCGCCTCCCTTGCTCCTCAGTGCGTTGTCGCCGATGAGAAGGTAGGCGTCGTGGGCATCTTTCAGCGTCACGTATCGCTGCGGCTGCACGCCGAACTTGTGGGTCAGCAGGACGCGCAGGAGCCGGGCGGTGGTTGAAGTCTCATCGGTAATGGCAACGGAGGCCCCTTCCAGCTCCTGGATGGGCCGTTTGGAGAAGAAGAGGATGCTCCGCGCCCGCTCCACAGTGGCAATGCAGAAGCCGTTGACGGGGGTGAACCGTTCCTCCAGGCGGAAGCAGTCCACCACGGGTATGGGACCAGCGTCCAGCTCACCTTGCTCGGCAGCCCGGGCCATGACGCTGGGCACCATAGGGAGCAACTCCATGCCCGCTGAGTCGAAGGCGTAGTAGAACGCTTCCGAGTTCAGGTAGGGCATAAGGCCGATCCGCAGTGTCATGGGCTGGTTTTCTCCCTCGCTGGGGCTTAGCTATCGTAGACCTTGATCTCCTGATACAGAGCGTTGCGCTCCACCGGCACCTTCCGGGCGTCTCGGATGAGCCGCACCATGCGCACCCTGGCCAGGCCCAGTGGGCTGGCGGCGCTGGCGGCGTGCGCGATCCGCTCCTCGCCGATGGTCCCGTCCATGTCGTCGGCACCGAAGTTGAGGGAGATGGAGGCCGTTTCCTCGCCTATCATCACCCAGTAGGACTTGATGTGGGGAAAGTTGTCCAGAAGCAGCCGTGCCGCAGCTATGGTCTTCAGGTCATCAATGGGAGTGGCGTGCCGAGGTACCAGGTGGGTGTCACCCACCTGGTACTCCAGTGGAATAAAGGTGAGGAATCCGCCGGTCTCATCCTGGAGATCCCGGAGCATCAGCAGGTGCTGGACCCGCTCCTCATAGGTCTCCGTGTGGCCGTACAGGAGTGTGGCGTTGGAGAGGATGCCCATGGAGTGGGCCAGCTTGTGGATCTCCAGCCATCTGTTGGGGCTTGCCTTGCCCGGGTAGATGAGCTTATGCATACGGTCTGAGAACACCTCCGCGCCACCGCCTGGCATGGATTCCAGTCCGACGGCCTTGAGGCGGGCCAGGGACTCCTCCGGGGGTACCTTCCAGCGTCGCCAGAAATAATCGATCTCGGCGGCGGTAAATGCCTTGATGTTGGTGTTGGGGAACCGCTGGTGGATGGTCCGCAGCATCTCCTCATAGTGCTCGAAGGGCCACGTGGGGTGATGGCCACCCACGATGTGCACTTCGCTGATCTCGTCATCTATGAGCCCCAGGATCTGGTCCATGCTCATCTCATAGGCGCCTGGGGTGTTGATGTCCTTCTTGGCGAAGTCACAGAAGGAGCAGGTGAGCACGCAGATGTTGGTGGGGTTCACGTGCACGTTGGTGACAAAGAATACCTTGTCCCCGTGCCGCTGCCGCTTCACGTAGTCCGCCATGCGCCCCACGGCGATGAAGTCCGGCGTCTCAAAGAGGCGAAGGCCGTCCTCAAAGGAGAGCCGCTCTGAGGCCTGGACCCTTTCCCAGATGGGCGCCAGGGATGTATCCGTGAAGGTTACATCCTCAGGTGCAGATGGCCGTTTCGCCGGTGCTTGCGCCATGTTTTCGCCGTTCCTTCCTACGAACGCACCCTGTCTAAAGCCGACTGCTCCACGTCCAGCCCCAGCCCGTTCAGAAACAGCCCCCGTAGCGTGGGCAGCGCCTCTTTCACGGGATGAGGCTTACCCGTCTCCAGCCAGGTGACCACCACCTCACTGATAGCTCCCAGCCAGGCGTAGGCCACCACCTCCGTGTTTGGCCGAGGCGCGTCCCTGGAAGCGAGGGCGTCGTTCAGCAGACTCTCGATAAGGGAAGCGTAGCGTGCAAACAGCTCCGTGCGCTTGCGGGCGAAGGCGGACCCCATGCCAACGCCTTTCGATAGCAGCAGCTTTGCCAGAGTCCGGTGTTTGGTCAGGATCTCCAAGCTCGTGGTCAGGGCCACGTCCAGCCGCTGGGTCGGGTCGGAGACCAGGGCGATGCTCCGTTCAACCCGCAGAAGGAGCCGCTCTCCCAGGTGGTCCATGACTGCCATGAGGAGGCTCTCCTTATTGGGAAAGTGAAAATAGACAGAGCCCTTGGAGGTGCCGGACCGCTCTACGATCTCATCGACCGCGGCCTCATAGTAGCCCTTCCGCGCAAAGACCTTCTCCGCGGCCTCCAGCAGCTTCTCTCGTGTAACTTCCCTGGTGCTCACGTTGCTTTCGCCCCCGGTTTTCGACCGACCAGTCGGTCTATTGGCGGGAGTATAGCAGGCAGCGGTGTGCCGGTCAACGATCGGAGCGGGGCGAAGGGAGAGCGAGGCTACGGTGCGCCGGGAGCCTACCCGCCGGCGGGCGTTGGCTCAGGGGTGGCTTCTGGCTCGGGCGGCGGAGCAGAGGCGGTTTCGGGAGGCAGGCCGGCTGGGTCCTGCAGGTATTGGAACAGGGTGCTGTCCGAAGAGAGCACTACCGTCGTGTTCTCAGCCAGGGACTTCGTGTATGTCTCCAGGCTTCGCGTGAAGGCGTAGAACTCCGGGTCCTGCTCCAGGGCGTCGGCGAAGATCGCGATGGCCTCCGCCTCTCCTTGACCACGAAGCCGGTTGGCATCCCTTTCAGCCTCGGCTCGGATGATGGTCACCTGCCGGTCAACGTTGGCGGTGATGGTCAGATACTCCTCCTCACCGTCGGCGCGGAACTTCTTGGCCCGCACGTCCCGCTCAGTCCTCATCCTGTTGTAGACGGTCTGCTCCACCGCGGCGGGGAACTCGGCCCGCTTGATCTTGACGTCGACGATCTCGATGCCGAAGTCGTTCTCTGGGGACTTCACGGCGTCGTTGGCGCCCTTCAGGACATCGGCCATTAGATCCGCGCGGGTGTCCAAGCCTTCGGGCGACTTCTTTGCCACAACGATGACGGTACCGTCCGGCTGTGTTTCTAGCTGGCCCCCGATGATGTCTTCTCTTTCACTGGCGGCGACCTGCTGTCTGATCTCGGATATGACGATGTTGCTGATCCGGTTGGCGGCCGTGAACTCGTCCCGGAGCCGCCGCCAGAACTTCTCAGGGTCCACGATCCTGTACCGGGTATAGGCGTCTATCTCCAGGAACTGGGACTCCCTGTCCGGCATGGATGCCGGCGGCACGTCCACCCTGAGGAGGCGCCTGTCAAAGCGGGTGACCTGCTCAACGATGGGGAACTTCACATTGAGGCCCGGGGACTTGATGGCGCGCTGGATTTCGCCGAAACGGGTGACGACCGCGAACTTCGTCTCGTCCACGGTAAAGAGCGCCTGGGAGGCCCCAATGAGGGCCACTACCCCAACGATCGCCAGTGCTATCAGTACTTTCATGTCTACCTTCTGGAATCGGGACGCACTATGGCAACTCTGTCTGGTCTAGCGGCAGGAACTGGAGCAGATTGCCGCCGGTGTCAGGGGAAACGATGAACTTGGTGACGCCGGGCAGGACCTCCTCCATGGCCTCCAGGTAGAGGCGCTGCCGGGTCACCTCCTTTGACTGCTCATACTCCTTCAGTACGCTCAGGAAGCGGTCCGCCTCACCCGTTGCTCTCTCGATGCGCTCCTGCCTGAACGCCTCGGCGGCGCGGACGATCTGCTCTCTCACACCTCTGGCCCTGGGGAGCTGGTCCTGCTCGTAGGCTAGGCCCTCATTGATACGCGCCTCCTGGTCCACCCGGGCCCTTACCACATCATCGAAGGCGTCCCGCACCGCATCAGGGGGACGGACGTTCTGAAGCCGTACCTCCAGGATTTCGAGCCCCGGCCTATCTTTCGGGAAGTAGCTGTCCAGAATGTCCTGGAGCTGCAAGTGGGTATCCGCCTGCACCGCCTCCTTCTGGACGGTCAGTACGTCATCAATGCTCCGCTGGCCAACCACCTGTCGCAGGGATGCCTCCGCCACGTCCTTCAAGGTACGGCCATCGGGGAACCCTGCGCCGATGTCACGGTCGGCCTCGCCTGGGTCGTCGACGCGGAAGAGGTAGGACTCCAGGTTGCTGATCCGGTACTGGACTATCATCTGGACGTCCACAAGGTTGAGGTCACCGGTGATCATGATGGACTCGACGGGGAAGTCGGCGGCCTGTCCGCCGGGCAGGCTGCGGAACCCCAACTCCATGCGCCGTATCTCTTCGACGGCCTCGATATTGCGGGTGCCTATGGGTGCGGGATAGAACCAGTGGAGGCCAGGCCCTTGGAGCTCACCGGTGTATTTTCCAAAGAGGCGGAGTGCGGCCTGCTCAGCCGGCTTTACCTGGTAGAAGCCGGTGCCCGCCCATATCAGGACGATAGCCCCAATGACGAGGAAGATGACGAGCCCTGCTCCCCCACCACCCAGCCGTTGGCTGATGCGGTTGAAGAAGGATTTTGCGTTCGCCAGTATCTCATCCAGATTGATCTCTGGCTGAGGTCGCTGCTGCTGGAAGGCACGGATGAACGGGATTCGCTGCAACACAGGTTCCTTTTTCTCTTCCCCTTTTGAAACAACGTTCACGATGTTACCACACGTGACGGCGGTAAACCAGCCCTACGGCAGCAATTACGGCTCATTCCACATTGTGACAGGGGAGCGGCGCGCATGGCATTGGAGCGGTATGGCTGCACCGGTATCCATCCTTGACTTTCAGAGCCGGCTTACTAGAATACCTTTTGCATTGAGAGGCCCGTGCTTCTAAGGGTGATCCTAGGAGTACCTACTCAACGGCAGATGGCTTTCCCGCGCTCCGTGTACGTCTCAGCGGTAATCGCTTTACAGCAAGGGGGATAGACGATGCAGGTAGACCTGAGGACTCCACCCAGCCAGCCCATTGCGGAGGTGGTGAAGTTTGCCCAGCGCTGTGAGGAGGCCGGCTTCTCCGGCTGCGGCTTCAACGACGCCCAGATGTACTTCCGAGACACCTATGTGGTGATGTCCCAGGTGCTCCAGAACACGGAGCGCCTGCGGGTGCATCCCGCCCTCACCTGCCCGGGGCCCAGGCATACGTCCATCGTTGCCTCCTCGGCCAAGACGGTGCAGGAGTTCGGCCCTGACAGGCTTGAGCTGTGGCTTGGCAGAGGAAACGCCGCCCTCAGGATGGTGGGTATTCCACAGCTTCGAGTCAGCGAAATGCGGGATGCCATCACGAAGATTCGGGCGTTCATGGCTGGCGAGTGGGACGTCTATGAACCCACGGAGGGCATCGCCGAGCGGGTACGCCTCCACCACAGCGGAGGCACTCCCGTACCCATCTATATGGCCGCCGGTGGCCCCATGGTCACCCGCCTGGCAGGCGAGCTGTGCGATGGCGTCCTCCTCACCTGTCCACCCTCCGCGGCGGGACTTGCCCAGAGCCGCACGTGGCTGGCTGAGGGGGCCGCGCGCGTTGGGCGCGACGTTTCGGAGGTCCACCAGGTGTTGCAGATGCGCTGCCTTGTCAGGGATACCCGCAAACAGGCGGTGCGTGCCTGGAGCCCCAACCTGATTCGGATCCTGGCAGGGTCCGGAGCGGAGGAGTGGCTGAAGCAGCGGGGCATCGACTACGACATAGCCCCCCTGGAGGCGAAAGTCCAGGAGGCCAATGCAAAGCTACGGGAGCTGTACCCAGACCCCAGCCACATCCAGGACTGGGAGGCGGGGGAGAGGCTGGCGGAGGCGATACCAGAGGAGCTGCAGGCGGCCATGGGCGACAAGATGGCCGTCCTGGGCGACCCGGACCAGGTCACAAAAAGGATGAAAGATCTGCAGGAGCTAGGGGTCAACCATATCTACATGTATCCCGTGGAGACCTTCCGCTTCCCGGAGCCGGAGCGGCGGGCCTTTCAGGAGGTGATTGGCCCCGCGCTGAGCTCCTCCAACTAGTCATCTCTGGCGTTTCCGGTTCCCGACATACGGGTTCCTGAGACGCTACCCGTCTAACAGTAGGAAGGAGAATGGTATGCAGGTGGACCTTCGGACTCCCCCAGCGCATCCAGTGGCAGAGGTGGTGAAGTTCGCTCAGCGCTGCGAAGAGGCGGGCTTTTCCGGCTGTGGCTTCAACGATGCCCAGTCCTACTTCCGCGATAACTACGTGGTCACCTCCCACGTCCTGGCAAATACTACCAGGCTGCGGGTGCACCCCGCGGTGACCTGCCTGGGCCCCCGGCACTCCTCGGTCCTCGCCTCGGCTGCAAAGACCGTGGCCGAGTTCGGGCGCGACCGCTTCGAGCTGTGGCTGGGCCGGGGAGATGCGGCAACCCGTATGGCAGGTCTACTCACAACCCCTGCGAAGGATATGCGCGGGCACATCACCGCCATACACCGCTTCATGGCGGGCGAGTGGGACGTGTACCCCGGCGTCCACTCCATCCTCCATCACGGCGGTGAACCCACGGTTCCCATCTATTTGGCGTCTCGTGGGCCTCTGGGTACCCGGCTGGCCGGTGAGCTGTGCGAAGGCATACTCATGGCGGCTCCACCCAACGCGGAGGGCATAGCGCTCCATCGGAAATGGCTGGCGGAGGGGGCCGCTCGCGCGGGCCGAGATGTCGCAGAGGTACATGAGGTGTTGCAGCTATCCTGCACCATCCGGGAGACCATGGAGGAGGCACGCCGGTGCTGGGCACCCCGGCTGGCCACCATGCTGGCGGGGGATGATGCCCAGGAGCAGGCCCGGCGGCTGGGCTTCGAGGGGGAGATCGGTGGGCTGCGAGCGCAGGCGTTGAAGGCCCTGGAGGTGATCCAGAGCCTCTATCCGGACCCGGGTCACGCCCAGGACAGAGAGACGGCCATCAAGGCCAGCGAGTTCGTGCCCAAGGATATGCTGGCACGGTTCTGCGAGACGCGGGGGGCCATCGGTGACCCCGACTACGTGCTGGCGCGCCTGAAGGAGCTTCAGAAGCTGGATGTCAAGCACGTGTATCTGTTCGGCATCGAGACATTCCAGCTCCCGGAGCCGGAGCGCCGCGCCTTTCAGGAGGTCATAGGCCCCGGCCTGGGCTCGTCCAGCTAGCTGCTACGCCTCGGTGAGCCAAGCACAGCGGGGCTGTCGCTTAGGTCGGCAGCACGGGCCTACCCTCCGGCGTCGGCACCTCAAAGGCGTTCAGCGAGCAGGCCAGCGCTACGTATCCCCCAACGATGCCCGTAATCTCGGCCAGGAGGGCATCGCCCAGGCGGTTGTGGAGCGCCTGGAAGGTGGGCTCCGTGATCCGGTGAGGTGGCCGCAGTATCTCCTGAACGTACCGCACGATCTGCGCCTCATCCTCCGTGAGCCCTTCGGGGGCCTTCCCGTCACGGATTGCGACGATGGCCTCCTCTCGCACGCCGGCGTTGCGGGCGCCCCCTTCGTGGGCCGCCCACTCGAACAGGCAGTCCATCTCCCGGGCGACAGTGCAGATGGCCAGCTCCTTCAGGACAAGAGGGAAGTCGGAGGTGTGGAGGGAGTAGCCCACCAGGTGGGCAGTGCGCGCCGCCACGTCCGGGGAGTGGAGGAGATAGTAGTAGGGCGCTCCGATATGCTTACGGCTGGCGATGATCGAATCGTAGTGCTCTCGCTGGTCTTCGGCTACCTGGTCCCGCTCAGTGATCTGTGGAATCCTCGGCATAGCTGGCCCCTTTCTCTTTGCGTCGGCTAGAGAAGCGGGGCCAGTATATCGGCCCTCCCAGGGGATGCCAAGCGGCCTTCACTGGCCACCGCCTCTTTGCTGAGACCGCTATGGGCACTCAAGCCTATGGTGGTATACTCTGAAGCTATGATTGTGGGACGGGTGGAGTCTATCCACATTACCGGGGCAGCCGCCCAGCCGATGACCTCCTTGGAAGAGGCGCGCGCCGTTGCCGGGAAGGGCCTGGAGGGCGACCGGTACGCGGAGGGAGCGGGGACCTATTCTCCACAGCCCGGCGCCTGGAGCCAGATCACCCTCATTGAGGCGGAGGCCATCGAGGCGCTTCAGCGGGAGATGGGCCTGCAGCTTCCCCAAGGGGATGCGCGACGCAACATTGTCACCAGGGGCGTCCCTCTCAACCACTACGTGGACCGGGAGCTACGCGTCGGCGAGGTGCGGCTGAAGGGCCTCTGGCTGTGCGAGCCGTGCGACCACCTGAGCCGCCTCACCCACAAGTACGCCCTCTATGGCCTGCTCCATCGCGGTGGCCTGCGGGCGGATATCGTCGAGGGCGGAATCATCCGCGTCGGCGATCCGGTGACCGTGGACGACGGCCAGGCGGCGGAGTAGCCCTTCACTTGCTTTGTGACGGAGGCAGGCCCCGCTGCACCATTGACCCTCTTTATGGCCACCCCCTACAATTGCACCGCCATGGCCGCTACCTTGCCGCCGGCGCTGCGCACCTTCCAGGGAGGTTCCTATGAGTGATTCGCTGAGTCGACAGCTAGCCAGGTACATTGCATCAATGAGCTATGAGGAGCTCCCTCCCGTGGTGGTGGACAGGCTCAAATCGTTGGCCCTCCATAACCTGGTCATGGCAATGGACGGGGCGGATACCCCCTCAGGCAAGGCCGTGGTGGAACTGGTCAAGAGGGAGGAGGCACAGGAGGACGGCGCCACCATCCTGGTGGACGGCTCCAAGGCCACCCGCGTTGGGGCGGCCTTCGCCAACAGCCAGCTCATGCACGTGGGCGTCCACGGCGATTCCTACCTGATGCTCAGCCACCCGGGAGGACACGTGGTGTCCGCGGCCCTGGTCACGGCGGAGCTTGCCGGAGTCAGCGGCGCGGCCTTTCTGACCGCCCTGGCCGCCGGATACGAGGCCCACGTCCGCATCGCCGGCTCCTTTGTCCCGGCCACTCAGGCCAGGGGATTCCGTGCCAGCCCGGCCTTCGGGATCTTCGGCGCGGTCATGGCCACGGGGAAGCTGCTTGGGCTGACGGAGGACCAGCTCGTCGCCGCCATCGCCCTGGCCGCCACCTTTGCAGGGGGCGCCCTTGAGGGTGCCCGGGTACGTGGACAGGAGACCCAGTACCACGATGCCAACGCCACCAGGAATGGGGTCATGGCGGCGCTCCTGGCACAGGGAGACATACGGGGGTCGGAGACGGCGCTGGAGGGGGACACCGGGTTCTACAACGCCTTCATAGGCAACAACGGCGGGGAGCTCGCCTATGTGTTCACCGGCCCCAGCACCGTCGATATGGCCCAGGTAACCGATGGTCTGGGAGAGCGGTACGAGTTTCTCAATGTGATTCCGAAGATCTATCCAGGGAAGGGCCCCGACAACCCGGTGATAGAGCTTATGGCGGAGCTGAGGACCAAGCACAACGTAGACGCCCGTCAGGTGGAGGAGATCACCGTAGAGATGAACTGGCTAGAGACTCACTACCCTTCGCCCGCTCACCCCAGCACTCGCCAGTTCCAGGGAGAGGGCACCGCGTACCAGGCGGCCTATGCGTGCGTCACGGGGGGCTTCCCCCGCGTCCGAGAGCGTAGGGGGCCGGGAGCGTCGCCTGCCCAGGAGGACCCGCTCATTGCCGAGCTTATGGAGCAGGTCACCGTGGTGCCTCAGGAGGATTGGGGCACCTACGCGCCCCGGATCACCATTGTGATGAAGGACGGCGCCCGCTACCAGGGTCAGTACACTGGCGACGAGTTGAAGTACGACCTGGCCACGGAGACGCGGAGGATACGGGAGGTCTTTCCCCACCTGCCAGCGCCGGCGAGCCAGCTCGAGGAGCTTAGCTCCTGCGTGGCGGAGCTTCAGGGCGCGGATACCATAGAGCCCCTTGTCCAGCTGTGCGTCGTGCGGTAGGCGCGGCGGCGCAAGGCTACAAGAAGGACGGTACACCCTTCCGCCTCCACACCTGGCATGTGGGTGTGCCAGGCCGTCATCTACCCGCACGGGGTCTCTTCTCAGGCCAGGGGATTGGGGCTATAGTGGGAGGGTGTTCGGCAAAAATATGATCTTTTACATTGTGACCAGCCACGTTATCGGCTTCGGTTTTTTCGCCCTGGGCGCAGACATTGGCATCACTATTCTGGCCGCGCTCGTGGGGCCGCCGATACTCCTCATAGCGCTGGGAGTGGCACGTTACAACAAATGGCTCTGAGCGGGGAGTACCCAGCGGTCGAGCCGCCAGGTGTCTTTTGGTTGCTAAGAAGAGGGCACAGGTCGGTCAGGCCCAGAGGGGCTTTCAAGATAACGTTCCACTCGTTTTGAGTGGAGGGTTTATCCAGACCTCCGCCTAGCCTGGCCAGCAATATCTGGCGGGATTGTACTCCATGGTCTAACGCGGCTCCCCCACCTATTAACACTTATGACAGATGGTGTCTGTACTGCTATATGCTCCCAAGACTCACCATCTCTCAATATAGCCATCACCATTTCTTGCCAGTCTCGCGGGAACTGCTCTTTCCACCTTAGGACGACTCTTTCCACCTTAGGACGACTACGGTGAGTCCATATTGTGCAAATTGATACAGATAGGCTTGCGAAGGAATCCCTGTGTCCCTAGTTACTAGGACACCCCCTAGAGATAGTATCCTTTCCATAAGGAGTTTATCGGGACGGATTGGAAGTCCAAGTTGGTCATAAGTAACAATATCGTATTTGACCGCTTGCAGGGCCTGAACAATCTGGTCTTGGACGTCCCCGTCAGCAACAAGCGTCACGCAGCTTTTAGAAACTCCTCGTAGGCTTCTGCATTCAAAACATCGTCTTCCGAAAGGTTTGGGTACGCTTCCCGAGGATCTTGCCCAGACTCTTTTACAGATACAATGGCCCTAGTGGAAATTCTAGTTCCCTTGACGACAGGTGCTCCGCCCAGTACTTCAGGATCGACTTCAACGCGGGGAAACTGGTCGGGTGGCACAAGCTCATCCCGTAGCTGCTGAATCAGTTCAGGAAAAAATATGACCGCCATTTTCTGGGGACCTTTCGAGGCTGCTATTGGGTTCCATTCTCGATCTTCTGGTAGCACTGCCACTACCACACGTGACTCAAGATCGAATAGGATGATAGCTTTCAACCAAGCGCTAGGATCGCCACCAGATACCAACTCGATAGTATTGAGGGCTGTCTTTATTTGCTTTGGACGTGTGCCCTGTTCTTTTAGCCGAACGATGAGGCGAATGAGGAGCAAATCATAGTATGTGTAGGTACTTTCCCCTCTCTTGCCAATAGGAATCCTTGTTCCACGGAGCAACCCGGCCTTGGCCCATGCTTGAAAACTCTGGTATTTGATTCTGGCAACTCTAGCTGCAACCTTTGGGGAATAAAGGCCTACACCGAACTCTACAATAGCCATTTTGCCTCCCTTGCCCTCCCCCCACAAGTTATGAACTTTCCCAAAGCAATCTTGTGCACCGACTGTAGCATCGGAGAGAAAGCAGCGTCAAGGCAGCCCATACCCTATCTACCGGCTCAGCGACGGTGTCTTGAGAATGTAACCCCGTTCGTCAGAAGGGAAGGCGCCCCGCAGCAGGAAGGTCCTCCCCGTCTGCAACGCCATGTAGCCGTGCTTGCGGCGCACGGCATCCACGGCATGGGCCAGGTTCCCTTTTCTCTCCACCTCGTCGGTCATCAGCGAGAGCTGCTTGCCCGGGACCAGGTCCGCCACGCCGATGCCGATGAGGCGCACCGCCCGGGGGTCCTTCAGAGGCTCCTGCATCAGAGAAGCGCCCAGCCGGAAGATGGCCTCGTCGGACTCCACGGGCTGCTTTAGCCTCCTGCTGCGGCTGATGGTATGGAAGTCCGCGTAGCGCACCGTGATGGTGACGCACCCGGCCCGCTTTTCCTCGTGGCGCAGTGCGACGGCAACCCGCTCTCCCAGGTAGCGCAGCGTATTCAGGATAAACCCCTGGTCCCGGCTGTCTTCGGCGAAGGTGGTGGAGCGGCTTATCGACTTGGGCGCCGGCAGCATATGCTCCACCGGAGCGTGACCCACGCCGGTGGCCCACCGGTGGAGCAGGTCCCCCCACCCGCCGAAGATACGGCGCAGCGTGAGCGGAGGCACCGCCGCCAGCTCTCCCACCGTCGCGATGCCCAGCCGCTCTTTCAGCCGCTGCTCTACCTTCTCTCCGATGCCAGGCAGATCTCTGAGGGGCAGGGGCGCCAGGAAGGCGGCGTCCTGGCCGGGAGGCACCTCTACCAGCCCGTCCGGCTTGCGGAAGTCCGACGCCACCTTGGCCGTGACCTTGGCCGAGGCGATGCCCACGGAGGCAGTGATCCGTAGCTCACTGCGTATGCGTTCCTTGATGGTCCGGGCCACCGTAGCCGGGGGACCGTACAGCGACTCGAAGCCGGTCATATCCAGGTAGGCCTCGTCCATGCCCATCGGCTCTATCCAGGGTGTGTACTCCCCCAGCAGGGCGTGGAATCGCTGGGACACCTCCAGGTAGTGGGAGTACTTCCCGGACAGGTAGACGGCGTGGGGACAGAGGCGCTGTGCGGTCTTGAGGGGCATCCCCGCGTGGAGGCCGTAGGCACGGGCCTCATAGGAGGCACAGGCCACAACCCCTCGGCTGCCGACTTCACCGCCCACGGCTACCGGGATTCCCTCCAGGGATGGGTCCAGGGCACGCTCCACCGCCACGAAGAAGGCATCCAGGTCTACGTGGAAGATGCGCCTGACTGTCGCATCTTGAGAATGCATGTTCTAACCCTATTCTCACCGGAAAGGGTTGTCAAGGGCTCAGACGCTCTGGTAGTGGGTCATTTTGAATCAGGGGGTTGTTTACGTATACGACGCATAAGCAACGGCATGCCTACGCCAATTAGCGCCACTATAATACCGATGGCAACCAGGACGGCTGCAAATAACCATAGGCCGTAAATTCCCCGAAACTCGATGCGCAAGGCTGGCGGCGGCTCTATCATCAACATCTACTTTACACCCCCCGATGGTTCTGGCCCACACGCCCCATGAGTGTCCTGGCATCTTCCTCACCGTGCATCATCTCGTCCGGCTTGAGAAGAACGATCTCCACCTCCCGCTGTCCCGCCGGCGCAACGGTCAGCCAGCGTATACCCGGCCCGAAGGTATTGTCGCTGCGCTTTTCCAGGCCGAGCTTCTCCGTATAAAAGCTAAGCGCCTCATCCTGGTCCCGCACGAATATGGTGACGATGGCAAGGTTGGTCATCATCCCTCTTACTCTCCTACGGTTCGTTGTCCCTCGCTCAGTCCACCGTCCGTAGCAGGGTGGCCATCTCTATGGCCGTGAGCGCCGCGTCATAGCCCCTGTTCCCCTGAGCGCCACCGGCCCGCTCCTCAGCCTGCCGTTCCGTCTCCGTAGTCAGGACGCCCAGGACGATGGGGATGTCCTCCTCCCTAGCCAGGGAGGCCAGGTTCTGCGTCACCGCCTGAGCCAGGTAGCGGTCATGGTCCGTCTCATGGTGGATGATTGCGCCCAGGCAGATGACGGCGTCCACGTTCCCCTGCCCGACCATCCACTGGGCCGCCAGGGGGAGCTCGAAGGAGCCGGGAACCCACGCGATGGTCACGTCCTCCGTGCGAACGCCATGCTCACCCAGCGCGGTTTGCGCTCCTTGCAAGAGACGTGAGGTGATGGACTGGTTGAAGCGGGCGACGACGATGCCGATGCGCAGCCCCCGGCCCTGGAGGTCGCCCTGCAGCTCTTTCGGTTGTGTCACGACCGCCGTGCCGAAGTCTTCGGAGACTCCGAGCCACCGTCTTGTGCGCCCAGGAGATGACCCAGCCTGTCTCGTTTGGTCTCCAGATAGCGGTGGTTCTCCGCGTTGGGGGCCACGATGATGGGGACCCGCTCCACCAGGTGGAGGCCATAGCTCTCCAGGCCCACCACCTTCTTCGGGTTGTTGGTCAGCAACCGCATCTCTCGAACGCCCAGGTCCACCAGGATCTGAGCGCCGATGCCGTACCAGCGCAGGTCTGGAGCAAAGCCGAGGCGTTCGTTGGCCTCCACGGTGTCCAGGCCGTCGTCCTGGAGGGCGTAGGCGCGGATCTTGTTGTGGAGGCCGATGCCCCGACCCTCCTGACGCATATAGACGAAGACGCCCCGACCCTCCTGGGCGATGAGCTCCAGGGACCTGGCGATCTGTTCGCCGCAGTCGCAGCGTATGCTGCCGAAGGTGTCGCCGGTGAGGCACTGGCTGTGCATGCGGACCAGGACGGGCTCCGGGTTGGAGATATCCCCCATGACCAGGGCCAGGTGCTCGTCGGCATCCAGGACGCTCTTGAAAGCAATGGCGGTGAACTCGCCGTAGTGGGTGGGGAGGCGGGTCTCCGCAACCCGCTGAACCAGCCTCTCGTGCTGCTGGCGGTAGTCGATGATCTGGGCCACGCTGACGACCTTGATGCCATACTCCTGTGAGAAGCTCTCCAGATGGGGCATCCGCGCCATGGTGCCGTCGTCGTTCATCACCTCGCAGATAACACCGGCGGGGTAGAGACCCGCCAGCCTGGCCAGGTCCACGATGGCCTCGGTCTGGCCTGCCCGTACCAGGACGCCGCCCTCGGCGTAGCGCAGCGGGAAGAGGTGGCCGGGGCGTGCCAGCTCCTCTGGCGTGGTGGCCGGGTCAATGAGCGCCTGCACAGTGGCGGCCCGGTCGTAGGCGGAGATGCCGGTGGTGGTGTCCTTCTTGTAGTCCACGGAGACGGTGAAGGCGGTACCAAGGCGGGCGGTGTTCTCGGAGACCATGAGGGGGAGGTGGAGCTGGTCCAGACGCTCGCCGGAGAGGGGCATGCAGATGAGACCCCGGCCGTGGGTTGCCATAAAGGAGATGGCCTCCGGCGTGACGCACTGCGCCGCCATGGCCAGGTCGCCCTCGTTCTCCCGGTCCTCGTCATCGACGATGATGACGAAACGGCCCTGGCGGATCTCCTCCGCAGCCTCTTCTACCATTGCTAGGGGCATATACCGCCTCCCATAGTGCTCCACGCCATCTACTGCTCACCTTTGACCAGCCGCTCCACGTAGCGGGCGATGATATCGGTTTCCAGATTCACAAGGTCGCCCGCCTTGCGAGAGCCAAGCACCGTGTGACTCCATGTGTATGGTATCACAGATACGGTGAAGGATGAAGGATCGCACTCCACAACGGTAAGGCTTATGCCGTCTACGGCTATGAACCCCTTGGCCACCACGTATCGCATGACCCCGGGGGGCGCTTCTATGGAAACGACCACCGAGTCTCCCTCCTGTTCCAGGGAGACCACGCGCCCGGTGGCCTCTATGTGGCCCTGGACCATGTGCCCGCCTATGCGGTCTCCCACGGCCATCGCCCTCTCCAGGTTCACCGGATGCCCCTGCTTCAGCAGACCCAGGTTGGTGCGACGCAGCGTCTCCGGCGTCACGTCCACGGCTATGATGCCGCTCTCGCGGTCCACAACCGTGAGGCAGGCGCCGTTCACCGCAATGCTATCTCCGACGCGCAGCCCCTCCAGCGCCGAGGTACCACGGATGGTGAGCCGCTCAGGAGAGGCCTCCTGCACCTGCCCCGTTTCCTCTACGATTCCGGTAAACACCTGCTGTGAATCTCCGTACGCCTTTCTCTCTAAGGGGCCTGGTGAAGTTCTATCCTTGCAGCGTGTAATAGCTGTACCAACCGTCCCAACATCGTCGGCTCCACGGATTTGTCTTTCTTTGCTTGGACCCGTTGAACTGTGTCACGGATGATGTTAGCAAGCGGCATGACTTCAATCGGATTCCCGGCGACCTTGCGGTTCTTGAATTTGTCTGACCCCCCATCCATCCGTGCTCAGAAAACCGTGTACGTGAACTCTCGCGTTCCGAACTCCTCTTCCACCTGGTTAACCAGTCCCTTCGCCCATTCCTTATCGAAAACAGGTTTGAAGTAACCTCTTTCTTTTTTGCCAAGTTGGCTCGCTGGATCTAGGTCGAGCATCCAATCCCCAGAGAATCCCGCCTGCCAAGATTTACAGTCACCGACAACTACCTTGTGATCTTTTCCGTGGAGGGCTAGTACGTCGATGTCTGAACCTGACTGCTTGCCATCCGGCTTGCGATAGTTAACGTTGAGCTTAGTTACGTATCCCTTTTCAGTAAGGTAGTCAGCTACAATCTGTTCAAAAAAGTCTGCCATCGGCTGCTCCTTCCAACTGCTCAAATGTCGTGTTATCGCTAATTGTAAGCGATCCTGCACCAACATAGCTCGGCTCTGTCAATACAGTATGCTGAAGGGTGACCATCTATGCCGCCCTCGTCATGGGGTGATGGAGCAACTTTAGACCGTCGCCTCCTCGCTCTTCTCTGCCGGATAGCCGGTCACCATCAGGTCCTCCCCCACCTGCTCCACGCTCACCTCCCGCAGGCGCATGGCCTGGGCAACCGTTTCGCTCCCGACGCCAGCGATGGCGGGTACGGCCTCCGCGCCACCGATGATCACCGGCGCCAGAAAGGCCACGACCTTGTCAACGAGCCCATGATCAAACAGCGACCCCAGGAGCGCTCCGCCGCCCTCTGCAAGAACGCTGGTCACCTCTTGCTGGCCCAGGGCCGCCAGCAGCGCCCGCAGGTCCACCGAGCCGTCCTCCGCCGGCAGCTCCAGGATCTCGGCTCCCGCTCGCTCCAGCGCTCTGGCGCGGCGTTGGGGAATGCGGGCTCCGGCTACCATCACCTTGCCAGGCTCCCGTAGCAGCCTGGCCGTCGCCGGAGTCCGGCCACCGCTGTCCACGATGACCCGCAGCGGCTGGCGGGCCAGGGGCCGGTCACGGCCATCCCGAGCGGTAAGCTGGGGGTCGTCGGCCAGCACCGTGCCTATGCCCACCATTACAGCGTCGGAGGCGGCCCGTAGCTCGTTGGCCCGGCGTCGTGCGGCAACACCCGTGATCCAGTGAGCGTTGCGGGTCCTGGTGGCGATCTTGCCGTCCAGGCTGGCGGCGTACTTGGTCACCAAAAAGGGAAGTCGTGTCCGGATGTACTTCAGGTATGCCTCGTGCAGCCTTCTCGCCGCTTCCTCGCCTTCGCCCACCGCTACCCGGACACCCGTCTCTTCCAGCTCCTTGCGGCCCTTGCCATCCACCAGCGGGTTGGGGTCCTGGAGGGCAAAGCGCACCTCCACGACCCCCGCCTTGGCGATAGGCCCCGTGCACGGAGGCGTGTGCCCCCGGTGGCAGCACGGCTCCAGGGTCACGTAGAGGGTGGCCCCCCGAGCCCGGTCGCCCGCCTGATGCAGCGCCATGATCTCGGCGTGGGCCTGGCCCGGCGGCTGGGTGTACCCCTCTCCCACCACCTGGCCGTCCCTGACCAGCACGGCCCCGACGGCGGGATTGGGGCTGGTGGTGCCCAGAGCCTGGTGTGCCAGGGCCAGGGCCTGTTTCATGTAGTCCATAAGAGGTTCACTTCCGGGGCGAAAAGTCGCGGTAGAACCGGCTGGCCGTGGGATCGGTCTGTCCCTGGTACTTGCTACCCAGGGCCTTGGAGCCGTAGAGGTTCTCCGCGGGGGTGGTGAGTCTCAAGAACGAGATCTGGCCGATCTTCATGCCATAGTAGAGGGTCACAGGAAGGCTGGCGACGTTGCTCAACTCAAGGGTCAGATGGCCCTTCCATCCGGGGTCCACATAGCCCGCCGTAGAGTGGATGAGCAGCCCAATGCGCCCTAGGGAGCTCTTCCCCTCAAGCCGGGCCACCAGGTCGTCGGGCAGGGCAATGTACTCCAGGGTGCTGGCAAGGACGAACTCCCCTGGATGCAGAATCAACGGCTGCACGTCGGGAATCTCCTCGATCTCCGTGAGCCCATCCAGGTCTTCTCGCACGTCTATCAAGGCACGCCGGGAGTTGCGGAACACCAGCAGTTTACGGTCCAGGTGCAGATCGACGCTGGCGGGCTGGACGTCTGAAGGGTCCAAAGGGTCGATAACAATGCGGCCCTCGGCCAGCTGCTCACGGATGGTCCTGTCGCTGAGAACCATGGGTTCCCCTTTCCGCAACCGGTGCTGCTCACGTATTCCTTTAGGTGAATTGTAGTCTTGCAGATGAGCCATGCGCAACATATGCGACAGGGACGTCCCGGTGAGTTCGGGGCGTCCCTGCCATGAGCCGTGCCTTGCCCCCGGCTACGCGATGTTGAACACCGCCTGAACGGTAACGGTGATGTCCATCTCCCCAGGGCTGACGGGCGTGGGAGGCGCCGCGACTGCCGCCAGGGCCCTCTCCTCCAAGGCGAAGTCCCGCACCACCGGCACGTTGGCGCCTGTCTCGGCGATGTACGCCAGCGTGCCCAGGGTAACCCCGGTGAGCTGGGCGAACTGCTGCGCCTTCTCCATGGCCAGCTTGACCGCCGCCTCCCTGGCCCGGGCCGCATACTGGCCGGTGTCCTCTACAGTGAACCCGATGCTGTTGATCCTGGTCAGGTCACCACCGGCGGTGGCCACCCGGTCGATCAGGGTGCCCACGCCCTCTAGATCGCGCACCTTCACGTTCACGGTGTTGGTCACTCGGTAGCCGGTAATCTCCTGGCGACGGTCTCGCTCGTTGTAGGTGTACTCCGGCTGGATGTTGAAGAACCGGGTCTTGATATCCTTCTCATCTATGCCAGCCTCCTCCAGCACCGCCATGATGCCGTCCATGGCCCGGGCGGCCTGGTCCCTAGCCTCCGCCACCGTGGTGGCTCGCGCCTCCACGCCCAGGTCAAGCAGGGCTAGGTCCGGCGTTACAACCACTCGACCGGAGCCGCTCACCCAGATACCGGCCTGCGAGGATCCGGAGGAGACCTGCGGCGCGGCGAAGGTGGTGAACCCCGCCGCCTCCACGGAGCTGACCCCCAGGAGCGGCGCACCGCCGTTTCCAGAGGCTCCGCCGTTAGCGACGCCGGTACCGATGGGCGATGGGTCCTCCCCGACCGTTGCCGTTGGAGTAGGGTCCTCCGAGCAGGCTACCCCCAACACCACCGCTCCCAGCACCACGGTTAGCAGCAATCCCTTTGTTCCTCTTGTTCCTATCATCTGAACCTCCTTTTGTTTGTCCCAAGCGTTGGGCCTTCTACTCTTCAAGACGAAGTTCCCGGCGAAAAAGTTCCCGCTTGTTCACGTGGGTACCAAAGCTCCGTGCGGAAGTGCGGCACCAGCCGTAGCTCAACTGTGAGAGAAAGGGTGACAAGACAATCACCGGGATGGAGTGGCCCTTCTCCTCATCCACCATTGCAGTAATACCATAAACACCAGAACCGTCAGCACCGCGCCCAGACCTAGCTGTAACCAGTCCAGCACCCTGGAAAATGTGCTCCTGTACACCGGTTCCGGCCCTGGTGCCGTCTCATCCGGTATCACCCGTGCCTCCCCGGAAACGTCCTTTTCGGCGGCCGGTGGGAATGCCGATGGCGCCTGCAGCTCCTGGGTGGCGGCCTCCGGCGCAGCCGGATCAGGCGTGGGAGCCAGGGAGGCGGGAGCCGGAGCGTCTGCCGGCAGGGCCGCATCCATCGCCGGGGCCACGGGAGCGGCGGCCGGGGTTGCTTGGGAAGGCCCCTCTTCTAATTGATGCGGGGACAACGCCGGCGTTGTCCCTTCACTGGAGGGTATTAAGAGGTCTCCCAGGGCAACGGCCAGCAGGAGCGCGGCAGCGGCGGCGGCGGCGTAGCGCAGCGGCAGGACATACCTGGCTGACCAAGAAACGGGGGCTGGAGCCATTGCCTCCGTAAGCGTAAAGGACCGGGGAACGGCCACCTGGGGCATGCGTCGCAACAGGTCAACCGTCACCCGCAACGAATCCAAGCCCTCCTGACAGGAGGGACAGGTCTCCAGGTGCCGCTCTAGCTCCCGACGCTCCCGTGCCTCAAGACGCTCGTCTATGTAGGCCGAGAGTCTCTGGTGCCACCGGCGGTGTCTGTCTAGTCTGAACAGCCGCATCACGCTTCTCCCCCGCTATTCAAGACGGAACTGACTGGGTAAAAGTTCCGGCCGTGCCCTCAGTAGGTCTCGCATCTGGTGCCTGGCCCGGCTGAGTCGGGATTTCACCGTACCCAGGGAGCTCCGGGTAACCTGGGCCGCCTCCTCATAGCTAAACCCCTGAATATCGACAAGGACCATGACCAGCCGCTGGTCGTGAGGCAGCGATTCAAGGGCCCGCTTGATCTCAGCGGCAAGCTCCGTACGCAGGGCATACTCCTCCGGCGACTCCGCCTGTGAACGGGGAATAGTGCCGGAAGCGGCCTCCAGGGCCTCCAGGGGTAGCGCGCTCCTGGACCTGGCGGCGCGGAGAATATCCCGGGTTGCGTTGGCGGCAATACGGAGTACCCAAGAGCGAAAGTTTCCGCCCCGGAAGCCACCGATGGCCTTGTAGGCCGAGATGAAGGTCTCTTGGGTCGCATCGGCGGCCAGGGCCTCGTCGCCGGTCATGCGCAGGACCAGGTTGTAGGCTTGACCCTGATACCGCTCCACCAGCTCATTGGAGGCCTGGAGATCGCCTCTCTGGCTCCGGTGGACCAGCTCCTGTTCGTCTTCCATCTCGTTACGTAGGCATGCAGGCTTGAGTTGCTGAGGGTCCCTTGAAGGGCGGCACTCCAACTCCATCGTGTGACAGACGGTCGCCCTTGAACGTATACTACTATAGTGAGGCCCTACACTCGAACCTCGGCATTCGCCCGGTAACCTATGCGCTCTCAGATACGAGAAGTCCTCCAAACGGTCCTTCTGGCCCTGCTTATCTTCATGGCCCTGCAGGCGAGCGTGCAGAATTTCCGCGTTGAAGGC